>NZ_AP025564.1:0-4016902 GCF_022845715.1 Raoultibacter timonensis
GAGGCGACTTTGAACCATCCCGCCATCGACGAACAACGGGCGGGGTGCGTATCACGTAGAATGGCAGATCGACTCCGAACCGACGACTAGGATGTATGGCATGGACAGCGAAATGCTCGAAAAAGCTTGGGAAGAGGTTTGCAGCCAGGTTAAAGGCTACAACAACATCGACCCCACTCAGATCAACGCGTTTTTTTCACGGCTGCATCCTCAGGCGATGAGCGAGGGGTTCCTCATGCTCACCGCAGACAACGATTTCATCAAAACGTGGATCGAGCGCCATTACGTCGAAGTCATCAAACAAGCGCTCAACGATCTGTACCAGATTCCCTATACCGTTGTCATCGAAGTCGACGTAACCGCAGCTCAACCTAATGTGCAGGCACCAACCGCTGCGTCCGCTCAACAACCCGCGCAGGTTTCCCATCCCACAGCCAACGCCGCTGCACCGCAGCTGGCAGCCGACGCCACAGCCGCTGCCGCTGCCACGGCGCAGATCACCCCGCCTGCAGCCCAACCCCTTTCTGCCAATACGGTTGTATCGTCGGCCTCGGCCGTACCGGAAGTCGAGCCGTTCGGTTCGTCATCCAACCAGGTGTACCCTGACCCCATCCGTGACGATCGAAGCCCGTACGCCACGAGCGCGGATGTGGACGAGATGGGAAAACCCACTTCGAGCCTCACTTTCGAGAACTTCGTCATCGGGGATTCGAACCGAATGGCCTACTCAATGGCTGTAGCCGTTGCCGAAATGCCAGGTAAAGCCCATCTCAACCCCCTTTTCATCTACGGGAAGAGCGGTTTGGGGAAAACCCACCTGATGAGAGCCATACAGAACTACATCATCGAAACGCTGCCCCACCTCACTACCATCTATGTAGATTCAGCTGAGCTATTGAGCGACTACATGGAGGCGTCGGCGGCGCATGACAAGGAAAAATCGAGCTACAAGAACTTCAAAACCCGCTACGAAGATGCCGATGTACTGCTTATCGACGACGTTCAGTACCTGCAGGGCAAGAAACAAACGCTCGATATCGTGTTCCAGATATTCAACAAGCTGACAAGCCAAGGAAAGCAGGTCGTTCTTTCAGCCGACCGAGCACCGAAGAACATCGATATCGATGAACGCTACAAAAGCCGCTTCAACTCGGGGGGCACCTTCGACATCCAACCTCCTGAGATAGAAACAAAACTTGGAATAGTAAAAAGTTTCGTCGAAGAATACAAGTTAAACGAGGGAATTCACGAACTGAGCATCCCCGACGACATACAGCTCTACATCGCCGAAAGCTCGAGCTCGAACATCCGCGAGTTGAAAAGCGCCGTCACCAAGGTCATATACCAGATGACCTTCTTCAATCAGCCGGATTTGAGTCTCGACGATGTGCGCCATCTGCTTGAGAGTCATTTTTCAGGCGGTCCTTCGAAAAGGCTCACGATCGCCGACATTCAGAAGGAAGTGGAGAACTTCTACAAGATAAGCCACGCCGAACTCATCGGCAAAAAAAGGACGCGCAACATCATCTATGCACGTCAAATAGGTATATATTTGTGCAGACAGATGCTCGACCTGCCTTTCAACGACATCGGCAAGCAATTCAACCGCGACCACAGCACGGTAATGTACTCGGTCACCAACGTCGAAGAGAAGATGAAGGAAAGCAGGGAGCTGCGCGAAGAGCTCGAGGCCCTCAAACAGCTGATCCGGGAAATCTAGTCTCAAACCCAGCAGCCAGCGCTCGGATTCCCATACGAGGGTCTGCTCGTTTCGTCAGGTTGGAGATCAAACCCGGTCGGAGTGATCGGCGCTGCTCAGTTTGTGGCTCGGCAATGACTCAAAAGTAGTTAAAAACCCCTTGATCAATTGGGAATGATAATCAAAGCGATAAAAATTGTTGATGTCAGATACCGCTTCTCAACAATGGGTATCTAAAGATTTCATTCCATTGAACAGGTGTTTCGGTATTTATCAACAATTCCACTGTCCTTATTATTACAACTATTCAAAACATTTAGATATTTAGAAGAACCGAGAAAAATAAAGGAATGTGCAAATCGAAAATCTAGATGTAGAGCCTCAACCATGGAGATGTACAACATAGAGGCTGCCTTCGCATCTTCATGCCACCCGATAACGCAAGCGAAATGTTCTATGCAGAATTACCTGCGTAAACTCCTTGACTTTAGCTCTCGTCGGTATATACTTTGGAAGTTACTCTTGAACCATGAAGGGATTGTGAAATGAAGCGCACTTATCAGCCTAACACTCGTAAGCGTGCGAAGTGCCACGGTTTCCGTGCACGTATGTCGACAAAAGGTGGTCGTGCCGTATTGTCTGCTCGCCGCGCAAAAGGACGTAAACGCATCTGCGTGTAAAGATAGGTATTCGTGTTGGAAACCATTAAGTCCAGCACCGAAGTCTCGTATGTTTTTACGCACGGAAGGCGTTTAAATACTCCTTTTGTTACATTTATTGTGTTACAACACGAAAAGCAACACGGCCAGATGGGTCGTGTTGCTTTTGTTGCAGGTAAAAAGCTCGGGAATGCGGTTTGGAGAAACAGGGCGAAACGCCGTATGCGTGCGTTATGCCGCGATCTTGGGGGGCCATGGCCCAACTGCGACGTGATATTTCTCGCACGCCGTCAAACTACCCAGGCTAGTTATAGTAAAGTTCTTGATGCATGCGAGAAGATCCTTGGCGGTACCGGTTTTCAGACCTCTCAATAAGGCTGTGAGATGGATAAGATAGTACCATTTATAAAGAAAATACCGTGCACTGTCGCGGTTTTCCTTATTACGTTCTATCAAGCCGCCATCTCTCCCCTCTTCCCCTCATGCTGCCGTTTCGAACCAACTTGTTCTCAATATGGAATAATCGCTTTTCGCCGATACGGATTTATCAAAGGTTTTAAGCTCACTGCTAAGAGAATATTACGCTGTCGTCCGGGAGGCCCTCACGGTTACGATCCCGTGCCGTAAACATGCCTGTTCAGAGGCCTCTTTGGTATATAGGAAGGAATGCTGAGTATGTGGGATGCAATTAAAGATGGAATGTTTTGGATTGTAGAGTTCTTCTATAACCTGCTTGGGGGTGAAGCGGGCGGCGGTGACTGGGGTATGGCTATCATCATCGTCACGGTCATATTCCGTATTATCATATCCCCGTTGATGCATAAGCAGACGAAATCGTCCTTCCAAATGCAGAAGGTGCAACCTCTTATGCAAGAGATCCAGCGTAAGTTCGCTGACGATCCGGTGCGGCAGCAAGAGGAGATGCAGAAACTTTACGCTGAAGCCAAGTTCAACCCCATCGCCGGTTGCCTGCCGATGCTGCTGCAAATGCCTATCTTCATCGCCTTGTTCCAAGTGCTGCAGGAAATGGGAACCCGCACCCATGGTTCTACCTACGAGTTTTACAATCTGGTGCCCAGCCTGATCACTACGCCGTCCCAGGCATTCGCTGAAGGTATCGGAGCGTTTATCCCTTACGTCATTCTCATGATCATCTTCGCGGGCGCTACGTTTTTGCCCATGGTTCTTCAGCAGCGCAACAACGAGGGAGCTCAGAAGAAGCAGATGCTCATCATGAGCGGCGTAATGAGCATCTTTATGCTCTGGATCAGCTGGAACTCCCCTGCCGGCGTTCTCTTGTTCTGGGGTACCTCTTCTCTTATCGGCGTTGCCCAGCAGCAGATTTCGATGGCCATCATGCGAAAGAAGGATGCTGAAGCCGAGGAGAGCATTGAAGTGAAGCCGATCGAAGTGGATGTGACTCGGAAAGTAAAGAAACCCCGTCCGACTAAAAAGGGCAAATAAACTCTGAAGACCGCATCCCGCTGGATGTTGGCTGTATAAACGTGCTTGTATCGACTAAGGAGCATAGATATGTCGGAAGAGACGAACAACGAAGTCGAGTTTGAGGAAGATGTCGAAGGGATCGAAGAGGAGTCCGTCGAGGAAGTGAACGGATCCGACGAGAGCGGAGTCCCTGAACTGAGCGACGAGGAGCTTGATGAGGTAGCTGATACTGCTATCTCCATTCTCCAGGACATTCTGAAGTATTTCAATGTAGGTGAAGTGACTATCGATGAGTACGAAGGTGATGAGGGAGAGCTAATTCTCGATATCACCGGCGACGATCTTGCTGTGTTGATAGGGCGTCATGGTAAAACCCTCGATTCGTTGCAGTTCCTCGTTTCAGCGGTAACCGTGCGAAAAATGGGTTTCAGATATCCTGTTGTCGTTGATGTCGAGGGATATAAGAGTAGACAGCGCCAGAAACTCGAGTCTATCGCGCGTTCGGCGGCGAACCGTGCAGCCGGTCAGAACCGCAGTATCAAGTTGCGTCCCATGACACCGTATGAGCGCCGTATCGTGCATATCACCCTTAGAGACGACGATCGCGTAGAGACGGCGTCCGAAGGTGAGGGTAGTGCGAGGCATGTAGTGGTTGTTCCCCAGTAGCGGTTGTTTTTTACTGAACAAGGGTGTTTCATGTGAGGTGTTTCACGTGAAACACCCTTTTCTTTTGCCTTGAACTATGAAACCATGCTTTCTATAGTCGAAATATGATGTATCAGGAGTTGAGATGATCGAAGATACCACTTGGGCAGAAAAAACCGCTCAAGCGTTAGGGATAAGCGTCGACCGAATGAATTTGATAGAATCGTATTTGCTGCATGTCATTGAAGCGAACAAAACAACTAACCTAACGAGAATAGAAACCCTGGAATCAGGAAGAATGCTTCACCTTGAGGATTCTCTTTCTGGATTAAAAGAGTTTAATAAAGCGCCAGAAGGACTATACGGAGATTTAGGCACCGGTGGCGGCTTTCCTGGCGTTCCGCTCTCTATCGCAACAGGACGAACCGTTCTGCTTGTGGATTCGGTAAAAAAGAAAGTCGCCATTCTTGAAGATATTGTACGTGAAATGGGATTAAGCAA
The DNA here is from genome assembly GCF_022845715.1 of Raoultibacter timonensis. Classification (NCBI taxonomy): domain Bacteria; kingdom Bacillati; phylum Actinomycetota; class Coriobacteriia; order Eggerthellales; family Eggerthellaceae; genus Raoultibacter; species Raoultibacter timonensis. Next base: position 4,951 of record NZ_AP025564.1, read on the forward strand.
GCAGATGAGCACGTATGGTGGAAGAATCGAAGATCTTGCTACTGAGAAGAAAGCGAGTTTTTCGGTATTGACTGCCCGTGCATTGAGTTCTCTTTCATCATTATTGGAATTGTCAAGCCCTCTTCTTGTCCAAGGGGGTCAACTAATATGCTATAAGGCAAACGTCGAAGACGAGGAGATTGACCACGTAGAAGAACTCAAAGGCTTATTAGCGATGCGTCTTGTGAGCGATAGATCATTCACGCTCAGTGATGGAGTGACCCCTCGTCGTATTCTTGTTTTTGAAAAAAAGGGATATCCAAGTATTAAATTGCCTCGACGGGTGGGGATGGCGCAAAAGAGACCTTTGTAGTTTGTTTCACGTGAAACAATGCTGTTGGCTACATGTGAGTCACTGAGGATGTTTCACGTGAAACATCCTCAGTGTTTGCTTTTGAGTTTAGCTATGGGAATATTGATGATATCGTTTCTCCTTTTCGTAACCTCGAGATGTATGGTTTCGCATACGGCTTCAAAATCATTTGATATTTCATAATTTGAGAATCTCAATTCTTTGATTTCAAGCAGCTCCAAGTATCTTGTTCTATAGGTATCCTTGATTCTCCCTTTTTCCTCATAATGTTGAGATCCGTCGAGTTCGATACTCATACGTACTTTGTTGCAGAAAAAGTCTACGATGTACGGGCCGATAACTTTCTGCTGTCTGAAAGGGACTGAATACGAGCAAAGGAATCGGTACCACAGTTTTCTTTCTGCCGGTGTGGCATTGCATCGAAGCTGATATGCGAATGAAGCTAAAGCATTTTTTCTTGGAAGACCCATTTGTATCACCCCAGAAAATGTTATCAGATAAGCCTTTCCAGATTGTCTTTTAAACCTTACGTATACAGGAGGTAAATCACACATAACCGTGAATCGGTATTGAATTGTTAAAGAGGCAAGTGGGGCAATGTTTCACGTGAAACACCTTTTGATATAAATACGATGCATGATTGTTTCACGTGAAACATAGGTAAAGGTCTCATAACCGTCCCATATGTTCCCATTTGCGCTATACTGATGCAGATTATCCATGAAAGGGGGAGCTGTGGGCTTATTTGATGGTCTGAAACGTGAAAAAAAGGCAGCAGAGACTATCGCGTCGGATGATATGGATATATCATCCGAAATTTCCTCTGATAACGAGGTTGCAGAAATCGATATTGAAGATGTTGAAGTGGTAGAACGCGATGTTTCACGTGAAACAATCGAAGAGGTCGCTCCGAAACATCTGAAATCTTATAAAGAGAAAGACCCTGTGAAACACGTGATAGGTCAAACTAAAGTACTTGCCATCATTAACCAAAAAGGGGGAGTGGGTAAATCCACAACTGCCATCAACCTTTCGGCCGCGCTTGGTGAAATGGGAAAACAGGTACTTCTGATCGATTTGGATCCGCAAGGAAATTCATCGAGCGGTCTCGGTATAGAGAAAAGCCAGGTTGAGCATTGCGTCTATGACGTCCTTCTCAACCAGACGCCTGTCGAAGACGTAATAATTCCCGATATATGCGAGGGTCTTGATGTTATTCCAGCAACCATTAACTTAGCTGGAGCCGAAGTGGAGTTGGTTTCGGAGATGGCCCGGGAAAATAGACTCAAGGATGCCGTCGGCTCATTGAGGGGAAAGTATGATTTCATCTTCATTGATTGCCCCCCATCTCTCGGCCTTCTTACCGTCAATGCTCTTGTAGCTGCAGATAAGCTTCTTATTCCGATTCAATGCGAGTTCTATGCCCTTGAAGGTGTGACAAAACTCCTTGATTCAATGAAACGTGTCAAAGGTCTCCTTAATCCGAGCCTTGATATTTATGGAGTCCTTCTTACTATGTACGATGGAAGAACAACGCTTTCCCGTCAAGTTGTCGATGAGGTGCGTTCGTATTTCGGGAAAACAGTGTTTGAGACTCTTATTCCCCGTACGGTAAAGCTATCTGAGGCTCCGAGCTATGGTCTGCCGATCACCCAGTACGATCCGACCGGCAAAGGCGCCCAATCGTATATTGATCTTGCAAAGGAAGTGATACTCCGTGGCTAAACAGAATAAGAGCGGTCTTGGTCGCGGCCTGAATTCTCTTTTGAGTGGAAGTATGGAAGAAGCAATCCCCGCAGAAGCCGTACCGTCGAAACAGAGAACGATGGTCACGGTTGACGAGGAGCTCCCCACGCCGGCTCCTACGCAAAAACCAGCACAGAAGCCGACGCCTGCAAAACAACCTCTATCCGAAAGGCAGATAGTTAAAGAATCTGAACCTGTGGCTGAGAAAGTCCAGGACACGGCTGCTCCCGAGAAGTCGCAGCCGTATCTGGAAGAGGAAGACCACGTTACGATAAAGAGCGTCGTTGCGCGCGAGGTGAAGGATAAAAGGGTAGACGAGGTGGAGCTCACCTCTATCGAACCGAATCCCGATCAGCCGCGCACAAACTTCAAGCAGGAGGAAATAGAGGAGCTTGCATCCTCTATCGAGAAAGACGGGTTGCTCCAACCGATACTGGTACGCTCTATGGCAAACGGCAAATATCAGATCATCGCCGGGGAACGTCGCTGGCAAGCTTGCAGGTCTCTTGGGTTGAAAACGGTTCCGATTCGCATCAAAGAAGCCGATGACGACAAAGCACTCGAACTCGCGTTGATCGAAAATATTCAGCGATCCGATCTGAACCCGATTGAGGAAGCGTACGGGTATCGTCGATTGATGGAACGTCAGAACATGACGCAATCCGAAGTCGCGCAAGCGGTTTCTAAGGGCCGTTCGACGATCGCCAATTCGTTGCGCCTCCTCGAGCTTCCCGAAGATGCGCAGCAGCTTTTGTTTGAAGAGAAGATATCGGCCGGTCATGCCCGTGCGATCTTGTCGATTCCCTCTAAGGAGGGAAGACAGAAGCTGACGGAGAAGATGGTTCAGGAAAAGATTTCGGTTCGTGAAGCCGAAACGCTGGCTCGTCTCTTCGCGGGTAAGAAGGAAAAAGGGGAGAATGCGGCGAGAATCCCCACTCCTAAGATGTTCAAATCCGTTGCGAGGGCGCTCCGCGAATCGTTCAATACCAATGTGCGCGTGAAAACCGTCCAAGGGAAGAACAAAATAGAAATTGAGTTCAAGGACGAAGAAGAACTAGAACGTTTGTTCGAAACAATGACTGCCTACAAGAAGGATCAAGCAGAGCAATAAGAAATATACGACTCAACGAAAAAAGTGACGGTCATCAGTGTCGTCACTTTTTTCGTTGTTTTCAGCTACAGAGAATTCTTTAATTGGCCGCACGCGCCGGCGATATCGGATCCGCGAGAAGCCCTTATGGTCGTTTCTACGCCCCGTTTAGCCAGTGCATCGACCCATTTCCTCATAGTGACGCTATCGGACGGCTGATACGGGCTGCTAGGGATTCGATTGATGGGAATGAGGTTGACATGGCAAAGCATGCCTTCGCAGTACTTGGATAGGTGTTTGAGGGCTTCGTCGGTGTCGTTCACGCCTTTGATCATGATGTATTCGAACGTTATCCGCCGGTTCGTCTTGTTCCTGTACTCCGTCAGCGCTCGTTTAAGCTCGGGAAGCGGCGTATTGGCCATTGCGGGCATGAGCTGGTTTCTTACGTTTTGTTGCGCAGAATGGAGCGAGATCGCCAGGGTGAATTGTTCCGGTTCATTCGAGAGCCTCTGGATACCTTTGACCATTCCGCAGGTTGAAATGGTGATATGACGTGCTCCGATATTCAGCGATTCTTTCGAATTGACGATATGCAGCGCTTCGAGGGTGTTGTCGTAATTGAGGAAAGGTTCCCCTTGGCCCATTGCAACCAAGCTGCTGGCGCGCAGCTCCATATCGGTTTGGGCGATGACTATTTGGTCGATGATTTCGCCGATTGTGAGGTTGCGGGTGAACCCCCCTTTCCCTGTCGCGCAGAACGAGCACTCCATCGGGCATCCCGCTTGCGTGGAAAAGCAAATCGAAAGTTTAGCGCTGCCGTCGGTTGAACGGCTCGGCATGGTAACCGTCTCGACGCGCGCTCCATCAGGGAATTCGATAACGTATTTACGGGTTCCATCGCTCGATACCTGGCGATTGATCATCGAGCCGGATATGAGGGGATGATCTTCGGCGAGCTGTTGCCGCAGTTCAGTTGGCAGATTAGTCATATCGTCGTACGAACGCGCGTGGTGTCCGTAGAGCCATTGGGTTAGTTGCTTGGCGCGAAACGAGGGTTGTCCGAGCTCTTTGACGAGCTCGGCAATCTCGGCGCGCGTTAATGATTTGATGTCGTGTTTCATTTGCCCATTATAGTTGTTTGTGCGATTTCGGAATATGGGATGAGAAAATGTGTTCGGGGAGTCGATTGCATTATGTTTTAACTGGTCAATCGATAGCGTGAAATAGGGGATTTGCTATACTTCATCCGTCGCAGCCAAAGGCCGATCCCGCCCTCGCGCCGCGAACGGAAAAACGAAAGAAGAATCGGCGCGCCAAAATTCGAAGCAATCGACGCTGCCGGGCGATAAAGCGAATGGAGCAGGGGTTCATGTCAGATACCTTCACACCTCAAACATGCAAGATCGCTTTGCTTGCGGGAGGTAAGAGCGGAGAACGGGAAATATCGCTTGCATCGGGTATGGGCGCCAAAACCGCACTTGAAGAGGCTGGTTTTCCCGTAAAGGTTATCGATCCTGCGAAAAAGGAGGATCTCAAAAAGCTGATCGACGGCGATTTCGACGTTGCTTTCATCTGCCTTCATGGCAAATACGGTGAAGACGGCACCATGCAGGGGTTACTTGAGATTATCGACCTTCCCTATATCGGTTCGAACGTATGGAGCAGCGCTCTTGCGATGGACAAGACTAAGGCGAAGGTGTTTTACGAGCATTCGGGGATTCGGACTCCCAGATCGATCACGCTGCGCAAGGCGGACGAGCGAAATATCGAGGAGATCGTAAAGACCGTCGGCGTTCGTTGCGTCGTGAAACCGGCAACCGAAGGCAGCGCACTGGGTGTTTTCATCGTCGAGGGCGTTCCTGATATTGAAGAGGCGATAGGCAAAGCATTCGAGATAGATAGCGAAGTGCTCGTTGAAACGTATGTTTCAGGGGATGAATTTACCGTGGCGGTTATCGGAAACGAGAATCCCGAAGCGCTGCCGGTCATTCAGATCGTGCCTTCGAACGAGTTTTACGATTTCGAATCGAAGTACGCGCCCGGGGGGTCACAGCATCTGTGCCCCGCGCCGTTGTCGGTCGCCGAGACCGATGAAGTGCAGCGTATGGCTGTAGAAGCCCATAAGGTGCTCGGTTGCCGTGGCGTTTCGCGCAGCGATTTCATCAAGGACGGCAACGGGGTGTTTTGGATCCTCGAAACGAACACCATTCCCGGTATGACGGGGACATCTTTGCTTCCCGATGCGGGTCGCGCTGCGGGAATGGAGTTTTCCGAGCTATGCACGAAGCTTGTCGAGCTTGCGCTTCGCTAGGCTAAGATAAGATAAGATAAGCTGCAGACACAATCAAATTGCCGATGCCTCCGTATACGCGGAGGCATTTTTCTTCTTTGATTCCGCACCTTTCATAATGTCATATTCCGGAATGTGAGGAAGGGGCGCGAAGTGGTGATTGAGCGGTCAAGCGCTCGAGCGGCCGAGCGCTTGGGAGACTAAAAAACGCCGCAGGAGCGAAGGCCGAATATGACGCCGGCGATAAGGGCGAGGAGAAAGACCCAGCTGAGGATGTAGCAGCCCTTGTTTCCCTTGCGACCCTGTTCGATCATCTTTTCGGAAACGCTGCGCCGTGTCTTGAGAATCGCTACGCCGGCCTGCTTCGAGGGCAAAGAGACGGTTTTCGTCGGCTTCCAGGTTCCTTTGCTTTCGACAACCTTGGCATATCCCTGCTCACCGAGATCCACTTCGGGTCTGATGCCGTCCATCATGCGCGCGGCAATGTTTCCCGTGAAACATTCGAACGCTTCGGCATCTTTCGGGTCGTAGCAAATGATCGCCGCTTCGCCCCAATATTCACCTGGTTCAGGCGATTCGCTGTACGCAATGAAAGAGAGCAGCGCCTGCATTCTGAATCCGCGCGCTTCGCACAGACTCAAATCGCGCGATGTTCCCGGCTCGAAAAAACCGACCATAGCGCCGAAGCGGTTCTTCATCCATGCGGTCCGTACTCCGTCTTCAGTAACGAATTCGATATCGAAGACATCGCCAACGAGATTATCGGCGCCGAGGAGCACGGCGGCATCCTTCTTCGATGCGGTATCGAAGCGCGCGTACGTTCCAAAGTAGGGGATGTCGGCCATGGTGGTTCTCCTCGCAATAGTTCCTCGTGATGCGGCTGATCGGTTTGTGCGATTATTTCGCGACCCGATCTTTCGGTTTGTGCGACATCATGATAGATGATAGGCTTCATTCTATGGAAAAAGAAACAGCACTGCAGACAGATACTATACAAAATCATATCGTCGAGGGAACGCCCCGAGACGTTTGCGCACGGTATGCCAACCTTGCCGCGATGGCCCGCACCGCCGACTACGGCGATCTTGATCGAGATGTTGTCGTGCTCGATACCGAGACGACGGGTTTTTCGATCAACCATGACGAATTGACCCAGATTGCCGCTGCGCGCATGAAGCACGGCGAGATAGTCGAATGGTTCGTGACCTTCGTGAATCCCGGCAAGCCCATTCCCGAAGACGTGGCGAGGCTTACCGATATACACGATGAAGACGTTGCCGATGCTCCCACTCCGGCGCAGGCACTTGCCGATTTGGTCGAATTCGTGGGAGATTCGGATATCGTCGCCCATAACGCCGAATTCGACCGCAACTTTACGACCAAGAACATGTACGGCACGCCGCTTGCGGAAAACACGTGGATCGATTCGCTCGACCTTGCCCGCATCGCTTTGCCGCGGCTCAAATCCCATCGGCTCATCGATCTTGTGCGCACATTCGATGCGCCGATTTCGACGCATCGCGCCGACGCCGACGTCGAGGCGCTCTGCGCGGTGTACCGCATACTGCTTGCGGCGATCGATGCGATGCCGCGTCCTCTCGTCAACGAGATTGCCGGCATGGCAACGGTTGAAGAGTGGCCGACCGTCAAGGTGTTCGCTCATTTCGCCGACGCCGCCACGAATTCGCCGGCAGCCGACAACTCCGCTCACGATGACGAGGGTTCATCTGAAACGGAATCGCGCGGTGCGCAAACATCGTGCGGTGAGCAAACGGGAGATGTCGAGAAGATACCGTTCTCGTTGAGGGCGATGCGCCAGGCTCGCGTGAGGTCGATCGAGCGTAAGGCTAAAACCGACGCCGATTCGATCGCGTCGGATCCGGGGAAAGCGCTTGTGTTCCCCTCTGTTGAAGAGGTCAATGAAGCGTTTTCGTCGGATGGGCTCGTCGGATCGCTTTACCCTGATTTCGAGACGAGGGAAGAACAGGTCATCATGGCCGAATCGGTGCGTCGAGCGTTTGTATCATCGACCAACCTTGCCGTCGAGGCAGGCACCGGCGTCGGCAAATCGATGGCGTATCTGCTTCCTGCGGCCCTGACGGCGAAGAAGAACAACATCGCGATCGGGGTGGCAACGAAAACCAATGCCCTGCTCGATCAGTTGATGTACAAGGAATTGCCCCTTCTGAACGAGGCGCTCAAAAAACAGGCGACCGCGCAAAGCGAGGACGAAGTTGCTTTGCCGAGCGTCATCCAGGACGGCGGCACGGCGCCTGCATGCACCAAGCCGGGTGCTGATGCGGCTGACGGCGAGCGAGGCAAAGCGACACCTGAGATGAAACCCGACGGTTCTGCATCGGAACTCGGCATTGACTACGCCGCTTTGAAGGGTTTCTCGCATTATCCGTGTTTGAGGCAGATCAACCGCATCGTGACGACCGGCCCGAAATCTCGCACTGTTGCCGGAAAGGAAGTTTTACAGGCTCCCTCGCTTGCGGGGCTTCTCTCCTTTATCGAGCAGAGCGAGTACGATGACATCGATGGCCTCAAAATCGATTACCGAGCGCTCCCGCGCTACACCATCACCACCTCGAGTACCGATTGTCTCCGACGGAAATGTCCGTTCTTCGGGGCGATGTGCTTCGTTCACGGAGCCCGCCGCCGGGCCGAATCGGCCGATATCATGGTAACCAACCATAGCCTGCTGTTTTGCGATTTGGTTGCAGACGGGGGGTTGCTTCCTCCGATTCGTTATTGGGTCGTAGACGAGGCCCACGGAGCGGAAGCCGAAGCGCGCAAGGCGTTTTCAATCAACTTGTCGGCCGAGGAGATTATGAGAACAGCCGCTCGCGTAGCCGCCGACGATGCATCGCGCAACGTGTTCATCAGAACCGAGCGCAGGTTAGGCGAAGCGCCCGATGGATCAACGTTGCTGTTCGCCCTTACAGCGAAAGCGCGGGCTGCGGGCAAGGAGTTCGAGCAGGCGGCAGGTGAGTTCACCGCTCATATGAAAGATCTGCTGTACTTCGATCCGAGCAGCAAGAGCAAAGGCTACGAGTTCGTGGAGCTGTGGATTAACGATCAAATCCGCAACAGCGACACGTTTGCAACGCTCTGCTCGTACGGCAAGATTTTTTCTGACAAGGCGGAGAAGCTCGTAAAAGCATGTCAGGACATCGTCGCCTATCTCGAGGATCTCGACAGCGCGGCGGAGTTGCAGCGAGAGATTGCTTCGACGGCCATCGCGCTCAAGGAAATGATCAACGCCGCCGATACGATTCTCGTTGTTGCCCCACAGACCTACGCTTATGCGGCCTCGCTTTCGAAAAAGAACGATCGGGTTGCCGAAACGCTGCAGGCGCTGCTCATCGATGTGGGCGATAAGATGAACGAGACATTGTATGCGAACACCCATTCGGTGGTCTTTGCTTCGGCGACCATGACGGTCGACGGCAAATTCTCGGCGTTCGAGCAGGCACTCGGCCTTAATCGAACAGAATTCTCCCAAACTTCGATGCGCGAGTTGCCTTCGAGTTACAACTTTGATGAGCAGATGACGGTATACGTCGTCGAAGACATGCCCGAGCCGAATGCATCGGGTTATCTCGAGGCCCTGCAGGATCTGCTCATCGGCATCCACCGTGCGCAGCACGGTTCGATGCTCACCCTTTTCACGAACCGCAAAGAGATGGAACGCTGCTTCGATGTGGTATATCCCGTTCTCAAAGCGGACGATCTGAGGCTCGTCTGCCAGAAATGGGGCGTCTCGGTCAAGGGCCTGCGCGACGATTTCCTCGTCGACGAGCACCTATCGCTCTTCGCTCTGAAAAGCTTCTGGGAAGGATTCGACGCGCCGGGCGCGACGCTCAAGGGCGTCGTCATTCCCAAACTGCCGTTTTCCAAACCGACCGATCCGCTTTCATGCGAGCGAGCCGATCGCGACTCCCATGCGTGGAGCCATTACGTGCTGCCCGCTGCAGTGCTTGAGATCAAGCAGGCGGCAGGGCGCCTTATTCGCAAATCAACCGATTCGGGATCGCTCATCCTCGCCGACAAGCGATTGATAACCAAGGGGTACGGAAAGGCGTTTCTCAATTCGCTTCCCAGCAAAACGATCAAGGTATGCACGACCGCCGAAGTGGTCGCATGCATCGCTCGGGAAGCGGCTCGGTCCGACGGCGCGCCTTTCGCAGAATAGCAGCCGATTCTGTGTCGTGATCCGTCCGCTGCGGGGTAATACCGTACAATAGGCAAACCATGAGTCGCAAGAACAAGCATACGAAGCTTTCGCACGCCGCGCATATCAAGCGGCATACCGAGGGAACCTCCAACGAGCTGTCTTTCAGCGTGCTCGATGCTGCGAAAAACGCAGCCGATGCGGAAGAGGGGCGCGATTCGAAGGTGAAGATGCCGCGTTTCGGCGGTGTCCCGTTGTTCACCTTGCCGGGGAAAAAGAAGCCTCACACGACCCCGCAGAAAGAAGAGGCGCTGCCTCTTTCGAGCAAGGGTCCCGTCGGAATGCCCTCGCAGCTTTCGACTCCTGCGACCATCGTTCCCGAAACACCGAAGAAGCAATACGAGCCGCCTGTCGATGAGATAGCCCGAAGGAAAACGCGCCGTCGTTTGCGCAACGGGTTGGCCGTCGCTGTGGTCGCCGTAGCCCTTGTCGGGCTCGCAGGGGCGGGCGCTTCGTTTCTGTACAAGGAATATACTGCCTACAACGAGCGGGTGTCGTATCTTGAGACCTCCCTTTCCGATCTGACGCAAGCCTACGACATCATCATGGAGATGGATGCCATCGTTGCGGGGGAGATGACCGACGAAAACGCGGCGAAGGTAACCGAGGTGGAAGACAAACTTGCCGAGGCGACGGCACTGCTCGACGAAGCGGAGAGTTCGCTGCAGCCCGCCGAGTCGGAAGCAAACCGTGCAGAGGAGAAGGAGGCGGCGGCCAACGCCAGTGCTGCAATCTCGGCGGGTCGCGATATGATCGAACAAGGGCCGTCCATCATGGACGCCGCCGTCTCGGCCATGCAGGCGATGCAGACAATCGAAGTGGCATGGGCCGACGTGATCCAGGCCGATACGCTCGCCCGCGATGCGGCGGCGCTCATCGCCGATACGACCATGGAAAACGTCGAGGCGTCGAAGGAAAAGAGCGTCCAGGCGAGGGACCTCTTCGGCGAAGCCCTTGTTCAATTCCAGGATGCTGCCGCCGTCTACCCGAGCGCCGATCTTTCCGGGCAGATCGACTACATCGAAAAGAGAATCGCCGCCATGGAATACGCCATTGCGTCGGATGATGCGATTCTTGCTTACGATAAGGAGACGGCTGCATCTCAAAACGACGCGTACAACGCGGTGGACCAGGAGGCGGCCGAGCTCGCGCAAACATTGCCCGACAATCCATCGGAGCTGGTGAAAAGCGCATACCTGCGCGATATCGAGCAATCTGAAAAACTGTACAACGAAGCGCGCTCCATCGCATCAACCGCAGATGCATTTATTCGTGATTATTTGGGGTCAAACGGCAAATAGCGTATACTTACCTACTGTATGCCTACCTGCAAACGACCAGATGAAAAACGAAAGGCACGCGTATGCCAGAACTAATGGATCATGTTGCGTATCTGTCGCAAGAAATCGGTCCTCGTCCTGCTGGGACTGAAGAGGAGCAGCAAGCCGCCCTCTACATTACCGAGCAGATGCAAAAAGACGCCGGCCTTTCGGCTGTGATAGAGGATTTCAACAGCGCTTCGAACGCCGAGACCCCCCGCGCGATCTGCTGCGCCATAACATTCGTTATCGCGCTCGCCTCGCTCTTTTTGCCGGTTCTCGCCATTCCCGCGATGGTCCTTACCGCGCTCTCTGCGATTCTTTACGTGCTCGAGGTAGGTGGCAAGCCCATCATCTCGCGGTTCCTTGCTCGCGGCGTGAGTCAGAACGTCGTGGCCAAATACGAACCCGGCTATTCCGCCGACGCAGGCGGGGCACGCCGTCGAAAGGTCATTCTTGTAGCGCGCTACGACAGTGGAAAAGTGCAACCTGAGCTTAAAGCGCCCATTTTGGGCGTTCTGCCTTTCATCCAGTGGGCGCTGCTCGTTTCCATTGTGCTCATTCCAATCCTCCTCATTGTGAGAAACGTCTTCTTCCTCCATGCCGAAGGTGTGACGGCAATCGTCTTTTTCGTGCTCATCGGCATCGGTCTGTTCTTTACAGCGCTGCCTCTCGTCATCGCTATCGTTCACAAGTTCGCGGCGTACAACGAGGCGGCCAACGCAAACGCCGCTGGCACTGCCGTGTTGCTCGACGTTGCGCGAAGGATCGGCAGGGGTAGAGTGAGCGCCGCCGAATTGGCCGCGCGCGCCGAAGCCGACGGTACCGTTGTCCACGGGGAAGAGGCGGCCATCGCATCGGGTCTCGTTCCCGAAGGCGCACAGCTTGCGTATCAGGCAGCGCAGATGCAGCCTCCCGAGCCCGCTCCGCAAACGCCCGAAGATCGTCTTGCCTCCGCCAAGGCGGCCATTGCCGCACTCACGGGTCAGCCCGTGTCCCAAAGCGAACCCGTTCGCGATATAGCGAGCAATCTCGTGCAGGTGAAAGAAGCGCCGATCGGGCAGCCGACCGAAGAAGACATCAGGGAGCAGCGCGATGAAACCCGCGAAGCCCTTGCGGGAGTTCCTTCCGAGGGGGCTCCTTCCCAAGTTGTCGTCGAGATGCTGTCTCCTGCAGCGGGGGGGAAGGGCGAAGTGGCCGATAGCGGTGCGGCGGCGGGAACTGCCGTTGCGGCAGCCGGTACTGCGGCGGCCGCCGCGATTGCGGGCAGCGTCGTTTCTCCGGATTCTTCATCGGCTGCGGATGCCTCGGTGCCCGATTGGTTCAAGAAGGCTCAAGAAAACGCCAAGAAGCCGCGCAGCGCGCAGCCTGGCGAAATCCACCGCTCGCGCTACGCCGATGCGCTCGACGCGGCCGTTTCCGAAAGCTCGTCCCACTTCAACCAGGCGAACCGTCTTGTTGACGCCGAGACCGAAGGACGCCTCAAGCAGATGCGCGAAGGGCTTCTGGAAACCCGGACGGCACCTCCTGCGCCCGAGGCGGCGATGCAATCCGAGGCTTCCGGCAACGGCGTTGCCGTGCCGGAGCAGTTTGGCGAAAACCAGCAGGCGGACGCCGCGAACCTTTCTGCGGGATTGCCCGATGCGCCCGAGCCCTGGGTGTCGGCGCAGCCCATTCCGTTGCAGGACGCAGCGCAGCAAAGCAGCGCGGCGCCCGGATCGACCACGGCAATGCCCCCAATCGATGTGAGCGATTTACGCGCTCAGGTGGCTGGAAACGTGCCGCCTATAGCGCCCATCCCGCCCATCGAAACCGAACAAGCGAAGCCTGCGATCGTCCTTCCCGATATCGGCATGTCGGCTACCAACCTGCCACCCGTGATCGAGATGAGCAAGCAGCGCGCTCCGCTCGCCGAAGCGGAGCAATCCTCGAAGGTCGCCGCCAAGAGCTTGCTCACCATGCTGCCTACTATCGGAGCCGAGGAGATCGCCGCCGAAAAAGACGGCAAAGACCCCGCGCAAGCGCATCAAGACAAAGCGGTTTCCCCGAAGCCCGATTTAGGATTGCTGCCCTCCTTGAGCGGCGAGATTCGCAAGCCCTCAACCGATGAGGGCACGCAGGCAGCCGGGAGCGTCAGCAAAGCCGGATCGTTCGCTTCGATGGGTATGACGGGAGCATTCACGCCGGTTGGCGATGAACTGATCGAAAACGTCGATCCCGACGAGATCTACGTCGACGACGCAGACGATTCCGACTACGAGAGCGGCCTTACGGAGACGGGGGCGTTTGCCGGCCCGGGTTACGTCGAGATGCCGAAATCACGCGTACGCCGCTTCTTCGACCGGTTCGGCAAGAAAAAGAAGGAAGAGGAAGTGAGCCCGCAGGAATGGCTCGATGTGGATGAGAACTTCGAAGCGCGCAGCGTGGGCGCAGCGCGTGGCGGATGGGAGAGCTTCCAGCAGGATGATTCCTTCGATGAAACCGACGGTTACAGCGAATACGACGAGTTCGACGAAAACGCGGCGTACGGAGGCGATCGTGAAATCGACGAGTTCGACGATGACGAATTTGAAAACGGAGGCAACCGTCCGTGGCAAGGAGGAGCGTTCTCGCGCCGCCGCCTTGTCGATCAGGACGAGGCGCTCGACGAAGGAGAGACGCCTGTCGCTTCGCAGGTTTCTTCCGAAGCGCAGGTTTCCGACGAGCTGCAGCAAGTCTATCAGTTCCGGAATCCCGATGTGAACGTCGAGGTGTGGTTCGTGGCGCTCGGGTCGGAGCTTGCCGGCAACGCTGGCATGAAGGCATTTCTTGCTGAACACGGCACTGAACTGCGAGGATCGGTGATCATCAACCTCAATGCGCTCGGTGCAGGCGATTTGAGCCTCATCGAGAAAGAGGGCAAATACCGCAGGGTCTCCGCTTCTTCTCGCATGAAGCGCTACATGAAGAAAGCGAGCCAGGCGACGGGCATCGATTCGTCGACCGCATCGATCAAATGGTCCGAGAGCGCTTCGTCGGTCGCACTGCGCCATGGATTCCAGGCGATGAGCATCGTCGGTATGGACGGATCGAAGCCCGCGTACTTCGGACAGGGTGATGACGTGCTCGAGAACATCGACCCGGATACGCTGTATCGAAACTCGGATTTCGTTATGGAATTACTCAAGAATATATAGTGGACGGCAGGGCGAATCTGCTGGTATTATGCGTGCTTGCAGTATAATGGCCGCAGCAATGACCACTAGGAGCAAAGCTATATAGAGCTATATACGCGAGTGCGACCTATGCAGTCATAGATGAAAGAGGGCCCTCGGGCCCATAGGAACGAACAGAGAGGTTCAACAACCATGGCAATCGAAGCATATTGCGTGAAGTGCAAGGCGAAGAAGGAAATGCAGAATCCCGTCGAGAGCACCACGAAGAACGGCAAGCCGATCACCAAGGGCACCTGCCCCGACTGCGGCACCACCATCTGCCGTATCGGCGCTGCCAAGTAGCACTGTTTACGCATAGCTCTGTTCGATCTGATACGATAAGAACATAGCAATCGGGCGGCGATCTTCGGATCGCCGTTTTTCATTTCCCGAAAAGGCATTGCGAAAAGGCTTTGTTTTTGCGGCTGTCTCGGAGACGATCGCGGCGCACCGAAGAGCTACAGGATTTTTTCGAACACGGCCCGCTGTTTTTCGCGTTCGAGGTAGTCTTTGATGCGGATGGATCCGCATTCAAGGTAGCCGTGCTTGAGCAGCATCGTTCTCATCGGTTCGTTTGAGGGGTAGATGTCGGCGCAGATGCTTTCTTTTCCTGCTTCCCGCGCGATGCGCTCGGCTTCCCCAAGGATGAAAAATCCCACACCGCATCTTCTGGCTTCGGGAGCAACGTTCACCCAATGGAGCGCCGCATACACTGGGACATCGCCGTTCCCGTGCACTAGCCATTGGCCCTCGAGCGCGAGCTGGTAATGGGGATCGCCGTTGGTCTCGACAGCGAACATCCCGATGATCTCATCTTCATCGGCGACGACGTAGCACGTCTTGTTCTCGATGCTCTTCATAACCCGTCTCGCCGAAGGG
This sequence comes from Raoultibacter timonensis, assembly GCF_022845715.1. Taxonomy (NCBI): domain Bacteria; kingdom Bacillati; phylum Actinomycetota; class Coriobacteriia; order Eggerthellales; family Eggerthellaceae; genus Raoultibacter; species Raoultibacter timonensis. The sequence continues at coordinate 20,058 of NZ_AP025564.1, forward strand.
TACTTCTTCAGCCCTTCGGCAATGCCCATCTCTTTGAGCGAGCGATGCCCGTCATTCAACAGCTGCATGATGCGTTGGTAATCATCATGCACTGCCCTGCGTGCACCGTAATAGCCGATCAGCGATGCCCGCCCTTCGAAAAGGGGAACGTCGTCGCTCGACCCGTCGTAGGGGGTGTCGCCCGCGTCGCCCGGATCCTCGCCGCGATCGGTGACGAGCACCACCATCACGATGATCATGATGACTCCGACGATGTCGACGGGAGCGACGGGCGTATGGAGCCAGACGGCGGAAATGAACGTTGCCGACACTGGCTCGATGCATCCCACCAAACCTGCGCGTACGGGTCCCGCATCGGTGATGCCCTGCAGATAGAGGATGTAGGCGGCAACGGTTCCGATCGCGGTCATGAGCGCCATAACCACCGCTACCGATTCGTTCATCGTTACCGATATGGTCCACGGCCTGACAACGATCGTGGCCACAATGCCGCCGATCAGCATCGCAAGCCCGGTGACGATCAGGCTACCCCATTTTTTCAGCACCTTGACGGGAAGCAGCGTATAGAAGGCGAGGGCTATTGCAGACATTCCGCCCCAGAAAAGAGCTTCCGGAGGAATGGCGAGCGAATCGAAGTGCCCTTTGGTGGCGATGAGGAACGTACCTGCTATGGCGAGAACCAACCCGATGAGTTCGCGCGCTTTCGGCAATCGCCGTACGCGAACGCATACGTACACCATGATGACGAGCAGCCCCAGGCGTTCGAGAACCGTTCCCGTTCCCGCGTTGGTGTACGAAATCGTCGTGAGGTAGCTCATCTGCGTCAGCAGAACGCCGAACAGCGCGAATCCTGCAATCTGGATAAGCGATGATCGGTCGCGAAATACCGCGAGAAGGCTCTTCGCGTCTTTTACGATGCAGATGACGAGGAAGATCGCTGCGGCCGAAAGCAGACGCACGCAGGTGATCCATGCGACGGGAATATCGAACCCGGAGGTGAGGAGCTGTGCGCAGGTTCCCGAGAAACCCCAGCAGATTCCACCGCCTGCCGCGCAGAGTATGCCGCGCATCACGTGGTTTGCCTGTTTCTGCCGCACCGAGCACCTCCGAAATCGCCGAATGCATCGCTGTCCGCCCTTAGTTGACCAGCGCGATGAGCGCATTGTTGCACGGGGCGCATAGTGCTGTCCATTGTTTCTCCGACCTTGCGGCAAGCGGCTTGTTTGCCGTTTTAAACGTTGCGGTGGTTCAAGCATTGACCCGCAGAAACGGGTATACTGTGCTTTCGAGATCGCGAGGCTATTCCATGCTGCTTCGAGAATGAAGCGAACAGGGGACGAGGGCACGTGCTAAAGGATTCATCATATCCGCGCTGGCTGCTGTGGGCGGTTATCATCGGCGATGGCTTGTTCGTCGTGCTGCAGGTTCCCTCGCCTAACTTCTTCGGATTCGGGTTGACCCCGTTTTATCTGCTTGCCGCAGAGACGCTTGCATATTTGGTAGGCGGCTATATAGTATACCGCCTGCGTGCCTATACGAATAAGCGTTTGTACGCAATCTGTTTTGCCATCGTGGTCGTTTGCTGTGCGCTGCTGTACGTAACCGAGCTTCCTGCGGGGGCCATCGTCGCTTTGCAGGTGGTGGTGTACATGGCGCTCGCACTGCTCAACCTATGCTGGGGCGTGTGCTTCGCCTCGTTCAAGCCATCTGTTTCGATGGTGCTCGTCATCGGGTCCTATATCATCTGGAGCGCGTGCTCGCTCCTCTTCTCGTTCACCACCGATAACTCGCCGGCGATGACGGGGTTGCGCTTGCTGTTCCCGCTCGCTTCGCTCATCATCCTGGGATTCTGTCTTGCACGCCTCGACTTCGGTTCGAAGCAGAAGCGCTACGCGATCGACGAGAAACCGGCGGGTTTCGCCACGCTGCTGCTCGGCGTGAAGGAGCCGGTGATCGCGACCGTGGCTTTCTCGTTCATATTCGGCAGCATCATGCAGATGGATATCGTGCAGGGGGCGTCGGGCTACATCGTATCGCCCGAAGCACAGGTTGCGACGATCGCCGTATCGGTGGCGCTGCTGCTCTACGTATTGCGCGACGGCATGCGCATGCAGTTTCGCGTACTCGTGTTGGTGCCGCTCGCTCTGGCGACGGTGCTTATGGCTCGTGCGGTGCTCGAGGGGCAGTCGTTCTTCGCGAACGGTCTACCGCTTGCGCTGTTCAATTTCTTCGGACAGCTCGTCTGGATCGTCTTTGCGTGGAAGGGATACGAGAGCAAGGCGAATTCCCTCATCATGTTCGCGTTCGGACTCGGCTCGATGCGGCTCGGTCTTCTGTGCGGCCGCGGTTCGGTGGAACTGCTCTCGAATTCGGTCGGCATTTCCGATGCAACGGCAAACCTCGTTTCAATCGTGGGACTGTGGGCGCTGTTCATCGGCGTTCTGGTTACCGTCGCGATCATTCTGAAACGCCAGAATGCGGAGACGACCCCCTTCGAGGCGGACGAGGAAGTGCGCGCTGCGGGCATCGGCGATGTGCCGGTGCTGCATGTTGCCGCATCCGGTGCGGGAACCGGTGCGGCTGCGGAAGCGAGCGGTCCGATCGGCGGGGCTGTCGAGGTCGATGACGCGAATCTCTACGAACGAAAATTCGCTGAAGCGGTAGAGGGCGCGGGGCTCACCGAGCGCGAGAGCGAAATCCTTATGATGTATGCGAGCGGCCGCAGTGCCGTCTACATTGCCGAGGAGCTCTATCTGTCGAACTACACGGTGAAAACCCATCTGCGCCGCTGTTATGCGAAGCTCGGTATCCACTCCCGTCAGGAATTGCTCGATTTGGTGTGGAAGGGGCAGCTTCCTCCCGCATAGGGTTCGCAAGAACGCGAGCAAGCGGCTCCGCATCGAGAGCCGAGGATGTTTCACGTGAAACATCTGTTCGGTAATACCCGGGCGCCTCGTGGGCCTGCTGTATTTCAAAATGCGGCGGTCGTACGATATCAACCTTATCTGACCAGCAGAAATACCAATATACCTCCTTTTGTGCCACAAGCGGAAACGGGCAAATAGTCCCTTTGGAGGTACACGGCATCCGGCTTTCGCTCCTATGATTCGAACCGTCCTCAACACAATGCGCAAAACGGCGCAAGGCGTGCAGAAGAAGCGCCGGTACTCAGTAACAGGGGACGGATTCGAAGGGAGAAGGATCATGGAAACATCGCTGGACAGAAGGGGATTCCTCAAAACTTTCGCGATCGGTTCGGCTGCCGCTATGGTAGCAGGAGCCGGACTTGCGGGTTGCGCGCCTCAGCAGAAGGGTTCTGCGAACGCGACGACGGTTTCAGGTGCGGGTCTTCCCGAGAAGTGGGACGAGGAATGCGAAGTGCTCGTTATCGGTTCCGGCTATGCGGGGCTCGCGGCTGCCTACGAGGCGTCGAAGGCAGGTGCCGATACGATGGTCGTTGAGAAGATGCCGACGACGGGTGGCAATTCGGCCATCGCCGACGGCGACTTCGCCGTTTGCATGTCCTCTGCGCAAAAGGCCAAGGGCATCGAAGACTCGGTCGACAAGTACGTTGCCGACATGATGGCGGCGGGCCTTGGATTGAACGATGAAGAAAAGTGCCGCGTGCTTGCCGAGAAGTCGAACGAAACATGGGAATGGACCCAGAGCGATCTCGGCGTCGAATGGGATACCGACGAAGAAGGCAACATCAACGTGATTCCCTACGGCGGCCATAACACGGTGCGCACCATCCACCCCAAGATCGGTCACGGGTCGGCCATGACCGTTCCCTTGACCGAAAAGCTTAACGAAATGGGCGTTCCCATGAAGACCGGCCGCATGGTCACGAAATTCTTCCGCGACGAAACCGGCCGCATGGTTGGCGTTCAGGTGAACGAGAAGGCGAAAGGCAACGATCCCACCACGGGCAACCCCCTCTACATCAAGGCGAAGAAGGGCGTCGTCCTCGCCAGCGGCGGTTTCGGAAAAGACGTTACCTGGCGCTCCCAGCACGATCCGCGCCTCGGTGAAACCGTCGATTGCACCAACCAGGATGGCGCAACGGCAGAAGCGCTCGCGGCGGCCATGAAAGCGGGAGCCCTTACGGTACACCTCGATTGGATTCAGCTTGGACCGTGGTGCAGCCCCGACGAGACCGGCTACGGCAAGGGCCCGAGCTACATCGATGCCAACGTGGCTTACGGCATGAGCATCGATCCTCAGACCGGCCAGCGTATCGTCAGCGAGCTCGCCGACCGTCGCGTGTACTCGGATGCGATCGTCGCAAACGGCGTGCCGTTGATCCAGGTTGTCGACGAGCAGAACATTCCCAAGTGGAACTACGATGCGAACCTGCAGCCTGCAATCGACGCCGGCATCACGAAGAAGTTCGATACGATCGAGGATGTCATTGCCGCCTACGACCTTCCCGCCGAAGAGTTTATGGCGCAGTTCAACCGTTACAACGGGTACGTCGAGGCCCGCAACGACGAGGAATTCGGCAAGATGATCCCCGAGGATGCGAAGCCCTTGGGCGAGGGCCCCTACTATATCACCCGTATTTGGCCGAAGGTGCATCACACCATGGGCGGCGTGAAAACCAACATGGATGCTCAGGTGCTCGATGCCGACCTGAACCCCATCCCCGGCTTCTACGCCGCGGGCGAGGCGACCGGCGGCGTGCACGGAGCCTGCCGTCTGGGCTCGTGCGCCACGGCCGACTGCCTGGTGAACGGGCGCCTTGCCGGCCAGATGGCCGCCAGCAACGAGGTGACTGCGTAAAGAGAACGGCCTGCGCGACAAGCGACAGCCACCGAGCATAGACTACAGAAACAGGTGCCCGATCAAAGTCGAGCGCCTGTTTTTTTACACAGGAGCCGCTGCGGTCGTTCAACTTTTTTCGCATGGAGGCGGGCGCCCGGGTGGGAGTTGTGCTTATGCACGGGGGTTACCGAAGTGGGCGCCCGCAGAAAAGAATCCACCGCAAACCTTTTCGCGTAAAAACGAAGCGAACTGTCGAGTGTCGCAGTGCGCATAAGCGCTCTCGAAGTCCATCGGCGGTGGTATGGCATTATTACAGCACAACGGGTATTAAGGCGGCATTAAACTTTGGGATCCGTCGTACGCAATCCGACTTGCGCATGGACAGCGAAGACCAAGGAGTTACTGCAGGGTTCCCGATTCGCTTCGTCGCGCTCGGTTATAATGAGGGGCATTCTCGCAACGGCGATTGCGCAGCGGCATACCGGACGATACGCGAAAAGGGGCAATGCATATGACGAACACTACGGCGGCGCATCCTGTCGTTTCGGTTCTTGTGCCTACGTACAACGTTGAGCGCTACGTGGCGCAATGCCTCGATTCGCTGTGTGCTCAAACGCTCGAGAATATCGAGATCATCTGCATCAACGACGGGGCAACCGACGGGTCTGCCGCCATTCTCCACGACTACGCGAACCGCGACGCCCGCATCGTCGTTATCGACAAGGAGAATTCCGGATACGGGGCTTCGCTCAACAGGGGAATGGAGTGCGCTCGGGGAGCATATCTAGCCATTGCAGAACCCGATGATTTTGCCGAGCGCTCCATGTACGCGACTCTATACGATTTTGCCCAGCGCTACGATTGCGACGTGGTGAAATCGAACTTCTACGAATATGCCGAAGGGCGCAACAGGAAGAATCGAAACCTGCAGGGCTATCCGATGAAAACGCCGTTCGACCCAGCCGATCAGCCGCGTATCATCTGCACGATTCCCTCGATTTGGACGGGGCTGTACCGCACCGATATGCTCAAGCGGGAAGGCATCTCCTTTCGCGAGACTCCCGGCGCGGCGTTTCAGGACACCTCGTTCGTTCTGAAGACGTGGTTTGCAGCGAAGCGCTGCGTTCTCGTGCGTAAACCGCTGCTCCATTACCGTATGGATAACCCGTCTTCTTCGGTGAAGACGTCCGACAGGATTTTCGTTGTATGCGACGAACTCGCCGAAAGCGAGCGGTTTCTGCGCGAGCGTCCCGATCGCTGCGAGAAGTTCATCTCCTGGTTCCACGTTGATAAGTGGGGCAAATACCGATGGAACTACGAGCGGATAGACGCATCGTGCCATGAGGAATTCGCCGAGAGGATGCGCAGCGAGTACGCGCGCGCCTTTGAATCGGGCGAGCTCGTACAATCGTACTTTGCAGACGGCGATTGGCGCGCGGTTACGCAGTTGCTCGACGAGGGTGCCGCTTCGTTTGCCGCGCACCATCTGGAAACGTTTTAGGGGCGAACATGGACGAGGTTCGCGTATCGGTTATCGTTCCCCTCTACAACTGCGCTCCCTACATAGAAGCGTGCATAACATCGCTCAAAGAGCAGACCTTCGCCGATTTCGAGGTGCTATGCGTTGACGACTGCTCGACCGACGGCTCGCTTGCAATCGCTCGCGCGTCTGCGGGCGACGATCGGCGCTTCGGGTTCACCGCGTTGGAGAAAAACGGCGGGCAGAGCGTTGCCCGCAACGTGGCGCTCGACCAAGCTCGGGGAACCTACATCGTGCTGCTCGACGCGGACGACTACTTCGTACCCGAAGCGCTCGAGAAGCTCGTCGAACGGGCCGAGCAGCAAGACCTCGACGATCTCTACTTCTCCGCGCAGGCGTTCTACGAATCGAAAGAGCTGTTCGACCAGGTGCGCGAAGAATACCAAAATCGCCCCGCTTTCGACGGAGTGACCACGGGTCCGCGTTTGTTCACCTACTTCGAAGAGCATCGCGAGTTTTTGCCCCATGCGCCGCTTCGCATGGTGAAGCGTTCGTTGATCGAAGAGAACCACATCCGGTTTTACGAGGGCATCATCCACGAAGACGTGCTGTTCACCTTCCAGACGCTCGTGCGATCGAAACGGACTTCGTACTTGAACGAGCCGCTGTACCGGCGTCGCGTACGCAGCGGTTCGACCATGACGGCGAAGCATACCGTCGAAAACGTTCGGGGACACGTTGTCTGCGTGCGGGAGATGCGTGCGTGGGTTGAGCGGCACGCCGACGAGCTTGAAGAGGAGTTTTTGCGTGCGGTGAGCCGCCGCATGGTGGATTACTCGCTTATAGCGGGGCGCATTTGGCTCAAAGACATCGACGAAGCCGATCGCGAACGGTTTCTCCGTGGCCTTTCGCCGCAGGATCGTCTGGCATTTTACTCCGAGGTGGTCTATCCCGCCTCTGCGCTCGAAGAGTGCGAGAACGATCTTCGCTCGTCGAAAACGTATCGGCTGGGAGATGCGCTGCTCGGCGTGCCACGCCGTATGAGAGACGGCATCAGGGGGACGAAGGAATATCGGGGAGAGCGGAACTGAGCGGATTTTGCGTCCTGCGTGCGAGCCGTCTGGCAAGGAAAGCGCGCCAAATCGCAGAAAAGCGCGTTTACCGTTTGATATCTGCTAATATGAGCTGCACGAATACGTATATGGGGATTTGACTTGTTAGCGATGCATCAGGCATTAACGGTGTTTTTCGTGGCGTTTATCGTCACGTACCTTATGGTGCCCGTTTCCAAGAAGATCGCCGTGCTTATCGGTGCGATCGATTATCCCAGCAATCGCAGGCTCAACACCGATCCGGTGCCCCGATGCGGAGGCATCGCTCTGTATGTTGGTTTGGTCGCCGCCTGCCTTTCCGTGCTGATTGCAGAGCGTTTCTTCGGGTGGGATATCGTCGACCTGTACGTGCTCAGCGGAGTCAACTACATTCTGCTGTTCATCGGCATCACCATGATGTTCGCGGTCGGTTTGGTCGACGACATCATCCAGATGTCGGCTTTGCCGAAGTTGCTGGGACAGGTTGTTGCCGCTATTGTCGTGGCTGTGGCCGGCGTGACCATTGGAACCGTCCGCTCGCTCATTGACGGGGATTACGTCGATCTCGGATGGTTGAACTACCCGCTGACCGTGCTGTATCTCGTTGTGTTCGTTAACATCACGAACCTCATCGACGGACTCGACGGGCTTGCTACCGGCATCATCGCTATTGTGGCGACAAGTTTGCTGTATCTGGTGCTCATGCGTGGAAGTGCGACGTTGGCGATGGCATGCGTTGCGCTTATCGCCGTATGCCTTGCGTTTCTGCGCTACAACTTTTTTCCGGCCTCGATCTTTATGGGCGATTCAGGATCTTTGCTGCTGGGATTGCTTGTTGGCATTATCTCGATCACGGGCGTGGTGAGAACGCAGAGCTTCGTGGTCATGCTCGTCCCCCTCGTCATTGCCGGCATTCCTCTGCTCGACACCGTTTCCGCCATCATTCGAAGAAGCCGGGGTCACAAGCCGGTCGGGCAGGCAGACATGGGGCATATTCATCACCGGCTGCTGAGGGCGGGGCTCGGTCAGAGAAGAGCCGTTGCGGTTCTCTGGGTCTGCTCGGCGGTGCTTGCGTTTGTCGGCACCATGCTGGGAAGCTTTTCGGGACCGGTACGCTGGGCGATATTCTTCGGCTTAGCTGTGGTCATGTTCTTCATCATCTGGAAATTCGGCCTGTTCAAACCGGTTTTGAGGCACTACTACGACAATAAGGGCAAGCACGGCCCGCGTACTCCTCGCCATCATAAATAAGCCGACCAATGCCAATCTGAATGCTTCGTATTACCAGATGGTATACTGAGGCAATGGAAAACCAGCAAGAAGCGATAGCGCGTTCTCGAAGAAGGGCTGCAGCGGCAGTCCTCTGCGTTACTGTGTTCGCTGCGGCTTTTATCGGTGTCGCCTGCTTTCTGCATGCCAGCAGTCCCAAATACAGCCCGAACGAATTGGGTTCTCAGCTTGCACCGACATCCGATCCCCTGTATGTTTTGCTCATCGGTTCCGATTCGCGCAAGGGAACGGCGCTCTACACGGGTAAGGCGAACGAGCATGCTCAGGTAGATCAGCATTCCGATATCATGACGCTCATGCGAATCGATCCCGAAACCTATACCATTACACTGGTCACCGTTCCGCGTGATACCCAGCTGGCCGGCACGAGCGGAAAGATCAACGACGCTCTTGCGGGGGGCGATCCGAACGAGGTAGTCAAGGTCGTCGAAACCTTAACAGGGATTACCGTTGACTATTATATGATGACGACGTTCACGTCGTTCGAATCGCTCGTCGACGATCTTGGCGGCACCGTCGTCGATGTGCCGCTCAAGATTACTACCGACGATCCCTCGACGGGCAGAGACGTAACGGTTGCGCCGGGACAATCTCAATCGCTCGATGGTTCGCAAACGCTGGTGCTCGCCCGAGCACGCAAGGAGTACGTTGAAGATCAAGATGCTCTGCGGCAGGTCAACGTGAGGAATATCGAGGTGTCCCTCATCGAAAAGGTACTTGCCAATCCTGGCGGAATCGATGATGCGCTTCTGTACCTCGAAGAGCATACGACAACCAACATGGACTTCGGGTTGGTTGCCTCGCTTGCTGCAGACTTTTTACTGCATCGCGACGACGTAACCATTTACACGTGCACGGGGCCGCATAAGGGGTCGGTGAACGAAGCGGGCCTTTGGGTGATACCCGAAGACAAGGAAACGTGGAGTTTGCTCATGGAGACGGTCGACGCTGGGGAAGATCCGTCGGGCGTTGTCTCGCTGCCGTCGTTTCCTGTGTCGTAACCCCGTTTATACGCGGTATTGTAATTTCTGAGACGATTGATTTGAACTCCAAAGTAGAATATGGCTTCTTTTGATAAAGAGTCGATTCAAGTAGAAGATTATGAGTCAAGTAATAAAATAGGTGGTAATAAAGCCTGTTCGATGATGAGGAGATTAGAATGAAGGGCATTGTTCTTGCGGGCGGATCAGGAACTCGTTTGTATCCGCTCACGACGGTTACATCTAAGCAATTGTTGCCTGTATACGACAAGCCCATGATTTACTACCCTCTTTCAACGTTGATGTTGGCAGGAATTAGAGATATTCTTATCATTTCGACGCCGCACGATCTTCCGAATTTCGAGCACTTGTTGCGTGAGGGGTCACATTTTGGATTGAATTTGTCGTATGCGGAGCAGCCTGAGCCAAATGGTCTTGCCCAGGCGTTTGTCATCGGAGAAGAATTCGTTGCAAACGAGTCATGCGCTCTTGTTCTTGGAGACAATATTTTTTATGGAAATGGCTTAGGACGCCATTTAGTGCAGGCAAGCAAGGCCGAATATGGCGCAACTGTGTTTGGCTATTACGTTGACGATCCTGAGAGGTTCGGCGTAGTAGAACTTAATGCTGGCGGTCAGGTTCTTTCGATAGAGGAAAAACCCCAACATCCTAAATCCAATTATGCAGTGACCGGCTTGTATTTTTACGATAATAGGGTTTGCGAATTCGCGAAACAGGTAAAACCGTCAGATCGTGGCGAGTTTGAGATCACAAGCTTAAATCAAATGTATCTCGAAGATGGATCGTTGAATGCCATAGTGCTCGGTCGTGGTTACTCTTGGTTCGATACGGGAACCACGGATTCTTTGTTTGAAGCAGCAGAGTTGGTTCGGGTTGTGGAAAGCTCCCAAAGGCTTCAGATCGCCTCAATTGAAGAAATCGCCTACCACAGAGGATGGATTTCGCTTGAAATGCTGGAAGAATCTGCGAGGGCTTATGGAAAGTCTCCCTACGGGGAATATCTGCAAAAAATCTGCGATGGAAAGATTATGATATCGGAGAAAGAGGATTAATATGCGAAAAACATATCTTGTGACTGGTGGCGCAGGATTCATCGGGAGCAATTTTGTTCTCTACATGCTAGAGAAGTACAAAGATGTTCGCATTATCAATGTTGATAAGCTTACGTATGCAGGAAACATAAAAAACCTCGACAGCGTCGCCGATGATGAACGTCATGTTTTCATGCAGGCGGACATTTGTGACACGGACGCAATTCGCAAATTATTCCAAGACTACGATATCGATTATGTAGTAAATTTTGCTGCTGAGAGCCATGTAGACCGATCAATACAGGATCCTGAAGTATTTGCGCAAACGAACGTTGTGGGTACAGTCAATCTGCTCAACGCCGCAAAGGAATCATGGGGATTGTCAAAGAGATCTTTCGATAATCGAAGGTTTTTGCAGGTTTCGACTGATGAGGTTTACGGAAGCCTTCCTCTAGACGATCCGGAGTGCTTTTTTCAGGAGAGCACTCCTCTCGACCCTCGGAGTCCCTATTCGGCATCTAAAGCAGCAGCGGATTTATTTGTGAAATCATACGGTGATACCTATGGGTTGCCAATCAATATAACGAGATGTTCGAACAATTATGGTCCATATCAGTTTCCCGAGAAACTCATCCCTTTGATTATAAACAACGCAGTTCATCACAGAGCACTGCCAGTGTATGGCGACGGGCTGAACGTTCGAGACTGGCTTTATGTAGAAGACCACTGTAGGGCTATCGATATGGTATTGCGAAAGGGCAAGATTGGAGAAATATATAATATCGGTGGCCACAACGAGCGGAATAATCTAACCATCGTAAGAGCAATTGTCCGAGAGCTCGAGACAGTCCTACAAGATTCCGAAATCAACGATTCGTTAATTTCGTACGTCGAGGATCGTAAAGGACACGGCCGTCGTTATGGTATCGATCCTAAAAAAATAAAAACTGATCTAGAATGGTATCCCGAAACATCGTTCGAGGACGGTATTGTGCGGACGATTGCTTGGTATCTTGCTCATGAAGACTGGTTGGAGAGCGTTACTAGTGGAGCATATCGAGAGTATTACTCGAAAATGTATGAACACCACGAGTAAGGGAGAAGCTATGGCCAAGAGCATTCAGAGCGGTAACTTCACTTTTACCGAAACCTCTATTGAAGGAGTAACTGTAGTAGGCGTTGCTTCTTTTGTCGACGAGCGTGGGTACTTTATGGAAACATATAAAAGAAAGGATTTTGTCGCTGGAGGAATCGACGTCGATTTTATACAGGATAACCAATCTTCTTCTACGTTAGGTGTATTGCGAGGACTCCATTTTCAAATCGCACATCCACAGTCTAAACTTGTGCGCGTGGTTCTTGGCGAAGTATTCGATGTTGCTGTTGATTTGCGCCGGGGCAGTCCAACTTTTGGCGCATGGGAAGGCGTTGTTTTGTCAGCCGAGAATAGAAAGCAGCTTTTTATACCCAGAGGATTTGCGCACGGCTTCTTGGTTTTATCTGAAAAAGCTGAGTTCTGCTATAAATGCGACAACATCTATTATCCCAATGATGAGGGCGGCATTGTGTGGAATGACCCAGAAATTGGGATAGAGTGGCCCTCCTTTGGGGGAGCATCCAAGTTCGATCCCTCTAAAATAGTTTTGAGCGATAAAGATGCTAAGCTACCTCGATTTGATGCTAGCCATAGATACTGCTGATGCCTGATTGAGTTTGGTGAGACATGAGAGAAGACGACGCAAGCTAAGCGATACGAGGGGCTGGGTGAAAGGCGACACTCCCTGGCGGTCTAGATTCGACTTAACGCAAAACGCCTGTTGACTTCGTGAAAAAAACTAGTTCGCCACGTGGGTTGTATGGGTTTAAGACGCTTATGCTATCATTTTAAGCTTCAGCTGTTCGGTATTGTAAGGAGAACCGTGCTCGCAACTTTGGTGACAATCCTAAAAGACAACTGGCAATGGCGAAAGCAAATCGCACGCCTTGCTTTGTTCGACTTGGTGAAAAAATCTCGTGGCGCAGTGCTGAGTTGGGCTTGGTTTTTCATCAAACCTGGGATGTACATATTCTGTTTTTGGTTTGCTCTTGATGTCGGGTTGCGTGTGGGAAGCGGAGCCTCTAGCCCAGATGCACCTCCCTATATTTTATGGCTTAGTGCAGGAATCATCCCGTGGTTTTTTATGCAGGATATGCTGAGCGCGGGAATCGATGTATTACATCGTTACCCATATCTTGTAAACAAAATAAAGTTTCCATTAAGCTGCATTTCCACTATCTTCACAAGTGCGACAATGCTCGTTCAGCTTATGTTGATGGTTGTTTTATTCGTTATGTACTTTGCTTGCGGTATGCGATTTGACGCGTATTTACTTCAGGTTCCCCTTCTTCTCATCTTGATGTTCCTGTTTTGGACAGTCGCGTCGATTCTTTTTTCGCAACTCTCTGCCATGAGCAAGGATGTCGCTAATCTCGTTCATGCCATGTCAACACCTTTGTTTTGGCTGTCGGGGGTGCTTTTCAATATAAAAGGCGTACCGCTTGAATGGGTTCAGGTATTGCTCCAGTTTAATCCGATAACCTTTTTTGTTACAGCTTTTCGGGGCGCCTTTTATGAAAAAACCTGGTTTTGGGATGATCCCATGGCGTGTATTGGTTTTGCAGCTGCATTCATTATTACATTGATATTAGCGCTGTTCGTATATAAGCGATTTAATGAGGAGGTTGCGGATGTCCTCTAGCGAAGAAATCAAACCGCTATGCAAAACGAGTGTGAGCAATGAAGTTGTGGTTCGCTTTGACAATGTAACTAAGACTTACAATCTTTATAAAAACGACAGGGGACGATTTCTCGGGATTTTCAACTATAACAAGAAAGGGGCTTTTCTTGGTAGCGTTGATGCGAACAAGAGCCTATCGTTCGAAATAAAAAAAGGAGAAGCGGTTGCTTTTCTTGGATGCAATGGTGCCGGGAAGAGCACTGCGCTAAAAATGGTGACGGGTGTTACCCATCCTACAAGTGGTATCGTTGACGTAAAGGGCCGCGTATCGGCGCTACTTGAGCTTACTGCAGGGTTTGATATGCAATTGACGGGTAGGGAGAATATCAGTTTGCGGGGGCAAATACTCGGCCTAAAGCGTTCTGATATAAAGGAGATGGAACCAAGTATTATCGAGTTTGCCGAATTGGGTCTTTATATAGATCAGCCGATGAGAACATATTCAAGCGGGATGAAAGCAAGGTTGGGCTTTGCCTTCGCTGTTGCGATAGAGCCAGAAATATTGGTGGTTGATGAAGCTCTGTCGGTTGGGGATCGGGCTTTTCAAAAAAAATGTATCGAACGAATACGAGAGATCATGACTGACGAAAACGTAACGGTATTATTTGTTACACACGCGTCTTCATCGGCTAAAGAATTTTGCAGCCGAGGGATAGTGCTAGATCAGGGAACAAAGGTTTTTGACGGCGGAATCGACGAAGCTACGGCGTATTACGAGAGCAATTTCTAAGGGGCTGATTATGTCCAACGCGAATGGTAGGGTATATGCTGCGGTTCTAGCGGGAGGATCTGGTGTTCGGATGGGTAATCCCGATAAGCCAAAGCAGTTTCTGATGATGGGTGACAAGCCCATAGTTGTGCATACTCTTGAAAAGTTCTGCGTAAGCGGATTCTTCGATCGGGTGATTCTGCTATGTCCAGAAACATGGCTTCGACAATCTCAAGACATCATTAACAAATATTGTTCGAAACATGCTGGACAAATAGATGTTGTAGCTGGCGGTTCGGTACGAAATGAAACAATCATGAACGCCATTAACCACATCGAGACGAAGTATGGAGCCGACGATGGCACGATTTTGGTAACTCACGATGCAGTAAGGCCATTTGTAACGTACCGAGTTATAGAGGAAAACATTCGAGCAGTCGAAAAATACGGTGCCTGCGATACCGTCGTTCCGGCAACAGATACTATTGTGGAGAGCGCGAACGGTGAAACGATATCAGTTATTCCCGATAGGAGGATGCTATACCAGGGACAAACTCCGCAAAGCTTCAAGATGCAGCATTTAAAAAAACTCATGCTGTCTTTGAGCGAAGATGAAAAGGCGATTCTTACTGATGCATGTAAAGCATTGGTTTTACGTGGGGAAAGCGTCGCTTTGGTTCGAGGCGAAGAGTCGAATATCAAGATAACATATCCGCAAGATATGCGGATTGCTCTCGCTCTTGTAGAGGGACAATCATGCTGAACTGCTCCTATCGCCTCGTAGCTCCGAGAACGATTCAGCCGGTTCTCTTACAAGTTGACGCAGCCGACAGAGTTGTCGTTAGGCCCACTAATTTATCAATATGCAATGCCGACCAGCGCTATTATCAAGGTGTTCGCAGCGAAGAGGTTTTAAGAAAAAAATTACCAATGGCTTTGATTCATGAAGGAATCGGTCGCGTGGTGAGCGATCAGACGGGAGAGCATAATTGTGGCGACTTGGTTGTAATGATCCCGAATGAGCCTTCCAAGCAAGATCTGGTTATTGCGGAAAACTATCTTTCTGACAGTAAATTCCGCGGAAGTGGCTTTGATGGGTTCATGCAGGAGCTTGTTGTCCTGTCGCCAAATCGAGTTATTCCTCTTCCTCGAGGCATCGATGCCGATATTGCTGCATTTACTGAGTTGGTAAGCGTGGCAATGCATGCGATACGCCGCTTTATGCTGACTGCTCATTGCCGACGGAGAAGGGTAGGGATTTGGGGCGACGGCAATGTTGGTTACATTGTGGCGCTGCTGCTCCACTATCTTTTGCCGGATACCGAGCTTTTCGTGGTTGGTCGCAACTCTCAGAAGTTGGCCGATTTCACTTTTGTTTCAGATGTTTTTCTGGCAAGCGAAATGCCTGTCAAAGCACGAGTTGATCATGCTTTTGAATGTTGCGGGGGAGAGGGTTCTGCTTCTGCAATTGAGCAGATTATCGAGCATATCGAACCTGAAGGGACAGTGTCTCTTTTGGGTGTTGTCGAAAATTCCGTGCCAATAAACACACGAATGGTTTTGGAGAAGGGATTGCGTTTCGTTGGTAATAGCCGCAGCGGGCGAGTCGATTTCGTGCAGGTTGTTGAATTGTATAGAAAACACCCAGATATTCTTGACTATCTATCAAGTTTGATAGGGCACGTCCATGCAGTGTCTAATCTTCAAGATATCCAAACCGCATTCGAGGTTGATATGCGAAAACCTATGGGGAAAACAATAATGCAATGGAACATGTAGGGTTGCGTCGAACAGGGTTTGTTTGAATGCGAAATGCTGCTAAGCGAGTTTTTGTTGTATGCGCGCGGTTCGTTTTTAACGTGCTGTACAGGTTTTTCTGCCTTTTTTCTCGCAAAGATGAGATCTTGTTTGCTTCTCGACAAGCAAATACTCCGTCGCATGATTATCTTGCTTTAGGATGCGAGTTCGCAAAAAGAGGCTACACGCCTGTTTATTTGAATCAAAAACTATCAAAGAAAACAGCTTTCAAATATGCGGTCCATGTCATTTTGGAGATCTACCATCTTGCCCGCTGCAGAGCGTGCTTTCTCGATAGATATGATCCCGTAGTAGGTTTTATAAAATTTAAGAGTACTAGCGAGGAGCTCGATTTGCCTTTGTCGGACTCGCCCTTTTTTCACAATAGTTTTCCTGTTGAGCCTGTGGTCGTGCAAATTTGGCATGCTTTCGGAGCTTTTAAAAAATTTGGCTATCAATCCCATGATACTTCCGAAGGGCATTCTCTTTTTGAGCTTGATCTATACAGAGTACATGCGAACTACTCTTGGATATTATGCTCGGGCGAAGGTTGCAGATCCGTTTATGCAGAAGCGTTTGGATACCCAAAAAGTAGAGTAGCATTGCTTCATAGACCAGAATATGATGAATTGAGGATGCTTCGGCAGGAAGAAAAACTCAGCGTCCTCCCGAGCAAAAACATTCTAAAAAGTATCAAACCCGAAAGTGGCGACGCATCGGATCGTCCAACTGTCCTTTTCGCGCCGACGCTAAGAAAAGAAAAAACGGCGAGACATCCCTTTAGAGAACTGTATCAGGGAGACGAATGGAGGTACCTTAATAAACTCGCTTTGGTTGAATGGTCTTTCCATCCGCTAGAAGCTCTTGGTGTTGCTTCGGGGGGAGCAGAGGAGCTTCTTCAAAGAGCTTCTATCGTGGTAACCGATTATTCGTCGATTGTTTATGAGGCATTTCTTCTTGGGAAAAAGGTATTGTTTTATACTCCCGATATAGATCAGTATCGTCTTTCTCCGGGATTGAACACTGATCCGATGGCTGAATGCCCGCAGCTTGTTTTTCTAAATAAAAAAGAGCTGCTAAAGTATATTGACGCATTGTTATGCGGTCTAAGCGTATATCCAGAAGAATCCTTATCCAGGTTTGCAAAAGGGGCAATAGCCGAGTACGAAGGCAATGCGACTGAGCGATTGGTCGATGCTGCTATCCGGTGGATTGCGGAGAAGGAATGAGCATATGAGTGAAAACAATGTAGGCGAACAGGGCAAAAACGTTGCATCTTGTTGTAGAAACGCGATCAGATCGATAGTAAAAGATGTAATTCTTGGAATCATACTGCCCTTTGTCTATTTCTGTGCCGCAAAAAGGTCACTTGCGTGTAATAAAGTGGTGTTCCTGGAATCGAAGCAAGAGAAAATGCCCGACAGTTTTGAGACCCTTTATTGTGCGCTTGAGGAGTGCGGGGATTATAACCTTCTCTATATATCGCTAGGACAGCATCGCGTGCCGAGGTTTACGTATTTCGTTCACTGCGTGCATGCATTAAGGGAAATAGCAACAGCGGAATATGTGTTTTTAAATGACGCTTCGGATGTGATTAGCTGTGTGAACTTAAGGGATCAAACCAAGGTAGTGCAGCTGTGGCACGCGTGTGGCGCTTTTAAGAAATGGGGAATGAGTACAGCTGATCTTAAATTTGGAGGTACGAGAGAGCAGATTCTCAGACACCCGTTTTATAAGAACTTGTCGCTGGTTACCGTAAGCAGCCCCGAAGTTGTTTGGGCTTATGCGGAGGCTATGGGGCTCGAGAAGCAGCGCGACATAATCAAGCCACTTGGTGTCAGTCGTACAGACGTCTTTTTTTCTGAAGCCTTTATATTGAGGGCGCGGGCGCATGTGCAGGATTTGTTTCCTCAAACTAAGAATAAAAAAGTAATCCTTTACGCGCCTACTTTCAGAGGGCGAGTGTCGAAGGCATCTGGCCCGGATAGATTGGATATAGATGGGCTGCGCAAAACCTTAAGCAAGGATTACGTCCTTCTGATTAAGCATCATCCTTTCGTCCGGGATCATCCAGCGGTGCCGAAGGATTGCGATGGGTTCGCTTTTGATGTTTCTGGAGCAATTGAAATAGAGGATCTCCTGTGCGTCGCGGACGTTTGCATTACCGACTACTCATCTATTGTGTTCGAATACTCTTTGTTTGAGCGCCCGATGCTCTTCTTTGCTTACGACAAAGGCGACTATGATGATTGGAGAGGCTTTTACTACAATTACGAAGAATTTGTTCCTGGGCCTGTTTTTGAAAACAACGAGGATCTGATCGAGTACCTTATGCATTTAGATGAGCGATATGATGGTGAAAAAGTAACAAAATTTAGGCAACGTTTCATGTCTTCTTGTGATGGACACGCTACTGATCGAATAGTTCGCGAAGTGTTTGGGACGGATAAAAATGGCTTCTCTTAAAAGTGAAATCTCTATGAGTGTAGTGATTCCGGTTTACAACAAGGCGGATCGTTTGGAAGAATGTGTCGAGTCTGTCCTTGGACAAACAGGGAACAAAGCATCGTTTGAGATAATTCTTGTTGACGATGGCTCGACTGATAGTAGCTTATCGCTCTGCCGCAACATGGCTGAAAGGCATTCACGCATTCGGTTGATCTCGCAAACAAACCAAGGGGTATCTGCTGCAAGAAATGCGGGAATGAAGGCCGCAGTAGGTAGATACATTATGTTTCTTGATGCGGATGATTCGATTTCTCCAGGCACTATACAAAGCCTTGTTTCTGTGTTCGAAAAATGCGAACAAGACGCTGATCTTGTTACCTACCCTCTTCAGTATTTTAACCCCTATACCGGGAGCAGAAAATCCCATAAACGAGAGACATGGTTTGATGGGGATGGAGTTTACGATCTAGAGAAGTATCCGTATGTGGCGCAGACAACGATGAATGTTTGCATTAGAAACGAGCAGGATCCAGATGCTGCGGTGTTTGCTTATGGCATGAAAATGGGAGAGGACCAGCTTTTTATTACCGAAAAGCTTAAAGGCAAGGCAAAGATAGGCTATTGCTCGAAAGCCGAGTACATATATACAAAGGATGGAAGTAACGCTTCCAGGCAAGGAAACAATCCTTTATACGCTTTTGACGATATGATTACGCTGTATCAATCGCTGCTCGATATAGCTCAAGAAAACCCTGCAATGAAGGAATATGCATACCAATTGATTTTATACAACATAGATTGGCGTTTGCGAGGTGATCTCTTATTCCCAACATTTTGTACAGGAGATGAAAGGAGCGGAAAAGAGCAGCAACTAGCTTCAATTCTCAAACGGATACCGATGCTCTCGTATGCTAGATCACCATACCTTAGTGAATATCATAAGGGTTATTTGCTTAACAGATACATCCTGTCTAAAGAAGAGGTTTCAGTCTCGTATGGTTGTGAGAGAACTACGGTATCGATAAACAAGAAGTATTGGGAAACGGATAAACCAAAAATCACAATTACTCATTGCCTAGAATCGGCGGGACATCTATTAATGCGAGGCCACTTCGATTGCCCAGCGTTTATCCTTGACTCACAGCCGATCCTTTTCCTTTGCTTCGGGGAAAAAAGGGTTGAGGTTTTGCTCGGCTCTTCATCCTTTGAATACAACGAAGCAAAGGTCAAAACGGCAAAAAGCTATAATTTTGCATTAGAGATACCAGCCGAGCCTGACCGTCATCCGATTAGTTATTGGTTTGTCGCAGAAGTGTCGCGTCGGCCGATTGAAAGGATCGATGTAGCTTTAACCCTAAAGCGCCATAATGCTTTCGTTGTTGACGGTACCGCGCTATTCCGAAAATGTATGCTTCAAGTATCTGGCGATAACTTGATAATCCATCGGAAACGAATAGCGTCAACCGCTTTGCTGTTTGCAAAGAAGGCTATGGAAGACCGGAGTTTTCTCGTAAAGCGTCTGCTTGTTTCGATGCTTATGATGAGACGCGGAAAGCAACGCGTATGGCTATATGTTGATTTGCCGGCGTCCCCAACAAAGGGCAATGCTCTGATCCAATTTCTTCATGATATTGAAAAAGATGACGGAATCGAAAGATACTATATAAGCAACTGCGGAGAGCAGCTGGAAAAAGAACACCCTGTCCTTCTAGGGCATGTTGTAAAATGCGAAACAGTTGAGCACGTTTTTCTTTCCCTAAAGGCAGAAATAATCTTCGCTTCATATGTAGAAAGCTTCACATATCGGCCAATGAGTCAATCAACATACGACGGTCTTGGAGACTATGCTGGGAAGCAGGAGCTAATTTACTTGCAGCACGGAGTTCTTCATGCGCGAATGCCGTGGTATATTTCGTACGATAGGCTGTTGTTTGATAAAATTGTGATCTCAACTCAGCTCGAAGCAACTAATCTGACTCATCGGTATTGCTTTCCTGATTCATCAATTATTTATTCTGGTATGCCGCGGTTCGATATGATTTCTGTCGAAAATATCCGACCAAAGAAAAAAATTCTGTTTGCTCCTTCTTGGAGAGCCTATCTTGTTGCGGGAAAGGCATCTCGAAGAACAGCTGTGGATGACTTGCTGATCTCTTCTTCATTTTACCGCGGGGTAAAGACATTTATTACGAGGCTCATCGAGGAACGGCTTCTAGAAAAATGGGGATTTTCACTTGAAATCAAGCTTCATCCAAATTTTTCTTGCTATAAACATCTGTTTGTATTTGATAACGATAACGTCAGCTTGTCCTCAGAGCAGATTTTAGAGAGCGACTATGCTGTTGTGATAACAGATTACTCTTCATACGCATTTGATTTCGTATATGCAGGATGTGACATTTTGTACTTTATTCCGGACTATAAGGAATTTAAAGCAGGCTTAAACCAATACTCAGAATTGGATTTTTCACTCGATAAGAATGAAGGATTCGGGCCGCTGTCCACTAACGCTGAAGATGCCATCACGGAGTTGGCTCTTGTTCTTAGCAGAACAGAGAATGACGATATAGAACAGACTGTTTATCAAAAGCGGTGTCAAAAGTTCTTTTTTCATCATGATGGGAAAAATTCTGATAGATTGTACGAAGCTTCGCAAGCATTAGCGAATGGGGATGATTCTGGTTCTTTTTACCAGGAAGTTAAGTAAAAATCGATTTCCAGGCAAGGTGAGAGCGCGTAGTCTGTTTGATAGTATAGTAGCATGATGCTATATATCGTTGGTGCGAGGGGACGTTATGCCTAAAATATCGATAATCATTCCTGCTCATAACAATGAAGGCACTTTGAATCGGAGTCTGGATAGTGTTCTTTCCCAGACATTTGCGGATTTTGAGGCAATTGTTGTTGACGATGCTAGCACGGATCGTACGTACGAGATTGCGAAAGAGGTTTCTTGTCTCGATGATCGTGTGAGCTGTATACACCTTGAAGAAAATGTCCACGGAGCGCTTGCTCGAAAATGCGGAGTACAAAAAGCACTAGGCGAATATATAATGTTTCTCGATGCCGATGATGAGCTTGATCAGGATGCTTTCGAAATATTGCATAGGGAAATGAGCGCAAAACCTGTAGACGTGTTGCACTTTGGCGTTACGGTTAAGCCGGCTCGAATGCATGAAGCTCAAGTTGTCGATTCTACAGAACGATTTCTGGCTCCCTGCAAAGAAATTCTGTGTGGGCAGGAGGTTTACGAAGCGTGTTTTACCGAAAGAAAGTACAACTGGAATTTGGTAAACAAGATGTTTTCTGCAAGCGTCTGCCGAAAAGGGTTCGAGCATGTCAGGGCGATAGGCGTTCATCGAGGAGACGATCTTTACTCTTACGCGGGGATTGCTTACTACGCGCAATCGTATCGAGGGTTGTCTAACCGTAATCTCTATATATATAACTTTGGAGATGGGCAGGATGGGTCGTCGATTGTAGATTTCGAAAGGTACAAAGAATTAAGCGATTCGTATAAGGCGGTAGAAGGAGTGCGCGCATTTCTCGATGAGCAGAACGCTCCCGATTTGTACTATAAGGGACTCGACGGGATAGAGCGAGCACTGATGGATAATTGCGCCAATCAGTGTAGGCATATGCTATCGCGCAAGGATACGGCACGTGCATTCGATCTATCTTGCAGTAAGTGGGGAGGCTGGCAGGCGGTAGCATCATTTGCGCGTGCATATTGGGAGGATCAAGGATCGTTCCCTTCTATGATAAGCGAGTCATCCCTTTTTGCGGCGCAGCCTGTCAAGGCAAAGCGTATAGCAGCATATTATCATGCATATTATGGGGGTGGCGCTGAAGGTGTAATGCGTTCTTTGGCGAAAAAATGGGTTTCGATGGGATATAGCGTAATCCTTTTGGTTGATAAGGAGACAGAACACGATGCTGAAAACTATATAGAAGGAGTCGACGTAATTAAGATCCCGTCGATTTTTGAGCTAGACCCGGCCCATTATTTCGTGCGAGCGGAGGCGCTGTACCGAATCCTTCTTGAAAGAGAAATCGATACGATCGTTTACCACGGATGGCTAAACCACTCGCTTTTATGGGACATGCTTGTTGCAAAATTGCTCGAGATCAGATTTGTTGTCCACTGTCACGGAGTTTTCTCTCATTGTGTCAACTTTCTAGATACACGATTTGCGGAAATGCCGAAAGTGTACAGCCTTGCCGATGCCATCGTTACTCTAAATGCGCCAGATAGTATGTTTTGGGGTGCATATAACAAAAACGTGTTTCAGACAGAAAACCCTATTTCGATAGTGGCAAAAAATGGGCACGCCACCAGTTTATCTATGGAAAAGGTAGTTTTATGGATGGGGCGGATTTCGCCAGAAAAGCATCCTGAAGAAGCTTTGTTTACGTTTTTCCATGTACATAATGAAGATCCAGAGGCTCGTTTTATATTAGCGGGGGCAGCCGCAAACGAGCAGTACGGCGCTAAAATCAGGGCTCTCTCTGATGACCTGGGGCTTACGGGTTTTGTTGAGTTTCCGGGCTGGCTGGATGGCGAAGAAAAAGCAAGCTGTCTTCGCCGCGCCCGAGTATTTTTGATGACGTCTGAAGCAAGAGAGGGATACCCTCTTACGCTGGTCGAGAGCAAGGTGTTCGGTCTTCCTTGTATAATGTATGAACTTCCTTATTTATCGCTTGTTGATGGAGACTGTGGTGTGGTATCGGTTCCCTTTGGAAGGGCAGAGGTTGCGGCTCGGGAAGTGGCTGCAGTGTTATGCGATGACGATCGAGCAAAAGCTATGAGCGAGAAGGCGAAGAAAAGTCTCGCTCGCATTGCGAATTTTGATTTCGTCGATCTATGGAACAAAGTCTTTTCGACTTCAAGGGGCGAGCCGGCTACGGATGGGGGCAATCTGCGTCTTATGCTTGATACCCTTCTCGAAGCATACACCCGAGGCACTCATGAAAAAATTGCTGCACTACGGAAGTCAAACGACTATCTACGGAAAAGAAATAAAGCTTTGGAGGAGAAGAACAAAAAATTCAGTCAATCGAATTCATGGATGGTGGGTCGGGCCATAACCTGGTTGCCAAGGAAAATTGCAAAATTGTTCCGATAGGAAATCTTGGCGCATGCATTCGATGCCTTTCTCTACTGCAAGAAGAGCTTTCTGAGTCTTCTTCCCAGGGAGGCGTTCTCGTTTTGCTTGTTAATTTTCTCTAAGAGGCTGGTATGGGTTTTGTATTGCTGCTCAAGCCAATCCTTTCCTACCTGTAATTCTTGTGTCCAATCGTTGAGTTCTTGATATGCGTGAGCCATTTTTTTGTTGACTAGTAGAGAAAGAGGCGCGTTACTCGCCAGCCTATCCAAAATAGGCGCAAGTATCGACTCTCCTGATTCTTTATCGCGTGGGATGGTTAAAAAGTCAGCGATAATTTGTGCTTGCTCGTCAAGAGAAAAGTAGTTTTCAAGATATGGCATAATCTCAAACTCATATACTTTTACCATATCGGAATGGTATAGTTTTTTTAGTGGCGTAGACTTTAATGAGGTTGATATGCCGCCATCTCGGTGGTCGAGGGTTTCCTTTCCGACAAATTTCATTCTATAGCCGGATCGCGATATTTTAAGAAAGAATGGCCAGTCTTCAATAAGGTTCATTCTTTTGTCAAGTGGGCAATATTCAGCATATCGGTCTCTTATGAAAGCCGATGCGCCCATAGGAATTCTACACCCTCTCGACAATACAAGTCGTCGATAAAGCTGCTCTGACGAGAGGGAGCCCAGCTCTGCGCACTCGCTGAAAGACGGCAACCATTTATCGCGAGTTTTGTCTCGCTGGAGCTTTTGGTTGCATGGGAAAAACTTGCCAAAAACGCCTAGTGTATCGGGGAAGGTTTGCTCGAGCGCCTCGGCAAAATAAGAAAGGGTTTGCGGACTGTGTAGGGCGTCGTCGGCCGCAAAATGCGTAATGTATTGGCCCGTGCAAAGAGCATCGCCGTCATTGTGATTTGCTGTAGTTCCTAGGTTTTTGGAATGCGTGATCACTTTATAGGAAAAAAGGTTGGATTGAGCTTTTGCTTCGATATATTTAGCAACCTCATTCTCGTCAAAATTGGGAGAGGCGTCGTCGGTAAAGACTAACTGAATATTTGGATAATCTTGTTCGAGAACGGAGTCTATTGCATCGCGCCAATAAAGTGGTTGCTTGTAATGAACAATGGAAACGGAAAACAAACAGTTATTCATTGACTATCATTCCTCTCGACGGCATCCCGTTCTTCCATTATATGATGATCTGATAGGATGGGTTGTGGGAGGCGCTCGGCAACATGCAAGACGCATGCGCGAGTTATCCCCTTGGCTGCTCGGTCTCTTTTGACGGAACTTCTTCTTTGACATGGGTGCTGTGATATTATGGAGAAAAAGAGCAAGGCGTGAACGGGAGATTCTTATGCGGCATCAATATCAGGCTTCGTATGGGTCGGTTTGTTTGCGGCCTCTTGCCGAACAGGATGTGGAGGCACTGCGTATTTTACGGAATAAGAATAAGCAATTCTTTTACTCTGATACCGAAATAACGCAGGAGCAGCAGGAACAGTGGTTTAAGCGGTATCTTACGAAAAAAAACGACATTATGTTTGCGGTGTATGCGCAAATCGAGAATACAGATATGTTTGCAGGTGCGACGGCGCTATATAATATGAGTGATACGCGATGCGAATTCGGGCGGTTCATTATTGATGATTCATTTAGGGGAAGGGGCCTGGGGCGTGACGCGTTAGTCGCTACAATGGGAATTGCTTTTGGCCAATTGAAGATGAAATCAATGCATCTTAGCGTTTTAGAGTGTAACTGCCGAGCTTTGGATCTGTACGAAAGGCTGGGATTCACTGTAATCGGTAGAGAAGATATAGACGGCAAGAGGGCGCTGGTTCTTAATGCTGTCGCAAGCGAGTTTTTATCAAGGAGAGTGTAATAATGGGACAGCAAGTGTTTCTTCCGAAATTTCACATAGAAGAATGCCTAGAAGCTGTACGGGAATGTCTCGAAAAAGGATGGACGGGTCTTGGCTATAAAACAGTTGAGTTCGAAGAGGCATGGAAGAAATACACCGGTCATACCAACGCGCATTTCTTGAATTCAAATACCGCAGGACTTTATCTTGCTGTTGAAATCTTGAAAGAAAAGTATGGATGGGCTGACGGCGATGAAATTATCTCGACACCCATCACGTTTGTGTCGACCAATCATGCAATTCTTCACCAGAACATGAAAGTCAAGTTTGCTGACGTGGACGAGTTTCTTTGCCTTGACCCGGCCGACGTGGAGAAGAAAATTACCGAGAAAACTCGCGCGGTAATGTTTGTAGGTTATGGTGGGCGATTCGGTAGGCTTGATGAGATAATTGCCATATGCGAAAAGTACAATCTTAAACTAATTCTCGACGCAGCTCATATGAGCGGAACGCGGGTAAATGGAGTGTTCCCAGGAACCCTAAACGGTATCGACGTGACCGTGTATTCCTTTCAGGCTGTCAAAAACCTGCCAACGGCTGACAGCGGCATGATTTGCTTTGCTGATTCGGAGCTTGATTCAATATGCCGAAAGTATTCATGGCTCGGTATTAACAAAGATACATACGAACGAACTTCTTCGACCGGAAACTATAAATGGCGCTACGATGTTGATTACCTGGGTTACAAATACCACGGTAACTCCATCATGGCTGCTTTGGCGTTGACGCAGCTGAAATACCTCGACTCAGACAACGCGCGTCGACGGGAGATGGTCAAGATCTATGATGAATGTCTTGCGAGTAATAATAAAATACATATTATTCCAGCTACGTACGAAGACGAATGCTCCTTTCATATTTATGAAATAGCTGTCGATAACAGAGACGCGTTGATGAATTTCCTTGCAGAAAATGAGGTGTTTACGGGTGTCCACTATAGAGACAATACGGAATATGGAATGTATTCGTATGGGCAGGGAACGTGTCCACGCGCTCATGAGATATCCAAGCACATTGTTACTCTCCCGCTACACCTTGGATTGAGCGACGATGAGGTGAGGGGCATAGCAAAGTTGGTTAACGATTTTGTTGGATAGCGATTTCAGCCTGAGCCTGTGCTGGGCGAAAGGAGTTTTACGAGAAGGGGCTCGCTTTCGGCGAGTCCCTTCTCGTAAGTAGCGTCACTCTTCTTATTATTTTGTTTTCGGTAT
Source organism: Raoultibacter timonensis (assembly GCF_022845715.1). Classification (NCBI taxonomy): domain Bacteria; kingdom Bacillati; phylum Actinomycetota; class Coriobacteriia; order Eggerthellales; family Eggerthellaceae; genus Raoultibacter; species Raoultibacter timonensis. The sequence goes on from NZ_AP025564.1 coordinate 46,682, forward strand.
TTTGATGGGGCGAGTGAGGCCTCTAGCAATTTTCCGTGGCAAGGAGGTTTTCATCCTCTTGATCTCGTTTTGAAGAACCTGGTTTTGTTCGGTTAAGATGTAATACTGCTTTTCGAGCCAGTCTTTCCCCTCTTGAAGTTCTCCGATCCAATTGTTCATTGATCGCGTATCGGATAACAGTTTTTTGCACACCCGAAACATCATATCTGGATCTATGCTGACCGACGCAAGCTTCTCTGAGTTCGAAACGGCATCAATTCTGTTAATGAGGGTGAGATAGGTGCATATGATGCTCGTTTGTTCTTTGTCGTCGAAACGGTTGCATACGAAAGGGATGATCGATGTTTCGTAAACGCTAACCAAGTCTTGAAGGTATGATTTCCTGAATTCGTCGGCATCTTCTGATTGGGATATTCCGCCCGCTCGATACATTAAAACATCGATGTCGGCAAATAGCATACGATGGCCGTTTCTGGTTATGTTCAAGAAGAAAGGCCAGTCTTCAATGAATTTCATGCGAGTATCAAGGGGATGGAAGGCACTGTATCTCTCGCGAATAAAGGCAGATGCACCCATGGGAATTCTGCTGCCATGCTTAAACACCAGGTGGCGATATTGTTCGTCTGCAGTCATTTCGCTAATGGCGATCCGCTCTTCTTCGGACGGGAGATTTACTTTTGGTTTAGCTATGGGTGCAAGCTCTCTGTCGCATGGGATGATTCTACCAAATACGCCAAGTGCGTCGTCCGGAATGGCCTTCAAGGCCGAGGCGTAGGCTGATAGCACCGATTTACTTGCGAAGGCATCGTCAGCCGCAAAATGAGTTACATACTGCCCGATGCATGCTTCATCGCCGAGGTTATGATTGCGTACCGTTCCAATATTTTCTTTGTGTGCGATCACGGTGTAAGAAACAAGATTATCTAGCTTGTTGTTTTCGATGAATTGTTCAACTTCTGTCTTATCGAAACCAGGGGAGGCATCGTCTGAGAAAACCAATTGTATAGCAGGATAATCCTGCGTAAGAACAGAGGACACTGCATCGCGCCAGAAATCAGGCTGATTAAAATGAACGATCGAAACAGAGAAAACGTTGTTTGGTTGAAAATCCATGAATATACTCCTGTAGTGCGTTCAGTGCTATCGTGCTCCACGAGCAATTTTCTTGATTGCTCGTGGAACGCTGGTTATCGCACGACCGATTTTCCATAATGAAGAATCTTTTATCGCTTGAACGTCTTTCGCTGCTTTTCTTGCGTTGTTTCTAAGTTCGCTATTCTCGGTCGTTAGTTTGCGATATTGGTCTTCGAGCCAGTCTTTTCCTTCTTGAAGCTGTTGAATCCAGTCAGTTTGGGCTTTGCTGCTCGCGGAAGCGTTGTTTAGACAATTGCTTCGGTATAAGTTGGTCATATTTGCAATGACAAGTGCTGCGGTGTGTTTGTCTTGGGCGATTGCGGTTGAGGCAGCGATCAGATCGGTTTCGCTGGGAGCCGTCCTTTGGATCGAGGAGTATGTTTCAAATATCTTCACGCGCTCTTCCGGGGAGAAATATTCGTTGATGAAGGGAAATATTTCGTAAGCGTATACTTTTGCTCGGTCAGAAAGATACTTTTTTTTCAAAGGCGTTAGTTCGGTCGATGTGGATATTCCGCCTCTCCTGTAAAGAATGGCATCGACATTGGCGAAAGACATAGTGTGCCCTTCGCGAGTTATCTTAAGAAAGAAAGGCCAGTCGCCGATGTAGCTGACGCGCGTATCAAGGGGAAGGTATCGGCGATAGTCGGCGAACCTAAAGGCGGAAGAACCCCAAGGCAGGCGGCAGTTTCCTTTGATGACAAGATAACGGTACAGATTACGTGGAGTCATGCTGTGCATCTCGACCATTTCGTCGATAGAGAAATAGTTCTGTACATAGTTGCTTGTGTCTGGCAGAATGCGAAGCTTTTCATCACAGGCAATTCTTTTTCCGAAAACCCCAAGAGCGCTTTTGGGTGCTGATTCAATTGCCTTAGCGTAATCGGATAAAACATGATTGGTTGCGAATGCGTCATCTCCTTCAAGATGGGTGACGTAGTAACCGGTGCATGCGGCATCTGCATCGTTGAGGTTTTTCATTGTGCCAATGTTTTCCTCATGCTCGATTACGGTATAAGAGACGAGGTTTTTGCCTCGGCTGCTCTCGATGAATTCTTCTACTTCTGACTTGCTAAAGCCCGGTGAGCCATCATCGGAGAAAACTAGATCTATGGCAGGATAATCTTGAGCGAGGACTGAAGAGACTGCTTCGCGCCAATAGTCTGGTTGATTGTATGATATTAACGAGACCGAGAAAATGCGTTCGGTTTTGTTGTCCATGCGTTCTCCTTACAATAAAGCGATGACTTCTAATTATGCTACAATTTGGTGACGGCTTCAGAGATAATTAACGAAAGAATAGTCAATGGTAAAAAACGTGAGAATCCTTGAATTTCCCTGCTATTTGGACAGATTTGGTTCTTTGGTGGCCATTGAGGCATGCGACACTATCCCGTTTGATGTCAAAAGAGTTTACTACATATTTGGTGTAGAAGATGGAGTGAGAAGGGGTTTTCACTCGCACGAGGCTCTTGAGCAGGTTCTTGTGTGCGTGCACGGAAGCGTCACGATTTTGTTGGATGACGGTAGCGAGAGGGAAGAAATCGTTTTAGACGATCCGACAAAAGGACTTTATTTAGGGCATATGGTATGGAGGGAAATGTTTGATTTTTCGTCTGATGCTGTTCTTTTGGTTATGGCGAGCGAGCATTATGATACTTCTGATTATATAAGAGATTATAAGGTATTTTGCCGCCAGACTCAGAGGCGGTAGGGGAGGTAGATGGTGCATAGCGAACAGATCCCGTTTGCGTCGCTTGATGGCATGCACGGCGAGATTCGCGAGGAAATGCTCGATGCTTTTCTTCGGGTTTATGATCGAGGTCAATTCATTCTTGGTGATGAGTGTAAGCACTTTGAGCGGGAGTTTGCGGATTACTGCGGCAGTTCTTTTGCAGTTGGTGTGGCCTCGGGCCTCGATGCCCTGACCCTTGCGTTGCGAGCACTGAACGTTTCTTCTGGTGATGAGGTCATTGTGCCGTCGAACACTTTTGTTGCGACGGCGCTTGCCGTTAGCGCGGTGGGTGGAAGGGTGGTTCTAGTTGATCCTGATCCAAAGACATTGAACATGACCTGTCAGGGGTTCAGGTCGGCAATAACCAAATCGACGAAAGCAGTTATTCCTGTCCACTTGTACGGTCAGGCTGCTGAGATTGCAGAAATTGCGCGCGTGGCCAAAGAGCGGGGGATCGCCGTGGTTGAGGATTGTGCGCAGGCTCATGGAGCTACGTATGACGGGAAGCACGTTGGAACGTTCGGAGACGCCGGATGCTTCTCGTTTTATCCAGGGAAAAATTTGGGTGCGTTGGGCGACGGCGGCGCGGTAATAACGAACGATCGGCTCTTAGGCGAAAAGATTCGAGAGTTGGCCAATTATGGGAGTGTCGAGAAGTATCACCATAATGTAAAAGGGACAAATAGCCGACTCGACGAATTGCAAGCGGCTTTTTTAAGGATAAAGCTTCCCCATTTAAATGGGTATTGCGAGGATAGAACCAGGGTTGCTCAGCGGTATCTGGCAGAAATTAAAAATGAGAAAGTTATCTTGCCTACCATTGGAAGTCGAAGAAATCATGTTTGGCATATCTTCTCAATTTTTTGCGAGGCACGTGATGAGTTACGATCGCACTTGGAAAAAAGAGGCATCGGGATTAATTGCCACTATCCAATAGCCATTGCCAACCAGAGGGCTTATGAGAAAGACGGGCTCCCGCAACTGCCGCTCGCTAACCAAATTGCTGCAAGAGAACTCAGTTTACCGCTATACGTTGGAATGACGGAAGAGGCGATTACAACGGTTGTCGAAGCCGTCAACGCGTTTTGATAATGAAAGATAAGGTGGAGGTATGACGAACAAAGAACTATATGAAGCCGTTTTTATGGATGCTCTCGATCTTGTAGATCGTAAAGCGTTGCAGGGGCTTGAGTTTCAGGGGCATCCAAATTGGGATTCTGTGGGACACATGCAGTTGATTTCTGCGTTGGAGGATGCATTCGATATAACGATCGATCCCGACGATATGATTGGCTTGGCATCGTACGAAAAAGGGCAAGAAATAGTACGTCGTTATGGCATTGAACTGTAATGCTTGATTTGCTCGAAAACGCGCTTCCGGGCGATGTGGCGCTAATTGATAACGAAGACTATTTTTTGTACTCTGATCTCCTTCGTTTCTCTGATTTAGTCGAAAAGAAGGTTCCCTCAAGAAGCCTGGTAGTTTTTCTGGCGGACAATACTGCGGCATCGATTATGGCGTATGTGGCGTTGTTGCGTGTAGGTGCAGTGATGCTGATGGTGAAAAAGGGCATCGATGAAGAGCCGCTGCACTCCATCATAAAAGCCTTTGCGCCTTCACATATCTGGTGTCGCGAGAGCAGGATTGCTTCGGTCTCTTTGGTGAGTATGGGGGAGCATGCTCTGTATCGGGTGAAAGATGCGCCTCCTAGTATGGATTCCCGTCTTGCTCTTCTGTTGCCTACGTCAGGGAGCTTAGGTGGCGCAAAATACGTTCGAGTTACCTATGAAAATATTTTAAGCAACGCATGTTCTATAAAACAGTATCTTGGGATATGCTCAACCGACAGGGCTGTGACAACACTGCCGTTCTCGTATTCGTATGGTATATCAATAGTTAATAGTCATTTAATTGCCGGAGCTTCTTTGCTTGTGACCGAGCGATCGTTTTTCGACCGATTGTTTTGGGACGCTTGCCGCGATTGTGAGGTGACAACTTTTGGGGGAGTTCCGTATTCGTACGAAATACTAAGAAAGCTTCATTTTGACATAAGGGAGCTGCCGTCGTTGCGCTATTTGACGCAGGCAGGGGGTTCGCTCGGCTCCGAAACGCATCGATGGATTGCCGAAGAATGCCTGAATGAAGGAATAGATTTTGTTGTGATGTACGGGCAGACAGAGGCAACCGCAAGGATGGCGTACCTTCCTCCGGAATTCGCTCTCGAAAAAGTGGGTAGCGTTGGCATTGCCATTCCAGGTGGACGCATGGCGGTTCTCGATGAAGTAGGGACAATCCACGATAATCCAGGCGCGTTGGGAGAGCTAGTTTACTGGGGTGCTAATGTGACGATGGGTTATGCGAGCGAAGCGGGGGATCTGATGCATGGTGACGAGTTCGGAGGCTGCCTGCAAACTGGGGATATTGCCAGAATTGATGAAGATGGGTTTTTCGAGATAGTTGGGCGAAAAAAACGAATCGTAAAAGTATATGGGAATAGACTGGGTCTCGATGAGATGGAAAACATGCTCAGGGCCGAAGGATATAGCGTTGCCTGTATCGGAAAGGATGATCTAGTTACAGTTTTTTGCGATTCGGCCAGTTTTGAGGAGCTGGCGGATTTAGCTTCGAAAAAGACAGGTTTTCCAAAACGAGTGTTTAACGTTAAGCCAATAGACTCTCTTCCCAGAAACGAATCAGGGAAAATACTGTACTCAGAATTGAGCGCATGGCTATGAAATATGAAAGAATTACTTTTGCGAATCCGCAAGAACTATCGCTGGACTCAGCACGCGGGCTTGGAATCGTTGAAGCCAGTAGGCAAGATTATCGAGCCCATAGAATAGTAGCTGTAAAGCTTGAAGTGCCTGAAAATATTAAAAAAGCTATTGAGTTGTTCAAGAAAGATGCAACTATTGTTCAAGTCTATATGCCTGCGGGGACCTGCAGCGCGAGCTTTATGCATTTCGCAGGTTTAGATTTTCTCGATCGGTATGTTATTGCATGCGTAAATGTTGCGAAAAGTGATTTTACGTTGAAAAAAAGACGCTTGGCCGTACGCAATGGATGGGAGGACCGGGAGACCATACTCGATATCGCCGCAGAGTCTTTTAGCCATGATAGCCGATTTCGTTGGGCTGCCGATATGGGTCCCCGTGATATAAAAAACGTGCTGTCTGAGTATCTCGATGCCTCCTATGCAAGCGAAGATATAGTGTTTCGCGGGTACAGCAAAGACGACCTTGTTGCGTTTTTGATTCTTGAGCGAATTGGCGAAGAGGCCATCATCCGCCTTGCCGCCGTCGACGCTATGTATCGTGCATTAGGTGTTGCTGTTGAGCTGTATTACGAGGCGCTTGAGTACTGCAGGCAAGCGGATATTCGTGCATTGTCCGGACGTGTGTCAACATCGAATACGTCAGCAATGAATATCTATTCATTGCTGGATGCTCGCTTTTCCCAAGCGGAAGATGTATATATTACGATGGCAAAATAGCACTGACCGGAGATGGACGGCGTCAATCAAGGTTATGTTAGAGCCAACTGAAGAGGAGCTGGATGAATGCAAGACGTATTTGCGGAAGTAAAACGCGTTTCTTATATCGAAGATCCCAAGAGCGGAACAGCTTTGTATGCAACTAAGAAATTTGAATCGAAACTAAACAATCTCGAGCTTGTTTCCGATTGTCTCGTTTTTGTTGAGCAAGGCATTGAGGTTCCAGCTGGTCTTTCGGAAAAACACCATTTTGTATTTTGCGACAATCCCGTTCTCGACTATACGAGATTTGTGTGCGGTCTTGCGGAGGAGCTGGCCCTTGTTGAGGAAAAGAAAGCGTACAAGCTTACCTCCGAAGGATACTATGTCGGAGAAGGCGTCGTTATTGGCGATCACGTGCGCATCGAACCAGGAGTTTTGATTGGGCATGGTGTTGAAATTGGTGACAATACCCAAGTGCTCGCAAACGCCGTGATCAAACATGCGTCAATAGGCAAGAATTGCCTAATAAAGGAAATGGCCTTGATTGGACTCGAGGGGTTTTTCCCTGTTAAGGATGAAAATGGAGACAACATGAGGCTTCCTTGTTTGGGGAGGGTTGACATTTCCGATGACGTTGAAGTGGGAAGCTTTACAACGATATGCCGTGGGTCAAATACCGATACAAAGGTCGGCCATCATGCGAAAATCGACGATCATGTTCGAATTGGGCATGATGGCAATATCGGCGCGAATACAGTGATAACTGCCGGCGCGGTTTTGGCCGGGTACGTTACTACTGGAGAAAATGTTAGAATAGGTCTGAATGCTACTGTAAAACACATGACCTCGATAGTGGACAACGCTGAAATTAGCATGGGTGGGCGCGTCGCCCGCAATGTAACGACCGCCAAAGGGCTCTACGGGATTCCGCAGTCGCAAAGCTGAGACCAGAAAACATAATTGTATAAAGCATAGCTTGCGTTGGAGAGGGCGGTCGGCCTAAAACTGCTTGATTTGCCGGTGTGTAGTTGGTTTCTTCGTCGACCAGGGATCTGTTCCATGAGTTTTGCTCTATGGGTTTATCGTTTCGTGGAGTGTATGTGCGTGAATTCCCCTTGGAAAAACCGAGAGAGGTTTTTTCCTGTGCTATTATCTCTTGGATATGGCTAATTCAGGAAGGCACTAGTGGCGGCAAAGCACGTACGATCAGGCGATAGTCCTCGGCGGGGTGCGCACTCGAAGGGACAATCGAGTCGCTCTCGGTCTGATGACGCATACCGTGATACGTCCCAGGGTCGTGCGCCTCGAGCTGGATCGTCGGCGGGTCGCAAAAGCGCCTCGACGGGCCAAAACGCAGGCGCTCAACGCACCTCCTCCCAGGTTCGCCATGGCACTACCCGTCACCAGGGTAGTCCTCGCAGTGCTTCGGCTGCGGCAACGCGATCGGCCGCCAATGTCCGCTCGCGGCAAGGCGCAGCGCAGCAGGCGACGAACAACCAGCAGCTTGCTCGCTATCGCCGCGATGGCAATCCGAACTATAAAAGCCATAAACGAAAAATGGCCCCATGGAAAAAGGCGCTCATCGTTGCCGCGTCGGTGCTCGTTTGCTTTGTATGCGCGGTGGGCGCCTACGCTTTCTGGTTTTCGGGCCAGCTTGACGATCGGTTTTCCATGGGCGATCAGACGGACGCAGCGGTAAACGATGCTCTTGCTTCCCCGATATCGGGGAAGCCGTTCTATATGCTGCTTCTGGGTTCAGATTCGCGGGAAGGGTCGGACACTTCATCGCGGGAAGACGAATCGGGCGATAACCAGCGCTCCGATGTGATGATCCTCGTTCGCGTTGATGCGAAGAATAAGCAAGTTACCATGGTGTCCATTCCGCGCGATACGCCATTGACCCTCGAAGATGGCTCCATCGTTAAGCTGAACGAGGCTTACAACATCGGGGGAGCGGCTTATTCGATCGAGGCGGTATCGAAAATCACCGGAGTGCCGATATCTCACTATGCCGAGGTGCATTTCTCAGAGTTCCAGGAGCTTGTTGATAAGATCGGCGGCGTTGAGGTCGACGTTCCCGTTGAGTTGTCGTACAAGGATGCGCTTACGGGCGAGTGGATCACGCTCGAACCTGGCGTGCAAACGCTCGACGGGCAGCAAGCGCAGATTTTCGCGCGTGCCCGCCATGAATACGAAACCGATCAGGACGCCCATCGCCAAAACAACATCAGAACACTGCTCGAGGCCATCATCACAAAGGTTCTCGAGAAGCCGTTTTACGAGCTGCCGGATACGGTGCTCAGCCTTGCCGAGAGCGTCGGGACCGATTTTAACTCTTCTGATCTCGTGTCTCTCGCACTGGAATACGCTGGCGGCTCGGGAAGTATGACGATATATAGCTGCACAGGTCCAACTGACGGCGACATCAACGAAGCCGCAGGCGGAATTTGGCTGTGCTACGAAAACCCCGAAGGTTGGGCGAATCTCATGTCCGTTGTCGATTCGGGAGAAGATCCGAGTGGTCTTGATGTGAATAGTACTGCCATTATTCCTTCGGCGGCTTAAAATATCCAAACGAATTATAAGCGTACCGTGCATCTATGCGTTCCGTTTTGATGCGTAAAGGGAGATATGAGGTTATGGAAAAAGCGAAAGACATGAAGCGCTGGCTCAAAGTGGCGGTAGTTGCCCTCTGTGCCGTTTTTGCTTTGGCGTTGGCGGGCTGTCAGCAGGAGAAGCCGGAAGAGAAAACCAGCGATGTCGATGCTATGAAAGAGGCTTCGACGGATAAAGCTGCAGGAGCCGAAACGGAGCCGTTCTACGTGCTTATCGTCGGAAACGATTCCCGTACGGGAACGGTTGAGATCGACAAGGCGGATTATGCCGATGGAGCGGGTCGATCCGACACCATAATGCTCGCTCGCATCGATCCGACAACGTATCAGATTACGCTCGTTACGGTTCCCCGCGATACGACGGTTGATATCGACGGCTACGCGAACAAGATCAACGAAGTGTATCGTATCAGCGGAATCGAGGCTCTGGCAAAAGAAGTCGAGAGCCTTACCGGAGTGAAAATCAAATACTACTTCGACACCGGTTTCGTCGAATTCGAAAACTTCATCAACGCGTTAGGCGGCATTACGGCGAATGTGCCGATCGACATGCATCTGCAGGATATTGTCGGCGGCAACGACATTGCTCTGTCTGCTGGATCGCAGGATCTCGATGGAGCCGAGTCTCTCGTCTTGGCTCGCGTCCGCAAGCTGTATGCGTATGATTTGGACGCCTGTCGTCAGATACAAGATCGTCAGATCGTTGAAGTTGCAATCAATAAAGTCGCTGCCGATCCCGCAAATCTGCTGACGGCGTTGTCGGCGCTTGCCGATCACACGAAGACCAATTGGCCTTCCGATGGACTCAAGGCAACCGTTACAAATTTTGTGGAGCATGCGAGCGAGATAACGTTCGTGTCGGGCACTGGCCCCTACACGGGCGATTTCAACGATAATGCCGGTGGGCTCTGGCTCATTCCTCGCGACGAGGCCACCTGGAGCGAGGTCATGAAGGTCGTCGATGCAGGCGGCGATCCTACTACGGTCGTACCGCTGCCCACAATCGTGCCGGTTGAATAGGGTGATCTAGGGTACCGAAATTCTCGATGTTTCTTGCGAGCCCCTGTCGCTTTTGCGCGACAAGGGCTCGTTTTTTTGTTTGCTGGATGTTGCGGTCTGTCTGCGGCTAGCAAGATCCGTGGGTTCTTTTTCGGAACGCACCGCCGATTTCGTGATAACTGTTCTTTGCGTGAGCCTTTTCGGCATCCCTGATATGAAGAGACTTCCGGCGATGCACCGCGCGAGTCTCAGAGCCTTCCGTACTCCTCGTCGCTCACCGGCTCGCACCATTCGTTCGACGCACCCGTTGCAGGCACTTCGACGGCCAGGTGCGAAAACCAGCTGTCTTTCGCTGCCCCGTGCCAGTGCTTCACGTTGGCGGGGACGTTCACCACGTCGCCCGCCGCAAGTGCCCTCGCGGGCTCGCCCCATTCCTGGTACCAGCCACGACCAGCCGTAACGAGGAGTATCTGCCCGCCGCCTTCCTCGGCGTGATGGATGTGCCAGTTGTTGCGGCATCCCGGCTCGAAGGTGACGTTGCCGATGGTTACCTGCTCGGTAGAGAGCATGTTCAAGTAGCTTTGGCCGACAAAGTACTGCCCGTAAGGGTTCGCTTCGCCACGCGGGAAAATCCCCGACTGTTCTTCGCTCATATACGTCTCCTTCTCTTGGCTTCGATTCATTCCATTGAACACCTTGGAGTACGCTCGAAGTCAAGGAGGTTATGAAAACGGTTGACTGCAAGAGCGGAGTGGCGATTCGTTGGGTAATCAAAGGGATTCTATGATGCATGAAAACGGTCGCGTGCTCAGGCTTAAGCTGTGCTGGCAACCGCACAGACCCCCAGCCCTTACTTCATGTACAAACCCGTCAGAACCATATCCTCGTTGAACATGATCGTGTAGGTTACCGACACGTTTTCGTAGACGGCGACGATCTCGGCAACTTCGACAACCTGCCCGGCTTGAACGACTTCTGCGGCATAGGCGCTGCCAAACGATTCGAACTCGCCCCAATCGCTCGAGATGAGATCCCGGGCTTCTTCGATGCTCGCTTTTGCCGAGGGATCGGCCATGGCTTCGATGGAGATGGACTCGAGCCCCGCGAAATCATCTGCGTTCAGATACCCGATTGCTTCTTCTGCTTGGGCAATGACGGTTTGTTCGTCGACGCCGATCTGCTGTCCGGCCGTATGCTGGCTTGGGAGGAACCACCAGGTGGCGATGGCGATTGCGGCGATGATCACGACAACGACGGCGGCAACGATGGCGATGACCTTGGTACGCTTCCTTTTCTTTCCGGCTGCGCGTTCTTTCTCGGAGAGATTGTCGTTGAACTCGTAGGCCACGTGACGCGGGTCTCCCATTCTGAGCTCGATTTGCTCCCAGGTTTCACCTGCGGACAATGCATCGGCTATATCGGATTCGAGATCGCGAACGAACTCGTCGTTTCTCTGCTTTGAGGCCGCAAGGTTCTTCGCCACAGCCTTCACGTATGCCTGCTCGTTCATTCGCTCCCCGTTCCTTCCATGATTGCTTGCACGCAGCGATCGAATTCGCTCCAGATTTCGAACATCTCGCGCAAAGCGATACGCCCTTGCTCCGTAATCGCATAGTACTTGCGAGCCGGCTCCCGCCCCGCTTTATCACCCATGCGGCTTTCGACGAGGTCACCGTCTTCGAGACGATAGAGGATGGGATACAGCGTGCCCTCTTTCAGCGTGACGGTATCGTTCGTGCGTTCGCGCAGCTCGCTGATGAGCTGATAGCCGTACTTCTCTTCGTGCTCGAGCAGCTTCAAGACGAGCATATCGAGCGCGCCCTTCTTCATCTGCTGCGAGAACCGTTGTTGCATAGCCTGCCCTTCGATGTAATTTAGCAATACTAAATATACTTGATCCAAAACTACTTAGCAATACTAAAGATATGCTGCTTGCCAAACATGAGGGGAGATGCCGTGCGAACGGGCATCTCCCTTGTTGGTTGGCGAGATGAGCAGACGGGTTGCGCTTCGCACGCGCCCGTAGGTCGATTCCCGGCGAGCCTTTGGGGGCTACTTGGCGATTGGGAAGTACACCTCGGTGAGGTAATCCTGCGGGTCGACTTCGGGGCCGCCCTTTACGTACACGTCGAAGGGGGAGCTTGCAACGTGGTAGCCGTTTTCCTCGATCCACTGCATGATTCCCGCGTAAATGGCGGTAAACGCATCGGAGTCGTAAGGGCCGGCAAGCGTCGAATAGGCGTGGAGGCCGCCTGCGATTTCGTGTGAACCGGCGGTTCCCTTGGCCACGGGAACCGCAACCTCGATGTCGGTGTGCTCGGCGTTGAAGTCCTCATCGTGATAGAAGGCCATCGGCCCGCCGAGCTCCGCGATGCCGTTTTTCGCCAGAGCGGCGTACAGATCGCCGAAAAGCTCCTGGAAGTTTTGCACGCTGATGTTCTTGCGAATGCCGAACACGGTTTGCGGATCGCGTTCGACGGTTGATACGGTGATGTTCTGTTCCATGATATCAATGCTCCTTTTTAGCTTTTCGATGTCCCTGTCCATCTGACGAATCACGCGTTCCGCGGTATCGAGCTCGCGCTTCATGAGGCGTTGCTTCTCGGCCAGCTTCTCCGAGAGGGCAACGCTGTCGGGGTTCGCCAAGTGCGCCGCTATCTCGGGCAACGACAGCCCGTACGTTTTGAGTCGAAGAATCAAGCGCATCGTGCTGATCTGCTCGGCCGTGTAGTAGCGGTACCCGTTTTCGGCAACATGCGCAGGACGCAAGAGTCCGATGTCGTCGTAATGTCGCAGGGTCTTTTTGGTTACGAAACAAGTGCGGGAGAATTCTCCAATGGTCAACATAGGCTAGCCGTCTTTCCAGTGCTCGTTCGAACGTTCGAACCCCAGTATGAGGTATGCCCTTACAGGAATGTCAACGGGTAGTTTTGAAAGAAACAGAAGACCGCTCGAGTTCGCTTGCTGCTGCACAGGCGTTCAAATCATGCTCGAGCTATTTATAAGCCTGTAGGTCGGTGATAAGGATTAAGGTGCTATAGTAGTAGAAACGGGAGTTGACGAGGGGAGACAAATGAATTGTGAAACATGTGGAACACCGCTACCGGAAAACGCTAAGTTCTGCCTCGAGTGCGGGACGCCAGTGCCGTCGTCGGCTTCGCCAAGAAATGCTGAAAGCGATAGCGCCGACAATGCTTCCGCTCGCTCGGACATCGCGCCGGACAGTACTATCGATATCACGGGCGTAGGCCGAAACGGTATTTCCAGTACGGAGCAAGTGCCGCCGGTTCAAGATACTGAAACGGAAATCGAAGAGGGGCAGCTGTACTCGGTTCCTGCTCCGTCGCAACCCGAACAGCCGATGCCGAGCATGGCTGTGGGGCAGGGATGCCCTCCTCCCCCTGGGTCGCCTATCGAGAAAAAGCATAATAGAAGGCCTTTCATAATTGCAGGAATCGCGGTTCTTGCGCTCGTTATACTCGTTGCCGGGGTTTTCGGTGCTCCTAAGAAAGACGCTGTCGATAAAACATCGGCGGCCTCCTCAACTCAAGCGTCAAAACCCGCTCAAGCAGCCGAGTACGCGGTTACATTCAAGGATGGAGATACCACCATCGAAACCAAGACCGTTACCGACGAGGGCAAAGGCGCAACCGTCAACGCGCCTGCAAAGGTGGCTAAAGACGGGTACTTGCTTGAGGGTTGGACGGCGGATGCCGATGGCTCCAAAATCCAAGTGAAAGAATCCAAGGACGGAACATTCGTGATCTCGCATATTACCGGTGACACCACGCTCAATGCGCAATGGGCCGCGGCCTTCACCGTCGTGTTCACCGACGGTGAAGGAAACGAGCTTGCGAAAGTATCGGTAAAAGAGGGGGGCGAGGCAAAGGCTCCTTCCGCCCCGAAGCTCGATGGATACACTTTTACCGGTTGGGACGCTGATTTTACGAACGTTACCGGCGACCTGACGGTGAATGCAACATGGAAGGCCCTGCCGACCAAGAGCCAATCGAATGCGGTGAAAAAAGCGAAAGACTACCTGAGCTTCATGGCGTTCTCGTACGATGGCTTGGTCGATCAGCTCGAGTACGAGAAGTTCTCTTACGACGATGCCGTGTACGGCGTTGACAACTGCGGTGCCGATTGGAACGAGCAGGCCGCAAAGAAGGCGGAAGAGTACCTGGATTTCATGTCCTTCTCGCGCGACGGTCTTATTGAGCAGCTTCAATACGAGGGCTTTACCTACGACCAGGCTGCGTACGGCGTCGACTCCGTCGGTTTGTAAAACGCGGCAACGGGCGAACGCGCATGTTACCGCCGATGCGGTGGAATCACATCGCATCGGCGGCTTTGGAGCTCGCATATTCGGTTGCTTTGCGATTGCGCCTTAAGGAAGAGGTTTTCCGGCTCAGCCATACATGCTCGGTTGAGTCGGGGAAACGAAGCGTTCGGCTCAGCGTGCGAATCAACGTGCTCTGCGAACCGCAAAGTTTCAGCGTAAACTTTACTCACTTTCCCCGCGTTTCGTAAACTTGCGCTATAATTCGTTTCCATGCGGGCGTGGTTCAATGGTAGAACTTGAGCTTCCCAAGCTTACAACGCGGGTTCGATTCCCGTCGCCCGCTCCAGAAACACTCCGACGTCGGCCCATCGAGGCCGACGTTTTCTGTATACGGGCCGTTTGCCCCCCGTCATTCGGCTCGTAGTAGAATAGATGCCGAACCACACTGCAGATGCACCGCCCGCCGCCTCGGGTTTTTCATTGGCGGTTGTGAGGCTTGGCGACGTATGCACAACCGATAGGAGCACATCATGGACTGCCATTGCGATACCTTCGTTTTCGACCTCGACGGAACGCTGCTCGATACGCTCCCCGATCTGGTCGCGCTCACGAATCGGGCGTTGCGCGATGCGGGGTTTCCCGAGCGGACCGAGCAGGAGATACTCAGCTATGTGGGAAACGGCGTGCGGGCGCTGATGTACCAGGCCGTTCCCGAAGGTACCGATTCCGCGCAGGCGGAAGCGGCGATGGATCGATGGCGCGAGCTGTATCCCGAGTACGGCACGACGCTCACCAAGCCGTACGACGGTATGGTCGAAGTGCTTGCGTCGTTGAAGGAGCAGGGAAAGAAACTCGCCGTTCTATCCAACAAGTTCGACGGCGGCGTGCAGGAGCTTATGCCCGTATTCTTTCCAGACGTGTTCGATGCTGCCCATGGCGAAAGCGCCAGCATTCCGCGCAAGCCCGATCCGACGGGACTGCTGTTAACCCTCGAGCAAATCGACGCTGACCCCGAAACGACGGCTTACGTTGGCGATTCGGGCGGTGATATGAAGACGGCGCACAACGCCGGGGTGTTCGCGATCGGCGTTTCGTGGGGCTATCGGCCCGAAGGGGAGTTACGCGAGATGGGGGCCGATGCGATCGTCCATCATCCCGCAGAGCTGCTTGACTTTGCATAAATAGGTAACCCGAGAATCCCGCCCGAAAAGCTCTTATGCGTACTGCGCGGGCTGTGTACTGTGTACGTGCCATTCCCTTCGCATGGCTATTTTATGGGAATCGCTGTTCGATGGTAGAATAGTAAGCTCGGAATCGGCATGCTCGCTTGGTGTCGAATTGCATACCATAGGAGAGTTCGTACATGGCATCACGAAATCCTCAGTCGAACCGCCCGCCGCGGTCTTCGCATACTCCGCCGTCGGTTCGCGCTGCTCGATCGGCTCGAGCTGCCCAATCGGGACGCATAGCTTCGAAAGCCGCTGCGCAATCGTTCGCGCAGCAGGATTCCAGCAATCCGTCAAGCCATCAAGCATACCGATCCGCTTATACGCCTGGTACGCAGGGCAAGGGTGCGAACAACGCGTATGCGAGGCAGGCTCCCGCATCGGGTCAGTATTCGCGCAACAATCCCCAGTATTCCCGCGCGGCTAAGAAGTCGGGCAAAGGCAAGAAGATCGCCATCGGCGTCGTATGCTCGCTGCTCGTTTTGATTCTCGGGGCAGGTACGGCTGCTGCGCTCTATATCGACAATCTCAATAAAGCTCTTACCGGGAAAAAAACCGAAGAAGAGAAGATGGCCATCCAGGACGTTCTGGTCCCCAAGAAGAGCTTCAATGAACCGTTCTATATGATGCTGATCGGCTCCGACGCCCGTGTCGACAGCGACGAGATGGGTCAGCGCTCCGATACCAACATCGTCGTGCGCGTCGATCCGACCACCTGCACGGTAACCATGCTCTCCATCCCGCGCGATACGATGATCGACATCGACGGATACGGGCGCAACAAGTTCAATGCCGCATACAATTTCGGGGGAGCCGAGGCGACTATCCGCGAAGCGAGCCAACTGCTCGGTGTCGACATCTCCCATTACGCAGAAGTGAATTTCGATGAGCTCATCCAGCTCGTCGATGCGGTCGGCGGCGTTGAGATCGACGTTCAGGAGCGGATCAACGATCCCGATGCGGGTCCGGTTATCATCGAGCCCGGTGTTCAAACGCTCGACGGTCAGGCCGCTCTTGTCTACGCGCGCAGCCGTGCCTTCGTCGACGGCGACTTCACGAGAACGTCCCATCAGCGTGAGCTGATCGAAGCACTCATCCAAAAGGTGCTCTCGATGCCGGTGACCGATCTGCCGGGTATCATCGAGAAGGCCGCGCAGTGCGTATCGACCGATATGTCCGTGACCGACATCATTGCGCTTGCTACGCAGTTCAAAGATTTGGGTAACCTCAGCGTGTATTCGTCGATGACGCCTTCAGCCATCGTACCCTATCTGATCGACGGGGCTTCGTATGTTGTCTGCGATCCGACGGCGCTCGCCCAAATGATGGAACTTGTGGAGGCGGGCGAAGATCCGAGCGCGATCGATCCCTCGTCGACCTTTACGGAATCGATGATACCGTCGGGTCTTGGGGGAGGATCCGTCACCTATTCCGACGATTCGAACAACTACAACGATTACTCGAACAATTATTCTAACGATACGTACAACGACTACTCGAACGACTACTCGAACTCCGGTGGCTACGGGGAGACCAATACCGGTGGCGGAACCGATAACTCGGGCTCGGGCGGCGGTAACGAAGCTTCGGGTGGCGGCGACAGCTCGGGTTCTGGATCGGGTGGCGGCGATACCGGTACGGGTAGCGGAGGCGATCAATCCGGTGGCACAGGATCGGGTTCGGGCGATGCGGGCGGGTACTCCGAAGCCGCATAAGCGGTGACCGAGAAACACCCGTTCGCCCTGAAGCATACTTATAAAAAAGCCTGCTGCTTGAATGCGGCAGGCTTTCTCTCTTTCTTGGTCGGCAAACCTTTAATCGGCGTAGCCGTTCGGATTGCTCGATTGCCAGCGCCAGCTGTCCGCGCACATGCGGTCGAGATCGTACAGCGCCGTCCAGCCCAACTCGTCTTCGGCCTTTTTGCACGCTGCGTAGTTCTCGGCGATGTCGCCCGCTCGGCGCGGCTTGATCTCGTAAGGAAGCCGCTTGCCGCATGCCTTTTCGAATGCGTGGATCACTTCGAGCACGCTGGTGCCCTTGCCGGTTCCGAGGTTGAAGATGCCGACGCCGTGGCGCGTTCCGTCGGCATCGGGCTCGCCCTCGATGCTGCCGAGTCCGATCGCCCTGCCGGTACCCACCTTGCCGCCCATCCATTCGAGCGCTTTCGCGTGGCCCCGTGCAAGGTCGACCACGTGGATGTAGTCGCGCACACCCGTACCGTCGGGGGTGGGGTAGTCGTCGCCGAACACGCCGACGCGCTCGAGCTTGCCGGTGGCAACCTGGGCCACATAGGGAAGAAGGTTGTTGGGGATGCCCTTTGGATCTTCGCCGATAAGGCCGCTCTCGTGGGCGCCGATCGGATTGAAGTACCGTAGGAGCACGATGTTCCATTCGTTGTCGCCGATATAGAGATCGGTGAGAATCTGCTCGAGCATGCTCTTCGTCTGCCCGTAGGGGTTGGTGGCTTGGTGTTTCGGGCAGTCTTCGGTGATGGGGATGAATTCGGGGTCGCCGTATACGGTGGCGCTCGACGAGAACACGAAGTTCTTGCACCCGTGTTCGCGGGCGACTTCGCAGAGCACGAGCGTTCCGGCAATGTTGTTCCAATAGTATTCAAGCGGTTTCTGCACGCTTTCGCCTACTGCCTTGAATCCCGCGAAGTGGATGATCGCCGCGATGTTGTTTTCGGAGAAGATGCGTTCAAGGGCGGCGCGGTCGAGGATATCGGCCTCGTAAAACGAGATGCGCGTATCGTCGGCTCCCGTAATGGACTTGATGCGATCGACGGCCTTTTCGCTCGAGTTGCTCAGATCGTCCACGATGACGACGCTGTAACCTTGCTCGAGCAGCTCCACGCACGTGTGACTGCCGATGAAGCCAGCGCCGCCGGTAACGAGGACGGTTATATCGCGGGGCTCCTTCGCCAAGCTCATGTTTGCCATAGGTATCCTTTCGTGCAGCTAATCTGCAGTTTTCAGACTGGCTTCATAGTACCAGCAAGGGAGCTTATGCGGGAATACGACAAAAAACGTTCACGGCGGGGAAACCGACTGGTAACAGGGAACAGGGTCTTGAGGCGATCGGGCGAGTCGTACCGCAAAGGAGGTTTAAAGAAGCGGGCGAACCGCATTGCGATCCGCCCGCTTTACCCGAGATGGCGCTTCGTGTTCGGCTACGCTTTGGCTACCTGGCAAAGGCCCTCTTTGAACGGCGGGAATCCGCTGATCGGGTCGAAATCCCTGCTGATGATCTCGTTGACGTTCGCCTGGTGCCACCCATGGAACATATCGATGGTTTTCGGACGTACGATGTTCGTGATCTCGAGCTTGGCAACGATGCCCTCGTCGTTGACGGGCGAGGTGATGCGCACCATGTCGCCGTCGGCGAGACCGCGCTCTTCGGCATCGGCTTTGGATAGGCGAACAACCGGCTCGGGCATGAACTGGTTGAGCCAGGGCAGATGGCGCTCTTTCGAGTGCGTGTAGTACGGTACGCGCGATCCCGAGTTCATGACGAGCGGATAATCCTTCGCCACGTCGGGCGTCGATACGGGGCTGTATACCGGTTCGTTGAAGACGGGCAGCGGATCGAAACCGTGCTCGCGCAGTATCTCGGAAGCGAACTCGACCTTTCCGCTCGGCGAAGAGAAGCCGGGTTGGCCGTCGTCGCGCAGCAGCCCGAGTTCGTACTTCTTGGATTGGGCCTCGCCTTTGAGCGGAATCTCGATGGGGTCGGGATGCGCTGCACGCAGGTCTTCAAGCGTGGGAGGATTTTCGACATCGATGGTGCGAAGGATCTCGCGCAGGCAGTTCTCGTCGGATTCGGGTCCGCCGTTCCAGAACACGTCGCCGAAGCCAAGCGCCGTGCCGATGTCGCAGCAGATGCGGTAATCGCTGCGCGCCTCGCCCGCCGGTTCGACGATGGGTTCGCGCAAAAACACCTTGCGGCCGAAGATGGTGAGCGGTGCGGCGCGCTCGAAGCTCATGGCAACGGGTAGCAGCATATCCACGTAGTCGTGCGTCCAGGCGTTGTTGTAGAAATCGCCGGCGACGACGAACTCCATGTTCTTGAACGCCTCCTGGTACTCGTGGGATTGAGGCCACATCATGGCGTTGCCGCCGAGCATGAGGCATGCTCTGATGTCGCCGTTTTCAACGTACTCCGGGATCTTGTTGAGCTGGAGGCTTCCCTGCTGGTCGGTGTCGGCCCATACGGGGAAGTATTGACGGTCGACGCGCAGGTGATCGAGTTCGGGCAACAGCTCTTTGGAGCGCGCGAATTCGAACGTCCCCCACCATTCGTCGAAGTTGATCGGCTCGTTTTCGATGCTCAAGCCCCCGGGCACGTCGAGGCTGCCCGTTAACGGGATGAGCAGCATGATGGCTCGGTAGTTGTTGATGCCGTTGGTGTGGTGGGGGAAGGCCGCCGCGCTCTTGCAAACGATGGGCGAGCCTTCGGTTACGAGGATGTCACAGGCTTTCTGAAGCGTCTCGACGGGGATATCGCAGATTTCCGCCGTCTTTTCCAGGGTGAATTCGGTGCAGTACTCCCTGTACTCTTCAAAGCCGTGCGCCCAGTTCTCGATGAAATCCTTATCGTAGGCATCGTGCTCGATGAGGTAGTTGGCAAAGCACAGCGCGAGTGCGCCATCGGTTCCAGGGCGGATTTGCAGGTGCACGTCGGCGAAGTTCTGCGCGGTCGGCGTGATGCGCGGATCGACTACGATGTATTTCACCTGGCCGCTTTCCTGACCTGTTTTCAAGCCGTTGTAGCTGAAAGGTGCCGACCAGCCGGGATTGTTGCCCCAGATGATGCAAACTTTGGTTTTGCCGGGGGTGGGACCGGCGCCCGTGGCGAGCGAAGTGGCCGTATGCCATTCGGGTCCGACGATGAGTTTGACGGCAAGTTCGGTAGCCTTGAAGCACGTTGAGCTTTCCGTGCCCATGTTGGGCGAGCCGAAGGTGAAGGCAAGGCGCTGCAGAGCCGAGCGCGGCTCCTTCGGATCGCCCGTCATGAAGAGCACCTTTTCGGCACCGTGCTTCTCTTTGATGCCGTTGAACTTCTCGGCGATTTCGGCGAGCGCTTCGTCCCAGGTGATGCGCTCCCATTCGCCCGGGCTTCCTTTGGCGTTCACGCGGCGCAGCGGATAGAGCACGCGCGCGGGATCGTAGAGGTCCTGGGTCGAAGAGAGGCCCTTGGCGCACAGCAGGTTGTTGTTGTATCCGTCGCGTTTTTCGAGGCGCAGGATCTTGTTGTCTTTGACGAGCGCTTTCACGCCGCAGTGCGGACCGTGGTTGCACATGACGCAATGGCTGTAACGGAATTCTTCGCTGCCTTCCTCGGCTCCGAACGCGAGGGACGGCAGGGAGAGCGCTCCCGTTGAAGCGGCGATCGTGCTCGCTCCGGCGATCGAGAGCATCTGAAGGAACTTACGTCGGGATAGTTGCATGGAAAACACCACCTATTCGCTTTGCTCGAACGACGATTTTCTCTTGCTTCGCTTGTAGGCGACGCCGCCGCCAACCGCTGCAACCGCAGCAACGCCGACGACTCCCGCGACGGCGGCTGCGGTCACGCCCTCGGGCGCTTTCTTTGCCGCATCGCCAGACGTGCTCTTCTTTTCGTTCTTTGCGGACATCTGAGCCGAAACGGCATCGGCCAAATCGGGCGGAACGAGGGATCGGTCCATGTTTTCGGGTACGACGTAGTACAAGCTCGTGCCGGCGATCTGGGTGGGCTTCTTCTCTGCGATGTACTTCGAGATGTCGCTTTCGGGATCGTTCACATCGCCGAAGATGCGGCATTGGCCCGGGCAGTGAACGGTGCACATGGGTTGCAGGCCTTCGGCCAGGCGCTCGTAGCAGAACGTGCACTTCTCGGTGACGTTGACGCGTTTCGAGCTTTTCTCTTCGCACGGCATGACGACTTCCTCGTAGCTTGTCGTCATATCCTCGGTAATGAGGAACCGATGGTCGTACGGGCAGGCGTCGACGCACGCTCCGCATCCTTCGCACAACTCGAAATCCACTATGACGGGACCCTCGTCCGTCTTGTAAGTTGCCTGGCTCGGGCATGCCGAAACGCAGGGCGGGTTGTCGCAGTGGTTGCACATGGTGGAGACGTAGCGCTGATGCACATCGGGGTATTCTCCCCATTCCACGTAGTTCATCATGTTGTAGTTGACACCCGGGCGAGTGCCCCAGCACTGCTTGCACGCTACGACGCACGCATAGCATCCGATGCATCGCTCGAGATTTATGACCATCCCATACTTTGCAGTCACAATCTTCCTCCTCTCGTCTTTGAGGCGCTTATCGCCTCACCTTCGAGATGCTGCGTTCGGTGCGCTTCGGCACCCCTTGCACCGAGCCGAACGCTGCATCTGCGCTACCTCCGACTATAGGAAGGCGAGCGTGTTTTCGGTATCGTACGGTTCCTCCTTTTTTGCCGATTTACATCGTATGTTTCTTATGATGTGCCTTTGATCTGGCAAAACGTAATTACGGCATGCGAGCCATCCAAGGGCCGTCATGCTATACTGCACGAAATGGCAGCGCCGCGGCTATGCCGTCGCATCCAGGGGAAGAGAAGTTGTGCAGCGCGAAAGCATAGGGGACTATCTCGGGAGCATTACGTTGGCGGATGTGGTGAACATGCGCATGATCGGTTTTGCTCTGATGCGGGCGTGGACGTACATAATGTTCTTCAGCACCGTTGTCCACTATTCCGTCCGCAACGATATCTCGCATCTCAATAGCACGGATACATGGTCGTCGCTCGGACTTGCCGTTCTCATGGTGGTAAGCGCCTTGCTTTCCAAGCAGTTCATGCGGTTGATCGTCGGAAAGAAATGGATTCGCATCGCCGTTCCCGCCGCGATGCTTGCGGCAACGGCGCTTTTGGCGCTCGTTGAGGCGGATTGGTTCAGGCAGCCGTGGTGCTCGATTATCTGCACCGTTACAGGTGTGGGTCTCGGGTTTCTCTATCTTGCTTGGGGCGAGGCGTACACCCATGTTGATGAGACGAAGACAGCGGTCGAAGCCATGAGTTCGTTTCTTCTCGCTGCGGCCATTTTTCCCGTGGTCGTCATGCTGCCGCGTGCGGTGGGTGTGGTGCTGACGATGCTTTTGCTGCTTGCTTCGGCTCTGATCCTGTTCACGAAGCTCGATGTGTGGGGAAAGGGAAACAGGCTTTTGGGATCGGTGCAGCTCAACAAGAGCGGGTTCTTGGTCAAGGCGCTCCTTTCGGTGGGGATCCTCGGTTTCGCCGAAAGCCTCATGCGCGCCTTGTTTTTGGAAGTGAACCCCGTTGTCGATGTGGATCTGTATCCGTGGGTTTTCCTTGCGGCCGCACTGCTTTCGGCTGCCGTTATCAGCATTACGGCGCTATCCGACAGGAAGCCCGATTTTGCGTTCGCCTACAAGGTGGTGCTGTTCGTGACGGCGTTCATCTTTTTGCTGCTTCCCATCATCGATCGCGGTACGTTTTTGGCAAACGTGCTTGCCCTTACCGGATACAGTACGCTTTCACTGCTCGTATGGGTAGTACTCGCCCGTACGGCGAGCCGGTACCGCCTGTCGGCGGTTGTGGTGTTTGGTTTCGGCTGGGGGCTCATGGTGGCTGGCAACTTGGCGGGAACGTTTTTGGGCGGCATTCTCACCTCGTTCGTTGAGTTGACGCCGCGGCTGCTGAGCCTGATCGCCCTTTTGTCGGTCTGTGCGCTGCTGTTCGCGTACCTGTTTCTCTTCAACGAGCGCTCCATCGTGGAGCTGACCGCCGAGGCGTCGGATCGGGGCGACGGCGTTCGTCCGTTCAGGCGTCGGTGCGAAGAGGTGGCGAAGGCGTACCGGCTTTCTGCGAAGGAAACCGAGATAATGATCCTCGTGGCGAAAGGGCGTTCTACGCCGCGCATCTGCGAAGAACTCGATATATCGCAGGGTACGGTGAACACGCACTTGACCCATATCTACAAAAAGCTCGATGTGCACGATAAGCAGCAGCTGCTTGATGTACTCGAGGGGAGAACGGTACAGCTTGGCCGCCCTGCGGCATAGCCGGATAGATTCGTACAGGAAGGAACGAAGATGAGAGAAAACGATACGGAGACGATCGACGTCGACACGTGGCAAGCGCGCGCGACGATGTGCGAATTGCTGGCCTTCTCGCTGAGGTACCCCGATCAGGAGACCGTCGAGGCCCTTGCTTCGGGCGAATGGGTCGATGCCGCGCGCGAGCTGGCAGGTGCGCTCGCCATAGCGTTGCCCGAAGACTTCGCAAGCGGATTACCGGGCGGCCCGTCGGAAGAAGCGGGTTTTGGGAGCAGTTCGACTGATGCAGACGAACTGCTGCACGCGCTGCGTGCCGAGGCGACGCGCTTGTTCGTTGGTGCTGCCGAGCCGATCGTGAGCCCGTACGAGGGCGTGTGGGCCGCGCTTGATGACGGCGTCCAGCCGCTTTTATTCGTGAATCCCAGGTCGATGGAAGTCGAGCGGTTCTGCCGCGCGTGCGGGCTGGGTCGTCCCGAGGGGACGAACGAGCCGCTCGATCACGTGGCAACGGAATGGGAGCTTCTGCAGTATCTCGCCCTGGAGGCTTCGGGAGCCGTTGCTCGCGAAGGCGACGGACGTGCGGACGAGGGTTTCCCCGGCGGTTCTCCAGCGGCCGCCTACGAGGCGTTTTTATCCGATCATGCCAGCGTGTGGATGCCGCGCTTTGCCGAGAAGGTCATCGAGGAGACGCGTCAGCCGTTCTACCGCTCGGCTGCACAGCTGCTCGCAGCCTTTTTTGCATAGAGCGGTACCGCACCGTTCGGGATCGGCGCTTTCGGTATCCCTGCAAAATCTCATAGTGAATAGTCCTTTTGCAAGATTATTCTTGACACAGAATAAATAGCACGATATACTCTGCTCCAGTAGACCGGTATCCTTCCTTTCTACTCGTCTTGCAGGAACCGTCATCCCCCTGACGGTTCCACTTCGTCCAAAAAGGAGCCCTTCCTCGGGGCTCCTTTCTTTATCCTGGGACGGTTGCGGCTTTTGCGAATCGGTGAATCGATCGGTAGGGTGTTTTCCATAAAAGAAGGAGTCCTTTGCGTGTAGGTATATCGTTCGAATGGTGGTGTGTTTCCGGGTGGTCAAATCGGACATTTGAGTAACCGATATACGATAGCGAGCTCGATCGGAATCATGCGGCGTGCACGATCGTTGTAGGGGTTGCTGTGAGTGTATTGTGATGGTTTTTCGTACGGAAACCACCTATGAGAAAATACGGGCGTTTTTCATGCAGGTAAAACTTAAACACGAGAGACAAGGGGTGTCATATGACTTCGCTGAAAGCTGCCAAGTTCACGTGCAGCATAATACTCGCTGTTTCTTTAGGGTCGGCATTGGCCGGTTGCGTTTCGGACAATGCCGGCGATGTCGGCATCGGAGACACCAGCGAAGGGGTGGCTGCGACGGTCAACGGCGAGCCGATCGGCGAGAAAGCAATAACCGAGTACATAGCGGAGTTTCGCGAGGCAGGCTCGCTTGATGACAGCGAGGCTTGGGGGAAGTGGGTGACGTCGAACGGTTACACGATCGACAACGTGCGCGAGGAGGTTATCGATTACTACGTTGACGAACTTCTTTACAGGCAGGCTGCAAAGGAGCAAGGGGTCAGCGTCGAACAATCGCAGATAGACGAGGCGGTCGAGCAAGCGAAAAGCCAGTTTGAAAACGAAGAGGCTTGGCAGGAGGCGCTATCGGCCAATAGCATGACCGAAGAGGAGTATCGAGCAGACGTT
This sequence comes from Raoultibacter timonensis, assembly GCF_022845715.1. NCBI lineage: Bacteria > Bacillati > Actinomycetota > Coriobacteriia > Eggerthellales > Eggerthellaceae > Raoultibacter > Raoultibacter timonensis. The sequence goes on from NZ_AP025564.1 coordinate 71,933, forward strand.
GTCGAGCCTGGCTTGCTGCAGCAGGCATTGGTTGATGCGGTCGTTCCCGATTCCGAAATTTCAGATGACGAGCTCTTGGCTCTTGCTCAGTCTTCCGCGTCGGAATTCGAAGGCGCGCGCCGCTCGAGCCATATACTGTTTAGTTCTGACGATGCGGAAGAAGCCCAAGAGGTTCTCGATAAAATCAACGCGGGCGAACTTGATTTCGACACTGCCGTCGAAAGGTATTCAATCGACTCATCGGCCGAAAACGGAGGCGATGTTGGCTGGGATGCCCTGAATACGTTTGTGGTGGAATACGCAAACGCGCTGTCGAACCTCGAGGTGGGCGAAATAAGTGGTCTGGTTGAAAGCGAGTACGGCATCCATCTCATCAAATGCACCGATATGTTTACCGTTCCTGCCGAGGGTATTGTGTCGGTTGAGCAGATTCCCGAAGAGATTCTTTCCAGGATGCGCACCGATATTACGGCAACCGACAAGAGTTCGGAGTTTCTATCGTGGTTTGAAGAGTACAAGGCGGGCGCAGAGGTTCAGATCAACGACATGCCAGCGGGATTGCCCTACGACATAGATTTGTCGCCGTATCTGCTCGGGGACTCGGGCGAACTGAATGAAGAGGGCGAAGCGAAGGCGGACTCCGGGGATCCCGTACCCGATTCAGCGGAAAACGCATCCGATACGGAAGGCGAACAAGGGGATGAACCTTTGGAGCCGTCGGAATCTTAGCTGCCTTTGCGGGAATGGGGGATAACCCCCGCTATTCCAAGAACCGGTACAGAGCGCCTTTGCGGCGCTCTTTTTGTTAGGCGGATCACCTAAATCGAGACGGTATTCTGCGCGCTGCCTCAAGGCACTTTTTAAATAAACCTAATCGTATACGTTAATGTTTCAATTATCAATAAGCACACAAATGATAATAATACGGCTTTTCCGCCGTACGATTGCCTGGAATGGGGGCGAAACGAGATCATATCAACCGTCTATGTATAAAAGCATATATATGCATTGATGTGGGATAGCAAGGAGACGCGCCATGATGCAGGCCGGCAAAAAGGGACCGACCGCTACGATTGTCGATCGATCGGAAGATAGCGAGTTTTCGACGGATCCGAGTGCGCCGTCGTTCAGGTCGAAGCAATGGGTTCGCTGCTTATCGGTGTTGTTATCCGTTGTCTTGACGACGACGATGTTCGACGTTTCCGGCATCGCTTCGGCCTTTGCCGAAGACGGTGCAACGACGATAGGGGAAACTCAAGAAGCTATTAGCGAGAGCGACTCCGCCGCTGAAGAGGATCCGTCCCAGGAAGGCTCGGCTCCGGAAACGGAAGAGAATCCGCCCATAGGGGGCGGCGACGGCACAGTCGAGTCCGGTGATCCGAGCGGCGGCGCATTGCCGGATGGCGATGGGGGATCCGCTGACGGTACGATCGATCCGAATCCAGGCGGGGAAGCGCTTTCCGAAAGCGTCGGGGAGGACTTCTCTTCGGATGCCGATCGGGACGACGCTCCCGTTGACGAGCCTGTCGACCCCGATGATTTTCTACCCGAAGGTTTGGTCGAAGCATCCGAGGTGCTGCCCCAGGGCGAAGCAGGGAACGCCGATTTGTCGTCGCGTGCGGCCTTCTCCCTAACGCTCTTCGGTGCGTCTTTCGATAGCTTATCGGGGGCGTACCTCGTGCAGGGATGCCCTCTGGGTGCGGTGCCGACGCTTGGCAATCTAGGCACCACGCTTGCGGGCGGGTCGCTCGGCAGTGGGGTCGGAACCGTTGTGATGTCGCTCGACGCTCCCTATATGATACAGAAGTCCGACGGATCGGTTGTCGCTACGCTTTCCGCCGAGGAATGGAAAGCCGAAGGCGGCGAAGAGAAGGGGATTCGCGCAATCCTTTCGTCGGAAGACCTCCCGGCGGGCTGGACAGTGTGGACGGAGCACGGCGGGCGCTACCTCAAGCGCACCGCTGCCGAGCTGCGCGAGGGTCTTTCGGGCCGCATCGTCTTCCGTTTGGAGGAAGACACTCTCGACGGCGGCACCGATCTGCCTCGATTCAAGGCTGCAATCAGCGGTGATGCTCCCTCGGGCATCCGTGCCGACATAACGGCATCCTTTGAAGCCCGCGGATATTCGAGCGAAGCCGGTGCGTTCGAGGACGGGTCTGTATCCGGATCGGAAACGATTGCCTTGATCAACGAAGAACCGTCCGCCGAAGCCTCGTTTTCCGTGTCGAAAGCATCCGAGCCTGTGATGTCGGATGACGGCGGATGGCTGTCGTATGTGGTAAACCTTTCGGTGCCCAGCGGGGCTTCCGCGGCATCGGATCTGGCGATTGCCGTGTCCGCTTGGGCCGATTGCACCGATCGTTTCGGCGTGCCCGTTTCGGCTCTCGCAGCGTTCTACGCATCGTCCGACGGCGGCGATCCGGTGAAAAACGATACCGGGGATATGTCCTCTTCGGCTCTTGAGGGACGCCGTTTCGTCGGCGTGCCCGGGCAGGGCGGGGCTATCGTCCTCGACGTCACAGGGCTTTCGACCGAGCAGATCGCCTCCATCGATCCTGCTGATGAGTCCTCTCTTGAGGTTTTCGGGCTCGAACCGATGGCCTACGAGGTGTCTCCCGACGGAACCTTGAGCATAATCGGTTCGGGTGCGGAATCCGGCGCCGCGCGCGCTGTCTACGTGGCGCTGCCCTATGCCGCCGATGCGCTCGACCGAGCTTCAGACGGCACGTGGGGGCCGGTGGACGTATCGATTCTGGCGAGCGCTGCGTTCGGGTCTGCCGGGGAGACGCTGTCTCAGCTGTTCGAGGAAAAGCCGACGTTCGCCGAGGCAGCCGAAGGTGCCGAGGAGCCTGACGAGCCGGAGTCCGATGGAAGCGAGGGATCCGAGAGCGACGAAGACGATCCCCTTCCGCCCCTCGGTCCCGTCGAGAAATCCGATAAGCTGGAGCTTCCGACGAATCTGCCTCTCGTCAGGGCCGCTTTCGATGCGACGCTCCTCGATCCGTACTTGCAGGTTGACAAAGGACCCGGCGAAAAGCCCATGGACGGCAACACGTGGCTCATAAAGGACGGGGATACCACGACCCTTTCGCTGCAAGCGCAATTCGGGTTCGTCGACGGTTACCTGGGCGGCGATCCCGCCAAGGCTCCGGTGTTCAAGCTGCTTGTGCCTTATCTCTACATCGAGGATGCAACAGGGGCCGTTCAAGAGGTGTACACCTATGCCGAATGGGTGCAGAAGAAGCAGGAGAACCCGATCAGCAACTCCTCGGGCAACGACATGTTCCTGTCGCTCAATCCGTCTGCCGACGTATTCACCAAATGGGAGGTGTACGACCAGTACAACCGAAAGATAACCGCAGGCAATTATGCGCAGTACTATCCTGACGGCCTGGTCGGCACCTTCACACTGAAGTACGCTGGTACAAACGGGCGCTACCAGCTTGCGCCAGGTTACGATGTGCCGAAGTTCCCCGTTTCCTTCCGCGGCCAGATTCCCGAGAACACGGGCGCGACGGTGAAGCTAGGTGCGAGCTTTACCAGCTACACCGACGCCGCAGGCATCGAATCGACGGGTAATGTCGTCATCGACCCCGGTACTATGGGCGAAACCACATGGCGCACGGCCACCTTCATAAAGACGAACCTTACTTGGGGGACCGAAGTCGAGTGCATATCCGAGCCGGTTCTGTGGGATCGGTACAACTACATGGTGTACAAGGTCACCACGAGCAACACCTCCACTACGGAGGACAGCATCATCGACTACTTCGGGTACTTCTTCCGCCCGAGCAGCGAGCTGCCGAGTCTAGGCTGGGGCCTTACGCAGGAAGATCTGCTTGCTTGGGAGGTTCTGCCCGACGGCAGTGTGGTTCCCAACGAAGATTTTGGTGCAAAAGGGAAAACGTATATCGGCAAACCCAAAGAGGGCGGTGTTCTGGTTTACGATACTACTGGATGGGTAGACGAAGATTATGAGAAACTCGATCTCGAGAGCTTCTCCAACGCCGAAGAGCTCGGCCTGTCTCCCCTGTCGTACATGACTGGCGGGCAAGACGGGCAGTTCACCTTCCGTATCGGGTCTACCGATCCGAACGACCCGTCGGGCAACCTTATCCCAAAAACAGAAGAGCATCCCGATAATCGCGATTCTCACACGACAATCATCGCGATCCCCTATACGACCAACATTCCCTACTGGACCAACCCCTCGACGGGCGAGAAAGAATACGAACAGGCAAGCTTGGTAACCGAATCGACCGTATACTTCGGCAAGCGAGGCGAGAACGACTACAGCTGGTCGCAGCGCCAAACCACGACGTCAAACTTCCTGGATCCGAAAGCTGGCTTCGAGCAGGATAAATGGGCGATCGATCGCAACAGCAACTTCGCTTTGCGTCCCACCGGTAGCGATCGCTTAGGATACATGAGTGGCTACGTTATCAACAACATGAAAACGGTCGGCAACATGCCGATCTTCGGTGTCGATTCCTCGACGTCGTACGGAGCGGCGATGGTCGACGCACTTCCCGACGACTACCAGCTCTGCAACATCGAGATAAGCTTACCCGACGAATCGGCTGCCGATCCTGACGCAGCGCAACCTGCGTTATCCGATTGGTACGACGAAGAGAGCGAAGTCGTCCAGTTCGAAATCGACAATGGGGATGGGACCACAAGTTGGGAGAGCTTGGGGTTGCCCTCGCGCGTAACGCCCGATCCTTCAGCCGGTATGGTAACGTGGCGCATCGGCGGTGAGGATCGCGCCTCAGGCATCGCCGAAATGCTGGAAGCAAGGGGCATCGCCGCCGTTCAGAACAAGAAATATAGTTCGGCCCCGATCCGCACGTTTACGGGCAAGTTCCGCATTCTGTTCAAAAACCGGCTTCCCAAAGAAACGGATATCCCCGGGTCGATTCGGGTAAACGGAATTATGATGTCGCCCGGTGCGCCGAGCGATCTTCAAACGTATCCGAACAGCGTGCAGGTCGAGTTCGGAGAAAAGCGCTGGATCCACGCCGGCGACACCTCTGGTGCCGAATCGCATTACGAGACCAAGCTGACCTTGGGCACGGAGGCGTCGGCGACCCTGAAGCCGATCGGTCCCGTTGAACCCGTCGTGTCAGCGAACACCTACACGAACGCTTCGGGCCCAGCGGACGAGGAGGTCGTGAAGAGAAACACCACGGAAGCGCTTTTAAACGAACACCTCTCCGGATGGCGATTCGACATCTCGAACGGCAGCCCCTCGATGATGGAACCCGCCTATCTGACAGTCGGTCCGATGCAACGCCAGACGGGAGACGATCTTGTTCACCGAGGCTTCGACGTCTCGCATGCGACGATTAGCAAAGGATTGCTCGAGAACGCCGACATACAGCGTGCAACCATCACCTACTACAGACGCGGAGCCAAAGTTCCCTCCACCGTTTCGCTTTCCAATCAGCAGCTGCTCTCCTACGTCGATCCGGCTTCGGGCAACGCGGTCGTCCCGGCATCGGCATGGGACGGCGGGTACTTCTCCGGCCTGCGCATCGACATGGCCTCGTACAAGGGGAGCCTCGACGCGTCGCCCGACGCCTACGTCGACGTGTTCGGCACGCCGAACATCCTTCAGAAGCTGCCGCTGACGGCAGAGTTTTCGACGAACTACGAAAACAGCGATTGGAACGTATCAGCGGCCGGAACCGCGTATCTGGACGTCGTTACCATCAAGCCGCCTACGGTGGTGGCGAGCTCCTACACAGATGCTTCAGGTCCTGCAGACGAGTCGGTTGAAAAGCAGAATACTACCGAGGCGCCTCTCAACGAGCGGCTCTCCGGGTGGCGTTTCGACGTTTACAACAACAACGAAACGGCTATGGTGCCCGCTTACTTGGCGGTCGGTCCGATGCTGCGGCAGCCAGACGGTGAAGCCAATCGGGGCTTCAACGCCTCGCACGTATCGATAAGCAAGGGCCTGCTCGAAAACGCCGACATACGACAGGCGACCGTCGTCTATTACAAGCAGGGTTCCCAAGACCCCTCGACTCTTACGCTTACGGGAGACGAGCTGCTCTCCTACGTCGATCCGGCTTCGGGCAACGCGGTCGTCCCGGCATCGGCGTGGGACGGCGGGTACTTCTCGGACCTGCGCATCGACATGGCCTCGTACAAGGGGAGCCGCGACGCGTCGCCCGACGCCTACGTCGACGTGTTCGGCGCACCGACCGTCGTGCAGAAGCTGCCGCTGACGGCGCTGTTCTCGACGGATTACGAGAACAGCGATTGGAACGTATCCGCTTCTGGCACAGCATACTTGAACGTCGTTACCATAGAGCCGAAGCTGGATATTTCTTACGGCTGGGAGGATTACGAGGGAGCGGTGTCGACCAATACGGCGGTACCGTATCGCTGGGGCGATGGCATTGGCGAAAAAACCTGGTTCGATTTCAAGCTGCAAAACGAATCGGATTCTTCTGCCGATGGGGTCAACCTCGATGCGTCGCTTGACGAGGTAACGGTTGAGCCGGATGGCGTTGAGCGCGGCTTTGTGCCCCGGCGGATTGAAATAGCAGGTTTTACGTCCGACGATGGAAGCCATGCGTCGGGAGTCCTTTCGGGTATTGATTTGTACGACTATGGGCAAACGATAACCGGGGATCAAGCTGCGGATCCCGCGCCGGCGAAAAGCTGGAGTATGGACGAGCTCAGGGCGTTCATCGGAGCGGACGGGGTGCTGAGCGTTCCCGAATCGGAGTGGGCCGATGTCGGGCCTGTCAAATCCGTGCGGGTTCGCTACGACCACCTTCGCCCGCAATCAACCGATGCCAATGGAAGCAGCATGGTCCTCAGGGTGTACGGCAGCGCCGACACGCATGGTACCGTCGTTTCCGGCAATGCGCACTCGTTTGTAAACCGTACCCCGGCATCCGCCCACTTCTATCCGCTGACGGATATGTACGGAGCGGGCATCGAGCGCACGGCATCGGCCTACATGCCCGTCGGGACGTTCAAGGCTGCGGTAGTCGGCAACGCGTTCAAGCCTGCGGCCGTCCGCCCCGTTACGAAGGACGATCCCACTTTGGGGGATCCCTTGGAGGTTGCGAACAAGGCTTCGGGCGTAGGGTACCGCTTCTCCCTGTCGAACGCCGGCCTCTCCCGCTCTGACGAAGCGACCGTAACGCTCAGCTTGGACAGCGTGAGCAACAAGTTGACAGGATCCGACGGCGTTCGGGGCTTCAAAGCTGGCACGGTCGATTTCGACGCCGGGTTGTTCTCTCTCGGGACCGATACGGAAACGGGTAAAACCGGCATGAAGGCGGTGCGCTTCTATTTTATGCGCGCTGACGGAAGTACAGCGGCTCTTCCTGATGTGACCATTGCGGCGAGCGACGGCACCTCATGGGAGGTAAACGACGACGGCTCGCGTACGGTCGATCTGACTTCGGGCCCCTTCGCCTCCTTCGCCGATCTCTACTTGAAGAAAATCGAGATTGTCTACAGCGAGATCGACCCTGCCTCGGCTGGCAAAGTGCTTGGCATCACGGTGACCGGGCAGAGCAACTGGTACAACACCGGCAGCAGCTATCTGCGGGCAACCGAGGCCATTGCGCAGCACGGAGCGTACGACACCGCTTTTTCCTACAGCGATAAAGCCGACCTGAGCGTTATGCGCCCAGCGCTAGAGCTCCATACATACGGGCAATACGCCGAAAGCGATTACACGGAGTCGTCCGACGGCGCCTCGGGCAATTCGGACGGGAACAGGACGGTTACTACAGTTCCCTACGACAGGGATTTCGTACTGTGGGCGAACATCAGAAACGAGCGTTCGGTGTCGCGTCTCGACGATATCGATCTTGCGGCGAGCATTCCGCTTGCATGGGAAACGGGCATCCGTCAAGACGGCCAAGGCACAGAATCCAGCGCTTGGACCGGGTTCCACGTAACCAAAATGACGGTGGAAAAACCGATTTTCGACGTATTCGATACGGGAGCGGTCGGCGATATCGTGCTCGTTGGCTATGCGCCCGACGCCGACGGCGCGGCCCAGAAGATCACGAAAACGCTCACACCCGACGCCTCTTACGTGCCGGGTACGGCGGAGGCCCCTTCGGTTCCCACGGCGTTTTACGACGCCGACGATCCGAGCAAGGTTTACCCGGTGTCCGACGACGGCAGCTGGTCTATCACTGAAGAGCAGATGATCGATCTGGGGATCGGGTACCTCGCGAGCGGTGAGCTTCGTTCATGGAAGAACATGGAAGAGGATGCTTCTGCTGAGGGTGCGGAAAACCAGAACGTCGTGTTCAACGGATACGAAGACTCCGATTTCAACGATGAGGACGTGTTCAGCGCAACGTCGGCCAACCATCTCGAGGGCTTCCGCGCGTTCACACCGAGCGGTGACGGCTACACGGTGTTGCGCAACGATAGCTCGACCGTTTACATCAGCAAAATGTACTTCGATGCCGTAAGCAGATCTGCATACTACGACGGCGGAGCGAACCGCTTCGACGGATACACCACGGGTCCCTACGACACCCACCACGGCGGCGATACCTACGTTGCCTCCCGCGAGGATGACACCGCGATCGAAGTGGGGTACAAGGCGGAGGGGTCGTTTCTGGCCGATTTCCGCCAAGTGCTCAACGATCCGAACCAGATGCTCCCCGAATGGACGTGCGATACGGAGCAAGGGTACGCCCGCGCCCATTGGGAAACTATCGGGTCGAAGACCTACAACAGCGGTGCGCGCCTGCGCATGACCCAGACGCTTCCGAACGAGTATTTCGATGCGTACTACATCAAGGTTCGTTCCGCTGCAGTGCCCTATCTGAAGGGGATTACGGTCAACTACGCGGACGGCTCCTCGATGATCGTTGACGAGGCGACCATTCGAAGCTACGCGGACGGCTCTGCAGAGTCGCTGCAGGACGATATCGACGGGCAGAAGTACTTCCGCGTCAACCTGCTCAACAAAGGCGCTGACGGATCACGCATTCCCGATTACGGAACGGCGAACGGCTCTGCTTACGCCTACAAGGACCCGTTCGACGACTACGCCGACCCGTCAGATCCCACGACGGGCGATCTGGTGACGAGCGTCGTGTACGAACTGGGCATCAACCAGAGCCAGTACGCTTCGGGCGAGAACCGCTTCGCCGACGGAACCTTCGACGCGAGCGAGCAGGAGGGCTCTGCGGCGGGCGTGCCCGATTACGGCACCTGGTATGGAAGCGACAACAAGGATGCCAAAAGCTGGATCGACAACATGGCGTTCGAGGTCACAGGCCGCTTCTACAGAGAATCCGGCACTATCGCCGCAGAGACCGACGTTACCATGCAGGTCGGCGGGGACTACTCAGGCAACATGCGCGCGGGCCACAAAGCGGTAGTGCGCTACAATGACGCCGACCCGAACAACGCCAACCGCGATCGCGAGGGATGGGCGTACCAGAACTACCATGCAGTGTATTCCAGCGTCGGACACGCGCACCACGAAGCGCAGATGCGCCATCTGAAGACGATCGCGCGAGCGGAGGTGGTCAGCGACGGCAACTATACGCGCAAAGGCGTGAGCAGCGGACTCGTGGTCGGCAATGACGGTGATACGAGCGTTCGGTTCGCGAGCGATCAGAAGTTCTGGGTGTCGCTTTACCGAAAGAGCAGCACGGGGTCCTCGTACGGCAACTGGCCGGCCGGCCGCGTTTCGTTCGCAGACCGCATTACGCTGGGCGATACGCTTCCCGTATGCTTCCCCTACGACGACCTGGGATACTACGGGTTCTTGACTACCGGTATGCAGATCGTCGGCGGATCGGGGGTGTACGACCATCTCGATACGAGCGAATACCCCGATGCGTCGATCACCCTCGTTACCGAGCAGTGGGTCTCGAAGGGCGACGGCACGTACCAAGCGGACGCAACGGGAGCCCGGACGTTCGTACTGCGCGCCGACGGCATGTACCAGCGTGCGGCGGACGGCACCGAGACGAAGGTCGGCGAGCAGGGTCTGAACTACCTGTTCGCCAACAAGGGTTCGAATACGGATCCTGCGATAAAATTCGAGCGCTCCGGCGAGAACGCAGCGGCGGAGATCGTGCAGTACGAAGCGAACGGCGGCAAACCGGTCGTTGTCAGCTTGAAAGAAAACGAATTTGTGGACAGCTACGTCATCGATCTCGGTCGGTACGGCGGCAGCGCCGACGTCACGTCCGAGACCCCCCGAGTCCATACGCCGGATTTCGATGGAACCAGCGCGGATCCTGACTTGTACGTGCTTGGCCGCCCGTACGTCTATCGCGGCCAGAAGAATCCCATCACCGGATCGACAAGCGATATAGCCGACGCCACCAACACGATGGCGGCACGCAGCTATCAGTACCATGCGCCCGACACGGAGATAAAATCGTCTGATCGCTACACCGGTTCAAGGCTTACGGACACTGCAGACGACCAGGCGCATTACCTCGGATACCTCATCCCCTACGGCTACAACTACAGCCTTCAGGCGGTGGATGCTCAGGGCGCGGGCGATCAGAGTGCGGACATCGCGTTGCGCGACTATCAGCCCGACAACAATACACCGAGCACCGCTGCGTTCGAGGTGAGGTTCTGGAACATCGACGATGGCAACCCCGGTGTCGACGACGTGAGCCGAGCCACCCATATCAGCCATGTGAACCTCTCGTCGACGATGGCGGACCAGTTCCGCTTACAGAAGGTGTACGTGCCCCGGCAGCTTGTGCCGGGCGATGCGGAATGCAAGGACGATTGGTTCCGCGTGGCCAGATTCTCCTTGACGGCCAACGGCACGGTCGTGTCGGGCACGTGGGACGAGATGGCCGCTTGGGGCATCGTGTCCGATCAGCCGAACGCCCAAGGAAACTACGTTGTCGATGTGGAGAAGTATCTGAGAGACCATCCCGAACTCACTACAACGTATCGCGGTCTGACAACCACGAACACGCTCGATGCAAACGGCTTTGCCGGCGACCCTAATGTGGATCTCACCTATGCCAAGGCTCACGTCGGATCCATCCAGCTCGATTTTGACTCGCCGACCGCCGATCGCGAAAAGCCCGAAACTATGCTTGATTCGGGCCAATATCTCGCCGCCGACCGTAACGCGGACGGATATGCGTTTGCTTACGAGGGCGTATACGTCGATCGGACGGAAGAGGATTTCGAGGCGGACGTTTGGAACGGCAGGTCGACGCCGACCTTCGGTAAGCAGGGCAACGCGTTTCCCGAGGGAACCTTCGCCAACTCCATGGGTGTTTCGGAAGTCGAAACGAAAGACCCCAACCACGGCAGCCTGACGGTGAGGCATGCCGACTCGCGGGCGGCGTACGTGCTGAGCCATCTTCTCGGCGTCATGGAGACGTCGGTCGAGCGTGGTAGGGAAGTCGAGCTGAACGGCGCGCCGTCGACAGCGTTCGCCTACGATTGCGACGACCGATCCGTAACGTCGCCGATGAGCTACGATCCCCTTTCGGGGGCAGGGAGCAACATTCCCGACGGCGAACTGTACGCGGGCGACTATGTGGAGTATCTGCTGTACGTGGGTGCTGACGAGGGATCCGCCCTGCCTCTCGAGCACGTTGACGCGCGGTTCGAGACGCACCCCGGACAGCGCATCGTCGGATGGGAGGTAGCCAAAGAGAAGACGCCGGGAGGCGAATGGATCGAACGCAACACCACTGGGCTGGCGGTGAGCGCAAAGATCACGAACGAAGACGGCAGCGTTTCTCGGGATGCCGATGCAGAGACGGACCTCTCGCTCGTGACCGACCAGTCGATTGCTCCGATTGCGCGAGCGTCCGCAGCTCTCGATGCGACTGCTGCAGCGCTCGGCGCCTCCGCCGAGCTCGATTCGGGGACCGTCGAATCCATCGTTGCGGCTGCGGCGGGCAAAGTGGAGGCGTACGAGCAGAACCGCAATCTCGTGTTCTCTCTCGGCGAAGACGCCGTCGGCGCGGACGGTGTGCGCCTCGACCCAGATGCGACGCAGATCCAGGCGGGAACGGGTGTCTACCTACGCGTCATCACGCAGATGACCGATGAGCTCGAAACGAAAGCGGGCTACAGCACGACGGAGAACCAGGCGTTCAACGGGACGGGTGATGTGCCCTCGTACCGCGGTCAGAGCGTCCGCTCCGATTTCTATGCAGCGGCTGCGCCGAAGCACGATTTCGTGCAGCATCGTATTACCGACCAGTTCAGCGGAACGAGCTTGACTGGCGGAAACGGCGTTTTCGCTTATTCGAACGATACGGGATACGGGACAAATGACATCGCGTATAATCGCGCCGCCGACAAAGCCGTTCGCTTCGAAGAGTCTGCAAATGGATCCGCGAAGAGGCAGTTCGGCGCCCAGGACTACGCTTCGGTACGCTTCTACAACCACCTCAGCGACTATGCAGGTGGTGGAAACCATTACAACGACGTAACGTTGAGTGCCGAGTTCACAGCGAAAAAGCCTTCGACGGGCGCGATCTCTGTCGACGACGGCAATCCGATGCAGCTGACGGTCGGGAACATAAAGAACCCGACGTGGCATGCCGAGGACGTGACGGCGTCGGTCGCGTTCACCGATGCGGTCGATGCTGCGGGCAACCCCTCGGGAAAACGGGTGTTCGAGCTGATCGACGTCCCTCGGCTGGCAGAGAGCACGACGACGGTCAAAACCGACGATCGGGGCGATCCCGTCGCCCTTTCGTATCCTCCGACCATGCCCGAAAGCATCGCGGGGCCCGATCCTGCGAACCCCGGCCGCCCCGACATCAAGGTCGAGTACTACGATCCGACGCGGGACGACGGGGTTGGCGCATGGGTGTCCTATGCGGATCTCGAGGCGATCTACGGGTCGGCCGATCCCGACAAAACGCCCGAGGGGCATACGGCCAACGGGAGCGTGTTCCGCGAAGTCACGGGTGTGCGCTGGACGTATTACGATGTTCCGGCAACCTCCGATGGCAAGACCGCGTTCGCGTTCGACGACGTGGCGTTGATCGGAGTGGGGCGCTACCAAGACGTTCGCGACCCCGACGCCGCTTTGAGCGCCCAGCCGGTTTATTGGACGGGGAAGGTGCAGGTCGATATCGCTTACACCCACCGCCATAACGAAGCGACCAAACTCGACTTCACTGAGGCGGGCGCAGGCCCCGTCACCGCCTCGCCGGTTGTTCACGGCACATGGCTGACCAAGCAGGACGAGGGCCGTTCGACGACGAAGACGGTCTACCGCCGCTCGCCGGTCATGCAGTTCCAGAACCAGGTGTTCCAAACCGAAGACATCGCATCGGCCGATTATGACGCGAATGCCGATCAGAAGCTGGGGTATGTTCCCGGTGAGCTGTTCTGGTACAAGGATACGCTGAAGAACGTGCCGAAGAGTACGAATGACGGCGTTTTGCTCCTTGAAGGCGAGCTGTACAACCCTGTTTTCTACGAACGTATTCCTACGTCGTATCTGAAGACCGATGCAAATGGGAAGATCGACGCGGCGTATCTGGAAGGCCAGCTCAAGAACCGCGTGCGGTGGACGAACCGCGACGGCAACGACGTGCTGGCCGATCGCACGGCCGGCATGCACCTCGAGGTGTCGGTGGTCGAAGACGCCGTAGAAACCGCATCGGGAATGGCGCCCGATTACGGCGGAGCCATGACCTACGTGTCCGGCGCGGCCGAAAAGGGCAAGCCGTTCAGCGACATGGACCCCACCGGCGAAGGCGTCTCCGAGTCGACCGAGTTCACGCTGCTGAAGATAGCCTGGGTTGCGGATTCCGAGGGTCAGGGAGGAAGTGTCGTCCCGGCCGAGGAGCAGGATCTTCGCCCTGTCGATACCGTGCAACCGGAAAATACTCGCATGGAGGTGGGGGACACCATCGAGCTGTGGTTCCCCGTGCGCGCCGCTATCGACGGGCTGCCTCAGGTGTACCTTGATCTCGATACGCTCGGCACGGGCACGGCGGGAGCCGAGCCCGCGTACTTCCCGCGCATCGGCGAATACTACAGTTCTGCGTCCGGCAACGTCAACCCGATTTCCACAAACGGGTTCTCGACGGCCGATCCCCAAGACGGCGCATACCGCATCGGCAACGAAGCATCCCTTATGGACATGGACGCGCTCCTGCACGAGTCGGCGTTTTCGGGAGACAAGGCCGAGCAGTCGGACCTGTGGGATATGTTCGACGGATCATACACCTACATCCCCGGCTCTTCGGCGAGTTCCTACGCGGATTACGGAACAAGCGGCCAAGACGGCACGTACCTCGACGAAGATGTGAAGACCGCCCGGAACGTACAGCTCATCCGCTACACGCCGCAAGCGTATGCGGGGACGGTGAGCGAAGCGGGTTCCAAGCTTCCGAAAGACACCCAATATAAGAATACGGGGTCGTCTCGCTACACCCGCGACTACTATACGTTCGTAACGAAGCCCCGTACTCAAGGCAACCTTTCCGACGACACCGTCCGATGGGGTTCGAAGGCGCCGCTCGTATGGAGCCAGGTGCGCGTGCATCTGCAGAAGGCGTGGATTGCGACGTCGAGCGAGTTCGTGCCGAAAGACGAGGCTGCAAACTACAAATCGTCGCGGCAGTACGAATCGGGTCTCGACCCGCACGAGGGATGGTACGTGAGCGGCACGTTCAACAGCCATCAGTACGGCGAGAAAGGCGTCGTATGGGGTCAGCATGAAACCACGTTGCAGTACAACCAGGATTTCACGGCGAGACTGCAGGCTTTGAACTACGGCGATCGCACCTTGGACGGCGTCGAGTACACCTACATCATGCCGCGCGGCATCGAGCCGATCGTCGCCGAAGACGGCTCAATCGACGTGAGGGGAAGTGTGCTGCTTTCGAGCAACGGTGTTTCGGGTGCCAGCAGCGATCCGGTTGTAAACGAAAGCTGGGCGGACATACCGTCGGATCTCATCGACGTCGCAGTCGTGCAGAGCCCCTACGGCGAGTACGAAGGTTATGATGCGCCGAGCGCCTCGCAGGATCCGGCACGTTACCGCGATGGGTCGACGACTACAGAGAAAGACCTTTCGTCCGACCCGTCTTCAACCTACGAGAGCGTTGCTTCGTCGGAGCAGGGCAACCGCAGCGAGGCGTACACCGATTCGTCGCAGCCGTGGGTGCTCAAGATCACCGTGAAGCAGGATCTGGGCAAATGGTTCTACCGATCTGCCGACGGCGGCGCCGCCAATTCGGCCGACCCGGATGCCTACGCCGACGGCGGATACAAGATCAACGTCGACGTTCCCAGCCATGTGTTCGCGAACAACGAGAACGGCGGTTGGTACGACCGCGTGCTGGTGCGACCCATCGATGCGGCTGCAACGGGCGACGATACGGCTTCAGGCGAGGAACCCAGTAAATCGAGTGCCTACTATCAAGTACTCGACATCGACCATTTTGAAGGTCCGAGCGCGACGGGCGCAAACAAAAACATGCAGCCGTACGGAATGGACTACATGTGGTCACTTCGCTGCAACAGTCACTCGACGTCTGGTTGGGACTTCGCATACGGCTCTCCCAACATGCCGGCCGTGAACGGCTGGACCGTCCAGAACAACACGGTGGTGACTGACGGTGCCGCCATGGGGGAGAAGGCTGAAAACGATCCCATCCTGTGGCATGGGGCTTACAAGGAGGACGCCCAGGGTGAACCGGCGCTGTATGCGCAGACGGGCACTCGGGCCATGCAGCGCACGCCGCTCGTGCGCACGTGGAATACCGTCGGCGCAGACGGCGTGACCGGCACCGCCTCGGACTACTACATGAGCAATGAGGCGTCGAGGAGACAGCTGAACGTGCATGTGGAAAACCGTTACTGGTGGGATGAGTACGCCGTCGACCAGTACTATTACGCTTACGAACGCCACTCGCACAACTACTCCGTCGATGGCGGATCGATGGGAGACGTGGTGCTGCCCGTGGTCACGACGGTGCTGCCCTACGGTATCGCTCCCGCCCGCAGCGATACGGGAATGCCGTATGCGATGCTCGAGAACGTCGAGCAGCCGATGGAGGCTGCCGATTGGAACGTGGTTTACAGCCAGGATGCCACCGCCGACAGCCGCGACAAGCTGAGCAACGGCAACAACGCTTCAGACGAGCAGAAGCTCAAGGACTTCACTGCAACAGTGACCTACGAAGAGGTCGAGGCCGAAGACGGTGCGAGTGAGTGGCGCTTCGTTGTGCGCTTCATCGCCAACGGCAACGATTTTAACAACGCCGACGGAAACGTCGACGACCGAAACGTAATGGATGCGGCTGCTACGACGGATAACACCGAGCAGCGCATAAAGACGAACGGCATGGACACGTTCAAGTTTGACATCGTCTCCTACGACGAGCCGAAGCAGGACGATGCGGGCGAACACGAGGAGACCAAGAAGGCGTACGAGAACATCCGCACGTACGTGTCGAGCAAGATGGGCGGGTTCCGCTTCAAGTCGGATACCGATATAGCGGGTAACCCGTACCAGGTCTGCTCGGCTGCGAACTTTCGCAGCTACTACGTGGACCGCACCCACGACAAGCGTCTGGACGCGCGCGTCGCCGTCTATCGCTCGTCCGGAAGCGATCTGTCGGACCATACGGGCAACGAGAACCCGAACCATACGTACGTCAGGCCCGGCGTCATCCCGTACGATTTCTACGACGATGGGCAGGATACCGTCGAGAACGTGCCGAGCAATCTCTTACCGGGGTTCGTCGGCACCTATAGCGAACTCGGCACGAGCGACGTTGCCAACGGGACGTCGATCGACCGTGCGGGCAAGGGCGTGTTAGTGGAGGACTATGCCTTCCGATCCGACTATGCGCTATCGCCCAAGAGCACGATGGGGCTCAACGGAAACGATACTGAGTCTTCAATCGAGGGGTACATCAACCGGTTGACGGGCGCTGCCGATTCGCATACGGATGCCGGCGCGTACTCGGCGCTGAAAATTCGTTCGAGCTATCCTTCGTTCACGACAAGCTACGAGGTCGAGGTCGAACCGTCGGATCGTCCGAGCGACGACCCGAACGCCGCGTCCGGCACCGGGACGAGCACGGGCAACGGTGCGGTTGACGGCGAAGTACTCGATATCGACGGCGGTAAAACCGGCGACGACGAGAAGTCGTGGCAGTACGACGACACCCCGTGGTATTCGATCAGCGTGGTGAACGGGCTGCAGGAAGGTGCTAAGCTTTCCGAATCGGGACCGCTCAACCATGCCAAGCTGGTGTTCGCCCTGCATCTGCCCAGCCAGGTTTCCTTCTACGATGAAAGCACGATAACGAGCGGGCCGACCGACGAGGCTGCGGGTGTGCGCAATTTCGCCGATTACGAGGGCGACGACTACCCCTTCTACGTCGAGTACACGCACAAGGACCGTCACAACAACGATGCCGTCGTGACCGAATATCTGACTCCCAAACAGCTTATCGAGCAGGGATGGACGGTGGAAATCACGTCGCAGCCTAATTGGGAGGAAGACGATTTTTCCCAATTAGGGTATGCGAAGCCCGATGCGGACGACCCCGACGATGCGGTGCCCGATGAGACGACGAAGCCAAAATCCCATAGCGGTGAGGTACTGGTGTTCGAGCTCGCACCGCCCGACGATGCCTCCGACGAGGAGTTCGACAAGTACAACAGCATGCTCCATGCGTATTGGATGGGCGTTCGGCCCGACGGGTACTTCGGCGCGGGAGACAAAGTAACGCTCAAGGTCAAGACGCGCATTGATAACCTGGGCAGCGAAGGCACTGCGCTTGAAGGAGCCGCTGATGAAAACGGCAGTGCCCTATCTTATAAAGAGCAGCTCGAGCAGGTCCGCACGTGGGACGGCGAGGGCTCGCAGGCGTATGTGACCAGTCACGATCGTACGCTTTCATGGCTTCCGGGCGGCGGTGCCGATCCAACCGAAAAGGGCTGGACGCATACTTACGACAATGGAACGAAGGCGGAAAAGGGCAAGCTGCCGAAGCCCGAAGACAATCTCAGCGTCACCGATTTCAAAGACCAGACGGTTGACCGGTTCGCGTTCGACGATCGCGTCGAGGATGCGGCAGGCTACACCGATGACAACGGTACGCCAGACGATCCGAGCGACGACATCGTTGTCGACGAGGTCGATATGGATGACGACGGTCAGTTCGACGACGTGTATTCGACGGCTACCGCCGGTTGGTTCAAAATACAGCGCCCAAATGCGAGCATTCGGGCCGATACGCTGATGCAGCGCCGCCTCATCGCCGACCCCGACTTTACGGGCGTCAACCTTGGCGACGATTCTCATCAGGGGGGTACGAACGAATTCCTCATTACGCAGGCCATCAACACGGGCGGTGCGGTCAACAGCTTTATTGCGGATTGGCAGATTCCCTATTGGGCAACCGGTTCGGGCAGCGTCTACGATGCCCCGTTCCAGGATTTGAAGATGGCCATCGGCCGAATCCAGCCTAACGTCGATACGGTGAGTACCGGCGTGTGGGAGGTGCCGGGAGCCGGTTTCGACAAGTACGTCGATGCCGACGGAGATCCTTGCGATGCCGATGCCGAGGGAGCCAGGCCCGCAGACGACGCTGTTCCCAACGAGCAGGCGGAAACAGAATCGAAGCTTCGGGTATACATGCTCGCGCGAGTTGCTTCGAACGATCCTTCCGAGCACCCCAACGGCTTTGAGGAGCAGAACGGCCCCGAATATATTCCGCACGAGAATTTCGCCCTACCCGGAACCGATGCGGACCGCGATTACTATCGCGGCGAAGACGATGCAGACGATGGCAACAACGCAGATGCGCAACAGGGCACTTGGGTGGTCATCGGCGATCCGAATGGCTACAGTGTTGCCGAAAAGGTCAATCATGAGATTGACCTTGAGGCCTACCTCGGTTCAGCTACGTCCGACGTGCGCCAGATTCGCTGGGTAGTCAAGGCGGGCGATTCGCTCGAGGACGACGAGGCGTCGCACGAGACGCCGGTGCCCCATGGCTTCCGGCTCGACATCGATGCCGCTCCCTACGACGGGACGTCGGCCGACACCATAGCGGCCACCGAGGGCAAGCAGGAGGCGGACGACGTCGACCCTGATCGCGCCAATGTGGGTTGGGAATGGGTCAAGTACGAAGACGGCGTCTATGCGACCGATGAGCACGGGAACAAGCTCATCCAGAACAAGACCCCCATGCCCGAGGGCATAACCGACAACGCCGCCGCTGTAACGTGCAACACGTTCATTATCGAGGATCCCGTAACCCAATCGCTCAAGGGCCGCGCCCTCTACGATCAGCTGCCTGAAAGGTTGGCTGGTTCGTATGTCACGGAATCGGCCGACGATGGTCAGCAAGGCGACGACTCCGGGGACGGGGAGGCAGGGAAGCCGACATCGTCGGTCGCACATGTGAACCACTTCGTCAGCGCAGTGCCCCGCTACGATGATACTAAATTCGCTGAAGCGGAGCGCTCTCGCGCAGGCTTCTACCGGGATCCTGAATATCCCTATATCAAATTCGATATGCAGCAGGCTTACTTCATGGGATCCTACGACACCGAGTACGCATGGTCCGTCGGTACGCCGACCATCGACCCTTCGATGTCGCGCATGATGCGCTACACCATGACGCTGACGAATCTGAGCTCCGATCAGTTGAAGTACTTGGGCATCAAAGACGGCACGACTGACTTCTGCACCAATCCGCAGATATCGGAGATACTGCCCTTCATCGAAGGGTTCGGTGCCGCTACGGCCATGTCGGAAGACAACTTCAAATATGTCGACTACCTTTCGTCTGCCGATCCGAGCTGCCCGCTCAGCCTGGACTACAAGGACACCGCAGTGGTCGAAGAGGTTCCCGTGTTCGACGAGGACGGCAACCCCGTCTATGTGCTCGAAACCGACGAGAGCGGGAATCCGATCATCGGGCCCGACGGGAAGTACGTGTACAAGCAGGAGGTCGACGAGGACGGAAATCCCGTGTTCGACGAGGACGGCAACCCCGTCTACGTGCAGGAAACCGATCAGGTCGTCACCGAGCGCGCGGAGAACCTCGACGATGCGACGCCTTTGTGGACCTACCACGTAGTCGATTTGGACGATCATCTGGGCAATCCCGTTCCCAACCTTTCGGCTGGGCAGAACTCGATCACGCTAACCGATCCCCGTGTAGGCGGTAGCTTGCTCGTGGAGGACAAGATCGGCTCGGTTTCGGGCGAATCGAGCTACAACCGCAAATTCATGAATTGGCGTTTCACCGGCTCGCGGGACAACGACGGCAATTCCCGTCGAGGCAGGCTCGAAATGGGCCAGGCGGTCGTCATCGAGCTGATGATGCCCATCCGCGAGGACGCCAATGCATCGGTGAGCCGCGATCTTCTGACGGCGTCGGGCTATGGCTACAAGGAAGGCAATTTCGATGCGTACGTTCCCGCCAACCAAACCGGTTCCGACAAGATATCGCTGATCCGCGACTCCCGCGACGTGAACCTCGACGGCATCACCGACCAGAAGATGGTGCGCGCCGAGTTGGCAGCCGTCGGGTTCGCTTCGAACGATACGCTCGATCAATCGAAATATTCGACCACTCAGGTGAATACGCTCTACACCAAAGCTGCCAACGGACCGGCGGCAGCCCCCGAGGGCACCGACTACACGTATCTGTCGTCCACGCACAACGTGGGTACCGATCCGGGCAAAGCGGAGAAGTACGTGCGCGCCACGCTGTTCGACGTGCTCCCTCATCAGGATGACACCCAAGTGTTCAACTCGCCGGGGGGCGAGCCGGTCGAACGCGATTCGCAATGGAACGGCTGGATAGACGATCTCGACTCCATCAAGCTGCTCTTATTTGATCCGAGCGACTCTTCGCAACCCGAGGGGCGCGTACTCGACGAGGCGAAGGGCGAGGCTAAGATATGGGTCGGTCCCATCAAGACCGAGGGCGACAAACTCGTTCCCCAGACGGAGACCTCCCTGCCCAAGCTCTACGCGATGGGGTCTACAAGCGAGAAGCTTGCATGGCTCAATGCCCGTTATCACGATTCGAGCGATTTGATGCGCGCCGACGGCTTCGTCGAGCTCGACGAGTTGAAGGCGTATATCGAAGCGCATCCCGACGAGGCGGAGAAACTGAAAAAATCCATCAGAGCAGTATGGGCCCAGGTCGATGACGATAAGCTGTTCATCCCATCGCAGGGGTACGTGCGTCTGGCCTATGACTTGCATACGCCGCTCAACCTGCCCAAGTACCTGGGCAACCTGACGGGCGATCCTGTGTTCGATATGAACTTGGACGACGACAACCCCGATCTGAATCCCGATTTGGCGGCACGTCTTGCCGAGACGGTGCAATGGAACAGCTTCCTGCAGCGGGTGAACGAAGGCGGCCCCACGGCCGACGCGAACGCGCGCACCGTCGAGAACGTGGAGGCGGGCGTGTTCGTGGACGCTCCCGACGAGCGCGGCTACATCGGCGACTATGTGTGGATGGATCCCGATTGGAATACCTATCAGGACGATACCGAGGGAGAGCTTACCACCGATGCCCTCGGCAGGCAGACGACTTACCACAAGGGAGAGAACGGTCGCTGGACCCTTTCGACCGACAAGTCGATCGACGAAGCGACGGGCTTATGGACGGGGCTTTACGGCGACGGCCAGGCGACTGCGCCGCTGTATCGCGATGTCGACTTCGACGGCCAAGCGGAGGATCCCGGCATCAACGGCGTCAAGGTCGAGCTCCTCAACGAGTACGGCCACCCCGTCAACCGAGACGGAGTGGTTTCTGTGCTCGTCAACGACGACAAGACGAACAACGAGGATCGCTGGGTCGTCGGAGATGCGCAGACGGGCGACCCGTCGTACAACGAGATGGGCGGCTATATCAGCGCCGATGCCGGTGAGCCGTATTCGTTTATCACCGAGTCCGACTACTACGACAACAAGGGCTACTGGATCTTCTCGAACCTCAAACCCGGAAAATACAAGCTGCGGTTCACCTTCCCCAAGGAGTACGCCGATTATTCGCTGACCACCAAGGAGATCGGCCCCGACGATGCGCGCACACGAATGGGCTTCGACCGCATTTGTGACGATCCCGCTACGGCCGAAGACGAAACCGCGCTTGTCGCAACTACGCTCGACCCGATCGTCGTCGAGCCGGTCGCCTATAGCCCGGAAGCCTTCAAGGCGGGCGAGCATGACGCGGTGCATGAGGCTTACGATGCTCGTATGACCAGCTACGATGTAGGCATTGCGCGTCCGGTAACCTACGAGGGCACGGTGTACCGCGACGACATGCTGGCCGACGGAACCGAGGTAGACGACGATGACGTGAACGGCTTGCTGGACAATGTGGGCATCGATTGGGACGATCCCGATCCGATGAATACGGGAGCGGCTAAAGCCGAGCGCCGTTTGGGCGATATGGAAGTTTCCGCCCACCTTTACGATCCGGTGACCGATACCGTCGAAAGCGACCCCGCACTCGATGCCGAGGGGAACCCGGCGGTGTACACGACCGTGTCTCCGAACGATCCTGAAGCCGGCAACTTCGAGTTCCGTTTGATTCCCGATAGGTATTACGTGATACAGTGCGTCGACGCTACCGGCACGCGCGTGCTCAAGCCCACGCTGTACCTGTGGTCGAACGATCCGCTCGAGTATCCCACGACGGATGTTGGCTTGTGGGACAACGACCTGCAGCTGGTATCCGGTCAGGGTATGACGAGGCCCTTTGAAGCCAAGGTTCCCGTCGACGAGAACGGCGCGGCCGTATACGAGAACGGCGAATCATGGCGCGGATACAAGCATTACGAGAAGCTCGCTTTGGGCTGGATCGACGGAACCAAGGGGTACCTTGGCAACTATGTTTGGAACGACGAGAATTACGACGGCGTCCAGGGCCAGCTTGAAGAGGGCGTCCAGGGCGTGCGTGTAACGCTCGAGCAGTACTGGTGGAACCCCGACGGGGCGGACGGTGCTGGCTGGGAATTGGTGCCCGGTCAGACGCCGCGTACGGCCACTACGACGCTCACGGGGCAATACGTATTCAAAGACGTGCCTACTTACGTGGCTGATCCGAACGACCCCGGTGCCGATGACGATGCGAAAAAGAAATACCTTGCCGGCTATCGGCTGAGGGTCGATCGGTCGGATCTGGCGTCGCTTCCCGACGACTGGGGTGTGACGCTGCGCAACAGCGCTCACGATGCGACGGGCGGTGTCGACGATGAGATCGATTCCGACCTGAGCAGCAAAGCGATCGATGCGGAGGTCGGGTCGAATGCGGCTTACTATCTCAACGAGGCTGTTTCGTCGGACGATATGGAGGCGGGCTTCGGTCCCGACGGCATGATAATCGTGGCCGGACCGGCGGCCGATCCCGATGCGCAGGGCAGCAACATCGTATCCGTTTCCCGAAACGGCGTCAGCGTGCGCTACGATCTGCTCGATGCCCAGCGTATCGAATCGTGGGATGCAGGCCTCGTGGGCATACCTCGCTCCGCGATCGACGGTCGGGTGTGGCAGGATGCCGATTACGACGGCGTGCAGAAGATGGATGGGGACGGAGCGTACAGCGCGGACGAGCCCGGCCTGCCCGGTCAGAAGGTAAGCCTCACCCAGTGGTACTTCGACCCGGACTACGAGAACCCCCTTGACGGAAACAGTCATTGGCGGCAAAACGATTCGTTCGGCTCCGACGCCCGTACGGCAGGCCTCGTTACGGGCGGTACCGCCGACGGCGCGGGCTCGGTGTCGGTGCTTACCGATCAGGACGGCCGTTATGTTTTCGATAACCTTCCTGCAGCCTATACCGACCCCGACGGCAAGCACTGGCTTGCGGCGTATCGCGTAACGCTTGATTCGCTCGTTGTGGACGACAAGGGCACGCCCGATGCATCCGACGACAACCACTGGCTCTTGACGCGCTATCACGAAGGAGATGACGCGTCGGTCGACTCCGACGTCGAGGATACGACGACGCTTGCGGTAGCCGATCGCGAGGGCGAGCACGTTCGCCCGCACAACGGCCAGATCGTCTTGGCCGGCGAGGCGGGCGAGTATCGTTCGGACCAGGGATCTCACGTTCGCGTGGGCGCGGAGGATGCAGCCGACGGCGAGGCGACCGTATACGACTGGCTCACTGTACGCACCGATGTGGACGGTGCGGCGCGCGTGCCGGGCGGCGACATCGGCGAGCTTCCCGCACCCGAGCAGGATATTGTCGGCGTTGTGTGGAACGACGAGAACAACGACGGCGTTCAGGATAAGGATGGGCAGGGCGTCCCGGCGGCCGACGAGTACGGCGTAAACGGCATTCGCATAACGCTTGAGCGCTATGTGCCCGATGGCACCGGCGGGTGGATGCGCGATGCTTCCTGGGGTGATTGGGCGGCTTACGATGCCGACTGGACCGCTGGCATGTCCGAGCACAGCATGGATACTGCGAGCCTTCCCGATTCCGACGGCGTCGTTCGCGACGGCGTGTATCGCTTCGAGAACCTGCCTACGCAAAGACGCGAATCGGATGGGTCGATAACCGTGTACGCGTACCGCGTGCGCCTCACCGATGCGGAGTACAAGCAGCGTACCTACATGACCGCGAAGTACCAGCAAGGGTTCGATTTCACCGAAGACTCGGATCTGTGCTACGACGATGCGTATCTCATGAGCGCCGCCGAGGGCGAGTACGACGTGCTGCTCGACGCGGCCGACGAAACGTCCGCGTCATCGAACCTGGTAGGCGCTCCGAACTCGAACAACCCTAATCAGGGCGGGAAAGCGCCGTCGGCCGAGCGGGTGACGCGGGCGGGGGGCGAGCTCGTTTACGACGCGGCCAAGGGGTCCGACCGCGCATGGAACGACGCCGGCATCAAGCTGCCGCCGCAGCATAAGATCGCAGGCTATCTTTGGACGGATTCCAACTACGACGGCATCCGCCAGGCGGCCGAGCAGACCGTCGACGGCAAGCGGGTCGTTCTGAAGGCGTGGTACCTGAAGAACGGGACCTGGATGCGGGTGAGCGGAGCCGGCTCGGTTGAGAGCATGCTCACCGGTGAAGACGTAGGCGGCGCTGCGGACAGCGGAAAACCGGGATACTTCGAGTTCGACAACTTGCCCGTCCGCATAGTCGATCCCGATGACGGGTCGGAGCGCTTGGCGGGTTACACGGTCGAGATGCAGGGCGACAACGCCGGCGGCGAGGGTGTCGAGGGCATGGTCCTGACGTCTCTGCAGGTCGAGAGCCCCGACAAAGACGGCGCCAACTCGAAGGCGGTCCGCCCCGCCGACGCGGATCCCGCTCTGGGCTTCGATGCGGGCAACTATCCCATCAGGTGGAATGAGGTAACGACCCAGGATGGCAAATGCACGCTCGACGGCCGCATCGTGCTGGCGCAGCCTGCCGACGAGGCGACGTTGCCCCAGTACGAGATCGAAGGTTACGACATCGCAGGCGGCCACGACGAGCTGCGGATGCATGCGGGCTTCGGTCCGTTCGGCACGGCGGCTCTGAGGGGCGTGGTGTGGGACGACGAGAACTACGACGGAATTCGCGGCTACCGTACTTCGATCGACGCATACGATCCGCCGCAGCTCTTCGGTTCGCTCGAGCGCGGCATCCCCGGGCAGACCGTATACGTTACGCAGTGGTACCGCGATGGCGGCGAATGGGTTCAGAACAAGCTGTTCGGTACGGCGAAGCCGACGACGGGCGACTTGTCCGCGGCCGAAGATTCGGTCAAGATCCTGCGTGTCGTCGAAGGCGTCGAATACAGCATTGACGGTGGCACCACCTGGTACGGCGGGGCGGTACCCTGGCCGGGCGCGGAAGGTTCTTTCGAAGGCTTGGCCCCTGCGACGGAATACGAGGTTCTGAGCCGTCGCGCCGAGACGCAGGAAGCGGGCGCCTCCATGAAGGTCTCCACGCTGGGCTCGCGCCGGGCCCAAGGCCCGTCGGGCGAGATCGAAGCAACATCTTCTTCGATCGCGGTCGTAGCAGCGCCTTCGGGCGATGCCCCCCACGGGTGGGAGTATACGATCGGAGACCCCTTGAGCGCCGATGCCGTGTGGCTGCATGCCGAAGAGGGCGATGCAGCGGGCGTTGTGTTCGAGGGGCTTGACGAGCGCACAGCATACAAGGTGGTTGCGCGCCAGAGGACGGACGGATCGGGCTCGCCGGCCCCGGCGCTTCCTGCTACGCCGGTGACGACGGCGGCGGCGGGCGCCGGCTCGTCGGTCGGCTATGTCCCCGACGGGCAGGCCGATGCGCAGGTATCGGTCGTGCCTGCGCCGCTGGGGTCGGCTGCAACGGCGACGAACTCAGAAGGCGTGTACTCGTTCGAGGGCCTTCCTTCCTTTGTGCAGCTTGATGGAAGCGGCGATCCTGTCGGATACGGAACGCCGGGAGCCGGTGACGAAGTGCGTCTTGCAGCGTATCGCACGACGCTCTACGGTACGCCCGACGGCTATGCCCTTACGCGCCGTCAGGTGGTCGAGGGCGACCTTCGCTTCGATTCGGATGCCACTCGGGAAGACGGTTCCGTCAACCTGCGGGAGCAGTACACCGAGGGGGCGTCGGTTCGTACGGACGGGTATGCGATCGTAGCCGCCGAGGCCCTCGCGGGAGACGGGCACCAGTACGAAGACTCCTACAACGACGTGGATTACGACACGCCGCGGCCGCTTGATGCGCAGCGCGGCGGCGACGCCGGCATGAAGGGCATGCCGAGCGGCCGTATAGCCGGCGTTGTTTGGGAGGATGCGGATCGCGACGGCGTGAGGGAAGACGGCGAGCGCGGCATTGCCGACGTGCCGGTGCGCCTGTCGCGCTATTACTATGCGAAAGCGGCAGACGGATCCGAAACGTGGACCTACGATGCTTCGTTCAACGGCGAGGACTCCGATGACGGCGTCGACGACGGCTTTACGGTTCGCCCGAACACCGCCGTTACGGCCGAAGACGGAACATGGTCGTTCGACGGCTTGGAGGCGACGGGCCAGCAGGTAATCGACGGAGCCGAACAGCCGGTCGTGTACGGATACCGCGCAAACGTGATCGACATCCCCGATCGGTATGCGGTGACCGCATCCGAGCAGGGCGGCGACGCGTCGCGCGATTCGGACCTCGACAGCTCGAATACGCGCCTCGTTCCCGATGCTCCCGTCGACGGGCTTATCGTCTTGGCGAGCGAAGAGATGCCCGGAGAGCTCCCCGAAGCGCTCATCGACGGACCCGATGGGAAGAAGTGGTCCGTCAAGGGTGTCGAATCGTCCGAGGCGAACGATGCCGGCTTGGTGCCCTACGCCAAAGCCCGCATAGGGGGATGGGTATGGACCGACTCCGATGCGGACGGCATCCAGCAGGACGATGACGTTCTCGTACCTGGTGCCGAGGTGGTGCTCGAGCGCCGCTTGGGCGATGCCGAAGAAGCGCATGGCTTGGGTGCGGGATCCCGCATTGCGGACGGTGCGCCCGGCAGCGGGCTCGACGGCTCAGGCGAGCCGCTGAAGCCGGCCTCCCGTACGTGGCCGAGCGGGGGATCTTCGATCTCGCCCGAAATCGGAGACGACGGAGTATGGGAGGCGGCCGGCTCCGCCTTTACGGGTATTGACGGCGGCTATCTTTTCGACGATCTCGAATTGGTAGACGAAGCGGGCCGCCCGTGGCAGTATCGCGTGCGTACGAGCCTCCCCGAAGGAGCCGTTTCCGTACCCGTCGACAGGGGATCTGACGACAACCGAGACAACGACGTCTCGACTGACTACGTAGATGATCCCGCCGCGTCCGCACAAGATGCGGCGACGGCCGCCCTTTCGGTCGTCGATGCGTTCGCAACCGGTGCAGACGCATACGGGGTAGCCTATACGGTGCTCGACCCCATCGACTGGACGCGGGACGCCGGTCGTGCCGTCGACCCCGGTTATTATGTGCCGATAGTCAAGGATCTGCCGACGCCGCTTCTGCCGACAACGGGGGATCCGATGCGCCTTGCTATGGTTCTCGCGCTGCTCGGGGTATCCGCCGTCGCCCTGCTCCTGATCCTGGTCGCCTACAAGAGCCGGAAAAAGGAAAACGATCGCAGGTAGGCCCGATGCCGTCGCATGCAGGCAGGCCCCGAGGTTTTGCCGGGGCCTGCCTGCTTCTTCTTCCACGGAAAACCCTTGGACGTGCCGACGATCGTCAGGGCCTCGGGATACGTCGAATAGCAGCTGGCGGCTATGCTATACTAGCTTGTTGCATAAGTACACAGATTATATTTCGGGGAAAGCATGGCTGATGCGAGGTCTTGCGCTTAGGCGTTTCCGTTCGCTGACCCCGTTATAAAGGGTGAGATAACCGAGGATGAGCGCCATTGTCTGGTTGCTGGGCTTTTGCTGGCTCATGGTGTCGGTGTGCAGATTTGCGAAGCGGAGGTACAGGCTTTGCGCAGGAGTAGTTGAGGAGACGGATAACGAATGATCGGAGTTAAGAAGAACCGCTTCCACCTAAAAACCCTGGGGGGGGGCGCATCTGAGCGGATTTTTTCGTCGGATATATCCGATATCGGAAAAGTAAGAGAACCCGATGCGTGTCTGGCCCGGGTAGATGAGCATCTTCCCTGCGGTATTCAAGGGGCCGCATCATGAAGATCAACAAACGAACCGATTATGCCATGCGCATGGCCGCATGTGTTGCTGCGGGGCAAAAAACTCTCACATCGAAAGAGATGTCCGAAACGGTAGGTGTTTCTCAAGATTATGCTGTTCAGATTGCGGGCAGGCTTGTTGCCGGCGGCGTGTTCGTCGCATCGAAAGGCTGGGGCGGGGGCTATGATCTTGCGAGAGACGCTTCCGCGGTATCGCTGCTCGATATAGCAGTCGCCATGGGCAATGCGCCGAGCGTGCCGTCGGCTCGAACCCTGGCTTCCGTTCCGAGCAGAACTGTAGCCGATACGCTACGCTTGTGCTACGAGGACATCGAGCGCAATCTTCGCGAAGTCCTCTCTTCGGCAACGCTGGATGACCTTGTGCAGCTCACCCTTTCTGCTGCCGAGAATCCTGTTGGAAGGGAGGTCGTTTCATGAGGATGAACTCGCAGACCGATTTTGCGATAAGGATGGCGCTTTACTTGGCTCTCGCGGGCCGCTTATGCACGTCGGCCGAGCTGTCCGAAGCGGCGGGCATACAACGTCCTTTTGCCATTAAAATAGGGAAAAGGCTCGCTAACGGCGGGGTGGTGACTGCAGTAATGGGACATGGTGGAGGATACGAACTCGCAAGAGACGCCTCAGATGTATCGTTGCTCGATATAGCCGTCGCAATGGGCAACGCACCTGAGGTTTCTCTGTCCGAGGGGGCTTCGAGCGATATTGATGCTGCTGTTTTCGAGGCATATTCCAGCTTTTACGCGACCCTTGAAAACGATATGCGTGCTGTGCTCTCGTCCATCACTTTGAACGATCTCGCTGAGGCGTGCCGCTCTTCATTTACGAAGGATTAGACATCTCTTATAAGGCGTAAGCTCGCCGCGGGTTGCGGTGCCTGCAACAACGAGCTATGAGATATGGTCAATTGCATGCGCTATTACGTCCGTTCGGGCAAGCCATGAAAGCTCGGTGCTTTTTGGGCATGCGCCCGTCGGATGGCTATAATATTCGAGGTGTTTCAGCCCAACCGAATGCCGTACGATTCAGAATCGTCACGGCGTCGTGGTACAGCTCATGTTTGGAGGCCTGCATGGCAGATGCAATACATTTCGGAACCGATGGGTGGAGAGCCATCATCGGCGAAGATTTTACTGACGAAAACCTCGTGCGCGTCATCGACGCTGCAGCGACCGCGTTCAAGCAGGAAGCGCTTGCTGCGGGCCGCTCGGCCGAAGAGCCGGGAACCATTATCATCGGGCATGACTGCCGGCAGGACGCACATGCGTATGCTCGTCTTGCTGCCGAAGTGGCGGCGTCTCACGGGTTCTTCGTAAAGCTCACTGCCGACTACTGCCCGACGCCCACGTTGTGCTGGTCGGTTAATCAGGACGAGAGCGCTATCGGCGGCATTATGTTGACGAGCAGCCACAATCCTGCAGAGTACCTCGGCGTGAAGCTGCGCATGTCCGACGGTGGAGCGTCCTCGAAGGAATTCACCGATCGCGTCGAGGCACTGCTTTCCGACGAGCCGACCGAGGCGCGCGGCTCCTATACGGAAGTCGATCTCGTTGCCCCCTACATCGAGGCACTCAAAAGCCGTGTCGACCAGGATGCCATCAGGGCGGCGGGACTTCGCGTGGTCGTCGATCCGCTGTACGGAGCCGGCCGCAAGCATCTAGCCGGCTTGCTCGAGGATCTCGGTGTCGAAGTGGTGGAAATCAACAACGCCGACGATCCGACGTTCGACGGTCTGCATCCCGAACCCATCCCGCCTTGGGTCGATCGCGGCATTGCCAAGGTGACCGAGCTGGGATTCGACGCCTGCTTTATCAACGACGGCGATGCTGATCGCATCGGTGCGGTGGACGAGCGCGGCAACTTCGTCAACCCCCATCGCATCATCGCGCTTCTGGTGTCCCATCTCGCCGAGGACAAGGGCGAATCGGGGAAAGTCGTTTCCACCATCACTGCTTCGGCCATGCTGGCGCGTCAGTGCAAGCGGCTCGGACTCGATCTCGTGAGCACGCCGGTTGGCTTCAAGTGGATCTACGCCGAGATGGAAAAAGGCGGCGTCATGATCGGTGGCGAGGAGTCGGGCGGAATCGGCATTCCGTCGCATGTCATGGAGCGTGACGGCCTGCTCATGGCGCTTCTGCTCGCCGAGACGATGGCTCAGCGCAACATGAGCCTCGGTGCGCTCGTCGAAGACATGTTCGAGAAGATCGGCCGTTTTGAGTTCGCGCGGCGCGGGCTCGCCCTATCCGAAGAGCAGATGGACCGGTTCCGCACCGAGATCATGCCCGTATACGAAGCGGAGGAAATCTGCGGCAAGCGGGTTGTCGACGTCGATCGGCGAGACGGCGTGAAATTCTTGCTCGAAGGCGATGCATGGGTGATGATGCGTCCGTCGGGCACCGAGCCGCTCGTTCGCGTATACGCTGAGGCCGCCACGACCGAAGAGGTTGACGAGCTGCTCGACGAAGCGGCGAAGATCGTCGGCGCGTAGGCTGCGCGAGCGCTCGGCGACAACGTGCCGGTCGATGTGCGACTGTCGAACGGGTGCGTGCGATTGGCGGACCCGTGCGGGCGGTTCGCCCGAAATGAAACGATGGTTACGATTCGAGCCTGGGCAGGCGCTTCAGCAACCCCCAGGCTCGTTGCTTGTCTTGGGGCGTTTCGAGCATGGCGGCAAAATTCTTGAAGCCGACAACGTCGCGGCCGAGCAGCCTGCCTTTATCGGGTACGACAACGTCGTTTCGGTAGGCTCGCGAGCAGGCGCTCGCCGCCTCTTCGTCAGCGATGATCAGCACGAGCGGATCGAGTCCCTCGATGACCGAGAACAGATCGGCGTCGGTTAGGGAATCTGCCGCAGCGGGTTCAGCGATGGCGCCGATGACGAAAAACGTGCAGGCGGCCTTGCCGTACCCGAGGGCCTCAATGGAGCTCGACAAGGCGTTTTTCGCCTGATCGGGCAAGATGGTCGAGCTTACTACGAGCGCAGGGCACTCGAAAGCGCCATCGAGCCTTGCACCGTAGCGGTCCCACGCTTCGGTAAGCGAAACCTCATACATGTTACTGTTTGCGGATTTTTTCACACCGCTCCTTGAAGTCATCGGACAATCGCCGTATAAATAAGCATAATAGCAAGAAACGGGCGGATACCGAAGAGCGCCGATGCCGATCGGCTTATCCGCATCACCCAAGTAGAAGGGAAGGCGCCATGTGCACCAACGGAGTTAACGTTTCCCAGTTCAAGATGATGCTCGAGCAGATGGACGATCAGGTGGCGCTCAACCGCCGCTGGACCCATAAGCTTTACCATAGCGCTGCTGATGCAGAGTACGCGAAGACCGCTGAAACCCTGAAGGAAATCCAGGGGCTGCTCGACGAAGCCCGCGCGCTTCTGACCGATGCCCAGGATGCGCTTGACAAGGATGCGAGCGGTGCGAGCGGCGTAACCGTCAACTTGGTGTAGCCATGAGCAACGACCTCATGCGGTTCTCGGTCGCTATGCCCGAAGATCTGCTCGTACGGTTCGACCATCTCGTTGCACGCCGCGGTTTGGCAAAGAATCGCAGCGAGGTGGTACGCGATCTCGTGCGCGATGCGCTCGTCGAAGACGAATGCGCCACGCCGGGAGCCGAAGTGGTGGGTACGCTCACGATCGTATTCAACCACCATGCGAGCGATCTGCAGGAGAAGCTTCACGCGATCCAGCACGAGTTTTTCGACATGATCATCTGCTCGACGCACGTGCACCTCGATCAGCACAACTGCCTCGAGGCGATTGTGCTGCGCGGCGAGACGGGGCTCGTGCAGGATGTTGCGAACATGATCCTCGGAACCAAAGGCGTGAAGAACGGCCGTCTTGTTTTGACGACGACCGGTCAGTTCATCTAGCGTCGGAACCGATACAGTAAAGTAGAAAGCACAGGACTATGGACGATACGGTATTGCTCGGCCACGGCAGCGGCGGCACGATGATGAAGCGCATCATCGACGAGGTGTTCTTCGAGGCGTATGCGGGTGCGAATCTGCTGCGCGGCAACGACGCGGCGGTGTTGCCCTCGCCCGGCTCCGTCGCTTCGACGGGACCGCTCGGGTACAGCGGCTCGCTCTCGTTTTCCACCGATAGCTTCGTCGTCGATCCCCACTTTTTTCCAGGAGGCGATATCGGGCGGCTAGCCGTGTGCGGCACGGTGAACGACGTGGCTACGGCGGGCGCCGAGCCGAAGTACCTCAGCTGCGGATTCATCCTCGAAGAGGGATTCCCGATGGACGATCTGCGCCGCATCTGCGCGTCGATGGCCGAGGCCGCCCGCGAGGCGGGCGTCGAAATCGTCACCGGCGATACGAAGGTGGTGAACCGCGGCCACGGCGACGGCATCTACATCAACACGAGCGGCGTGGGCTACGCTTACGCGGGATGCGACCTCGGCGGCGAGAAGTGCGTGCCGGGCGACAAGGTGCTCGTGACGGGCACGATGGGCGATCACGGCATCACCATCATGAGTTGCCGCGAATCGCTCTCCTTCGCTGCCGATATCGAGTCGGATGCAGCACCGTTGAACCACCTCATCGCCGAAGTGCTCGAAGCGGCACCGAACACGCGATGCTTCCGCGATCCGACGCGCGGCGGTCTCGCCTCGACGCTGAACGAGCTCGCCGCCCAATCGGGTACCGATATCACGGTCGACGAGGAAGCCGTGCCGGTCAAGTCCGCCGTGCTCGGTGCGTGCGAGATGCTCGGTTACGACGTGTTCCAGGTAGCCAATGAGGGCAAGATGGTGTGCGTGGTGCCAGCCGATCAGGCCGATGCGGCGCTCGCTGCTATGAGGGCGAACGAGTACGGACGGGATGCGGCTATCGTCGGCGACGTTGCTGCGATGCAACCCGACCGCGGACCGAAGGTGTTTTTGCGCACGGCATTCGGCAGTACGCGCATCCTCGACATGTTGGTGGGGGAGCAGCTTCCGCGCATCTGCTAGCATGCAGAGCACTCGGTAGGCGGGGTGCTGTTCCGCGCGTCGAGCGCGTGAGGTTGGACATGCAGCGCTACAACGGTCGGATGTGGGCTGGGATGCTGTTCGGCATCCGTCATACAAGAGCTACAGGCGCTGCCTTCGGGCTGCGCCTTTTTGATGCGGCGGCGCATAGGCACCGTTTAGATACCAAGGCACAAGCAAGTACCTGATTTACTTCAGCGGGTCGGCGTTTCATACTGCTTACTGAGCGCAGCGGATTCGGTTGCCGTTGCCGTCTGCCTGGTAATGTAGGCAACGGGATACATTTTTTCACCGGTAATCGATGCGCGACTGGGTATACTGATGTCAAAGGAAGGATGCAATGGACGCAAAGGCGAAAAAGTACGTCGACCTGTTCCGGTCGGTGAAAATCGCATCGGCGGCGACGGTCGACGAGGACGGGCATCCCCGCACGCGGATCATCAATGTGCTCTGGGCCGACGATTCCGGCATGTATTTGGTGGCGAGCAAGGGCAAGCCGTTCTACAAGCAGATGGTCGAAACCGGTGAGGTGGCCATCTCGGCGATGTGCCCCGAGTGCCAGAGCCTCAAGTTCCTCGGCAAGTGCCGCATCGTCGGCAAGGAGTGGGTCGACAAGATATTCGACGAGAATCCCGGCATCCGCGAGGTGTATCCGGGCAAGACCCGCTACATTCTCGATGCCTTCCATGTGTACGAAGGCCAGGGGGAATGGTTCGACCTGTTGCATTATCCCATCAGTCGCGAGACGTTCTCATACGGGGGAGTGGCGGAAGAGCACCCCGGCTTCCTCATAACCGACGAGTGCATCGAGTGCGGCTCGTGTATCGAGACGTGCCCGCAGCAGTGCATTGAAGAGGGATCGCCCTATCGCATCGAATGGGAGCACTGCCTGCAATGCGGCGCCTGCTTCGAAACGTGTCCCGCCGACGCCGTACAAAGGCTGCATCCCTGATATGGAGTTTCTGCAGGAGGTAGCCGCGCTGTTCGCCGACCGAGCCGATTGGTTCGCCGGCCTGCTCGTCGAGCATATCGCGCTTTCGGCCATCGCCATCGCGATCGCGGGCACGCTCGGGCTCCTGCTCGGCATCCTCGTTGCCGAGCATCGCCGTTTCGCTCCGTTCATCATCGGCATCTGCAACGTGGTGTACACCATTCCGTCGATCGCGCTTCTGGGCCTGCTCATCCCCCTGCTCGGTATAGGCGGTACCAACGCCATCGTTGCACTCATCATCTACGCGCTCATGCCCATGGTGCGCAACACCTACGTGGGCCTTACCGACATCGACCCCGATATCATCGAGGCTGCGCGCGGCATGGGCTCGACGCGCCTTCAAACGCTCGTTCACGTGCGATTGCCCATGGCTACGAGCGTGATCCTTGCAGGTCTTCGTTCCATGGTCGTCATGACCATCTCGGTTGCGGGCATCGCCGCATTCATCGGTGCCGGCGGCTTGGGCGTCGCCATCTTCCGCGGCATCACGCTGTACAATCCTCCGCTCACGTTTGCGGGCGCGCTCATGATCGCGCTGCTTGCACTGGTGGCCGATTTGCTTTTGGGGATGGTAGAAAAACGCTACAAAAAGAAGAGGAGATTGACTACCCATGAGAAACACTAGAACGAAGAGCTTGCCTGCAGGCAGGCGGCTTCCGCTTGCATTCGCTCTTGCGGCGATCCTCGGCATCGCGCTCTTCGCGCTCACCGCGTGCGCTTCGGGCGGCAACGGCGAGGGAGGCGCTGATTCCGCTTCGAGCGATCCGATCGAGATCGCCACCAAGCCCATGACTGAGCAGTACATCCTGGGCGAAATGCTCAAGGCGCTCGTCGAGGATGCCGGTTACGAAGCCAATGTGACCAAGGGCATCGGCGGCGGCACGAACAACATCCAGCCCGCCATGGAACGCGGCGATTTCGATCTGTACCCCGAGTACACGTCGAGCGGTTGGGTGCTGGTGCTCGATCACGAGGCCGAGGGTGTAGACGACGCGGAGATGCTCGAAAAGCTCAAGGAGGAGTACCAGGCCAACTTCGGCATGACGTGGGTCGGCATGTACGGCTTCAACAACACGTTCACCGTTGCCGTGCGCGACGAGGTAGCCCAGCAGCACAACCTCAAAACCACGAGCGACCTCGCAGCGGTAGCCCCCGAACTCGTCTTCGGCGGCAATCCCGACTACATCGAGCGCGAGGACGGCTTTCCCGTGCTCACCGAAACCTACGGCCTCACGTTCAAGCAGGTCATGGACATCGATATCGGGCTCAAGTACCAAGCGCTGCGCAACGGCGATATCGATGTGACGAACGGGTTCACCACCGATGCCCAGCTGGCTGCAGGCGGTGTGACGACGCTTGAGGACGACAAGCATCTGCAGGTGAACTACTTCTGCTCGACGGTCGTGCGCCAGGACGCGCTTGACAGCCATCCAGGGCTCGAAGAGGCCCTCATGAAGATGGACGGCATTCTGAGCGATAAGGAAATGGCCGAGCTCAACTACAAGGTCGAAGTCGAAGGCCAAGACGAAGCGACGGTTGCGCGCGACTTCCTCGTATCGAAAGGCCTCCTCAAGGGCTAACCATGAGAGGCGATGCAAACGAACATAGTACGGCGAGCAGGGCGGTCGAACCCGATGACGGCGATGCGATCATCGAGTTCGACCGCGTAACCAAATCGTTTGGGGATACGGCGGTTTTGCACGGCATCGATCTCGCCGTGCGGCGCGGCGAGTTCCTCACCATCGTCGGGCGGTCGGGCTGCGGCAAGACGACGCTACTCAAAATGGTGAATGCGCTCGAGTACCCCGACAGCGGTCGGGTGCTCGTCAACGGCGAAGAGGTGAAGGAATCCAATCGCGTCGAACTCAGACGCTCGATTGGCTACGTGATCCAAAGCGTCGGCCTGTTCCCGAACATGACGGTGGGTAGAAACGTTGCGTACGTTCCCCGCCTTACCCGTGCGTGGTCGAAAGAGCAGGAACGCGATGAGGTTGCGCGCCTGCTTACCACGGTGGGTCTCGAACCCGCGATCGCACCGCGCTACCCTAACGAGCTTTCGGGAGGGCAGCGCCAGCGCGTCGGTATCGCTCGTGCGCTTGCGGCTAAGCCGCTCATCATGCTCATGGACGAGCCGTTCGGAGCTGTTGACGAGATCACACGCCGTTCGCTGCAAGACGAGCTTTTAAACTTGCAGCGCCGATTGGGCTTGACGATCCTTCTCGTGACCCACGATATCCGCGAAGCGCTCAAGCTCGGCGATCGCGTGCTCGTCATGGAAGGGGGCCGCATCGCGCAGCTCGGCACGCCCGACGAGCTCGTATCCTATCCCGCCGATGCGTTCGTCGAGGAGCTCATCGGCGGGTGAGCGCTTTGGGCGTAATTGCGATCTGGGAGCATGCAATCTATACCCGAAATCGACACGTCGCAAAACCATGTCGTTTGTCCGCAATATCAGCCGAAACCTGAAAAATCTGCATTTTGCCTTGCAATAACCGCGGGGAATGGTATCTTGCGGGCAGAAAGTTTTTGGAAGGCGAGGGTACCTCCAATAAGAAACCTTTCAGACGAGAAGGAGAATACTATGTCCCATCCGGTTATTGAAGCCGATGAGTGCGTCGGCTGCGGGATTTGCGTTGATGCGTGCCCGCAAGAGGTTCTTGAAGTAGTCGGCGGTGTCGTCGAGGTCGTCAACGAGGATGCTTGCATCGCGTGCGGCGATTGCGTCGAGGAATGCCCCATGGGCGCGATCCCCGAGGTTATCGAAGACTAGCTGTCAATGACAATCGATTGCAGCGAGTCCCTGGTCGCTATAAGCGGCTGGGGACTTTTGCATTATGCGGTAGATAGTTTCTGATTTGCTCCTGCTACAGTTTGGATTTTGCGAAAACTGCAGCAGGAGTCTTTCGGGCGTTTATCTGTATAGGCAGGGGCTCAACAGAACTAGGACCAATTCTCGAGTTGTGCAGCGTGCTCAGCCGCTGTGTAGGCGAAGACCATGCCAGGGCCGTTTGTTCCGCCTGCTCCGGTGTAGTACTTGCCCGGCGTTCCGCATCCGGTTGTGTTTCCGCAAGCATAGAGGCGCAAAATAGGGTTTCCTGTCGTGCTGATTGCTTGGCCGTTCTCGTTTATCTGAATGCCGCCTTTGGTGCCCTGATAGGTGGGGACAATCTCTGCAGCATAGAAAGGCGGTTTGGTCAATCCGCCAAGCGTCGGTCCGCTGTTCATCATGTTGTAGTTTTCGAATTCCGATTCCCCACGATGGAAATCGGTGTCAGTGCCGGCTTCGGCGTCTGCATTGAATTTATCAACCTGTGCTTTTAGGCCGTCGACGTCGACACCGATCTTTTCTGCCAGTTCTTCAATGGTGTCGGCGGTATAGCCCCATTCTGGAAGGTCGCCATCGAGTCCTACTCCAAAAAAGATATCGCCTTTAGAGGGGTCGGCGAGTGATTCCCGCACTGAATGATCGCAGATGTACCATGCGGGGACATTGGTGAGCTCCATATCCCCCGTTGTCGATTGCCCCTGAAAGCCGAACCAGAGGGAATCGTAGTCGGCTGCTTCATCGCAGAAGCGTTTGCCCTGGCGATTGACGAAGATGGATCCTGGTTTGGTTTGATAAGCGTACAGAGATACCTTGGTGGAGCAAACCTTCTCCTCGAAGTACTGCTCGCTGAGGGCTTTAAAATTAACCTGTCCCCAGCCCCATGGCATCATGGTGAGATTTGCGCCAACCGCCTGAGCCATGAGGATGCCGTCCCCCGTTGATTCTGGTACGCACATGCAGCCTTTGACGGGGATGGGATGGTACGCGTTGAGCATGTCTTCGTTGTAGGAGAACCCGCCCGTTCCTATCAGAACGCCCTTATTCGCTTTGATGGCGATTTCGTTGCCTTTAGAGTCTTCGGCGATAACTCCGAGGACTTCCTGCTCCCCATTGGAGGTTGGCCGCGAAACGAGTCGTTTTGCGGGAGTCTCCGTCATGATCTTGCCACCCATCGAGGTGATGGCGTCCGCTTCGGGTTGTGTAAAATGGGCGCCCGATCGAACGCCGTCGATTACGCAGGAAAGCGAGCGCATGTCGCGGCTTGCTCCCTCCCACTGCGCGTGGTAATCGATGCGAGGGCTGACAGACCATTCGCAACCGGTTTTCTCGGCTATGAAATTGACCATTTCGGAAGCTCTGTCGATATACGTATCTATGATGGCTTCCGTCGACAGTCCTGCCGCGACCTTGGTCATGTATGTTTTGGCGAGGGACCTATCGTCTTTCTCGGTAGAATAGTCGTTGCAGGGTACCCAGACCTGTCCGCCGGACAGAGCCGTCGTACCGCCTATGAGTTTCGCCTTCTCGAGGACGATGACAGACATGCCTTCGGCAGCTGCTTTGAGTGCCCCGGTTAATGCGGTCCCTGTTCCGAGGACGACGAAGTCCGCTTCTTCGTCCCAAGATTCCGGAACACCGGAGTTCGCTGATGCGGGGGCAGGGTTCGAGCCGGAGCAACCAGCGAGGCCGAATGCTCCAAGTGCTGCAGCCGATATTCCTGCTGTTGTGATGAATTGTCTCCTATTGATCGTTTTCATATGCACTCCCTCGTGTGTCAGTTTGGTTCGTTGTTCGAACCTGGAATCATGCTAGGTTCGACAGGAGCGACGTTCATCGACCATAAGGTTCAAAACCGTCATCCCTTTTGGTCGATATTCAAATACTTTCAGCAGCGAAGAAGGACTTTGCTACACTGTGGGCAAGGAGGTTTCCGTGGGAAATCAGTCATCAGCAAAACTGAGTAAAACGGTTGTGGTAGCTTCGGCGAGGATGGCTGTTCCTGCGGGTTGCGTACTCGCTTGGGTTTTTGTCGTATTCCTCTCAGCTGCCCTCTACCAAGGAAACCAATCGGTTGGATCGGCAACGCTTTCCACGGTATTCTGTTCGCTCTGCTTCTTCGGCACTTTGGCAGTCGTTCTAGCCCTTTTCGGCATGCAAAGGTTGGTCGAGCGGAAGCGGGAGCTGTATGCGATCGGGGCGGTGTTAATAATCGCTGCGTCGGTGCTTCCTGTTCTGCCGTTTTTTTCCGGTTTGCATGGCTGGTTTGCTCCCATGATCGTTGGCTGTCTTTCCGGTGCCGGTTTGGCGCTGATAAGCTTGTTTTTCATCGCGTTCGTCGCGGGCATGGCGTTTGCGGCGGCAGTCGTATGGTATTTGCTTTCGCTGGCCATAGGAATCGGGCTGTATCTTTTGTATATGGTGGTAGCTTCGGGGGGATTCGCTAACTCCATTCTCTGGGTGCTCCCGGCTGTATCGGCCGGTATGGTTTTCGTGCTGCTTCGCTGGGGGAAGGGGAAGCCTGCTTTGTTCAGCGCCTATGCTCGTTCTCTTGCCCGCAGTCAGCTACGTGGAATGTTCGACCATCGGGCTTTCGCGTTTTTTACCGTAGTCAGCGGGTTTTTGTTCGGGTATTGCTACAACATCTATCCGAAATCAACGCGGTTTGCCGGAGCGTACACCGAAACGGCGATTGGGTTTGCAAGTCCCGCTGCGATCACGCTGCTTGTCACTTGCCTTGCTATCGTTGGCGTACTAGTGCTGGTTGGCAGGCTGGCAAAAAACAAGAGCGCCTACGTTCTCGGAAGCTTGCTCTTGGTAGCGCTTGCGTTCATGTACTTCAGTTTGCCGAATATGCCTAATAACTGGATGCTGTTTGTTCTGTTGGACAGCGCAGCCATTTCGACCACGTTGTTTGTTCTTCTTGGCGCGGTAATGCGCTTTTCCCAAGGGGATAGGAAACGGTTCGGACGATGTCTTCTCTCCCTTTCAGCAAGCGTGGTCGCAGGATCGAGCGTTGCGGCCCTGTTCATCGAAACGACCGTGCCGCAGCCGATGATCCAGGTTCCCGAACCCCTTCGGGATGCAGTGATTGTGGGAACGCCAGCCATTGGGTTCATTGTTTTGGCTCTCATATTCTTCCTTCTTGCTCAGGAGGCTTTCTTTCCGGCGGCAACAGGTGAGCAACCCGATGCCATAGGGGTGTCCGACCTGGGTTTTGCTGGAGAAATGATCGCGAAACGATTTTCGCTAACGCCCCGTGAAGAGGAGATTCTGGGAATGCTTCTTTTGGGGCGAAGCGGACCGTATATTTCCGAAGATCTGTATTTGTCGAAAAGTACCGTGAAGACCCATATCCGTCATATTTACGATAAAACGGGCGTTTCGTCGCGGCAGGAGCTGATCGACTTGGCTCACAGCATGCGGGGAAACGAACTTCGGCAGCGGTAACCCCCGTTGCGCCTCGGTGTGCCCGGATGCGATTGATTCGATCGCACTGCAGTCAACGAAACTCTTTTAGCACGGCAACAAAGCGGTGAACTTCCTTGCGTGCGCTCCCTAAAAGTATAAGGTGTAACCAAGTTCAAGCGATCGGGCTGAGGATGCCTGAACGATACGAGCGCTCATTGCCGCAGCGATTCGCACTCAATCATTATGCGAAATACTAACGAAAGTAACGTAAAGATTACAGTTGAGAAATTCTCAAATCTAATGTGGCAAGAAACTTGACAACTATAGACTTAGATTATATAGTTTCATTCATCGGAAGGGTTCGCGTATGCGAGCCTTTGCATGTATAGAGAATAAAGAACCAGGCAATAGACGTAAGAAACCATTACGAAGGCAGCAAACTCAGAGTGAGAGGAAGCAATAATGGCAAAGATCATCGGCATCGACTTAGGAACCACTAATTCGGCGATGGCGGTCATGGAGGGCAGCGAGCCCGAAATCCTCGTCAACGCCGAAGGCGACCGTACTACCCCCTCCGTCGAGGGTTTCCGCAAAGACGGCGAACGCGTCGTCGGCAAGGCGGC
The DNA here is from genome assembly GCF_022845715.1 of Raoultibacter timonensis. NCBI lineage: Bacteria > Bacillati > Actinomycetota > Coriobacteriia > Eggerthellales > Eggerthellaceae > Raoultibacter > Raoultibacter timonensis. The sequence continues at coordinate 113,408 of NZ_AP025564.1, forward strand.
CAAGAACCAGGCGGTCACCAATCCGGAAAACACCATCTCATCGGTCAAGCGTTTCATCGGACGTTCGTACAACGAAACCCAGGAAGAGCAGAAGACCGTCAGCTATAAGGTACAGAAGGGCAAGGACGGTCGCGCCGTCGTCGACATCGAGGGCAAGGATTATACCCCCGAAGAGATTTCGGCCATGGTCCTGCAAAAGCTCAAGAACGACGCCGAGAAGCAGCTCGGCGGCCCGGTGACCCAGGCGGTCATCACCGTTCCCGCGTACTTCAACGACGCTCAGCGCCAGGCGACCAAGGACGCCGGTAAGATCGCCGGTCTCGAAGTGCTTCGCATCATCAACGAGCCGACGGCGGCTGCGCTCGCCTACGGTCTCGATAAGACCAACAAGGATCAGCAGATCCTGGTGTTCGACCTCGGCGGCGGCACGTTCGACGTGTCGGTGCTCGAACTCGGCGACGGTGTGTTCGAGGTCCGTTCCACGGCTGGCGACAACCACCTCGGCGGCGACGACTGGGATCAGCGCGTCATCGATTGGATGGCCGACAAGTTCAAGAGCGACAACGGCATCGATCTGCGTCAGGATAAAATGGCGCTGCAGCGCTTGAAGGAAGCTGCCGAGAAGGCGAAGATGGAGCTTTCCTCCACCTCGCAGGCGAACATCAACCTGCCTTTCATCACGGCTGACGCTTCCGGTCCGAAGCACCTCGATTACACGCTGACCCGCGCGGAGTTCGAGCGTATCACCAAGGATCTGCTCGATCGCTGCAAGAAGCCCGTCGAGCAGGCGCTCAAAGACGCCGGCCTCAAGCAAGGCGATATCAACGAGGTCATCCTCGTCGGCGGCTCCACCCGTATGCCTGCCGTACAGGAGCTCGTGAAGCAGATGACCGGCAAGGATCCGAACATGTCGGTCAACCCCGATGAGGTCGTTGCCATGGGCGCAGCCGTTCAGGGCGGCGTGCTTTCCGGCGACGTCGAGGGCATCCTGCTTCTCGACGTGACCCCGCTGTCGCTCGGCGTTGAGACCATGGGCGGCGTCATGACCAAGATGATCGAGCGCAACACCACGATCCCGACCCGCAAGACCGAGATCTACTCGACTGCGGCTGACAACCAGACCTCCGTCGAGGTGCACGTCCTTCAGGGCGAGCGCGAGATGGCTTCCGGCAATAAGACGCTCGGCAAGTTCCAGCTCACCGGCATCCCGGCGGCGCGCCGCGGCGTTCCGCAAATCGAGGTTACGTTCGACATCGACGCCAACGGCATCGTGAACGTGTCGGCTAAGGATCTCGGCACCGGCAAGCAGCAGCAGATCACCATCTCGGGTTCGACCGCGCTGAACGATGACGAAGTCGATCGCATGGTGAAGGACGCCGAGGCGCATGCCGAAGAGGATAAGCGTCGCAAGGAAGAAGTCGAGATTCGCAACAACGCCGATGCGCTCGTAAACGCGACCGAGCAGACGCTCGCCGAGGTGGGCGACAAGGCCCCCGAGGACGTGAAGAAGCAGGCCGAGGAAGCTATCGCCGAGGCGAAAGACGCACTGGGCGGATCCGATGTGGACGCCATCAAAGCGGCGACCGAGAAGATGCAGGCCGCTGGCTACAAGCTCGCCGAAGTGGTGTACTCCACTCAGGGTGCCGAGGCGGGAGACGCGGCAACCGCCGCAGAGTCGACTCCGGCCGACGATACCATCGAAGCCGACTACGAGGTTGTAGAAGACGACAAAGAAGGGAAGTAATCATGGCTGTGCCCGATAAGGACAAGGTCGTAGGAACTTCCCGCCCAACAACAAACCCGGGCAGCGGTCCCATCCCCCCCTCATCCCCCTCACCCCGTGGGGCCGCTGCCAACGACGAAACCCGTCAGGCGGCCGACTCGCAAGAGCCGGCCGCGGACGGGAAAGCGTCAGCCGAGACGGATGGCGCTGCCGATACGCAAGCAGTTGAGGCCGAAGTGCTCGATCCCGAAGGCGACGGAGCCGAAGCGACGATCGAATCGGAGCTGGTGGCCAAGGCGAAAGCGGAGGCAGCCGAGTGGCAGGATAAGTTCGTTCGCCTGCACGCCGAATGGGATACCTACCGGAGGCGCACGACCGAGCAGCGCGCAGAAGAAAAAGCGCGCGCAACCGAGAAGCTTGTTGAAAGCCTGCTTCCCGTCATCGACGATTTCGAGCGTACGATAGACTACGCGCAGAAGAACGGCGAAGCCGGCCTGCTCGGCGGCGTTGAGGCGGTGCATACCAAGCTCGTCGATGCGTTGAAGCGCGACGGCGTTCAGATCATCGATCCGAAAGGCGAGGCGTTCGACGCGCTTGAGGCCCAAGCGGTTGCGACGGTCGACGATGCATCGGTGCCTGACGAAACCGTAGCCGATGTGTATCAGAAGGGCTACAAAATGGGCAACAAGGTGCTCAGGCCAGCTATGGTAACGGTAACGACCGGCGGGCCAAAACGCGAAGTTCCGAAAGAGACTGAAGACAAGAAGTAAGCATGGGGCAGCAAGCGGGCGGGAAAGGCCCGCTTCTGCTTCTTATCCGAATCATTCACACGCCGCCGAAAGCGGCGAAGAAACATGAAAGCGAGGTGGACGCATGGCGACAACGACGACACCGGATTACTATAAGACGCTGGGCGTTCCACGGAACGCAACGGCCGACGAGATCAAGAAGGCCTACCGCAAGCTCGCACGTACGCATCATCCCGATGCGGGCGGCGACGAGACGAAATTCAAGGAAATCAACGAAGCGTACGAGGTTCTGAGCGACGAAAAGAAGCGCGACCTGTACGATCAGTACGGAACGGCCAACGAGAACCATATTCCGCAAGGATGGACGGGTGCCCAGGGAGGCAATCCGTTCGGCGGCGAGGGCTTCGGGGGTTGGTCCGATATTCTCGAGAGCATCCGCCGTGGAGAAGGAGCGTTCGGAACCAATTGGGATTTCGGCGATCTGGGCGGATTCGGAGGCTTCGGCGGCCAAGGCCAACCGAGGCCCCAGCGCGGCCAGGATATGAATGTGACGCTGGCCGTGAGCTTCGACGACGCCTTCAAGGGCACGGAAAAACGTGTGAGCGTACGCGTTCCGGGTAAGACCGACAAAGAGACGCTCACGGTGAAGGTTCCCGCAGGAGCCGTCGACGGCGGCCGGTTGCGCTTTAAGGGAAAGGGCGGCCTCGGCGAAAACGGCGGTACGAGCGGAGATCTGCTCATCACCACCAAGATCGAGCCTCACCCGTACTATTCGCGCGAAGGCGCCGATGTGTACGTGGCGCTGCCGGTTACGGTTGCCGAGGCGTCGCTTGGCGCGAGCATCGTCGTTCCTGCGCCCGATGGCACGAAGGTTCGCGTGAAGGTTCCGGCTGGAACGCAGGACGGAACCGTTCTCACCATCAAGGGCAAAGGCGCTCCGAAGGTGAAAGGCGAAGGCAGCGGCGATCTTAAGATCAAAGTCAACGTTGTAATTCCGAAGACCATGAACGACGAACAGAAACAGGCCATGGAAGATTTCCTGGCTGCAACGAAGGACGATATCAGGAGTTGGTAGTGCGATGACCGACAGGAACAGACCGCTCTACATGATAAGCGTGGCTGCAGAGCTCGCAGGGGTTCATCCCCAAACGCTGCGCACCTACGAGCAGAAGGGTCTGGTGACCCCGCAGCGTACGAGCGGCAACACCAGGATGTATTCGCAGGCCGATATCGAGCGACTCGAACTCATCAACGAGCTGACCGGCGAGGGCATCAACCTTGCGGGCGTCATTCGCATCCTCGACCTTCAGGGAAGGCTGGAGGAGCGCGATTCCGAACTCGACGATCTGCACAAGAAGGTACGGCGCCTTGCCGATCGCGTTCACGAGCTGGAGACGCGGGAAAGCGTGAACTCGCTGGTTCGGACGGAGCCGGGATCGCTCGCCCTGCGCAGGCTCCCCTAGGAATTCAACCATCACAACTCATGGCTTTTGCCATTGGACAAAAGCGAAGGAGGAACGCCATATGAATATGGGCAATCTCAATAAACTGGCCATTACTGCACAGGAGGCGCTGCAGCAGACCATTGCCATAGCCTCCGAATCAGAAGCTTCTCAGGCAGAGCCGATTCACATGCTGAAAGCTCTGCTCGAATCGAAAGAGAACAACCTTTCGGCCATCATCAAGCGCATCGGTGCCGAGCCGTTCCAGCTGCTCGCAAACGTCGATGCGGAGATCGAGCGCATGCCGAAGGTGAGCAGCAACAACACGATGATGATGATGAGCGGCATTCCCGGCCCCGATCTCATGAATCTGATCGACCGTGCCGTGAAGATCGCCGAAAAGCTCGGCGACAGCTACGCTACAAGCGAGCACCTGCTCATCGCGCTTTCCGAAGACAAGGGCGCGGCGGGCAAAATTCTCTCGGTGGCAGGCGTGACGCGCAAGAACATCGAAGCCGCATACGAAGAGCTGCGCGGCGATACGCGCGTGACCGATCAAGCCGCCAAGACCCAGTTCGAGGCGCTTGAGCAGTACGGCCAGAACCTTACGCAGATGGCGCGCGAAGGCAAGCTCGACCCGGTCATCGGCCGTGCCGACGAGATCCGTCGCACCATCCAGGTGCTGTCGCGCCGTACGAAGAACAACCCGGTGCTCATCGGCGAGCCCGGCACGGGCAAGACCGCGATCGTCGAGGGTTTGGCGCAGCGCATCGTCGCGGGCGACGTACCCTCGTCGCTGCAGGATCGCGATATCGTCATGCTCGATCTGCCCGCCATGATCGCCGGTGCAAAGTACCGCGGCGAGTTCGAGGACCGCTTGAAGGCGGTGCTGCGCGAGGTCAAGGATTCCGACGGTCAGATCATCCTGTTCATCGACGAACTCCATACCATCGTGGGTGCAGGTTCGACGGGCGATAGCTCGATGGATGCCGGCAACATGCTCAAGCCCGCGCTTGCGCGCGGCGAGCTCCACGCCATCGGTGCCACCACCTTGGACGAGTATCGTAAATATATCGAGAAAGACGCGGCGCTCGAGCGACGTTTCCAGCCGGTGCTCGTGGGCGAGCCCACCGTAGAGGATACGATTGCCATTCTGCGCGGCCTGAAAGAGAAGTACGAGATCCATCACGGCGTGCGCATCACCGATTCGGCGCTCGTCGCAGCGGCCGAGCTTTCGAATCGCTACATTTCCGACCGCTTCCTGCCCGACAAAGCGATCGACCTCATGGACGAGGCGGCGAGCCGTCTGCGCATCGAGATCGACTCCATGCCCGAAGAGGTGGATGCGGCCGAGCGCAAGCTTACGCAGATGCAGATCGAGGAGCAGGCCCTCATGAAGGAAGAGGACCAGCCGAGCAAGGAGCGCCTCGAGGCGCTGCGCCAGGACATTGCGACGGCCCGTGAAGCGCTCGACAAGCGCAAAGCCGAATGGCAGAACGAGAAAGACGCGATCGTCAACGTGCAGAACCTCAAAGCCGACCTCGAGGGCGCCCAGCTCGAAGAGGAGCGCGCCACGCGCGAGGGCGATCTGTCGAAGGCCTCCGAGCTGCGTTACGCCCGCATTCCCGAGCTGCAGCGCATGCTGCACGAAGCTGAAGAGATGCTCAACGTACGTCAGCAGATGGGCGCGATCCTCAAAGAGGAGGTTTCGAGCGAAGAGATCGCCGAAGTGGTGTCCACCTGGACCGGCATCCCCGTATCCAAGATGATGCAGGGAGAAATGGCCAAGCTCGTCGATCTGGAAGAGAAGTTGCACGAACGCGTGGTCGGTCAGGACGAGGCCGTGTCTTCGGTGGCGGGAGCTATCAGGCGCAACCGTGCGGGATTGTCCGACCCCAACAAGCCCATCGGAAGCTTTTTGTTCCTCGGGCCGACGGGTGTGGGCAAAACCGAGCTTGCCAAGGCGCTTGCCGAGTACCTGTTCGATAGCGAGAAGGCCATGATTCGCATCGACATGAGCGAGTACATGGAGAAGTTCAGCGTGCAGCGCCTCATCGGGGCACCTCCCGGGTACGTCGGATACGACGAAGGCGGTCAGCTCACCGAAGCGGTGCGCCGCAAGCCCTATTCGGTCATCCTTCTCGATGAAATCGAGAAGGCGCATCCGGACGTATTCAACATCCTTCTGCAGGTGCTTGACGACGGTCGCCTGACCGATGGTCAAGGTCGCGTGGTCAGCTTCAAGAACGCGATCGTCATCATGACGAGCAACGTGGGCTCTCAGTTCATTCGCGAGTTCGCCGAGCACGGCGACGAGAAGGCCATGAACCAGGCGATCGAGGGGTCGTTGCGGGCGACGTTCCGCCCTGAATTCCTCAACCGCATCGACGATACGGTGGTGTTCAACGCGCTCACCATGGGCAACATCGAGCCGATCGTGGATCTGCAGCTCGAAGAGGTTCGCGACCGTCTGGCCGAGCGCCGCATCGAACTCGATGTGCGCCCAGCGGCAATGGAGCGTTTGTCGATTGACGGTTACGATCCGATCTTCGGCGCTCGTCCGTTGAAGCGACTCATCCAGAAAGTGGTCGTAGATGCGGTTGCCGAGAAGATCGTTGCAGGTCAGCTGCCCGACGGATCGACGGTTGTCATCGATATCGACCGCGACGGCAACTACAGCTCCGAAGTGGTGCAAACCGCGCTCGCAGAGTAACGGCTGCCGCTACGATGGCACCGCCTAACGCGGAACCATGTTTCACGTGAAACATTTGTTCGTATTTCAGGACGGGAAACGAAAGCTTCCCGTCCTGTTGTTTTTTCACAAAACCGCACATCGCGTGCACTTGTACTAGAATACCCTCATGCGAAAACGGACCCGAAAGATCGAGCGGAGCATCAAAACCCCTATTTTGGGGTTTGGCGTGTTGCTGGCAAGCATACTGGCGTTCCTGCTGTTTCTTTGCGTCCTTATCGTTTTAACACGTATTGTGCTCGGATAGCGATTTTCGGTAGCGGTAGAAGGGATTAACTGCGGGCCGCGAATGCGGGCTTTGTGCAGATACAGAATATGTGGCAACGTTTCACATTACATGATGTGCGGGTGATCGGGCATTATCTCGGTGTTCTGATCCTGTTCTTCTCGTTCGCCTTCCTGGTTCCCTTCGTGGTCGCTATCGCTTGCGGCGAATGGAAGCCGGCGAGCCACTATCTGCTGTCGATCGGTATCGCCCTGATCGTGGGAAGCGGCTTGCGCTTCTTGCGTATCGAACCCGGTCGGTTGAACCGGCAGCAGGCGCTTGCGGTTACGGGTCTCGCTTGGATCGTGATCGCTCTCGTGGCGGCGATACCGTTGCACCTGTCGGGCCACTACGCCAACCCCCTCGACGCGTTCTTCGAAAGCGTTTCGGGCGTTACGACCACGGGGGCGACGGTCGTGCAGGATCTCAATCATTTGTCGGTTGCCGACAATACCTGGCGGTTCGTCATGCACTACATCGGCGGTTTGGGCCTTATCGTCGTAGCCATGTCGTTTGGACTGTTCGGCAAACGCGCCGGCGCGAGCCTGTATTCGTCGGAAGGCCGCAGCGAGCACGTGGTTCCCAACGTCGTGCAAACCACGCAGATCATCGCGAAGATTTCGCTCGCCGTTATCATGGCGGCGACGGGCATCCTCACGATTCTGTGCTTGTTCCTCGGCATGGAGCCGCTTCGCGCCGTTTCTCAGAGCCTTTGGCTCGCTATCTCGGGCTTCACGACTGGAGGATTCGCTCCAATGGGCGAGAGCGTTCTGTACTATCACTCGCTTGGCGTCGAGGTGGTGCTCATGGTCCTTATGATCATCGGCACCATCAATTTCGTGCTCTATACCGAAATCTTGCGCGGTCGGACGGCGGCGTTCTTCCGCGATCTGGAGATTCGCACGATGGTCATCTGGCTGTCGGTCATGACGCTTGTGCTCGCCGCCGCGCTAACCGCAACCGCTTCGTTCTCCGATCTGGGGGCGATGCTCCGTCGCGGCCTGTTCATGGTCATTTCGGCGTTTTCTACGACGGGATTCCAAAATATTACGGCGAATCAGCTCACGACGGTGTTCTCGTCGGGGGCCTTTCTCGTCATTGCGGTCGTTATGGCCGTCGGCGGCAGCTCGGGCAGCACGGCAGGCGGTATCAAGTTCCAGCGCATCGGCGTTATCGCCAAATCGATTGTGGTTACCATCAAGGAGGCGCTCGCACCCGATTCGGCGCGTGTCGTGGTCGACTACAACCATATCGGGCGCAGGCTCATATCGCCCGAGCTGGCTAAAAACGCAATGACCGTGTTCACGCTCTACATCATCACCTATGCGGTCGGCGCCCTTGTCGGCATCGCGTACAGCTACGATGCGACGCAGGCCATTTTCGAATCGGTGGCCATGACGAGCAACGCCGGCGTCACGTCGGGCATTGTCGGGCCCGATATGCCCAAGGCGCTCGAGATCGTCTACATCTTCCAGATGTGGGCGGGCCGTCTCGAGTTCGTAACGCTGCTCGCGCTCATCGTTGAGATCGTCGTATCGTTCAAACCCCGTCGCAGGATCAAGGGGGGAAGCCTCTCATGATGCCGTTCGAGACCTTATGCGACGATGCTCGTCCGAGCGCCGTTTCGGGTTCCGGCTTCGACCGGCGGGCACCGCTGCGTTGCGTTCTCGCCGTCCTGTTTCTCGCCGGGGCGCTCGTGCTCGCTTTGGGAGCGCATCCTGGTGAGGCGTTCGCTGAAGACGAGGGCGATAACGAGGTCAATACGCAGCAGCTTCCCGACAGCTCCTTCATCTTCGATACGAGCATCAAGGATCTGAGTTCGGCCGATTCGTATTACGATAAGCAGACCGTTCAGGTAGTGGGCGAGGCGGTGGGGGATTCGATTGCCGTCGAGGGCGATCCGAATCATCGATGGATTACGCTCATGTCGCGCGATGTCGATTCGAACGCATCCATTTCGGTGTTCATGACCAACGAGCAAGCCGAGCGGATCGACGCTTTCGGAAAATACGGAACGACGGGAACGATGCTGCAGGTTCGCGGTACATTCTACCTCGTCTGTCCCGAGCACAGCGGCTTGACCGATCTGCATGCCGAGCATGTGAGCGTGGTCGAGAAGAGCAAGTATCATGAGGAGTCGTTCGATCCCGATGCGTTCGTCCCCGGCGCAATCGTCGTCGTAGTGGGGTTGGTGCTGACCGGCGTGTTCTATTGGTTGCGCGAAAGGCGGCGCTAGGTGCTCGAAGGCCAGGTCGTCAAACTCGACAGGGGTTTTCCGCTCGTTAAAACGGAGACCGGCGAAGAACTTCGCTGCAAGCACGCGACGGCTTTGGTCAAAGGCGAGAAAGTGCGTGCGGTTATCGGGGACAGGGTTTTGCTCGACGTTCCCCGCGGACACGACAAGGCGATCATTTCCGAAATACTGCCGCGGAAAACGGAGTTCGTGCGCAAGGATCCGACCGAGCGCGCGCTGCCGCAGGTGCTTGCCGCCAACTTCGATCGGGTGATCATCGCCCAACCTCTTGCCGATGTGAACATGCGCCGCCTCGAACGCGAGCTCGTGCTCGCCCACGAAACGGGCGCGTCCGTCGCCGTAATTCTCACGAAAGCCGATCTGGCCGAAAGCGACAGCGATATCGAGCGGATAGCCGGCGAAGTGAACGATTTGGTCGGTCCCGACGACGAGGTGCTCGTTGTTTCTGCCGGGGAACCGGGGAGCATCGAATCGGTGCGCTCGCTCGTTGCCCCCGGCACTACCACGGTGCTCATCGGAAAAAGCGGGGTTGGCAAGTCGAGCCTAGTGAACCTTCTTGTAGGCGATCATGTGCAGGAAACCGCCGAAGTGCGTGAGGTCGATGGCAAGGGCCGCCACACCACGGTGAGCCGCGAGATGATCGAAATACCGGGCGGCGGCCGCGTGGTCGATATGCCCGGGGTGAGGGGTCTCGGCCTTTGGGATGCCGAAAGCGGGATCGAGGCTGCGTTCTCCGATATCGAAGAGCTTGCCGAGAAGTGCAAGTTTCGAGATTGCCATCATGAGGGAGAGCCGGGATGCGCCGTGCGCCGTGCCGTGCAAGACGGGGGTCTTGCTCAGAGCAGGCTCGACTCCTACCATGCCTTGCGCAGCGAGACTGCGGAGATCAAAGAACGCCGCGAAGAGGCCGAACGCATCCGATCGCGCAGGGGCCACCCCCGTCGTCGGGGATGATGCGTTGCCGATGGTCTTCGAAGGCGAAAGGGCAAGCGGTCGGATGCGCGTGTTTCGAAACGCAGCGCAGCTGACCGGCGGGCTTCAGCCTTCGATCTCTTCGGCAAAGCGGGCGATCTCTGCTGAGGTGAGAGTCGGCTCGGTGGACTTGCCTTCGATGCGGCGGAAGAAAAACCGCAGGTAGTGACCCAAGACGTAGAGAACCATTATCGTAGCCAGGATGGTTTCCGCCGAAGCGAGCACGTGGGCGGCGAAGAACGCAGGGCCGCCGAATCCGAGTCCCTCGAAGAAGGTAATCGCTTTGAGCAGCGCGGATGCCGAGATAACGAAGGGGAAGGTCATAGCTGCATAGCTCGGATAGAACTTGATTTTCAGCAGCTTCGGAAGCTGGGTCAAGACGAGCACGAGGAACAGCTGCGCCAAAACGGCCATGAGGCCCACCATGATGGCGTTGGGCTCGGCTGTGACTGCGAGGTATCCGGCAAGCGAAAGGCTCATCGGTGCTGCGTAGATGCAGAAGAGGGGCTTTGAAGGCTCGGGTACTTCATGTTTGAGGTAGCGCAGGCCTACGACGACGAGCAGTGCGAGATAGCAGGCGAAGCCGAACCAGAAGATGGCAACGCCTGCGGCCTGCATGCCGAACGTCGGCGAGGTGAGCGATGCGACGATGATGCCCACATACGCGATGAAGTGGGTGGGGAAGACCTGTTTGAGATCGAACCGCATGGTGAAAGAGAACGTGAACCACGCCATGAGGCAGAAGTGACCGACAACCGCCGCAATCCAGATAACGAAAGCCGCACCGAAAGCCACGGGCGCCAGATAGGTTGCAAGCTGCATGGTGGTCATGAAGAGGGTGGCGCTCACCGCAGCGAACACGGGGTTTTTCAGATCCTCTTTGATCATGGCGGGAAATACGATGATCTTAGCAGCGAGGAAAGCAACCATGATCAGCGAAAGCACGCCGGCGATGATGTGAAACGCCTCCGAAAGCGGCTGAAGCAGGATACCGAGGGCGGCAAGGCCCAATGCCACACCGGCGGTTGGAATCGGTACTTTCTGAATGATGCCCTTCACGGTTTTCTCCTAACCCGGCTTGTGCGGTGCACTGTGTTGAAACTGATCGGTATTGTCGCACTGCCCTGGCAATAATAAAACTTATTAATTATTATGTTGCTATAATTAAAAATTATGTATCGATGTCGGCATTGATATAATCGGAGCGATATCGGCAAGGTTCTGGGTATATCGGTGCAAACAGCGAGGTGGATATCATGCAGGATTTTAGGACAGAGACCTTTCTCGACGTATGCGATACGCTCAGTTATACACGGACCGCACAAAGGCTCAACATAACGCAGCCCGCCGTATCGCAGCATATATCCCATCTCGAAGCCGTATACGGGACGAAGCTGTTCTCGTACAGCAACCGTCGGCTCTCGCTTACCGAAGCGGGCGAGGTGCTCCGCGACGCCTTAACGGTTATGGCGCATGACGAGCGGCTGGTGAAGGAGCGCATCGCCGCCCTGTCGGGAAAGCGGAGAACGATCGGCTTCGGCGCGACGATGACCGCCGGCGAATACGTTATCGCCCGTCCGCTTGCCCGCTTCCTCCAGCAACGGCCCGACTTGCAGGTGAAGGTCGTTGCTTCGGGAACGGATGATCTTCTCGCCTTGCTGCACGAGGGCGTTCTCGATTGCGCTCTCGTTGAGGGGTTCTTCGATAAGGGGTACTACGATTGGGAGGTGTATTGCACCGAACAGCTCGTAGCGGTATGCGCGCCGGGCTGCCGCCTCGCTGAAGAACCGCAACGGTTGGAAGGCTTGCTTGGGGAGCATCTTATCGTGAGGGAGCCCGGATCGGGTACGCGCGCAGTTCTCGAACATGCGCTTGCGGCGCGCAATCTCTCACTCGATGGGTTCGCCCGCACAACCGAGGTTACGAGTATCAGCATCATAAAGGCACTGGTCGAAAGCGGCTACGGCATCGCATTTCTGTATGAATCGGCCGTACGGGCGGAATGCACTGCGGGCACGCTGCGGGCAATCGAGCTTGACGGCCCGGCTATCGAGCACGATATGACGTTCATATGGCTGAGGGGAAGCCTGTTCGAAAGGGAGTTCAGGGGGCTTGTCCACGAACTCGCCGTCTGCGCAGGCGAGGTGTAAGCGGTCTTTAAAGCGGCCGCCTGTTCCTGCCTGCGCTCGATACTTGCGTTCGATACGGCTAGCCGAACCAGATTTGGAATTTGGGGATGTATCCCATGATGAGGATCACCACGATGAGCACCGGGATGCCGAACTTCACCCAGAGGTACGTCCATTTCGGAAAACCGATGCCTTTGCCCGTATCGGCTTCGGCGATGAAGTTCTTCCAGCCCCATCCGCGGCGGCTCGTGCAGAACAACACGTATATCAAGCTGCCGATAGGTAGGATATTGTTCGAAACGATGAAGTCTTCGAGGGATTGGATGTCTCCGATGCCGGGTACCGTTGCGCCCGACAGCACATTGAATCCGAGGGCGCAGGGTAGCGAGAGGGCGATAACGGCCGCCCCGTTGACGAGCACCGCCTTTTTGCGCGACCAACCCCATAAATCCATCGAGAAGCTCAAGAGGTTCTCGAACACGGCAATGATGGTCGAGAGGGCGGCGAAGCTCATGAACAAGAAGAACAGCGTCCCCCAAAGCTGACCCATCCACATCTGCTCGAATACGCTCGGCAAGGTGACGAACACGAGGCTCGGGCCTTCGCCCGGATTCACACCGAACGCAAAGCAGGCAGGGAATATGATGAGTCCCGCCATAAGCGCGACAAGCGTATCGAGCACGCCGACGCTCAGGGCTTCCCCGGTAAGGCGGCGGTCTTTTCCGATGTAGCTGCCGAATATGGCCATGGCGGAAATGCCGAGCGAGAGCGTGAAGAACGCCTGGCCCATTGCCGCGTAGACGGCCTCGCCGAACGTTGCCAGCTGTTCTGCCGTGGTTGCGCCTGCGAACAGGCGGGAGAAATCGGGGATGAGATAGAAGGCGAGTCCCTCGCCGCCGCCCTCGAGCGTGACGCTGCGGACGCACAGTACGGCCATGATAACGAAGAGGCAGGCCATCATGGCTTTGGTAACCCGTTCAACGCCCTTTTGCAGGCCGAGGCTGCATACGAAGAACCCGATGAGCGTGACGACGAGCAGCCAACCGATGAGCCCGACGGGATCAGCGAGCATGCCCGAGAACGCACCGCCCACCTGCTCGCTCGACAGTCCGTTGAATTCACCGGTCGCCATCTTCACCACATAGGCGAGCATCCATCCGCCGACGGTGGTGTAGAACATCATGAGCAGATAGCAGCCGCCGAACCCGAGCCACTTGTACCAGTGCCACTTCGTCCCCGCAGGTTCGAGCTTATCGAAGCTCTTGGCGCAGCTTTTCTGACTTGCGCGGCCGACGGCGAACTCCATGATCATGACCGGCAGGCCAAGGATGACGAGGAACACGAGGTACAGCAAAACGAAGGCAGCCCCGCCGTATTCGCCGGTTATGTAGGGAAACCGCCAGACGTTTCCGAGCCCGATGGCGCATCCCGCGCTGATGAGCAGAAAGCCGAGTCTGCTTGCGAATCGCTCACGTTGTTCCATGCCATGCTCCCGTATCGTGCCGCCTGCAACGGCGCCCTTCCTGTGGTGCCCTGCACGTTGCCATGCGGCTCGTAAAAAGCACGGAGCTACTTTACCGTATTTATCTGGCGGTGAGAACAGGTTGGCGGCAAGTGCGGGGAAAGCGGCTGCATACGCGTTTGCCTGCGGTGGGCATGGCTACTGCACGGTTCTTTGGTGCGAAGTGGTTTGCTTTTCCGATGCCCGTGAACGCATAAGAAAACGGGCACACGAATAGCGCGTGCCCGTTGGCAGGTTATGGGGCCGAATAAGCACGAGGCCTATGCAGGTTGCGCCTTGGTTTCCGATTCGTCGGCGTCTTCGAACTTCTCGTCAGTGCGGGCGCGCAGCTTCTTGACCGAGCGGCCGAGCATCCCGCCGAGCTTGGGAAGGTTCTTCGGTCCGAATATGAGCAATGCGACCACTAGGATCAAAACGAGTTCGGGAATCCCCAATCCGAATACCTTCATGGCAGCTCCTTTCGCAAACGGCATGCGGCGGGTCTCTATAGCCGTCGCTCAACCAGCCATTAAAGCACAGAAATATTAGAGTGACAATAAATTTATAGAGACTATAAAAATATCTGACAAGTACGGGCCATGGGGGAAACCTTCCGTATAATGGATAGACGTGTCGCGAGGAGACAAAGGGAAGGAATCGAACACGTGGGCTCGAAGGACGTTGATCAAGCAGGGGGGTTGCGCGAGCGCAAGCGCAGGCAGACGCGAGAGGCTATCGAACGCGCCGCAATCACGCTTGTGGGTGAGTTCGGTTACGGCGGCGTGACTGTCGACGCGATCTGCGCTCGAGCGGGCATATCGCAAGGTACGTTCTTCAACTACTTTCCCACCAAGGATGCCGCCATCGTGGGGGTTGGTACGTTCGAGCTGAAAGACGAGGCGGTGTTCGCTGCGCTCGATCGGTACGAATCCCCGACGCTCTTCCACGCGGTGTTGAGCTTGTTTCTCGATATCGTGCGGGGATACGATTGGGATGGCGATATCGCTCAAATGCGCATCAAACTCGTGAAGGAAACGCCGGCACTCATGAAGCTGTTCCTCAACAACAGTTTCGAGTACGTGGAAGCGTTCCGGGCGAGTGCTACGGCCTACCTTGCCTCCCATGAAGAACTTCGCACGTGTGCCGACACCCTCGATGTTGCCGACGAGGCGAGCGTGGCCGTATCGCATGCCCTCGAAGCCGCGAAGTTCGCACTCTATCAAGCAACGAAAACGCCGGGCGCTTCGCTCATGGGCGCCGATGAGGTCGAACGTATTCTGCGCTCGGCAATCGGCTAGGCGAGGCTCTTCGGACCGATAATGATTCGGTGCGAGCCTTTTTCTGTCAGAAATAGGTAAAAAGTTATGAATTTTATAGAACAACCTATATAATTGTATTGCAAAACATGTTACGTTTTCGTACACTTCTAAATGCCATAAGAACGGTAACAAACCGTTCTGGCGCTTTGACAAACTGATATCGCACGAACATGAGATCGAAAGACGCCTTCGGGCGTCTTTCGTCTTTTCTGGGCAAATATGACCCAGCGGCTTATACGAGGCTGCATGCTTGAGCTTCTGTTGCTTCTGGATAGCGCCCGAATTCGGGTGAGGGCGATGTCGGTGCTTATGACAGGAGGCATTATGGAAGCAACGAAGAGAGCGCGCTCTCCGCTGGCGGTTTTGTTGGCGTTGACGCTTGCGCTCGGGGGATCGTTTTCATCGGTCCCGCTCGCCTATGCCGATCCCTCGCCCGCACCAGCGGGTGATACCGCTTCCCCGCAGGAAGAAAGCGGTGATACCGGATCGAGCCAAGGCTCCGCAGAAGGTGGCGATGCCGAGAGTGGGGTTTCGCAGGATAACGGATCCGTCGAGGACGGCGGCTCTGCCGCGAGCCAAAGCGACGGCGAGGTCGTGACACCCGGCGCCGATGCAGTCGGCGACGAGGGGCTCACCGCTCAAAGCCTCATCGAGGAAGAAGACGACGGGATCGAACTGCTTGCGGTCGATCCGATGGGCGATGTGACCGTCGATGGAGTTGACGAGCTCGTCGATGCGGTTGCCAATGCGGGCGAAAGCCGCACGGTTACGCTGTCTGCCGCTTTTGTCGCAGATATGGCGGGCAAGAACGCAACGGTTTCCCTCAACAACGCCAACGGCTACGACATCGTGATCGACGGCGGCAACCAGGCGCTCACGAGTGCAGGTGCGAACAGGTTCTTCTCGGCCGTTTGCCCGAACGGGGGAAGCATCACCCTTCAGAACATGGCGCTTTCGGGCGCGGGGGCGGGCGTTGAGGCGAGCGGATCGGCTGCCGGCAAAGTCGTTCTCGACGGGGTTACCATCACGGGGCATGCGGGCAACCAGGCGGTCGGTATTGCGAGCGGCACGGTCGAGATCAACAACAGTTCCATCACGAACGGCTCGCGTGCAGTCAGCGGAACGTCGGGCAATGTGAAGACGCTCGTGGTGTTCAACACTCTGATCGAAGGCAACCGTGCCGGTTGCGGCGCTGCACTGTATCCGGGAAGCAATACGACCGCCACGCTGACCCAGTGCACGATCAACAACAACGTGGGAACGTCGGATGGTGGCTACGCTGGCGGAGCGATCGCGACCGACCAAGCGAGCAACGTGACGCTCACGGTGGCGCAGTGCTACTTCGAGGGTAACGCGGCTCCGATGGCCGGAACGTTCGGCGGGTCTGGCGGCGCTATTGCGGTGTACCACAGCGACAAGTGCAACCTTACGGTCACTGATTCGTACTTCAAGGGCAACACGGCGACCGCCAACCAAACGGTCCGCAACGACGGCGGCGCGATCTCCGTGTTCATGAACGGTGCCGAACGCACGGCAACCGCGACAATCGAGAACTGCGTGTTCGAGGACAATGTCGCCAACGACGACGGCGGCGCGATTCTGTTCGAAGGTGTATCGAGCGGTTCGGCGTCGATCAACCTTACGGCAGCAGTGCGCAATTCGACCTTTATCGGCAACGAGGGCAAGCAGCTTTCGACCGGTGTTGCGGGCGGAGCCATCCAGGTGTATAGCAAAGCCAAGGTCGATTTCGAATATTGCACATTCTACAAGAACGTTGCGGGCACGGGCGCGGGCGGCGCCATCGGGCTGAGCGGCAGCCTTGCGGGCGGATTCCTTCCGGTCCGTCCCACCGTGTCGGTTGCGAACTGCGCGTTCGTCGAGAACACGGGCGCCAAGGGAACCAACGTTGCCAACCTCGCCGGGTGGGGCGGTTCGGGGAGCAGCGGTTTCACCAACAAGGGCGGCAACGTCGGCTACGATGCTGGTACGGCGCTGTCCGCCGACTACTCGGCTCAAACCGTGTTCGGTACCGCTGCGGCTACGCTGCAAGCCAACGGTTGCAGCAAGCAGGTCGGCGCAACCGTTTCGGGAGCCGTGTCCTTGCCGAGTTTGTACATTGCGCCAGCTGTTGCTGCAACGACAGGGCTCTATGCCGACGGCGGCGCAACGGTCAGCACGACGATAACCGATCAGCGTGGCGTGTCGCGTCATGATACGAAGCCTGATTCAGGTGCTGTCGATATCGGATGGATCAAGCTTTTGCCGAATGGCGGCACGTGGGACACGACGGCGATCGGCGATTACAACGATACGCGCATGCTGGCACACGATGCCGACCTGCCCGACGCATCGGGTACCGATACGTACGTGTACCTTGCGTGCGATTCCAAAGCGAACATCGCATTGCCGGGTGCGAGCATGTTCTCGGCAACTCCCGATAACAAGACGCTGCTCGGGTGGGGCGAAACGCCCACCACGCAGCCTGGAGACCCTGATTTCCACGACATCGACGATGCCGTGCTCGGGTGCGAAGGCGCCGTGTGCGGCGTATACTATGCGGTTTGGGGAAGCGAAGAGCCGCCCGAGCCGCCCGAGCCGATCGACCTGAACGTTGCGCGCCTGTACGGCATCGACCGTTACGGTACCTCGCGTCAGGCTTCGACGTATGAGCGCGAAGCCTCAAACGAGGACACCGTCATTCTCGCATCGGGATACAATTACAATTTCGCCGACGCTCTGACGGCATCTTCCCTTTCGGGCTATCTCGACAACGCGCCGATCGTGCTGACAGCAAACGAGTGGCTGTCGAACGATGCACGGGCCGCCATCGTCGATGACCTCGATGTGAAGCACGTGATTATCGTGGGTTCGACCGATGCTATCAACCAGGATGTCGAGGACGAGGTCAATGCGATACCGAGCATCGAAACGGTTGAGCGCATCGGCGGTATCGATCGCCAAGAGACCGCCGAATTCATTTACGAGTCGCTCGGGACGGATCACTCCAAGACTGCAATCATCGCACGTTGCTGCGACTTCCCCGATTCGCTGACGATCTCACCGTGGGCCGCGGTAACCAAGTCGCCTATCTTCCTTTCAGAGTTCGGCCTCGAAACGTTGACCGCCGAAACCAAAGAAGCGCTTGCTGCGGGCGGTTTCGAGAGAATCATCGTTCTCGGCGACGAGAACGCGACGCCCCAATCGGTATACGAAGAAGCGCGTGACGCCGCAGGTCTTACCGATGCCCAGATGATTAGGCTCGGCGGCATCGATCGCTACGAAACATCTGCCATAGTGGCCAATTGGGTTACGTCTCAGGATCGTGCGGCGGACGAGCAGCTGACATGGGAGAAGCCCGCAATCGCACGCGGCGACGAGCATCCCGACTCTTTGACCGGCGGTGCGCTGCAGGGCAAGGATCGCTCGATCATCTTGCTTACGCCTCCCACGGTCGCAGGCGAGATCGCCCACTCGCTTATTTCTGCGCACGATGGAATAATCACCGAAATTCGCTTCTTCGGCGACGAGCATGCAATCGCTCTCGACGTAACGAAGGAATTCATCAATGCGCTTACCTACGACAAGATCGTGTGGAAGCCGACCGACGATGTGGCCATCGACTTGAGCTAACCGGCCTTTGCCCCGTTGGGGGACGGTATCAAAACAGGCGGGCGCCTTTGCACGGGCGCCCGCTTTGCGTTTCCTACAGGTATACGAGCATCATGGCAAGCAGGGGTATGGTGATAAGCGACATGATGGTCGAGACGAACGTCCCCTTGGTCATCGTCTTGAGGTCGCCGCCGTACTGAAGGCAGAGCAGGGTGCCGTTGGTGGCCACGGGCATGCCCGAGGTGATGACGATGGTGCCGAGCAGCATGGGGTCGGTGACGAACGAGCGAAACACGAAGAATATCGCGACGGGTACGAAAACGAGGCGAAACAGCGAGGCGATGTAGGGGCGAAAGCTCGAGATCATTTCCCGAATGGGCATTTTGGCGAGCGTCGAACCGATGATGAGCAGGGCGGCCGGTGTGGTCATCTGCCCCATCACGTCAAGCGATTGGCCGAGGATGCCCGGCTCGGTAATGCGGAGCAGCGCGAGCGCAAGTGCTACAAAACATGAGATCAGCGTGGGGCTCACCACGTGCTTTGCCCCGTCGGTCAAGCGTTCGCGCAGCGTTCCCTCGCCTTCGGAGATCATGAACACGCCTACGGTGAAAACGAGCAGGTTGAACGGGATGTTGAATATGGCGGCGTAAAGGATCGCCTGATCGCCGAAAATGGCGGACAGCACGGGAAACCCGATGAACCCCACGTTGCCGAATGCGATCATGAAGCTGTAGGTGCCGCGCTTGTCTTTGGGGAACCGCAAAAGAAACGGCACGGCGAATGCGATGGCGAGGATGATGGCGTAGCTTGTGCAGGAGAGAAGGAAGATCAGGCCTACCGTCGATGCGTCGGGCAGCTCGTCGTTCATGAGAACCGACGAGATGATCAGGCACGGAAGGGTAACGTTTAGGACAAGTTTCGAGAACTGCCCGTCGAACCGGTCGTTCATGACGCTCGCTTTGCGTGCGATAAAGCCGAGCACGATTCCCAAAAAGAGAATGACCATCTGCGATTCGACCGATTGAAAACTCACGGGGTGCGCCTTCCTGCTTTGCTCGGGCCGCCATGCGAAGCGCTCAAGCCGTCCGAGTGTTTCACGTGAAACATCTGTTCGTATTTATCTGTTAAGCAGCCGCTATCGTACTGCATCGAAGCGGGAAAACAGCGAAAAGCCTACGAGCGGTTACCGAACCAACAGGGAAAGGGCGCGATCACGTGGAAGCTTTGAGATCCAAAGCATCGAAGCGCAAGGACGACGTAGACGTGGTAGACTTTTTTGCGAACACGAAGCAACTGATCGGGAGCGTTTCATGAGAGAGTACGATTCGGTCGAGAGCCTGTTGGCGGCCGAGGAATCGAGAGGCATCCACATCGAATGCAGCACTGCTGTTTCGGAGCAGGTTCGCGAAGTGGTGCGCCAGCGCTACGGGCAGCGCCGCTGCGCGTTCATGCTGTGCGACGAACTGGGGTTCGAGCGCGAATCGGTGCGGTCGTACCTCATGATGTTCGCACGCATCGCAGGACGGGGTCGCGCGGCGGTCGAGAAGGCGATCGCCCATTTCGGGCTCGTCGAGCATGCGAAAAGGAAACTGCAGGACTGCCCTAAGGCCGAGCGAACGCTTGTCGACATCGCTCGGGTGAGCCTTGCCGAACCCGAAGTGTGCTTTTGCGAGCGTCCGCTGTTCGATCTTGGAGCTCAGGCGCGCCGAGCGGTGCTCACGTGGATGGCCGAACGCGTCGAGCACGGAACAATCTTCATCACGACTGCCGAGCCGCTGCGCGAAGCGCTGCTCATGCCCGGTTCCGCATTCTGGTACGAAGATGGTCGGTTCATTGCCGCCGAGGTTTCAGAGGGCGACGGATCGGAAGATGCTGCAAAGGTGGGCGATGTATTTCTCGGCGACGAGGTTCGCGTGTGCAAGATCCCCGCGAAAACCGAGAGCGCGACGCTTCTGCTCGACCCAAAGGACATCGACTTCGTAGAAAGCATGAACAAGGCGAACTACGTTTCGGTACGCGGCAACCTCTACCAGACGACGCTGACCATGGACGATCTCGAGAACGAGCTCGTGCGGTTCGGGTTCTTCCGCTGCCATCGTTCCTATATCGTCAACGTGCAGAAGGTTTCAAAGGTCGAGCGGTATACGCGCAACAGCTTCAACCTGACGCTCAACGATGCGTGCGAGTCGAGCATCCCTTTGGCAAAGGGCCGCGCCGACGAGCTTCGCGTGAAGTTCGGCTGGTAGGTCCTCGCCCGTTTGCTGCTGGTCATTTTATCTTTTTCAAGAGGCTAACCCTTAAAAAATCTTAATGCTAGCTTTGCTCGTATCGGTTGATGATAACTAACCGAGCAGCGTATGATTGCGCATAGGGCGAGAAGATGTAGATGAGAAGGGGAGGATACATGGGCGCTCATGATATAGGTGTGTCTACCAAAGGTCTCAGCCGCCGACAATTCCTGAAAGCTAGCGCAGCCGTTGCCGCATCTGCGGCAGCGTTGTCGACTTTCGGATGCGCCCCGCAGGCGAAGGTGGAGGAGAACAAGGAGCACGCGTTGCCGACGAACCTCGAAGAGGGCGGTACGTGGGTTCCAGCGGCCTGCTGGCATAATTGCGGCGGCCGTTGCGTCAACAAGGTTATGGTGAAGGAAGGCGTGGTCGTTCGCCAGAAGACGGACGATTCGCACGAAGACTCTGCCGAGTACCCGCAGCAGCGCGGATGCGTGCGCGGCAAAGCCCAACAGCAGCAATGCT
Organism: Raoultibacter timonensis; assembly: GCF_022845715.1. NCBI lineage: Bacteria > Bacillati > Actinomycetota > Coriobacteriia > Eggerthellales > Eggerthellaceae > Raoultibacter > Raoultibacter timonensis. The sequence goes on from NZ_AP025564.1 coordinate 134,876, forward strand.
TCGGTGCCGACCGCATTCTCCATCCGCTCAAGCGCAAGGGCTGGCAGCCGGGCGGCGGCGAGAACTCCAACGGTGCCATGCGCGGCAAAGACGAGTGGGAAGTGATCAGCTGGGACGAGGCGATCGAGCTTTCCTGCCAAGAGATCAAGCGCATCTCAGACGAGTACGGCCCGACGGGCTTTTACTGTAAATCGCCCGATGCGACTATCAACGTGATGTGCGGATGCGTGCGCGGGTGGGATACCACCTCTCATGGCACCTATACGCTCGGCAGCGACATGATCGGTTTGCCCGGTACCGATATCGGCAAGGCGAACGACCGCTTCGACATGATGAACGCCGAGTACGTGGTCATGTATTCGTCGAATCCGACGTGGTCTGCGGCCGGTACGCCGACGTATTATTTCATCCAGGCAAAAGAAGCCGGCGTGAAGTTCGTAACCGTCGATCCGATGTACAACGCGTCTGCCCAGATGCTCGATGCCGATTGGATTCCGGTGAGAAACGGCACCGACATGGCGTTCATGCTCGCGACGGCATACGAAATGCTGCGCCTCGATGAAGAGGAAGGCGATATCGTCGATTGGGACTTCCTCAACGCCTACACCGTCGGCTTCGATGCCGACCACATGCCCGACGATGCGAAGCTCAGCGAGAATCTCAAAGACTACGTGCAGGGAGTCTACGACGGCACGCCCAAAACGCCCGAATGGGCCGAGCCGATCTGCGGAGTTCCGCCCGAGCAGGTTACCGAGTTCGCGCGAATCCTCGGCAAGAACAACAAGACCTACCTGCTGCACAACTACGGCATGGTGCGCTGCAACGGCTCCGAGATGATCCCGCAGATGCTCATGGCGCTCGGTGCCATGGGCGGTCATATGGGCAAGTCGGGCCACGCGTGCGGCGGCGCCTATCACGCCAACTGCGGCAACTACGGGCCGAACCTCGTAACCGCTGGCAACGCCAAGAAGCCGAAGACGACCAATCCCGTTTCCACGGGTGTTCGCCAACCGCAACTCTACGACATCATTCTCGAAGGCGGCGGCGAGGTTCTCGACGTTTCGAACTCGTACGCGAACTTCCACGAGCCCATTCCGACCACGCTCGGCCCCATCAAGGGCATCTTCCATGTGACGGATGCAACGCTGCAGACGTCGCTTCATCAGAAGGCGGGCATCGAGGCTCATCGTGCTGTCGATTTCGTGCTCACGCGCGCACAGTTCATGACGACGAACGCCGTGTACTCCGACATTATTCTTCCGGTGACCACCGAGTGGGAGCGCCCCGGCGGCGTGACCACCTGCAACCGCGAATTCGTGTACTGCTATTCGAAGGTGACCGATCCGATCGGCGAATCCAAGACCGATCAGGAGATCGGCGTCCTGCTGCTCGAAGGTATGGGCATGGATCCCGCGCTTGCATACGATACGTCGGAGACCCAGCAGTTCTTCGAGCAGATCGCGGGAAGCAAGATCATGGGCAAGAGCGGCGAGATGGAGCCCTTGGTGACCATCACCGATGCCGACATCGCCGAGTGGGGCGTTGAGGGCGAGGCGCAGGAAGGCGTGATCTCCCTGGCCGATTTCGTCGCCAACGGCGGCTACCAGTTCAAACGCACGCCCGATGACGGCTACGGCTTCATCGGCTACGAGGACTTCGTAACCGATCCTGAGGCTAATCCGCTTCCGAGCGCAAGCGGCAAGCTCGAGATATACTGCCAGGCGCGCTACGACCTCATGGCCTCGTTCCAATACGACGGTATCGAGCAGTTCAAGCCGTATCCCACCTACGTCGTTCCCTGCGTGGGCTACGAATCGACGTTCAAAGACGGTGCGATCGGCGGGGAGAAGGGCGAGTACCCCTACATCATGTACAACCCGCATTACCTGCGGCGCTCGCACTCCGTCTTCGACAACTGCCCCTGGCTGCGCGAGACGTGGGCGAACCCGGTGTTCCTGAATCGCCAGGACGCGAAGGAAAAGGGCATAGAGGAGGGCGATACGGTGCTCATCAGCGCACCCGCAGGCCAAGGCCTGCGCACCGCTGCGATCCTCGACATCCTCATGCCGGGCGTCGTCGGCGTGCCTCACGGCGCATGGGTCGACGTTGACGAGAAGACCGGTATCGATCGCGCGGGTTCCGACAACTATCTGATCGGCGCACAGTACGGCGGCATGGGCGTATCTGGTTACAACAACCAGATCTGCAATGTTGAAAAATACGACGGCGAAGCGCTGGCGCCCGATTGCGATTGGCCGCAACGGATCGTTTCCGCCTAGGCTGCGAGGGAGTTGATAGAGATGTCTGTTGGATTTTACTTCGATATGACCCGGTGCACGGGCTGCCGCGCATGCCAGGTTGCATGTAAGGATAAGAACCGTCTGGATGTCGGAACCGTTTTCCGATACGCAAAGACCTTTTCGGTTGGAAGCTTCCCGAGCGTTTCGGGATACAGCTACTCCGCGAGCTGCAACCACTGCGGCGCTCCGGCGTGCATGGCCGCCTGTCCGACGGGGGCGATCTACCGTGCCGACGACGGCACCGTGATCATCGATCAGGAGGTGTGCACGGGCGAGGCTTCGTGCACAACGGCGTGCCCCTACGGCATTCCGCAGATCCTGCCGAGCGGCAAGGCCGGCAAGTGCGACGGCTGCTATGCCATCCGCGAAGCCGGCGGACAGCCCGCTTGCGTTGCCGGCTGCCCGAATCGCGCGCTCGATTTCGGCGACTTCGACGAGTTGAAGGCGAAGTACGGTGCCGATCTTGTGAGCGAGGTCGCCGTTCTTCCTTCTGCCGATACCACGGCGCCGAGCCTTCTCATCAAGGCAAAGGACGCGGCGAACGACACGAACTACGTAGAAGTCAACTGGTAGGAGCGAAGGGCTTGAAGCCTTGCCGTTTGGCTGAAGGCTCATACGGCTGAAAAGGGCCCGGGATTCATCGAACGAAAGATCCCGGGCCCTTCGTTTACCTTTCCGCGTTCTCCCGAGTCAAGGCGCGGGGAACGAAGCGCAAAAGCGCGCGCTCGCATGTATTGGTACACTGCTGGCACGATGAAGGAGCGCCGCTGTGCGGTATGGCGGCTGGAGGAGGATGAACATGGAAGAGCAGATGATCGAGGCCCTGGGAATGCGTCTCGCCAACAGAGCCTACCTGTATCGAATATTTCACATTGTGTTCGGCGCGGAGCCGACGAGCGAGGAGCTTGCTACGATCGGCTCGGCAAAGACCGTCGAGGCATTTCGCTACTTTGCCGATGCTGTTCGAACGCAAGCCGGTGGCGTAGGAGTCGATGGGGGCGGCGGCGCCGAGGCGTCCGCCGACGAGCTTGCGAAGGCTGCCGAGCTGCTCGCCTTGCTCGGCGAGAAAGCAGACGATGGCGAATACGTCGACTCGCTGAAGTCCGCGTTTACGCGCTTGTTCCTCGTGCCCGGCGAATCGTACGTTTACCCGTGGGAGTCTCCGTACATCGGCAAGGAGGTCATGCTCTTTCAGGAAAGCACGCTCGACGTGCGCAACCGTTACGCCGAATACGGGTTTGCCGCTGTCGAATACGGTCATTTTCCCGAGGACCATGTATCCATGATGCTCGATTTCCTCGCGCACCTGAGCACTCGTGCGTTCGATGCTTTCGAGAGCGAAGAGGATGACGAAACGAGGCGGATCCTTGCCTCCCAAGGCGATTTTATTGCAGCGCATCTGACGGATTGGCTGCCTTCGTTTTGCGAGCGCCTTGCCGAAAAGGACGCATCGGGCGTCTACGCCCGATTGGGCTGTGCGCTCAAGGCCTTCCTCGCGATGGACAAACGGTTCGTCGGCGAGACGCTGGAAGACGGGTTCGCATCCGCATAGGGCGCGCTCGTTCTTTCGTTCTTTCGGGCACATGGGAACCGCCCGTCGCCTGGCGGGCGGCGGGCGGTTCTGTTCTTTCTCTCGCGGTGTTTTCCATCTGCGGTTGCTATCGATTTGGCAGCTGAGTTCGCTTACTCGTTCGTCAATGCGAGCTCCATGCCGCTGAGCGTGCCTTCCGAAGGAACGCCGGTGTTGTCGGCATAGGCGAGGAAGAATAGGCTCGGGTCGTCGAGCACGACATCGGGCACGATGGCGAGCCAGCGCACGGTGGTCGTTTCACCGGGTTCGAGGGTGAAGTCTCGGTATACGGCGGCGTTCGGGGCGTCCCATCCGCCGTTTGTGAGGGCAAACGAGCGCGCAAGAGCGGTCGATACATGGCCTTCGTCATCGATCACGGCGTATTCCCCGTAAAAGCCCCCGTCGCCCGTCATCTCGGTGGCCTTTGCGCCGGCATTGGCTATGGTCGCCTCCATAACCACCCAGGAGAAACCTTCGGATTCGCCCGTGATGGTACCGTTCTCGTCGATCGTATAGCCGTCGATCTGGCTGACAACGCGGTTGTAGTATTCCCAGCTGTGCATGCCGCTGCGAAGATCGTCAAGCGTGATGCCGTCGGGCAGCTGAGTGCTGCGCGAGAGCATTTGCAGGTCGGTGAGCGTAAACGAGGTTCCCATGTCGGCCGTGAACGGGATGCTGTCGGTTGCGGCGTGGATATCCTGCTCGCCGATAACGACGTCGTCTCCGAGGGGCCTCAAAAGGTCCTGCCGTTCGAAGGGCAGTGGATCGCTCGCCGCGCCCTCGTACTCGTTGGCGTTCTCGAGCGATTCGGGGAAGGGCTCGTGGCTTGTCTTCTCTACGGTGCCGTAGAGCGTGTGCACGTAGTCGGTGTATTGCTGAAGGCCGCTCGGATCGACTATTTCGGGCGTGAGGGAGAGCTCCCATAGGCCGTCTTCGCTCTGCTGCATGGATGCCTTGACGTCGGCGGCGTGCAGTTCGATGACCTGCGTGGTGGTGTGACCGTCTTCGAATGTTGCGGTGATGGTGAGCGTTGCGCCGTCGAAGAGGTCGATGATCGCATCCGTGGCTTCCATGCCGTCGCCATTGCCGCCGTAGTCTTCGTTGGTCCAGAATCCGAAACTGCACGACGAAGAGCTATCGTCCATTGCCACGTCGATGGTGGAACCGAGTTTTTTGGTGAGTTCGACGCTCCACTGCTTCGCAGGATCGTCTTTTGCCAGAGCGTCAGGCGATCCGACGATGCTCACGTAGTCGTATTCGTCGTAGTACTCGCCGAGCCCGCGCGCGGTAGGCTTCCATGAAACGAGCTCAGCCCAACGCTCGGGGTTTTCTCCTGCGGTGACGGTTTCCTGGGTGGAGCGGTAGAGCGCGCCGGTCGATACCGATGCCTGGATGCGCGTGAGTCCCTCACCCCCGACGCGAAACAGGCATCCCGTGTAATACCCTTCCGCAAGGTAGGCTTCTTTGCTGCCGATTCCGTGGGCGTCGGCGGAGCGGCTGAAAACGATCTGATTCTCGGTGCCCATCTCGAGGATGGAATCGCTGTCAGCCGCGTAGGCCTGCACGGTGAAGTCGGGCGTTGCGTTGAAGATGCCGAACGGGCCACCGGTATCGAAGCTGGTTACGAGGCCGACTGCGAGCGCAATGGCAGCAAGGCAGGCCGCTGCGGGCAGCGCGATGCGCCCCAAAGAGCGGTGCTGCCTTGCCGCGGGCGGTACTGCAGCCGGCTTCGTTTGCGCATTGTGCTCGGCGGCTGCCGAGGGCGCTGTGTTTCGCTCGCGCGGATGTTGTCCGGCTGCGGCGGCTATCGTACGTTTCTGGTCTTCGGTGAGCGTAACGCGCTTTTGGGAATCTGCGTACGCTGTCCAAAACTCGTTCTCATTCATTGGTGCCCCCCATCTTAAGCTTGAGCGAGGCCCGTGCACGATGAAGGTGCGAACGCACCGTTGCTGGGTTCTCGTCGGTGATTTGTGCGATTTCGTTGGTCGAATAGCCCTCGAAATAGTGAAGATGCACGGCAATGCGTTGCCGTTCGGGAAGGGCCGCAACCATGGTTCTGACGAAGGCTTCGTTCGAGGTGCTGTCGGCATCGCAGAATGCGATGCTGTCGCGTTCGATCGAAGCGTTCTCGAGGGCGATCTGCGTTTCCTCGCCTGTTGCCTGACGCGTTTTCCAAGGGTTACGATGTACGTCGGCGCAGCAGGTGAGCGTGACCCGCAAAAGCCACGCCTTCAGATGCTCGCTATCCTTGATGGGCTTGGTGCTTTGGCATAGCTTCATGAATACGGTCTGCACAACATCTTCGGCATCGGCGCGATTGCCGACACGGCAGAGCGCAAGCCGAAAAACGGTATCGCCCCACTGCTCAACGGCGCGCTCGATGTTGATGCAGCATGCCTGCACGTAATCCCTTTCACGTTGCTTCGGACGAGAGCTATGGCATTCTGGTTTGATTGTGGCTGGTGCCCACATGCGCGTGCGGGCAACGTTCGTTTCATCCATATCAGGAACTCCTTTCAACCATAATACGGAGAAACGCGCACACATGTTGCACGATTGCGTGAAAAACCTGACATGCAGTATCGATGCGCGCGCCGGGAGGTGCCTAATGCAAGATCTACAACGGGTTGCGCTCGGGTTCGCGTGCGGCAGTCGTAGGGCGGCATCGATTGCTGCCCGAGGCATTCAAGATTTCATCAGCTGTATCGAAAATCGCATGCCCGTCTTGGCGGCCGCTCCGCGCGGCGCCTTAGTAGGTTGCGTAGCCGAGCTTGTCAAGCAATTGCTCGCGATGGGCAACCGCGATGCTGTAAAATGCGGCATCGTGTTAGTTCGCGAAAAAGGGGGCGCTCGGGATGAGCATTGTGAACTCGCGTTTGAATGCACTTTCGTCTGACAAAGAAAAATCATCGTATCTCGCTAAAATCAGAGCGAACAAGGATGAGTTGGTCAGGATGGGTGAGAGCCTGTTCAAAACGCCAAGCGTTGAGCCGGAGGTCGCGGTTTTGTGGGTTGCGTCGCGCAATGCCGGCGTCGATCCGTACGCTTCGACGAATTCCGAGGGAATCGATTACGAAGAGCTGTCAAAACGACTTGCTGAAAACGCCGATACCATTGCGGTGGTGGACGAGGTCATAGAGTCTTTCCGCGGCGTTTTGAGAAAAGTGGTCACCTCGGTGTTCTATGCCGATAGCGAAGGCGTGGTTCTCTACTTGTTCGAAGGCGATGTCTCCAACGATAATTACCGGCAATTCGGTACGCGCGTCGGCGGCTTGTGGCGGGAAGACGTTACGGGTACTTCCGCCGTTTCCCTGTGCGTTAAGCACCAAGATGTTGTTCAGTTGGTAGGGCCGGAGCACTACCGTGTTGTCATGCAGGATCATTTGACCACGGCAGTTCCCATTCGCGATGGCGAAGGGGAGTTTATCGGCGTATTGGCGATGACCACGCTGCACAACAAAGTCGGTACGGGTCTTTCCTATGCGCAGCCCTATATGCTCGGACTGTCTATGGCGCTGGCTTCTTCTATCGAGGGGACGATAAGGCTCAAAACCAGATCGTTGGATACGGCAACCGAAAAAGAAAAGGACGAATACCCTTTCAGAGAGCTTCGCGAGGGCGTGTGGAACTTACCCAGATTCGATGATTTCGTAGGATCGAGCGCTTCTCTTTCGAATGCGAAAAAGCTCGCAAAGCAAGCTGCTGCCACAGGTATGAATGTTCTGATCAGCGGAGAGATGGGCGTAGGGAAGCTCATGCTTGCCAAAATCATTGCTGCAAAGCGAGGGGTGAGCCCCGAATCCCTTATGATGCTGTCGTTTTCGGGTATACCCGAGTCCATCCTCGAAGAGGAGGTTTTCGGCAAGGAGAGTTTGGGGGGAGGCGCTGAAAAGGTCGGCATCCTCGAGCAAGCGAAGGATGGCGTGCTCATCATTCTCGATGTCGGCGATATTCCCGCAAAGATTCAGCACGCGCTTCTGAATGCGATAGAGGAGCAGTCGTTTTGCAGGGTCGGGGGATCGGTTCGCGTGCCGTTGGGATCGCCCCAGATCGTTTCTACGTCCGAGATCGATTTGATAGAGCTCGTCAGATCCGGCAAGCTGAGAAGCGACTTGGCCATCACGCTTTCGTCGGTATCGATTTCGATCCCACCGCTGCGCGAAAGACGCGATGATGAGCGCATGCTCATCGGCTACCTGATAAAACGTGAAAGCGAGCGGCTCGGGGTTGCTCCGCCGCGCCTTACTTCTCGCGCCATGCAGGTTTTGCTCGCAGCGCAGCTTCCGGGTAACGTACGCCAATTGCGAAACATCCTGCAATACGCAATCGTCGTTTCGGAGAAACAGACGATCGAGGCAGAAGATTTTCCGCTCAGCATAGAAGAGGGTGCATCCAACGGGCTCGCAGATACCGATGGGAGTCGGGTGCTAACCCTGAAAGAGGCCGAGCAAAAGGCGATAGAGCATGCCCTCGAGTTCACGAACGGGAACATTCGCGAAGCGGGGCGGGTTTTAGGCATAAGCAGGTCTACGCTTTACAGGAAAATGGAAGAATACCGCATTGTCTGTAAATAAATGTACATTCGATGGAGCAACTATGTAATTCAATTTCAGCGTCGACCGGTCATTTTGGTTCGGTTTCCCACAATCGAACATGTATCAAAATGGGACATATAGATAACGTCGAAATGTGTCTTATTATGGGACACATTTTTTGTTTTCCCTCGTTAATGGTCGATAAAACATAGAACAAATGTTGCAGATTCTAACCTCCTATAATCAAAATCCGCTACTGGACAGCTGATTCGAACGGGCGAAATCCCGCCGAATCTATAAGCGAGCCATAGGACAAGGAGAGAGGAGAATCTGCATGAGCGAGCCCATCAAGATCAAGGACAAAACGGTCCTCAAGGGTCTTGGCTTCGACAGCTTCGGCCAGGGGTCGAATTCCTGCGAAGTCGACGTTCTCGACGGAAAGATCGTACGTACGCGTCCGTTCCACTACAACTATAAGAATGCCTACGATCCCATGGAAAAGAATCCCTGGAAAATCGAGGCTCGCGGCCATACGCTGGTCGCGAAGGAAGAATCGCTTCTGTGCCCGTTCGAGCTGGCATACAAGCTGCGCGCCTATTCGCCCAACCGCATTCCGTTTCCGTTGAAGCGCGTCGACTGGGAACCCGGCGGAGACCCCGAAAAGATCAACGCCGAGAACCGCGGTATTTCAAAGTTCGTGCGCATCAGCTGGGACGAGGCCACGACTATCATCGCAAACGAGATCAGGCGCATGGAATCGCAATACGGCCTGACTGCTATCCTTGCGCAATGCGATGGCCATGGCGAGACGAAGAGCATACACGGTCCGCACGGCTGCCAAACGCACCTGCTGCAGTTGCTGGGCAACTACACTCAGCAGATCCGCACCCCCGACAGTTGGGAAGGCTGGGTTTGGGGTGCGAAACATGTTTGGGCCCAGTTCCCTGTGGGCCAGCAGCGCCAGGTGAATATGCTCAAGGATATCTGCGAGCATTCCGAAATGATGCTGTACTGGGGTTCCGATCCCGAGGCCATGTGCTGGGGCTGGGGCGGTCAGACGGCAAGCCACATCGCTTACCATTTCGATAAACTCGGCATTAAAAACGTATTCGTATCGCCTGATTTCAACTACACTGCGGCAGCGCATCCGGGCAAGTGGATTCCCGTTCTCCCCAACACCGACTCCGCTCTTCAGTGCGCTATCGCCTACACGTGGATTACCGAGGGTCTCTACGATCGCGAGTATATCGACACGCACTCGATCGGGTTCGAGTGGTTCGAGTCCTATGTTATGGGCGGCATCGACGATGTGATCAAGACCCCGAAATGGGCAGAAGAGATCTGCGGTGTGCCCGCCCGTATCATCAAGGCGTTTGCTCGCGATTGGGCCGCACATGTGACGGTAATCTCGCACTGCAACGGCGGCGGCTACATCCGCTCTGCGTACTCGCACGAGCCTGCCCGTCTCGAGGTTGTGCTTTTGGCTATGCAGGGTCTCGGCAAGCCCGGTTCCGGTCAGTTCATCTACTTCCAATGGCAGCTGTTCGGCATGCAATCGACCAATGCGGGTCCGCGTTCTTCGATTATTCCGAGCATCGAGGGCTGCTATCACGGTATCGATCAAGCCTTCATCCCCGAGTCCTTCATCCCGAAAACCCTTATTCCGAAGGCGATCCTCGGCGATTGGTCTGAAGAGAATCCGCTGAAATGGCACAGCTTCACACATTGCTCGCTGCCTGCCTCAGACCAGTTCGACGAGTACCAGTACCCTGTGCCGGGCGCTTCTCCCATCCACATGATCTGGACCGACACACCCTGCTGGACCACGTGCTGGAACGGCGGCAACGAGATGATCGAGGCTGCCCGCTCGTCCAAGATAGAGTTCATCCTGGCCCAGCATCCTTGGTTCGAGAACGACTGCCTGTTCGCCGACATCCTTCTGCCCGTCAATACCAAGTTCGAGGAAGAGGACTTCGCCGACGACCTGCTGAACGGCTTCTACAACCACATCTTCTATGAAGCCCCGGCCATCGAGCCGATCGGCGAGTCGAAGAGCGACTGGGAATGCGTGCTCGAGGTTGCCAAGAAGCTCGGCGTTTACGACGAACTGTCTGAAGGACTTACCTACGAGGACCTTATCTATCGCGGCTGGGAGAAATCTCGCTGTGCCGACAACGTGAGCTACGAGGACTTCCGCAAGAACGAGTACTACGTCATCCCGACTGCCGAGGATTGGGAAGAAGACGAGCCCGGCTTGCATGCCTTCTGGCGCGATCCGCAGAACAATCCGCTTGACACCCCGTCGGGTTTGCTCGAGATCTACTCCCCGTCGTTGGCGTATAACTTCCCCGACGACGAAGAGCGCCTGCCCTATCCGCGCTACATGGGCGACGGTGAGTCGCATCAGGAAAGCCGCTTCTCCCCGCGTGCGAAGGATTACCCCTATGTCATGATGTCCAACCATCCGCGCTGGCGCGTGCATGCGAACATGGACGACGTTCCGTGGTTCCAGGAGATCGAAACCAGCAAGGTTCATGGCGACGACGGCTATCCTTACGAACCCGTATGGATCAACTCTGCCGACGCTGTCGAGCTGGGTATCGAAGACGGCGATATCGTCGAGATCCACAACGAACGCGGCATGGTGCTCGGCGGTGCGTACGTTACCGAGCGCATCATGAGGGGCGCGGTCAACCAGGATCATGGCGCTCGCCTCGATCCGTTGGAGTTCGGCGTTGCCGACCGTGGCGGCGCGAACAACATCATCTGCCCGACAAACGTGACCTCCAAGCACTGCGCTGGCGAAGTTACCAATGGCTTCTTGGTCGGTCTGAAGAAGGCAAACATGGATGAGCTACGTGCTCGTTACCCCGAGGCCTTCGAGCGCAAGTTCGACGCTGCAACGGGCATGGTTATCAGCGATTGGGTCATCGAAGGAGATGAAGAGTAATGAAGGTATTCGTCATCGACGAACAGAAATGCAACGGTTGCCATAACTGCCAGATCGCCTGCAAAGACGAGCATTGCGGCAACGATTGGAGCCCCATCTCGCTTCCGCAGCCGCTTACGGGTCAATTCTGGGTAAAGGTCGATGAGAAGACGGTCGGCCAGACCCCGAAAGTGCGCGTCGACTATCACGTGACGCGTTGCAACCACTGCGAGAATGCCCCGTGTATGGCGGCCGGCGAAAACGGAGCAGTGTATCGTCGCGAGGATGGCCTCGTGATCATCGACCCGGTTGCTGCGAAGGGTCAGAAGGCCATCGTGGATGCATGCCCCTACGGTGTGGTGTTCTGGAACGAGGAGCTTGAAGTTGCGCAGAAATGCACGGGTTGCGCCCATCTTCTCGATGCGGGCGAAAAACCTCATTGCGTCGACGTGTGCACGACGGGTGCCCTGCGTTTCGGCGAATACGAGGAGTTCGCCGAGGAACTCGAGGGAGAAAACGTCGAGGTTATGAAGCCCGAGCTGGGCACCAAGCCGCACGTGTACTACCTCAACCGCCCCAAACTTTTCTATGCGGGCGATGTTTACGATCCCGATTTGGACGAGTGTCTGGAAAACGCCAAGGTCACGCTTGTTCGCGAGAGCGACGGAGCGGTTTTCGAACAGGTTACCGACATCTACGGTGATTTCTGGTTTGACGGTCAGGTGGCTGGCAGCCATGAGCTGCGTATTGAGTGCAAGGGCTACGAAGCCGTCGTCAAAAAGTTTGATGCCGATGAGTGCCTGAATCTCGGGAGCTTTCCGATGAGCAAAGCTTAAGCCTGCAAGCGATGCGATTCCAATCAAGGGTGCCCGTCGCCAAAGCGGGCGGGCATCCTTGTTGATGAAAACCGAAGTAATGAAAGAAAGAGAGTTCGAATATGTGTTTTAGACCTGCAATGGCATCAGCTGAAATCAAGTGCCCTCGCTGCGGGCATCCCATCGAAGCGAAGGACGGCGAGGTTTGCCCGAAATGCGGTCTTACCAAGGCCGATGTTGAGGGTGGGAATCTCGTTCCGAAGCCGGGCGGGCTTGTCCCGCCCCCGCCTGCACCCCCTAAGGCCCGGTAGGTCCGGGGGATCGCGTGTCTCGAGCGGAACTCGGTAAAGTAGCGGTACTCGTCTGCTCGGACGATACTGTCGTCGAGCGGGAGGTGGATGCGGGGATTCCGGTTGCGCAGGCACTGGAGTCTCTTGGTTATCCCGCGAAGACTCCCTGTGGGGGTATGGGTCATTGCTGCTCGTGCGCTACGAAAGTGTGGCGCAGCGGCGAAGCTTCGCCTACGAGGGTCCGCGCTTGCCGAGAGGTTGTACTGGGGGGAATGCGCATCTATCCGGCTCAACCCGAAAGGGTTTCCATTCCGGTGCCGCCTTTGCCCAAAGCGACGTTTCCTCGAGCAAGGGGTTGACGGCTGCCGCTCGGGTCTTCGCACGGGCAAACCGGTCTTTTGCGTCATGGATTTGGCATTGCCATGCGGGCAAGGCGATAGGGGCAGGGGAATGCTCCCTCACGCAGTGCGTTGCCCGCATGCCATGAAATACAAACAATGAAGGAAGGGTTTAGAAATGGCCTCAAATGAAACAACAGCTTCGCCGAGCAAGTGGCGCTGGCTCGTTCTCGTGACATGCTTCTTGCTCTATCTGTTCGGCAATTACTCTTCGTTCGCCATGGGGCTTACGATGGTTCCCGTGCGCGAGGTTATGGGTATCGACGCGGCAGCTGGCGGTATGCTCTCGTCTATTCTAATGTTCGGCGCAGTGATCGGCTGCGTTCTCGCAGGCCGTCTTGCTTCTACGTGGGGAAGCCGCAACGTGATCATCGCTTCCGGCGTGGTCATCGGCCTTTGCTGCATCGCATGCTCGCAGATTGCCGACTACAATGCATGGCTCGTCATCAGGTTCATCAACGGCCTGGCATACGGCGCGCAGCTTGGCCCGGTGGTCACGATCGCCGCTGACCATTGGGTGGGCAAGCATCAGAATACCGCTACGGCGTTCATCCTCTCGAGCTTCCCGATCGCAGGCCTTTCGGCGTCGTTTGTCACTAAGATGTTCGCGGCTGACTATACGATGGTTTGGCTTGTTTGCGGTCTTGTCATCATTCCTGCGCTGCTCGTGCTTCTCGTTCCGAGCGACAAGCTCAGCGCCGAACAGGTTGCCGCTCAGGCAAAGAAGGGCGAAAGCGTCGGCTTCGGCTCCATCTTCGAGGGAAACCTCAAGTTCGTTACCATTTTCGCCATCATTGTGAGCTTCATGAACATGGCGGGCGTCTGGGCGCTCGGCACCTGGCTGCCCTCTTGGCTCATGAACGAGCGCGGTCTGACCACAGATATCATGGCTAACTTCTCCATGGTCAACTACCTCGGCGGTTTTGTGGGGTACTTCTTCTGGTCTTGGCTGGGAAAGAAAATCACCAACCCCAAGTCGCTTATCGTAGGCTACTTCGCAACTGCGGCAGCTATGGTCGTCTACATTATCATGCCTGGCACCGATCTGCTATTCTACTGGGGTCCTGTCGTGTACTTCTGCCAGGCTGTTAATGTTATGTGCTCCATCACCTTCGCTGCTGCATTCCCTCGTCTTATCAGGGCGTATGGTGCTGGTACCTGCTTCAACGTTGGTCGTGTTGGCTCTATCATCTCGCCTTATACCACCGCCATCATCGGCACCGCTCTCGGACTCACTGCCGGTTTGGCTACCGTTCCGGTGTTCTACGCGGTGGGCGGCCTGTTCGGCTTCGGTCTCAACCGCTTCGTGAAGAAGCAGGAGAGCCTCGATTCTCAGGAGAGCTTCGAAGCTGCTGAAAGCGCCGAGAAATAAGCTTGCCGTTTTAGTCGGCGGCAGCGCGGGAGCGGGCAATGGGTACCGTAGCGCGCCGCCGACTTTTGCCGGTATGGATCGACAAATGTGCGACGGGCTCGATCCCGTCCGCACTCCCAAAATAGGAAATGGGAGGGTAGCATGAAAAACGATGCGTTTTACATCGCAAAGGGGTCTCCCGGAACGAAAGCACGTTGGGCGGTTGTTGCTTGCTGCGCCGCAGCGTACTTCTTCGATTCCTACGACATGTACATTCTGGGAATCACGATGCAGAGCATTCTCGGCGATCTGAACATGACGACGGCTCAAGGCGGATTGCTCTCGTCAGCGACAATGCTCGGAGCCGTTATCGGCAGCGTGTTTTTGGGGCGCTTTGCGTCGAACCGAGGCAACAAGCTTTGCCTTGTGGTATGTACCGCTTGGATCGGCGTCGGATCGCTCGCCGTTGTCTTCGTATCCAGTTTTCCGGCGTGGTTTGCTCTGCGCGTTTTCACAGGAATGGGCATCGGCGGCATCATGGGTCCTATCCATGCCCTCATCTGGCAGCACTGGACTCCCGGCCACCGTGCGAAAATCACGGGCGTAACGTTTTCTACGTTCCCGATCGCGGGTATCGTCGCAAGCCTCATGGGCAAGCTGATGCTCGTTGCCGACTTCAGGTGGATATTCGTTACCGCTGGTTTTTCGCTCGTGGTTGCCCTTGTCGCTCAGTTCGCCATTCCCGATGATCGGCATCTGGCTCCTGCCTTCCAGGCGAAAACGTCCAAAAACGTCGAGAAGATCAAGCTCAATGAGATCCTTGTGGGTAATTACAAATGGATCACGCTGTTCGCCATTTTAGCCAGCTTCAGCAACATGGCTGCTTGTTGGGCGATGAACACGTGGATTCCGTCTTGGCTCATGACCGATCGTGGCTTCGACGTAAGCCAGATGACGAACTTCTCGATGCTGAACTACGTCGGTGGCTTGGCGGGATACCTCATTTGGGGTGTTATAGGTTCGAAGATCGGTTCGGGCAAGGCTATGGTTGCAGCGTATGCGCTTTCGGCGGTGGCGCTCTTGGCTTACATAGCGCTGCCGGGCGGCGACTACCTGCTTATACTCGGGCCGTTGCTGTACTTTGGCCAAGGCGGCTGCGGCTGCCTCAATTCGATTCTTTTCGCAGAGGCTTATCCCGAGCGTACAAGGGCTTACGGATCCGGCACGACGTTCAACGTCGGGAGGATCGGCTCTATCATTTCGCCCTACTCGGTTGCGCTTGTAGGTGCGAGTTTCGGCCTTACGGTGGGTTTGCTCATGGCTCCGGCGTTCTTCGCGTTCGGCGTTGTCGTGTCGGTTGGGTTGAACGGCGTACTGCGCAAGCAGAGGACCCTTGAGGCCGCAGAAGCCGATCAGCCGTAATATGTACGTTTATTGCTGTTCGTCGAGCGTCGGGTTTTGATCCGGCTCTCGGGTATATGAAAGGAAGTACGGATGGAAGCGTTTGAAGCGATTTTGGGTCGCAGGTCTATCAGGTCTTACTCCGATAAGCAGGTTTCCGCTGACGCTGTGCGCAAGGTATGCAACGCGGGGCTTTACGCCGCTAGCGGCAACGGCATGCAGTCGACCATCGTGGTTGCGGTGAGCGACAAGGAGGTGCGCGACAGGATGTCGGCTTTGAACGCAGCGGTTCGCGGCCAGGAGGACGATCCGTTCTACGGCGCTCCTGTTGTTTTGGCGGTGCTTGCAAAAGCAGAGGCGGGTACCTGCGTGCAAGATGGGAGCCTCACCATGGCAACGCTTATGCTCGCTGCTCGAGCGGAAGGCCTGGGATCGTGCTGGGTGCATCGTGCGAAGGAGCAGTTCGAGGGGGGAAGAAGGCCGGGCTTTGTACGATGAGCTCGGCATCCCTGAGGGCTATGTGGGAATCGGAAACTGCATCCTGGGATATCCTGCCGAAGGCTTTCCCGAGGCGGACGCGCGCCATGAGGGCCGCGTGATCGAGATCGCGTAAAACGATTGATCGAGGAGGCATTTGTGAAGTACGAGTACGTTCTGCTCGATTTGGACGGGACGCTCACCGATCCCGAGGAGGGCATAACGAAGTCCATTCGCTATGCCCTCGCCTCCTTCGGGATTGAGGAATGCGACCGCTCCAAGCTGCGATCGTTCATCGGACCTCCCCTGAAAAGCTCCTTTCAAGATTTTTATGGCATGAGCGACGAAAACGCCGATCTTGCCATAGCTCGGTATCGTGAGCGCTTCGCCGATAAGGGCCTGTACGAAAACACGGTTTACCCTGGGGTGGAAAAACTACTCGCCTCGCTCAAGGAGGCGGGAATTAGCGTGGCATTGGCCACCTCGAAGCCTACGGTGTATGCGCTGCGCATCCTTGAGCATTTTGACCTCGATGGATACTTCGACTTCGCCCTCGGTAGCGAGCTGGACGGTACGCGTACCGCGAAAGCCGACGTTGTTGCCGGTGTTGTCGCTCATTTCGCCGAGACCGATCGAGCGAAGTTCGTTATGGTGGGCGATCGGAGCCATGACATGGTTGGCGCACGATCGAACGGAATCGATTCCATCGGCGTGCTTTACGGTTATGGCTCGCGCGAAGAGCTTGTCGAAAGCAAAGCAACATATATCGCCGAGTCGATCGACGGGCTTTCTCGTCTTCTCTGCAATTAGCTTTTTCCTGCGATTCGCATTTATCCTTCGAAAACAGCGGCATGGAAGAATTGCCGGTTGGATTGAACCGCATCCGCGATGCGGCCGGCCGCCGTATGCAGCGTGGTCCGTACGTGTGCTCTTTTCGTCCCTCCCAGTGCTCCTTTCGTCGTTATCCGTTCTCCTGTCAGGCGTTATGCATTGTCGTGCGCAAGGCGGCGTGGGATAACTGCACCAAGCCAAACCACGACGGCCGATCGACCGTCCGACGAAAAGGAGAAAGAGATGACACCCATGCTGACACGGCTGCTCTCGATGGACCGCGTGCACCTGTCCTTCAAAGATAAGCGCGTACTCGACAACCTCACCTTCGAGGTGCACCGCGGCGAAACGTTCGGGTTTCTTGGCCCCTCGGGCGCCGGCAAGACCACGACCATCAAGCTTTTGACCCGTCAATTGACGAAGGATTCTGGAACGGTGGAGCTGTTCAGCCGCCCGATCGAAAACGCCCACGACGCCGATTACGAGCGTATCGGCATTCTCTCCGATACGAGCAGCTTGTACGAGCGCATGTCCATCGAGGACAACCTCAGGTTCTATGCAAAGGTGCGCGGCGTGTCGGAATCCGCCATCGCGCCGCTGCTTGAGCGGGTGGGTCTCACCGATGATCGCAAAACGCTCGTGAAGAAGTGCTCGAAGGGGATGCGCCAACGCGCGACGTTGCTCGCGGCGCTCATCCACAATCCCGAGCTTTTATTTCTCGACGAGCCGACAAGCGGTCTCGATCCTGCGGCTCGCCTTGAGGTGCACCGCATGCTCAAGGATCTGCACGACCAGAAAACGACGATCTTCCTTACGACGCACGATATGACCGAAGCGGAAAGCTTGTGCGATCGCGTGGGGATTCTCGACAACGGTCACCTTGTCGCGTGCGACACGCCCGAAGCCTTGAAGCAGCGTTTTGCGCAGAACAAGGTGCGCATCGTCATGAACGACAAGTCGATAAGGGAAACGACCAAAGATGCCGCCGGAGCCGTTATCATTGCTGAGGCGCTTGAGAGCGGAAAGGTTCTGTCGATCCATTCCGAAGAGCCGAGCCTGAACGACGTATTTCTCCGCCTGACCGGAAAGGAGTTCGAATAATGAACGCAGCACTTCGCAAAATCGGCGCATTGTCGATCAAAGACGCCAAGGATTTGGTGAGAAACCCCGCAATTGCCGTATGCGCCCTTATGCCGATCGGGTTCATGCTGTTGTACCGCTACGTCATGTTCGCTAACGTTCCTTCTGAGGCGGAAGCAGAGATGAACAGCTTCCTGATCGGTACGGCACCGTGCTTCGCGGTCGGCATGATCTGCGCGATGACCATTCTCTATGCGCTTTCCGAAGAGAAGGAAAAGCATACGCTGCGCACGCTTATGCTGGCAAACGTGAGCGCGGGTCAGGTTATGATAGCGAAGGTGTTCGTGTCGCTGGCGGTTATCGTGATCGTCGACGTCGTGTGCTTCTTCGTTATCGGAGTCGATGTCTCCCTGCTCGCCCCCTACATAGCGATTGCGTTTTTCGGATCCCTTTCGATCGTGCTGCTCTCGCTTGTGCTCGGTCTCGTCTCGCGCGATATGGTGAGTTCGGGGGTGTATGCGCTGCCGATCATCGTGCTCGCCCTGCTGCCCATGTTCAGCATGTTCGGGGAGAGCTTCGAGACGATCGCGAGCTATTCGCCCTGCGGTGGCATGTACGATCTTATGGTCATGCTGCAGGAAGGCAGGCTGTTTACATCCGACGCGCTCGTTGCGCTTGCCGTGATGTTCGGGTGGATCGCCGTCTGTGCAATCGCATTCGTGCTTGTTTTCAAGAAACTTGGAAAGGACAACTAGGAAACGCGTGAAAGAATTGTTTTGAAAAGCGGGCTCCGGTGTAATGCCCGGAGCCCGCTTTTGCGAATCGCGTGCAAGCGATTCAGCCCATCTGGCTACTATCGCTTTGCGTAAGCTGCTGCGCTTTGGGCGCTTCTTCTTCCCGTGGCAAGTGATATTCCTTGACACGATGAAGGCACGGTTATCCCGTAGGTTTCGCCTTGGAAACCTCCGCATTCGACGCCGGCAGCATAGAGTCCGGCGATAGGGGTTTCGTCTTCCTTTACCACTTCCGCATTGCTGTTGATATGGATGCCGCCGAACATGTTCACCTTAGCGCCCTTGACCCTAAAGCCGTAAAACGGACCTGTCTCGATCTTGTCGGTGAGATACTCGGCTTTTTTGCCAAGAGCAGGATCCTCTTTCGCATCAACGAGCTTGTTGTAGTCTTGGACGGTCTTCTCGAGCGCTGTTGGTTCGATACCCAGCAAGCTTGCTAAATCGGCAATGCTATCAGCCTTGAAAACGTTCTCGCTTTCTCGGCTGAGCTCTTGGTCGAGTTCTTTGGGAGCGTCGGGGAGGGGAGCGTCTTTGTATACGTAATAGCCCCATCCGACATTGGGATCGCCTTTTTCAACCAGTCGATCGAACAAAGCTTGATCGAGGATCGAAAAAGCTTTGTGCTGGCTCTCGATTGCATTCGGGGCATAAATCGCCGTGCGGACAAGCCATTCGTTCATGAACCTTTTCCCGTCTTGATTTACCCAGAGAGCATAGGGGTTCATGGCTGCAAGCGCGGCGAGCTGCGAAGCCACTCCAAGGGGTTCTACTGTTGTGCCAACGAGAGGCGCCATCAATCGGTAGGGTTTTCCCATGCCGGCTTCGCCCGCCATCCTGATGCCGTCGCCATCGAGCCCTGGGGCTCCGCACCACATGTACTTTTCCGATGTGCGGGAGGTGTGATTATCAAAAAGCTCGTTGTTTGATCCGGCACTGCCCGTAGCGAGAATTACTGCTTTTGCATTAATGTTGAGAACATCCTTTCCATTTTCGGCTTGAACGCCCACTACGGTGTCGCCATCCATAAGTAGATGCGTGACGGGAGTGTCGGTTCTGATTTCGACCCCGATTGAGCGCGCTGCCTCTTCAAGCTTTGCGATCATGGTGCTTCCCCGATGATCTTCGTAAATGTGCTGCGTTCTTATGCCTGCGTAGGGTCCTTGTCCAAGTTCGACGAATTTGACACCGTGGTCCATGAGCCAAGCAAGATTTTCTTCGGCACCATTAACGACAAAATCCCAGAGGGTGTAGTCGACGATGTATCGTTGGAATTCGAGTTCGATCGCCAGAAGATCAGACAGACTGCCGTTTACTCCTGCCTCCTTCTGGAGGTCGGAGCCCATGCCGAACACTCCTTCCGCGAAATTGGTGCCACCGCCGAGGACGCTTTGCTTTTCAAGAAGCAAAGCGTTCGCCCCTTCTTCAGCCGCCGTGACCGCTGCCGACATTCCACCCATTCCGCTTCCTACGACGACCACGTCTGTATCAATTGTTTGGGTTGGCTCCTTTAGCGCGATTGCACCGTCTTCAGCGTTCGATTCGAGATCTTTTGAGGGGTTGCCGCTGGCGGTGCAGCCAATCATGCCCGTCGCAAGCGCTGTTGCCCCTATGCCCATACCAAGCAGGAGCTGACGTCGCGATAGGGTCGAGCGATTCTCTTTTGGAGATTTGAATTCGTTATTAGCTTTCATCGGGTCCTCCTGTTTATCCCTGCCCAAAACCACCCGCTTTTGATAGGCGCTAGCAACCCGAAAAGCCGGTATACAGACAAGGTAATCGACAAAAGATTTCGTGAGAATAAAAGCTTGTTTGCGCTTTCCGTAAAGAAACGATTGAGATGCCTGACCAGATAAAGAAAGCTAAAAACGCTGCGTAGAATTATTTCCGGGGTCGCTTTTTGTTGAATGCCGGGCGGTTGATCTTGAAGAAAAGGGCGGGATCGTTTTCTTCGACGTATGTTGGAAAAGATTGCCGCAGGGATCGTTGAACATAGTCGAAGAGCTTGCCGGCCTGCTCGTTGTGCGAAGCTCCGAGAATACCAGCAACGTGTGATATTTTCGGTTCCAAAGGAATGGTTTTGCCGTTGATGGCTTTTTGGCACTGCATGCGTAGCGGTTCGGGTAGAGAGCTGCAGAGTCCCACCATCCCGTACTCGTTTACGGCGGTGTCGAGTATATCGGGATCCATCGTCATCAATCCCGGTTGGACGGCTTCTCCGGAGTTCGTTTGTTGGCCGATAACACCCAGAAGGAACGAGTCGTTGTGGCAGGCAAGTTTTTCCGTTTCGATCTCGCTCCATTTTACGGAAGCTCTTTTTGCGTAGGCGCTATTATCGGAGCAGATCAACCTAAACGAGGAGAGGAGGAAGGGCTTGAAGTAGTCTCTATCGAAAACGACTTTCTTGATGAAATCGGCTGGGTAGCTGTTCTCGAACGGCTTGAGTTCAAGGGGCAGATCGATAAGATATAGCGTATTGTCATCGGCTTTATCGAACTGCTTGGCGATTTCAAACGAACTTTGCACCTCGATGCTGGTGCGGAGTTCCGGATCAACGCGAAGGACGTATTCTTCGATAAGGAAAGCAATGGATTGATGAACGAAAGGGGATACGACGACATGCAGCTGCGCCCATCGACCGCGGCCGCTTTTCTGCATTGCTGCTACTGTCTGCAGGCTTCGATACGCGCCGACAACACGTTCAGCTTCTTTGGCAAGCTCAAGGCCTTCCTTTGTTGGTTCGAGCGCACCGCCGCTGCTGTGCACAAAGAGCTGGGTGTCGAGTTGCTTTTCGAGCGTTCGAATCGACGCACTGGCCCCTTGGGGCGTGATGCAAAACTGCTTAGAAGCTTTCGTAAGCGATTTTGATTCCACTACGGCAAGAAAAAGCGATAAAGATTCTATTTGCATTCCCCGACACCACCTGAAACGTGATCCTCTCCCGCAGCCCATTATAGCTCATACCCGCGCTCGTGCCCGTTGCCTGCGATAGGCGCACAGGCGAAGTTGCGGATTGTGCGGAGCCCTTTTCTGCGGACGCATGCTTTTCGTATTGAGCGGATTTGTAAAACCGTGGCGTCCGCCATCGCCATTCGCTACACTAACCGTATCAAGCAAAATCGACACCACCGCGAAAAGGAGTTCGAATGTCAGCTGAGAACAGCGCGCCGCTCGTCGGCATCATCATGGGGTCTGAAAGCGATATGCCTGCCATGGAGCCGTGCATGAAACAGCTCGAAGAGTTCGGCGTTTCTTACGAGGTGAAAGTGGCAAGCGCCCATCGCAGGCCGGCCGAGGTGCACGAGTGGGCGTCGACGGCTGTCGAGCGCGGCATTCGCGTGATCGTCGCTGCTGCCGGCAAGGCTGCGCATCTGGGCGGCGTCGTTGCCGCATATACGCCGAATCCAGTTATTACCGTTCCCATGAAGACGAGCGATCTCGGCGGGCTCGATTCCCTGCTTTCGATGGTGCAGATGCCCTCGGGCGTGCCGGTTGCCTGCGTTGCCATCAACGGCGCGAAGAACGCGGCGATCCTTGCTGTGCAGATGCTCGGTACGGGCAGCGACGAGGCTCGTCAGAAGATCGTCGACTTCAAAGAGGGCATGGCCAACGCGTAGCGGGGTAGTGCCGCTCGATGGCGCAAGCGCACCAGCCATCCATATCGACTATGTAGCGGGAGCCGTGTGCTCCCGCTGCGTTTTCTCGTCCTTCTTGCGTTAAAACAGCGCAGGTGATATGCAGAAAAATGTATTACGAAAGCTAATTGAGATGTTTTTAACATTAAGCGATACGGTAATATATAATGCTCTCACATCGAATTAGCACGAGGATAGGCCTCGTGCGATCGGAAGTGTTTGTTAGACGGGAACGCTGACGTGCAAGGATCTTGGCTTGGGATCGGGTTGATGGCCATTGTGGTTATCGCTGGAGCGGTCATGGGCTTCAAACAAAGTGGAACAAGGGCGCAGCTGCGGGCAACGCTCTGTGCGTTTGCGTCCTTACTCGTTCTCGTTGTCTTGTTCGTCGGACTTTCGGTGATATCTTCTCAGCAGTGGTTGGCCCCCGCTCTTGCGGCGGCATGCCTCGTCGTTCCCTTGGCGGTGTACTTTGCGGTATTGGCCATCCTGAATGCTCGCCGCAGAAAAGAAGCGGCTCCATCAAAAGAGTATCGTCGCGTTTCGGTGCGCAGCACGGCTTCCGAGGATCCTGAAGTGTCGTCTTCGCAGGTAGTGGCATCTGCTCCACCTGCACACGATGCCGCTTGCAAACAGTTCGAACCCATTGAATTCGCAAAGCCATTCGATTCGTTTGAACAAAACAAGCGCTTGGATGTCGAGCATGGCGAAGCTGATTTCGACGAGTTCACCGCATTTGACGAAAGCACATTCGCCGATGAGGGGATTTCGCGCGAGTCGATCGGCGGAGAAGAGGTCGAGCCAAAATTCGAAGAGGCTGTTGCGGTTTGCGAGCAGGATGCTACCGTGCCCTCTGAGCCTGAGCCTGAGCCTGAGCCTGAGCCTGAGCCTGAGCCTGAGCCTGAGCCTGAGCCTGAGCCTGAGCCTGAGCCTGAGCCTGAGCCTGAGCCTGAGCCTGAGCCTGAGCCCGAGCCCGAGCCCGAGCCCGAGCCCGAGCCTGAGCCTGAGCCCGAGCCTGAGCCCGAGCCCGCTTTGGCTCCGACTGCATTCGATCCTTCCAGCTACTTTACCAAGGCTACCTCGTTGCGCGACAGGGGGCTGTTTGCGGTGGCCGCGAAGCTGTACGCGGAATGCGCCGAGTTGACCGATGATCGTGCGACGTACCGCAAGGCGGTTGTCGAGCAGATCGCGTGCTATGTAAAAGCGAATCAGCTCGAGCAGGCGCAAGATCTTGCCGCCAAGCTCAAGGACGCATCGCCCGATCTGACGGCAATCGAGTCGATGAAAGTCGATGCGGTGCTGAGGATGGTGTCGCAATGACGCCTCGCCATGCGAAGAAAAGAGCTCCCGTACAGAGAAAACCGGTTCACCCGACGACGAGGACGACGACGGTATCCCCGGTTGCTGCAAGACAAGTCTCTCCCGCGAGGCGGGCGACAACAAACGCTCGCTCGGCAGCTCGGCGGACGAAGTCCGTTCGTGGGCTCAGCACCTCTCGGTTGCCCATCGCATTAACGTTTGCCTGCAGCGCAATCGTCGCCTTCGTCATCGCTTTCGGCAATCCGTTTTTGTGGGTGACCGCCGAGCAACAGATCGCCTCGAACTATGCGGCGGGAACCGACGAAGACGATTACCAGTTCATCGAACAGGTTGTCGGCGGCGAGGGCGATACGGCGAATCTCGTTTGCCTGGGCGAATACAAGGCCATTTCTCAAGACGATGATTCCGACAGGGCTTCCAACATCGACCTGGCTGCGCGAACGCTCGATGGGACGGAAATCAAACCCGGTGAAACGTTTTCGGTGAACGAAGCACTGGGCGATACCTCTCAAGACGAGCGATATTTTGAGACCGCGGTAGTCGATGGGACGACGCTCGTGAAAGGTCGCGGAGGCGGCGTATGCCAGGTGTCTACCGCGCTCTACATCGCGGCGCTTAAGGCGAACCTCGAAATAGTGGAACGCTATCCCCATACTATCGTATCCGATTACGCTCCGATCGGCCTCGATGCGACGCTCGCGTATGGGCAGAAGGATCTTCGCATCAAGAACAATACCGAAAAGAGCGTGTTCATACGAGCCACGGCGCTCGGACAGACCGTCGATGTGAAGCTATACGGCACCGCGGGAGTCGATGGCGAATCGATCGATGCTACGTCGAAGATTATCGATCGATTCGATCTTCCTGCGGCAGACGTGTACGACGATCCCGGGTTGCTCGGGTTGAACCCCGACGATCCCGTAACGTTCTACGTGGCCGAATCGTATCGCGTGCTGTATCGCGATGGGACGATGGTTTCGAACGATCTGCTGTCAACCGACACCTATCAGGTGTCGGTTCAGTCTGGTGTGCTTGTAGGCGAGGGCGGGGTCGATCCTGCCAAGTAGGCGTTGCCGATAGAGAATCAGTAAGGTGCAAAAGTGGGTAGCGGTATGGGTTGCGCGGTGCGCTGCCCGGAAAGGAAGAACATGGAAACGAACGAATCGATACTGACCAAGGGAGTTGTTTCGATCGACGATCGCAAGCAGGTGAGAAAGGTCAAGGGCGTTATCATCGATTGCGATGCGTGCGGAGTAAGCCACTACATCGTTTCGAGCGCGAGCACGAATTCCTCGCTCGTCCTACCATTCGAGAAATCGCTTGCAGTAGGCGATACGTTTATGACGATCCAAAGCCGCGATGATTTCCTTTCGACCACCGATCTGACCGCGCGCGGTGCCCTCGAAGATAATTTCGACCTGGTGGGCCTTGAGGTGTATTCGCGTGCCGGCAGTCATCTGGGCGTTATCAAAGGATTCGACATCGATACTGCGTTCGGAAACGTTACGAAAATCGATCTTGAAGACGGTGACTCGTTCGAGAGCGAGTCCTATGTGTTCTTCGCTCGTGAGTTCGTATTCGTTGATGACGGAACCGAGATCGACGCCGACATCCGCGTTGCGGCCGTCGAGCCGACTGCAGGGGAAACCGAGGGGGAAGCAGCCCCTTTGGCTGAACCGGCCGACGATGAGGTGGCTGTCGAGCCGGAGAGCGAAGAGGTAGTCGAAAGGGTTCTCGAAAGCGATGAGGCCGATGAGGCCATCTACGAAGCCGAAGAAGCTGAGGAAGAGGCTGCGGCTGAGGACGAAGCGGAGTGTGTTGCTGAAGGCGATTTCGAAGATGATCCTTCCGATGACGTCACCGAGGAGCCCGTTGCAGCTGAGTTGGAGGCTGATAGCGCCGAGTCGGTTGAGGAAGAATCCGATCCCGACGCCGAGCTGCGTTCCTTTCTTGTGGGAAAGAAACTCAACGAGCGCGTTGTGAGCCAGGACGGCTCTTTCGTTATCGAAGCGGGCGAAGAGATAACCGAGCAGGTGTTCGCCGAAGCCCAGAAGTGCGATGCGGTGCTGCTTCTTACGATGAGCGTTGACGAATAATCGTTTGGCCGAACGATAGGTTACTGGCCTCCACCCAACAAGGGCGGGGGCCTTGTTGGGTGAAAGGGCTCGAGCCGGGCTGCCACTCGCTATCGGATTTGAATGCGAGGCAAGAAGAACGGGCGCTGCTCGCGGCGATAATCGCCGAATTCAAGGAATTCCAAATAGGAATTTACGCTTCACAAGGCAAAATGCTTTATTTCTAAACTATAATTGATATACTCATGATTAAGTTGAGGCAGACTTGTGGTGTCTTGACTTTTGGGATTATATACATAACAGAAGAGAAAGTTGCAGACGTGCAAATCTCAGATGTGAAGATTGCGAGCGCAGTCTTATTGGTCGCATTCGGCCTGTTTTGCTATGGGGTCAACAAGGTCGGTGTCAAGGATTCATCGGGAACCGGCACTACAAAGAATCGGTTCTGCGAGCGGATTGCGCAAATCCGCCAAGGCTTGCGGCACACGTGCGAGACGGTGAATATTTCGGGGGGGGGTGGAATTTCCGCCCTTCTTGCCGTTGTTCTTGTGTGTGGGTGCCTATTCCCTAGTTCCCTTCAGCTTGCTCGTGGTGAGGAATCGGGGGATGCTGCGGGCGACGGCTCGGGCACCGCGATGCAAGAGGAGGCTTCGGCGAGCGTTACCATTCAGGTTGATGGAGACGATGCGATCGGTTTGAACGAAGAGCCGTTTGAGCATGGAATGCCAACGCTCGAAGAATATATTGAGCAGGTCGCGGGCGGAAATGCGATTGCAGCGCTGTCTGTAGAGGGCGATGAGAGCGAAGTTGCATCAGCCCAGCTTGCAGAAATATACGCTTCTTCGGATCCGGAAATGGTTCCAGGCAAACCTCGGTATTACAATGCGCGATGGGACGATGCGATTGCAAAAGTGAAAGCAACTGGCGTTTCCGGAACCGAATTCGCCGATACGTCGGTTAAATCAAATGACGGCAGCGCGCTCGTTCCGTGGAACGGCGATCTTGCTGGTGCTACTCCATTGCATGGTGGAACCGGATCGGTCGATGATCCGTACCAAATCTATTCTGCCGAAGAGTTGCGATACGCTTTGGTGAACCAGAAATCATGCAAGCTTATGCAGGACATCGATCTTGGCGGGCTGCAGGGTCGCAACTGGGTTGCTGTCTCGATTACGACACCGATTGTTGTTGACGGTAACGGACATACCGTCTGGAATATGTATTCGTATAGCGATAACGCCACAAGTGGAAATGATGACCCCGTAGGATTTCTTGGCGATGTAACCGTTGAGGATTTTTACCTCAAGAACCTTACGATGTCTAATACGAAATGCGAAGCAGTTACTCAGTCGAATGCTCGCATGGCAACAGTGATTGGAAGTTTCCGCGCTGGCCATGTAGATAATTGCGCTTTGGAGAATGCTCTCGTCGGCCCTAGGAACTACGTGGGCGGCGATGCGGTCATCAATAGCTTGCATGGTGTTGGAGGCATGTTCACTTCTTCGAACAAAGCTCCTGAGGGACAGGTATTCATCACCAACACCTATACGAAAAACGTTCATGTGCGAGGGACCGATTGCGTCGCTAATTTTTTCGAAGGTGGTTGGGGACGTCGGGACACGTATGGTGATAAATCTCTCATAACCATCGACAACTGCGCGGCAATCGACGGTACGGTTATCGCGTCATCCGGTCATTCAGGTGGTTTTCTATCGTGCACGGGAGTCACTAAGTGCACCAACAGTTTTGCGAACCTTGATTGTTACGGTGCTAAGACTACAGCTCCGTTCTGCGGCGTAATCCATAACTGGGTTGACATCGAAAACTGTTGGTCAAGTGGAAAAGTCGAAGGCGTAAGCTACAGCGGTGGGTTTGTGAGCGGAGTCGATGCGTACGACACCCATCAATCAACTTTCAAAAACTGCTACTCTACAGCGATGGTCGGCATGGGTGCCGCCGCTCAAAACATGGGTGGCTTTGTCGGTTCAACTGCACCGATAACGTCGACCTCCCCTGCCATAGCATTTGAAAACTGCTACGCTGCGGGCGAAGTTGGTACTTTGAAGTCAAAGCCCGATGGGACGGCTGTCGATGATTCGGGAAACGTGGTGACGACTACGGGCGGCTTTGCGGGTGGAGTTGGCCCGACGACAACGATGACGAACTGCTATTACGATAAGCAGACAACGGGATCGGCAGAAAAGGGCATCAATGATGCACCTTCGCCCATGGTGTCGGGGCTTCTCACCAAATCACTCACAACAAAGAATATGGGTGCTGGGTGGTCTACCTCGAACGGCAGCACATATCCTCAACTGTCTGCGTTTACCACGGGCACATGGGGCGGGAGCGCGAAGCTCGGAGAACTTGCACGGGCCTATTCCCAAGCATCGGTGTCAACGGTGTTCCTTTACCCGTGCAATAATGATGCATTCGATTCCGCTGCAACGGATTACGATACCGTACGCAAGATTCGGTACGCGTTCCCCCTGACCAACAATAAGATGGTCAACAATGCGTCCATCGATACCTCGTGGGTGTACGATCCCGACAACAAAGCGTATTACCC
This sequence comes from Raoultibacter timonensis, assembly GCF_022845715.1. Classification (NCBI taxonomy): domain Bacteria; kingdom Bacillati; phylum Actinomycetota; class Coriobacteriia; order Eggerthellales; family Eggerthellaceae; genus Raoultibacter; species Raoultibacter timonensis. The sequence goes on from NZ_AP025564.1 coordinate 163,243, forward strand.
CAATGACAGTCCGCTCAACCCGGGAACGAAGATCATCACGCTCTCTGCCGCCCAAGGCGAACCCGCTATGGACGAGGTGAGCGTGACTGCGGTTGCCTCGGGTATTGGATGGCTGCGTGTGTATTCGGACTACGATGGGGTGGTGGGCACGCGAAACCTGCGTCTCGTTCCAACCACGTCGGTTGCGATCGGAACCGACAATACGGCCATCGTCGGTTCCGACGCAACCGTGTACGCGCAAGCGACAAGTACAGACCCTCAGTACAAGCCGCTTGAAGATGATCTTACGCTGTTCGATCATCGCGAAGGCATTAAATTCATCATTGCTACGTCAGTCAATCTTCAAGAGTACATGGACGATAGCAAGCCGGTGGGAGATGGCGGATATGCGTCGATTGAAGATAAGATGGCGGCGCACGGTATCGGCTGCACCGACTTTGCCGATCCGAATCTCAATGTGACGACGACAATCGTTGGCAAAACCAATCTTGACTACGACATCAAGTTGAAAAACGCCGGAGGCGGGGAACTCGAGCAAGTCGTTCGTCTGTCGGTGCGGAAAGTCATACCGAGCGATGTCGAGGGCCAGCCCCCCACGTATTCTGTGCCGCTTGAGTGGACCGATTCGCTTGTCAAGCTGTTCACCGATCAACGTTCAGCGGAAATGAGCGAAACGGGAACGTATCTCCTCAGCTATTCGTGGATGGATCCGACGAAAACATCAACGCAGGCCGAGGGAACGAAATACCTGACGGTGGTGCCGCCTCTCTCGCTTTCCTATCATCTCGACTACGTTCCGTCGGGATCGTCCGACGATCTTTACGCAAAGGATCCGGGCGCCTACCAAAACACGCAAACCATCAACGAGAAAGCAGTCGCTTTCCCGGAGACGGCCAAGCTTCCCGAGCAGCCTGTACGCTTCGGCTACGACTTTACCGGGTGGGTTTACAACCGAGATAAAAGCCAATCGTTTACGGCCGATACCCCCATTACGGCGGTAACGGATTCGTCGGGCCGCACCGAAACCGATATCTCGATATTGGCCACTTGGTTGGCTCATCCGCACAACATCGTGATCAAAGACGCTAAGGGCGGAAGCGAGAAGGAAACGATCAACTCGGCTTTCGATAGAGGCGTGCTAAGCGAGCTCGCCGGCAAAGAAAGTCTGTTCAACGACCGCGTCGATCCGGGAAAATCGGAGTTTCTTGGATGGCGTATCGAGAGCGGTATGGGAGAGACCCGCACGGGCACCTACGTTTCGGCAACCGATACGGTTCCCGACAACGATATAGTGGTGTATCCGTCGTTTGGAACGGTGGTTTCGGCCAACATAAGCGCATACAACGAAACGCAGGGTGATATCGGCGGACACGTGACCAATCGCGTGGGCGATCTCGTTACGTACACGATTTCGATCAAAAACAGCTCACCGGGATTGGAGTGGCACAACGCGACTATTCTCGATGAGCTGCCAAACGGCATCGATGTGGTGGCTGACAGCATTACGCTTTCCAAGGCAGGCGAAAAGCCCGTTAAGCTGCCCGATACGGTTTACGACGAGACGAGAGGGGAGAACGGATCCATCGTCCATACGATGGATGTGCCCCTCGCCACCGACGATGAGTACCATCTGTCGTTTCAGGTGAAGATAAACGAGGATGCGCCGTATGTGAGCTCGGGTGCTGGCGTGGGCATACTGAATTCCGCAACCGTTGACGGCACCGACGCCGACGGTGACGAAGTTGCGGCGACGACCGGCGAGGCAAAACTGCCCGGAACGGGATTCGTGTCGTTTACGCCTGCCGATAAATGGGTTACCAAGAATGCCTCGAATCTTACCGACCCCGGTGCTCCCACGGCTCAGGTCGGCGACATCATTCAATACGCTATCGAGATCGGCAACAAGAGCGACGATTCCAATTCTCGTTGGGAAAATGCTTGGTTCTACGATAAGGTCCCGTCGGGGCTCGCGGTGGAAACCGCGAGCATTGCGATGACTCACCCCATCGAAGACGGATCCGGTGCGACGCATGAGCACATTGTGCCGACGGGCTACGATCCGAGCACGGGCGAGATTTCCGTATCCGCCGGCGTGCTCAAGGCGGGAGAGAAAGCGACGCTTACGTTTAAGGTGATCGTTACGTCGGATGCGGTTGGGCAATCGATTAAAAACACCGCATGGGCGGTTACCGACGGCAAAGAAAACCCCACCGATCCGCCCGACAACCCAGGCGATGTGGTGAACCCGCCCAAGCCCGATCCCGACAATCCCGACCCCGATAGCCCCGATCCCGACCCCACGGATCCGGTTGGTCCGGGCGGCGAAGGCAAATCGCAGCTGAGCGTGGCGAAATCGACCAATGTGACCGAAGCGTCGCCGGGCAGCATCATCCCCTATACCATCACCGTATCGAATGCGGGCGACGCCCACGCTAAAGATATTGTTGTCACCGACGAGCTGCCCGAAGGGCTTTCGTACGTTTCGTCGGTTCCGGCGGCACAGGTCAGCGGACAAACGGTTTCGTGGACGCTCACGGTGCCTGCGGGCATGAGCGTCACGCGTACCGTCATGGCTCGCGTGACCGGCGATGTGGGCGCAACCATCGAAAACGGCGTCACCGTTACCGATCCAGCCGATCCCGACAATCCCGTGAACCCGCCGGTCAATCCTCCCATCGAGGTGGTTCCCGGAAGCGATAAGCCCGATGTGCACATTGCGAAAACATCGAGTGCCGACACGGCGATTACCGGCAGTCAGCTCACGTATGCGCTCTTTGTCAGCAACAGCGGATCGACCTATGCGAAAAACGTCGTCGTGACCGACCAGCTTCCCGCAGGCACGCTGTTCATCAGCGCGAGCAACGGGGGAACGTACCGCAACGGGGTGGCCCTTTGGACCGTTGACGTACCGGCCGGCCAAACCAAGCAGATCGACTTGACGGTCAAGGTTCAATCCAAGACCGGGACTCTCGTGAACATGGCGACAGCCGTGCACGGGGGTTCGGCCGATGTGAGCGACCCGGTGCAGACTTCCGTTTCGCAAGCGCCCGTCGTCGAAGACAAACCGCGGCTCTCGGTAACGAAAACAACCGATGCGACTTCGGTGGCGAAGGGAAGCCAGATCCCGTATACCATCACGGTTACGAATTCGGGCAAGGGCGATGCGAAGAGCATCGAGATCGTCGATGCGCTGCCCGAGGGCCTTGCGTACGTGTCGAGCTCCCCCGACGCTACGAAGGTCGAAGGCAACACCGTCAGTTGGACGGTCGACGTTGCGTCGGGGCAGACGGTCGAACGCACGCTTACCGTGGAGGTGACGGGAGACGTGGGTTCGAGCATCGAGAACGGGGTGAGCGTTACGAATCCCGACGGCGGTGATCCGATCGCACCGCCCGACAAGCCTTCTATCGACGTAACCGATCCCGACGACAGCAAAGATGTGGTCGATCTTTCCATAGCGAAGGCGGCAGATGCCGATTCGGCCCAGTTCGGCGATGCGGTTACCTACACCATCACCGTGTACAACAAAGGCGGAAAAGAAGCTGCCGATGTGACGGTTTCCGATGCGCTGCCGGCGGGGCTTTCGTTCACGTCGGGCGATGCGGGCGTTACGGCTGCGAACGGTGCGGTTTCGTGGAAGGGGAGCGTGCCCGCGCAGGGCAATGCGTCTTTCCGGTTCGTGGCGGAAGTAACGGCAAAAAATGCGACGCTGGTCAACACGGCGGTTGCTGAATACGAGGGGAGCCGCGTTTCCTCGGAGCCGATAACGGTGGCTGTGGCTACAGAGCCTGCTGGCGGCGATAAGAAGCCGAAGCTTGCGGTTACGAAAACTACGAGTGCCACGAGCGCATCGCCGGGCTCTCTCATCCCCTATACCATCACCGTGTCGAACACAGGCGACGGCGATGCTGCGGACGTGCCGATCGTCGATACGCTGCCGTCCGGTTTGGAATACGTGTCGAGCACGCCTTCGGGAACGTACGACAAGGATGCCCATACGGTCACGTGGAACCTCGATGTCGCTGCCGGCGGACAGGCGGTGTGCGTCATCACCGCCCGCGTTGCCGAGACTGCTGTGGGGGCGATAGAGAATTCCGTCGAGGTGACCGACCCCAGCGACCCCGACAATCCCGTCACGCCGCCCGATAAGCCTTCGGTAGACGTTACCGATCCCGATCCCGACGAGGGTGCAAGCGTATCGCTTGCGAAGTCGGCCAGCGCTTCGACTACGGTACCCGGTGGCCAGATCACCTATACCCTCACGCTTACCAACACCGGACAGGCCGATGCAAGCGGCGTGGCCGTAACCGACGCGCTGCCTGCGGGATCGAGTTTCGTTATGGCGAGCGATGGAGCGACCTGCGAAAACAATACGGTGCACTGGATTGTCGACGTGCCTGCGGGAGAACAGAAGGAGCTGACCTTCACGGTCAACGCCCCCTCGTCGAGCGGCAGCATGTTGAACACGGCCCAGGCGCAGCTGGGCGATGAAACGGTGAAGTCCGACACGGTAACTACGGCCGTCAAGGAAGAGGCGACGGGCGGTACGGGAAAAGCCGAACTGTCGGTATCCAAATCCACCTCGGTCTCTCAAGCGGTGCCCGGATCGGTTGTTCCCTACACCATAACCGTTTCCAACACCGGCGACGCCGATGCGACCGATGTCGAGATCGTTGACGAACTTCCTGCAGGGCTTACCTACGTATCGAGCAATCCTGCTGGCAAGGTTGAAGGAAACAAGGTTACCTGGAAAGCGACCGTGAAGGCGGGTGGATCGGTTACGCGTATCATCAGCGCCCGTGTGACGGGGGCTGCGGGACAGAGCATTGCGAACAGCGTGACGGTCGTCGATCCGACGGATCCCGACAATCCCGTCGTACCGCCTACCGATCCCACGATCGACATTCCCGAGCAGGGAACCGTAACCGGCGTCCTCACGGTTGATACGGGAACGGCTGCAACGGGAGACACCATCCGCTACACGCTTACCGTCACCAACGCTACCAAGGCCGACGCGACGGGCGTGCAGGCCGTTCACAAGCTGCCCGTAGGCGTGAGCTTCAAGACCGCGAGCGACGAGGGGAGCTATACGCCCGACGGTGCCGCCGCTTCGATGGCGATGCTCGATGCAGAGGCTGCGGACGAAGCGGAAAACGATGCCGGAACCGTTACGTGGACCATGGACGTTCCCGCCGGAGCGTCGGTGTCGCGTGTGGTTTCGGCTAAAGTTACGGCGCAGAGCGGTACACTCGTGAGCACGGCCGACTTGATACACGGGGGCAAGACGATTGCGGCGAACCCCGTATCGACCGTCGTGCCGGTGGACGGATCGGCATCCGGCACGCCCAAGATCAGCGTGTCGAAAACGACGACGGTATCCCAGGCGGCGCCGGGATCCCAGATTCCCTACACCATAACCGTGCGCAATACCGGCGACGGCAAAGCGTCCAACCTGGTCGTTTCGGATAAGCTTCCGGATTCGCTGACCTACGTGTCGAGCAGCGCGGGGGGATCCTACGACGGAGGCTCGCACGAAGTGAGCTGGACCATTCCTGCGCTGGATGCGGGGCAGACGATAACGCGTACCATTATCGCCCAGGTGAACGATGATGCGATGGGAAGCATCGAGAACAACGTCGAAGTGATCGATCCGGCCAACCCCGATACTCCGATAGCCCCTCCCTCGATTCCCGATACGCCCGTGGTCGATCCGGCCGACGAAGCGAAACCGCTTCTCGGCATAGCGAAATCGGCAAGTGCGGATGCCGTCAAATACAACGACGAAATCGCCTACACCGTGACCGTTTCCAACACGGGAACAGCCGATGCGAAAGGTGTGGCGGTTACCGACGCTCTTCCAAAAGGCCTTGAGTTCGTCGAGGCGGCCGACGGAGGCGCATGCGCGGAGGGCACGGTTTCCTGGACGGTTGACGTACCTGCTGGAAAGACGGTCGAGCGTGCCTTTAGAGCGAAGGTGGCCTCGAAGAGCGGTACGCTTTCGAACATCGCGCGCGCTGCCTATAACGGTGCAACGGTTTCATCCGATCCCGTTAGCACGTCGGTTTCTTCCGATCCTTCCGGCGGCGCGGGCGCACCCGATATGTCGGTTACCAAAACAACGCCCGTCGCGCAGGCCGCACAGGGTTCCGAGATTCCCTACATCGTTACGGTGACCAACACCGGCGACGGGGACGCTTTGGGGTATCGGATCGTCGATGTGCTGCCCGAGGGGCTCACGTATGTGTCGAGCACGCCTGCGGCAACCGTGCACGGCCAGGAAGTCGTGTGGACCGTCGATGTTCCGAAGGGCACCTCGGTTACCCGTACGGTTATCGCGAAGGTGACCGGCGAAATCGGTTCGACCGTCAAGAACAGCGTGACCGTGACCGATCCCGATGGCAATGGGGCCGTGACGCCGCCCGTCGATCCGCCCGTCGATGTAACCGACCCTGAGAAGCGGGCCGACATGCACATATCCAAGTCGGCTAAAACCGACAGCGCGCCCGCAGGCGGACGGCTCGTGTATCTCATCACGCTGACCAACACCGGCGACGGGGATGCGACGGGTGTTGCCGTTTCCGACAAGCTGCCCATGAACACCTCGTTCATGGAGGCGAGCGATGGCGGCACCTATGACCAGAAAACCAACAAGGTGCTGTGGTCGGTCGATGTTGCCGCTGGCCAAACCAAGCAGATAACCCTTGCAGTTAAGGTTGAAGCGCTATCGGGCACGCTTGTGAACGTCGCCACTGAAACGTACGACGGGAAAAGCGAGTCGAGCATTCCCGCCATCGCTACCTCGGTTACCGATGAGATTACCGAGGCCGATCCTGAAGCATCCGTGTCGAAGACCGTGCGGAACGTGACGGCCGAAACGGAAGGTCGGGACGGTGCCGACGATATGGCAACGTGGCGCGACGGCGACGTGCTCGAATACGCGATCGTGGCGGCGAACGCGAAAGCGAACTCAACGTGGCGCGAGGTCGTGCTTTCCGACGTACTGCCCGACGGTCTCGAGCTTGTTGCAGAAGAACCCATCCGATACACCGCTCCCGGCGCTGCCGATGCGAGCGAGCTCGAGGGGGCCTACGATGAAGGATCGCACGCGATACGCGTGGAAACGGGAGATATTTCCGGCGGCCAGCAGGCATCGCTGTCATATCGTGCCCGGATCAGCGCGGGAGATGATTATTCGGTCGATGCACAGCTGCGCAATCGCGTGCAAGCGGCGGGTTACGTACCCGATGGGGGCACCGAAGTGATCGAGGAATCGACGGTGTCCGTGCCCACGCCCGAGCCGCTGGCCGTCAAGGAGCTGACGAAGCGGGCGGTGAATCTGACCGACCCCCCCGGTGATGTCTTGCAGGTGGGCGATCGCATCCGCTATACCGTCACCGCGACGAATTGCGAGCCGAACCCCCGATCGATTTGGAAGAACGCTTACGTGTACGATCGCGTGCCCGAAGGCCTTGACGTCGATACGGCAACCCTGAAGCTCGTCGCCTCCGATGGAAGGACGTATAGCGTCTCCGATTGCTTCGATCCCGAAACACGTGAGATCGTCGTTTCGGCGGGACCGATTTTCGGTGGCAGCGCTGCAACGGTCGAGTTCGAGGCGACGATTCCCCTCAGCGCCGTCGGGCAAGACATCGCAAACGTTGCTTTGGTGGGAACCCTCGAGTCCGTCGATCCGACGGTGCCCGAGCAACCGGGAAAACCCGGTATCGACAGCGTCCCCAATCCTGCCGAACCCGCACCCGACGACGATCCGATAAACCCGAACCCCGGGCCGACCGATCCCGTTGTGCCCAACGGCGATGGGTCGGTGCTCTTGGCCGACCCCGATCCTTCGATTGACAAGGTCGTTGCGGATCTCGATGGAGACGGTTCGTACGATAACGGCGACGAGGTGCTCTATACGGTTACGGTTGCAAACAACCGAACAGGTTCGGTGTGGTACGGCGTGGAAGTGACCGACACCATTCCGCTTGGCCTTAAGCTCGACGTTCGATCGATCAGGTTCGCCGGCCCCGATAAGGTGTTCTCCGACGTGGCATCCACCTGTTACGACGAAGCCACGCGAAAGCTCGTCGTGCCGATAGGGGACGTGTACGGCGGGGAAACCTACGTGCTGTCGTACGCCTGCGCGCTCGACTTCTCGCTCGGTACGGGCGATGTGGTCAATCACGTGGTTGCCGTGGGCGGGGAGCCGGGGGGCTCCGACAACGATCCGTCCGTCGAAGGCGGCGCATCGATCGCGAAGCCGCTTGTTCCGTGGAATCCCACCGCTCTTGCGCGTTCGGGTGACATGAACGGCAATCTCGTTTCGCTGATAGCCCTCGTTGCGCTGTTGGCGGGTGGTTTGGCGACGGGCGCCACCCGTGCATCGCGCAACAGGATGCGAACGCGCGACGCGAAGCGATAGGAAAAGGCATGCTGGGCTGCGGGCGAATGCCCTGCGGCCCAGCGCCGTTCGATGCTCTTAATCCCCGAAATCGAAGAGGTCGCCGAGGAAGCTTTCCCGCTTCTTTTTCTTGCCTTTCTTGTAGTAGTCATCGTCGTAGCGGCGATCGTCATGGCGACGATCCTCGTATTTCCGCTTGTCGTACGAACGGTCGTCATAGGGGCGCTCGTCGTAGCGAGCTTCTGCGCGTTGGGGCTGCGGCGCTGCTTGCGCTGCGGGCATGCTTTCGGCTGAACGTTCGATGATCTTATCGAGCTCGCCGCGATCGAGCCAAACGCCTCGGCATTGCGGGCAATAGTCGATCTCGATGCCCTGTCGCTCGCTCATGACCAAATCGACGTTGCATAAGGGGCACTTCAAGAAAACCACCTGCTCTCGTGTCGGGTGCGGTTTTTCGGATTATACCAGCGGGCGCCTTACCGACCCGATGCGCCGTGCGGCTCGTTCAAAAACACATCTGCGGTACAATGGGCGAATCGAATCTTGGGCGGCTCGGCTCGGGTGCACTGCCGCGAGCCTACCGCAAACAATCAAGGCGAAGCAGGCGAGAATATGCAGAAGCAACTACTGATGGGCAACGAGGCGTTCGCCCGCGCCGCACTCAAGGCCGGCATCCGCGTGGCGGCCGGTTATCCGGGCACCCCCTCGTCGGAAGTCATCGAGGCGATCGCCGAGGAGCATGCGGCGGGCCGCGCTCGGGGCGTCCACGTGGAATGGTCGACCAACGAAAAGGCGGCGCTCGAGCTTTTGGCGGGTGCGGCGTATGCGGGCGCCCGCACGCTGTTCACGTGCAAGCAGGTCGGCCTTAATGTGGCGAGCGATGCGCTCATGAGCTTGAACTACGTCGGCGTCAAGGGCGGAACGGTGTTGTTCGTTGCCGACGATCCGGGCCCCATCTCGTCGCAGACCGAGCAGGACACCCGACGGTTCGGCAGCTTCGCGAAGGTGCCGGTGTTTGACCCCGCCACGCCCGACCAGGGTTGCGATATGATCGAAGCCGCCTACGAGCTTTCCGAGGCCTACCGCACGCCGGTGATCGTTCGTCCGACCACCCGCGTCTGCCATGCTTCGACGTTTCTCGCGTTTCCCGAAACCACTACGGCGCGCGATATTCCAGCCGAGGGTTTCGTGCGCAGTTCCAAATGGGTCATTTTCCCCAAACGGGCCTTTGAAGCCCACGGTGAGATCAACGAGCGGCTTGTGCAGATTGCCGACGACTACTCCACCGGTGCGCTTGCTGCGTTCAACCCCGTCGAAGAAGGCGGTAGCGTCCAGGGGCAAAGGCCGCGGCTCGGCATCGTTGCTGGAGGCGTGAGCACCATGTATGCCCGCGAGGCGCTGCGAATGCTCGCCGAGCGTTGCGACGCTGCGGGGATCGAGGTGCCCGCGTACCGTTTCATGCAGATCGGAACGCCGTATCCGTTCCCTGAAAAGGCGGTCGAGACGTTCGCCGAGGGACTCGACCAGATCATCGTGTTCGAGGAGCTCGACCACGTGATCGAAGACGGCCTGCTCGCGCTGTGCGGCAAGCTGCATGCGGGCTACGATGTGTTCGGCAAGCTGAACGGCTACGCGCGTGACCGCGGCGAGAACACGGTCGATGACATCTTCGATCGCATTGCCCGCTATCTGGGCCTCGAGCGAGTGCTCGAGGCGGTGGGCTCATCCGAATCCGAAACGGCTCCGCTTGCCTACGACGGGCCGCTGCCCATGAGGCCCCCGGTGCTGTGCGCGGGGTGCCCTCACCGGGGAAGCTTCTATGCGATCAAGCGCGCGCTCGGCAAGACGCCCGCCGTGCTCTGCGGCGATATCGGATGCTATACGCTTGGCAACGCCATGCCGCTCGATGCGGTCGATACGTGCTTGTGCATGGGCGCGGGCATTACGATGGCGCAGGGTTTTTCGATCGTTGAACCAGAAAAGAAAACCGTCGCCTTCGTGGGCGATTCGACGTTCTTTGCCTCGGGCTTGACCGGCATCGTGAACGCCGTGTACAACCAGCACGACATCACGGTTGCGGTGCTCGATAACGCAACGACCGCAATGACCGGTTCGCAGCCCCATCCGGGAACGGGCGTGACGATGATGGGCCCGAAGAGCGCGCCGGTTTCGATCGAGGCGGTACTCAAGGCCGTGGGATTCGAGTGCATCGTGCACGCCAATCCGTTTGTTCTCGAGGAGAGCGTCGCGGCTGCTAAGGTGGCTATCGGGTTCGACGGCCCGTCGGCGATCATCTACGAGGGCCCGTGCATATCGCTTTCAAAACCGGGCGAGCCGGTATCCATCGATGCTGCGGTCTGCACGGGCTGCAAGAAGTGCATCACCGAGATAGGGTGCCCGGGCATCGGCTTCGATGCGGGTGCGTGCGGTCCGGCGAGCGGCGGCAGGGGTCAGGCGTTCATCGACCGAAGCCTGTGCAACGGGTGCGGCCTGTGCGTGCAGGTGTGCCCGTTCCATGCGATACGGCTTCCGGAATCGCCGAATGATTCTGCCAGTGGTTCTCGGGCGGGGGGAGGCACCGATGCTTAACATACTGCTTGCCGGAGTCGGCGGCCAAGGAACCGTGCTTGCAGCCAAGTTGCTCGCGCAGGCGGCCGAGGCAAAAGGATGGCAAGTGCGCACTGCCGAAACGATCGGTATGGCGCAACGCGGCGGCAACGTCGTTTCCCATGTTCGCATGGGCGACGAGGGCGAGCCGGTATACGCTCCGCTCATCGCGCGTGGTACCGCCGACCTGATCGTTGCCTTCGAGCCTGCTGAAGCGGCTCGCGTGCTTGGGTACCTCAAGCCCGGTGGAACGATGGTTTGCGCCTCGACGGCCATCCAGCCGGTATCGGCGGCGCTTTCGAGCACGCCCTATGTTGCGAGCGAAGTACTTCAAAACCTTGCGGGCGAGATAGAGCAAGCGGGCGGTGCGTTCTTTGCCGTCGACGATGCTTCGCTGGTCGAAAAGGCAGGTGGACGTAAGTCTCTCAACGTGATGCTTCTGGCCTGTGCTTTGGTCGAGGGGGGCTTGGCCGTTACGGTCGATGATTTACGCCGTGCCATTCCCGCCTGCGTGAAGGAGCGGTTCGTCGACATGAATCTACGGGCCATCGATCTTTCAATTGCGCGTTAAAGCAGGAGCGCTTTCACGATCGATCCTGTTATTATGAGCGGAGAAGTCATAGATGGCTTCGCTCGGGTCGGGCGAAATGCGAGACAGGTGGCACCATGGCGATAGCCGAAGAGCAGGCTTTTAAGGACAAGGCAATCGAGCTCGCGCGCAACCTATGGCGCTCCTACCTTATCGACCAGTCCGAGGCGGGCGATGCCTACATTGCGAACTCCCTCGATATGGAAGCGCTTTCCGTTATCGGAACGGGCCGTCATGAGTTCTGCTCGACGGCCGAGCAGTTCTTCGAGAATCTCGGAAACGATCGATCGGAGGCCGAAGACGTTGCGTTCGAGATTCTCGACGAATACTACGAGGCGCGCATTATCGATGCCGAAGTGTGCTTGGTGTTCGGTACGCTATGGGTTCGCGAGCGTCCGAAAGAACCGAAGCTCTTGCTCGTTGAGATGGATACGCGCTTCAGCATTCTGATCCATCGGATGGACGGCGAACTGAAAGTCGTCCATCTGCACCATTCCACGCCGAACGCCGATCAAAGGCTCAACGAGTTCTATCCGAAAACCGCCACCGAGCGCGCGAACGCTGCGCTCGAATACTCGAAAGAGCTTGAACGTCGCGCCGACCTCGATTCGATGACCGGGCTTCTCAACCGTATGGCGTTCGAGCGAACGGTCGAGGAGCGGCTTGTGCGTGGCGTACCCGATGCGGTGCTGTTCATGATCGACCTGGATAACTTCAAATCGGTCAACGATACGCTCGGTCACCTCGCGGGCGATCGCGTCATCATGGATTTCGCCGACGAGCTCAGAAGCGTTTTTCTCCGTGATGCGGTGATCGGACGTATGGGCGGCGATGAGTTTGCGGTGCTGGTAGGTGATCGGGCGAGCGTCGAGGAGGCCGAAGCGAGAGCGGGAAAGCTCATCGAGCAATGGGCCGAGCGCGGCTCGGATAAGCCTATTGCCTTTAGCTGTTCGGTCGGTATGGCGCGGGTTGCCGGCACACGGGATTTCCCGGTGCTCTACCGTGCGGCCGATGAGGCGCTGTATACCAGCAAACGCAACGGCAAAGGGCGATGCGCCTGGTTCGAATGATATATCCTGCCAAGTTGAAAAATCTCACGATGCTCCATACTCTATTATGATAAAGTAACGAATCGCTATGAACATCGCGCCTGAACAATTCGAGCTCATCAAAGAGCAGTTCAAAACGCTTAAGGAGCGCTCTGAATTCTATGCCCGAAAATTCGAGGGCATCGACTTGAGCGACGTGCAGACGCAGGAGGATTTCGAGAAGCTACCGTTCTCCGAGAAAGACGATCTGCGCAAGGTGTACCCGCTCGGGCTCCAGGCCGTTCCCGACGAGGAGATCGTACGCATCCATTCCTCGAGCGGCACGACCGGCACGCCGGTCATCATCCCCTACACGCAGCAGGACGTGACCGACTGGGCCATCCAGTTCGCACGCTGCTACGAGATGGCGGGGATCACGAACCTCGACCGCATCCAGATCACTCCCGGTTACGGTCTGTGGACTGCGGGCATCGGCTTTCAGCTGGGTGCCGAGCGGCTGGGCGCTATGGCTATCCCCATGGGGCCGGGCAACACCGAAAAACAGCTGCGCATGATGGAGGATTTGCAGTCCACTGTTCTGTGCGCGACGAGCTCGTACGCGCTGCTTCTCGCCGAGGCCATTGCCGAGAAGGGCATCCGCGACAAGCTCCATTTGCGCAAAGGCGTCATCGGCTCCGAGCGCTGGGGCGATAAGATGCGCAACCGCATCGCCGACGAGCTGGGCGTCGAGCTCTACGACATCTACGGCCTGACCGAAATCTACGGGCCTGGCATCGGCATTTCTTGCGACGAGCATTCCGGCATGCATATTTGGGACGACTATGTATACTGCGAGATCATCGATCCGAAAACGGGAAAGAACGTTCCCGACGGCGAATCGGGCGAGCTCGTGCTAACCACGCTGCGCAAGCAGGGCGCACCGCTCATCCGCTACCGCACGCACGACCTTACGCGCATCATCCCAGGCGAGTGCGCCTGCGGCTCGCATCATCCGCGCATCGACATCCTCATCGGCCGTACCGACGACATGGTTAAGGTTAAGGGCGTCAACATGTTCCCCGCGCAGATCGAGGAAGTCATCAAGTTCACCGACGGCGCCTCGTCCGAATACCAGGTCATGATCGACCACCTGTTCGGCAAGGATATCATCACCGTGTTCTTCGAGACCACCGCCACGGGCGACGATAAGAAACGCGTCGAAGAAGAGCTCGCTTTCATCTTCAAGGGAAAGATCGGCTGCACGCCGGTCGCTAAAGGCGTTGCCATCGGGGAGCTTCCGCGCTCCGAGAAAAAGACGCAGCGCATCTTCGATAATCGATATTAATAGCACATGGGTTCATCAGAGCTTTTCGCAAAGCCAAAAGGCCCCTGCGCAAAGTTCCGACGAGGCCATGTGCGCTTTCATCTTCCGAATAGCTGCATCGAGGCGGCTGATTCGCCTCAGCGGATCGCAATCGGAATCCCCTGTGAGAAAACAAGAACGCGAACAGGTATTTCACGTGAAACAAGCAATTGACCGGGCATGCGGCAAGCATGGACGGTGACATGAAAAGGAACGCAACATGATCGAGAAAATCTGCATGGTCCTCATATTCGTCGGCGTCGCAGTCGGCGTCGGCATCTACTGCCGAAAACATACGTCGAGCGTCGACGGCTTCGTGCTCGGCGGGCGCAACGTCGGCCCGTGGCTTTCGGCGTTCGCCTTCGGTACGAGTTACTTCTCGGCGGTAATATTCGTCGGCTACGCCGGGCAGTTCGGATGGAAGTACGGATTGGCGGCAACGTGGATCGGCGTGGGTAACGCGATTCTCGGCAGTCTGCTTGCCTGGTGGGTGCTCGGACCGCGTACGCGCGAGGTGACTCATCGGCTGAAAGCGGCGACCATGCCCGAATTCTTCGGTGCACGCTATAAGAGCAAACCGCTGCGCATCGCTGCGGCAGCCATCATCTTCGTGTTTCTGATCCCCTACACGGCGAGCGTCTACAACGGCTTATCGCGGTTGTTCGGCATGGCGTTCGGCCTGCCCTACGAGGTGTGCGTGATCGGCATGGCGGCGGTTACCTGCATCTACGTGGTTCTCGGCGGGTATATGGCCACAGTTATGAACGACTTCATCCAGGGCATCGTCATGCTGTTCGGCATCGTGGCGGTGATCGTTGCGGTGCTCGTCAACAACGGTGGTTTCACCGAAGCCATCAACCAGTTGTCGTTCATCCCCTCGGAGACGTCCGAAATGGCCGGACCTTTCGTAAGCTTCTTCGGGCCCGATCTGTTTAACCTGATGGGCGTCATTATCCTCACGAGCCTCGGTACCTGGGGCCTGCCCCAGATGGTGCAGAAGTTCTACGCGATCAAAAGCGGACCTGCGGTCAAGCAGGGTGCCATCATCTCGACGGTGTTCGCGCTCGTGGTGGCGGGCGGCAGCTACTTCCTCGGCGGGTTCGGCCGTTTGTACGGCGGGGAAATCGAGATGACTGCCGCCGGTACGCCGGTGTACGACAGCATCATTCCCACCATGCTCTCGACGCTTCCCGATCTGCTTATCGGCATTGTGATCGTACTCGTGCTCTCGGCTTCGATGTCGACGCTTTCCTCGCTTGTGCTCACCTCGTCGTCGACGCTCACGCTCGACCTCATCAAAGACAACATCGTGAAGAACATGAGCGAGAAGAAGCAGCTTTCTTACATGCGCGTGCTGCTCGTGGTATTCGTTATCATCTCGGCGGTGATGGCGCTCGTGCAGTACAACTCGTCGATCACGTTCATCGCGCAGCTCATGTCCATTTCCTGGGGAGCGCTTGCGGGCTCGTTTCTCGGTCCGTTTTTCTGGGGCCTGTTCAGCGGGCGCATCTCGAAATCGTCGGTGTGGGCGAGCTTCGTCGTGGGCGTGGGGCTTACGGTGGGCAACATGGCGCTCGGCTCCCCGATATCGCCCATCAACTGCGGTGCCCTTGCGATGGTGCTTTCGCTCGTCATCGTTCCGCTCGTGAGCTTGGTTACGCCCAAAGTTCCCTTCGACGTCGATCCTCCGCATCCCGAGGGCGCGATCGATCGCGAATACGTGCACGAACTCGAAGAGCAGTAAGCAGAAGAGCGCGCGGTCGGATGCAAGCCGTTGTCGCCGATGCATCTGACCGCGCGTATCGAACCGATTGCGGGAGCCTCCGTTCGGCGCCCGCGTCGAGTGGCGGTTCGGCGTGCTTGACGAGGCTCGGCTCGCTCGCCTTTGCGGTCGTTCGCCAAATTAAAGCGCGTTTCCCCTTCTTCGGAAGCGCCGTCCCCGCTATACTAATGCCCATTGAACTGTGCGAATCCCGCCGTGCGACCGTTCTTCGTTTCGGATGGCATGGCCTGGCACGTGCGGCACGCGTGCCAGGGGCATCCGAAAAGGGGACCGATATCGGGGGTTCGCGCTTTGGTACCGCATCGATTAAGGGGATTCGTATGGAAGGTTTTGACCTCATCTCAACTGGTGTATGGTCGATCGTTCCTCCCATCTTGGCCTTGGGCCTCGCGCTGATTACGAAGGAAGTGTATTCTTCGCTTGCGATCGGCGTATTCGTGGGAATGATCATCTACCAATTTACGTTGAACGGTGCCGGCTTCGAACAGCTCATCTCGTCGTTTACGATGGTGCCGCAGATGATGGCTGAACAGATAGCCGGGAACGGGGCGCTGATCCTATTCCTTGCGTTACTGGGGGCGCTCGTCGTAGTCATTGCGACGGCAGGCGGCTCCAAGGCGTACGGCGAATGGGTATCGACCCACATCAAGAACGCGAAGATGGCCCAGATCCTTACAGCGGGGCTCGGCATTATCATCTTCGTCGACGATTACTTCAACTGCCTGACCGTCGGTGCGGTCATGCGTCCGGTGACGGACCGATTCAACATCAGCCGTGAAAAGCTCGCATGGATCATCGACTCTACGGCCGCACCGGTGTGCATCATCGCACCGGTCTCCTCGTGGGCGGTTGCCGTCGGCGGCTACCTCGGCGAGGGCGGTTTCTCCACGTTTGTCGCATCAATTCCGTACAATTTTTATGCGCTTCTGACCATCGCGTTCGTTTTCTTCATGTGCGCGACCAACCTCGATTTCGGCCCGATGAAAACCGCCGAGCTCGAAGCGCATCGTTCTATGGCCGAAAAGCAG
The DNA here is from genome assembly GCF_022845715.1 of Raoultibacter timonensis. NCBI lineage: Bacteria > Bacillati > Actinomycetota > Coriobacteriia > Eggerthellales > Eggerthellaceae > Raoultibacter > Raoultibacter timonensis. The sequence goes on from NZ_AP025564.1 coordinate 180,045, forward strand.
CGTATCCCCGGCGCCAAGGTGCTCAAGTCGGTGGCGACGGCCGGCATTCCGAAAGGAACCGATCCCGACAACACCCCGCCCTACGAAAACGACCTTCCGACGGTGGTTGCCGAGGAAAGCGAAGTGCTCGATGCTGCTGCGCAGACGATTGACGACTTCAAGGGTATCAAGGTGTCAGATAAGGGCAGGGTTTTCGACCTTATCATCCCGATCGTTGTGCTCATAATCTTCTCGATTGCAGGGATGTTGTACGTAGGCGGTTTCTTCGAAGGCGTTGACTTCGCTGAAGCGGTCGGCGTGGACCCGGTATCGGGCCTGTGCATCGGCGTATGCGTTGCGCTCGTGGTGGCAGCGGCTATGTTCCTGCCGCGCGGGCTCACTACGCTTGCGGGCTACATGGAGGGCATCGCCGAGGGCGTGCGCTCGATGGTGGGGGCTATCATGATCCTCGTGCTCGCGTGGAGCTTGGGCGGCACGTGCCGCTATATGCTCGGTACGGGCGAGTTCGTGAGCAACTTCCTCAACACCATCGGCGTAGATCTGGCGCTTCTGCCAGCGGTCATCTTCCTTGTTGCGGCGTTCATCGGCTTCTCGATGGGCACCTCGTGGGGTACGATCGCGCTCATCCTGCCCATCGTGATCGGCGTGTTCCCGGCTGACGGCCCGCTGTTCCTCGTGGCGGTAGGCGCAACGCTCGGCGGCGCGGTATACGGCGACCACATCTCGCCCATCTCGGATACGACTATCCTCTCGTCTGCAGGTGCGCAGTGCAACCACCTGCGCCACGTTGCCACGCAGATCCCGTATGCGACGCTTGTGATGGTCGTCTGCTTCTTCTGTTACATCATCGCTGCGTTCGTGGGCAACCCGTGGATACCGCTTGTCATCGGTGCGGTTGTTACGGTGATCGCCGTCGTTGTTCTGGCGAAAACTGGCGTGAAACTGCCCGGGAAGAAGAAGGCCGCGTAGAAAAAGTAGCGCCTCTCGTTGCGAACCTCAGCGGCCGCCGAATCGATTCGGCGGCCGCTTCGCTTTCGCGCTGTCGCATCTGGAGGCAAGATAAGCTCTTGGACAGGCACGATAATGCAGATTTAGCGATTACCACGTTTCGTGCGACACCCTTGAACCTTTTCGTGCGACAGAAGCGTTCCCCTGGATGTTTATAGTTTGCTTCGCTGCCGCGGCAAAACGGTCGCATAGGCAGCTTCTACATACAGCAAATTGAGAGGAGCTTCCATGGGGGAGAGGAAACTATTCAGCAGAAGGCAGTTCGTTGCGGGCGTCGCGGTGCTCGGAGGCACGCTGGCGCTTACTGCGTGCGGTGCGAACCCGAAGCCCGAGAGCACGACGGGCGGCGAGGGCGGTTCGGGCGCCGAGGCTAAGGAAACCGACATTATCGTTATCGGATCGGGTCTTGCCGGCTCGGCATGCGCCCGTGCGGCGGCGCTCGGCGGAGCTAAGGTGACGCTCGTCGACAAGGCGCCGTTCTACATGTCGACGTTTCTCACGTCGCTCGGCAACGTATCGATCGCCCAGGTTCCCGAGAACAAAGAGTTTTGGCTGTTCGAGGACGGCGAGGCCGACACGATGGAGGCGTTTACCGAGCGCTACAAGGCGGCTACCGAGATCGGTAAAGTCAATGCACCGTATCCGGATTACGAGCGCATGCAGCGCATGATGGAAGAGAGCTGCGAGACCATCACCTGGGCGAACGAAATGGGCATCGGGTTCAAAGAGTCGTTCACCAAAGAGCAGGTGGGAACCGATACGGTGAAACCGGATGCCCCGGCCGACACCTCCATCAAAGCGGGGCAGAACGTTGCCGACGCCTTCCAGACCGAGCTTGAGAAGCTCGGTGTCGAGATCATGCTTTCAACTGAAGCGACCAAGCTTTTGCAGGACGGCGATACGGTCGTCGGCGTAACGGTCAAAGAAGGCAAGCAGGAGCAGGACATCAAGGCGAAGGCCGTCGTGTTGGCTACCGGCGGATTCGGCGGCAGCGATGCCTACCGCGACGAGCTGGTGCCCGCCATCAACAAGATGGGCTTCCAGTACCTCGGCAATGCGATGAACACCGGCGACGGTATGACCATGGCGACGGCCATCGGCGCCGCCACCTATGACGACTGCTGGGTCATACCAAACGTCATCATGCCCACCCGCACGCTCACCGAAGCGGAGCCTGGATTCGCGAAGCTCTGCGATACGGGCATCGAGGGTGCGGCAACGTCCTCGAAGATGCTCGTGGATGCTTCGGGCAAGCGCTTCGTCAACGAAGCCGGCCCGACGACCGCGCTCGCGACGTCCATGACCGACAACGCGGCCGGCCCGTACTACGTGCTGTTCGACAGCTCGAATGCCGATGTGGTAGCGCTTATCGAAAAGGGCCTCGATACGGGTGACGTGTTCAAGGCCGACAGCATCGAAGAGCTTGCGACTGCTGCGAACGCGGCATCGCTTGCCGAGACGTTCGCTGCCTACCAGGCGGCCGTCGAAGCCGGTGTCGATAACGAGTTCAACAAGAAGGCCGAGATGCTCGTGCCGTATCAGGACGGTCCGTACTACCTCGTTTCGTTCGTGCCCTCGTTCGTGGCCACGATGGGCGGCGTGCGCACCAACGGCGACTGTCAGGCCATCCGCGAGGACGAATCGGCTATCGACGGCCTGTACGCGATCGGCGAATGCACGCATCGCTTCATGTACAACCGCAGCTTCGTGCGCCATTGCTCCAATTCGAGTGCGCTCACGATGGGCCGTTTGACCGGCGCCGCGCTCGCCGAAGCGTAAATCCGCAACAGCACCGACCCTTGCCTCCTCCCGTACGAGAGCCGCTGCGACATCCCCGTCGCGGCGGCTCTCGTTGTGCGCGGGCGTCTCGCGTGGGTGCTTGTGCGTCAAATCCGCTTCTTCGCGGCAGAAAAACCGAGTAATTCGTCATTTTGCGGAGTGGTTTCTGCAGCGTTTTCCATGAAAAGGCTTCTGATCTGGCGTCCCGTAAAGCTTGGGGGCAAGATCACTATCCAGCGCTGCGTTTTGAGATGCCCGATGACGAATTGCTCGGTTTTTCTGCCAGCTGCGTCTGGCTTAGCGTGCCGCTTAGCCGAAAGAATTCCGTAATCCCCCGAAGTCCGTCTCAGCGGCCCGCCGAGGCTTATCGCGAAAGCCTACCGCAAAAGCCTACCGCAAAAGCCGCGCTTCCATCTCTTCGATGAGGTCGAGGAGCTCTTGGCGCGAGTGGATGCCCAGCTTGGCGTAGGTTCTGCGCAGGTGGGTTTTCACGGTGTGCTCGGACAGCACGAAGTAGTCGGCGATGTAGCGGGCGCTGCGTCCGGCGGAGAACTCGCGGATGATCTCGACTTCCCGATCCGACAGGTTGTAGGTTTCGCGAAGCAGCCCGAGAGCCGCCTCGGTGGCATCGGCTTGCGCGGCGGCAGGATCGGCCAGCTCGTCGGGCGCGTCGTCGAGGCGATGCTCTTTCTGCTTCGAAGAGTAACGCAGGTAGCTTGCGAAAATGAGAGATACCGTAACGACGAGAATCCAAATGGAAACGATGAGTACGGTATGCAGCTCGAGAGCGAGCGGTTCGTAGAGTACCTGAGCCAGCAGCCGTCCGCCGGCGATCGAGAGGCGCGCAACTCCCAGAGCAAGCCCGAGCAGGAAAAACGCCGGCAGCTTGCGCTCGTAGGCCTCGCTGATGAACGTGAGCCACAGAAGCACGTAAAACGACATGAGGAACGTCGTCATCATCGCGCCGGCAAGGAAGTTGTCGCCGGCGTCGAAGCTTCGGTACAAGAGGATCGACGCAAGACAGAGCGCGGCGATCGGGCAGATGTAGTCGATGTTCGCCTTCTTGAGCTTCAGCACGGCCAGGATGGCGCACATGGCAAGCGCAACGCCGATGGCGATCCATGCGGTCAGGTCGGTTTGCGCGTATTGCAGATCGGCGAAGATGTCCATCTGGATGATGAACCCGCAGACGGCGGAGAACACGAGCGTTCCCGCCACCGCGCGGCGCGTGCGCGAGAAGGCTTCGGCCATCGAGGTTTTCGGCGCGACGGTTTCTTTCATACGTTGCGCGACCGATTCGTTGTTGGCAAGGCAATAGAACAGCATAGCGGCGGAGGCTGCAAACACGATCAGCAAGACGATTTGCCGAGACCCGGGGAACAGCGCGCTCGAAATCGGCTGGATGAGCGTGTCGATGAAATACCCGAGCGCTATCATGAGCAGCGAATGGAATGGTCGGTAGCTCGTGAACACCTGCATCCAGCACAGGATCATGAGCGACCATCCCATACCCGATGCGGCCTGCATGAGGAACAGCGCGATGTCGGACTGATTCCCCGATGCGATGAGCAGGGCGTAGGCCACCGCGACGCCGATTCCCGCCCAGAAGAGCTTCCCTGTGTTCTCGATGCGGACGAAATACGAGAGGAGCGCGACGGCGAGAAACGTGCAGCCGTCGAAAGCGAGTCCTGCGAGGGCGAAAGGTCCGGGATTGTACGGCCCCGAATTGAGATCGAGCAGACGTGCTCCCTGCAGGAAGCCGAAGCCGACGGTCGCCACGATGGCGAGCGTCATCATCTTTTTGTCGAAGAGCTTTTGCTGTTCCACGCTAATGCCTGTCGCTGAGTTTTTCCGGACGGCGTCTGAACGCACGGCGCTGAGTGTAGCATAGGTTTTGATGCCGGGGGAGTTTCCTTGCCATGCCGAAACCTTCAAGCCGATACGATTGCGGGGAGCTGTTTGTCGTGCGGTTCGCACGGTACCGAATCGATGCGCTGCTCCTCGAATGCAACCCCGATGGCCGCTGCGTCGTCGCGGAGGTCGTCGATGAGCCGATCGTAATTGCCGCCCCCGTAGCCGAGGCGGTTGTTCTCGCCGTCGAATGCAACGAGGGGAACAATGACCACGTCGAGCATCGGCGTATCGACGAGGGGGTAGGATGCAAGGGCGGGATCGTCGTCCGCAAACGATCTGAGGGGATGATCGAGAAACGCAACGCCGCCGTGCTCGTACTGCTCGCGCGAGACCGCCCGAAACGTCATCGAGGTGTTCCGGCCCGTTTCGGCGGGGTGTTTCACCATGCAGGGAAAGCATGCCGTGAGCCCGCGCTCGTACACCTCTTCGATGAAGCAATCGAGCGATACCTCGCTCTTCATCGCTTGGTAGAGCGCGACGGCAAGCGGCTCCTGCCGATAGCATACACCCGCAGCGCTCGAAACGTTTTCGCGGGCTAAGCGTATGTCGTCGAGCATTTCGGTGAGGACGCCGCATATGGTTGTGCACTTTTCCGCATGCACGCGTGTCTCGATGCCGTCTCGGCGTTCCAGGACGAATGCCCTTGCTTCGCTTTTTTCCACATCCACCTCCGTTGTGCTTGCATTAGGATAACGCTTTGTCGGAGCGGGGTACCCCTCGATTCGTCGTCATCGGTTGCAAGGCGGACCTTTCGCGTCGTACGGTCTTGTTGCGAGGCGAAAAATCATACTAAACAGGTCAGAATTATGGAGAAATTGGCAATAATGTAACCCTTTCCCATCTATTTGCGCCAAAATGAGGGAAATTGCTTGCGGAAGAACTTACATTCCGTGTAGACTGCGATACGGTAAGGAAAAAGGTTGTTGATCGTTGGCAAGACCGCAGGCCGGAGGGCAGTGCCGAAAGCACCCGCATCGAGGGTCTCGGATGGAAGGAAGAAGACGCTGCGGCGTCTTCCTTCATTTCAGGATAACGATTAGTGAAACGCTTATAGTTGGCGTTGTCGTGCAACCGAAACGAAAGCTCTTCCGCGCTCAGCGCGGAAACTGTGCCCGCCCGGGAAGAGGCGGTGCGCAACGGCCTAAGTCGGAAACGACAGAAAGTGGGGAAAGGATGCAGTTGAAAGCTTCTACGGATTACGGAATCCGCACCATCCTCTATTTAGCGGCGGAAAAAGACGTACGTTCCTCGAAGGAGATCGCCCGTGAAATGTCGATACCTCGAGATTACCTCATCCAGCTTGCGCAGCTGTTGCGTAACGCCGGCCTCATCGAGGCGAAGCCGGGCAAGCACGGTGGGTACGCTCTTGCGCGCGACGCATCCGATATCACGCTTCTCGAGGTCATCGCCGCTATGGAAGATGCCATCAAAGTAGAGGAGTGCTCGGGTGATCAAAACACCTGCGATCGCGATCCCGCTGATTGCAACCAGTTCTACCCGGAGGAGGATTCGTCGGGCAAGAGCGAGAACAGCGAAAAGGCATGCAAGGTGCGCCGCTCCTATGCGCTCATCCAGGAAAGCTTCAACGCGTACCTCAACAGCCTGACGGTCGACCTTCTGCTCGACTGTGCGCGCGAAGCGCATTGCAGCGTCGAGTATCTGTCGAAGAAGCTTTCTGAAGAAAGCAAACGGCTTTCTGCGATGGTGGCATAGCGAACAGCACCTGCGAACTGCGCAGGCAGATCGGCGGCTGCGAGCGGCTGTGAATAACGCCGCGAACCGAACGATTGCCGACCCCGGAAATATCCGGGGTCGGTTTCTTTTTCTGCAGAGTGTTTCACGTGAAACATCTGTTCGTTTTTTACGAAAAGTCTCTGTTTTAAAACGAGGAACCCAAACCTCGTATTTTCGCCTCTATTTGGTAGGAGAATTCATAACAAGTTCCATATACCAGTTCAACTAATGAATTTTTCCATACAAATACTGCCGCTGCGCTGAGAAAGTATTGTAATATCCTACCGACGAAGCTACAATTTCCCCACTTACGCAAGTTATTACATTGATACTGCGCTATCAAGTGAACGATAGATCAGACCGATCCGCGTCGACCACGAAGGCTCTGGGGGCTTGATCGTGATTCGGCGTGCGACGATCTTTCGAAGGGAGATTCCGATGGGCAAAGCTTCCGGGGGCATCGAGCATATCCAGGCTGCGAAACGGCGGGAAAAGGGAGGCGGGGTGCCCGCAATGCGCAAAGCGGTATCGCTGGCCCTGTCGATCCTGCTCGTAGTAACGTCGTTGGGGGTGCCGTCGTTTGCGTCAGCCGAACCGAGCGGGAGCGCTGCTCCAACGTCGACGGGCGAGGCATCCGCGATCGTTCCTCTGGCGAACGCCGCTGGCCCGCTTGTTGCGGACGCTTCGGGTGCGCAATCGGGCAATGGGCTCGCTGTGCTCCCGCAAACCGCGGGAGACTCGAATGGATCGGGCGGATCGGGCGAAGCGACGGCCGGCTCGACCGACGAAGCGGCTGGCAGTTCTGCCGAAGGCTCGTCTGACGGCGAAAGCGGAAACAGTTCGGACGACGGTGACACGGGCGGCGCAAGCGGAAGCGAAGGCGCCGAGGGTCCCGAGGGCGCAGGCGACGGTCTCGGCGAGGGAGCAGGCGCAGGCGATGTCGAAGCCGACGGGCTCGATGACGAAGCGGCCCTCGCCGCTGCGGCAGCCGCTGATGGCATCATCCCGCTTTCGGACAACAAGCTCATCTACTGGAACCCTTCCGACGTGCCGATCCGCGACCCCGACGATCAGCGCATCATCGCGGCTGCGGGCGACGATACGAACACAGGCGCAAGCGCCGATTACCCGGTGCTCACCTACGATCGCGTCCAAGAGCTCTTCCGCCTTACGACGGGGGCGACCGTCGTGGTCATGACCACCGTGCAGCTCGGATCGACAGCCACAAACGGCACGGTCATTGCGCCGCAGAACATGACCATCGACGGCATCGATCCCCAATCGACGCTCAACAACGATGTCACCTTCACGTTCTGGGACAAGACGGTCGAGGAGCTGTTCCTCGTGCCCGACGAGGGCGACGGATCGAGCGCGGCAACGCTCACCCTGAAGGACGTGAAGATCGTCGGCGATCCGGTGGTGGGTACGATGCGCATCATCGGAGGCATCGAAAACACGGGCGGTCAGCTCAACATCGGCCAGAACGTCAGCGTTGAAGGAGCGATCCAGACCGACCTCGACGATTGGGGCCGAAGCGATGCGGGCACAGGCGCCATCTACAACCCCTTGCAGCTCACGGCCACGCCGAACCCCGGCACCGTGTACACGCTGTACTACTCGGGCATCGCCGACAACCTGAACTACCAGTACGTCAACGTGGTCGAAACGACGGTCCCGGGACTCGATATCAAGCCGTACTTCCAGCTCAACAGTGGCAACACCGCATACAACTGGCAGCTCGTATACGACAACGAGGGCCCGACTTTGGCGGGCGACCCTGCTGGCGTGTTCGACATAACGAAGCTCGAGCTGTACTGCAGTTTCCAGTACGAAGCCATCTACCTGTCGGGCAAGGGCGACGACGAGAATTTCGGCGGCAACTGCCGCTTCCCGGTGAAGACGTTCGACCGTGCCAAGGAGCTGCTCGAGCACACGAACCTGCAAGGTCGCGGTGTCATCTACATCTGCGACACCGTGACGATCGACGGATCAGAAACCTGGTCGCTTCCTGTGGCCACCTTCCCCGATGCCAGGGTGATGATCTGCAGAGACCCCGACCACAAGCACAACGAATCCGCGCAGGCGGCAACGCTGACTTCGAACATGATCCGCGTTCCCGCGGGCGCGACGCTCACCACATCCGACATCACGATCCAGATGGACACATCGCCTTCGGCGGACAGCCGCACGGTGCTCGTGCAGCCAGGCGCGACGTTCAACATGGGCGACGGCACCCGCATACTCGGTTCCGAGACGACTTCGACAGCCGTTGTGGGTATCGGCGTTGATGTTCAGGGCGCAGCTGGCAAGAAGACGACGTTCACCATGACCGGCGGCGAGATCGGCTACCGTTCGCAGGGCGTGCGCATCAAGGGCGTGTCGTACCAGCCTGCAAACACCGTGTTTGCCATGTCGGGCGGCGCGGTTCTGAACAACTACCAGTACAGCCGCGGCGCTCCGATTTCCGGCGATTACGGAGCGGGCATATCCGTGGGCGATGCGACGGTGACGATCAGCGGCACGGCTTTGATCACGGGCAACCAGTCGTACAACACCTCGGGTTCGTCCTCGTCGACGTCCAGCCATGGCGGCGGACTGTATGCGAAAGGGGCATCCACCGTCACCATGTCGGGCGGCACGTTCGAGGCCAACAAGGCTACTGCGCGCTCGGGTGGCGGTGGAGCCGTGAGCCTGCATGAGAATGCAAAATTCATCATGACCGGCGGCACCATGAAGAGCAACCAGGTCGGCGAGTACGGTCTCGGCGGTGCCATTGCCGCGTACAAGTACAGCTCCGTCGACATTTCGGGAGGCGCGTTATTCGAATCGAATTACGGACGCAACGGCGGAGCTGTCTATGCTACCGACGATGCGAGCTTGCGCATTGCAGGCGCGACTTTCAAATCGAACACCGGAACCTACGCAGGTGCCGTCGGAACCGGCTCGACGGTTACCATGGATCTGACGGCGGCAACGTTCGATAGCAACAAAGCTGAATACGGCGGCGCGATCCACGGATCGAACATCAAGGCCATTGCTTCGTCTCCGGGCTCCATCGTGTTCACCTCAAACATCGCAACGCGCTACGGTGGAAACCTTTCGACGTACGAATCCCGGGGAGACGTTATCCTCGGGGGTGTCGTAATCGAGAAGGGTAGTGCCCCCCTCGGTGCGGGCATCCACACCGCCAGCGGCGTTCTCAAGCTGACCGACTGCACCATAACCGACAACGTAGCCACCGGTTCGGGCGGCGGTCTCTACGTGGCGGCGGGAACGGTAACCATGGACGGCGTAACGACGGTGGCGCGCAACGAGGCCGTTTCGGAAGGTGGCGGCATCTCGCTCCAGGGCGGCTCCTTCACCATGAAATCGGGCGACGTAACCGACAACCTGTGCACCGATGGTGCTTCTTCCAACGCGTATTTTGCCGACGAGGCCTATCTGCTCGGCGGGCGGTTCGGGGCGTCTGCGCCGACGACGGGCGGGGTGTTCGTAGACATCCCAGCGAACCATGCGCGCAAGGTGTACGTCGATGCGAACCAGCTCACGCTCGACAACAACAACTTCTTCTTGAACACGGCGCTCAGCCGCCTGCTCTTGCTCGATGCACCCGGCTCTTCGGTGAGTCTGCCCATCTCGGTCAACACCGAGGTGTTCGAAGTGGGATCGACGGTGGTCGAGCCGGTGGGATCGGTGACGGTTGCGGGGCAGACCTACGAACTCGAGGACGCCTCGCCCTATGTTGCGACGTTCGAGGGCGGCACCATTCCTCCTAAGACGACATTGGGCGGCTTCAACAAGAACATCATTCTCGTCGGCGAGGGCGTCTACGTCGACGGCATGGGCGGCAACGACGTTACCAACGGAGGCACGAGTCCCGACGATGCGGTTGCAACCTATGCGCGGGCCGAGCAGATTCTGCGTGAGCGCATCGCCGACGCCAACGCGGCGAGCGTTCCCGCCGCCCAGACGTTCGAGCCGTTCATCTACATATGCGGCGAGGTTCGCGTGATCGACGCGCAGGTGTGGTCGCTCGACTACCAGAACGACTCCGCGTACACCCAGCAGCACAAGGCGTACGATTCCGAATGGTTCCCGCAGGTCAAACGCTTTGCGAGCTACTACGGAACCATGGTGACCGCGCTTGGCGGCTCAGGAAGCCTGACGCTCGAGAACATCGTGGTCAACGGCATGGCCGAGGCGGTGAGCCCTGAGAACCCCAACGTCACCTCATCGACCGCCGGTGGCGTCGATGCGATCATCGACATCGATTTGGGCGCATCGGTCGTGCTCGACAGCGGCAGCGTCGTGTCCAACAACTTCCAATACGGCATCAGGATGAAAGGCCAGTCGTCGATCGTCATGCAGGGCGACAGCGTTTTGAGCAGCCACCGCAACGATGCCATCACCCTTACCGCAGGATCGACGGCGCGTCTGGCTGATCAGGCGCGTATCACCTGCGAGACGACATCGAACCTCGGTTATGCCGGGCGGGCGGGCGTTTCGGTATCAGGCTCGAACGGGCCGCTCATGAAGACCTCGGTGGGCATGGAAGACGAAAGCGTGATCGAGGCGAAAGGGTCGCTCGGCATCGAGGTGCTGGACGGCGCGAAAGCCGTTGTGGGAACGTCGTCCGATACCGATGCTTCCCATCCGACCATCATTGTCGATGGCGGCACGGGCATCTATGCGGCAAACGATGCCGAGGTGATCTTGCAGGGGTTTGCGCGCATCGAATCGATCACGGCGAAACGGGGCGTGGGCTACCATGCCGCAGGCGGATCCGATGCGATTGCGGGACCGAAGCTCACGGCGAAAGACGACGTGACGATCAGCGGGTTTTCCAGCGCCCTGCGATTCGGATCGAGCAAGGGTGCTTCGGCGGATCTCTCCGGACGGACGAAGATCGATCTCTCTCAGTTTGGCATCTATACGGGCGGGTCGGGCTCGCTCGCGTACACCGACCTCGCCGTCACGTTTACCGACGACGCCGGCATCGACTCGTGCGATCGAGGCGTGTTCATGGATCTGCGCGAAGCGGCGAGCGGTCCTGCCGCAAACGTGACGTTTTCTGGGGACAGTTACATCGACAACGCGACGAGCGGCCCTGCGTACGAGGATTATGCTTCGGGCACGAATTTGACGCTTTCCGACAACGCCCGCTTCTCGAACGGGCAGTCGCAGGGCGTGTACGTGAGGAGGGCAAGCGACATACCCTACTACACCGCCGGCACGATCACGCTGACCGATCAGGCGACGATCAGCGGGTACAAGAACAACGGCATATACATCACCGATTACACGACCGAGCGGCTCTCGGACTATGATATTGTCATGACCGGTTCGGCATCGATATCCGATAACGGGCAAAACGGCGTCCGGCTCGATCAGGGACCCACGCTCTCCATGGGGCCGGGCACCTCGATCCTGCGCAACAACCAGGGCGGCACGATAACGAAGGGCATGTCCATCTGGACGAAGGGCGCTCTGTTCATCGATGCCAACGCCGAGATCGACGATGAGACGTATCTGGCGTACGAGGGCAACATCATCACGCTGACCAACGAGCTCGGCACCCCGATCGACGAGCTGTCGGCGGGCAAGTTCAAACTCGCCTACATCCAGGCGTTCGTCGGCCATCGCGTTGTCGGGCCCGATGCGGCGCGCGGCGTGGCTGATGCGACCGACTATTACGACCTGTACCAGACGACCGACAACATCCCAAGGGATTACGGCATCGTGCACGGAACCGATGCCGACGAGACGTACATCGTGGTCATTCCGGGACGCGACGTGTATATCGCGGGCAACAACAGTTACGGTGTGGCAGCCGAGGGCGACGATGCGAACAACGGGGCAAGCCCGAGCACCCCGGTGCGCACGTTCGCGCGAGCGCTCGAGATATTGAAGACCCGTGAGAAGGGCGGCGATATCTACATCTGCAACTACATGGTCGAGCCGTACCTTGCCTCCAAGGGCATCAACGATCTTGATTGGAGCCTTCCGGAAGGCGGATTGTTCACCAACGACAAGGGCGATACGTGGCAGCCCTTGATCAAGCGTGAAGAGAACTACAAAGGCATACTGATCTCGGTTACCGCTACGCCGACGCCATTCGTTGCGGCCAATCTGACGTTCGATGATGCCAGGCCGGCGGTTCAGGATACCCGGCAGCAGATCATGACCGTGGACGGGCTTGGGGTCGCGAACCTCACGAATGTGGAATTCACCAACGCGATCACCCATTCATCCTACGGCGGTGTACTCAGCGTGGGTGCCACGGGAACGGTCACCATGAACGGGGGTGGCTTCAGGGATATCAGAACATCTAATTCTGCAGGCGGCAGCGCGTTTGTGATCAACAACGCCGGAACGCTGAGGATGAGTAACGTCGAGGTGACCGATGTGCATGTGACGGGTGTGGCACCGTTGTTCTCCAACCAGGGAACCATGAGCGTGACTGACTCGTCGATCCACGGCATCATCTCTGAGGGGACGAGATCATACTCGCTGATGGGCGGCCTGTTCCGGTCGGCTGGGGGAAGCCTGACGATCCACGACACGCACATTCGCGACAACCACTTGAGCACCGATTCCCAGGTGCAGGGCGGGCTGTTCTACATTTCGCAGTCTGCTTTCACGCTTTCAGGCACGACCGTTGTTGAGGACAACGTGGTCTCGCAGGTTGGCACGGGTTCAATCTACGGCGGACTGGTGTATCTTACCGCGTCGAACACGGTGGCGACCGATGCAACCATAGCTGGCGCGACCATTCGCAACAACGAGGTAAAGAATGAGGGTCAGCCGAACAATTCCTGGGTGTACGGAGCGGGCTTCCACCTTGCGGCGGCGAATGTCACGCTCACCATGAACGGCGGCTCCATCGAAGATACGGCGACCAACCTGCGCTACTTCCGCGGCGGCGCGGTGATGGTCGGCAACGGCACCTTCGTCATGGCCGACGGCACCATCGAGGGCAATGCAGCCACCTGGGGGCCGGCGGTGTACGTTGACAAGAACGGCGCTTTCACGCTTGCGGGCGGCACGATCAAGAACAATCGCACTGTTACCGGCGCCGAAGCGTCAAAGCAGAACGCGGCAATCTATGTCGATTCGCCGAACTTCACCCTCAAGGGCGGTCGCACGACCGTTGAAGACCGCATCTTCCTCACGACGCGCGACAACGCCATCACGCTTGCGGGCAGCATCTATCAGAAGGACCGCCTATACAAGGTTGACGTTCCCACAACGACCAGCCTGTCGTCAAGTCCGTTCAGGAAGGGCGATGCCGTGGTCGTGCCCGATGGCGACGTCATCCGAACGGCAACGGCGTACTACCGCTACTTCGAGGTGAGCGCTCCCGGTTTCGTGCTTGAGAAGCAGGCGCCGAACCTTGTGCTCAAGGCGTACATCTTCATGGACTCCACGACCTCGGTGCCTTCCGGGCAGCGCGACGGCGCAACGCCGGCAACGCCGTACCAGTCGTTTGCCGAGGCGAAGTCCAAGGAGCTTGCGGCTGGTAACGATCTGACGCATACCGTGTTCTTCGTCAGCGGCCCCATGATCGTGACGGGCAGCGAGACGTGGACGCTTTCCGAGGGTCTCATCGACACCGATGGCGACGGTATTGTCGAGATGACCTCGCGTATCATTCGCTATACGGGCTTCTCGCTGACTGGTACGGCGTATCCGGCCTACCTCGGCGAACTGGTTACGGTCGAGTCGGGCGGCTCGTTCGAGCTCACCGATATCGCCATCGACGGACGCCGCGACATCGACGAGATCACGGGCGGCTCGCTCGTGAAGGTCGAGTTGGGCGCCTCTTTCAATCTCGGTGTGAACGCGGCGCTTTCGCTCAACGACAACACCGACGGTTCCGCATCCGGGACGTACTACACCACGGGCGGCAAGGGCGGCGCCATCTTCAACGAGGGCACGACGACGATCGCTGACACCGCTGCGATCGCGCAGACCAAGGCGGGCAAGGGAGCGGCGATATACCAGAACGGCACGCTCACCATGCTGGCGGGTACTTCGTCGATCAGCGGATCGGTGTATCTGACCGGCACCAAGACGTCGGATGTCAGCGCGGGCTTCAGCTCGATCGTGAACGTCGAAGACGCCTACGTGCCCTCCGGCCAGCTTTCGATCGCGCTCGAGAACCCCTACAACCACCGCGAGGTGGTGGAGTATCCGGGCGGTTCTGTGCCGACAACCGCGCAGGCGGCCTACTTCGGGCTCGAACCCGACGTGGCCGCGCTGTTCAAGCTCGGCAACCGCAACCTTGCGGGCAACATCCTCGAACTCCAGCAGAAGGGCGTCGTCTACCTCGACGGCGTGAACGGGCTTCCCGGCAACAACGGCGAAACGCCCGACACGGCGGTCGACACGCTCGAGCACGCTTACGAGCTGCTCAAGGCCGCCGAGGCGTTCAGCCCCGACGGGTCGGGCGGCGGCGTCATCATCGTGGTCAACACGGTGACGGTGCAGCCGGGCGATTCCTTCTCGCTGACCAACAACGCGACCGACGAGCTGTCGGTGTACAACAAAGGCAAATCCGATGAGGTGGAAACCGCAGGCACGGTGTACATCCGCCGCTACGCCCAACCGACGGCGCACAACACGCTTGTCGGCTACACCGCGCCAACGCATTACGGCACGCTGTTCAACGTGGCCGGAACCTTCGAGTGCCAGGGCATGCCCTTCGACGGCCACAGCGAACCCTTCTCGGGTACCGCTCCCTTCGCTGCCGACGGCGTCGACGCGCTGGATCCGGTGATATCCGTGGCGGACGGCGGATCGTTTGCCGGTTCGTTTACGACGGTCGTCAACAACGACAACGTCGCAACGGACGGCAAGGGCGGTGCGGTACGCATCGAGCGGGGCGGAAGCGCGCTCTTGACGAACGCTTCGACCACCAACACGCAAGCCGACTTCGGCGATTCGATCTATCAGGCCGGCACGCTCGAGTTGGCGGGCGGCTACCTGGGTCTCACCGATGAAATCTACCTTGCAGGCACGGGCAGCACGTCCGCGCCGCAGAACAGCGCGTTCATTACGGCGCGCGAGCGCGGCATCATGAATTCGGGCGGCACGCCGTTTTCCATCACGCTCGAAGATGTGTACCGAGGTCGGCCGGTTGTAGAATACCCCGCAAGCGGTACGAACCCCGGTGCGACCGACAAGAAGCTGTACCGCCTTGAGGATCAGGTGAGCGCCGTGTACTCGCTTGGCAACCGCAGCGGAGCCGAAAACATGCTCGAGCTGCAGTTCGTTGCGGGCGTGTACGTCGACGGTGTAAACGGGTTGAACACGAACACGGGATTCGATCCCGAGAACGCAGTCGAAACGCTCTCGCAGGCCTACAAGGTTGCCGAGCAGGAGAACGCCGGCACGATCTACGTGGTGAACACCGTCACCATGGACGCTTCGGCGTACATCACCTCGACCTCGTACACGGCGGGGCTCATGGGCGATCCCGAGGAAACGGTGCTCACGGGCAACTCCATCACCATCGAGCGCTACTCGCGGCCTGACGCCTACGCGAGCCTTCCCGGCTTCGATAAGGAAAGCCATACGGGAACCCTCATCGAAGTGACGGGCGGCATGCTCGCGGTGGACGATCTCGTGATCGACGGCCACAAGAATCGTGTGGCAGGCTCTGATATCGGCCCGAAGGCAACCGCGAACGGCGTATCCGCCGAGGCTCCGCTCATCGCAACGAGCGGCAGCGGCAACCTCCAGCTCTACGGGGGAGCGGTGCTGCAGAACAACAAGAACGTCTCGACGACGGTGTTCGGCGGAGCGGTGTCCAACCGCGCGACCGTCCGATTCGAGGATGCGACGCTTGCGGGCAACGAGGCTGCGCGTGGATCGGGCGTTTACCACGACGGTGCGAAGTTCGAGCTTGCCAGCATCACCGATGCGAGCTTCGCAGGCCATGAGATCTATCTTGCCTCGGCTAACACGGGTACGTCGGAAACCCCCGTATGGGCCGACCGCGCCATCGAGGTGACGAAGGAGCTT
Source organism: Raoultibacter timonensis (assembly GCF_022845715.1). Classification (NCBI taxonomy): domain Bacteria; kingdom Bacillati; phylum Actinomycetota; class Coriobacteriia; order Eggerthellales; family Eggerthellaceae; genus Raoultibacter; species Raoultibacter timonensis. Next base: position 196,506 of record NZ_AP025564.1, read on the forward strand.
CCCGGAGCCGTGTCGGGGACGGGTGCCCTGCTCGTCAACGTCGACCGTGCCGAGCGCACCCGCCCCATCGCCGAATTCGACGTTGGCACCTATGCAGGCTCGGTCGCCGCCGAACGCGAGCACTTCAAGCTCGGAGCCACGGTGCCCGCGAACCTCAAGATGGAACAGTCGCTCGTGTTCGCCGACACGATCGAGCTGCAGGATTGGATTTCGGTCGGAGTGACCAAGACGTGGGTGATGCCCACGGGTGCAAGCGCGGGTTCGCGCATCGAGTTCGAACTGCGCAACACCGACGAGGACGGCGACCAGACGACTAAGAGCGTGTGGGTGGACGTGCCCGCTCTCGGAAACCCGACCTGTTCGGACGGTACGGTCACGGTGAACGGCGACGGATCGTGGACGATCCAGGTGGGGCACGTGAGCGGCTACGAAAGCGCTTCGGGCTACACCGATCCGATCGCCTACGAGCTCGTCGAGACCAAGGTCGACAACACCGATGTGGCCGATACGCTCTGGAACCCCTCGGTAACGGGTTCTGCGGCGACGGGCTTCGCGCTGAAGAACGCTCAGAAGCTCACGATCGATTACGAGGCGAACGGGGCCGTAGGCGATGTGCCCGACGATCAGACCGTCGTGATGGGCTCTTCTGCGGCGGCGGCAGCAAACGATCAGACCGTACCGCTCGCCTATAGCGGCAAGGTGTTCGCAGGCTGGAACACGAAAGCCGACGGCACCGGCACCCATTACAAGGCGGGTGAGAGCATAACGCCTACCGATGACATGACGCTGTGGGCTATGTGGCTCGTGGCCAGTAAGACCTCGGCCAAGGAGCATACGGGCAATACCGATCTCAAACGCGGCGAAGAACTCACCTATACGATTGCAGTTACGCTGCCTGAAGATGCGACCGATCTCGTAATTTCCGATCTCGTACCGGCCGAGACCTCGTTCAAAGCGGGAAGCCTGCTTGTCAACGGGGCTGATGCGGGGCTTAAGGGAGCCTACAACGCGATCGATAAGAAGGTCACCTGGACCATCGGCACGCTTGCCAAGGACACGCAGCTCACGGTTTCGTTCACGGTGACGCTTGACGAGGATGCCGAGAGCGTAGCCGAGATTACCAACGTAGCCGACGTCGCGTACGGCGGATCGACCTACCAGACCAACCTGAAGAAGGATCCTGTGGGCACGTCGTACACGGTCACCTACCACGGCAACGGCTCCGATGAGGGCACGGCGCCGAGCGATCCGAACAATTACCTTCCGACCGAGCAGGTGGTTGTGCTCGGGCGCGCATCGCTTGCGAAGGACGGCTGGACGTTCGTCGGCTGGAACACCGCGGCCGACGGATCGGGTACGCACTATGCGCCTGCGGCAACGCTCAACCTGTCGGCGGACCTCGACCTGTATGCCATGTGGTCGCAGGCGGTGAAAACGTCGGCAAAGGAAAATGCAGATGACACCTACCTGCAGCCCGGCGAGCAGATATCCTACTCGATTGCGGTAACGGTGCCGATGGGCCTTGCGGGCGATCTGACGATCACCGATGTGGTTCCCGCGGGGCTTACCTACGACGTTGGCAGCGCCGGCGCGCAGGCCGTCTACACCGACGGCACGCGGAGCATCGTGTGGACCATAGGCGGCGTGAGCGCGGGCGAGGTGGTGACGGTTGGCTTCACAGCAACCGCCGATGCCGATATCGTTTCGGGAACGGCGCAGCTGCCGGTCAAGAACAAGGCCGCTATCGCGGCAACCGAGTGGGGCAGCTACGATTCCACGGAAACCAACGACACCGCTGCCCTGACCACGCAGGTAACCTACCACGGAAACGGTGCTACGGGCGGCACCGCGCCTGTCGACGAGGGCTACTACCTCGTCGACGCGGACGCCACGGTGCTCGACAACAAAGGCGCTCCCGCGCTCGTTGCCGACGGCATGCACTTCGCTGGATGGAACACCCAAGCGGACGGTACGGGCGCGCACTACGATGCGGGCGATGCGGCGGCTGTGCCCGAGGGCGGGCTCGACCTCTACGCCCAATGGCTCGGTATAGAGAAAAGCTCGGCGGAAGACGAGCCGACGGCGCCGCTTAAGCCGAATGAGAAGCTGCGCTACACCATCGAGGTTGCCGTTCCCGATGCCCAGGCGATCACTGTGTCCGATGCGGTGCCTGCGGGGACGTCCTATGAGGGAAGCAGCGCGAACATGGGAGGCCAGCTGGTTGGCGACGAGGTTGTCTGGACGCTCAATCCCAGCGGTCCCGGAACCATCACGCTCACCTTCGAAGTGATCGTCGATGCGGATGCGCAAACGGGTGCGCTCGTTGAGAACACCGCCGAGGTTATGGTGACAAGCGGGGCCTACGAATCGAACACCGTCGAAGACGAGGTGACCATCAACGAGTATCGGGTGCTCTACCGTGAAGGTGCGGCCGATACGGGCTCGGCTCCCGTCGATGCGGTCATCTACGACGACGACGAGGTCGCCACCGTGCTCGACAACGTCGGCACGCCCGATCTCATGACGCGTGCGCTGCTCGGCGACGGCTCGCCGCTCGCCAAGGAGAAATCGCACTTTGTTGGGTGGAACACCGAGCCCGACGGCACCGGCACCCATTTCAAGCCGGGCGATACGATTGCCATGCGCGGCGATGTGACGCTTCATGCGATGTGGATGGGCGTTGAGAAGACGGTAAACGTGGAAGAAGGCGAAGAGGTTAAGCCGGGTCAGGAGCTCGAGTACACGCTCAAGGTTGACCTGTCCGACCCGCTGGCGTTCGCGAGCGCGATGCTCGTCGATCCGGTGCCGGCCTCCGTGACGTACGTGGACGGCTCGGCCACCGAGGGCGGCGCCTACGATGCGGCGCGGCATGCGGTCGTATGGACCATCGATCCCGCAGCCGTCGGCGAAACCGTATATAGTTTCAAGGTCAGGGTGGACGCTTCGGCTCTGGGCGGCTCGGTCATTTCGAACACCGCGCTCGTATCTGCTGCGGGTGCGAACGGTATCGAGGCCGAGTACCGCTCGAACACCGTCGATGTTCGCATCGCGCCGCAAACGCCTGCGGGTATCGGCCTGATCTCGAACATCGTGCGCACGGGTGATCCGCTTGTTGTGACGGTGGTGCTCGTCGGCGCGATCGCGGCGCTTGCTCTTGCCCTGGGCGCTGCGGCCGCGCACAAGAAACGCAGGCGCGACATGAGGTAGTTGCAGGCGAGCCCCTGCGGCAGGCCGAGGCTTGTTGCAGGGGCGGACTGGTTATACTGGGGCCGCTGAAAGCTGTTTTTATTCTCAAAGCCAGACTAAGCAAAGCGGACTCTATCGATCTCGCGAGAACGAAAGAGTCCGCGCATTTTGCATCACACAAGTGAGCGGGCGTTCGTGCAAAAGGCTACGAGGCTTTGACGACGGAGTCTTTAGCCGACGGGTACCCGAACGCGGTGCGCTCCCGCGGAAGAAGCCTGTGCATGTCGTGCTCGTCTACGTACGCAGAGCCGTTTTTTCTAAAACTCTTCGTCCCATGTTCCGAGCATGTGCTTCACCGCAAGCATGCCGCCGGTCATTGCGTTGAGCTTGTTGCTGCCGAACGATTTCCATAGGTAGTGCGTTCCGCAGAGGCCGGCACGCACGTTGCCTGCGGCGTAAAGACCGCCGACCGGCTTCCATTCGGCGTTGAGAACCTGTCCGAATTTATTGGTCTGCAATCCCCCGTTGGCCCATTGCTTGAGCACGGGGCGCTTCATGCAGTAGAACGGCGGTTCGGTGATGGAGGTGTGGGCGAGAAACTCAGACTCGACTCCGAAATCGGCGTCGTAGCCGTTTTTGCAATTCTCGTTGTAGCGTTCTACCGTTTCGACAAATTGGGCGGTATCGAGGAAACCGACTTTCTCCGCCAGTTCTTCGAGCGAATCGGCTTTGAAAATGACCCCTTTCTCAACGCACTCTTCGAACAGCTCCGCATCTACAAGCTCGCCGTACTTGCTGTCGCATATTTGGTAGCCGGTGTGGTCGGGCTGCTTTACGTCGGCAAGGCATAGGATGCTCGTCGAATACCACTCGTCGTCGAGATTCTCGTTGGTGTAACGCACGCCTGCTATATTAACGCGAAGGAACGGGATGAGTCCCCATTTCGAGGGGGAGTACTCGTCGAACGTGAAGTCGTGCGGCCAACAGAGGCCGATGCAGTAGGGGCCTGTCTCCAGGGGAATGCCCGCCCACATGGCCATTTTGAGTCCGTCGCCCTGAGCTGTGTTGTAGGGGTTACGGGTTTGCAGGTCGCCCTTCATGATAGGCAGGAACGCCTCGATCATCTCGTCGTTGTGGTGGAAGTCGCCCGTCGCCATGAGGACGCCCTTCGAAGCGTTTGCCTTTACATAGGTGCCGTCTGATTTGAGGCCGTATGCGCCGGCTATGCTGCCGTCGTCGTTGACGATCAGTTGCTGCGCAGGTGTCGAATAGTATATCCGCGCCCCGTCGCTCTCTGCTTTGTCGGCTGCTACCTGCACGAATTTCGTGAACCCGTTATACACGCGCTTCTGCTCTTGCGTTTCCTCCGGATCGGGCCATACGTATACCATATGGGTAGCGTGCTCTCGCTCGTGGATTCCCTCGTCGATGACGCTGTCTGGTCCGCATTCGTAAGCCCAGACGTCTTTGCAGTATTCTGCGAACCAGTCGATCGCATTGCCCGAGCGATCCCAGATCGTTCCCGTAACCTCGCCGTTGTTCGAGCCTGCGCCCTGCACGGCGTAGTCTTTCCGAAGGGCGGCCGCATCGTAGACGATACCGTTTTCTTCGTCGTACTTCGTGTTGTACGCACCGCAGTAAGCCCCCTCTGCCTCAGCGGTCGAAGCAGCGTTGAACGTGACAACGTCGGCCCCCATGGCAGCCGCATATACGGTTGCAGTGAGACCAGCCGAACCGAGGCCGATCACGAGGATCTCGCAATCGACGGTTTCCGATACGTCGGCGTCGGCAACGGGCTCTGGCGGCACGGACCAGCTCCAGTGACCCGAACCGACGGTGTTTCCAGAGTTGCCGGCCGCTGCTGATTCGGCATTCGCTTTCTGTTCCGTCCCGTTGGCAGGCGAGCAGCCGGTTATGCCTGCTGCTGCGGCTCCGACCGCTGCCAGACCCGCTCCCGCGAGGAAGTTCCTTCTGCTGATGATGGTTCGCTTTCCCTCCATAATGATCCTTTCTTCTGGGTGTTTCGCAAAGCTGTTTCCTGTGTTCGGTGCGCTCGTTGCGCTGGGAGCAGCTCGAAGGACATGATGGGCTCATCTGGTCTTGAGCACGTCACTCGGGAGGGGGTAAACCGTAACCCCTAAGGGGGTATTTTCATCCGCGCGCAGCGTGTATTTGCTATGATTGCTCCCATGGGGAATGCCACGACATCAAAGGGGACTGCCATGCCGTACGAAGCGTGCCGTTTCGCGATGATCGTGTGCGGGAAAGCGTGCGCCCTGAGCGTTCTCATGATGTCGCTTTCAAACCAGTTCAGTATCGTGACCGGGCTTGACTATATGAATCCCTTCTCATTCGGCATCTGCGGCATCGTTGCGGTCGCTTTCTGCCTGCTGATTCGCCATATCAGCACCCATCGCGCGCGACTTGTTCTTGCCGGCATCGTTTTTGCCCTTGTCCTGGCTTGGTGCTTGCTGGTTGTTTACTTGAAATGGTTCGAACCGATTGCGTACGTTCCTTCGGAACTCGTGATGCTCTTCTATGCTGCGGCGGGGCGCATAGCGACGTTGTTCCTGAACATCCAGTGGAACTTCCATTACTCGCTCAACGAGGTGGGGGAGTCGGCACGGTCTGCTCTCGTGGCGGTGGCGATCGCCCTGGTCTTGTTCTTGGTTTCCACAACGGTTGGAAACGATGTTGCAACTGTCTTTCTCGTTGCAGCGCTCGTGACAAGCGGGGTGCTGAGCATTGCTGTAGAGTTCGCCGGCGAACGCGTCGTGCGATCGGATCATTCGGTGCAAGCCGTGGAGCGACGCGATGCCAAGGCTGCGGTTTCTGCCGAATCTCATTTCCGCACGCGCATACTGTATTTCGGAGCGCGTGTCCTGTACGGAATGGCCCTCGGCTTTATGGTCAGTGCCGTTGCCGCATATCCGCCGACGGGTGTGTCGTTTGCTCCCGTTGCGCTTATGATGGCGGCGATCGTTGCCATCGGCCTTATCGGTATGTGGCTGTATTTCCCTTCGGGAAAAGGCTCCCTGTTTCTCGTCGCGCAAGCGCCGGTCTTCGTTGCCCTGGCATGCGGGATCTGCTTCTACTCGGAGGGGCTTTCGGATATGGGGCTGATATTCGCGATGCTGGGGGAGGTGACGTGGACGATCCAGAACCTCTACCAGTTGCCTTCGTACCGCCGTATGACGGGCATGCGGGCGACTCATTTCGCCTATTACGAGTACGCCGCACAAGTCGTTCCTTTCTATTTCACGGCATGGTTCGTGTCGTCGAACTTGGCTGGTTTGGGCATAGTCGAGGGTTCCGAGCTTCCTGGTTCGATCGGGCTCGTTGTGCTCCTCGTTCTCATGGGGTATTCCATCGGGGCTGTGATCTGGCATACCACACGGTACCACCCCATTCGCGTTACCGGCGTTTCAGATGGCCCGTCTGTAAGCGACGGGGAGACGGGGATGCCATCGTCTGCGCTCAGCCTTCTGACGCCGAGGGAGCAAGAGGTGTTCGGCATGCTGGCGGAAGGATACAGCAGGCCGTATATAGCGAAGATGCTCTATATTTCAGTCGATACCGTGAAGGTTCATGTGAAGCATATCTACGCAAAGCTCGGCATCGGTTCCCAAGACGATCTTATCAGGATAGCCCGCGGAGAAGCGGCAACCAAGCGCTAGCCTTGCCGGGTACCGGTTCAGCATGCGCGACGAGCGCTGGATAGGCGGGCGGCGCATCGTTGCCGTCGTCGCCAAGGCTGCGCGCGCAGCAGATGCGATACCGCGGGGGCAATCGATCCGAAACGGTCGAGTTCGCTTGCGCGACGCGGCCTTGGGCGGTTCTCCCGTATGCTCTCGCGCTGCAGCGCTACACCGCCACGTCCCCGATGCCGAGCACCTGCATGACGAGGAGCGCCACGGTAAGCACGGTCACGATGGCCACCGTCGCCCAGATGAGGATGCGGGTGACGGGCTTGCTCTTGTAGGCGCCCATGACACGCTTGTCGGCGGCGATAATCGCCATGAACACGAGCAGCACCGGCAGGATGATGCCGTTGACGAACTGCGCCGTGAGCATGACGCCCAGAAGATCGATGTTCGGGATGATGACGACGGCGGCCGAGAAGATGATGACGAACGTGAGGATGCCCTTGAACAGCGGCGCTTCCTTCCACTTGAAGCTCACCCCAGCCTCCCAGCCGAACGCCTCGCAGATGACGAACGAGGTCGTAAGCGGGAGCACGCATGCGGCGAGAAACGATGCCGCGATGAGCCCGATGGCGAAGAGCGCCTCGGCGTACTGCCCCGCGAACGGCGCGAGCGCGTGGGCCGCGTCGGCAGCGCTTGTGATCTCGATTCCCTCGGGAAAGAGCGTTGCGCCCGTGGTCACGATGATGAACCAGGCCACGAGGCAGGCGGCCACGGTGCCCGATATCACATCGACTTTCTGCGAGAAGAAATCCTTCACGCCCACGCCCTTTTCTACCACGTTGCTCTGCGAGAAGAACATCATCCAGGGAGCGATGGTCGTGCCGATCATCGCGATGACGAGCGATATGAAACTCGTATCGTTCACCACATGGGGCACCACCGTCGAAAGCAGAGCTTCATCCCAGTTCGGCTTTGCCATGAACGCCGCGATGATGTAGGTGACGAACACGAGCGAGAGAATGAGGAACACCTTTTCGACGCGCTTGTAGCTGCCGCCTACCACAAGCAGCCATACGGCGATGGCGGCTATGGGCACCGAAATGAACTTCGACACGCCGAACATCTCCATGCCGCTGGCGATGCCTGCGAATTCGGAGAACGTGGTGGCCACGTTGCCGATGAGCAGTGCGAGCATGGCGAGTGCCGTAAGCCGGATACCGAATCGCTCGCGGATGAGCGCGGCGAACCCTTTGCCGGTGACGGCGCCCATGCGGGCGGCAGTCATCTGCACGACGGCAAGCAGCACGCACATGACGGGAATGACCCAGAGCGTCGCGAATCCGAACTTCGCTCCGACGGTCGAGTACGTTGAGATGCCGCCGGCATCGTTGCCGGCCATGGCGGTGATGATGCCAGGGCCCATCGCCGCAAGCAGAAGCCAGAGCTTGCTCGGCTTTTTCCCAGCGTGTTCGGTTGCGTTGGCGTCGTCGGTTGCTGTGAGGGGCGCGTCGGTCTGAGCCTTCGGGGAATCGATTCTTCCCATACGGAAGATGCCCCATTCCCGCGTCGTCTTATCGGAACGGTTCTTGGGCGTCATGGTCTAGCTCCAATCGTATCCTATGATCTGGAACAGGACCAGGGTGTACAGGGCCAATACGAGCACTGCGACGAGCGCGACGCCCGCAATCTTGAGGCCGAGCTTCTTCGCCTTGTCTCCGCTGACGTCCTCTTCGATGGCATCCCAGGCATCGTCGACCGTGACGATGCCGAGCAGGCTGCCGTGCTCGTCGACAACCGGCATGGCGGGTATGTCGTATTTGAAGATGTCGGCTGCAACGTCTTCTTCGGTTTCGTCGGGCGGCACGCTGATAATGTCTTCGTAGGCGACATCCTTGATGAGCGTTCTATCGTCGGTGAGCACGAGCGTGCGCAGCGAAAGCACGCCAACGAGCTTCTCGTAATCGTCGAGCACGTAGACGTAGTGGACGGTGGGGTGGTCCTCGTCGAGCTCGCGCAGGACCTCGATGGTTTCGCCGACCGTATAGGTTTCGGGAACGGCCACGTACTGGGTGGTCATCATGCCGCCTGCGGTGCCGTCCTTGTAGCCTAAGAGCCTGCGTATCTCGGTTGCGTCTTCGACGCCCATGAGGCGCAAGAGCGCTTCGGCTTTTTCGTAGGGAAGGTCGCGTACGATATCGGCTGCATCGTCCGGATCCATCTGGCCGAGCAGGCCCGCCGCGCGGGCTTCGTCGAGGTCTTCGATGAAATCGGCCTGGTATTCGTCTTCCATCTCGGAGATGGCCTCGGTTGCCTGCGCGTCGTCGAGGTGCTGGAATACGTTGGCGCGCTGCTGCGGATCGAGCTGCTCGAGGATGTCGGCAACGTCTGCGGGGTGCAACTCGTCAAGGCGCTTGTGCGTGACGGAAAGCTGCACCTCGGAGAGGTCGCGGTCCAAGAGATCCATGTAGTTCCAGGCGATGATCTGCTCGTCGATCTTCTTCCCGAAAAGCTTGGATACGGCAACCACCGCACGCTCGAGCCAGGGGGCGAGCCCTCGAAGGATGCCGCGGAAACCCACCTCGGCACCCAGCAGGCGCAGCTGCGATCCCGATTCGGAGAGCTTGAGATCGTTGACTCGAACGACCTTCATGCCCTGCGTGTCGACGATCTGGCGGTTCAGCAGATCGCGGGCGAGCAGGATCTCGTCGGGCTGCAGGTAGCTGAAGCGGATGTTGTGGCTTTCGACGCCGAGCGTGATGCCGTCCTCGTCGAACTCCTCGACGTACTTGCGCCACGAGATCATGAACGGCGTCTTGCCGGGACCTAAGAAGGCTAGGCTGGTGATGCGGGGGAATACCTCGCCGGTTGAGATGGCGAGATCGGCGATGGTGCCGATTTTCTCGCCGGTTGAGTCGACCACAGGGCGGCCGAGCATTTGTGACAAATAGAGCATGCTTTTCCCTTACCGTTTCGGCATCGGTATCCGTCGCATCGTAACCATGGAAAAACGCGCAGGTCAAACTGTGCGTTTATAGGATGTGTCGCGTACCGATGTTTTTGTCGCAGTCGTCCTTCGACTGCCGACAAGGGAAGTCGAAGGCTAATTACTGTGAGGTTTCGGTTTTCGAACCTTCAAGTAACTTCCTTTCCTTTAAGCAATAAAAAAGCCGCACGTGCTGGGTTTTACCAATCGTTGCGGACATGGCCTGTTCAAAGGCACCGTTGATAATAGGGGAATTTAGCAAGCCCGTCAACCGTTATGTGTCGGACGGTTCATCCGTCCCGATGAAGGCGAGCGGATCATCGTAGCCGATATCGCCGAAGCCCTGCCACGATTGGGTGAGTGAAGCTTCGAGCAATCCCTCGTCCCGTATACCGTCTGCGCTTTCGTGCCGTTCTATCTGACGGCGGTGAATCTCGATGGCTGCGGCTTTGGCTATCGGCCCGGCTCCCGCCTTCCATCCGCTAAGATTCCGACCAGAACTTCTCGATCAGCTGGCCCCGGTTCGCCGTGCCGGTCTTCTCGAATATATGATGGGTATGGGTTTTTATCGTGCCCACCGAAACCTGAAGATGCGAAGCGATGCGCTGGTTGTCCATGCCGTCTAGCACAAGAACGAGAATCTCCTCCTCGCGAGAAGAAAGCCCGTAACGATGCGAAAAGTACGAGGAAGCCTCACGCGTTCGATGCTGATCGGCTGTTGCATACGCATCGTTGCGCTTCAATTCCAGCATCCGCAGAGCGCTGCGAATAGCATAGCCGATCGCGCACAGGCAGAGCGCGATCTCGAAAATGTTGCGCCGATAGAGAAACTCCGTCAAGAAGATGTTGTGGAGGTCGGGTTCTTTGACGAGCAGCATAACCACCGCATCCTCCAAGAAGATCAAAACCACCAATACGGTGAACACGAGGACGTAAGGGCTTTGCGGCGATACCGGATTTTTTCCGGCGCAGAATCGACGGTTAGATAGCGCAGCCAGAAAAAGATGCTGCCTCCGAGAAGGAAAAACTGCCGCAGGCTGTAGAGAACCCATTTGCGCATGGCGTCATCGATGCCCGGTGCCGCATAGAACAAAAGCGAGATGGCGGTAAACCCGAGGACGGGACCGTATTTCCACTGCCAGCGATTCTCGTTGGTGAAATCGAGTATTACCAGCCACAAAGACTGGCAAAGCGCCGCCCCGAACACGATATGGGAAAACGGATCCTCCATGGCACCCCATTCCGCATTGAAGGGAAGGTTTTGGGTCAGGTACTCGTTGTAGAGGATAAGCGCCTGCTCCACTCCGTATATGGCAGAAAAGGTTCCCAAATATGCCAAGGTTTTCTTGCGTGAAGCGATGTAGGCGGAGATTGCCATGAAGGACGACGCGATGCAGGCAGCGACAAGGCAGATAGCGATGGAGTATGTTGCGGCGGCCATACGTGCTCCATTTTCTGTTGAGCGCTGTTCTAGCACTGCAGTTCTACGCAAGAAGAGCGAGCCTGTATAAATGCGATCGCTCATTCTAGTACTTATGGCCGATCTTGGGCAATAACATACGGGTTTATTCCGGTTGATATTTCGTCAGCGGGAAAATCAACCCGGTTCTATCTTCGCAAACGGACTCGCACGGCATAGAGTTCGCGGCAATGGGCGTCTGAAAAGAAGGACGCCGTCCTTTACATACGTAGGAGGAAACATGGCTAGTGCATTTAGATATCCGGGCGAATTCGAGCCGCAAACCGATGTCTTCGTGGAATGGCTTCCTTACGGCGAACCCATCAAAGGGTTCGATGCCTTGAAGCCGGTGACCGAGGTGGTCCGCAACCTTATCGAATACGGTGATGTGCAAGTGCACGTCAATTGCTGTCCCATGGTTGAGGGTTTGGAGCAGAACTGCAAGGAAACCCTTTCAGGTGCAGGAGTGGATGTCGAGAAGATCGACTTCACCCAGTATCCCGAAGATCCCAATTCCTTCTATTTCCGCGACAACGGCCCCAACGTCATGGTGGACGACCAGGGACACGCGTTGGTGGTAAACCCGAGCTGGAGCTTCTACGGGCGTTACGAGAAAAACGAAGGATTGCGCGACCTCTCCCGTAAGATCGGCGTGCACTCCGCCGTCGGTCTGGGCTGCTACGATATCATCAGCTCCGATATGGTCTCCGAGGGCGGCGACCGCGAGTTCGACGGTGCCGGCGTGCTGATGTGCATCGAAGATACCGAGGTGCGCAAGCGCAATCCCGGTTTTACCTGCGATCAGGTGGAAGAAGAGTTCAAGCGCATCTGGAACGTGGAAAAGATCATCTGGCTGCCCCAGCCTCTCTACGATGACGACGATTTCCGCATGGCTCCGCTCGACTACATGGAAGACGGAACCCCTATCGTGGGTGCCAGCTTCGCCGCTCATACCGACGAGATGTGCCGCTTCGTAGCTCGCGATACCATACTTTTGGCCGAGGTGACCGAAGAGGAAGCGGCCGAGAACGCCATCTCCGCCGAGAACAAGCGTCGTCTCGATGCCGCCTACGAGGTGGTTTCCAAGGCCACCGACGTCGATGGCAATCCCTACAAGATCCTGCGCATCCCGGCATCCGCTCACATCCAGTACGTGCAGCGCCCCGGCGACGACCTGTACGACTACTACCATGAGCTGGTGGGCGACGCCTTCATGGACGGCACCCCTTGGCCTGAGGACGAGTTGCACCTGTTCGGTGCTACCAGCTATTGCAACTTCCTCGTATGCAACGGCATCGTGTTGGGTCAGCGCTACTGGCAGGAGGGCATGGACGAGGCCATTCGCGAGAAGGACCAGCAGGCGGAAGCCGCGCTGCAGGCGGCCTTCCCCGACCGCAAGGTGGTCATGCTCGATTCGCTGGCCCTCAACATGGCTGGTGGCGGCATCCACTGCTGGACGAAAAACGTCTTCGTTCCCAAGGCGGAATAGCTCGTTCTGCTTTCGGAAGGCGGAGTGCATTCGTCCCGGTAAACAGAGGCGCTTCGCCGCTCGCCCCTTGTACGTTTTACCCAATCAACCGCTTCAAGAAAGGATCTCATCATGGGAAACCCTATACTCGGAAAAGACTTCATCAATCTGCGCGACTATACTCCCGAGCAGTTCCGCTATCTGTTGGATCTGGCTCATGAGCTGAAGGCGGAAAAACGCGCAGGCATCGATCAGCGCCGCTTCGTGAACAAAGACGTCATCGCCCAGTTCGAATGGGGCAGCACCCGCACGCGCTGCGCCTTCGAGACTTCCTGCCACGATTTGGGCCTCGGCTTCACCTATCTGTCGAATTCCCACGTGGGCGTGCAGGAGACCGTCAAGGATACCATTCGCGTGTTCAACGAGATGTACGACGCCATCGTGTGGCGTTCCCAGGGCCCCGAGAAATTCATGTACCAGATCGCCGAGTACGCAACCATCCCGGTCATCAACGCTCTGACCACCGAAGACCATCCCACCCAGATGCTGGCGGATGCCATGACGCTCGAAGAGCTCTGGGGCGGTGCGGGCTCTTGCAAGGGAAAGAAGCTGGCCTACACCGGCGCTTGCGCGATCTCCCCCCTGTGGTACGGCCGCATGTGCGCGCTTCTGGGCATGGACTGCTACGCCATCGGCCCCGATCTGTACGACCATAAGATGCTGCCCGAGTACGTCGAGGAGCTCGAGGGATTGTTCGCCAAGTGGGCGCCCGAGAACAAACTGGTCGTTTCCGACGACGTGAACCTGCTCAAGGGCATGGACATCGTGACCACCGAAGAATGGGAGTACACCACCTCCAACACCGGCGACGACCATGGCTACAATGCCTGGATGTCGTATGCGAAGGATCTCATCCCGTACCGTCTTACAAGCGAACTCATGGAAGTGGTCGACAATCCGGACTGCGTGGTGCTGCACATGCTGCCCTCTCTGCATAACGCCGACCATTCTCTGGGTCAGCAGCTGCTCGCGGAGGCTCCGGACGAGGAATCCAAGAAGATCATCACCGAGGGTATGGAGATTTCCGACGAGCTGTTCGAGAAGCATGCGGCGGAGATTTTCCGCGAGGCCGGCAACCGCCAGCACACCATCAAAGCCGTGCTCGCGGCGACGATGGGCATCTAGCTCTGCTCGTTTGCAGAGATGCAAGGGGCCCTCTTTCCGACCGAAAGCGGGCCCCCTTTCGAAAGGATCCTTCCATGGACATCAAGAAAAACAACAGGCGCGCTTGGCTCACCGTATTGGGCTGCGGCATGCTCATCTCCGGCTCGGTGACGTTCTACACCGTTGTCATCGGCAACTTCTTCGTCCCCGCAGCCGCTGCGCTCGGGTCGGATTACTCTAACATCTCCCTGTACTCCACCTTGGTCTACATCGGTATCGCCTGCGGCCTTCCCTTTGTGGGCAACTGGCTACCGAAGATTCCCCCTATCGGCATCGCTGTCTTCGCTGCGTTGCAGTCGATTGTGGTCGCCGTTCTATCGTTCAGCCAGAGCGTGGTATGGTGGTGGATCGGCGGCTGGCTCATCGGCGTGGGTATGGCTTTCACCAGCATCGTGGTCGTTTCTACCGTTCTCACGAACTGGTTCTCTAAAAAGACCGGCTTTGCGATCGGCCTCGCCTGGGCGCTTGCCAGTGTAGCTTCGGCCATCATGAGCCCCATCACCGTCTCTCTCATGGAGATGATGGACTGGCGCATGAGCCTGCTCGTTTTCGCCATCGTCGGCGCTGTGCTTGCGGTCCCCGCTGCTCTGTTCCTGGTTTCCTACAGCCCGGAGAAGAAGGGCATGAAGCCCTACGGCTACAACCCGAATGCTTCTGTCGAGGAGGTTGCGGAATCCGGCGTTTCAGCCAGGCGCGCCGTGCGCTCGCTCGCCTTCGTGCTGGTTGCGCTGGCCTTAGCGCTCACCCAGATCGTTTCGGTCATCAACGCCTATTTCCCCATGTATGCGGAAAGCGTGGGATTCGCCCCTGCCGTCGGCGCCATTATGATTTCCGTCGCTCTCATATTCGATATAGTTCTGAACCCCGTTATCGGTATGACCATCGATAGGTTCGGCGCCATCAAAGCGTTTGTGGCCTGGTCATGCGTCGGCATCCTCTCGATGCTCATCCTCATGGTGAGCGCCGGCAACGAGATCATCGCCTATCTGGGTGCCGGCTTGGGCGACACCCTGTACGTGCTGTTGGGCGTAGGTATCGCTTCGGTCGCCTCCACCGTGTTCGGCACCAAGGACTACGGCAAGATCTTCGCGTACATTACCATCTTCGGGTTCGCAGCCGGCTCCGTAGGCGGTTTCATCATCGCTTCGCTGTACGAGGGTACCGGCTCCTTCGAAGCGGTGTTCATCTTCTGCATCGTCACCGTTGTGGTCATTATGGCGGCTGTTATCGGTGCTGGCATCAGCGGCAGGAAGCTGCTTCATACGGCTGAACCGGCCGAAACGGTCGCGGAAGGCGAACTGGTACCTGAACCGTAGAATCCGGTTGCCCATACCGGCGAACAGTATCCGAAAGAACGCTGGATGGTCATGACCCGATCCAGCGTTCTTGATTTTGAGAAAGGAATTTCCATGCCATACAAGAAAGGCGAAGGCAAGTCCGTGGTCATCGCGCTGGGCGGAAACGCCCTGGGCGACTCCCCGCAGGAGCAGCTCGAGCTCGTGAAGAACACCGCGGAGCACATCGTGGACATGGTCGCCGAGGGCATCAACGTCGTGGTCTCCCACGGCAACGGCCCGCAGGTCGGCATGATCAACAACGCGTTCGACTACGCGTCGACCCACGACGGCAAGACGCCCGCCATGCCCTTCCCCGAGTGCGGCGCCATGAGCCAGGGCTACATCGGCTACCAGCTCTCCCAGGCGATCCTCAACGAGATGAAGCGCCGCGGCATCATGCGCTCGACGGCCTGCGTCGTCACGCAGACGGTCGTCTACCCCGAGGACCCGGCGTTCGACAACCCCACCAAGCCCGTGGGCGCCTTCCTCACCGAGGAGGAGGCCAAGAGGCGCGCCGAGGAGACCGGCTACACCTACAGGGAGGACTCCGGGCGCGGCTGGCGCCAGGTGGTCCCCTCGCCGAAGCCCCAGCGCATCGTCGAGTTCGACGCCATCAAGGACCTCATGGACGACGGCTACATCGTCGTGTCCACGGGCGGCGGCGGGGTCCCCGTGATCGAGCGGGACGACTCCTACCGCGGCGTGCCGGCGGTCATCGACAAGGACCGCTCGAGCGCCAAGCTCGCCGCGGACTTCCGCGCCGACATGCTCGTGATCCTCACGGCGGTCGAGAAGGTGGCCATCAACTTCAACACGCCCGAGCAGGAGGAGATCGACTCCATGACGGTGGCCGAGGCGAGGAAGTACATCGCCGAGGGCCAGTTCGCCCCCGGCTCGATGCTGCCGAAGGTCGAGGCCTGCATCGAGTTCGTGGAGGCCCATCCCGAGGGCCGCGCGCTCATCACGTCCCTCGAGTGCGCCGCCAAGGGCCTCAAGGGCGAGACGGGAACCGTCATCCGGGCATAGGCGCGAGCGGGCGTATGCGTCGAACTGTGCAAGATGCGTTTACGTGATCTTCGAAAGAACGTTTTCTTGCATCTCCAATGTATTCGTAAATAGCTTCTCATCTCCTCGTTTCTCCGGTTCACATCAATGATGTGAACCGGAGAAACCACTTTCACCCGCTGAATGCGATTGCCTGTCCTGAGTCCATTCTTTAGTTTTTCTCTCGTTCACATGCAAAACGAACACCGACCGAAAGAAAGGGAGAGGAATGGAAAACAACGTCACGGGGCAATCGAGCGAAACGGAAGGACGAGCTAGGTTTTCGCGTAGGGGCTTTGTTGAAGGTATGGCCCTGACTGCTTTGGGCCTGGCTTCAGCTACTTCGATCTCGCTTGTAGGTTGCTCAAGCGAAGCTGCTCATGGAAGCGCGCTTTACGAGAAGGGAACCTATGCCAGTAAACAGAAAACGCCTTATGCAACTGTAGGGATAACCTGCACTTTCGATGAGGCGAGTCTCACTAAAGTATCGTATCAAGTACTCAGTTCCTCGGAGATGGATTATTTTCCAGTCTATGCTTCGGCGATCGACGATTATTGTGCCGCTATTGTCGAGAACGGGAAAACAAGCGAAGTCGACGCTGTTACTGGTGCTACATTCTGCAGTTCGGCCATTAATGACGGCGTAGATGCTTGCATGCTCCAGGCGCTTGGTATGGCGGACGCCGCAGCAGCGCAAGAGCCCAACCCGCAAAATGACGGGTTCGATACTTTTGAGGGAGACTGCGAAGAAGTGTTCTCTCCGATTAAGTTGGGAACGATGGAGCTGCCGAACCGCATCATCAAATCTGCTGGTAGCTCCCCGTGGGCCGACAGCAATAACGACAAGATAACCGTTTCTACTGAATTGTACGGCTCGATGGCAGAAAATGGCGTACCTCTGATCATCCTCGCGGGAGGTGCCTTATCGAATACCGGAATCCTCCCGGAATCGCTCGATAAAATCAAAGGAACCGTCGATGAAGCTCTCGGTTTGGTCTCGCCCCTCGTAGAGGCCGTCCACAATGCTGACAGTAAAATTGGATTCCAAATGTGCTTTGGGGGTGCTGCTCCGACCGTTCCGGACTCCGTGATAAACGATACTCCGATTGAGGAGCTCGACCAATTTATCGAAAGCGTCGGTATTTCGGCCGAGCGTGGCAAAACGGCAGGGTTCGACTGCATAGAAATCAAGGGTGCTAGCGCGGACGGCCTGAACGGCTTTTTGACACGCAGGATCAATAAGCGCGAAGACGAGTATGGCCCTCAGAGCATCGAAAATCGTACTCGCCTTTTCTGTCGTATGATCGAAAAGGTAAAGGAAGTCAATGGCGACGACTTCCCCGTGGGAGCTCTGATCAACGGCGTCGAAGAAAACGATGCCTCCTTGGGTGATGATGCGCAGTTCATATCAAACGAAGAGGCGAAAGAGATCGCAAAAGCTCTTGTTGCTGCTGGTGCCGACTGGATTCAGGTTCGTGTGGGGGCGAAGGCGCAAGAGATGAACATATGGGTCCCCGACGTGCAGCATATCGCTCCAAAGGCCGATGGCCTTACCGGTTTCGGTACCACGTTTAATTACAGCTCCCACTTCGGGGGTCTTGTGGATGGCAGTCGTTCGGGATTTGCTTCCTTCCTTCCGTTGGTCGCGGCTATCAAAGAGGCGGTGGACGTACCCGTTGGGTGCGCGGCATGCATGGACCTGCGTATGGGACCCGACTATCTGAACGAAGCGCTGAAGCAGGGGCAGATCGACCTAGCATTCATGAACCGTCCCTTGAACTGCGATCCCGGCTTGGTCAAAAAGATGCAAGAAGGTCGCCGGGAAGATGTCAGGCCGTGCATGAAGTGCATGCACTGCCACGACAGCATCGGAACCAACCGGGCAGTTCCTTCCAGCTGTCGAATGAACGCATCGTCTTTCAATTCGCTCACCGAAACGATGCCGGAGGGAATGACTCCCAGTCCTGTTGCCACGAAGCGAAATATCATGGTCATTGGCGCAGGTCCTGCGGGCATGGAGGCCGCCCGAGTAGCTGCGGAGCGAGGACACAGCGTAACCATATACGACTCGGAAACAAAACTCGGAGGCCTTCTCCATTTCGCCAGAGGTGTAAAAGGCAACCACGAACGCTTCGACGACTACATTGCCTACATCACCGCCCAACTTGAAAGCAACGGCGTCGACGTACAGCTCAGCAAAAAGGTGGATGCTGCTTTCGTGAAAGAACAGGCACCGGATGCCGTAGTGGTCGCAGTTGGCGGTGCTCGCGAAAGCAGATTTTCGGGAGCCAACGTGTTTTCGCCGAAAGAGGCATTCAGCCCCACTGCGCTAGGGGAGCGAGTAGTCGTGCTTGGAGCCAGCGTGCAGGCAGTTGACTTCACCGCTTTTCTCTTGGCCCAAGGAAAAACCGTCACGATTGTCAATCCAAACGGCGTCGAAGCTGTTGACAAAGGGCAATCCGGTTGGTTCCGAACCTATATGCTTCCCTACCTCTATGCGGAAGGTGTGAAGATCTGGAACGAATCTGTTGTCGAGAGCGTTGACGACGCGGGCGTGACGATCACTACCGATGCTGGGTTGGAAAAGACGATTCCATGTGATAGCGTCGTGGAGTTTCACGACATGATTCCCAACTTGTCGCTGGCAGATGAGCTGGAGGCAGCAGGAATCGAGGTCCATGCCGTGGGCGATTGCGCAGAGCCCTACAATATTCAGAAAGCCGTGCTTGCCGGTAACCTGTGCGCTCGCGCTCTGTGAAGTCCATTCAGTAAGTAAGATTTTCGGGATGCGCGCAAGCGATCGTAATGCTTACGCGCATCCCGACATGTTGTATGCGTCGGAGTCGGGTGCCAGAAATTCTGGATTTACTTCAAGGCCGATCTCGAATGATATAATCTGACGGTATCAGTTTTCTTCGAAGGAATCCGAATGCCTTTTCGAGACGCAGAGCCACGCAGTACTTTCCTGTTGTCTGGAACGTTTTTATTATCTTGCCTCTCCATCGCATTCTTCAAGCTGACGTCTTGGTTCTCCTCTTCAGGGATATTTACCACGTCCAGCGCTCAGTACGGCTTCGACGAGGTCTTCGTGCAGATTTTCGCGATGGTGCTCCTGTTGGCTATCGAACGCTTTTGCTCTTACACCTCCCGACAAGCATCTGCCGTGCTCGTCGTCGCTGCGTCGCTTCAGGCAGTAGGGTCGTTTTTGTTGTTCTCTCCCGCTTATGGCAACGAGCAATCGGCCCTTGTGGCGCTCATCCTTCGAGGCGTGGGAAGCTCCGTTTTTTTGCTGGCTTTCGGAAGACTGCTGTGCTCGATTGAGCCGATCAAGTCGGCGTTGGTGATCGCGGGCGGAGAAGTGCTCGTTGGGGTATTTCCCGTAATCTTCTCTTCGGTGCCGGCAGACGCCGTTGCGTTTGTATCGTCCGCATTGCCGTTGGCGGCAGCATTCTGCCTGCTTTGGGCCATCGAGAAGACTGCAACCGCTGAAAGCGGTTCGTCTCCCGTTACGCGAGAACAGCTGAAGAAAATTCCAATTCATCCGATCATCCTTTTGATTCTTTGTGCGCTGTCGACAATCGGAATAGCTTTGGTTGGCCAAACTCCTCAAGCAAACGTCGACCTATTGTATAGACTCCTAACGATCGCCGTAAATCTAGTGGTTTTCTCTGCGTACTTAATTTGGATTTACGGGCTGAAACGAAATGATCCCGATACGCTCTGGCCCTTCCTGATGGTGATAATCTTCGTGGGCCTGTTTGTGTTTTCCTCCTTTTCGTCGATTGCTCCCGATGCCGCCTCTAGCTTGCTTAGCGCTACGCGAAAGACGCTCATGGTCTTCGCGTGGGTTTTCATGGCAAGTATCATTTACCAGCTAAAACTGCCGGCCATTCCATTTTTTTGCTTGGGGCAGCTGGCTATCTCGCAAATTCCGCATACGATCGCGTTTTTCATCAGGCAGTACGATCTTCAAATTAGCAGCAACTACCAAGAAACGTCCGCGACGATACTGATGGCGATTATGGCTCTTGCTGTAATCGCAGGAGTGCTCGTAGTCGTTTACAAAAGCAGACTAGCAGCTTCGGCCAACCAGCATCCAGCATCGCCCGAAGCTGCGCTGAAAGCTGCGATCGATAGGCTGTCTGATCAGTATTCTTTATCTAGCAGAGAGGCTGAGGTCGCTTTGCTGCTTGCGAAGGGGTATACGTTAGGGGCGACCGCCGAGAATTTGACCGTATCCCTCGATACCGTTCGCACTCATGCTAAAAATCTGTACCGCAAGCTCGATATACACAAAAGACAGGAGCTGCTCTCTTTGGTCCAAGGCGAATTAGACCTAACTGCGTGCAACGCACCGATTGGTGGCCGGCGGTAAGAGTGTAGCGCCTAAGCCACACGGCTTGTCAGGGTGGTAAGGGTGCGGCCCCATCCGGGCCGCACCCCTCACCTGCACGGAATGCTAAAGCTTTAGCCTTGGTCGCTCGATGTGGCGGCCATGACCTCGGCGACGGTGGCGTTCTTCATGCGCAGTTCGCTCGCGCAGATAACGTCGCTTTCGAACTCCGTAAGGTTCTTGATGTCGGAGTACACGTCGTCGGTCTTCGTACGCGGCTTGGTGAGCGCGATGGCTTTTTCCACATCGTAGGGAATCAGCTGCTCCTTGGGCGGGTTCGGCTTCGCGATCCAGTTGGGCGTGGTGATGTCGGCAGACGGCATCGTCTCGATCTGACGGACGTCGCCGTACTTCTCAACCAGTTCGTCGATAGGGCCAAAATCCAGGGCGCGCATGGGGCAAGCCGCCACGCAAGCGGGCAGTTGATCCTTTTCCAGACGATCGATGCACATGGTGCACTTGCTCATCTTGGTGCCGGGATCGTCGCTGGCGAACTTCGGGGCGCCGTAGGGGCATGCCGCAAAGCAGTTGCGGTCGCCCTCGCACAAGTCTTGGTCGACCAAGACGGCGCCGTACTTCTCTTCCTTGAATATGGCATCGTGGTCGCAGGCTGAGATGCACACGGCGTTATCGCAATGGCCGCAGCTGAACGCCAAGATCCCGATGGCGGTGTTCGGGAATGTGCCCTTCTCCCACATGTACACGCTCATCCATTTTTCCGGTCCGGGCTCGATGTCGTTCCAATCCTTGCACGCGACGGAGCAGGCTTTGCAGCCGTAGCATCTGCCCTGGTCGAAGAAGAAACCGTACTGCGTCATTATTCATCGCCTACCTTCCTGATTTCCACAAGGCCCGCTGTCAGCAGCGCGCCCACAACATGGGGCAGATGCGTGTCTCCGATGAGGAGGTTGCAGTTGCCCGCCGTGTCGATGCCGTAGGGCATGAGCTTGGACTTGCGAACGTTGTCGAATCGGGACCACTCGCCATGGCCGATGGATACCGTGCCGGGAAGCAGCTTCGAGGATACGTATGCCGTGATCTCCACTTCGCCGTACTGGTTGTACACCAGAACACGGTCGCCGGTCTTGATGCCGCGGTCCGCCGCATCGGCCGGGGACATGCGGACCATGTGATCGTAGCAATCGCCCTTCAGCCAGGGGTTCCGGTCGTTGGAAGAGTGCTGGCGGTACGTGGAAACCGGGGTGACCATCGACAGCGGATAGTTCTGCGTCCACGGATGGTAGTAGCTGTCGTTCGCGGGCAGGTCCTGGTAGGTTGGCTGCCAGCGGGGGTAGGCGTCCATCTTGCCGCCGTAGCGGGTTTGGGTCAGATCGGTGTTCTTCACGTACGAGCTCTCGAACTCGATCTTGCCGGACGGCGTCTTGAAGGGGGAGCGGCCCCACGGTATGGTGTTCTTAAAGGGGTGGAACCACTCGCCTGGCTCGCCGGGAACGCGGATGATGGGCATCTTCTGGAACTCCTCCCACGAGGGCGGCACGACCCCGCAGTATTCCAGCATGCCGTTCTCGTCTTTGGCCCATTCCTCGTACGCGGGCTTGTAGATGCGCTCGATGACCTGCTCGTCCCAGTCGCGCCAATCGGTGACGTCCAGCATCTTCGGGCAGTACTTGTCCGCGAAGCCAAGGCGGCGCGCCAGCTCCATCCAGACCCAATCCTTCGAGCGAATCTCGCCCGGGGGATTGACGCCCTTGCCTGCGAACAGGAAGTAGTTCTGCATGCCGGCCGGTGCGCCCCAGTAGCGGTTGATGCCGAAGAAGTGCATGTCGGTGGATTCGAACTGGATGATCGGGGAGGGGAGCACGATGTCCAAGAACTCTATGGACGGCTGATCGGGGTAGTACTGCCAGCCCCAGGAGAACTCCATGTCGGCGAATCCGGCCATGCGCTTGGAAACGTCGTGCTGGTTGTTGATGTAGTTGTTCGGGATGATGGCCATCTTCAGGTTGGGCAGCGGGCTTCCCTTCGGGCAGCCGATGCGACGGCGGAACTCTTCCTCGGTGATCTCACCGGCGGCGTAGAGCTTCTGGCAGTGCATGATCTCGGTAACCTTGTTGTTGTTATTCGTGATGGGGTTCACTACGTCGCCCTTGATCTGGCCGGTGTCGGGCACTGGCGGGAAGACGCGGGGCTGGGTTACCAAGGAGGCGCCGCCGCCTTCGCAGCCGCCGGGAATGGACAGGTTGCCGGTCATGGCCTGAAGGAGCATGGCGACCGCTGCTGCGTAATCGCCGAGGTTGCGCTTCGATACGCCGTACATCTGCTGCAGGTGGACGGGCTTCATGGATGCATAGTAGCGCGCGAATTCGCGGATGGTTTCCGCGGGGATGCCGCAGATGGGTTCGGCCCACTCGGGGGTGTGCTCCACGCCGTCGACTTCGCCGACGATGTACTTGCGCCACTCCTCGAAGCCTTCGGGTTCGACCCACTGGGCCACGTATTCGTGGTCGTAAAGATCCTCGGTGTAGAGGACATGGGCGACTGCGAGGCCGAACGCGGTATCGGTGCCGGGGCGGATGGGGATCCATTGGGCACCCAAACATTCGGCGCTGACGTTGTACACCGGGTCGATCAGGATGAACTTGCAGCCGCGCTCCTGGGCTAACTTCATGTAGTAGGGAACGTGGCCGAACCAGGCGACCATGGGGTCGAAGCCCCAGAGAACCACCAGTTTGGAGTTGAGCAGATCGGGAGCCTCGAAGCCGGGATAGGCGTCGCTCGTGCCCTTGATCAGGATGTCGGTTAGGCGAACTCCCAGATGGAAATCCTCCGCCGCAGCGCCGCCGGAGGTGGAGTGATCGCCCCAGCCGGTGATGGTGCCGGGCATGTAGGACGCGAACGGGAAGTCGGAGCTTTCGAATGCCACGTAGTAGCAGTAGTACAGCCACGGGTTGTCGGGATTCTCATCTGCCATCTGCTTCATCTTGCTCGCGATGGTGTCGAGTGCTTCTTCCCAGGAAATGCGCTCGAAGTGGCCTTTGCCCGCCCCCTTCTCGCCGATCCGCTTCATGGGGTACAGCAGGCGATCTTCAGAGTACAGCTCCTGGCGCCATGCGTGTCCCATGGGGCACGCGCGAGCCTGAAGCATGCCCGTCTGCACGGCTTCCTCGTTGTCGTCTTCGCGCGCAACGCCCGCGTTCACGGAATCGTCGGGCTCGATGGAGACGATCTTCCCATCCTTCACGCCGCATTTGATGAGGCAGGTGGCGTCCCAGCAGCCGTTGTTGTGGCACGTGGTGTAAAAATGCTCCACCCCCTCATGGCGCTCACTCAGCTTCTCTACGATCGTTTCTCTTGACATTGTGCCTCCTCTCTTATCGGCAATGCGATAAAAAGAATATTCATGCGATGCGGGCGATCCCCTCGCTCAAACGAGCGGCTGCGCACAGGCAACCTGTTCCGACGGGTATGACTGCCCTTGCTCGCAAAAAACACTACTTAGCGGCTTCGCCGGTCGTATCGCTGTGGAAATTCGAAAAGCCGCCTACTGCTTTGGAGATGAATTTTCCTTCCGCTTTGGAAAAAAGCACCTGCGTAGCCATGAGATCCCTGATGGTGATGCCGTAGGCGTCCATGGCCTCCTTTTGGGTTTTACCTTCGTCGATCAGGCCGTTCAGCTTCTCGGCCTTTTCGGATGGGTCCAATGCCATGAATTCCGCTCGGTCCATAAAATACCTCCTTCTGTCGAAACCAATGCAACCTACGAGACTGCACAGCGCGTGTCGGCTTCGCGTGCAGTCAAAGCGACCAAGGGGTTCGAAGCCGTTCTGATCAGCTGCGATTCGCCTTCTCGCGTACGAGGATGACGCAGATCAGGCCGACGACGGCCAACGGTACGCAGAACACGAGCGAGGCGGTGTTCCAATCCCAGGCAAGGCCGGCGGCGACCACCGGGAAGACGGCCGATCCGATAACGATGCCGAGATTCTGCAGGAAAGCGACGATGGCCATGCTGAAGCCGATTTTCTCAGGCTGGTGCGTAAGCTCGGGAACGATGGAGAACGTACCCGTTGCGCACGATGCCGAGAAGAACGCGAATCCGATCACGAACACGTAGATGAGGGCGAGGTTGTTGGAGAAACCGAACGTCAAAAACACGATTGCGCCTACGAATGCGAACACCAGCAATCCTTTTCGCGTGCCGAGCTTATCGGACACGATACCCGAGATGGGACCGAGCGCCAGCACGCACAGGTTGGTGATGCTGGCTACGAAGCCCGATGTTTGGGGATCCATCGCGTGGACCTCCGCGAGGAACGTAGGATAGAAGCTGCTGATGGCACCGGCGTTGAACGCGTTCCATGTCATAAACGCCACGGCGACCATAATGATGCTGAACATATCGGGCTTGCGCATGATGCCGCTTGCAGCTTGCTCCCCTTCGGCTTCTTCGGCCGGCGGCTGCGCATAGCACACAAGCGCGAACACGAGGGCCGCCAGGCACAGCGCGGCTGCAACCCACCAAACCGAACGCCATCCGAGGCCTGCGGCCAGTGCGGGGGCGGTGTTGAATGCAAGCACGGTGCCTGCGGGGAACCATACCGACCAGATGCCCATAGCCAAGCCCTGCTTTGCGCGGGGGATGATGGTCGCAATGGCGGCGGGTCCCACAACCGAGATCAAGCCCATCCCGATTCCCTCGATGAAGCGCGAAGCCAGAAGAATCGGGGCGTTGGTGGCTATGGCTCCCATGGCGCTGCCGATGGCCAGGCTCGCGGCAGTGATGATGAGGCTCTTCTTGATGCCCAGCTTTGCGAGGATCGCGCCTGCCGGAAACGCCAGCACGACGCCGATGATCGAGAACATCGACATGACCCATCCGATGTTCTCGTCGGTGAATCCGAGCTCGGGAATGATTATCGAAAACAGCGGCGGTGCTTTGAACATGCTGTACGCCGATAGAATCCCGATGATGAAAACGATGGAGAAAACCAACCATCGACGACCCATGGAAAACGATTGATCTTTCTCGCTCATGGTACCTCCCAGCTTTAAAAGTGACGTTGTCGTGATATGCGACTCAACGGCGCTGTCCTGGCAGAGCAACCCATGGGAAGAACTATAGCCGCCCTACGCCGAAACGGCATCGAGCGGCTTGCGGTAAATGTGGTTTCGCCTCACGCGAGAAGCGGTAGATGAAAGAAGGCGCGGTTTCCGATCAGGTGTTTTCGACGTCCGTTTGCTCGACTTTGTCGATGAGTTCCTGCAGCGAATGAACGTCGCACTTGCGATAGACGTTGGCGATGTGCGTTCTCGCCGTGTAGTTCGATATCGTCAAGGCGTTCTGTATGTATTCCGCATTGCGCCCTTTCGCCATGAGCACGAGCACCTCCGATTCGCGCGGCGAAAGATTCGACTGCTCACATACGGCATGGCATTTCAGCCTGAAGTATCCGAGCGTCAGCTGCCCGGGCTTGGCATCGTGGGGCGCGTTGGGGGCAGACGCTTCCATGGGGGAGGGGGGAAGCGTCCCCTCGTGTTCCTCGACAAGCTCGTTTTCCGGAAACAGGGAGGCGATCCAGTCGAGGGGGCCACCTCCCATGCACGCCATAACGTAACCGAGCGTGAGTATCGTCACTGCGCCGCACACGTACAGGGGGTACAGGGGGTCGGCTCCCGCCGTGCGGGCGAGCAACGCCCCCGCAGCGATCGACACGCCGAATGCGGAGTACTCGACCGCGCGGTTGAGCCCGATGGCGAACGCCGAAGCTATGTCGTAGGAGCGAATGACCTTCACGACGTGCACGAGGCTCGTGATGTCGACGATCATGAACCCGGCCATGATGGCCATTCCTGCGATCTCCTTCGTGGCAGGCCAGGGGTATATCGCGCCTATGACGCCGGCCACGAACACCACAACCGATACGCGGCGCAAGAGCTCGGGTGCCTGTCTGCCCGTCATTTTTCGGTATATCAGCATGGCGACCGCCCCGGCAGCGGCGGCGCCGATGGCCGCATTAGGGGTAAAGGCGGCCAAAACGGGATTGCCGTCGGGCAGCACGCTTCCCTGTAAGAAGCCGAACGCCGCGCTGAACACGGCAAGGTTTGCCGCGCAGGCGACAAGCGGGCGCACGGCGCCTTTGTGGTCGGTCAGGCCGCGTCCGCCTCTATCGGCGCTGCGAACGGGCGTTTGGCGGATGCTGATCGCGAGCATGCCGGCCGATATCGCCGGGAGCGTTACGAAGCAGACCCAAGCTATTTCAACGGTGAGATGGCGGATGAAAAACGCAGCCAACGCGCCGATGACGATCGAGGTCGAGATGTACTGCGTTGCGTAGTTCGTCTCCGTTTCGGAGTAGAAGTGCAGCCATGCGAATAGCAGCAACCCCTCGGACGCGCCCGCGACGGCCATACACGCGACGGTGGCGACGGCCACATCGCAGAACTGCGCGTAGATGATTCCCGCCGTTGCGACGGTGCCCGTTACCGCTATTCCCGCTATCGCAAGCGGGGAGAGAAGCAGTTTCAGCATATTCGGCTTACGGCCGGTCAGCGAGAGGCCGATAAACGTTACTGCCAGGGCGGCGTTCAGCGTGAGCTGCCGCAGGAGCAGCACGTACGCATCTGGTTCGGTTGCCTCGAGCGCCGTTGAAAAGTAGATGAGCAGAAAATGCCATCCCATCAAGACGCCATAGCCCAAAAGCCTGAAGGGGATGTTGGTGTAGCGCGCCCATGAGGGAGGCTCGCTTTCCCGTTTTGACTCGGTGTCGATGGGGTCGTCGGCCGTTTGGTTCAGCGTATGGACGGGGGCATTTGAAACGGGTCTTTTCTCGGTATCGTGCACGGATGAGGCGGTTTTGCGTGCGGGGGTGTCTTTCGGTTTCTTGGCTTCCATAGTTCGCCCTTCGACTCGGCAACTACCTCAGCATGCTGTATGCGTCTGAGGTCTTTCAATCGAATCGAGGTATAGCCCGTTTTAATTCCGGCCTATACACTCAAACGAGGTTCCGTCCTGGCAGACGTGCCTATGGCACCGGGCTTCAGCGAAAGCACCGACAACCATAATACTACACAAGGCGGCGAAAGGGGGAAGACGCGTTCTTGTCTCGCGACAACGCGAGCGGCGTTTTCATTCGTTTGCTTTGAAAGCGCACGAAAAACAAGCGTTCGAATATATGCGGGGTGCACGGCGATTGCAACCTTCTTCCGCTGAGCGCGAAAAGCGGTAGGGATGCATCCTGCGAACGAAAGCCTTGAGGAAGGAGAAGCTATGCCGGAAACCAGCGGCAAAACGGTATATAAATCTTTGGGTCTATGCGGATTCGGATTGGGATCCAACTCCGCTGCCGTCGATGTGAAGGACGGGAAGATTCTGCGAATACGCCCTATGCACTATGACGAGAAATACGATTACGAGAGCATGCGTCCCTGGAAGATCACGGCTCGCAACGGAGCTGTGCTCGAACCGAAGACCCATACGCTTCCGACGCCTTTGCAGTACGCCTACAAGAAACGCGTCTACTCGAAGAACCGCGTGCCCTATCCGCTCAAGCGCGTCGATTGGGATCCGAACGGCGAGCGCCATCCCGAAACCCGCGGCGAAGCCAAGTACGTGCGCATCAGCTGGGATGAGGCAACCGATATCGTTGCCTCGGAGCTGAAGCGCATCTACGCCGAATACGGTCCCTTCGCCGTGCTGGCCCAGATCGACGGCCACGGCGAGTCGAAGATCATCCACGCTGCGCACGGCTGCCCGGGCAAGCTCCTCGACCTTTTGGGCGGCTATACCCTGCAAGCCCGTCAGCCCGATTCGTGGGAAGGCTGGACCTGGGGAGCCAAGCATATCTGGGGCATGGATCCCGTCGGCAAGCAGGCTCACACCGAGAACCTGTTCAAGGATATCGCCGAGAACGGCGACTGCGTGATCATGTGGTCGGGCGATCCCGAGACTACGCCGTGGGGATGGGGCGGCATGATGCCCGGCCGAGTCGAAAGCTTTCTCACCGAAGCCGGCATCAAGCAGATATTCATCACGCCCGACCTGAACTACGCCGCTGCAGCCCATGCCGACAAGTGGATTCCCGTGCTTCCCAACACCGATGCCGCGCTGCAGTGCGCCATCGCGTACGTATGGATGAAGGAAGGCCTCTACGATCGCGAATGGGTCGAATCCCATTCCGTCGGATTCGACTGGTTCGAGCGCTACATTCTGGGCGGGGAGGACGGCGTTGCGAAGACCCCGGCATGGGCCGCCCCCATCACCGGCGTTTCCGCGCGCCAGATCAAGGCGCTCGCCCGCTACTGGGCGAAGCATGCCGTATCGATCGGCCACTGCGCGGGCGGCGGCCTCATCCGCGCCGCGTACTCGAGCGAGCCCGCCCGATTGGAAGTCTGCCTGCTCACCATGCAGCAGCTCGGAAAGCCCGGCGCCGGGCAGATCAACTTCATGGATGTCGGGCTGTTCGGAATCGACGATATCTACCCCTTCCCGCGCTGCGAGCTGCAACCCGATATGAACTCCGTGTACCATGGCTGGGCCATGCTTACCGAGCCGGTGAACTTCATCCCGAAGACCCTCATTCCCCAGGCCATCATGAACCCGCCGGTCCATTGGTCGGGCGGCCACGTTATCGCGGGCATGCCAGCCCAGGATCAGTTCATCGAGTGGGACTTCCCGCAGCCGGGCGCCGGTGAGATCCACATGATATGGACCGACAGCCCCTGCTGGCAGACCTGCTGGAACGGCGGCAACGAGATGCAGCGCGCACTGCGCCACCCGAACCTGCAGTTCATCGTGGCCCAGCATCCGTGGCTTGAAAACGATGCCCTGTTCGCCGACATCATTCTTCCCACCACCACGAAGCTCGAGGTCAACGACATCTCTTCCGACCTGTTCTCCGGTCAGTACAACATGATCCTCCATGAAGAGCAGGCCGTCCCCCACGTCGGCGAATCCCTTTCCGATTGGGAGGCCGTGGGCGAGGTGGCCAAGAAGCTCGGCCTGTACGAGCAGTACGCCGAGGGCACCGAGGAAGAGCTCATCAAGAAGGGCTTCGAGAACTCCGGATGCGAGAAGTACCTCACCTACGAAGAGTGGATGGAGAAGGGCTACTTCGTCGTTCCTACCGCCGAGAATTGGGAGAACGATCGTCTGCACATGCGTCCGTGGTACGAGGATCCCGATAGCGAGCCGCTGTCTACGCCTACCGGCAAGATCGAGTTCTACTCAACCGCGCTCGCCGAGCACTATCCCGACGACGTCGAGCGTCCCCCGGTTCCGCACTTCGTGCCGTACGGGGAATCCCACTCCGAGAGCCTGCTGCACCCCCGCGCGAAGGAATACCCGTTTTTGCTCATCACGAACCACCCCCGCTGGCGCGTGCATGCGAACAACGACGATAACACCTGGATGCGCGAGTTCGAGACCTGCAAGGTCAAAGGCCCCGACGGCTATCTGTACGAACCCATCTGGGTCAACCCGTTGGACGCCGGCCGCTTGAACCTGCATGACGGCGACATCTGCAAGATATTCAACGAGCGCGGTGCTGTTTTGGGCGGCGTGCGTCTGAGCGAACGTGTGATTCCGGGTGCGCTGTACCAGGATCACGGTGCGCGTGTCGACAGCATCGTTATCGGCGAGTTCGACCGCGGCGGCGCGAACAACCTCATCTGCCCGTCCAACACCACGTCGAAGAACTGCCCCGGCGAGGTTACGAACAGCTTCTTGATCAACATCGCCAAGGTCGACGTGCTCGAGCTTGCCAAGCAGTACCCCGTCGAGTTTGCGAAGTTCTACGATAAGGACACAGGTCACGTGGCCGAATCCTGCATCATCAAGGAAGGGAGGTAGCCCTATGAAGACCTTTGTCATCGATGTAGCCAAGTGCGTTGGCTGCCGCAGCTGCCAGTTGGTTTGCAAGGACGAGCATTGCGAT
This sequence comes from Raoultibacter timonensis, assembly GCF_022845715.1. NCBI lineage: Bacteria > Bacillati > Actinomycetota > Coriobacteriia > Eggerthellales > Eggerthellaceae > Raoultibacter > Raoultibacter timonensis. Next base: position 227,140 of record NZ_AP025564.1, read on the forward strand.
AACGATTGGATGCCCTATGCGGCGCCGCAGCCCGATGTGGGCCAACAATGGCTCAACGTCGAGGAGAAGGAGCGCGGCCAGGTTCCGAAGGTCACCGTCGCCTATACGCCCATCATGTGCCAGCATTGCGAAAACGCACCGTGCATGGCTGCGGCCAAGGACGGCGCCGTGTACCGCCGCGACGACGGACTGGTCGTCATCGATCCCGTGAAGGCGAAGGGCCAGAAGGCCATTGCGGAGGCGTGCCCGTATCACAAGGTGTTCTGGAACGAGGAGCTCGACATCCCGCAGAAATGCACCGGTTGCGCTCACTTGCTCGACGACGGCTGGGCGGTACCGCGCTGCGTCGAGGCGTGCGCCCACGACGCGCTTAGGTTCGGCGATATCGAGGACTTCGCCGGCGAACTCGATGCCGCCGAGAAGCTCCACCCCGAATTCGGTACGGGCCCCAGCGTGTACTACCTGAACCTTCCCAAGCGCTTCATCGGCGGCGAGATCGCCGATCTCGAGGAGGAAGAGGTCATCATCGGCGCCAAGGTCGTCCTCACCGATCTTGCGACAGGCCAGACGAGGGAAACCGAATCCGACGACTTCGGCGATTTCTGGTTCCGCCAGATCGAGCCGGCCGACTACAGCATCACGGTCGAAGCGGAAGGATACCTGCCCCGCACCGTTTCTGATTTCATCTCGACGGTCGAGAAAGACCTGAACGTCGGGACGATCGCCCTGTACCGCGCGTAAGAAGGTGGGCTTTCATGGAATTGAGCACGCAGCATTCGGGCATATACTGCAGAGACATCGAAGCGTCCATCGCGTTTTATGCCGATGTTCTGGGATTCGAGCTGCTATTCGAATCGCTTGCGATGGAGGGCGATAAGCCGCTGAAGATGGCGTGGATGCGCCATCCCGGCGGCACGGTGGTGGAGCTTTTGGAGCAGGAGGATAAAACGCCCCTCGAAGCGGCTGCTGTTTCGCTCAACCACCTGGCATTCCGCGTTCCCGATATGGATGCGGCGGTGGCTCACCTGCTGGAGCACGGCGTTGAGATGGAAGCGGGGCCGTTCGATCCGTCGCTCGATTTCGACCGCCCGTGCGACCTGGAAGGCGAGGTGTTCGAGACCTGCAGCGCAAAGGGCCTGAACATGCGCATCGCGTTTTTCAGGGGGCCGGGAAGCGAGCGCTTCGAGCTCGTGCAGGACAATATCTCGGGCTTGTAGGTAACGAAGCTTCACGATGATAAGGCGGGGCGAAGCGCAGTGCAGCGTTTCGCCCCGCTTCATGCCGGTACGTGCCGTGCCCTTCGGGGGATATCAACCTCTTTTATTCGGCAGCCTCACGACGGCGGCGATTCCCCTCGGCTCGACGTTCTCCAGGCGGATGGTGCCGCCGTGCGCTTCGGCGATTCCCTTGGCTATGGGAAGACCGAGCCCGGAGCCTCCCGTCTCGCGCGACCTGGCCGTATCGGCACGGTAGAAACGGTCGAACACGCGCTCGAGGTCGCCCTCGTCGATGCCGATGCCCGTATCCTTCACGGTAACGACCGCCTCGGATCCCTGCGATGCGACGCTCAGACGCACGGCATCGCCTTCGCCCGTGTACTTGAGCGCGTTGTCGAGCAGGATGGCGAGCAGCTGCCGAAGCTTGTCGCGATCGCCGCGCACCGTCGCATCGCCGCACTCGTCGAGCGCAAGCGTTTTTTCCTGCATGAGCGCGATGTCTCCGTATGCCGAGACGATCTCGGTGCAGAGCTCGCGCAGGTCGACATTGCTCGTCTCCAGATCAAGGTGCCCCGCATCAGTTGCGGTAAGCACCAGTAGGCTCTCGGTGAGCCGAGAGAGCCGCTCGGCCTCTTCGATCGTCAGGGTTATGTCCTCGAACTTATCGACGATGCACGCATGAGGGTCGTCGAGCAGCAGCTCCTGGGTGGTGCGGATGACGGTGAGCGGGGTGCGCAGCTCGTGTGAGGCGTTCTGCACGAATTCTGTCTGCTTCGCCCAGGCGTCCGCGATGGGCCGCAGTGTCATGCGCGACAGCAGATAGCTTGCGCCGGCGGAGATAGCGAGCGCAACAACGAGGCCGGCAACGAGCATGGCGGTGAACTGGTCGAGAATTGCGATTTCGGAATCGACGTTTGCGATGGCCTGCATGTAGGAAGCACCGCTTTCGCCGCCTTCGAGCTGATAGTTGATGGCGCGGTAGTGATGGCCGTCCTGCTCGACGAGATACGGCGTGTTCAGCACGTTGGAATCGAAGGGCAGATTCTCGATAAACTCGGGGTACGAGGCGTAGATGCCGTACGTATCGTTGGGCGTGCCGTCGCTCGAGCGGGTGAGAAAGATGGTTTGGGGGTTGCTTTCGATGGTGGCGCTGATGCTTTCGCTCAATGAGATGTTGCTTGCGGTGGACTCGTCTCCCGTCACCGCTTCGGCATCCGGTGCGCCAATCGCGTAGGTGGACGAGGATATATTGACGGGGCCATCTAAGCTGGAAACGGAAAGCTGCTCGTCAACCGCTTGGAAGATATTGCTGCTCACCGTTTGGTACACGAATACGCCGAGTAAGGCGAATATGAGCCCGAACACGACGAAGAACAGGGCGGTGTAGCGTATCGATTCGCGCCTGAGGCGATCGCCCTCAATCGCGGTCGGCATCGGGCGTTGGGTTCGTATCCTCTGCATCATGCGCGTCCTTTTCCGTAAACAGGTAGCCGACCCCGCGGATCGTCTTGAGGTAGATGTCGTAGCCGAAAGGCTTCAGCTGCTTGCGGATGCCGCTCATGTACACGGCGACCACGTTCGAGGAGGTTTCGGAGAGAAACCCCCATACGCGATCGAACAGCTGGGTTTTCGAGATGAGCCTGTCCTGGTTGCTCACCAGGTATTCGAGCGCGTCGAACTGCTTGCCCTTGAGGTCGAGCGGCTTCCCGGCTATCTCGACGGTGCGCCGCGATCGCGAGATGACAAGCTCTTTGAACACAAGGTCTTTCGTCTCGTACAGCCCCATCGTCCGGCGCAAGATCGCCTCGATGCGCATGAGCAGCTCGTCTCGATGGAACGGCTTCACGAGGTAATCGTCTCCGCCTGATCTGAACCCGCGGGCCTTATCGGCGAGCGTGCCTTTCGCCGTGAGGATGAGCACGGGCGTGAACACGCCTTCCTCGCGCAGGCGCTCGAGTACGGTATAGCCGTCCAGCGCGGGCAGCATCAGATCGAGGATGATCAGGTCGTATACGCCTTTGCTCGCAAGGAAGTAGCCCTCCGCTCCGTCGAACGCCTGGTCCGAGTCGTGCGAGGATGCGAGGCATCGCTTGATCGCATGCGATAGGTTGCGGTCGTCTTCGACGATGAGGATCTTCATGCGCACACCTTCTTCGCGCTCATTCTATCATCCGCATCGTTAAACAACGGTTAAACGGGCATGGAGATATCTCCATGAGGGGAGCGCCCCCGTTTCACGTTTGCTTAAGGTTCGTTTGACTACTATGCGGAAGCGTTGAAACCGAGAAAAGGAGTAATCGATGTATGCAAAAAGCAAAGCGTTCAGGAATCTCGTTATCGTGCTAGCCGTGTTGGTCATTTTGGGTGCGGGGTTTGTGCTGCTCAAGAATCTCAGCGCGCAGGGAGATGAGCAAAACGTACTTGATTCCGGCGTTCAGACTGAAACTCCGGGAGAGTTTATCTACGGAGACCCCTCGAGCGGCGAGGCTCCTACGATAACCCAGACTCCAAGCGATGGAACCGGGTCGGTGCCGGACGATGAGTCTGCCGAATAGCCTCAGGCGCAAGCCGAGAGGAAGCGAACGTGGTAGGAAGAGAGATCGAATATGGTGAAAACTATTGGGAAAGTGCTTGTCGTAGCGCTGCTCGTTGCCGCTTTGGGTGGAATTGCGTACGTGCTGGTGGGGCAGGACGCTGCGGCATCGGATGACATCGAGGCTCCGCACATGCCAACGGCACGGGTAGAGAAGGGTCCGATCGAAAAGCTGGTTACCGGTCCGGGCGAAGTGAAGCCCTCCGACACCGAAAAGCTCGAAATGGCGAAATGGCGCTACTTCAGATCGTCAGAGGTGCCGCTCAACGAGCGCATTCCCGCCGGTACGCCTCTGGTCGAATACACGTATGGCGATCCGCTTGTTGCACCGTACGATCTGGTTGTATTGGGGAAGAGCCTTCCCGAAGACGAGTATGACGAGCTGACCGAAGAGCACTACGTGGAAGTCGCCCGGGTTGATTCGATGCATGTTGAGCTTGCGGTGCCTGAAGCCGAGATCGCCGATCTTTCCGTGGGTCAGAACGTGGAAGTGAAGTTGGGTGCTCAAGATGAGGCGGTGCATGCGGGCACGGTCGTGAAAATCAACGAAGTGGGCACCTACGAGGCGACCGGCTCGAAGTACAAGGTGACCGTCGAGATTCCCAACGACGGAAGCATGCTCATCGGCATGTCGGCGAACGTGAGCATCAAGGTGGGCGAGGTGAACGATGTTCTCACGGTGCCCGTGAGCGCCGTAAACGACGGGGGTGACGGCACCCACTTCGTGCTTGTGCAGCATGTCGACGGTTCGCTCGAACCTGTTGAGGTGGAAACGGGCCTGTCCGACGGAACGAAGGTCGAGGTTGTCGGCGATCTGAGCGAAGGCGATGAAGTGGTTGTGAACGAGACCGCGCCGTCGGAGGCGATCGACGGAGGCGGTATCAGCTTCGTGTCCCGTGCCGCTGAGGGCTGAGGTGCGCCATGATCTCCATAACCCGTTTATCCAAGCTGTACCGTATGGGCGATGATGAAATCCGTGCGCTCGATGCCGTCGACTTCTCGGTCCGGCGCGGTGAATTCGTTGCCATCGTGGGTCCCTCGGGATCGGGCAAATCGACGCTCATGAACATCATCGGATTGCTCGATACGCCCGACGAGGGAACCTACCTTCTCGGCGGCGAAGACGTCTCGCACATGTCCGGCAATCGTCTGGCCGCTTTGCGCAACCGCAAGATCGGCTTCGTGTTCCAGAACTTCAACCTGCTCAAATCGATGAGTGCCGAAGAGAACGTGCGCGTGCCGCTCATCTACCGGGGCATGCGTGCCCGTCAAGCCGACAAGATTGCCCGCGACATGCTTGCCCGTCTCGGACTCGGGGGACGCGAAAAGCATTTGCCCTCCCAGCTGTCGGGAGGCCAGCAGCAGCGCGTGGCCATCGCGCGCGCCTTGGTCGGCTCGCCCGATATCCTCCTTGCCGACGAACCGACGGGATCGCTCGATTCCAAGACGAGCGCCGAGATCATGGCGATGCTCAAAACGCTCAACGAACTGGGTCAAACGATCGTATTCATTACGCACAACCCCGAGCTTGCCCGCGAGGCGGGCCGCGTGGTGACGATAGCCGACGGCATGCTTTTCGAGGAGGCGGTTAGCGTATGAAGTGGCTGCAGATAGGCAAAGATGCCACCAGGAACGTGGCCCGCAACAAGCTGCGCACGGTGCTTACGATGCTCGGGCTGGTGATCGGTATCTCGTCGGTCATCGTGCTGGTGGGTATGAGCGACGGATCGAACCGGCAGGTTGCCGAACAGATGAAGGCGCTCGGCGGCGATATCATCTCGGCGTACCTGTTCGAAGGGTCGCTCGGATACGACGACATGGACGACGTGCGGGCACTCCCCGGCGTGGCGGATGCAGTGCCGTCGAAGCATCTGAACGCTTCTGTAAGCGCCGGCACCGAGAAGTCGAACCGCGCAGCGGTCGAGGCCTCCGACGAGCATTACCTCGACGTTCGAAACCTCAAGCTTGCTGCGGGCCGCAACCTTTCGTCGGTCGATCGGGAGAGCAAATCGAAGGTGTGCGTAATCGGCGGTGCCGTCGCCCGCGATCTTTTCGGAACGACCGATGCCCTCGGGCGCACCATCAAGCTTGCGGGCGATGAGTTCACCGTTGTGGGGGTGCTCGAGGAAAAGGGCGAATCGATGGGTCTCAACACCGAGGGTCTCGTGCTCGTGCCGCATCAATCGGCCGGAACGTTGGGGTCTGACGGGAAGATAGAAACGCTCTATGTGCGGGCGGCGGGCGACGACGCCGTGCAACTTGCTAAAGGCTCCGTTTCGGATTACCTCGAAAACGAGAAGGGCATATCCCCAGCCATGTTTTCCGTGAACACCCAAGACGAGCTACTCGGCGCCGGGGGAACGGTGAACGAGACGATGACGCTCCTTCTTGCCGGCATTGCGAGCATCTCGCTTCTGGTTGCGGGCATCGGGGTCATGAACGTCATGCTCGTATCGGTTGCGGAGCGCGTTCGCGAAATCGGCATCAAGAAGGCGCTCGGCGCACGGCGCGGCGACATCCTGATCCAGTTCCTCGTCGAGGCGCTCGTGCTGAGTCTGCTCGGAGGTGCGCTCGGCATCTTGCTTGGGATGGCGCTCTGCGCTGCGGCCGAGTACGCGGGCATCCCCTGCGTCGTTTCGCCGACCGTCGTCTGCGTTGCCGCGGGTGCGAGCATGGTCATCGGCCTCGTGTTCGGCATCTTTCCTGCGCATCGGGCGTCGCAGCTGCATCCCGTCGTGGCGTTGCGCCAGGAGTAGGGCGAGTTCGGGGCTAGGCGAGCGGCGGCTCCCGACGAGGTTGTCGGGAGCCGCCGCTTTGCTGAGGTCGTTGTTGGCGAAGGCGGGGCTGTGGGTTCTTGCTCTCCTGGGGATCGCGCTATTCCGAGGTGTGCAAGGACGCTTCGGCTCTCGGGCCTTCTAGGCGACTCCTTTGCCGATCTTCTTACAAGTCTTTCGGGGTTTCGTACTCGGATAGCGTGCGTTCCGCTCTGTTCTCCGACACACAAGATGTTTCTCGTGCCCGTATGCGGTGCTCATGCAATTCAGCTGTCTGCGGCCCGCTTCACTCTCTCTCGTCGAGCAGATCGATGAGTTCGTCGCGCGAGTGCACGCCCGTTTTCTGGTAGATGTGGCTGACGTGGGTTTTTACCGTGTTGTACGACAGGAACGTCTCGTTGCCGATGGATTGCAGCGTGCGCCCCATCAAGAGGTACGCCAGTACGTCCTTCTCGCGTGCGGAGAGCCCGTAAAGCTTTGCGACAGCGTCGCAGCGCGCGCCCATGTCGAACAAGGGATCGTTACCCGACGTTCCGCTTCTGCCGACCTCCCTTTGCAGCCTCAGCGCCGCCGCTTTGTCGCGCTCCCGGTTCTCTACGCTCTCGAACACCTTCGGGAAAAGCAGGATGCCGACGAGCAGCAGCAGGTAGACGACGCCGAAGACGATGCCCATCGCCCACGCGCCCGACAAATACTGGACGGCCGACACCAGCGCAGTGCCCGCGATGAGCCCTATGTCGATGGCGCTCGTTCCCCATGCGAATACGCGGCGCGCTGGCACCTGCGCCTCCGATGCCATCAAGCCGAATTCGGTGTAGGTGTAGGCGAGAAACAGGTGGTATCCCGTAAGCGTGAGCACGCCCGCCCACGATTCGAAGCCCGGGAAGGCGGCGTTTCCGCCGACGGTAAACGACGGAATGACGAGCAATCCCCCCGCGATAAGGGGTATGACCAACCGCGAGAACACATAGGTGCCGCGCTTCTCCATGAAGTAGTAATCAAGGCAGATAGCTACCACGACCAGCATGCAGACGCATGACAAAATGGTATTCCACGCCGAAGAGCCATCGCCCGCCTCCGTGTAGGTGTGCAGGTTTTGAAACAGCCCCGCAGGCAGAGCCAGAATGAAGCAGCAGGCGAAAAGGCTTGCGACGTTGCGTTTGCCTTGCTGGCGCACCATCTTGCGAAACGAAGGAACCATGCCGATACGCTGATCCTCGTCGTGCGCGGCAGGCGTTTCGGAGTCGGATCGTTGGGAGGCTGCGCGATTCGGCGAATCGAGATCCTTGATATGGATTACGCAGAGCGATGTGACGACGGGGAGCAACAGCGTTGCGCCTATGGCGGCAAGATCGGGAAGGTTGGGGATGAGCAGCGAGACGAGCATGCCCACCACTATCGAGCCGCCTAGGATAAGCCGCTGTTCGCTGACTTGGCTCAAGCGGGCATAGGGTTCGCACCACAGCATCAGCATGCCTGCCGTTCCGATGCCCGACACGATCGATCCGGCGAATACCAACGGCTCGAAAGACCCGCTTGCGTAACCGGCGGAAAGAAGCACGGTCCCACCGACGACGATCGCCGGAAACAGTACGGCAGCCGTTTTGCCGTGGAAGCCGAAAGAGGCTTTCGTATCGAGGGCGGCGAAGGCAAGCAGGCTGACGCAATGCGCCGCCACGTTCACGAGCCACGAAGTATGGCTCAGGTCGGCGGATCCCGTCTGCCACAAAGATGCCGTGACCATGGACACGCTTGCCCAAGCCCAATAGGACCCGATGCCGATAAGAAGGCAGATTCCTTTTTCGAACCCGAGATCTTTTGCCATAAGCCTGCCTATGCCCATTCATGGTCGGTTGCGAAACAATGCTAGGACGCCATTATCTCAGAACTTTCCCCTAGGCTCGCACGACTCCTGCCGACAACCTCACCCGTATCAGGTGATTGTGAAACGCACCCGATCCTTCCGATGACTTTTCCTCCGTGTCGCCGCATGGTGAAAGCAGCCTCATCGGCCAAGCGATCCTTTGCGAAGCCGCGAGGATGAAGGAAAACAGAGCAAAGAGGGAGGAACAACATGGGAAAGAAGAATATGTCGCGCAGGGGCTTTCTCGGGCTGACGGCAGCGGGCGCCGCCTTGGGGGTGGCGGGGCTTGCCGGGTGCAGTCCTGCCGGTTCGGAGGATAAGCCCGTTGCGAAAGGAAGCGATGAAGGCTCGTCGACCTACGAGCCCGGCGAGATCGCCGAGACCATCGACGCCGACATCGTCGTTGTGGGCCTGGGCATGTCGGGTCTCGCTGCGGCCGTGCAAGCCGCCAACAACGGAGATAGGGTCGTTGGGATCGAGGCGACGAACACGACGGGAGGAAACGGCATCGGCGTAGAGGGCATCTTCGCCGTGGGCACGCAGCTGCAGAAGGAGGCCGGCATCGAGGTTACGCCGGTCGAAATCATCCAGACGGAGATGGAAGAAGCCCAGATGGTGACGAACGGCGCCTTGTGGAACCGGTTCATAAACGCATCGGGCGACAACGTGGAATGGCTTATCGAGCAGGGCGTGAAGTTTTCGGGCATGGTCGACGACTATCTGGGTTCGGGCATCGTGAGCTGCTTCCATTGGTTCGAAGGCGATGTGGCAAGCGTCGGGTACGTTCCGCACATGACGGCCCGTGCCGAAGAGCTCGGCGTCGACGTGCGCCTGGAGACCTCCGCGAAGCAGCTGATCATGTCAGACGGGAAAGTCGCCGGGCTTTTCGCCGAGGACTCCGACGGCAACACGCTGCGGATCAATGCGAAGGCCGTCATCCTGGCGACGGGCGGTTTCGCGCAGAACCAGGAGCTCATGGAAGAGCGCGGATGGAACTGGGACAACATCGTCTATGGCGGGACGCCCGGCCACAACGGCGACGGGTTGAAAATGGCGTTTGACGTGGGTGCGCGCAGCTTTGTGAACAACTCGACGTTCAACAGCACGAACATTTGCGGGCGAGGGGATACCTTTGCATGGAAGGCCGATACGTTCACCTCGGTGTTCTGCGGCGCGGGAATGTTCGGCACCGGCGGGGCGCAGCTATGGGTGAACGAAGACGGCGAGCGATTCATTTGCGAGGACTTCGCAAAAGACAACTTCGAGATGCAGTGCGTGCCGGCCATGACCCATCGCGCCATGTACTCGGTGTTCGATCGCGCCATCCTCGAGGCGGGCTTGGCGGGGGATCCCGATATGCTGGAGTTCGTAGACACCGATCCCGAAGACGATCTGTGCAAGGCCGATACCGTTGCCGAGCTGGCCGCGTACTTCGGCGTGGACGCCGCAGCCTTGCAGGCGAGCGTCGATCGGTACAACGAGCTGTGCGAGAAGGGGGCTGACGCCGATTTCGGAAAACCGGCCGAGGCCATGGTGCCCATCTCCACGCCGCCGTTCTACATGGCCAAGCTCAACCAGTACTTCCTGATGTCGGTTGGCGGAATCGAATGCGACATCAATGCTCAGGTGGTGGATCAGAACAAGGAGCCTATCGCCGGCTTGTACGCGGTCGGCACCGACGGCTGCATGCTGTACCGCAACATCTACACCATCAACGTTGGCGGCACGTGCAACGGCAACAACGTAAACTCCGGTCGCACGGCGGCGAACCACGCGCACGAATACCTTGCAAGCTAGAACTTCGTAGTGCGGCGGGGCGGCGCGCCGTTCTACCGCACTCGGCGGATAACCGCATGGCGTTTTTAGGCCGACCCCGAACTGGCAGCTTCGGGGTCGGCTCTTTGTCTTGCGGGGGCTTCGCTGAGGACTGGGTTGGCATTGCGAGCCGTGCATGTGCCTGGACTCCCGCGCGGCAACGGCATGCGCAGTCAGAAAGGTGGGGTTCCACCTGGCCCTCTCTGTGGTATTCTGTGCGCGAGGGAAGGGGTTGCTGCGAGGAAAGGGTTCCCATGTACCGCATCAAAGAATTTGCTGCGATGACCGGGCTTCCGCCGTCGAAGATCAGGTTTTACGAGAAACACGGCCTGCTGTCTGCGCTTCGCGATGATAACGGCTACCGCGTGTTTTCGCCGGAAGACGCGTTTCGCTCGAACGCGTTCCGCGTGTTGCTCCAATACGGATTCACCGTCGAGCGGGCTGTGGCAATGCTCGATGCCAGGCAAGGCACCGAAGAGTTCAGGCGCTCGCTAGAGGATCAGAGGGAGGCGCTGCTCCACGAAGCCGACCTGCTGCGCTATCGGCTGGCGAAGATAGGAGGGGCCCTTGAGCTGATCGACGGGGGAGGCCGATCCGACTTCACCTTGATGGATACGCCTGACCAGCTGTATGTGAGGGCGTCGGCAGGCCTGGACTTCGGTGTGGCGGTCGATCGCGAACGGGAGATCGCGCTTTTCTACGATATGCTCAGCGTCACGAGCTGCGCGCGCATCATCGACAAAGACGACTTCGACGCGCCTGGGGATTCGATCGACCCCAGCTACATCATCGCGATGCCCGAGAGCGAGGGGCATCGGTTGAAGGAAGCCGACCTTGCCCACGTCGAGCATCTGTGCCTGGGGAAGTGCGTACGGTTTCGGCGCTGCGTGACGAGGGAGGAAAGCGTACGAAAGGAGACGTTTTCGGATCTGTTCGATTACCTGGACGATCACGGCTACGAGCTGCGGGGAAACGTGATCCTGTTCCCGTCTTTCCTGAATCTGGACGGCAATGGAAGCGATATCGAGACGCTGTTCGTGCCGGTGAGGTAGAAAGCGGAAGGCCCGCTGCCCGCCCGGCCGCCTGCGGGCAGCGGGCGGGCAGCAAGGTTGTTTACGCCTTGAGCGAGGCTACGGCCTCCTCGGCTGCGATGTAGCCGGAATCGATGCACAGTCCGTAGCAGTAGCCGGGAATGTCGTAGTAGGGCGAGTAGTACAGGCTGCCCGCATCCGTGCCGGCGGCGTACAGGCCGGGGATGGGGTCGTTCGTCTCGGCGGACAGCACGCGGCAGCAGTCGTCGATGCGCACGCCGCCGAACGTGCTCCATGCGCTGGGCTCGTTCTCCGTGACGTAGAACGGCGGGGTAGCCACGGGAGAGAGGTACCACGGGTTGGCTCCGAACTCGCCGTCGGTGCCGGCTTCGCAGTATCCGTTGTAGCGCTCCACCGTTTCGGGGAGTTCGTCCAGCCCGAAATGCTCTGCCAGCTCCTCGAGCGTGTCGGCTTTGAAGCACCAGCCCTCGGCGATGCCCTCCTCGATGTCGGCAGGCAGGTTGTCCAGGATGCGGTCCTTGAAGTAGTTCCCGATGAACCAAGTGTCCTCGGTTGCTCCCTTGGCGGTGGTGTAGTTGTACAGGCCTTCGGTTGCCATTGCATCGACGTAGGCCTGGTCGACCACGGCGTACCATGGGGAGTTCTTGAGGATCTGCTCGGAACCGTAGCTCATCGGGTAGTCGCACAGCAGCCCCTCGTTGATGAAGCGCTTGCCTTCGGCGTCTACGAGCAGGCAGCCGTACAGGCCGAATTTGAACGCGTAGTTCTGATCGAACTTGTCCTGCTTGGCGGGGCGGGACGCGTTTGCGTGCGTGCCACCGTACTCGCAAGGGCAGTATCCGAACGTCTTCTCCAACGCTGCACCTACCTTTTCGGCAGCGACGATGGTGTCTCCCGTGCAGATGGATTCGCCCCCGCGCGCCACATTGAGCTTGCGCGTGTGCAGGAATCGTTCCTGCAGGTCGCGGTTGCCCAGGTAGCCTCCTGCCGCAAGGATGACGGCTTTAGCGTTGAAGGCGATGTTCTTCTTCCCCTTTTCCACGGCGTTTACCCCGGTGACGGTGCCGTTGTCATCCGTAGCCAGCGATACGAGCGCTGTAGAGAACCGCACGTCTATGCCATTGTCTGTCAGCGCCTGCTCCCACATTGCCGCGCGCTCCTCGGAGGCGTTCGTGATGGCGTGGAAGCCGCCCTTCTCGCCGATGAACGGGGTCTCGAAGCGGAAGTTCTTCTCTTCGAACGTGTAGCCGATCTCTTCGAGCTGCGCGACGGCGTCGGCCGACGTTTCCAGGCAGCGGCGCATGAGCGCGGGATTGGGCGTCCAGTGCGAGTACTCCATAACGTGGTAGAACGCATCGTCCACGGTGAGCGTGGTGCCGCCTTCTTTATTTTTCAGCACGTCTGTGCCGACGGCGAAGGGGCCGGACACGTAGATGCCGTTTGGAGCGGTCATGTTGTCGCCTTTTTCGAGCACCACGACGCTGGCGCCACCTTTCGATGCGCGCAGTGCGGCCATGAACCCGGCGGCACCGCAGCCGACGATGACAACGTCGGCGTCTACCGTCTCCTCGGCTTCGAACGGTGCGTCTTCCTCGGCGATGTCCGAAACGGCCGCGTCGTCAGGCGAAGCCTGCGGCGAGCAGGCGGCGAGCGCGCCGACCGATGCTACGCCGAGAGCGGATAGCGCGGCACCTTTCAAGAAGTTGCGGCGATCGATGCCTCCGCTTAGCCCGGTCTCGTATCCCTGCGTTCCCTCGTTGCCCAGCTTTCTCATAATGAGCCTCCTGTTCCCTAGCTGGTCTAGCCTGCCCCACGGTACAGCTTGAACCATGTCGAAGGTCAAGCCCCGGGAATGCACGATCCGGTGCGACGGCTTCGTCGAAGCGGATCTCTCGGCGTTGCGGTTCTGCGATATGCCTGATGGCGAAGGAGAAATACTAAAAACTACTGCGGGATTTTTCGAGTTGGCTGCAACGCGTGATGCACGTGTGGCATAGCTCGGATTTCGGGTACGGATTAGAACGTGCATGAACGATGAGGTGCGCTCAAAGGGTGCATGCCGTCTCCGCGATAGGGGCAGGAAATCGTATAAGACGTGAAGCGTAAAAGAAAAAACGAACCCGAAGGTTCGTCTGAGTGTTTAAGTGGTGCGCCGTGAGGGATTCGAACCCCCGACGTACTGATTCGTAGCGCCATCAAGTACGCCATCCACAAGCAAAAACCGATTTAAGTATGATACATGCAATCAAACCCAGATGCAACGATGATGCAGGAAAACGGCCATATTTCACAAGTTTTCGAAAAAACGGGTGATACCATGCCTCCGCCGCGCCGAGAAGGTTGCCGAGCCAATTTGCGAGCCAATTCCATCGGCGTCGACCAAGACACGAAAAATCAATCATCGAGGCTTCTAGGAGGAGAGCATGGGTTACGAAGTGAGCGGCGTGTCCGTCTGCGGATCGCGATACCGGGCAGATTTCAGGTGGAGAAACGAAGACGGGAGTTTGTCTCCTCGGATAAGGCGCATGCTCTCGGGCACCGACCGCGAAAGCGCCGTCGAGGAAGCCGAATGGATGGCCTTGCACGACCTGTCGCCCATAAGCGACTCCTCGATCTCCTTGGGCGAGGCGATCGAGGAGTACATCGCCTCGAAGGAAGGGGAGGTGTCCCCTCTGACGGCCAAGGGCTACCGTGGCTCTTTGGGCAAGATAGCCCGCGCCTCGCGGAGAATCGTCGCCATGCCTTTGCGGGAGCTCGAACCTTCGCATATTCGCAATTACGAAGATGCGCGTTTGCGAAAAGGCGTATCGCCCAACACGGTGCGCAAGGAGCACTCCCTTATAGCTGCCGCCCTCGACGCGGCGGTGGCTTCGGGCGGAATCAGGAGCAACCCGGCGAGGGAGGTCAGCCCCCCTGAAAAGCGCTTGCGCGAGAGGGCGGTGCCAGAAGACGCCGGGCGCGCGCTTTCGCTGGTGTCCTCCATGCAGGGCAGGATCGGGCTGTCTGCATCCCTCGCGGTCGACGCCCGTGCGATGGCATGCCAGGTCGCCGCCTTGGAATGGGGCGATTTCGACTGCGGGTTCGCAGCGGGGCGCATCGTGCGGCGCATATCGCCCGAGCATGGGGTGGTCGTCGCCTATGCGAAACCGCGAACATTCGAAACATCCCCCGCGACGCGCAAGAAGCTGGATCTGGCCTATGCGGTATCCCGTCGCGAGGGGCGCGCCTGCGCCGGCGACCGGTTGTTCGACATCTTCCCCGAGGCGATGGCGCGAGAGTTCAACGCCGTCGCCAAGGTCGTCGGGCTGAGCGCGTCCTTCTCGACGCTTCGCCAGCTGAGGGGTGACTAGGGTGCATTACGTCAGGGATTCCCTCGTGCAGCGCGGGAAGACTAGCTGGCGCGCGAGCTACCACCCCGTGTTCGATGACGGGACTTGCGGCGAGAGGGTGTTCGAAACCCTCAAGGGCTGCTCCAGCCGGCGAGAGGCGAAGTGCGCGGCAGAGGAGCGCCGTGCGATTTTGGAGGAGGCGGCCCGACTCAACCTGGGCTTCTCCCCCAACATCCCCACGCTCGTCGATTACCAGTCCGATTGGGCGAACGACCTCGTTCTCACCGGAGCGGTCGCCAGGAAGACCGCGCGCGGCTATGTCTCCGGCATCAAGTGCATGGGGGATATCGCCTACACGAAGCTGAACGAGGTGCGCGAGTTCGACGTGAAGCACTCCATTCGCTTCGCGTTGGACGAAGGGTTCTCGCCGAACACCGTGGCGTCGAACTTCTCGCTGATGAAGAACGCCTTCTCCCGTGCGCAAGAAGAAGGGCTGGTCGCGGCCAACCCGTGCAGGAACGTGAAGCCGCCCAAGCGCGTCGAGACGCGCCCGCGCTCGCTGTCTGCAAGCGAGCGGCTTCTTCTGCTCTCCCTCCTGCCGCAGCTGGTAGGTGCCTTGCCGCTCGCCATACGCCTCGCGCTCTCCACCGGCGTGCGGGGAGAAGAGGTTCGTGGGTTCACTTGGGAGGATTGGGACGATTTGGAGGCAAGGCTTTCGGTGAGGCAGGTCGTCGTGAAGGACGACGGCTCGCTGCTCGTCAAAGGCCCGAAGACCCCCTCATCCCTTCGCACGCTGCCTGTCGAAAGCACGCTGAACCAAGAACTCGGAAAGAGGATGGAGTGGCAGCGCGCCCGATGCGCCGAGTACGGGGTGCCGTTCAGCAAAAGGCTCTTCATCCTGGGGGACATCGACGGATCCCCCTACACCCCCGACGCGATGCAGCGCGATTTCTCGTCCTTCTGCAAGGCGTTCGGAATCGAATGCTGCTTCCATTGGCTGCGGCACACCTTCGCCACGGAACTCGTCGCCAAGGGGGTGAACATCCGCACCGTCGCCCAATGGCTCGGCCACACCGCCCCCGGCTTCACGCTGCGCGTGTACGCCCACGCCGACCCCTGCGCGCTCGCCGACTCCCTCGGGGTCGTGAGCGATCTGGTTTCGGTTCCCGAATCATACGAGTCCTCCGCGAGGTTGGGCGCCTGCCTAGCGAAGGGAGTATGCGATGATATATATCATAAATAGCTGTTTGCACGAATGCAGGTACCCGTGCCGCGCCTGCCTGGCCGCAAAGCACTTCGGTTAAGTTGAAAGCTGTGAAGATTGGTGCGCGCCGAACCCGGCCGCAAGCGAAGGCGGTAATCCGATCGGCTCGGCGGATCGCAACGTTAGGCGAAGAAAAAAAGAGAAGGGGAAAGCCCCCTTCTCTTTGCAGAAAGCCCGAATGTGGTTGACGGGCGGCCTATCAGCTTTTTGTCCTGCGCAAGGCGAGGAGCAGTCCACCTAGGCTGAACAGGGCCAACCCGAAGATTCCGACACCGAAAGGACCATCTCCCGTTCGGGGCATCGCCTTGGGCTCGCCGCCGGGCGCCTTCCCGCCGGTCGGCGTTACGAACTGCGAGGCGGGCTCGTCGACCACCTTCACCGCTATGGACTTCTCCGAGGAGGCCCCGCCGCTGTCGGTCACCCTGTACGTGACGGAGTAGTCGCCCGGTCTGCTCGCGTTTACGTCGTTGAACACGACGTTGTCTGCCGACAGCGCTATCGGGCCGTCCTCCTCGTCATGGGCGGAGACTCCGTCCAGCGGGTCGAAGGCGTCTCCGACCTTCAGTGATTTGTCTTCGGCCGAGATGACGGGCGAGCGGTTGATGCCGCCTGCCTCGGTGCTCCAACGCGCCTTGTACTTATCTCCGTTCAGGCGGCTGAAGGCGGATTCTGCCATGCTGGAGCTTACTGTTATGCTCTCGACTTTCTCCCACCCATCGAAGGTGTAGCCCTCCTTGTGGGGAACCTCGAAGTTTTCGACCACGTTCGCGATGGCGTTTTCGAGAGCGGTGTTACTGAGATCGGGCAAGACGAGAATGCTGGAGTCTTTCCGGACGCCCTCCAAATTGGAGGCGAACGTTCCTCCGTTTGCGTCCATGGTGGGGCCGCTGCCCGTTCGGTTATCCCAATCGAAGTTGTAGTTGATCACCTTTTCGTCGGTCGAGAGGACGAGAAGGCGGTTCTCTGTGCCGTCTTCGGAAGGGTTCAAAAAGAAGTTCTCGGTGAAGGCCCCCTCTGTGACTCTCGATAGATCGAGGCTGCGGAGGTCCACGAAATCCAGAGATGGGCAGTTGTAGAACATCTTGGATGCCAGGGTGAGCCAGTGGTTGGTCTCAGGCATGACCACCTCCTTCAGCGAGGTGCACTCTTCGAATATCTGGCTCAGCACTTTCAGTTTGCCAGAGTTCAGAAAAGACAGGTCCGCTCTCTCCAAAGCCCGACATCTGTGGAACATGGACTGGGCGTATTCCAGGTTTGGCGGGCTGAACCTGCTCAAATCAACGCTGGTGAGGGAAGTACAGTCCATGAACATGCCGGAGCTCGTTTGGAGATTGATCGAATTCGAGAAATCCGGCAGAGAGACGCTCTCCAGGGAATAGCATTCGCTGAACATGCAGAACGTACTAGTCGCGGAGGACATATCCCAGTTACTTATATCGATGTCCGTCAGCGATTCGCAGCCATTGAACATACTCGAGAACGATTTGATCCCCGACACGTCCCAAGTATCCAACCCTATGACCGTTTCGAGGTTCGGGCAATTGCCGAAAACGTCTTCGGCCGATACGTAAGTCTGGTTCACCAGCCCCGTCACGTCTACGTATTTGAGGTTGGTGCACTCGTAGAACATCATGTCCAGCCTATTCCCCTGAACATCTCTCTCTTCGCATTGGCTCATATCTACATACTCGAGGGCTCTCATGAACCTGAAGTTGTCGTGCAGGCTCCCTATGAACTCAGGCCTGGCCCCGTCGACGGCGACCGTCTTGAAATGCGTGATGGAGTCTTTGTTGTTGTTGAGGCTAAAGAGCAATCCACCCCCGGTGAAGTAGACCTTGCCGTATCCTTCGATCTTGCCGGGAACCGCTACTTTGCGGCTCTCGCCCTTGTATCGTTGCAGATTAACGCCGTCGCCCAGGGGCGTCCAGGACCAGTCCGAGAGATCGAAGCCCCCGTAGCCTTCAAGGTCGGCCGCCTCGGTTGGGGCCGCCTCGGTTGGGGCCGCCTCGGTTGGGGCCGCCTCGGTTGGGGCCGCCTCGGTTGGGGCCGCCTGCTGGGCGTCGGCGGCCTCTGCCGGGGCGACCTGCATCCCGCTTGTCGCGACAAGCGCTGCAAGGCAGATGCAGATGATTCTCTTGGTCGTGTTCATTCTCTTGATCACCTCTTTCGTTGAACGGAGCTTTGCATCTCGCGGTATTTTACTAATCGTGCAAAAAACGCGAGAACCGATCATTTGCCATCTGTAAACGATTCTTTATAATTCCTACAACAATAGAAGCATATACAACGACAGAAGTATATAAAGCATCCTTTCGTTCTGTTCGTCTACTTGCCGACAGGCGTGACAGCTGATCGGAATTGCCGATATCGGCTGCTGCAATGATAAAGCGCATTCGGCTTGGAAGTGTCATTCAGGATTCGAATGCGGCATCGAGATTATGCATGGCAAGAGGGATGCGCGGAGTCGGCTGCCTTCGCGCAACATTCTGTACGCGCATGCATGGAAAGGGGGCGACTTGAGTTCATTGGAGGAACTGATGGTGTTCAGGGATGTGGTCCTTACGGGCAACATCACCCGAACGTCGCAGCGACTGCATATGAGCCAGTCAAGCGTTAGCATCCAGATCCGGAACCTTGAAAGGGAATACGGAGCGCAGCTTTTCGACCGCACCAACCGGGGCGTTCGGCTGACCGAGCGCGGGGAGGTGCTATACCGGTATGCCGAGGAGGTCGTCAATCTCATGCTCGAAGCGCGAGAAGCGGTACCCGAAGGGGCGTTTCAGCATCGCAAGAACATCGACATCGGTGCGACGTTCACCATCGGAGAGTACATCATTCCTCTCGTCGCAAGGGAATATCATTGCAGGTCGACTGACGATGCAATCGGAGTGAGGATTGCCGACACGGAAACGCTCGCATGGGATGTGATCGACAGGAGGCTGCGTCTCGCCCTCGTCGAAGGTCCCGTGCCGAACGACCCAAACCTTGTTGCCGAGGCGTTCTGGCAGGACGAACTCGTGGTGGTCGCGCCTGTAGACCATCCATGGGGAAGACGGGAGACGATCAGCATCGAACAGCTCAAGACCGAAAAGATGATAACGCGAGAACAGGGTTCCGGGACGCGCAGGGTGATGGAGCTGGCTCTGGCCCGAAACGGGCTCGACTATTGCGACCTGGATATAAGGATTGAGCTGGGCAGCACCCAGGCGATCAAGCAGGCTGTTCGATGTGGTATGGGGATTGCGATCATCTCGATCCTCGCAGTTCAGGAGGAGTGCGGTCTCGGACGGCTCGCTGTCTTGCGCGTCGAGGACTGCCCCATCGTCAGGTCGCTCAGCATCCTTACTCACGCCAAAGGGCGCCTGAGCGCCGAAGAGCGATCGTTCGCCGACTTGCTCGGCGACCGCAAGACGCTTCAAAGGCTGTTTCCGCCGCCATTCTCCGGCAGCGGCTAACTTGTCTTCGGGGGGGGGTGGTAAACTCCTTAGACGCCGCTTTTGAGGGCTGGGTCGATCCTTGCCTTCAGCCTCGTTCCCCTATGGCAACCTCCTTTCTTCAATATTACAGTATGGAGCCTAAAAACCCCATGATAAAAATCGGGGTTTTTAGGCGTCTTCTTCGGGAACCCATGATGCGCTGAACTCGGCGTCTTTGAACAGGGCCGCCAACCCCGTAATCTGCTTGAGGCGCAGGATCTCGTCTTTGTCCATGCCGAGGTGCTTCGATATCCATGCGTCCGAGCGGCCGAGCTCGTGGAGATCGGCGACGATCCTGCTCATGAGGTCGACGTTGTGGGATCCCCGTGCGCGGTTGTGCCTGATCGTTGATGCCATGCGGCAGTCGAGCGGCTTGTCGATCACGGATACCGGCAGCATGCCGCCCTCCCGTTCGCGGATGTCGGGGTGCTCGAGCATGACGCGGTAGCGGTGGAATCCGTCCACGATCACGTATTCGTCGCCCGCCTCGTCGAAGTAGCACACGATGGGCATGGTGTAGCCGTCTTCCCTGATGCTGTCGTAAAGCAGATCGAGTTCGGGTGGAGCCACCGAGTTCGGGTTGTACGAATTCGGCTTCACCTTCTCGATCGGTACGGCGATTACGTTGTATACAGGGCTTCTAGGCTCCATTCTCTCCTCGCTTTCCGATTACCGCCCGGTACTCGCGCTTGAGAGCATCGACGTGCCTTTGCTGCTCGCGCGTTAGCCCGAATCCCATGAAGCGGCAGTTGTGGTCGTTCTTCAGGATGCAGTAGCACATTCTCTTCCAGCTGGGGATGTCTTTGGTGCTCTTCACGTCGTCGGTGTGGTCGGGAAGGTCGCCCTCGAACACGATGCGGGAATTCTTGCGAAGGGTATAGTTGGAAACGCCGTTGCGCCTTATGCGGTAGCCGCGCTCCAAGAGCTCGGATATGACCTCTTCGCTCAGGCCTCCGCCTGTTTCGTGCCAGAACTCGATCGAGGTTTTGAACTTGCGCACGTAGCTTTCGCGCAGCCGGTGGGGGAGCGTTTCGAGCAGGAAGAACGTGAACGATTTCCACGTGTGCCCTTCGGGGAGTTCCAGGTTTCGATATCCCATGGCCTTGGTGCGGCAGTAGATTGCGCCGAAGTTCGCACCCTGCACGCGTCCGACGAGCTTGGCCCATATTTCGGGATCGATCACACGGTAGAGGTTGAGGCTGTCCTTCGCCGAATCTCCGAAGGGGGAGGCGACCCGCATTTGATCGGGCGAGAGGCCCGCCATGTGGTACAGGTCGTAAAGGCGGTTGTAGTCGTATCCGAAGAGCGCGTTTGCGTGCCAGACGTCGGACACCGACCAATCGTAAAGGGGGCTTGCGGCCCAAACGCCCTTGAATTGCGAAGTGATCCAGCATTTCCCTTCGTAGCCATGGCGCTTGTTGAGTATTCCGCTGTAGCGGTGCAGCGATTCGTCGGTGCGGATCCCGAGCAGGCAGACCGTTTTTCCGCCGCCGTGCGCCATCCGGTACCACCTTCCAAACTGCTTGGCAAGATCTTCTTGGTGCATCCTGTAGCGGTAGGTTTCGATAGGGTTCTTTCCGAGGTTGACGACGTAAGGGCGTTCGGGCATGGGACGGACCCATGCGTCTTCCTTCTCGTCGTCCCACGGATACCAGAACATCTCGTAGCTGCTGAGGGCGGTTCTCGTGGCCATGGGCAGGCACACCCAGTAGGGTTCCGTTTCTCCTTCGATTCTGTCGAAGGTGCGCTCGACGTACTCGGTCGTGGCCGAGTACTGTGCTTCGAAATCCTGATGGAACACGCCGACGATCTTGTTGGGGAAGTGTTTGTTTCTGAAGTCGAGCACCAGGTTGAGCAGAAGGCCGCTGTCCTTGCCGCCCGAGAATGATACGAACACGTTGTCGAACTCTTCGAACACGAACCGAAGACGGTCCTGCAGCGCTTCGAAAACGTTTTGTTCGGTGTATCTTCTAATCATATGGTCGATGCCGTTGGATGCCGTTTTGCGGCTTGCGCGGCGCATTCGCGAAAGCTCCTCTAATGTTTAGCATAAAATAATTATGATTGCCATAAAAACTGACCTATCGGCATCGTTAATCTACGGTCTCATCGATTTAGGGTCTTAGGCCTTGTCTTCGGCAGAGATCGGGTTTTGGCCAGGAGCAGTATGGGTATATCAGAAGTGCAGGATCTACAGTCGAGTTTTTTCGGTGTGATACGTCGCCGCTTCTGGTTGGGATGGGGCAGGGCACCATGGTCCTCCTTGCTCCTTGCGGAGGTGCAAAATCGTGTTTTCTTTTGTCAGCATCTGTTACGCGCTACCGCGACCTGTACGACATGCACTACATCGGGCACAGGAAAGACCTCGGTCGCGCCCGCCTCGCGGCTTGCGTCTCCGCGACGATAATCGATGACCTGGCATGTGGGACGACGATATGGCTGGTATCGCCTCGCAGGCGAGCGCACGCTTTCGAACAAGCGATTCCTCGCACGCACGAAGTCATCTCATTGCGACTGGATAGGCAAAAACGCCGTCGAGGTCACTCGGCGGCCGCCCTGCTTCCTGCGCGATCTTTGATAGTGATTGCGCATATGCGAAACTGCTATATTGCGGGTTTTCGCATTTTCGCAACTTCGCAGAAAACCGAGGCATGGCTGTTGTGCCACGCCGTCCTCGGGAGCCAGGCGCTTATTCCAGCTCGCCGCAACCAGGCTTCGAGCCGTCTTCCCCCATGCTTTTCTTGGCGAGGCGCGCCACCTGCATGACGACCTTCTGCTCCTGGTCGCCGAGCGACGCGAACACCTCCATCAGCTCCTGCGCCCGCAGCGAGCCCGCCGCCTTGACGCGCGAAGGGTTGTCGACCGTCTCCCAAGGCTCGGTGAAGGCGTCGTCTTCGGCGACCCCGTAGAAGGCGAGCAACCGGAACATGTCGACCGGGCTGAGAGACGTAGTCCCGCTTTCATAGCGGTATATGGCCTGGTACGTCTTCCCGATGACCTCGGCCGCCCCCTTCGCGGTGATTCCCGCCTTGGAGCGGTAGTAGCGCATATAACGTCCGAGCTCTTTCGGGGCAAGGCGTTTGTAGTCTCCGGTATTCAAAGGTTTTCCTTCTCTAGGGATGGAGTTGAATAATCAAACTCACCATACACTATGATTGAAAAAGTGGCAAGATTTCCAAGTCAAGCAGCATCGGCAGATATTACTATTGAAGGGAATAGTCACCCCTTCGACCGTCCAGCAAACAACGGAACGCATTGGAAGCACTCAGATGCCTTGCCTCGCTACGCCCAAAATCGACTACGGGCCGCTTTACACGGCGCTGTCCGAACTGTCGCGGATCCAACGCATAGACTACCGCTCCATCGCCACCGCGACGGGGGTTCCCTTCAAGAAGATCGTCTGCCTCATGAACCTCAGGCACGCACCGAACCTGAACTCCGTCGAGCTCGTCAACCTCGCCCGTTTCGCAGAGGTTCCCTTGAGCGAGGTGTCCGGCAGCGCGCGCCGCGAGGGTGATCGGCATGACTAGCCTTTCGGAGAAGCTGGAATCCCTGTCTAACTGGTGCACGGTGTCCCAGGCGTGCGACGTCCTCGAATGCAGCCCCCCTTTGGTCTACAAGCTCTTGGGGACGGGCCGCCTTGCCGGATGGAAGACCAGCGAGAACGGCAACTGGAAGATATCGAAGGCGTCGCTCGCCAAATGCGTCGGCGTCGCCTTGCCTTCGGAAGGAGGGGAGAACCGTGCCGAATAGCGCGCGCTCGGACGGCTACGTCGTGCTCATGGGCCACATGGTCGAGGATATGGGCCTATCGGGCAGCGAGCTCGTGGCCTACGCCATAATCTACGGCTTCTGCCAGGCGGGCTGCCCTTGCGAATGCTCGCTGCGGTACTTCCGGTTCTGGCTGGGCTGCTCGAAGTCGACGGCCATCCGCATCCTCGACTCCCTTGAAGCGAAGGGCTTCATCGTGCGGGACAGGAAGACGGTGAACGGAGTGCCCTTCACCTCCTACCGGCTCGGCCCCAACGCCGTCGCGTTCGTTCCCGCAAAGCCCGAGGTTTTCAACAATCGGCAGGTGGACGGGTGGTATCAAAATGACACTACCGGTTTCACCGAGCCTGCGCCCGCCGCCCCTGCGGCTGCGGGCTCCCGCCCGGGGGGCGGTGTCAAGATGACACCACCCGTCCCAAAACTGGACCCAATAAATAAGACAGATACAGATTCTGATTCCGATTCCGAATCCGTTTTCAAGAAGAAGAGCATCGAGGGGTTCAACGCCCTGAAGGCGTTCCTTCCGAACACCGACGGCGCATCGTTTGGATACGCGAACTACTGCGCCCTGCTCAAGATGGGCTACGACCGCTCCCGGATCGAACGGGCGATGTCCGACCTCGCCGAATCGATGCGAGAGGACTACCCCGACCGCCGCGCGCGGTTCTTCCCGCACGCCGAACGCCTCCTCGACCCGAAGAACCCCTCGGGCATCATGCGCTTCCTCGAACCGAAGACGCGCAGGGCGCTGCCCGACGACAAGAAGCTGCTCGTCTTCGCGCTCACGCGCGCCGACCGCGACACCTGCCTGGCCGTCGAGCGCCTGAACGATGCCGTCGCGAACGCGGCGAGCATCGACGGCCGAAACCAAGCAGTCGATGCCCGCCGCGCATGGCTCGAAGAGAACCGTGAAAGGCTGCTCGAATTGTGGGTGCAGGCCCATTCGAAGGATGGGAGGTAGGCCATGCCCGATTCGGGAGACGACGCCGCCATGGCGTCGGTCAACGCCGCGATCGAGATTCTGCGCTTGGCGATGCTGCATGGGAGGGGCCGGCGCCGCGGCGGCGGCAGAGGGGGCTCCGGCGGCGCGGAGCGCGCAGCCGAGGCCGAAAGCGCCCTCGCGCAAGCCTACGACGACATGGAAGACAGGCGCGTATCCCCGGACTTCGAAAGCGGGGATCCGGGCAACGTCGTCTTCGGCGTCGAAACGGTCGAATGGGATCCCTCGTGCGAGATCGTCGCCGACAACCTCGAAGAGCTGGGGGTTCCGTTCTCCAAGACCATCGAGGGCGAGACCGCCTGGTTCGAGATCTCGGGAGAGAACGCCTTCGCCGCTCGGGCGCTGCTCGACGGCCTGTGCGAGCACGTTCGGGCCTTCGACTACGACCGCATCCTGAACTACGAAGGGCTCGTCGACCCCGATGCGCCCGCCCCTTCCGCACGGGCGGCCGCCGGGCCCGCTGCGCCGATTCCCGCGCCCGTCGCGGGCAAGGCCGAGAGCCTGCGGGTCGAGATCCGAGAGTCCGCATCCGATCCCGGCTGCGGGCTCATCGCAAAGGAGCTCGATGCGCGCGGCGTGCCCTACGCCCGCTCCGTCGCCGACGGAGTCGCAGCGTTCGAGGTGCCCCGTTCGAGCGCGGCGGCGGCCAAGGCCGCGATAGACTCCGTTCGGGAAGGCGTCTACGAGTACGGGCACGCCTCGATCAACGGCTACGCCGACCTCGCCGCAGCAGCCGCCCCGAAGGCCGCGCCTGCGGCCGCAGGCGCGGCAGAGGCGGTCTGGAAAGGGGTGTGCTCGACCCCGGAGGAAGCGGCGCTCGTCCATGCGGCGCTTGCCGCCCACGGCATAGAGCATTACGGCCAGACCGACCCGGAAACCGGGGCCGAGGAGATATTCATCGCGCAAAGCGAGCTCGACGCCAAGGGCTACCGCATCCCGCGCGCCATCCGGGAGATGCCGGGCATGCCCGAAAAGCTCGCATCCCAGGGTCGGACGGCGCAGGCGTCGGGCGCGCCGCAGCCCATTCCCGGCGCGGGCAGCCAGGGGCGCGGCTCGGATGCCCGCTCCCGCGCCGCCGGAAAGCTCGACTGCGACCTCGCAGCCGCGCGGGCGCAAGCCGCCGCGCAGGCGAAGGACCGCGCCGTTCCGAAGATCACGCATACGAGGAAGGTGTAGCATGGCCGCCCGCAAAGCAGCGTTCCAGCGCCTTGCCGGATTCGCCGTCCTCGCCGGGGTGGCGGCCTTGGTGTCGCTTTCCGCCGCCCGCGCGACAAGCCATTTCCTCGAGTTCGACAGCGATGTGCTCCAAGGGGCGGTCGCCGGCCTGCCGTCCCTCTGGTCGGCCATCGCCTCCGCCCCCCTTGACGTCGATTGGGGTTCCCAAACGGTGAAGGTCGCCGCAGCGATCGGCGCGGCGCTGCCCGTGTTGCTCGCCCTTTTGAGCATGTCGAAGGGCATGAAGCTCGAAAACGAGGATACCGGCCGCGAGCACGGCGACGACCGCTTCGCGACGGCGAGGGAGATGCGCTCGCTCGTCGATTCGAAGATGCGCGCCAACAACATCTTCTACACGGCGCACGCCGGGCTGCCGATAGCCGCGCGCAACGGGCGCACCAAGAAGATCCTCTACGGGCGCAACCTCAACATGGTCTGCTACGGCATCAGCGGCTTGGGCAAGACGTTCAACGTGAGCCTCGTGAGCCTTCTCCAATCGGTGGGCGACGCCCTGCCCGAGCGGGCATACGGGCTCCAAAACGTCCCCGCCCACCTGAGGTGCACGGCGGCTTGGCGCATCGCCGCCATCGTGCTGCGCCCTTTGACCTCCCGAATGGCATCGGCTCTTCAGCGCATCTCGAAGCTCGCCGCCGCCCTTGTCGCACGGCTCTCCGCCCGCTTCAGGCTGCTTTTCCAGAAGAAGCCGGCTACAAAGGATCGTCGCAGCGGCGTCTCGGCCGACCTGCGCCGCAAGCTCACCGACCGAAGTGAGCGCAGAAGTCGGCGCGCCGCCGCCCGTTCCCTGATCGGGGAGGGGTTCGACATCGTTGACACCGATCCGAAGGGCAACAACGTGCGCGATTGCGGATGGATGTTCGAGAAGGCCGGAGCCGACGTCAAGGTGTTCAACACCGTGGACTTCCGAGACGGGCTGCATTACAACCCCTTCGCCTACATCCCGGAGCGCTACATAGACCTCAAGCCCGCCTCGGCGATCGAGGTCGCGGTGTCGGGAACCTTCGAATGCGGCGGCGAGAAGTCGGACATCATGGTCGGCGGGGCGAAGGGCCGCAAGCTCGCTGCGGGCGCGGGAGCGGTCACGAGCAGCCCGGGCGGAGTCAAGCTCACGGCGAGCCTCGGTTTGGAAACGACATGCGATTCGCTCGACGACGTTCCCTTCACCTCCAAGTCGAGCGAGCAGCTGGCCGAAGAGCTCCGTTCGACGGACCCCGGCGATCCCGGCTTCGAAACGCTGCGCCGCCAGCTCGACCTCAAATGGCTGGAAAAGGAGACGGGCGGGTTCTGCGTCTCACGCCCGCCCGCCGACGGCAAGGGGTACCGCACGGACGAGCCCCGCGTCGACAGGCGCGCGGGCAGCGGTTGCGCCAAGCTCGCTCAGGCCGTCAAAACGATCTCCTTCCGCCACTCCGAAGGGGCAATCGAGGCCGAGTTCGGCAACTACGGGCCCTGCCCGGTCGACGCCGACATACGCTTCGACCTCGATCCCGCTCTCGAAGCCGTTTCGTACAGCACGAACATCGCGTGCGAACCCGGATTCGAATCGAGCGTCGAGCTGCTTGACGGCGGTGCGCTGGTGTGGAGGATCCGAAGCGCCTCGGGTTCGACGCCAAGCTGGATCGGCTCGAAGTTCAAGATCAGAATCGAGTGCCGAGTAAAGGCGTTCTGCGTGCCGGACGGCATCGCGCTCACCAAGACCATAGACACCCTCGCGGCCAACCTGCGGCGCACCGACGCCGCAAGCGCCGGCAGCAACGATCCGTTCTGGGAGGACACCAAGCGGCTGTGCCTCATGTCGCTCGCCGCGTTCCTGTTCGAGGCTTACGACGAACGCGAGCGCACCATCCCGTCGCTTATGAAGCTGCTCGATGCCGCCTTGCCCGATTCCGGCAGCCCGGCGGAGAAAAGCCCGCTCGAAGTCCTCATGGAGACGTGGGAATACGGGCGCGTCTACCAGAGCGCCGAGCCGCAGCGCTCGGGTTCGCGCGGCACCCTGCGCGGCGGCAGATGGGTTCCCGCCGAGACCCCGCCGCACGGCAGGAGCGAATCGGTCGCGCTGCACTGCTTCCGCGCGTTCACTTCGGGTGCCGAGGAGACAGTGCGCTCGGTCATCGTCACCTGCCAGGCGGCGCTCGTGAACCTCGTCGCCGACGATGTGAAGGACCTGCTCTCCTACGACGAGCTCGCCCTCGACACGTTGGGCGATCCCGGCCAGAAGCAGGCGCTCTTCATCGTCACATCGGACACGGACTCCCCGTTCGACTTCCTCACCGCGCTCGTGATCCAGCAGGCGATCGACCTTCTGATGGAGAAGGCTTACAGGCGCTACGGCGGCAGGCTGCCCCGGCACGTGCGGTTCGAGCTGGACGAGGCCGCCAACCTGGGCAAGATACCCATTCTCGTCCGCGCGATGGCGGTCGTGCGGTCCCGCAACGTCTCGATCGCGCTGTACCTGCAATCAAAAGCCCAGCTCGCCCTAGTCTACGGCGACAAGGAGGCCGAGGTCATCACCGACAACTGCTCGACGATGCTATTCCTCGGCGCGCAGACGAAGGACACGCTCGAAGAGGTTTCGGAGCGCGTCGGCAAGGAAACGGTCTACAGCCGCACGTTCCAGCGCAACTTCGGGGAGGCCGGCATCACGCGCGGCTCGGGCGAGTCCATCCAATCGACCGAGCGCGCCGTGCGCAGCACCACGCAGCTCTCGCGCCTGTCGACGGGCAAGCTCCTGTGCTTCATCCACAGCTGCTACCCGATCCTCGACGACAAATACCAGACCTACAAGCACCCCCTCTACGCCTACGTCAACCCCGAAAGCGGGCGCACGTGGCTCCAGCCGCCCTGCGCGTTCAGCGAGCGCTTCGACTTCCGCGAGTACGCGCGGCGCCGGCGCGGCGACTCCATCGCAAAGCCTGTAAACCAGATGCCGGAGGGCATCTCGAAGGAAAGGTAGTCATATGAACGGCAACGACTTGGCGAGCCTGCTCTCGGGGATCGCGACGGTGATGGGGATCCTCTGCGCCTTCGCCGCGCTCATCCTCTACGCCATGGGCAAAATCAACGACACGCAGGGCGGGCGCGGCGAGGGCTTCATGATCGGCTGCATAGTCGCCTCGGCGGCGTGCTTCGGCGCGGCGGCCTTCATCCAGTCCCAGGGCGGCAACATGAACATCACGATCCCCTAGAAGGCGATCCCATGGCGTCGATGAAGATACATCAGGACCTGTACAACTTCGAACGCAAGCGAAAGGGGTTCACCCCGCGCCAGCTCAAGGCGCTGCGCAACGGCGTCTTCGTCGCCGTGCTCTGCGCAGCCCTGTTCGGCTACGCCTTGGAGCTTCCGCCGATGGTCGTCTGGTGCGTCGTGCCCTGCGCGGCGATCGTCCCCGTCGCGTGCGGGTTCTTCCCGATCTGGAACATGCCGGCGGAGGAGTTCTTCGGCCGCCTGCTCGACCTCAACGAGCGCGGCAATGCCCTTGCGTGGGACGGCGAGGAAATCGAGATGACGAAAGGAGAGGTGAGCCGTGCGTATCGGAAGAAAGAAAGGAAGCGCGGGTTCGAGTGCGGCAGGTAAGGACGCCGAGATGCCCCTGTGCAAGAACTGCGGACGCCCGCTGCCAGAGGGCGCGTCGTTCTGCCCCGCGTGCGGCGTGAGCCTGGAGCGGACGGCCAAGGAAGACAAACGCCCGTCGAAGGGCAAGCGCCGCGTCAAGCGCGAGATAGAGCGCATGGCGGGCGAGCAGTACGCGCAATGCACCAACGACCTCGTGGGCTTCAGGTACCTGTTCGAATCGGGCATAACCGAGACGACCGTGGGGAAGTTCTGCGTCACCCTCGAATTCGGAGACATCGCCTACGAGAACGAGCGCAAGGACGTGAAGGACGCGATCTTCGACAAGTACGAGGATCTGCACACCTCCTTCAAGGAGGGGTCGTGCTTCCAGATCAACCTCATGAACCTGCCCGCGAGAACGGCCAGGGTGGACCGCTTCCTGCCCGAGACGGGCGCGAACCGCGAGGAGGCGCGCGCGTACAACGACATCATCGAAGAGCGGCAGAAGGAGGGCAGGACCGAGTTCTTCCGCCGCAACCTCGTGACGGTCTGCGTCGACGCCATCGACGACGAATCGGCGGATTCCCAGCTCGCTGCGGCGCGAGAGAGCCTGACGGCCCGCTTCGAGCGCCTGCATGTCAAGTCCCGGCAGCTGCGCGGCGTGGAGAAGATGGAGGTAATGCACGCGCTTCTGCGCGGGCCCGAAGAGCCCATATGCTTCGACTACGAGCGGCTGCGGCGCACGAGGCGCCGCCATGCGCGCGACTTCGTGGCCCCTTCGTGGGCGGTCTACCCGGAATCGGAGCGGATGCTCAGACGCTACCTCATGCTGCCGGGCCGCTGCGTGAAGACCTACCTCATCCGCGACTTCGGATCGAGCCTGTCGGACCGCGCCATCCGCTCGATCCGCTCGCTTCCCATCCCGATGAACATATCGCTTCTCTACGTGCCGCAGCCGACGGGCAAGGTCTCGACGCGCATCCGCCAGAACATCGACGTGGTGCAGGCGGAGATCTTCGACTACCAGAAGGGCACCGCCAAGTCGGGAGGCGACATCACCATCCTGCCGCCCGCCCTGGAGAACAGGGAGGCGGAGGGCCGCGAGCTGCTTGAGTTCGTCCAGGAGAACGACCAGTCGGTTTCGTGGTTCCAAGGGCTGATCACGGTGTTCGCGACGACGCCCGACGAGTTGGACCGCTACGACCGCATCCTCATGGACGAGAAGAGCACCTGGGCGATCGACATCATCGAGCTTCCCTTGAAGCAGGAGGCCGCCTTCACGAGCGCGCTTCCGCTCGCCACCACGCACCTGCCGAAGAACTTCCGTTCGCTCACGTCGGCGGAGGCGGCCACGATGATCCCGTTCAGCTCGCAGAACATCACCGACGATCCCAAGCGCTCGCTCATGCTCGGCGTCGACCGCGTGTCGAACGACGCCATCCTGATCGACCCCGACAAGCTCAAGAGCCCGCATGGGTGGATATTCGGCATGACGGGCGCAGGCAAGGGCATGACGGTGAACTCGATCATCACATACGCATTGAGCCAGCATCCCCGAACCGAGATCGATCCGGCGACGGGCGAGGCCACCTGCCCCGAGGCCGACTGCCCGCAGTGGCACGTGTTCGACTTCCACGGCGAGTACCTTGAGCTCGCGCGCCGCTACGGCGCGTCGATCAGCTACTTCGGGCCCGGCCACGATTCGTGCCTGAACCCCATGGACATGGCCAACGCCGCAGGCGAGCTCGTAGTCAAGGATGTGCGTGCGAACACGGACTTCTTCATCGCCCTGTTCGAGTCGATGATGGACCGGATGCTCTCGCAGCGCGAGAAGTCCATGCTCGACAGATGCCTGGGCACGATGTACGAGCCGCACGTCGGCAAGGAGACGCGCCCCACCTTGAAGGACCTCTACGCGACGCTGCGCGACGAGCACAACCCCGTCGCCGAAGAGCTCGCCGACTCGCTCGAGATGTACGCGCAGGGCTCCATGGACTCCTTCGCCGGGCAGACCAACGTCCGCACCTCGGCTTACTTCAACCTCTACGTCATGAGCGATCTCGGCAAGACCATGCAGACGCTCGGGATGATGAGCACGCTCCAGCACGTGAGGAAGTGCACCTACGCGAACTACCGCATCGGCAAGCCCACCTACCTGCTGGTCGAGGAGTGCCAGATACTCTTCGGCAACGACGCCGCCGTGCGCATGCTCGACGACTACTTCAGCGAGCTGCGCAAGTTCGGCCTGCACATCATATGCGTCACGCAGCTGCCCACCCGCGTGCTCGAGCATCCGCTGGCGGTCAACCTCTTCGAGAACTCCGGCTGGTTCGTGCTTCTTCCGCAGCAGGCAAAGAACGTCTCCCTCATCAGCGAGACGTTCCACCTGTCGAAATCGCAGGAATCCCGCATCGCGGCGTCCTCGGAACCGGGCAGCGGGCTCGTCGTGGCAGACGGGCTCAAGATCGCCATGCGCAACACCATCCCGAAGGACAACCTGCTCTACGAGATCTGGAACACGGACCCGTACAAGCAGGCGAAGAAGACGGCGCTGTCCTGAGCGGCGCGCGGGCGACGGAAGGGGGTGGATGCCGATGACGAAAGCGCACGAGCTTCTTGACGAGGGCGACCGCGGTGTACGCAGCGCCGCGAGGCTCCTTCGCGACGAGAAGGGCTCGCGCGGGGCCGGCTCCCTTCCGAAATCGGGTTCCCGTCGCGCGTCGAGCCTGCTCAAAGAGGAGTCGACCCGCCCCGGAAGCGACCAGCAGCTGCCCGAGGGAGCACGAATACGCAAGATGGGCAAACGCGATGCGGCCAGGCTCTCTCGCAAGCTGAGAAGCAGCGCCGCTGCGGTCGCCGCCCTGGCGCCCGAGGGCGGCGGCGAGGCCTCGTCGTCCGGCGACGACGCGGCCGTCCGCGCCGCCGGGGCGTCCGCCTCCATGCTCGAGAAGGTGCGGGCCCGCAGAGCCTTGCGCAAGGGGAAGGCGCTTTCGGCCGGCGGACGCACCGCAGGCGCGAACCGGAGGAATCCTGCTGCGAGCGCACGATCGGCCGGGGAAGCCAAAGCGCCCGCCGCTGCTTCGAAGAAGATGGCCGAAAAACTCGAGAGGGAGCGCAGGCACGCCGTGGTGCGCGCTGCCGCCCGCCGCAAGAGCGCCGCTGTGCGCGCGGTCGATGCCGTCCAGGCCAAGCTCTCCGCGACCAGGGCGGCGGCAGCGGCAAAGACGGGCGCTGCGGTCGTCGCCGGTGCCGGAACGTCGCCGACCGTCGGCATACCGCTGGCCCTGGTCGTCATCGCCCTGGCCGTAACCGTCGCCGTAGGCGCGGTGATCGGCGAGGCGAGCAGGCCCAAGGACGGCCCGCTCGAAGGGTTCCCTCCCTACATCACTGCGTCGATGGTGCGCGCCGCCTTGCAATGCCAAGAGGACTACGGGCACCCCGCAGGCTGCACCATCGCCCAGATCATCGCCGAAAGCGGCATGGGAGAGTCGATGAGCCAGCTTGCCACCCGCGACCACAACCTCTTCGGCATGAAGTGGTCGGTCGCCTACGAGGGCGAGCCGGAGGTGGCGGGGCACGCGTCCTGGGGCACGGGCGAAGAGTACGAGCCCGGAAATGTGACCCAAGTGACGGCCGAGTTCATCGTTTTCAAGAGCGACGAGGCGTGCATCACGTTCCGCAGCCGCGTGTTCCTGCAAGGCTCGCGCTACGCCGGAAACGCGCTCATCCAGCAGGCGATCGCCGAGCACAGCTCGGACAGGATGGCCGAAGGGCTCAAAGACGCGGGCTGGGCGACGGATTCGGCCTACGTGGAAAAGCTCAAGCGGATCATGGACGAGTGGGGGCTGCGCGCGCTCGACACCATGACGGTCGAGGAGTGGGAGCAGCAGATCGCCTCGGGCGGCAAGGGGCAGGACTACGATTCGGCGACGGATGCCCAGAAGCGCATCGCCGACCAAGCGCGCATCGAGGCCTTCGCCGGGGACGGCTGGTGCGCCAAATGGGTCTGCAACGTGTTCGACCACGCCGGGGTCGCTGCGCCCAGGCTGCCCCGCGCATCGGACTACATGAAGTTCTGCCACGCCAGGCTCGACGCATCGGCCGTCAAGGTCGGCATGATCGTCGTCACTCCTAGCTCCAGCACCGCTCCGGGCATCGGCCATATCGGCATCTACGTCGGCGGCGGCATCATCAGGAGCAACGAGGTTGGCGGCGTCATCGACAGGACCATCGACGATTGGCTGAGCGTCTATGCGGTCGCCCCGTCATACGTGGGATGGATGAGCGGGGTCGATCTGTCGGCGTCGTGAGCGAAGAGAAGGGAAGCGAGTCATGAGAAAGAAAGTCATAGCGCTGGCCGTCGCGGCGGTCGTGCTCGTCGCGCTCGCGTGCCTTTGGAGGTCGTGGGTCGATTCCTCCGAGGCGGCGCGCGAGGCGGCGCAAGCCGAAGCGCAGCAGCGGGAGGAGGATGATGCGGCGGGCGCGCCCGCAGCCGTCGAGTTGGACGACGACCAGCGAAAGACGGTCGCCTCCTACTCGTCCGATGCGGAATACGTCGCGGAAATCCTCGAAGGCAACCTGTGGGAATCGACCGGAGGGTCCTATGCGGAGTTCTCGCGCGGCGGCGTCACCGAACAGGCCGGCGAGGAATCGAAAGCCCAGCCGTTCGTGATAACCGCCGTCGAGCACGAGGCGAAGTCGGACGGCTCGGGCGGGTCGGTCGACACGTGGACCGGCTCGGCGATCCTGGAATCGGGCGAGACGATATTCACGCTTTCCCAAGCGCGCTCCGCCGACGCGGGCGACCTGCCGTGGGAGCTCTCCTGCTCGGGGTTCTCCCTTTCCAAGAGCTACCGGCTCGTCAAGCGCTCCGGCGGCGTCGAGGTGAGCGACCTGTCGGCCGCCTACGGCGTCATCGGCGGCGAGAAGGGGGGCGAGAACGTCGAGCGCGCGCTCGAGGAGCATGCGGCCAAGACCGCCCCGACCGCCACGAAGGCGACGTGGGACGGGCGGGCCGAAGTCGACTTCGGAAACGGGAGAGCCGTCCTCGCCTTCGAGCTCGACGATTCGGCGAAGGCGACGATCGAGGCCGACGTGTCCATGGAAACCGGGGAAGTCTCGTTCCAATGACAAGAGGGGAGATAGGCATGGGATTTAGAAACGTCAAGAACCGCCTGAAAGGGCGTAAGGTCGGCAAAGAGCAGCTTCTTCCGGTCTGCATCGCGCTGTTCCTCGTCGCCATCGGGTTGTCGGTGGTCATGACGCTCGCGTTGCAGGCGTGCTCGTCCGGCCTGAGCAGCATGATCGGAGGTGCGGCATGAGGTTGATCGGCTCGATCGTGGACTCCTACTTCCCGCTTCTCGCAGCAGAGGCGCGCGCCAACGCGGCCGGCAGGGAGATCGTCGCGGAGATCGGCTACGACCCGTCGAAGCCGCCCAAAGGGCGGGGGTTCGCCGACCGCGCGTGCTCCGCCTTCGTTTGGGTGCTCGACCACCAGGCAGCTTCATGCGCCATTCTCGCTGTCGCCATAGTGGGCATCATGGTCGTCGGCCAGCTTGCGAACCCCCAGGAGGCGTCTGCGCTCCCGATCATCCCCATCATCGTCGGAGCCGGCGTGACCGGGGCGTTCTTCGCGGGCGGCGACATACTGGATGCGGCTGCATCGACCATACAGGAGGGCTTGCGCGGCGCCGTGAACTTCGAGCTGGCGACCATCACCGCCTCGATCGACTCCTTCACCAAATCGAACATGCTTACCCAGGATCTGAACGACATCATCCCCGGTGTCGTGGACGTGCTTCGCAACATCCACGACACCGTGACCATCACGGTTGCGAACGTGGTTCTTCTCGTGTTCCTGCTCGTGGGCCTCGGCAAGGTCATCTCCAACATGAACAAGGCGGAGACGGGCATCGACTTGTGGCAGCTGTGCATGGTGTTCATCGGGTTCGCGTTCGCCAAGACGATCATCGACGGGTCGTGGGCGCTCATGCAGCTCGCCTTCGACATCGTGCGGTTCCTCATCGTCTCGATCGCCAACAACCCCGCCGCGCAGATGGCCTACGCCGCCAACGCGGTTCCGGACAGCGTGGAGAACTGGGGTGTGCTGCTGATGATGCTGCTCGTCGCGTTCATCGTCAAATGCGTGGTCCTCTTCGTGATCGTGCTCGCCAACATTACGGTCATCGTCCGCTGCATTCAGATCTACGTCTACATCTGCCTTTCGCCCCTGCCGCTCGCCACGCTCGTGTCCGACGGCGGAAGGTCGGTCGCGACCCATTTCATCAAGGCGTTCTCCGCCGTGCTCATGGCGGGGGCGATACTGTCTCTGCTCTTCGTGATGATGGGCGCTTTCGTCAGCACGCTTTCCGCAACCACGGTCGAACCCTCGTCCATCGACTCCGCGATCCAATGGGTCATCGAGCTGTTCTTCTCGATAGGCGTGTTCATAGCCTTCGGCTGGTGCGTGTTCCAATCCGGCACGTGGGCCCGAGACTTCACGGGAGCGTGATGCCGCATGTCAATGGAGAAGATCAAGGAGGCGCGCGAGGCGCTTTTCTCCCAGCTGCTCGCCGACATGGAGAAGGGGGGCATGGGCTGGCAGAAGGATTGGAGCTTCCCTGCGCCGCACAACCCCAAGACGGGAACGGTCTACCGGGGGCGAAACGCCCTCCTGCTGACGTTCTACATGCGGTCGCGCAGGCTCGACGACCCCCGGTTCATGACGTTCAACCAGGCGAAGGGGGAGGGCTACCACGTCGTCAGGGGGTGCCATTCCTACCCGATCGAGAAGTGGATGAAGATCGCCTTCGACAAGCGCGACCCGGACAAGAGGATCAAGCAGCCCAAGACGCCGAAGGAATGGAAGGCCGCCGAGGAGGACCCGAATATCGCCTTCAAGTTCGTGGTGGTCGGGTCGTGGAACCTCTTCAACGCATCCGACATCGAGGGCATCGCGCCCTACGAGCCGCCGCAGGGCATCGTTGGCGCGAGCGAGCTGATCGACTTCCTCGAGGACAACTCGCCCTGCCACGTGGAGGAGCGCCCCGGCGACGACGCCTGCTACATCCCGGCGCGCGACACGATCGTCGTTCCCGAGCGCACGCAGTTCGCATCCGAACTCTCGATGGGGCGGGTGCTCCTGCACGAGCAGAGCCACGCCACCGGCGCGGCGGGGAGGCTCGACCGGGCGATGAACGGGACGTTCGGCTCGCAGGAGTACGCGCGCGAGGAGCTGACGGCGGAGCTGTCGAGCCTGTTCACCGCGAACGAGCTGGGATTGAGCCTTCCCGCGCTCGGGCGCGACGACGCGTTCGCGAAGAGCGGCTACTGGCAGAACCATGTCGCGTACCTCACGAGCTGGAGCAAGGGCTTCGAGAACCCCGTCTCCGAGCTCATGCAGGCGGCGAGCCGCGCGGGCAGCGCATCGGACTACCTGATGGGCAAATGCTTCGAAGAGCCCTTGGCGAAGCTGCGCTCGCGCGACGCCCCGGCCCAGCAGGCGCAGCGCGTCGTCGAGGTGCGCAGAGCCGTCTCGCTCTCGGGCGGCGAGCCGAAGCGCGCCGCCTCCGCACGCAGCCTCGACGGCGACCTGCGCGCCGCCGCCGAATCGGGGCGGGCCCAGCGTCAGTTTACGTTCGGGCGCGATCTGCCGGTGAGCAAGGATTAGGGGGAACGAAGATGCCGAGCTTCCAAGAAGACCTCGATAGATTTCTGGACGGCGACCAGCGGAACATGCGCGAATGCCTCTACGTCTGCGAAACGCCGTCGAGCATGGTGATGCTGGGGATGAAGCAGCTTCCGATATACATCACCCAGCTGCATGTTCGCAGAACCATGCAGCCGAAAAGCGACCGCAACTCTCATTTTCATGGCATAGGGAAGGACGAGCTTCTGGAGGTTCCGAACCTGCTCGCTTCTCCCGCCGTCATCATGGACAGCCTGTCTCGCGCCGATTCCGTCGTGCTCGTTCTCGATGCCACGGATGCAGACATGCTCCCGCTTTTCGCGGTTATCCGGCCTAACGGAGTGAGCCAGTACGATTGCGAGCTCGTTCCGTCAAACCATCTGACGACCCTCTACGGCAAGGACGACGTATGCAAGTACCTCGAATCGGCGGCGAAGCAGGACAAGATTCTCTTCGTCGATGAGGAAAAAACGAAAGACCTTGCAATCCAGTCGCAGCTCCAATTGCTGCAAGGGATCGAAGGTCTTCCGATGAACACCATTATACACCCTTCCCATGCCGTGCTCCGCAGCGAATCGCCTGCAATCGTCCTTGAAACCGGTTTGGAGGAAACCATGGCAGAAGAGCGATCTCCCGAACAGAACCCCGAAGCGTTCAAGGATGCGAAGCGCGACCTTGCGGACGGGAAGGGCTTCTACAACCCGGAGTCGGGGTTCTACGTGACCTATCGCGCAGACGAGCGGGAGCCCTGCATCGTCTACCACCGGAAGACCGTCGACGAGCTCAAGGATTTCGTCGGCGTGCTCGAAAGCCACGGCGTAGAGCTCCACGGCGGCGCGGTCGCCCCATCGCAGCTTTTCCTCCCGGACGATTTCTATGTCAGGTTCTCGCGGGGCGAGCTGCCCTTCGCGATCGACGCGGCAGCAGCGCAGATCGCCGAGGGCGGCTGGATCGAGGCGGGGGCGGACGTCGATGACTTTCTGGCACGCTGCGAAGGCGCGCCTTCCGCCGGAGCCGCACTTCCCGTGGTGCGGCAGAGCGGGCGCCTCGACGTGCGCGGCGCCTCTCCCGATCACCGCCCGAGCCTCGACCGCGACCTGAAATCAGCAAGCGATTCGGCGAGGGCGCAGCGCCTGGACTCCGCCCGAAGCATGAAAGCCGGCAAGAAGCACAGCGAAGTAGAAGGGATGTGATGCCCATGGCTGGGATTCTCGGAAAGATCTTCGCTCGCCCGGGAAGCGAGGCGCCCGAACCCGAAGCGCCTTGCGACGCCCAGACGGCCGAGCCTGTCGAATGGCGCGACATGTACGGCGCGGAAGACGGCGGCGAGGAGAACGACGCCTGGCTGTCGGAGCTTCGCGTTGCGGGGCGGTGAGCAGGCCGCCATGCACGTGGTTATTCGCTACACCGAGAACTACGAACCTGCGCGGGGCGGCATCGAGTGCATCGACGTGCCGTTCGAGAGCGGGCTTAGCAGGCGCCGGATGGCTTTCTGCGAGCTTTCCCATCACCCGGGAGCATATGGGCTCGTCATCGAGTATCGGAAAGAGTTCGAAAAGGCTGACAACTCATTCGAGATGCATCACGTCGTCGAATGGGTGCAGGTTCCGATTCTGGTTCGCGAACGCTCCGACCGAGAGGAGTACCTGGCTTGGTTTGCTAAGAACGTGAATCTCGTCGAGGTCGACGGGCACCAGTTCTGGCCGGTGCACCGGCCTTTCGGCTAGGTTCGCGGGTATATACAGGGCAAAGACGGCGCAAGCCTCTGGCGGCGCCGTTTAGAGCACGGGCTTCACCGCCGACGCGGAAGGAGTGGGTTTGCGGCTGGGGAAGTCATGACAGCATCGACCGAAGAGATTCGAGGAGGTTTCAATGCGTAGGAACACAGGCGGGCGCGGACATCGCCCGCCGCAAAAGACGAAAGCGAAGGGCCCCGGGGCCTTCGCTCGCAAGGCGCTCGCATTCGCGTTGGCGGTCGTCCTCTCCGTAGGCAACGTGCTCGGCATGTTCGCTCCCGCCGTTGCATACGCTTCCGGGGGAACCGGCAACTACGTCAAGGGCTATCAAATCGACTATGCCGGTTTCTTCACCAACAGGTTCACCGTCGACGGCAACGAGGCATATTGCGCGAACCCGTCGAAAAACGCCCCCAACTCGGGTTCGTATCCGAAGGTGTCCCCCATCCTGAAGCAACCTGAGCGTGCAGCCGAGCTGCGCGCCGACATGTGGTTCGCCTACGGCGCGCCGGGCTTCGATGCGAGCATGTGGCCGAGCACCTGGTACGACGGATCGCCGATGACCCCTGACCGCTACCGCGCTCTCTCCCACATCATCATCGCCGACACTTCTTCGTCGAACGGTAACGCCGCGATGTTCGGATGCAGCAGCAGCTTCATCAACTGGTGCCGCTACAACGTCATAGGGTTCAACGAGCACGGGGCGGAGTACAACACCTCTGCGACCGGTCGCAAGATGTGCCAACGCATGGGCGAGGTTCCCGACTCCTCCCAATTCGACGTGTTCATGCTGAACGCGGGCTCGTCGCTCCAGTACATCCTCTCCTATACGTACAACCCCAACGTGACCGTGAACTTCACGAAGGTTTCCGCCGACGCCAAGATCACGTCCGGCAACTCCGAGTACGCCTACGCGGGCGCGACCTACGACATCTACGATGTCAGCAACAACCAGAAGGTCGCCACCATCACCACCGACGGCTCGGGGCATGCGGAATACAAGCTCAAGCCCAACAAGAGCTACTACGCCATCGAGACGAAGGCCCCGCAGGGCTTCAAGGTGAATCCGAACCGCATACCGTTCACGACAGGCAACGACACCAGCAGCGAGCAATTGACAGACGACCCCGGCACCCTCATTCTGACCATTCAGAAGAAGGACGGAGCCACGCTTGGCGAAGCACAGCCAGGCGCTACGCTCGAAGGTGCCGAATATAAGATTGTTTCGCTTTCCACGCCTGGATGGGAGTCAACCGGCGTTACCAATAGTAGCGGGCGGCTTGTTGTGCGAAACATCCCTCTAGGAAAGATTGTTGTCACTGAGACGAAAGCGCCGACGGGCTACAAACTCGACCCGACTCCCCATGAGTACGAAGTCAAGGCCGTTGAATATACTGCACCCGATCCCGTGGAGCTCGTTCCCGAAGACGACTTCAAGGAGAACGTCGTCGCCTTCGACCTCACCATCGCCAAGACCAAGGGCGGCGAGAACGACGACTGGGAAAGCGACGACGGCATGGCCGACCCGGCTGTCGGCGTGGAGTTCGAGATCATCAGCAACACGACCAAGGAGGTCGTCGGCACGCTGACGACCAACGAGAACGGCTTCGCCTCCACCGAGGACCCCGAAACCGTCAACCCTGAGGCCGTCTCGGGCGATGCGACCTACGACCCCTCCAAGCCCTGGATGGGCGAGGGTAAGCGCAACGAGAACATCAACGGCGCGCTGCCCTACGACGAGGCGGGCTACACCGTGCGCGAGGTCCCCGAAACCGTGCCCGAGGGCTTCGACCACGTGGACGACTGGCGGCTTTCCGCAGAGCAGATGGCGGATGGCGCCAACCTCCAGTTCTCCGTCATCGACAAGACCCTGAACTCGAAGATCCAGATCGTGAAGACCGACGCCGCATCCGGCAGCACCGTGCCGTTGGCGGGCTTCTCGTTCAACATCCTCGACAACCACGGCAACAAGGTTTCCATGACCGAGGCGGACATCGACACGTTCACGACCGACGATTCCGGCTGGGTGACGCTTCCCGACCGCCTGCCCTCCGGCGACTACAAGGTGCACGAGGTCGCGGCGCAGCCGCCCTACCTGCTCAACGGAGAGGACGTGCCCTTCACGGTATCCGACGGCTATCAGGACGCCTCGCCCGCCACGGTGGTCAAGGTGTCCGACAAGCAGGCCCACGGCATGGCGACCATCCATAAGGCGTGCGCCGAGGACGGGTGCCCGTGGTGCGACGGCGGCGGGCTTTCCGGCGCCGAGTTCGACGTCGTGGCGCGCGAAGACGTGATAAGCCCCGACGGCACCGTGCAGGCAGTAAGCGGAGAGGTCGTCGACCATGTGACGACCGGCGATGACGGCACCGCCAAAACGAAGCTCCTGCCCTTGGGCGACGGAACCGCCGAATATGCGTTTGTGGAAACCAAGGCGCCGGCGGGCCATCAGCTCGATACCACCCCCATCGAGTTCACGCTCATCTGGGAGAACGACACGACCGAAGTCGTCTACGCCGATGCCGAGG
The DNA here is from genome assembly GCF_022845715.1 of Raoultibacter timonensis. Classification (NCBI taxonomy): domain Bacteria; kingdom Bacillati; phylum Actinomycetota; class Coriobacteriia; order Eggerthellales; family Eggerthellaceae; genus Raoultibacter; species Raoultibacter timonensis. The sequence continues at coordinate 268,032 of NZ_AP025564.1, forward strand.
CGAAGAACGCGCCCACCGAGACGATCGTCGACAAGACGATCATGGGAACCGACACGCCCCTGCCTGGTGCCGAGTTCGACTTGTGGCCCAGCTTCCTCGAGCTCGACGAACCGGGCCAGGATGCGGACAAGGGCTCTCTCGCCCTGCGCTTCGACGGAATCGCCGACCATGGCGACGATGCGGAAGATGCGAAAATATCGCTCGTGCAGAGCTTCGACCACGCCGAGCTTACCGTTGCGGTTCCCGAGGGTTACAGCTTCTCCGTGTCCGACGAGATGGGGAACGTCGTTCCCCTCGCGGATAAGCCCGCTTTCGTCGAACCCGGAACGTACACGCTCGAGGTGGCCGACCGCGAGGGCAACAAGGTCGACCTCGGTGACGACGCCGGGATGGACCTCGAAGCCGGCAAGATCTATTCCGCTGAATACTCCGAAGGCGTGCTCGGGTGGGGCGCCGGCCTCTCCGTCGCGGCGTCTGACATGGAGCGAGCATCTTACGACGAGGGCGATTTCTCATTCGATGAGGATATCGCCTCCATCGACGGTATCGAGCCCGGCACCTACGAGCTGTCGATCGCGGGATACGGCGACGCTGCGAAAATCGATATCGTCGTCGACGCCGCGTCCCGTTCATATGCCGTGATGTCTTGGGATGAAGGCTTGTCGCATGCGAGCCATCTGCTCAAACCCGGCATCCAGCCTGTGCTCGACAAGGTGTTCGACAAGTTCGGCATCGAACTTGCGACCGGCGAGGACGGCAAGATCGTCATCAAGCACCTCCCCGCGCGCTGCGGCGACCTGCTCTCCATGATGGAGCAGGCGGCGGGCGAGCACGCAGTCGAATCCTTGGCTGGCCTGCTCGACGCAAGCGACTCGGACTGCCAGATAGCATGGCGCATCCAAGAGGTGAAGGCCCCCGACGGCTTCCTCGTGGACGATGCCATCCGCACGTTCACCATCCACGATGACGGCACCACGGAGGGCGAGCCCGTCCATGCCGTGCCCGTCGAGGACGATTACACCAAGGTCGAGATTTCCAAACGGGACATCACCAACGAGGCCGAGGTCGAGGGCGCGAAGCTCACGATCACCGATGCCGAGGGCAACGTCGTAGCCAGCTGGACGAGCACCAAGGAGCCGCATCGCATCGACGCCCTGGCCCCCGGCGACTACACCCTCACCGAAGAGATGACGCCGAACAGCTACGACAAGGCGCAGAGCATCGACTTCACAGTGCTGCCCACCGGCGAGATCCAGACCGTGACCATGTACGACGAACCGATCAATATCTCCGGCGAGATCGACAAGCGCCAAGAGATCGCCGACCCTGTGGCCGAGGATCACGAGGAGAACGGCGACCTCCAGAACAAGGCCGACGTGACGGTATCCGACGAGGGCTTCTACGATTACAGCCTCGACTACCGCAGCACTTCGAGCACGTGGACCGACGAGTTCACCGTCGAGGACGGCCTTGACGCTGCGAACGACGGCGTGGCAGAGCTCGTGGGCATCACCACCGCGCAGGGCTGGCAGGACTACGACGGCCTCATGAACGTGTGGTACAAGACCGACCAGACGCCCGCCGACTACGTTGACGATTCCGGGGCCAACGCCACGCTCTCCGACGGCCACGAGAACCCCTGGCTCTCAGATGAGTCGAATGAGGCAAGCTTGGGCGACGACGGCCGCGCCATCGACTACGCGGGATGGCGCCTCTGGAAGGCCGACGTGAGCACCACCGAGGCGACCGAGCTCAAGGTGAGCGACCTCGGGCTCGCCGACGGCGAGCACGTCACGGGCATCCGGTTCGAGTACGGGCGCGTCGAGGAGGGCTTCACCACGCGCGCCGGCGACTGGGACCGCGAGAACATCAAGAGCGGCCACGACGACCTCGACGACGTTCAGGCGACCCACAAGGGCGACGGCTTCACCGTGCCGGCGAGCAACCGCGTCGAGATCCGCGATGGCGAGGGCAACGTGCTCGAGACGCGGTACATGAGCGACGACGAGCTCGCCGCGCACGAGGACGGCGCCGGCTACATGTTCGACCACGAGGGCCGCACGGTCTTCGTTCCGGCCGAGGACGTCCATCGCGTGGAGCAGCGGCAGGTACCTTACGCGCCCGCAATCATCCATATGCAGGTGACGGAGGACTATGCGGAGGGAACCACGCTCGACAACTCCGCCAAAGTCGACCTCTACCGCAACGGTGGCGGCAAAGGCCTCGAAGACCATGACGATGATTTCGTCACCCAGGTGCCGAAGAAGATCGTCTCCGAGACGCCGGCGACGCCCGGCAAGAACCTCGATCAGACCGGTTCCGATCTCCTTGTTGCAGCTTGCGCCTGCGCGGCGGTTGCGGCAGCTGCCTGTGGCACCTACGTCTACCGAAAGCGCAAGATCGCTTCCGGCGTACCCGACGACGAGGGTACCGATCCCGATTCCGATCCCGATGGAGCTCCGAAGGAAGCAGCGAACACGTCGGATTCGGATGACGTTTCCGCTCCACAAGGCGAAGGCGACATGACGGATTCGGCAGGTGCGCAGAACCCACAGACCGACGGCGGTGATGACTCCGACCGTACGGGCGACGATTCCGCCGACTCCGACTCGGACTCTAAGAGCTAGCGTATCCGGTTCTGCAATTGGTTCGGCCCCTTGCCCTTTAGAGGGGCCGAACCTCTTTCTCTCATTGGAAACGAGGTGTTTTAACTTGAAGAGAATCATTTGCAGCATCCTGCTCGCCGCGTCGCTCCTCGGCGCCCCCGGGATCGCCGAAGCGCTTCCCTCGCAGATCGTGAACGGCAGCTTCGACTACCCTTGGAAATCGCCGAGGCTCGACGGCGCGCCGAACGAGAGTCGTTTCAGGTTCTGCTACGTGGCGCCAGACGGCCGATATTACACGATGAACAACGAGATCCTGTACGGCAGGTTCAACGGTTTCGACAGGAACGCTTTCGGGTGGACGTCGAACGACCGCATGGATGAGAACTCGCCGGGCGAAATCAAGCTCTCCAACATCGTCGAGCTTCAGAAGGACAAGCACGGAAACGTCTACGCCGAGCTCGTGAGCGAGAACGCCGGAAAGCACATCTACCAAGATGTCGCAACCGTGCCGGGAGCCGTCTACCGCTGGTCGCTCAGGCACGCGAGCATTTACGGCGACCATACCGACAAGATGAGCGTGCTCATCGGCGCGCCGGGGAAGGAGACGGCCCAACAGGCCACCCGAACGTCAACTAACGGGTCCGGGGACAAGAAGGGCCCGGTGGGTACGGTTATCGCCACCACGCCGCCGGACGGGCGAAGCTCCACCACGACTGGATCCGACGCGGCGGGCGGCACATCGACGATCGACACATCCGGCCTTTGGGAATCGTATGAGGGCGTCTACCTCGTGCCGGAAGGCCAGACAACCACCCGCTTCACCTTCGCCGACGTCGAGGGCTACGACGTCGATTCGGGCAACTTCGTCGACGACATCGAGTTCGAGGTCGCCTATCCCGTCACCTACGACGTGAACGGCGGCAAGGGGAGCGTGCCGGATCCGGCTGCCGACAACTATTCGGGCTACCACGTCGAAGGCTCGAAGGTCGCCGTGAACGCGCCTTCGCCCCAGCGCGAGGGCTGTACGTTCCTCGGCTGGAGCGAAAAGAAGCTCGAGCCGGTGACGAGCAAGGATCAGGCCGACAAGGCGGGCGTCACGACATCGGTGACGATGAAGGATTCGGCGGTTACGCTTCACGCCGTGTGGGCGAAGAACCCCACCGTGACGTTCACGGACGGCCACGGCGGCTCCGTCATTGCAACCCAGAAGGTTTCGTTCGGATCGGGCGCCGAGGCGCCTTCCGATCCCGAGAAAACCGGCTACACGTTCAAGGGATGGCATGGTTCGTTCGACAAGGTGTATTCCGACACGACCATCGAGGCGACGTGGAGAGCGAACCGCTACACCATCGGGTTCGACGCCAACGGCGGCGATGGCTCGATGGACGACATGGCCATGACCTACGATAAGGCCAAGAGCCTCACGCCGAACTCCTTCACCAAGACCGGCTACACCTTCACTGGCTGGAACGCAGAGAAGGACGGGTCGGGCAAGGCGTATTCCGACGAGCAGGAGGCGAAAAACCTCACGGCAACTGACGGGGCCAGGGTGGTCCTGCACGCCCAATGGCGGCCGAACGAGTACACGGTCGTCTTCGACGCCAACGACGGTGATGCTGTGGGCGACATGGGCGAGCAGGAGTTCAGATACGACGCCGCGCAGGCGCTCCGCGCTTGCGGCTACGAACTCGAGGGGCACACGTTCACCGGATGGGGAACGTCGCCCGAGGGCGGACGGATCGATTACTCCGACCAGCAGGTCGTGAAGAACCTCACCGCCGAAGACGGCGGCGAAGTGGTGCTCTATGCTCAGTGGTCGATCGACACCTACCCCGTGGTCTTCACCGACGGCATGGGAGGCGAGTTGTCGCGCGACGAGGTGCCCCACAAGACCTCGGCGAAGGCTCCTGACGAGCCGGTGCGCACCGGCTACACGTTCGACGGCTGGGATGCGGACTTCTCCCGCGTGACCGCGCCGATGACCGTGAACGCGACGTGGCGCGCCAACCGCTACGCCGTGGCGTTCGACGCCAACGGCGGCCGCGGCCACATGGACGATCAGGAATTCGCCTACGACGAGGCGCAGGAGCTCTCCGGCAACGCCTACCGGCGCGCCGGCTACTCGTTCCAAGGCTGGTCGCTCGATGACGACGGGGCGATCGCCTACACCGACCGCCAAACCGTCAAGAACCTCGTTTCGGAAGACGGCGGCAAGGTTACGCTCCATGCCGTTTGGGACGAGGATGCTGATGTCGTTGTGAGCTATACCGTGAGCGACCCCGACCACGCGGAGCTCTCCAACGATTCCGACGAGCTCGCGCCGGCGACGGGCAAGCCGAAGGGCAGCACCGTCACGCCTGCGGAAGGATACCGCTTCGACGGGTGGGTCGACGTCTCAACCGGCGAGAAGGTCGGCGCCTCCCAGGAGTTCACGCCCTCTCGTGGGACCGACGGGTTGTGGCACGCAGCGACCTACGAGGCGCGCATCGCCCCGATCTCCTACACCGTGGCCTTCGACGCCAACGGCGGCGAAGGTTCGATGGACGGGCAGGCGTTCGCATACGACGAGGCGAAGGCCCTCGATGGTTGCGCTTTCGAGCGCACGGGCTACGCCTTCGCGGGTTGGGCGACCGAACCCGGCGGCGATGTCGCCTACGATGACGCCGAGGTTGTTTCCGCGCTCGCCTCCGAAGACGGGGCAACCGTCACGCTCTACGCCGTATGGGTCGAGAACCCCGATGTGACGATCGGCTACATCGCGGACGACTCCGAGCATTCCACGCCTTCCGTCTCTTCGGAGACGGTTGCCCCCGCCACGGGCGAGGCGAAGGGTTCGAGCTTGGCTGTCGCCGACGGATACGCCTTCGACCGATGGGAGGATTGGGCAGGCGCCGTCGTGAGCGAAGATCCGATCATCGTTCCCGAGCGCGGCGGGAAGGGGCTGTGGCGCACGAGCGAGTACACCGCCTTCGTCGCGCCGATCTCCTACACCGTGGCGTTCGACGCCAACGGCGGAACAGGAAAGATGGACGACCAGCAGATGACCTACGATGCCGCGCAGGCGCTGCGAAAGAACGCCTTCGAACGGCCCGGCTACATCTTCCTCGGGTGGAACACCGCCTCTGACGGTTCCGGAACCCCGTTCGAAGACGCCCAGGAAGTCGTGAACCTCACTTCCGAAGAAGGCGGCAAGGTCGTGCTTTACGCCCAGTGGGCAAAAAGGACGCTGGCGGTCACGTTCTACGACGGCCAGGGCCACATCATCGAAACCGACACCGTTCCCTACGGCGGGAAGGCGACGGCACCGAGCGAGCCCGTGCGCGACGGCTACGCCTTCGTCGGCTGGGACACCGATTTCGGATGCGTGACCAAAGACATCGACGTCACAGCGATGTGGAAGCCGGTGTCGGATGCCGCGATCGCAGCGGAGGCCGCGTCCGGCTCTTCTGCCGGCTCCGCTTCCGGCGGGGCGCCGCGCGCGACCACGCCCCTCGACCAGACGGGTGGCCCGGGCCTCGCGCTGGGATTCGCAGCCGCCGCACTCGCTGCGGGCGCAGGCTCGGCGTTCGCGCTCCGTCGCAAGCGCGCTTGCGACGGTCGAGACGAACGGTAAACGCATCGCCCCGTGGCGTCGGCATTCGACGCCACGGGGCTCTTTCTTGGAGGTTTCCAGATGCCTAGAAAGAAGAAGGGAAGGGTGCTCAACGCCATCCTGCTCGTCGTCGCGGCGGCCTGCATCGCCGTCGCGGCGGCGATCTTCGCCATGTATGCCTGCCAGGACGGTGCCTATGAAGCGCTCTCTGAACAGGCCGCTCCGCAAAGCGGGGAGGGCGGCGTCGACTGGGATGCCTTGCTCCAGCAGAACCCCGAGACGGTGGCGTGGCTTTCTGTCGAGGGGACTGACATCGATTACCCCGTCGTGCAGCCTGGAGAAGGCAAACCCTCCGACTGGTACCTGCATCACGACTTCTGGGGCAACCCTAGTCCGGTGGGCAGCCTCTACCTCGACCGCCGCGCCGACGCCGACGGCAGGCACATGCTCGTGTTCGGGCACCACATGGGGCTTTCCGGGCAGATGTTCTCGCCGATCTACGATACCTACAAGCAGGAGAAGTTCGTCGGCATCGGCGCGGCACACTGGAGCACACCCGATGGCGGTACCGTTGACTTCGAGCCGGCCATGGCCATGAGCGTCGACATGAGCTATGCGCCCATCCAGACGTTCGAGTTCGGCACGGTGGACGAGCTGCAATCGTGGCTCGAGGAGCTGTCCCACGACGCGACCGCCGTCTCCCCCGAGCTGGATGCCATGACCGGGGACGCGAGCAGGGTGCTCACGCTCGTCACGTGCTCGAGCGCATGGAGCGGGCAGAGGGCGAGGACGCTCCTGGTGTTTGTCGCCTGACCCGCGGCTGCCCGCTCGCATTTGAGGCGCCGGAAGTCAGCCGGCCTACTCGCCCTCGCTGAGCTCCGATATTGCGTAGCGAACCTCGACGGCCTTGTAGATCCCGTAATCGTTGCCCCTGATCCCGTCAATCATGTCGCGCTCCCAGGCCTCGTGCTCCCTCTCGTTGTATCGCTCGGCCGCCCTCTCGGCCTCGTCGCGCGTCCCGTACAGGCGCGCCCACCCGATCCAATTGGTCCACGGCCCCTTGTGGGGTTCCAGCGGGCTCGGTTCGAGATAGCGCACCTTGCCGCCCGGGCCGCGCTCCACTTGCACGGCATAGCAGCTGTGGTATTTCCTGCGTTTCCTGCCACCCATGACGTCTCCTCTCGACGGGCCGTCCCAGCCAGACCATACACCCCCGTGTGGACAGAAAACCTCACGGGGAGGCGAACGCTGGGCGGGCCGGACGGGGAAAATCGGCGACGCCCCCGGTGTACTACACCAGGGGTGCTTTTTTAAGCCCTTAAATGCGATTCTGTTGAGCCGTCTACCTGCGGATTCGCCCGGCGAACTTCCTTGCCTCCTCAACTGTGCCGAACTTGGCGATCGAGCGCCGGATCGCAAAGAAGTTCAATTGCTCCGCAACTGCATCTATTGCCGACAACCTCATTCGTAGTAACCAGGCTCTTTCTCCCATATCTGCCCCCAACCCGTGCTCTTTTTCGTGGATATGGGCATCTATTTCAGCGGTTGAGTAGCGGGCAGAGGGCGAGGACGCCCCTAGCTTTCGTCGCCTGACTTGCGACAGTCGGAGAGGGCTGGACCTCAGTCCTGGCCTTTGGCGGCACGGGCGGCGCGCCAGGCTTTGTGCTCGAGGCGCCAAGGATCGATAGAGCTCGCAACCTTGACGTGCAAGCCCTGAAGGCGCATCTGCTCGGCGTGCTCCCGCGCCTCTTCGACGGTATCGAACTCGGCGAGCTCCCTTATATTCGCAGGCCGCCCGCTTGCGTAGGCGGCCTGCGAATCCGAGGCTAGAGCTCGCCTCCGAACGCGTGCGAATGGTAGCGCAGAAGCGCCATGGAGCCGTTGAGGATCAGGACCGACGCCATGTCGAATCTCACCGGCACCCCGACGGTGCCCTCGTCGCCGTTGCGGCTGAGCCAATCCGCCGCATCCCTTTCGGCGTGGGCCCTGTGCGAGTGCGTCTCCTCGGCATCGGGCAGATCCTCTGCGCCGTGCAGGCGGACGATCACGGTGACGAACACCAGCGAGTCGCCGTCCCATGCGACGAAATCGGTCATGCCGATCCCCTTGTCGTCGATAATCTCCATGTCGCGCCTCCTCAGGTAATCCGATACCGTGTCTTTGGCTCGCTTCTCCGTTTCGACCATGCTTTCCATCGGTGCCTCCTTCGTTCGGGGCCGCCTTCCGGGCCCTGTGGCGCATCCGGCTGCACAGCTGCGCGCCGGGCGGCAAGGGGGAAAGAGAAAAACCTTGCGAGGCCGGAACGGGTTCGTCGAGGTTTTTATCGGCCCTTGCCGCAGGGGCGGTGCCGTGCGAACGTATGCGCTCCAGGAACCGCAAGGCGATCCGAACCGAGGCCGTTCGATGGGGCATGGCAGATGGCAGATCGGCCAGGTTTCCGGCATCGGCTCGTAAGCGGATAGGAAGTGTTCGACGGCGGCGCGAACGGTTCTCGCGACTGCCGGGCGGATCGAACGGCTGAAAAACGGCAGCGCCCCCGGTGCTGGACACCGGGGGCGCTTTTTTTAGGGCCTTAAACGCGATTCTGTTGAGCCGTCTGCCTGCGGGTTTACATGGTGTTCAAAAGCGGCATGGGCGGCTACCTCACCGCGCCGCAGGAGCACTTGTAGCCGATTACGACATCGTAGTAGCCAGGCTCTTTGGTCCACGAATCATAGGAATCGTCAACCAAGGATCCGCCAGGTCCTCCTTCGGCAAAATTCTTATCAGCCCATGCCCACGCTTCTGACTCGGAAGAGAAGGGGCCAACTAGATTTCCTCCGCTATTGATGTAGTAGCGTGGAATGCGCTGATACCCTTCGCCATCCTGCCACCGGCTCTCCACGATGGGGATATCATAGACGTGGGTGTGTGCGGGTGGCTGGGGTTCGCTGGACCCGCCGCCGTTGCCGGAGCCGCCACCGTTATTGTTGTTGCCGGAGCCGGAAGAGGACCCGCCGCCTGCGTTGCCGCCGCCCGAACTGGAAGCCGCGCCGCCGCCCGATGCGACCTGCTGCTTCTGCTCGGCCTTCTTCTGGTACTGCTGGCGCGCCGCCTCCCGCTTCTCCTCAGGCAGCGCCTCGATGGCGGCCTCGACGGCCTCCTCGTCCTCGGGATCGATCTTCTCAAGCGAGAACTCGATCTTCGCCGCTACTGACTCGTCGCCCTTCTTTTTCATTGGCTCTACCTTGAACGGAGCCGCATCGGGCAGCTTGTAGGTCGATCCGTCTTCGAGGGTCGGCACGTCGGCGAGCTCGGCGGTGTATTCGCCCGGCGCCAGCTCCAGGATGGGGCTCTCTGCGATGCCGTCGTCTTTCTTATATGCCTTCTTTGCCGCGTCGAACTGGTCTTCCGGCAGAGCCTCTATGGCGTCCTTCGCGCCCATGCCGCCGTTGCCGTCCGGCATGACGGCGAGCTTTGCAGCCTCGTTGCCGGCGGCATCCTTGACCACGAGCGTGAAGGTCCCGTTCTCGGGCTTCCAGCCATCGGCTTTGATGGAGACGCCCACGGGGCGCGGCTCTTTCGCCAGCTTCTCGGCATCGGCGTCGGGTGCTTCCTTCTTCTCGGCTTTCTGCTCCTGCGCGGCGGGCTGGCCCTGGTCGGCGCCGAGCGCGTACCAGCACCCGATTCCCAGCCCGGCGACGATCACCGCCGCAACGATGCCGGCGGTCGCCTTCTTCTTGGCGCTCCACTTGCGCTTGCCCTCGACAGGCGGCGCGTCCGTGCAATCGGCACCTCCGCTGCCGGCGTCGACCTGCTGCTCCGCTTCGGCCGCTTTCTCTTCTTGGATGTTCTCGGTGCTTTCGCCTTCCGTGTTCTCGGAGGTTCGCTTGTCTTCCATCTTCTGCGATCCTTTCTTGCATCGAACGCTTCCGTAAAAGCGCCCAGTAAAGTGTACTACCCGTGGGTTTCGATGTTAATATCCTGCTCTCTTCCCCCTTCCGATGCCATGCGAAACCTCCCCGTCAATCACCTGTCGGATGCAGGAAGGCGAGGTTTCCCTTCAAACGATTCGGGCGCGCCGCCGGCGCGCCCTGCGCACCTTCCGCGCGACGAAACGGCAGGCTGATGCGAGCGAGCGCACGATCCATGAGGCGATCGAGAACACGCCCCGCACAAGCGCCCATACGCCACTGAGGCAGAGGACCAGCCAGGCTCCCATCACCACCAGGTACGCGAACATGCTTCACTCCCTTCTGGGTTCACGGCGCTCGTCTTCGTATTCGCCTTGCCGGCACTCTTTTCGGTAAGGCTCGATCACGACGTAGGGGTTGCATCCTTTGAACACGACGACGGATCTGCCCGTCGCCGCGCACTTGCGGGCGAGTTCGTTGAAGTGCCCCCTCGCTTCGCTGATGCTCACGAAGCCGGTTTCGTCATAGTTCATGCGATCATCCTTTCGAATCTGCGATTCGCTCGCAAAGCTCCTCGACTTTCGCGTGGGTGATTAAGAGCTGTCCCGCGACAAGCAGGAGCGCGCTCGTTGTGAATCCCCTGCCCGCAAGGAACGAGAACACCCCGAGAAGCACCAGCGCCAAACCCACCAGCCTGTAGCCGAGCACCGTGCTGGAAACGGTTTTGCGGACTTCTCCGCCCGGCGCGCCGCCGTCGCGTTCCATGTTCACTCACCATCCTCATCGTCTGCGCTGCCCGCGCTCAAGTGCAAAGCGTAGGCATCCCATAGGACATCGTTCATGAAGTCCCAGAACTCCCTGTTGACGCGCAGCGGTGCGGTCGAACCCGCGAGAAGCCACCCTTTTCGCTGCCACTTGTTGCAGATTTCGACCTCGGACTGACGCATCTTCCCGATGTTCCAAGGCTGCCGGTTCACCACGAGGTATTGCAGGTACGGGATGAGCCGGAGTTCCCGGACCGTCATGGGATGCCCCAGGAAGTCCTTGTATTTCTCGGAAAGCTGCTCGTCAAGGCATCCCCGCCCGCGATTGCCGTTCTCGATCTTCATTGCGACTGTCCTTTCCCGCTTCTAATCGATAGCGTTGCCTACATCTGCTTCCGTTGACGTCGCGTCTTGTCGACGTCCATCATCCGCTCGCCACCCTCGCCCCGCAGTCGGGGTAGAAACTGTCCGATAGCCCGCGCAGCCTCTCCGTCGCCTCGCACTGGATTCCATCGTCAATCATCTTCACTCCAATCCCTCAGCTGCTCCGCCAGCCTCTCCGTCTCGCGCTCGCACTCGTCGCCGGTGCGGAAGTTTCCGTAGTGCGCCATGTCGAAGCCCACGAACCACGCGCCGTCGACGCCGAGGTTGCCTGTGTAGGTCACGCCGCCGTAGACGTCCGGCTCGCACGCCATGTCCCAGAACTCCACCCCGTAGAGCGGATGCCCCTCCGGCACCTCCACGTAGCCGCACGGCGCGCCGAGCATCCTGCACCGCCTCACGCACCGCATGCCGGCGTGCTCCCACTCGCGGACAGAATCCGCGACTGTCTTCGTCATCTCGTCTCCCTGCATTCCGCCTGCTGGGCGGCTTGCGGCCGTGCGGTCTTCGTCGCACATGTTCGGGGCTCCCTTCCTTCTCCGCCTCCCTTGGCTTCCTTCTACCCGGGAAGCCGTTTCTCAAGCCGTTTTTTAGGCTGTAAAAACAGCCTTCACAACCGCTCCACAATCAACCGCTGTAATCGGCGAGGGACGGGTCGTTTTCGAAGGCTTCGATCTCCGCATCGACGATCGCCCCGTCGTCCAAGGGCCCGGCGGCGGGCTCTTGGACGGCTGCGGGGCCCGCTTCCGTCTGGGATTCCTGCTCGGCCTGGAACGCGCCTGCCGCGAAGAGGACGCTGCGGCTCACGCCGAGCTCTGCCGCGCATGCTTCTTCGAGGTCGGCGACGCCCCATGTTTGCCCGGCGTCCGCGAGCCTGCCGCGCATCTGTGACTTCACGATGGAGGCGAGCTCGGCGATCTGGGAGAGTACGGCGGCATCCGCCTTTCCGTTTCCCAAGTAGAGCTTCTGGAGTGCCTGGATCTTCGCGAGGTTGACCAGCTCTTCCATGATTCGGACGAAGCGCGGCTGGCCGTCGTAGCTCACCCACACCACGTCGTCCATGTCCTCGGCGCACACGAGTTCGATGTAGTAGTCGTTGTAGATGCGACAGGGCACGCCGCGCGGATCCTGCTCGGCATGAGGGTCGGCGAGCTCGTCTTGCGACGGGCGCGCGGGCTCGTGATGCCTCACTTCGAGGTAGAGCCCGCCCGATACGTCGTCGAACCTGATGTCGATCTCCGGCGCGACGTTCTCCCCGAAGTTGTCGCCCTCGTAGCCGGTGTCGGGGAACCGGGTGATCTTCCCGTTTTTCCATTCGATCTCGATGAACGTGTTCATGCATCCTCCTTGCCGTCGGCTTTCGCTTCACGCTGCTCGGCGTGTGGCGCTTGCAATCAGTGCTTCTTGCCTTGGTTGCGATTGCGTGTCGGCGTGCCCTGCGAGCGGGCGCGCCCGCTCTCGCGGTTGCGATCCTGCGCCCTCTTCCTTCCCTGGTCGCCGGTTCCAGCGGGCGCGGGTTTGCCGCCGTGCGGGCGTGCGCCCGCATCGGGAACGTTCGCGAAGAAGCTGCCGTGCGCGGCGATGTCGCGCGCTTCGGCAAGGAGCTTCCGCTGCGCCATGTAGCCGCGCGAGCCTTCGCCGCCATCGAGCTTCTTGATGATCGAATCGAGCCGCGCAATCTCGCGGCCGTAGTCCTCGGCGCACCTGATCTTGTAGTCGTCGTTGACTTTGAGGGTTTTGGCGGCTTGGGCGACGGTGACGCCGCGCTCCACCACGACGGCGAGCTTCATGCTGTCGATGAACCCTTGCAGAACGTCGAACGCCTCGATCTCCTCGTCGCCGATGCGCGCCGCGACGTTCTCGCGCACCTGCGGGTTGCGCGGCGCCATGCGCGCGGCGTCGTCCTCGATGGACTTGGCGATGCCCGTCCTCGAATACGCTTTGCCGAGGCGATATCCCCTCACCTTCCAGCGCTCGGGGTTGGCGGGATGCGAGAACATCCAGTCGTCGCCCTTCTGCTCGACGGCGATGCCGAGCCTGTCGCACGCGTCAAGGAACTCCGCTTCGTTGCGGGATGTCCTGCGCGCGACTTGCAGGTTGTTGGCGAGGTCTTGCTTCCATGAGAACCGGCCCTGTCTCAGGAGCTTGCGTTCCTCTTTCGTGAAGTAGCGCCCCGCCTGCTGGATTTCCTTCCGTATCCTCTCGTTGACGTCGTTGTCGAAGTACCGCAGGCCCATGTCCTTCGCTATTTCTTGGAGCCTGTTCGGCAGCGTTCGCTCATTCGTGGCGTTGTCTATCTGCAATCGCCGTCCGCTGTCGAGGTCGGTGTTGTTGACGATGACATGGGCGTGGGGTACGTGGTTCTCGTTGTCGTCGTGGTAGACGACGGCGACCTCGAAGTTGCCGAGCCTTCCCGCGTTCGCGCCGTCGCCGAAGAACTCGCGCACCCAGCGCATCGTGAGCTCGCGCAGGGTGTCGACGTCCACGCCGTCTCTCGGGTCGGGGCTCACCACGAAGTGGTTGTAGGTGACGGCATCCTTCCCGCGCCACGCCCCGTCGTTGCCGAACTCCTCCCTGGTGCGGTCCATGACGTAGCCCCAGTTGCGCTGGTAGTCCTTGCCGTGTATGTTCACGAAGTCGTGGGCGATGGCGCGCGGGCGGCCGTCTTTGAGTTCGAGGTAGTCGCGGATGCGCACGCCGCACGCCTCGTGGGATCTCTTCGAGCCGAGCATCGGCATCAGCGCTCACGCCCTAAGGGGAGGTGCGCAAGCGCGCGGATGGCAAGTCTGCTCGCTTCGCCTTCGAGTTCGCGCCGCGTCTCCTCGATGCCTTCCAAGAGCGATGTTGCCTTCTTCATGTAGTGCGCCGCGTCCTCGGGGCGCATGAACCTGCGCGACGCGATGGTGTTCAGCGCGCGCACTGCCTGGTCGTAGTGGTAGCCCCACATCCGAATCTGCTTGGAAAGGTTTGCGATGGCTGCGCGGTCGAACACGACGACGCTTTCTGCATCGTCGGATCCACACGCTTCTTCTTGAAGTTCGACCGGCAGCGAGATAAGCGCCCGAACAAGCGCGGCAGGAGTCGTGTTCAGTCGTTCGGCGTTTTCACGGAGCATGCGATGCTCCGTCTCGTTCATGCGGACATGGACGTTTATATTGCGCGCTGTTCTTCTCGCCATGCTTGCAGCTTTCCCGGTTCTTCCCCGCGCAGCAGTGCGCGGGGCGCTTGCTTTCGGGCGCGAACGGGAGTGAGCTTGCTGGCGGAATCGCGATGCTGATGTGAGCGAGAGGCTTGCGCCCTGTCTTGATCCCCCGCGTCTGAGCGGGGGCGAGTGCCGGCTTGCCGGCACGTATAATGTAGCACAATCTGAAAGATTGGGCTACATTATACGGCTCTCGTGCTCGTACCCGTCGGCTTTGCCGACAGGTACGAGCCTCGCCCTCCCCGGCTAGGGGAGGGCCCGCCCGGAGGGCTCCGCGCCTGCGCGGATTCACCTCATCCCAAAGTCCCCCTGCGGTCGCGATCGCTCGCACTGAATGCAAGCCAATTGCGCGACCGGTCGGCGGTGACAGTGCAACTCCGCCGCCGATTTTCGTTTCGCGGGTTCGGGGGATTCGCCGCACATTCGCGCCGAAGGGTTCGGGATGGCGGCTCGGATGCGCGTTCGGTTTGCCCGGCGCAAAAACAAAAAGGGGGTTCGCACCCCCTTCCAAGATTCCCGTATTCTGTTACAGATTCAGATTCCGCCCGCGCCGTTCTTTGACGGCGCGGGCGCTTCTTCGCGGTTTCAGCCCACTGCTTTCCAAGTCATCTCCCCCGCGAGAATACACATCGATTCCCCGTCGAACTCGTAGCGGTACAGGTCGCCGTAGCTCTCGCCCTCCCATTCGATGTAGGAGCCTTTCTCCACGACGGGCGCGAGCGCCGCCATGAACTCCTCCTCGCACCCGGACTTGGTGTCATACGACACGAAGCAGATGCCGCCCTCGTTCTCCTCGACAGAAAAGCCGACGGCCTTTAGGATTTCGACGGCGCTGCCGAAAACCTCGTCGTAGTTCCACGGCATCCACGCAAACCATACGTTGGGGTTGCGGGCGATGCTCTTGGAGTGCTCGGGGCGGGTTTCGCAAGGAGGGTAGCAGCCGCCTGTTTTCAGCTCGTCGCGCGCGTTGAGCTCGCACAGCAGGCGGTACGCCTCCCCATAGTTCTCTTTCTTGATGGTGAAATCGCAGTCGGTGGTTTCGACGTAATAGCTCATGCTCTTCTTCTCCTTCCAGAGTGCGCGGCGCTTTCCGCGCCGCGCACCGTGACCTTACTTTAAGTCGCGCGCGCTCAACCCGAGTTCTTCGAGGTCGAACGACCTATCCGCCACGGGGTCGCACAGCCGCTTGGTTTCCGTGTCCACATAGAACGTGTTGAGCTCGAAGCACTCCATCGTCGAGATGCATTCCTCGCTCGCATCCTCCTCCGTGGCAAGCGAGCAATAGTGCGCCCCGCGAAGAACGGCGTTGCGGTAGCTCTGGCACAACGAGCGCTCGTAGACGATGAACCTTTCCATTGCCGAACCTCCTAGCCAATAAGGATGCAGCCGACCGGGATGCGGTACGCCTCGGCGGTGTCCGACCAGCAGATGCCCGGCCCCATTCCCTCGTAGAGGGGTCTTATATCGTTGCCCTCCTCGTCCGTGAACACGTACACCTCGGAGCGCCCGTAGCCGTGCCCTTTCAGTGCCGTGAGAGTTTCCAGCATGTCGTCGACGGTCAGTTTCCTCGCAACCATGTTCCCTCCTCCTTCTAAGCTTCGGTTCCGCGCTCGATGGCTTTCAGGCACCGCGCGAAGTCGGCGACCCAATCGTCCCTGCCGTCCGGTTCCACGCCGAGCGCGAGGCACAGGCTCTCTATGGCATCGCGCTCGTCTATCTTCGTGCCGGATGCCAAGCCCGCCATGATTGAATCCGCCACGCCGCCGATGACTTTCCCGATTGCGATTGCGGTCTCGCTCCTCGCGCGCTCGTGCATCTTCGCGGACTCTGTTTCTTTCATCTCTTGCCTCCGTCCTTTCCGCCCGCGCCTGCGAACCCCCTTTGGATTCGCGATTGCGACGCGCGCGTCGCAATCTGTGATTGCAGCAGCCGCCGGCGGCGAAGCGGGGTCAAGGGAGCTGCACGAAGCCCGCCCAAGCGGGCGCAACCCCCATAAGCGCCCGAAACGCAGGGCGCTTATGGCAGGTTTCGTGCGGCCCCTTGACGCAGCGCAGCTGACGGCGCAAGAAGAGGCCGCAAGGCGCTTTCGGATGGTGCGCGCGGGCTGCGCGGAGCGCAGAGCCGTCGGCTGTCGCGGCCTCTGCTGCGATGGGCCCGATCCGAAGGCGGTCGGGCCGCCCAGGCCCGGCGGGGCGGGGGTCCGGGGGAGGGCGGCAGGCCATCCCCCGGCTTGCCTGGCGGCTCCCCGCCGTTTTCCGCGCTTTCCACGAGGCTTTCGGGGTTCGGTGAAATCCCCGGCCTTGTGGGAAGGGTGGGAAACGGCGGGGCATGCCGGGCAAGCGCGTCGAGGGGCGCGCCGAGCTAGAGCGGAGTGCGAACAGGAGCTCCTCGCGGAAGACGGGGTTAAAAAGAAACGGCTTCGCAGCCAATGCCTGCGAAGCCGTTGCGGCAATTCTTTCGTTTCGCTTCAGCGCGATCTAGAAAGGGCATCATATGATTCCATCGACAGCAGTATCCCCTGCGTTTCCCGGCTCTCTCTGTCGACGAGGTACACCACGCCCAGCTCGTTTGCTATGTCGATCGCTTCGGCGAGGTTGCCCGCCTTCACCTCGTACATGGACTTGAGCATGGCTTCCATTTCGCTTCTGGAGCGCAAGACGACCTTCTGCTTCTTCTGGGGTCGCGGTTTTTTCGGAGGCAAAGCGCTTTCGGTCGGCTTCTGCCCCTGCTCCTCTTGGCCTGCTTGGGAAAAATCGTCTCCCATGTGCTCATCCTCCTTCGACGGCCTGATTCCTGTTTTCCAAGGTTCGGGCGGGCCTCTTTCGCGTTGAGTAGCCATGATCGCCGCCTCATTCCGACGTCTCGTCGGCGAGGTCGGAAAAGCTCGTTGCTCCTAGATTGCCGAAATGGCATACGAGGTAGTCCACGTTGTGTTCGTCGACCGGGTTGTTCCTCAGCGCCGCCAGGCCCTCGATGTCCTTCACGCCCGCGATTCTCAGGAATGCGGCGGCCAGCGCGTCTCCGCTGTCGTCCGGGATCTCCTGCAAGGTGACGACCGCCGACATTGCTAGGCCGCATATGATGCCGTCGCGCACGCCGTCCTGATAGCCGCTTCCAGGTGCCTCAGCCATCGACATACACCCCCTTCCCGCCGCACCGCATGAGTTTTGTTTGCATGCGCGCGCATTTCTCGTCGGCGCGTGCGGCGGCAATGCAGCAGCTCCAGGCGACGATCATGACCGCGCCGATTGCCCACATCATTTCGAGTCCCAATGCGCCACGGCGTCGCTCAGCCTTTCGCGCTGCCTGCGTCCGAGTCCGCGCACACGCCTGTTCGGCGCGATCTCGCATAGGGCCATGATGCACTTTGCGTTCTTCTTGCCGATTCTGGGCATGCTTTTCAAGAGCTCTTCCACCTTGATGTCCGTCGCCCGCCTGTCGGAGAGGGCGGCGGCGCGGTCGATTTCGCCTGATTTGACAAGCGCCTTGAACTGCGCGCGTTCCCGGCGCTTCTCGACGGCGACGCGAAGCGCCCGGCGCCGCTCTTCGTCGGTAATGTTCGGCACTCCACTCATTGCCCGCTCCCTTCGCCCTTGGCCGCAGGCTCGATGAAGATCTCGCTTTTCACCAGAATTTCGTCTTGGCTGCCGCCCTGCATGATCTTGCTGCTTGCGAATCTCAACGCCTCGCGGTCGTTGGTCGCTTCCACCTTGACCTCCTTCTGGTACGTTTTGACTATCCTCGCCGTGTACGACTTCATTCTTCCTCCCTCTCCGGCTCCGACCAGCCGGTCGAGCCTCTTCTCGTCGAGGTAGCGCGCTTTTGCCTCGCTCTTGGCCTCGCGGCACCGCTCGCAGCGGCAACCGACCCGGTATCCCGTGGTTGTACCGTGCCTCGGATCCCCGGGGTCGGCAAGCAACGCCCGCAGCTCCCTGCGCTCTTGGGGCAGCCTGCCGCTCGCCTTGGCCGCTCTGCAAAGCTCGCATCGGCATCCTCGGCTGTATCGGGCCATCGTTCCGTGCTCTGCGGCTGCCGCTTTTCTCCGCATGTGGTCCTCCCTTCGCTTCGGCGGGCGGCCTTTAGAAGGGGATATCCTCGTCGTAGACGTCCACGACGGGCGGCGGCGGAGTCACCGTTCCGTCTTCATGCAGGGTCATGGGGCCGTCGGCCGCAGCGGGACTCGCGCTGCGGCTCAGAAACTCGATCTCGTCGACGACGACCTCGAGCTTGGATCGGCGCTGGCCGTCGCGCTCCCACGACGAGTAGCGCAGCTTCCCCTCTACGGCGACCTTCGAGCCCTTCGTGAGGTACCGGGCTATCGCTTCGGCCCGGTTGCCGAACATCGTGCAGTCGACGAAGTTGGGATAGTCCTCCCACTCGCCCGTCTGCGGGTTGCGGCGGCGGTCGTTGACCGCCACGCCGAAGCCCAGCACCTGGGTGCCGCTCGCGGTTACGCGCAGCTCGGCGTCGCGGGTGAGGTTGCCGGAGATGTTGACGCGGTTGATAGCCATTTCCAATGCCTTTCTTCTCTTCCCCGACCGGGCGGGGACCGTTTTTTCTAGAAACCCTTGCCCGCAAGCTCCCTTTCGACAAGCTCGCGAACCATGTCCGAATAGGTCCTGTGCGGCGCGCCCGGCGATGCGAGGTACCGCTTGACCCGCCAGTAAAGGTCGTCGTCGAACACGGCGGTCATCCTGTGTTCGACCTCGTGGACCGCCGCAGCCTTCTCGGGGGCGGCGGAAGGCTCCGTCGCGGGTGGCGCTCCGAACCGAACCTGCTCTTCGACCAGGGCACGGGTCCGCCCCGCCGCGCGGGGGTTGCTGAAATCCTTACCTGCCATCTGCCACCTCCTCGAGGATTCCGTCGACCATGGCCCGGTAGTCGCCCGCCACTTCGCTTCGGGGGGCGTAGTCGAAGATGTCCGTGTAGCATGCCTGGGACTCGCCGATGGCGATCGCCTCGCGGATCGGGCGCGGGAAAACGCGGGTGCCGAGGTCTTCCGCCATCGCCGCAGCGCCCTCGGCCATGCCCTGGGCGAGCTTCGTGTTCGCGCGGTGCTGGGTGATGAGCACGCCCAGGATGGACAGCCCGGGGTTCGTGTAGCGCCTCGTCTTGTCTATGCTGTCCGCAAGGTCGGCGATGCCGTCGAGCGAGTATTCCCCCGCTATGGCGGGGATGACGACGCCGGTTGCGGCCGCGAGGGCGTTGTAGGCGAGCGTGTCGCGCGCCGGCGGCGTGTCGATCACGGCGAAGTCGAACCCGTCCGCCACCTTCGACAGCGCCTCGCGGAGGCGGTACAGCTTGTCGGGGTGGTTGCCTATGGCGGCGTCGATGATCGAGAGGTTCTTGTTCGCTCTGGACGCAGGCAGAAGGTGCCCGCGCCGAACCTCCAGCACCGACTCGCCGGGCTGCGCCTCGCCGGTCAGGACCTCGTACATGGTGGGCGCGTCCTCGGGAAGGGACTCCTCTCCGAGGAGCGTGCCGGTGAGGTTGGCCTGGGCGTCCATGTCGCAGGCGAGCACGCGGTAGCCGCGCTCGCTCAACCCCGCTACGAGCTGCACGGCGGTCGTGGTCTTGCCGACGCCCCCTTTCTGGTTGACGATCGCGAACGTGTACATGCTGCGGCTCCCTTCTCTCGCGGACGGCTGCGGATGCGCCTTCCGTTTCTGCTCCTTTCGTTGTCTATATATTAAACTAAAAACGGAGTTTGATTGTTTTACAAATGCGAAAATGCGCATTTTCATAAACCCTGCAAAATCAAACGCCAAATTAACAGGCATTATACGATTCCAAAATGCGAATATATGAACTTGCGAATACGATATAGCAATCAAACAATTAAATATAAAAGATTGTTTATATCATCAAAGACAGTTATGACGGACTCATGCCCCGCCTAGTTCCGATCCCTGCCCGCATCGGGTCGGCCGCTCTCGGCGCCCTGCCGCTCGCAACGCCGCCGCTCGTCGCGGCGGGGCACCGTTCCGGCGTCGGCTCTTCTGCCTTCGACGCATCGCCCTTCACATTCCCTACACATGCCTGTACTGCGCTCCCGGCTTCACCGGGTGCCTTCTCCTGTCGTGCGAAGATGCGAACGTGCGAAAACGCGCTTCCGCCGTCGAGCCAGATACCAGCTGCTCGCCTGCGCGCAGCGTTCGCAAATGCGAAGGTTGGAAAATGCGAAAAGGGCGATGGGGCGCTTGCAGGGGTGTATCGGCGATGGGGGGGGGCGGCTGAGTTTTCCGCCCCGAAACGAAAAAACCCGCCCGATCGGCGGCTACCGGGGCGGGCGGGTGTACAATCTGTGGCAAGCCCGGAGGTGTTACCAGCACCTGCGGGACTGATTCGAGGGGGATAGGCCTCGGCTTCAGCGCCACATGGCGATTATACCATGCGCACGTTCGCCGCGCATGCAGATAATGTGTCGGTTTGCGCTGCTCAGAAGCTGAAAAGAACCCAAGGCCCCTGCGAATCGCGGGGGCCTTTTGCGTCCCTGCCACGGTAGACCATAGAGCCGTGCCCGGACGGCAGCGCGAAAGCGTTTGAAAAGGCCCGCGTAAGGCGGCGAATATCCGAGGCCGAAGGCATCCGTCAGGCGCAGTGCATCTACCACGGCGCGGCGGGGCTCGCCCGCGATGCGAGAAGAGAGGCTGGAAGTCTATGAGGCTTCCCGCGCCGCCGAAGGTCCGATTTCCGGGCCGGGGCGGCCTGCAAGGGATAGATGAGCAGGTAAGCCGGGAAGCCGCCGCGAAGCGGTTCCGCATAGGGCGAACCATGTCGCGCCTGCGGGCGGTTCCCGACGCTTCGGTGCGGCGGCCTCGCGCCTTCTTCCTTCCATTTGAAAATTAAAACCGACGTAGTGGAGCGCCGGTCGGAGTGTGGTAAACGCGCAGCGTTTTCCACACGGAGACGTTCGAAGGCGCGAAACGGTCATGCGGTTGTGGGAAACCCGAAGCGCAGCGCAGGGTTTTCCATGGCCGCCAGGCAGCCTTCGGGACGGACAAAACGGGTTCGGCGGATAGCCGAGAGGGAATCGAAGAGGGTTTCTCCCGGCTCCGATAGCCTATCTGAACAGCTCGTCGTGCGTTCCGGTTCTCTGCATGACCGCCATATCGCCCTTCACGCTCCAGATGAGAAGCCAGTCCCCGGCGTTGCACACGTGGCATTCGTTGCTGCCCGACCACTTGCCGGACAGCGTGTACATGTTGCGGCACCTTTTCAGCTCCGATATGGACTCGGGGGTGTTCTCGAGGATGAGCGCGATGACGGCTTCCAGAGGCTTGTCGTCCACATGTTTCTTGTCAAGGCGCTTGAGGTCGCGTTTGAACCTCTCGTCAAATTTTGCAGCTAGCATGCTTATTTCCTCGCAGCGTCAAGGAGCTCTCGGGCGGTTTTGAAGCCTTCGCCCGGTCGATGGCTTGCGAAGATCTCTTCCGTTTCCCTGATCGCCTCCAGGCTCTCCTCGTTGGGCTCCTCGCTGCGCAGCGTGAGCGGGATGCTCTCGGTGCGGACCATCTGCTTCCAGAAAGCTCTTGTCACGCTGGCGAGGTCGAAGCCGTAATGCTCGGCGACGCGTGCCGCGTCGCCCTTGAGCGCATCGTCGACCCATATGGGATAAGTCACGGATGCCATAGCATTCTCCTTTCGGTGATGATGTATATATAGCGTATATACATTGCATTACAACCGATTGATTGTATTCAACCATTCACAACAGCGCATCTTCGCAATTGCGAAACTGCGAAACCGCCATGGGCAAGGATTCGACCGTCGAGGCTGGGACGTTCGAGAAGCGGCTCGCTGCGGGATTCTTGACGAATCTGCTCTTCCCAAGAAGGCTGGAGAGGGGCCTTCTCAACGAGGTGCAGATCGAGGTGCACGGCAGGATAGAGCGATTCGCCTTCGATATCGTCCGGTGCGCCGCATCGTGAAAAACCGAGTCGCCTTCACGATGATTCGCCTATGCCTTCTATTCCCTTGCTTACGTGCTGGGAGATAATAAATTGCGCAAGGCCGACGCGGATTCGGCGCGAAACTCGCGTGCTTCTCATACGGATATCGTAAAGATCCACCATGGCCTCACTTGATCAATATGGAAAATTTTTGAATATTTCGCTTCTTCAAATGGGTGTTTTAATCAAGTTAACACTAGCATTCATCCTGATGGGGGGGGGTATCAGAGAATATGAGCGCGCGTCTTTGCATTGCGAGCGACATTTTACCTGTCATTCCCTTTATATAATTGCGACGAAGGCATACATGGCGTCGTGCAGCGCCGATGCCTGTTACTAAGCGATGGAACTGAATTGTGAGGAACGGAGCAGATTATGGTTGATGGGAGGATTGAGATAAGGCAGATGGGGGGGGGCGCAGTTCTAGGCTAATCGTCTGTTTAGCCGCAATCGTCTTCGTCCTCTCGTTTGTGCCGGGTTTGGCATTCGCCGACATGAGCGCTGTGGTGGCCGATCAATCCACGCTTGATACGTGGGAGAGCCACGCGCAAAACAGCACCGAGAACGTCGGTCGCATCTGGACCGACAAGACGGTTCAAACAGATGACATCACGCTGTCCGGCAGCACGTCAGACAGCATCAAGGTAGACAAAGCCGACGGCGCCGACTTCCTCGTGGGTCTCTCGGCACTTTCCTCCACTTCCAACCTCACTTCCACTTCCAGCAAACCGCTCGACATCGTGCTCGTGCTGGACACCTCTGGTTCCATGGGCGATTCCCTGTCCGAGATTTCGTATGCAGAGGACTACAACCCCGAGTCCAATTTCTGGGATTCTATTGGCGACCTCTTTGGTTCGGAGAGCGGGTATTACATCCAAGAGAATGGCGAATGGGTCAAGGTGAAGTGGAACGCCCTCACCAGTCAGTGGTATACGGGAAATTTGTTATCTCCGGAGTACAAGACTCCTAAAACATTCCCCGATGACCCCAACGGCGTTCAGTTCTACCTGCGCATCGACGAAAAGATGCTTGCGCTTAAGAATTCGGTGAATCACTTCATTGACAAGGCGGCAGAGGAAAACGCCGGCATAGAGGATCCCGCGAATAGGCATCGCATCTCGATCGTTACCTATGCGACGGGCTCTGAAACAAGGGCCGGCTTGACCGACGTGTATGGCAGCGGCGTCACGCGGCTTCACGACATTGTCGATGGGCTGAGCGCGAATGGCGCAACGTATGCGGACGAGGGCATGAAAAGTGCCCAGACAACCTTGAATTCGGCGCGCGAGAATGCGCAAAAAGTGGTTTTGTTCTTTACAGATGGCGAGCCGAATCATCAGAACGGTTTTGACAACACTGTTGCTGCATCGACGGTGAACACTTCCAAAGAACTTAAAGATGCGGGGGCTATTGTCTTCTCCGTTGGCGTATTCGATGCAGCAGACCCCTCGGATACGACGCAAGAAGACTTCAACAAGTATATGAATGCGGTTTCCAGCAATTATCCCACGGCGAGCGCTTCCGGCAACAATAGGGCTTTCAATGTGACGTGGGGTGATCGCGCTGAAGGCGCTGAGTGCTACATGGCCGCAAAGAGTTCCGCTGAACTCGATAGGATTTTCGAGGAGATCTTCGAAGAGATAAAAATGCCGGGATCTTCTCCCACCGAGGTTGAAGAGGGCTTCGGAGGTGCGAACGGCGGGTACATCACCTTTACCGATACACTAGGCGACTACATGGAGGTCAAGGGCGACGCCATGACCGTGGTGTTTGCGAACCGGACGTTCAATGGAGTGCGTCAGGACGACGGCTCCTTCGCATTCTCCGGCAGCGTCGAGGGCAACCCCGTGTACCCGGATGCCGACCTCTCGAATCTTGCTGTGAAGGTCACGCCGGGTGAGAACGGTGCGGGCGACACCGTGGAGGTGAAGATCCCCGCTCAGCTCATCCCGCTGCGCAACTACACGGTCAAGACGGAAAACGGCAGCACCACGTTCGAGACGGATGAGGCGTATCCCATCCGAGTGTTCTACAGCGTGGGCTTGCAGGATGGCGTGCAGGACAAGGTGAACAACCCCGATAACGCGATGAGCGCCTACATCGCCGCCAACAAGACCGAAGACGGCACCGTGGCCTTCTATTCCAACGACTGGAATCGCGACGCGAAAACCGCTGGCACTACCGCCACGTTCACGCCTGCGTCCACCAACAAGTTCTACTGCTTCACCCAGAACACGCCGCTGTACACCGACGAAGGGTGCACGAAGCGTGCCACCCGGAATGATATCGAAGGTCGGCAGACCGAAACCGTGTACTACAAGAATGAGTTCTACACGCAGGACGGCACTGTCGGCACGGCGCAGACAGAGGCTATCGCCATCTCTGTGAGTGTGTTCCAGAGCCAGCATGCCAACAACTGGAGTGCCGATAGTGATGGCAATGCCTTCATGAAGGCGGGTGCTCCGCGTTTGAATCGCACGAACGATTTCATCGCTGAAAAGGATTCTAATATTACCGGCACTGCCGGGAGATTCATCTCGCCCAGTTGGAACGACGACCAGAGCGGCATTGTCGTCTCGCTCGGCAACAACGGCAAGGTGTCCGTCGAGCAGGGCGCCACGCTTGAAGTGAAGAAGAACATCACTGCGGCGGAAGGCTTCGATGCCTCCAACTACACGGACACCGACTTCACGTTCGACATGGCGTTTGAGAACGTGCCCGATGGCGCGTACAAGGCCGAGGTGAAGCAGAACGGGGCTGTTGTGAGCGACCCGGGCTTCACCGTAGCCGTTTCGGACGGCAAAGCCGCACATGCCATCAAGCCCAATCAGGTTCTCTACATTTACGGCTTGCCTGCGGGTGGCGCTTACACCGTAACCGAGCAGCCGGTTGCGGGCTTCACTCAGGTGGCCGACCAAACAACTGGTACTGCTGGCACGTTTGCGGCGGGCGAAATTGCCACGGCTCAGTTCGTCAACGAATACAAGGCCGCGGAAACCCAGCTGGCTGACGGCACCTTGAAGGTGCGGAAGGGCTTCACCGGCCGCGATTGGCGCGATGGTGACGAGTTCGCCTTCACCTTTGGAGCCACGGACAGCGCCCCGCTGCCCAACCCGGCAACGGTGACTGTCAGCAAGAACACCGCGGATCACACGGCCGCTTTCGGCGCCATCACGTACACCAAGCCCGGCGAATACCGCTACTCCATCACCGAGCAGCGCGGCAACCTGGTGGGCGTGAACTACTCCGCTGCGCAGTGGCGCGTGATTGTGCGCGTGGTCGATAACGGCGACGGCACCATGACGGCTACGCCCAAAGTCGAGAAGCTGACGGGCGACGATGGCATTGAACTGGTTGAGCCCGAGATCGCCGACGGCAACACCGCCGTGTTCAACAACATCTACACCATCGATAGCAATGCCGTGCTGAACCTCGAAGGCACGAAGGGCTACACGGATAACTCCGTGGCCGAGGGCGGCCAGGGAGGCAACCCCATCGACCAGAACAAGTTCACCTTTCAGCTGAAAGCGAAGGGCGGTTACGTTACCGATGGCGGTTCCGACCAGAACCTGACCATCTCTGCGGCTGACGTGCCGATGCCCCTCGGTGCCGAAGGCACCACCATGCAGCAGGGCAACGTGGCCGACGCGTTCAACTTCCCCGATATCATCTTCGGCCCCGCATGCGTGGGCAACACCTACGTGTACGAAGTGGCCGAGGTCGCGGGCACCGAAGAGAGCATGAGCTACGATAAGACGGTCTACACCGTCAAGGTTGAAGTGACCGAAGAGACGGAGGGCGAGGGCGATGACGCCCACGCGCACATCACCGCCACCCCGACGTATTCCACGGCGGAGGGCGATGCCGACGCCATTGCGTTCGCCAACAGCTACACCCCCGATTCCGCCACGCTTTCCGGCGACACCGCCGTTGCGGGCACCAAGACCATGACCGGGCGCGACATGCTTGAGGGCGAAGAGTTCATCTTCCGGCTGACGCCGACGGGCAACACGGTTGCCGCCATCAACAACGGCACGGTGACGGGTATCACCACCGACGGCCTGACCTCCACCGCCGCGAAGGGCGGCGAGGACGGCGTTGCCGTTGACTTCAACTTCGGCAACATCGCCTTCACCAAGGTGGGCACCTATACGTTCACCATGAGCGAGAACGTGCCCGCCGAGGCTGACAAGGCCGGTGGTGTGAACTACGACACGCACGACTGCACCGTGACCGTGAACGTGACCCTGGACAAGGAGACGGGCGCGCTTAAGGCTGCTGTCGATTACGGCACCAATGTCGATGCCGCAGGCAACGCGTTTACGAACGTTTACACCGCTTCGATGAGCTATGGCAATGCCGGCGGCTTGGCCGTGGCGAAGACCACGCAGGGTCGTCCGATGTTCGCGGGCGAATTCGAGTTCACCATCGAGGGCGTTGCGTCCGACACGGTTTCTGCGGCCGACGCCAACGTCAAGCTGTTCGACAAGGACAAGCGCTTCACCAACGGCGATAGCGCAGAGGGTGCCGAGTGGAGCGCTGCCAAGCTGTCCGGCTTGACGTTCACCCAGTCCGATGCGGGCAAGACGTATTCCTACATCGTCGACGAGGTGCTGCCTGCGCAGCAGAAGCCCTCGCTGACCTACGACCAGAACACCTACCGCGTTGACATCGAGGTCGTGGACGACCTTGACGGCACCATGCACACCGTGACCAAGGTGCACCGAACCGCCAACGCCGAGGGCGAACTTGGCACGCCCGAACTTGTGGGCACCTACAACTCCGACGAGGGTCAGTCGGCCAAGGTTTCGTTCACCAACGTGTACGAGCCCACTCCCGCTGTGCTTGAGGGCGGCACGGCGCTGAGCGTGACCAAGAAGGTTGAGGGCGCCGACACCGATGCGCGGTTCGACTTCACGCTGAGGCTGACCTCGAACAACGCCGCCAACGTTGAGGGCTTGGACGAGAACGGCGAGATGACCGCCTCCACTAGCGGCACGCTGGCGGACGGCTCTTCCACGCCGATTTCCTTCGGCACGTTGACCTTCGTCGAGGCTGGCGAGTATACCTTTGAGGTGACGGAAAACCAGGGCGGCCAGGGTGTCGACGGCTGGACGTACGACGAAAGCACGTACACCATCACTGTGACCGTGAGCCCGCGGAACGCCCAGGACGAATATGACGGCGCGCTGCATGTGAACGCCGTTTCCGGCAACAACCCCACGTTCACCAACAGCTACAAGGCCGAACCCGTAATTGTGGGTGGCGACGACGCCACGCAGCATCTGAGCGTTGAGAAGACGGTTGAGGGCAAGGGCACCGAGGCCGACTTCAACTTCACGCTGAGCAAGGTGAACCCCGACGACGCCAAGTGGAACAACGTCGAGGCTGCCGAGGGCGCGGACAAGGCTTCCGTGACCGAGAACTTCGGCGTGGGCGATAAGAAGACCGCGAACTTCGGCATGTTCACCTTCAAGGCCAAGGGAATCTACCAGTTCCAGGTTGTTGAGGACGAGGCGCAGGGTGACGCGCCTGCGGGCTGGACGTACGACGCCGCGTCCAAGACCATCGCCGTTGAGGTGACGGACAACGGCAAGGGCCAGCTGGTGGCCACCATCGACGGCGTGGCTGCGTTCACGAACACCTACGACGCCGAGGCCGCCACGGGCGTGCCCGCCGGCTTCCAGCTCGCCAAAGTGTTCGAGGGCCGCGAATGGACCGACGACTATGCGTTCGAGTTCACGCTGACGCCCGTCGGCGACGCGCCGATGCCGACCGATGCCGAGGGCAATGCGGTGAATACCGTTGTCGTGAACGCTCCGACCGAGGATGACGGCAAGACCGCGAAGTTCGACTTCGGCGCGATCGAGTACGCGGCTGCGGGCACCTACGAGTACGAGGTCAACGAGGTTGCGGGCGGCAACGCGGGCATCGCATACGCCACCAACACCGCCAAGGTGGAGGTTACCGTGACCGATCTCGGCGCCGGCAAGCTGGTTGCCAGCGCGACCGTGGCGGATGGCACCTTCGTCAACACGTACGACACGGGCGAAGTTGACTTCGACACGGTTGCGGGCGGCGGCTTGGAGATCGTGAAGAACCTCACCGGGCATGCCATCAAAGCCGGGCAGTTCGACTTCAAGATGGAAGGCCAGGACCAGGCTTCCATCGACAAGCTGGGCGGGAACAGGGAGTACACCACCGGCGATGCCGAGCTTGACGGCAACGTTGCCACCGATGTCGTGCCCGTCTCCACCGGTCTGGTGTTCGAGAAGGCCGATGCGGGAAAGACGTACACCTACAAGGTGTCCGAGATCGACGACGGCGCGAAGGGCTACACCTACGATGACACCGTGTACGAGTTGAGGTTCGCGGTGTCGGACGGCGGCGACGGCGCGCTAACCGTGGACGTGTACGTGAACGGCGAGCTTGCGGCCACGCATACCGGCGAAGCCGCCTCGCGCGCCGCAAGCGAACCGGTGCAGCTGGCGTTCGACAACGCTTACGAGGCCGATTCCGCAACGGTCGGCGGCGAGGGCGAGGCGCAGATCGTGGCCTCCAAGGAGCTGATCGGACGCCCGATGGCCGATGGCGAGTTCTCGTTCGTGGTGACGGACAAGAACGGTGCGGAGGTTGCGCGCGGCACCAATGCGGCCGATGGAACCGTGGCCTTCGATCCTATCGTCTACACAACGGAGAAGCTGAACTCCGATGCCGCAAGCGGCGCGGCCACGCGCACCGAGGGCGCTGACGGCGTTGCCGTGTACGCCTACCAGTACATCGTCGCCGAGGACGAGGCTTCGCTCGACGGCGGCGTGGCGGCTGTCGAGAAGAGCTTCAGCTTCACGGTCGAGGTGACCGACGACGGCGAGGGCGCGCTGACCGCCAAGGTGAGCCAGCCCGAAATGGCTTTCGTGAACGCCTATGGCGCTTCCGAGTCGGCTGCGATCTCCATCAAGGGAGCAAAGGCGCTGGATGCTGCCGACGGCTTGACCCCGCCGGACATCGCGGGCAAATTCTCCTTCACCATGAAGGGCGCTGACGGCGCGCCGATGCCCGAGGGATCCAGCGGCGATGCCAAGACCGTGGCAAACGACGCCTTCGGCAACGTGGACTTCGGCGAGATCGTGTACACGATGGAGAACGTGTTCGGCAGCGAGGCCGCGGCGTCCGAGGAGCCGACGGTCGACGAGGCCACCGGCGAGGTTGCCGAGGTCGCCGAGGTCGCCCCGATGGCGGCGCAGCGCACCAAGACCTTCGCCTACGAGATCACCGAGAGCGGCTCGGTAGCGGGCGTGGTCAACGATGCCGAGGTCAAGACCATCGAGGTGACGGTGACCGACAACGGCGACGGCACGCTGGATGTCGCGAAGAGCACGGCTGGCGAGGCGACCGACTTTACCTTCGTGAACACCTACTCGGTGCGGCCCACCGACCCGGTGTCGCCCACTGACCCGAGTGTCGAGGGTGCCGTGAAGGTGACCAAGCAGCTGACCGGCCGCGAGCTGGTCGAGGGCGAGTTCGTCTTCGAGCTGCGCGACGAGCACGGCACGCTGGTTTCCGAGGGCGTGAGCGACGCCGAGGGCAACGTGTCCCTGGGCGGCATCACGTTCATGGCGCCGGGTACGTACAAGTTCGAGCTATCCGAGATGGTTCCCGAGGGCGACCTCGAGGGCGTCACCTACGATGGCACGATCCACCTCTTGACCGCGACCGTCACCGATAACGGCGACGGCACGATGTCCGTGGCGTGGAGCGCCAGCAGCGAGGAGATCGTGTTCCGGAACTCCTACGTCGCCGCTCCCGCTTCGGTGACCTTGGGCGCCGCCAAGGAGCTCGAGGGCGCCGAGCTGGCCGACGGGCAGTTCACGTTCCAGATGCTCGACCGAGACGGCGAGGTGTTCCGCGAGGCGAGGAACGACGAGGGCGGCGCGGTGACGTTCCCGACCGTCGAGTTCACGCAGGCGGGTATCTACACCTACACGATCGTCGAGGTGGACGACGGCCAGGAGGGCGTGGCCTACGACGACGCGAGGCACGAGGTCGTGGTGACGGTGACCGACGAC
This sequence comes from Raoultibacter timonensis, assembly GCF_022845715.1. Lineage (NCBI taxonomy): Bacteria > Bacillati > Actinomycetota > Coriobacteriia > Eggerthellales > Eggerthellaceae > Raoultibacter > Raoultibacter timonensis. Next base: position 298,488 of record NZ_AP025564.1, read on the forward strand.
GGGGAGGGTCATCTGACCGCCTCGGTGGAGGGCGCCGAGGACATGGCGTTCTGCAATGCCTATGCCGCGCCGGTCGGTCCGGGACCGAAGCCTCTGCCGCTGGCAGGCGATGGCGACGGCGCGCTCGTGAGGACCGGCGACGCCGCCCCTGCGGCCGCGATCGCCGGAGCGGCCCTGGCGGCCGCGGCCCTGGGGGTCGCTGCGCTGGCGGCGCGCCTGCGACGTGCGCGCCGGTTTGGCGGCGGCCGCGATGCGCTGGAGTAGGTAGGCGGGGGAGGTCGCCGCGGGCCTGTTCGACGAGGGTCCGAGCTGCAAGACGGCGGCCTCCCGCCTGGGTGCGAGCCGCGAGGCGGCGGGCGATCGCTTTGACCGCTTGGACGCGTGTCGATGACCAGGGCCATGCGCCGCCCCTCGCCGTGCGCAAGTCGCTTCGGGAGCCATCTCGCCATGGCCGATAAGGTCGGGCGAAGGCCACGGCGATATGCGATGTCCGCATGGGCTTCTGAGCTCCGCAGCAGCGTCCGCCGCCGTTTTGGGCACGGTTGTTTTGCGTTTCGCCCTCGCCTCGATCAGAGTCGGACATTGCAGAATCTCGTCTCCGCGGCAAGAGCTTGCCGTGAGCGCCGGACGCCTCTTTTCGGGCACCTGCGTCCCGTGACGTGATGCAGGCTGTGCTATGTGCGGCGCAGCGGATTAAAACGCGCTTCGGAAAGCAATCGCTGCAGCAAGGACGTCTCGAGGCGTAACGTGCGCCGTGAGCTTTTAGCTTTTTGCCGAACCCCCGACCGAAAAATCGTGCCGCATCGAAAAGGGCGCAATCAAACGTCTTCCTTTGAAACGTTGTTTAAGCGTCTTTTTCAAAGGCGGTGCCAAGCGTCTTACACCTGCCTTGAAGCCAAATCAGAACGCTATTGAGCGCGTATACAAAATCTCCATGCGTGGAGAGAGAAAATATTTTTGCAACGAAACATAGAAAGGCGTTTGAACCGAGTTAGTGAGCCAATTTCGGCAATTTTTGGTCAAAACGTCCCCGTAAAACAAAAAATCAGAGCCAAAAAATCGGCTCTGATCTGGGATGACAAGTGGTGCGCCGTGAGGGATTCGAACCCCCGACGTACTGATTCGTAGTCAGTCCCTCTATCCAGCTGAGGTAACGGCGCATGTATTTCAACAGCTCGATTATTCTGCCAGTATTGCATAGAATTGTCAAAGGGTTTTTCAAAAATGATGCAAAATGTTTGCTTTACGTGTTTCCCCCTTTCAGGCGGCGGGTTTTTTCTTCAAACAAGGTCGATGCGCATCGTGGACTATGCACTCCCGCGCATCGGTAAGACCCTTTCCCGAAAAACGTACGGTTTGATATAGGCGAACGGTTCTCGGGACGCTACAATAGTCCGATATATCCCAAGGGCTCCCATCGTACACCGATCATATTGGCATCAGGGGAGACGCCGCACACAGGGCGTTTGAGATCGTGCAGTCGAAATCGGGGTGATCGATTCGGCTGGTACGGCGGTTCGGATCCGCATCGCCGCGGATGCACCGGATCGCACGTGAACGGCTCGCGCTGCTCGTCCTGCAATCAGAAAGGGGTTTGGATGAACGACGAAGAGAAAAAGTTCGCGCTCTACGAGAACTTCCAGAAGGTCAATTCCATTGCACCTGAGTTCTTCGAGCAATACGAGGTGAAGCGCGGGTTGCGCAATCCGGACGGCACGGGCGTTATCGCCGGCATCACGAACATCGCAAACGTGCACGGCTACGTCGTGTCCGACGGGGTGAAGACCCCCGACGAGGGGCAGCTTCGCTATCGCGGGTACGATCTCTACGATCTGCTCGAAGACGATTCGAGCGATCGGCGCTTCAGCTTCGAAGAGGTGTCGTACCTGCTGCTGATGGGAGAGCTGCCGACCAAAGAACAGCTCGCCCGCTTCGTTTCGGTGATCGATGCCGAACGCGAGCTGCCCGACGGGTTCACCGCATCGCTCATCATGCGCAACACGCCGCCCGATATCATGAACCTTCTCGCGCGTTCGATCCTGCTCCTCTACGCTTTCGACGAGAACGCGGAAGATCGCGCTCCGCAGCACGAGATCCATACGGCCATCTCGCTCATCTCGCGCGTACCCCGCATCATGGTGCTGGCCTACTACGCGCAGCAGGCCAAGTACAACAACGGCTCGATGATCATGCACCGCTTCATTCCCGGCCAGTCGACCGCGGAGACCATTCTGTCGATGCTGCGTCCCGACCGTCAGTTCACGCCCGACGAGGCCCGCATGCTCGACGTCATGCTGTGTTTGCATGCCGAGCACGGCGGCGGCAACAATTCGACGTTCACCACGCGCGTGGTCACCTCGGCCGATACCGACGCGTACTCCACCTACGCTGCGGCCATCGGGTCGCTCAAGGGTTGGAAGCACGGCGGCGCGAACCACCAGGTGCTCGCCATGCAGCAGGAAATCAAGGAGAACGTGCAGGATTGGTCCGACGAGGGCCAGGTTGCCGATTACCTTGCGAAGATCGTCAACAAAGAGGCCTTCGATCGCACGGGCCTCGTGTACGGCATGGGTCATGCGGTCTACACGATCTCCGATCCGCGTGCGGTTATCCTCAAGAAGTTCGCCGAGCGTTTGGCGGTGGGTACCGAATACGAAGCCGAGTTCGAGCTGTTGCAGAACATCGAGCGCTTGGCTCCCGAGGTCATCCTCAAGGAGAAGGGCACGAACAAGGACATGTGCGCCAACGTGGACATGTACTCCGGCTTCGTGTATTCGATGATGGGCATCCCCGAGGATCTGTTTACGCCGCTGTTCGCCTGCGCGCGCATGGCCGGCTGGGCGGCGCACCGTTTCGAGGAAATCGTATCGGGCAAACGCATCATCCGCCCCGCGTACAAGACCACCCATTCGGGCAAGCGCCCCTACAAGTCGATCGACGAGCGCTAAGAGCAGAACCCAAGGCCCCCGATCAGGGGGCCTTTTGCATATGATACCCGATCGGGCGGCAAGTATTCAGCGCTGGAGCCGAAAAAGCGATGCCAATCTCAGCGATGCTAGAAGCGAAAACGAGCGGAAGAGGCTATGGATTTTCCCACAACGGTGATCGAGCTTATCAAGAAGCGGTTCGAGGAAACAAACGGAAGCTGCGAGTTCGGCGGATGCGAGAGCGACGCCATGGCCCCGTACTACGTCGCGCATCTCGAGGACAATCTGGTCGATACCATGGCGGAATGCCACCTGTGCGAGTATGCGCAAGGGGTGGGCGTCGAGCTTGGTGAGAAGATGCGTGCGCTCAGATCGTCGTCGGCCATGACGTTCAACCTGCTGGGAAACCATCGCGTGCGCATCGTCGACTCGATGCTTGCCCCGAAGGGCCGGTATTCGATCAACTACGAATATCAATTGCCCACGCTGCAGGGCAACCCCAACAAGGCGAACCTCGATGCCCGTTTGCTCGCCGAGAACAAGAACGCGGTCGTGTACTGCGAGATGAAGATGGCCGAGTGGATGCTCGGGTGGATGAAGATGCTGCGCGTTTCGTATCTCGACCCCGATCGCTACCTTATTCCCAAAGAAGACGCCGCCGTGTTCATCGAGCTGTTCAACGGCCTCGTCAAGGGCGATCCGAATTGGAAGGGCTCGCGTAAGACGAGGTTCTCGCGGTTCGATGCTTTGCAGATGGCGAAACACCTGCTTGCCATCTATACCAATCTCGAAAACGAAGAGGTTTCGTCGATCAAGCTTGTCAATTGCATCTGGGAAGTGCGCGATACGTCGCTGCTCGCTCCTTACGAGAAGAAGTACGAGGCGTGGCTTGCTACCGAACGGCTCGAATTCTTCGATTTCATCAGGACGGCGCGTCCCGTGTACGATCTGTTCGAGAAACGCGGGTTCGACCTTGTCATCGACTACGTGCCCGTCGATCGGTTTCTCGCCTGTCTGGAAAAGACCGACGAGCAGAAGGCGAAACTTGCGCGGTATTTGGTATAGCGAGCGAAATCGCAGCGCACCTTTCTGAAAAGCTCGGCGAGGAGGCAGCGGATTCCTCGGCGGCAAGTCGGGTATACTGATGAAAACAGACGATGGAGTTGATTTCCATGAACGATGAGCATCCGCAGCCCGCTTTCCATCCGGCTCAACAGCCGCAGCCTTCTGAGCAGCCGCTCTGCCAGCAGCAACCCTATCAGCAGCCCTATCAGCAATCCGGCTACGGTACGCAACCGCCCGTCCCGCAGGCTTATCCCGTTCCTGCTTCTAAGCCCGACGGGATCGGCATTCGTCTGTGGCGCGCGGCTTACCCGGTGCTCCTCATCTTCGGCGTACAGGTGCTTGCCGGTATCGTGATGGCATCCGCAATGGTGGGAAGCCCGATGTTTCGCACCATGGCCGGAGGCTACGAACTCGTTTGGTTGGTGCTGTTGGGCACGGTCGCCTCCCAGGTGGTGGCCGTTCCGTTCCTGATTGCCTTTCGCATCATGGACGGCAACCGACTGAGGGCGAAAGGCGCTTGGAAGGAATACCGTCTGCCTGGTTTCGGAAAGCTTCTTTTATGCTTCGCGATGGGCATCGCCACGGCGCTTTGCGCGATAAGCTTGTTCGAGCTGACCGGGTTCGGCGACGATGGAACGCAGGAGCTCGTGTTTTCGGCGAGTCCCTTTATTTCGGTGCTTGTCATCGGAGTGATTGGGCCTGCGGTTGAGGAGCTGGTGTTTCGCGTTCTGCTGTACAGCCGTCTTCGCGAGTGGATGGCTCCGGTCTCCGCAGGCTTGCTTTCGGCACTCGTGTTCACGCTTGCCCACGGCAACGTGACGCAGGGTGTGACGGCCTTCTTCTACGGATTGCTGCTTGCGTTCGTGTACGAACGGTACAAGACGTTCTGGGCTCCGTTTCTCCTGCATGCGGGCATCAACTCGACGGTTGTGCTTACGGCGGTGATCGGTCGGGGCTTTCTCTCCTCGCAGGCAACGGCTCCCTTGGTCGGCATTACGCTCTTGTGCGCTGCGGTCGTTGCCGGGCTCGTTGTGCTCGCTTTCAAGCTGGCTCCTGCGAAGGAAAAGGAACTGCCGGTCGTTTCGTAACGCGAGCTGCTCGGGTGTACTCGAGCGGTACGGCCGTTGGGCGCCGTTGGGGCAAAACTGCACGCGTAATCTGGATTGTCAGTAATTTAGGTAAATCCCTCCCTGCTATGGAGATACGGTGAACCTGCGGTTTCGTGGGCGTTTTGGTGACGAGAAAAGCGCGTTTTATCCGTCTTATTATCTAAGGAAAGAAACCCAAGGTACCGTCGGCTCGCCCTGGCGTGGGATACTGCGCCGCGCCGTGCTGCGCGTATCTTTGTATAAACGGAAACGATAGGAGAGCGTATGGAATCCGCCGAGCAAAAGCGTATCGATGCAAGCCTGCTTTGGGAAATGTTCGACATCCATGCACGGATCGGCATACTGCTCAGATCGAAATACGACGGGTTCAAAGGATACGAGCTCGCGGTGCTGCTGCTGCTTTGCTCTTCGGGGGTTCCTCCGTCCATCGGCGAGATAGCCGAAGCGCTCGGAGTGACTTCGCAGTACGCCTCATCGGTTCTCGCGGGGCTGGTTGAAGGCGGGTACGCTGCAATTTCAGGGGAGAGCGACGACAAGAGGCGCAAGGTAGTGTATCTGACCGAGCGGGGAAGGGATGTCTGCTGCGACCGCTTTCGGGTTCTCGGCAACGGCGACGGCCTTCTGTCGGCGCGTCGATCGGGGGAGGATCTGCGGGCGCTGCGAACGGTTCGCGCGCACGTGGGCAGAGCCGCCGAGGCTTTCGGGGCCGATCGAGGATATGCGCGACGAATTTAGACGCATCGTCAACCGTCCCGCTACGGATCGTCAATGGATCGCGTATCTTCGCGTTTGCAAAGCGCTCGGATGATAGAAAGAGGTGCATACCCAAAGCGAAAGGCGGATGGCTATGTACGATGATCTGGATAAAAAAGTTGCCGTGGTGACGGGCGGCTCCAAAGGACTCGGCTCTGCTATCGCGGTTCGGTTCGGCCGCGAGGGCATGTCGGTGGTCGTTAACTACCATACCGATGAAAAAGGTGCCGAACGCACGGTGTCTGCCATCGAGGAAGCCGGGGGCCGTGCCTGCGCGATCCAGGCGGACATCAGCTCCGACGAGGGTGCGCGCAGCCTGCTTGAAACGGCGCTTTCCGAATTCGGGGGCCTCGATGTATGGGTCAACAACGCAGGTATGGAAAACCGGTTTCCGACCGACGAGCTTTCGCTCGACGATTGGAAGCGCGTGATCGACACCAACCTTACGGGCGTGTTTCTGGGCTCGCGGTGTGCCCTCCAGCATTTCATGGAGACGGGTAAACACGGTTCGATCATCAACATGTCGTCGGTTCACGAGAAGATACCGTGGCCGACGTTTGCCCACTATGCGGCGAGCAAAGGCGGGGTGGAGATGTTCACCAAGACGATCGCCCTTGAATACGCCGATCGCGGGATCCGGGCGAACTGCATCGGGCCCGGTGCCATCAACACGCCCATCAACAAGGAGAAGTTCTCCGATCCCGAACAGTACGAGGCTACTGTCTCGATGGTACCGATGGGCCGCATCGGCGATCCCGAAGACGTTGCGTCGGCTGCGGCATGGCTCGCCTCCGACGAAGCCCGCTACGTGACCGGCATCACGCTGTTCGTCGACGGCGGCATGACGCTTTACCCGTCGTTCCAATACGGGAAGGGGTAGGCGGGGATTCGAGGCGCCCAGGCGATCGGTGCATTCTACGGTTTCTCCCGTGCGGATTCCCCGAACACGAGGTCCATCATGCCCTGCCGCCCGCTTACTTCCATCTTGGCGTAGATATGGGACATGTGCGTTTTCACGGTGCTCTCGGCTAGCACGAGCTCGTCTTGAATGAACGAGCAGGTGCGGCCTTGGGCGAGCAGTAGGAATACCTCGGCTTCTCGAGGCGAGAGCCCGTACTCCGATGCAACCTCCTGGCAGCGCTCGGTAATGGTTTGAGCCAGCCTCGAGGCGGAATCTTCCGGCTCATCCGCCGATTCGACATCGGCAGCCCCGTCGCGTCCTTTGAGAAGGCCCGAGAACCATGAACGGTTCATCACGATCGCTACGACGACGAGGATGACAGCGGTTTCGATGACGGCGCTACCGCGCAAGAACACCACCCAGACGATAGAGCTCGCCGCATATACGAGTCCGGGAATGCCGATGATGCGGTTCTCGGGCATGTCGAGCGCCGTCAAAGCGGCTGCGATAACCGACCAGAACAGCAGATGCGCGAACGGATCGTTCGCCTGCACAATGCTGTCGAGTAAAACCGCGGAGGAAGAATCACCGAGCTGGGAGCGGATGACTACGACGAACAGGCCTGCGATCACTACGAGGATGGGCAGCTGAAAGCGGATCGATACAGGTTTTCTCACCATGAGCAAGAGCGTGAGCAAAGCGAACAGCGCGAGGCAGATCGTAAGCACCGAGATGGCGGGAATGCGGCCGAGGCTGTCGAAGTAGGTGGTGTTGGAATCGCCCCATACGCCCGATGGGCCGAAGATACGCACCATGGCAAGCAGCACGCCTGCGATGACAAGCACGATAACCATATCGTTTGCACCTTGCGCGTGGCGAAGGGTTTTTGGCCGACCGAGCGCTTCGGCTGTCGGCTGCGGGGCCGAAGCGTCGGTTGCGTCGAACTCGGATTCTTCGCCCTGCGATGCTTTGCGTGCGGTGATCCGCGCGAATCCGAGGAACAATGCCGACAGGAACGGCAGCGCGATGGCAACCATAACCTGTTGCGACGGATCGAGGAAGCTATCGAGCCCGAGGCTCGCTAGCTGACGCAGCGGGAAGGCGGCGACGATGCACCAGACCACGACAGAGAACCCTTGCGTCTTTGCGAGGAGGGCGACATAGCGGGATACGAACCAAAAGTAACCGAGGCCTGCAACGGTAAGTCCGGTCGTTGCAAGAACGGTGGGATCGAAGAAGCTCTGGTTGAACGAGAGGGCGAAGCAGGCGGTTCCCACTGCCGAAAGCACGGGCATCACGTAGGCGAGGCTGCGGTCTCGTTCGGATATCTGTCGGGGGAGCGCGACGAACAGAATGCTGATGAGCAGGATGCCCAGCAACCAGAACGTGCGGGCGTTGACCATCTCGCCCAAACTCAGCGATGAGAGCAGAAATCCAGGGGTATGGCCCATGAGCGTGCACCACAGCAGATTGAGCGAAAGCCCCAGCGCGGAAAACGTTGCACAGATAAGCATGGTACGGCGGTCGGTGTTCATCGCTTCGCTTTCATCCCCCTAAAATCACTGTGCAGTATAGCGCACCGAGGGAGGTTCGGCGACCGCGGGGCCCGATAACGAATGCCGCCCGGCGCCCGCACGTCGGGTCGCGCGGTAGCGCTCGGGTGCTTGGGCATTCGCTGGAAACAGTATCGCACGTCGGGCGGAGCCGGTGCCCGACGTGCGATATGCAAGGGTGGGAGTTCTGCGCTCGCAGGCACCCTTGGGCCTGCGAGCGCAGATGGGATGCGTTTCGCCTAGGCGACCTCGAACGTGAGGCTCGCGGAAAGCGGCGATACCACGCCGTCTGCGGTGCGGGCCCGCACGGTCATCTGGTAGTCGCCCGCCTCGTCGAAGCTTGTGGTGAACCTCCAATTCACCCACTTGTCGGCGGTGGCGCCTTCCGTGTCGCAGACGGTCCAGGTGCGGCCGTCGTCGAAGGAGAACTCGATCGCCGTGACGGGGCTGCCGCAGTCGTCGGCGACGCCTTCGAAGGTGATGTCGTCGCCCGCTCTGAACGTGCAGCCATCGGAGGAGTTCTTGATCTCGATCTTGTTACGGTAGGTGGGGTCGACCTGCTGTACGTCGGGCACGGAATCCTCGCGCGTAAGCTCGATGGACGCGATGTTGCGCGTGAAGTAGCGTGCCACTGTTTCGGGCATCCAGAGCTGTATGCTCGATCCTTCCGAAGACCTCAGTTCCTGATCGTTGACCTTGTATACCAGAAGCGCGTTCTTGTCGAGCGCGTACTGAAGCGGCAGCGGCTGGCCGAACCCGTCGGCGCCGTACGCGGTGACGGTGTTCACGTCCTCTTCGAGTTCTGCCATGCCAACGACCGAAGCGAGCGGTATGCCGATGACCGAAGCCTGCCCGAACGGCGAGCCGGTGGCACAGGAACATCCCATGAGCATCTCTTGCTCGTCGTCTTCGAGTTCGGACAGGTCGAGCGTGAAGCTCTTCTGGACGTTGCCGCCCACGTTGATGTAGTAGTTCGCTACGCCGGTTTGCTCGACCTCGAGCTCGGCTGCCGGCTTGGAGCACATCGAGAGGATCGCGGTTCCGAACACGTTGAACAGCTCGTCGTTGGGCGTTACTCCTTCTTGGTCGAAGTCGAACGTTCCCCGAACGTCGGCAACCTGCGTGTAGCCTTCGTCTTGTGCGAGCCATGAGCTGCGGATGTCGTAGTCGGCAACCGAATGCACGGTGCCCGTCGGCTGCGTGTCGGATTCGGCGACGGCCGGTGTGAGGCCTGCGAAGGCGGCATCCGCACCCGAAGCGAGGAGCACCGCCCCTGCCATGCCGGCCATGATCCTGTTGGTGGTTTTCGTCATGGGGCCTACTCTCCTTCCTTGGTAGCTTCGACGGTCGCCTTCGGAGCTACGAGGGCTGCGGTTTCGATAACGGTGGTCTCATCGGTTTCGGGCATGGTGTCCTTCGCGTTGACCATGACCGTCTGGGTGTACGGGCTTACAAGCCCTGTTTCGGTGGTTGCGCGTATCTGCAGGCAGTAGGCGCTTTCTTCCTGCGGGGTCCAGGTAAAGTCGAACCAGATGAGCTTGTTCACGTCGGTCTCGCCAAGGTCGAACGTAGTCCAGGTTTTGCCGAAGTCCATCGAGAATTCGACGCTTGCGATCCTCTCGTCGTAGGCGTCGACGTATCCGTGGAACGTGTAGGGTTCGCCGTTTTTGATGATGAGGCCTTCGGGTACGTCGAGGATGGTCGCATTGGGCTTGTTCGTCCAATTGCCCTCCGCGTCGATCCAGCCGTTGGGGTTGCCGTCATGATGTTCGAATTCGTACACGTGGTCGTTGAAGTCGGGCGCGTCGGTGACCACCTTGTACTCGTTCATCTGCTTGGAGTTGACCTCGGGATCGACTCCCTCGCACCAGTTCGTGCAGGGAAATCCGTTCGCGGCGGTCAAGCGCTCGCCGTTGATCTCGTAGACGAGGAACGCCTCGTTGCCATCGACCTTGTCGAGCGGCATGGCGCGCTTGGAGGAGCCGTCGGCGCGCATGACGCGAACGCCGTTGATATCGACGCCCTCTTTGTATCCGCCGGCCTTTTCGATGAGCCAGCTTACGGGGATGCCGGTAATCTCGACGTTGCTCACGCTGCCCGCACCGGTTCCGTTCCAGTTGCAGACTTCCTTCGAAACCTTCGTTACCACAACGCCCGCATCTTCGGCTTCCTTCACGAGATCGGGGAGCATGGCGGTGTAGGGCTCGTTCACTTCGCCATCGACCGTGATGGGCCAGCTCTCGAAGAGGCTTTCGGGCATCGGGGTGTCGGCGTATTCGGCGCCTGAGCGCATGCGATCGTACAGACGGTTCCAGGCGTCCATGTTGAACATGTCTTCCTGCTCCATGATCGTGTCCTGATCGATGGAGAACTCGCCTTCGACGTTCTCGACCTTGGTCACTCCGCGCAGCCGCTCGAATTTGGTTTCATCCCACAGCATCATGCCCAAGCCGTCGTTGGTCGCATCGTGGCAAGAATAGCAGTTGCCCTTGTACTCGTCTTCGAACTCGTCGGCGTATTCGATGCCGTAGTGCACGTTGTGCATGAGCGTGCCGAACTCGTACTGCGTGGGGATGTAGCCCGGCGAATAGGTGTGGCAGAACAGGCACTGATCCACGGTCATTTCGGCGTTGAGGATCTCGCTGTTCGGCGAGGGATGCATGGTCTGCGAGAGGTTCTCGAGCACCTTGTTGAGGTCGGCATGGCAGCTGTTGCATCCGCGGTTGTCGTTGTTGAGGCGGTAGATGTTGTACGGCGTCATGCCCTGGCGCGCCCGCTCGACGAGTTCGCTCGGGGTGCGCTGCACCATCTGCCCGTCGGGCAGGGTGCGAATTTCGGGCACGTACTCTTCGGCTTTCGAATCCCACATCTCGTGCAGGCCGTCCAGGTAATCCTTTCCCGGATAGGCGTCGAGCGAAATGTTGTCGTAGGTTGCCCCCTCTTCTCCGGCGATGATGGCCTTCTGCTCGTCGGTATACTCGGTTGCCTCTTCGGTCTGCGCCTGGCTCTGTTCGTTGGCGGTTGCCGATTCGTTCGCCTTCGGCGCGCAGCCCGCGATGCCGGCAACGCCGAGCACGGCGCACATCGTTGCCACGATGAGCTTGCTCTGTGTGCGCATGGTTCCCTTCCTTTCTCTTCTTCGTCCTTGCTTTGCGTACGTATCGATCGGGCGGTACTCGAATTACCCCGCAGCTGCCGCTACCCCGCGCGCTCGCGCAAGGCCGATCGGTAGATAACGCTCGGCCAGCATAGGGTGGGCGGGAAAGCCGCACCATCGTCGAGACGAACCATTTGCGAAAACATGGCATCGGTCGAAACGGAGGATGTGGATTGACCTGCGGCGATGGAAAACGCCGAAAAACGTTGCCCGGCGTTGTGCGGCGCTAGCCGCGGCTCCTTGTTTGCGGTCGGAGATTCTGCTAAGTTTTGAAAAATGCGATTTAGAACACTTTTAGGTTCCTAAAAATGCAACAGAGACCAATTTTTCAGCTTTGGCCAAGCTATGCGAGTGCCCACGGAGAATTTCGGATATGATGGGAATGCGAGAAGCATCCCCCTGCATGCAGCCTTCTGCATGAGGGGGAATTGATTCAAGGATTACTACTTGAGGTTGCCTATGCCGACTCCGCAGCGTCCAGCAAAGCGCCCCACCCCCCGCCGAGGCGGCTATCGAGCGAGCCGTCCGACAGCAGCGGGCTTTCGCGAGCCGCAGCCGTATCGCGCGCGAAGCGCATCCTCGCGCCGCTCGCCGACGGTGATAGCGCTCCTTGTGCTGTGCGTACTTGCTGTCGGAGGTGCTGCCGGTGCCTACGCGTTGGTGCAAAGCGCCGCACCGCATGCGGGCGGTTCTGCTTCGGGCACCGATTCGCTCGCAGTGTCCGAAGAGGCGTTCGAGGCTCCAGAGCCCGAGGTCGAGCCGACCCGTATCACCATCACGTTTGCGGGCGATTGCACGCTCGGCACCGAGGAGAGCTTCGACTACGCCTCGAGCTTCACGGGCATCTACGATACGGAAGGCCCCGACTACTTCTTCGCCAACGTGAAGAGCATCTTCGAAGCAGATGACTTGACGGTGGCGAATTGCGAGGGCGTACTCACCACGGCAACGACGCGCGAGGATAAGGAGTACGCCTACAAGGGCGATCCGTCCTATGCCGAAATCTTCTCGCGCAGCAGTGTGGAGGCAACCTCCGTCTCGAACAACCACATCTACGATTACGGATGGAACAGTCGCGGCGATACACTCGCCGCCCTCGCCGATGCGGGCGTGACCGCGTTCGGCGACGAGATCGTGGCCTACGAGGATGTGAAAGGCGTGAAGGTTGCATTGATCGGCGCGAATATGCTGAGCCTCGGTCTTGGCATACAGGATCAGGTGACGACGAGCATCCACGCAGCCCAGGATGCGGGAGCGCAGATCATCATCGTGTTCATGCACTGGGGCACCATGCGCGAGTACGATCCGACCGACGAGCAAATCGAGCTTGCGCATATCGCCATCGATGCGGGTGCGACGGTGGTTGCCGGTTCGCACCAGCACGTGCTGCAGGGCTACGAGAAGTACAACGGCCGCTACATCGTGTACGGTTTGGGCAATTTCTGCTACGGCGGCAGCCGAACGCTCGGAGACCCCGACTGCTATATCTTCCAGCAGACGTTTACATTGAGCGAAGAGGGCATCGAAACCGATGATGCGGTCGAGGTGATTCCTTGCCTCATCTCGTCTGACAGTGAGCGCAACAACTACCAGCCGACGATTGCCGAGGGAGCCGATAGGGAGCGCATCGAGGGCAAGATAGCCGACAGCAGTTCCGGCGTTGTCGCGCGGGCGGGGTAGACGGCTGCTTCGGGGAACGGCGGGTCGAGCCGGCTATGCGTTCGGGGTCTTGCCGTCGCTCGACGCGCCTAGCACCAGATCCATCATGTCCTGCCGGTTGTTCACGTCGAGCTTCGCGTAGATATGGGCGATGTGCGTCTTCACGGTATTCTCGGCCAGCACGAGCTCTTCTTGGATCAGCGCGCGCGTGCGCCCCTGGGCCAACAGGATGAACACCTCGGTTTCACGCGGGGAGAGCCTGCGCTCTACGGCAAGGCTCTGGCAGCGATTCGTGATGATCTGCGATACCTGCCTGCCGGAAAGCGAAGCCGTTCTCTCATGGGCGAAAGCGGTGCGCTCCTCGGTGCCGAGGGGTGCGCCCGCTTGCCCGAAGCCCGATGGCCGATCGGGGTTTGCGGGATGAGAAGGCGCGGCTCCCTCGCTTTCGCGCGCGGCTCCCAGCCATTCACTATGCATGGCCACAACTGTGAGCACATAAACGATGACAAGTGCGATCACGCCGTTCACGAGCGTACCGCTGCCGAGGAGAAGCACCCACAGCATCGAGCATGCTGCATAGGCGATGGCCGCGATCCCCACGACGCGGTACGACGGCATAGGAAGCGCATCGATGGTCGCGATAACCACTACCCAGAACAGCACATGGGCGCACGAATCGTCGAGCCTCATGAGCTCGTTGACGAGCGGTGCGCTCGCTTCGGCGGGCGATTGCTGGGCTGCAACGAGGAAAAGCCCGCATATGACGACGAGGATGGCCGGCTGGAAGCGCGTTTTCAGGTTCCATCGAGCCGTCTTGACCAGGGCGACGGCGGCGAACAGCGCAAGCAATGCGGTCGATCCTGCCCAGCAGAGAAGGCTCACGGCAACGTCGATGCCCGCTGTGGGGCTTGCACCCCACAGCCCGATCGAGCTGAACGATCGAACCGTGGCGAGCAGAACCGACACGCTTATCACGAGAACCAGCAGGCTTTTCCAGTCGCCGGACGTCGTGCGCGGTTGCGATGGAAAGCCTGCACGCCGTGCCCGGCTTTCGGATAGGGCTTCTTCGGCACCATCGGTTTCCGCGGCAGAGGAAACAATGGCGGCCCTCCTCGTTCCCTCGAACAAAAGCGCCGAAACGAGCGGCAGCGCTATGGCGGTGACTATCTGGAAAATCGGCGGCACGAACGCCTCGAAGAACGGCAGCACGAGCGATTCGACGGCGAGCGCTGCAACGATGCACCAAGCGGCGCAGGCGAAGGTCTGCGTTCTTGCAAGCAAGAGGTTGTAGCGCGCGACGATCCAGAAATACCCTATACCGAAAACGACGAGCCCCACAACGGCCAGAACGGCCGGCGGAAACAGGCTCTGCCGCGCAGCGAGGGCAAAGCAGGCGGTACCGACCGACGAGGCGAACGGCAGCACGTAGGTAAGCGGGCGATCGTGCTCGCGCAGGATGCGGGGCACGACTACGAAAGCCGCTCCCACAGCGAAAATGCCGAGCAGGAAGAAAAGCCGGGAATTAACGGGGAGGCCCAGTTCGTCGGGCGTTGCCGAAAACCCCATCGCATGGCCTGCGAGCGTGCACCAGATCAGGTTGACGGACAGCCCCAAGGAGGCAAGAAGAGCGCAACGGTTGATGCGTCGCGTACGAACCATTGCCTTCCCCCTTTCCCTGCCGTGCACCATGCTGTATCCGACATGCCGCCCCCACGGCGAGACCATTATACGCGAAGGCGACGAGGGGTGAGGCTTAAGGTCATCATATCAACCGGTATGGGGGATGCCCGAACACCCCCGTCGAACCATTTCACCCGAACGCGTTGATGGTGCGCATGCGCGTCCGTTCTTACCATGAGCGCAAGCATGTGCGGAAGTGAGCTAGCAGGAAGGGAGAAGAAGTACATGGATACCGAACCCGCACATGACGAGAAAAGGAGGAGACCATGAAAAGAAAGCGCTTGAGCGCGATTGCGGGAATACTGAGCGTTTGCGCGCTCATCGTTGCGTGCGGGGTTGCGCCGGCACTGGCTGCCGATTCCGCTTCGACGGCCGACGAGATAGTTCGGGGCGGCGAACCGGACGGGGATGTGCAGTATCCCGGCAAAGAGTACATTATCGAAAACTACGACAAGTGGGATCAGATCGCCGAGGATTACGCCCCGAAGATCCTCGAGTACCCCAACGGCCAGTTGGTGCAGCGCACGCCGACCGAATACGAGTGCCCGCACTGGATGCAGCAGAGTTGGACCATTTCCTACAACACCTTTTACCTCGATGCCGACAACCGCGGCTGCAACGGGTGCCATGTTGATCTGAACTCGACGATAAAGTCGATGGAGTACAAGCATGCAGTCATCGACAACGATGCGCTGGGAACGTACAGCGATGTGAACCAGTGCATCTCATGCCATCGGGACAACGGGGACGATTTCGGACGGCTTATGCACAACATCCATTTCAATACGCGCAACAACCCGAAGTTTACCGAGGGCTTTTTCGGTACGTGCCAATCGTGCCACGATTCGACGGGCGATGGGAACGGCATGCAGCTATGGGATAACGTGAAGCACGAGGCTTTGCAGGGCATCAACAAGGTGGAAAACGTCGAAGGCGAATTCTCGCTTACGCAGGACAAGGTGCAGAACATGGACGAGCTGTACAGCTACGATTTCGTCCACGGATACTACGATCACATGCGCTACGCCTGTAGCCCGGCGGGACTCGACATCGACCTGCCTCAGAGCATGTTCGACGAGTGGGAGATCACCATCGACGGCAACGTGAACAAGCCCTTTACGGCGAAGCTTCCCGATCTGGTGAAGGAAGCGGAAGAGGCGGGCGTCGTGGTGACGAAGCCTTCCAAAATGGTGTGCGAGCTCAATCCCATCGGCGGTGGCGGCATCGGCCAGGTTGAGATTACCGGCATCCCGGTAAGCTGGCTCATCGAAAAAGCGGGTGGCTATACGGAAGGTACGAACAGCGTTCGCGTGATCCGCGCAGACGGATCCTCGCGCAGCGGGTTCGACCTTTCGGCCCTCGATAACGGGTACCTGGTGTACAAGATGGGCGGGGAGTACCTCGATGCCCGTCGCGGGTTCCCGGTAACGCATTGGCAGGAAACCTATGATGCGCAGATCTTCTCAAAGCAGATCAGCGGATACCACGTGTCGTCCGACGTTATGGACGAGCGCATATGCGGCCAGGTCAACCAAGAAGGAGAACATGTGAACCGCCCGAACGTCACCATATGCGACGTTCCCGAGGGGCTCATCATCGAAAACGGCAAGCCCTTTACGTTCAGCGGGTACGCCGACGCCTTCGACCGCCAGATGAAGACTATCGAATTCTCCATGGATAACGGCGAAACGTGGACGTCCTACGACGTCGGCGATGTGGACACGGCGAAGTGGATCTGGTGGAACTTCACCTTCACGCCCGAGCAAGAGGGCGCATACGTTCTAAGCGTTCGCGGCACCACCGTCGATGGCGATGTGAGCTACAAAGCGCACGAGGTGCTGGTCAACGCCAAAGACGAGATGCCTTCCGACGACGAGATCATCAAGGTCGATCGGAGCGCGGATGCAACCTCCGCGGACGAGAAATAAGCGAGGGTGATGACGATGAACAAAAGAAACCGCGGAATGCTGGCCGGAGCTGCCGGAGCGATGCTGCTGTTATCGGGGTCGGGGTTCGCCCTGAGCGCTCTGCACCCGAGTGCCGCCGATGCTTCGGGCGCCCCAGAGGGGACGATCCATACCAGCAACGGCAACACCATCGATGCATCATGGCTTGATTTGGAAGACGAGTCGGGATACGTACGGGCTTCGGACGTCCAGGGAACCTTCGTGTTCAACCAGTTGGGCACGACACCGAACGACGAGCTGTTCAACGTATTCGGGGCGGCGTTGACCTCGATGTGCTCGAAGCCCGCCGTCGAGCTGACGACCGATGCCGAGGGGGTAGCCAGCTACTACGTTAACGTGGGCGGCCATATCGAGAAGAACCTCACGATAGACGTGAGCGAGCTCGCCGAGGATGCGAGCGAGGAAACCCTCATGGCCTGCTCGTGTGCGACGGGCGCCCCTCTCGGCCAGGCGGCCGTGCTCGGCGTGCCGCTTTCCTCCATCGTGGAGATGGCGGATCTCGAGGAAGGCGTGAACACGATTACGGCCTACGGCGCCGACGGCTTCGGGCAACCGCTTCCTTTGCGCTATGCGCTTGAGAAGAACGCGATGCTCGTGTACCAAGTAAACGGGCAGGAGCTGACCACGGCCACCGAAGGTTCGAGCTTGCAGCTGTGGATGCCCGAAACGGTTGCGCGGTATTTCACGCGCAATATCACCGATATCGAGCTGACGCGCGAAGAGTCGGTGCCCGAGGTGCAAGAGGCCGATCCGTGCTACCGCAACAAAATTAACATCATGAACTATGCCGACGGGTGCACGTTCGCCGCGGGCGACGAGATAACCTTCGAGGGAGTTGCCGACGATCTGGGCAGTCCGATTACGGCGATCGAGTTCACCTTCGACGGCGGACGCACCTGGACTACGTGCGAAACCGAGGGCGCAACGGCCGACAAGTGGGTGAACTGGCAGTTTACGACTTCGTTCGAGCAGACGGGTGACTACGAGATGACTGTGCGTGCCAAAACCGCTGACGGAAACGTATCGCCTCTCGCGGCGACGCTCCTGTTCACCGTTTCGTAAGGGCTTCGAGCCTGCGGGCTCGCCCAGGTTCTTCTTGAAAGGAACAAGGTCGCGATCGCTGTTACGGGCGATCGCGACCTTGGGTAGTGTTGGGTGCGCACGGTGCCGCTAACGTATCCTTCGGTATTTTTGCAGGCGGCTGTTGGGTTTGTCGGGAATAGTGCGCTCGATAAGGCCGAGATTGAGGGCAGGAACGAGATACGTTGTTCGGAACGAGGGACGATGCGATAGGCTAAGTCTCTCCATTATTTCTAGCGCTGATGACGAATCGCAGCCAAGAACATCAAGCATTCTCTTGACTTGGTCGGTCACTTGGTCGGGTTTACTTTTGCTCTGGTAGTTCATGTTTTTCAGAATGACGGTAAACGTCTGTCCGTCATCAATGAAAAGCGGTAGGAATTCTTCCCGATAGTTTGCGCACCGTGCTGTTTCCTCGCGAATCTTTCTCAAGCCGCTTCCGCGGCGCTCCATAAAACCGAGTCTTTGAAACAGATCGGCGATGATAGGGTTTCTCCGTTGGCTTGTGATTTTTGTAACATCGACCTCAGGGGGAAGGGGACCGTCGACTTTGCTGCCTGGCGAAGTGATTTCCAGACGATCGTCGTATACGAAGATCGTCACTTCAGCTCCGCCGTTGAGATAATCACGATGGATGAGGGCATTGACCATCGCTTCTTCAACCGCACGCGGTGCATAGCTTGGTTCTTCGATCCGGCTGTCAGGGGTTTTCGTCCATCCGATTTCGTTATGGGTCTCGACGAAATCTTTTCCTCTATTCAACAATCGTAGCAGGCATCCTTCGTACTCGTGGTCATCGAGTGCATCCTTTATCGAAGATGCTTTGGTTTGCCCGTTCCATCGGGTGCAGAATATTCTGTTTTGTCGGAGTATCCATTGGTCGGCCATTAAAACGCCGGCATTGGTAAGCTTTCCCTGGCGCGTTGCGAGGCCGAACGAAACGAAGCCTTCGCTCTCGAAGGGCTTGTGCGGCCGGTCGTAGTAGGTCGCTTTAACGATATCGAAGCTGTATGTTTCGATATCGTTCCGCACGCCAAAAACGATCACGCCTCCATGACCGTTCGCAAAAGCGCATACGGTTTTTAGCCAGCTCTTCGGTTTTCCCGTTTCAAGTTCTTGCTTGAACTCGCATTGGTCGGTTTCAGCGATTTTGTCGTATATCATGTAAAAGCACTCCCTCGGTTCCTCTGCGTGAACAATACGAGGGCCTTGCAAGCGTAAGGTGACGACAGGGAGCAATCGTCATGGGCTGCTTCAACGTGAGCGCGGGTGATATGAGTGAGCATGCAGCGCTTGCTTTGACTCAAGGTATAAGTATAGCATATTTATAGAACATATGTTCTATAATTGGCGTAGTGGCGAAAATTCCCTGAGCCGTCGTAATACGATGACGGCTCAGGGATTCGTACTTTGCTTACAGATTCTCGAATGCGTCACGCGCGGCAACGCGGCCAGAGTTCACGTTGTTGGCGTTGCAGCCCCCCGAAACGTTGATGGTGTAGATGTTGTTCCAGAGCATAGCCCCCTCAACGCCCACTACGTAGAGCCCCTCGATCGGCTCGTAATCCTCGTTCACTGCGTGGAAGGTACGATCGGTTTGCAGTGAGCCGATGGAAGTGTTCACTTGGGGAATCACGTGGATTGCGTAGAACGGTCCGCTCTCGAGGGACATCATGATTTCAGATGATTTCCCATAGTCGAGATCGGTTCCCGATTCGACGAATCCGTTGTAGCGGTCAATGGTTGCGACAAAGGTTTTGGAGTCGATGTTCGCATTGACGGCGAGCTCGTCGAGGGTATCGGCCTGTAGGATTTCGCCTTCTGCGATGGCGTCTTCGAGTTGCTTTTGCGCATCGCTGTCGCCATTCAGGAACGCGTTCAGCATCGGCGTGTCCATCACGATGTACGTCCGCTCGTTGCGCCAGATGGGCAACGTCATGGACATGGCGTTCACGGCGGTGAAATCCTCGTTGATGAAACGCTCTCCCTTTTCGTTCACCCAAACGGCAAACGGAGCCGCAACGCCGATGACGAAATCGAACTTGCCGTTCTCGTAGTAGCCGGGAGTGGTGGGCACTTTGAGGGCGGCAAGCATGGCCGAATTGCCGCGGTTGTCGCGCACGCCGGCTTCAATGCCCATCTGGTGGCCTAAGCCGTCGTGACCGGGAACGCCGCCGATCACATAGCTTTGGGGTTCGAGTCCGCATGCAGCCATGTATTCCTCGTTGTCGGCAAAGCCGCCCGTAGCGATGATAACGCTTTTGGCGTTGATCTGAATCGTGCCGCCGCTCTTTGTTTCGGCGTACGCTCCGACTATCGATCTGTCGTCTGCTTTTATGAGCCCCGTTCCTTCCGTGTCGTACAGGAACGTGACGCCGTTTTTCTCGGCTGCTGCCACCATTGCGGGAACGTAGTCTTTGCCGCCCGATCCTTTCGCGAAACGGTGGAATACCAAAATGTCGCCTTTGTCGACATCAACCTGTCCGAACGTGACGCCATTGTCTAAAAGCCAGTCGATGTTTTCGCCGGAATTGTGAACCATGTCAACGTATCCCGGACCGCTGCAGCGGTATTGACTCTGTTCGATCTCGAGGCGGATAACTGTGCCGGGATCCACGTCGATGCCTTCCTTTTGCTGCATACGCGAGCCAACGCCAAAACATCCCTCAACGCCGTTCATGTTGCCGCCGGGTATGGATTGGCTTTCGATGCAGATCGTGTTTGCCCCGAGCTCGCTTGCCTGCACGGCAGCGGCGAGGCCCGCTGCGCCCGAGCCGATAACGAGAATGTCGCAATCATGCGTTTCGCTGATGTTCTGCGGGGCCGGTTGGGTGTCGACTGCCTTATCGCCGCCGGTTCCGTTTGCCTGCGGTTGCGAGCATCCAGCTAGCATGCCAACCATGCCAGCTGCAGCGAGAATGCCGGCTCCCCCCACGAACTGCCTTCTGTCGATTCCCTTTTTCATGTTCGCTCCTTCTTGTTCTTTGTTCTCTTCCCGATGCGTCCGAAAGCGTCGGTCGGTTGTATGTCCGCAAGACGTTTCCGAATGGGGTCTACCGAGAACTATGCCGTGCAACAAGAAGGCCGTATTCATACCATTGAGGCGTTTTTTGTCTCATACAAATGAGGTGATATAGCTTTGACCTGCGTTTACGAAAGTGACGTCAGTCGAGGTTCTCGATAAAGGCAATGAGTTCGTCGCGGCTGTGCACGTTGATTTTCTGATAGATGTGCACAATGTGCGTTTTGACGGTATTGCGCGAAAGGTACGTCTCTGAAGCGATGGCCGGGACGCTTTTTCCGCGGAGTATGTAGCTGAGCATTTCGGTTTCGCGAACGGTGAGAGAATACTCGGCTACGGCTCGATCGATTTTGCTCTGCATGGCAGTCGACAAACTTGAAGGTGCTTTCGCATTTGCTCGGCCGCTTGTGTCGTCTTCGTTCGAAATCGATTCCGAGGGAAACCGGGATAGGAGCAAAAAGCCGGCCAACGCGACGATATACACGACGCCAAGCGTTAATTCGAGGTAGAAACTCCCGAGAAAGGTGATGGATATTTCGCCGACGAGCATGCCGAGGATGAAGCCGCCGTCAGTGAGGCATACGCCGAGTGCGAAGATTTTTGCCGGACTCGTGCGGCCGTTGTGAGCGATTTTAGCAAACTCGGAATAGAGCAGTATGGTGAGAAGCTGCTGTGCGGAGTATACGAGAATTCCCGAAACGGCGGCCCGCTCATCACCGAACGTAGCAATGAGGAGCAACCCCCCGATTGCAAAGGGGATGACCGTTTTCGGGATGAGCGAGGTATCGCGCTTGCTCGCCATGTAACCATCGATCGCAACAATGACCAGAAGAAATGCGAACGAGAAAGCAATAGTCGTGACCCAGCTCAAGACGGTATCGTTTGAGCCGAACAAAAATCTTACCTGGAAGAACCCGAGAGGTATGGAATACACAAGGCAGAACAGAGCGAATCGTAAAGAGAGCCTCCCCTCATCCGAGCTTTCCCTGTGCGGTTCGATAGTGCTTTTCTTCAGGCCGAGGTGCACGCAGAGGGCCGACAGTAGCGGTAAGACAAAGAGTGAGGCGACCATTGCCGGCCGCGGGAGCACGGCAAGAGCGAGAAAGACGATTTCTGAAACGATGACGCCAATCGAGAGGATCAGGCGCTTCTTGTTGTTGCTGTAGAGCGACGAATAAAGTTCGCACCAACAGACAAGCTGCCCGCTTGTTCCGACCCCGACGGTTATGGCACCGAAAATCAAAGCACCGTTCAATCCGCTGCCGAGAACGTTCGCGTAAAGGATCATGGCAAACCCGAGCATGGATACAAGCGGCGATCCGAACAGGATAGCCCTATTGTTCGAGTAGGGGGAATACTGTTTCGACAGGGCACCGAGCATGGCGAGGGTGGCAATGTGGCCGAGCGTCGACCAAAACCATGCACTGTCGAAGACGGGGGAAGATTGGGCACTCGAGAAAAATCCTGTGAGCAGGACGAACAGCAGCCAAGTCCAGTAAATACTGAACCCGAGTGCGCAAAAGAGCGAAGCAAGATGTTTGTTCTTGGAAAGCAGCTTGATGGTTCCTCCTGACCACGCGTCTGCTTGATGGCTGCTCGGCATTGTAACATAGGGGTTTCGGCGTATGGCTCGTTCGTACTTTGTTTGCGGACATGCGATCGGATAAGCTCGGTGTGTACGCTTTCTTGAAGCGGGTGTTTCTGAGGATGGGGTGTTTCTAAAACCGGAATCAGGAGTGCTAAAGGAAACGCAGTGGTTGGGAACGGGGGATTGGCAAACAAACAATCGTCGACCAGTGCCTAGTATTGTTGTGCAACAGGGTACAGTTGCCGATCTGCATCTATGGTTTTACCCAGGGGTCCCTTTGTCGTGCATCAGAAGGTGCTCCCGCCGCCCTCTGCGCTTTCGAGCGGCATCCTCACGTTTCCCTGTATACTGTGACGGACGAAAGGGGTCGAGCTTGAATTTTCGGTTGGTTCGCGAAATCGCCAAGGACATATGGTTTCTCGGGCTGGTGTGTCCGCAGATATGGCTATGGTTCATGCTGCAGACGCTCGACCGGTCGGCTCCCGTTTCCTTCGAGGTGTTCTACGTGGCCCAAGGGGTTACCGCTGCTGTTTCCGCCATCGCGTTTTTCAGGATGAGGGGCAACGGCGGTGGGTCTCCTCGGTCGCTCTCGTGGTTGTTCGCAGGCGCTATGTGCCTTGCGCCGCTTCTCGTCCGCTACGGTGAAAGCGTATTGGGAGCTGCCGCGCTGCCGATCGGTGCAGTGCTTGGCGGGTCGGGCCTTGTTTGGTGCTACCTGCAGTATGCCGCTCTCTTCAGCACGATAGACCTGAAGAGGATGGCGAGCTACCTGCTCGTTTCGTTTGCGCTTGTACCGGCGATCCGCTTTCCTTTCGAAGTGCTTCCCCTCGACGTGCCCCTTGTCCTTACCGCGCCGTTGCCCCTGCTGGCGGTATTCATGTGCCGAAAGGCGCAGGCTCACATTCAGCCGGAGGAACCGGCGAAGTCGACGCAAGAACCAATATCGAAGAAAAGGACCGGACTCGTTCTCGTCGTCATTGAGCTTGCGGTGTACGGCTTGGTCATGGGGTTGTTCAGGGTTAACAACGAGGGAATCCACAGCGATTTGCTGTACATCGGCGTCAACCTGATCATCAAGACCGCGTTCCCCGTTTTGTTCCTCGCCCTGATCCGATATTCGTACAAGCGGGTAAGCATCAGCTTTCTCTGCCAGATCGCCATGGCGTTCGTCCTGCTCGCCATGGTTGTCGCGTCGAACTTCCGCGACAGTGCATTCGTGTCGTTCGTCGTATTCGATTTCGCGCGCTACGTGATGGTCATCCTCCTGTTCTTCTCCTTGTGCGCTCTCGCTCCACGCACCTCCCTTCATCCGTTCGTCGTATTCGGCGCTGGGTTTGCGCCGTATGTGATCGCGTTGAGCGTCGGTATGGTCTTAGCCGATCAGCTTGGAACGTTCAACACGTATTCCGACTCGTTCATCATCAACCTGATCGCTCTCTTAACCGTAAGCACCGTCGTCGTTTTCAACTTCAAGGACGATGCCGACATACGGCTGTTTCCCGAAGGGAACCCCGATGAGGTTCCCCTGCAAGACTTCGACAGGATAGACCGCCGATGCGAGGTGCTCGCCGACCAACACGGGCTCACCAAGCGAGAGCTCGAAACCATGCAGCTCATCTGCAAGGGGCGCTCGAAGCGCTATATCGCCGAACATCTCATGATCTCCGAGAACACCGTTCGCGGGTATGCGAAAACGCTGTACGCGAAACTCGATGTCCACAATCGCCAAGAGCTCCTCGACCTGCTTGCAATCTGATCGCCCGTTGCCCAACGCGTTGGCGGTTGGGAAACTCCCGCTTTGGTGCTCTTGGAAACAAAGCAATCCATCTGCGAAAACGCATCCATCCCCCCGCTTCGTGTGGATGGGGTTTCGAAAAACACACGGTTCGTGGGTACAGGGCGTTTTGTCTCTGCTGCTATGGTTCGGCCATCGCTTCATCCGTCGGCTTAGAGTCCGTTTGGTGGAGCCGATAGAAGAAACCAAGGAAGCAAGAAGGGATGGAATCTACTATGGAACTGAATCGTCGCGATTTCATTAAAGGCGGCATCGCCGTCGGGGGTTTGGCGGCAATGGCGGGTCTTGCCGGGTGCGGCTCGGGTCAGGCGTCGGCTTCGGCATCGACGGGCACGGGAGTTCCCGAGCAGTGGGACGACGAAGCCGACATCATTGCCATCGGGGCGGGCGGTGCCGGTCTTGCTGCGGGCATCGAGGCGCAGACGCAGGGCGTGAGCATTATCATCTGTGAGTCGCAGGCGATGGTCGGCGGCAACAGCGCCATCTGCAACGGCGGTATCGCCATT
Organism: Raoultibacter timonensis; assembly: GCF_022845715.1. Lineage (NCBI taxonomy): Bacteria > Bacillati > Actinomycetota > Coriobacteriia > Eggerthellales > Eggerthellaceae > Raoultibacter > Raoultibacter timonensis. The sequence continues at coordinate 323,250 of NZ_AP025564.1, forward strand.
CCGGGTTCGCCGCTGCAGGCGGAGCTTGGCATCGACGATTCTCCCGACCAGATGTTCGAGGATTTGTGCGCATGGTTTGCCACTGACTACGACGAGGGCTACGTGCGCATGTTGTGCGATCTCAACGGCGGCGATATGTACGATTGGCTGACCAGCATGGGCGTCGTGTTCGAAGCATCGGGCCTTCTGCAATCGAACGGCCACTCCCGTCCGCGCGAGCATCATGTGACTCCAGGCGAGCTTATCAACACGCTCAACCAAAATGCGCAGGCTGCGGGTGCCGATATTCGCCTGAACACCCTCGTGACACGCATTATCCAAAACCCCGAGACCAAGCGCATACTCGGTGTCGAGATCGAGCAGAACGGGTCCACCCAATACCTCAAGGCGAAAAAAGCAGTGCTCTTGTGCTCGGGTGGATACGGACGCAACAAGACTATGCTCAACGAGTGGAACTTCGGACCCGCGGTCGAGGACATGACGGTGTTCAACGGGTCGCTCGGCCAGCTCGGCCAGGGCATCACGATGGCGATGGCTCTTGGCGCCGACCCGCGCCATTTGAGCTACTGCGGCATGCTTACCGTACAGAATCCCGATGGGCAGACGGGCGATGCCTGCGCGATGTACCACCAGGGGGCCGTGCTCGTGAACCTCGAGGGCGAGCGTTTTGTCAACGAGGCGCAGGGCTATACCAACGTCTGGTCCGAACTGCTTTTGCAGCCCGAGAACATCTGCTGGCAAGTGTGGGACGAACCCATTGCCGAAGCCTGCTCCGAAAACGAATCGGGATACTATTCGATGAGCAAGATCATCGAGACGGGGCTTATGGTACAGGCCGACACGCTCGAGGATCTCGCTGCGCAAATGGGCATTCCCGCCGATGCGTTCGTTGCAACGATGAACCAGTACAACGCCGATATTGAAGGGACGGGTGTCGATAGCGCATTCGGCCGCGCGCATCTTTCCGGGACCGGAGCGGCGCCCGTCGCTCTGACGACGCCCCCGTACTACGCCTTCAAGACCACAAGCGTTGTCAGCTCCACCTACGGCGGGCTCAAGCGCTGGCAAGAGGATCACCTGCAGGCGGTCGACGTGTTCGGCAACGTGATTCCCGGCTTGTATCTTGCGGGCAACATTTCGGACTTCTGCAACATGGGCATCGTGCCCGGCACGCGACGCCCCATCAACGCTTCGGGCTGCAGTTTCGGCGGCTCGATGTCGTTCGGTCGAAAGTGCGTGCAGGAGATGGCCAAGCTCGACAACTGGGACGAAGCGTAGGAGCAACCACCCGCGGTTCGCGTGCCCCCGCGTGCCCCTCGCATGACGGGAAACCATGCGGGACCGTCGGAGCTGCCCGACGGTCCCGCAGCCGCTGAACGTGAACAATCCCGATAGGAGGACGCAATGGAAGACGAGAAAACAGCCGCCGACGAGGCGTTGAGCGGCAGCGATGCCATATTGGAAGACGATCAGGTCGAGCCCGTCGCGAAGAAGAAGCGCAAGAAGTGGCCCGTCGTCGCAGGCGTGGCGGCCGTAGTGCTCGTGGCCGCGGGCGCCGGGTTCTGGGTGTGGCACGAGAGCCCCGCCTTCTGCAACGCGATCTGCCACAGCCCCATGGACCCCTACGTCGAGAGCTACGAGTCGGGCGACGAATCGCTCATGGTGACAGCCCATGCGCAGGAGGGCTACACCTGCCTGCAGTGCCACGAGCCGAAGATCGACGAGCAGATAGCCGAGGGCATCAAATGGGTGTCGGGCGACTTCAAGGATCCGCTTCCGAAGATGGAGTACGACGAAACCTTCTGTCTGAACGAGGCGTGCCACGACATGGACCGCGCAGGACTCGAGGCACTGACCGACGGCCTCGCGTTCAACCCCCACCAGAATCGCCACGGCGATATCGCATGCGGCACCTGCCACAGCGCCCACGGGCCTTCCGACCTGTATTGCGGGCAATGCCACGAAGAGGCGGCTGCGATGGCCCCCGAACTTGGCTGGACCGTCGGCGGAGTGAGTCTATAGAAGGCACTTTCGATTTCTCGGACAACCTCTGGTACATAAGCATACGCATGGCGAAGCCCCGGTCGGTAACCTGGCCGGGGCTTCGCCATGCATTGGGCGAGAGGTGTTTCCGTAAAATCCTATCCGATGATCCCTCCCATTATCTTTTGTGAAGAAGGTAAGGAATTGCATAATTAAGTATCTTCCTACCATTTAGATAGGTATACTCGGATTCCATAAAACGGAAGCACACTGAGTTTGAGAGCGAGAGCGCTCCGCTCCTTCGATACGCCCACCACGGTTTGCCTGCAGCAGGGGTAGACCGGTTACTAATATTGTAATTTATTACTAATATAGGCACCCGAAGAAGCAGAGAGCTTGCTCCCGCTAGCCGTCGCCCGGCATTCTCGGCTCCTGGTTTCGAAGGGTGATTGAACTGGACGGCACCACTATGCAAACGACAGGCACTGAAAGCGGGGAAGCCGATCGGCGGACGCGGCGTAAGCCGAAACGCAATAAATTCCTGCTCGAAGTGCTGTACTTGATACTCAAGGTTGCACTGGTTGCGCTCGTGGTTCTTCTCGCCCTCGTTTTCGTTTTTGGCATTGCGAAAGTGGAGGACAACTCGATGAACCCTTCCCTGAAAAGCGGCGATTTACTGCTGTTTTACCGCTTGGATCACGATTACACCTCCGGAGATGTCGTTGCCGTCGAGTACGAAGAGAACATCCAGCTCAGAAGGGTGGTAGCCGTTGGAGGAGATACCGTGAACATAACCGAGGGGGGCCTTGAGATAAACGGCAAGCTGCAGCAGGAGCGAAGCATCAGCGGCAATGTCGGCAGCACGGGTGCAGAGACGCTTCTCTATGAAGGCGGCATCGATTTCCCCGTTACGCTCGGGCCGGGCGAAGTGTTTTTGCTCGGCGATAACCGGGCGGAGTCGCTCGACAGCAGAATGTACGGCCCCGTGAAGGAGAACATCATTGTTGGAAAAACAGTGTTTGTCATGAGAACGAGAAACATCTAACAGGAAGCATCGGAAAGAACGTCGCAAAGAGAGGAAAGGCAATGGCAAGAGTTAGACAGAAAGTAGCGAGTACGGCATTGGCCGCAGTGGTGGCGCTTGCGCTGTCGTTGACAGGAATGGCGAGTACGGCCTTCGCAGAAGAGATTCCGAAGAACGGCGATGGATCGGGCTCCGAAACCGTCCAGGGCACCCTGGCCGGAGCGTGGATCAGCAAGCATCTGGATGTGCCCGCAGGCGCCGACACAACCAAGCTCCTCGGCGAGGAATACCAGTTCGTCGCCACGCTGACGGACGTGGCCGATCACTCGGGGGCGGTGTCGACGGATACGTACAACGACGTACGGACGCTCTCGACAACGGCGCAGTTCTCCAGCCTGACCGCAGGCGAAGTGAACAAGGTGCTTTCGGGCAACATCACGGGCGGCGTGACCAACAGCTACCCGCATGCCGGCGAGTACATCTACGAGGTCGTCGAGGTCAAGCCTTCCGACCAGGCGTCGCCCGGCACCGATACCGAGGGTATGGCCTACTCCGAGCAGAAATACCAGATGCGCGTATGGGTGAAGAACGTGAACGCAAGCGGGAACCCCGCGGGCACCGTCGTGTACGCCGTCACCGTTTTCGAGTTGACCGACGCGATCTCCAATCCCAATGCGGATAACGACGACGCAAAGGTAAGCGCCGACAACGTTTTGGAGGATGCGGCACCCAAGGTTGCGAACGGATTCACCTTCAAGAACGAATACACCGTTCCGGTAACGCTGAAGACCGCCAACGTCATCACCGGCGATTGGGCCGACTTCACCCTGAAGTTTCCCTTCGACGTGAGCTTCACCTTGCCGAAGGCGGCCGAAGGTGCTTTCGACGTCGAGTACATCGTCGCGCCGAACAACTACGTCTTCGACGAGGATGGAACCCTGTGGTCCGACGGCAGCGGCGGTACGGAGGTTACCTCTGGATGGAGCAAGATCCCGTTCGCCGCGGGTGCAACCGAAGGCTCCATTCCGTCCACGCCCATCGGGCATAACGAAACCATCTACTTCAGGAACCTTCCGCTGGGAACCACGTACAAGGTGAGCGAAACCGATTCCCTGACGCAGTACACGAAGGCGTCCGACATTTCCGGCGTCACGGGCAATCCCGGTGCCGCTTCCGTTTCGGTGTACGAGGTGTCGACCGGATCGGATGTCACCTACAAAGATGAATTCGTGGCGGCAGACAGCGACAACATGGTAACCATCACCAACGAGCGCACCAACATCAGCATCACCGGTGTCGTTCTCGACAACATGCCGCTGATCCTCATCGGGCTCGCTGCATGCATCGGTATCGGATTCTACTTCGTGAGCAGGGCACGGCGCCAGGCCGAAGAAGACTAGGCACGAGAAGGGTCGGAAGGCGGGATGTGCCGGCAAGAGCTAATCCCGCCGATCTTTCTTTAGAGGAACAACCATGGCAAAGCAGTACGTGAACAATGAGGGCGTCGAGCGTCGAAGCGGAGGCTTGAAAGTCCTCCGCGCGGTTGACGCCGCCTTCGACAATCTGTTCTTGATCGTTCTCGTTCTCGTACTGCTTTGCGCCTCGTATGTCGTGTACGACAACGGACGGATAATCAAGGGCGCAAACTCCGTCCAGTACGAACAGTACAAGCCCCATGATACGGCTTCGTTCGCCGAGCTGCAGCAGAGGAATTCCGAAGTGTTCGGTTGGGTGGAGGTGTTCGGAACGGGCATCGACTACCCGGTGGCTCAAACCGATAACAACTTCAAGTACGTGAATACGAGCGTGTACGATTCGCCTTCGATAGCGGGGGCGATCTATCTGGACTATCGAAACAGCCGGGATCTGTCGGACTTCAACAGCATTCTGTACGGGCACCATATGGACGAAAGCGCGATGTTCGGCGATATCGACAAGTTTGAAAGCGCGGAGTTTTTCGAGAGCCACGCATACGGAGAGATCTATACCTCTGCCACCGACGCGTACCACGGGATAGAACTCTTCGCCTATGTGCTCGGAGATGCCTACGACGAAAAACTGTACAACCCCTACGTCGAATCCGAGGACGAGAAGCAAGCCTATATCGACTATGTGTACTCGATTGCCTACCACAGTCGGGATATCGAGATAGGAACCGACGACAAGCTCGTGGTGCTGAGCACCTGTGCCTCCGAGCCGACGAACGGCAGGCATCTGCTCGTGGGGAAGTTGAGCGACGATCGCTTCGAGAACTCCTTCGCCTCTGAAAACAGGGGATCGGGGTTGGGCGATCTGTTCGACAGGTTCCCGCACGATCTTGCCCTCATCGCGCTCTGTGTGATCGTGATCATCGTAGTCTCGCTCCTTATCTATGCGATAAAGAGGCGGGAGAGAAAAAGGAAAGAAGCACGGACGAAACGTGACTAAAGCTGCTCACATACAGGGATTGCTCGGCATTGCCTTCGCGCTTGCCCTGGGCACGCTGTTGCTTGCGTGCGCGGCGCCCGTGCGTGCATTCGCCGCTGATTCGGTTAGTTTTGATATGCCGGTATACCAAACGATAGAAGGCTTGCCGGCGGATGAAAGCTATACCGTCACGTATATGCTCGAGCCGCTCGATCCCAGCTACCCCATGCCGACCGACGATGCAAGCTACCAGTTCGCCATCACCGACAACGATGTGTTCGTGGCTCCCACCATCGAATACCGCGCGGTGCGGATATACGAATATCGACTTACCGTGACAACCGCCGCAAGCGAGCAGCCCAATATCGCGCTCGACACCACGTACTACAAGATTCGCAACAACGTGGTGCGCTTCGACCAGCCCGGCGGTTTGGAAATGCAGACGGTGTACGAGAACTCGAACGGCTACAAAGAGGAGAGCCTCGCGTTCGTTCATACCTATAGCGCTTCAAGGCCTCCTGAGCCGCCCGTCGATCCTTATGATCCCGATGATCCGGCGGATCCGCTCGATCCTCACGATCCCGGTGCTTCGGGTGGGCAGGGCGGCGGTTCGAACGTGTTCGGTGCAGGGTTTCCCGTAACGGGGGACGACGTGCTCGAACTCGCTCTCCTGTTCTCTCTCGTAGCGCTTCTGTCGCTCTTTTTCATCATAGTCGGTATGAAGCTTCGCCGCCGAAAAGATGAATCGGAAGGTGGTGTCACATGAGATTGTTCAATACGGTTACCAAGAAAACAGCTGTGGCACTGCTTACGGTTTGCTTGGCCGTGGCGGCTGTCCCGTATGCGGGGATAGCCGAAGAGATGAACCAAAGCGAAGAGCTGATCGCGCTTGGGGCAGATGCTGCTGTGGAAGAATCGTCCGAGCACGCGGAGGCAGGCGAGTCCGATACGGGTTCGGGCGACGAATCGGAGTCGGACGGGCAGGTTTCGGATGGCTCTGACGGGCCGGAGGCGCTACCGCAGGGCCCGGCGCAGGAAAGCGAAGCGGCGACTCCCGATGGGGGTGTAAGCACGCTTGCCAGCAAGAGCTATACCATCACGAACTTCAGCGATTTGAAAGCGGCGGTTGCCGACACCGACTCGTCGACCGCGCAAGGCGATACGATCACCTTCGTGATCAAGAACGACATCGTCTTCACCGAAGTCATCGCGCTTCCCTGGAACAGGAGCTCGGTGTTCGTTGCCGAGGGGGGGTCGTGGAATCTGACGTGGGCCGGTCCTGCGGCTGACAGCGGCTGGGAGGGGTCTGCCCGGCATTTCTTATCGTACGGAACCGCAGACCACGCGCAGACGATAACCTTCAACGCCGGCCTTACCATCGACGGAGCCGGAAGGGGAGGAGGGCTGTCCATCGGCACGGGCGGCAGCGCGCCCAACTACGTGAACGATAACTACAACTGCACGATCGTCCTCAACGGCGCGACCTTCACCAACTGCGTAACGGCGCAAAGCGGCGGTGCGATCAGCATCGACGACTACACGCCATCGAACAAGCTGGAGCTGAAGAGCGGCGCGATATCGAACAGCCGGGCTACCGGGGATGGCAGCGGCGGGTACTTCCGTGGAGGACACGGCGGCGGCGTGTTCTTCGGAGGCGATACCCTCACGCTCTCGGGGGCCCGTATCGAGAACTGTCGTACCGATACGCTCGACGGTAGGTCCGGCGGCGGGATATACGTCGATGCGAATGCGCGATTTGCGTTTACCGCGGGGACGATTACCGGCTGCACCGCTGCAGTGGGCGGCGGTCTGGGGCTCAACGGGGGATCGACGCTCAGTTTTACGGGCGGATCGATCACGGACAGCGTAGCATACAACGAGCAGCAGAACCAAGGTGAGAACGGGTTTGGCGGCGGCATCGGCGCGTACGGCGCGACGGTGAGCGTGAGCGGCACGGCAACGGTGTCGGGCAATACGGGTCGGCATGGCGGCGGAATATTCGGCGGAGGAGGAACGGCGATCACGCTCGGCGGCGGCGCCTTGGTCGATTCGAACCAAGCGGCCTCGATTACGGATTGGGGTTCGCGGGGCGGCGGCGTGTACGTCGACGACGGCTCCAGCCTGAAGATCGAGGGTGCTATGATCTCGAACAACAGGGCGACGTCGGCGACCTCCGCAAGGCTGAACGGCCATGGCGGCGGCGTTGCCAGCGGCGATTACGGGGCGCCGTCGAGCATCGAGTTCACGAGCGGAAGCATCAAAACCAACAGTTCCGACATCGGGGGCGGCGGCGTTTACCTGATGGCCTCGAACACGTTTACCATGACGGGCGGCATAATCGACGGATGCTATACCAAAGACTCCGGAGGCGGTATTCTGGCAACGGAGAGCGCCGTCATCAAACTGTTCGGGGGAAGCATCGAGAACTGCTCGGCGCGAGGCCTCGGCTGGTACGGCGGTTGGGGCGGCGGCATCAACCTTGCCGGTACGGTCGATCTGCAAATAGACGGTACGGATATTACGAACTGCAGCGCAACCGATCCCGGTGCCTCCGTCGGAGACGATCGGGCCGTCGGAAGCGGCGGCGGAATATACGTCAACCAGGATACGGGTGCTGGCGTACGCATCAGCATTGCCGACTCGACCCTGTCGGGCAACACGGCTTCTGCGAACGGCGGTGCGATCTTCACCGCGTTTCTCAGCAATCTGACCGTGGATGCATCGACGGTTTCGTTTACGGGGAACACTGCGGGGGCGTATCGCGTTCCTGCCGACGATGTCGCTGCCGATCCGTCCGTGTATCCGTGCTCGAGAGCCCTGAGCTCCTCGGACGCTCCGTCGGGTACGGTGCCTGCGGGACGGAGTCATCCGCTCAACAATTACGACATCAGCTACTTCAGCTACACCGTCGCCTACCATGGGAACGGGGGAGAAAGCAGCGCATCCAATGAGGTGGCCTATTTCGTGCAGGAGGTTCCCTTCAGGTCGCTCGGGGGCGTTACGGCTACGGTGAAACGGCAAAACGCCGTTGCCTTCGACGGGGCTACGATCGACTACGCGCTCGATCGATATGCCTTCGCCGGATGGGCGGGAGCCGAGGTTCCCCGGGTCGACGGTAGTGACATCAAGGTTGCAGATGAAACCTGGTCAGTCGGGGGAGACGTTTTGACGACTGCGTTCCCCCTCGTCGAGTTTTACGCAGCGTATAAGACCGATATTGTCATCAGGAACGTGGCAGCTGGAGATACCGAGTTCTTCGACTATACGCGGGCGTTCGGCCTTTGGTTTGCCGTATGGGATCCTGCGACGGGCTATAGCGGAGACAACTCCTTTTCCGATTGGTACTATACGCCGAGCAACGGTGAGGCGGACAATAAGATCACCTACTACTACAAAACGGTATTCGGCGCGAACGAAGCGCCGGGATTGGATTCCATTCGTGTTTCGTACGATCTGAACGGAACGCCTATCGGGCGGGCCCATTCGGGGGCTCCGGGCAGCGACGGAGGCATCTGGGATGTCGATTTGACCGACGACCTCGTCGATGGGCAGGGCAGTGCGCGCAACGTCTTGACGGTGACAAACACCTACGATGCGCCACCCATCACCGACGTCGAATCCGAAGAACAGCCCTATTGGCTGCTGATAGTCGGGGGAGCTGCGCTCGTTCTGGCTCTTTTGCTGAGTGCACGCAGAAGGTCGCGAAAGATCGATCAATCCGAGTGAGCATGTGCTGGGTGCAGGCTCGAATCGCGGCGTTTGCTATGAGGGAGCCGAGCCTGTTGGAGCTTTCTCGCGGTGCCGTGGCGCCTTCCGGCAAAGCAAAAGGCCACAGACGGGATTGCGTCTGTGGCCTGCTATTTTTCTGGCGGAGGAAGTAGGATTCGAACCCACGGTACCTTGCGGCACAACAGTTTTCAAGACTGTATCGATCCATATAAAACCCCAGATCAACAAACGATTAAGCAACTAAACAATGTGATGAGAAGTGCCATCGAAGAACACAGAGTTGAGCCATCATGATTCCAGCTCGATCAATTCGGCGAGAAGATCGGCTATCATGATCAGCCCTCGACGCGTCGCTTTCTGGTAGTTTCGCCCGCGCGTGGTGCCGTCGCCGCCAGAATGCCCCATAGCGAGCATGACGATGGAATCGGGCGATCCTGCCTCGCCCTGCATTATCGACCATGACTTCCTGAGCTTGCCGGGATTGACGTAGGCTATGCCGTTTCGCTCGCACCAGGTTCGGTAGTTGTTGGTGATGCTCGTGGGCGATGAATAATGCTTCGCCTCCCATGGGTCGCCGATTTCGTGCGGGGCTTCGTTCCTGCACAGCGGCCCGGCCGTGCCTGCAAATTCCAATAGGCGCGATGCGAACGGATCACCGATTATCATCTCGCGCTCGGAGAAGCCGTTCTTCGTACCTTTCAGCTCGCGCCCGCTTCTTGTGGAAACCAGAGCTTTGCTGATGCTGACGGCGGCATACGTCTTGCCCCTGTATTCGAGCGGTGCGATATCCTCCCCGCATAGCGCCGTTGCCTCTTCATGGCGAAGCCCGCCGCCGCTCTCGGCAAGCAGAAGCGGCTCGTATTTGATACCTCGTATCGATTCCATCCACTCTCTCACTTCGGATGCGTCGAGGGTTCTCTTGTCCGACTTCGGCGGCTTGTCGAGCTTGATGTAGCGGTCGATTGGGTTGTCCTGCCTGATCTTGTTTCGGATTGCAATGTTGCATACCTTCTTCCACAGTTGGTAGGCAGATCGTTGAACCCACGCAGAATCGATGCTGCGAAGTACTTCTTCAGCCCGCTCGCAGGTTGTCGAGGCTACGAGTTCGCGCCCGATGCGCGGCATAAGCTCGCGTTCCCAAACGCGCTCGTATCCCTCCACGGTTTTCGTTGCGAGGCCGTCCTTGGCGAACGACGGATGGACTTTCGCCGCCCACAGCTCGCTGTATGTGATGCTCGGATCGCATCCGACCGTTCCGATGCGCTGCATAGCGAGGTACAGTTCGGCATCGTCGCGGGTTCCGTTGAGCACCTTCGAAGCGCGCTTTCCCGATCCGTCGATCCACCAGATGCGGTATTTGCCTTTGCTGACGTACTGGATCGAGCCAAAGTTAGAGCGCGACATGGTACAATTCACCTTGCCTTCCGTTTATTCGGTTGGTACTTGTGGAGCCTCGTGCTGGGCGGCAACCCGTATGCGCGGGGCTTTCTTATTAGTTCGCTACCATCCCTCGCAATCTCCGTATGTTGGAGATATCAGGATCACGAAAAACTCTACGACGGCGAAAAGAGCGTTTGCGCCAAGGAGCAGATATCCGACCATAGCACCTTCGCTCAGGATCAAATTGCCCATCAAGGCAAACCAAATCCCGCCGACGAACAAGAGAACGTGCACAATTCCTAAAGCGGTTTTGCCAGCATAGAAATCGTGTACGCCGATATTCCCCAGAAACAGACACAGCAGCAACGGAGCTAGTTTTTTCTTTTTCTTCATCTACTTTCCTTTCATCCCGCATAACCAAGTATTTCGATTATATTTCATAATCGAACGGCATGGTCGCCCAAACGACTTGCCCGATGATCGTTATCTCTTCGGTGTCGTGCTTGTTGTAATCGAAGACGGTAGGGATGTAGGTCGGATCGTAGCTGTTCGGGATCAGCTCGAAACCGTTGGCGAGCCTTTTCACGCGCTTCACTGTCGCCGAATACCCGTTGACGCAAACGGCGAACGGATCATGCTCGTTCGGTTCCTTCATGTCGAAATCCACCAAGGCGAGGCATCCGTTGGGCAGACGGCGGTTGTAGCTGTCTCCCTTAACGCGAAGCAGCCCGGAGTGCGGATGCTGGTTTTTGACTTTCGTCGGAACGGGGAACTCGTCCTCGAACTCAAGCATCTCTATCGGCGTCCCGGCTGCGATCTCTCCGTAGATCGGCACGTCAACGTAGCCGTCTTCTTGATCTAGGGACATTAAGCTGTACTCAATCCGGGAAGGATTATCGGTTTGCATAAGAATGTAGTCGCTCGAAGTGCCGAACACTTCAGCCATTTTCGCTAGCACTTCGCCGGGTATATCGCGAATCTCATATTCGTAGTTTTGAATGCTTGTATCGGAAACATCGACTAGTTGAGCAAGCCTTGCTTGCGAAATGCCATTCGCTTCGCGAAGCTCCTTAACTCGATTCGGATATTTTTTATCGCCCACCAAAACAACCTCCAATCGTTGGCGATATCAATATAAGTCACCAACGAATATTAGTCAAATCTGACGATTGACTACCAACATATGATGGTATATATTTCAAATATGGCAACCAACGAACGTTGGTAAAGATTGGGGGTGAAACTCATGAACAACATCAGAAGCGAGCGCAAAAGAATCAATCTCGGTCAAAAGGAGTTTGCAGAAAAAATTGGAGTGTCACATTCCACTGTCTCCAGATGGGAACGAGGGGTATTGGCACCTTATGGGTCTGAGCTGATCGCAATGCATCAACTATTTGGCTGTTCAACTGATTATCTTCTTGGCATTTCAGACGAGCGTAACCACATCCGAATCTAGCCGTTTCCTTGCACTTTGACAACCGAACCGACGCGGCGGTAGGTCCCGCACGCGCCCCCGCACACCGAGGCGGGTGAACTGCAAGCACGCAACGAAGGGAGGTGCAATTGCCTACCTACATGACAGCGCCGGAGCTGGCAAGCCAGTGGGGCGTGAAGCTCGCCCATCTGTACGAGCTTGCTTCGCGGTCGATCGATCCGTTGCCGCTCAGGTACGAGCGCGGAAAGACGCGAAGCGGTTTTTTAATCATCGAAGAACTTAACGACTGGATAGCGCGGAACACCGTGCTGTACTCGGAAAGGAAAGAGCATGTCTGAAAAAGAGAGACGCGCCCAGCGACCAAACTCAGCGCGTCAAACGTCCGTTAAGACGGATCGAATCATACCACCATGGACTGGCGAAGCGCAAATCGCGCTCACCGTTCCATTCTTAATTGGAATGCTGGTGACATTGATAACCCTATCGATCGGAGCGTAGCTGATGATATTCGGAAAGAACAGCGAGCAGGAACCTGCCGCGACCACTGAGAAGACGTACACGAAAGCCGAGATAATGGCCGCTCTATCCACCGTGGAAACGCCTTACGACGGCGAAAACGGCGACGAGATGAACGACTCCATTGCCGTCAAGACGGCGCTGTGCGGGGCTAGGCTGCTCGCAGAGACGCTGTTGGACGGACTGACGGTTGATGCGGCGCATAAAAAGATGGCGGTTGATATATTCCGAATCTCCATCGAATCGATCTTGTCAGATAGGAAAAGCGAAGGCGGAGCAAGGGGGGTTGGGTCGCTATGATCGAGCCTATAGCCATCGATGATATCCCGTCGATCCGAGACGGGCGGAAACTGAACCCGCTCCGAGCGTTCGCCGACGAGACGGTAATCGCGTTCGACAAGAGCGGAGCAGATGCGGCGATAGTCACGGGCGCTCCCGAGGGCTGCAAGATCAACCAGATTACCTATCAGCTGCGCGACGCGCTGTGGCGCAGGGGCATGAGCGACAGGATCAGGATCATGCAGCGCAAGCGGAACGTCTACATCGCGAGAATCCAACCGTAGGGAGTGAAAATGAAACTAGCGGACTTAGACGCGATGATCGACGCGCATTTCGACTACGAGCGAAAGCGGCTCGCCGTGTTCGGCGAGGAACCGAGCGACCCCGATACCGTGTACCAATCGGTGGACAGGTCGCGGCTGCGCGAGATTTCGAACGCCACCAAGATCATGGCGCTTCGCCACGGAGAGGGGAAGTACGCCATGGCCGAAGTGGAGTACCGGGGCTGCGTGTTCTACGCGATGGTGGGTGACGAGTGATGGCGAACCTGATATGTGTCATGGGCGAGAGCGGCAGCGGCAAGACCACATCGCTGCGCAACCTCGACCCTAAAAGCACCTACATCATCGACTGCGACAAAAAGGGACTTTCTTGGCGCAACTGGGGCGAGAGCTACGGCGGCGATAAGAAGAACTACAGCGTTACCGACGATCAGCAAAAGGTCATGGCGCTGCTGAAGAGCATCAACGCGAACGCGCCCCACATCAAAACTGTTGTCATCGACACCATCAACGGCATCATGGTGGCCGACGAGAACCGCCGAAAGGACGAGAAGAACTACGACAAGTGGTCCGACCTCGCATGGGCGGTGTACGGCATCATCGATTACGCCCTCACCATGCGCCCCGATATTACCGTGGTGTTCATGGCTCATGCCCAAACGGAGCGCGACGATTCTGGGGTGTTGTTCACGCGGATCAAAACCAGCGGCAAGAAGCTCGACAAGATATGCCTCGAAAGCAAGTTCACCACGGTGCTCAACAGCAAGTGCGTCAACGGCGAATACGTCTTCGAAACCAGAAACGAACTGAGCACGGCGAAAACGCCCATCGATTCGTTCAAAGACCAGTTCGTTCCGAATGACATTGCATCCGTCGATGCCGTGCTCCGCGAGTATTGGGGACTGCCCCCGCTCGGAGGCGATGCGAAATGAGCGATATCGAAAAGAGCCTTCGCCTGCTCGCATTGGCGAAGCGGTACATCGTAGAGGACAGCCAATTCGGCGAAGGCTACACGATCACGCCCAAGAACGACAATCGCATCCAGGCGCATTGCTGCGATGGCGACCTGGAGTATTTCGTCACGGGCGTATACAACAGCGGTGCTAATGTCGCGAGAATCAATATCGAAGAACTGGACGATCTCCGCGAGTTCTGCCAATCGCTGCTTGGTGGTGACGCCTGATGGAAGACTTCAAGGAACTTGCATCCCGATTGGCCCAGCGGTTCGTAGACGAGGGCTTCATCGTCCACCGCTACGACGCGTACTCATCGAAAAGCGTCTACCTCAAACTCGATTACGGCGCTTGCTGCTCCATCAGGATAAGCGACCACCCCGGTTACAAGCACCTCAAATACCGCTACAACATCGGATCCAACATCGAGCAGATCAAGCACGACGAAAGCGGCGAGTACCCGCGCCATTACTACCCGACTTCGAAATCGGAAAAGATGATCGGCAGGATACTCCACGATCGCGATTATCGCATCAAGAAGTACGGAGAGGACGGGTACCGCAAGATCGTATTGCGCAACAAGATGAAGGCGGCGCGGGCGAGAACGGGATTCTTCTCGCATTGCAAGCTTGTAGGGGGTGCCGTCGATGCTGATAAGCCACAGGCGCAGCGCGTACATGGACGATGACGAGATCGAGCGGGTGGCTGGGTTGTTCGAAATCCAACGCGACAAGACGGAGAACGCCATCGACCGCACGGCTTGGGACGCGGCATCGAAAGTGCTCCGCATACTCAACGGGCACGATATCAAAACAGGCGATGACCTCATGGTGATTTTCAAACGCTATGAGTTCGGGGAAACATCAAACCAAATGGTAAAGGAGAACTGAATGAAGGTTAAGAACTGGACTGAAATCGAAGAAACCGAGTACGCCGACAAGCTCCCGGCGGGCGGCTACGTCTGCCGCATCACAGCCGTGGAGGACGTACCCAAAAAAGAGTATCTTTGGATAACCTACGATATCGCCGAGGGCGAGTATGCGGGCAAGTACTCCGACGACTGGGGCAAGGAGAACCCGTGGGCGCACCGGTTCGCGCGATCCTACAAGGACAGCGCCGAGGGCAAGTTCAAGGCGTTCGTGAACCGCGTGCAGGAATCTAACAAGGGCTTCGTATGGGATCAGGTAAACGAGAGCCAGTTCGTCGGCAAGGAGATCGGCCTCGTCTTCCAGACCGAGCTTTACACCAACGACAAGGGCGATGACAAAGAGCGTCTCAACGTGTTCCGCGTCGTTGCTTCTCAGGATATCCGCGTAGGCGATTTCAAGGTTCCCGAGCCTAAGAACACTCGCGAGAAGGTTCCCCAGTCCGACACGGTGCCAGTCGATGCCTACGACGACGTTCCATTTTGATAGGCCATGATAACGGTACTGACCGACAGCAGGCAGCAGAAGGGCAAGCACAAGCTAAAGCACGATTGGATGGTTGCTCACGGGTTTAGGCTCGTGAGCACCAAGCTCTACGTCGGTGATTACATGCTCGTGGGAGGCGTTCGAACGGTGGACACCAAGCGCGATATCCTAGAGCTTGCCCAGTGCATCGACCAGAACCACGAACGTTTCAGGCGCGAACTCGTGAACGCGAGGGATGCGGGGTTCGAGCTAACGATCCTCACCGAGAACGAGGACGGGGTTACCGACTTCGCGACATTGGCGAAGTGGCAGAACCCGCGAAGGTTCGTCAACGCGAAGAAGGGCTTGCGCCCTCCGATCGACGGAATGCGCTTGGCTAAAGCCTGCTTGACCATGGAGAAGAAATACAGCGCCCGATTCCTTTTCTGCTCACCTGAGGAAGCGGGCGCTAGGGTCATCGAGATATTGGACGGTGCTGAATATGCCACAGACGATGCTTGACGCCGCGCTCGTGTATCAAAAGCTCGGGTTCGCCGTCCATCCGCTCTGGCCGAAATCGAAGAAGCCGGCGACAAGGCACGGTTTCAAGGACGCGACGAACGACGTTGCGAAGATCGAGCGGATGTGGGCGAAGCCCGACAAGAACATCGGCATGGCGACCGGCGCGGCTTCGGGAGGCATCGCCATCATCGATATCGATAAAGACGATGACGAGGGCTACGACGGGATGGACTTCGTCGCCCAGTGGGAGCGGGAGCACGGCGAGCTGCCCGAGACGGTGAGCGCCATCACCGGACGCGGAGGCTCGCATCTGTTCTACCGCGTTGATCGGTCTATCGGCTCGTGGTCTAACGACGAACTCCATATCGATATCAGATGCGACGGGGGATATGCGATGCTGCCTCCCTCCGTCCATCCCAACGGGCGCTGCTACGAGTGGGAGAACCATCCCGACGATTACGCGATAGCGGATGCCGACGAGAACGTTTACGCGCTCATCGAGGCGACGCGCAAGCGCGACAGGGACGAGGGCGAGCCGTTCGAGCTTCCCGAGAAGATCGGCAAGGGCGCTCGGGACGAGACGTTGTTCAAGTACGCCTGCTCGCTGCAATCGCAGGGCGTGGAGGATGCCGAGATATTCGAGCGCGTTCACGGTGCGAACGTCACCAGATGCGACCCGCCGCTGCCTGTTGACGAGGTTACCAAAAAGGTGAGATCGGCGCTCGGCTACGACAAGGGCAACGGAAAGCCGAAGGAAGCCGAAGCGAAGAAGCAGCCTGCAAGCCAGGGCTTCAACCACGCGCGGTTCGCCGAGCGCCTTATGGCCGAGAACCATATGTGCTACATCGACGGAGCGCCCGCCGTGTGGAACGGAACATGCTACGAGGTAGGCCGCCGCGCCGTAGAGAAGGCGATGATCGGCTTGCGAAAGGGAATCAAAGACCGCGAGCGGCGCGAGGTCATGAAGTACTTGGAGATTTGCGCGCCGAGAACCGAGATGGCCGATAAGAAGTACATCGCGTTCGCGAACTGCGTGCTGAATATCGAGACGATGGAGACATGCGCAATGTCGCCCGAGCTGAAAATAGCCAACATCATCCCGCATCGGTGGAACCCCGAAGCATCGGATGACGATGTGGATACAGCGCTGGGCAACATCGCATGCGGCGACCTGCCCGTGTACTTCAACCTGATCGAGACGATCGGCCTGTGCATGTACCGCGGCACCGAGCTTGCGGTATGCCCCATCTTCTTAGGCAAGGGCAGCAACGGAAAGTCTACCTACCTCAACATGATTCATCGATTGATCGGCGACGATAACGTTTCGTCGTTGGATATCGCGACGATAGGCGAGCGGTTCCAGACCGTCCCGCTCATGGGCAAGCTCGCCAACCTCGGCGACGATATCAGCAACGAGTTCATCAACGGAACGAAAGCGAGCGTAATCAAAAAGATCGTCACGGGCGATTATGTCCAAGCCGAATACAAAGGAGGCGATACTTTTAAGTTCAAACCGTACTGCACTTTGGTCTTTACCGGCAACGAGATGCCGCGCCTGGGAGATAACTCCTACGGCATGATGCGCCGCCTGCATCCTATCCCGCTCAACGCCGATTTCAGCAAAGCCGATTCTGGCTTCAACCCGAACATCGGCCGAAAGCTGATGACGGAGCAGGCCATGGAGCGGGCTATCCTGCTCGGCATCGAGGGCTTGCGCTCATGTATCGAACGGTGCGACATGAGCGAGAACGAGCAGTCGAAGATCGAGCTGGAACGCATCAAGCTCGAAAACTCGAGCGTCTACTCGTGGGCGCACGACGAGTACGGGGTTGGCACGAAGAACGAGCAGAGCATCGACGGCGTTGTGATCGAAGAAGCCCATGATGCTTATAAAAAGTACTGCGCCGATGCGGGATTCATGGCGGTAAACCGAAGCTCGTTCACTCGTCAGGCAAACATCATTTTCAACGTTGCGTCATCGACAGCAAGAGCAGAATTCGCGGATGGAAGCAAGGTTGTCCGCGTGTTCCGAAAGAAGCAAAATCTGTAACACTTGTAACACTTGTAACAAATCCTATCAGAACTGAGGATAATAGAGTTTCGTTACAAAGTGTTACAGAAATCAACATATAAACGCAGGTCATAGCGTTTTGTAACACTTGTAACACTTGTAACGGGCAACTTTATCTAAGTACTAAAAAAGTAAATATATAGTAGTAATACTATCTATATACGTGTATAGGGATTTTCAGCCGTTACACCGTTACAACCGTTACAACCCACCAAGACAACCGAATACGGCGAGCCTTTACAAGCCTTTCGCAGGGCTTGCGGTTCGCTGCGTTCCGAGGAAGGAAATCAACATGCGAAAGATTCTTTGCGACCGCTGCGGCGGCGAGATAGAGAAAGAAGAGGACATCGTGAGGGTGATTGTCAAATACTACCCCGTCGAATCCGACTACTACAGCCGAATGTACGAGAAGAAAGACAGAACCCAAGAGCTGTGCGGAACTTGCGCAGAGCGGGTATGCGGGCTGCTCGATGACGGCGGCGACGTTAAGCCGAAAAGCGAATAGGAGCGGAAATGAACGAGAAAACAAACAGGGAGAAGTTCGAGGAGGATTTCAAGCAGACGTTAGGCACTTGCACCTTTGCGAAAGTACTAGGCGTATCGTGCACCGACAACTCATGCAAAAGCTGCAACGCCGAACAGATCAGAAAGCTCGCATCTCTTTACGGCGTGCCAGAAATCGACCGCGTGGTGTTCCGCAAGCCAGCGACCATCGTTTTCTGGGCTGACGGTTCTCCGAAAACCGTTGTTAAAAAGCAACCGGGCGACAAGTGGGACGAGGAAAAGGGCGTCGCGATGGCGATAGCCAAGAAGATGCACGACAACAAGCGCGAGTACTTCGACGTTATCAGAAACGCGATCGCCAACGCCGAAAGGCAGAAGCCGAGCAAGAAGCCAAAAAAGTTCGATTGGGACGGCTTCAAGCGCAATGAGTTCGTCGTCAACATCAGAACCGAGAAGGACGCCGTTGAATTCTGCAATGCGGTAAACGCGAAACGGGAACTGCAAGACGTAATGAGGGCGCATTACTTCGAAACGTACCAAGAAAAAACCTGCTATTGGTGCGATTGCTGCTACTCCGATGTTGACTACGTGAAAAGAATAGGCAAGCGCATCGTCAAGTTCAAGCACGGGAAGTTCGTATTCTGATGTTAAGCAACTACCCGGACGGCACGTGGGCTGGCGACCCAGACGCGCCGTGGAACAAGCCCGAATGCGCCGTTTGCAGCGACGATTGCGTTTACTACAGGCTATGCCCGTGCGGAAACAGCATCTACTGCATAGCCAACGACGAGTTCTATAGCGTCGAAGACGAGGGAGAAGAGTGCCCGAGCTTCGAGGCGAAGCGTTAGGAAAGGATAGCAATGGAGAACAAGCCTGAAGACATCAAGCTTTTCGGCGGCTGCGCGGTGATCGCGTTCGCCGTCTGCGCGGCGGTCATGGCTTCGATAGCCGTCGGTACGGCTTTCGGAGCGCCTTACGGCCTCGCCGTCGCGGCGCTGTCGTGCATCGCGGCGGCTGCATGGGTGCGCAGAGCCGGCAACAGGATCGTCGCGGAGAAGGAGGCCGAGGGTGGCGAGTAGGACCGCCGAGCGCCTCGCGGCGGCGATCGCGCTGCTCTCGCTGATCGCGTTGATCGGCAGGTGCTCCCGATGCGCTACGTGAGCCTTTTCAGCGGCATCGAGGCCGCTACCGTGGCATGGGAGCCGCTCGGATGGGAGCCGGTGGCGTTCGCCGAGGTGGACCCGTTCTGCTGCGAAGTTTTGAAATAC
This sequence comes from Raoultibacter timonensis, assembly GCF_022845715.1. Lineage (NCBI taxonomy): Bacteria > Bacillati > Actinomycetota > Coriobacteriia > Eggerthellales > Eggerthellaceae > Raoultibacter > Raoultibacter timonensis. The sequence goes on from NZ_AP025564.1 coordinate 342,995, forward strand.
AGGTTCCCCGAGGTGCCGAACCTCGGGGACGTGCGGTCGATAGATTGGAGAAGGTTCGTTGAAGACCATGGAAGGCCAGATGTCGTTGTGGGAGGAAGCCCCTGCCAAAGCTTCTCGGTCGCCGGAAGGCGCGAGGGGCTGGCCGGAGAATCCGGTCTCATGTACGAGTACATACGAGCTGTATCGGAACTCCGTCCTGCTTACTTTGTCTGGGAGAACGTCCCGGGAGCGTTCTCGAGCGAGGAGGGGGAGGCTTTCCGACAGCTCCTCAATGAAATGGATGAACTCGGGTACGGTATGGCGTGGAGAGTTCTCGACGCGCAATTCTTCGGAGTGGCCCAGCGACGCCGCCGCGTGTTCGTTGTCGGCGTGCTTGGAGACGGGGCCGCACCTGCTGAGGTACTGTTTGAGCCCGAGGGCCTTGAGTGGGATCTTCCGTCGGGCAAAGTCAAGAGGAAAGAGCTTGCCGATGCCGCTCGGCGCGGCGATGGCTGCGCAGACGGTATGGATGAGGGATGCATAGGGTTCAACCATAACGCCTCGGGATCGCGCGGGATGGCCGAGTCGATAGACCTCTCCCCGACGCTCAGGACGTGCAACGGCGCGAAGCCCAACTCCAACAACGTGCCCGCCGTGATGGCGTTCTGCGCGGGCAACACGGCGGGCGCGGGTTCCCTCGGTGCGCAATGGGAGGTATCGCCGACCTTGCGGGCGGGGGCGAGCGGCACGAACCAGGTTCCGACCGTATGCATGGCCGACGCCAACGCCAACGCCGCGATAGACGTGGAGCTGTGCGGGACGCTTAAGGTCGGCGGCGAGCCCCCGATCTGCTTCACCCAGAACACCCGCGACGAGGTTCGCCTGGTAGGCGGCGACGGCTCCCTTTCGGGCGCCCTGTGCTCCCGCCCGGGCGCAAAGCAGCAGAGCTACGTGGTGCAGTCGGCCGAGGTCGATCACGGGGCCGTCTGGCAATGGCCGTGGATCGTGCGCAGGCTCACCCCCCGCGAATGCGAGCGGCTTCAGGGCTTCCCGGACGACTGGACCCTCGTCCCCTACCGGGGCAGGCCAGCAGACGAGTTCCCCGACTCGCCGCGCTACTCGGCGCTCGGCAACTCGTTCGCCGTGCCCGTGGTGAGGTGGATCGGCGAGCGCATCGCCCGTGTGGACTCGTCGCTCGGCCTGGCGGGATGACCCATCGGGGGCCGCGCATCCGAACCACGCGGGCAACTGTCAGGGGGGCGCGCCACCGTCCCGATATCGTATACGGCGCGCCCCAATACGTGAAAAACGGGGAATTTTATCAAATAGCGAAAGAAAACGGGCGGCTATCTTCGCTGATCCCCGAAAAGCAACGGATAACCGAAACGACTTTACCTAGGAAGGTTCGAATATGGACGAAAGAAAGGTATTAGTAAATCGCATGAGCGCCCTCAAAGACTGCTGGCCGTGGGAGACGTGGAGCTGGGGCGCCTTCATGGAAGCGATCGGCATCGACCGAAGCTCGAACTGGGAGGATACCGTCGATCGCGTATGCCGGCTGATCGGCGGCGACCCCGAGCGCGAGGCGGCGGCAGACTGGGTGGAGGTCAACGGCGGGCTTGACGAGGTTAAGCACAACTACTCGTTTATGACCGAGCAGGTTGCCGAGCGGGTAGGGGTCGAGCGCAAGCCCGACGAACCCGCGCACTTCACGATCGGAAGGATAATCGGCGAGCTGGACAAGCGCCTCATGCCCGAGGGCATGGAGTGGCCGAGGTTCGAGGACGGGGAGAAGGTTAAGTTCGGCGACGAGTTCGCGTGGGGCATAGGTAAGCGGAAATGCACCGCGACCAAGCTAGGGAGTGAAGGGTTTGCGCTGCTCGATAAAAGCATCGGAAATTCGGCGTGGCACGGCTACAGCTACACCGAGCGCGTCAAGCGCCCCGAACCTGAGGTGCTGGCAGCGGACGGCCTGCCGATCGAGGTAGGCGAGATCGTCTACGGCGGCGACGGCGAAGCCTGGGAAGTAACGGGTATCGAAAACGGCCCGTGGAGCATAGTCGGAAAGAACGGCAGCAAACAGAGGGAAATGAAGCCGAAATGGCTCACGCACGAGGTTCCGACGATATACGGCAATGACGGCTTGCCGCTGTTGCCAGGGCAGAAGGTCGTTAATAAATATTCAGGCGACACGATAGAGACGGTTCATTACGACAAATGCCCATACGGGCATATAGAGAAATGGATCAGGTACAAAAGCGGAGGATGGGATTTAGCCAAGGACGTTTCTCGCGTCGAACCGAAAGACACGAAGGAGCGCATCGCCGAGGACGAGAAGAAGCACAAATGGGATTACTGGGGTTGCCTAGATGGCAACTGCAACGAATGCCCGTCGAAGATCGACGGAAAGAACCCGAGGGAGCGTTACGGGGTCGATAACTGCAGTGACGCTAAGATAATCGACCTCTACGAGCGCCTCCGCAAGCTCTACGGGCGCACGATGGGAGGTGCGGAGTGAGCGACATCATCATCAGCAGGCTCGTGACCAAGGAGTGCGGGCTCTCCGTCTTGCACCAAGACGAGAGCTACCGCCATATGCCATGCCGCCCTCTGCACTCCATGACGCTGACGCTCGCCAACCATCGCGACGGCACGTGGCCGTGGTACTCGGGCATCGAGTTCGAGAGCCGCAAGGCGTGGTTCCAGTTCGCGAGGTTCGTCAACGACACGAACAAGCTTGTCAAGAGGCTCCCGAAAGACGAGTGGGGCTTCCCGATCCTGCCGGAAGGGGGCGAGTAGCCGTGTGCGAATACTGCGACGAAGAAAAGCTCGAATACATAAAGCCGATTCGCAGGGTAGACGGGATCGACCTGTGCGTAGATGAATCGACCCTTAACCTTACGCTCGAATACATGCTGTTCGGCAGCGGAGAGGACATTGAGATCGAGTACTGCATCAGATATTGCCCCATGTGCGGGCGCGATCTGAGGGACGATGCGGAATGCTGAAGATCAAACTTTGGAAGCCATGCCTCGACTGCCCTTACGTCGACATCGACGTAGAGCGGGGCAACGTTCGCCACTGCGGGATAAGCGTAGCATCCGCCCTCATCACCTGCTCCCATGCGGCCGTGTGCGTGAGGATAGACGGAGCCAAACCGTTGATCGGAGGCGATGCGGAGTGAACTGGCTTTTTATTGTATTTGGTGGTGTTTTCGCTGTCCTCGGCATCGCTTTCGCTACCAACGGGAACAGCACCGGTCATTTGCCGCTGACGGCGATCCTGTGCCTGATCCTTTTCAAGCTGTTCGAAGAGAAATGAGGCTGACCATGAGCAAGAAGATAAGGCTGAAGAAGACCGTCATGTTCCAGGATTCCGAGGGCGACTGCCTCTGCCTTGCATGCGGCGCGAACTTCGGCGTGATCGGCACCTACGACGAGCTGCCGATCGCATCCGATAGGTTCTGCCCGAACTGCGGCGCGGAGGCGGTGCAGAAGATCGAGGTGGAAAGCCTGATGGACGTATGCGAGGTGATCGAATGAGCGAGAACATGAAGCTCCGCTGCGCTGTATGCGGCGCTCAGACGAAGCCTCTTTACCACGTAGACGGCCCAACGATCTCTGGAATCGCGTACGACAAAAGATGCAGAGAGATCGGCGATCTGCGCTACTGCCCGAAATGCGGAACCGTGAAGGTGGTGGAGCGATGAACCTGTACTATGTCGAGCGCCAGCCGTGGCAACGCTGGCCGAAGAAGCTGATCATGGTGAAGCAGGTTGACGGCGGCGGGAAGGACGAGCGCAGGGCATACGTTCCAGAGCGCACGTGCGGTGAATGGCGCGGCTCGTGCGGGTCGGTCTGGGAAGAGGACGACCTTGAATTGTGGTGCGAGCATTGCGACATGCCGCTTGAAGTAGATTGGAAACACTGCCCGAACTGCGGAGCTAAGGTGGTGGGCGAATGAATGGCATCGCGATAAATGATCCATCGACGCTGCGGTTCGTCAAACGGAGCAGGTGGTCGGTCAAGTTCGAGGTGGACGGAAAGCGTTACATGCTGCACGAATCGACCGAAGACTGCGAAACGTCCGTGACGCTGTACAGGTTGTTCCAGGACCGGTCGGGCAGGTTCGACCTCGATGGGATTGCGAGCGCGCGGTTCGACGGGATCGGCGTCGCGCTCAGGGGTGCCGGCATGTCCGAGGTGTCCGACGCAACTCCGCTGTCCCAGATAAGCAAGGCGTGGTTCCTCGCGACGCTGTGCGCGAAAGGGCTGGTGAGGTTATGAGCGATAAGACATGCGGGACGTGCGTCAACTACGTGCCGTTCCCGCTCAGGAGAGGCGAGGGATTGTGCTTCATGACGATCGACGATGATTTCCCGATGTTCATGAGATCCGACAATGCTTGCGATGGCGGCGTATACAGCGAGCGCCCCGACAGCTTGGAGGCCGTGGCGCTTGACGCATATGATCTGGTTAAGCGAGCGATCAACGCGCTGGCAATGACAACCATTGGAGTCGAGGCGACCGACGCGGCGGTTATCGACCTTATGCAAGACGAAACCGCAATTTGTTCGCGCTTGGAAGATTTGGGGGTGAAGCAAAAATGGAGTTTATCGTAGACCACAAGACGCTCGGAGACATCCCCTATGCGATAAACCTCAAGGGCAGGGAGCTTACGAGGTGCCGCGACTGCGAACTCTGCGCCGAATACTCGCTTGCGGGTTTCGTCAGCGATGCGCGCTACCACTGCACGCGCACCGACGAACCGACCGAAAGCGACGGCTATTGCCATAACGCGGTCAAAGGCAAGCCCATGAAGGGCCGGACGAACCAGACCGTCGCCCTGGGAGGCGATCATGCGGCGCATGGACGGATATGGTGGTGATGGAGGTGGCTGCGGAATGATCGGCGATAACGAGATGATCGTGATCCTCGCGATAGCGATGCTCACGTTCCTCGCATTTGTGGTTTGGAGGGTTACGAAATGACCGACACGAAAGGAGCGCAAGATGACAGCTCACGAGCTTGAGATATGCGAGCGGTATGCCGATGCGGTGTGCTCGGGGAAAAAGACGTTTGAGATCCGCCGCGATGACGATAGGGTTTTCGAGGTCGGCGACCGCCTGATGTTCAGCGTGATCGACGAGGACCGCAACCCCGTCCCGTCCCACGCCATCAACCGCAGGACCTACAAGGTCACCTACGTGCTGAGAGGAAACGGGCTAGCCGACGGGTACGCCGCGCTCGCGATAAAGCCGATAGGCCGCGCAGTGCTCGACGATGCCGCAGCCTCCGCGCCCGCCTGTGCGTCGGCGCCCGTGTTCGCGCTGGGGGCGTGATCTTGCGACCAACTACGAGGAGTGCTGTCGGTGCAAAGTGTGTTGCCCAAACACTTTTTGTCGCATAGGGTAAGATTTGTCACAGTAGGTTATATCGAAAGGATGCGAATGTCTGGTATGGCAAGTCTGATCATGGCGGCCGTTGCAGCCGTTGCGATCGCCCCCGTTGCTCCGGGGTGCCATGAGGCTACGGATAGAATCGGTCGCGATGCGGAAATGGTTTACAGATCCGACGATTATGGATTGAAGTACGAACTCGTATGCGCCGGTTTCGAGAAGTGGGTTTCGGGTAACAGGTCTTTCAGGGACCTAAACGAAAAGTTCTTTTCGTACGATAAAGATTATAGGAACATGCTGTGGCACGACGTCCTTCAGCATGCGAACCTTGAGTTCGATTTCGTGCTGGTAGGTAGTCTCAGACCTAGCGGATGGGCGGTGATGGAAGCCGACGAATGGAACGGCGATCCGTACGACGGGACTAGGTTTAGCTTTGTTGGGCTGAGGTACGAGAAAGATCATATTGACTGCAAGCTGGGGGATCGCATCGTCGTGACGGCCACCAAACTGGCAAAGCACGATGGCGACAGCGTGTTGGGAACCGACATAGAAGACGGGCTTGTCATCGACGAAGGGACATTCAGGGTAGCGTGAGTGAAGCGGGTAACGAAGCAGCGAACCTTATGCGCGTGCTGCGTTTTTGTGCGCCACGTTTTGTGTAAACGCAATCGCGATCGCGGCACTCCGATCAGCAAACCGTATAATGGTTATTGTGCATTCTTTTAGAACGGAGGATCGGACGATGGGGAATACCAAGCCGTCGCCGCGCTACACAGAGACGATGCGGTTCTTCCGCGCAGTGGAAAAGGCGATCTACGCGAAGGAGGCCGCCGAGCGATTGGTCGTTGCGAACCAGGAGACGCTAACGCTGAACGGCGTAAGCGGCGGGGAGCACGTTTCCAAAACGATGGAGGGCGATATCACCGAGCGCGGCATGTCGCGCCTGTGGGAGTCGATAGACCGCCTGGATGACAAGCTCATAGACTACTGCGACCTGGTGGAGGGCGCTATCGAGATAATGGATGCGCTCGACAACCCGATGATGTACGCCATCGTGCGCATGCGCTACTTCGACCACAAGCGGCCGTCGCAGATAGCCCGTGCGCTGTGCATATCCGCGCGTACCGAGACGAGGCTGCACTCGCAGGCGATGTGCATTCTCTACACTCCGATGAAAAGATGGCGCGAAATGGCGTGCAGATAGGCGTATATTGGTATCAGCAGAGCCGCATCGATATTGCGGCTCGCGTTGTTTTGGAGGTTGAACATGATAACGATGGACAAGCAATCGCTGAAAACGCACGTCTTTCTCTACATCGAGCGGTTGGACGAGGATAGCGAACAGTACGAGCGGTTTTGCGATATCATCCTCACCGCTATGGGCGTGGTTAACCCGGACGGAACATTGTCAGACGATTACGCCGAATCCGACCTTTGGGACGGAGGCGACGATGGCACGCCGTTGCGCCCGTCGTACAAAGCTAAGATCAAATCGATCATCCCGCAAGAGCAATGGAACCTGCTCGAACCGCATGAACCGAAAGCATAGCAGTAGCAACGAAAGAAAAGAGCTCACGCAGCCGTCCTCGATAGGGCGGCTTTTTTATTGTCGCGACCCAGACAACACAACGGAAAGGAAGTAACGACAATGGATATCTTCGAGATGGGCAGGATCGCATCGCGGTACGACACCGAGATAGCTCACGCCATGCTGTGCGCCGTGGCCGTCGCAATCTACCGCATAGCGCGGTCGTTGAGCAAGCCAGTTGCTTAAGTCGTGCTCCAAGTGCGGGCGCATACACGACATGCGGCACAAGTGCACGGCATCGAAGCGGCCGCGCAGCTCCAAAGCCGATACCTTCCGCAACACGAGCGAGTGGCAGACGGCGCGCAACATCGTCCGTGATCTCGACCTCAACATGTGCGTGCTGTGCCGCTCGCGCGGCGAGGTGACGATAGACGGGCTAGGCGTGCATCACATCGTCCCTTTGGAAGAGGACTACTCCCTTCGCACCGACGTGGACAATCTCGCGACGCTATGCACGTGCTGCCACGAGGAAGCAGAGCGAGGCGACGTGAGCCGCGATTTCCTCCGCGAACTGACGGCGCGATATCGGGCTAGCGGAACTTGATCCCCCCCACCCAGAACCGATTCTGTGGCCTCTCAGCCCCTACACCAACGCGCACAACCAGAAACGCCAACAACGATTTCCCGCGAGTTTTTTGGAAAGGAGGTAAAGCCGATGGCTGATACGAAGATCGACCTGAACGAACGCGCTGACGAGATAATGCGCATCGCCGAAACCTACGGAGCCGAGAAGAACTTCGTCTTCATCACGACTTTCAAAAGCATGCAGGACACCATGTTCGTCTTGAACATGCTCATGAAGGAGATCAGGGACGGCGATGTGATCGTGACGAAAGAGTACGTGAAAGGCCGTGAGAACAGATACGTCAACCCAGCCGTCGCCGAATACAACAAGACGATGAAGACGTTCAACGACACGGTTGCAACGATCATGAAGATAATCGACGGGTTCAAAGCGGATGACGGCGGCGAAGAGGAAGACCCGCTGATCGCGATTCTGCGAGGCGATGATCTTGAAGGATCATAAAAGCTACCTCTACGCAAAAGCGGCAGTGGAAGGAGCCTTGACCGACGCTTACGGAAAGCCGACAAAAGCGCCCGAGTACGTCATCAAGCAGTGCGAAGACTTCGTTTCGATAGCAGACGGCGAGAGCGAGAAGTACACGATCAGCGAGAAGCGCGTGAGGCAGATCGACAACATCTTGAAACTGCTCGTCATGCCGAAGGGCGTAAAGGCCGGGAAGAGCATCTACGAATGCACCGTTGGATACCAGTGGCTTTTCTACGTCGCGATCTTCTGCGTTGTCCATCGGGACAACCCGAACAGGCGAAGGTACGAAACGGGGTTGCTGGAAATCTGCCGCAAGAACTTCAAGACGTACACCGTCGCCGTCGTGTTCATCATCGCGTTTATGATCGAGCCTCCGTTCTCCAAGTTCTTCTCGGTGGCACCCGACGGGAAGCTCTCGGGAGAGGTGCGCGAGGCGATCGTGGAAACGCTGAAAATGAGTCCGCTCATCTACAAGTTCAAAAACAAGAACAGGTGGAAGATCGTCCGCGACTACATCATGTTCGTGCCGACCGAGACGAGGTTCGAAGCGCTCAACTACGCGACGAACCGGTTCGACGGTCGCTTGCCGAACGTGTTCTTGGCAGACGAGGTCGGGGCGCTGCCCAACAACTCCGCCGTGGAATCGATGCGCTCGGGTCAGCTCAACGTGCTTAACAAGCTCGGGTGCGTCATCTCCACGAAGTACCCGACGATAGATAACCCGTTCGAGGACGAAGTGGAATACGCCAAGAAGGTGCTTAACGGCATCGAGGACGACGAAACTATCTTCGCCTTGCTCTACGAACCGGATAAAACGAAAGACTGGATGACCGACGATCTGATAATGCAGCAGGGCAACCCCGCCGCAATGGAGAACGTCGGCATCTGGGAAGACCTTTTGAAGAAGCGCAAGAGGGCGATAGCCTCGGAGCGGGCGCGCGAGAACTTTCTGACGAAGCATTGCAACATCATCTATCAGGGCGTGGGTACCGAAAGCTATGTTCCCATCGAAGCCGTGCAAGCAGGGCGCACCGATAGAATCGATTTTGCAGGACGCGATCTTTACGTGGGTGTGGACTTGGCGCTTACCAACGACAACTGCGCCGTTGCAATCTCATTCGAATGTGACGGAGAAATCTACTGCGACGTGAAAGCATTTTTCCCAGAGGGTCGCATAGAGGAAAAATCTATTTTCGAAAAAGTCGATTACCGCGCTTTCGTGGAATCGGGCATCGCCATTGCCTGCGGAGACATGATCGTGAGCTACGCGGTCATCGAGCAGTTCGTGGAGAACATAGAGCGCGTCTACGGCGGCACCGTCGTTGCCATCGGATACGACCGCGCCAACGCGCGATCGAGCGTGGACAAGTGGGAATCGGCTGGTTACACGACTATCGAAATCGAGCAGCATTCCCGCACGCTCCACCCAGCTACGAAGCTGCTATCGGAGAAGATCGAGGGCGGGCAGTTCCACTACCTGCCGAACAAGCTACTCGAAATCAACTTCCAGAACGCCCGATGCACCTACGATACGAACCTCAACCGCTACGTAAACAAGAAACGGTCGAACGGAAAGGTTGATATGGTCGTCGCCCTCATCAACGCCGTTTACGTACTTCAACAAGATGTGATATTCGGCGACGAGTTCTTTGTTCAGTACTAGAAAGGAGGTGAGAAAACATGGGAATACTTGATCTTATGAAACGGGCTGAAGAAGAGCCCAAATCGGATGAGATAACAGCAGATGACATTCTGATCGGATCGGCACCGGCGAACACCTACGTCGGCAGAAGCGAAGCGATGGCGATACCGGCTTTCGCCGCTTGTGTGGACACCATTTCTGGAATCGCCGCATCGATACCGATAAAACTCTATCGAAGGATTGACGGCCAGATCGAAGAGGTTGAGGACGATTCGCGCGTGGGCTTGCTGAACGGCGATACGGGAGACACCCTCACCGCCGTGGAGATGAAAAAAGCCATGTTCGAGGATTACTATTGTTCGGACAAGGGCGGCAACGCGTTCATCAACCGAAACGGAAACCGCATCGTGTCCATCCACTACGTCAAGAGCGAAGACATTTCCCCGCTGAAAAACGTCGATCCCATTTTCAAAGAGGTTCAGTACGTCGTGAACGGTCAGCGCTTCGATCCGTGGCAGTTCGTCCGCATCCTCCATTCCACAAGAGACGGGCGCACGGGGCGAAGCGTCATCAGCTCCAACATGGACGCTCTTTCGGTCGCATACCAGACGATGAAATACGAGCAATCGCTTGTGGCTCGCGGCGGTAACAAACGAGGGTTCTTGACCGCGCAAAGAAAGCTTGTCAAGAAAGCCATGCAAACCCTGAAAGACGCTTGGCGCAGGTTCTACGGCACCACGGACGAGAACGTGATCGTGCTGAACGAAGGCACGACTTTTCAGGAGGCATCCTCCACGTCCGTGGAAATGCAGCTAAACGAGAACAAGCAGACCAACTCCGAGGACATTTACAGCATGTTCAAAATGCCACCGTCCATCGTTCGCGGCGGCATCAAGTCGGGAACGGCGACGAAGGATGACCGCGATAACTTCATCCGCTACTGCCTCATTCCGCTCATCGCCGAAGCCAGGGCGGCGCTGAATCGGAGCTTGCTGCTGGAAAGCGAGAAGCCTGCGTACTTCTTCGATTTCGACCTGACCGAGTTTGCGAAAGCGAACGAGAAGGAGCGATGGGAAGCGTGGAAGATCGCAAAAGATGGCGGTTTCGTCATGGTTGACGAGGTGCGCAAGAAGGAGAACATGCCGCCGCTCGGTCTCGATTTCATCAGCATGGGCTTGCAGGACGTTCTGTTCGATACCGAAACGAGAAAGATAATTATCCCGAACATGGGCAAGGCTATCGATATCGACAACCTGCCCGCCGAAGTCGAAGAGGAAAAGCAACCAACGCAATTGGAAGGAGGTGAGAACTTTGGAGATAAAGCTGAGAAGTGATTCGGTTGAGATAGCCGGGTACGTGAACGCAGTAGGCCGCGAATCGCGCGTGCTGCGTGACAGGGACGGCTATTTTACCGAGACGATCCAACCGGGCGCGTTCGCCCGCGCCCTCATGCGTGGAAAGCGAAACATGCTCCTGAACCACGATAAAACGCGCGTCATCGGCGAAGAGGGCAAGAACCTCGAACTGAAAGAGGATGCCATCGGGCTTTACGCCCGCGCGACCGTGACCGATCCCGAGGTCATCGACAAAGCGCGCAATGGCGAATTGAGCGGGTGGAGCTTTGGTTTCTTGCCGTTGAAGCAGGACAAGAACGCCGCTGACGGCATGCAGCATCGCACAATCGAGGAAATGGAGCTTTCCGAGGTTTCGATCATCGACAAGCGCATGCGCCCTTGCTATAAGGCGACCAGCGTGTTCACACGCGCCGATGACGGGGACGGTGCAGAGCAGTTGGAATACCGCGCAATGGATTTCGATTCAGTCGAAACGATCGATGAATCCGAGCGTGCCGAGGAAGAGGGCGAAGCACCCGAAGCACCCGATCTATCTAAGCTCATTGCGAAGATGGAAGAACTGAACAAGCTCCGTGCCGAATAGCAGCCGAGCAAAACAAATACAAAGGGCAGCGCCGAATGGGCGCTTTTTTTATGCCCGGAAACAGGAGAGAACAACATGAACATGAACCAACTGAAAGCACTTAAAGAAAAGCTCAACGCCAAGATCGAGGAGGCGAACGCGATCACGAACAAGGCTGTTGAGGAAGTACGCGCAATGACCGATGCCGAAACGGGCGACCACGATAAGATCGAGAACGAAATCCGTGCTTTGAAAGTAACGATTGAGAAAGCCGAAGCGGAGCGCACGCCGCTCGATATCCCCGCCGAGAATCGTGCCGAGGGAGAAACCGAAGAGGATTCCCAAATTCGAGCTTTCGCCGGGTATATCCGAAACCACGCGCCGGGCGTGCAGAACCGAGCAGAGGGCGATGTTAACCTCACGCCAGGGGACAACGGCGCGATCATCCCGAAGACCATTGCAGACCGCATCATCAAGCGCCTTTACGATATCTCGCCCGTTCTTCAGGCTGCGCAGCACTACACCGTCAAAGGTCAGCTCGATCTTCCGTATTACGACGAGCAGACGAGCGCCATCACGGTTGCTTACGCCGAGGAATTCGGCGAGCTTACCGCGAAGGTAGGACAGTTCAAGAAGATCACCCTCACTGGCTACCTCGCCGCATCGCTCGCGCTCGTATCCCGTTCGCTGATGAACGGCACCGACGTCGATCTCGTCTCGTTCGTCGTGAACGACACAGCCGAGAAGGTGAACCGCTGGATCGAGCGCGAGCTGCTTATCGGCACAGACGGGAAGATCGAGGGCTTGTCCACGTGCAAGCAGATCGTTACCGCAAAGGCCGCGTCCGCTCTTGAGCTTGACGACATGATCGACGTTCAGGACGCGGTTCCCGACCAGTTGCAGAACGGCGCGATGTGGATCATGCACCGATCGACCCGCACGCTGCTCCGCAAGCTGAAGGACGGCGACGGCAAGCCGCTCATGCAGCCCGATATCACCGCCCCGTTCGGCTACACGCTGCTCGGCAAGCCGGTCTTTACATCCGACAACATGCCGAAGGTCGCCGCTGGAGCATCGCCCGTCTACTACGGCAACTTCGCCGGGCTTGCGGTCAAGTTCGCCGAGCAGCCCACTGTTGAAGTGCTGCGCGAGAAGTACGCCGAGCAGCACGCAGTCGGCGCGATCATGTGGATGGAGCTTGACGCGAAAATCCAGCAGGAGCAGGCAATCTCGAAGCTACAAATGGCCGCATCGTAAGAAGGGGGTTCGGGCTTATGAAGCTGAAAGCAGACAGGTCTTTTTCGGGAACCCTCGGCAATGCTGGTTACGGGCAGGTGTTCGAGGTGCCTGCGGTTGTCGGCAAGCAGATGGTCAAGGACGGGTATCCCGTCACGGAGGTGAAGGAGAGTGGCAGAGGAAAGGGCAACGCAGCTGGAAAGCCTGCGGGCGACTAGCATACCAAATGAAGTGCTGCTCCGCTTTCTGAGGCTCGATCCCTCGTACGTCGATGATATCGAGCAAGCCACGGTCGATCTGATGTACCAGGCGGCGATATCCCATCTCATCGAGAGCTACGGATTGGACGAGGAATATCTCGACACCTATCCCGACATGGCTATCGCCGTCCTCGTCCTCACGCGCGACATGTACGACAACCGCTCCATAACGGTGGACAAGTCTAACGAGAATCGAACGGTGAAAAGCATCATGGCATCGCACGATTTCAACCTCTTGTGAGGTGATGGTCGTGGATTACAGAGAACCGTTCGAGCTGCAAACCCATCAGATCGTGCAGAACGACAAGGGCGATACGTCGGCAGAGTGGACAACGGTTTTCAAAGGATTCGCGCGGGTCGCAAACCTCGGCTCGCGCGAGTTCTGGGAGGCCGCCGCGACAGGTGCGGAGAACACACTGAAGTTCTTCACGCGCTACCACCCGTCTTTCCCCGACGTCGGCACGAGGGATTGCCGCCTTTTGTGGAGGGGCAAAGCCCTCGACGTTACCCAGATAGACAACCTGAACCACCAGAACGACCAGATCATCATGAGGGCGGTGATGAAAGATGAGTAAAGGCGTATACGTTGACGCGTCGGGTTTCGGCGACGCGTTCGAGGGCATCTTCGATGACTTCTTCGACTACGTGTCCCGCGACGCGAAGAACGCCGTGCAGAAAGGCGGCAACGCCTGCAAGAAGCAACTTGCGTCAACCACCGTCCCCGGCGATACGGGCGATTATGCGAGCGGTTGGAGGATGCGCACCGAATACGATCATTTCGGAGGCTACTACGTCCGCATCTACAACGCGTCGAAACCGAGCCTCACTCACCTGCTCGAAAACGGGCATGAGAAGTGGGTTCACGGGATCGACACGGGAGAGCGCGTTCCCGGCTACAAGCACATCGAACCGGCTTATGAAACGGGTTGCGAAGCGATGATGAGGGAGATGGGGCGATGAGAAGGGAAGACGTTTTCGCCATGCTCGGATCGACGGGGCTGCCGGTGACCTACCGCAAGTGGTCGCCCGCGAAGCCGCCGCCCCTGCCTTACATCGTCTACTACTTCGTTGACGGCAACGACCTCATGGCCGATGACGAGAACTATATCGGCGTCCGCAGGTGGTGCGCCGAGCTTTACAGCGAATCGAAGGACGACGGGAACGAGAAGAAGATCGAGCAGGCATTGAAGCAGCACAAGAAACCATACGCCTATCAGGAGATAGGAAACATCGAAGACGGCCCGTTCGAGGCCGTTTTTTATTTTACGACCATAGGAGGATAAAACATGGCTGAATCTACAAACAACAAGGTGCGCTTCGGGTTGTGCGGAGTGCATATCGCAAAGAAAACTGGTGACGGAGCGTATGATACGCCCGTCGCCATCCCCGGTGCGGTTTCGCTTTCCACGAAGCCCGAGGGCGATTCCGAGAAGTTCTTCGCCGACAACGGCGCTTACTTCACGGTGGTGACCGACAACGGGTATACGGGCGATCTCGAAATGGCGCTCATCCCCGATTCCGTGAAGGTGGATATCTTCAATTGGGAGATCGACAAGAACGGGGCGCTTGTGGAGATCGCGGGCGTTCAGCCCAACCCGTTCGCCCTGCTCTTCACCGTGGACGGAGACGCGAAGCAGCGGCGCAGCGTGTTCTACAACTGCACCGCCGAGCGTCCCGAGACGGAGGATAAGACCACCGAGGACAAGGCTTCTCCGACCACGGAGAAGATGCCCATTGTCATGATCCCCGAGGCTATCGGGGGCAAGAAGGTCACCAAGCTCTCCATCGAGCCGAGCACCGAGAACCAAGCCGTGTACGACGCGTTCTTCGCGGATGTTCTTCTGCCCAAGTTCACCGATTCGGAGCCGAGCGCCTAATGCGCCGCGCGGTCATCTACGGCCGCACGGTTGAAATGCAAGGATCGCCCTATACGTTCCTCGTCTATCGGACGGGGTTCGGGGGCGATCTTTTCCATGATATCGCAGCGGCATACGAGAACAATCCACCAGACATGTCGATGCTGCTCCAAATCGCTTGGGCGATGGCGAAGACGCACGACGATTCCGTTTCGGAGTACGAGGACTGGTTGCGCGAGTTCGATCCGAAACTGTTTGCGATCGGCGATGCCGACGCATGGGGGGTGATCGATTCGGCCATCAGCGCTGAGTTGTTTCGCCACGAGAAGACCGGGCGAGCCAGGAAGTGGATCGCCAGACGAATGGGACGCATGGCGCAACGTCTTGGCGCTCTTGCGGATAGGCTTCTCGCTCGATGACGTCAGGCGCATGACGATGGCGGATTTCATCGCATACACCGACCTTGCGTTTTCCGACAAAGAAAAAGAAGAGCCTGTGCGCCAAGCGACGCAGGCCGACATAGACAGATTCCTTTCTTAAAACCCAAGGGGGTGAAAACAACTTATGTCAGATACCTATAAAGGTTTGACCGTGAAGATCGGCGCTGACACGTCGAGCCTATCGAGCGCGCTACGCAAAGCCCGCTCCGAAGTCAGCGGCATATCGTCGGAACTCCGCAAGGTGCAAAAGGCGTTGAAGCTCGACCCGGGCAACACCAGATTGCTTGCCCAACAGCAAGAGGATTACAAAAGGCAGATCAGCGCGACGACAAAAGAGCTCGATCTGCTCATGCAAGCCGAAAAGAAGCTGCAACATGAAATGTCTGCAGACTTCATCGGCCCTGTGAACGCCGAAGCGCAGCAGGAGCAATGGCGAAAGCTGCAGAGCGATATCGCCATGACGGAGATAAAGCTGAAAGGCTACAAGCAGGCTCTTGCGGATTCCGTCATCCAGCAGGGCGTTGCCGAATCGGCGCTCGGCAAGCTCGGCTCTAAGTTCGAGACAATGGGCGACAGGCTCAACTCTGCTGGCCGAAAGATGGAAACGATGGGTTCCACGCTCACCCGCACCGTGTCAACGGGGATAGTGGCTGCGGGCGCGGCATCGGTAGCAGCCGCCGTGAACATCGATACGTCGATGACAAACGTCAAGAAAACCGTTGACGGGACGGCGGATCAGTACGACAAGCTCAAAGAAAAGGCCATCGAGTTCTCGAAGACCAACGCAGTTGGAGCGGATCAGATTCTTGATATTCAAGCGTTGGGCGCTCAACTCGGGTTCAGCATCGAGGAATTGGACGAATTCGGGCGCATCGTCTCTGGTTTGGACATCGCAACGAACATGGACGCGGATACCGCCGCAACAGAAATGGCGCAGTTCGCGAACATCACGAAGATGAGCCACGACGAGATAAGCAACTACGGTTCGGCCATCGTCGGCCTCGGAAACAACTTCGCCACCACCGAATCGGATATCAGCTCGATGGCTATGCGTATCGCCGCCGCAGGAACGCAGGTCGGCATGTCGCAGGCCGATATACTCGGCTTGGCAACCGCACTTAGCTCCATGGGCGTGGAGGCAGAAGCGGGCGGCACGGCGATCAGCACCATCATGGCGCAGATCGACAAGGACATAGCCACCAACGCCGATTCGGTCGAGACATGGGCTAGCACGGCGGGAATGTCTGCTCAGGATTTCGCGGACGCTTGGCGCAGCGACCCCGTTGACGCTCTGTCGGCGTTACTCACCAACATGGAGAGCGCCACCGAAGAGGGCGGCAACATGTCGGTGATGCTGCAAGAGCTGGGCATCGATTCCATCAGGCAGACCGACATAATGAAGCGCTTAGGAGGCAACTCCGAGCTTGTTGCAGATGCGGTAGCCAAATCGAACGAGGAATGGGGCAAGAACACCGCCCTGCAGAAAGAGGTTGACAACCGCAACGAATCGCTTGCGGCGAAATTCGAAATGCTCAAAAACCGCGTTGTGGCCGTTGCGAACGACGTGGGCGGGCCGCTCGCCGATGCGCTGCTCGACGTCATCGATTCAGCCGAGCCGCTTATCCAGATGATCGCGGACGGTGCGAAGCAGTTCAACGAGATGAGCAAATCCGAGCAAAACGCCGTCATTAAAGCTGTTGCTCTTTCAGCCGCAATCGGCCCGATGCTCAACATCTTCGGGAAAGGCGTTCAGCAGATATCGGGCTTCGGCAAGGGATTGCAGAAGCTTGCGCAGTTCTTCGCGACTGTGGATTACAAAACCTCTGGCGCTTCGAGGGGCTTGAAGGATTTCGACGGGGCAGCGAAAGCATCAGAGTCGTCTACGAAGAAACAGGCTACGGCGGTCAAGGCTTCGTCCGTTGCGATGGGTGCCGCGAAATCGGCTGCGATGGGCGTTGCTGGAATCCTCGCGGGCATGCTCCTTACCGCGATTTTCAACGTGGCGAACGGCATAGCCGAGGCGAAGAAGCGCAGCGACGAGATCAAGACTACGAACAGCGAGCTATCGTCTTCGCTCAACGGCCTTGAAACCGGTGCCTCGAACGCATCCGAATCTCTAGGCAACTACGGACAGACCGTCGCATCGGTCAAAGGCCAAGCCGACGATCTGAAACAGGCTCACGCCGATCTTGCGAAGTCTCTCAGCGACACCATGACCGAGGCGGGCGCAAGCGCGGGGATGCTCGATTCGTACGTGGAAACCATTGACGAGCTTGGGACTAAATCCGATTTGACGAAGGAAGAGCAGGCTCGGCTGAAAGATGCCGTCGATAGGGTAAACGAAGCGTGCGGCACCACGTTCGCGGTTACCGACGACGTTAACGGCGCTCTGTACGGCCAGGTCGATGCGATCAAGGCTGTTGTCTCAGCGCAGCAAGACAAGCTCCGATACGAAGCCGCGAGCGAGGGGTGGAAAGAAACCCTCAAACAGCAAGAAGCCGACTTGATGCGCATCAAGGAGCTTGAGCAGCAACGATCCGATCTTGCCGAAAAGCATGCAGGCCAGACCAAAGCCCAATGGGGCGAAGATGCGGAAGTGTACAACGAGCTGGGAAACGCGTTGTCCGAAGCGCGGAGCCAGTACGGCGCAACATCGGATGCGGTTAAACGCTACGAGGATCGCGTAGGAGAACTCGGCGCAGCTATGGGGTCTTCCACCGAGGAAATGGGTGCTTTCGTCTCCACGAACGAAGCCATCGCAGCAGCACTCGAATCGACCGGGCAGAGTGCGGACGGTTTTTCCGAAGCACTCGCGCAATACGGAGTATCCGTAACCGACCTCGCAGACCTTTCGGATGACAAGCTTGCCGCAATCGCCCAGTCGTATGACGGCAACGTCGAAAGCATCATCGGCATTTTGCAGGAGTTCGGCATCGTCGCTAAGGAAGAGGGAGCCGAAGCAGCGGAGAACTACGCGGACGGTTTGAGCGAAGGTGCCGATGCCGCCGTTTCCGCTGCCGCCGAAATTGCGGGAAAGACCGTTGACGAGATTCGAGGTGAGTGCGATCAGTTCGGCATCGAGGGCGACGAGGCGGTAAAGGCTTACGCCGATGCCATCGCGTCTGGCAAGCCGCAGGCGGAGGCAGTCGCAATCGCGCTCGGGCAATCCGTATCGGGTGGCATCCAGTCGGAAACGCCGAACGTCGTGCAGGCATCGCTTGTCATGAAAGACGGCATCTTGCAAGCCTACGATCCCGTTACGGGCGAGCTTTCAGCCGTTACGCAGGAAACCATGAATTCGATCCTCGGCAGCATCGCGGGATCGACGCCGATGACGGTGCAATCCATCACCGACCTCGAAAACGGGATGGTCACAGCGTACAACCCGCTTACCGGTGACTTGGAGAATATATCGCTTTCAGCCGTGCAGACAGCAGAGGGCACCATTCGAAAAGGAGAGCCGGGATTCACCGATGCCGTGCGGGCCATGAAGGACAACGGTACTGGCACCTTGCAGCTCATCGAGGGCGAATGGCGGCTTGTCGGCGAGAACGCTACATCGAACCTCGGCGGCGGCATGAACGAGAACATGGATGTTGTCGAGGGGTCGGTTGACGATACCGTTAGCACCGTTGACGGAATCAAGGACGCGGGATCGGACTCGTACACGTGGGGTTTGCACGTCATCGGCAACTTCGCTCGTGGCATCAGCTCGGGTGTCGGCGGGGTGCTTGCGGGCGCCCTAAACGAAGCGAGCGCAAAGGTTCAAGCGATCCTCGGACACTCCGTCCCCAAAGAGGGCGCGATGCGCAACGGCGGCAAGGGCGAGGCCGAGTGGGGCGAGCACTCCGTGCAGAACTTCACCGGAGGCATCAGGAAGCAGATGCCGAACCTGCAACGAACCATGGAAGAGGTCGCCGCCATCACGGCGGGCGGGTACACGGCAAAAGCCTCGTCCGTTTCGCTCGCATCACAGCGCATGGCGAAACAACCGTCTGGCAACGGCATAAGCGTAACCGTCGATCAGAGAGGCGGCATGACCGAATCTCAAGTCTACTCGGCGGTCAGGTCGGCCATGTCCGATGCGATTTCGCGCCAGGACGGCAGGCCGATAGTAATCCAGTTGAACGAAAGGGAAATGGCGAGGGTGGTGAGGAGCATCATATGAGAAAGCAAGTGCGCTACGTCAACCATCTCGGGGAGGAATTGAACCTTTTCGGCGACGGAATCTATTGCGACAGCGGGGAAACGCACGATTGGGAGTGGTCGTACCAGTCCCTGAACGGGTACGCTTCGGGTTTTTACAAGGCTCAGAGGGAGTTCCCGCTTACCCTCGTCATCGCCGCAGGTTCCGAGGAGCGCGGCCTTGCGCTGCGGAACAGGCTTTTCGAAATCGCAGAGAAGGACGTGTTGGCGAAGATGCCCGGCGCTATCCACAGCGATGGCTGGTACATGCGCTGCTACGTCAAGGCGTCGCGCAAGGACGTGTACTGGCTAACGGGGGCCGCCGCCAAGTACGAGCTTACGATTCTCGCCGACGATCCGACATGGGTGAGAGAGCATACCGTGCACTTCACCAAGGGCGACACCGCAGGGGGGATGAACTTCCCGTTCAACTTCCCGTTCAACTTCGGCTCGCCCGGCTCGGGCACGCAGCAGATCGAGAACCCCGGGTTCGTTCAATCGCCCGTAAGGATCACCGTGTACGGCCCCGCATCGCACCCGAGCGTTGTGATCGGCGGCAACCGTTACGAGGTGGAGTGCGAGGTTCCCGCTGGCGGCAAGCTCGTGATCGACGGCACCGAGAAGAAGATCACGGTGGAGGACGCTTACGGGAGCAAAGAGAACGCATTCCACTTCCGCCGTGGAAACCAGTACGAGGGAAGCGGATCGTATGTGTTCCAACGGATCGCCCCGGGATACCAATTGGTCAGTTGGAACGGTTCGTTTGCTTTCGATGCGACGGTGTACGAGCAGCGCGGAGAAAAGAGGTGGGGCGGATGATCGACCTCACCTATACCGATTCAGACGGCATCGAGCAGGGAATCATCAAGGCTTACCAGCTCGATCTCGCCTACGGGAGCGACGAGAACGACTTCGAACTGACTTTGCCCATAGACATGCGCATCGCAGAGAAGTCTCTTATCTACATCGACGGCACCGAATGGGGCGGCATCGTGCGCGGCGGAAGGGAATCGACCATGGGCGAGACGCCCGTGTTCGTCGCCAGGGGCGAGACGTGGCACGGGATGCTCGCCGAAACGTACATCTGCCCCGAAACCGACCATCTGAGCGCGTCGGGCGAGGCGAACGCGGCGATTGGCTCCGTGCTGCGGTTCGTCGGCTTGTCGGACGTGTTCGACGCTTCGGCCGAGCCGAGCGGCATATCGGTGTCGCATCAGTTCGAGCGGTTCACTGATTGCTACAGCGGGTTCCGCAAGATGCTCGCCGCATCGGGGGCGAAGCTGCGCATAGACAAGCAGCCTGGAAGAAAGCCCGCGTTGTCGGCTGTACCCATCGGCGACTACGTGGACAGCGGCGAATCGAACAAATACGGGTACAAGCTCAAATGGTACATGCCGTTCAATCATTTGATCTGCCTCGGCATGGGGGAACTGGAAGAGCGAACCGTGCTCCACCTCTACGCTGATGCTGAAGGCAACGTGTCGCAGACGCAAACCCTGTTCGGGCTGGACGAGCGGCAGGCCGTCTACGAGTACAACAACATCGATGAAGCAAAACTGCTCGAAGACGGAACGAAGAAATTGAAAGAGATGCAGGGCACGAGCGCATGCGAGCTGCTGCTGCCCGAGGGGACGGCGTTCGACGTAGGCGACATGGTGGGCATCGCGTCCGAGAAAACGGGCAGGTCTGTTATATCCACGGTGTCGAAAGCAATAGTAAAAGTCAGCGGCAACGGGCAGGTCGAGATCACGAACGAGATCGGCGAGATATCGGTTAGAAAATACTCATCTTCGGGAAATTCAACGTTCGCGGGCGGCATAGTTTACAAGGCTGGAAAAGGCATCGACATATCGGGTGCGACCATCGAAGCAGAGGTGACGAAGACCGACCTCGACGGCAAAGCGAACAAATCGCATTCCCACAACTGGGAGTCGATAACCGGCAAGCCTACCAGTTATCCGCCCGCCTCTCATTCGCACGATTGGGAATCAGTGAAAGACAAGCCCGCAAGCTTCCCGCCCGAAGCCCATGCGCACGGGTGGGCCGAAGTCCAGGGGAAGCCCGAAGCCTTTCCACCGCTTGACCACTCGCACCCGTGGAACGGCATCACGGGCAAGCCCGAGGCGTTCGAGCCGAAGGATCATGCCCACGCCGTCGCGACGAAGGACGCGGACGGGTTCATGAGCGCGGCCGACAAGTCAATCATCGAATCTCTTTCGGGTGGATCGGTGACGGGTGTCAAGGGCGAAAGCGAATCGGAGTACCGCACGGGCAACGTCAGCCTTACGCCCGCGAATATCGGCGCACCTGGGGCGAATACAGCCAACGGTTGGTGCAAGCTCACGTACCCGAACGGAGCGGAAACCGGCTGGCTGCAAACCACGCAGAACGGCATCCTGCCGTATTCGGCGAACTCGTCGGGCATCGGCTCCTGGGACTACCAGTTCGGAGAGGTTCGCGCCGTCAACGTCTACAGAAGCAATGCGGCCTGCATCTCCGGAACGGTGCTCTACGCCAACGGCACCGGGTCGAACGGAACCGTGATCCTCAGCCAGGATGCGGAAAGCTGCCAGTGCATAAGGATCATATACCGCGACAACGACTGGTTCTACGCTTCGCGCGACGTCATATGGCCGAGCGGGAAGTACGTGACGCTCGACATAACGTCGAAGTCGGCGAGCGAGGGCATGTTCTGGCACAAGACGAGAACCGTCTTGATAGCGGGCAACTCGGTCGGCACGAACGGAAGCCGCTACGGTTGCGTGTCGATATCGGGGCCGGGCAACTCGGTCGGCTCGTCTGACAACCAGGCCAACAACATATACATCACAGCCGTCATCGGCTACACGGTTTGAGAAAGGAGATGAGAGCATGACGGTAGAACTTGTTACAGGCGAAGGATCGACCGACCACGTAGGGTCGGAGGATTTCGGCGCTTACCAAGCCTGCACCTTCGGCGATGGAGCCTACGTGCTCAGCGGGTGCGAAGCGTCGGTCGTGGACAGCAACACCATCCGCATATCAAAGGGCGAGATGCTCGTCAACGGAAGGCACGTGCGCATCAAGGGGTCGGAGGACGTAACCATCCAGAGCGGGTCTGTCGGCAGAAAGCGCAAAGACCTGATCTGCGTGCGCTACACCAAGGATTCGGAGGGGATAGAGGATTCGCCAATCGCGGTCATCGTCGGCACCCCGACCGAAGGGGAGGCGTCCTATCCGTCGTACATCCAAGGCAGCATCCTCGACGGCGACGTTGCCGCAGATTTCCCCCTGTACGGGATACCGATCGATTCGCTTGCGGTGGGCGAACCCGTGCTCATGATGGAGCGCAGGGGGAGCGCCGCCGAACAGATAGCTGGCAAGGCCGACAAGGCGCACAAGCACTCTGCGGCGGACATAACGGGCGGGACGCTCCCCATTGCGCGGGGAGGCACGGGATCCGCGTCTGCGGCTGGTGCGCTGGCGAACCTCGGTCTTACCGCGACCGCCGCCGAGGTAAACAAGCTGCACGGCAAGGACGCCATCTGGGGCGCGAAGGTGCTCTACGCCAACGACGCAAGCTCCACCGGCACCGTCGCGCTCGTCGACGACGCAGCGAACTACACGCTGGCAGAAATCTACTACGTCACCAACGACGGCGGGCACCATATGGCTAAGGTCTACTCGCCGAACGGCAAGACAGTCGATCTGATGGGCGCTCTGATGAAAGCCCAGGGCGGCGGCGCGACGGCGATGTACTTCAAGCTTCGCCGCGTCGTCGTAAGTGGAACCTCGGTGTACACCACGGGTGCCACGGGCGAATCGTCCACGACGGACGCAAACACGTGCACCGTCAATTCGAACGCCTCGATCATCGGAATAACCAAAATAGTGGGCTACAGATAAGGAGGAACGACAATGGCAATATCTAAGAAGATCACCCTAGCGAACGGCGTTGCGGTCAACTACCACCGCGTCGTGGGCGTCAACACCGTCACCAACGTATCTAACATCATCGAGCTTGCGAGCTACACCTCGAAAGCCAAGCGCGCCGAGGAGAAGGCGGCGCTCGAAGCGGGGCGGGCGGCTGCGGCTGCGGAGGGCGGAGACGCCCCGAACGCCGGAGCGGTCGAGCACGACGTCTTCATCCAGACCAGCTACTTCAACGCCGACTACGACCAGGGCATGACCATCGTGGATGCTTACGAGTGGGTCAAGGCGCTTCCCGAATTCGAGGGCGCTACCGACGTGCTCGAAGGGGAGGAGGTTCCAACTGCCGAATGACCGAAAAGAAACAAAAGCAATGACGCGAGAAGCCCCGATGGGCTTTTTCTTTTGTTAGGAGGTGATGGATTGATCGACATCAACGCGCTCGTCGGCCCCGTCGTGTCAGCCCTGTGCGCTTTCGCGGGATCGTGGCTTGCGTTCTCTACGCGGCTCACGCGCGTGGAAACCAAACTCGAAAGCATAGAGGCCAAGCAGGACAAGCACAACATGGTGATCGAGCGCACGTACAAGCTCGAAAGCGACATGGATACGATGTGGCACCGCCACGACGAGCTGAAAGACGAAGTGCACGATTTCAAGACAGGAGGAACGAAATGAGAAAGATCACGGAGAAGTTCATCGGATGGTGCGCCGACGATTCGGCGGCTGCTCGCTTCGAGCGCAGCATCGCCCAGGGTGTCATCGCCGTCATCGCGGTGGGAGTGACCACGGGCGAGTGGGGCGCTGCTGCGGCCACGGGCGCGATCATGGCCGTGATATCGCCCGTCCAAAAGGCGCTAGGCAACAAAGGGGAGGTGGAATGATGGCGAGCGAGAACCGCGTGAAACCCGGGGAGATCAAGTCGATCGTCGACGCTTCCGAAGTGACAGTCGAAGACCGCTTCGGGTGCATGACCGTCGTGCATGCCAAGCTGCCGTGCGGGTTCATCGTTACCGAGACGAGCGCGTGCATCGACCCTGCGAACTACGATCGAAAGCTCGGCGCTGAGATATGCATGAAGCGGATCGAGGACAAGATATGGGAGCTTGAGGGCTACCACAGGATGCGCTCGAACCAAGGGAAAGGCGAATGACATGGACGAACGCGAAACAACGCTCGACGAGGCCGACCGCATGGGCTTCGCCGATTTGACGGAGGGGGTGGACGATGCCGGAGATCAAGCAGAACCTGACGACCGTCAACCGGACGAAGGGCAATAACGGCCGCAAGTGGATCGTGGTACACAACGTGGGCACCGCCCCGACCTACGAGGGCGCGGCCTACGCCAACACGCAGTACTTCGCGAGCGGGTACCGCGGCGCATCGGCCCACTACTTCGTAGACGAGGGGCCGACGATATGGCAGTGCGTGGACGAATCGGATACCGCATGGTCGGTTGGCGACGGGGCGTCCAGGAACGGCTGCTACAACTCAAACAGCATCAACGTCGAGGTGTGCGGCGACTGGTCGTTCGACGGGAGCCGCACCGAGAACCTGCGATGGCTCGTGTCGGCGCTCATGGAAAAGTACGGCATCGACGCGGACCACGTGATCCGGCACTACGACGTAACCGGCAAGAGCTGCCCCGCCTGCTACGTCGATCAGTCGAGATGGGCGGCACTGAGAACATACATCACAGAAGGAGAAGACATGACACCGCAGGAATTTTGGGAATGGCACTACGAGGGGCAGAAGGCCCCGTTCTACCAGCTCTACTACGCAGCGCACGAGCCGACGAAGAAGATGCTCGCCGAACTGACCGCTCAGGTTACCGCCCTCGCGGCGGCTGTGGAGGCGCTTGCGAAATCTAACGGAGCAGACCCCGACGCGGTTGCCAAGTCGGTGGCCGATGCCGTAGAGCGCAAGCTTGAAGGACTCAAGATCACCATCGACGAATAGGAACAGGGTCAGGCTCCCAACGGGGCTTGGCCCTCTTTTTTTGCGCCCCGACCCGGCTGATGCTTAGTCGATCGGTTGACAGGTAGCCCGCAGGCCGCGCATAATGGCATCACCGACGCTGGCCTATGGATTGCTTGCCGCACGAGGGGGAGCCTTTCGAGGCTCCTTCTCGTTCTCCGAGATATCGGTTGGCAAAAAAGAAAGGCCGCATCGTTTCCGACACGGCCATCCTATCTGCGGGACGTAAAGCCAATACGAAATATGTTTCAACCCACGCCTTTCGGCGGATCTTGCGGCATGGCCGCTCGATCGGTAATGCTATTTCAACCCACGCCTTGCGGCGATCCCGCAGCAACGGGGTCATATTACCACCCCGCACGCCGCGAGGTCAATCTCGCAACGGCTTGCGACCGTGCTTTTCGAGTATGGGTGCGAACAGCTCCTCCTCGGCCTGCCGCCTGGCCTCGGCGGCATCTTCGAGCGTGCCGAACGTGCCGAGGTAGCGGTGCTTCCCTTTGAACTTTATCTGCGCGACGTATCGTCCGCCGCGTTTGAATACGCCCTTGACGCCTGTCTTGTTGCTGGACGGGATGCGGGAGGTGAGCATCGAGAGCTTGGTTCCCTCGACGATGCCGGCGGATTCGGCGATGCGGCGCTTCTTCTCGGCTCCGCAGCCGCAGGAGGTGACGCTGCCGTACCGCAGCTCTGCGGCGGTCGCCTTGGCGCTTCCTCCGCACTCGCATTCGCAGAGCCAGACCGCCTGCCCCTTGGCGTTCGTTCCGACGCGCTCCACGGCGCGCAGCGCGCCGAACGGCTCGCCCCTGGAGATCGGCCTGCCCTTGGCGCAGCCGCAGGAAGTCGTGTGGCCGCTGACGAGGTTGCGGGCCGACACCTCGGCGGTGCCGCCGCAGTCGCACTCGCAGTGCCAGACCACGCTGCCGCTGTCGCGCCTGTCCGTCGGCCGGCGGGCGACGAGCTTCTCGAACCGATGGTCTGTCAGATCGGTCATCTTCACGGCTCGGCGCTATTCCGCTTTCGGGTCGATGACGGCGAGCGTGGCGAACCGCTCCTTGCCGTCGAACCATGTGATTACTGGCCTGTCCTCTGCGTTCGTGTTCAGATACAGGTCGTCCCATCGGTAGTCGGCTCCGTCGATCGTGATCGCGACCGAGCCGTCTGCGAACTCTCCTACTTCGATCCACTCAGGCACCTCGACTTCGACGGGATCGCTGATCGGGCATTCCGCAGGCACCTCCGTGTAGGTCGGCCTCTTCTCGTGCGCGAGTACTCCGTAGTTCGCATAGAGCTTTATCGTCTGACCCATTGTGTCTCCTTTTGCTTGTCCGACGAAGCTTGGTCGCGTTGTGGTATCATTCTGGTTGGCCGGAGCCGGGGATTTTGTTCCCCGGCCCCATCTCTTTCTAGTCTTCCAGCGCCGCCTCGAACCGCTTGATGAGTTTTTCGATCTTGGCCTCCGCCTCTTCACTCACCCCTGCCGTCTTGGCTTCCTTTAGGTCGTCAATGATGCCTCGGAGGAAATCCTTGAACTGCATGTCCGTCATTCCCATTTCTTCCACTTCTTTCTCCTCTCGGTAAGAGCCTTTCCCTTACCTCTTGTCCTTAGTATACCACTAGTGGTATATAACGGCAAGGGGTTTCTTTCAGATTTCCTCGGTTTTATCCCGTGCAATATCCTCTCGGATAAGGCGGATGACGTAGGCTTTCTTGCCTTCGCAGCCCGCTTGCGAGACGGCTTCAAGCCGATCCATCACGTCGCCGTCCGACGTGCGGTAAAGCGATATATTCAGCTGGGCTTCGTTCTCTTTGCGCCACTTTGCTTTTGCACGCTTCTGTGCTTCGGTCAACGCCATTTCGCGCCACCTCCCTTCTTAGCGCGTTCGGTTTTGGTCACAGTCCACGATACGGCATCCGCACCGTATGTTTCAAGCAGTTTCATCCTCGCGTCGAACAGATTGCGCTTCGACATGGCGCGGTGATCGCTCTCGAACCTGAACGATCCCTTTGCCCGCCATCCGTTTTTTCGCGGGGTAGCGTACTCTGCAACGTAGCAAGATGCCATGGTACAATCCTCTCGTCTCTTATCG
Source organism: Raoultibacter timonensis (assembly GCF_022845715.1). Classification (NCBI taxonomy): domain Bacteria; kingdom Bacillati; phylum Actinomycetota; class Coriobacteriia; order Eggerthellales; family Eggerthellaceae; genus Raoultibacter; species Raoultibacter timonensis. The sequence continues at coordinate 370,517 of NZ_AP025564.1, forward strand.
GGGGGTCGCGGCCAAGCAAACTCCCCCGATGGGTTTCAGGCCGTCGCCTCGTGCGGCGGCTTTTCTATTCTGCTGACTCCTTAATCATGCAGCCTGGTTGTACGATCCAGCTGTCAGACTCCCATGTTTTTTCGTCATCAGGGTTCCCGCATCCAAGCACGACTCCCACGCGTTCCGCTTTGCCGCCTTTGAGGGCGACGGGGTCTTTCCTGTCGTAGCATCGTTTCGCAGCGTCGTAGCTTGCGAATTTGTAGATACGTTCTTCGTCGGGTATATAGCTGTCTCTATCCCAGTCGTAGCGCATCGTCTTGCTGACCATCACGAACCATTTGATGTTGTTCATGGTGTTTCCTTTCTGGTTGCCCCGACGAAGCGGGGCGCTTTCATTGACTGGCTACCTGGCGTCGAACGCACCGAACGCGCTAGCTATTTCCGGGAGGACGGCTACAACCTCGAACATGGTGAGGTCTGTGTTCTCCAAAAGGTACTCGTCCAGAAAGCAGATTTCATTGTTGTACTTCTTGTATTCCCTGTATTCGCCCTCGGTGATCGACGCGACGATTTTGCCGTTAACCGTGATATCGACGGCCTTGGTTCCTGCTCCGTCATTGCTGATGATTTCGATGTCGCGTTTCATATCTGTTTCCTTTCGTTTCGCTTACCCTGTACTACGAAGTATACCACTAGTGGTATAGATTGACAAGAGGGAATCTCAGAGGGGCCAGTTGTTTTTCAGCTTCGCTGAAAGACGATTTAGGCACTAAAGTATGTGCGATCGTGTGCAAACTTAGGGAGATTTAGGGGCATTTAGAGTAAAAAACGAACATCTGATTGTTTTTCAGGTGGTATGTTACATTTGTAAAACATGCCACCTGATCAGGTAAAATGTGGCGGAGGAAGTAGGATTCGAACCCACGGTACCTTGCGGCACAACAGTTTTCAAGACTGCCGCCTTCAACCACTCGGCCATTCCTCCGCTGTTAGCGCGTGCGCGTCTCGGCTAGCGCCCGCAGGGCGGACGACGAAAAAGCGCGGCACTAGGATAGCACAGAAATGAAGCTTGGGGCAGGAATCTCGCCGAGCGACGAGGCCTCGGGTTCGCCTAAGGCCGCCTGAGGTCGGATGCGGCCGAGCGCAGGAGGACGCGCCTCAACCCGCCTGCCTGCACTCGCTTCTGCCTGCACGCGTCGAGCGGTCGGTACCAATTGTCGGCCTAAAAACACGGTTTTGTTTCAAAAACCGTGTTTTTAGGCCGACAATTGGTACGCGTTGGCAAAGGTGACCGGTTCGCTGCTTATTCGTCTAGGTGCGTACTATCTGCTCTTGATGGAGCGGCCTGTCGAGCCATGCGGCTGACAGGCCGCTCCTTTCGCCGCGTTTGCGATGGCGGATTCCCGGGGGCGCGGTGCGAAAACTACGTCGAACCACCTACTTGTACGCGTCGATCTCGCTCTTCTTCCATTCGACGAGTGCCGCGGATTCCTTGTCTTCGGTTGCCGCTGCCGCTCCGGCGATCTTGCCGAATACGAGCGCTTGGATAAGGCCGTTTCCGCTCATGTACGCGGCGCCTCCGCGCGAAGAGAAGCCTTCCGTGCAGCCACCCGCTGCGTACAGTCCTTTGATCAGGCTCTTGTCGGGCCGCAATACGTGACCGGCAACGTCGGTGGACATGCCGCCTTGCGTATGGCGGATTTCGCCGGTGATCTTGACCGCATAGTAGGGTCCGTCGAAACCTGCAGGCAGGTGGGCTCGGTTGAACTTGTCCTCGCCTTTTTCGATGGCGGCTTGGTATTCTGCGATCGTCTTTTCAAAGGTTGCCTCATCGGCGCCGATGGCGGTTGCGAGCTCGCTGGCGGTTGCCCCTTTGAACACGATGCCTTCTTCTTCCCAGCCTGCGTACTTCACGCTTTTCTCGATTTGGGCATCGGTGAAGCACAGGTACGCGATGTGATCGGTTTGGGCGAGCACGTGGGGCGAAAGCTCCGAATATCCGCCGTATTCGCTCATGAAGCGGTTACCCTCCTGGTTCACGATGATGCCGCCGTTGTTGGCAACGCCCTGTTCAAGCGTTTGGCTGTTGTCTACGCCGTGAAACGCGTGGCCTTGGTACGCGCCCATGTTCTGCAGTTCTGCACCGAGCTCCTGCGCCCAAAGGATGCCCTCGCCGGTTGCGCCGGGCGCGACCACCTTGACCGCATCGACGGCTTCGGGGCAGTATTGGGCGAGCATGTCGGGGTTGTTGGCGAAGCCGCTCGAAGCGAGTACGGTGTTTTTAGCGAAGATGGCAATCTCTTCCTTGCCGTTTTTTCCATAAGCCCCTATGACGGAATCGTCGTCGTCGGCCAGGACAAGGCCGAGTATTTCGCAGGAAAGCATTTCGGTGATGTTCTGATCGGCTTCCATGCTGGCGATCAACGCGTCGGTAAGGCCTTTGCCTGCATCGTTGGTCGTGTGCATGCGATGGGCGGTCTGACCGAAATAGAGCACTTCGTCGATCGTCCATACGGCTCCATGCGATTCGGTCCACTCGATGATATCCTTCGATTGCTCGGTTACCGTGTACACGAGATCGGGGCGGACGCTGTAGTTGCTCGGCCGCATGATGTCGATCACGCAGGCCCCAACGCTGTCTGCCTCGCCCATATCGGTTTGCTGCTTGGTGCCGACGGCGGGGATCTTTCCGCTTGAGAGCATCGTTGCGCCGCCGAGTACGCTCATCTTTTCGCAGATGGTAACCTTTGCTCCCTGCTCCGAAGCGCTCAGCGCTGCGCAGAGACCAGCTCCGCCGCCACCGATGACCAGCACGTCGGCTTCGGACTGCGTCATGCTTGTCACGTCGCTTTTGCGCTTGGCGTACTGATAGGCAGCCGAATCGGCGGACCCCGATGCAGCGCCGGCGTTGCCGCCTGTCGCTTTGCCGGCAGGCGTGCACGCGGAGAGCGCTCCTGCCGAGGCGACCATGACCGAGCCGATGCCCAAGCCCTTCAACAGATCCCTACGAGTAAGATTTCCCATTGCTGTTCCCTTCCTCTTGCGATGCGAGCTTCACGGCTCGCGATACTCGGCACTATACGTTCGGCGCAATGCCCCGAAAAGAAACTCTTGTATGCCACGAAGCGTCAACTCAAGGTTTGCGTATGGAGATAACACCTGATCAAAGCGTTTCGGATTGGACGATTTGACGCGGGGGGAACAATGCTCAATCCGCATGGTCTTGTGGTTTGGAAGCGTTTGCCTATACTGGGGCATTGGGAAACGGGTCGGTGGTTCGCTTGGCGCGACGACTGGCGTTGGGGATGTACAACCGCCATGGGCGAGGGAGATGACTATGGCAAAGTTTCGCATGGATCCGGACCAGAAGAGGTATTTTTGCACGCTCTGCTCGGCGGGTACCATTACACAAGCCGCTCGTGCGCTGTACCTTTCTCGGCAGGGTTTGTCGAAAAGCATGAAGAGGCTGGAGAAGCAGCTGGATGCCCAATTGTTCGTCCGGGGCAAAAAGGGCGTTGAGCTTACGCGGGCGGGCAGGATCTTGCTGCGCTACCTCCATGAGGAAGATCGGCTTTGGGATACCTGTGTGGCCGACATTCGCGAGATCGGGAAGACGGAACGGGAGCTTGTGCGCATCGGGCTTTTGAGCATGTATGTGGGGTACAGGGAAAAGCGCGAGCTTTTGGCAAGCTTTCAAGACGATGCGAGGATCGGAATCGAGGTGGTCGATGGGGACCACGACGCGTTCTGGGAGGCTATTGCTGCTGGGGAAATGGAGTTTGCGTTTTCTGTAAAGCCGCCTGATGATCTGGGAATTCCATCGATTAAGCTGTGCGACGACAGCCTTTCGATCCTGCTTTCGGCGGGTGATCCTCTCGCTGCGAAGAAGTGCATCGACTTCGAAACCGATCTTCTGGGAAAAACCGTAATCCAGACAAGCCCTTATAAGGGACGACTGTACGAGACCGCGTTCAGGAACTACGGGATAAACGTGGAGCTGCTCATCCATGATAAAAATCTCATGCTCGCTCAGGTATCGACAAGCGAAGACTGCTTCATCATTCAAACCGAATACGCCAAGGCGCTCGTTACCGATCAAGTGTGCATGAGGCCGCTTGTCAATGCTCCGATCGAGATGGATTCGATGTTCGTGTTCAGTCCCGCTTTGCGTCCGATGGCCCGCATGGTAGCGAAAAAACTGCTTGCACCTTACGGCAAACAGGGCGAACTGGATGCTTTCTTCGACAGAGCCGAACATTGATCTTCGGCCAGTGCGTTCCTGCGCTTTTCGTGGGCGGTTGCACAAGGGGTTCGGAAGGGGGCTGTTCGGAGTCCGATTGCCTTATAATACGGCTCATGACCGATGAAGAGTACATGGGGCTTGCGATCGAGCAAGCGCGTATCGCCGAGCATCTCGATGAGGTTCCGATAGGAGCCGTCGTCGTGTATGCACCGATCGATCCCGCAACGCGTCGGCCGCTTGCCGAACCGCGCGTTATCGCCTCAGCATGCAATCTGCGCGAAAGTACTCAGGATCCAGCCGGGCATGCCGAGTTTCTCGCCATGAAGGCGGCTGCCGAAGCGCTCGGGGTGTGGCGGCTTACCGGCTGCACGGTGTACGTGACGCTCGAACCATGCATCATGTGCGCGGGCCTTATGCACCAGGCTCGCGTCGACCGCTGCGTGTATGGCGCACCCGACCCGAAGGCGGGCGCGCTCGGTACGCTGTATCGGGTGAACGAGGACGAGCGTTTGAACCATACGTTCGAGGTTGTGGCCGGGGTGCGCGAAGACGAGTGCGCGTCCCTGCTGAGCACGTTTTTTGCAAACAAAAGGAAGAAAAAGAAGCTATGAACGAAACTACGACCCCGCCTGAACATGCCATGTCAGAATCGAGTGCGCGTGCGGCTGCAAACGCCCCCATGGTTGTCGCCGATCCGCTAGCCGTCTTCGAGAAGGGGGGCATGGTCAAGCTCATCGCTCCCGCAAAGGTGAACCTGTATCTCAACATCGGGGGAAGGCGCGCCGACGGCTACCACGAGGCGACCACGGTCATGCATGCTTTGGCGCTTCATGACGTGCTCCATATGGATCGCGTGAAGCAAGACGAGGGTGGATTGCGCATCGAGGTTTCCTGCTATGCGCGCGAGGGGATCGAGCCGCTGGTTGTCGCTTCCGAAGACAATATCGTGTACAAGGCTGTCGATCTTCTGGCACGCAAGATCGCCCATGTGGGTGACGAGCTGATTTCGGTGCGTATCGAAAAGCATATTCCCCACGAAGCCGGTCTCGGCGGAGGTTCGTCCGATGCTGCCGCATCGCTTATCGGTGCGGCGAAGCTGTGGGGCGTAGACCCCGAATCGCCCGAGGTGCTCGAAGCCGCAAGCGAGCTGGGCGCCGATGTGGCGTTCTTCCTGCACGGCGGCTGCACCTGTCTGACGGGAACCGGCGAGGTGTTCCATCATGCGCTTGAGCCCATGAGGAAAACCGTCGTGCTCGTTAAACCCGAAGGAGGCGTTTCTACATCGGCCGCGTACGCCGCTTTCGACGAGAGCCCCGTGACGATCGATCCCGAGGCGCACGTACGCGCTCTTGAGGCTTCCCGCGCCGAAGAAGTGCCGCTGTGCAACAACCTTACGGCGGCCTCGGAATCCCTGATGCCCGAGCTTGCCGAAATGCTCGGCTGGATTGCGGCCCAAGACGGTGTCGAGAATTCGCTCATGTCGGGAAGCGGTTCGTCGGCTTTTGCGATCTGCGCGACGTTCGACGATGCGTGTCGCATTGTCGCTGCTGCCCGCAATCGTGGTTGGTGGGCGCGCGCAACCGCGTTCAGCTCGGCCAAAGTTTCAGCGATTCCCCGCTAGCCTCGAAGCCATCGGTCGGCTACGCGATCGGCACGGCTTTCAGTGCCGCAAGCCTGCGGGAACCGGTGCGTCCGATCCGGCGGAAACGGGCTTGCGTCGATCGGGCGCACCGGATTCGCTTCGTTCGGTAGCGCGAGCTGCTACGCTTCGGCTTCGAGGGTGAACTTGCCGCTGTCGGCTCGATCGATCTTGAACGGGTAGGTGATGAGCTCGAGCCCGAGCAGGATCATATGGTGGTCGATGTTGGCGAACGGGTGCAGGATGAGCAGCACCGCAAGCACGAGTTCGAAGATGGAGAACGCGAGTTTGAAGACGAACCGATGGCCGCCTCTGATGCGGTGAATTATCTCGTCGAACTCCTCGCCCGCTTTGTAGAGGCCGAGCAAGCCCCACATGACGCCGACGAAGCTGATCGACGACGATCCGTGCACGAGGATGACCCCGCCGAGCACGCACATGACGATCGCCGTTCCGACCGAACGGCTGCTTCGGTGCCCTTCCTCCCCTACGTCGGCCGTTTCGATCGTTTCTTCCCTGCCGAGGTACGGCTCGGTTGCTTCGCGGTTCTCGTCTCGTTTGGCGGCGGCGAACTTCCCGCCGTCTTCGCCGCGGCCCTTAAGCTCTTTGCCGGCAGCGACGACGATGCCGGCAGCGCCCGAGAGGATCATGACGGCGCCGAGTACGTAGGGAAGGTAGTGGGCCGATTCTTCGGGCCAGAACAGGCAGAGCAATCCGATGAGGGGGAGGAAAAGAAGCGCTATGATCGAGAGCTTTCCCGCTTTGCTCTGGCTGCGCAGTTCTTTGATCGATCGGACTTCTGTCATGCGTTTGAGTTCCTTTCGTTAGCTTGGCGCATCATGCTAGCATGCGCTTTTCTCTTCGGGCGAATGAACCGAACAACTACAGAAAACGATGCAGCGCGTTTTGCCGAACCGCATCGAGGCGACGGGGCGCCCATGCTCGACCTATACGCTTGCGGCAAGCGGTGCAGCGCATCGCGGTCGCCTACCGAAGCTAGCCGTGCGATGCTATCGCGGCCCTGCATCGACGATGCGGCCCACTTGCATGCGGAGGAAATTATCTTATTGATATAAAGTATCAATAAGCCTATAATGCTAACAATGGATCAGCGTCAGACGAGAGAGGTTCCCATGAAGAAGTACGTATGCTCTATTTGCGGTTACGTGTACGACGAGGAAGCGGGCGATCCCGAGAACGGCATCGAACCCGGAACGAAGTGGGAAGATCTGCCCGACGATTGGGCCTGTCCTTTGTGCGGTGCCGGTAAAGACATGTTCGAGGAAGAATAACCCAACCCCTTCCATCAGGAGATCATCATGGATGCTATGAAAGAGCTCTCTCGCAGGGAGTTGAGTGCTCTATGCTCTAATCTTGCCAAAGCGTGCGAAAAACAACAGCTGTTCGAGCAGCAGAAGCGGTTTGTCGAACTTGCCGATTACCATGCGGGCAAAGCCGACGGTGCCGACGGCGCCGATTTGAAAACCATTGAGGCCGTTGTCAAAGGCGATCTTGATTCGGGCTTCGGCCCTGCGTTCGATCAAGCCCATGCCGATCACGATCGGGGCGCACTTCGTGCCCTCACGTGGTCGCAGAAGGCGACGGCGCTGCTCGATTCGCTGCTGAAGCGCTATGAGCGTCAAGGCGATGCGCTCATCGAGGGCACAAACGTGTACGTGTGCGAGATTTGCGGCTTCGTCTTCGTGGGGGACAATCCGCCCGATGTGTGTCCCATTTGCAAGGTGCCCAAATCAAAAATCGTGAAAGTCAGGGGGTAGCCATGTACGCACCCGAAACCTACGCTTCGCGCAACATCGCTCTTTGCACGAAGGATTGCCTGTGCCTGTTCGTGTGCCCCACGGGCGCGACCGATACGGAAAACGGCCAGGTGGATGCAACGAAATGTATAAGCGGCTGCCGTTTGTGCGTCGATGCGTGTCCGTCGGGCGCCCTCTCGCTTATGTATCGGAGCTATCCCGAACCGCAGCCAAAAACCGATGCGGTAGTCGAGAAGCTCATGGCGCTTGCGAAAAGCAAGACGGAACTTGAGGCGGCGGCAACCTCTTTGACCGAATCGGCCGAAAGCGCAGAACTTCGCACGCTTGCCAAAGCGATTGCGATGTCGGCGCGCATTTCGGCAGAAGACCTCTACCGCGAATCGCGCTACATGATCCCGCAGAGCAGCGAAGCGCGCGAACTGCTTCGCTTCATGCTCGACGAGGAGCGGAGCGACGGAGAATTTCCGCAAGAGGCCGTTCGGGAGCTGCTGGACTCGCTGTAGGTTCGCTGCCGCTTCCCCTTGCCTTTTGCCTCGCCGATACCGCCGCCGGGCTCCGCGTCGACGTCGGCTTTGAGCCGCTTGTTGGGATTGCGCCGGCGTTGCGGCGTTTGCTCGGGCGCGCATCGGTCTTTCGACCGGCTGCGCGCCTCTTTTTGTTTTATGCGGCATGCAAGGTTACGATGCGTTGACGATTTCTCTTGGGAGAGGGTTCCCGAGCCCGCGCATGAGAGAGCGCGTGAGCATGCGTGGTAGAATAGGCCCACCAACCAGTAAGGAGAACCATGGAAATTGCATTGATTGTCGTATTGGTGATCGTCGTCATCCTCGTGATTGCGATTATCTCCCTGTACAACAACCTCGTGAAGCTGCGCAACATGGTCGATAACGCGTGGGCGCAGATCGACGTTCAGCTGCAGCGCCGCCTCGACCTCATTCCCAATTTGGTCGAAACGGTCAAGGGCTACGCGTCGCACGAGCAGGGAACGCTCGAGCAGGTTACGGCTGCCCGCAGCGCGGTTATGGGCGCAACGAGCCGCGAAGGCAAGATGCAGGCAGACAATATGCTCACGGGAGCACTCAAGAGCCTGTTCGCCGTCGCTGAGGCATACCCCGACCTTAAGGCCAACGTTAACTTCCAGCAACTGCAAAGCGAACTCTCGAATACCGAGGATAAGATCTCGTACATGCGCCAGAGCTACAACGATACGGTCATGAAGTTCAACACCGCCATCCAGACGTTCCCGGCGGTGCTCTTCGCCGGCATGATGGGCTTCAAGGCTCGCGACAGCTTCGATGCGGTCGCCGGTGCCGAGACCGCGCCGAAGGTGCAGTTTTAAGTAAAGAAGCGTTCCGATTCGGACTGCTTTCATCGATTGACCTGATCCGCTGCAGGTAACGGATAGAATTCGTTCGCCTGATAACACGATCTTAGCGGTATCATATTCAGAAAGGTCAGAGATGAAAGCAGTCTTATTATATGGAACCTTCCACTAACTCTCGAACTACGGATGAGCGTTGGGAAATCTCCAGAACGCTTTCCGCCATCACCGCTGTTCTCGTCGTTCTCCTTCTTGTCGGTTTTTACGGAACGACCCTGTTCAACATGAGCGAAATCGGCAAGCAAATCGTTCTCATCAAAGAACACCCCTATCCCGTTTCGGTAGCCGCCGGTCAGGTTGAGACGGCGCTCGGCCAGCTCCAAACGCTTTCGGAGCGTTTGACGTATGTGAGGACCGACCAAGCCGTCGAGGGGGTTGAGCGCTCGTATGCCGAGATTGACGAGCGCATTTCGGAAAAGATCCAGTTCATAGCCGATCGGGCGCTGTTCCAAAACGGCGATATGGAAGAGCTGCAGTCCGGCTATCGCAAACTGGTTGACGCGCAAAACGAACTGCTCGAAATGTGCCGGGACGCCGATGTTCCCGACGAGGATATCGATGCGTACGTCGAAGAGACCGTTTCGCCGCTGCTTACTGCTCTTTTCGAGCGCAACACGGCCATCCTCGACGATGCCTCGGCATCGTTCGATACGCTGTACGAGGTTGCCGATCAGGTTATTTTCAGAACCATCGTATCCGCTTCCATCCTCATGGCAGCGGTACTGGGGGCGCTGGTATTCTATCTGGTGCTCTTGGGAAAGAAACGCAGGCAGCGCGAAAAGCTGCAGCGTAACCTGGAAGACGCTTTAAAGGCGGCGCAGGATGCGAATGCGGCCAAGTCGCAGTTCCTTTCCAACATGTCGCACGATATCCGTACCCCGCTCAACGCGATCATCGGGCTTACAGCGATTGCGGGCACCCATCTCGATGAGACCGACAGGGTGCGGGAGTGCCTGGGCAAGATCACCGTATCTTCGAAGCATTTGCTCGGGCTCATCAACGATGTGCTCGACATGAGCATGATCGAAAACGGCCGTATAGCCCTCAACAACGAGGCGTTTTCGTTTCCCGAGCTCATCAACGGCATCGTTACCATCATTCAGCCGCAGGCTAAAGCCAAACAGCTCGGCCTTGATGTGGTTGTGGGCAACGTCGATCGTGAAACGATGGTGGGGGATGCCATGCGCATCAACCAGATACTGCTCAACCTTGTGGGAAACGCGATCAAATACACCCCCGCAGGCGGAAACGTTCGCGTCGTGGTTGCCGAGCTTCCTGTCGAAGCCATAAATCGCCGTATGATCAGGTTCGTCGTGGAAGATGACGGAATCGGCATGACGCAGGAGTTCGCGAGCAGGATATTCGATCCTTTCGAGCGCGAGAGGAACTCGACGACGAGCAAAGTCGAGGGAACCGGGCTCGGGATGTCCATCACGAAGAGCATCGTCGACATGATGGGAGGCACGATTTCAGTCGAAAGCGAGCTGGGCGCAGGATCTCGCTTCATCGTCGAAGTGCCGCTCGATGTCGTCGATATCGAGGAGGAGTTCGATCTGATCGATTTGGCCGACGCCAAGGTGCTCCTTGTCGACGACGATCCCGATATCTGCGAGAACACCGTGGAGATGCTTGCAAGCATCGGAATTGCGGGGGATTGCACCCAGTCGGGCGAAGATGCCGTGCAGCTGGTCGTGGGCGCCCATCGCATGGGTCGCGATTACCACACCATCATCGTTGACTGGGTGATGCCCGGCATGGACGGTTTGGAGACCATCCGTTGCATTCGCCGGGAGATCGGCGACAAGACGCCGATCGTGCTTCTGAGCGCGTACGACTGGTCCGAGATCGAGGAGGAAGCGCTTGAGGCCGGCGTGACGGCGTTTCTCTCCAAGCCGCTGTTTCGCTCGAAGCTCTACTACGCGATGAAAAGCGTATGCGGCGATACGGACGGCGCAAATCGGGTTGCGGAGCGCGAGCAGACGCTCGACTGCTCGGGAAAGCGCGTGCTCTTGGTTGAGGATAACGAGCTCAACATGGAGATTGCGCAAGAGGTTATCGAACAGACCGGCGCCATTGTCGAACGCGCGTGGGACGGACGGGAAGCCGTCGAAAAAGTGCGCAATGCGCCCGAGGGGCACTACCAGCTTATCTTCATGGACGTGCAGATGCCGAAGATGGACGGACTCGAAGCATCGCGCATCATATGCGCCGAGGCTCTTAAGAGCGGGCGGGTCAGGCCTCCCATCGTAGCTATGTCGGCGAATGCGTTTACCGAAGACCGGCACCGTGCGAAAGAGGCGGGCATGGACGGGTACGCAACCAAGCCGATCGATTTTGCCGAGCTCAACCGAATCCTTCGAAAGTATCTGCTGCAGGACTGATGGGCGGCTGCGCCATGCCGGACTGACGGGCGGTTGCGCCGCGTGCGGGATGCTAGTCGATTCCCGTTTGCCGGGGAGCTCGGGCGCACCGTTCGTGATGCTCGCGCTTCATCTCGTACATCGATATATCGGCGCGCCTCACAACGTCGCTGATCGTTTCGCCGTCGCGGCGGATAGCGTAGCCGACCGAGAGCGAAAGGCGTGCTCCATGGCCGAGCTGCATAGATGAAGCGGCGCTTTGCAGCGAGGCGATAACGCTGCTCGCCCTGTCGTCGTCGAGGGTCGAACAGAGGATGGCGAACTCGTCGCCTCCGATGCGGTAGACGATGTCTTCGGGGCCGAACGTCTGCCCGAGGGCGTCGGCGGCTGCGCAAATGTACTCGTCTCCGAACGAGTGGCCGTAGTCGTCGTTGACGTTTTTCAGGCGATCGAGATCCACGACGAAAACACCTTGGAGCGCTTCTGCGCCGTCCTCCCAGTTGGAGAGATCGAGGTCGAACGCGTTGCGGTTCTTGAACGAAGTAAGGTAATCGGTATTCGCAAGATCCTTGAAGGCCGGGTTCGATATCCGGCGGAAGAGGAAGCGTGCGATAACGATGGCGGCCAAGCCGAAGACGATGCCGATGAGCGGTGTGCCGATTCGTACCATTTGAAAAGCACGGTATTGCGCATCGGCATCGAACTCGATCCCGATTGCACCGATAACCTGGCCGTTCTCATGGATGGGGTAGTAGGAAACGAAGACGTAGCCCCAACCCGTATCTTTGATGTCGGTCGGATAAACCCGCTCGTCCGCGAGCGCCCGTTCGAGCTCGGACACGATTTCACCTTCGATCTCGTCGCCTGGGTGGCGGAAATCGTCGCTGTCGCTCGGCAGCCCGTCGACAACGTAGATGAGGCTGCCGTCATCGGCTTGTTTCGCGGTGTAGAGGTAGCGGACTCCCGTTGATTCCCGAACCGTCTCGAGCTGTTGCTTGGTCTCGAGGTACTGATCCGACGACGCGTCGTCTGCCAAGTTGATCGATTTGAACGTCGACTTGTCGATCTTGCCTTCGATAAAGGAATAGATGCTGTCGGTCCGCGCTTTCAGCGTGTCGATCATGTTGTTGTAGGTAACCGAGTAGGTGAAGGAGAACACGCAGATGAACGAAAGGGTAACGAGCGCCGCTACGATGATCGACACCTGGAAATCAACCCTGCTTCTATGGCTGCCGAAATGCGGCATTGCACCCGCCCGTCACGATATTGTTATGTAAGGCTATAATATAAGAAAAACGATAACATATAGCAAGAATACCGCGGATCACGTGAATCCGCGCGCAAATGTTGTAGCAAAATAATGCTACAGGTTTATATCGCTCGCGGCATATCGTGCGGCTGCCACCTATTGCTAGTGTACAATGCACAAGAGCCGTAACAGAAAAACGGCACCCGCATGATGCATGCAGGTGCCGTTTGCTGGTGTAAGTGGCGGAGAGCCGGGGATTCGAACCCCGGACACGCTTGTGGCGTGTACTCGCTTAGCAGGCGAGCACCTTCGGCCTCTCGGTCAGCTCTCCGCGAAATACAGGTGCGGTTTGCAATGATACCGTGACCACCCTCATCTTGCAAGGAGGATGAACGTGCAAAACACGAGCCGTTCGCAATTGGGATCGAACGATATCAGGGCAGCTATCGACTCGATTGCGGTCCGCGATGGTCGCCATTTCGGCCTGAAGAAGGCAGCGCTGCTCGTTTTCTCCATGGCGTGTCTGACGCTTGCCATGCTGGCGGCAACGCCTGCTCAGGCTGAGGCGAAAAGCTACACCTGTCCGAAGGTCGACATAACCGCCGATGCAACCACCGATGGGTCGCTGGAGGTCGTCGAGCAACGGACGTTCGATTTCGACGGTGATTTTACTGCGGTATGGTGGACGTTCGATAGCATTCCCGATAACGGCAGCCTCAAGGTCAACGGCGTGAGCCTCACCAAGGTGGGGGAAGACGGTATGCCGACTGGCGAAACCGTACAGCTGAGCGAGACATCGTTCAACCTCGAATGGCGTGAAGCGGGCGGTCCTGGTACCGATGCGTACTCGGTCGATTCGCCGAAGGATTCCGTCTACGTGTTTTTCCATGCGTCGGACGAGAAGATGATCATCACACTCGATTACACCATCGAAAACGGGGTGGTCGCCTATAAGGACATCGCCGATTTGAACTGGATGTACATCGGAGACCAGTGGGAAGTTGCTTCCGAGAACGTTACGATGACGCTTTCTCTGCCGGTACCCCAAGACACCGCGGTCGTAGCGGGTGAAAACGTGCGAGCATGGGGCCACGGTCCGCTTGACGGATCGCTCACGATCAACGCCGACGGTTCGGTCGTGTATACGACGCCCAAGGTCAATCCCGGTCAGTACGCCGAAGCGCGCGTTGCGTTTCCCGTCGAATGGCTTACGAACCTCAAGGGCGAAGCTGCGCTTGCCCACAGGGAGCAGAACCATCTCGATACCATTTTGAAGGAGGAGCAAACCTGGTCCGATGACGCGAACCGCAACAGGATTCTCTCGCTCGCTTTCGTTATCGGTTTCGGCATCATCGCAGTGCTGCTTATCGCATGGGCACTGCGCGCATACTTCAAGTACGGTCGCGAGCATAAGCCTGCGTTTACGGAAGAGTACTGGCGCGATGTTCCGTCGCCGCAAGACCATCCGGTTGTAATGGCCAGGCTGTGGCGGTGGAACCGCGAGAACAACGACGATCTCACGGCAACGCTCATGCATCTTTCCCATAAGGGTGCGATTCAGATCAACAAGGGCAGCTACGAGCAGCCGGCTTCGTTCGGTCGTACGAAGACCGTCGATGATTACTATCTCACGCGGGTGCCGGCCGTTGCCGACGCGCTGACCGATCCGATCGACCTTGCGGCCATGGACATCCTGTTCAACAAGGTTGCCCGCGGTTCCGACTCGCTGTGGTTCGGCACCATCCAGCAGTACGGTAAAGATAACCCCGAAGAGTTCGTCGACGCCCTTACCACGTGGCAGGGCATCGTGACGGCCGCCGTGAACAAGCGCGATTTCTTCGAAGCGAAGGGAGAGCGCTACCAGTGGCTCATCCTCGGCATTGCGATCGCGTTCGGCGTGATCGGCGTGGGCTTGGCTGTGCTGATGCAGAACTTCATCCCCCTCGTCTTCGTGGTGCCAGCGGTGATTGCGCTGCTGGTGATCGCGAACTACATGCCCCGAAGAAGCCAGGAGGGGAGCACGCTCGATGCGAAGTGCAAAGCGCTGCGTAACTGGCTCAAGGACTTCTCGTCGCTCGACGAGCGTCCGCCTACCGACGTGAAGGTGTGGGGCGAGTTCATGGTCTATGCTTTCATTTTCGGTATTGCACGCGAGGTCATCAAGGCGCTCGAGCTCAAAGTGCCGGAGCTGTTCCAGGATGACGGCATGATGTATTCGAGCGGGTATGTACCGTGGTGGTTCTGGTACAGCACCTCGTACGGCGTGCATGGCACCGCGATGCCGGCGGCAAGCGATCTGTTCCAAACCTCGATCGCCAATACGGTGAGCACGGCGCAAGCGGCCATGTCGGCTGCGGAAGGAAGCTTCAGCAGCGGCGGCGGTTTCGGCGGCGGGTTCTCGGGCGGCGGGGGCGGCGGTTTCGGCGGCGGGGGCGGCGGTGCGCGTTAGTGCGCGAGACGAACCCGTCGGCTGCGAAACGGGAAGACGCAGCGCTTTTCGCTCTTCAAATGCTATAGGTAACCGGTACTTGCTAGAACGTCGATGGCCCGCAAGCCTCGGTACTGCGGGCCATCGACGTTTAGGTCGGACAGCTTGAAGCCCAGGGGTACATCGCGGCGAAGCGTAATAAGCTGTTTGTTGCGCAGCAGCAGATCATGGTTTGCGGCGATCTTTTCCCGCAGTTTCGCGGGCGTGATGCTCGCCTCCTGCTGCACGATGCATTCGATATCGCCGTACTGCGCAATCAGCTTGGCGGCGGTTTTGGGGCCGACGCCGAAGAGCCCTGGGATGTTGTCCGACGAATCGCCCGTGATGGCTTTGAAATCGACCATGGAATGCGGTGCAACTCCGAAACGGCTGATAACCGTATCGACATTGTAAGCGATCGATTTCTTTCCCCTGTCAGCGTATACGTCGGTTGATTCGTTTACGAGCTGCAGCAAGTCGGTATCGTTGGAAATAACGACCGTGGCCATGTTTCCCGCAAGGCCGCATCGCGACACGCGCCTTACCTGGTTTGCTGTGCCCGGAAATCCCGCGGCTTCTGAGTTTTCGAGAACCCCGAAGCTCCCGAACGCCTCGTAGGCCCGAGCCCCTCGTAGGCCAGTCCGAGCCCCCTATACGGGTTTTTCATCGATGTGTTGCATTTTGAGCTTTTCGGCTATGCAGGCCAAGGTAGGCCTTAGCAATAGCCCCTGTTCACAGTCTCGCACACGACTCCCTGTTGCTCGATGGCGTGGATACGGTCGCAAAAACCCGGTCATCGAGGGCTCTTCGTGCAACACAACGAAAGAAAACCCGTATTTCGGTCCCTTGCGGTTCATTTCGGGCCGTATGGATCCGTTTGGAGCGCTTCTCGCTTCTGAAAGCTGCCCATCAGAGAACTCGTTTCCAGAAACAGTCCATCGGAGAAAACCGTGCACGTGCGGTGCCCTCGGTGCTCCCTATAGATTCTACCGCTTGCCGCAGGACTGCGCGCTGGAGAAACCTGCTGGCGGGCGCAAGCGGGTAAGGGAACGCCGAAGCCGGCACAGCCGGGCGGGTCGGTAGAACCCTTGCCGATCGCATGCGAAGTGATAGCCATCGCGCAGGGATTTTGGGTTTTTTGTTAACATATTACATAATGAATTCGTTTCGGTTATAGTTGACCGAGTTACGAAGAGGATCGGTTGGATAATTGCATGCCGGTCCGGATGACGAGATACCGAGCGCCGCGCACGGGGCGCTTTGAGCTGAGGTATATATGAGACAAGTTTATGACAAGCGCATACTGCGAGCGGTGCTTTGCTTTGCCCTTTGCGCTTCCGTGGTTGTGGCCGGCCTGTTCGTTTCCGCGCAGGTGGCCCATGCCGAAACCATTTCCGAAAAGCAGGCCGAGGCCGATGAGCTTATGGCGTCCATCGATTCGTTGCAGACGATGCTCAACGACGCCAATGCGGAGTACGACCGCGCAACGCTTGAGCACGAGCGGGCTTCCGAAGCAGCCGATTCGGCGGCGATCTGCCTCAAGGAAGCGAACCTTCGCGTCGACGGCCTCCAGGAGCAGCTCGCGCTCTGTGCGGCGAGCATGTACAAAAGCGGTGGGACGGCATCCATGCTCGAGGTGCTCATCGGAGCCTCTTCATTCGAGGAGTTCGTTGCTCTTTGGGATTCCTTCGAGCGAATAACCGAACAGGAGGCGGGGCTTATCCAGGAAAGCAAGGAAGCCTGTGCGCTTGCTGAGGCTGCCGAAAAGGAGCTTGCCGAACAGGAGGCGAAAGCCGAGGAAGAGGCCGAGAACGCGAAAGCCGCACGCGATGAGATTGCGGCGGCGAAAGACGAGCTCGACGAGGAGCTCGAGCGGGTAAACGAAGATATCGTCATGCTGAGAGCAAAAGAGGAATCCGAGCGTCTTGCGGCCGACGAAGCGATGCGCCGCGCCCAAGAGGCGGAAGACATTATCGGAAGCGGTGGAGCAACGATAACGGGATGGACGCATCCGATTCCCTCAGGGGCCAGCGTGACCAACGAATTCGGCTGGGCCGGAGCGTGGGATGGAGAGTATCACAACGGCATCGACTTGGGTGCTTCCGAAGGCACGCCTATCGTGGCTGCCACGGCGGGAACGGTTTCCTATGTGGGCGATTACGGCAGCGGCGGAAAAGCCGTGAAGGTCAACCACGGAAACGGGATCGTGACCATCTATATGCACATGAGCAGTCAGGCTGCATCGGTGGGTCAGCAGGTGTCCGCAGGCGATGTGATCGGTTACGTCGGGTCGACGGGTTATTCGACGGGCCCCCATCTGCATTTCCAGATCGAAATGAACGGCACTCCGGTCAACCCTCGTCACTTCATCCGGTTCTGATCGCTCGGTTGCGGGTTTTGCATCAAACGGCATTAAGATTGCATAAAGGGGTCTTCTAAAAAATAGTCAATGGCATACCATGGGCTGTATTCCGGTTGACCATTCGGTTAATCGGCCCGGATAAGGTGTTCGGGTACGGTGCGCGGTGCGAGGAAGACCCCATGAGCGATCAATTCGACAAGTTTGAGAGCCTGCCCGAAGAACGGCGCGAGGCTATTCTAGGCGCTGCGATCGAGACGTTCGGCCGCAGCGATTACAAGGGGGCGTCCACCGAGTCCATCGCCGCAAAAGCCGGCATCTCGAAGGGGCTTCTGTTCTTCTACTTCAAGAACAAGAAAGAGCTGTACCTCTATATCGTGGAGCATCTGATGGAGCGGGTATCCAAGATAGTCGTCGATGACGGATTTTACGAAATCGACGATTTCTTCGAGCTGTTCCATTACACGGCTACCCGCAAGCGGGCGATGCTCGAAAAGATTCCCTACGTGCTCGATTTTTCGATACGGGCGTACTATCCGGAACACAAGGATATCAGGGATACGATGGATGGACGCAGGCCCGTATCGACGTGATGTTCAAAACGTACTTCAAGAACATCCGCTTCGATAAGTTCAAAGACGACGTCGATCCCCGCAACGTCCTCAACATGATGATCTGGATGGCCGACGGATACCTGCACCAGCAGCGCAGCCTTCACCGGCCCATCGACATCGATGCTCTCTTCGAGGAGTTCTTTGCGTGGTGCGAAATGTTCAAGCAGTATGCGTACAAGGAGGAGTATCGATGAGCGCGGTCGTAGAGCTGCAAAACGTGACAAAGGATTACGGATCAGGCCGAGGCGTGTTTGACGTATCGATGCAGGTCGAGAAAGGCGAGGTGTTCGGATTTCTCGGACCGAACGGCGCGGGCAAAACGGTGACCATGCGCAACCTCATGGGCTTCGTGAAGCCGGGATCGGGAACGGCTTCGATCAACGGAATGGATTGCTTTCGGGACCGGGCGAAAATTCAGCGCGACCTAGGATATCTGCCGGGCGAAATCGCCATCATGGACGAGATGACGGGACACGCGTTCCTCGAATTCATGGCCAGCATGAAAGGAATGCGCGACCGCAGCCGCATGCGTAGCCTCATCGAGCGGTTCGAACTCGACCCGTCGCGCAAAATCCGCAAGATGTCGAAGGGGACCAAGCAGAAAGTCGGTCTTGTGTGCGCTTTCATGGCGCAGCCGGCGATCGTGCTGCTTGACGAGCCGACGAGCGGTCTCGATCCGCTCATGCAGAACCGGTTCGTCGACCTTGTTCTCGAGGAAAAGGAGCGCGGCGCGACGATCATGCTGTCGTCCCATCTCTTCGAGGAGATCGAGAAGACGTGCGATCGCGTGGCGTTCATCAGAGCAGGGAGGATTGCGGCGATCGAACGAATGGACGACGTGCGAACCTCGCGCAAGCGGGTTTTCTCGATTACGTTCGCAAGCGAGGCAGAATGCGGTCGCTACCGTGCGGCGCATCCCAAAACGCACGCGATCGGCTCTGTCGTCGAGGTGGAAACAACGGGCGTGATGGACGGGTTCGTAAAGGACCTTGCCGGATACGATGTTGTTGATATGGCAACGCGAGAGCAGACGCTCGAGGAGTTGTTCTTGCATCTGTACGGCGCCGAGGTTGGGGGAGAAAACCATGAATAAGGCCTTGTTCGGAAAAGAACTCAAGGCGAACCTGTTCGTCTCCGTCGTGATAGCTGCCGTTCTGGCCATGTACGTCACCGTTATCGTGAGCATGTTCGATCCCGAATTGGGCGAGAGCCTCGATCTCATGATGCAGAGCATGCCCGAGTTGTTCGCGGCGTTCGGCATGGCGACGCAGGGCGCAACGCTGCTCGATTTCATGCTCAACTACCTCTACGGTTTTCTGCTCGTGCTGTTCCCCTTCGTGCTTGCGCTTATCATGATCAATAAGCTTGTGGTGCGCCCCATCGATCGCGGATCCATGGCGTATCTGCTTGCGACGCCGAATAGCCGCGCGAAGATAGCGTGCACGTTGGCCGGCGTGGTCGTGGCGGTGCTCGCGCTCATGATGGTGTTCGTGACCGTGCTCGAAATCGGATCGTCCGAAGCTCTGTTCTCGGGAGATCTCGATACGGTCGGTTTGCTGCAGACGAATGCGGGCCTGTTCGGTCTATGGTTGCTTATGGCGGGGATCTGCTTCCTTTCGGCTTGCCTGTTTTCGAGCGCCGGCCCGGCGTTGTGGGTCGGCGGGGGATTGTGCATCCTGTCGTTTCTCATACAGATGGTTTCGCAGGTGGGCGATAAGTTCGAGTTTCTCAAGAATGCTACGCCGCTGACGCTGTTCGACTCGTACGGGCTGGCTGCGGGCGACGCATCGGCTATCGGCGGTGCGGTTATCCTCTACGTGGCGGGCGTTGCGCTTTTTGCCGCTGGCGTGGCGGTCTTCGGCAAACGGGATTTGGCGATCTGACGAATGCGGATCGGGTGTGCGGTATGCGGGCACGGGCCGCAACCGCACGGTGGCGGCGCGGGCGTTCGTTGCGGTACGGCTGCCCGTCGTGGATAGTTGACCGATGCGCCTTTCATTCGGCTGTTTTGCCCGCTATAATGCCGCTTTATGGAAACTCAAGGAAATACCAGCGGGTCGGCATCGGGCAACCGTGTGTTGCCGAGCATCGTCTACAAGCTCATGATCGTAGCGGCCACCGTTATCTGGGGCCTGAGTTTCGTTGTGATGAAGGATGCGGTCGATGTGCTGCCTCCCTCGTACCTGATCGGCGTTCGCTTTCTTTCGTGCGGCCTTATCCTCGCGGTTATCTTCTTCAAGAAACTGCGAGCCCATTTCGACCGAGGGCATATCGTGAACGGATGCTTTCTGGGGCTGCTCATCTATCTCGCCTTTTGGATCCAGACGATCGGCCTCACCGATACGACGCCGGGGAAAAACGCGTTTCTCACGGCAACGTATTGCGTGCTCGTGCCGTTCATTTGGTGGTTTATAGCTCGAAAGCGACCGACCGTGTACAACATCGCTGCGGCGGTGCTCTGCATTGCGGGCGTGGGCCTCGTCTCGCTGCAGGGGTCGTTTTCCATGCGGTTCGGCGACTATATGACGCTTCTGTGCGCGCTCGTGTTCGCCGTTCACATCGTGTACGTAGCGAAGCTTTCCGAGGGGCGCGATATCCTCGTGCTGACGGTTTGGCAGTTTCTGTTCGGCGGTGTGTGCGGTATGGTGGTCGGCGCATGCTTCGAAGCGTTTCCTCCCGTCGAGGTGCTGCTTGATCCCGCCTTCCTGTTCAATATGGCCTACCTCGTCATATTCGCTTCGTGCGTTGCCCTCGTGTTCCAAAATGTAGCGCTCGCGCATGTCCCCCCCGCGCAGGGATCGCTGTTCTTGAGTCTTGAGTCGGTGTTCGGCGTGCTGTTTTCGGTCGCTCTGTACGGAGAAGAGCTCACGTTCAAGCTCGTTGCGGGATTCTGCCTCATCTTCGTTGCGATTCTTGTAAGCGAGATGTTTCCGCTCAAGGGGAAAAAGCAACTCGCAGAGGAGCCTGCGGGGGAAGCGCCGCCGATCGAAGAGCTGCGCGACTACGAAGCGCGCGAATTCGGCGACGGGGGCGTCAGGGCGGCTGCTCGGGCGGAGGAATAGGGCACCCACGTTTCATCCGCATTACATAAGCCGCCTATCGGTTGGAGCACTGCTATAATCTCAATTCTGCGATAGATGTTGCCGCGGTGCCACCGAAGGCGTTCGAGCCGAGTGCCGCCGCATGGATGCAGCATCTGATCAAACCGAAGGGAACATCATGGCGGAAGAGAGAAAAGACAACATCATTCTGATCGGCATGCCCGGTGCGGGCAAATCGACGCTCGGGATCGTGCTGGCGAAAATACTGAACTACGATTTCATCGATGCCGACTTGGTTATACAGAACCAATGCGACAAGACGCTGCAGAAACTCATCGATGCGTGCGGCCCCGAGGGCTTCATCGAGGTCGAAAACCAGATTCTCCAGGACATCGAGGCGACGAAGAGCATTATCGCAACGGGCGGCTCGGCCGTATACTCCGAGGAGGCCATGAACCATCTTTCGTCGATCGGCCGTGTGGTCTATCTTCAGATATCGTTCGAGGAACTCGTCAATCGCCTTCATGATCTGCAGGAGCGCGGCGTCGTGCTCAAGGGGGGCATCGGAATGAGCTTGCGCGATCTTTACGACGAGCGCAAGCCGCTTTACGAAAAGTACGCCAACGTGACCGTCAACGTCGATCACCTGTCCATCACCGCTGCGGCTCGCAAAGTCGCCGATGCGCTCAAGTAAGGAGACCAATCATGACCGACCAGATCAAGGCCGCTCCCGTTAAGCCGAACATCACCATTGACGATCTCGATAAGATCGATATCCGCGTGGGCAGGATCGTGCTCGTCGAAGATGTCGAAAACTCCAAGAAGCTCATCAAGATGACGGTCGATTTCGGCGATTTCACCCGTACCATTCTTTCGGGCATGAAGGAGGAGCGCGAAGATCCGAAAGCCGAAATCGAAGGCAAGCAGGCTCTGTTCGTCGTGAATATGGCTCCGCGCAAGATGGCTGGCGAAGTGTCGGAGGGTATGATTTACGATATCGGTTACGAGGATGGTATTCTGCCTGTGCTCGCTGTGCCGGAATCCGAGGTTCCCAACGGAGTGAGGCTGGGCTAGTTCTGCCGAGTTGAAACGAACAAGCGGGGCGCAGCCGACATGGTGCGTCCCGCTTGCTTTTTGGGTCTTGTTTTCGGGTTTAGCGGACTTCAGGCGCTTCGGGTTGCGCGCCGACGCCCGTTTCCTCACGTGCGTCTCGCCGCCGCGATGTCCCTCGCGCCTCGTTGCTGGCGATCCGGCTCCCGCATGGGAACGCGCGCCTCGCCGATGCATCACGGCTTCGACTGCCGTGCCGGCGGCTATCGGCTGCGCTCCATGCGATCGAGATAGGTGGAGATGACCGCTACCGCATCGTCGGCAACGGCCATTTTCCCGCTGTTGATGCAGAGGTCGTAGTTGTTCGCTTCGCCCCATTTCTTATCGGTGAAATAGCGATAATAGTGGGCGCGGTCCTTATCGATTCTCGCAATGCGCGTTTTTGCCTCTCCTTCGCTGATGTTGTTGCGACGCATGACACGGGCGATCCTGTTTTCCATCGGCGCGCTCACGTAGATGCTGATGAGCCCCGGATACGACGAAAGCACCGAATCGGCGCTCCTTCCGACGATAACGCAGGGACTCTCGTCTGCGGCCGAGCGGATGGATTCTATCTCGGCAGCATGGATGGCCGAGGCGATGGGCTGATCGAGATCCGCTCCCGTGAGAAACCGGTTCGGCGTGAAGAGGAAGCGGTTGAGAACCTTTTCGTCATGGGCTTCCACCACATCGTCGGGCAACCCGCTTTTCTGTACGATGCGGTTGATGAGCTCCTTATCGTAGTAGGCGATTCCGAGTGTCGACGCGAGCCGTTCTCCGATTTCGCGGCCACCGCTTCCGTATTCGCGGCTGATCGAGATGATGAGGTTGTCGTTCATGGTCGATATCCTTCCGATTATGTCGTAACAGGATACCTCAGTTGCCGAATTCGCGCATGAGGGGTAAAGCGCGTGCGAGAGCCTTCTTTCGAGCAAGCATGCAAGACTGCCTTAGAGTGGTTCACTATGCCGATTCGGAAGCTGTTCATCGGGTAAAAGATCGAGGCATCTGGTCGCGCCCTTTATATATAAGTTACAATATCATCGATATTTTGCGCTATCAATCGGTATGCGCTGCGGTTGCCGACGGCAACCGTTTTCGCAAGGAGGTCTGCATGAAGGCTGCCCGATCAAACGCGTTCGAGCTACCCGATAATCGGGGGGGGGCGCTTTGTTGCCCGATCGGGGTGCTGGCAGCCGCTTTGATCACCCTTCTGCTCGCCTGTACGCTTGCGGCATCTTCGGATCCGGATACGGCATGGGCGGGCGAACAATCGGCGAATGGGCTCGATGCGGGCTCTGCGGATGTATCGGCGGCAGGGATGAGCGCCGATGCGAATTTGCGCGATGTTCGGGCAGCGGCACCGGCGGGCGCCTTTCTTGTGGAAGGCGGTACGGAAACTACGGATTGGTCGTACTCGAACAACGTTCTCACCGTGCTGACGGGTACCCCGCTCACCATCTCCATGAGCAGCGGACCCACCTCCTCAGACCGCATCGTCATCGACACGTCGGCGGCGAGTGCGGCAGCGGGCGGCACGGTTGCCGCCAAGGTCACCTTCGATTCCGTGAGCATCGATACGCGGAGTACCGGAGACGAGAGCGCACGGACCGTGGGAAAGCCGCCGGTGCACGTGCTGTCGGGCGCGCTCGATCTTAAGCTTGCGGGGGAAACTGCGTTGATTCCGGCATACGGCTGCGCTTGCGTGCAGAACGGCGAGAACGCACTGACCATTTCGGGGGTTGGTAAGCTCTTAGGGAATCAGGATGGAATTTCGACGTCTGCTGCGTGCATCGGGGGCGGAGTCGGTGAATCGGGTTCGAACATCACCATCGACGGCGGTACTCTCGTTCTGAAGACGGTCGGCCGCGATACGGGCATCGGGGGCGGTGCAGCCATAGGGGGCGGTGCGGGCGGGGCCGGCACGAACATCACTATCAACGATGGCTCCGTCGAAGCGCGCGTTTCCTCTTACGGCGGTGCCGGCATAGGCGGCGGCTGGGGTCAGAACGGGGACGGTAAAGACATCACCATCAACGGGGGCATAGTGGTGGCCAATGGCTCTTACGGCGGTGCCGGCATAGGAGCTGGTGGCAGCGGGGCTGTTGCCGAGAACATCTCGATCACGGGAGGAACCGTAACTGCAAAAGGCGGTAGCTACGGCGCTGGCATCGGCGGGGCATTCGGCTGGGACGCTTCGGGTAAGAGCGCTGGCTCTGTTAAGAACATCTCGATCACCGGTGGAAGCGTGACGGCTTCGACTGTCTATGGATGCGCTGCCATCGGGGCGGCGCTCTACGGTTCGGTCGACGGTATCACCATCAAGAACGCAAACGTTACGGCGACGGTAGAAAACGGCAGTGGGGCGGCCATCGGTTCTGGTGGGGGCGATTCGTGGGGCGCTCCCACTTCGGCGAGCAACATCGTTATTGAGAACGCCGAGGTTACGGCAAAGGCGCACGGTGGGGGAGCCGGCATAGGCGGGGGGAGTGCGTCTCGCAATGGCGGCGGTACGGTGTCGGGCATTACTATCGAAGATTCCATTGTGACGGCATCGACGAGAAGAGAAAACCCCGATTTCGACGGCGCTTCTGCGATTGGTGGCGGGAAGGGGAGCGGCGACGTTTCGGGCATCGTCATCTCCGGCGGACAGATTACGGCAACGGGGAGCTTCGACGCCGACGCTATCGGGGATGGGGCGGAGTCGACCGCTGCGCACGAGGCGGAGGTAACCATCACCGGCGGCGTGTTCGGTGCGGGAACGTTTGCGAAAGACGACGCTGACCAGTGGGTCGGCGATGTCTATGCCGTTTTGCCTGCAGCGGGGTATGCGGTTGTGGCCAACGCAGAGGCTGCAACGGCAACGAGTCATCCATACGAGGTGGTGGGGCAGTCTGCGCCGAGCATTTCGGTATCGGCTCCCTCGGGGCTGGTTTATTCGGGCGAGCCGATCGATGGCTCGGGCTTTACGGCGAAGGCCTCGTACGGTGCGACGGACGCCTCGTCGTCTGCCGTGCTGGAGTACAAGCTGGCGAGCGCAGC
Organism: Raoultibacter timonensis; assembly: GCF_022845715.1. Lineage (NCBI taxonomy): Bacteria > Bacillati > Actinomycetota > Coriobacteriia > Eggerthellales > Eggerthellaceae > Raoultibacter > Raoultibacter timonensis. Next base: position 395,770 of record NZ_AP025564.1, read on the forward strand.
CGATTCCGCATACTCGGCGGTGCTGCCTATCAGCGCAGGGGCGTATACCGTGCGGGCGATGGTTGGCCCTTGGGCCACCGAGAGCGTGGCATATGCCGGCGCGTCCGCCGAGGCGGGCTTTTCCGTCGCAAAGGCAGCGTTCGCATTTGACGGGCCTGCCGGCTGCACGGTGCGCGCGGGGAGCAGGCTGGATGAGATCGCCGTTTCCAACGTTGCGCAAGGCATTGCGGTAAACGGTACAGTCGAATCTGTGCAAGGTAGGTTCATCTGGTATACCGACGAAGCGCGGACCCAGATGCCTGCTGAAGGATTCTCCTTCAGCGGGAACCCTGGTTCTACCGCTATCCTGTACTGGTCGTTTGTGCCTGCCGAGAATAAGGCGAATGCGAACTACACGACCGATCCGGTGGAAGGCATTGCGGCCTTCACGATTGCGCAAGCAGGAACCGATCCCGGCGACAAGTCCGACGACGAGCTCGGTGACGGATCCGATGGCGGCAAAAGCGAGATCCGCGACCTTCCGTCGCCGGAGGCAGGCGGTGCAGCCCTTCCGTCCGTGGGCGACGCATGTTTTCCGGTCACTCTGATCGTAATAGTGGTTTTGTCATCGGTTCTTGCGGCTGGCGCCGCTTTCGTCCGTCGCGCGGCATCAACGGGAGCAAAACGACATACCATGCGCTAGGCTTGGCGCAGTAAAGTGTACCGCTGCCCCGTTGCTTCTCGAGCAATGGTACGGTTCTATCACATTACGAACTCTCATGTGGTACTATAAAACGTCGCACTCATTTTCAGATTGCGTATATAGTTTCCGACGCGACGCGAAGCAGGACAGCATGTCAGAGCCAGAAAGCATACAGCAAGAAAAAGAAAAGCAATCGCCCGATCGATTGGGCACGATGAAGATAGGAAAGCTCCTTCTCGAGTTTTCCATACCCGCGATCATTTCGATGATCTTCAACTCGTTGTACAACGTCGTCGACACGGCGTTTCTGGGCCATGCTGTGGGCGATGTGGGCATTGCGGTCACGACGCTCGCTCTTCCCGTCATGACCATCCTCATGGGTTTTTCCATGCTTGCCGGCCAGGGCGGCAATGCCCTGACGGCCATCCAGCTCGGCGAAGGACGCAAGGACCTCGCCGAGAAGACGCTTGGCAACTCGGCGACGCTGCTGATCGGAATCTCCATCCTCGTTGCGCTTGCCGCCGCCTTCTTCATCAATCCTCTTTTGGTGCTGCTCGGCACGCCCGCCGATCTTTTTGCACCTACGCAGGCATTCGTGCAGATCATCTGCTTCGGCTTCATATTCCAATCGCTTGGCATGGGCCTCAACAACTTCCTGCGTACCGCGGGCAAGCCCACGCTTGCGCTCTACACCATGGTGTTCGGCACGACGATGTGCATCGTACTCAACTACGTGTTCGTCATGATGTTCGGCTGGGGCGTCGAGGGCAGTGCGGTTGCGACCATTCTCGGTCAGGCATGCGGCATGGTGCCGGTCGTTTGGTACTTCGTATTCAACAAGAACGCGGCGTTCAAGCTGCGCTTGTCGTGCATGGCACCCGATGTGCGCCTCATGGGAAAGATCCTTTCGCTCGGGCTGGCCTCGTTCGTCATGCAGGTGGCGGCTACAGCGGTTACCGTGGTGCTCAATCAGTTGCTTTCCATCTACGGGGCGCAGGATCCGCTCGGCGCCGAGGGTGCGCTCGCAGCCATCGGTGCAGCGAACAAAGCCATCATGTTCGCCATCATGCCGGTTATCGGCCTGATCATGGGGTCGCAGCCCATCATCGGCTACAACTACGGCGCGCGGCAGTGGCAGCGCGTGCTCGATACGGTGAAGTGGGCGAGCGTGTGGGCGACGGGCATGATGATCTTCTTCTGGGTGCTCGTGCACGTGATACCCGGTCCGATCATCGGCATCTTCGGCATCTCGGGCGATCTCGAGCAGTTCGCCATCACGGTGCTCAAGCTCGATACGCTCGTGCTGCCCATCGTCGGCTTCCAGATCGTCGGTTCGAGCTACTTCCAGTCGAGCGGCCAGCCGCTCAAGTCCGCCATCTTGGAGATGACCCGTCAGGTGATCTACCTGATCCCGCTCTACATCATCTTCCCGATGGTGCTGCCGGTCTTTGGCGTGTCGTCGCTGGTTTCGATCGTGCTCGCCGTGCCGACGGCGGATACCCTCGCTTTCGTGACCACCGTGTTCTTCGTGGTCCGAGAGGTGAAGAAGCTCAGGCGGTTGCGCGACGATGCCGACGATGCGGTGCGAACGGTAGCTGCGCGTCTGTAGGGGATGCGCAGCTGCTGCCTGCGAGGGCGTTCGTCTGCGAGGTTGCTTGCTTGCGGGCTCCGTTCGCTCTGCTTGCGCATGGCGTCTGACGGTGATTCGGGGCTTTGGGGCTTCGGACGGGTATGGGCGGGCATGGGGCTGCTGATTCAGCGCCGGGCATGGCTATATTGGCTCAAAATGACGGGTTGGCGAATACATGTAAGGTATTGAGTAAATGCCATCAGGGGTTTTGGGATCGGTAATCCCGCAATAACCCAAAATCCAAGCCCATGCATTCGCCAACCCGTCATTTTGAGCCAGATCCGAGGGCTCCGTTGCGTACCGTATTGTGCGGCCTGCACGCCTTTACGCGAAGACCGCACAATGTTTTAGGATCGAATCGTTTCCGATGCGGCTTCGATCGGTGGAAGACCTTCGCATTCGGGTTGCCGCCACCTGCGCACGATGTGCGGCGAAGAGCGTTTCACAAGCGCTTCTACCCTTAATTTTTCTTAATTGGGTTTCAGCAATCTTAAACCCGAATCGGATTGAAATCCCTAGTAATAACTCCATAATAATTTTTGCAAACGGACTCGGCGACCCGCTGAGCGGCTCGCCGATCCGCACAAGACGAGAGAGACGAAGTACGAGGGAGAGGAATTATGGGGAAGATTCTCGATTCCACCATCGGCAGCGATATCAGCCGAAGGAAGTTCCTGGCGCTATCCGCAGGAGCCGCAGCGCTCGCTGGAGCCGGTATGGCCGGTTGCAGCCCGAAGAAGGAAAGCGCTTCGACGGTTACCGAGCACACCGAGCCGATCGATGCCGAAGAAGGCGCTACCTGGGTTACCGCCGCTTGCTGGCACAATTGCGGTGGACGGTGCCTGAACAAGGCACTGGTGAAAGACGGCGTGGTGCTGCGCCAAAAGACCGACGACACGCATGAAGACAGCCCCGACTATCCGCAGCAGCGTGCGTGTCAGCGCGGCCGTTCACAACGTATGCAGGTGTTCGGTGCCGACCGCTTGAAGTACCCCATGAAGCGCAAGAACTGGAGTCCCGAAGAGCCGCACGGCGAGCTTCGCGGCGAAGACGAGTGGGAGCGCATCAGCTGGGACGAGGCTTACGAGCTGGTTGCGACGGAGATCAAGAAGATCTACGACGAGTACGGTCCTGAGTCGGTGTTCGTCCTGGGCGGCTCTGAGCTGCCTCGCGTATTCCAGCTGATGGGCGGCTATACGCCCCGTTGGGGCCAGGTGTCGTGGGGCGCATGGCCCGACGCTTATGCGATGATCATGGGCAGCCCCGGCTATTCTTCCGACGCCCCCGATCGTTTGACGCTGCGCAAGCAGAAGCTTGTTATCCTGTGGGGCGCCAACCCCGCCAACTCGAGCGCGGGCAATCCTACCTACAACTATCTGCAGGCCAAGAAGGCGGGTACGAAGTTCGTCGTCATCGACCCGCGCTACAACGAGACCGCCGAAGCGCTCGACGCGCAGTGGATCCCGATTCGCCCCTCTACCGATACGGCCATGATCCTCGGTATGATCAACCACATCATCTCGCAGGGCCTTCACGACAAGGAGTACTTGGACAAGTACTGCGTCGGATTCGATAGCGAGCACATGCCCTCGGGCGAGTATCCCGAGTATACCTACAAGCCGCTCGAGCGCAACGAGTTCGTGTTCGCTTCCGAGCCCGCTGATCCTTCCCAGAACTTCTACGATTACGTGATGGGCGAGGGCGCGTTCGCCTCCGAAGGCGCTAAGACGCCCGAGTGGGCTTCTGAAATCTGCGGTGTCGACGCTGAGACGATCAAGCAGTTGGCTGAGGAGTACGCCACTACCAAACCAGCCACTATCTTTGCAGGCGGCGCTCCGGCCCGCATCAACGAGGGCGAGTGCCTGCCGCACGCGATGCTCACGCTCGGTATGGTGTGCGGCCAGATCGGACGCGACGGTGCTTCGGTTAGCGGCACGATGCACAACTCCGCCTCGAACGGCGGCGGCGCGCTCGTATCGCCGGGCGGTGCAGGCGTCAAAGTCGAGCTTCCTGCCAACCCGTTCCCGCAGAAGCAGTACGCTCTGAACAACGGTGAAATGTGGAACGCGATCCTCAACGGATCCCATACCATGTACAAGGGCGAGACGCGCGACGTCAACATCCAGATGATCTATCAGGGTATGGGCGGTGCGCTCAACCAGCGCCAGGCCATGACGCAGGGCATCGAGGCCCATAAGAAGGTCGAGTTCGTGCTCACGATGAACTACGTGCTGAATACGAGTGCGAAGTACTCTGACGTCGTTTTGCCGGTCACCACCGAGTGGGAGCGTCCGGGCACGCTTTTGACGGGCAACCGCGAGATCCTCATCTACGGTCAGCACATCACCGATCCCTTGTACGAGGCGAAGAGCGACCAAGAGATTGCCATCGGGATCGCCGAGAAGCTCGGTTTCAAGGCTGAAGAAGTGTACGACATCGACGAGACCCAGCAGCTGTTCAACAAGCTTGCCGGCTGCACGGTGCTCGGATCCGATGGCGCGACGAAAGAGCCGCTGCTCACCATCACCCAGGACGACATCAAGGAGATGGGCGTCACCGGCGAGCCGCAAGAGGGCAAGATCACGCTCGCGGAATTCAAGGACAAAGGCATCTACCAGGTTGAGCGCACCGAAGGCGATGCGTACACGAACCTTCCCTTCGCGAAGTTCATCGAAGATCCCGAGGCCAACCCGGTTGCCACCGCAAGCGGCAAGTTCGAGATCTGCTGCCAATCGCTTGCGGGCTACATCGATCATGTCGGTTTCAGCGAGAAGGACCCGCTGCCCAAGTACGTCCGTATCACCGAGGGCTACGAAGACGGCGTCGAGAACGATCGTCCCTTCCAGCTGCTCACCCAGCACTACCAGCGCCGCTCGCATCATGTGTTCGACAACGTGAACTGGTTGCGCGAGGCGTGGCCGCAGGAGCTTTGGATCAACGCATCCGATGCGGCGGAGCTCGGCATCGAAAACGACGATCCCGTACGGCTTTCGAGCCCCTACGGTTCAGTGGTGCGCCCGGCGTTCGTAACCCAGCGCATCATGCCGAAGACGATCGGTTTGGGCGAGGGCGCGTGGGCCGAGCTCAATGCTGACGGCGACGATATAGCGGGTGCGACGAACACGCTCTCTTCGCCGATTCCGACCGGCCAGGGACATACCGGGTTCAACTCGAACAACTGCATCATCGAAAAGTATTCCGGCGAACTTGACCCCGACTGCGAATGGCCGCAGCGAGTCATATTCGAATAGCCACAGGGAGGATGGTTTAAGTCATGGGACAAATGGGATTCTATTTCGATCAGACTGCCTGCATTGGCTGCAAGACGTGTCAGATCGCGTGCAGGGATAAGAACGCCCTGTACAAAACCGGTGAGATTTTCCGCAACGTCGACACGACCGAAGTGGGCGAGTTTCCGTCGGTCCGGTATTACAGCACGTCGATTTCGTGCAACCATTGCGCATCGCCGGCCTGCGTCGCCAATTGCCCGTCGGGCGCGATGTACAAAGACGAGGAAACCGGCGTTGTGCTGCACGATGACGATATGTGCATCGGTTGCGAGACGTGCGTAAGCGCATGCCCGTACAGCGAGCCGGTGTATATGGAGGACGAGGGGATCGTGCGCAAGTGCGATTCGTGCTACCTCCTGCGCGAGAAGGGCGAAAGCCCCGCATGCGTGGCGGCATGCCCGATGCGCGCCCTCGATTTCGGCGATCTTGAGGAACTAAAGGTGAAATACGGGAGCGATCTGGTGTCCGATATCAACGGTCTGCCCGATTCTTCGCAGACCACGCCGAGCCTGCTGATCAGCGCACGCGACGCAGCGCTCGCGTAGCCGACGATTTTGCAGCCCCCTGGCCCATCCGTGCTGTATCATGGCATGGGGCTGGGGGGCTTTGCTGCATTGATGCCGAGGGATGCGGGCGGTTTACAACCGCGGTATTCTCGTCATGATACGATTCTTATGGGGTGAAAGACGATGGATGACATCATAGTAAAAACGGCGCTTGTCGCCCGTACCTATCTCTATCGCGTGTTCCAGGCGGTCTTTGGCGACGATCCGACCGAAGAGGTGCTCGCCGCGCTGTTCTCCGATACGACCGACCAGGCGGTCGAATGCTTCGAAGCGGTCGATTCGATCGATTTCGCCAAGGCCCTCGCCCTGTTTGCTGCTTGCCGAAAGGGCTATGCCGAGGATCCCGCCGGGTATCTGGAAGAAGCAAAACAGGACTACATGCACGTGCTCGTAGGCCCCGAGGACCTTAAAGCGCCGCCGTGGGAGTGCGTGTATCTGACAAACGAACGGGTGCTTTTCCAGGAGGCCACGCTCAAGGTGCGCGAGGCGTATCGGAGCGAGAACATGCTGCCTTCGCAGTATCCGCGCGTGTCCGACGATCACCTTGCCATCGAGCTCGATTTCATGGTGAAGCTGAGCGAGAAAACCCAAAAGGCGTTCGACGAGGGGGATGCGAACGAATATCGGCGCCTGCTTTCGGTGCAGCGTTCGTTTCTGATCGATCATCCGCTTGCTTGGGTTGCAAACTATGTATCGGATCTGTCCGACGCTGCGCCGGGATCGTTGTACGAAGGCGTCGGCGCCCTGTGCTCGGCGTTTCTTCCCATCGATGTCGACGTGATCGGCGAATTGCTGGAAGAAGGCGAAAGAAGCTAGGTTGGAGCGCGTCCGCTTGAAACGAGCGGACGCGTCTGCGTTGCGAGCACGCGTTCGCGCGGAAGGTGGTGTACGATGCATGCGATTCTGGCGAAAAAGATGAAGCTTCGAGGCAAGACGACGATCATCCTGATCGTCCTGCTGGTCGTGGCGGTTGCCTTGAACGTCGTATGGAGCGATTACACCCAGCGCGAACAGGCCGAAGCCGAAATGCTCGAAAAAGCGCGCATACTTACCTACGAGATGGACGCCGTGTGGGAGTTCATGGACATGAACCAGGCGCGCATCGACACCGATTCGGACGGAACCTACAACTTCAAGGGGCTCTACTGCGCCATCGCCGGCAAGAGCATCGCCAAGATCCTTGAACGCGATACCAACTACATTATCCAGTACACCAATCTTGAACCGCGCAAGAAAGCCTCGATGTCCGACGAGTACGAATCTGATGCCATCAGGATGTTCAAGGAAGGCACGGCGAACGAAAAATACGGCATCGAGACCTATGAAGATCAAGAGGTGTTCCGCTACGTTTCGCCGATCTACCTCAAGGAATCGTGCCTCGATTGCCATGGCGATCCGAAAGGCGAACTCGATGCCACGGGATATCCCAAGGAGGGCATGGAGGTGGGCGACCTTATCGGCGTGACGAGCATCATCATGCCCATCGACATCTACATGTCGGGTATTCAGGATAACGTGACGCGCCAAATCGGATACTTCTCGTTTATCGTGATCATGGTCATCCTCATCCTCTATTTTGCGATTACCCGCATGATCACGCATCCCTTAACCGAAGTTGAAAGCGCTGTCGACCAGATCGAGGGCGGCAACTTCGAAGTCGATCTCGACGGCATCAAGGGAAACGGGGAGATCAAAGATCTTGCCATCAAGTTCGATTCCATGGCAAAGCAACTGCGCACCCTGTACAACAATCTCGAAGGTCAGGTGGAGATGCGAACCGCCCAGCTTGAATCGGCGAACGAGATGCTCGAAGAGCAGCGGAGTCAGCTCGCCCAGGTCAATGAAGAGCTGCAGGCGGAAAACCAGTACAAATCGGACTTCCTGGCCATTATGAGCCATGAACTGCGCACCCCGCTCACTTCGATCATCGCCTTTACCGAGATATGGCAGAATGCGAACACCGAGCGCAGCGAAGACGAAACCGCCGCCGTCAAAGAGGTGAAGGAGAACGGGCAGCTGCTCTTGCAGATGGTGAACAACATACTCGAGATGGCGCGGGTCGAAGCGGGACGAACCGATCTCATCATGGAGCCGTTCGATATGATGGACCTTATCGGACTCGTCGAGCGCAGCATAGGATTTTTGGCCGATCAGCGCCACATCGCGCTCACCACGCTCGTGCATCCGGATGTGCCCATCATCACTGCCGATTGGGAGAAGATCCGGCGCATCGTCGAGAACCTCACGTCGAATGCGATAAAGTTCACGCGGAAGGGCGGCAGCGTGCATATCGAGGTCAGCTACGACGAGCGGAACGAGCGGCTTGCCATCGCTGTCACCGATACCGGCATCGGCATCAAGGAAGAGGACCTGCCGCTCATTTTCGAGCGTTTCACGCAGAGCGATAAATCGTCGTATCGACGCTACGGCGGCAGCGGTCTCGGTTTGGCGGTGGTGAAGGAGCTTGTCGAGATGCACGAGGGCAGCATCGAGGTGGAGAGCACCTACAAGCAGGGAAGCACGTTTACCGTTTTCATTCCGACGGGAAACAAGGGTGAGGAAGGATAGGCTGTGGCGAAAATACTGCTCGCAGACGACGAACCGAGCATGCGAAACCTCATACGGCGCATCGTGGTCGGCGGCGGCCACGAGTTCTGCTGCGCCGCCGACGGAAAAGAAGCGATCGAGGTGTACGGGAGGGAGCAGCCTGATCTGCTCATACTCGATGTCATGATGCCAAAGCTCGATGGGTTCCAGGTTTGCCAGGAGCTGCGCGCATCCGGAGCGATCGTGCCGATCGTGTTCCTCACGGCGAAAGGGGATATCACCGACAAGGGTACGGGCTTCAACGTTGGGGGAGACGACTACCTTGTGAAGCCGTTCGACCCCGACGAGCTGCTCTTGAGGATCGATGCCCACCTCAAGCGCAACGAGCGCATCATGCCGAAGCAGCAGGACGATTGCGTCATGCTCGGTGGTTTGGAATTCGATACCAAGCGCTACCGTGTAACCACGGGGGATAAGCGCATCGATTTCACGCCCAAGGAGTTTCAGATACTCTTTCTTTTAGCGAGCCATCCCGGCGAGGTGTTCACGCGCGAACAGCTCATCGAGGCGGTATGGGGCGAGGAGTTCGTGGGCGAGACGTCGAGTCTGCCGGTGTTCATCCGCAAGATCAGGGAGAAGATCGAAAAGGACCCGTCGCATCCCGAATACCTGCAGACGGCGTGGCGCTCAGGATACCGGTTCGGGAGTTGACGATTGATCGGCTTCGTCCGACCGTTCGTCAGCCGCGTGGGTGCGGGCCGAACGATTGGCCGCAGTTCGCGTACCGTTTCGAAGTTTGCGCGGAAGCTTTCCAGTTGATCGGATGGCGAAGCAATACCATTGCGCCGCGCGCATCCTTTTTCGGGAGGATGTTCGCGCGGCGCAGAGCTTGACGTCCTAGCGTTCCGTAATCGGATCGATGGGCGGGATATCCCAGTTATCGCCTGCAAGGCGGGGCTCCATATGATCCTCGTCGCCCGCGGCCTTGAGACGGGCGAAGTAGTCCCGCGTCTCCTTCACCACGACGCCCGACAGCGCGATGAGCGCGATCATGTTCGGGATGGCCATGAGGCCGTTGAAGATGTCGGCGATGGTCCATACGGCGGCTACCGTCATGTAGGGGCCGATGAACACGGCGGCAATGTAGAGCCAGCGGTACACCTTGACCGATTTCATGTTGCCGTTGCTGAAATACTCGAGGCAGCGCTCACCGTAATAGTCCCATCCGAGGATGGTGGTGAAGCCGAACAGCACGAGGCACGCCATGAGAACGAACGAAACCACATCGCCGGGGATGAACGGAAGGCCCGCCTGGAACGCCGCGGTGGTGACAGCGGCGCCTTCGAGGCCCGGAATCTGGTAGGCACCCGTCATGACGAGGGCGAGGCCCGTCATCGAGCAGACGACGATCGTGTCGAGAAACGTGCCGGTCATGGAGACGAGGCCCTGGCGCACCGGCTCCTTGGTCTGGGCGGCAGCCGCGGCGATCGGGGCTGAGCCGAGACCCGCTTCGTTCGAGAAGATGCCGCGAGCGATACCCTTCTGCATGGCGATGATAATGGCGCCGAGCATGCCGCCGGCAACCGCCTGCAAGCCGAAGGCGCTTTCGAAGATGGTGGCGAACGCGCTGGGCAGCTTGTCGAGGTTCGTGAAGATAAGCACGAGCGAGAAACCCACGTAGAGTACGACCATTGCAGGGATCACGCGCTCCGACACCTTGGCGATGCGCTTCAAGCCGCCGATGACGACGAGGCCCACGAGTACCGCGAGCACGAGCGAGCCGATGACGGTTGCGATCGAATAATCCATGCCGAGAATGTTCACCGTGGCCGATTTGTTCGGGTCGAAGAAACCCGTAATTGCTGTTGAAATTGAATTGACCTGAGTAAACGTACCGATTCCGAACAGGCCTACGCACATGCCGAAGAAGGCGAATATCTTGGCGAGCCAACGCCAGTTCTTGCCCATGCCTCGCTCGATGTAGTAGAACGGGCCGCCGAGCACGTGGCCCGTTTTCTTGTCGATGCTGCGGTACTTGACGGCAAGCAGACCTTCTGAAAACTTGGTCGCCATGCCGAACAGCGCTGCCAGCCACATCCAGAACATAGCGCCGGGCCCACCTGCTACGATAGCCGTGGCAACGCCGACGATGTTGCCGGTTCCGATGGTGGCTGAAAGCGCGGTGCACAGCGCGCCGAAGCTCGAAACTTCGCCTTCGCCGCCCGTTTCGTTTTTGAACATGTAGCGCAGCGCACGGGGGAGTTGACGAAACTGGACGCCGCGCAAGCGCACCGTCAGGAGGATACCGCCGAACAGGATGAGCACCATGAGCGGTATGCCCCAAATAAAGTCGTCGATAGCGACGAGCGCCGAATTGATCGCGTCGAAAAAGCCTTCCACTGTTTTCCTTCCATCGTAGAGCAACGTTGCAACACTTCTGCGAAGCCCGTAGAAGCGAATCGAGGCGATCTGGAAGAGAGAAGACGAGCGTATGCTCGCGCAGAATGCGGACGCATACGTCAAGCTGAAAGCTTTGCTCTGTCCTTTGGCCTGAGAGTTTCGGCGTTTCCGCCTTGCCCCTTCGGCATCCGGTCTGGTGACCGGAATTCTCCAGAGGCCCCTTCTCGTCCTGTCTCGTATCGATTCAGGACGCATCAACGGGGTGACGCTATGTAGTTGTGCAGGCGAATTGTAGCAGCTAAATGCTTAGTTGTGAACTGGTTATTTCCCTTTTTACAGCTTGAAGGAGCTTGTTTGCCCCGCTTCGGAGCGCCCATGGCGTCTCCGGAGCGGGGCATCGGCAGTCTTCGGCCGAACGGTGACCGCCACTGCCTGCTGGGCTTTTCGGCGTCGGTTTAGTGCCGAGAAGTCTTGCTGTCGATGTAGACGGAGGCATTTGCCTTGAGGCGATCGAGCACGTCGAGAAACGTATCGATTTCTTCTTGGCTGATGTTGTCGATAAGCCGGTCCGCTGCATCTTCTGCAACCGATTCTACCTGTTTGAGCAGGGTGCGCGCCTGGTCGGTCAGCGTGATTACGTGAGCCCGGCGATCGTGTTCGTCGCGGGAGCGGACGACGAGCCCCTTGCGTTCGAGCGTATCGAGATAGCGGGTGATGGTGGCCTGTTCTTTGCGCGTTCGTTCGGCGAGCGCTTTCTGGGAAAGGGCGCCTGCCCGATCGAGCTGATTGAGCAGGTTCCATTGCCCGGGCGTAAGATCATGCGGCTTGAGGGCGACCTCAAGCGTGCGATGCATCAAGCGTTGGGCATCGTAGACTTTATATCCGATGAATTGGTTGTGCTTGCCGACCATCATGACCTTTTTCACGCGAGCCGCTCGGCGGCGATAAGGTTATTTCCTCGGCAACGGTTTCGGTTAAGCCAAAACGATTGCCGAGGAAATACGTATCTATCTAAGTAATCACAATCGAACTTGCGCCGTCAAGCGATGAGGGTTTATATCGTCCAAAACTCCACGCAGACGGCAGCGCCGCTCGCAAATTGTCGAGTCTGGTTTACCATATACGGCAGACTAGATTTTCGCGTACGGAAACAGGGCGGCACAGCGCGTCGCTGCCGCCATCCGTATGCGGCAAGGCGGATATCCAGGGGGCTGCAATGGATCTGAAGACGTATCAAAAAGCGTTCGACGAGGTTGCTTCAGACTACGAGCAAACCGTTTCATCGTTCGGGCTGCCGTTCGAGCGCGAGGAATCGCAACCCCGAAGCAGGCGATTCGAAAATTCTGCGTGGGCATGTGAAAACTGCGGGAAAAGCCTGGTCGGCGGAAACGGCTGGATGTCTCCCGGGTGCATTGCTTGTCGAACAGGCGAGAAAACGGTGACGTTCTTTATTTCGCTTACCTGTCCGAAAAACTGCTATTTCTGCTTCAATCCCAACCAGGAAGACTACGAGCGGTATTGCCGAGAAGATCGAGACGCCCTTGGCGAGTTGGAGCAGGCTCATGCTGCGGGAGCTCGGCTCGATTGCATTGCGTTGACCGGGGGCGAGCCGATGCTCCGGTTCGAAAAGACCCTCGAATTCTTAAAGCGCGCTCGCGAGCTGTACCCCCAGGCCCATTTGAGGCTCTACACGAGCGGATACCGGCTCGATGAGGACGCGATGGATGCGTTGCGCGAAAGCGGGCTCGACGAGATCAGGTTCAGCATCAAGCTCGAGGATGGCGATGACGAGCGCCGAGTGGTCGAAGAGCGCATTCGTGAAGCGGTCGATCGCATCCCAGCGGTTATGGTGGAGATGCCGGTGATCCCTGGAACGATCGACGACATGAAAGACCTGCTCATGAAGCTGTCGGCATGGGGTGCTCGGGGGATAAACCTGCTTGAGTTCTGCTTCCCCCTCAGCAACTCCGAGGCATTCGCAGCGCGCGGGTTCTCGCTGCGCAAGCAGCCGTTCGACGTGCTGTATGACTACTGGTACGCAGGCGGCATTCCCGTGGCGGGCAGTGAATCCGAGGCGTTGGAGCTTCTGCGGTTTGCCCATGAGAACGATCTCGACCTCGGGGTGCACTATTGTTCGTCGGACAACAAGAATACCGGCCAGCTCAATCAGCAGAATCACATGCTCGGCCGATTGCAGCAGGCGACGGGTTCCTACCAGGAGTACCGCTTCGACAAGCGCTCCTACTTTATCGTGTGCGCTAAGGCGTTCGGCCCGTCTGTCGATGACGTGCGGCGCTCCCTTGAAGGCATGCTGCCCGATTCCCGTGGGTCGGTCTCGTTCGATGATGGGGTGCTCTCGTTTCCGGATACGCGCATCGACGACGTTTTGTCGATGGTGCCCGATGCCGAGATAGGCATCAGCCTCAATGTGATCGAGCTGGCCGATGAGGGACCGCGGTTGCGCGAAGTGGGCCTCGAAGTCGTCCAGCGATAGAACCGAACAAAGCGTCGATGCTGCGCGGCCCTCTTGGATGGAACGTCGGGGGTACGCAATGTCCTGGCCGTCCAAAGCCAGAGTTGCAGCCAGGGATGCGATGGGCGCGAGTGTGCTGAGCGAACGGAGTGACGCACGATCCGGCGGGGTGTCGTTTTATTGATAATGCGTTTTTGCGCGAAAACGGTCGCTTGATGGCGGCGAACCGTCGTTTTGCGAAACTCGAACCCGTCCTCAACGCCTACATCGCTCAGTTTGGAAAACGTGACCTGGGGTTTTCCCGAAACCTCCGCTAGCAGCAAGTTTGTCGGTCGTCTTGTTTTTCGCAAAACGACGGTTCGCCGCCATTTCACATGGCATTTCGATAAAAACCTAATGGTTGATTGCTCGATCCGGCTTCGCGGCAATCCTGAATACTCGGCGAACCGGCAAACCCGGCAAACCCGGCGAACCGGCAAACCTGCGAGCAGGCAAACCCGCAAGCTCCGCGACCGATGGAAACCTGCAAGCCCCATTGCCCATGCAAACGCGATAGATCCGATGCCCATCGCGCGTGCGAGGCGGCTTTTCGGCAGTGCGGGCAGAGGTTCGGCTGCAACCTTACGAGATTGTATTCAAAACCTTACATGTTTTACCCCGAGACCTTACGGAGATTGCCCTCAAATCATACGTTACAATTTGCATATAACCAGATGAAAAGCGCTTTTTATCCTATCCTAGACCGCCATTCCATGATAGCCTTGCCGTATGACGATCATTCTCTGCGACATATCGGCTTTGGAATTCTGGCGTTTCGATCGTGCCGCCAAGCATCGGCGATGCGCGTACGGCGGTGCGCTGCGGAAAAACTCTGCATCGTTCATCAAACCAGACAAAAAACAACTCGAGTCGCTTCGCGCAAACGGGTTCTCGTTTCTTTCGGAACCGATTCACGTACTCGTTCCCGATGCCAGTTTACGACCCAAGGACGCCCGAATCCGTTGCCATGTGAGACCCAAACAGCTTCCGCGCGATTCTTTCATGCGGATTAGCGAAGACGTTTTCGTGTGCCGCGCAGAGTTGGGCTTTATCCAAAGAGCGTCGGGGCAATCGCTTGCCCGACAGGTGCTCGATGGGTTGGAGTTATGCGGAACCTACCGTCGGCCGGTAGGCGGTCGTCCTACCGTGTACCAGGTGAAACCGGTAACGAGCTTCGCCGAACTCGCTTCGTATGCGGCAAAAGCCGGCGGTATACACGGTGCCGTTCTCGCACGTCAAGCTCTCCGCTATTGCATGGACGGCTCGGAATCGCCGATGGAATCGATCCTCGTCGTCCTTTTCTGCTTTCCCGTGCGCCTTGGCGGCTACGGCTTTCCGTTGCCTGTGCTTAATTTCAGGATGGACGCGACCGATCTTGCGAAGAACGCAACGGGAAAGAGTGGATTCCGGTGCGATTTGTTCTGGCCCGATGCCAAGCTTGTTGTCGAATACGACGGTCGGGAGCACCATGGCGAGCTTGATCGCAGGTCGAGTGATGGGTCGCGGCATGCGGCGCTTGTCGGCATGGGGTTCGAAGTCGTGAGGATCACAAGCGAGAACGTGAGAAACGACAAGGAGTTCGATGCTATTGCCCGGTCGATAGCCAAAAGGCTCAATCTGAGAATGCGCCCGACGAAACGGGACTGGTCTGCGAAGAGGGATCAGCTCCGCAGCGACATTCTTCCCTGGCCGATTCCCTTGTCGTAGTGCCGTTAGGGCTTGGTCGAAAAGCGTCATTGGCATCCCGGGCTACAGCTGCATTTTACGAGCTTTTGCATCGAAGGCCGCCGACCGAGTGGGCTATAAACATGCTCGATCCAAACGTATTATCTGCAAATTAGAATAAAGTAAGTTATTGCGCTAATAGTTTCACTTAATATAATTAGCACAACAAGTATATGTCCACTAAGCATCGGCCGGGCGGTGGACATGCTTGCACAAGGTAGGAGGAAAAAGGAGGAGAGATGTCACTGAAGATGAGTCGCCGCGGCTTCTTGAAAGCCTCGGCGGTGGCCAGTGCTTCGACGTTGTTGCTCGGATCCGCATCCGCAGCAGCGTTCGCCGAAGACGAGGGAGCCGCCAACACCTCTGCCGATGATGTCCAGAAGATCCCGAGCGCGTGCCGCCAGTGCTACGGCCGCTGTGCGCTGTTCGGGCATGTGAAGGACGGACGCTTGGTCAAGATCGAGGGCAACCCCGATCTGTTCTCGGAGGGAACGCTGTGCTCGCGCGCGTTCGCCATTCCCCAGGAGATATACAACCCCTTGCGCGTGCGCTACCCGCAAAAGCGCGTCGGTGAAAAGGGATCGGGGCAGTGGAAGCGCATCACGTGGGAAGAGGCCTACGAAGAGGCAGCCGAGCAGTTCACGAGGATCGGCGAAGAGCATGGTTGGCACACGATTGCCCACCAGTACGGCACGGGCCGCGACATGCTGCAGTTCCAGGCCATCAACAAGCTGTGGCTCGAACTCGGCTCGACGGCGACGTTCGGCGTGGGGAACCTCTGCTGGGTCGGCTCGTACTTCACGAGTCAGCGCCTGTACGGCGATGAGACGCAATACACCGGATGGGACGGCAACAATACCGATTGCATCCTCATCTGGTGCCGCCAGGAGCGCAGCCGCGGCTACTACGACTGGCTCACCGTCAAGCGTGCGCAGGAGCGCGGCGCGAAGGTGATCTGCGTCGATCCGCGGTTCACGTGCACGGCCTCCAAGGCCGACCTGTGGCTGCCCATCCGTCCGGGTTCGGATATGGCGCTCGTGCTCGCCTTCATCAACGAGATCATCCATTCGGACAAGTGCGCCGAAGACTTCGCGCGCTTCTACACCAATGCCCCGTTCTTCATCGACGAGGAGAACACAGGCTACCAGCTGCGCCAGTCGATGCTTGAAGAGGGCGGCTCCGACGAGCTGTATCCCGCATGGGACGAAGTCCACGACCAGCTGATCTACTGGTCGGGTGATTGGCAGAACAAGCAGGAGCTCGGCGGGCCGAAGGCCTTCCAATGGCTCGACGCCGAGGGCAACATCGTGGCAGACGCCAAGCCGGCGCTTTCGGGCAGCCGCGAGATCAACGGTAAAACCTACCGGACCTCGTGGGACATCCTCGTGGAGCATGTGACGCCGTGGACGATCGAGCGCGCCGCCGAGTTCTGCGAGCTTCCCGAGGACAAGATCCGCGAAGCCATCCAGATATACATCGACGCAAGCCCCGCCGCGTGCTTCTGTCGCGGCCAGAAGGTCGAGTTCTCCATCAACACGTCGGGTATCTCGCAGGCGTTCACCATCATGATGGCGCTCGCGGGCAACTTCGACACGAAGGGCGGCCAGAACATCGGCCGCGAACCCGCCACCGGCTACGACTCGTTCATGTTCGACGTCGTGCCCAACCAGCAGGGCCGTATGGGTAAGCGCCGCCTTGAGACCGCGAAGAACATCAAGAAACTCTCGGTTTGTCAGAACACGGGCTACCAGCAGATCCTCGTAGCCGACGATGCGACCGGCGAGCTCCAGGAGACCACGCAGAATTCAGGCGGCCAGGTCATCTACGGTCAGCAGGGCGGCTTCGGCGCGGCGACCACGAAGGCCATGGCGCAGGGCGACCCGTTCCAGATCTACGGCTACTGGCAGCAGACGAGCGAGCCGATCCTGTCCATCGAGGGCGGCCACGAGATTGTCGAGGGTTTCAAGAACCTCGATTTCTTCGTGAACGTCGACATCTACATGACACCTTCGGGCGAGCTCGCCGATATCATCTTGCCCGCAGCTCACCCCAACGAGGTCGACCGTGTCGAATGGGCCCACTCGGGCCACGGCTATCCGACGAGCCACACCTACCTCATCCGCCAGCCCTTCCACGCGCCGCTCGGTGAGGCGAAGGACGACATGGACATCTGCTTCGAGTTCGCGAAGTATATGGACGTCGACATGTTCTGGAAGGACAAGTACGAGTTCTTCGACTACATGGTGAAGGGCCCCGAGACGCTGCCCGCCGAGCTTTCGTGCGCGAGCTTCGAGGATTTCCGCGAGCGCATCAGCGTGACCGGCGTGCAGATGAGCGATGTGCGCGGCGCTCCGAAGTACGAGACGGGCTTCATGCGCAAGACGAGCGATTTCCGCCCCGGCTTCAACACGATGTTCCGCGGCAACAAGATGGGGTCGGTATACCGCTTCCCCGGCACGACGCTGCCCGACGGCACGCAGATTCCCGCGCATCCGCAATCGGACAACGGCAAGATGGAAATGTGGTCGGAGGACCTCCTGCTCTACGGCAACGGTCCGCTTCCGCTGTACATCGAGCCGCCGATCACGCCCCTTGCGCGCCCTGACCTCTTGGACGAGTATCCCTACACGCTCATCACGGGTGGCCGCTCCCATGCGTTCTTCCACACCGAGTACCGCAACAGTCCGTGGATGCGCGAGGTGCATATGTTCCCGACGGTGGACATCAATCCCGCAACCGCCGCCGAGCATGGCATCGATCAGGACGACTGGGTGTGGATCGAGACCTACGTCGACCGCATTCGCCAGCGCGCGAACCTCACCGAAGCCATCAAGCCGGGCATGATCCACGTCGAGCACGACTGGTGGTTCCCCGAGCGCGAGGCAACGGACGATCTGCACGGTGCGTTCGACTCGAACTGCAACGTGCTCTTCGAGAACAACGGCCCCTACGACCCTGCGGTCGGCACCGACAATTACGGCGGTTTGTGCAAGATATACAAGGCCGAAGAAGGTGCACCGGACAACATCTGTATGAACGAGGAAGACCTGCGTATATTCCTGCCGCTTTCGGCTGAGACCATCGCATCCGATGGACAGGACGACGGCGTCAGCCAAGTAACGGTGAGGGAAGGGGTGCAGTCATGACTCGCAACATCATCTCAGTCGATCTCGACAGCTGCATCGGATGCCATTCGTGCGCCGTCGTGTGCAAGCAGGAAAACGGCGTGGGTCTCGGCACCTACTACAACAAAGTGCTCACCGTGGGCCCCTCGGGCACGTTCCCCGATCTCGAAATGTACTACCTGCCGGTCGCTTGCCAGCACTGCGACAACCCCGAGTGCGTGAGCGTGTGCCCCACGGGTGCGAGCTACAAGCGCGAAGACGGTGTGGTGCTCGTCGACCACAGCAAGTGCATCGGGTGCCAGTACTGCGTCATGGCCTGCCCCTACGGCGTGCGCACCTACGATGAGAGCCGCGATAAGGGCGTTATCGAGAAGTGCACGATGTGCGCGCACCTCATCGACAAGGGCGAGAAACCCGCGTGCGTGAAGCACTGCCCTGGTCAGGCGCGCCTGTTCGGCGACCTCGACGACCCTGAATCGCCGCCCTCGAAGATGCGCGCGACCAAGAAGGTTCACAAGCTCACCGATGTCGGCAACCATCCGGGCGTCGAGTACGGTCTCGACAAATTCACCTGGAAGGGCGGTGAGTAAGCATGGAAGTACAGTGGCCTCTGCTGGTTTTCAGCGTTCTGCTCGGTATCACCTCGGGAAGCTTCATCTTTCTAGCGATCGGTGAGCTGACCGGCAAGTTCAAGGAAGTTCGATTCACGGGGGCGCTCATTGCGCTGGTGTGCCTCGCGATCGGCGGTTGCGTTTCGGTGCTCCACATGGGGCATCCCGAGCGCGCACTGCACCTGCTTGGCAACCTCGGTTCGGGGCTTTCCAAAGAGCTCTTCGCCGTTGCCGTTATGGGCATCGTCGCCATCGTCTACCTTGTGCTTGCGCGTAAGGATTATCCCGGAGCATCGAAGGTGTTCGGCGTTATCGGCGGCGTTGTCGGCATCGTGCTTTCGCCGATTGCGGGCGCGAGCTACCTGATCGCCGCCCGTCCCGCATGGGACAGCATCGCGCTTCCGCTCATGTACCTCGGCGCGGGGCTTGCGCTCGGCTTCACCCTTATGGCAGCGCTCGTGCTGCTCAAGGGCAAGGCTTCCGAAGAGGGCGGGTTCGCGCTCAAGCTTGCCCTTGCCGGTGTAGTCATTATGGCCGTTACCACGGTTGCGTACGTGATCTGGATCGCAATCGCGCCCTATCAGGATCCGTCGCGCTCGATCGAACGGCTGATTTCCGGTGATCTCGCACTTATGTTCTGGGCGGGTGTTGTGGTAGTCGGCATTGTCGTGCCGGTGGCGCTCACCGTGCTTGCCTGCATCAAGGCAACCAAGGGCGAAGGCGGGTCGGGCATTGCCAACCCGAAGAGCTTAAGCACGTATCTGTTCATCTCGTTTGCCTGCACGGCTGTTGGAGCCGTTGTCATCCGTATGATCATGTACGCGGTCGGCACGAGCGTCGAGCAGCTCATCTACAAGTAAACAGCACGGCGGTCTCGCGCATCAGGTGCGGGGCCGCCGCCGGTTAAGGAGCAACCATGGAAGCAACCATGCCCGCCTCTCTCGTGGAAAACCTCAGGGAGTTCGCTGAAAGCCGCGGCAACGTGTACGGGTTTCTGTCGCGCTGCTACGAGGTCGAAATCGACGCTGCATTCGCCGAGCAGGTAGCCGAGCGGTTTTCCTTCTCATCCGACGACCCCCGCCTTGCGGCGTCGCTCGATGCCATGAAGCGCGATCTTGCCGATCAGAGCGAGGAGCATCTCGAGCAGCTTGCTGTTGTGTTCGATCGCGTGTTCTTCGGCATGGGGCCGCGTACCGCCCAGAAGGCCTTTCCGTACGAGTCGGTGTATACGAGCTCCGAGGGTCTTCTGATGCAGGAGGCGTACTCGAAGGCAGTTTCGGCCTATCGGCAGGAGCGGCTGGCCAAGAACCCGTCGTTTCCCGAGCCCGAAGATCATCTGGCCGTGGAGCTTGCCTTCATGCAGAGCCTGTGCGAGCGGACGGCCTCTGCGCTGTCGATGGGCGATGAGAGCGAGGCCGAACGGCTTTTCGCAGAGCAGCGCGCATTCATCGACGAGCACCTGCTCACGTGGATCGAACGGTTTGCGAGCGATGCGAAAGTCTCGGCCGAAAGCGGGTTCTACTGGCATCTCGCTGCGTTCACCGAAGAGTTCCTGAAAGCCGATTCGGAGGCGCTTGCGGAAGTTCTCGGATAAGGGGATAGCGGCGGGCGTTGCCGAGGGCGGCCGGTTGCGGGACGCTTGGCAGGCGAAACAACGCCCGTATGGGAAAGACGAGGATGGCGAAAAGCTATGGCCGACAAAGGCATGACACGGAGGGGATTTCTTGCGGCAGGGTGTGTGAGCGCCGCAATGGTTGGCTTGGGCGGTTTCGGCTTGGCGACACAGCAGGCCGATGCGGCGTATCTCAGGCCACCCGGCATGGCGTCGCAAGCCGATCTGATTGCGCGATGCGATCGCTGCCAGCGATGCTTGCAGGCGTGCCCCTACGACATCATCACGCCGCTTTCGCTGGGCGAGAGCATCGTTGGCTACGGAACGCCCACGCTTGACTTCATGCACGGCTACTGCGATTTTTGCATGCTCTGCACCGAGGCGTGTCCAACCGGGGCACTGCGATTCGGCGCCCCCACGGAGTCGAACATCGGCATTGCCAAGGTTATCAAAGATTCGTGCGTCGCATGGGACTGGACCGGTTGCACGGTCTGCAAGGACGAGTGCCCCGTTGAGGGAGCCATCACGCTCGACGATCACGACCGCCCCGTTGTCCACGGTGACCTATGCGACGGGTGCGGACGCTGCGAGGAGGTGTGCCCCTCGGCCTCGTTGCGCGCCTACGACAACACGGTGGAGGAAAAGGGCATCGTGGTTGTATCGCGCACGAGCGTTGTTGCGCAAAGCGATGGTCCTATCGAAGGAGCTGCGCTGCGCGAGGGACGGTATGCGAAGGGCGGCGAGGACCGATGAAGGTAAATATGAAAAAGCTGCGCATCATTGCCGGGCTGGCCGTTTTGGCCATCGCTCTCATCGGCTTTCACTTCGATACGGCGATCGGAACGCTCTGCGCTCTGTGCCCTGTGGGCTTCCTGCAGATCTCCGTTGCATCGGGGTCGGTTCCCTGGGCGCTCTTGCCCGGCGTGCTCATCGTGCTGCTCATCGTGTTCGCGCTGGGGCGTGCGTTCTGCTCATGGCTGTGCCCCTCGTCCCTTCTGAAGAACGTCTTCGGTGGGCATACGCCGCGCGGGCTGACGGGGCGCACAGGCGAGCGCTGCGAGGTTCCCGAGAAGGGATGCAGATCCGTTGTCGAATCCGGTGAGTCGTATCCGGATGTCACCGACGCCGAGTCTCTCGCACCGGCGGCAACCGAAGAAACCGCGGCATCACGCGCGTCAAGGGCATGCGGTTCCTGTTCGTCGGGAGGCTCGAGCATCGCTTCGCAGGCGCTTGTGCTCGGCGTGCTGCTCATCGCGTCCTTTATCGTCAAGTTCCCGGTGTTCTGCCTTATCTGCCCGATCGGGCTCGTGTTCGGGACGCTCTGGGCGTTCAACCGCGTATTCGTTCTTCTGGAGCCGGGATGGGAGCTCGTGGTGTTCCCGCTGATGCTCGTCGCCGAGCTGTTCCTGTTCAAGCGGTGGTGCTCGGCCATCTGCCCGCTCGGGTTCTTCTTCACCCTCATGGCGAAGGCTCGGACGAAGCTCGGTTTCGGGCTCCGTCCGCAGGCTAACTGCTCGACGTGCATATCGCGCGAGGGCTGCACGACGTGCTCGACCGTGTGCGGCGAGAACATAGACGTTGCGTCGGCCGATCGGCTCGGTCTCGAACCCTGCACGATGTGCCGCGACTGCGTCGAGAACTGCCCGACGAAGTCGATTACGGTGAGCGCGAAGAAGTAGGCTTTCCCGCTCACCGCGGGCCATGAGAAAGCCGCACGATGCTGCAAGCGCCATCGACCCCGATTTCCCGTATGCAAAAATGATCGGGATCCTGTGGAGCCGGAGTGGGGTCTTCGTGAGACGCTATACATATATAGGTGCAGGCACGTACAATAAGCGCAGATCAGGAACCCTACTCAATTTGCACGACAAGAAATTGAACTCCGAACTTTGAAAATCAGTAGTTTTCAGGATAGGCGAAACGGAGCTTTCAGGGCACTATACTCCACGTGCTCGGTCGAGTGCCGAGCGATAAGCAAAAGTGGCGTTACGGAAAACGTCGACGAAGCGAAATCGAATTGCAGCGAATAAGATAAGGCTGCAAGAAACGTTTGGAGGCGCAGCAATGAAAATTCTCGGCATGGGTGTTCCCGAGCTCCTTATTATCCTGGCAGTCGTGTTGCTCATCTTCGGGCCGAAGCATCTCCCCAAGCTCGGCGCTGCAGTTGGGTCGACGGTAAAGAACCTTCGCGAAGGCCTCGGTGGCGACAAGCAGATTGAAGAAGTCGCCGACGAGATCGTCGAGATGGAAGAAGAGGAGCCGGAAGAGGCTCCCGCGAAGAAGACCGTGAAGACCACGACCGCTAAGAAAGTGGCAACGAAGAAAGCAGTCGTTGCCGACTAGTTTATAAACCCTCCTTATGGTTAGTCCCGCACCCTCGCGGGACAATATCAGCCGATGCGCCCGCACTGCATCCCTTCCCTCCCTCAGTGCCGGCGCATCGGTTTCTTTTTTCTACTGATGCAATCTTCTACTGATACAATCAATGCAATCTACGCCGATACTGATATAAGTATGCGGAAAGGATTGCGTATGGCATTGCGTTCGATGGCCGATATTGAAGAAAAGGTAGCCGGTGCAGTGAGTCTGTACAATACCTCGGTTGCCGAAAGCGAACGGATTGCATCGGTCTCCCTCTTTGGCAGCTATGCTAAGCGCATGGCGCATGCCGATTCCGATATCGATCTTTTGGACGATATGTTGCACGATATGTCGCTCGAAGCTTTTCTCGTTGATGATCGAACAGAGCGCGCAGCGGCCATGACGCCAACAACATCGGGGAATTGGCTAAGCGCCTCCTGATGGTTTCTACGCACAACACCCTGACAACGAAGTGAAGTACGCTGCTAAGACTCGCGATGTCTACGCCCATGGGTATTTCACCCTGTCGTTTGAGACGGTGCACAAAACTGATCAGGAAGACCATCCGAGGGTTAAGCTCTGGATCGAAGAGCTTCTTGCTTAACGTGCGAATATGAGGTTTATAAGGCGCAGCGCGCGTCGCGCCGGTACGCCTTCGGTCGCTCGGCAATCATCCCCGGCAGTGCAAACGGGCTACTCGTCCTCTGAAACGATGGCCTCGAAGACATCGAGAAGCTGCTGGTGGCTGCTCACTTCGAGTTTCACGTAAATATGGTAGATGTGCGTTCGGGCGGTTGCCAACGAAATGAACAGGGTGTTGCTGATGGATTCCGCATTGCGTCCCCGCACCAAGAGCTTGAAGACTTCGGATTCCTTCGGCGTGAGGCCGCGCTCCTCGATGATACCCTGACAGCGTTCGTCAAGATACTGTTTGAGACTATCCGTCTGCTCGGGCGCCGTTTCGCTGCTGCTTGGTTTCGGCGCATCCGTTTCGAGGTGGGCAGCTGTGCTCAGTTCGGTACCGTAACGCGCTCTGGTCACGTAGAGGGCGGTGTAGATGAGGAAGGCGGCAACCGAAGTCACCACGAACAATTCGGTGGCGCCGAGGTCGAGGTAGAAGTACAGGGCGAAGAGAACCATATAGCCGATAAACGCCCCCGCGACATAGGGAAGCGGAACGAGCGTCGAGTGGGTGATGGGATTGAGCCTGAGCTGGTTGTTGAGGACTATTCCCAGCACGATCTTGCGCGCTTGGGCGTAGATCAGGATCGCAAGCACGATGCAGCAGCAAACGATGCGACCCTGCTCGCTCAAAAGCGGGCTGACGATCAGGAAGAAGATGGCCAGGGGCAGAAGCCTGCCGAGCAGAAGGCCAAGATCGTAATTCCTCTGATGCCTCAAAAGCGTGACGAGGATTGCGGTCAAGCCGCCAGCGATGAAGCTTATCGGCAGTATCGCGTGAGCGTGCGGACCGAAGCTCAAAACCGTGGCAACCGTGCAGCCGAGCACGATGCCCTGCACGGCATTGCTGAGCGTATCCTGCGTGATGTACGAAGAAAACTGCTGAGAATCGGTCATGAGTTGCAGCTGGTCGTCGTCTACGGATCGCAGGAGAAGCGAAACGAGCCCGGCGGCGAAGAGCGTGAGCGCGACGACGCATGCCGCAAAGGCGAGGCCGAAGGGGCGGAGCAGCACGAGCGCCGAAAGCAGCAGCGCCGAAAGCAGGAACGCAAGACAGACCTGCAGCTCGGTTTGCTTCGAGTAAAACAGGTTTCCATACAGCTCCCAGAGCGTGCGCAGCCAGCAGATGCCGAACCCGAGACCCATCCAACCGAGCGCGCCGACGAAGAGCGATCCCTCTGAGACGGCGGGTTCGATTGCCGTGAAAGCGAAGGGGACGAGCAGCACGACGGCGCCGACTAGCGCGGTGGTCGAGCGGGTTTTGAAAACCCAATCGGCGTGCTGGGACATGTAGACGTACGCCGCGCAGAAGGCGACGAAGTACAGCCCTTGGGTCGCTGCGGACTCGGCGAGCGGCAACGTTGTTGCTTCGAGAAACGTCGAGCGGAAAAACAGGCAGTAAAACTCGAGCGCGAGGCACGAGGCGAATCCGAGAATCGAAAAAGCGCACGCGATCCCCGTTGCTGCAGGGCGTGATTTCATGGCGGGCCTCTCTCTTGCGTCCCCCTGGAGGCACCCGGAAAGCAAACATCCAGATGGTAAGACATTCTCTTCTATTCTCGGAGAAAAATCAACATGCGTCTCATAAGCCGTGTATGATGCGCGTTTGACCTGCGCCACCCTATACTGCGCGGCAATGGGGGCCGCATGCGGTGCATCGCGCGAGCCGTAAGCGGAGACACCTTGGGTGCTGAAGCTGAAAAGCTGAAGCAGGACGAACGGAGGTTTGAGATGGCCGAGAAGAAGGGCGAGGAGTACAGCGGCAAAAACGTTAAGCGCCTCGACCAGTATCCTAACAACTACATCGATGAGGACGGCACGCGGTGGCGCAAGGGGCGGTGCTTCTTCTGCAGCGTTCACTGCTTGCTCTACGGTGGCGTCGATAAGAACGGTAAGCTGACTGAAATCATTCCGCTCGACGAGCAGTCGAAGCATTGCTATCGCATGGGCGAGCACGGCGAGAAGTTCATCAAATTCCATTACCATCCGGCGCGCATCAACCGACCGCTCAAGCGCATCGGAGAGCGCGGCGAGGATAAGTGGGAGGAGATATCCTACGATCAGGCGCTCGATGAGATATCGACGAAGCTCAAGGAGCTTCGCGACGAGTACGGCCCCGAAACGTTGGTGATCGCCGAGGGTACGTACCGCTCTGACCACCTGTGGGCCCGAACCCGATTCACCAACCTGTTCGGCAACCCGAGCAACATCATCGATCCCGGCACGATCTGCTGGTGCTGGACCTATACGCTCAACATGTCGATGGTGGGCTGGCCCATCGAGTGTTCGGTGCCGCCATGGGGCGCCGAAGCGGGCTCGTCGATTCTCTGGGGTGTGCGCCCCTACGAGAACGGCGGCGAGTTCTCGGGTATTTGGCGCACGATGTCGGCACCGGTCAAGCGCAAGGAAAACCCGGGGAACATGGTCGTCATCGATCCGCTGTGCACCGAAGAGGCGAAGGAATCGAGCCTGTGGCTGCCCATCATCCCGGGTACCGACCTCGCTTTGCAGCTGACCTGGATCAACTACATCATCGAAAACAAGCTCTACGACGAAGAGTTCCTCAAGTACTGGAGCAACGCGGTCTTTTTAATCCGTAAGGACATCAAGAAGCTCGTTCGACTGAGCGAGATCGAAGAAGGCGGCCTCGACGAAGACTTCGTCGTATGGGACGCGAAGCGGGACGGCCTGCTCGGGTGGTGCTCGGATGAGAACCGCTACTATGCCGATGGTGAGGTGGATGCCCAGCTCAGCGGCGAATTCGAAATCACGTTCAAGAACGGCGAAACGGTAACGTGCATCACCGCGTTCGACGAGCTCGCCGATCGCATGTCTCAGTACACGGTGGAATGGGCTTCGGGCGTCACGGGTTTGACCGAGACGAAGATCGTGCAATCGGTTACCGCGTATGCGACGGGCGGCCCGGCCTATATCGGATGGGGCCTCGGCAGCGCCGACCAGCACGGGCCGAACGGCGCCAACTCCGGCATCGCGAAAACGATGCTGCGCATCCTGACGGGCAACATCGACGTGAGGGGAGGCGAGTACATCGGGTTCCCGGGCATCATCGATGCCGATGGCGAGAAGCGCTTCCCGCTGCGCGATTCCGAATTCGAGCTTTCCGAAATGGTCACGCCCGAAGCGCGTGCCAAGTTCCTCGGCAACGACGAATACCGTCTCATGTCGTGGAAGGGCTTCGAGCCGATCGACAAGTGCTTCCGCAAGATGTTCGGCGTACCGCGCCCGATGCTCCATCAGCTGCTCGTGACGCCGCCGAAAGCATGGGACGCCATTCTGACCGGCGAACCCTATCCCGTGAAGGCGCTCATCGCGTGGAGCTCGAACCCGCTCGCATGGGCTCCGAACACCAAGCACGTGTACAAGGCGCTCAAGGCCCTCGACCTTCTCGTCGTCGTCGACTATTGGAAAACGCCGACCGCCGCGCTCGCCGACTACATCATGCCCGCCGCGGATAGCCTCGAGCGGCCGATGGCAACGACTATCGAGGACGCCTACGACATCGTCCTCATCGGAGACAAGATCATCGAGCCCGAATACGAGCGCCACGTCGATTACGATTTCTGGCGCGGATTGGGGTTGCGCTGCGGTCAGGAAGAGTACTGGCCGTGGGAAACCTACGAGGATGCGGTAGCCCACCGCCTTGCCCGAGGCGGCGTCTCCTACGAGGAAGCGATGGAGGAGGGGGCATGGGTCAACAGCAACCCCACTCCGTACAAGCATGCAGAGGTCGGACACAACGGACAGATCAAAGGCTTCGCGACGCCGTCGCGCAAGGCGGAAATATTCTCGAGCATCATCCAGGATCTCGACTACGATCCGATCCCCGAGTACAAGGAGCTCCCCGAGACGCCGGTAAGCCAGCCGGAGCTTGCGAAGGAATACCCGTTCCGCCTGGTTACGGGCGGCAGATGGAGCCCGATGCACCACTCGGAGTTCCGCGTGCCCGGGTGCGGAACCCGTGGCGTGTGGCCCAACCCGATCGTGCAGCTCCATGTAAGCGATGGGCGCAACCTCGGGATCCGCGACGGCGATTGGGTTTGGATCGAGACGAAACGCGGGCGCATCAAGCAGGTTGCCAAGCTCGAGTGGGGCATCGTGCGCGGAGTCGTTATCTGCCAGCCAAGCTGGTGGTATCCCGAGCAGCCCGCCGAAGAGCCGTGGTCGCTCGGCGTATTCGATTCGAATGCGAACGTGCTGACCGACGATGCGTACGAAACGCTCGATCCCAAGACGGGGCAATGGGTTACCCGCGGCATGCTGTGCAAGATATACCCGGTTACCGACGGCACCGATCGTGCGGATTTGGTTGAATCGATCGAGCCGTTCGTGAACGAGGATCCCAAGGGGTTCTGGAACAACACGTTCAACAAGTTGAACCATAAAGCATAGAGAAGGACGCACGTCGTTTTAAGAGCGTTGGAAGGGGGGGGGAGCCGTGGCCGCACCGATTGCATGCGTAGACCGATGGTATCTGCGCGAATTGCAGATAGATGCACGAGCATGCATCGGTTGCGGCCTGTGCGCCTCCCTGTGCCCTTCCGACGTTTTGGAAATCGACGGCGAGTGCGGCACGGTGCGCGTTGCTTTGAGGGAAGCGTGCGAGCTGTGCTACCGGTGCGAATCGGCATGCCCTGTCGGTGCCGTACGATTCGCGCACGTAGCATGCGCCCGCAAGAAAACATCGCGTGCGCCTGGCGCTGCACCAGGGCAAATTTTGTAAAGGCAGATCGAAAAGAAGGGGAGTAACATGAAAACAGGTAAGCTGTTTTACGGTTGGATACTTGCCGTGATCTTGGGCGTTTGCTACTTCATGGCGAACGGGTCGTTTCTGACGGCTGCCGCAATCGGCGGCGGTTTCATGCAGGCCGACATAGGTCTGACCGGTGCCGAGCTCGGTATGGGAACGACTATCGCCATCTGGGTGTACGGGTTCGGCTCACCCGTCATCGGTTTTTTGATCGCGAAGATCGGCGCACGCTACATGCAGGTTATCGGCGGCGCCTTGATGGTGCTGTGCTCGGCGGCGCTCATATTCTTCGTCAACGACTACATCAGCTACATCGTGACGTTTGCGGTCATGGCCTTCGCCGTGATGGCGGTGGGCGAGATTTCGGTCGACACGATCGTCCCGTCATGGTTTCATCGCCAGCGCGGACGGGCGATGACGCTCACAATGGTTATCGGCGGGTTGGGCGCGTTCGTTTCCCCGCTCATCGCCAATGCGCTCATGGGAGCAGAAGCGGGCCATTGGCGCAACATCTGGTGGTTCTTCCTCGTGGCGGGCGTGCTTGCGATCATCCTTGCGTTTACGGTGATCAGGAACAAGCCCGAGGACATGGGGCTTCTGCCCGATGGAGGCGAATCGGTTAAGGCCGAGGTGGAGGAAAAGGTCGAAGAGAAGCCTTCGAAGGTGTTCAAAACCTCCATTCCCGCAACGTTTGCGCAGACGATCAAATCGCCCGCGTTCTGGTTGCTCTCGATTTGCGGCTTGGGCGGGTACTGCTACTACGTTGCCGCGGTAAGCTTCGTCCCCGTCTACTTCCAGACGCTCGAGCTCGATCAGACCATGGTCGCGGCGGCGGTATCGTCGATGGGCCTTGCCATGATGGCGGGCAAGTTCCTCTGGGGCATCATCTCTGACCGATTCGATCCCGCGAGGCTGCTGGTGCTCTGCAACGTGTTCGTGGTGATCGGCCTGCTCGTGGGCGCGTTCGCATCGAATGCCATCATGCCGTACCTCTCGTTCATCCTTGCCGGTTTCGGCTATGGCGGCATGATGCCGCTCGTACCGACCGTGCTGGCGAACTACTTCGGACGCGATGTTCTTTCCCGCGCCGTCGGAATCGCGCAGCTCGTGTTCGGCGTGCTGTCGGGCTTCATCGCGACGATCGGCTTTGCCATCGGGGATGCGACGGGATCGCTCGTGAACGCGTTCTACGTTACGGCGGTCATCGTTGGCGTATGTGCCCTTCTCGGCATGTTCGCCCGACCGCCGAAGAATCAGCGGAACAAGTAAGCGTAGACAAGGAAGGACTATTCGGGAACACCCGTTTCTGCGAGGCCACGCTGGTTTTTGCGCAGCCTCGCAGAATGGGCGTCATACTGTTTCAATAAAGGTGCGAACATACATAGTCATTTTCTGCCAAGAGGTTAACGGGGCGAAGTACCGAAGGTCAGGGGCGTGGTATGGACGAGTCGGCATCGAAAGACGTAAGCGCAAAGCGGGCAGCGGATGAAACCCTCGGCGGTTTTCGGTTAACCGCCCTCATCGTCACCATCATTATCGGTGGCGGGGTTTTTACGCTGGCGGGGGATCAGGCTGCGGGGGGAGCCAGCGGCTATGCGATCATGACGGCATGGGGGATTTCGGGCGTTGGCGTGCTGTGCCTCGTCCTCTCGTTTTATGCGCTCTCCCGCATAAAACCCGAGCTCAAAGGCGGCATCTACAGCTATGCGAACGCGGGGTTCGGGGATTTCGTCGGGTTCAACAGCGCGTGGGGGTACTGGATCAGCGTTCTGCTCTGCACGGTGAGCTTCCTCGCCTTGCTGTTCGGCGCCCTTACGTACTTCTTCCCGATTTTCGGGGGCGGCAACAACCTCTATTCGGCCATCGGGGCATCGGTGCTTATCTGGTTCTACGTGTTCCTTGCATCGCGGGGCATCAAAGAGGTGACCGGCATCAACGTGGTCATCACCATTTCGAAGGTCGTGCCGATATTCGTGGCCATCTTCGCGATCATTTTCTTCCAGAAGTTCGATCCGGCCTTGTTCGTTTCGAACCTGACGAACGGCGCGGTGACCGACATGCCGTTCTGGAACCAGGTCAGCAGCACGATGATGATCACCATCTGGGTGTTCGTCGGCATCGAGGGCGCCGTTGCCGTTTCGGGGCGCGCCAAAAGGGAAAAAGACGTTGGCAGGGCCACGGTCACGGC
Organism: Raoultibacter timonensis; assembly: GCF_022845715.1. Lineage (NCBI taxonomy): Bacteria > Bacillati > Actinomycetota > Coriobacteriia > Eggerthellales > Eggerthellaceae > Raoultibacter > Raoultibacter timonensis. The sequence goes on from NZ_AP025564.1 coordinate 426,468, forward strand.
GTTTGTCTGCGTGTTCATCATCTACCTCATGGTGTCGATGCTTTCGATGGGGGTGCTGCCCCTATCCGAACTTGCAACGCTCGAAAACCCCGCGCTTGCGGGCGTTATGGAAGCGGCTGTGGGGCCGTGGGGTGCGCTGCTCGTCAACTGCGGCGTCGTGCTCTCGCTTATCGGTGCCGTCCTGGGTTCGACCATGGTTTCGAGCGAATCGCCGTTCGAGGCTGCGCAGCAGGGCGTGTTCATCAAGGCGTTCGCCAAGACGAACAAGAGGGGCGCGCCGATCGTCACGCTTATCGTCACGAACATCATCATAGAGCTCTTCCTGGTGGCTATGATCTTCTCCGAGCAGACCTACCAGTTCTTCTACTCTATTTCATCGGGCATGATCCTGCTTCCGTACCTGCTTTCGGCAGCCTATTTCGCAAAGCTCACGTTTACCGAGCGGGAGGCGTTCGAAGGCAGGGTGGGCGGCAGTCTCCTCCTTTGGCGCGTGCTTGCGATCGTGGGCGTTGTGTACAGCCTCTTCATCGCGTACGCGAGCGGCCCGATCGGCCTGACGATCATGTCGCTTCTCTACGCGCCCGGCATTCTCATGTACATCAAGGGCAAGAGGGAGCGCAAGGAGCCCTACCTGCAAAGCACGCGCGACAAGATCGTCGTGGCGGTTATCCTCGTTGCTGCGGTGACATCGATCTCGCTGCTTGCGACAGGGTGGGTGAGCTTGTAGGAGGTTGCTTGCCGTTCGACTGCGGCATGTCCGCCAACCGCCTCCGTGCGACGATTTTCAGCGCATTCTGATATCGCCGAGTCAAGCGACCAGGCATAAGGAACGCCATCCCGTTTTAGAGCGCTCAAATAACGTCGCACGGAGGCGGTTGGCGGACATCGGGCGACGCGCGCGGGTTGGCTGGCCGGAGGGGACCTGCCGGATATCGGCAAGCCTGCGCTTGCGCCCGCCGCCGCATGATCTGCCGCAAACCGCCATCGGCTCGGGGTCGTACGGGGCTTTGGGCGCTGGGCCGCCGTGGGCGCAATACAGGAAAATGCCGATGGTGGTCTGGCAGCGGGAGCTGGGCGCTCGGAGTCTCCAATGCTTTCGGGTCTCGCTTAATGGTCTGCTTCGTATTTTCGGGGGCGTAGCATCATGATTATCTCCTGCTGCGAGTGAACATCTATTTTTTGATAGATTCTATAGGTATGGGTCTTAACGGTGCTCGGCGAGATGACGAGCATATTTGCAATGGAGTCGCTGTTGTAGCCGCATGCGAGCAGGAAGAAGATTTCTTGTTCTCTCGGAGTGAAGCCATGGCACTCTGCAAGTGCAGTGCACTTCTTCTTGAACGAGCGCTCCTCCTCTTCGCTTTGCGCTACCCAAGGTGTGACGATGCCGTCCTCCAGATCATAGGAGATGCCTTCCTTGAACGAAATGCCCAAATTAAACGGAAGGAGTGCGTAGGTTCCGATTACGAAGACTGCGACTAAGCCTCCTACGACGATAAGATTTAGCTGCAGAGTAACGCAGAGGCAACCTAGGCACAATCCGCAAGCGAATCCGAGCATAGGGGGGAAGCGGCCTCTCGAGATGTTCGAGAGGATGTCTATGCCGAAGCACCGTCCCGAGGTGATAAGAAACGTGGTATTCGAGTGGCCTTGGTAGAAGAACAGCAGTATCGAAATCGCAAAGATCGCGGTTTGGACGTATGGATCGTCCACGGAAATTCCGAAGAGCATGGCAATGCTTGCTGGGAGATATATTCTGGCCATTTGCCCAGTCGTTCCTGCAAAATACCTTCTCTGCAAGGGGAGTGTGACATTCAGCGCGAAGGCGGCGGCTACCGTTATCGTGATAACTTCCGGTGACCAAGATGAGAACGTGACGCATATGCAGAATCCAAGTGCCATCAACTGGAAAAACAAGGCCAAGTGCATTTTAAAATCAAGATGAACATCCTGATCCGTCTGGTCCGTATCTTTCCGAACTCTTTCATCCTTGCTTTTTGGAAGAATGAGGTACAGCAGTGCCGAAACTGCATTCATCGATACGAATACCATGCCCGAAACGGCTTCGCTAAGCCAAAGAACCACTATGAGGATGACCAGTCCGAGTGAGAGGCCCCATGTCGTATAGGCGAGCATCGGCTCGATTTCCGCCGATGCGGCGCTATGCCACCGAAACATCCCTATGCCGGTGCATATGCCCATGAGTCCCGTTGTGGCAGCCGTAGCGATGGCGATGGTCTTGTCGGCGTAATACTGACCTTCGTGCAGGTATTGGATGGAGATAGCCATCACGATAGGTAAAGCAGAGACGACCAGGAACACAACATCACCTGCGGTGCGGGTGCTAACCAGCAGCTTGCGCAAACGGCTGAAGCGCATGATGAAGTGAACGAGCGCTACAGCAAGAAAATACGAGATCGTTGCGACTGCGAAAAAGGCCTCATTGAGATGCAGCGCGTTTCCCAGCATGCCCGCTTCCGTTGCGAACATGAATCCGAAGCCGAACATGTAGAAGATCTTTTTCATGCTGATCGAATAGCTTAACTGATCGGCATCTTCCGGCTTGCTCACCCTGTATGGACTTTGAACAGGTCTTTTATCTTTGTAATACAAAAAGACTACCCCCTAAATGACAAAGTTACACTCGCTCGCTTGATGCCCGACAGGCGGTTTACGCCTAATTTGAGGGCATCCGAATACTTGTCGGGATACGGGTCGGAATCCGAAAGGTTTATGGGAGGCAGCATGAGCATAGAGGATTCAGACCTTCTTAGTCAACGGACGGAGGTGACGATTCCAGAAAGTCGATCAATCCAAAGGCTACTTGAGCACTCGTTTGTTTTGGGGAAACATGAGGAGGATTTGAGCGGATGTCTACTTTTATGGGGAAGAGGGGGATTGGGATAATCATCGCGGTTCTTGCCTTTGCGGCGGCGTGTCTTATCCCCCCTGCCGAGACGCTTTCAAGAGAAGGCCTTCTCAGTCTCGGCGTTCTTGTTGCTGGCGTGGCAATGTGGGTATGCGATTCGTTCCCTGTTGGCGTCACCGGCATTATCATCTTAGCTGTCGGCGCAATTCTTGGGGCTGCTCCGGCGTCAACTGTTTTCAGCGGGTTCGGTGCTTCGACGACGATATTCGTTATGACGGTGTTCGCGTTGACTACCGCGTTCAATAAGTCACAGCTTTCGAACCGACTTGTCGGCGTTGTGGTTCACTGGTCGAAGGGCAATACCCGCAAGCTCGTACTGGGCGTCATGTGCGTTACGGCGCTCGTTTCGATGGTCATGAGCGATTCGGCTGTTATCGCGCTGTTCTTCGGCTTGTCCATCTCGCTTCTCAAGGCGCTCGATCTTTACAAGAAGAAATCCAATTTTGCTAAGTGCCTGTTCATCGGGGTCCCCTTTGCGGGAGTTACGGGTGGACTCGCCACTCCTGCCGGTAACGCCACCAATATTGCAGCCGTCGGCATGCTCGAGGCGGCAACCGGGCAGCAGATTTCGTTTCTCGGTTGGATGATCATCGGAGTTCCTATCGCAGCCGCAATGATCCTTGTGTTGTGGCTTTCGGTCACCTTTGTTTTCAAGCCGGAGTCTTTGGGGCGGGATAAAATCGAGCGACTCTACGAATCGGTGAAATCATACGGGCCGTTTCTCGTTGAGGAAAAAAAGACCCTGTGTATCATTCTCGGCGTGCCGATTCTTTGGATCTTGGGTACATGGTTCCCTCTATTCAACATGACGGTTATCTCCGTTCTTGCCATGGGCCTTATGCTTGCACCTGGTTTTAACTTGCTCACGTTTGATGAGTATCAAAAAGGCACCCCATGGAACGTAGTCATTATGGTCGGTGCAATGATCTCTATGGGTACCTTGCTCGGAAGTACCGGGGGATCGCAATTCATCGGCGATATCGTGCTTTCGATGGGATTTGCCGATATGAGCATCGTACTTGCTTTGTTTGTTCTCGGTCTAGTCCTGTACTTTTTGCACACCGTTATGCCGATCGGTCCCGGATTCGTTCCTGTGTTCTTCCTTCCGCTGGTCACTATTTGCACCGCTGCAGGCTTGAATCCTATTTCAGCTGCAGTGATGATGTCAGCCATTATCGGCGGCAACTATCTGTTTCCGATCAATCCGACTATCGCGATTACGTACAACGAAGATACCTACGAGATCAAGGACATGTTCAAAGCAGGCATCGTTCCCGTATTCGTGCTCTGCCTGGTCATGGCGCTGTGGATCCCGTTTATTACCGATGCCTTGACGAACGTCGGTATGTTGTACGCGGTTTAGGTGGTGCTCTGATGTGTTACGGATGCAGGAGGTGCGGCAAATGCGGAAAACTTGAGGCGATGAGAGGCAAGCGGCCGGCAGCCAGGTGTTGGAAATGCGGGAAGCCTGTTATCGAAGCCGATGTGGTGAGGTGTCCTTCATGTGAGGTTCGGCTCGTGCCGGAGTCTCCGGAGATGCCCGGCAAGCCACACCGTAGGCAATGAGAAGGCGAGGCTTCAATCGAGGGAAACCTCATTTGTTGGCAAGGGAAATGAAGAGAGAAAGGAAGGTTGATATGTCAGAGAAAGAGCCTCTGCACGTTATCAAGGTAGAGCATACTCACCCCTATCGGTACGATGAGGATGGCTTTACCGTTACGCGCGGCAATGCATGGTCTGCTCCCGGGTGCCATCTCGGCTGCGGTGTCATCATGTACTCGGACGGAGACAAGTTGGTTAAGGTGGAGGGCGATCCTGAGCACCCGTACAATCAGGGGCGCCTGTGCGTTCGCTGCCTTGCGGTTCCCGAGGCGGTAAATAGTCCCGATCGTCTTCTGTATCCTTTGAAACGCTCCCGCGAAAACCGTGGCAAGAATGTATTTGAGCGCATCACATGGGATGAAGCGCTCGATACTATCGAAGAGCGCTTCAAATACTATAAGGAAAATTTCGGTGCCGAGTCGGTTCAGTTCTGGCAGGGTACCGGTCGCGACATTGCCGCTTGGATTTCGCGCCTCGCATGGTCGTTTGGTTCTCCGAACTACACCTTCAACATAAACGCGCACTCGTGCTATTCTCCCCGCATCTTCGCATGCTCCTTTACGACCGGTACGTTCTGGGTGGGCGATTACTCTCAGCAGTTCGCCGATCGTTTCGACAATCCTGAGTGGAAATGCCCGGATGTTACCCTCGTGTGGGGAAATGAGCCCTTGGCGGCAAACTCCGATGGGGCATACGGTCATTGGGTGCTCGATGTGCTTGAGCGCGGCTCCAAGCTTATCGTCGTCGACCCGCGTTTGACGTGGCTTGCCGCGAAGGCCGATATTTGGCTCCAGTTGCGACCTGGAACCGATTGCGCGGTGGCGCTGGGTATGGCGAACTATGTAATCAAGGAAGATCTCTATGATCACGAGTTCGTTGACATGTGGTGCTACGGCTTCGATGAGTTCGCCGAGCATGTGGGCGAGTGGACTCCCGAGCGCACCGAAGAGGTTACGGGTGTCGCCGCTGAGAAAATAGCCGCCGCCGCCCGCTTGTATGCGCAGGCCGATGCGGGTTTGGTTCAATGGGGCGTCGCACTTGATCAGCGTATCGACAATCTGGAAAACGGTCGTGCGATCGTGTGCCTGATGGCCCTTACCGGCAACTTCGACAAACCTGGTACCATGATCCAGCCTCCCGAGCTCTTGAAGTACATCACGGGATGGGGCCGCGAGTGGTTGACTCCCGAGCAGGACGAGAAGCGCCTTGGTGCGAATTACCACCCTGCGGTTCGCGTTGGTTCGGGGGCTGCCGGCTCGTCGGACTGTATCGAGGCCCTGCTCACCGGCAAGCCATATCCCATCAAGGCCGTCTGGATGCAGTCGATCAACTCTCTCGCTTGCGGTGGTGCGGATACCGAAGTTACCATGAAGGCTTTTAACAACTCGGAGTTCAACGTTGTGGCCGATCTGTTCATGACGCCCACCGCTATGGCTTTTGCCGATATTGTACTGCCCATCGCGATGTTCCCCGAGCGCAACGGCATTCGCTGCGGCGATGGCTGTCAACGGGGCGAAACCATCAATCAAGCCGTCTCTCCTGCGGGAGAGTGCCGAAGCGATATGGAGGTGAATCTCGAGCTCGGACGCCGTTTTAATCCCGAAGCGTGGCCGTGGGAGAACGTCGAGCAGATGTTCTCGAGCATCGTCGAGGAGACTGGCTACACCTTTGAGGAGTTGCGCGACGTTGCGCCGGCGTACCTGCCTTTCGAGTATGGTCTGCATGAGAAGGGAAAACTCCGTAAAGACGGCGGAGTTGGATTCCCGACTACGACGGGACGCATTGAGCTGTGGTCCCATGCGTTCAACAATATCGGCATGGATCCCATGCCCACCTATTACGAACAGGATAACTCGCCGATGTCTGCGCCTGAACTTTGCGAGGAGTTCCCCTACATCCTGAGCACCGGTGCTCGCCAGTGGGGCTACTTCCATTCCGAACATCGTCAGGTACCGCACCTACGTGCGCTTCACCCCGAGCCCACGGTGCAAATAAACCCCGAGGACCTCGCGGACCTCGGTTTCGAAGAGGGGCAATGGGTCTGGCTTGAAGGACCGATCGGAAAAACGGGCCGTACGGGTCGATGCAAGCGCAAGGTTGAAGCGTATCCGGGTATGGCAAGGGGCGTCATGTGTACGGAGCACGGTTGGTGGCATCCGGAAGGCGATCCGGAGAAGCTCTACGATGCTCTCGAGCTCAATTGCAACAACCTTATCACGTGGGATTACGGAACAACGGGGTGGGGCGCCAACCATAAAGCCCTCGCTTGCAGAGTATGCCCGGTAAAGGATGGTGAGTAACATGTCGAAGAAAGGCCTTTTGGTAAGCTACAACTGGTGTACGGGCTGCCATTCCTGCGAGATCGCATGTCAAATGGAAAACGGGCTGCCCGTCGACCAATTCGGTATCAAGGTATCCCAAATCGGTCCATGGCAATACGGCGAGGACAAGTGGCAATACGCTTATATTCCCACCATAACTGATCAGTGCACGTTGTGCGGCAAGCGCGTCGAGAAAGGCAAGCTGCCCTCCTGCGTGCAGCACTGTCAGGCGAAATGCTTGAAGATCGTATCGGAAGAAGAAGCTGCTGCGGCTATCGCCGAGAACGGCAAACAGCTTTTCATGACGCTTTAGCGCGAGTTCATCGGAGGGACGGTCCTGGAAGGTTTCAAATCCTTCCAGGACCGTTTGGAAAAACAAAGGAGCCCTCTAGTTGCTCGGGAGGTACGAGGCATGCCGGTCGAAACGATCATCACGATAGTGCTTGCAGCGGCTCTTGTCTTGAGCGTCACGTTGCACATGCTCGCCAAGCGCGCGAAAGCCTCTTCGGAGGAGGTTTCTTGCGAAAACGGATTGGGTGAGGGGGGCCAAGCGGGGAGGATGCAAGGAGAGTTCGGCCTTCCCGCTGACTCTAAGGGCTTGGATTCGGACTACGCGGCAACGAAGGCGATTCTTAACGCCGTGTTGTCCGAAGGCAAGAGTCGATCCGCTGATCGCAGAAGGTAAATTGCATGCCGCATAAGTCTTATCGATTCGTGCGGTGAAAGAATTTGAAAGGGGATGTAACATGGTCAAAAGAATGATAGGCGTAGTGTGCTTTGCGATCTGCATTGTTCTGGGATCCACTTTGCAGTTCGAAGGTCTGACACCTGAAGGCTGCAAAGCTCTGTTTACGCTTCTCGGTTCGGTATTTTTGTGGGTATGCGGATCGTTCCCGCTTGGCGTTGCCGGTCTGCTCGGCGTGCTTACCCTGATTGTTACGGGTGCTGGCGATGTGAATGCAGTTCTAGCCGGGTTCATGAACTCGGCGGTACTCTTCCTCATCTTCTGCTTTAGCTTTGGCGTGCTTTTCGAAAAGACTACCTTCTCCGATAAGATCGTCGGATTTATTCTGAAGGCGTGCAAAGGCAATTCGAAGGTCTTGCTTTTAGGCTTTCTGTTTGCTGCTACGTTTGTTTCCTATTTCATGCACAATCTGGTCGTTATCGCCGTCTTGTTGCCCATCGGCTGTCGCGTCCTTGAGACTCTCGGCCAAGAGAAGCTGAAATCAAACCTTGGTAAGGGCATGATGATCGGTCTGGGTATGTGCGCAATGATCGGTGGCTGCGGTACCCCCATCGGAGCTTCCATGAACGTTTTGGTGCTGGGCCTTCTCGAAAACATGGTTGGTTACACGATCAACTTCGGGCAGTGGTGCATCGTGGCTGTTCCTGCGACTATCGTCATGACGCTTGCGGTTTATTTCGCTTTCCTTGTTATTTGCAAGCCCGAAGAGCTCGATCCTAAAAAAGTCGAGCAGGTTGTTGCAGATTTTGCCAAGCTTCCGGCAACGACAAACCGAGAGAAAGCAATCCTCGCCGTTATGATCCTCATGGTGGTCATGATGGTATTGGGCACTTGGGTTCCTATGTTTACCATTATGAACGTTGGTCTGTTCTTCTTGGTTATCTGCACCTTCCCCGGTGTCAACTTCCTTACGTGGGACGAAATCAACAAGGGCATGAACTGGCAGGTTCTCGTTATGTTTGGCTGTGTGAACTGCATGGTCGGTATGATGCTCGGCACTGGTGCCGTTGCGTGGTTGTCCGGCCTGCTTTCCGGCCTGCTTTCCGGCCTTCCGGTTATCGCTATCCTGCTTCTGTTTGGCGTTATCACTCAGATTCTGCATAACTTCTGCCCGGTCGGCCCTGCTCTGTGCGCCATGGTGTTTCCGGCGTTTGCCGGCATCGCCCTGGCTGTGGGTGGGTTCCCCGTTGCAGTTGTTGCGTTCATCTGCGTGTTTTCTTTGGGGGCTGCATACTTCCTTCCGATCAACCTTCCTTTGCTCGTCGCGCAGGGCTCTGGTTATTGGGAGACGAAGGATTGCTTGATTCCGGGCCTTGTGCCGACCGTTGTCATGATCGTTCTCATGGCTGTTTGGTTCCCGGCTGCGTTTAGCATGCTCGGATTCGCGTAACCCCCTCGCTTTGAGCGGTTGCTGGTAAGTGGCCAGTCGGAAGAAACGGCTTCTTCCGACTGGCCACGTTTTCTCTCGATCGCCTTGCAGCGCGAAAGCGAGAGCGCTGAACCTTGCACCGCACAGCGCTTTTCCTATGCGCAGTCCATCTCTTGGATGCGGCAGCCCAAGGTCCTGTATTCCCCTCGCTTAGGCTTTGACCGCCTTTGCTGCTTCCTCGCCGGCGATCAGTCCCGATCCGACTGCGAAGCCGTTCGCGGATCCTGCGGCGTAATACGGGGACGTGAACAGATCGGCGTCGGCGCCGGCCACGAACAGCCCGGCGATGACTTTGTTGTCGGGATCGACCGCCTGACAGCGCGCATTGCATTTGATACCGCCGAGCGAAAGCCATCCCGCGGGCATCGATTCGACGATGTAGAAGGGACCTTCTTTGATGGGAGTGAGGTACTTGGCATCCTTGAAGAACAGTTCGTCGGCGCCCTTGTCGCAGTACTCGTTGTACTGCGCGATGGTCTGTTCGAGGTTCGGCAGATCGAAGTGCTCTGCGAGTTCGGCGAGCGTATCCGCCTTGTATGCCCAACCCTCATCGACCGCTTTGTCGAACTGCTCGCGGATATCGGTTGCGACGATGTCGGCAAACATGCCCCTCATACGCTCGTCGCCGAGGAACTGCGGGAGGGGCTCGGATTCCCAGCGCTTCATAAACGCTTCGTCGCAAACCGCGTAGTAATACGATTCGCGAACCAGCGGTTCGCAGCAGAACATGGTCTTTTCGCACATGACGCCTTCGTTGACGAATCGATCGCCTTCGCCGTCGAGAAGGATGCCGCCGAATACTGGCAGACGCATCGCTTCGTTGGTTCCCGATGTGGGGCGAAACGAGTACGTGGGCGAAGCTTTGGTGTTGGCGCCGCCGTATTCGTTCATCGAGATGCTGAAGCATTTTCCAAGCTGCGCTCCTGCAGACATGGCCATATTGATGCCCGCGCCGGTGTTGAGCATGTTGCCCATGCAGACGATCTTGGCACCGGCGAAGTGCTTGGCGGTTTCTTCGGCGCTGCCAAGGAACCCGCCCGTGGCAAGGATCACGGCTTTCGCTTTGATGTCGATGACGTCCTTGCCCGATACGCATTGCAGCCCGGCAATCGCTCCGTCTTCGATGATGAGGCTTTCGGCGGTTGTATTGAAGAGGCACTCGACTCCTGCGTCGTCGGCTATCTTGGTGAAGTACCCGGCGCGCTCTTCGCCGGCAACGCCGTATACGCATCCGCCGCGTACCATCATCGCATCAGCCGAGGTGCTGTTGGTGAAGTCGACGTTGAAGGGCATTCCCGCATCAACGAATACATCGACGGCTCTCCCCGACGCTTCGATGATTGCGCGGAGGGCTTTGTTGTTCGATTGGTAGTTCGTGCCCGTATTCACGTATGCCATGAACTCTTCGATGGTGAGAGGTTCGGGGCTCGGATCCTGAAGCGACGATCCGACCGCGAATGCAGCTGAGGTGCGGGTGTTCGTTGTTCCGTCCATCGAGGCAGCGGCATCGACGGCGATGACGGAGCAACCCTCATGGGCCGCCCCGTATGCCGCAAGCAATCCGGCAGCGCCGAGTCCCGCGACGACGACGTCCGCTTCCTTCGTTTGCGTTGCTTCTTTCAGAGGCGCCTCTTCGGCCGTCGCCTCCGCTGGGCTTTCGGCGGTTGGGCTGCAGGCGGCAAGCATTCCTGCACCCATGATTCCTGCAGCGGCGACGCCCGTGCCGAAAAGGAAATTCCTGCGCGATAGTTCTTTCATAGTGTCTCCCTTCCTAAGAAAACTGTGTACGGTCCCATCCCGTATGCGGATGACCTTAGGAAACGTCGGCCTTTCTCGAATCAGATTTAAAATCTGATTTGCCGCGGGGCATCATCGTTACAATCGTATTCTCGAGAACTTGCTATGATGGTCGCTATTGGATGAGGGAGGTCGATGGCTGAGAAGTCGAAAGAACGAATCGCGGATGGTCGTTGGCTGGTGGCGGCAACGGTTGGCTTGACTCTGTGCGTTGCGGGCACCGAATACGAACGCTATACGGCGCTCTGGGTATTCGAGACGCGCTCCGTTGCGGAGCTGGCTTCGATCGTCGTGTATTTTGCTGCGGTTCTTGCGGTGCTTGTGCGCCGAACGCTCAAGAGCAAGAGCCGACTCTATCGGTGCAAACCGCTTCTTGTCGGACTTGCCGTCGTGCAAACAGCAGGTCTTGCCGGACGCTGCATGCAGGCAGCCGGCGTTTCGCTCGGCGAGCCGTTTTCCGTTATCGTATCGGTGTCGATGCATTGTGCAAGCATCCTTTTCGTACTGTATGCCGAGTTCTTCCTCGACGTGGGCGTGCGTAAAGCGGTGAGTTCGTTTGCCTTTGCCATTGCGGGTGCGGGTGTCTTGCAGATTCTCGTATTGGGATTCGACTGGACGGTGTCCATTGCGCTGCTGTTTCTGTTCGTGCCGATCTCTATCGGACTTCTTATCTGGTCGGATAGCCGCTATGGCCCAGGGGCTCGCGAGGTGGAACGGGAGGACATCGCTGCCGAGGTCCGCGACAGCGAAAGCTTTGCGCGCGATTATCCGTTTTGGGAGTACTGTACGAGCATCGCTTTGCTCGAAGTGCTTCTCATTGCCCTGCATAGCACCGTTATGGTGACCCAGGATAGCGGGGGAGCTTCGTTCACCATCCAGGTGACATCGGGTATCGGCACGCTGGTGGCGGGTGCGATCTTTTACGCGCTGCTTCGCTACCTTCAGGAAACGGAGTTTCTCGAACTGCTTCGCATACTCGTGCTGCCGCTCGTTTTAGTAGCGCTCTACATATCGGCTTTGTTCGGAGCTTCGGGCGTCCCCCTGTACCTCGTTCCGCTTGCCGTTGCGTACTCTATTTTGCTGCTGTTCGTATGGACCGTGCCGCGCAACTATCGCAAGGGGAATGCGCCGTTCGTTTTTACATGCATTGCGTACTTCTCGTATCGGGCGGGATGGGCTTTAGGAATATTCGGAATCATGATTCTACCGAATCGCTACGGCGAGCTGCTCGAAACGGGCATTATCCTCGCGGCATTCAGCGTTCTTCTGGTGTCGAGCGCCATACGTTTGCTCAAGTACCGGCGAAACAGTGCGCGGCGGCTCGATGAAGCCCGGGAGGTTGCCGAGCTGCAAGCCAATACCGATATAGCGTTTTCCGAAGCGTGCGCTCGCGTGGCAAAGCGGTTTCAGCTTACGTCGCGTGAAGGCGAGGTGCTTGTCTTGCTTGCCCGGGGTCGGAACGCCCGTCACATAGCCGAATCGCTTGTGATTTCCGACGGTACTGCGCGAACCCATATCATGCATATCTATCAGAAAATGGAGATCAGCTCGCAGCAGGTGCTCATGGACATTGTCGACGATGAGCTCAGGGCGGTGATGGGAGAGCGCGATGGTGCGACTTCTTTCCCGATATCTTCCGATCGCCGATAAACATGGAGCCGTTGTCGGTTTGCCCCCGAACTGCCTGATGCGAGGCGAACTCCTGCTATCATAATCGGCACGGGAACCCCGAACGAGACAGGAGGAATACGATGGGACAACCAGCGCAAACAGCTGGGAATCTATCCTTGCGTCGCATCCTCGGTTTTGCGTGCAACCAGGGGTTCGTATTCTTCCTGTTCTATATGGGATCGAATCGCGCGATACCGATCGGGTCGTTCAACTTCGAACGGGCCGAACTGTTCGGCACGTTGCTGTTCATGGTCGTGGGCTTTTCTGTACTCAGGCTCGTGCCGGCGAAGACCCGCAATGCGCTGCTGGCGCGTCCGATGCTGCTCGTGTATGCGGTTATGGGCGTGCTCGGGTCGTTCATTCCCCTGTTCCTCGGATCGCCCTCTGCCTACTGGCTTCCCGTTGAAGGCGCGCTGATCGGCTTGCCATGCGCCTTGCTTCTTGCAACGTGGGGCAGGGAGTTCGGGGAAACATCGACGAAGATATCGGTTCCCGAAGTGTTCGTCGGGTCGACCGTCGGAGCACTCGTCGGGCTCATCGTTTCGCTGATCCCGATCGAGGGCGTCACGCTTGTGCTCCATCTGCTGCCGATCGCGAGCGCGGCGGCGCTCATGGCTGCTCCGAAGGCTGCCGATCATGCGCAGGCTTCTGCTGTTACCGAAGCGGCGGCCGGGGGCGATACGGCAAAAGATACCGTTCTGCTGTCGGCGAAGATCATCGCGGGTACGGCGCTGTTCGGCATGGCGGCGGGATTCATGGAAACGTTCAACACCGATCCCGGCAATGCAGCGATGGCCTCGTATCCGGTGAGCCTCCTTCTGTTCGGAGCGTTCGCGCTCGGCACGCTCTCGCTGCTTCGGTCGGACGGTTTCGGGCGCGGAGCGGCGCTCAACAAGGCGTACCGTCTGGCGCTGTTCATCATGATGACGGGGTATCTGCTCATTCCCGTACCGCAGTTCGCCGAATCGCTCGTACCGGGCGAGGCTGTCGTTCTGGCGGGATATCTGGGACTGTCCGCTGTGCTCATCTCGTTGTTCCTCGTGTTGGCGAAGCTGACCGCCACCGATGCTGCCATGTCGTTCTCGCGCGGGTTCGTGGCGCTGTTCGGCGGCGAGCTCGTCGGTGTGGCGATCGCCAACGCCTTCGACTACGCCCAGCCCGGCTACGTGACGCCGTATTCGGTCGTGGTGTTTGCGGGCATCCTCGTTCTGTTCTCGTACGTGTTCTTGTTTACCGAGCGCGATTTCGGCAGCTTGTCCGAGATCGTGACGAGCACCGATTCGCTCGAAGACGCCTGCGAGGCGATAGCGCGCGAGTACGGGCTGTCCGATCGCGAAGGCGAGATCCTCCCGTTCGCGCTGCGCGGCCGCACGAGTGAGCGCATCTCCCAGGAGCTGCATATCTCGAAGAGCACCGTCGACACGCATCTGCGCCGCATCTATGCGAAAGCGGGCGTCCACAGCCGCCAGGAGCTCATCGATCTGAGCGAGGCGAAGCGGGGCTAGGTAGTGCGCCGAGTTCATTCGTCGTGCTAACAGCATGCGTGCACGCCCGCAATGCGCATTCCGCCAAAAGGGAGGCGTTCGGAGCCGGGTGCACGGCTTGGACGGACCTTTGTATCCGAATATGCCCGACTCGCGCCGGTGTATAGGGAGTTTCCGTGCGTGGGAAGCGCCGATCGCTATCTATGAGACTTTCTGCGACTCTGCGGTCTTCGTGGCGAAGCAAATGCCGTCGTCGTGCGTTTCGACGGTGCGAATCGGATAGTGTTGACAAAAAACGCCGCTCTGAAGGATCTGAGATCGCGGTAAAGGCGGGGTGGGAACGCATCTTTCCTTTGCCTTGCGAAACCCCAGTTCATAAGGATGTGATGTCTTCGCCTTTTGCGGGATTACGATTTCGGATGCGCGGGATTTCTTCGGATTGGCGAGGATCCCTTCAGATCGACGATTTTTGTCGTAAATCGCGCGTTTGCCGTGCAATTGCACGAATTCGCCTTGCGGATTCGGGATCCTTCAAGCGAATGGAGCCTAGCACCGGCTTATATGCTGGAGCGTTGGCGAACGCGGTCTAGACGAGCGGCAGATGCGCCCATTGCGAGTGCTTGGGCAAAGGCGGGTTGAGGCGGGTGCTCTTGGATAGCTGGCGCGCAGAGGTGCAACGTCGAGGTTATTGCATGGGCGCTTTTGCCTCGCGTCTAACAAAACAAGCCGCCTGTCGGACGAGGCGGCTTGCTGTTGCTCATGGTGCCCCCGATAGGATTCGAACCTACGGCACTCGGTTTAGGAAACCGATGCTCTATCCCCTGAGCTACGGAGGCATGATGCGAGATGTATTCTACCATTAACCGCGCGGTTGCGGGAGATGGTCGGCGATCAACATATCGGCTACGCTGCTTGCGAGTTTTCTCGCGATATCGAATCGACCGCAGTAAAAAAGCGGACCGCATCTGCGATCCGCTTCCGTGGGTTTCTGTAAGGGTTTCGGGTGGGACGTCGCCTTACGCTCCCGTTCCCGTCTGGGTTTTATCCGGCTCGCCGCTGGGGGGATCTGGCGTCGGCGTCGGCGTCGTTGCCTGGAACGTTACGTTGATCGTCACGTTGCTGGTAACGGTGATCGTGAACGTCCCGCCGTTCGCACCCACGCCGTCCAACCCCTTGACAGAGGCAACTTCGTAGCCGCTGTCGGGTGTGATGGTGATGGTGACGCTGCCTCCCTCGTCAACCGAGGAACTCGATGCCGATACCTTTCCGCCGCCGTTGGAGTTGACGCTGACCGAATAGGTAGCGGTCTTCTTGCCCTGGCTGATGACGAGATGCACCGTATCGCCCTCTTTGAGCTTCTCGCCCGCGTTGGGAGTCTGGCCGATGACGGTGCCCGACGCTTCGTCGCTGTACTGGTACTCGGTGGTAACCTTGAAGCCCTTGTTCTCGAGCGTGGTCGTTGCGGAGCCCTCGCTGTCGCCGATTACGTTGGGCACTTCGGTGCCGTCGGAGCCGAGCGAAACGTAGTAGGTGATGGTATCGCCCTTCTTCACTTTGGTTCCCGCTGCAGGATCTTGCCTGGCCACGAGATCTTTATCGACCGTTTCCGAGTATTCGGCGGTACCCGCCTTGTAGTTCAGGCCGGCTGCCGTCAGCTCTTTCTTTGCGTCATCGGCGCTTTTGCCCGTAAGGTCGGGCACGGTTATCTCCTCGGCGCCTTTCGATACGAGCAGGTTGACCGTCGAGCCCTTCTCGCGCTTCTCGCCTGCCTTCGGATCGGTTCCGGTGACGTTTCCGGCGGCGATATCGTCGTCGAACACCTCGGTGGTTTTGCCTATCTTGAAGCCTGCGTCCTCGATGATCTGCGTTGCCTCCTCGACGGATTTGTTCTTCACGTCGGGAATCGGGTCGCCCGATGCGAACATGCCCGAGAAGGCGAATACGGCTACGCCGATCACGACGAGTGCGGCGACAACCGCAACTACGATGCCGATGGTCTTCTTGTTGTTCTTGGGCTTGCTCGAATCCGATGCGCGGTAGTTCGACGGGGTGTTGACGGGCTTCACGCCGCCGTTTCCTGCGACGGGCATGACGGCTGTTCCGTCGGCCATTGCGGCACCGGCGCCCATGCCGACACCTGCCGCTGCGCCTATGACTGCGGTCTCGGCGGAACCGAATCCGCCGCCGAGCATGACGGGGCGTCCGGCGAGGTAGTCGTTCAGCGCCTGCTTCATGTCGTTTGCCGTGGCAAAGCGCTCGAGCGGGTTCTTCGCAAGCGCCTTCATGATGATGGCTTCGAGCGTGGGGTCGATGTCGGGGTTGATTTCGTGGGGCGCGACGGGCAGGTCGTTGACCTGCTTCATCGCCACGCTGACCGCATCGGGACCGTCGAAGGGAAGGCGTCCGGTGGATGCCTCGTACAGCACGATGCCGAGTGAGTAGATGTCGCTTGCGGCGGTGAGCTCTTTGCCCTGCGCCTGCTCGGGCGAGATGTAATGCGCCGTGCCGAGCACCGAAGAGGTCTGGGTTTTGACGGAGTTCTTCGCGCGGGCGATGCCGAAGTCCATGACCTTCACATTGCCGTCGGGCTGGACCATGATGTTCTGCGGCTTGATGTCGCGATGGATGATGTCGAGCTTATGGGCGACGCTCAGAGCCTGGCATACCTGCGAGCCGATTTCGGCCACTTTCCGCTGGTTGATGGCACCGCGTTCGTTGATGGCGGTTTTGAGGTCGCTGCCGCGCACGTACTCCATGACGATGTAGTAGGTATCGTCATCATGGCCCCAGTCGTACACGTTTACAATGTAGGGGCTCTGCAGGTTGGCGGCTGCAGCGGCTTCCTGCTTGAAACGCTGGGTGAAGCTTGGGTCGGCTGCGTACTGGGGCAGCATCGTCTTGACGGCGACAAGTCGTCCGAGCACGTTATCCTGTGCACGGTACACTTCGGCCATACCGCCGATACCGATGCGCTCGGTTATCTGGTAGCGGTTGTTGAAAACCTTGCCTATCATGGTTCCGGTCACGTTTTAGCTCCTCTTGGTCACATGTGTTCGGCGATTGGTCGTATTATCGCCAACAGCATACCGTATTTACAAAAGGCCTTGCACTTCCAGAGCGGTTCTTAACACATTTTGCGCTTTCAGTGCGGCATCCCTCTCCGAGCTTTCCTCTATCACAATGGCGACGACGACACGCGGATTGTCGGCGGGCGCGAACCCGATGAACCAGCTGTCGTCGAGCTCCTTGCCCGTTTCCGCAGTGCCGGTCTTACCTGCCACGTCGATTCCCGAAATGGCTGCGGCGGTACCGGTGCCGTTCTGAACGACGCCTACCATGATATCGGTCACGCGGTTTGCGATCTCTTTCGAGATCGGCCGCGAGTACTCCTTGGACGATGCCGTGAAGCTCTTTTCGCCGTTTGCGTTGTAGATGCTGTCGACGATGTAGGGCGTTTGGATTGTGCCGTCGTTGGCTACCGCGCTTGCGACCATGGCCATCTGCAGGGCGGTCGCCTGGGGGCCGGGTTGGCTCTTCTGCGCGGCGTCGCCGCCGGTGACGGGCTGACCGTCGGCAGCCCATGCGGTCTCCCATTCGGACATCTCGGCGGGGTCGGCCATGACCGATTCGACGAGCGGCAAATCGAACGAGATGAGGTTGTTGAAGCCGTAATCCTCGGCGGCGGCAACGAGCCTATCGGCTCCAATTTCCACACCGAGCTGGCCGAACACCACGTTCGACGAGACTTCGGTAGCACGCTCGACCGTGATGTCGCCGTAGTCGATGTCGCCGTAGTTCGAGACTTTCGCGCCGCCGATCTCCATGCTCGAAGGCGAGCTGTACACGCTGTCTTCGGTGGCAACGCCATCGGACAAAGCGGTGGCGAGCGTGAGCACTTTGAAGGTGGAGCCGGGTGCGTAGAGCGCTTGCGTAGCGCGGTTGATAAGCGCGCTCGAACCCGATGAGTCGCCTTGCTCGAGCAGCGTTTCGACGTCGGCCGCGTCGTAGGTGGGGGCGGACGCCATGCCGAGCACCGCACCCGTTTCGGGGTCGAGCACCACGCATGCTCCCGCCGAATCGCCGAGGGCATCCTGCGCGGCTTGCTGGATCTTCGAGTTCAAGGTGAGCGTCACGTCGTTGCCGGGCGTATTGATGCCGCTTGCGGCGTTGATGACGTCGGTGAGTGTTGCGAAGTTCTGCTGGCCCTTGAGCGTCGAGTTGTAGGCGGCCTCGATGCCGCTTGTGCCGTACTGCTGCGAATAGTAGCCTACGACATGGCTCGCGAGCGTTCCCGCCGGATACACGCGATCGTAGGTCCCGTTGTCGTTTCTCACGCTCTGCGCGAGTACGACGCCGTCGTAGGTGGAGATGGTGCCGCGTTCGGTTTGCGCCTCGCGCGCCATCGTGTGGTTGTTGCCGGGCATGTTCTTGTAGTAGTCGGCCTGCACGACCATGATGACGGTGAGACTGGCAACGAGCAACGCGAACATCACGGCGAAGATGCGCATGCAGTTCGTGAGGCGCTTGCCGAGCGATACGCGCCCGAGTACGCTGTTCGGGTTGAACGAGGCGGTACCCGTCTTCATCTCGGTTCCCACACCCGTGCCTTCGTCGCCGCAGCGCAAGAGGAAGCCGACGATGATGAAGCCGGCAAGGAGCGACGAGCCGCCTTGGCTTACGAACGGCAGCGTGATGCCGGTAAGGGGGATGAGGCGCGTAATGCCGCCGACGATGATGAACGCCTGCAGCACGATGATCGAGGTGAGGCCGACGGCGATGAACGAGCTGACGTCGCTCTTCGCGCGTGCCGCGGTCACGATGCCGCGGATGGCGAAGCACAGGTACAGAAGCAGCATGCCCGCCGCCCCCAAAAGGCCCGTCTCCTCGGAGATGGCGGTGAAGATGAAGTCGCTCTCCACAACGGGGAGGCGTCCGAAGCCGTCCAGGCCGCCCGCCATGCCGCGTCCGATGCCCACGCCGAACAGATCGCCGTCGGCCATCGAGTAAATCGATTGGACGAGCTGGTAACCCTTGTTGTTTGCGTCTGCGAACGGATCGAGCCAGATGTCGACGCGGTCCTGCACGTGCGAGAACAGCGACCAAGCCGCTACCGCCCCGATGGCGATGAGGATGCCGCCCACGATGAGATAGAACTTCTTGCCGGTAGCCACGTAGAGCATGGTGAGGAAGATGAAGAAGAACAAAAGCGCGCTGCCGAGGTCCTTCTCGAATACCACGATGAGCAACGCCACCACCCACATGAGGAGCAAGGGGAGAAGCGTGCGGATGTCGGGTAGGTTGAAAGGTCCTACGCGCCACGTGAATACCGAGAGCATCTCGCGGTTCTGCGCAAGATATCCTGCCAGGAACAAGACGATGACGATCTTGGCGATCTCGCCCGGCTGGAACGAGAAGACGCCGCCGATGTTCAGCCAGATGCGGCTGCCGTAGATCTCCTGGCCGAGTCCGGGGATGAGCGGGGAGAGCAGCAGCGCGAAGCCGATGATCATGAACGTGTACTTGTAGTTGGCAAGCTTATCGAGGTTCTTTATGAACGCGAGTACGAGCACCATGCACACGACGCCAAGGAACAGCCACATGACCTGGTTGGTAGCCATGTTGGGGGAGTCGGAATACGGTGCGATACGCGTAACGAAAGCGATGCCGATGCCCGAGAGGGCGAATACGATGGGCAGGATGGCCGGATCGGCGCCCGGCGTGAACTTGCGTACCGCCAGGTGCGCGACGATGAACGCCGCGAAGATGCCGACGGGCACTCCGAGCGTGTTCATGTTGAGCGATTGCCCCTGGTTGACGGCGATCATGGCGAACATGAGCACCACGATGGGCGCCGCGACGCACAGGAGGATGAGTTCTATGTTGCGTCTCGTCATCGGCCGGCCGCGCTTCCGTTCGCATCGTCGTCCGATTTCGCGGTGTCATTTGCGGTGCCGTTGGCAGCACCTGCAGAAGAAGATCCGGTAGAGCTGCCCGTTTTAGACGAGCCGCTGCCCGCGTCGGTTTTGCTATCGGTGTCGCTTTCGCTCGGAGTGGCGCTCTTCGCCTCGATCTCCGCCTTGTATTCGTCGATGAGCGCGTTTGCGGCGTCGACGTTGTCGACGCGAATGCCGTCATCGAGTCGGTTTGCAACGCCTGGCTGCAGATCGGATACCGATACGTCGGTTGTATGGTCGAGCTCGTTGAACTGCATGCCGAACAGCGTGCCGGGGATTCCCCGGTATACGACAACCTTGCCGTTCTCGTTTGCAAGGTAGGCGACCGTGCTCGCATACGAGCGAAATCCGAAGAAAGCCCCTGCGAACACGAGCAGGAGTACGAGGACCGTGACGATCATCGAGGCTTTCACCTTGCGAGCCGAGCGCTTCTGCCTGATCTCGCTGTGGCCCGTCACGTCGACGACGATGGTGGTGGTGTTGTCGTAGCCGCCCGCGCCGTTCGCTTCGCTCACAAGCGTGCTCGCGCAGCGCTGCGGATCGGCGATGCGTCCGAGGATGCCCTCGATTGCATCGTCTTCGAGCATGGTGGTGAGTCCGTCGGAGCAGATGAGCAGCCTGTCGCCCGATTCGACGTTCAACTCGTAGAGGTCGGCGGCCATATGCGGATCGCTGCCGAGCGCGCGGGTGATAACCGAGCGGTTCGGATGGTATCGCGCTTCTTCGGGGGTGAGCTGCCCCGCTTCGATCATATCGGCCATGAGGCTGTGGTCGCGCGTGAGCTGCTGGAGCTTTCCCTTATGGAGCAAATATGCGCGCGAATCGCCCACCTGGGCGAGCACGAGACGTTCGCCTTCGAGTATGGCGGCCGTCATGGTGCAGCCCATGCCCTCCCGCCCGATACCGTCTTTCACGCCGCGGATGACGGCGCGGTTCGCTTCCGCCACGGCAAAGCCGAGCGCTTCGCTATCGGCGCGGTCGGGGGCGTATTCCGCCAGGGTATTAACTGCGATTTCCGAAGCGATCTCGCCTGCGGCGTGGCCTCCCATGCCGTCGGCGACGGCGAACAAGGGAGGTGCGACGATGAGGCTGTCCTCGTTGTGGTCGCGCACGCACCCGATGTCGGTGCGGCTGCCGAAGGTGGGGGCGGTATGCGATTTGGCGGCCATTAGGCGTACCTCACCTTGATGGCTACGTCGCCCACGTTCACCACATCGTTGTTGCGCAGTGCCGTCGGTTCGGTGATGATCTGGCCGTTTACCGCGGTACCGTTTGTGGAGCCGAGATCCTCGATGAAGAGGTTCTGCCCCATGAGGGTGAATCGGGCATGTCGGCCCGATACGTAGCCTGCGCCTATGACGATATCGGAACCGGGATTGCGCCCGACGATGACCGGCCCGTGAACCGTGATCTGGATACCGCGCAGCTCTTTGGGCCCGCGTTCGACCGAAATGCTCCAGGCCTTCTCTTTCTTCCTTTGACCGCGTACGAGGCCGATTCCGGTTCTCATGATAGCGAACAGGAAGAGGTAGAGGAGGGCTACGAACAGAAGACGCCCGATCAGCAATGCAACATCAATCACGAGATTTTCCTTATGGCTGCTGTCCTAAACGTTGTATGCACGCGCGGCTCGGTTCGCTTACGAAACCGAGAACGCGAAGTTCGTCATGCCGATGGTGATGCGATCGCCGCCGCGCAGGGGCTGCGAGGTGATTTCGGCTCCGTTGACGTAGGTGCCGTTCGTCGATCCGAGATCGGTGAGAACCCAGACGCCTTGCGGCTCGAAGCGGAGTTCGGCGTGCGTACGGCTTGCGTTGATGTCGTCGACCACGATATCGCTCTTGCGGTCGCGGCCGAGAACGAGACGTGCCGTGGCAAGGTCGTAGGCGCGGTTGTCGCCAAGGTTGACGAGGCGTGCGCGTACGGCTCCCGCGTTGGGCACGGGTGCGGCGTTGCCGCCGCCTGCCGCGAATACGACGGTGTCGGGTGCTCCCATGGGAACTGCCTGCCGGGCGCCTCGTGCGGCTCCTGCACCGACGGCTACGGCTGCGCCGCCCATCGCCGCGGCTCCCGCCGCGCGGCCGATACCCGCGTTGGCGTTGGCGTACTCGTCGAAGGGCGCCGAGGCGACCGCGTGGCTGTCGGCGTATCCGGCGAAGCCCTGATCTTGCGCGGGTTCCTGATAGCCGTAGTCGTCGTATCCGTCCTCATCGTACCCAGCGTCCGCGTACCCGTCGTCGTAGCGATCGTTGCGCGCGATGGGACGTGCGGCGGCGCCGTTTTCACGGTAGTCGTCGAAATCCTGGCTGTCGAACGTGTACTCGCCGTAGTCGATCGAGTAATCGATCTCGTCGTCGGGCACGTAGGGAAGCGGAGGCTTGTTGTCGGGTTGCCCGTACGCGTCGGCGTAGGGCTGCTGGGCTTGACCGTATGCGGCCGCAGGCGCTGGTGCAGCTGCGGCGTACGGATCGAGCCCGCGGCCCGGCGCATAGGGGTCGGCTGCCGCGGCGTTTTGCGCTCCGTAGGGCCGGGGCGTCGGCTGAGCGTAGGCGGCGCCTGCACCCCGCGCGGGTGCTCCGCCGAGGCCGTAGCGTTGCATCTCCTCGGCGCGAAGCTGCGCGATGATGGGGGCGGCAACCGGTTCGGCGATGATGTCGAACTTGCCGTGCTTGAGCTCGTCGTCGACGATGAAGCGCACGAGCGGTTGCCCGTCCATGACGAGGCCCTCGTTCGCGGCCTTGGCCGCGAGGTAGGTTTCGGTCTCGCCGGCGAGGGTGGGATAGTATCCGAACAGGCGCTGGTCGTCGTCGGGGTTGACGAGTACCGTGTAGAGCGTGGGCGCGTACTGCTTGCCGGCGCCGACCATCTTCTCGCGGCGCATCATCTTCTCGGCTTTTTTGGCTATTTGCACAGGGGAGATTGGCGCATCGAACATTTTGTCGGCGGCGCCTTCGAAGGCATCTTCCATGCGGCCCTCGAATTTAGAGAAAAAGCCCATTGATCCTCCCTTAATGACCAGTGCGTTTCGGGTTCGGTTTCATGTCGGTTCAAGGAAACTCCATCTTGCCATAAACGCAGGGCATTTGCCCATACTTTACGCAATCGTCATTTTTATGAAGATGAAAAGCTGCGTGTCTGGGCGGGTGGTGGCGCAGCAGCGAGAAGGCAACCGACGCGTTGGCCGGGAGGTGGCGTCGCCGCAGCGGGTCGGCAACCGCCTCGTATACCGTCCCGTTGCGGCTCCCCTCGGTCGCTCCTTGCAGTGGAGCAGGTCTATTTCGCCGCATTGTCTCGACAATCCTGCTGCGTATTCCTTTACGGAGTATTTACGAGCAATGCACGGTCGATCGACCTGCGCCTTTACGAACGCCGAAGCGGGAAGCCGTTTTTAGCCTGCGTAAGCCTTCGATCTAGCGGGACTGTCGAGGCAATGCGGCAGAAAAAGGCCTTTGCCGCCGTCATCCGGGGCCGTCGATGCGATTCGGTTCAGCCGACGGCTCTCGTCGCGGCAGATGGCGGGCATTCCAGCAAGTCTTCCTCATTCCAGCGGCGCGCATGCGAGGTCCGTCATCGATGTCTCATCGGCGAAGATCGCTGCCGCCATGCTGTGGCCGCTTTCTGCGATTTCGCAAAAATAAACCTGTAAGGTTTACGTCCGAATCGATCTGCGGTGCATTTTGACCGACGGGGATAATAGCCAAAACACCCCATTCGCCACATCCTTTGTTTCAGAGCCGACGCCGGCCGCTAGGCATAGGCGAAGACGGTAGCGAGAACGAGTGGGAGGAGAGAGCGATGGAAGAAATGAAGGCGAAACCTGCTGTGCCGCTTCCGACTCTCGGCGAAACCAATGATCTTGGTAAGCCGTGGAGATGGGAAGAAGACGGCTGCACCGTAACGCGCAGTGCTCCATGGTCGCCTCCGGGGTGCCACCCCGTAGGCTGCGGTGTCAAGCTGTACGTTGACGAGAACGGCAAACTCGTGAAGGTTGAGGGGGACGAAAACCAACAGATCACGCAAGGGCGCCTTTGCGTGCGGTGCTTGACGCTGAGGGATTTCGTCTACAATCCGAGCCGTATCATTCATCCCATGAAGCGCGACCCGAAGTACCGCGGTCAAGCCGACAAGTGGGAACAGTGCACTTGGGAAGAGGCGCTCGATATCATCGAGGAGAACTACCGTCGCATTACGGCGGAATACGGATGCGAGAGCGTCGTGTTCTTCGTGGGCACTGGTCGCGAGGGCGGCACGCTTGGACCGTACGGAACCTACATGCTCAGATCCCCCAACATGTGCTATACCCAATCGGGTTACGCGTGCTATGTGCCGCGCATGGCTGCAGCAGCTTACAACCTGGGAAGCCCCTACCCCGAGATCGATTACGCGGGAGGTCTGCCAGGGCGCTACGACGATCCGGCTTTTGTAAATCCCGAATGTATCATGATCTGGGGTAAAGCTCCGCTTGCATCGAACCCTGACGGGTTCTTCGGCCACGCGGTCGTTGACATGATGCGCCGTGGTGCGCGTCTTATCGTGGTCGATCCCCGCATCACGTGGCTCTCTTCGCGCGCCGATTACCATCTGGCACTTCGGGCGGGTACCGATACGGCGCTTGCCATGGCAATGCTCGACACCATCATTCGGGAAGATCTCTACGATCATGATTTTGTGGAGTACTGGTGCTACGGATTCGAGCAGCTTGCCGAACGCGTTGCCACCATGCCCGTTGAAAAGGCGGGGGAGATCTGCGGCATCGATCCCGAATACATCAAGGATGCGGCACGCATGTACGCCAATGCCAAACCGGCTTCTCTGCAATGGGGCCTTGCGTTTGATCAAAAGGCCAACGGTATGCAGCTATCGCACAGCGCCATCTGCCTCATGGCCATTACCGGCAACATCGATGTACCGGGCGGACAGATCCTCGGGAACGCGAGTTCCGGGCAAAACGAGACGGGATTTGGGTTCGAGGAGGCGCTTGGCAAGGATCTCATCAGCAAGATGATCGGTCTTAAAGAGTATCCCGCCTATGCAAACACGATTCTCGATGCCCATGCGGACCTCACGTTGCAAGCCATGGAAACGGGCGAACCGTATCCCATCAAGATGGGTTTCTTTGCGGGCAACAATCTCATGTCGTGCACTTCGGCCGAGCCGAAGCGCTGGCATGACGCTATGTGCAAAACGCTTGATTTCTGTTTTACGCTCGAATGCTTTATGACGCCATCGGCCCAGGCGGTCTGCGATGTGTTTTTGCCTCTCGCAACGGCCGCCGAAGAAGACGGCGTCGATTTTGCGCATTACGGAGCTACGCCGGTGGGCACGGGCTTCATGAACAAGGCGCTTTCGGTTGGGGAATGTAAGACCGACATGGAGACATGCATGATCGTGGGCAAGCGTCTTAACCCTCAGCTTTGGGAGAACTACCACGACGTGTACGATTTCATCGACGATCTGCGCCTGCACAACAACCATCGGTTCAAGGACGTGTGCAAGGAAGTGTACGTCCAGAAAGACGTCGAGTACTACAAGTACGAAACCGGCCATCTGCGCAAAGACGGTCAACCCGGCTTCAATACGCCAACCGGTCGCGTTGAGTTGTGGTCGACTATGTTCGCTCAGTTCGGGGATGATCCTCTCCCGTATTACGAAGAACCCCAATACAGCCCCCTGAACACACCGGAGCTGCTCGATGAGTATCCCTATGTGCTGACGACGGGCGCTCGCGCTTACGCGTTCTTCCACTCGGAAAATCGTCAGATACCGTTCTGCCGTGAGCTCAATCCCGATCCGCTGGTTGAAATCAACCCCAAGACGGCGGCGAAGCTCGGCATAGCGGACGGTCAATGGTGCGAGGTGTGGAACCAGTTCGGCTCGGCGAAACTCAAGGCGAACGTCACTATCGCCGTAGACGAACAAACCATTCACGCCCAGCATGGATGGTGGTTCCCCGAAGACGACCCAAACGAACCCAACCTGTACGGCACGTTCCGCTCGAACATCAACAACCTCGTTCCGAACTTCCATTTCGGCAAACTCGGTTTCGGTGCCCCGTTCAAGTGCCTTCTATGCAACATCAAGCCTTTGGCGGAAAACTACGATACCGATATGCAGCTGGTTTGGGAGAAGTTCAAAAGGGAGGACCAGTAATGGAGAACACATACGGACTTCTTATCGATTACGGGTACTGTACGGGTTGCCAGTCCTGCGAGGTCGCCTGCAAGGAAGAGCATGGGTATCCGGTTGGGAAATGGGGGATCCGCGTTCATGACGATGGCCCTTGGGAGATCGAAGAGCATATGGTCAACTGGAACAAGCTTCCGTTCCCCACCGACCTGTGCGACCTGTGCGCTGCGCGCACGGCTATCGGACGCGAACCGACCTGCGTGCACCATTGCTTGGCAAACGTCATCTACTACGGCACCGTTGCCGAGCTCGCGCCGAAATTGGCAGAAAAGCCGAAGCAGGTGCTTTTTGTTCCCGAGTACAAACCCCTCGAGGCGAAAGGGCCGTTCGAGCCAAAGAACAAGCTTGCCGGAAGGGTTCATCATGCTGCCGCTATTGCGGTGACGGAGAACGAGAACTTCACCACGAGCAGCCAGCGTAGCGATAGCCGAACCGATGTCGGTATCGAGTGAGGCATACGGTCAGCGTTCGTTCTCGGCACCTGCCGTCTGTGGGCGGCGGGCGTGAGGGGGATACCATGAGACACAGGGAATACAACGGACATACGGCTCTTGTCTACTATCGGGGAGGAGTGCTGGGCGAAGGAGAAATCGAGGATCATTCGCCTGGAGCGCAGGGAGAGCCCGAGCGCATTTTGCTGGGCAGCGGGGAGGTTCCGCGCGGTGTGAGCGAAGTTCTCTACGATATGGAAATCGGGGAGGAGCGCACGGTGGTCATTCCTTTCGAGAAAGCATATGGGCGGCATGATCCTGCAGGGGTTCAGCGATATCCGCGCACGTTCATCCCCGGCGGAGGCGAGCTGGAGATCGGAACCGTTTTCTCATGGCGGCATCCCGTATCGGGCAAAAACGTGCCCGTTGTATGCACGGAGGCGACAAAAGACGTTGTGACCATCGACTTCAACCACCTGCTTGCAGGCAAAGACCTCGAGTACTGGTTCAAGTTGGTCGATGTTGTTGACGATGCCGGCGTTTCTGTTGTCGAGAAAGGGCAATAGACCCATGTGCTATCCATGCACCCAGTGCGGTGCATGCAAAAAATACGAGAGCGACTTGTTCGTACTGTCTCGGGAACCCGTTACAACGTGCCTTGCTTGCGGCAACGTATTCGAGGCCAAACTGGGGCAATGCCCTTCGTGCGGAGAAGAGCTTGCTCGTCCGGGCAAACGAAAAGGTGCCCGTCCAGGGTTGCCCGACAGAATAAAGCGGTAAAGCGTTGCGGCCAAGGTGTCGCAATCGGAAAACAACCATCGTTCAAGGAGGTATTGCCATGTGTTTTAGGCCAGCAGCGGTTGAGATCAAAAAAACCTGCACCGAATGCGGAACGGAAAACGAGTCTTCGGCAACGGTGTGCGTACAGTGTGGGGCAGAACTGCCCGCCAGCGCATTCGGTGCGCCGGGGTCGCCGGGGTCGCTGGGATCTCCAGGTGCTCCCGGAATGCCCGGCGCACCGGGTGCACCCGGTGCGCCCAAAGCTCCCGGCGCACCCGGAGCCCCCAAAGCTTCAGGCGAATAGCAAAACGCCATTACGTGATAAGCCCCGTCCGGCGCAAGCCGAGGCGGGGCTTTGCCGTGCGTCCGATGCGATGGCATTTTATGCGGGAAGCTGTCGCCGCGGTTAGTGCAATGAGGATTTCTGACCGGCCGGAATCGTTTCTGGGGCGGGGTCTTCTGCGTTTTCGACAAGATTGATGAGTTCTTGCTGAGAGTGAATGTCGAGCTTGCGGTAGATGTTGTGGATGTGGGCTTTCGCCGTACTGTTCGAAATAAAGAACTTATCGGCAACGTACTGGGCGTTGCGTCCGCGTACCAACATGCGAAACACCTCCTGCTGGCGAGCGGTCAGTTCGTAGTGCTCGATGACGCGATCGATTTTGCGTTGCCACAGCGCGGGGCGACTCTCGTTCTTCAGGAGGCTAGAGCTCGCTTCTGCCAGGTCGGCGAGCGACTCTCCGCTCGGGTAGCTGTCCTGGAACACGTAGCTGCTGCACCAGATAATGAGCAAGAGCGATCCGAAGCAGATTGCGGCAAGCGGAATCGGCTGTTCTTGGGCGAACGCCCATTCGAATCCAAGATACCCGATAAAGGCGCCTGAGAAATAGTACGCAAGGCTGATGCCGAACACCCAGTAAGGCGATATCTGATTGAAGCGCGCTACTTCCCCCATGGCCGAAAAGCAAACGATGGTATCGAAGGAGAACGCGAGAAACAGGTATGCGCCCAGCAGTTGCTGCACCCATTCGGGGACGAAGGGCAAGGGGGCGATGGCGACGAACGCCGCTGTGGAGAAGATCCTCAACAGCGAATGCTCGGATATCCTCTTCCATTTGAACAGGTCGATAATGCTGATCAACCCGGCAAGGGCGATGGGCAGGGCGAAATGAAGGGGTGCAGCTACGGTGGGATGATAGGGCTTTGCGATGAGACAGAAGGCAATCCCCCAGATAAACCCGGTTACCGCTGTGGTGAACAAAACGGTGACCGAAAAGCGATGGCTTTTACGCGATGCGGCGAGATCGGCAAACGAAAAGGTGCCCTTGTTCACCTTGAGAACGCAAAGATGCAACGCGGTCAGCAGGGGCAGTATGATCGAGATGGCGAACATGGCCGTGTCGTTCAGCGTTGCGGCGATGGCGATTGCGGCGGATCCGACAAGAAACGCTGCCGATAGCTGGCAGATGCGCTCCTGGTGATCGTAAAACGCCAGATTCTTCCCAAGGATCAAGAAGAACGTTACGCAACCCAGAAGCGAGAGGAAACCGCCGAAGGCAAACAAGATGGAAGCAGAAGGTATTTCGAGCAGCATCGCTCCAATCGCGCACAGGACGCAGGCGATAACAGAGAGTCTCGCCGGTCCAATTCTGTCGAGCCTGTCCGCCAGATGAGCGCAGAGTACAAAAATGATGACGAACAGTATGCCGACAGCGGTAGCGTAGGGAAGGTAGAGGCCGGTCATTTCTTCGGTATGCCTGAAAAAAAGCAAAGCGAAGTAGGCAAGGAAACATGAGGTTCCGAAAGAGCGCTCAAAGCTTCTCTGGATGCTCTGCGCGATCATATGACCCCCTTTCATAATGATTCGCTGCTCCTGTTTATTCTACCTGCCTCATGAGGAAAATCGCTGAGGATTCTTTTGGCGAGCTACCCTGTTTTGCTGGGGTTTCTTTGAAATAAACCTCTAGGGTCTATGAAAAAACGCCCCGATTTTCGCGAAGAGACCTTATCGGATAATGCCGTTTTCGGCTCTGGGCGCTATCTTTCGTGCCATGAGAGGCGGGAGGTTTTCGAGACTGCCATTATCGGGCAGCGTCAACGGGGGCGGTCGAGGCAATCGGTGCTTTCGGCTGGAACTCCGCCTCCGGTTTCGGCAGATCGAGAGAAAGCGAGGAGCTATGGCGAATTATCAGGAATTCCTTGATGGCATCGACCGCGCAGCTTACCACGAGGGCGAGCTTACATGGGAAGAGGACGGGTTTACCGTTACGCGCACCTACCAATACTCACCTCCGGGCTGCCATGACAGCTGCGGTGTTCTGTTCTATGCGAAGGACGGGAAGCTCGATCACGTCGAAGGCGATCCCCTGAGTCCTTTCACGAACGGCAAGCTATGCATGCGCTGCCTCGACCTGCCTGAGATTGTGAACCACCCCGATCGCGTACTCTATCCCATGAAGCGCGCGGGCGAGCGCGGCGAGAACAAATGGGAGCGCATCACGTGGGACGAAGCCTACGATATGATCGAAACCAAGGTGAAAAGCATCCGCGAAGAGTACGGGTCGGAATCTATCGTTTGCGTGCACGGTACCGGCCGAAACGTGAACTGGCTGGTTCCTCTTTTCGGGCAGGCTGCTCTTCAGACGCCGAATATTTCTACGCTGTTCTTCACGGGCTTTGCCTGCTATATGCCACGCGTGTGCGGCGCGATGGCCCCGCTCGGGGACTTCCCGATCGCCGATGCCGCCGTGGGTCACGAAGACCGCTATGTCGATCCGTCGTTCAAGGCGCCCGAGGTCATCGTTGTTTGGGGAAATGAACCGCTTGCCTCCAACGCCGACGGCTACATCGGGCACTGGCTTGTGCAATGCGTCCAGATGGGGTCGCGCATCATCTCGATCGACCCGCGCCTTACCTGGTGGGGTGCCCGCGCAGCGTACCATTTGCAGCTCAGGCCTGGCACCGATGCGGCGCTCGCGTGCGCATGGCTCAACGTCATCATTTCCGAGGGCCTTTACGATCACGAGTTCGTCGATTGCTGGACGAGCGGACTCGACGAACTGTGGGAGGGCATCAAGGATATGACGCCCGAATGGGCAGCACCTATCACGGGGCTTTCCGCCGAGGACATCACGGCATCGGCGCGCCTGTACGCTTCGGGCAACAACTCCGCCATCCAGTGGGGGCTCGCATTCGATCAGCAGATGAGCGCCATGGCTTTAAATCTGGCGGTATGCGACCTCATGGCAATATGCGGCAACATCGATCGACCTGGAGGCAACATTCTCGTACGCAACTCCTTCGAGATCAACGCCGGCTATGCATCGGGTGAAGATTTCACGCCGCAATCTGCGAAGGACCGTAAGCTCACCATCGCCCGCGGCACGGGCATCACGGGCGGCGAATTCATTGCTCATGCTTGCACCGACGGTATTCTTCACTGCATCGAAGCTGGTGAATTGCCCGACGGCGAACCGTACCCCATCAAGATGATCTGGTTCCAGAGCTCGAACTCGCTTGCGTGTGCGGGCATGGATGCCCCCCGCGATTACGAAGCTCTGAAGACGGTCGACTTCATCGTGAACGCCGATCCCATCCTCACGCCGCTCTCGGTGGCGGTCGCCGACCTCCTGCTGCCCGTGGCGATGAGCTGCGAACGTAATTCCGCGCGCACATGGTGGACGCCGGTGCGCACCATATACCGCGCCGTCGAACCTGCAGGCGAGGCGAAAACCGACGAGCAGATCGTCGTCGATCTGATGCCGCGTTTGAACCCCGAAGCCGCCGAGGCGTTCGGATGGACGAAAGACACCGACATCGCGGATTGGTACTTAGCGGGCGGCGACGGCAAAAAACACGGAGCATCATCGAATGTGAAGGGCAATATTTCCGAGAAGGCTAAAGGCGGCGTTGGCATGTCGTTCCAAGAGCTTTCCGAAAAGGGAGGCTACGCTTACGACGATTGGAATCATACGTACGAGAAATACGCCAAGGGCATGCTTCGCGACGACGGTAACCCAGGTTTCTCCACTCCTTCGGGACGCATCGAGCTCGCCCCCTACACGTACCGCGTCTGGGGTCTTACGCCGACGCCGTTTCATACCGAGCCGCCCGAGGGCCCGGTTACGACTCCCGAGCTCATGGAGGAGTATCCGCTCATCCTTTCGTGCGGCGGCCGTTCGTTCGAGTTCTTCCATTCCGAGCATCGCCAGATGCCCACCATGCGCGAGTTCCACCCGTTGCCGCTTGTTATGGTGAATCCCGTCGACGCAGAAAAATACCGTGTCGAAGACGGGCAGTGGGCGTGGATCGAGAACGGCCATGGCCGCTTCAAACAGGTCGTCAAGGTGACTCCTCGCGTTGCGCCCGGGGTTATTCATGCTGAGCACGGCTGGTGGTTCCCCGAACAGGAGGCCGCAGAGCCGAGTCTGTTCGGAACGTTCGACTCCAATCCCAACAATTGCACGCGCGCCTTTGAGACTGGCGAGGGGGGCATCGGTACGAACATCAAGTCAATGATCTGCCGCATCTATCCCTACAGTGCGGGCGACGAGCTGCCGGGTGAAAAGGTTACGCGCAAAGGCGGTTGGGGCGATTACACCGTTGGTGCCATGTGCGGAAGCAAAGTCGATTAGCAACAACGTGCGGACGGGTGCACCGTTCGCTTGACGAGCCGTTTCAAACGGCTGACGAGGAGGATCAATGAACGGCATTCTGATCAACTACGAGTACTGCACGGGCTGCCACTCCTGCGAGGTCGCCTGCAAGAAGCGCCTGGGCCTTCCCGAGGGGGAGTTCGGCATCAGGCTCACCGAGACGGGTCCCTGGGAGTACGCGGGGAAGTCCGGCGAGGACAGGTGGGAGTGGTCGTGGGTCCCCGTGCTCACCAAGGCCTGCGACCTGTGCGCCGACCGCACGGATGCGGGCAAGATGCCCATGTGCGTGCAGCACTGCCAGGCGTGGTGCATGTACCACGGCGAGGTGGGCGAGCTCGCAAGGAAGATGGACGGCGAGACGCGCTGGGCGCTGCTCACGCCGCGGCTGGCCTAAGCAGCCACAGACGGGACTGCCGAAAAGGGGTATGTTCGGCAGTCCCGGTGGGCATACCCGAGTATTTCGAGGCGTGCGGGGAAAGGGGGAAAGCGTACGCATGCACATTCGGATCACTGAGGTAAGGAGGTTGAAATGAAACAGAAGGTATATCCTTGGCTTATCGTTGTTGCGTGGGCGTTCATTTCGGCGGGGTCGATCGAGCTCATCCTCATCGGCGGGTCGAATTTCTTCAAGGCTGTCTCGGACGGCATCGGCTCACCCGTAAGCGCCATTGCGCTTATGATGACCGTGTGCACTATCACGCTGACGTTTGCCGCCCCGCTTGCAGGAAGGTTGTTTCCAAAAATCGATTCACGTATTTTGCTTACGGCGATGGCGGTTATCGTCATTGTGGGGTATGCGCAGTTGAGCTTTGGCCAAGCGTCGTGGCAATGGTGGCTTGCGGGATTTCTCTATGGTGTTGGCGGCAGCGGCATCTTCATCATTGGCGCACCGATCTTTATTTCTAACTGGTTCCAGAAGCGCACCGGTTTCGCAGTAGGCTTGTACGGCATGCTGCTCGCGATCCTGTCGGCCATTTTGAATCCAGTCATCGCCGCCGTCATCTCTGGAGTTGGTTGGCGGACGGCGTACTTGGTGCTTGCCGTGGTTGCTGCTGTCATGATCATCCCGTGGACGCTGTTCGTCGTGCGATTCAAACCCGAGCAGCTTGGCCTCAAGCCCTATGGGTACGTCGAAGGCGAATCCGTTGCCGCCGAGAATCAAGATGAGACGGGTCCTGGCGTTCCGTACAAGAAGGCCCTGATCTCCGTTGCGTTCGTTGCTGCCGTAATTGCTGCTGGCGCCATGTGCAATATGGGCGGTTTCAAGAGCAACTGGTCGAACATCGCGCAGTCGGAAGCATGGGGCTACGTTGCCCTTCACGGTGCCGACTGGGCTTTGATGTTCGGCGCTACCATGATTTCATTCACGACGGCGGCAAAGTTCTTTATGCCGGTCATCGGATGGGTCATCGACAAAATTGGAGCCATCAAGACGAACATTTTGACGTTGGCGTTGATTTTCGTTGGCTTTATGGGACTGCTGTTCTTCCATGACGTCGAGGCTATCGTGTTGGCGTCGTGCTTCCTGATCGGCTTTGAAAGCGCGAATATGAAGATGGTTATTCCTTTGGTAATACGTGAACTCTTCGGCGCAAAAGACCATTCGAAGATATACTCGACGGCTTACGGCATCGCGAACTTCCTCGGCGCGTTCGCTACGTCGTTGATCGCCTTCGTCGGCGAGACAACCGGTTCGTTCGACTCCATTATGGTACTTGGTGCCGGTTTGGCTGCCGTGTCCATTCTGGCGATCGTTGTCGCGAAGGCGACGGCCAAGAAACTCGTATGGGAAGACTAGACCAACTCTCGGCGGCATTCTGGTACCGAGGCTTGCTCGGGCAGTAGAGGGTCCCGGGAAGAACAGCTTGCATTAGGCGGGTACGGACAGGCATCGTGCCCGCCAAACCGAAATCTCGATTGGACGGATGAGAAACGCCTAGGAGGAAGGGCGAGTTCATGATCGTGCTATCAAATGTGCTTACCAAGCAAAACATCGGGATTGCCGCTGCGGCGCTTTTCCTGACAACATCGCTTTTCGTGCCTGGTTCCGAAGCTCTTCCCCGCGAAGGTGTCCTTATGCTGGGCGTGTTCGGGATGGCGGCGATATTGTGGATATGCGAGTCGCTGCCCGTCGGGATAACCGGTCTGCTTGCTTTGACTTTGGCTACGATGCTCGGCATCGCACCGCTCAGTGAAGCGTTTTCAGGGTTTGCCACGCCAACGATGTTCTATCTGCTTGCGGCGTTTTCTTTGTCGGCCGTTTTAGGCAAAACGAGCTACGGAATGCGGCTCGTCGTATTTTTGATGAAGAAGACGAAAGGTGATTCAAAGCTGATTGTTCTGGCATTCATGTCAGCTGCTGCGTTGCTGTCGAGCGTTATGTCCGACACGGCGGCGGTTCTCATGTTCATCGGCTTCGCTAAAGGCGTGCTCGACGCGCTCGGTTGCAAGCCGAAGGAGAGCAACTTCGGACGATGCCTCTTCATCGGGCTGCTCTATGGGTCGATCGTGGGTGGTTTTGCGACGCTTGCCGGTGGGCCGAACAACATGGCGGTTCTCCAGATATCGGGAATAAGCGTGACGTTCTTCGACTGGATGAAGGTCGGCGTTCCCGTTACGCTTGCTATGCTGCCCGTGTGCTGGTTTTTCCTTGTGAAAGCGTTTCCGCCTGAGCATTTCGAGAGAGAGCAGATCGCGGTTATCATTGGGAAAACCGAGGGTGCCGGAAAGACCACTGCCCACGAGAAGAAAGCGTTGGCATTTGTCGTCATGATGCCGGTGCTGTGGATTGCGGGAAACTGGATTGCCGTTCTCAACGTGACCGTTGTCGCTTTGCTCGGTCTGGTTGCGACGTTTCTTCCTGGCATTAAGCTGCTTACTTGGAAGGAATATCAGGAGTCGGTGCCATGGGTTGTTCTCGTCATGGTGGGATCCATCTTCTCCATGAGCGGTCTTATGGTCAGCACGGGCGTTATCGATTTTATCGGATCGGTCGTTTCGGCTACGGGAATGTTCGCCTTGGCGTTTCCGCTTGCCTTGCTCGTGTACCTGCTGTTTGCGTACGGAGTTTTTACCCTGTGTCCTGTTGGGGGAGTTTGGGAAGCCTTGTTCGTTCCTGTACTGGTCGGGTTTTGCGCCCAATCGGGCATGTCTCCTACGATAGCACCCTTCGCTATCCTGTTCGCATTCGGGGGCAATTTTCTGCTGCCTATCAATCCGCTTAACATGTATGCATTTGCTTACGGGTATTTCAAATTCGGCGACTTGTTTAAGGCGGGTATTGTTCCCGCGCTGTTCCTTATTGTGCTCGACGCGTTCTGGACGCCGTTCATCGTGGGCGTTCTAGGCATATAGCCGGCGCCGATACTGCGCCGAGCGAGGCACATGACCAAGGGGGTTCTTCCGTGTTGAAAACGCATAAGGGCGGCAGCAAGGATCCGTG
The DNA here is from genome assembly GCF_022845715.1 of Raoultibacter timonensis. NCBI lineage: Bacteria > Bacillati > Actinomycetota > Coriobacteriia > Eggerthellales > Eggerthellaceae > Raoultibacter > Raoultibacter timonensis. The sequence continues at coordinate 461,894 of NZ_AP025564.1, forward strand.
ACCGTGCGCGGTTCGAACGGGAATTCAACAAGACGAAAGGAAGTGGAGCGAATGGCCGATTACCAGGAGTTCTTGGATACCATTGATCGTGCGGCTTACCACGAGGGCGAGTGGCAGTGGGAAGAAGACGGATATACCGTGACGCGCACGTATAACTACTCTGCCCCGGGATGCCATGATTCGTGCGGCATCCTCGCCTACACCAAAGACAACAAACTTGTGAAAGTGGAGGGCGATCCGCTCGACCCCTGCACAAATGGGAAGCTGTGCATGCGATGCCTCAATTTGCCGGAGGCAACCAACTATCCCGATCGTTTGAAGTACCCGATGAAGCGCAAGAGGGAAGACCGCGGCAACGTGGACGCCTTTGAGCGCATTTCGTGGGACGAAGCGCTCGATATCATCGAGGACTGGATCAAGACCAATATCGACGAGGCTGGTCTTGGCAGGGAGTCCATTATGGTGAACCATGGGACAGGACGTAACATCAACTATCAGGTTCCGTTTTTGGGCGGTGCATGTCTGCGCACGTCCAATGTGGGCGCGATCGGGTTTTCCGGCTATTCGTGCTATCTGCCCCGAGTGTGCGGTACTGCGGCTCCTATGGGCGATTTCCCTATTGTCGATGCATCGATGGGCCATCCCGATCGGTACAATAATCCCGAATGGGTGCATCCCGATGTTCTGGTGGTATGGGGGTGCGAACCTCTGCGTTCCAACGCAGACGGCTATATCGGCCACTGGCTTGTGCAGTGCGTGCAGATGGGTACCAAGATAATCTCGATCGACCCGATTCTCACCTGGTGGGGGGCACGCGCTACCCATTGGCTCGACCTTCGTCCTGGCACCGATCTGTGCATAGCGTTGGCCTGGCTGTACGTCATTACCCAAGAGGATCTCATCGACCACGAGTTCGTCGATTGCTGGTGCGCATACTATGACGAACTGAAAACCTATCTTGCCACTCCGAGCGAGAATAACGATGGTTTGGGGTATACGCCCGAGTGGGCATCGAGGGTAACCGGTGTAGACGAAGAAACCATCGTCGCTTCTGCCCGCATGTACGCCAACGCTCCGCGTGGCGCCATCCAATGGGGCTTGCCGTTCGATACCCAGGTCGATTCCATGCATGCATGTTTGGCCGTCTCCGATTTGATGGCCGTATGCGGCAACATCGACCGCCCCGGCACCAATCTGCTGGTGCGCAACGCCTTTGAAATCAATCCTGGTTACGCAACTGCAAGCATGTACGCCGATCCCGAGGCTGCCGCCAAAAAATGCACGTACAAAACGCTACAGCAGCTGCAAGGCAAAGAACCCAAGGCCGAGCCGTTCATCGGCATGGCCGACTGCGACGCCATGTGCTACGCGATGGAAACGCAGCAGCCTTATCCGATGAAGATGCTCTGGGTGCAAGGGTCGAATACGTACACGTGCAATGGGTTGGACACTGCCCGCATATACCGCAACATCATGAATTTCGAGTTCATTGTGGTAGCTGATCCGTACATGACTCCCACTGCGGCGGCGTTCGCCGATATCCTGCTGCCTTTGAAGATGAGCATCGAACGCGATTCGATGCGCGTATGGTGGCAGCCTCTGCGAGCCATGAAGGCGGTCACGACGTTTGGCGAGTGCAAGTCGGATGAAGAGATCATCGTTTGGCTTGGCAACCGTCTGAATCCCGAGCTGTTCAACAAGCGTTGGCCCGACATCGATCACTTCATTCAGGACTACCTGGACACCGGCTTCAACCTTATCAACGAAGACGGGTCGGGCCTGAAGACTGCGGGGCGGAACAAGGCCGGCGCCGATGTGGTGGCCGATGCCCATACCGAGTTTTACCGCAAGCACGGTGGCACAGGTACGTTTATGGATCTGGTTCAGCAAGGCGGCTATGAGTACGACGAGTTCAACGATGAGTACGAAAAGTATGCAAAAGGCATGCTGCGTTCAGATGGAACGCCTGGTTTTGCCACTCCCTCCGGTCGTATCGAACTCATCTCACCCACCTTCCAGGCGTGGGGCATCGATCCGTGGCCGAAGCACTACGAGAGTGTGGCTCAATCCATGTGGACGACCGACGAAGAGTACCGTAAGGAGTATCCGTTCACCATCATCAACGGCAATCGCTCCTACGAGTTCTTCCACTCTGAGAACCGTCAGCAGAAAACCATGAGGGAATTCCATCCGGTTCCGTACGTACAGGTTTCAAAGCAGACTGCCGAAGAGTACGGCTTGGCTGAGGGCGAATGGATATGGATCGAGAACCATGTTGGTCGCTGCAAGCAGTGCGTGAAGATCAACCCAGCGCTCCAGCCTCACTACATCGTGGCCGAACACGGTTGGTGGTTCCCTGAGGGGGATGGCAACGCCCCCAGCTTGTTCGGGTCGTTTGACTGCAACATCAACAACCTCACCTATTCCTTTGAAACCGGTGAAGGCGGGATTGGAGCGCCGTACAAGAGCATCGTCGGCCGCATCTACAAGGTTAAGGATGGCGACACGCTCCCAAGCGTTCAGATTCTGGAGAAAGGCGGTTTCCGCGAGATTCCGCCGTGCGGCGTAAGCTAAGGAGGATCAATGAACGGCATTCTGATCAACTACGAGTACTGCACGGGCTGCCACTCCTGCGAGGTCGCCTGCAAGAAGCGCCTGGGCCTTCCCGAGGGGGAGTTCGGCATCAGGCTCACCGAGACGGGTCCCTGGGAGTACGCGGGGAAGTCCGGCGAGGACAGGTGGGAGTGGTCGTGGGTCCCCGTGCTCACCAAGGCCTGCGACCTGTGCGCCGACCGCACGGATGCGGGCAAGATGCCCATGTGCGTGCAGCACTGCCAGGCGTGGTGCATGTACCACGGCGAGGTGGGCGAGCTCGCAAGGAAGATGGACGGCGAGACGCGCTGGGCGCTGCTCACGCCGCGGCTGGCCCGATAAGTGTTCTGCGATAATGATATGACGAGCGGAATCGCTCGGTAATGGGTGCGAACGGGGGCTGCGCTTCGACGAAGCGCAGCCCATCCCGACCGCTAAGGAGCTCATATGACCGAAACCAAAAAAGCCTCGATTCTGCTTGCGCTGGCGTATGGAGCGAGCGATGCGGTTAACCGCGATGTCGATGCGTTCGAGGTATTTTATGCGAAGAACTTCAAAGACGAAGCGCTCGCTAAGCTGGAAACCAGGGAGCGTTCGCGTTATCGGATTTTCGCCATCGCCTTCATCGTAGGCGCACTGCTTCTTACTCTACCAATGTTCGTCAACCCCTCGTCGATTTTTGCAGTCATTCTTCTGAGCATGGGGTGCCTTCTTTTGGCGGCAGGTCTGTTTTCGATATATCGGATGGCTACGGTGCGACAGCGCTGCATTCGAAATTTCGATAAGCTTATGGGAGATGAGTTTGCGGCGACTCGTTCGGTGACCAAGCGCGTGTTCGAAGTTCGGTTTACCGATTCCGATGTTACGGTGAACTTCGGTGCGCAAACAGCTATAAAACAAACGAGAACCAAGCGCTATGAAGAGATAGCAGGCGTTTACGCGACCGACGAGCTTGTGTTCGTCAAGGGGCTGACGTGGATGGCTCGTTTCCAGATGGAAGATGAAGGCTTCCGGCGGGTATGCGCTCTTCTTGAGGAAAAATGCCTGGATCGATACCACGATTGGACGGGTCGGGCGATATAAGCGTGTCGTGCCTCGAGTTTTGGATCCTTGTCGGACGTGATCGGGTGTTGTCAACGTTCGTCTTCGTTTTCGCGGGATCTTGTCTGCAGGCGGTTACCCTTCGAACAGCTCGCACACGTCTTCCTTGGAGTGCACGCCGAGCTTGGCGTACAGATGCCGTGCGTGGGTCTTCACGGTATTCTGCGACAGGAATAGCTCCTGCTCGATCTCCATACGGCTTTTTCCCTGCGCGATGAGGCCGAGGATTTCCGCCTCCCGTGCGGTGAGCCCGTACTCCCGAGCAAGCTGCTCGCAGCGCGTGATGAGCTGCTCGCGCGGACCGGGAACGTGAACGCTGTCCTCGAGGCTGATGCCCGAGGCTCCCCAGTCGGCGTTAACCGAACGTTCGCTCATCCATATGAGCGTGCAGATGAGCAGCAAAACGATTCCCCCGATGGCGATCGCATAGAGGAACAGGTCGCTGGAAGCCAATTCGGTCCGTTGAATCTCTCGGCGAAGCGATACGCCGATGAACATCGCCGCCTCGCTCGTGGCGCGGGCGATGGCGAACAGGCGCAGACTCGGCACTTCGAAGCGGTAGGCGATGTGGGCGAGCATGAGCAGCACGAAGAAGGTGAACCATACGTAGGCGAGCTTGATCAGAAACGAAACGGCATAGGCCCACACCGGTCCCGCAAAGGGGATGAACGCAAGGGCGACGATGCCGACGGGCAAGCCTATTTTCGCCAGGAAGCGCACGTCGCACCGCTCGCGGCGAACAAACACCATGACGAGGATCACGATGCCTGCGAGCCCCGTCGCCATGACGCGGTGGATCGCTCCGGTGCCTTCGGCGCTCGGCAACAGAGAGCCTGCAAGACCCGACATGAATCCAGCGAGAGCCATGAGTAAAAGGAGCTTCCACGGCAAAGGAAAGCGAATTCCGGTCGGCCGGGATTTTTCACGGGGAACGCTTTTGAGGCTCAGGACAACGCAGCCGAACGACACAGCGGGAAGCAGTGATGTTGCGATGATGGCGTAGGGTTCCTCCATGGTGCCGATGACGAACGAGACGACGGCCGCAGTGATGCAGGACAGCGCGCCGTAGACGATGGTTTGCATACCGCTCATCTGGCAGTAGGTTTCGGCCCAGAGGCAGAACAGTACGGCGCCGCCGATAGCGGTCGCGAACGATATGGCGGAGACGATCGTCTCGGACGCTTGTCCGGGTATGAGCCAGAGCCCGATTGCCGCCGTTCCGATGGTGGTGAGCGCTACGGCGAGCGTGCAGAGAGCAAGCCGTTTGCCGAGCGGCCCGATCCTCGAAGCGATGAGCGCAAGGACGAGAAACGTTGCGATATCGCCGAATCGCATCCCCGTGTCGAAGGTATTGCGGAGTACGGGCTCGTCAACGCTTCCGGGAAAGATGCTGACAACGTGGGTGCAGCACAGCCATGCGATGAGAACGCCCATGCCGAGATAGCGGGCGGGTAGGGGTCGAGCGCCGATGGCTTCGTCTTCGGTGGATTGATCTTCGGGCGCAAGCGCTCGCGCCACATCGCTTGGTTTCACGCGCGCCTCCTTCCGACGGGTGCAATCGGTTTATTGTACCCCACTGTGTGGCATCGCATCGGTACAAGGCTTTTGAACTGGAAGAATGCGGGGTGATCCAAGGGGTGAACCGCAATTCACCCCGAGCGCGCCACGTTCACCCGCGACAAGCCCGCGCGCCTGCGACATGATGGCAACGCACCGAAGGAAGGTGCACGCCGCACGGTTCAAAAGCGATGCGGTTTGATTCAAAGGGAATCTTTTCGGAGGGATCGACATGACGAAAGAAAACAAAGGATTATCACGCAGGAGCTTCTTGGCACTCGGTTCGGTTGCCGCTTTGGCGGGAACGGCCGCCTTGGCGGGATGCGCCCCAGGCGCCTCTTCGTCCGATGGCAAGGCAACGGCCGACGAGCCGTCCGACGCGGCGGGGCTCGCAACCGCCGATGAGACGAAGGAATGCGATATCGCGATTGTAGGCGCCGGTGGCGCAGGCATGTGGGCGGCCGTGGAGGCGGTCCGTGCGGGCAAGAGCGTCATCGTGGTCGAGAAGGGCGGCAACGTAGGCGTTGCGAACGGCTCGCTTGCCGGCGGCCCGTTCATGGTCGGTTCGAAACTGCAGCAGGAAGCGGGCATCGAATTCACGGTCGAAGAGGCTTTCAACCATATTATGGAATACGGCCACTGGTCAACGAACGCCGCGGCCATCAAGCGCGCTGTCGAGCTGTCGGGCGAGACGGTCGATCAGTTTACCGATGATTTCGGTGTGCCGACGGGTCTTCGCCCCGACAACTACGGCGCCGGTCACGCATCGGTGCGCGCTAACTTCCAGGGCGATACCGAAAAGCAGGTGCGCGGCGAGGATCGCATGAAGCCGTTGCAGGAGTTCATCGAGGGCAACGGTGGCGAGTTCATCTTCAACACGGCGGGCAAGCACCTTATCGTGGAGAACGGTATCTGCACCGGCGTGCAGTGCGAGGGCGATTCGGTCATCGATGTGAAGGCCAAGGCCGTCATCGTCGCGACGGGCGGCTTCCTCGGCAGCACCGAGAAGATGCTCGAGCACTTCGGTACGTTCGTGAACCCGCTCGGCAACGTGCTTTCCGTAGGAGAGGGCATCGACATGGTGCAGGCGGCCGGCGGCCAGCTTTCCACCCAGTGGGGCATTGCCGGCAACGAGTTCACCGGTTCCAACCAGAAGGCCAACGGCCTCTACGAGCGCAACAACGCGGCGTTCACGATCGGCATCTACGGAACGATGCTGGTGAACAACCAGGGTCGCCGTTTCTCGAACGAGGGCAAATTCGCGAATCTGCCGTTGGCGCTCGGTGGGGCGATCTCGCTTGTGGGCGGTAAATACTACGCCGTGGTCGACCAAGCCTACATCGACGGGCTTGCCTCCGGCACCGATGCATGGACGTTGTGCGGTTCCGACGAGATCAATTGGCGCACGGGTATGATGACGCTCAAGGACAAGCCGCTCGAGAAGGTCGAAGAGGGCATCGAAGCGGGAATGGGCGAAGGCTGGGTGTTCAAGGCCGACACGATCGAGGCGTTGGCAGAGGCTATCGGCGCGCCCGATCTGGCGCAGACTGTCGAGACTTACAACGGCTACTGCGAAAACGGCGTTGACGAGCAGTTCTACAAGCCCGCTTGCTTCTTGCAGCCGATTGCGACCGGTCCCTTCTACGCGATGCAGTACGAGCCGAGCGCATGGGTGACCATCGGCGGCATCCGCACCAACGACCGTCTCCAGGCAATCGATTCCGAAGGCCTGCCGATCGCGGGCCTGTACGTGGCCGGCGCCGATAACGGCACGCTCATGAGTGCTCCGTACTGCGATTACGAAGGCTACTCCCTCATGTGCGCCTATTGCGGCGGTCGCATGGCCGGCATGTACGCGGTCGAAGAGATCGAGGCGTAAACGCACATCCGATTATCCCGATGAAGCGCGCGCATATCCTCCCTCCTTCCCTCATGCGCGGCGCTTCCTGTAAAACGATCGCCCGGCGGCTTGTGCTGCCGGGCGATTTTGCGTGCCGAACTCGCATGGTGCGGGTAGTAAATACTTTCTAGTCATTCTCCAAACCCTTGAAGGAAGTTAACCGCATCTGCGAACATTTCAGGGGTATGCAAGGGAAGAGGGATTCATGGAAAGCAAGGCCATGCCAGGTGACTATTCGCTGTTGGAGCGTGCTCTATCGTTGTCTTCCGAGCAGGCGCAAACGCTCGAATCCCTGTCTTGCGCTTTAGGGGAGACGGTCGAAGACGCTTCCATTTACTGGTTCGTAGCTAACAAGCTGCGCAGATCCCAGGGCCATTATCTGCCGGTTCCGTTCGATGCGGTTATTGGCGAGGGCGGCAGCGGAGCCCCGTGCTCTTCGGACAACTGGTATTCCCTGACGTGGAGGCTTGGTAAGCTTCTGGAGAAATTTCAGGTGAACGAAGGCCTTGCGGTTCATTACACGAGCATCCTCACCGACCCCGAGGGCGGGCACTACGAGCTTAACCTCGCTGCAAGCGAAGTCGTTTCAGCGGTTTGCCTGGAAAACGTTTCGCACGATGTGGAGCAAATGAAGCGGGTCTGCGTTCACGCGTGCGAGCCTGCCAACGGCATCGAGCTCCTCGTTTCGAATGCAGGGAAAGTCCTTTTGAGCGTCGAGGAATATCGTGAAAAGCGGATAACCGCTTCGTTTATCGAATCGCTGTATGCGAAGCTCGTCGAAGGCATCTCCATCAAGGAGGTGCGCGAAGCGGAGGGCCACGAAGCCAACACCGTTGAGGAGCTGCGCAAAAGAGCGCTCAAGGCGTTCTGTGCGCACCTTTGGCCGAGTGAGAACGAACGAGCTATGGTTGAAAACGGATCGTACGACAACGCCGAGTACAAGACCCAGGGCCATGTTGCGGGCGGATTTTGCGGCAACGTCGATTGCGGCAACCATGCTCTGATCAATGCGCTCATCGCGTTGCATTATTTCAAGACCTTCCGTCTGTTTCCCGCAGGCAATAATGTGCTCGCTTACCTGATGTACTTTCTCATCCTGCACCGTGCGGGTTACCACTTTTCCGCCCACGTTCCCGTTATCAAACTGCTGTACGCACGCGACGAGCATTCTGCGGGAGTGCGAGGGCTTTCCCGCGAACCGGAAGAGCTTTCCGTCGAGTGCGACGGGTACAGCGACTGGACGCGGTTCTTCGAGCGTGCGGTGGAGGCGATCGTCGATGAGCAAGGTTGGACCATCACCAAGCTCGATGGCATGGGGCGTCGGCGCGAGCGGTTTCGCATTATCATCGATTCCGATGAGACCATGAACTTCAGGCAAAAGGAGGTGCTGCTCGAGGCCTCGCTGCACAGCAACGCCGAGTTCACGTACGCGATTCACGAGCAGCGCTACGACGTCTCTTACCCCTGTGCCCGCAGCGATTTCGCACGCCTTCTCGATATGGGCTTTCTCAGGCAACACGACGACGGAATCCGGCATTTCTTCGTTGCATCCGATAGCTTCGGCCAGACGTTTCTCGCGTATCTGAAGCAGCATTGCTCGCAGGCGTTCCATCGGTACTACGACGAAGACGGGCGCTTGCGCGACGAGTTCAAGAGTGCTGATGCGGCTGCTTGCGAATACAACAAAGACATAGGTTTTTACGAGAAGTCGCTGTTGGATAAAACCTACATCGAGCACTACGACTTTCGCCGTGCTCCCATTGCCGACTGCGATGGACCGCGAAGGCGCAGCAGCTTGAACGGCTAGCGGCGGTTTCGCCGCGGCGTACGACGGTTGGGGTAGCGTCGGGCGCCGCGAGAGAACATCGAGGCGATAGAGGAAGGAACAACGAAAGAGAAAGGAGGATCGGGGGTTTCGCTTTTCACACAAAAGGAGGATCAATGAAAGACAACGAACAAGAGCGGCCGGACGTGCGCTCGCGTAGCAAAGCGAAAGCAATTATCGTTCTGCTGTCGGTTGCGTTGGTCGCCGCGGCTGCAGTTTGGGGATGCAGTCCCCAGGCGTCGACCGACGAGCCGAAGTCTACCGACACCAAAACAGAGAGCGCCTCAGGCGCCAAAGCCGACGATTCCGCCGTGGACGAGCTTGCCGCGTACAGCGGTTTTCCCACGGAAGGCCGCTTCGTAGACGGAGTGGCTTCGCTTCCCGATTTCTACAAGAATGCCGAGAAGAACGAGGCGAACGCAAAGGCCGAGGCACCGCGTCGCTACACCGATCGCAACGGCTTTACGGTGCAGCCGGTTCCTTCGGATCCGGTGAGCTGGAACAACACGTACTTGAACGCGGACGCCCGCGGGTGCACGTCGTGCCATACGCTGGAGAACGCTCTCATGAGCCTGCCGACGTACCATCGCCTGATCTTCTTCGGCTATCCGACGGAGCAGAGCTATCAGAACTGCATCGCGTGCCACTCCGATTCCTATTCGGGCATCAAGCTGGCCGACATCATCCACACGACCCACTTCGGCAGCCAGATGTTCGCCGACGATAACGGCGATTGCCAGTCGTGCCACTACATCAACCCCGATACCGGCAACTTCGACCGGTGGGACGAAGTGAAGTACAACCTGTACAAGGGCATCACCGATGTGACCGCCGACGATCTCGAAGCCGACATCACCTACGATCAGACCACCATCACCCCGGCCGAGAACCGCATCTTCAAGACGGTCAAGGACGAGCCGAGCGAGTGGCTTACCGACGATTCGAAGGTCGACCAGTCGATCTTCGACAACTGGGTCATCTCCATCGACGGCGATTGCGAGAACCCTGCCGAGATGACGCTTCCCGAAATGGTCGAGCAGTTCGGTACCGTGAAGCAGGTCATGAAGATGGATTGCACCATCAACGGCGTCGGTCAGGCAACCATCATGCAGAGCGAAGTGGAGGGCATTCCGCTGTCGGCCATCATCGACTTCGCGAAGCCGAAGGCCGGAGCCAACACGGTGAGCCCCATCGGATCGGACGGCTACGACTACGCCCAGATGAGTATCGACTGGCTGCTCGAAAACGACGCGATTATCGTGACCAAGATGGACGGCGAGATGCTGCCCAACACGCAGGGCTATCCATGCATGATCTGGGTGAACAAGACTTCGGGCGGCAATTTCACGAAACGCATTTCCAACTTGACCTTCATGACGAAGGCCGAGGAAGACCTCGACAACCAGCTCTACATCGGCCAGTTCACCGACGATAAGACCGGCGAGATCTACTCCAAGCCCAACTCCGGCATCCTGAACTATCCCACCGGCGTCGTGCTTTCAGGCGATGAGGCCAAGACCGTGCATCTCGAAGGATTCGCCGACGCATGGGACGAGCCGATCAAGAAGATCGAGTACTCCTTCGATCACGGTGCCACGTGGACCGTGCTCGACACGCCCGACAACAATGCCGACAATTGGACGTATTGGCGCATGGACTTCACGCCGCCTGCGGCTGGCGCTTACCTGCTCGATATCCGCACCACCTCCATCACGCCCGAAGGCGCGGATCGGGTCTGCCAGTACAACACCCAGTTCATGTTTACGGTAGAGTAGGGGGAACCACTATGAAGAAAACGACGCAATACGGTCGTACCACTCTCTCTGCCGTCGCGGGAATCACCATGGTCGTATCCATGGTCGCCACCCCGGCCGTTGCTATGGCCGACGATGCGGCGCAGGGCGCGGCGGAGCCGGTGGGCGGTACCGAGGTCCAGGCGAACAGCGCAACGGTCGGGAGTGCGCAGGTTACCGAGGCCGAGGTTGCGGGCGAATTCGCCTTCGACCAGACCACCATCACCCCTAACGCGGTGATCAAGACCTTCTTCCAGAAGGCGACGCAGGCGATCTGCGGCGCTTCGACGAGCATCGCAGCCGACAACCCGCTCGGCTGGCGGCTATCGGTTTCCGGCGACGTGCAAAACGCGTTCACGGCTACCGTGGGCGATCTCGCCAACGAGGAATCGGTCAACAAGGTGATGACGTGCACGTGCGGCGGCAACCCCGCGGGCGGCCGTGCCATCATCACGGCCGACGTGAAGGGCATTCCGATCGAGGCCCTGCTTTCGCGCGCAGGCGCCGAGCCGGGTGCCAACGCGCTGACGTTCGTCTCCGCCGACGGCACCGAGATGACGCTGCCGCTCGCCTACGTGATCGGGCGGCATGCGGTGCTCAGCTACGAGATCAACGACGAGGACCTTTCCGCTTCGGTTGGCGGTAACAACCAGCTCTGGATGATGAAAACGCCCGCGAACTATTTCGTGCGTGACGTCGTCGAGGTGGTGGTGTCGACCGAGGAGGTCGCACCTGAGGCTCCCGGAGTCAACGACGAGCACCCCAACAGTCCCAACGCGGGCGTGCTTGCGGGAATCCAGGAATAAGGAGCCGATATGATCGCCCCCATGCAGGTCGAAGTAGGGAAGCCGGTGACGTTTTCCGGATACGCCGAGGATTACGGCAAACAGATCGTGGCGGTGCAGTTTTCTCTTGACAACGGTGAACACTGGACTTCCTATGATGTTTCCGAGTCTGCTTCGGAGCTATGGGTTCATTGGACGTTTGCATATACGCCCGAAAAGCCCGGGTTCTATCGCTTGCTTGTTCGCTCGGTGAACAGCGATGGGGACGAGAGCCCCCTTGCGGATGTGGCGGAATTCACCGCTGCGTAGGACGGGCGGCAATGCAGGCTCCGGTGCCTTCGTTGCCGCTGCTCGGTTTCGCTGTGGTTTGCGAGGACCCCTTCTATGGAAGGGGTCCTCCTTGCGCGAAGCGCCTGCCCAGCCGATCACTCGTTCTGAGCGAGCCGGTCGGTGCGGTGCATCGCAGGCGAGCGTGTCGTTCCGGCCCCAAATCAAACTGTCGGAAACGAATCTCATGGGCGGGTTTGGCACATGCTACCATTTCGAGAAACGAGCGAAAGGTGCGTCATGGCCACATTCAAGGAGTTCCTACGCGTTGCCGAGATAACGGTAAAGGACAAAACGTCGGGCAAACGCATGAAGGAGATTCGGCAGATTCTGCTGAAGCATCACGCCATGTCGGGGTTGACTCCCGAAAAAGCCGTGGCCATTCTTGAGGATCTCGGGCCGACGTACGTGAAGATCGGCCAGATCGCCTCGAATCGCAGCGACCTGCTTCCGAAGGGGTACTGCGACGCCTTCGAAAAGCTGCGTGCCGATGTGCCCCCGATGCCGTTCGACACCGTGATCGAGCGCATTGAGGCTTCTCTCGATGCGCCCTGGCAGGCAGCGTTCTCGTCGATTGCGAAAGAGCCGCTCGGGTCGGCATCGATCGCGCAGGTTCACAAGGCGACCACCCACGACGGCACGGTCGTCGCCGTCAAGGTGCGTAGGCCGGGCATTGCACAGCAGATGGCCGAGGATATTACGCTCATGAAGCACCTGCTCGCCTTGGCGGAATTCTCGAATATCGCTCCGAACGGACTCGTGCTCACGGCTGACGATCTGGTTTCCGAGCTGGAACGGACGACCGCCGAGGAGGTCGACTTCTCCATCGAGCTGGAGAACCTGAAGCGGTTCCATGAGGAAATCGAAGACCAGCGAGGGGTGACGAGCCCGCTTCCTTTTCCCGAATACAGCTCCGATTCCATGCTCGTGATGGAGTTCGTTTCGGGAACGCTTCTCGATGACAAGAGCGCCCTCGAAGCTCAGGGGAAAGACCTGGCGGCGATCGGCGAGCGACTGGCCCAAAGCTACGTGACGCAAGTGGTCGACGACGGGTTTTTCCATGCCGACCCCCATCCGGGAAACATCGTCATCAACGACGGCGGGATCGTATGGATCGACCTCGGCATGACCGGTTCGCTTACGGCGAATGAGCGCGCCATCGTCAGCAAGGTCTTTCGCGGGGTGGCCACAGGCGATCCGTACGCGCTCAAGGATGCGCTTCTGAGCTTGGCGAAAGCCGACGGGCCCGTCGATCACAGCATGCTGCTCGAGCAGATGAGCACCATGCTTGCCTCGTATGCGTCGACCGATCTGTCCGATATCAACATCGGTACGGCGTTCGTCGATGTGATCGAGATCCTGAGGACGCAGAACCTGACGCTTCCGCCTTCGTTTACGATGCTCGCGCGCGGGTTCTTGACGCTCGAGGGCGTGCTTACCGATATAGCACCGTCGATCAACATCGTCGACATCGTATCGGTTCACGTGAAAAAGCAGATGAAGACGCTGTCCTACATTGAGGGGAAAGCCCAGGATCTGCTTTTGAACGCGGCGGAGTCGGCTGAGGCTATGACCACGCTGCCGACACAGCTGTCGCATACGCTCGATATGCTCGATCGCGGTCAGCTGAAGGTTTCTATGGACATGGATCTGCCGCGGGATATCAAAGGTGCAATCTACCAGGTGGCAAGCCTTCTTGCCCTCTCGCTGATATCGGCTGGCCTGTTTGTGGGTTCGAGCATCGTGTGCACGACGCCCATGCAGCCCCAGATCTTCGGTGTGCCGCTGCTCGGGGCCCTCGGCTACCTGGGCGCGTTCGTGCTCGGCGTGTACGTGATCGTGCGTGCCGTTTCGATCCGTCATCGACAGGTGAACGACGAGAAGATCAGGTAGGAGATAGCTAAGGCAATGCCGGGCGGAGCCCCGTGCGCCGCCGTCTTTCGTACTGCTTCCCAGAGGCTTTCCCGACGCTTCGCTTGCGGTCGACAGGACCCCGCTGTTTATACCATGACGTATGCGATTCTATTTTAGGAATGTATTCCCTATCAGGTAAAACAAGCTCGTTTTACCGAGAAAAACTTGACATCCCACGGGGGGGGGTATCATTGCAGACATAACCGATCGGGTTATATAGAAGACAAAAAGCACGAAACTGCTCCGCGGGTGGTTTCAGATATTGCGGGGAGCCATGCGCATGTGTGGTCATCTCGTTGTGGCGCAAAGCGGCCGGAATATTCTTCCGGCCGCTTGCCATATACGGGTGGCGGCTGCGGGCGATGAACCCCAGAAAGGAGCAAGGATGGATACTGTATCCAAACAAGCCTCGAACGTTGCAAAGGAGGCGAGATCGAGAAAACTGCTTTCTGTCATCTTGACGTTCGTTTTGGCGACTACGTTGATGATCCCTCAGGTTGCATGGGCTGAGGAAGAGGGAGACGGTGGCCCGGGGACGGCAACGAACGTTGCAAAGATCGGCGACAAGGAGTACGCCACGCTGCAGGCCGCAATCGACGATGCGGCATCGGGCGCAGAAATTGTTCTTATGGCTGATGCGACCGAAAGTGTGACGATTGCTGTCAACAAGGATGTGACGATCGATCTTGGTGCCCACAAGTTGACAAATGTTGACGGTAAGCACACCATCACCAATAGCGGTAAGCTGACTGTTAAGGGGTCAGGTACCGTCGACAATGTGTCTCACGCGAAGGCTGCTCTCGAAAACGTCGAAGGAGCTACCGCGGTTCTTAACGGCGGCATCTATACGCGAAGCATGGAGAACGGGCAGAGCTCAACTGACGCGGGTGGAAACTCGTTTTACGTTGTCCGCAACCATGGTGCGCTGACTATTAACGATGGCGTCGAGATTTCCCAAAACGGACATTATTCCAGCATGGTTGAAAACGGCTACCAGAACGCTTCGACCGAGAAGAAGGATTCTGAGAGCATACCTTCCTTGACCATTACTGGCGGTACGTTTGCTGGTGGGCTTAATACCATCAAGAACGACGATTGCGGTGTTCTTGAAATCACGGGTGGTACGTTCGAGAATGTGAGCCAGGCGGTGCTTCTCAACTGGAACGTCGCAAAAGTCTCGGGAGGCTCGTTCGCGGCTACCGAAAGCAGTCATGGCGTCATTCTCAACGGCATGAACCCGGGCGAAATCAATAAAGGCCAGTTGACTATCTCCGGGGGCATCTTCACGGCTGCGTCTGGCAAGGCTGTAATCTCCCAGATGGGCGGTAGCTCGGCCATTGGGACGATCGCAATCACCGGGGGGTCTTTCTCGGCTAACGTGGATGACTTCTGCGAAGAGGGCTTCTCCTGTACGCTCGTTGACGGCGCGTACGTTGTCGGCGAGACTCCCGCACCCGTTGTTGCCAAGATTGGCGATGTCGAGTATGCGAGCCTGAAAGATGCTGCCGGGCATGCGGTTGCCGGCGACGTCATCGAGCTTTTGGCCGATACCGAAAGCGAACCGGTCTCTTTCGCGGACAATGTGACGGTTGACCTTGGGGCGAAAACGCTCAAAATCGTGAGCGACGATGCCAAAACAGTCGATGGCTTGCTGTTTACGGGCTCTGGCGATAACGCGCTCAAAAACGGCACCGTTCTCGATGCTCGCAGCAACGGGAACCAAACTGCTGGCTGGAAGACGGTTCACGTCTCCGGGTCGGCCAACCTTGTGACGGAAGATGTTTCCATTCAGGCGTACAACCCTGACACCGATACAAACTATAACTACATCGTTTACGTCGGCGGCAAAGACGATAGTGCGGCGAAGGCGATTGCTCTCGGCGCGGGTACGAAGATTGAGAATCTTAAAAATTCGTCGAGCGGGAATACGACGTACGGAGCGGTTGGCGTTTCCCTCATCGGAACGACAACGAACGCTTCTGCCGTTGCCAACAGGGTTTCGCTGACGGTTGCCGAAGGCGTTTCCATCGACACCATGGGTTACGCCATCGCCGGTAACGGAACGTATCATGGAACCGATATCGTAATCAACGGCGGCAATCTTACGAGCACCGCTTCGGCGGCGGTCTATCATCCGCAAGCAGGAACTCTGGTTCTGAACGGCGGTACGCTCGAGGGTACGACGGGCATCCAATTCTGCTCTGGCGAGGGCACCGTTAACACGAGCTTCGATTTCAACGGCGGCGTAGTCAAAGGCGTCGGAGAGGATGAGCGTCCTGGCAAAACAGGCGACGGCCTCGTAAGCGACGGTGCGGCTATTTCCCTTGTCAACCGTAGCTACCCTGGCGGAGCGCCGTCTATCACGATAAACGGCGGGGAATTCTCTTCTGCCCACAACGAGGCCGTTCTTGCCTACACGTGGTCTAAGGGGCAATCATCGGATTGGGCTGAAGCAGCCGAGAACATCTCGATTGCGGGCGGCACCTATTCGAGCGATGTATCCGCTTACGTTGCCGAAGGCCTCGCATGCTCGAAGATCGCCGATGGCGTGTACCAGATCCAGAAGAAAATCGTGGACGAGGGAGGCAACGTCGAGGTTCAGGCCCCGATCGTTTCCGAAGACAACATTCCCGCCGATAAGCCCGGCGTGTCCGACGAGGAATCCCTCGGAACGATTGCGGGATCTCTCGGAGATGCCCTGAGTGGCGATGACGACCCAGCGCAAGAAGGCGTCATCGGCGGCAACAAGGTCGGTACCGATAAGGGTACTGCCATCAACGAGCTCGTCGCTCAGGCGAAGCAAGACGGAAGCGCTGTATCTGCGACCATGGTCGTCTCGTCGATGCCCGTTGACGAGACGTCGGCCGCCGGCGCAGATGAGATCAAGGCGGTTGTCGGCGACAATAGCGCCGTCTCCTTCTTCGACCTCGGCGTAAAGGTTGTCGTCGAGAAGAAGAGCGCAGATGGTTCCGGCAATGATTCGGTCGAAGCTGCGGTTGCCGAGACCGCTGCACCGATTCCGTTTAAGATCAAGTTCGACGAGCTGGTCGGTAAAGACGTCAAGGTCGCCCGCTACCATGACGGCAAGGCGGAGCTTCTTGCCGAAGAGGATGTCTCCGTTGATTATGCTACGGGCGTTGTGACGTTCCACGGCGATAAGTTCTCCACCTATGCGGTCGCACTTGCCGATTCGCAGGTTACGGTGACCTTCGATTCCAAGGGCGGTTCCGTTGTCGAGAAGGCCGAGGTTGCCAAAGGCGATCTCGTCGCCGAGCCCGAAGCTCCCACGCGCGATGGCTATGATTTCGGTGGTTGGTATACCGATGAAACTCTTGCAACCGCGTGGAACTTCGATTCCGATCGCGTGACGGACAGCATGACCCTCTACGCGAAATGGGCTCAAAAGGCCACGCCCGACGTTCCTGCGAAGACGACTCGTCTCGGCGGCTCCGATCGCTATACGACTATGGGACTCGTATCGAAGGCGGCGTTCCCTGAGGACGGTTCCTGCGAGACCGTGATCGTAGCGCGTGGGGACGATTTCCCCGATGCGCTTGCTGCTGCTGGTCTTGCTGGTTTAGAAAACGCTCAGGTGCTTCTTACCAACACCGCGTATCTCACCGATGTCACAAAAGCCGAGATCGAGCGTCTCGGAGCAAAAGACGCCATCGTGCTTGGTGATGAAAACGCTGTTTCTGAAAAGGCGTTTGACGAGATTGATGGGCTTGTGCCGAACGGGGCGACTCGTATCGGCGGTTCTGATCGCTATGATACGGCGCTGAAGATCTACAAGGCCGGCGGCGATGCATGGGGCGATGTGGCTATCGTGGCACTCGGCTCCAAGCCGTCGGATGCGCTTTCGGCATCGCCGATCGCCTACGCAAAGGGTGCTCCTATTTTCCTTGCAACTGCCAACGGCGATCTTACGTCCGACACGCTTGAAGCCATAAAGGCCGGTGGCTTCAAGACCGTGCTTGTCATGGGTTCGGAAAACTCCGTCTCCGCTGCAGCCGAGAAAGCGCTTGAGGGGGTAGCGAAAACCGTTCGCTTCGACGGTGCCGATCGCTACGAAACATCGCAGCTCACGGCGGAATGGGCTCTCGAAAACGGTCTCGTGTGCAAGAATCCTGTTCTCACGATCGGATGGGACGGCAAGTTCACCGACGCACTCGTTGCATCGTCGCTCGGCGGCAAGAACGAGTCTCCGCTTCTACTTATCAACGAGGGTGAAGCGATGAATTTGCAGATCGAAAAAGTGCTTGAGCCGAATAAGGCTGATATCGAGAAAGCCTACGTCATTGGCGACGAGAAGAGCGTGTCCAAACCGCTATACGAAATCATCGAGAAGGCTCTTGCCTAGGCGTTGATTCCGGCACGGCTCCAAGTGCCGTGCGCATCTGCTTCACTGTAAGGGGTTCGGGAGCGACGGTTTCCGAACCCCTTGCCATGTCTGCGACTTGTTCGATCGTGATGTCGGAAAGCAGCGATACGATTCGCTCCATGGTCGTCTGATACAAGTCCAATATGGAATCGGCCATGGCTTTCTCGGAGATTCCCGCCGTATTAGGAGGCTGGGGCCTATTCTCTATTGCGCATACGACATCGTATATGCTGATCTCGAAGGCGCTTTTGGCAAGCATGTAGCCGCCGTGCTTCCCGAGCTTCGCCTGCAGGATCGATGCTTCCCTCAGCTGCGTCCCCAGCTGAACGAGGAGGTTCTGCGGTATGCCCATCTCGCGTGATATTTCCCTCGAGGGGCGCAGCCCCCCTTTGACGGCTATATAGAGCACCATGCGCATTGCGTAATCCGTGGTGGCGTTGTTTTTCATGTGCTCTCCTGCCCGCGCACCCGCTTCATCGAGCTTCTTCGCTGCGCTGCCTCGGTGCCGTTTTCGCATCTTAAAATTCCTCGAAAAGTGTACGTGTTCTTAACTTAAATTAGAACCAAATAGCGCATATATTATTGAATTGACCGCTAAAACCTCTCGAACGAGGCAGCGGTGTCTTCCCGAACAGCCCTCATTCCTCCCCCCGATTTAGTTACTTTACAACGTAAAGAAAAGGCGCTACCATCTACTTTACATTGTAAAGTAACAAGGAATGCAACGAGGAGGAGCAATGGGAGGAATGGATTTTTCCAGACGAGACTTCCTGAGGGGGGCAGGTGCAGTGGGCCTCGCATCGGGGGCTTTCGGCATCTTCGGAGGCGCTGGGCTGGCGTTTGCCGACGATACGGCGGCATCCGAGGAGGCGGTGAATGCCTATCAGGCTATCGTACCCGATGAGACAAGCCTTCTTTCGCCGAAGAAAGTGGCTTGTCCGGGTCCGCGCGGCCCGATCGCATTCGAGGATCGCGAAATCGCACCGTCCGAGATTGCCTCGACGGAGGAGTGCGACGTGCTTGTCATCGGTGCGGGCATCGCCGGACTGACGGCGAGTTTGAAGGCGGCCGAAGAGGGGGCGAGCGTCATCTGCATCGAGAAGATGACCAAAGGCCGCGGCTGCTTCGAATGCTTCGGCGCCTACGATGCCCAGTGCCAGAAGGACGCAGGTGTGCAGGTCGATCCCGCCCAGCTGCTCGATGAAATCTATCGTTCAGCGTATTGGCGCACGCGTCCCGAACCGGCGCGTACCTACGTGTTCCGTTCCGGCGAGGCAACCGATTTCTGGCAGCAGATGCTCGACAAGGGCGAAAACGGCTTCGTCATAACGAAGGTGGAGCAGGCTCCCAATACCAACGGCATGCCCATGATCGATTCGGAGCTCGGCTTCTACGACAGCCCCTCGCTGCCGCCCGATGCGGGTGTTCGCTCGGGTCTTTCGGGCATATACGTGTGTCGCGAGATGGCCGAAATCGCGAAGCAGTACGACGCCCTCGACATTCGCTACAGTACACCGGGCGTTCAGCTCGTGCGTGATGGGGAAGGACGCGTTACCGGCGTTGTTGCCAAGAGCGGCGAAGAGTACATCCGGATCAACGCCTCGAAGGGCGTGATCCTCGCGACGGGCAGCTACGACGCCAACCCCGAGATGATGGAAGCTTGGGTGCGTCCCGAAGACTATGCCACATCGAGCTGGTGGAACCCCGGTTGGGGGACTACGGGCGACGGGCATATGATGGGTTTGAAAATCGGCGCGGGCATGGATTCGCTTCCGCATCCCGTTATGAACTTCCGCTGGGGCAATCCCGATTCGTTCTACGATGCCCGCGTATGGACGGCCATCTGGCTTGCCATCAACGTCAATGCGCAGGGCAACCGTTACGTGAACGAGGATCTTCCGTTCCAGTCGGTATCCAATGCTCAGAATGCCCAACCGGGATTCGGTGCGAATTGCTGGCAGATCTTCGACGACGGCATGCTTGGTGCGTCCGAAGAAGAGGTTGCGGGCGCGAAAGCCGCTATGGACGAGTTCATCGAAAAGGGCTGGGCTTTTTCGGCTTCAAGCCCGCGCGAGCTTGCAGAAAAATGCGGCATCGATCCCGATGGGCTCGAGCAAACCGTTACCACCTGGAACGCGTATTGGAACGACAAGAAGGACAGGGACTTCAATCGGTTCATGGAGTCGACGGCTCCGTTTGCCGGGGAGACGATCTACGCTCTTACGACGAACAGCTGCATTCTTGCTACGGGCGGCGGCCTGACCATCGACGGCGCTTGTCGCGTGCTCGACACCGACGATGCGGTGATCGAGGGCCTGTATGCCGTCGGAAACGTGTCGGGGAGCTTTTTCGCGGGGAACTACCCGCGCCATATTCCAGGAACGTCGATCGGTCGTGCAATCACCTTCGGTTTCGTTGCAGCCGAGCATGCTGTGAAAGGAGCTTAACCCATGCAAAACGTCAAACGATTCCCCCTCATCGCCCCTGTATCGGCGATGGTGGCGTTGTGCCTGTGCATCGGACTCGCTGCATGCGCCCCTCAGGCGACCGAGTCCGCCGACCCCTCGCCTTCTTCTACAGCTGCCGCCACCGCTACGGGGGCTGCGGGCGAGTATGTGTCCGACGAACAATGTCTGAGCTGCCACGGCGGCAGCTACGAAGCGCTTGCTGAAACCACATCGAGCCTGGGCGATTGGAACCCCCACGATCCCATCCACGGCGGCTACAATTCGTGCCAGAATTGCCATGCGAAAGACAAAGAGATCACGAACAACTACTGCGAGCATTGCCATACCTACGCACCCGATCAAGTGGCGTAGCAAAATACGCGTCACCGGAGCCGGCGCACCGCAAGAGGTGCGCCGGCGCTCTGTCGGCTCCTGCTGGATTTCGTGTGGTTCAGGCGCTGCGGGCGGACGACTCGCCTATACTCTGTACGAGATAACGGACGAATCATTCCGCTGCCGAAAGCTGATCGCATGCCCGAGAAGAAACAACAGAAACAAGCTCTGAGCCGTGATTTGATCGTCGACACGGCTTTCCGTATGATTGACGAAAAGGGATATCGCGCCTTCACCATGCGTGCGCTTGGCACCGAGCTGGGCGTGTCCGCGATGGCGTTTTACGCGCACTTCACGTCGCGCGAGGAGATGCTCGCGGCTGTTTGCTCCAGGCTCATGGAGTCGCTCGACACCGATCCTGTGCCAGGGGAACGCTGGGACGATACGCTCAGGCGCACGATGCCTTCGCTCCGAAAAGGGTTTCTCGACCATCCGAACATTGCGGAAATCAGCTTGGACGATTCGGTTGCATGGCTCGGGCTGGCAAAGCATACCGAAAAGATCGTGAACCTTCACTTGGCGCAGGGCATGCCCGAAGACATCTTCCGAAAGGCATGGGCCATGGTCGATGCCTTCCTCACGGGTTTCACGGGAAACGAAGTGGCGATGATCCGCGGCGATGCGCTCGTTGGCGAGGACGCCGACGTTCTTCCGAAGTGGCAGCAGATCGTTCGCTCGGCCTATACCGACGAATCGTTCTCCAACGGTATCGAGATCATCATCGAGGGCGTGAAGAGCATTGCCGCCCCCGATCCATGCAAATGGTACACGCCGAGCGAAGAAGGCGTCGATTCTGCC
Organism: Raoultibacter timonensis; assembly: GCF_022845715.1. Classification (NCBI taxonomy): domain Bacteria; kingdom Bacillati; phylum Actinomycetota; class Coriobacteriia; order Eggerthellales; family Eggerthellaceae; genus Raoultibacter; species Raoultibacter timonensis. The sequence continues at coordinate 483,707 of NZ_AP025564.1, forward strand.
GATTTCGATGGCGGCGGGAAAGAGGTCGACGGCTAAGTGGCGCTGGACAACGGGAAAACCAAAACGATTTCTGCAGGAGAGGATCAGGCTCTGCTTGCAGCTCCGCTCGAAGCTGCTCGAAAAGCCGCAGCGTCTACGGCTGCCGCTCTGAGGTCGCGTACCGATTGCGCCGATATCGAGCGCATCGGCATCCCCCGGGCGCTTTTGTACTACCGCTACGGCGTTTTGTGGACGACGTTCTTCGAGCAGCTCGGCCGCGAGGTCGTGGTAAGCGACGCGTCCGACAAAGACGTGTTCGATGCGGGGGAGCGCGTTTCGGTCGACGAATGCTGCCTGGCTTCGAAGCTTTACCTTGGGCACGTGCAGAGCCTGATCGGATCGTGCGATGCGGTGTTCGTTCCCAGCTTGGCGAACAGGGGACATCGAAAAGGATTCTGCACCAAATACCAGGCGCTCCCCGATCTGGTGGCGAATACGTTTTTCGATACGGGGCTGCGAATCGTCTCATTGCTGGTCAACGAGACCGAGGAAAAGGCCGACGAGAAAAGCGCGTTCATTGCACTCGGTCAGCGATTCGGATCGAGCGCTGCCGATGCGAAGCGGGCGTATCGAGCCGCCTACGCCGCACAGCAGCGGGCCGATCGCGTGGCCGCGCGAGCTCAAGAGCGTCTGGTTGCCGACATCGATCAGCGTCGCAGGCAGGCTGCGGCCGCAGGGGCGGGTGAGCGTTCTGCTTCCGATCCGACGGGCGAGGCCGGGGCGTTGCGGTGGCCGAGCCAAGAGGCACCGCTTGCGATTCTGCTCGTCGCCCATCCATACGTTGCCCATGACCCGTTTGTGAACGGCGGCGTTGTCGATTTGCTCGAAAGCATGGGCGCGAGCGTTCTGTATGCCGATCAAACCGATCACGGGAAGGCGCTGCACGAAAGCTTCGAATTCTCCGAAACGCTTCCGTGGATCGTCAACCGCGAGCTGGTGGGATCGGTCACGCTTTTGCATGCCCATGTGGACGGGATCGTCCTTGTGAGCGCGTTTCCCTGCGGACCCGACTCCATGACCAACGATGCCGTAGCCCGTTGCATTCAGGGAAAGCCGATCCTTTCGCTTATCGTCGATGCGCAAAGCGGTACCGCCGGACTCGAAACGCGCATCGAGAGCTTCATCGATATTTTGCGCTATCAGCAGAGGGGAGGGTATCTCCATGGCTGACGACGAGCAAAGCGGCGCTTCCTCAGACCTTGCGGCCAGCATAGCCGATACGGAAGGCGGGACGGGGTGCGGCACGAAAGGCGACGCGAGAGGCGATGTCCTTATGGCCGACGCGGAAGGCGACCTGGGAGGCACCCCTATAGCCGACACGGAAGGCGACTCCTCGGCGGCCGATGGCGAAAAGGGCGGCATCGGCTTGGACGATGGCCGACAAGGAGGCGCTTCGTTTGCGTCTGGCGGTCGCCGCGAATCGCGCGAGGATGCCGTCGGATCGGTGCGCGACGGCGACGCCGACGTCCGCAATGCGCGCATCTGGCTGCAGCTCGATAAGCTGCGCCCACCGAAGCTCGTCGAGCCGCGCAAGCGCAAGAAGAAGGATCGCCATGCGCGCACGCGCGTCGCGTTCTTCCGCTACAGTTACTACGATATCGCGTTCAAGTACTTCGTCGAACAGGTGCTCGATGCCGATTTCGTCTCACTGCCCGAGCCGACCAAGCGCACCCTCGAACGGGGTACGCTCAACAGCAACGATTTCGTCTGCGCACCCTTCAAGCACATCCTCGGCGATTTCATCGATGCGCTTGAATCGGGCGCCGATGTGATCGTGCAGTTCGCAGGGCCTTGCAGGCTCGGATACTACGGCGAGTTGCAAGAATCGATCCTGCGCGATATGGGCTACGAGTTCGAGATGCTCAACTTCGCCACGTTGACGGGCAAGCCTTTGGCCGACTACATCGGCGTGTGCAAGAAGAAGGTCAACCCCGACCTGTCGGTTCCGCACGGTGTGCGCGGCATGCTTGCGGTATTCAAGATGATCGAATGCCTTGACGAAGCGAACGACTACTACCTGGCCAATGCGGGATTCGAGGTCGAGGCGGGGTCGTTCGATCGGGCTCTTTCAGCCTATCATGGCGCAATGCGAGCCGCGGTAACCGAGCGCGATATCGCCGATGCGCAGCGAAACGGCCTCGAGGCTATGAAGGCGCTGCCGACCGCGAAACCCGTCGATCCTGTGCGGGTGGGCATCGTCGGAGAGTATTTTACGGCAGCCGATGCGACGAGCAACCTCGGTGTAGAGCGCAAGCTTCTGACCATGGGGGTCGAGTTGCACCGCATGCTCAACATGACCAACCGCAATCTCCGCTACAACGAGAAGAACCTGCGCGCCGGCATTTCCGACTATGTGAAGTTCGACATGGGGCCGACGTCCAGCATGACCATCGCTGCGGCGAAGCGCTACGTTGACGGGGGGTTCGACGGCGTCGTTCACCTGAAATCGTCGGGGTGCACGCCCGAGATCGACTGCGTTCCCGTATTGCAGCGCATCAGCCGCGAAGCTTCGGTTCCTATGCTGTTTTTGAGCTACGACTCTCAAACGAGCGATACGGGGCTCGATACGCGTCTCGAGGCGTTTTACGACATGATTGCACGAAGGAAGAAGGTTCTCCTGTGACCGAAGCGTATCTCGGTATCGATACCGGCTCGATTTCTACGAAAGGCGTCGTCATCGATGAAGATCGAACGATCGTCGCCCGATCGTACCTGTGGACCGAAGGCAATCCCATGCAGGCCGCGCGCCGCGTGATCGAGGATCTGGGAAGCCAAATCGACCATGGGACGGTGCAGGTTCAGGCGGTGGGGACCACGGGCAGCGCCCGGCGGCTCGTCGGTGCCATGACCGATGCCGCCGTGGTGAAAAACGAGATCACCACGCATGCGGTAGGCACGACCTATCTCCATCCCGACGTGCGTACCATCTTCGAGATCGGTGGACAGGATTCCAAGATCATCTGCGTCGAGGGCGGCATCGCGGTGGACTACGCGATGAACACGCTGTGCGCTGCGGGAACGGGTGCCTTCCTTTCAAGCCAAGCCCATCGCCTCGGCCTCGAGGTCGAACAGTTCGGCGACATCGCGCTCGCATCGAAGCGCCCGGCCAACATCGCTGCGCGCTGTACGGTGTTCGCGGAATCGGACTTGGTGCACAAGATCCAGATGGGGTACTCGCGCGAGGATATCGTTGCGGGGCTGTGCAAAGCGGTCGCATCGAACTACCTCAACAACGTCGGCAAGGGGAAGAAGGTTGCAGCGCCCGTGGTGTTCCAGGGCGGTGTGAGTAAAAACGCCGGCGTGGTGCGGGCGTTCGAGGACGCGCTCGGCATGGAGGTGCTCGTGGATGCGGACGGCCACCTCATGGGCGCGTTCGGAGCCGCACTGCTCGCCGCCGACGCTGCTCCGACGGCGGCGACGAAACCGTTCGATTTCGATGTGGCCGAATTCGAGTTCAAGACGCGCGAGATCGAGTGCGGCAAATGCACGAACCACTGCGAGATCATCTGCGTGTACCGCGATGGCGAGATCATCGATGCTTGGGGCAACCGCTGCGAGAAGGGCGCGGTTAAAACAGCACGGTAAGCCGGTGTTCGCTCTCGCTGGTCGCGCCTCGCTTTGCTTGCCAACCGCGAGCCGCCAACCGTTGACTGCTGATTGCCAGCCGCCAAGCGCGAACCGCCAATCGCCAGCTGCTAAGGTTGCCGCGCTTGTCGGGCGAGTCTTCGGGCAGATGCGATGTCCGCCAACCGCCTTCGTGCGACAAAAAACAACGTGTCTGCATCGTTTCTACCTGCAAAACCGCAGGTCGCAATCAAGAACGATAACGAATGCGATAAAAAAACGTCGCACGGAGGGCCTTCGCGGACATCGGATTGCTTCCAGCTTCGGTCTTCGCCGGTCCGACGGCGTTCCGATCGGGACTTAGGCTGCGGAAGCGGTCTTTGAGGGCATGCGGAGCCGTCCCTCGCACAAAACGTGGTACCATGCGCCTAACAATTATATTGGCATTGATGGTTGCGCCGGGCGCGGCGCGAGTGCCCTCGAGAGGGATGCACTTGGGGAAATGCGGGTGAGAATCCTGCGCTATACCAGTAACCGTAAACGCTGATGAGCGGATGAACTGCAGGCATGCGGTCCGCTCAGATGAGGCGAAGTCGGAATACCCATCCATCGCATTGAGCCCTGGAAGAGAGGTACCGACTATGATCGGCCCCATTTCTGCGTGCTTTCGCGCGCATGCTGACAGCTTGCAGAGCGTCAGCGGATCGCCTGCCGGCGCTTCGGCGCTGCAGCGAGAAAAAACCCTGTTCAAAAAAATGTTCAATCTGTTTTTAGCCTGCGTTTTAACGCTGTCGCTCGCGCCGGGTGCGGCGTGGGCCGAAGATGGCGAGAGGGCGTCGGCGGATGATGCGCTTTCGGGATTTGCGGCTGCTGACCCAGCGGCTGCTTCAAACCATGGCGGCGAGGGCGCAAGCGTAAGCGAAGACGGGTCTTCATCGGGGGATCCTTCGACCTCGGAAAGCGGTTCGGGGGGCGGCGTCTCTGGCGACGCGAGCGGACAAGGATTCTCCGCCGATTTGGGGGCGGGCGCCAGCCAGGCGGGTGCCAGCCAGGCGGGTGCCAGTCAATCGGATGCCGAGGAAAACGCAGGCTTTGCGCCCGATTCCGATAATCGGGCGGGTCTCGACAGCGAAGAGGGGTTGGCAGGCGGAAGTTCCGACGATAGCGTGGCACCTTCAGCACCTTTAGCGCCCTCGGCGACTCCTGACGTTGAAGCAAGCGCGTCGGATGCGAATGCTATGCATGTGCGGGCGGCGTCTGCGCTGGATTCCGATGGGTGCATCTGGATCGAAAAAAGCAAGGGCAGCGGATGGGGTTATGAGTCTGATCAGGCGAAAGGCGATGTGCAGGCGGGAACCACTCTCTGGGCGAATCACTACGACTACGATGAGTACTGCGTGGACGCTGCGTTTACCTATCAGTGGTATTCGGGTGCGACGAAAAGCGTCAAGCTTGCCGACTACGCACCCATCGACGGGGCGACGTCCCAGAGCCTCACCATCGATTCGGATTTTGCAAAAGCGCATGATGGAGAGTACTTGCTCGTCCAAGTGAGCGACGGCAAGACGACGCTCACCGGTCCAACAAGCGCCTATTACCTGGCGCAGGTTGCCGGTACGGTGAAGGTCGCTTCGGTAGATTTTACGAACGGCGGCGTCCAATACCTTATGGGAGGCTCGACTCTTGAAGCGCGCGTCTATCCGAGTACGGCAGAACCGATCTATACTTGGGAAAAATCAACCTCGAAAACAGGCCCGTTCGAAGTTATCGACGGGGCGACGGATGCGACGCTCGAACTCACTGAAGACCTGGTGGGATACTTTCTTCGTGTAACGGCGGCAACCGGCTCGACTTCGAAGCAGAAAACAACCGGCTATGCCGTCGCTCCTCGGGGTTCATGGCTTATCGACGAGGTAAGGCTCACCGATACGATCGGTGCATATGCTGGCACGACGTTGACGGCCCAAGCTTACGGGCGCAATGCCGAAAACGTTTCGAAAATCGCCGTCGGCAAAGATGATGCAGTATTCACGTGGCAGTATGCCGATTCGGATGGATACGGAGCGACATGGTCAGACATTCCCGGGGCGTCGGGTCGCGGGTTGGATTCGTATACGGTCGATGAAGCCTATGCCGGCAAGTACATTCGCGTGCGAGCTGACGCCAATATCGAAAGTTGGGTCAAAGCGTCAAGCGCGTTCGGCCCCATCAAGGCGATTCCACAGCTTGCATCGATCGATCTTGCGGCTAACGGCAAGGCGATCGACTACGCTGTTGCAGGCGATGCGGTTGCGGCAACGGTGCTCGACGAGGATGGCCGCGCCGTCGCCGATAATCTCACCTATACGTGGGAGAGCTCCTCATCCGAGGACGGCCCCTTCGCGCCTATCGCTGGTGCAGCCGGCGCGAGCTACGCGGTTCCCGAAGATGCGGCGGGCAGCTACGTTCGCCTGACGGTGGCGGGGATAGGCGAGGGCAACGCCGTTGAGCGGACGTTTGCGATCCATGCGCCCGATTCGCTCGAAGCAGTGGCGAACGCACTCATCGGATACGTTCCCGTGCCTAACTCCGATGAGGATACCAGCCTTGCGGTTATGATCGAGAAGAAGATCGCCGATCTGGGCTTCGAGGGCGTATCCGTTTCGCTTACCTCGACTAGCGACGAGAATATCGTTGCAGCCGATGGCGTCATAACCGGGTGGTACTATGCCGACCCGTCTTCGGTAGGGAAAGGCGATCAGCGCTACAGCAGCGCGGTCGTGTCGTTCTCTCTGTCGAAAGACGGTGACTCGATCGCGTTTGCCCCCGGAGGCAATGGCGAGGTGAAGATCGGCTGGGATCGTGCGCGTGTGCGCGATGCCATCGCGCAAGACATCCAACCTCAAGTCGAGCTGGCAGATTACCTGAACAAGGTCGATTCGGGACTCGATGAGATGACGAAGTTCACGCAGGATCTGCCGACGTCGGCGGGTTGGGCAAACGTTTCCTGGGAATCATCGGACGAATCGCTCGTTGAGATCACCGAAGATCCCTATGCTTTGGTGAATCAGCTGGAGCGCAAAAAGCTCGCCGAGGATGCTCCTGTAACCATCACGGCGGTTTTTGCGCCTGCGTTCGCCGATGCCGACGGCTCGCTCATTACGTCCGAGAAATCGTTTGATTGCATCGTCAAAAAGTTCATCGATGTCAGCGGCCTTACCTCGAACGACCTCAAGTTGTTGCTCGAGAAGAGCTACACCATCGGCAAGCTCACCGATTTCGCCACCGGCGAGCCGATCGACCCTGCGACGGTGGACGGTGATGTCCAGCTGCCGATTCCACGCGATCTGTTTGTCGAGGCGCATGAGCTGTCGGTATCGGTGGCGAGCTCGGATGAGAACGTTGTCAGGGTAAACGGCTACCGGGCATACGTTTACCGCCCGATTGACGGGCAAGATCGCGACGCAACGCTTACGGTTACGCTTGCCCGCAAAGATAAAGCTACCGTAAAGGCGTCTATCACGATCGATTTGACGGTAAGGGCGCTCGACCTTGCCGACATCGACGCCGAGATCGCGCTTATGGAAGACGTGAAAGCATCGTATGCGGATGGGATCAAGGGCGAGAATACGAGCATCGGCTCCATCGCGAAGAACATGGAATCGTTCCAGGAGGTTTATCGCGACGAAGCGACGGGCGATCTGGTTTGGGTACGCGATCGTGCCGATACCGCCGATCACGGCATCGTCCCCGACGAGCTTGACGGCTGGTACGACTCGCAGATGTGGCGATGCTTCCGCTCGTCGGACGCATCGATCGTTTCCCATGAGAACCTGCTTGTTTCGCAGCCTGCGTACAATACCGAAGTTACCGTCGCGAGTGTGCTGACGAGCGAGGAATACGGTAAATACTACGAGCTTTACAAAGACGACCCCTCTGTTTCCGATGAGCTCAAGGCGAAGCTCGCGAGTTTGTATCGGCAGCCGGTATCGCATACGTTCACCGTTCTTGGTGCGAGCGGGCAGGATGATCCTGCGGGCGACAAGGATACGCTGAACGTTTCCGCTTCCATAACCGGGGCGACAGGGCACGATGCCGACGGATCGTACCTGTCGGAAACGTGGGTACCTCGCAGCAGGGTTACCGTCGAAAAGGGCCAGAACATAACTGCTTGGGATTGCTTTGCCCGTCTGCTCGACGAAAACGGCTTCGACTATGCGACGGGAAGCGGGCTCAACCCGTATAGCATTACCACGCCCGAAGGCCGGACGCTCACGACGGTGCGCCAAGGAAGCGTGAAGAACAGCTATTGGGCGTTCTTCGTCAACGGCGTGTATGCGGATGTCGGCACGCGGGCCTACGAGGTGCGCGACGGCGACCTCGTCGAGCTTCGCTATCTCGACAGTACCGGTTCGTACGAAGCCGATCCCGATGCCGTCGATGCAGATCCGAATGCAGCGCATCCCGATCTCGAATCGGCGTGGTCGGGCCACGCCAACGGCGGTTCGGGCGCGCTTGTCGAAAACGTCGAGACGCCGGTTGGGGCCGTGGAATCAAAATCGCATTCGCTCTTGACCGAAGCGGAGCGCAGGGCGGGTGCCGAGGCGTTCGCCTCCGATCCTCTCATTATCGGCGGCATGCTCTACATCGTATCGGGGTCGAAGACCATCGATCCGAACACGGGGAAGGCCCGCTGGGGCAAGGCGCGCTTATCGGTTATCGACCCCGCAACGAACAATGCGGTCGATACCGTCGAGCTTGCAACCACCATGGATACGACCTGCCGCCCTGCCTATGCCGACGGCATCATCGTGATCCCGCTTTCCGGCGGGTACCTGCAGGCGCTGTCTGCCGCTACGCGCAACACGATGTGGGTGACGGTTCCCACGCAGGGTTCCCAGTCGGTATCCACGCTGACGATAGCCGACGGGTGCGTGTACGCATCAACGGTCGACGAGCTTTCCTCGGGGGATGATCGAGCGACCAAAGGCACGCTGTACTGCTACGATCTGTATACGGGCGACCGAATCGGCAAAGCGGTGAACGAGTCGGCGGGATATTACTGGACGGGCGGCGTCAAGGTGGGCGATTACTTTATCGTGCCCGACGATGCCGGCAACGTGACGGCTTACACGGCGGATCTGAAACAGCAGGTGTCCTCGGTTCACGTCGATGCGGCCGGCATCCGATCTTCGCTGATCGTCGATGGGGATACGATATACGCCGTGTCGAAGGGCGGCGTTCTCTACCGCCTTGTCCTCAGAGACGCGGGCGCTTCCGCGCGTTCTGTCGGCGAGGATTTTGCGGTGCAGTTGGTTCAAGCGGGCGAGGGCCTGCGGTTTGCGCAGAGCAGCACATCGACGCCGACGATCGGCAACGGCATGCTGTTTGTCGGCGGGCTGGCCGATGATGGAACCGGTTCGCTTTCGGTTATCGGCTTGGATGAATGGTCGGTTCTCTCGACCATATCGGGGTTGACGGCAACCTCGGGCTCGACGGATCCGTCGGTGCAGTGCGCACCGCTCGTCTCGGTGCGCGATGACGGCACGTACGTGTACTTCACGAGCAATCGCAAGCCAGGCGGCGTGTATCTGTACAAGGTCGGCGATGAAACGTGGCGCGAATTCTTCGTTCCCGATGAGGGCAGCCAGGATTACTGCATTTCTTCGATCGTATGCGGTCCCGACGGAACGCTGTACTACACGAACGATTCGGGGACGCTTTTCGCGTTGAGGTCGGCTTCGGGCGATTCGGGCGATCCGAAGCCGACCGACCCCGCAGAGCCGACCGTTCCGAACGGCTCCGGCGGTAACCAGGGCGGTTCGGGCAACGAAAGCGGTGCGATCGGTTTCAACGCCTTGCTCGAGGCTGGGGCGGCGCTACCGTTCGGATCGTCTTTTTCTGGGGAACCTGCGGACAAGGAGAAGCCTGTCGGGCCCGCTTCGGAGAAGAACCCGACGAACGGTACGACGACGGTAGAAGGCGGGCCGGATGAGCGGGCCGATGAGGCGACCTTCCCCGACAGCGGACTGAACTGGTTGGCCGTCGTAGGCGTTGCCGTGGGGCTTGCGGTTCTCGGCGGCGTCCTCGTCTACTCGCTATGGCCCCGCCGCAGGCAGATGCTGCGGTAGTCATCATGGCTGTTGACGGCACGCGAGTCGAGGAGCGCCGTGCGGTAACGGTTGCTCCTCATCCCGCACCTGAAGAACCTCAAGCGGATCTGCCCGAACGAGCGGATGCCGAGCCCGAAGGGAGCAGCAACGCTCACGGGGGGTCGGTCGATGCGGAGCGGGCGGGCGCTCGACCGCTTGCTGCACGTACGCGGCGGCAGAAAGCGGTGGCCGCCGCCGTTGCGATTATGGCGGTGTGCCTCATCGGGTTTTCTGCGCTGCATCTCAGTGGCGGCATCGATACCGACGTTTTTTTACAGACGACGGCAGGCTCGTCGCAGTCGGGTTCGCTGTCATCCGGGGGAGATGATGGGCCGGACCGGGGCGAGGGCGGTGCGGCTTTCGACGGTGCCGACGAAGCCGAAGCGGAGCCAAACGATTCCGCTTCGGTTCCGGACGGGCTCGGCGGCGAAGCGGGGTATGGTTCGCCGCCCGCGGCGGGCTCCGCCGGCTCGGTGGACTGCTTGGGGGAATCGTCCGCCGAGTCCGCGAGCGACGGCCCGGGTGGCGGTTCCGGGCAGAGCGCAGCGCAAAACCAAGCACCTGCAACCGTAACGGTTTCGGTATCGGTATCGAGCGCAAATGCCGACGGGTCTGTTTTTGGCGGCGCGAACCCCACGTTTCCGCAGGGGGCGACCGCCTACGATGCGCTTTGCGCAACGGGGCTTCCGGTTGCCGCTTCGGGCGGTTACGTTTCGTCCATAGGCGGACTGTCGGAGCGCGATTCCCGCTACGGCCCATCAAGCGGATGGACGTACTCGGTCAACGGGTCGTTTCCGAGCGTTGCCTGCACCGAATACGTCCTCGATGACGGCGATGCGGTGCGATGGATCTACGTGGTGTAAATGCGCTTCGGGCAATGATGCTCTTTGCCGGACGCGTCTCGCGCTTTAAGGCTTCGGATCTTCGTTGATGATATCGATGACGTCTTGCTTCGAGTGGACACCGAGCTTCTGGTAGACGTTCCTCACGTGCGATTTCACGGTATTTTCCGAAAGGGTGAACTTCTCGGCCATGTACTGAGTCGAGCGCCCTTGCGCCAGACATGCGAGGATATCGCTTTCCCGGGGCGTGAGCTGCGCTTGCTCCGCGAGGTTTCTGCATCGCCGCTCGAATCGATCGTCGCCGTTGGGCATCGTCGGCTCCAAGGCCTTCCCGGTTTTCGCGTCGTCCCCGGCGGTGCCCGCCGAATAATCGGCGATGCTTCGATCTTTGAGTACGAACAGCACGACGGTGGAAAGCAGGTACACGGCTACGAGGGCAAGCGCCATGATGGCAACGCCGCCCGTTTCGATGAATCCCGAAAACGTATAGCCGATCGCCACACCGAGAAGCGAGGCGAGCGCTATCGCCGCTTCGCTCGCGCCGTAAAGGACGAATGCCGGAAGCTTCGTCTGGTGCACGACGTTTGCGATGATGCACCATGAAATAACGTCCGAGATGAGCCATCCCATTGCAACCATGGAGTTGGCAACGCCACCGCCGCTGTTCCAGAAGAACGCGAGTAGGAGAAACCCGCCTGCGGCAATGGGCAGGGCGATGCGGTAGGCGATGGCGATGTTCACGCGTCGGGGGAACAGGATTGCCGGCAGGATCATGGCGATCACGACGAGCAGCGTAACGATGGTCGAGGTCAGTCGCGCTTCGTCGACGTTGACCGATTGCTGTCCCGAAACGAACAGCGTGAGATTGCTCATGAACGCGAAGGTGGCCGTGATGAACACCGGGCGCCAGAGGGATCCCAGCGCCTTGCGAAGAGAGGGCCGGTCCGCATCGGCGGTTTCGACGGTGCGGGCATCCATGCTCTTTTTGAGCATGATCGGCACGACGGCTATTCCGACGATGGCGATGACGAGTATCGCAAGCGGGGGAAGCTCGACGAAGAGCGCGTAAAACAAAAGCGATACGATGTAGGAGGAAAGCACGAACAGGTATGCGGCGCGCAGCGAAAGCGTTCCGCAGAATCGACCCCACAGCAAGAGCATGAGCGCATCGCCGACGCCGAGCAGACAGGCGGCGATGGCGAGCAAAAGCGTGCTTTCCGACGGTCCGAAGCTGAATCCGCTCATCCTGAGGATGATGGTCGAGAGGGCGATTCCGATCACGAGGAGCAGTGCTGCGCATATCGAAAGCGTGCTGGTTGCCGTAAAGCGCGGGTTTCTGTAGACGAGGACGGCGCATCCGGCAAAGACGAGAACCTTCACGGCGAAGAACACCCCGAGATAGCTTGCGGGGGCAAAGCCGGACAGATGAGCTTCGCCCATGAGCGGCATGACGTCATGCAGATAGGAGAAGCTGAACGCCAGGTACAGCGCAAAGCCGATATGGAATGGCTTCGTGCCCTTGATAGAATCGCGTATATGACCGGCTATCGAACCCATCGTGTTATGCGGCAGCTCCCAAACCGTACGGCAAAGTTCCCGTTGAAATCCATGGTGGGCTCATCCCACCCGTCACGGGTGAGAATGATGATAGCTTACTTTCCCCTCGATTTCATCATTCGCGGGTGTGGCGTCGGTATTTCTCTGCCCATAGGATTGCTTGAGCATTGGAGTTTGCCGAGTGCGCTGTCGATCGGGAGGATCGCATCGGCGCAGATCACGATCAAGGGAAAAGCTCGGCATTGAAGGAGAGAGGAATGCAATGAACGAAATCAAGCAGGGTTTGAGCCGTCGTGCGTTTTTGGGCTTGGGAGCGACCGCTGCGGTAGCGGCGGGGGCTGCGGGCCTCGTCGGCTGCGCGCCGGGTTCGGGTGCCGAAACGAAGGAGCCTTCCGGTCAGTCGGCTGGCCAAGCGACTTCGTCGCCGTCGGGCGAGCCGGCGTTCATGGCCAAGCCCGAGGTTCCCTCCGATGTCTTGGAAACCAAGAGCTGCGATGTGCTCGTGATCGGCTTGGGCATATCGGGAATCGTCGCTGCGCGTGCGGCTTCCGAGGCCGGCGCCAAAGTGATCGGCATCGAGAAGCAGGCGCAGATCGGAACCATCGGGCTTTCGGGCGATTTCGGCATCTACGGCTCGAAGATACAGCAGGATCTCGGCATGGAGCTTGCGAGCAAAGAAGAAGTCGTCAACCAGCTTATGAAGGATATGACGTTCCGTCCGCATGCATCGCTTCTGTCGTATTGGTACGATCATTCGGGCGAGGATTTCGACTGGCTTATCTCTGAATCCGACTACGAAGTCGTACCTACGTCGGCAACGCCCGCAAGCGGCGAAAAGGAGAACGTCATCCGGCCGAAGTGCTATCCGGTTCTCGAAGGCTACGACCGCTCCAAAGAGCTGTTCCCGTTCTTCAACGGTTCGGTGACCACCGAGCCGAGCGTGGGCTGGTGCCTCGAGTCGTGCCAGCAGATCGCCGAGGCTAACGGTGCCGAGCTTCTGTTCGGCATGTTCGCCGAGCAGCTCATCACCGACGATTCCGGTCGCGTGACGGGCGCCTACGTACACGACAAGGGCGGCGACTATACGCAGATCGATGCCTCCAAGGGCGTAATCCTGTGCTGCGGCGACATTTCCGGCAACCCCGAAATGCTCGACTACTACGTGCCGTGGGTCGAGGGCATCGCGCCGTTCTATCCCAACCTCGACGTAAAGGGCGATGTTGCCAACACCGGCGACGGCCATCGCATGGGCATGTGGGCCGGCGGGCATATGGAGAAGGGTCCGCTCGCTCCGATGACCCATCATATGGGCGCGGCGCTCGGCGTTGATGCGTTTTTGCAGCTCAACGTGCGCGGCGAGCGCTTCATGAACGAGGATATCCCCGGACAGAACATCATGGACCAGTTGAGCACCCAGCCCGAAATGCGCGCATGGCAGATCATCGACTCGAAGTGGCCCGAGCAGCTTTCGGTGCAGGGAACCGGTCACGGCTATGTGAACTACTACATTCCCGAAAGCGAAGCCGATCAGTGGCCGGCGGTTGTGGGCGAGGAGATGAGCGCGAGCTTCTCGGGTTATACGACCGACAGCATGTTCGAAGCGGCCATCACGCATAAAGCCGATACGATCGAGGAGCTTGTCGAGATGATGGGCCTGCCGAAGGAAACCGCTATCGCGTCGATCAATCGCTACAACGAGCTGTGCGCGAAGGGCGTCGATGAGGATTTCGGAAAAGATCCGCGTCGTCTGTTCCCCGTCGAGACCGGTCCGTTCTATGCGTGCGAGTTCGGCGATGCCGGCATGCTCGTGTGCATGGGCGGCCTCGATACCGATGCCGAGTGCCATGCGCTTGACGACAACATGGAGCCGATCCCCGGCCTCTACGTTGCCGGCAACACGATGGGCAACCGCTACAAGGTCGAGTACCCCGTAACCGAGGCGGGCATCAGCTTGGCGACGGCGCTCGTGTTCGGTCGCCTCGCCGGTACGAAAGCCGCGGCAGGGGAGTAGCCCGGCTTGTTGCCGTGCGCGTGCCCGATTATTCGGCTCATCCGCGTACCGAGCGGGTTCGACAGCCCTTTTCCCTCCCTCGTCGGATCGCTCGCGTATAGAGGCGGCTCTCAAGAGACCGCATGCGGCAACCCCCGCGCAAAGCGGGGGTTGCCGCGTCTCGCCCCGCCCTGCCGTCGGTATCCTGCAGGGCGCAAGCTTTTGCCGGCTGCGGGTTTTCGGCAGAAACCTGAAGCGGTACAGGTTTGCCTCGAAGGCCTGTAACCGTTAGTGAAATAGTCATAAAAGGCTTCTGTTCTGCGTTTATTGTGGTATGGGGATTGGTACAATGCGAACGGGATCGGTTATCCGCATCGCATGCTTGAGCTTACGCGATGCGCGTGTGCGCAAGGAAGGGATACGATGGGCGAGTACAAATGCAGCGCGAAAACAAGGAGAAAGATCTACGATATCGCGCAGGAGCTGTTTGCCGAAAAGGGGTACGGTGAAACATCGTTGATCGATATCGCGAAAAGAGCCCACGTATCGACAGGTACCCTCTATCGGCATTACCCATCGAAGAGCTCTTTGCTCCTCTGCTCGGCAGACGAGAGCGTGTCCGGGCTCGAGAAGGCGGCAAGCGAGCTGCCTGCCAGCATGGGCTGTCGGGACAGGATCGTAGCCCTCTTCGCGAGGGGCATGGAAAACGGCATGAAGCTTTTCGCGGCGATCGACGGCGGGGGCTCTGCGAATCGTTCCGCCGAGCTGTACCTTGCCTATCGGTCGGCCGTATACGCTTCGCCGGAGTCGTTTGCCCGCGTATCGAAGAATCGCGCTGCGATGAGAAGCGCGTTCGAGCGGGTGCTCAAAGGGGGCGTCGAAAGCGGGGAAGTGGTTTCGGGCGCCGATACGTTCGCCGTCGCCGATGCTCTCGTCTCGGTGTTTTTCCAGCACTACGATTCTGCTCTGCTCGGATACGACGAGGAAGGCGATGCTTTGTCGCTTGAGCGAAAAGCCATGGCGGTGCTCGATCCCGTGCTAGTTTGTGCGCAGTAGGCGCAAAGCAGGCGGTAAAAAACGCTGCATGTTTTCGTGTAATCATAGCAAAGCTTTTTTCTGATCAGGAAAAACAAAGAGCGTTTATGCGGTAACGCCAAAAACAAACGTTGCGTTTATGGCTCAACGCGCATCCCATGGGGATACTCCGTCATTGCGAGGGAATCGCTAGAGACAAGGAGTGAACATGGGTATCGAAGAGAAGACAACGATCAATCGCCGTGCGTTTCTGACTGGTGCAGCGGCAACGGGTGCGCTTGCCGCTGCAAGCGCGATGTTCGGGTGCGCCCCTGCTGCGCAGCCATCGGAGGCGGACGCTGCGGGAACCGGTGCGGCACCGTCGATAGGGACGGTCGATGGCTACTCGAGCGTGATCGACTGGCTCGGCAGCAAACCCGAGATATCGGATGATGAAATCGTCGAAACCGTTGATACGGAGGTGTTGGTGCTCGGCGGCGGCAACGCGGGCATTCAATGCGCGCTCGCCGCGGCGGAAGGTGGCGCAAAGGTCGATGTGGTTGAGAAGACGAGCGAGGAAAACCGCAAGGTAAAGGGTGAGGACATCGGGCACTGCAATTCGAAGTTCCTTATCGACCAAGGGTACGGCCCTTTTGATGTCGGTGAGATTGTCGAGGAGTTTTGTATCCGCTGCGGAGGCCGCGTGCGTCCCGAAATCGTGCGCAAGTACGTTGCCAATTCAGGTGAGGCAGTCGACCATATGATGGATCTTGTCCAATGGCCTGACGATCGCATCAAACTGGCGGTTACGACCATCGATCCCGATATAAGCCCCTGCGACCCGAGCCAAGTAATCTGTCAAGTACCCGGCATCGCGCTCGAAGGGTTTACCGATTGGCCTATGAAGCGCGGAGGCTATCGCAGTTGGCCAGGTACTGCCATGTTTATGGGGACCATACGTCATGATGTGGATAAGGAGAACGGCAACGGCGTCGGAGCGTTTTCCCGCCTTGACGAGGTTCAGCAGTTTTCGATTCTCAGAGGCCAAGAGCTTGGCGCAACGTGGCATTTCGAGGAAAGCGCAACCGTACTTGTGCAGGATGAGAACGGCAAGGTAACCGGAGCCATTACAAAAGGTCCTGATGGCTACGTTAAATACAACGCATCGAAAGCTGTGGTGCTTGCGACGGGCGACTACTGCCAGAATGCCGATATGCTCTGGGGTCTGCAAGATGAGCTCGTCGAATGGGCGATGCGCGCCGGTAAAACGAAGGAAGATCTCGTCGGCATGTCTCCTAACATGGGCGAGGGTATCAAGATGGCCTGTTGGGCGGGCGGATACATGGAGGCGTCACCCCGTGCAACCAACCAAAACGGCAGTGGGGCGAACGGTCCGTGGGGTGTCTGCCCCATGCTGTGGATCAATTCCAAAGGCGATCGTTTCATGAATGAAGCATCCGTTCAGCAGAATTTCCCTGAAATCCTTCGGCAGCCCAAGGGTTTGATCGCAGCCATAACGGATTCGAACTGGGCGGAAAGCGTGAAGAACGGCGCACCCGATCACGGTTCGCCGAACTTCGGGCGTCCGGAGTACTTTACCGAGCTGCAGGAAGATATGGCGAAAGTCGAGCTTGAAAACCCCGAGGGAACCGAATGCCGTACGATGTGCATTGCCGAGCGTACGCATAAAATCGTGTACGGTTCGAAAACGCTCGAGGGCTTGCTCGGTATTCTAGGGTATGAAGGCGAGGCACTTAAGAACGCGCTCGCCACGATCGATCATTACAACGAGCTTTGCCACGCGGGTGTCGATTCCGATTTCGGTAAAGACTCCGAATGCATGATCCCGATCAAGAACGGCCCCTTCTATGCTTCGACTGCAGAAAACCAGCGTTGGCTCGGTGTCGGGCTGGGCACTATGGGCGGCCTGGAAACCGACGACGCCATGAACGTTGTCGATAGGGACGGCAATCCTATCGAGGGTCTCTATGCAATAGGGCGTTGTCTGGGTGGGACGTTCGGTTTCTCGAATCCGAATCCTTGGGCCGGCAAGAACATTGGATCTGCGGTAACGCTCGGTCGCGTATGCGGCAAGCTGCTAACGGGTCAAGAAATCTCATAAGAGCGGCGTGCTGAGCGGTGTGCTTGGACGGCATCGATTCCATTCGAAGATCCATGAGGGTCGCGCGATTTCGATTTCGCATGGACGTGCATCTGCTCTGGCGGGATGTCGGTTATCGGCATCCCGCCTTAACGTATTGCGGCACTTTGCTTGAAGAGCGCGATCATCTCTTCTCGGGAGGATATGCCGAGCTTCTGATAGATGTGGTGAATGTGACCGCGTACGGTGCTTTCGGATATGAAGAGCGTCCGCGCGATGTAGGACGACGTGTGATCGGCCACCACATAGCCGAGAATCTCCGTTTCTCGATCGGTGAGCCCGTATGTTTCGGCTAAGGCGAAACATGTCGCCTCTCGGTCTCCTGCATCGTCATGCGGGGGAGCGCCAAAAGGGCTCGCTTCCTTTCCCATCCACGCCAATACGCTGGGTCGTATGGCGAGAAAGATAACGTATATGCAGGTAAGTGCTAAAAAGACACCAGTTACGTAATCGTTGCGTCCGACGATTGCAACAAGGGCTGTGCCGAGAAAGCCTCCGATGGCGAATGTGGCAACGGCGCTTCCGAGGATGAGTTCGGGCTCGAATTCATCCGCTGTCGTGAAGCCGATAATCGACGCGATAAAGAGCATGGAGGCGAACGCGTAGAACAGCATTGATCCATTGCGGGCGACGATGCCCTGCGGACTGTCGGGGGCGATCATGGTGACAACGATCAAGACGAGTCCTAGCACGGGGAGGATTACCTGGTAGATGAGCGAAAGGATGGGTCGTGTACTGTTGATGTACAGAAGGGGGATGATGCAAAGCCCCGAGAGCAGCGTTCCCATAAGGAAGCTCAGGTAGAACAAATACACGCGGTGATCACCTAAGGTGGCGAAAACGAGCGAGAACAAGAATATGCCGATGAGCGGTTCGGCGAGGTTTCCCAGCATGCGCCGGACGGGGCGGAGAGAGGCTTTGACGCTCGGTTCCGTTTCTCTCGATGGCCGATCTGTGACGTGACGCTCGTTCCAGAACGTGGGCAGAATAGCACTGGCTGCCGTAAGGAGGCAGAAAAGCACTGCGGTGATGGGAAAAGGAAGCGTGCCCATCGTGTTCATCAAAAGCACGGCGATGACGCATGAAAGGGCGATGTGGAGCAGGGATTTCTGCATAGAACATCCAGCGTAGGTTTCCCCCCAGGCGAGAAGAACCGAGGCTGCCGATATCCCCGCAAAAAAGCCGGAGGCAATCTGAAGGGGTAACGTTCCCTCGAATGCGACAAGCAGCAAGAAGCCTCCCGCCCCAAGGGCCGTGGAGCCGAATCGCAGCACCTTCTCGATCGCTTGTTTTCCAGTGACGTTTCGGGGGGCTTTTTGGGCAAGCGTAATGCAGACGATGGCATAAATGGCGCACGAAGCGAACGCCGTCAGGGAGAACGGCATGATAAACGTTTCGAAGTATCCGAAATTCACAAAGGAATGCAAGGCGGGCTCGTAGATGAGCAGGGTGGCTATAACGGTAGAAAACCCCAGGTATATCGGCTCGACGACGAGCTTCCGATTCTTTTCCATCGTTCCTCCAGATGACAAGGTAAATCCGTTCGAGCGGCTTCGCGCGATGTGCTTATTATACGGGCAATGCTCCATTCCGCAGCGTGGGCGACACCTGGTTGATTGGCTGTGCTTGTTGTTTGCGATGATCGCATCCGCACAGCACCTGGAAATGAAAAACGAAACGGCCGTGCACTCGATAGGTACATGACCGTTTCGTTTTTCATTTCCAGATCGCCTTATTCGAGCGCTTTCGACGTTTCTGTACCGAAAGCGCTCCGTGCACCTACGAGAACACGACGATGGCGCCGGGGTCCTTGATGCGCAGCGCTGCGGTCTCCATGATGCGGAAGTGGTGGTTGAAGTCCACGAGCTCGGCATAGCCCACCGAGAAGTCGAGTCCTACCGCGAGGTCGAGGTACTCGGGCTCAGCGCACACGAGTACGGCTTTGCTTGCACCAAAGCTGCCGTACATGTACACGTTGTCGCCGATGAGCTTCCTCACGCGGTCAATCTCGAGCATGCCGAGGGAGGGTTGCAGGCGCTGGAGGTCGAGGTAGACATCGGGGCTCACCACGAGTGCGTAGCGCCCGAGGTAGCCGTTCTTTGCCAGCTCGGCTACTGCTTTCGCCACGTCTGAGTAACCGTTCTCATCCCTCTTCCAGTCGGTCTTCTTTATCTTTGTCGCGCCCTTGGCGTTGGCCAGGCCCTGCGTGCCGAGCGTTGCGTTGCCGAGCAGGATGAGCTCGTCCTCGCGACGTGCTGCCTGCTTGGCTGCGCGCGCGGCGTTGGCGAGGTCGAGCGGGTAGCCGGTCTGCTTGGAGTATTCGAGATCGCGGCCGAGGATGGTGAAATCCTCGAACAGCATGGGCAGTTCGAGCTGCGTGCGTCCGGCTATGCGGCCGATGCCGTCCTCGAGAATCTCCTCTTTGCCCACGCCGTCAACCGCGACCGAGGTGGAGCCGGGGCCGATGGGGCCGAACAGCTTCAAGAAGCGGCGGCAGACGATCTGCTCTTTGATGGCGCCGATGACGGTGCCGTCGATCTGCCGCCACAGTTCGTCGGATAGATCGGCGCTTTCGCGTGCCAGGTAATCCATGATGATCACTTCCTGTTCGGGTTATTCGGATAGATCGCCGACGGTCGGGCCCGAAGCGGGCTTCGGAGTTGCGTCGATGCGCAGGTCTTCAAGCATCTCGTTCACTTCGCCTTCGCCGTCCAAGAACAGCTCGGTCTCCTTCGGATCCAGATAGCGCATGAGGGTGATAAGCTCGCCCATGTGGGCCTTCTCTTCATCGCGGATGTCGGCGAGGACCTTCTTGGCTGCGGGATCATCGGTTGCGAGGTAGTGCGATTCGTACAGATAGATTGCTTCGAGTTCTCCTGCGATATCGAGGCGAAGCGCTTGCATGAGCTCGGCGTTCGACATCTTGCGATCGACATTGCCTGCAAAGGGGTTTGCGAATGACGGCATGGTGATCTCCTTCTTTCCCGCTTCGGGCGTACGGCTTCGAAGCTCCGGGTTCTGTTGTCGTTTCGCAATCATACGCCCGTGAAGACGGGTGTGCGAAGACCGTTGTCAAACAGTGCGCACATCGATACCGTTTTGTGATCTGATGTGCATATGCGTGTGCTATAGGCGGTGGGCGGCGAAAGCGCCAGGGTCGCTGGACGGCAGATTTTTCCTACAGGGTGGAAGAGATCATTTGAGCGAGGTAATAGGGAAGGCCGTAGGAGGTTGCGGTCAGCAGAAACACGATTACGACAACGATGATGAATCGTTTCTTGCGCATCACGACGAGCGCGATGAACTCGCGAAGAAGCGCGTTTGGAAGGTAGTACAGTGCGGTGGGCGCACCGATGCCGTCGATCCTCAGCCCCGCTTTGCGCGCGTAGATGCCCGCTCTCATCACATGGTAGCTGCTTGTGGAGAAAATCGCTTTGTATCCCCCGGGCGAGCGAGCGTCCATCAGGGATTTTGAAAAAGCCATGTTCTCGGCGGTGTTGGTCGATTTGTCTTCGACGAGCACGTGGGCGGGATCGTATCCTGCGTCGATCGCGAACTGCGCCATGGCCCGAGCCTCTGCCAGAGGCTCGTCGGGGCCTTGCCCCCCTGACATAACGAGTACGGGAAGCTTCTCGGTTTTGTCGCGCTGCTTGCGGGCGAACTGGATGGCGCGGCGTATCCTGCCGGCTAACAGCGGTGTCACGCGACCCTCGATGAGCCCGCTTCCCAGCACTACGATGTAGTCTTTATCTCTCTTCGGGCGGGCTATCGAGCACAGAGCCGTTGTAACGAGGAACACGAAGACGACGAAGGTGTAGATCGCCACGATGGACGTGATGCCAGCCCAGATGGCTTGAAGCCAGATGGGGATGGATTCCGACGCGACGAACCATGACACGATGACGAGTGCGATGATGCCGATGGCTGCGATAAGCGTAAGCGAGTTAGACAGAGACCTGCCTTCTTTGCGGAATACGACGCGTGCGTTGTGGAGAAGATAGCCGACGAGGATATATATTCCGAACAGGGGAACGATGAGCGCAATGCCTGCTAGCGCGATAAGCGGATACAGCAAAAACGGGTTTGCGGGATGCTGGCCGACGGCAATCGTATACGTTGCTACGAGTGCAAACAAAAACATGCCGAAGGTGAATCCCGACATAAGGCTGGTCTTATTCGTGCGGTATATGAGAAAGAAGACGCCGAACAGCACGGCTGTGACTATGCAGGATGCGGCGATTACTTCCATGGCGGCGAGTCGGCGGCTGCGGTCTTATTGCTTGACGATCATAACCGGCATGGGGGCCGTGCGGAGCACATGGCTGCTTACGCTGCCGAGAATGCCGCGCAGCGCACCGAGGCCGCGCGATCCCATGACGATGAGCCCTGCTTCGTGATCTTTGGCGTAGGCGACGATCTGGTCGCCGGGAAGCGTTTCCTCCACGATATCGATACCCACACGGCTGCCGCCGACGGCGATCACCGGATCGATATGTTCATGGAGTTCAGTATCGGCTTCGTGGATCACTTCGTCGAAGAGGGCCCGCAGGGCAACGGATGAGGGTTTCGGAGCATCGGGCGTTCCGCTTTTCGCTTCGAGTTTGTCGATCACCCGCTGCTCGGTGTCGACGATGTGCAGGATGCGAACGGTCGAGTCGGAATCGAGCGTCGCGATCTTCATGGCTTCGATCAGGGCCGCGTGGGCCGATTCCGAGTTGTCGTAGGGGACGACGATGGTCTTGTACAGCATGCGTTTCCTCTTCCCGCGTAGGCCGATGGGTTCATTATAGCGAACGGAATGCCATCGGAGTTCGCGGTCGTGCTCGGTTACCGACTCGAAACGAGGACCGAGGTGCGCGGAAGGCCGAGGTGCGCGGAAGGCCGATCACCTCGGCGGCCGATACGCAAAGAAGGCCGATGACGTGCTCGGCCTTCTTTGCGTTGTGCGCTCGTGCGAAGCGTCGGCGATGGCTCTATTCGCCGAACATGTCCTTGGCAAGGGCGAGGCCCTGTGACATGACGGCCACGCCGGCCATCCCGCATGCGCATTCGCCGAGTGCGCGCAGTCCCTCGATTACCGTGCCGTCTTCACGCAGCGCACGGTAACCGCCTACGACGTCGGTGGTGATGCCGCCTGTGGTGATGTGCATGGCCCAGGTGCGCGGCGAAGCGTAGAAAGGAGCATTCTCGATCGGGCTCAGGTCCGAGAAGACCGTTCTTCCGAAATCGGGATCCTCCTTTGCGCGCGCGATCTCGTTGTAGCGGTCGATCGTCGCCTTAAGCGTTTGCGGGTCGCAGCCGATCTGTTCGGCGAGTTCCTCGATGGTGTCGGCCACGTAGAGCTGCTTCTGATCGATAAGATTCTGCATGTCGCGGCCGTAGCGGTTCTTGTCGCCCTCGACGCGGCTCGTGTCGGCGTCCGATATCATGAACATCATCTGGTCGGGTTGGGCCATGATGTTCTCGGTCATGGTGTAGCGGTCGAGCACTTCGTCCATGAAGCGCTTACCTTCTTTGTTGACGATCACGCAATCAATGTCATCGCCGACCGTGGTCTCATCGGTGGCGTTCTGGCAGTCGGCGAACGGGAAGGGCATCTGCAGGTGCATGAGCGCAAGCCCGCATCCAACCGAAAGGCCCATGGTGATGCCGTCGCCGTCGTGGCCGTAGCAGTTGGTCGTGGGGATGGCTTGGGTGTCCGACCAGTTCCAGATCTGGTTGTACTCGCGCAGCATATCGGGGTTGCCCGAGAATCCGCCGGTTGCCAGGACGACCCCCTGCGAGGTGCGGATGTTGTAGGTGGTTCCGTCTTCGCCGACGGCTACCAAACCGACGACCGCATCGCCTTCGGTGATGAGCTCGGTGGCGGGCGTGGTCAGCATGACTTGCACGTCGCAGCCGTTTTGGATGGCCTTATCGTAGAACTGGAAGTAGCTCTGTCCGCAGCGACCTTCGGCGGGAACCGCCCAGCGAGGCCACGGGTACCCGACGATGCCGACAGCTTCTTTGAACTTGAAGCCCGAATCGACGAGCCAATCGCCGAACTCCTTCTCGCGCACCGTCACCTGATGGGAGTTGTCGAAATCTTCGCAGTCGGGAAGGTTGTATTCGACGGATTCGAGGATCGTCGAATCGAAGCACCGCGTTTCACCGGATGCTAACCAGTCGGCCCACTGCTGCTTGAGCTCGTCGAGGTAGGTCGCGGGAATGGCCGATTGCTCGGCGGCTGCGATCTTCGCGTCGACCTCGGCTTTCTGCGCGTCGGTCATGGTCGGACGCAACTCGACGGGCGTTTCAGGGTACTCGAGGTAGCCGCCGCAGACGAGGCCGTTGCCGCCGATGTTGCAGCTCTTCTCCACGACGATCACCTTGGCGCCCCGTTGCGCGCAACAGACTGCTGCCGCCATGCCCGAGGCGCCGGCGCCGGCAACGACGACGTCGGCTTCGAGATCGACGACCTCGGTCGACTTCGCGGGGGCTTCGTAGTTGGCCTTGAGGGCCTTCGCATCGCCGCCCGCTTGCTTCACGCAGTCTTCGGCGGCGGTCAGAATCGCCATACTCGTGAGCGTTGCGCCGGTGATGGTGTCGAGGTTGAGCGTTTGGTGTTCGGCGATGAGTGCGGGGATTTCCTCGATGGCGCGATCCGAGATGTACTCGGTTTCTTCGTGCTTGGCTACCTTGGCGCTTGCGATGCTGTCGCTCTCGAACGTCATCTCGACGGTAACGGGTGCAAATTTGCCCTGGGCCGAAGCGGTGTAGGTGCCCGCCGTGAAACTCGTCTGCTGCTCGCTCGTTGCGGCGGGCGCACAGCCGGAAAGCCCGAACACGGCTATCGATACGCCGGCTATCGTTGCTGTTTTCATGAACGTGCGACGGCTCATCGGCGTTCCGTTTGAAGCTGATGAATGGTTTGATTCCATAATGTCCTCCCAAGTTGATGCGGTGCAATTCCTGCCTCAGCCGAACGGCCGGCATCGGCAAGCCGCAGTATGCAGACAAATCGAATTGCGCACATCTCCCCATGGCACAGCGTGGGGTGTATTTTTGTAACCCGCATGTAAACCGCTGCTCGAAAACCCATCCCTCTGTATATAATGCTTGCGGGGGTGGGAGCGTGCGAACCGAGACAGTGCAAGACGATAGAGCGGTGAACAATGATGATCGGCCTTTCGCTACCGGGCGAAAGCTCGGCGATCTCAAGCACTTGTCGCTGTGCTTTTTCGGATTCGCTTTCATCCGCGCATGGGACGATATGGCGTTCTACCGATTTTCAGCGCTGGTGCCCGGTCAGGCGTGGATCGGGCAGGATCTGTTTCTCCTCGCGATGATCGCCGTGTTCGCGCCGCTGGCCGTTTTCGCGCGCAAGGTCGCACCGCTCTACGAGAAGCCGTGGTCTATGCCTACGGCAACGGCTGCGCTCATTGCGTCGACGGTGCTTTGGGTTGCAAGCGGCGTTGGCGGCGATGCGGGATTCGCGCTCATGATCGCCTCGATCGTATGCGCGGGTGCGGGCGCGTCGCTCTCCATTCTTATGTGGGCGGAGCTCCAGAGCTGCTTCAACCCGTTCCGTGTGGTGATCTACGTGTCGGGTGCGTTCTTCCTCGGCGCCATCATGGGGTGGCTCTTCGTGGGGATGGGCCTTGAGCGGCTATCGTTCGTGCTGGTTGTACTCCCGCTGCTCTCGCTCGTTTGCCTGAAGATCGGGTTTGCGAAGATCCCGAAGGCCGATCTGCCGAAGCGGACGTGGGGCAAGATGCGCTTCCCGTGGGGCCTTATCGTCGTGCTCGGCATCTACCAGTTCATCTTCGGATTCCATGCGGCCGACGATATCTCGATGGTGAGCCCCTCGGTATGGGGCACTATCATCGCGGCGGGCGCGCTGTTTCTGGCCACGTACCTCTTGTCTCATCGCTTCGACTTCACGTTCATCTACCGTACGCCGTTCGTTCTCATGACGTGCGGTCTGCTCATAACCCTGCTCGCCTTCTCGAAAAGCAATGTGGTGGGAAGCCTTTTCATATCGACAGCCTACACGTCGATGTTCTTGGTAATCACGATTCTCCTGTGCGACATATCGCATCGCTACGGCATATCGGTGCTCGTTCTGTGCGGCATCCAGGAGGTTGCGACGGTAACCGTGGTGGGGGGAGATCTGCTCGAAAGCTCGATGAACGCAGGGCTTCTGCCCGTGCGCGCCGATGACACCATCGTAATCGTGGTGCTGACGATCCTCGTGGTCATTGCAACGGTAGCGCTCCTGTTCGAGCGGAAGGCATCGGAGGAATGGGGCCTCGCGTTCTTCGGCGCCGATAAGATCGCCGAAGACGGCGACGAGGCGAGCCGCTTTGCGCTGCGCTGCGCCGAGATCGCCGACCGCTATCGGCTTTCGCCGCGCGAGAAGGAAGTGTTCTGGCTGCTCACTTCCGAGAAGACGCTTCCCGAAATAGCGAAAGAACTCTACATTGCAACGGGTACGCTCAAATCTCATACGCGTCGCATCTATCAGAAGCTCGATGTGCACAGCCGTCAGGAGATGATGGATTTGATCGAGGTCGAGGCCTATGACGGTGCGGTCGACGGCAGCAAAAAGCCTGCGGGCAAAAGCGATGCCGCGCAGGTTTGACGGCCCGTAAGCCCGTAGGTCCGTAGGTCCGATGCGTTGTGATGGCTTGAATTCCCAGTTCGGCCCCAAGGCCGGGGGGAGCGGATCGGGCTAGAAAGCTCCGAGCGCTTTGCGAGATGCGAGCACTTCGTCTTGCTGGTTCAGCACATCTTTGCGCATGCGCTGGAAGTTCCAGATCGTCAGCACCAGGCACGTAAAAGTATAGGCGAGGGTGACGATGCTCTTCTCTGTTTCGAACAGCGGGACGATGTTCGCCTTGCTGGCGAAGGCGTACGCCATGATCAGCAGATAGGGAACCAGCAGCAGGTATTCGAACCGGTAGTACCGGGCTACGATGTAGGTGCAGTTCTTGAACAGGCGTTTGCTGATAATGAACAGCGCGATACCGCAATGCATGGCGATAAGCGCACCGAAGAACCAGGGCATGGGCGTAAACTGGAGCAAGGTAATGAAACCGAACGTGAGCAGCGCGGCAAGTGCGAACAGCGCAAGGCCTGTGTTCGTGGTGCGTGGTAAATCGGCCATGTCATCCCTTTCTTGTCGATCAGAGAAGATATACCCTTTTTCGGCTTTGTTCCATGCGCCGCTCGTCTGATATCCGCGAAAAACACATCATTCATCGGGATTTACCCTTGCCATGACGTAACGTCATGGGGGTAGAGTGCTTCGTCGCGCAAACATGATCTTTGCGCTTGCATATCGAGAAGCGAGGAGAAATCGAACATGCCCGTACCCGTAATGATCGGAGCGCTGCTTGCCACGACAGCGCTTATCCTGTACACCGTCGGCATCTTGATGACGGTGATAACCGGGAAGGTGAAGAAACGCAACGTCATCATGCAGACCATCGCCGTCGTATGCGATGCGATTGCGACGGTCTGCATGATGATCCAGGCGCAAGGTCTTATTCCGGCGGATTTCCACGGATGGATCGGCTATACCGCGCTCGCGCTCATGGTGGTCGATCTCGTGTTCGTGATACGCCATCGCGCAGATGGCAAGGCGTCGAGCCCGATGCGCATCTACGCGGCTATCGCTCTCGTGTTCTGGATCGTGTCGTACTCGCTCGGTTTCATGAAGATGGGATAGCTTCGAGGCTGTTGACGGCGTCCGCGCGCTTGCTGGTTGGCAGGTGGGCGTGCGGCATTCGATCGGAGTTGGGGTCGCGGGTTTGATGTTGCCAGAGGCCCGTCTCACCTACGACCCTGTCGGTCGGATTGCCATGAGGTCGAGCAGAAGAGGCAACTCGACCCGAGGTCGGTTGGGATGCAGCACTCGTTCGGGTCGAAGGCAAACCCGCCGAGCGGTACGGTGCCGCTACCAAACCCTGCAGGCCGAGAATCGGCTTTCGCACCGCTGCTGGCATGGACGCGTTGCGAGGAAAAAATCGAAAATCTCTGCCAAACTCGAGTGGTTTTACCGAAAACCCCCGTTGTGCGTGTTCCGGTGAGGCAGCGGGAGCCTTGTCGGTTTTGCTTTGGCAGCGAAAGGGCGGCTTCTGGAGTATGCTCGCAAGAGCGCAGTACCGTCGGTCTTCGCACTCGCAGCGGCGCGGCATCTTCGGCTTCCTTCGCTTGCGGCAGGCGGTATTCGCCCAGTTCCTCCTTGCGGTGGCTCAATCCGGCTTTGCGATCAATCCAACAACCAAATAACCAAATAACCAAATAACAAGCTCTCAAATTGCGATCTTGTCGGTATCATAAAGGAATATATTACATAATAATTGTGGAATATATTACAGTACTAGTTTGGTCACGTATTATGAGAACTTATTACATACCTGATGCGCCAAAGCACGGGTGTAGAACGGTTATGCGAGAAAAAGGATTGCGTATGCGAACGATGAGAGGCATATCGAATGCCCTGGTGGCGGCATTGCTGGCGTTGCTTCTCGTGGCGGCTTTGCCTCTGGCTGCCGCTGCGGAGGGAATTGCTGATTCCGCACGAGGGCAGCGAGCCGAAGGTGCTCAGGCCGAATCAGGTGACGGCTCCGATGTGGCGCCGCAGGCAGGCGAGCCGAACGGTAGCGAAAGCGGAGCAGATGCTGAGGGCGGGGCGTCCGGCGAGGGCGCGCAGAGCGATACCGGAGCACCGAACGGCGAAAGCGGTGCGGAGGCGAGCGATGCGATGCCCGCCGACTCCCTTTCGACCCAGGGTGAAAAGACCGACGATTCCTCGCAGGCTGCCGATCTTCGCGAGCAGCCCGATGCCGTTATTTCGATCGATGCTTCGGGGGATACGATGCTCGAGCTCAAAGACGACGGAACGTACGAGCTGACGGGAGCGGTTACGGGGTCGGGTTCGTACGACGCATCGACCGTCCTTGCAATGGCTTCCGATTCGGCGGGAACCGTGACCCTCAAGGGTACGGGCTCGCTTGCGAGCGCAACCTTGATGGAGTGGCCCAACATGGGATGGGAGCCTGCCGGGTTCAACCTCGTCGTTGCGGCGGGCGCGTCGGTTGCCTTCGGCGACGTGGTGGAATGCATGAACCTGACCGTATACGGAACGCTGAGATCCCAATGGTCGTTTTCGGGTGACGATCATCGCTGGTACGCCGTTGGGTGCTACGGGGCTTTGGTGATCGATGGCGGATCGATCGACGTGGCGGTTAAGCAGGGTTCGGTCAACGTCGATCCGGTTGTGAGCGTCGATTCGGGATACGGGCTCGATTACGACGAGCCCGTTGTCCCCCAGTCTCGTATTGCGAACGGCGGCAGTCTTTCGGTCGCGAATATGGAAGGCGAAGGATGGGGCAATCTCCTTTCTTTGAACAATGCCGATCTTCTGATCGAGAACGGCTCCCTTTCTCTGGCGGCTTCGGACAGCTCGAATATGAGCGGTATCGGCGGATACAGCAGCAAGCTTACCGTCGACGGTGGGAGCGTGAACATCGATGTTCCGAACGGGAGCGGCGCTTCCCTTTACGATATGGTCCTCGGCACGGAAGCATCGGTTGAAGTGACTGCCGGGTATAGCGGCATTGCCCTCGCCACTCTCCAGATCGGTGCCGAGGATGCTCCGAGCAGGGGGACCATTTCAGTGAGTTCTATCGGAACGGGTCTGGAAGTTACCGAATCGACGGAGATATTCGGCGCAGGCAAGGAGCACACGTCGATTACCGTTGCGGCGGGCGATCCTGAAGAGTACGGTTGGATCGGCGGCATATTGCGGGGCGCTCGCATCGCCGATACGAAAATATCGTCCAGTATCGTTTCGAAAGAGGCGGTTGGCCTGCTGATTTCGTGCAATAGGCAGATAATTCCAACGATGGCCACCGCAGGCATCGATTTGCGCGATGAAGCCGAACCCGAGCCTGAAATACCGACGGTGACCATCGATAACTCGACGATTATCGCACATGGGACCGAGGTTGGTTTGGAAACCGAAGGAGAGCGATTCCTGATCTCCGACACCGATATCGAAGCGGTCGCCTCGGGCGACGCCCTCGAGGGTCTTGTTGCGCCGCTGGCGACCCCGGCGACCTACCCGTCTGCCGCCATTCGCAGCAGCGAGGGGCAGATCGACCTCTCCAATACGACGGTCGACGCCCTGGGCACCTATTATGGGTGGCTCGGCATAAACTACACGCAGCCCGAAATTCCCTACGATCCTTACGATGTCGGCGACGAAGACGGCGACGACGAGTGGGACTGGGGCAATACGCGCATCTTTGTGCACAACGGTTCTCGCGTGAATGCGGAAGGCGATATCGCGGGCATTGCGCTAGCGGGCTCTCTCGCAGCCACATCGGCCGCGAGCGTTACGGGAACCGCCCGTCTGACCGACCCCTACGAGCCGGAAGCAAACGATGTTGCAGCCATCGCGATCTCGAACTACAAGGCGGGTAAAAACGAGATCAAGGCCGACGGCGGCACGGTGACCGAGCGCTACGTTGTTCCGGTGAGCGAAGCGATAGCCGACAACGAGGCCGATGCCTTCAACCCCTATGCCGGGGCATGGCACATGGCGAGCCCTGCGCATTATTCGTGGACAGCCGACCATCCCGCCGTACTGCTGGCATCGAACGAGAGTGGCGTGTATACGACGTCGGGGACGGGCAATGCCGAAACCGGCCTTTCGCTGACCGCTACGAGGACCGCGCCTGAAACAGGTGAGAAGGTGGTGCTCGGCCCGCAGGGTTCGGCGCACAACGTGGTTTTGCTCGGCGACATCAAGCCCCAGGATACGGTGAAGTACCTCGTGCGGTTCGAGCCGAACGGGGGTGCGCCGAAGCCAGCCGACCAGACGGTTGCGCGTGGTTCGGTAGCCGTCGAGCCGACCGGAGCCGAAAAGCCGGAGCTCGAGGGGTACACGCTCGAAGGCTGGTATACCGATCAGGCGTTGACGACGAAATGGAGTTTTGCCGAAGCGGTCATGGACGATATGACGCTGCATGCCAAGTGGATCGAAAACGATGTGCCCGTGCCTCCGGGGCCGGAGGATCCCGATCCCGAAGACCCGAAGCCGATCGACCCGAAACCGGTTGATGCGAAGCCCGCGTCGACCGGCAAGACCCTGGCGCGTACGGGGGATAGCCCTGTTCTGCCGATCGTTGCAGGTGCCGTGCTGCTTGGTGCGGGCGGCGTTGCTCTCGCCCTTGCAGCGAACTCCAAAAGGGCAGGTCGCATGAACAGGTAGCCGCAAGCAGCCCCGACCGATGCGATCGGGGCTGCTTTGATTGCTCGGGCATTCGGCGTGCTCGCTGCATTGCTAAGTGCGAAAGCCCTTGCGTTTACCGTAAAGATGACCGGTTAAGATATATTCAATGCGGCATGGGTGTAGAATTCGGAAGGAAGCGCGTTCGCTTGCGGCTTCTCGGAGTTCGGCTGTGCGCGTTTCTTCTGGGCGGATCCGATGGTACGGTTCTCCCGCGCGATGAGAGCCTGCGTAGCAAGGGGTGAAACGCCGCTCGTGAATATCGATAGCAGCATAGCGCTCGATCTTCTTTCCATCGTCTTCATGCTTGTGACGATGGGAGGTCTGAAAGCTTCGCGTACCAGGAAAACGTCGGGCCGCCTGTACTTCGGGCTGGTCGTATTCGTTATGGCGTTTCTCTTGCTCGATATGCTCTATCTTGTTTTTTCGGGGTCGTCCGAAGGTCTTTCGAGGGATGTCGCATTCGCGGCGAAAAGCGCGTACTTTGCCGTAAATGCCGCAATCGTTTGGATATGGGCGCGCTATGTCGATTGCACGCTGTTCGGGCGAGGCGGCAATCGTGCGTTCAGGGCATTCTACACGTGCGTGCTGGTGATAAACGAGGGCATCGTGCTGGTGAATCTGGCCTCGAAAGACATGTTTTTTATCGGCCAAGACGGCAGCTTTGTTGTGGGATTTGCGCTCATGTGGGTGTTCACGCTGCTCAACTACCTGAGTGCGCTCGCCGTAATCGCGGTGCTCTTCTCGCAGCGCAAACGGGTTAAGCGTGGAATCATCGTGCCGTTCGCTTTGTTCCCGCTGGTTCCGTTTGTCGCCGAAGTGGTGCAGCTGTTTGATCGGAGCGTCTCGCTTGCCTGCGCATATGCGGTATCGGCGCTCATGATCTATCAGGTTTCGCAGAGCGATCTGATGTACACGGATGAACTGACCGGACTGGCTACTCGCCGTGCTCTCGCGGATCGGCTGGACAAGTGGTTTTCAGGCGCGCGGCATGCGACGTTGCGCGGCGTTATGATCGACCTCGACGATTTGAAGCGCATCAACGACACGTTCGGCCATGCGTGCGGCGACGAGGCGCTGAAGACCTTATCGGCGATCATCCGCGCAAGCGAACCGAAGGAGGCCGTTTCGGCGCGCTACGGCGGAGACGAGTTCATCATTGCTTGGAATGCGGGGGATGGGCCGATGGCGTCTGAGGTGATCGCCCGCTTGGAGGCGGGCAAGGCCAAGGCGAACGAACATCCTGCGCCGTGGGGGAGTATCGACTTCAGCATAGGTGCGATCGAGTGTGCGGCCTTCGACTGCGACGGGGCCGATAGTTTTCTCAGACAGCTCGATGAAAGCATGTACGAGGAGAAGCGGCGAAAGAAGACGGGCATGGAGACGCGGGATGGGGCGTGAGACGTTTTTCGCGGTTTCAGGCGGTTTTCCGATGGCTTGCTGCTTGAGAGGGAAAATTTGGCGGCGATTCGAATCTTGCAGAGGACGGACCGATCGGAATCGCATCTGGAATTGCATCGTTGTTTCCGCTTGCCAGCGAAGGTCAACTGGGGTATCATTTTCACTTGCTTTCGGCTGAGGCCGGAGAGCGCATGCGGGTGTGGCGGAATTGGCAGACGCGTACGGTTCAGGTCCGTATGGGGGCAACCCCGTGAAGGTTCAAGTCCTTTCACCCGCACCATTCAAGGATAAAAGCCAGGTCTCGTACCTGGCTTTTTCTGTACGGTTCGCAACCGTTGCGGGAGGGATGAGCTATGCCAGAACAACGACGCCTGTACGAAGACGTGACCGCCCAAGGGCATCTGATCGATTCTAACATCCTGTCGAGCATCATGAACGGGATCGTCGAGCTCGACGGCGAGTTCGAGGTGCTTTCGCTCGATATCGGACGCGGCAACGAAAATCCCTCCAAGCTGACGATGCGCGTGTTCGGGCGCGACGAGCAGCACCTCTACGAGATATTGAGAAGCATTCACGAACACGGTGTCGTGCCCGTCCACCTTGAGAACGCCCACGTGGAGCCCGCCCCGGCTGACGGCGTGTTTCCCGAAGGCTTCTATTCCACCACCAACCTCGAAACGTATATCCGCATCGGCGGACATTGGGTGCACGTCGAGGGCACCGAAATGGATCTGGGTATCCGCGTCGACGAAGTGACGCAGACGGCCTGCGGCGTGCCGATCTCTCAGGTGCGTGCGGGCGACCGCTATGTGGTCGGCCAGGCGGGGCTCCGCGTGATCTCGCAGGAGCGGCCCCGTGAGAAAACGGCGTTCGAGTTCATGAATTCAACGGTGAGCAGCGAAAAGCCCAAAGCGCAGACCATCAAGCAAGTGGCATCGCTCATTCGGGAGGTGCGCGACGATGGGCGCAAGACCATTGCCGTGGCAGGCCCTGCGGTGATCCATACGGGTGCGGCCGAGCACCTTGCGCGTTTGGTGAACGCGGGGTACGTGAGCGTCCTGTTCGGCGGTAACGCTGTTGCGACGCACGATATCGAGGTCGCTCTTTTCGGCACCTCGCTCGGCATCGACATGAAGAGCGGAGTTCCCGTCCCCGGTGGTCACGAGCATCATCTGCGCGCCATCAACCGGATCAGGGCTGCGGGAGGCATTCGCGATGCGGTTGAGAAGGGCGTGCTCGCAAGCGGGCTCATGTACACGCTCGTGAAGACCGGCACCCCCTATATCCTCGCGGGGTCCATCCGCGACGACGGTCCCTTACCCGACGTTATCACCGATGTTATCGAGGCGCAGGATGCGATGCGTGCCTGGTGTCGCGAAGCGGGTGCGTGCATCATGCTTTCTACCATGCTCCACTCCATCGCCACCGGCAACCTCCTGCCCGCTTCGGTTACTACCGTGTGCGTGGACATCAACCCCGCGGTCGTCACCAAGCTCGCCGATCGGGGCAGCTTGCAGACGATCGGCGTGGTAACCGATGTCGGGTTGTTCCTGAAGCAGCTCGCCGACGAGCTGGGCTGCTGAGGCTCTCGCCACGCAGAGCTGCCGCCCGTGGTGCCTGCATGGGCAAAGGAGGCGGTAGCCTGCAGAAACACATGGAATCGCACGCCGCCGCCTTTCCGATGCGGGGGTCGGCAGAAAAAGGCATTCCCTTACCTCTTTGTCGGCCCAAATTTTGCTTTCGGTGCTATCATTTTCGCATTGTTGGCTTATTCCCGCTGTCGCAGGCGGGACGAAGGATTGGTGGGTGATTCTGGGTGGATAAGTTTTTCAAGATTTCAGAGAGGGGTAGCACGGTCTCCACGGAGATCATCGGTGGCTTGACGACGTTTCTCGCCATGTCGTACATCATCGCCGTGAATCCGGCAATGATGGAGGCGGCGGGAATTCCGTTCAACGCCGGTTTGACTGCAACATGCTTCGGCGCTGCTATCATGACGGTCGCGATGGGCCTGTTTGCCAACCGGCCCATCGCGCTCGCTTCAGGTATGGGAATCAACGCGATCGTGGCCTACACGCTCTGCTTGGGTCTTGGCGTCGACTGGCGCGTGGCGATGGGCGTTATTTTCCTCGAGGGTATCCTCATCCTCGTTCTGGTGCTCTGCGGTTTGCGCCAAGCGGTCATGGATGCCATCCCCGTTTCGCTGCGTCGGGCGATTGGCATCGGCATCGGTCTGTTCATCGCCTTTATCGGCCTCAAGGGCGGCGGATTCATCGCTGCTGACGAATCGACGTTCATCGTGCTCGGCGATCTGACGAGCCCTGCTGCGATCGTCGCCGTCGTCTCGCTCATCGTCGCGGTGATCTTCACAGCACTCAAGTTCAAAGCGGGCCTGCTCATCTCGATCATCGTTGCTACCGTTGTGGGCATTCCGCTCGGCGTGACGCCCCCGATCACCGACTTCACGTTCGTACCGGACTTCTCTGCTTTCGCGGCACCGTTCCAGATGACGCCCAACGGCGTTATGGGCATCGTGGAAGTGTTCATGCAGCCCATCTTGCTGCTGTTCGTGTTCAGCTTGCTCATGAGCGACTTCTTCGACACCATGGGCACCGTGGTGGCTGTTGGCAGCCGCGCCGAATTCGTTGACGAAAAAGGCGATGTCGAAGACATCAAGCCCATCCTTACGGTCGACTCCGCTGCGGCGGCTGTGGGCGGCTTCGTGGGTGCGAGCTCCATCACGTCGTTTGTCGAATCGGTTTCCGGTGCTGCGGCCGGCGCTCGTACCGGTTTGTCGAACATCGTGATCGGCATCGCGTTTGCCGTGTGCGCGTTCCTTGCTCCCGTTATCGGCATGGTGAGCGGCTCGGCAACATGCGGCGCGCTCGTGGTTGTCGGGTATCTCATGATGACCGAGATCGGCGAGATCGATTGGTCGGATATCGCCTCGGCGTTTCCGGCGTTCGTCACGATCATCGGCATCCCCTTTACCTACTCGATCGCCAACGGCATCGGGTTCGGTTTCATCTCCTACTGCATCATCAAGGTGGTTCAGGGCAAGCCGAAAGACGTCAAACCGCTTATGTGGGTCGCGGCGCTTGCGTTCTTGGCGGCGTTCATCTTCGCCTAAACGGTTCGCTCCGCTGCCATTCTCATGCGTGTGCACCCGGTCGCTTCGGCCGGGTGCACTGCTGTATCCTCTGTTTTCGGAACAGAGGATACACGGCCGGCGGCTACCGCTGCTTTGCCCTCTGCGTCGCTACCGCCTGAAGTGGTAATTCCTCTTGTCTTCGTACATGAGTGCATCCGCCTGCGCGACGAGATCGCGGGGAGCGCAATTGCCGTCGTCCCAAACGGCACCTACCGATACGTTGACAATGCTGTCCCGGGCAATGCTCTCTTTGAAGCTTTCGATACGGCGGTCGAACTCGATGCGGGGCAGATCGATAGCGAACGCGACGAACTCGTCGCCGCCGATGCGGAACACGCTGCCGGAAAACGATTCGTTGAGGAGTTGTCCCGCCCGCTGGATGATCCTGTCTCCGAACGAGTGCCCCTGGGTGTCGTTCGCGATTTTGAGGTCGTTGATATCCACGAATACGACCCCGAAGGCGGCGGGCCGATTTTCGGAGAACTCGACGAGCTTTTCGAGGTAGCTGGTGCGGTTTCCTATTCCCGTAAGGCTGTCAACGTGCGAGAGCTCGTTGAGCCGCTCGAGCATCTGGCGCTTCTCGAGATCGTTTTGCACGAAATACGTGAGGGAGCGCAA
This sequence comes from Raoultibacter timonensis, assembly GCF_022845715.1. Taxonomy (NCBI): domain Bacteria; kingdom Bacillati; phylum Actinomycetota; class Coriobacteriia; order Eggerthellales; family Eggerthellaceae; genus Raoultibacter; species Raoultibacter timonensis. Next base: position 519,457 of record NZ_AP025564.1, read on the forward strand.
CAGCCGGTCCTCTTCGGTGTTGCGCCGCGGATTGTCGACGCCGAGCATGCCCCTCATCACGCCGCCTTCCTCGTACAGCGGCACGACGATCAGGCTGTCTATCCCTTGGGGTGCGAGTGTGCGGTATTCTTCCGTATCGTGGTCGAGCGTGCTTTCGATGTCGATGAGGTGAACCATGCCGATGGAATCGAACTGCTGTATCCAGCTGTCGAATGCATCGAGGGGCACATTGCGAAGACTATCTATTTCCGGGGGTATTGCGGCTGCGCACCACTCGTAGGTATTTGTCATGGCGATGCCGCTGAGCGTCGATTCGAACACGTAGGCGCGGTCGGCATTGTAGAATTCCCCGAGGATGCGAAGCAGCTCGTCGATCCCCGATGCTCCCTCAATGTTTCCCGAAAGCGTGCGAGCGCAGCGGACAAGCGTTTCTTCGACGGCCAGGCGTGCTTCGAGACTGCTGCGCTCCTCGACTTCGGGGGTGGTGTCGTCGGCTATTTGGAGCCGCACGGGCTTGCCGTCTACTTCGATGAGCTTGTCGCGGCAAAGAAGATAGCGCCCATGTCGTTCGCTATAGTGCTGGTAGCAGTGCGTTTCGTCGAAAGAAAGCTTGTCGTTCGTGCAGAACGGACACGGCTCCTCGAGGCCGTATAGCACGCGATGGCACACCTTGCCACGGTAATCGTTGTCTGCGGAGCCGAGCAGATCGCGCGCTGTTTTGTTGAGGTACAAAAGCTCGTTGGTGCATGTGTCGGAAACGTAGATGAACCCGTCGCTTTCTTCGCATATGGCGGCTGTGATGTCGCTGCTGTCCATAGTCGACTCCTCGCTGCGGGAATCGGGCGAGGGATTAGCGGCGTGCTCTGAACGGTTTTGCTTTGACGCCATGCTCGCTCCCAAACGGATCGAATACGTTAATGCATGCCAGTATAGCTTATATAAGACTAAAATACTTAGTTATACAGAGTGCTCTAGCGAAAACCAGGCGGGTGCCCATGGTCGCAGGACGAACGTTTGGTTGATGATGCGCCGCATCGTGCGATGGCGATGCGACGGAGATAAAGATACGTGATAAACTCATATAATACTCTTGCATGCGCGTATGGGGTTCGCGCGTGCGGCATCGAACGAGCCGAATCGGGCGAGCAGGGCTTTGGCCGCCCGCCCGAGGTCGAACGGTGCGGTAAGCTCGTGAGCGAAAGGCGGGGCATGGCTGAGATAACAGCTCCCGACGGCAGGCAGCGGTGGAACGCCTATGTGGTAGACAGCCACCATCGGCTGGTCTACCTCGATCAGAATACGATGAAAACCATGCCCGAGGCCCGTCTCGGCGATCGTTGCTACGAGATTGTTCGGGGGGAGAACGCACCGTGTCCGGATTGCCCATGGCGCAACAAAAACGACGACCGCCTCGGCCGCAGCGTGCTGTACAACCATCACAAGCATGCATGGTTCGAGGCGACGTGCATCGATATCGATTGGCCGGATCACGGTCCTTGCATGCTGATGGCGAGCAGGGAAATCGACGAGTCGGACAAGAATCTGCTGCTCGAACTCGACGGCAGCTCGGCCTACGATGAGCTTATCGAGATCGATGTCGTGTGCAGGACGTTTCGCGTGCTGTACCACGAACCGGGGAAGTACGTCATGCCGAGCATGGGCGGAGCATTCAGCGACGCCGAACGCGACGCGCGTCTGGCCACGATTCACGAAGAGGATCGGGATCGGTACCGAGCCTTATGGAGCTACGAAAACCTTGTACGGGTGCTCGAGCGCGGCGTGAAGGTGTCGGGCGGCGAGTTTCGAACGCTGAAGGAAGACGGCACGTGGAGCTGGGTTTCCCATTCCATCGTGCCGCTTGTCGGCGAAGAGCGCGAAGACCCTTCGCTTCTGTGTTTCATCACCGATGTCCAGCGCAGGAAAGACCATGAGGCTGCACGAGTCGGCGATGATGGCGACCTGGCCGCGCGTGACGAACGCGATTCTATCACGGGTCTTTGGGGCGCCCGCCCCTTCCTCGACGAAGTGGAACGCAGGATTGCGGACGCCGATCGCGCAGGCGGATACGAGATGGTCTACATCGATATCGAGCACTTCAAGGTGCTGAACGATTGGTACGGTCGCGAAGTGGGGGATCGCATGCTTCGCGCGCTCGCGGATCGACTGGCTTCTTTCTGCGAACGGCACGAAGGTTCGGTGGGCTATTTCGGGTCGGACGATTTCGTTGCGTTGCTGCCTGCGGGAATCGCCCGCGATAACGATCTCGAATCGGCGATCGGTACGATCGCTCCCGATGAAACCATGGATGTTCGCTTCTATCCCGCTATCGGCGTGTGCGGCGTCGACGGTTCCAATGTGCCCGTCAGCGCATTCTGCGATCGGGCCATGATCGCCATGAACACGGTGAAGGGAACCTATGCGCGCCGTATCGCGTGGTACGATCGGGGCATGGGGCTCGAGCTCGAGCAGGAACCGAAGATGCTCGCAGCCATTCAGCGCGCGCTCGATCAGCGCGAGTTCGTCTTGTATGCGCAACCGAAGTGCAACATCCGAACGGGTCGTATCGTGGGGATCGAGGCGCTCGTCCGCTGGAACCATCCCGAAAAAGGGCTGGTCGGCCCTGGGGAGTTCGTACCGTTTCTTGAAAGAACGGGTTTCATCGTCTATCTTGACCGCTATGTATGGGATATGGCGTGCGGCCTGCTTGCGTCGTGGATCGCCGAAGGCAGGCATCCTATTCCCGTGTCGGTCAACGTTTCACGCGCCGACGTGCGCGCCATCGACGTGGCCGATGAGCTCGAGCGCATCGTTGAGCGTCACGGGATCGAGCGGAGGTTGCTCGAGGTGGAGATCACCGAAAGCGCCTACGCCGAAGACGAATGCGTGACGCATCTGGTCGACGATTTGCAGCGGCGGGGCTTTACCGTGCTCATGGATGATTTCGGAAGCGGCTATTCTTCGCTTAACATGCTGAAGAGCATCGGAGTGGATACGCTGAAAATCGATATGGGTTTGCTGCGCGAAGATGCCGACGACGCGAATCGAAGCGAAGGCATCTTGGAAGCCGTGACGAGTATGGCGCGGTTGATGGACATGCCCGTCATTGCCGAGGGTGTCGAAACCGCAGAGCAGGTAGAATTTTTGAAACGAATCGGGTGCGATTACGCGCAGGGGTTCTACTTCTACCGTCCGATGCCGCAGAGCGAATTCGAAGCGCTTATGGAAACCGAAGGGCTCATCGACTATCGCGGTGTGCTTCCGCGCGTCGTCGACGATATCGATCTGGCCGATTTGGTGCAAGACGGAGGCGCGGCGAGCCGCACCATCCTCGAAAACCTGCTAGGCGGTATGGCGGTATACGCCGTCTATTCCGACCGTTTCGAGCTCATGCAGGTAAACAACGGTTACTACCGGGTAACCGGATGCAATCCGGTCGATCTCGGAGAGCGCCAGGCCTGGATTTACCGCATGATCCATCCCGATGACCTGCCGATGATCCTCGATATGTTCGATCGAGCCGAACGCCATCCCATCGCCGGCGCGGAAGCGACGTTTCGGCGGTACCGCCTTTCGGGCGAGCTCGGTTGGTTTCATATGAAGGCGTACTTCCTCAAAAGCGAGGGCGAGCGGCGCATCTTCTACGCGGGGATATCCGACGTGACCGAGCAGAAGCTGCAAGAGGAGGCGCTGCTCTCATCGCAGGCCGTACTCGATAGCGTGCTTGGTATCACTTCGATCAACGAGGGCATCGACGCTTTGACCGAAGAGTACCGCAGCATCGCCTCGCACTTGTTCGCGCAAACGGTTCCATGCGGTTTGATCGGCGGTTACTGTGAGGATGGGTTCCCCCTCTTCTACGCGAATCGCCAAATCGTCGAGATGCTCGGATACAGTACGTTCGACGAGTTCGTAGCCGGCATCGACGGGCATGTGATCAACACCATTCATCCCGACGATCTTCCCCAGGTGATCGAAGATATCGGGCCGACGTACTACGAGGGGCTGTGCTACGAGACTATGTACCGCATGCCCCGCAAGGATGGAAGCTGGTTCTGGACGGTCGACCGCGGTCGCGTGCTACGCGTCGAGGACGGACGGCTCGCGATTGCGAGCGTTTGCTGGGAGATCAAAGACGTAGCTCGTTTCAGGGACCTCCTTTCGGGGTTGGGCGAAGCGGAGTGAAGATACCGCTCCCGCTCGGCTCGCGCGGTCCGAAGCTCACCGCCGTGTTTCTGCGACGGGGCTTTCTGCGGGATTTGTGCGGTCGGGTTGCCCGTATGGGCGCAATGCCTCCGCCAGGCTCAAGCCCGTCTGTCAGGCTAAAGAGTATCCATCCTGTTCGATCCGGTCGATGAGCTCTTGGCGTCCGCCGGTGATTTCCATCTTCGAATAGATGTGGCGCACATGGGTTTGCGCGGTACTTTTGGCAATGAACAGTTCGTCGCAGATGTAGGGAATGCTTCGCCCTTTGAGCAGAAGTGCAAGCACCTCGACTTCGCGCGGGGAGAGACGGTACCGTTCGGCAACGCGATCGAGGTCGGGCGAGCCGGAGCTGTCGTCTTCGTCTCGCATGGACGCATCGGGCTCGAAGAACTGGCCGCCCATCTCCTTCGTCTCGTTGGCGAAGCGCGATCCGTCTGACATCTGCCACGCCATCGCGACGAGCAGAAACAGCGAAACGATGCTCAGCGTGGCTACGTAGTCGAAGCCGGGTTGGCGGATCAGGACGAGAAGCCAGGCGACGAGTTCCCCGGCAGCGATACCGGCCAGCAACGTGAGGAACCCCTGTGCGTACACGCGCAGGTACGGGAGGCGCCACTTCTGACTGATGTTGCCCATCACGATCCAGAAGAACACCATGAAGCTTCCGAATCCCGCAAACGCGATGGCCATGCAGGCGAGCGACAGTTCCGAACTCGAAAACGGTAGCAGCAGAAACGCGATGGCCACGAGTATGGTGGCGGGTCGGTAGGCGACGACGGGGTTTTCCCGATGGATGCGCTTGACCATGTACAGCGTAAGCGCGATTTCGATGATGAGAAATGCTGCAACGTTTACAACGCCCGGCACAACCGAGAGGACCCACATCGACTCGGTTTCGGGTAGCACATGCCCGGCGAGCACGAACAGCATCCCGTACAAGGCGATGGCGGCCGAGAGTTCGCGTCCGAACGGATGGAGAACGGCTCTGCGCATCTCGATGCCCTGCGCAGGATCCGCACCAGAACCATCGCGTGCGATGCGATCCGCCGATTGAAGGTGAAAGCCCGTTTCGGATTCGGCATCGTCGGGAGCGGCGCTCGCGCGCAGCACCATCCAGCAAGCTGTCGAGGCGATCGGCAGGCATGCTCCGACGAACAGCGCGAACGGCTGGGGTATAGCAACGATGGCGAAGTAGAGAATGCATCCGCAGATAGCTCCCGCGGCGGATGCCACAACGCGCTTTCTCAGGCGAATCGTCGAAAACGGCTGCGCCCACCCCAGGCATAGCCCTGCCACGCCGCAGGCAACGAAGACCGCAGCGAGAAAATCAATCGCGGCACTCTCGGTAAAGCGATGGAGTAAAACGCCGAGAAACGCTGTCGCGCCCGTGAAGGCCACTCCCGAAGAAAGCGCCTTTCCTTCCGGGTTCTCGCCCTTTGCGCCAAGGACGAGCGAAATCACGAACAAGACGACCGAGCAGAAGACCGCAACGATGCGCCACGACAGCCCTTGGGCGATCAGCGTCGGCGCAGTTGAGAACACCGGCGAGATGGCAAGCAGGAGCAGCCAGCAGACGGCGGCCGATGTGCCTGCCATCATGCGCATATCGCAGCTTTCTCTCAGATTGTCCCACCATACGGCTATCATCGCCACCTCCGTCGATTCATGGTCGCATAGCGCCCAATTCGGGTCAATCGTTGCTTTTTACCGATGCGTTTTCCTGCGAATACTCACTTCGCATCGATGGTGCGGCGCGTTCGGGAGCGACACACTATCGGCATGGATGCAGACGTTCGATGGGAGGAAACCATGGAAGGGCAGAAAAAGGGATTGAGCAGAAGGAGCTTTCTCGGTCTTGGCGCGGCATCGGTAGCCGCTATGGGAGTGGCGGGGCTCACGGGATGCGCTCCGCAGGAATCGGAGGCGGTCGCTAACGCGAAGGTAGGCGTGAAAACCTACAGTTGGGAAACCGAACCCGAAGCAATCGGATCGGTTGAAGGCGCCGAATCGGTTGACGTTGTGGTCGTTGGAGCGGGCATGGCCGGGCTTTCGGCTGCGTGCTCGGCTGCCGAAAAGGGGGCGAGCGTGCTTGTCCTCGAAAAGACCGGCATCGCAAACTTTCGCGGCATCGATTACGGCGCGATCGGCGGTTCGTTGCAGAAGGAGGTCGGCATCGATCTGACGGCGCGCAAAGAGGACGTGTTGCAGGAGGTTCTGCGCTGGGGCGGGCACAGAGGAGATTACCGCGTGGTCAAGGCGTGGGTCGACCATTCGGCCGAGGCGCTCGATTGGGCCGCAGGCATGCTCACCGACCACGGCATCACCGTTGCGCCGATGCCCGAGGAGATGCAGGTTATTCCCGATGCATGGTACGAGCATTTCGCAACCGACGCATTCCAGATCGTGCCGACCGACGATCTCATGGCCGAAGGAGCCGAAGCGGGTTACGAGCCTCCGTTTGCGATCGGGTGGGCGAAGGCGTTTACGGCCTATGCTGAGGAGCTCGGAGTGGAGATCCGCTTCAACGTGACGGCCGAGCAGCTTATTCGCGGCGAGAGCGGACCGGTGACCGGCGTCGTGTACAAAGACGGCTCGAAACACTATCAGGTTGATGCGAAGAGCGTGGTTTTGGCTGCGGGCGGCTACGGAGCCGATGCCGAAATGATGGACGCGTTCGTTCCGAACCACGAAGAGGATATATACAACATCACGACTCCCGCGCACAACACCGGCGACGGCATTCGCATGGGAGCGTGGGCGGGCGCCTCGATCGACCCTGCGCCGCATTGCCCGATGTACTTCGACGAGGGCGTCGAGGGGCTTGAGCACATGCCGTCGATCCCGCTGACGCGCCAGCCATGGCTGTACCTCAACGATTTCGGCGAGCGATTCTGCAACGAGGACATGCCGTACGCCTATGTCTGCCGTGCACACAACGCCCAGCCGCGCCATATGAAGTGGGTTGTATGGGATGCGAAATGGGAAACCGACGGCCCCGCCATGGGCATGGTGGTATGCAAGGATTTCCGTTCGCCTTTGCACAATCCCGAAGAGATACAGCAGTTTATAGAAGAAGGCCAGATTCTTTCGGCCGACACGATCGAAGGGCTGCTTGCAAAGATGGAAGGCATCGACCAGGAAACGGCGAAGGCGACCATCGAGCATTACAACGAGCTGTGCGCAGCGGGCGTCGATACCGATTTCGGCAAACGTGCGCAGTGCCTGAGCTCGATCACCGAGCCGCCGTTCTACGCGGTGCATTCGGGAACGACGCTGCTGATCACACTCGGCGGACTGGAAATCGATGAGAACCAGCAGGTGCTCGATGCCGAGAAGAAGCCCATCGAAGGTCTATGGGCTGCCGGTAACTGCTCGGGCAGCTTCTTCTTCGACGATTATCCGATCACCATTTCGGGCGTGAGCCACGGCCGCGCCTGCACGGGTGGACGTCGTGCCGGACAGTTCGCAGCAGATCGGGCAAAACAAGCGTAAAACAAGCGTAAAACAAGCGTAAAACAAGCGGCATCGGTTTCTCGCATGGCCTCGCGCCTCTTCGGGTGCGAGGCCATGCGCGTTTCTTTCCGTCGCGTAAGGCGTGCATGCGCTGCGGACGGCACCTGTCGGATGCTATCTCCGGTAGGCCTGTTTGCCGAGAGGCATCGGATCGGGGTTGGCGAGGACCCATCGCACCGCAAGCTCGCTGAGGCGGTCGGGCTCCTTCTCACCGAAGCCGTCTTCGAGGGCGTCTACAAGCGCGTCCGCCTCGTCTGCTTCCGTTTCGCTCAACGGGTTTCCGGAGCGAAAGAAACGGGCGAGGGCGCAGAGCATCTTGTTGAAATCGGCATCCCAGTTGATGCCGCCGTTATCGAGCACCTCGTAGGCGACTTTGCCGGTGATGCGTATGGCTTCGCCCTGGGCGGTGGCTGCGTGGCCTTTGGCAGGGACAAGATAGTCCCACAGCTCGGCGTGTTGCTTCTGCCAGGTTTCAGCGTCTACGGCGATGGGGGATACGCCATCGTGGATGCGCCTCCTTGCGGCGGGAGCAACCCCGAACAGCTCGTAGAGATGGGAGAGCGCCGCGTCGGTTTCCTCGAGCGAATCCTTGTTGAAGCTATCGCGGTAAAACTCGAAGGATTTTCCGATGCTTTCGACGGATCGTTTTGCCGCCGGTGCGGTACCGTCTCCGGCTTCAACGAGGAGGTCCGCCACTGCGGCAACGTTCACGATATCGGCGTTTCGGCATTCGCGAAGGCTCTGTTCGAGCGGCGTCCGCTCCTCGTTGTTCCTTGCAAGCGGATCGGCGCCGAGTGCGAGCAGCCGTTCGACCGTTTGGGCGACGCCTTTGCAGGCGGCGCGATGCAGCGGCGTATTGCCGTCGTTGTTTTTCGCTTCGATATCGGCACCGAGTTGGACGAGCAGCTCGGTATTTCCCTGCCAGCATGCAGCTTCCTTGTGCAGGGGCGTGTTTCCGTACAAATCCTTCGCGTTGATATCCGCCCCTTGGGCGACGAGCCACCGAACGGCTTCTTCGGGCATACCGGCAAAGGCAAGTGCCGTCTCTTTGGCGTAGCCGCTGGTTGCATCGATCCGGCATCGATCGAATACCGCCTTGATGGCGGCAACATCGCCGGCCCCGACGGTATCGGCGAAATCCTTCGGAAGCGTTGTGCGCAATCTGTTTTCAGGCGAGGCGGTTTGGGCGGCGGTGCTTTTGCTGGCGGATGCAGCTTTCTGTGTTTGAACAGGTTCTTTTGCTGCAGTTCGCTTTTTCTTGAAAGCATCGAACAATCCCATGGGCAAGTCCTCTCGATGTGCGGTTGCATTGCCGTTCCCCTTCTCATGATAGCGGGTGTTGGGATTTCTTGGAAGGAAGACGGTGCTGCGGCAGAGAAATGGGAGCAAAACAGCAACACGCTCGCCGAAAGGGCGACGGTGGACAAGGATTCGTGTCCAATCGATTTGCTTGCCGCAGCTGCGCGCCGAGGCCCCGGTTCGCCTTTCTGGCTCCGCGTCGGAACCGATGCCTCGCGCGGATTGCCTAGCAAGCATTTGACGCTTCGGGGTCTTAAGCGAAACCATATCAATGGTGGTTTGTCGGCGGATCGACGTCGCGCCCCCTCGGCCTATGTCAAAGCTGATCCGCGCGCCCTATCCCATTCCCGGGTGCGCTATCATTACTTCGTGCGAAAGCGAAAGGGAACTGAGCGGAGGCAGGGTGCGATGAGCCGTCTATTCGAAGAGTTGACCATGGGAGCTATGCGGGCGAAAAACCGCTTCGTGCGGGCGGCGACGTACGAGGGGCTTGCCACCGATGACGGGCATCTGACGCAAGAGCTGACAGCGATCTACGAAGAGCTGGCCGAAGGCGGCGTGGGAACCATCATCGCGGGGTATGCGTACGTCACGGCCGATGAGCACCCGAATCCGAACATGATGGGAATCTACGACGACTCCTTTGTTCCCGAATACCGAGCACTTGTCGATGCCGTGCACGAACGAGGAGCCAGCATCGTCTCGCAGATCGTGTACGGAGGCTCTGCGAGCAGGCTCGATCCGCCGAGCGAACGCATTCTGGGACCTTCGGCCATCGCGAACCCGAAGACGGGTATCGTGCCCGTTGAGGCGTCGCAGCATGATATCGAGATGCTGATCGAGGCGTTTGCCGCCGCAGCGCGCCGTGCGAAGGAGGCTGGATTCGACGGCGTCGAGCTGCATGCGGCCCATGGATATCTGCTGAGCCAGTTCTTGAGTCCGCTGCTCAACCATCGCACCGATGAGTACGGCGGCTCGATCGAAAACCGCGCCCGCATCATCGTGGAGGCGATGGCTGCGATTCGCGACGGGGTGGGGCGAGGCTATCCGCTTATGGTGAAGCTCAACAGCTCCGACGGCGTGGACGGGGGGTTGTCTGAGGAAGACAGCCTTGCGGTGGCGAAGATTCTTGTTGCAAGCGGCATCGATGCGATCGAGGTGAGCGGTGCGTGGCGCGCATGCAAGGTGAGGGGGGTCGCGGGCGAGCCCTTTTTCGCCGCTTACGCGAAACGGTTGGCCGAGGAGGCTTCGGTGCCGATCGTTCTCACGGGCGGCAATCGGAGTTTTGCCGTAATGGAGCGAATGGCGGCTGAGGACGCTGTCGCTGCGTTCGGGATGTGCCGCCCCCTCATATGCGAACCCGATCTCGTGAATCGGTGGGCTGCCGATCCTGCGTATGGCCCGCGTTGCATCTCGTGCAACAAGTGCGATGCGACGCGCGGGCACCGCTGTATTCTGCCTGCGAAGTAAACGGATGCCCGAAAGCATTCGGGCTTCCGTGACCGTTGGAGCCGATCGGCCCGTCGTTATGCGTTTGCGAGCGCGCTTCGGCCGTTCATGCCAAACAGGAGCTCATTGATCTTGTCGATGAGAAGTGCGGTTAGCCAAGCAAAACGGCCGCTATGCACGACGTGCGCGGTCGGGCGGGTGTTTTGGGGTATCATACGTTCATTATTGGGATGCCGGGGACGCGAGCTCCGACAAGCGGGAAAGCACGCGACATCAATCATTCGTGCGCGAAGGAGAATCCATGCATTACATCCATTGCCTGAACAACATTTCCAAGTACGGTACCGATCTGCTGCCCGAATCGTATGAGCTTACCGACGAGTTCGACAAGGCAACGGGTATCCTGGTCCGCAGTGCGGCAATGCATGACATGGAATTCCCCGAGAGCCTACTCGCCATCGGGCGCGCCGGTGCCGGTGTGAACAACATCCCGATCGATCGTTGCGCCGAAGAGGGCATCGTGGTGTTCAACACCCCTGGTGCCAATGCGAATGCCGTGAAGGAGATCGTGCTTTGCGCGCTTCTGCTCGGCAGCCGCGGAATCGTCGACGGCATCGAGTGGTGCCGCGAGAACGCCGATGACGAAAACATTGCCAAAGCAGCCGAAAAGGCGAAGAAAGCGTTTGCGGGACGCGAGATCCTCGGCAAGAAGCTCGGCGTCATCGGGCTCGGAGCCATCGGCGCTGAGGTTGCGAACGCTGCCATCGATCTAGGCATGGATGTATACGGCTACGATCCCTACGTGTCGGTTGGCGCTGCATGGCGCATGTCGAGTGCAGCGCACCACGTGACGAACATCGACGATATCTTCCGCGAGTGCGACTACATCACCATCCACGTTCCCGCGATGGAAAGCACGATCGGGATGATCGATTCCCATGCGTGCTCGCTCATGAAGGACGGGGCGGTGTTCTTGAATTTCTCCCGCGATACGCTTGTCGATAACGCCGCCATGGCCGAAGCGCTCGAATCGGGCAAGGTCCACGCCTACATCACCGATTTCGCGGTCCCCGAGGTTATGGGCATGGAAGGCGCAATCGTTCTGCCGCACCTCGGTGCCTCGACGGCTGAAGCCGAGGACAACTGCGCGATGATGGCGGTGCGCGAGCTCGTGGACTACATCGATAACGGCAACATCAAGAACTCGGTGAACTATCCGGCGTGCGACATGGGGGTGTGCCCTGAAGGCGCAAGCCGCGTAGCTGTTTTCCACGACAACATCCCCAACATGGTGAGCCAGATCACCACGGCATTCGGCGAGGGGGGCGTAAACATCGACAACCTTACGAACAAGTCGAAGGGCGATCACGCCTATACGCTGCTCGATCTCAGCCAGGCCGCGCCCGACGAGGCGATCGGCAAGCTCAGGGGCATCGAGGGCATTCGTCGCGTTCGCGTGGTCAAATAGCCCGAAAGCGATGGGGCAATGCAAGGGCTCGGGTCAAGCGATCCGGGTCCTTTTTTCTGCTCTTGCCTAGCCGATGCCCGTATCGATCGCTGCGTGTCGTGCGATGCTTATACCGAAGCGATTGCCTGCGCTATCGCTTCGGCTGCGGGAAAGATCGCCGACCGTTCGATGCCGTCGCAGTTCACGATGAACCGGTGCTCGTAGCGCTCCCGCTCAAGGGGTGCGCACGCGGCGAAGTCTCGCTGGAAAAAGCCCGAGAGAGGATCGAGGGCGACGCCGTGCTTGCGAAACGCCGCAGCGAGCGCATCGTCGTCGGCAAGCGTGTCGACGTGCATGATGAAGTGTAGTCCCGAATCCTGCGCTTCGATGGCGATGCGGTCGCTTGCGGCGCTTGCTTTGAGTGCGCAGGCAAGTTCGTTTTGCACCGTGCGGTAGTGGCTGCGCATCCGGTTGATGTGGCGCTCGTAATCGCCGCTCTCGATGAAGCGAGCAAGGGCGAGCTGATCGATGGCGCTCACCGTGCAGGAATAGAAGCCGAGTTCGGCGGCGAACCGTTCGGCCAGATGCGGCGGCAGCACGAGATAGCCGATGCGGAAGGCGGGGCCGAGGCTTTTTGCGAAGGTGTTGACGTAGATCACGCGCTCGCTTGCGTCGATGGCTTGCAGCGGCGGTATGGGACGCCCTGCCAAGCGGAACTCGCAGTCGTAGTCGTCTTCGACAACGTAGCGGTTTTCATGTTCGTTCGCCCAGCCGAGCAGTTCGTAGCGGCGGCTGATCGGCGTGACCATGCCGGTGGGGAACTGGTGGGAGGGCATGATGTGAACGACGTCGGCGGCGCTCGCGCGAAGGGCTTCGACGACGATGCCGCTCTGATCCATGGGCACATGCGAGAGCGCTGCTTCGTTGCTGCGGTATATCTTCGTGAGACGCGGGTAGCCCGGATCCTCGACGGCGAAGCGACAAGACCTTCCCAGAAGTTGGACGATCATGATGTAGAGCAGTTGCGCTCCTGCCCCCACGATGATCTGCTCGGGTTGCACCTGCATGCCGCGAAAACCCTTGAGGTAGGAAGCGAGCGTTTCTCGCAGTCGATACGATCCTGCGGCCGATGATTCGTTGAGCAGCGTCTGCTCCGATTCGCAGGTGAGAGCTTCGCGCACCGTTTTCGCCCACGTGTTGTACGGGAAGAGGCCCGCGGCATGCGATCCACTGGAGAAATCGGCAACAGGGCATTCGGCGGCGTTTGCATCCGAAGCGGCATCCGCGGGCGTTTCGGCGTTCTCCGATGCCCTATGCGGGTTTGCTTGTGCCGTGGCGCGTGCCAGGGGCGCGCGCAAATCGTTTCGCGGCGCTTCCCATACGGGGGGCGGCGAAGGCGTAGAGCCAATCGAGAGCGGGCATGCGAAATAGCCTTTGCGTTCGATGGAGTACAGATAGCCTTCGGCAGCGAGTTGGGCGTAGGCGCCTTCGATGGTGATGAGGCTGACGCCGAGATGCTTTGCCAGCGTTCGTTTCGAAGGCAGCTTTTCGTGTGCGGCGATTGCACCCGATTCGATATCGGCGCGGATGCACGTGTAGAGGTATTCGTACAGGCTGGCCGTTCCCCGTTGGTCGAGTTGGTAGGTAAGCACGAGCGTCCTTTGCGGATGTCTGAACCGAAGGCGTCTTCTGAGGCGCCGCTGGTTCTATTCTGGTCTTATTCAAAACTAATATTTTGATCATACCACTATATCCATATGGGCAGTAGGATTCGATGGGTTCTTCAACGAAAGGAAACCGCTATGCCAAACTCCCATCCCGCTTTGAAAACCGTTGTGCCAAACGAGCAGCCTGCCGAGGACCGCAGCGTACTCAACCGCGCACTTGCCCAGATGCTCAAGGGCGGTGTGATTATGGATGTGACCACGCCCGAGCAGGCGCGCATCGCCGAGGAGGCGGGAGCTTGCGCGGTTATGGCCCTCGAACGCATTCCTGCCGATATTCGTGCGGCGGGCGGGGTGTCGCGCATGAGCGATCCCGCCATGATCAAGGGTATCCAGGCTGCGGTGAGCATTCCCGTTATGGCGAAATGCCGCATCGGGCACTTTGTCGAGGCGCAGGTACTGCAAGCCGTCGAAATCGATTACATCGACGAGAGCGAAGTGCTTTCGCCAGCCGACGATACCTATCATATCGACAAGACGGCGTTTGCGGTGCCGTTCGTGTGCGGTGCGCGCGATCTCGGCGAGGCGCTGAGGCGTATCGCGGAAGGCGCCTCGATGATCAGGACGAAAGGGGAGCCCGGTACGGGCGATGTGGTACAGGCGGTCCGCCATATGCGCATGATGAATGCGCAGATCGGCAAGGTGGTCTCGCTGCGCGAAGACGAGCTGTTCGAGGAGGCCAAGCAGTTGCAGGTGCCCTACGATCTCGTGCGGTTCGTGCATGATGAGGGAAGGCTGCCCGTGGTGAACTTCGCTGCAGGCGGCGTGGCAACCCCCGCCGATGCCGCACTTATGATGCAGCTCGGTGCCGAGGGCGTATTCGTGGGTTCGGGCATCTTCAAATCGGGTGACCCGGCAAAACGCGCTCAGGCCATCGTGAAAGCCGTTGCCAACTTCGAGGATGCGGGCATGATAGCTGCGCTTTCGGAAGACCTCGGCGAGGCTATGGTGGGCATCAACGAGCAAGAGATCGATATCCTCATGGCAGAGCGCGGGAGGTAGGCTCGTCGTGAATCAAACGGTACGGACGGACGGCGCGGCGTCGTGCGGCCAAGGGCAAACGGTTGGCGTGCTGGCCGTTCAAGGGGCTTTCGTCGAACACGAGCGCCGCTTCGAGCGGCTTGGGTGCCGATGCATCGAGCTGCGCCAGGCAAGCGATGCGGCAAAGCCGTTCGATCGCTTGGTGCTGCCCGGCGGCGAGAGCACCGTGCAGATCAAGCTGTTGCACGAGCTGGGCATGTTCGAACCGCTCCTTGAGCGCATCGCGGCGGGCATGCCGGTTTTGGGAACGTGCGCAGGGCTCATCCTGCTTGCCGCGAGGGTCGGGAATGGCGGCGCTGGCGGCTTCGGCACGCTGCCCGTAGCGGTACGTCGCAACGCCTACGGCCGTCAGCTCGGCAGCTTTCATGCGAGTGCCGCTTTCGCGGGTTTGGAGCATGTGCCCATGACGTTTATCCGTGCACCCTTAGTCGTCGAAGCAGGCGAAGGCGTCGATGTGCTCGCGCGAATCGACGGCAGCATCGTAGCCGTACGATACGGAAACCAGCTCGGGGTTGCGTTCCATCCCGAGCTGGACGATGACGATCGGGTGCTCGAGGCGTTTCTCGCCATGGGCGGCGCCGAAAGCGCTCGGGCTTTCTGGAAGAGCGCGGAAGCCGTCCGGCCTATCGGATAAGCGAAAGAGCGCATTCTTGCCGCCGGGCTTCCTGCGAGGTCCTGCGTGCGCATCGGCTCGAGGGTGAACAGCATGGTTCCGGAAACGGTTGGGGCAAACCGATCTTCTCGTTTTCGTCGCAGGACGAAACAGCGGTTGATCTCATAATTTGAAAAACGAGACGACCTTGTCGACGGCAAGTCAACGTGACCTGCGGTTTTTTAACGCTCTAGTTGGCATGATTCATGCATGAAGTATAACGGAGCGATAAAAAACGGTCAGGCGTCGGGCGCCTGCCAATGCGGGTTCCCAGAGCCGCGCTTGGCTGCACCCGTGCTTGCAAGAAGGGAAGGAAGTGCCTATGCATGAACCCCATCACGCTGATGCGAAGGGAAAGAGCAAGCTCGTAACCTTTACGACAACGACGGGATCGGAATATCGCATTTGCATAGCTGACGATCCTGCCAATGCCGAAGCCTGCATTATCCGCGTGGAGCCGACTGAGCGGCTTCGTGCGGGCAACGATAGCTTTCCTCTCGACTCGTTTACGGGAAGAGAGAAGGAGATTTTCCAGCTGGTGCTCAAGGGCTACACCAATGCTGAAATCGCCGCAACGCTGTGCATCAGCTTGTCAACCGTCAAGTCCCATATGCAGAAAATATTCGATAAGGCAAAAGCGGCCAACAGGGCAACTCTTGTTTCGAAATTCTACTGCGGCTGCTAGCGGAGGCTGCTTTCAGGCGACATTCGCGTCGCGGCGGAAAGCCTCCCTCGAGCTTTCCGCCGCGACTGCGCATCAAGCTGCGAACAGCGGAAGCAATCCGTACATGATCACAAACGACCAGACAATGCACACGGAGAATATGCAGAGCTGGATCAGGGCGATGACGTGGTAGGACCCCTTGTAGCGGAAGAGCGCCATCACCTTTTCGACCATGGGGGCGAAGATGACGGCCCCGATGGCGATGGTCAGCACCGCGATCACGATATCGCTTACCGTACCGGTTGCTGCATAGCTTCCGACGATGGCGGATACGAGCACGATGCCGGGGAAGGTGAACGCCCATCCCTCTTTCTTCCATTTCGGATACCAGATGAAAATCGCGAGTGCAGCAACGGCGATCTGGGAAGCGATGAGAAGCGGGAGGTTCCCCGCGCCGTACGCGGGCTCGAGCGGGTTGAGCACCCAGCCGATGATCGCACCGACGTACATGGCGACGGTGGCGATGGAGCTACCCCAGATGGCGAGCTCGCCAACGTCGCCGAACACGCGGTTGAGGAAAAACGAAGTCGGTGAGGATTTGGATTGCTCTTCTTCGATTTCTTCTGCCGGCGGCGTTTCGGGCTCTTGTATCTTCATCCAGGGGAACAGCTTGAACAGCGCCGTGCAGAGCGGAACGACGATGAATACGCCGATCGAGACGGCGACGAACAGGGGGAGCCCAAGCGGTCCGACGAGAAAGATCTGGAGCACGTAGACCACCGGAAACGTGATGAACGTTCCGAGCAGCACCGAGGTTGCGATCTTCGCGGCGCTGACGCCGAAGAAAAGCACGAGAACCTGTACGGTAAGGACTACGGCGAAGGTGGGAACCCATCCCGTCCATCCCGGGTAGAGTTCGCCGAAGACCAGCATCCCCAAAAGGATAGCGGCTGCGGTTGCGAAGAACATGCCGCTGAAGAGGTGTCCGTGGCCGTCTACACCGGTCCCGGCGAGGCGGGACTTCTTCCGCTCGAGGTAGGCGGCCACGAACCCGCCGACGATCATGAAGATCGATGCGGGAACCGAGGCGATGAAGGTGGCTTCGGTGAAGTCTGCGAAATACCACATTACCTTGTAGAATACCGTGCCCTCCATGCAGCCGGCGAGCATGGTGCCGAAATCATGGATGAAGTGATTTTCCATCAACATTGGCTGGAGTGCGTTCATCGCAAGGAACAAAACCACTGCCCCGATAAGCGTCCCTGCGAAAGCGGGCAGTATCTCTTTGCGAGAAGTGTGGGTGGAGTCTTGATCCATGCCAGCTCCTTTCCTGTATGCAACGAGGGTCGAAACCATGCGCAACGCACGGATTCTCGTGTCTGACCGCACGGTAATCGACCCAGCGGATATGCTGTTGTGCCAAGGGAAGGGGTCTTTTAATCATAAGGGCGCAGCTACTGAGCGCAATGAGCCGAAAGAACGATTTACCGGGAGCCGTATTCGACGACGCCTGGGTAAAAAACGAGGTATTAGCTCTACGATCAGGGGGCAAACGCAATACGGCCACCGGTACGGGGAGGAGAAATATCACACTTTCGGACACTGTGCTTGATGCGGGGGTTGCATCATACTGATGCAAGGGCCGAGGAAGCGAGGGGTACGAGGCGCGGGCGAGCACGCTGGCGCGTGCTTCGGCGCTGTCTGCATGCCTGCATTAACGGGCACACCTACAAGGAGGTACGGCATGAAAACTTGGTATCCCGAAGCCGATCTGGTTATCGCGCATCCGAAAATCTATACCGTCGCGATCACGTGCGACGAGGTTAAGCAGGGTAAGACCGATTTCCCCATTATCGAGGACGGCGGTGTTGCGGCGAAAGACGGCAGGATAATCGCCGTTGGCACAGCTGCTGAAATGGATCGGTACATCGGCGACAACACGAACGTCATCGATGCGACCGGAAAGATTCTCACTCCGGGCTTCGTCGAGTGCCACATGCACTGCAAGTGGACCGGCGAGCAGATGCTCAACCTCGATTTCAACGGCGTGACGAGCCGCCAGGCCATCCTCGATGCCGTGGCCGAGAAGGCTGCGAACACCCCCGACGGCGAATGGATCGAAGGCGACGGCTGGAACGAGCTCATCTGGGAGGACAGCCAGGAGGTCATCACGCGCCGCGAGCTCGACGAAGTCGCTCCGAACAACCCGGTCATTCTCCTGCATATGTCCGTTCATACCATTGCTGCGAATTCGCTTGCGCTCGAAGCGTGCGGCTACACGAAGGACACGCCGCAGCCCGAAGGTGCCGAGATCGGGCATTACGACGACGGCGAGCTCGACGGTCTCCTCTACGAGAACGGCGCGCTCCAACCCATGCTCAAGGCCAAGCCGCCTCTGACCGATGCCCAGCATCTCGAGAGCCTCGAGCTTATCGGGCGTCGTCTCAATTCCTTCGGCATTACGAGCGCTATCGACGCAAACCTCAACTATAAGCAGATGCATATCTACAACGAGGCGAGAAAGCAGGGCAAGCTTTCCTATCGCGCCAACCTCATGTTCTACCTCGATCCGCAGTTCGGCTCCTTCGAGGACAACCTGCGCCGCCTCGAAGAGATGGATTGCGTCACCGGCTTCGGCGACGAGATGCTCAAGCTGAACGGCTGCAAGGTGACGCTCGATGGCATCACCGCTGCGTTCACCGCCGCCATGAGCCGCCGCGAGTACCGGCAGCGTCCGGGATATTACGGCGACACCATCTACACGCAAGAGGAAATCGACGCCCTCGTCTGCAAGGCGACCGAGCTCGGTTGGCAGTTCGGCATTCATACGATCGGCGATGCGAGCGAGGACCGCGCGCTGCACGCCTTCCAGGAAGCCAACAAGATCAGGCCCGTCAAGGAACTGCGCCACTACCTCATCCACTACCAACTCCCCTACGAGGACCAGTGGCCCATCATGAAGGAGCTCGGCGTAGGCGTATGCTTGCAGCCGACGCTCGTCTCCCAGATGGGCGAGGAGCCGCTGTTCTGGCCCGAGCAGGTCGAGCGCTTCCAGTCGCCGGGTCTCATGTTCAAGAACGGGATCCTGGCAGGCGGAAGCTCCGATAGCCCGGTGGTGTCTCCCAATCCGATGCTCGGCATGTACTACGCCATCACGCGGCTCGACGAGACGACGGGCAAGACGCTCTCCAAGGGCGATGAGTCGAAGGTCACGCCCATCGAGGCCCTGATCATGTGGACGAAGAACTCAGCGTTCTTCAGCCACGACGATGACAAAATGGGTTCGGTCGAGGTGGGCAACTTCGCCGATCTGTGCCTGTTCGACAGCGATTTCGTGACCGGCGACGTCGAAGCGTACCGCGATACGAAGGTGGCAAAGACCATTCTCGGTGGCAAGGTCGTGTACGAGGGCTAAGCAAACAATGAGGAGCGCTCGACGGGTGAGGGTGCGTCGATTGCTGTAGCGCCGACTGCGTATGCGGTCGGCGCTTTTTTTGTTAATGCGAGGCAAACCCGAGCGATATCGAGCGGCTCCTGACGTATCTGCTAGCCGGTCTCGTTCCGCCCCGAGCTCGACCGTGGCGATCGGGTGCATGCGATGCGTTCGGGTGGCCGATGCGACGCTCTCGCTGCGGGGAATTCCTTCGTAAAGGCATCGGGCGCCTTACGAACGAATGTCAAATGGGACGTTAACGCTAGCTTTTACATGCATGATTCTATACTGCGATGGAAATAGAGCGTCCTTACGGCGCGACAACGTAGAGGAGCAAGCATGAAACGGGCTGCTGCGGCATTGAGCGAACAACAGAAAAACGATCTTATCGAACTACTCGAGGCGCGATTCGCTTCGCACCCCGAACGCCATGCGACGATTGCGTGGCCCGAGGTGCACGCGCGGATCGACGGGAACGAAGATGCTCTCCGCTCGCTGTACCTTATGGAGCGGACCGAAGGCGAACCCGACGTGATCGGCATGGACGTGGTTACGGGCAAAGCCGTCTTCGTCGATTGCTCGCCGGAGAGCCCCCTTGGGCGAAGGAACCTATGCTACGACCGCGCGGCCCTCGAGGGGCGAAAGAAGAACAAGCCGAGCGGGAATGCGGTTGACGAGGCGCGGGCTATGGGGATCGAGCTGCTCGATGAAGACCGGTATCGAAGGCTGCAAGCGCTCGGTGAATTCGATAGGAAAACATCGAGTTGGATCGAGACCCCGGAGAGCATCAGGGATCTCGGCGGTGCGCTGTTCTGCGACCGTCGGTACGACACGGTGTTCGTTTATCACAACGGTGCCGATTCGTACTACGGTGCGCGCGGTTTCCGCGGGGTGCTGTACGTTTAACTCTCAGCGATGTTTAAGCGCCGATGGCCCCCATCGGCGCTTCTTTTTTCTATAATGCCTAAAACTTTTCCGGCGAAGTGTCTGCCGTGTAGCCTTACCCTGCCGTTTTCCATGTAAAAAGAACATATTTGTATAACATGCGTGATACGCTCAAAAACGCAGATATTTGCATGAGGCGATTGTGCCAGCAGAAGGCGAACTTGATGCCAGCAATGCAAACGGCCTGATAAGTATTCGATAACCAGCAAAAACACTACTGTTTCACGGCATCTTGCCGCGTTCTCTCCTTTCCTTGACAAAGGGGGTTGGCGGCTGATTAGATGTGAAAACCAACTTGGGTGATCGTGAATAATTTGTGTAGTTGTTAATGTAATTGTTGGTTTCCCGCTGGGTGTGGCACCCGACATAAAGGGAAGGATACGCTTATGAGTTCCAGAAGTTTCGTCTTCGCAGACCCGAACAGATGCATAGGGTGTAAGACATGCATGGTCGCATGCATCCGATCGCATACGGGAAGCGAGGTGACCGGCCCGCGTCTGCAGCTCGTAACCACGAGAAAGGTGTCGGCACCCATCAGCTGCCATCACTGCATAGATGCTCCGTGTGTGAAATCCTGCCCGACAGGATGTTTGTATTCCGATGGCTCTCGCGTGGGAATCCGCGAGGAAAAATGCATCGGTTGCCAAAACTGCGTTCTCGCCTGTCCGTTCGGAGCCATTGCAATCGGATCGAAGCCGAAGGTCGAATTGTTCGGCGGCATTTCTTTCGGCGCCGGGCAAGAACCCGTTGTCGTCAAATGCGATCTCTGTGTCGGACGAAACGGGGGGCCTGCCTGCGTCGAGGCGTGTCCTACCGAAGGCCTGTATCTTGCCGATGGTGCGTTTCTCTCGTCGGAAGCCGCCTTGAAGCACAGCAAAGCTGCAAAGACCGCCGAGTCGTTCATGGAATCGTTTTCGAACGCAACGTTTTAGTGAGGGGTTGCCTTATGGAAAAGCACATGACCGTATGCCCGTACTGTGGTGCCGGATGCAAGATGAACCTGATTGTCGAGAACGGCGTGATCGTGGACGCCGAGCCTTTGGACGGAGTCACGAACGAGGGGAACCTGTGCCTCAAAGGCCTCAGCGGATTCGATTTCGTGAACGATACGAAGATACTGACTCCGCGGATACTCTATCCCATGATCAGAAGAACCAAGGGAGCGGATCTCAAGCGGGTGACCTGGGATGAGGCTCTCGACTTTACGGCTCAGAAGCTCCTTGAGATTAAGGAGAAGTACGGACCCGATTCGATCATGCTCACCGGATCGTCGCGCGGTCCGGGTAACGAGGCGAATTATGTGATGCAGAAGTTTACGCGGGCGTGCGTGGGTACCAACAACATCGACAACTGTGCGAGAACCTGCCATGCGCCTTCGGTCATCGGGCTCATGGACACGATCGGAAGCGGTGCCATGAGCGTGAGCATTCCCGGCCTCGAGGAGGCGGCGTGCATCATGCTATTCGGCTATAATCCGGCGGCCAGCCATCCGATCGTTGCCCGAAGAATCGTGAAAGCGCGGGAAAAGGGCGCTCGCATTATCGTGTGCGACCCCCGCGTCATCGAAACGGCACGCATCGCCGATATCCATATCCAGATGAAAAACGGTTCGAACCTGGCGCTTCTGAATGCCATGGCGTATACGATCGTGGAGGAGGGGCTGGTTGACAAGGCGTTTGTCGATGCCCACACGAAAGGCTACGAGTCGTGGCTTGATGTGGTCATGCAGTATCCGCCCGAGGCCGTCGAGGATACCGTCGGCGTAAGCGCCGATTTGATTCGAGAAGCCGCGCGGACGTATGCTCAGGCGGAAACATCGATCATCGGCTGGGGCATGGGGGTTACGCAGCAGCGCCAAGGCGTGCAGACGGTCCACGCCATCGCCTCCCTCGCCTGCGTGACGGGCAAGATAGGAAAGCCCCATTGCGGCGTTGCTCCCGTACGCGGCCAGAACAACGTGCAGGGAAGCTGCGACATGGGCATGCTTCCGAATCTGTATCCGGGCTATCAGAAGGTTGGGGATTCCAAGGTTCGTGCCAAGTTCGCTAAGGCGTGGAACGTTTCGGTCGAGCAGCTTTCCAACAAAGAAGGATACAAGCTCACCGATCTTCCCCACGGCGTAAAAGACGGCACCATCAAGGCCTTTTACAACTTTGGGGAAGATCCGCTGCAAACCGAGCCGGACTCCGCCGATATGGAAAAGACCCTCAAAGATCTCGAGTTCTTCATCAGCCAAGACATCTTCATGACGCAGACGACCGCACTCGCCGATGTTGTTTTTCCTGCAACTTCGTGGGGCGAGCATGAGGGCGTGTTCACCGCGTCGGACCGCACCTTCCAACGTTTCACGGCGGCTGTGCCGCCGAAGGGCGAATGCAAGCATGATTGGGAGATATTCCAAGAACTGTCGTGCCGCATGGGGTATCCGATGCGCTATCGCAATACCAAAGAAATATGGGATGAAATCCGAGAGGTATGCCCCCAATTCTACGGAGCCACCTACGAGAAGATGGAAGGCCTCGGGTATGCGCAATGGCCGATTCCCGACGTTGATGGCGAGGGTACTCCCGATTTGTATCTCGGAGGCACCTTCAATACGTCCGACGGACGCGCCCTTTTGCTCTCCCATCGCTGGGTTGCTCCCACGGAAGAGCCCGACGACGGATATCCGCTCGTTCTCTGCACCGTCCGCGAAGTGGGGCATTACTCGTGCCGATCGATGACCGGCAACTGCAGGGCGCTCGCTCAGCTTGCCGACGAGCCCGGCTACGTGCACATCAACCCGATTGACGCTGAGAGCAGGGGCATTCGCGACGAAGAGCTCGTCTGGGTATATTCGCGGCGCGGAAAGGTGATCACTCGGGCTTCGATCGACGAGCGGATCAACGCGGGTGCCGTATATATGACGTATCAGTGGTGGATCGGAAAATGCAACGATCTCACCATGCATGTAACGGATCCTCTTTCGGGCACGCCGGAAGACAAGTTCAGCTCGTGCGACGTCGCTTCGATCGGAGATCAGGTTTGGGCGGAACAGCATATGGAGATGCTGTACAACGAGCTGAAGGCGCGCCTTGCTGCCGAGGCCGCTCATCAGGATGAGCCCTTGCCCTCGTACGCCGAGATCCAGTAGCCGCTGAGAGTAACGAGCTTGGAGGCGGATGTGAATCTCTACATTGTTATAAACCCCGACTTGTGTATAGGATGCAGGACATGCGAAGCGTCCTGCATCGGGGTTCACAAGAAAGCGGGACTGCAAAGCGCTTCCCGTCTCGCGGTTGTGGAAACGAAGCGCGTTTCAGCTGCCGTCATGTGCCACCACTGCGAGAGCGCACCCTGCCTCGCCGTGTGCCCGATAGGCGTTATCAGCCGCGAGGACGGCGTTGTCCGCGTCGACGAGCAGCGTTGCATCGGATGCAAGATGTGCGCGATAGCCTGCCCTTATGGGGCGATTACGCCCTCGGGCACGTCCGTTGCGGGCGTTGAGGGCATACGCTATCGGACGCCGACGTATTCGGCTTCGATCAGTCCTTTGCTCGAGTGGGAGATAGGGGTTGCAACCTGCGCGGTGAAATGCGATCTATGCGCAGGTTTGTCGGCGAGTCCCCGATGCGTCGAATCCTGCTTAACGGGCGCCCTCTCCCTGATCGACCAAGGGGATTTGAATGCCGAAGTGCGCGGTAAGAGACATCATGCTGCAGAGGAGCTCGAATCCGTGTCGGTGGAATGCTCGAAGGTTCGGAGGTCGCAATGAATTTGACGCTACTGAGCGCGGCGGGTGTTTTCTCGATTGCGGGCGCGCTTCTCTCGCTTGTGCTGTACCGCCGAGAAAGCGTTGCCAAGATTCTCTCATGTTGCTGCGGAGTCGCCTCATCGGTTCTCGCTCTCGGCTTCGGGCTGCTGTCGATGTTCGGGCCGGCGCAGGTTTTTCGCATGGCGAGCCCGTTCGAGTTCGCCGACTTCTCGGTTTCGTGCAACCCCTTGTCGGGTTTGCTGATCGCGGTAATCGCCGTTCTGGCTATCGCGGCATGGATATACGGGTTCTCGTATTTCGACGAGTATCGAGGTCGCGGCATCGGGAAAATCGGGTTCTACATGAACCTGTTCGTCATATCGATGATTTTCGTTGTGGCGGTCGACAATGCGTTCTGGTTCCTCGTGTTTTTCGAGCTCATGTCTCTGACGTCGTATTTCCTCGTCGTGTTCGATCGGTCTGAGCAGGCGCAACGGGGCGGGTTCGTGTACTTCGTCATGGCTCATATCGGGTTTCTTATGATCATGATCGCCTTTCTTATCATGGCGAACGCTGCGGGGGGAAGTTTCGAATTCGCTGATCTTAGGGCGGTCTCGGTAGCTCCCGCTGTTGCTTCGGTGGTTTTCATGCTCGCGTTTCTCGGGTTCGGCATCAAAGCCGGCATGGTTCCCTTCCATTCATGGCTTCCGCTCGCTCATCCCGAAGCGCCCTCAAACGTTTCGGCCCTCATGTCGGGCGGCATGGTCAAGATCGGTATTTTCGGTATCGTGAAGGTGTGCTTCGACCTGCTCGGCGCATCGGGCTGCCAGCTGTGGTGGGGCTTTATCGTCGTGGTGTTCGGCGCGGTGTCGGCGGTGTTCGGCATTGCGTACGCCGTTGCGGAACGGGACATCAAAAGAACGCTCGCGTACTGTTCGGTTGAGAATATAGGAATCATCCTTATCGGAGTCGGCACGGCGATTGCGGCAACGGCTCTCGATCAGCCGGTGATCGCCGCACTGGGGCTTCTGGCGGGGCTGTATCACCTTCTCAACCACGCGATGTTCAAAGGAGCGCTCTTTTTGAGCGCTGGGTCGGCGATCTTCAGGGTGCACACGCGTTCCCTCGACGCTATGGGCGGTCTCGCCCATAGGATGCCCTGGACGGCGGCGGTGTTCCTCATCGCATCGGTTGCCATATGCGCCATACCTCCCCTGAACGGATTCGCTTCGGAATGGATCACCTATCAGTCGCTGCTCAGCATTTCGTTCGATGCGGCGCCTCTTGTGAAAACGGTCGCCGTTCTGGCTGCAGCGTCCCTCGCCGTTTCGGGCGCGTTGGCCATCGTGTGTTTCGTGAAGGCGTACGGCGTCGCTTTCACGGGTGCGCCGCGATCCGATCGGGCGCGCGCTTCGCGCGAAGCGCCTGCATCCATGGTTGTGGCAAGCGTCTTGCTTGTCGTTATCTGCATCGGGCTCGGCGTGGGAGCTGCTTGGGTTGCGCCCGCTATCCAGGGCATTGCGGCATCCGTGCTCGGTACGGCTGTTGGGGCAAGTGCGGTGGCGGTGGGCTCGGAGCTCGTGAATCCCTTATCGGGTACCGGGGTATCCCTGATCCTTATAGCGGCGTTGCTCGCGTTGTTCGTGTTGTTGCTTGCGGGGTTGCGTTCGCTCGCTCGACACAGAGCGGGGATTGGGTTGAGGGACGATCCGTGGGATTGCGGTTATCTCCCCGAAGCGGAAATGCCCGCGGCAACGACGTCTTTCGCTTCGGCTGCGCGGATGTTTTTCGAAGCCCTGTACCGCATCAGAGAGCTGGCGTCCGCCCAGAAGGAAAAAGTCCTCTGTCTGTACGAGCGCTTCGTCGGGGGAATCAGAAAGGTCGAACCGTTTGCCGACCGGTATGTCGTCGACGGGGTGATCAAGGTTGTCGATCGATTGAGTCAGGTGGCGCAAAAGGTCGAAGGCGGCGATTACCGCGTGTACATATCGTACGTCGTCGGGGCGCTCGTTTTCTTTCTGATACTGACCGTCGTGATCGGGTAAGCGGGGAAACCATGAACGAGATACTGTTAGCAATCATTCAGCCCGTGCTCCTTCTGCTCGCGGCACCGTTGTTCTCGGGTGTGAGCAGGGTATTGCGTGCCAAGATGCATACGAGGAGGGGGCCGAGCGTCTTTCAGGATTATTACGATTTGATCAAACTGTTCAAGCGGGAAGACGTGCGTACGCGAGATTCGGGTGCACCGTTTCGGATCATGCCCGTGCTCTTTTTGGCAACCGTGCTGCTCCTTGCCATGGGCGTGCCGATGATCACGCGGTTCTGCCCGATCCCTGCGCTCGGCGATTTCATCGTGGTCGTGTACCTGCTCGCCCTCCCGCGCTTCTTCTTCGCTTTGTCTTCCATCGACAGTTCGGGGTCGTATCCGGGCGTCGGCGGTATCAGGGAGTTACTTGCGAGCTCCCTGATCGAGCCTTCGATGATCATCGCGCTGTTCGCCGTGGCGATCGCCACGGGGTGTTCCAATATCGGGGATATGGGCAACGCTCTTGCAACGCTTTCGTTTACGTCTCCCATAGCGATGGTCGTTGCGGCTTTCGCGTTCTGCATTGCCTGCTATATGGAATTGGGCAAGCTTCCCTACGACGTGGCCGAGGCGGAGCAAGAGCTCCAAGAAGGACCCCTCGCAGAGTATTCAGGCCCTTCTTTGGCCATGATCAAGCTGGCGATGTCGCTCAAGCAGATCATCGTGATCAGCATGGTGCTCGCCATTTTCTTCCCGTTCGGGAGCGCTGTCGATATGGCGCCGGCTTCCTTGGCGCTCGGCTTGCTGGCTTTCCTTGTGAAGATGTCGATCGTGTTTACGGTGTGCGCCCTGATCGAGAACACGGTCGTGCGCGTACGTTTCAAACTGCTTTCTCAGCATACGTGGATGGTGGTGGGCTGTTCGGTCCTGTCGCTCGCATTCCTCGTTATGGGCATTTAAGTGGAAGGGGTGATGGGGATGGTTTCGGGAGTCGAGATGGCGATATTTCCTCTCTTGGCGATATTGGTGCCCTTCGCGGGCATGGTGCTTATCCTTGCGCTGCCGCGGAAGGCGGCGCGGTGGATATGTGCGGTTGCTGCGGGAGCTTCGCTGCTCGCCTGCTTGGCAGCCGCTGCGCTTTATGCCCAAGGCGGCATGCAGGCTGCATCGATACCGTGGTTTTCGTTCGGTTCGGTGGTTGCATTCGGCTTCACCGTCGACGGCATGAGCACGCTTCTGGCGTCGGCGTTCGTGGGCATCGGCTTTTTGGTGACCGTATACTCGTTCGCCTATCTGAACAAGGGGAACAGAGAGCATCCCGACGAGCACAAGAAGCGGTTCTATGCGGTTTTCATCGCATTCATCGGCGCGATGGCCGGTCTTGTTTTCAGTTCGACGATACTCGGCCAGCTCGTGTTCTTCGAAATCACCGGTGCGTGTTCGTGGTCCCTTATCGGCTACTACAACAACGACACCTCGAAAAAGTCGGCGATGAAAGCGCTTATCATCACGCACATCGCATCGCTTGGGCTCTACTGCGGTGCCGCCGTGCTCTTCCTTCAGACGGGCTCCTTCGAGCTTCAGGCGATCGCGCAGCTCGACGGGGGATGGAAGATGTTCGTCCTCATCGCGATCCTCGTCGCCGCATGGGGCAAATCGGCGCAGCTTCCGTTCTACATGTGGCTTCCCTCGGCCATGGAGGCTCCGACGCCCGTTTCGGCGTATCTTCACGGTGCGTCGATGGTGAAGGTGGGCGTGTATATTTTTGCCCGGGCTCTCTTGTGCGCGGGACCCGTTCCCGTCGAGGTCGGTTGGGTCGTGGTCGTCGGCGCCATCGTTACCATGGTGTTCAGCTTCCTCATGTACCTGCCGCAGAAAGACATCAAGCGGCTCTTGGCGTATTCGACCATCGCGCAGCTTTCGTATATGTTTCTCGGCTTCGGGTTCGCCATCTTCGGATCGCAGCTTGCCATGCAGGGCGGTATCGCCCATATCTTCAACCATGCGTTCGCCAAGACCCTGTTCTTTTTGGTGGCGGGTGCGCTGAGCTACACGATGGGAACGCGTTTGCTGACGAAATTCAGAGGCCTCTCATCGAAAATGCCGCTTTTGGCGATCGCATTCGCTTTCGGTGCGCTGGCGATCGGCGGCCTTCCCCCGTTCGGTCCGTTTTTCAGCAAGTTCATGATACTGGCCGGCGGGTTCGAAATCTCATCACAAAGCGTGTTGTTGCTGGTGATCGTTATCGTTGCGATCGTTGAATCGCTCTGTTCGTTCGCGTGGTTCCTGAAATGGATGGGTTCGGTTGTTTCCGGCACCCCGTCCGAAACGGTTGAGGAGGCAAGCCCGCTTCCAAAGCCCATGGCCGTGGTGTTTGTCGTGCTTATGGTAATGACGGTCTGCTCTGGGTTCATTGCAGTAGCTTGGTTGGGTTAGGTGATGTCATGTCTGCATATGCTTGGGTAAACGCTTTGGGGGGCCTGCTCATTGTCACGTCGACGATGGTGGTCCTTGCCCGATCGGTCAAGAAATCGGCGATTCTCTATGCGCTGCAATCGTTTGTTCTCGTGCTGCTGCTTGTTTCGCTTGCGTTTGCGACCGACTCGGAAGTTTTGTTCATGTGGTCCGCGTCGGCCTTCATCACCAAGGTCGTTCTCGTGCCGGGTATGCTGCTGTTCCTGCAAAGGAAGCTTGGAGCCGATTCGCAAGATCTCGGCGAGCGCCTCTCGCCGTTCAAGAGCATTACGCTCATCGCTCTTGAGGTGCTGATCTGCTTTGCGGCGATTCAGGGCGTCGACCTCTATACGGCAGCAGAGGTGAAGCCGGCGCTCGCCATATCGCTTGCGCATTTCTTCATCGGTTTGACCTGCATCGTTTCGCAACGCAACATCGTGAAGCAGATTTTCGGGTACTGCCTGATGGAAAACGGCTCGCATGTGACGTTGGCGCTCCTTGCGCCCCAGGCGCCCGAGCTTGTTGAAATCGGCATCGCAACCGATGCCATCTTCGCCGTTCTTATCATGGTTCTCATGGTCTTGAAGATCTACAAGACGACGAAAACGCTCGATACCCGCGACCTTATGGAACTGAGGGGATAGGAAATGGATACTTCAAGCTTGCTGCTGATTACGATGGCAACGCCGCTTGTGGCCTGTCTGCTGATAGCGGTTCTTCCCCTCAAGCTTCCCCGTGCCGTGTTCGAAGCGATTCACGTCGTATCGATTGCGGTGACGTTTCTGGCGAGCCTTTTTATCGTGGCTTCCGTGTTCGCAGGCGCAGGCTCCGTGGAAGTCATCGATGTGTGGTTCCAGGTCGATGCGCTCAGTGCGGTCTTCCTCGGTTTGGTGAGCACGGTCGTGTTGCTGACGGGCTTATGCTCGGTTTCCTACATTCGGTTCGACAGCAGGGAGGGGCGGCTCGATGCCTCCCAGGTGAAGCGGTTCTATGCCTTCTTCAGCCTGTTCGTGTTCACCATGCTTTTGGTGGTGACATCGAACAACGTGATCATGATGTGGGTTGCCATTGAGGCGACCACGCTGTCGACCGTGTTTCTCGTGGGGTCGTACAACACCAAGATCTCGCTTGAGGCGGCGTGGAAGTACCTGATCGTTTGCACGGCGGGTGTTGCGTTCGGTCTGTATGGGACGCTGCTTGTGTACGCCAACGCGGCCGATATCATGGCCGATCCGCACCAGGCCGTGTTCTGGACGTCGCTCGTGCCGTATGCCGCCCAATTCGATTCGGCGCTCATCAGGATAGCCTTCGTGTTCGCCGCCATCGGATTCGGTACCAAGGCGGGGTTGTTCCCCATGCACACCTGGATGCCCGATGCCTATTCGCAGGCTCCGAGTCCTCTTTCGGGCTTGATGTCGGGCGCGTTGGCCAAGTGCGCGATGCTCGTGCTCATCCGATTCTATATTCTGGCCGTTCAGGCGGTCGGCCCCGAGTTTCCCCAAACCGTGATGCTCATACTGGGTGCGGCTTCGATCGTCTTCAGCGCGTTCGCTCTTTTCTCCCAGTCCGATCTCAAGCGCAAGCTTGCCTACAGTTCGTGCGAGAACATCGGCATCGTCGCCCTTTGCCTTGGCTTCGGTGGACCGCTCGGCATCGCCGCCGCGCTGCTCCACTGCATATTCCACGGCTTGGCAAAGGCGCTCATGTTCTGCCTGTCCGGAAACGTGGCGATGAAGTTCAAGACGAGCAATCTCGAGAAGATCGGCGGTATCGTGCAGGTGGCCCCCGTTACGGCGGTTCTGCTCGGTGCGGGATTGTTCGCCCTTTCGGGGTTCCCGCCTTTCGCGTTGTTCCTCAGCGAAGTATTGACGGTGATATCCGGGATTTACGCAGGATACCTTTGGCTCGTCATCCCGATATGCTTGGCGCTGACCGTTGTGATAGCCGCCTTCAGCCTGGTATTTTTGCGCTCCGTGCTCGGGAAGGCTCCCGACTCCGTGAAGAAGAAGGATGTGGGGGCATTGATGATTGTTCCCGAGATGGTATTCATCGCTTTGCTTCTGTGGTTCGGTATCGCCTTGCCCGCGCCGGTGATAAGCGGCGTCGGGTCGGCTACGGCGATAGTCATGCAGGAGGATGCGTCGCACCTCTACGAGATACCGGTTCTCGGAGAAGTGCTTTATGCGGCAGACGCGGCAACGCAACCGATCGAATAGGAGGCTCTCGTGAGCAAACGAGGCGGAAACAAAGACAAGCGATGCGGCTCGACCCACGTCGAAGTGATACGCAGGCAGTTCCACGGCGCTCTCGTAAGCGAGGAATGGCAATCGGAGGAGCAGGTAACGATGACGATTCGGGCGGATTCGGTGCCCGATGTCGTTCAGTTTCTGTACTACCGCAGGGGCGGTTGGCTGTCGGTCGTGGTCGGCAACGACGAGCGGCCGATCAATGGCAACTTCGCCCTCTACTACGTGTTGTCCATGGAAGAGGTCGATCGGTGCATATGCGTGATCCGGAGCGAAATATCCCCCGAAGCGGGAGCATTTCCGTCCGTTGCGGCGCGGGTTCCCGCGTGCGTTTGGGGCGAGCGCGAGGTGCGCGATATGTTCGGCCTCACGCCTATCGGCTTGCCCGACGAGCGCAGGCTCGTCCTTCCCGACGATTGGCCGGAGGGGCTCTACCCCCTGCGCAAAGACTCGATGGACTACCGTCATCGCCCCGAGCTTGCGGCCGATCTCGAGAACTATGAATTCCTGAACAGGGCTGAGCCGGGAACGACGACGGTCATCCCCATGGGTCCCTTGCATATTACCTCCGATGAACCCGGGCATTTCAGGCTGTTCGTCGAAGGCGAGCATATCGTCGATGCCGACTATCGGATGTTTTACGTTCATCGAGGTATGGAGAAGGTCGCCGAAACGCGTATGACGTACGATTCGGTTCCGTTTTTGGCCGATCGCATCTGCGGTATTTGCGGCTGCGCCCATTCGGTTGCTTACGCCGAATCGGTCGAGAACTCGCAGGGAATCGCGGTGCCCGAGCGGGCCCAGGTGATTCGCTCGATATTGCTTGAGGTTGAAAGACTGCACTCCCATCTGCTCAATCTGGGGCTCGTGTGCCATTTCTGCGGGTTCGATACCGGGTTCATGCACTTCTTCCGCGTAAGGGAAAAAGCGATGGATCTTGCGGAGATGCTGACAGGTGCGCGCAAAACGTACGGTTTGAACTTGATCGGCGGAGTACGGCGCGACATCCTCGCCGATCAGAGCATGAAGACGATCGCGATGCTCGCCGAGCTTCGGCGGGAAACCGAACAGCTGGTCGAAGCGCTGCTGTCGACCGCCAACTTCGAGAGCCGTACGGCGGGCATCGGCATTCTGGATCCCGCAGTAGCGCGCGACTACAGTCCCGTCGGGCCGACGGTGCGGGGGAGCGGGTTCGCGCGGGACACGCGTTTCGACCACCCGTTTGACGGCTACAAGCGAACCGACAAGGTTGCCCGCGTGCACGACGGATGCGACGTGAAGAGCCGTACGCTCGTCCGGGTCGAGGAATTCTTCGACAGTCTCGACATGATACAGTCGTGGCTTGAAAACACCCCGTCCGGCCCCATCCTGAACGAGTCGTGGGAATATAAACCGCATCGGTTCGCAGTCGGTTTCACCGAAGCTCCTCGCGGCGAGGATTTGCATTGGTCCATGACGGGCGATAACCAGAAGTGCTATCGCTGGAGGGCGAAGGCCTCTACCTATAGCAACTGGCCCGTTCTCCGGTCGATGCTCAGAGGCAATACGATAGCCGACGCGGCGGTCATCGTGGGCAGCATCGATCCCTGCTATTCATGTACCGACCGGGTAACCGTTGTCGATATCGGGAAGAAATCGCAGGTGGTTATAACGAAGCAGGAGCTTGAGGACTACTGTCGGGATCGAAGCCGATCGCCGCTTTCGGGTCGGGGATAAGGAGTCGCGGCAATGTTGAAAACCCTGAAAGGAATTCTGAAAACAGGCGATGCCACCGTCAGATACCCCTTTGCGCCTATCGAGCAGGCTCCCGACGTTCGGGGTAAGCCGGAGCATGATGCCCCGAACTGCATCGCATGTGCGGCTTGCGCCGTGGCATGCCCGCCGAACGCCATTCAGATGAAAGTCGATGTGCATGCGGGCACGGTAACGTGGACGATCAACTACGGCAGGTGCATTTTCTGCGGACGGTGCGAAGAAGTCTGCCCCGTTGACGCTATCAGGCTCGGATCCGAATTCGAGTTGGCGGTTATGAGCAAGGCCGATTTGCAGGATTCGTGCACCTATCGGCTGCAAAGGTGCTCCGATTGCGGCGAATACTTCGCTTCGCGCAAAGAAGTCGAGTACGTTGCCGCCGTTTTGGATCGGATCGGCGGCAACGGCGCTTCGGGTGATTCGATCGACAGGTGCCTATCGTGCAAGCAGAAAAACGATGCGCTTGCATGCAAAGACCGTATTCGAGAGAGGAGGCAGGCATGATCGAGCAAGGTATTCCCACTCAGCTGCAAGCGCAACTCGAGCCGAAGAAGCTCAGCGAAGATATCGAGCGCGCCAAAGCTACGCTGTTGAAAAGCATCAAGCGATCCGTGTACGTGTACCGAGTCGACTGCGGGGGATGCAACGCATGCGAAATCGAGATATTCTCTTCGATCACACCGGTTTTCGATGTGGAACGTTTCGGCATCAAGGTGGTTCCCACCCCGCGCCACGCCGACATTCTCGTGTATACCGGAGCGGTGACCAGGGCTATGAGGCTGCCGGCCATGCGGGCCTACGAAGCCGCCCCCGATCCGAAGATCATCGTTTCGTACGGTGCATGCGGCTGCACGGGCGGCATCTTCCACGACAATTATTGCGTTTGGGGAGGCACCGACAAGCTGTTTCCCGTCGACGTGTACATCCCCGGATGCCCGCCGACTCCGGCGCAAACGGTATACGGGTTCGCCATGGCGCTCGGGATGCTCGATCAGAAACAGCACGCAGTCAACGAGACGGAGGCCGAAGGCGAGCGCGCTTCGCTCAAATTCGAACGTATTCCCTATCGTCTCAGGGTCGAACTCGAACGGGAGGCGCGTCGCCTTTCGGGGTACCGCCAGGGTGGCGATATGTGCGATGCGTTCCTTGCCGCGCTCGACAACAGCGAGACCGACGCCATGAAGGAAGTCGCTTCGCTGCTGGCGGCACAGAAGGATCCGCGTAAGGTTGAGGTGCTGACCGAGCTCAAGAATCTGCTTGAGTCGAGAATCGTGGGAGGCTGACATGGGAGGCCAGGTTGTCATATACCAACTTACGGCAAAGCTGGTCGACAGTGAGATAGATATCCCGAAAGATGCTCAGGACATCATGTACTACACGTTGTCGGTGGGGCACCATACGGGCGTTATGGATTGCTTCGCTGCGAAGCTGTCCTGCCCGATCGAGACCTTCCGATCGGTTTTGGACAACATATCCGATAGCTTGGCGCGTTCGAAGCTCGAGGGGATATTGCGGTTCGGTGAGATCCAGATCGACAAAAGCCACCTGCCGGTGCTCAAGCCCGCGATCAAGCACACGTTGCGTGAGCTCTATGTGAGAAAGGATACGAATCCCTACTCGGCGGAAATCTCGTGGATGAGCGATTTCGCGCAGCTGCTCGATGCGACGGAGCGGGAGACGGCGATGTATCTTATGGGGAGGAGGATCGATGCCTGACAAGGTCTTGCTCACGGTCGGCAGCGTTCTGCGCGGAGACGACGCCCTGGGGCCGATGCTCGCAAAGATGATGGTGGACGGCCCTGATACGGGATGGACCGTCATCGACGGCGGCCAGACGCCCGAAGACGAGTTGCGGACGATCAGGCGCATGGTCCCCGAAGTCGTCGTGGTGGTAGACGCCGCCGATATGGGTCTCGAGACGGGTGCGATCCGTCGTCTGACGGCCGCAGACGTTGCCGAAAGCTTCCTCATCACAACCCATGCGCTTCCCATGACGTTTCTTCTTGACCAGCTGAACCAATCGGCTGGCAACGTCGTTTTTCTCGGAGTCCAGCCCGAGGATACGACGTTCTTCAATCCTTTGACCTCCGCTGTCAAGCGGGCGGTCGAAGAGCTTTACGACCGCTTTGCGGACGGGGGGAACCTCGAGACGTATCCCCTGTACAAGCAGGCGACCTCGGACAAAAACAGCAGATGAAAGGAACGGCCATGATGATAGATGCCCAGATGCCGACACGGATCGTTTTCGGAGCGGGTCGATTGGACGAACTGGCGTCGTTGGACCTTCCGGGATCCCACGCGCTTGTATGCACAACGGGAAGCGCAAGGCCCGAGAGAAAGGCGTTGCTCGGAAGGGTCATCCGCCTGCTCGACGGAGCCGAGGTGGAAGCAACGGTGTATGAGGGAATAACGCCGAATCCGACGATCGGCGAAGTGAGGGAGGCGTGCGCTTTGGCAAAGGAGCGCGGCTGCGACTTCGTGGTGGGCCTCGGGGGCGGAAGCAGTATCGATGCAGCCAAAGCGGTTGCGATGATGATGAGGCAAGACGGCGATCTTTGGGATTATGCCTATACGGGCAGCGGCGGAAAGAAGGAAATCGTCGACGCCGCTCCCGTGGTCGCCATATCCACGACGGCGGGAACCGGGACCGAAACCGATCCGTACAGCGTTATCACAAAGACCGAAACGGGTGAGAAGCTCGATTTTGCAGCTGATGCCCTGTACCCGACCGTCTCCATCATCGATCCCGAGCTTATGCTTTCGCTGCCGAGAGATCAGACCATCTATCAGGGAATCGATGCGCTGTTCCATGCGGCGGAGTGCGCGATCACCAACAGGGGAGTGAATCGGCTCGTCGATGTATTCGCCCTCGAATCCATTTCGAGCGTTCTGACTTGGTTGCCGGTCGTCGTGGAAGATCCGAGCAACATCGAGGGCAGGACGATGCTCGCTTACGCGGCCGACATCTGCAGCGGCTACACGCAATCCCTCATCAACACCACCTCGCACCATATCATCGCCCAAACGATCGGCGGCATGTTCCCCTCGGTCGCTCACGGTGCGAGCCTGATCATGATCGCGGAGGAATACTACAGGCGCATCGCCGCCTTTGTTCCCGACGAACTCGATCGGGTCGGCATGTACCTCGGCGTCGATTCGTGCGGTTATCCAGCGGGGCAGTCCTTCGCGGTTGGCTTGGCAGGCTTTTTCGACCGCCTCGGCGTACGCGGGCTCTCGATGGCGGACTGCGGCATCGCGTGGGACGATCTGCCCGCTATAGCCGATGCAGCGGTTAACCGCACCGGCATCGCCGATGTCGATTTATACACGCTGACCGAAGAAGACGTGCTGGGAATTCTGCAGAGATCGTATCGCTAGGGGTTCGATGGACGGCAGCGGATACAGAGAGATGCACGAGGTCTGGTACGTAGAGGGAACCAGCTGGTCGCCGGTTGTCGAAGCCGTGGCGCGCGAGGAGGCTGTCGGAATCTATTGCGATGGCCTCCTCGTTGAGGAAATATCGTGCACCCCCGAGGACTTGGAAGATCTCGCAGTCGGGTACGTGTTCACTTCGGGAGTGCTTGCCGACCTCGACGAGTGTTCCTGTATCGAGGCTGTTTCCGGGAATCGCCGCTTCGGGATCCGGCCGTGCGACCTCCGAGCGCTTTGCGCTTCAAGAGCCGCTCAGGCACTTCGATCGCGCGGCATCGAAGCGGACGGAGCGCCGTTCGGCGTTTCTCCCGAGGCGGTGCATCGGGCAAGCTTCGCGCTGCTCGACGCACAGCGTATGCATCGAGGTACGGGTGCCACCCATGCTGCGGCCTTCGCCGATTTCGAAGGCCGGTATCGCTGCGTGAGGGAAGATATCGGCAGGCATAACGCGGTCGACAAGTTGATCGGTGCTTTGCTGCGAGAAGGAGTCGACCCCCTCAGCGGATTCGTTCACCTTTCAAGCAGGTGTGCCTTGGATTTGGTGAGGAAGTGCGCAACGTACGGAATACGGCTCGTCTCCACCGTTTCGGCGCCCACCTCCGCCGTTCTCGAATTTGCCGATGAGCGAGGAATCACGCTTTGCGCTTTTGCCCGAAACGGGCACTTTACCGTCTACACCCATCCGGAAACCCTCGTGCGCCGATAAGCCGGTTGCGCGGCTTCCGCTTCGCATGCGCATTCGGCGGTGCTTCGTGCCGCATGCCCGATTGGGCATGGTGCGCCGGCTCGCCTTGTCACGCCGGCTGCGATTCGCTGCAGATCCGGGCGAGGGCTGGCGCTCTGCGCCCGGATCTGAGTTCGGCCGGTGCCAGGTCAGTCAATGCGCATGACGGAGTGCTCGGTAACGTAATCGTTTGCTTTCAGCCTGAGTGCGGAGAGCCGCGCCTCGTGCATTCTGCCGTTCCGCTCGAAATCGAGCCTGATCATGGCTTCGAGTCCGGGGGAAGCGGCAGCTCTGAAATATTCGTCGAGATCATCGTCGTCGACTTCGAGCTCGAAATGCTTTGCGACGGCATCAAGGGCGAATTGTCTGACGAGCTGATCGTTTACCTGGTTCGAAAAGTGAGCCATCAGCTGCTGTTCGGTTATGCCCTGCTGACGCATGAACGCTTCCTTCGTCGTGCCCTGTTGGGCAAGCTGCTCTTCGAATGATCGTAGGATGTCGTCGACTACGGCATCGAACACCGCAGGCGATATTTCGCCCTCGAATCGCTTCACGAGCTCGTTTGCGCTCTGCAGGTTCTTGTAGTGGCGGTACTCGACCGATTTACGCGCATAGATCGTCTCGCGAGCGTTTTCCCTCAGACCCTCGACCCCGTCGACATCGGGCATGTTCTCGCTGATCCACTGGTCGTTCAGCTCGGGAACGACCACCTTCTGTACCTTTTTGGCGGTTACCGTCGAAGTGTAATGCTCGATTTCCGGTTCGCAATTCTCGTCGAGGGTGAACCCGGGGTATTCGTAGGCGATGGTTCTGGTTTCGCCCACGTGCATCTTCAGGACCTCCTCATCGAATCCCGGAGGCATCATATCGGCGCCGGTGGTGTAGGAGCGGCTCTCCGAGCAGAGCTGATCGCACCGTACGTCGTCCTTGAACGTTTCGATCTCGAGCTCTACGAGATCGCCCCTTCTGATTTCTGCATGACTCGTGTCCTCTTCGAGATACGAGTGGCTCTGCGCAAGGGCTTCCAGATAGCGCTCGACATCCTCCTCGGTAACCTCTAGGGGCGGCACCGAGATGTGCACCGGCTCGTAGGACGAAAGCTCGAAGGAAGGCTTGAGCGTGCAGAGCGCCTTAAAGGAAAAATCGGCATCGCGAGCGAGGGTGCCGTGTTCGGTGAACGACGGTTTTCCGACGATCTGGATGCCGTTTCCCTCGGCAGCGAAGGGAAACGAATAGCTCATGACGGAGGTTGTCAGATGGTTTTCGACGACGTCTTTGCCGAGTTTCTGCGCGGCGGCTTCTTCGAGCTCTTGGCCTTCTTTCGGCGTGATGTTGCTTTGATAGGCTAAGGCTATGATGAACTGGTCGATGAGCGTATTCACATCGTTCGCGGGGATGGTGATGCCGAGGGCGGCGTGATCGTCGTCGATACGATCGTAGGTTGATTGCAGCTCCATGCTCATACTCCTTTGTATAGGGTCAAGCCATCGAGGCATGACCTCTCGACCAAGATCGCACGCGCGATTGGCCTCTACGGAACATATAGTCATCGGATGCCGCACGTATCGGAAAAGATACTCGTTCAGTATACCACAGCGGGGCGCGCATCGGATGGTCTATTATGCGTATAGGCAGGTTACATCATGTTTTTCATCAACGGCTTATCGAAGCTGACGATCTCGTGGCTGTACAGATGGTTGCGGGCTACGAGAAGGCAATCGATGTAATCGAGCATGCTGGCACCGAACAGGCGGGTGGCGTAACGGACGATGTCCTCTTCGCTGACGCGAATATCATCGAGAAGGTTGAGGAGCGCCTCGCTCACCAGCGATCGGGGTACGCCGTACACGTCTCTGAGGGTGACGGCGACGCGCGCGAAAATCTCCGGATAGGAATACGCGTGGCCGTCGGAGATGATAGCTGCAGCTTGCTTGGCTTTTTTCTTGTCGTCATTGAGCAGATAGCGCAAGATGACGCTCTCATCGATAATCGTAATCATTTTTTGGCCAACGACGAGATCCAGGCTTCGCGTTCGGTTTCACGCGCGATGGGCTTCGAATACAGATTGAGAAAGCCGAAAGCTCCGTTCCCGCCCTTTTTCTCGAAGCTCTTAATCTGGAAGGGGAACTTTTGGTCGAGCGTGCATTGCGTCAGGAAGATTCTCACCGCTTCAGACAGGCTCGTGCCCATCGAAGCGAATAAAACTTCCGATTCCGACTTCAAATCGGCGTCGATTCTCACGTGCAAAATGGTTTCTTTCATAAAACCCCCCGTAAAACGAGAAAAATGTAACACAATTGTACTACATTTGAGAAGCGGATTGATTTGGGAAACCCGGGTTTTCAAGGTGGGGAGATTTTTGCGAAAAACAGATTAAAATCAGTAATTCATCAGGCAAAATAAAATTATTAGCAAATCGCTGTGATTTCGGGCTCTCATCCTTGACAACCCATTTGGCACCAATGTAATAATGGACGGGCATCGGATGCACTATCGTTATCAGAATCCAGACTGAAATTGAGGGGGTGTAATCCGAATGACCTTAGGACTTGGTTTGCTCTATGTCGGCTGCGTTCTCTTCATGAACGGGGTTGGAACGCTTCAGAAGTGGGATCCAAAGGCTATGGCGGTGATGAATTTCTTTACCGGCGGTCTGCTCGTGGTCATCAATGCTATCAACATTGCGTGTACGGTTATGACCGTTGGCGCGAGCGGTATCGGTGCCGATTTTTACGGAATCGCTACCAACATGCTTTTTGGTTTTACCTATCTGTTCGTGGGGTGTACGAATCTTTTCCAGCTCGACGGAAGGCCGCTCGCGTGGTATTGCCTGTTCGTTGCGGTGAATACGTTGCCGTGCGCATACCTTTCGTTTATGGACGCCGATCCGATCTTCGGAGTCATATGGCTCATCTGGGGAACCTTGTGGTTGGCGTATTGGTTTGCTGGAGCAGAAATGAAGATAACCCTCGGCCCGAAGTTCATCGGCTGGTACACCGTGGTAGTGGGAATTATCACCTGTTGGATCCCTGGATACATGCTTTTGGCGGATTGGTGGAAGTTCCTGTACTAAAACGTACCGAAATCAGGGTTTTTGGGAAAACGAACCTGTTTTCCCTGTAAATCGAAGGCGAGTGAAGGCACTTGCCGAAGCGTACGGCGAAGCATGCGGCTTCGTCGAGACAGGAGGAAGAGTTATGGGCAGCATCGGAAGTATGAACAAACCTGAAAATGGCTTCTTGACAGCACTGATCCAGTTCCCCGTTCCTATCGTTAATTCACGTGCCGACATCGACAAGCAGATTGAGAGCATCGTTCGCACGCTTCACGCGACCAAGGCCGGCTATCCGGGCCTCGAGCTCATCGTATTCCCCGAGTACAGCACTCAGGGCCTCAACACCGCCAAGTGGCTGACCGAGGAATTCCTGTGCGACGTTCCCGGTCCTGAGACCGACACGTTCGGCCAGGCATGCAAAGAAGCCGGCGTCTACGGCGTATTCTCCATCATGGAGCGCAACCCCGATCCGACCAAGAACCCGTACAACACCGCCATCATCATCGATCCGAACGGCGAAATCTGCCTGAAGTATCGCAAGCTGTTCCCGTGGAACCCGATCGAGCCTTGGTATCCCGGCGATCTCGGCATGCCGGTATGCGACGGCCCTGCAGGTTCCAAGCTCGCCGTATGCATCTGCCACGACGGCATGATTCCCGAGCTTGCTCGCGAAGCCGCTTACAAGGGCTGCAACGTGTACATCCGCATTTCCGGTTACAGCACGCAGGTTAACGAGCAGTGGATCCTCACCAACCGCTCCAACGCGTGGCACAACCTCATGTACACGCTGGCCGTCAACCTGGCTGGTTACGACAACGTGTTCTACTACTTCGGCGAAGGCCAGATTACGAACTACGACGGCACCGTCCTCGTTCAGGGTCATCGCAATCCGTGGGAAATCGTTACGGGCGAAGTGTTCCCGTGCCAGGCCGATCAGGCGCGTCGTTCTTGGGGTCTCGAGAACAACATCTACAACCTCGGCCATCGCGGCTACGTTGCCCTTCCCGGCGGCGAGAGCGATGCCGGCCTGACCTACATCAAGGATCTCGCGGCTGGCAAGTACAAGCTTCCTTGGGAAGACGAGATGAAGATCAAAGACGGCAGCATCTACGGTTACCCGACGACTGGCGGTCGCTTCGGTCAGTAGTTGTTGCATCAGGCGCCGAGCTCCCGATGTGGGACTCGTGCGAGCAGGGAAGGGGCGCCCGCATATGCGGGCGCCCCCATTTTTGGAATCGATCTAAGCGCAAAGCAAGAACAACCGATCGGCGAAGCCGCGCTTTCCTACTTCACGACGATCGTGGGTACGATCTCGTTTACGGCGTTCTCCCAATCGATCTGGGTCTCAAATTGGGTGCCATCGGCTTTGGCGGGCTGGATGATCTTTTCGACGGGAACGGTGCCGAGCGTCTGCAGATCGACGAGTTCGCTTGCGACCGATTGGTCGAGCAGATCGGCTTGCCATCCCTCGGGGGAGGCTTCAGGCCGATTGACGTCGAATACGACCCAGGCGAAATTCGTCATCCAAAGTTCGACGTGCTTGCCGCCCCCCAGGTCTTTGCTGTACACCATAGCGGTGTCCGCGCTGTCCTCGGCCGCGGAATCGGAAGCTTCGGTAATCTTGAGGGTAACGAGGCTCGCCTCAGGGAAGTTGTTTG
The DNA here is from genome assembly GCF_022845715.1 of Raoultibacter timonensis. Taxonomy (NCBI): domain Bacteria; kingdom Bacillati; phylum Actinomycetota; class Coriobacteriia; order Eggerthellales; family Eggerthellaceae; genus Raoultibacter; species Raoultibacter timonensis. Next base: position 560,907 of record NZ_AP025564.1, read on the forward strand.
CATACACCGAAACGCCGCCATCCTCGTTATACGTTACGCTCACGCGGTCGCTCCAGTACTCGGGCAGGTCGAACTCGAAGAGATCGGTGCTGATGCGGTTTTGCGGTGCGGCGGCCTGACCGCCGTTTTCGGCGGCTTGCGTTTCAGCGGCTATCCGCTGGGCGCGCGATGCCGACTCGCGGGCCTCTTCCCGAATAAGGTTCGCATGCTCGGCATCTTTGGCGGACGTTGCTTCCTGGAGGGCGAAATAATCAAATCCATGCGAGTCGAAAGAGGTTGCATGGGCGGTCGGGGGTTTGGTGAGCGAAATCGCGAATCCGATTGCAATGACGATTGCCGCGGCGAGGATGCAGGAGATCACCACTCCTCGTGTACTGATGGTGTATGCAGGTGTTTCTTTCATGGGTATCGACTCCTTCGTGCTGTGCTCGAGGCGTCTTTTCGGGCGCTTCAAAATAGGTAATGTAATAAGGATTATAGGGAGCTGCGATGGGGCGGCGCGGCAGAGCGGGCAACCGTTTCGTCTGTGCAAGCGGGCGGTAAACGAACCGTAGCAACCGTTTCGAGCGCGCAAACGGGCGGTAAGCGAACCGTTTTAGAACGTCGTGCTTTTACGGTTTCGGAAGAGCAACAAAACAAGCCGGAGTCCGTGAAACCAGCTATGTTGGCAGCAAGACAACAAATGATTCGTTCGAACGCAAAAGGAGAACGACCATGAACGTACATGATTTCAAGGTGAAGGATTCAAAGGGCGGCATAGCCGACCTGTCGCAATACGACGGCAAGGTGCTGCTCATCGTGAATACGGCAACCAAATGCGGCCTGACCCCGCAATACGACCAACTCGAAGCGCTGTACAAGAAATACCGCGATCGGGGATTGGAGATTCTCGATTTTCCCTCGAATCAGTTCCTCAAGCAAGCGCCGGGAACCGATGAGGAGATCGAAGAGTTCTGCACCCTCAACTACGGCACGACGTTTCCGCGTTTTTCGAAGGTCGATGTGAATGGAAAAGACGCCGATCCCCTGTTTGCGTGGCTCAAAGAACAACTGCCTGACGAACAGGGCGATGCTGAGGCGGATTCGTTCGCCAAGAAGGTGAAAGCGCTCAAGCCGTTTTCCAAGAAAGGCGACATCACGTGGAACTTCGGCAAGTTTCTCATCGACCGCGACGGCAATCCGGCGGCCCGCTACGCCCCCGCCTACGCACCCGAAAAGCTCGAAGCCGATATCGAGAAGCTATTGGGATAAGCGACGATGGAATTGCAGCAGGATCGCGGCTGGGCAGAGAAGGCTTGCATGACAAAATAGCGGGATCCAAGCTATCAAAATAGAGGATTGCGCGCATAGAAATGCGGGCGGCATCGCTGTTGGATGCTCGTCCGCATTTTTTACGCGCGCTAGAGGATTTCTCGTACGAGGAACGGGTGTTGCGCTCGGATGTTCGCCCTACCCGCTTTTTTGGCGGTTCGCGCCGCCTTCTATCCCTCGACCAAGTGCTTCGCGATCGTGCAGCCGATAAGGTAGGCGCAGGCCGAGGTGTTGCCGTCCATGTGGTAGGGGATGATGGAGGCGTCGGCGACAACGAGATCTTCTACTCCGTATACCTCGCCCCAGCCGTTGACGGCTGCACCCGCTTCGGCACCCATGCGTACCGAGCATTGATCGTGGTAGGTATGGATGAACGAGGTGCGCACGTAATCCTCGAGCTTGCCATCGTCGGCAAGCACCTCGGGCGCGGGGGCAACGAGGCTGTACGCCGCGTCGAGCTCGCCCATCTTCTCCGCCATGGGCGCGATGTAGGTGCGCAAGGCAGCCATGAGGGTCTTGACGTCGCGCTCGTCGGTGAGGAACCCGAAATCGCCGAGCATTGATTTCAGCGGATCGGCGCTTTGGATCTTCAAGGTGCCGCGGCTTTCGGGGTTCACGCACAGTACGCTCAGATAGAGCGCCTGGGTCGTAGCGCCGGTTGCCATTATCTGGATGGCGCGCTCGTTCGGCTCGCCTTTGCCTTCGGGCGAGGGGAGGAATGCTCCGCCGTGGATTTTCGCGTTTGCATCGTTTTCTGCCAGTTCGGCGATATCGTCAGGATTGACGGAGAGCACGGCACCCACGTAAGCGTCGTCGGCCAGGTGACGGCCAACGTGCTGGTTGTCGGCAACGAGGGCCACGCCCGCCTCGGCGAGTTCGTGCTCCGGACCGACTCCCGATACCAGCAGCAGCTTGGCGCTATGGATGCCCGCGCATACGATGACCTTCTTCGAGGCAACGGCTTCGCGCTGTTCGCCGCGCTCAATGAAGCGGACGCCCACGGCGCGGGTGCCGTCGAAGAGGATTTTCACGGCAGTCGATTCGAACCGGACATCGAGGCGTCTCGAGCCGGTGCTCGCTTCGGCCATCGCCGGCTCGAGGAAGGAAACCGATGCGCTTGCGCGTTGGCCGTCGGGCTTCTGGTAGAGCTGCCAGCTGCGGAAGGGGCCGATTGGGGTCGCCGGATCGTTGTAGTCTCCGATAGCGCGAAGCCCTGTAGAGTGCTCGAAGGCGACGGTCATCTTATCGACGAGCGCGGGCGTAGTGGGGTGGTTCTGGCGGATGTGCAGAAGGCCTTCTGTGCCGCGCACGTCGGGGCTGTTCGATTCGCCGAGGTAGTTCTCGAGCTCGATGAATCTCTTCGTGGCTTCGGCGAGCGACCATTGGGGGCCTGCAATCTTAGCCCACCGTTCGAGGATGAACGGGGTGGGGCGCACGTACATCTCGCCGTTCACGGACGAGCCGCCGCCTGCCGTACGACCGCCGGTGAGGGGGAAGTCGCGACCTTTCGTACCTTTCTGCGGAATGGAGGGTCCCTCGTTCCAGAAGTACTCGGGGAAGTGCCGGTACAGGTTGGCGTTGGGATCCTGGACGAGCGGATCGGCATCGTTGTTCGCTCCTGCTTCGAGCAGGAGTACCGACGTCGCACCGTCGTCGCTGAGTATTTTGGCCATAACGCTTCCGGCAGGGCCCGATCCCACCACGATGTAGTCGTACGTGTTCGCGTGCATAGCATGCCTCCCATTCTCTCGTTTGAGCATTACGGTAGCACCGTGTGGCGCGTACGGCCGGTTTCGCATCGAACCGTTGGCTGCCGTTCACGCAGTTGTTTCCGGGAGCCTGCGCGAGGCCGACGGGCGACGCGGTTCGGCCTTCTTCGGAATCCGAAGAAGATGAGGTATTCGTATGCATGAGTCCGTTGTCGCGGAGTATCTCGATTAATCATACGGGTGGAGTTCCGCCGTTCCGCTGCTGCTTGGAATCGGCACGCCTCCGTTCGGAAATCCGCCGCTGGACGTTGAAAGTCGGAATCGTCGGCCTTCCGTCAAGGCTTCGGGATGCTTGATCGCCGCTGGGCGGGCGGGTGCGCATGTGCGTCGGGACGGCTGTGCGCCGGATCCCCGAGTTCGCTGTTAGAACCAATATTGACATGCGCCCGCTCGGGACTCCGGAGCGCCAGGTCGCTACCAGGTGTCATGCGCGGTCCCGGTATCTTGGCCGTGCGTCGGATTCCCAGGTTCGCGGCAAGAAACAGCCGTATTCGCTGTCCGAAGCCTTCCCTGCACGGCGAAACGCGCGCCCGCCGCACGGGGCCGTCGCATCGCGCGATATCGCAGAGTTGCTCAACGTTTCGATTGGCGAGCCGTTCTCGAACGTGAGCCGACCGGGATCGCCAAAAAAAGCGGCGGGCTTCCGCTTTGCGACGGTAATGCACGCCTTTGTCAAGCAAAACCGCCTGAAAAGGCGGGGATCGCTTGACAAAAGCGTGCATTAACCGCAGCCGACGGGGAGTACGGTGCAAGATCAGCCGGGAGCCGGCCGAAAAACCGGCTGCGGAAGAAGGTTCCGACGGTGGTGAATGCGGCCGTTTCTTGCCACGAACGCGCCTTTTCGGCGCACAGCCGGAATCGGCGGGGTTTGTAGCGGGGCTTCGGGACGCCTGATCGCCGCAAGAACACATGCGCGGCCATGCCGGCGGCTGTTCGACGGCGGATTCCCCGTATGGGCGACGCTACGAGATGACCGCCCCCAGCATCACCGCCGCCGCGCGGAAGAGCGGCTCGCGGGACTCGGCGGCCGCGGCTTCGGCGAAGCGGGGCATCCAGGTTCGGGCGTGATCTTCGAGGAAGCGGGCGCGCGCGGCGGCCCAGGAGCCGTGCGGGGGCTCGGCGCCTTCCGGGGCGGCGGCGAGGCCGCACTCTATCATGCAGAGCCACTGCAGGAGCTCGAGCTCGGTGGCCGCGTGGTCCAGGGGCTCGTTGGTGCCCTCGGGGCGCCCGAGGCCGCAGCCGCGCACGAAGCGCTCGACGGCCATGGAGTGCGGGTTCACGAACAAAAGCGCCTGCACCCCGTCGTCGGCCGCGCGCCACACGCCCTCGTAGGGCGACACCGCGGGCTCGGGCGCGCCCACGAACAGGCGGGTGGCCTCGGCGCGCAGGGCGTGCAGGAGGGCCTCCGGGCCGCGGCCCGCGTACGACTCGAGCCCCGCGCCCCAGCCGCCCGGCAGCGCGAGCCCGAGCGCGCCCGCGACCTCGGAGGCAGCCTCCGCCCACTCGCCGGAGGCGACGGCCCCGGCGAGCTCGGGGCCCGGGTGGCGGAAGGAGAGAGCGAGCAGCTCGTAGGCGGTCGCGAGGGCGCGCGGTTCGGCGGATGCGCCGCCTGCAATCGGATTCGCTTCGTGCTCAGTCATCGTCTTCTCCTTCGACGGGGCTCTTTCCGCGTACGGCCCCCCTGCTTTTACGCACGAAGTTGTACAGCCACTTCCAGTGGACCGCCACGTGCACGAGCAGCAGGGCGAGGAGCGCCTTGGCCGCAATCGCGTGCAGCGGGTCCCAGAAGTAGTAGCCGTCGGCGTACAGGCCGAACGCGGGCAGCACCGTACCCGAGACGCCGAGGCCCGACACCGTGACGACCATGAACGCGATCAGGATGAGCGCGTCGAGCGCGAGGTTGGCGACGCGGGCGGGCGCGGGAAAGCGAAGCGCCCCGCGCACGGTGTCGGCCACCCATCCGGCGTGCTGCGCGGCGTGCGCGGCGAACGCGACGAAAACGCCGAGGCCGATCCACTCGTGGAGGCCGATGCCGGTGAGGGCGGGGTTGGCCGCGACGAGGTAGACGGCGAGCGCGACGGCGTCTGCGACGAAGCACTTCCCGTCCATCTACCTCACCTTCTTCACGAGCAGCACGAGGCCCACGACGAGCGCCACGGGCGCGAGCACCCACAGGTTCAGGCTCGCGTCGGAGGGGCGGTAGTAGCGGTCGGCGAGCGTGTCCCACGCGTGGCACTCGACGCTTGCGCAGGAGGCTTCAGGGCACGCCATCTCGGTCGCGCCGTCGGGCTCGGGCACGTCGTCGAACCCGTGGCAGCTCCCGCTCGCGCACGAGGTCGCGGGGCACGGGGAGTCCTCCGCGATGGCCCGCGGCAGGCCCACCGACGGGTCGGCGAGCGCTCCCGCGCCGAACACGGCGGCGCCCACGAGCAGGAACGCCGCGAGGGTTACGAGGGTTTTCTTGACCATGTCGATCCTTAGGCAGGGCCCGCAAGCCGCGCTCCGGGACGCCGCTGGCAGCCGCGGCGTGGGAGGCGCCTTGCGGGCGAGGGGCTTCTAGTGCGAGTTCTCGGCGGGCTTGAGGGGCAGGAACTTGAGGCCGAGCAGCAGCATCAGCGCCCCGAGGCCGAACACGCCGAGGGCCACGCCGAACTCGAGCGGGGTCGGCCAGTACACCATGCCCTGGTAGGCTCCGGCCATGCCGGCCGCCCAGTCGGTCACCGAGTACTGCGTCATCACGCCCGCGTAGTCGATGTTCGGGATCTGGAAGCCGCCAACCAACAGCTGCACGCGCTTGCAGAAGATGCCGATTATGGCGAGCAGGCCGGCGGCGACGAGCAGCGGATTGGTGCGCAGCTTCGGGACGAAGCAGACCACCGCGGCGAGCGCGCATCCGACGATCTCGACCCAGAAGAACGGGGCGAGCGGGCCGGAGACGAGCATGTCGACGACCTCGGTCCCCGAGCCTCCCGGGAAGGCCGACGTGAGCAGGTCGCAGGCGAAGAAGTACAGGTCGACGCACACGAACGCGCCGAGCATCTTCGCCATCTTCACGACGTTCTCCTGCGCGAGCTCCATGTAACCGGCCTTGCTCAGGGCTATGACCACCACGAGCACGAGCGCGGTGCCGCACACGAGGGCGGAGGTCACGAACCAGGGCGCGAGAAGCGCCGTGTACCAGAACTCGTGGGCCTGCTGAAGGCCGAAGATCCAGGCGGTGACGGAGTGCACGAGCACCGCGCACACGAGCGCGATGACGCTGACGACGCGCAGGGCCTTCTGCGACACCTTCCCGGCCTCCGCCCGCAGCGTCGCCCAGAGGTAGACGACCGAGAGGATCAGGTAGATGGCGATGACCGCGATGTCCCACATGAGGGGGCTTCCGAGGTTCGAGTAGGCGAAGAGCTCCCACAGGCGCAAGGGCTGGCCGAGGTCGACCACCACGAAGCCGATGGCGAGCACCGTGCAGCAGACGGAGGTCCACACGGCAACCTTCGAGATGCCGCCGAAGCCCTTCATCCCGAACGCCTTCGGCACCGAGCTGATGATGAGGCCGCCGGCCGACAGGCCCACGAGGAACATGAAGCAGGTGATGTAGAGGCCCCACGAGTCGAAGTTGCGCATGCCCGTCTGCGCGAGGCCGCCCGAAAGCTGGACCCCCCAGAGCACTAGACCTACAACGGTTACGATAGCCGCAACGGCGATGCCGACGTTGAGCCCCTTGCCCCCGAACCTGGCAGCAGGAGCCTTGGGCGACGTCGTCGCCCGGTTGTTCTCAGACATTGTTCTCTCCCTTTCTGCTTAGACGAGGTAGTAGACGGATGGGTTGGTACCGCGATTTTCGAGGAGCTTCGTATGCTCTCGTTCGCGAATGAGCTTGGAAACCTCGGAGTTGGGGTCGTCGAAGTCACCGAAATAGCGTACGCGAGCGGGACAAACCTCAACGCATGCGGGCTCTAAGCCTTTCGCCAGCCTATGCCAGCACATCGTGCATTTCTCAACCACGTGCTTCTGATGGGTGGGAACATCAGCGTCGCCCATTGCCTGCCCGATGGCGTAATTCGGCTCTTCCCAGTTGAACGAGCGCACGCCCGTGTAAGGGCATGCCGACATGCACATGCGGCAGCCGATGCACTTGTCGTAGTCCTGGCGTACGGCCCCCGTGTCGGGATCCTTGTAGGTCGCGCCTACGGGGCACACCTTCACGCAGGCGGGGTTGTCGCAATGCTGACACGCAACGGCAATGTTTGCCATGGTGAGGTTGGGATAGGTGCCGTCGGGGGTGTCCATGTTATCCCCGCCTTCGGTGAGAATGCGATTCCACCATATGCCGTCAGGCAAATTGTTTTCCACTTTGCATGCTACCGCGCACGCATGGCAGGCGATGCAGGACTTTTTGTCGATGACAAAACCAAGACGCGTCATTATTCGTCACTCCCTTCCCATACGCGAACGTCGCACAATACGTCCATGAAGTTGTTGTTCACTGCGAATACGTCGAATTCTGTGGAGCTCAAAAGAGACCAGCCTCCGGCTTTGTGTTGGTTGAGCTGCCAGCCTTTGGGGTAGAGCAGCGTGCCGGGGCGGATCGCTTCGGAAAACACCGCCTTGGCTACAGCCGTGCCTCGATCGTTAAAGCATTCGACGTAGCTGCCATCGGTGATGCCTCGCGCTTCGGCGTCTACGGGGTTGATCTTCACGAACGGCTCGGGATCGATTTCTCGCAAAAGCGGCGTATTGAACCACTGCGAATGGACGCGATAGCGCGGGCGCTCGCTCATGAGCACGAGCGGATACTTCGAATACAGCTCGTTTTCCGGCCATGCTTCGAGCGGCGGGAACCAGTGCGCCATGCGGTCGCGGTCGATTTCTTCAGGTGTAGGGGTTTTTGTCGTTGCCGCTCGCACCGTGGGCATTTCGCGGTAAAACTCGAAGCGACCCGACGCAGTGCCGAACGCGCCGTCTTTGTATGCGATGTGCGGATCGGTTTCGGCATCGCCGGGAATGAAGCGTATCTGCTTCTTTTCACGCAGGTCGTTCATGCTCATGCCGAGTGCGGTACCCAGTTCGGTGTTGTATACCTCTTCGAGAATCTCCTCGTTGCTCAGCGTGAAGTATTGGCCGAGCCCCAGTTTTTCAGCGAGTTCGGTGACGATTTGGGTGTCCGGTTTGCTTTCGTACAACGGCTCGATGGCTTTTTCGTTGTAGTGAAGCGAGGAGCACTGTCCCGCATTGGCTACTTCTTCGAGCTCGAACCATTGCGCGATCGGCAGCACCATGTCGGCGTAGCGGGCGGAATCGGTCAAGGCCGAGTCCGCAACGACAACATACTCCATAGCGGGAATGATGACGTCGGTCCATGCATGGGTGTCGGTGTGGGTGTTAAGCGGGTTTGCCGAGTACATCCACAGCATTTTGATGTCGGCTTTTTTGCCGGCGAACTGACCTTTTTCCACAACGTTCTTCAGGTCGACGCTGGGGATCGAAAAGCCCGTGCTGGGGCCGTTGGGGGCGGTATAGGTTGAACCGAGGCCCATGTGGACTCCCCAGAACGCTCCGTACGAAGCTCCCGGCTTGCCCAGGTTGCCCAGAAGCGCGCATAGCGTGAGGCCCGCCATGGTGGTGTGCGCACCGTTGTTGTACGCTTGGGGGCCGTAGCCTTCGTAGTGATACACTGGCGTATCCATGCAGATATCCGCCAGTTCGTAGATATCTTCGACGGGTATTTCGGTCAGCTTCGACGCCTCCTCGGGGGAGTGCGAGAGGATCTCTTCTTTCAGCAGCTCGTAGGCGGTACGGCATGCTACACCATCGAGGTCGTAGGTTCCTTCGATGGCGGGGGTTAAAGCTTCGGTCACTTCGACCAGCTCGCCGTCAACCAGTACCATGTACGGATCGAGCATGATCTCTTCACCCGTCGTGGGGTTCATCTCGCCGGTTGCGGTGGGTTCGACGCCGGTATCGCTCCTGCGTACGAACATGCCCGTATCGCTACGGACGAGGAACGGGGCGACCGTATGCTGTTGCAGGAACTCGATATCCTGAGCCTCTTTCTCAAGAACGATGTTCATGAGGGCGTATTTAAGCAACGTATCGCTGCCTGGGCGAATAGGTATCCACTTGTCGGCTTTGGAGGCGATTTGCGTGAATACGGGGTCGATGACGACCAGCTTGGTGCCGTTCTGCATGGCTTCCTTGACCAAGTGCCAATTCTGCACTTGGGCGTCGGTGATGTTGGCGCCCCATACCACGATGGTTTTTGCGTTTTTGGCATCGGTGGGCTCGTTGCCCTCCCACATTTGCAAGCCCATTAAGGGGCTGATGTACAGACCTGCTACCGCCTGCATACCGTAGTAGCTGCCCATGTCCAAGCAAGGGCCGATGCTGCTGGCATTCAGGAGGGCCTGCAAGCGGCCATAGGCGCTGGTGATACCGGATGCCTGATTGCCCGAGGCGGTAAGGAACGCTACGGAACCTTCGCCGTATTCGCTTTGAATGCTTTTGATCTTGTCGGCTATTTCGGTAAGCGCTTCGTCCCAGCTTATGCGCTCCCATTCGCCGGCGCCGCGTTCGGTTCCTTCCGCGCGGCGCATGGGGTACTGCACGCGTTCGGGATCGTAGATTCGGTGGACGTGAGATAGGCCGCGCTGGCAAATGCGGTTGTAGCACTCTTCGTTGTATTCCGCCCGCGAGGTTTTCGTCACTCTGCCATCGCGCACATGGACGTTTATGTGGCAAAAACCAAAGCAGTTCGGGCGGCACACACCGCGAAAGATTTGCTCGCCTTGCGCTTCTACCTGACCAGCACTGTAATTTTCCGCTAAAGCTGTGAGCGAAGATGCGCCCCCAACGACGGTGGCCGCCCCTGCAACTGCAGCGGTCGTTTTGAGAAAGCTTCTACGAGTGAGCCCGCCTTGCGGACTATTCGCTCCTGACATTTCTCCTCCTCAAAGATTGTGTCAGGATATCATCTGTCGGATGCTTCGATTGGAAGCCCATACTCCCGGTTTCCCCCAAGCTCAATCCTTCAGGATATCCCCCTGATACTCCTCGTAAAGAATTGGCCAAATCCTCATGCTGTCACTTTATCGCAATCCATTGCGACAATCAATATGACAAACTATTCCAATTAGAGAATAAATTTATGAGTAAAGCTGGTCGGCAAATCCGCGAACCTCCTCTAAGAGACGCGATGCTGCCGAATGGGTGCGAGCCTAGCCCTTCCGATGCGCCAGCCGCGCCTTGACCATCGCGAGAATGTCGTCTTCGTTCAGCCCCGCATGGGAGCAGGCGTTGATCATATCGTCGATCAAGAGTTCGACGGGGCTGTCGGTCGCCCGTGCGGCGCCCACGTCGTTGCGCTCGGCAACGAACGTGCCGCGGCCCTTCCTCGTGGTGATGTACCCCTCGCGTTCTAGATCCATGTAAGCGCGGTTCACCGTGTTGTAGCTGATGTCGAGGTCGACCGCCAACGCGCGCACGGTGGGCAGGCGGTCGCCTGCGCTGTATTCGCCTGATCCGATCAGGTAGGCGATGCGGTTCTTTACCTGAATCCATACGGGAAGGCCGCTGCTGTAGTCCAGTTCAAACGATTCGAGTGCGCTCATAAGGATGTTCTTTCAGAGTAGTAAGTGGTGTTCATCATAGCAGACATGCTTTCCCATCGGCGTTTATCCACGCGGACTCCGCGCTGCATCGCCCGTTTTGTCGCCCGAGCCGTCGACGAAGCCGTCGCTGAGGGCACTCGGCACGGTGACCACGGTTCCCTTCGACTTCTTCACGGTTTCGTATTGCATGAGCATGGTGCGCAGTTTGAGCGCAGCTTCCGGATCGCCGTACACGTCGGCTGCTTCGGAGAGCATCTCGGCCAAGTCCCGCTCGACGCCCGCAACGGCCATGCGTGCGTTCTTCTCACGGTCGGCCTGCGCCTCGAGCGACATCACCTCTTGCAGCTCGTCGGGGATCACGATATCGCGCACCTTGACCGAGATGATGTCGACGCCCCAGCCGGCCGCTTCCTTCTCGATGTCCTCCTTGATCTCCAAGTCGAGCTGATCGCGGCGCAGCGCCACCTCGGCCACCGTCGAGCGCCCCACTGCCTCGCGCATGGCGGTCTGCGCGAGGAACGAGACGGCTGCGTAGTAGTCCTCCACCTCGGTGCAGGCTTTCTCGGCATCCCATACCACCCAGAACAGCACGGCATCGATGTTCACGGGAACAAGATCGGCGGTGAGCGTTTTTTCGGCATAGAAGGGGGTGGCTATGATGCGCTGGTCGACGCGTATCGTACCGTGTTCGATGATGGGGATGGTGAAGTAGAGTCCCGGACCCACCACGCGGTTGAGGTTGCCGAAGCGCAGCACGACGACCTTCTCCCAGGAAAGCGCGATGTGGGTTGACGAGAGCACGAGCGCGGCGACAAGCAGCATGGCGATGATCGCCTCGAGGGTGATCGATCCCGATACGGCACAAGCTATTCCGAGCACGATCGCGCACGTCGCCACGAATACGGCGATGTTGAAGATCACCGCGCCGTTTCGGGATGATTTGCGCGGTACGTACGAAGTTGCTGTCCTGATTTCGGCTTCTTTGTCGCGAACGTCGTAGGGGGCGTCCTTCATCATGCGGGTATTGCGTCGTCCCATAGTAGTACCTTTCATCTGCTAGAAAGCCAATCCGTACAAGAGGTCGGGCATTTGGGTCACGTCGTAATCGGCGGTGCCGACGATGCAGTATCTCAGCACGAAGCCTCCTGCTAAGAGAAACGTGCCGATCCATAAAAGCTGTGTTCTATAGTTGCCGTGGGTAACGAAGCGCTCGAGTGCGAACGGTACCGCGAGGCCGCATACGACGAGGCCTGCCCAGAAAAGCCAGCGCAGATCCCCTGCAACGAGCGCTTCAACGGCGAGCCGTGTGCCTTCGGCGTTGAATCCCCAAGCGAGGTATGCGGCAAGAAACGCCGCCTCGAGCACGATGGCGATGCTGTCGGCTCGGCAGAGCCAGACGATCGGCCGAACGAACGAGTAGCGCGCCTCGACGAACGAAGTGGAAAAGAGCAGAAGCGCGATGCCGCACGAAAACGACGAGAGAACGAAAATGATCGGAAGCAGCGGTGTTTGCCAGAAAAGAATCGATGCCATGCTTTGCAGAAGGACTCCCGTGTATGCCATGGTTGCAATGCCGAAAGCGATGGAAAGCGCTGCGAGTACGCGTATGACGCGGGGAGAGATGCGCGGTGTTTCGAGAAGGGAAGCGAGAGCGAAGGCGCCCGAGCAGGCGAGCGAAAGCACGAGTGCGTAGGAACCGACGGCGATAGCCGAGAGCTCAGGGGAGAGCAGCAGATTGATGATGCGGTCGGGTCTGCCCAAATCGGCGAACAGGCAGAGCATGCCTGTGGCAAGCGCCACGAAGCAGAACGACCATCCGCGCGAGAAGAACTCGTCGGGCAGGGTGAAAGCTTGGCGGATGCGCCGCCTTCGACTGACGGTCGATGTTTCGGCGGGGCAATCACCGAAACGCTGCTGTGCGTTGACGCATTCGAGAGCCCCCATGACGGTGAGCGCTCCGGCGCCTGCTCCGCCGAGAAAGAGATAGCATGTTATGAGCATATTGAACATGCAGCCCCCGTGTTCCGATCCCCTGGTGAAAAGCTTTCGGCGGCTGGTAGCCGAAAGCCGGCTGCCTTGCTGCCTTTGTCGCAATGTAGTTAGACAAAGGTATTATAGCAAGTTGCGTGAGGAAAGGGGCCGCGAAGCGAAAAGGTCGGGTGTTTATACGGTGATAGCCGCTCGGGGCATCCGGCGATGGCGACTCGGTTCGACTGACGCTAGCCGCGACGAGAGCGGCGGTTCGCCTCCTTTGCTCGTGCGACGAGAGCAAGCAGCGCGCTTGCGGCCGCCGCTCCGAGCGCCAGAGCGGCAGGCGATTCGTCGCCGACTGCGGGAAGCGAGGCGCCTGCCCGGATCGACCCCTCGCCGGACGTCGGCTTCCCGTCCATCTCGGACGGCTGATCGTGATCCTGATTCGGCTCGCTGCCTTCGCCCTCGCCGCTATCCGCTTCGCGCGGTACCGTGAGCGCCTTGAGGCAGACGTTGGTCTTGTAGCAGCGCGAGGCAACGCCCTCCCACGTTGATCCCGCAGAATCGCTCCACGTTACGCCATCGGCGGGAGGTAGCTGATCTCGCGGGCTCCCGATGCGTCGTATCCCATATGCTGCGGCGCAGTGTCGTCGGGCAGCTCGGGATCCGTGAGCACCATGCCCTCGACGGGAACGACGTAGCGGTACGTCGGGTTGTCGAGCTTGACCACGATCGAAAAACGCTCGTTCGGGTCGAGCTTTACGGGGGTATCGAGCGGAATCGTGTGGTAGCCGGGCAATCCGAACGTTGCCGTCTGGCGCGCGGCGAGCTCGCCCGCCGTCGGGTCTGCGTCTCCCTCGTCGACCGAGCGGTAGACCTCGATGGTGCAGGCGGTACCCCGATCAGTCGTGCAGAGCATCACGCGGTCGAGCAGCTCGGTGCTGTCTGCCGTGAATACGTTTGCCATGTAAGCGGTTGTCTGGCTGCCGAGGGCGATCGAATCGAGCCATCCCTGCTTATCGTACTGGTAGACGGTTTCTCCCTGGCGGGACGGTTCGCCGTCGAATCCCGCTATCAAGCGCAGCGTTTCGTCTTCGTAGGAGATCCAGCAGTAGCCATCGTTCTGGACGTCGGTTCCCCAGGAGTTCTTCACGAGCCATGCGCCGTCTGCCTGCGGTTGGTGTGCGGCGTTGAAGTGCTCGCGGGGAAACGCATCGTCCCAGCCGACGATGCTTACGTAGTGGTCGGGCGCGTTCCACGGCTCTGCCGCGTTGCAATACGATGCGTAGTCGAAGTCGTAGAATCCGTTGTACATCGAACTAGCAAATTCGGCCACGATGGGCCCGGAATCCATGATGCGGTGCTTGGCATCGGCCATGACCTGATCGTCCGAGGCGCCCACCCAGAAGGATCCCGCCCGCGCCGAGAGAAATGCGGCATCGGTAAGGCGGTATTCGCTTCGGTAGCGAAGGCTTTCGTCCATGGGATCGTACGCCGCATCGGCTCCCGCTGCAACGGGGGTTGCTCCTTTGCCGGCAGCGAGGCTTGCGGCCACGAGGTGGGGCTCGGTGCCCCCGGCGTACAGGGGAGGATCCATGAAAAAGAGTCCGGCGGCTTCCTTCTCTTCGGTTCCTGTAACAGTGAAGTATGCAAGGTGCCACGGGGAAAGCTCGACGGCGGCGCCGCTGGTACGCAGGATAGACGACTCGAGCGAGGCGAGCGAAGCGTACGCCCAGCAGATGTCCTCGGTTTGGGCGCGGACGGGCGTAAGGTAGTTGGCCGTGTCGCCATCCTCGGCGGGCACGGCGCGCAGATCGAACGAAGGGGGCAGGGCCGCTTCACGTGCGGGATCGCCCGTCGGATCGGCAAAGGCAGCGCGCGGTGCGCTCGAAAAGAGGAAGAGCAGGGTGAGCGTCACGGCGAGGGCGAGGCGTACGACGTGCGGGTGCTTCGACATGCAGGCAGCGGACGGGTCCATCGCACCTCCTTGGATCAATCGGCAGGTAAGAAAGTATAGCATCTCATCGAGCCCCGTCTCGTGTCGATAGCCGACCTCGTTTCGTGCTACACTAATGTACATTTGAACATTAGTACGAGGAGGACGCAATGGGCGAAGAGAGCCGCAAGGAACAGGCGGAGGAGCGGAAGAAGGCGCGGGCACCGCGCGACCCGGAGCGTCGCAAGCGGCAGATTGCAGAAGCTGCTGCAGAACTGATCTCCCAAGAGGGAACCCGGCACCTCACGCATCGCCGCGTCGCCGAGCATGCGGGCGTGCCGCTGGGATCCACCACCCAGTACTTCAAGAGCATCGACGACTTGCGCCATGCCGGCCTTGCGCTGCTTGCAGAGCAGATCGCCCTGCGCAACCAAGAGATGCTTGCGCGGGTGGGAAGTCGAAAGATGGGCGTTGAGATGCTGTGCGACTTCGTCGTTGCTTATCTTGCCGACGAACGGCAAGTGAGTACCGACGCCATGTTCTATGCCGCCGCCGTCAGCGATCCGGAGGTCAGTGGGCTATGGAAGCGCGCGCTGGTGGAAAATGCGCAAGATTACGCCCCGCTCATCGGTCTCGAGAGGCTGCAAATCTTGTCAACCTTTCTTACGGGCCTGATCATCGACACGGCTATCTACGGCGCGTCCTACGATTCCGATACCATCTGCGCCGCCATCGTTGCGCTTGTGGGTGAAGACGAGTAGAAAACAATTTCAAGAAACTTTAATGTACAGATGTACATAACGCGCACTTTCTGGTATCTTCCTAATGTACAAATGTACAATAAATAAATGAAAGGACGAAACATGAGAAAGAAAGTGCGCGTTGCGGCCCTGCTTGCTTTGTTCTTGGCCATTGGCGGTGTGCTGGCCGGTTGTGGTGCAAGCCTTGATCGCGAAGTGGAAGTGCAGGGGATGACTCTGAAGGTTCCTTCCGGTTGGCTCGAGGTCACCGGCAAGGATAACGACGACCTTGCCGGCACTATGCGCTACGTCGACACCGACGAGGACGAGAACAACGTTGTGGTGGTTACCTACGATCTGAGGCCCGAAAGCGGCGAAGAAACCGCCGAACAGGACATTATGGCCAAGCGCGCTTGGGCTGAAGGCGAGCTGGGCGCCACCGAATGGGAAGATGAAGAGGTGCGCAGCATGGTCATCGACGGCGCGCAGGCCTCCGTGTACGAATACAGCTTCGAAAAGGAGATCGACGACATTTCGCGCAAATACGAGTACGCCGTCGCCTACGTGTACAGCGAAACCGCCCATTACCAGATTCGCGTGATCGGCAGTGCGGCCTCGCTTGACGGCATCGTTGACAGCGTCGAGCTGGCGTAGTGTCGGTGTCGAGGAAAGGCTGATCACTTATGGACAACAACATCATTATGAAGCCGTCCGCTATACCCAAAAAGTTGCTGTGGGCGTCGCTTGCCGTCATTTTACTGGGGCAGTTCGTCGTTACCATCGACCTTACGGTGCTCAACATCGCACTGCCGGATATTACGAAAGACCTGAAACCGACTTCCGAACAGCTGCTCTGGATCGTCGATTCCTATTCGCTGGTTTTGGCGGGTCTTATCGTGGCAACCAGCTCGCTTTCCGATCGTTTCGGAAGAAAGCGCATGCTGCTTATGGGCTTTCTGATCTTCGGCGGTGTATCCGCTGGCGCGTTGCTGGTGGAAGACCCCGAGCAGCTCATTGCTTTGCGTGCCCTGCTGGGCATCGGCGGTGCCGCCATCATGCCCGTCACTATCGCCATGATTCGCAGCATCTTCACCGATGCGAAGGAACGCGCCGTCGCCATCGCCGTGTGGTCGGCCGTCAGCGCGCTCGGCATGGCGTTCGGACCGTTGGTGGGCGGCCTGCTGCTCGATAGCTTTTCGTGGCACGCGGCGTTTCTCATGAACGTGCCGCTGATGGGCGTGGCGTTTGTTGCGGGCGTTCTCATCCTTCCCGAGGTGAAGCTGAAAAACCCCGGCAGCTTCGACCTTCTGGGATCGGTCATGTTCCTTGTGGGCATGGTGGCGCTGCTGTGGGGTATCAAGCATGTGGCGGCCGAGCTCGAGTTCGATCGCGCAGGTATTATCGCGCTTGCTGTCGGATTGGTTCTCATGGCGCTGTTCGTGTTCCGCTGCATAAAATCGAAGAATCCCCTCGTCGATTTCTCTTTGTTTCGCAGTAAGCCGTTTTCTGCGGGCGTTGTTGCCACGCTGTTCTCCACGTTCGCCATGGCCGTGCTGCTGTATCTGCTGGCGCAGTGGTTCCAGCTGGTGAACGGCGACAATCCGCTTGAAGCGGGCATCAAGCTCGTGCCCATGGCCATCGCCAGCCTGATCGGCTGCACGTTGGCACCGGTGCTTGCGCAAAAGATGGGTCCGCGCAACGTGGTGGCAGGCGGCCTGATCGTCGCAGCCTTCGGCATGATCATGCTCGCGTTCTTCCGCGACAACCTGGAGCTTGTTCCCGTCATCGCTTCTACGTGCCTCGTGGGTCTCGGCTCGGGATCGCTGGCTCTCGGTGCGACGCTCATGATGCAGGAAACGCCTGCGGAGAAGGCATCGAGTGCCGGCAGCCTGCAGGAAGTATCCTACGATATGGGCAATGTGCTGGGCGTCGCCATCTTGGGAAGCGTCGCGTCTATCATCTACCGCGGAGGTTTGAGCACGGGCAAGCTGGCAGCTTTGGGCTTGGACGGCAAAACAATCGACCTCTGCGAGCAATCGTTTGCCGTTACTGCGGAAATCGCCAAACAGACCGGTTTGGACAAGCTGCATGATCTGGGCGCTGCGGCGTTTGACGACTCCATCGTCACTACTGCCATTATCGGCGGTGTCCTGACGATAGTGGTAGCCGTTATCGTGTGGTCGCTTATCCCGAAAGGAATGAGCATTGCCGAGAGCGAGGAGCCGGCAGAGGGGACTTCGGCCGGAGAAGCGGATGGCGGCGCGACGGTTGTTCCCCCTGTTGAACCCGAACTTGCGCCTTCCGCGCAGCCGCAGGTGCCTGCCGCCGCGCCGGCTGCCGCCGCGCCTGCAATCTTGTCGATTGGGGATGTGCCGGTTGCAGCCGTTGTCGCAGAATCTGCTGCCGGTGCGCCGGGTTCGGTTGTCGATGCGCCGAATCCCGCTGCCATATGCCCGATTGAAGATGCGCCGAATCCCGCCGCACATGCCTCTGCCGGCGCGTCGGCTCTGGCTGACATCCCAAGGGATACGGTCGTGGTGACCTTGGTGCTGGACTTCGATGCGATGCGCGATATGGAATCCGTATGCCAAGAAATCGGCATGACGACCACTACGGCGTTCACCGTTTTCGCCAAGAAGGTGGTACGCGACCGCCGCATACCCTTTCAGCTTTCCGCAAGCCCCTGTGCCGCGCCAAGAAGTTCTGAAAACGGCTAAGTGAAACGGGGACTGTATCGAAACGATACAGTCCCCGCATGGCTTGCGGCTTCGGTCGGCCTTCGTTTACGCCGACGCTTCCTCTTTCGCTACTTCCTGCCCGGCGATTCGTCCGAACACGACGCAGTCGGTGATCGCGCAACTGCCGAGACGCACGGCCCCATGCGTTCCGCCGGCGATTTCACCCGCAGCGTACAGGCCGGGAATCGGCTGGTAGTCCTGGCCCATGACCTGCGCTTGCAGGTTCGTTACGAGGCCGTCCATGGTGTGATGGACCTTCGGCCAAAGCTTCGCCACGTAGAACGGGGTTCTCGCGATCCCTCTCGCTGTTCTGGAAGAAAGATAGAAAGCTCAACGGCCTCGAAGGGCTGTTCGTCGATATGGTTGTAAGCCTGTACTGTACGTCCGCTTCGGTTCGACCCGAGACGGTTTGAGCACGGGGCCGGGCGGGGACGCGCGGCATGCAGCTGGTTTCTTTCCGTTGGGGTCATCGGATACCGAGTCCTCCTTCCGTTCCGTTGTCTTTCTCGGCAGGTGCACCTCGCACTCGAATGCGCTATCATAGGCGCAGACAACCCATGACGTGAAGGCTTTCTGAACCCGATACAACCGCAGCACGGAAGGCGCATGGCAAACGAACAGCTCATACTGAACCGGTATCGACCGATCGCCGAAGCGGGATCGGGCGGGTTCGGTACGGTCCAGGTCGCGTGGGACACACGCATCCAGCGCCGCGTTGCCATCAAGTGCATCCAGCTCGATGAAAGCCAGGCGTTTCGCGCCCTGCAGGTCGAGGCACGCGCCGCATACGGCGACCCGTACGGCAGTGCCGACCCCTACGGCGGCGACCCGTACGGCTACGACGAGCCTCTCGACCCGTACGCCGTTTCCCTTGAGAACCTTCCTGGCCTCGACGAGGCTCGAACGGCGGCAATGCTCTCCGATCCGAACATCGTGGGTGTATACGATTTCGAGGTGCAGGGTGCAACCGCGTACCTCATCATGGAATACGTCGACGGCACCACGCTGACGGGCCTGCTTCAGCAGTACGGCGACCAGCTGTCGCTCGACGTGGTTGCCGCCATCTTCTCCTCGGTCGCCCACGCGCTCGAGGTCGCCCATGAAAATCAGGTGCTCCACCTCGATATCAAGCCCGATAACGTGCTTATCAACCATCAGGGGCAGGTGAAGGTGACCGACTTCGGTCTGGCCACGCTCTCCGATGCTTCGGGTTTCGGCACGGCAGGCGGCGGCACGATCGGCTACATGCCGCTCGAGCAGATGCGCCAAGAGGCGCTCGATGCTCGCTGCGATGAATGGGCGCTTGCGAGCATGACCTACGAGATGCTCACCGGCACGAATCCCTTCCTCGCGCCCGATCTGGTAAAGGCCGAGGCGGCTATCGAGGATGCGGAACTGCTGCTGCCGTCGCTGTGCTATGACGGGCTCGATCCGGAAGCCGACGACGTGCTGTTCTACGCGCTCGACCCCGACCGCGAGGAGCGCTACGACAACGTCGAAGATTTCGCCGAGGAGATGAGTCGCTTTTTCGGAAACTCCGCGCGCGGCCACAAGGAGCTTGCCGTGTTGGTGGGCCAAGCGGCCATCGAGGAGTTCGAAGAGGAGGAAGAGGTCGTCGAGCGCATCAGCCTGTTCGACCGCATCGGCACCGGAAGGCTCCAATCCATCTTTGTCCGTGTGTGGGCGGCGCTTGGCGTCGGACTCTTAAGCTTCGTATCGCTTTCGAACATCGAAGCGGTCGGCGGATGGGCGAATCCTGTGTTCTGGGGTCTGTTTGCGCTGTTCGTGCTTGCGGGGGTGCTGAAGCCCCACTTGGGCGCGCTGCTCTCGCTGCTCTCGCTTTCGGCGGCGCT
This sequence comes from Raoultibacter timonensis, assembly GCF_022845715.1. Classification (NCBI taxonomy): domain Bacteria; kingdom Bacillati; phylum Actinomycetota; class Coriobacteriia; order Eggerthellales; family Eggerthellaceae; genus Raoultibacter; species Raoultibacter timonensis. The sequence goes on from NZ_AP025564.1 coordinate 580,832, forward strand.
TTTGTTCAACGAGGCGTTTGTGGCGGGTATTCTGCTGCCAGTGTGCGTGATAGCCTGGTGGTTCTTCGTCGGCCGTATGGGAGACGAAGCGCCGAACGCCGCGCTTTCCCCCGTGCTGTTCGGCTCGTTTGGCTTCAATCCCGTCTCGCCGCTCGTTGCGGGTTTCTTCCTTTCCGTGAAAGAAGCCGTCATCACAGCGGCGATGGCGTTCGTTTTGAGCGTCGTGCTTGCGGGCTTCGGCTCCAACAGCCTGCTCGGATGGAACGCGCTGGCGTTTTGGGATTTCGGATCGCTTGATGTACAGCACAACATGGCCGTGCTTTTGCAGCAGCCCCTTACGTGGTGCATGCTCGCAAGCTGGCTCGGGGGAGCGGCGATCCTCGCTTTGCTGTGCCGTAGGCAGACGCGCTTCTCGGCGGGCCTCGGCGTCGTGCTGGCTTCGGCACTCATGATCGTTGCGCTGTGCCTCGGCGCGTGGTTTTCCTCGGGCATGGTCTCGTGGATTCCCGCTTGGCAGTATGCGCTTCCGACGGTTGGAGCCGGTGTGGTCATGACTGTGGCCTGCGCATTCGGCGTGCCGATCCGTGCGGGAGAAGAAGATTGGGAGTAGGAAAGCCGGCTCATTGCCGCTGAGAGCCATCGAGACGCGCTGGTAGATCGGTTCGGCGGCAGCCGCTTCTAGTTTATGGCAGAAAAACGGACTTTTTCGTCGCCAGAAGGCGCCGAGCATCTTCTAAGGAGACCGTTAGCACGCAAGCGGCTACGTTTTGCCTGGTTGTTGGCATGCCTTCTCGAGCGAGCCGTTGAGCCTGCTTGCACTGCGACGAAAAAGTCCGTTTTTCTGCCAACTTGGGAGCGCTTTGCCCGCATATGGCATCCCTGGGCAAGCAGGCCGTCCGAGATTTGCTCTCGAACGGCCTGCTTGCTAAACAGCATTCGTGAAGCTTGGCGAATATGCGCGCTCGATGCCCTGCCCTTACTTCTCGGCGAGCGCTTTGCCCACCATGCGACCGAAGGTGGCGCATCTGCCGGCGTTGATGCCCACAGCGAGGTTCGGATAGGTTCCCGCGTAGAAGCCGCCCTGGTCGTTGCCGATGACGTAGACGCCCTCGATGGGCGCGCCGTCTTCGCCGAGGGGCTGGAGGCTTTCGTTCACCATGATGCCGTCGAGCGTACACAGGGTGAGGCCGCACGATTTCACGGTGCCGTAGAATGGGGGGTTGCGCAGTTCGGTCAAACGGAACGGTTCTTTGCCGAAATCGGGGTCTTGCTGGTTGTCGAAGTTCTCGTTCTGGCGTTCGCATGTTGCGAGGAACGTTTCCTTGTCAGTGATGCCGATCTTTTCAGCGAGCTCCTCAAGCGTGTCAGCCTTCTGGATGTAGCCGGCCTCGACGAAGCTTTCCATTTCGGGCGCAATCCACTCGTCAACCATTTCGGGCCAAGCGTCGTGGTCGGCTCCTTCGTGGTAGCAGATGGTCGAGCAGCCTGTGGTGTGCAGGCGGTAGATGTCGTCCTGCCAATTGGAATCCCAGATCTGATGCCAGAAGCGGTCGCCCACTGCACGCTTCGATGAGGCGTTCATCACGAAATCGTAGGGTGCGCTTTCGTTGTGGAAGCGGTTTCCCGCATGGTCGACGCGCAAAAACGGCTGCGAGCTAAAGAAGTAGTACCCATAGTTTGCACCCGTCATATAGGCATCGCCAACCTCCTGATCCTGCGCGAGCAGGCAGCGGTTGAACGTGAGCGACGTATGCACGGCATCCATCTGTGCGCCAATGCGCATGAGCGCCTTGATGCCGTCGCCTGTGCAGGTAGGGAAGGCGTCGAACGTGCCGAGGCACGAGAGGCGCGTGGGCTGGAGCGCGGCGTACATATCCTGGTTGTATGCGTAGCCGCCGGTGGCGACAACGACGCCTCGCAAGGCGTTGATGCGGATGGAGCCGTCCTTGCTTTTCGCGTAGGCTCCTACAACCTTGCCGTCCTCCACGATCAGCGATTCCATCGGCGTTTCGAAGCGCTCTTCGCATCCTGGGAAGGAGGTGATGTAAGCGTCGAGGATTCGGGCGACATCCTGCTCTCGGGAGGGGTATTCGCCGTTGGTGCCGTGACCGGTCGCCCATTCTTTGTATAGCGTGCCTTCGGGCATGTTCCATTCGAGCTGTACTTCCATACCGTTTTCAGTCATGAGATCGGTGTACCAGTCGATGGCCTCGCCGGAGTTTTCGGCCCATTTCCGCACGAGGCGCGCGTCGATTTGGCCGAGCGCGTAGTGGTCCATGTCGTTTACGATATCGGCAGGCTCGATCGATACGCCATGCTCTTGCTGCTGTTTCGAGTTCACGGCGCCGAGAGCCGAAGATCTGACCGAGTTGCCCGCCGTCGACTTTTCGATAAGCAAGGTCTTGAGGCCGCTCTCGGCAGCGGATGCTGCGGCGAAATATCCCGAAGTGCCTGCGCCGATAACGAGCACGTCGAAGTCGAGTATTTCGGTGCAGTCGGCATCGCTCGTTTGCGGTGCTTCCCCGAGCCAATCCGCCTGCGAGGTCGGGGCGTTTGCGTTGGCAACGGTCTCGGCTTTCGCTTCGCCTTTTGCTTTCGGCGAACAGCCGGTCATGGCACCGAGCGCCGCCAAGGCTCCCGCGGCTGCGGCTCCCGACAAAAAGGTGCGGCGGCTCACGGTGGCTTTCGGTGCTTGCGTTTCTTGTTCCATGGTTGATCCCTCCTGTGCTTGTGTGTTGCGATTCCCTGCTGTCGTTTCGACCAAACGAGCATGCATCGAATGGGGGCGCAAGGCATCGCCTGAAAGCTGGATTGTTGGGTTTTCACCTAGAATAGGTGACGGAAATCTCGTAGGTGATCCCTATGATGGAACAAGGGAAGAGGAATGGTTGCTCGGGCTTTGTGCGAGCCGCATCGTGCGGCGCGATCATATTGGAGCACATCGCAGCACGCGCCCGTATCAGGAGGATCGATGCGGCATTCGACTACGGTCAAGAGAAACAGTCTGGCGACGGCATTCGCTAAGATCGAGGAGAACCTGAAGGTTCGTTACTTGGGCATCGGGTTTGTATGGGCGTGGATCTACTGCTCGTTCGAAACCTCGGCGGTTTATCCCGACAGGGACGGCATCAGCATCAATGCGGATCCTTCGTGGTTGGTTTCGGCTACTGTGGTGGTCGCCGCCATGATAATCGGCGGCATCGTGCTGCGGAAAACGGACCTCTCGACGTCGAAGTGCATGCGTGTTGCGGCTCCCGTGCTCGTGGCGTTCGGCACCGTTCTCTCGGGCATTGTTCCCCTGATCGGAATCGAGCCGTGGCTGCTGTACTGCACAAGCGGGATTACGACGGGCATCGGTACGGCGCTCATCTGTCTCATGTGGGGCGATGCCCTTTCAAGGTTGGAGATCGAGCAGATGGAGATCGCGGTTCCGGCCGCCTCTCTCGTTACGCTTTTGTGCTGTCTCGTTTTTCCCTACATCCAGGGGGTACCCGGTATTCTCGCCGTTGCCTCGCTTCCCCTCATATCGGGCGCACTGCTTAAGCTTTTCTACCGCGAACGGGAGGGAAAGCCCGTTGCCGCCCGCATCGTCGATAGGCCGGAGCGGGGGATCGTGCTCGACCTCGTTCGTATCGCGGTCGTGCTGTTCGCGGCGTACCTGCTTGTTGGATGCCTCGGCGCCATGAGCGAATCTGAGGATCTCGTCCAGCAGGTTTCAGGCGTCGATGTCCCGACGCTCATCGGATCGGGCTTTGGACTCGTGCTCGCCATCTGCTTCATCATGTTCTCGGTGCGCATCGATTTCTCTTCGTTGTTCAGATGGCTGGCGCCGCTGCTCGTGCTGTCGGTGGCGCTTTTTCCGTGGCAGGAGGTTGCGCCGAACTTCATCTCGACCACGATAATCTGTATTGCCGATACTTCTATGCAGGTCATCGCCTATATCTACGTGATCGGCCTCGCCAAACGCAAAGCGATGTCGCCGGTTTTGGGCATCGGCCTTACGCAGGGGTTCGTGCAGCTTGGGGTGCTTGTGGGCAATCTGCTCGGAGTGTGGGCCGGGCATGCGGTTTCTGAAGGAACGCTCAGCGTGTTCGTGCTGGCGCTCGGACTCATCTGCCTTATTTCGTTTGCGACGATGCTCGTGCCGCAGGGTGCGAAAAAGCCGTTCGTACGCGATCGCCCCGATGCGCCTGATGACGAATGGGAAACCAAGAACCAGTGCGCACGGCTTGCCGAGCGGTTCGGTTTGTCGACGCGCGAGCAGCAGATTCTCGAATACCTTGCGAAAGGCCGCTCGCAGCCCTACATCCGCGATGAGCTAATCCTCTCGAAGAACACGGTGGCCACGCACGTGAAGCACATCTACCAGAAGCTCAACGTGCATTCCCGCCAAGAGCTCCTCGATCTGTTCGAAGGGAGGTAGGCGAAGTGCGGTGACGATGCGGCGGGCTGCTGGAACGGCTGGCGATTTGGATGGCGCTCGGTCGCGGCGGCGTACGGCTCGCATTCGGTTTTCTTTTCGGGTATTGCTGACCAGCACCTTTACTCTAATTCATCCTTTTCGTGTCACACGGTTGACTCCTTTCGTGCGATAGCTCGGCTTTGCAAAGGCCCATAGTGGCATGCGGTCGGGCGGTGAAGGGATCCGCTTCGACGGACCGAAAGGAAAGGATGAGCATCATGGGAGAATCGGTATCCATCAGTAAAGACGGGCTTTCGCGGAGAAGCTTCCTCAAGGGCGCGGGCATCGGCGCGGCAGGTCTGCTCGGTGCAACCGCTTTGAGCGCATGCGCTTCGGGCGCTTCCGCTTCGTCGGCGAATGCGGCAGGTTCCGCCGACATAACGTGGGACGAGGAAACCGACGTTGTCGTCGTCGGCTCCGGGGCCGCGGGCGTCGCAGCGGCAATGGCCGCGCTCGACGGAGGCGCCGAGGTCATCATGATCGACAAAGGCGCCGCGCTCGGCGGAATCACGAGCGTGTGCGAGCAGTACTGCGCATACGATTCGTCGCTGCATCTTCCCCAGAACTTCGACGATGTCGAGGACAGCGCCGAGATCATGCTCGAAGACGCCCTGCGCGTGTCGCGCGGTACCGCCGACCGGGAACTTGCAAAAATCTACTGCGACCGTTCCGCAGAAACCATCGACTGGATGCTCGAGCACGGCTGCGAGTTCAAGGATACGTTGCGCGTGTCCGACGGCCGCCATGGCCAGGGCAAGTACATCCTCAAGGCGGCAGGCGATCTGACCGTCAAGTTCACCGCCGATATCGAGGCGGCAGGCGGCAAGACCATGACCGATACGCCCCTAACCGGCCTCGTGCGCGATGAGGAAAGCGGAAGGGTCATCGGCATCGAGTGCGACGAGGGCGAAAAGCACATCAGGGCCCGTAAAGGCGTCGTCATCTGCACGGGCCCGTGGTCTGACGACGAGGTTCTCATCCCGCGCCATGTGCCCGAGACCCCCGAGATCGTCAAGCAATGCGCCGAGACGCTGGCGGCGTTCGGCATGCCGTACGGCCCCTACACCGGCGAAGCCATCCGCAGCGCCCAGAGTGTCGGCGCCGCTACGCGCCACATGGAGTACGTCATGTTCGACCCGTACTATTCTGTCCCCGAGATCATGGAGCAGCGCATCGCCCCCGCGGGCCTTACGCGCGCCGTCAACCAGATCCTTATCACGCCCGAAGGCGAGCGCTTTACCGATGAGGGCAAATCGCGCGGCGATATCGCCATCGACATCCTCAAGCTCGAAGGCAACGTGTACTATCCCGTGATCGACAAGCGCCATCTTCCCGATCCGACCGGGTCGATCAAATTCCCCGAAGAGAAGCTCGACGAGTGGGTCGAGATGGGCATCATGGCCAAGGGCGAGACGCTCGAGGAGCTTGCTGCTTCGATGGAGGCGAACCTCGGCATTCCGCAAAGCGCCGCTCTTGAGACGATCAACCGCTACAACGGTTTCTGCGCTGCAGGCGAAGATGCCGATTTCGGCAAGGACCCCCACCATATGACCCCGATCGACGAGCCCCCGTTCTACGCAGGTCCCGCTGAGACGTGCCGCGTCATGTACACCCATGGCGGTCTTGAGACCGACGAGGGCGCCCATGTCGTCGATTTGGACGGTGCGGTCATTCCCGGGCTGTACGCTGCGGGCATGTGCACGGGCGGACCGCTCGGATACATCACGATATCGGGCAACTGGCAGATGAGCTCGCTTGTGTTCGGGCGCATCGCAGGCGAGAACGTCGCTGCAGAAGCTGTCGCCGAATAGCCTTGCGTTTCCCGTTGCCTGCGAAGGCCGCCGAAACTTCGGCGGCTTTCGTCGTTATGCGAGGCATTATTTGAGATCAGGAGCGCTGGTGAATCGAAAGCTCCATGTGATCGATGAGGTTCAAAAGCTCCTGCCTCGAATGGATTTCCATCTTCGCGTACGCGCGGCGCAGGTGCGATTTGATGGTGTGCTCCGAGAGCATGTAGTAATCGGCGATGTAGCGGGCGCTGCGGCCGGTCGAGAACTCTCCGATTATCTGGAACTCGCGCTCGGTTAGGCCGTAGGTTTCTCTCAGCAGCTCAAGCGAGGCGTCGTTGATGCCCACCGAGGTGGTGATCGAATCGCCCATCTCGTCGGGTGCGTCCGCGTAGCGCAGCTCCTTGCTTTTGGTGAAGAAGCGCAGATAGCTTACGAAGATGATCGCAAGCGAGATTGCGAGTACGGCGATTACGCAGGTGAGCGTCAGCTGCGGCTGCGCGACGAGCGGAGCGCTTAGAGGTGAGAGCGCAAGCGTGCGACCTGCGGCAATCGAGAGCTGGGCGGTGCCGACTGCGAGGCCCAGCAGGAAAAAGGCGGGCAGCTTGCGCTCGTGGGCCTCGCTGACGAACGTCATCCACAGCATGGCGAAGAAGGTGATGAGCAGCACGACCATGAGGCTTCCCGACAACGTGTCGCCCGACGGTGCGATGCTGCGGTACAGGAGCACGCCGACGAGGCAGGCGGTTGCGAGGGGATACGCCATGTCGATGTTCGCCTTCTGCGGCTTTGCGATCACGAGTGCGATGCACATGATGCAAGCCACGCCCAACCCGATAACGGCGGTCAGATCGGTTTGGGCGTATTCGATGTTCCTGACTATATCCATCTGCACGATGAAACCGCACGATGCGGAGAATACGAGCGTGCCGATGATCGTCCGCTTGGTGCGGGCGGTGAGCTCGGCCATCGATGTTTTCGGCGCGGCATCGTCGATCATGCTCTTGGCGACGGTTTCGTTGTTTTGAGGCATGCCCCCAGCGCGACGAGCGAGAGGGCGACGACGACGAGCAGCGCTATGTGGCGATCCCCCGAAAACAGGGTGTTGGTGAGGGGAACCAAAAGCATGTCGACGATGTAGCCGCCTGCGATCATGGGAAGCGAGTAGACCGGCCGATAACTCGTGAAAACCTGCATCCAGCACAAGATGATGAGCGCCCAGCCTATGCCGGCGATAACCTGGGAGACCAAGATCATGGCATCGGAGGTTGCCGGCACAAACGAGAGGGCGAAGCGCAGCGCCATGGTCACCAGGCTTGCGATGAACACGGGGCGCGTTTCTTCCAGACGTCCGAAATACGAGAGCAATGCGAGAAGCAGGTAGGTTGCTCCTCCGGCGGCGATTCCGGCTATGGCGAACGGCTCGGGCGAGTACGGCCCCGTTCCGAGATCGATCAGCCTTGCCCCTTGCAGAAAACCGAATCCGACAACGCTAAGCGCCATCAGGACGATCGTTTTGCGCGATATGGTTGCTTGTTCGTTCATGGGCCTCCGTGGTAAACGAAGCGGTGCCGTGTTCGCCGCGCGACGCGGTGAAAGGAGCTTGTTCAGTATACTATGCGATCGGCTCAGATGGGTCCTATAGCAAAGCAGCCCGCCGTACGTACGGCGGGCTGCGATGGAAGCAAAGTCGATCGAGCGTTACTTCAGCAGGTCGGCGATTTTCCCGATGATAAGCTCGAAGCTGACGCCGCGCTCTTTGAAATCGGGTTGCTTGGCCGAGACGATCATGGCGTCGTGCACGAAATTGCCTGCGAACACGACCGCCCCCTGCAGGCTCTTGCCCGCCATGATGGCGGCGAGCAGACACGAGCAGTACAGGTCGCCGGTGCCGTGGAGCATGTAGGGGAGGTATTCGTTCTTCGCTTCGAACAGCTCGCAGTCCTGGCCCGCTACGAAGTTGCGGATGCAGGATTCGCCCTCGCGTTGGATGCCCTTGAGCACGACGTTCTTAGCGCCCTTCTCGAGCAGGCCCTCGATCATGCGCTTGGCGGTGTCGTCATCGATGTCGGTGCCGGGCCAGTCCTGGCCGAGGATGATGGACGCTTCGGTGAGGTTGGGCGTGAGGATGTCGGCACCGCAGGCGAGTTCGGCCATGGCGTCGCAGAGCTCGGGGGTGTAGGTGGGGTACACCTTGCCATGATCGGCCATGACGGGATCGACCACGCGCAGGGCGCTGGGATACATGTTGTAGAGGTCGCGGATGCGGTCGACTTGTTCGGGCGCCCCGAGAAAGCCCGAGTATACCGCGTCGATCTCGACGCCGATGTTCTTCCAGGCTGCCAGATAATCGGACAGCATGTCGGTGGTGTCGTGCATGTACCAGCCGGGATAAGCGGTGTGCGAGGAGAACAAGCCGGTGGGAACGGGACACACGTCGCAGCCCGCTGCTGAAAGGACGGGTATCGCCACGCCGAGCGAGCACTTGCCGTACCCGCACAGGTCATGCACGGCGGCTACGCGGGGAATGTAATCGCCCTCGCGCTGGTAAAGATGCAGTTCTTGGTTTTCCATCGAAAGTCGCCTTCTTCTCGTATCGTTTGCGCCGTTGCGCTGTACGGCATCAGGGTGGGTAACGGATAACACGATATCGCGCGCAAAGAAAAAGCGGCGCTAAGTGCTACCGATTCGTTATCGAAGGAAGTGCTCGACTATTTCGAGTCTTCGTCCTCGTCTTCTTCGTCGTCGAAGAACGACCAGTCGTCTTCGGCAGGCTCGTGGTTTGCGAAGCGTTTGCGTGTTCTGCGCTCCATGATGACGCTTGCAAGAATGCTCAGCACCAAACCGACCCCGATGAGCACGCCGATGCCCGGGATGGTCTCAAACAAGAAATGATAGAGTTCTCCGAGATCCATGAGTGCCTTTCCGATTTACATAAGGGCTGATCAACAAATTGTCATCGAACGAGCCCGTTCACATAGAAACATATTTTAGTAGAGTATACTATGCCCGATCAAGAGCAGGTATGACGTGACACCATAAATCCTCCGTTTGGTTTAGGAACAGTCACTAAGGCGACGAGCGGGAGTAGAAAACGTGCGGCCTCGGAATCGAAAACTGCATAGCAGCCAGGTGCTGTTCGTCGTCATATCCGTGGTGGTGGTGCTCGCCGTTCTGGCGGCGTCCGTCACGTTGCTCGTCCACATCGATCAGAAGCTTCGCCAAGGTGCCGAACAGCAGGTCATGACGTTCACCGAGCAGGCTGCCAGCAACGTGAGCGATCGCATGGGCTACGTACAGGATGCGATCGGCGCCTTTACGGTGGAGAATCCCGATCCTGAGCGGGTCCGCCCCATGATGGAGGTGTTCAAAGAGCGGTTCGGTTTTTCGTCGGTGGCATTCGCCGGGTTGGACGGCGTGGGCCTCTATTCCGACGGAGAGCCGTTTTCCACCGATCAGCTTGCGGTTCCCGAAACCGCCCTCTCCATGGAAAAAGCCACGTATTCGGCCAACTACGACGTAGGAGACGGCCAGCGGGGAAAGCTCGCGCAGAACCCGCTCTACATCGACGGGGAACTGGTGGGGGCGCTCTACGTCGAGATTCCGTGCAGCATGTTCTCCATGGAGCGCAGCCTCGATATGTTCGACGGACGCGGCTACTTCATCCTCTTCGATGCCGATACGCAGGAAATCATCGTGGCGCCAACCGAGCAAACCCAGGTGCCCATCACCTCCGATACGCTGATCTACGATTTTCTCTACGAATCCCAGCGAACCGGCGAATCCGACGACGCGCTGTTCCAAAACGATCGTTACGCGCAGGAGAAAAACTATATCGCCCTGCTGCAGCGCGCCGTTGCCGATGAGCGCTGCGACCTGTTCACAGGAGTTATCGACGGGAAGGAGAGCTACGTGTGCGTGGCTCCCGTCCATGCGGGCGATTGGTTCGTGTGCAACGTCATACCCGTCGAAAACGTGAGGGCCGAGGGAAGCGCGGTCATGGCGGCTTTTCAGGTTGTGTTCGCCCTCTCCATAAGCTGCCTGCTCATCGTGCTCGTCGTATCGTATCTGTTCTACCGCAAGCGCATGCAGGAGCGGGGCGTCGAGATGAAGACGCGTCTGTACGGTGCGCTATCCGAGAGCCTCGATATGGCGGTGAACATGTATTCGCCCGACGACGCGATCGTAACGCCCATCGTGGCGAAAGCGAGCGAGATATTCGGCTATCCCATGTCCGATATCATGGGCAAGAGCAGCGTCCCCGACGAGATCGCGCTTTCGAAAGAGGGCCGCGACCTGCTCGACCGCATACGCAGCGGTGCAATAGAAAGCCTCGAGCAGGGGGAGTTCGCTTTCCGTGAGCCGTGGAGCGGCAGACCGAGCTGGGTGTTCTACTCGGTGACTCCGTTCGAGTATGAAGGCAAGCTGCAGCTGCTCATTGTGTTTCGCGATGTAACCGACGAAAAGACGCTGCAGGTCTCCATGAGCGACGCGATGGTGGCCGCCGAAACTGCGAACAAGGCGAAATCCGATTTCCTGTCGAACATGAGCCATGAGATCCGCACGCCCATGAACGCGATCGTCGGCATGGCTCAGATAGCGCGAAAAAACCTCGGCGACAACGAGAAGCTCAAAGAGAGCCTCGACAAGATCGATCTGGCATCCGACCATCTGCTTACCATCATCAACGACGTGCTCGACATCTCCAAGATCGAAAGCGGCAAGATGATCCTTGCGAGCGAAGTATTCAGCCTGTCGGACGTGATCGATCGCGTGGCTGCCAGCATGAGGGGGCAGTGCGAAACCCGCGGCCAGACGATGACGGTCGAATGGCGCAACATCGATACCGATGCGTTCGTGGGCGATCAGGTCAGGCTGCGGCAGATGCTGCTCAATCTGCTGGTCAACGCGTCGAAGTACACGCCCGCGGGCGGGCATATACGCCTCAAGGTCTCAGAGAAGCCGAGCAACGTGAAGAAATACACGCACGTAACCTTCGTCGTCTCCGACGACGGTATCGGCATGAGCGAAGAGTACCTCGAGCACCTGTTCGAGCCATTCGTCATGGAGGGGCGCTCGTCGGTGCAGGGCACCGGGCTCGGCATGCCCATCGTGAAGAACATCGTCACCATGCTCAACGGCGAAATCCGCGTCGAGAGCGAGCTTGACAAAGGAACGACCTTCACGGTTTCGATAGCCCTTCCGCGTGCGACCGAGGACGAGAAGAACCTCCTGGTCACCGATGCGCCGGCTTCGAAAATTCCCCGTACGCGGGAGGCGCTGAAACCGAGCGACAAGGATAGGCTCGTGGGCCTTAAGGTGCTGCTTGCCGAAGACAACGAGTTGAATGCCGAGATTGCCAAAGAGCTGCTCGCGGATGCCGGCCTTGAGGTTGATTGGGCCGAAAACGGAGAGCAGGCGTGCGAGCTGTTCGAGGATTCCGAGCCGCGTGCTTACGATGTGGTGCTCATGGACATCCAGATGCCGATCATGAACGGCTACGAAGCGGCGCGGACGATCCGCTCTCTGGAGCGCGAAGATGCCGCAACCGTGCCGATCATCGCGATGTCGGCCAATGCGTTTATGGAGGATGTCGAAGAATCGCTCAGATGCGGAATGAACGCGCACCTCTCGAAACCGATCGATATGGCTCAGGTGCTCGCAACCATATCCGAGCAGGTCGAGCGTGCGCGAAACGGGGATTCGGGTGGCGAGTCTGCCTGACGTGCGAGTGCGCGAGGCGGGTTCGCGTACTCGGCTCGTTTGGGCACTGGTGCTTGAGCGGCGAATCGCTGTTCGCAGAACCGCCCGCATGATGCGCTTGCGACCACCCGAATTGGTGAAGCCGTGCTGTTGGCGAAAACGCATCCCGCCGACAATTCGTCTGCGTTATACTGGAAAAACCGTCTACTGAATCCGTCCGAGACCTAAGGAGCGCAGTCGTATGCTAGACATTCGATTTGTCCGAGAAAACCAAGAGGCCGTCGCTACTGCGATGAAGAACCGCAACGCTTCATGGGATTCCTCGCGCTTCTCGGAGCTTGACGAGGCGCGCCGTACCGCCATCACCGAGGAAGAATCGTTGCAGGCCGAGCGCAACGCCGCGTCGAAGGCCATCGGGCAGATGATGGCGCAGGGCAACAACGACGAGGCCGAAGCTGCCAAAGAGCAGGTTCGCGCCATCAACGAGAAAATTGCCGCTCTGTCGGAAAAGCGCGACGAGGCGGAAAGCGCCCTGAGCGCGATGCTGCTCGCTACGCCGAATATGCCGGCTGACTCGACGCCTGTCGGCGCCGACGAGAACGATAACCCCGAGGTTCGCCGCTGGGGCACGCCGCCCGAGTTCGACTTCGAGTTCAAAGCGCATTGGGATCTTGGACCCGAGCTGGGGATCATTGATTTCGAGCGCGCCGTGAAGCTCGCCAAGAGCCGTTTCATCCTGCTCGGTGGCTTGGGGGCCCGTCTTGAGCGCGCCCTCATCAATTTCATGGCGGATACGCACACTTCGCGCGGGTACAAGGAGTGGTGGTGCCCTGCCATGGCAAACGCCGAGACTCTTACCGGTACCGGTCAGCTTCCGAAGTTCGAGGAGGATCTGTTCAAGACCTCCGAGGGCCTCTACCTCATTCCGACGGCCGAAGTGCAGCTTACCAACATTCATTCCGGGGAAGTGCTCGACGCCGAGCAGCTTCCGCTCAAGTACTGCGCCTTCACCCCCTGCTTCCGCGAGGAAGCGGGCAGCGCGGGACGCGACACGCGCGGCCTCATCCGCGTGCACCAGTTCGACAAGGTCGAGATGGTCAAGTACGCCAAGCCCGAAGAAAGCTACGACGATCTTGAGTCGATGGTCGAAGATGCGGAGAACATCCTGCAGCTTCTGGGGTTGCCCTACCGCGTGATTTCGCTCTGCACGGGCGATATCGGGTTCTCGGCGGCGAAAACGTACGATCTGGAGGTGTGGCTGCCTTCCTATAACGGGTACAAGGAGATTTCGTCCTGCTCGAACTGCACCGATTTCCAGGCGCGCCGCGCGAACATCAAGTACCGCGATCCCGAAAACTTCAAGGGTTCGCGTTTCGTCCATACGCTGAACGGTTCCGGCCTCGCAGTCGGCCGTACGATGGCCGCCATCATCGAGAACTACCAGCAGGCGGACGGCTCCATCAAGGTGCCCGATGTGCTCGTGCCCTACATGGGCGGCGTGGAAGTCATCGAGAAGGCGTAAGGGCCGACGGACCAAAGACGTGGCTGCAAAACAATCGGCACAGCGCAAGAGCGTCAAGGGAGCGCCTCGCAGTTCGAAGGCGAAAAGCCCGAAGGCGGTTTCGTCGGGCCGGACTCGAAAAAAAGACGCGAAGCAACCGAAAAGGCATCGGTGGCTTCGCGTTGCCATAGGGTTGCTCGTCGCAGCCGTTCTCGTCGTGGTTGCCGCGTTCTCCTGGAATCGATGGCTCCGCTTTGACGATGCTGCCGACTTTCAGGGTAATTGGCAGGCGTCGGGCCAGGCGGCCGTTGTGGTGATCGACGGCAAGCAGATGCACCTGACCGATGAGGTCGCCTACGATTACACGCTCGATACCTGGGCGAAGACCATCGATTTCTCGTTCGGCAAGCTGTCGGGGTCGGGCACCTACCGCTTCTCCGACGATCGGCGCACCCTGACGATAATCGAGGGCGGTAACTCCGATCTGCTCCGTGATTTCCTGAGGATGTTCGGTCTCGATATCGGCGCCGAAAACGAGAGCGATCTGCCGGCAACCACTTTCGCGAAAGCGGCGGACGACGCCGCTGCGCTCGTATCCGAAACCGGCGAACCCGCTGGGGAAAATCCGGATGGCGACGATTCGTCTGACGGCGATTCCGCAGGTGCCGATGCGGGCGGCCCTTCCGATGGCGGCGATACCGACGGCGAGGGAGCGGATGGGGGAGAGTCCGCTCCCGAAGACGGATCGGATGCGGGTTCTTCGGGTGGCACAGACGATGCCGCCTCGAGGGACGGTAGCGGCTCGGGCGGCGGCGCTATCCTGTTCGACGAGATCAACGATCGGGGCGTTTCATCATGACCGAAGCGCCCGATCCGCTGCGCATCGAATCGCTGGTGGTGCAGCCCGGTCGTATCGTGTGCGAGGTGGCCGTCGATCCCTCACAGCGCTATACCACGCCGCGCCTTGCAGCGACGCTGCTCGGGGAGCATCCGACGCTTGCGGGTCATGCGTGCGTGAACGAGGTGGGAGATACGTTCGGGTGCGTTATCGAGCGTACGCCGGTTCCGCATCTGCTCGAGCATCTTGTTATCGATCTGCAGGCGCGTTCGGGCGGGCGTCCCGACGATACGTTCGTCGGAACGACGGAGTGGGTCGATGAGGCAAGGGGCCGGGCGACTGTGCAGGTGAGTTTCACCGACGATTTGGTTGCCTTACGGGCTTTTCGTGATGCATCGGAAAAAATCATCGCCGCAATGCTAAAGTAAAAAAATGTCATCCGCACACATCATATTCGACAAAACGGGCGACAAAGTCGCTCACCGCGTCATCAAGATGCGGACTTCGGCCGTGCGCGATCTGTTCGCGGCGGCCTCCCGTTCCGATATCATCTCGCTCTCAGGCGGCATGCCCGATGTGTCGCTGCTTCCACCGAGCGCCATCAAGAAGGCCATGAGGGCGGCAGCCGAAGACGATCGCGCCGTTGCCCTTCAGTACGGTTCGACCGATGGCCGCGTGGAGACGAAGCAGGTGTTCTGCGATCTCATGCGCGATATCGGGGTGCGCTGTAAGCCCGCCGAAGTCATGATTACGAGCGGTGCGCAGGAAGCGCTCGATCTTATCGCGAAGGCGTTCATCGATCCCGGCGATATCATCTTGGCCGAAGGCCCCACGTACCTGGGTGCGCTGCAGGCGTTTTCTGCGTACGAGCCCGATGTGCGCTGCATTCCCTTCGATCACGAGGGTATGAGGATGGATCTGCTCGAAGCCGAGCTTGAGAAGATCGGCAAGGGCAAGGCGAAGTTCCTCTACACGATTCCGAACTTCCAGAATCCGGGTGGCGTGACCATGTCGCCCGCCCGTCGCAAGCGGCTGCTCGAACTTGCCGAAGCATACGATTTCTTCGTGGTCGAAGACGATCCGTACGGGCGCCTTCGCTACGATGGCGGACATGTGAAGCCACTGCGCGCCTTGAACGATCAGGTCGTCTACCTCGGTACGGTGTCGAAGGTGTTCGCGCCGGGGCTGCGCACCGGCTGGGTTGTCGCGCCGAAGAGCTTCTTGGCCAAGCTCAACTTGGTCAAGCAGGGCACCGATCTGTGCGGCAGCGCGTTCAACCAGGTTGTGGTGCAGCACTACTTCACCGACACGCCGTGGCAGAAGACGCTGCAAAAGTTCGTCGATACCTACAAGACCCGTCGCGATGCCATGCTCGCAGCGCTTGAAAAATACTTCCCGCCCGAGGCGACGTGGACCCATCCCGAAGGGGGCTTCTTCGTGTGGGTGACGCTGCCCGATTATGTGGATACCGGCTCGATGCTGTCGGTGGCGCTCGACAAGGGCGTGACGTATACGCCCGGAGACGGTTTCTTCCCGAATGCATCGGCTGGGCAGAACTGCATGCGGCTCGCATTCTGCTTCGAGAGTCCCGAAAACCTCGACGAGGCGATTCGCCGCCTTGCCGCCGTTATCGAAGACCAGCTCGAGCTGTACCGCGCGTTTATCGAGGCGGGAGCCATTAAGGCAACAAGCCCGGAGGCGGCACAGCGGTAAGTTCGGCGCACGTTGGATGTACACCCGATTCGGCGGCGCGCGGCGTACGCCGAAACGAGACGATAAGGAAGCAGCATGAAGGTAGCAGTTTTGATGGGCGGAAGCTCGTTCGAACGTGAATTCTCCTTGGCGAGCGGCAAGCAGGTGTGCGAGGCGCTCGAAGAGGCCGGCCACAAGGTCGTGCCGCTCGACACTACATCCGATCTCGTACCGACGCTCAGGAGCGAGCGCCCCGATGTGGCGTACAGTGCGCTGCACGGCAAGCACGGCGAGGACGGCACCATTCAGAGCCTTCTCGAGTTCCTCGGCATTCCCTTCGTGGGATCGCCTGCGAGCGTGTGCCGCAGCACCTGGAACAAAGATTCGCTTCATACCACCATGGCGGCGTACCGTGCAATGACCGGCGATGCGCCCATTGCATCGTGGCCCCAGGGGATCAGCATCGCGCGCGATGCCTTCAAGGATATGGGTGCCGCGACGGCGCTCGATTTAGTCGAGGATCGCGTGATCGGCGGTTATCCCGTTGCGGTCAAGCCCGCTCACGGCGGTTCCGCGCTCGGCGTCCACCGCGTCGATCGCGTCGAGGACCTAGGCGAGGCTATCCTCGATGCGCTTTCCTTCGACGAGCATGTGGTGATTGAACAGTGGATCGAGGGCGTCGAGATGGCCGTATCGATTCTCGGCGACGGATGGGACGCTCACGCGCTTCCGCCGGTTGAGATCGTGCCGAAGTCGGGGCTGTACGACACCGCCGCCCGCCTCGATGCCGATGCCGTCGAATACTACACGCCCGTGCGGCTCGAATCGCTTTCCCCTGACGAGGCTCAGGCTCAGGCGATCCGCGCCGAGATCGAGCGTGCGGCGCTCGAGGTATACCGCGCCTACGACCTGCACGATCTGGGCCGTATCGACGTCATCTGGGATGGTGCGCAGGCATGCGTGATCGAGACCAACGTATCGCCCGGCATGACCGAGCTCTCGCTGTTCCCGGCGGCGTGTGCGGCGGCGGGCCTCTCGCTTTCGGGCGTGCTCGATCGGTTGGTCAGCCAGTACGCATAGGCCTGTCGGGGATCGGCTGAGGAATTGATGAAACGGTGACGGGGTCGGAGCTTCCGACCCCGTTTTCTTTTTTTGGTGGGACAGCAGGCCGCCCGCGCAACGATAGGCACGGCGTGTCGCCTGTTTACCCATGGTCGTATCGGTTACGGAAAAGCAACTGTTTCGTGGGCGAAGGATGTTTTGGCAGGGCCGCTAGGTGCGATGCCCTATAATGTGGCTCATCGAAAGCAATCCCAAAGGAGGCAGTTATGGGTAACAAAGGATTCGGGGCGTTTCTCGCAGGCGGTGCCATCGGCGCGATCATCGCGCTTCTGTACGCTCCCCGCAGCGGTTCCGAGACCCGTGCGATAGTATCCGATAAGGTCGGCGCAGCTTGGGGCGAAGCTCAGGAATTCGGTGCCCAGGCTTCCGAGAACGTCCAGCAGTTCTACCAGGATGCAACCGCTAAGGGCCAGGAAGTGTATCAGAACGCTGCCGCTAAGGGCTCCGAGGTTGTGAACGTGGCCACCTCGAAGGTGCAGGAAGCTGCCAGCAACGTCAAGCCGGTCTTCTCCGAGAAGAACGACGAACTGCGCGAGAAGATCGAAGCGGCGCGCCAGCGCATCGCCTCGCAGGTTGCCAAGAACGCCGAGGCGGCTCACGATGCGGTCAACGAGAAGATTCCCGTTGCGGCCGACGCCGCAAAGAACGTCGCCGAAAAGGCGCATGACGCGCTCGATTCCGTTGCCGTCAAGATTTCCGGCAGCGAGGCCGACGAGCCCGTGCAGGATAAGGTTGCCGATGCTGCGGAAGAAACCGTCGACAAGGTAGCCGATGCCATAGCTGACGCGGCGAAAAACGCCGACGACAAGTAAGCTGGGCATGCGCCTCGCGGTGCCTTTCGGGCACCAAGGCAGCTTGGCATTCTATGATCCTGTCAGATCACGAGAGAATAGGGCACCCGATATTCGGGTGCCCTTGGAAACTGAAGCATGGCTAAAAACTCCATTACCACGAACGAAATAATCGGCACCCGCGTTATCGGGGGCAAACGGGGAACGCGGCGTATCGGCAAGGTGCGCCGTATCGTGTTTCATCCCAAGGAGAAGCGGGTTGTCGGATTCATTGTCAAGAGGCCCGATTTGCTGTGGATGTTCCATCGCAAAGACAAGTTCGTCGCCATCGACGGATACGACCTTATCGACGGGCGCATCTGCATTCGCCTCGATGCGGATGCAACCGATCGAGCCGCCTGCAAGAAACTCGGCGTCGAATGGGACGATTGCGTTCTTTGGATCGGATTGCCGATCCTAACCGAAGACGGTACCGAGTTCGGTTTCGTGGGCAATGTGACGTTCAATCGCCTGACTGGTGCCGTGGAGATGGTCGAAACCGATGCCGGTGCAACGTCGAACGCTCTTTTGGGCAAGCGTCTGATTCCCGTCGAGCTGATCACCGGCTTCAAGCGCGGTGTCGGTGCAGCCATCGCGCAGACGGGCAAAGAGGGCGTGCAGACCGACAACGTCGAGTACGGAGCGATTCTGATTTCCGACGAAGCCAAAGAGATCGTCGCCGAAGGCGGTCTTGCCGAAAAGGCAGGAGCGGCAACGGCGGTTGCGGCAGACAAAGCTGGCAAAGCGGTAAAGAAGACGGGCGAGGCGGTCAACAAGGGCGCGAAAGCGGTAGGCGAGCGCGCCGAGGCGACCAAAGAGGGTTTCATCGGATTCAAGGAGGAATTCCAGAAGGAAAGCGGTACCGCCGATAAGAAGAAGGCCCTCGAAGGCGAGGTCGAAGAAACCGAGTCCACGGGCGAGCAGATCGGCAAAGCGGTCAATCAGGGGGCGAAAGCGGTCGGCAAGCAGATCAAGAAATCAAAGGGCATGTTCTCCGCCTTTAAAGAGGAATACAACAAAGCACGCCACGACGACTGATCCAGTCGGAAAAGAACCAGGTATATGACGCAGAAACGCAGCAGCAACGAACCAGCGGGACACGGCTCGACCGGCAATACGGGAAAGTTTCACGCCATAAAGGAAGACGTCCACGAAAAGCGCGAGGAGCTCCACGAGAAGAAAGAGGAGCTTGCCGAGCGCTCGCATCAGCGAGTGAAGATCGGCGGCAAGTCGTTCGAGAAGGGCGACATCATCAAGTTCGCCGGACTCATTGCGTTTTTCTTGGTAATGCTTTTGATCTGCGCGCTTATTTTCCCCTACATCAAGGAGCTGTTCGAACCCGGCGGCGTCGAGCGCGTCATCGACAAGGTTCGGGATGCCGGTCCGGTCGGCGTGTTCATCCTGCTCGGCCTCCAGTTCTTGCAGATTGTGGTTGCGTTCATCCCCGGTGAGGTTACCCAGGTAGCCGCAGGCATGTTGTACGGGCCGTGGTTCGGGGCGCTCATCATTCTTATCGGGTGCATCATCTCGAGCGCATTCATCTTCGCGTTGGTGCACAAGCTCGGGGCGCCGTTCGTGCAGAGCATGGTGCCGACCAAGTATCTCGACAAGTTCCGAGCGTTCGAAAAGTCGGGCAAGCTCAACATGATCGTGTTTATCCTGTTCCTCATTCCCGGTTTGCCGAAGGACGTGTTCACGTACCTGGTGCCGCTCACCGATATGCGCATGCGCGATTTCGTACTGCTCTCCAACATCGGCCGCATTCCTGGGGTAATCGTTTCGACCTACGCAGCCGACGGGTTGGTTGACGGGCGTATTTGGGAGAGCGTCATCATATTCGTTGCAGCGGCGCTGATTGCCGTTCTCGGCATCGTGTTCAAGGATAAGATCATGGATGTCGTGGGCAAGGCGACCAAGCACAAAGACGATTGATCCGTGCGGATGCGTGATTCTTGCCATCGGAATCGCACACAAACCTTAAGAAATACCGCGATTGCGTTAATCACTATGTCGGGCATGGAACATGGTTTACGAAACTATGACGGAACAACTCACCACGTATACTGCTCGGTATCATGGTGGCAACAATCCAACCGAAAGAGGTCATCATGGATACCAAAGATAACGATGCGAAAGCATCGATTTCCGATGAGATAGCGGCTGCCGAAGCCGAGTTGAGAGCCGCACAGGAAAAGCTCGATGCAGCGAAGGCCAAAGCCTCGCTCGAAGAGGTGCCTGCCCCTGGAGCAGAGCGGCCTTCCGATGGCGGCTCCGCCGCGTCCGCCGAGGCGGCGGACGGCTCGTTTGTCGAGGCCGTGGCTGTGACGAGCAGTCCTATCGAGCTCGAGGCCGAGCCGGTGTCGGTTCCTGAAGCAAACGAGCAGGATCCCAACTGGGTACCGTACGCGCCTGCAGCCGAGCAGGCGCAGGCCACGTCGCCGGATTCTGCAAGCTCGTATGCCGATCGGGGGGCATCGCAAGGCTCTGCCTATTCTTATCCCGGACAGGCCGCCCCGCAAGAGCCCGTCAATCCGTATGCCGGCCCCCAGCAGGATGCGGCCCAGCCGCAGAGCGGCTACTACTGGCAACAGCCCCAGCAAGACGCCTACAGCGCCTACAACACGCAGTACAACCAGTACGGACAGCCGCAGAATCCCTATTCCGTACCTCCGCAACAGCAGTATTACCAGCAACCGTACGCTCCCGTGGTGGCTTCGAAAGACCATGTTGCCGCCGGTTTGCTCGCCATCTTTCTCGGATCGCTCGGCATCCACAAGTTCTACCTCGGGTACAATACGGCCGGCTTCATCATGCTCGCCGTCACCATTCTTGGCGGTTTGATTACGCTTGGACTGGCCGCTGCCGTGATGGGAGTGATCGCGTTCATCGAGGGCATTCTCTATCTCGTGAAGTCCCAAAGCGAGTTCGAGCAGATTTACGTGTTCAATAAGAGGGAATGGTTCTAGGCGTACGCTGGGCGCGTAAGCGCTTCGGGCCTATCCCCGATATTTCTTGTGAAAAGCCTTCGTCCCGAGGGCTTTTCCTATAGAATTGAGTCCATGGTTTTAGTTCCTACAAGGGAATTCCTATAAAGGAGGAAGACATGCCCAAAATCACTCGTGATCAGGTGAAGGTGCCGGTCGACGTGATGCCGGAATCGCGGGAAGAGTACATTGACAACTACATGTTGGCAACGCGTGGAACGGGTCGCCTCATGCTGTTTGCATGCGACCAGAAGATCGAGCATCTGAATGCCGACTTCTACGGCGAAGGCATCGACATCGCCGATGCCGAGCCCGAGCATCTGTTCAAGATCGGGAGCCAGGGCGTGTGCGGTGTGCTGGCAGGCCAGCGTGGCCTGATCGCCCAGTATGCAGCCGATTATCCGGAGATCAACTACCTCGTGAAGATGAACTCCAAGACAAACATCGTCGGTACCAAGCAGGAAGATCCCTATTCTCCGCAGCTCTACGATCTCGATGCCGTGCTCGCCATGCGCGAGGCAGGCGTGAACATCGTGGGAATCGGCTACACCATCTACCTGGGCTCCGAGTTCGAATCCACCATGATGGCCGAAGCGGGCGAACTGATCGCCCAGGCCCATGCCAACGGCCTCATCGTCGTCTTGTGGATCTATCCGCGTGGCAAGGCCGTCACGGCTGAGAAGGATCCCGCGCTCATCGCCGGCGCTGCCGGTGTTGCACTCTGCCTCGGCGCCGACTTCGTGAAAGTCAATCCTCCGAAGCCCGAAGACGGCACCTCGCCTGCCGAGGCCCTCAAGATCGCTTCGATGGCCTCCGGCCGCTGCGGGCTTGTGTGCGCCGGCGGCTCGACCGTCGATGCCGAGACGTTCCTCACGCAGCTCTACGACCAGATTCACGTGGGCGGCGCATGCGGCAACGCAACCGGCCGCAACATCCATCAGCGTTCGCTCGACGAAGCCGTGCGCCTGACCAAGGCCATTTCCGCCATCACGCTTGCCGACATGTCGGTGGAGGATGCGCTCGACATCTTCAACGGCGACGAGGATTTCTCACTGTAAAACGTTCGTCTCGATAGTGCGCAGCTTGCGGGGCCTCCTTCGGGAGGCCCCGTTTTTCGTGAGGCTGCTGCCGTTTTCGCTAGACCGCCGTTTTGGATGACCGTCAGATGCGGAAGACGTGGTGCGCGTGCGGGTGTGTTCGGGCGGGACGCTACCGGACGATTCGAGGGTTGGGTAGATTTCGGCGCATCAGGGCAGACGACGAGTGGTCGATCGTGAGCCGTTCCGTTTGCGCCTCTGCATCGCACTCGTCCTGCATCGCGCCCGCCCTGCATCGCATTGCGGCCGATTCGCTCGGTATCGCTCGCAGCTCGGCGCGCTCCCGTCGATGTGCATTTTATGAGTACTCAATCTTTATTGATAATTAATACTAATAAGAGGCATCAATCCTGATACACTGGACCAAGCAACCAAAGGACGGTTAGAGGCTGCGTCGACAAAACGGCACGAGCCGCGTTGCGCAAGCCGACTGGCAACAAGGAGGTCCAACCCATGGATCAGGACACCACCAAACTCTACAGCGAAAACGGCGCGCCCGTCGCCGATAACCAGAACACGTTGACCGCAGGCGAACGCGGCCCCATGATGCTCCAGGATAACTGGATGATCGAGAAGCTCGCGCACTTCGATCGCGAGGTCATTCCCGAACGCCGTATGCATGCGAAGGGTTCGGGCGCGTACGGCACATTCAGGGTAACGGGCGACGTCAGCCGGTACACGAAGGCCGCGGTGTTTCAGCCCGGAACCGAAACCGAGGTATTCGTTCGCTTCTCCACCGTGGCGGGCGAGCGCGGTGCGGCGGATGCCGAGCGCGATATCCGCGGTTTCGCCATCAAGTTCTACACCTCTGAGGGTAACTGGGATCTTGTCGGCAACAACACGCCGGTGTTCTTCCTGCGCGATCCCAAGAAGTTCATCGACCTCAACCACGTTGTCAAGCGCGATCCCCATACGAACATGCACTCGCCGCAGTCAAACTGGGATTTCTGGTCGAGCTTGCCCGAGGCGCTCCACCAGGTGACCATCGTCATGTCGGATCGCGGCATCCCGAAGAGCTACCGCCACATGCACGGGTTCGGCAGCCATACCTACAGCTTCCTCGACAAAGACAACAAGCGCACGTGGGTGAAGTTCCACCTCAAGACCCAGCAGGGCATCGAGAACCTTTCGAACGAAGAAGCCGAGGCCATCATAGCCAAGGACCGCGAGAGCCATCAACGCGATCTGTTCAACGCCATCGCCCAGGGCGACTTCCCCCAATGGAAGTTCTGCATTCAGGTTATGGATGAGGAAACGGCCAAGAACTACAAGGAAAACCCGTTCGACATCACGAAAACGTGGAGCCAGAAGGAGTTCCCGCTCATCGAGGTGGGCACCCTCGAGCTCAACCGTAATCCCGAGAATTACTTTGCGGAAGTAGAGCAGGCGGCTTTTGCGCCGACGCACCTCGTGCCGGGCATCGGGCTTTCGCCCGACAAGCTGCTCCAAGGCCGCCTGTTCGCTTACGGCGATGCGCAGCGCTACCGTCTCGGCGTGAATCATAACCATATTCCGGTCAATCGACCGCAATGCCCCTATGCGGAATTCCATCGCGATGGCCAGATGCGCACCGATGGCAACTTCGGCGGCACGATCGGCTACGAGCCGAACTCCTACGGGCAATGGCAGCAGCAGGCCGATGCGGCCGAACCGCCGCTTGATCTGTTCGGTCCGATGGATGCGTGGGATCCGAAGGACGATCCGACCGACGATACCTTTTACCAGCCGGGCGATCTGTACCGCCTCATGACCGAAGACAAGCGTGCGTTGCTCGTTTCCAACACGGCTGTCGACATTGCCCCGTGCACCGATAACATCAAGCTGCGCCATGCGGCGCACTGCTACAAGGCCGATCCGGAGTACGGAACCCGCTTGGCCGAGGCGCTCGGATTGCCGGTCGACCGGGTGATCGAACTTGCGGGCATGTCGCATGAAGAGCGCATGGCCGCAACCGGGCAAAACGTTCCGGCCCTCAAAAAGGGCGGCGCGATGAAGTAGCCGAAACCGCTGCTGCGCGTGTTTGCCGGCGGCTTCCGGCAACCGCGCAGCACCATCTCGATACGCGGCCGAACTCGACTCCCTCGGTTCGGCCGCCGCTAGCCGATTCGGGCCTTCTCTTCCCAAAGGCCTCCTTTCCGATAAGCCCCTCGCCGATCCTTACCGCGAGGGGCTTTTCTGCGACCGTATTCTTTCCAAGCTTGCGATACCTGATCGTCGTGCTGTACTTTTGACCGCTCACCCCGTATGCTGGTTTCCGAGAGAATTGGAGGCCGCTGTGACGCGCAATGAGGAAATCCCGAACGACTCAGCCGATCCGCATCGGATGCCGGCGGCGGGGTACGGATACAACGCATACGATCCCATCGTCCCAGCAGCCGTCGATGCGGATGCTCTCGCCGATATGCGGGCGTACAGCAGCCTGAAGGAGAAGCGCAAGAAGGCGAAGCGCAAGAAGGCCATCACCATCGCTATCGTATGCACGGTTCTCGTGATCGCCATCGCGGGCGGTCTTACCTGGTTTTTCGCTTCGTCGGCCGCGGGTCCGACCGATGATGCGCCGCTTCCGACCGCGTTCGTCGAGAGGGGTACGTTTTCCGATGCCGTATCGGCTTCAGGCAAGCTCACGCCGGTTTCGTCGGTGAGCGCGACGCCTGAGGTGGACGGGCTGGTCGGTGAAGTGCTTGTCTCGGAAGGCGATACGGTAACCGCAGGCCAAACGCTGTACACGATCGTTAACGACGATCTCGACAAGGCGGTCGTCCAGGCGCAGCAGGGCATCAACGAGGCGAGCAACGGCGTTTCCCAGGCGCAGCTGGCGGTTGATGAGGCGTACCGCTCGAAGCAGGCGGGCCTCAACGCAGCAGCATCGGCTTCGGCGGTTGCCGATGAAGCCGAAGCGGTAGGGGGTTCCGCTGCTCCGACGTTCGATGTCGCCCAAGCCGATTCCGCCATCAAACAGGCGGAGCTTTCGCTTGCAAGCGCCCAAACCGCTCTCGCGAACGCGCAATCGGCCTACGACGATGCGGTTGCCAAGGCGGAAAAGCGCACGGTGGTCGCTGCGATAGACGGAAGCGTCGTGTCGGTCAACATCGAACCGGGCAAGGCGCTGGCGAATGCGTCAGGTGCGGCGTCGCCGATGCAGATCGCCGACCTTTCTCAGATGACGGTGTCCGTCGAGGTTAACGAGATCGACATTCTCAAAATCGAGACAGGGCAGGAAGCCGTGCTCACGTTTTCGGCCATCCCCGATCTTTCGCTGACGGGTACGGTGAGCCGCATCGCCACGATGAACACCGGGGCTTCGGACGGCGCGAACATGGGGTATACGGGTACGGTTACGTATGCGGTCGATCTGCTCATAACCGAGCCCGATCCGCGTTTGAAACCGGGCATGACGGCGAAGGCATCGATCGAATCCCAGAAAATCGAGAACGCCTTGATGGTGCCGGTATCGGCCGTGCAGACCATGTCGGCAACCGAGGGGTTCGTTTACGTGGTCGATCCCGAAGATCCTGCGAACATGGAGGAGCGCGCCGTTGAGATACTCGCTTCGAACGGGCTGACCATGGCCGTCAAGGGTGCTCTTGCGGAAGGCGACGAGATCATGATGGTCGGCGACGTTGGCGCGAGCGGATCGATGGGATACGGGGCCGATGCGGGTGGGAGCGCATCCGGTTCGATGGAGGCTACCGCTGAAACAGTCGTGGGGTAGCGGCTATGGCTCTCGTCCTCGAAGCGCGCGACATCCACAAGATATACGAGGGGGCATCGGGGTTGACCCATGCCTTGCGAGGCGTCTCGTTCTCGGTTGAGCAAGGGGAGTTCCTTGCCATCATGGGTCCCTCGGGGTCGGGCAAATCGACGCTCATGAACATCCTGGGCTGCCTCGACACGCCCACGACGGGATCGTATTTTCTCGAGGGGGTCGATGTGGCGGCCTACAATGAAGACGAACTCGCGGAAATTCGCGCAACGCGCATCGGGTTCGTGTTCCAGTCGTTCAACCTGCTGCCGCGTTCGACGGTGCTGCGCAACGCGATGATGCCGCTCATGTACACCGCATGCCCGAAGAAGGAGCGTGCCGAGCGGGCGCGATCCGCGCTGAGGAGCGTATACCTCGACGAAGCCTTGTTCGACCATCGCAGCAACGAGCTGTCGGGCGGCCAAATGCAACGCGTCGCCATCGCTCGGGCGCTCGTCAACGATCCTGCTCTCATTCTGGCCGACGAGCCGACGGGCAACCTCGATACGGCCACGGGCGAGATGGTGCTTGCGACGTTCAAAGGGCTGCGCGATCAGGGCAAGACCATCGTCCTCATCACGCACGAGCCGGATGTGGCGGCCCATGCCGACCGCGCCATCCACATACGTGACGGAAAGCTTGCGGGGAAAGACTGTCCGGTGCATATCCGAGATACCGACCCGATGCCGGCCTCCGTCGGGCACGACAGCATAGCAGGACCCGGGGCGTCCCCTTGTGGACAGGCCGGCCATCAGCGAGGCGGTGTGCGATGAAGCTCGGCGATCTCCTCTACGAAACGTGGTATGCGCTTGCGGCGAACAAGGGGCGGTCGTTTCTTACGATCCTCGGCATCGTGATCGGCATATCGGCCGTTATCGCCATGACTTCGCTCATCGGGGGCATACAGAACACGCTCATGGGCGAGCTGGGATTCGCTCAGGCCCGTCAGGTTGCGATCAGCGTGAATGCACCGCAGGGGATCACGTTCGACGATCTCGATGCACTTGAGCAGATGATGCCCGATTACGAGTTCATCACGGGGTCGACGCAGATCGGCACTTCGGTCGGCACGGGGACCACCACCGTTGAAAACGCCACGATCTTCTGCGCGAAGCCCGAGTATTTTATCGCAAACGGCTCGAATCTCGAATCGGGCAGGCTGTTTACCGAGAGCGAGGAGAAGAACGGCGCCCGCTACGCGGTGATCGATCAGAACTCGGTCAAAGAGGTGTTCGGCAGCGTCGATGCGCAGGCGGTCGGGCAGACCATCCATATCGGAAACGACGACTACCAGATCATCGGCGTGCTCCAGTCGTCGACGCTCGTGTCCTACGGGACGATGATCTACGTTCCGTATTCGACGGCCGTGCAGCGCCTCGGCGTCACGGACGGCTACCTGCAGATCACCGGCTTTGTTCGAGAGGGTGCCGATATCGAATCGGTCGTTGCCACCACCACTTCTACGGTGGCGCGTTACTTCGGTTTGGCGGGCGAAGACGATGTGTACGTGTTCTCCTTCGACTCTATCATCAAGGAGATGGAGACGACCATGGCTTCGTTCTCGCTGCTTATGGGATCGGTGGCGTCCATCTCGCTCTTCGTCGGCGGTGTGGGTATCATGAACATGATGCTGACCAACGTGACGGAGCGCATTCGCGAGATCGGTCTGCGTAAATCGCTCGGTGCCAGGCGGCGCGACATCACGAAGCAGTTTTTGCTCGAGGCGATCATGCTGTGCGTGATGGGGGGCGTCATCGGCATCGTCATGGGGCTGCTCGGCGCATGGGGCCTCGGTGCGGCGGTCGGTGCGATGCAGCCCGGCATGACGGTCGTGCCGGCCATATCGCTGCCCGTCATCCTCGGAGCCGTCGGCGTCTGCGTGCTCATCGGCGTCGTGTTCGGGTATTACCCGGCGCGCCGTGCGGCAAAGCTCGATCCGGTCGAGTCGCTCAGGTACCAGTAGGGGTTTCGGGCGATTGCGCGCAGCGCTTGGCTTGGTATACTGATGCGCACCGAAGACCGCGAAAGGCTGGAGGTTCGTGATCATGACTACGATGCGTATCGGGGCTGCCAGGCGCTCCCTCGTCTTGCTGCTGGCGCTTACCCTCGCATTTCTGCTGGCGTGTCCCGTCGCGGGCGTTGGCCCCAGGGGCGCCTTTGCCGATGAGCCGTCGAGCGGGGAAGATCTTCCGCAAGATGCCCTGAAACCCGTTGCGCCGCTGGAAGAAACCCGCTTGGCCGAAGGGGGGCATGCTGCAGCGCCCGACCGTTTCGAGCCGAACGATACGGCTGCGCAGGCTACCGATACGGGATTTCCCGCCCGGGTGGAGGCGACCGTCCATTCGGCCGACGATGTCGATTGGTACGCGATCGACACCGAAGATACGGGTGAGGTGGCTTTGATGCTTACCTCGCCGGTTCAAGCCGCCTATCGGATGCGGCTCTGCGACGAAAGCGGTGTGACGCTGCGCGAATCGTCGTTCGAATCGGGCTTGCAGAGCATTCGCTGCGCCGTCGGTGACGGCCGCTACTACGTGGTAGTCGAAAGCCTAGACGGGGCGTTCGACCCGGCGAACCCCTATACGCTCGATATGCAGCGCCATATGGAACCCGCCTCCGTGTCGTCTCTCGACCTTTCGGAAATGAACATGCTTACGGCGCTCAACGACTCCGCTTCGGGCTTTGCATGGGATTACGGCGTTAACGGAGGCGGTCATTTTCTCATGTCGCAGGCGTATTTCTCGCAGTGGGCGGGCCCTGTAGCGGAATCCGACGATCCGTATAGCGCTGCCGGTCCTTTCGAATACCGCGATCTGGGCACGCAATCGCCCTACCATGTGCAGAATGCGCTGTATCTGCCTTCGGGGCAGAGCGCGAGCTTCCTCGATGATTTGAAAGCGGCCGTCATGACGTACGGCGCTGCCGACATCTACGTGCTGTGGGCGCTCTGCTGCGCTACGCAGGACAACACGCATCTGTTCGTCGACAAGCGGGATTTCGAGTACCAGGCTGTAGAGGACGGCGTATCGTACGACGGCGGCCACATCGTCACGGTGGTCGGATGGGACGATACGTATTCCAAAGATCGCTTCGAGGGCAATCCCTATGCGCTGGACCGCTTCGGGTATACCGGCGCATCCACCCCTAAGCCGCACAACGACGGCGCGCTCATCTGCAAGAACTCGTGGGGCGACGATGCCGGGGAGGGCGGGTACTTTTACGTTTCGTACGAAGACGCCTTTATCGGCACGAACAATCCGACGGTGTTCATGGCAGGGGATTCATCCGAAAGCTACAACCATCAGTACCTCAACGACCCGTACGGAACGAACCTGTTCTGGACCAGCGACGAAGCATTCACTGCGTCGGAGGTTTTCGTGAACCGGCAATCGGAACGCGAAACGCTCAGGGCCGTTTCGTTTTCGATCGGATCGGCGGCGCGCTACGAGATAGCGGTCACGACGAACGGGCAGACCGAAACCGTGGCCACCGGCGAGAAACGCTATGGCGGCTACTACACCGTCCATCTCGGCGATGCCGCGGCCATCGAGCCGGGGGATGCGTTTCGCATCGACGTGACCGTGCGGCCCGCAGCGCAGGGCGACAAGGTTCGGATGGGCGTATCCGCAAACGTGCCCGGCGAGATCAGCGGTATCGTCGAGGTGAGCGGACGGGCGTTCATCGACGAGGGCGGGACGGTTACCGATGTGGGCGAGCAGGGATTCTACCCGAGTATTCGCGCCTATACCGACGATCCGGCTTCGGGTGGCGGCGGACAAGATGCCTTGTACGGACGCGCCGCTTCCCCCGCGGCCGACGGGGTCGACGCGCAGGTTGAGGCGTGCGCAGAGGTCGGACTTCGCCAGCGCGATCCGCTCGGCGAAGACGAGGTGCGCGAGAGGACCGAAGACAGCATCGCGGTAACCTCCGTCAACCCCGAGCTCTACGGCGGCATCGGCGTGCGCATCGACGGTTCGGCGGAGGATTCGGCTATCGACCCGTTGAGCCTTACGGCCGATCTGCCTTCCTCGTTCGATCTGCGCCGAGAGGGAACGCTCACGCCGGTGAGGAACCAGGGCGATCTCGGGTCGTGTTGGACTTTTGCCGCCATGGCCTGCGCCGAAAACTATTTGGCCCGAACGGATGCCAATGTGACGGGGTACCCCCGTTCGCTTTCGCTCAGCAGAAACAAGGTTTCCCTCGATCTCTCGGCGGGCGAGGAAGCGCCCGTCGAATTGACGGCCGTGCTCGAAGGCAGCGAGAATCTGCCGCTTTCGACGGTGGCCTGGTCGGTGACCGGAGACGTCGGGAGCGTTCGACTTGAAACAGGCCGGAGCACGAGCGGCGAAGCCGTCACGGTGCTCACGGCGCTCAAGCCGGGCACCGTAACCGTGCGCGCCGAAAGCGATGCCGACATGAGCGTTGCGGCTCAGTGCGTCGTAACGATTTCGGGCGGCGGTAGCCAGGGTGTCGAGCCGCTGCCCACCCCGGATGTCGATCAGCCCGACCGCCAGGTGGAAAGCTTGGCGGCGGCGGGAGATCGCGCGGCGGTGCCGATGGCGGTCGTGGGTTCTGCGGCGGGGCTGGCTTTCGCTGCGGCGATCACCTCGTATGCGGTTCGTCGGAGCTCGGGGGCGAAGCGCTCTCGATGAAAATCATCGTTTCTCCCGCAAAGAAGATGAACGTCGTCGATGACGGGTTCGCGTGGCGCGATCTGCCCCGCTTCACCGAGCATGCGGAGGTCCTCATGCGGGCGATCCGAAAGCTCGACTACGCCGAAGCGCAGCGGCTCTGGAAGACGAGTGATGCGCTGACCGAGCTCAACTACCAGCGCTTTCGCACGATGGATCTGCGGGGTGCAGGCGCGCCGCTCTCGCCTGCGGTGCTCTCGTACGAGGGCATCCAGTACCAGCATCTGGCGCCGACGGTGATGGAGGAGTCCCACCTCGAATACCTGCAGGAACACCTGCGCATCCTCTCGGGGTTCTACGGCGTGGTGCGCCCGTTCGATGCCGTGGTGCCGTATCGGCTCGAGATGCAGGCGAAGCTGGCGGTGGGCGGCGCGAAGGACGTGTACGGCTATTGGGGCGACACGCTTGCTCGGGCGCTTGCCGAGGAGACCGACCTCATCGTCAACCTCGCGTCGGTCGAGTACGCCAAGGCGGTGCTGCCGTATGTCGATCGGCTCGGCATGGATGTGGTAACGTGCTTGTTCGGCCGCATGCAGGGCGGCAGGCTCGTACAGCGGGCCACGGCTGCGAAAGCGGCGCGCGGTTCGATGGCGCGCTGGTGTGCCGAAAACGGCATCGAGGACAGCGCCGATCTGCGGGCGTTCGACGTCATGGGCTACCGCTTCTGCGCCGATCTTTCAACCGACGATACCTTCGTATTCGAAACATGCTGAAAAAGATCCGACAATCGGCGGGCCCGATTCGTATTCGTAGCAGCAACGTTTCGGCGGTTGCGATTGTCGAGCCGGTTAAGCGTCGCTATACTGCATAGGCAATGCGTGCGGCACGAGCGTCTGCCGTGCGGCACGGCAGGCTGCGTATCCAGCATCCTGCAGGTCGAAGGGAAGAATCGATATGAAACGACACTTGATCGCGATCGGCGCGATCGCCTGTTTAGCAGGTGCGCTGACGCTCGCTGCGTGTTCGGGCGGTACGAACGATGCCCCATCGGGCGGCGAAGCGCCCGGCGGCGCGTCCGCCTCTACGGCGGATGCGTATGCCGTGGCGTCGCCCGCCTTTCCACAAACGCCATCGGAGGACGACGGCGAAGCGTGGATGAAAACGCTTGACGAAAACCCACTCGACGAGGAGTTCGTCGAATCGCTTTCGGGTTTTTCGTACAAGACCGCGAGCGCGGTGCTCGGGGAAGAATCCGAGAACAGCACCTATTCGCCCATCAGCCTCTACTATGCTTTAGCACTCGCTACGCAGGGAGCGGCGGGGCAGACGGCCGACGAGATGAACGCGGTGCTCAAAGCGCCCGACCCCTCGGAGGTTCCCCTCGAGGCGGGCAACCTCTACCGCGTCTTCTACGGCGATCCGTTCTCGAAGATCGATCTTGCCAACTCCATCTGGATGCGCGAGGGCGATTCGTTCGAGCAGGATTTCGTCGACGTTGCCACCCAGCAGTTCTACGCGACGCCGTTCTCGGTCGAGTTCGGCACGCCCGAAGCCGATGCGGCGATTGCCGATTGGATTTCCGCGAACACGAACGGTACGATCGAGCCCGAGGTGCAGACGACGAGCGATCAGCTCATGTCGATCATCAACACGGTGTATTTCAAGGGCAGCTGGTCGGACCAGTTCGATGCTGCCAGCACCAGGGAGGATACGTTTCATACCGCGAGCGGCGATGTGACGGCCGAGTTCATGACGCAGCGGCTCGACAAGCCGCGCGATTTCGTACAGACCGATACCTATACGCGGGCCAGCCTCGATTTCGTCGGCGGGGCCACGATGTCGTTCGTGCTGCCGGCCGAGGGCGTGAGCGCGCACGACATCATCTCCGACGAAGCGCTCCTCGAAGAGGCGTTCACCGCAGATCCCGACGATGCGGCCTACATCACCTACACGGTGCCCAAGACGACGTTTGCAAGTTCGTTCGACTTGATTCCGCCGCTCGAATCGCTCGGCATGAAGACGGCGTTTTCCGACGAAGCCGATTTTTCGAAGCTGACTTCAACGCCCGCCTACATCTCCCACATCAAGCAGGAAAGCTACATCATGTGGGATGAGAACGGCGCCGAGGCGAGCGCATACACCGATATCGGCATTTCGGAGATGTCGGCCGCCCCCGATAACCTCAAGGAGATAGAGTTCACGCTCGACCGACCGTTCCTGTTCGAGATTCGCTCGGCGCAAGGCGTACCGCTCTTCATAGGCGTATGCGAAAATCCGGAGGCGAACGCTTAGGAGCCGGTTCGCACTCGGGATGCCTGCGCGGTTCGATCGATGCGCCCACATGCGGCGGACGGTTGCACCCCCGCAGACGACGCGAGCGGCACCTGTACGGACGAGGCTTCGCGCGAGCCTTCGGTGCGCGTCGGTGACGGCTCGTTGCATCTCGGCAACAAAAGATGCGCTCGAACAGCGCTCGTCGCATAATAAAAGCAGCCCCGTTGCGGGGCTGCTTGCGTTTGCGGTATGGTGCCCGAGGCGAGAGTCGAACTCGCACGTCTTTCGACAACGGTTTTTGAGACCGCCGCGTCTGCCATTCCGCCACTCGGGCGCAAGCAGAAATTATAGCGGATAGCGGAGCTACCGCCAAGAAGAATCGAGACCTGCACGGTTTATCTTCGATATTCGTGCAGGAACATGACAGGAGGCTGGCATGGAGCACGAAGAGCTGAGCATGAAGATCGACGCGTACATCGACGAGGTCTGGGAACAGGTCGTCGAGGATATCGATACCCTGGTGCGCATACCGAGCACCGAGGATTTGGACAACGCTGCGCCGGGAGCTCCGTACGGCCCGGGTCCCGCCGAGGCGCTCAAGGCGGGCGTTGCGCTTGCCGAAAAGCTCGGCTACGACGCCCATAACTGCGACGGCCATATTGCGTACGCCGATTTGGCGGGCAAGAGCGAAACCCAGATCGGCATCATCGGCCATCTCGATGTGGTGCCCGCCGGTTCGGGTTGGAACTTCGAGCCGTTCCAGGTTACCCGCAAAGACGGGTATCTGATCGGACGCGGCGTCCTCGACGACAAGGGTCCGAGCGTCGTTGCCATGTACGCCATGAAGTTCTTCCCGCAGCACGACATCGAGCTGCCCTACACGATCCGCATGATCATGGGCGGCAACGAGGAAAGCGGCATGCGCGATGTGGCCTATTACCGCGAACGCTATGACGACCCCGCGTTCATCTTCACGCCCGATGCCGATTTCCCTGTGTGCTACGGCGAGAAAGGCGGCTTCGACGGGCGCTATACGAGCAAGAAGATGGGCGACGATGCGGTGATCTTCGACTTCCAAGGGGGCGATGCCACCAACGCCGTTGCCGCCCAGGCTTTCGCCGTCGTCAAAGCGGATGCAGCCGATCTGAAGGAAACCGACCGCATCACCGTATCCGACGCAGACGGCTATGCGCGCCTCGACGCCCAGGGCATCGGCGGCCATGCTTCCAAGCCCGAGGGCACCATCAATGCGATCGGGCTCATCGTGGACTATCTGCTCGAGAACGACCTGTGCTCGACCGACGAGCGGGCCTTCCTCGAACTGCAGCATAAACTGCTTTCGGCGAGCGACGGCAGCGGCGTCGGCGTGAAGACCTCCGACGAGTACTTCGGGCCGCTGACGCTCATCGGCGGCACCGTGCACATGGACGACGGGCGCATCGTGCAGACCATCGACATCCGCTATCCCACTTCGATCACTTCAGACGAGCTCATCGAGAAGCTCGGCGCTTACGCCGACGCCATCGGGGCGACCTTCGAGAACACGCTTCTGATGGTGCCGTTCTTGGTCGAGCCCGACTCGCCGATGATTCAGGCGCTGCTCGATTCGTTCAACGATGCGACGGGTATGCACGAGAAGCCGTTCACGATCGGCGGCGGCACGTACGCGCGCGAATTCGCTTCGGGCGCGAGCTTCGGGCCGAACATGCCGTGGCTTTCCCATCCCGATTGGATTGCGGGCGAGCACAGTGCGAACGAGGGTGTGAGCGAGGACATGCTCAAGACCGCGCTCAAGATCTACATCCTTACGATCGATCGGCTCATGCAGCTCGACTTCGCATAGGAACGCGGGCTGCGCGATCGCGGCCCGAACGTATTGAGAGCTGCGCGCCTTTGCCGTTTCGGCGGCGTAAGCGCGCAGTTTACGAGAAGGGATACCCCATGGATCTGATACCCACGATGCCGGGCATCGCACTGGAAGAAGACGCTCTGCCCGACGGCGCGATCGTCGACGGCGACGGGCACATCGAACTCGAAGGCCTTGCGAACACGCGCGATCTCGGCGGGATCAAGACCCGTGACGGCAGGTCGATCCGCCCTAAGATGCTGCTGCGCTCCGGCGCGCTTTCGGGTGCTACCGAACACGATGCGGCGGCGCTCATCGACGAGTACCGGCTTGCGAAAGTGCTCGATTTCCGCACCGAAGAAGAGCGCCTGAAAAGCCCCGATCCCGAGGATCTGTTCGACGGCGTGAAGTTCGTCGATATACCGATCCTCAATACCCAGGCGCTCGGCATCACGCGCGAAGGCGGCATCAAAGGCTTGCTCAAAGCTGTAAAGACCATCGAGAAGAACCCTGCGGATCTCATGATCGAGATATACCCGAGCATGCTGCTCGATGAGACGAGCAGCAAGGGTTATGCGCAATTCTTCGATGAGCTGCTGGAAAACGAGCCGCCCGTCGGTGCCGACCCGGTTGCGGAGGACGAAGAGTCCGCGCAGCCCGGATCGGTGCTTTGGCATTGCTCGGCGGGCAAGGACCGCGCAGGTCTTGCCGCTGTGCTGCTGCTCCACGTACTCGGCGTGCCCTACGAGGCAATTCTCGCCGATTACCTGGCCACGAACAAGTACATGGAAACGCGTACGCAGGAGGTGCTCGACTCCCTTTCCGCTTACGGTATGGCCGGCAAGCTCGATGAAGGCGTGCGTGTGCTCAATTCGGCTGACGAGCGGTTCTTGCGGGCGGCGCTCGATGCCGTCGACGAGCGCTACGGCAGCCTTGACGAGTACCTTTGCCAGGTGCTCGGGGTTACGCCCGAGAAAGCGGAAGCGCTGCGGACAAAGTTTCTCGAAGGGTAGCATCCGCCTCGATCTCGTCGATCTTCTCGACGAGCGGTCGCGAAAGCGCATCGTCGGCGAGCACCCATACGCGGTCACCTGCCGAGAAGCGCGTGTTGCGGCTCGGCTTTATCTTGATGAGCGCGTTGTGCTCGATGGCGACGACGAGCGAACCGTAGGAACCCCGCAGGTCGACCGAAGCGATAGAGCGCCCCCTGAACTCGGCGGCAGGACCGACGGTGAACGAGAAACAGGATGCGTCCACCTTCGAGTCTTCGCCGGCGAGGTATTCGTCGAGGGTGATGCTCGCGGCCTCGTCCTCCTCGATCAGATCTTCCTTGAAGAGCTTCTGCAGGTAGGCATCGACTTCGTCCTCGGTTCCGAGGAAGGTGAGCAAATCGCCCTTGCGAATGCCGAGCTCGTCGTGCGGATCGCTGATGCGGCGGCGCAGATCTTCCTTGGTGAGCGTGGGCAGCAGCTTCGAGCCGATCATGGTGCCGTTGCGCTCGATGGCGATGAGATCGAGGTTGTAGGCGATTCCGAACAGGTAGTCGGCTGAGTTTTCGGTGCCGTTGCGCGTGAAGGTCCGCGTCGTCTCGACTTCGACCACGTAGAGCTGCCGCTCCACCCAGAAGGCGCGTTCCTCGTCATCGAGTTCGGCCTGCCGCTCGGCGAGGATGCTCTCGTTGAGATTGCCGATGAAGCTCGTTTCGAGCTTGAGGAAGCCCGAATGGATCCTCTTCGACCGCGCAAGCGCGAACGTGAGGGCGAAGGCGAGCGCGAGGAACCAAAGCGTGCGCGCTCCTCCGAGCACGAACACGAGGTACATTACCATGGCGCACGAGACGGCGAGCCCGATTGCGGCCAAGGCGAGCAGCGGCACGTGGTTCTTTCTGTTCTCGACCCAGAGTATCCAGAACTCGCCCTTTCTTCCGCTGTAGAACAGATTCGACATGAAGAGCCCCGTGATAAGGATGCCGACGGTCGACAATCCGATGCTGAGCGCCGGCTCCGGCACAAACCCCGAAAGCATCGGTTTCACGGCATTGAGCAGCTCGGCGGAGGCGACTGCCGCGATGACGACCAGGCCGACCTTCATGCCCCATCGCTTGAGATAGTCGATCCATACGTTGCTGTCCTTGTCCTCGTCGGCCTTCTCCTCGCGCTTCGCGAGGCGATCGAGCAGCGATTGCGGCAGCATCCTGACGAGCAAGCGGTACGCGCGCTCGGAGTTCTTGATGTAGAACGGCGTCGTGAGCGTGGTGATGACCGATACCGCGACGATGGCGGGATAGAGGAAGTCGGCCGTCACGCCGAGCGATACGCCGAGCGCGGCGATGATGAACGAGAACTCGCCGATCTGCGAGAGGCTCATGCCGGTTTTGAGCGATGTTTTGAGCGATTGGCCCGAGAGCAGGGCGCCCAGGCCGCTGAAGATGGGTTTGCCGATGAGCGTGACAAGCGTGATGGCGATGATGGGGCCGATGTTCTGCATGATCATGGAAGGCGATACGAGCATGCCGACCGACACGAAGAACACGGCACCGAACAGATCTTTGATCGGCTTGAACAGCTCCTCGATACGAGGGGCCTGCACGGTGCCTGCGAGGATCGATCCCGCAAGGAAGGCGCCGAGCGCCGCCGAAAAACCGATGGCGTTGGCGAGCACGACCATGCCGAGGCACAGCGCAATCGACACGATGAGCATGATCTCGTCGTTGAGCGCGTTCGCGACCTTCTTGAGCACGGTGGGCACGATGATGATGCTCAGAACGAACCAGATAACCAGATAAAGGGCCATCTGGCTGATTTTAAGCGCAACTTCGCCGCCATCGACCGCAGATCCTACGGCGATGGTGGAGAGGAACACCATGAGGAAGATGCCCACGATGTCCTCGATGACGAGCGCCCCGAATACGAGCTCGGTGAACTTCTTCCCCTTGAGTCCCAGCTCGTCGAACGCTTTCACGATGATGGTGGTGGACGAGATGGCGAGCATGCCGCCGAGGAACAGGCTCGTATAGAACGACCATCCGAGCAGCGTGCCGCACGCCATGCCTGCAGCGATCATGAGCGCCATCTCGACAAGCGCCGTGATGATGGCGGGTTTTCCAACGGTCGAAAGCTTCACGATGCTGAACTCGAGGCCGAGGCCGAACATGAGGAAGATGACGCCGATCTCCGACCAGGTGGAGATGTTCTCGGTGTCGGAGATGTTGGGTATCCAGCCGATGGCCGGGCTGATGAGGAAGCCGGCGATGACGTAGCCGAGCACGAGGGGCTGCTTGAGCTTCTTGCAGACGATGGTGACTACGGCGGCCACCGCCAGCAGCAGGGCGAGATCGGTGACGAGTTGCGGGATGTGCTCCATGCGGATCCTTTCGTGCGGGTTCTTCGGCTAGGGCTTGCGGATGCCGGGGTGCTCGGCGTCGTCGGCTTCGGCGAGGGCGGGGATGCGTTCGGAGCCGACGTTGTCGGCGAGTTTTCGCAGTATGCGAATCAGCGTTTCCGCATCGTCGCGGCCGAGCACGTCGAGCACCGAGATCGCCCGTCGTCTGATATGGTCGTACAGACCGCGAGCGTATGCGCGACCCTCGTCGGTCAACGTGATGCTCGCCTTTCGGCGATTCGAGGGCACGACGGTGCGATCGACGAGCTTCTTCTCCTCAAGCCTGCGCAGGATGTTCGCCATC
This sequence comes from Raoultibacter timonensis, assembly GCF_022845715.1. Lineage (NCBI taxonomy): Bacteria > Bacillati > Actinomycetota > Coriobacteriia > Eggerthellales > Eggerthellaceae > Raoultibacter > Raoultibacter timonensis. The sequence continues at coordinate 619,026 of NZ_AP025564.1, forward strand.
CGTCCCGTCGTGATGCCCATCGTCTCGCTCATGGCACCTGCGGAAAGCCCGGCATCGGCCTTGAGCAGCAAAAGCAGGGCGGGGCCTTCGCCGTGGTTCAGCGAGTCGAACGCTTCGCTTTGCGCAGCCATCAACTTGAGCGCGTCGAGCCATTCGGGAACGAGATCGGCGTAGCGCGATTCGATCGATTCTGCAGCATGGGGGCCGTTCATTTTCAGATCCTCGATTCGGCAGTCTCAGCCCGAGCTTTAGTCATGCAAACGTTCCGCTCGGTCGATTCGGTTCATAATGCTTCTAGTAAAAGCTTTTATAAGAAGATATCAGATTAGAAAGGCATTACCTATATTGTTCACACAATGGACAAGGAAGCATGCACCTTCGGCATGCGGGTTCGCCGCCATTCGGGCGGAAGGCACTCCCCCCCGTCCCGCGATGTCCTTCAACCGCCTCCGTGCGACGTTTTGGACGGTTTTTCCATGGTAAATTTTATATTTTCCCAGTTCAGATAATTGCCCTTGCGTTTTTTCTTGGAAAAAACGTCGCACGGAGGCGGTTGGCGGACATGGGCGATTCCGTTCGAATGGCGGTTTCGCTTCGGGGCCGTTACCGACAATCCGGCACGTTCGTTGACAAAACAGGTATCGTCATACTTTTTTGAGGAAAAGCCAGTATCATTGCGGAAACTTTTTCGAGAAGTTCACTATGAATTACGACAGGGGGTATTGCGATGGGTGAGGAAAAAGCGCAATCCGTGGATCGACTGGCCGATCCGAGCGCGTTGGGTCTGTTCGGGCTTGCGGTGATCACGCTGGTGGCATGCACGCAGAAGCTCGGCATCACCGAAGGCGTGACTGGGGTGATGAGCTGGGCGATCTTTCTGGGCGGCTGCATGCAGCTCATTGCGGGCGTTTTCGATTTCAAGAAGAACAACGTATTCGGCGGTACGGCGTTTATCGCCTACGGGTTCTTCTGGTGCGCAATGGCGTTTTCCTGGGCGGTTACGAGCGGCATATTCGGCCAGCAGGCTGCTCTGGCATTCGATCCGAAGCAGACCGGCGTTGCGTTTCTGGCGTATCTGATTCTCACCGCCTTCATGACGATCGGTGCATTGCGCACGACCAAGGTGCTTTTCTTGATATTCCTTGCCATCGATTTCCTGTTCATCGGCCTTGCGTTGAGCTCGTTTGGCATCGCTACCGAGGTAACGCACATGCTTGCAGCGGTAAGCGAGTTGGTCATCTCGCTTCTGAGTTTTTATGGAGCAGGCGCTAACGTGCTCAATCGCCATTTTGGAGAAGAATTCCTTCCGCTGGGGAAGGCGTTTTGGGCCAAGGGGTAGAGACGGGGATCGGGACAGGGCAGGGGCAGGGTGTCGCTGTTCGGGGCCGGGATGTGCGGCTTGAGCTGACGCGTCGTTTTGGTTCGGATGCATTCGGGTGCGGTAGGTTGCTGCTGCAAATCCTTTGCGCTGGGTGCTGGTCGCCAAACTGCATCAGAGGTTTTCCCGTCTCGTAACCCGCTCGCCATATCGCGCGGGTATGCTCGATGAATGCCCGAAGCGGGCTGAAGGCGAACATAGGAGGCGCGTATCATGCCGTTACCGGAACCGAGGGCGAACGAGAAGAAGGAAACGTTCGTATCACGTTGCATGGAAGAGGTTACAACCGAAGATCGCGAGAAGTGGCCCGACCAAAAGCAGCGCGCTGCTGTTTGCTACCGTCAATGGGATTCGTGGCAAAAGGATCACGGGCATCCCGAACGGGCGGAGAAATAGGCGGAGTCCCGCATAAGCTGTCATAGATGTGCGCTGCTGGTAGGGTTTTCGGTAAAACCGTACAACTTTGGCAGAGATTTACGATTCTGACCCCCTGAAGGTAAGAAGCGACGTTCTTGACCTGCGCCTCTCGTGCAGATGCATAAAACTATCAACTCAGAAAGCGCGCAAATTGCAGTTTTTGGGGTCACGATCGAAAATCTCTGCCAGATTGGGCCTCATTTTGGAGAATTGCACTATGGTTGGCCGCCATCGTTTGGGTTGCGTGCCGCTGTGCGCTATCGAGCACTGCCGTTCGTGCGGCAGTGCTCGATTTTTCGCCGAAGCGCTTCGGCGTTATAGCTTTACGCGGGTTGCTCGCTTTCGAGGTACGATTTCATCGAGTACTGCGTGACGTCCGATCGGTTGATGACGCCGACGATATGGCCGTCGTCGAGGACGGGCACTTTCTTGAGGTGGTTTTCTCCGAGCACGCGGCACACTTCGGGCAGGTCGGCGTGGATGTCGACGCCGATGATGCCCTTTGCGCCGATGTCTTTCGCCTGCATCTGCATGAGGTCGCGCAGCTTATCGTCAAAGTCGGTGCTGTCGCGCCCCATCTGCATGATCATGACGACGGGATCCACGTACATCTGGCTGCGTTTCGAGAGGTGGCGCATGATGTCGCCGTCCGATACGAAGCCGACGGCGTTGCCGGCGTTGTCGACGAGGGGAGCGGCGCTGATGTGCTTGTCGACAAGCAGCTTCATGGCGTCGATGACCGTCGCATCGGCGTCGAGCACGTACACGTCGCGCTTCATGATGCTTTCGAGCACGCTGCGGCGTGCGTTGTCGACATCGGTCTTCGCCGTCTCGCCGGGCTTGTCCTTCACGAACGCGATCGTGAGTCCGAGACCGACTACGCACAGGATGCCGGCAGCGGCGAACGCCATGTTGATGCCGAAGATGTTCGCATGCACGTAATCCATCGAGCTGCTGCCTGCGTTGGTGGCGATGGTCATGATCGAGACGAGCACGGCGGTACCGAGCGAGCCGGCAACCTGCCTGAAGGTGTTGTTCACCGAGGTGCCGTGATTGATGAGCGTGTTGTCGAGTGCGTTCATGGCCCAGGTGGTGATGGGCATGTTCACAAGCGAGAGCGAGAACAGGCGGACGGTGTAGAGGATGGTCAGGTAGGCGATGCCGGTTCCGTCTCCAAGAAACGCCATGGCGAATGTGGTGATCGTGAGCATCGAGAGGCCGACCAGGCTCAAAACGCGCGGCCCATGCTTATCGAACAGGCGCCCGGCTATCGGCCCCATGGCACCCATGACGATGGCGCCGGGGAGGATGACGAGGCCGGAAACCGTCGCCGAGTAACCCATCAGCGATTGCAGGTAGATGGGCAGCAGGATGCCCGCAGCTAGAAGCGATGCCTGTACGAGCATGCCGATGATGGTGCCGATGAGGAACTTCCGATTCAAAAGCACGCGCACCTGCAGCATGGGGTTTTCCATTTTGAGCTGACGGCGGAAGAAGTACACGAGCGCTACGATGCCAACGACGGTTGCGATGGCGGCCTGCACGCTGATCCCGTACGATCCGATCACGCTGAACCCGTACAGCAGGCAGCCGAAACCGAGGGACGAAGATACGACCGAGGGCTTGTCGAGCGAAGTCTGCTTATCGGGTGCGGAGGTGCGCTCGAGCACGAACAGCGAGCACGCGATAACGAGCGCCGAGAGTCCGGCGATGATGAAGAACATGTCGTGCCAGCTCGCATTGTCGATGATGAGACCGGCGACGGTCGGGCCGATTGCGGGCGCGAACGCGATGACCACGCCGAACAGGCCCATCGCGCTACCGCGCTTGTCGACGGGGAAGGTGAGCATGAGCACGGTCATAACCATCGGCATGAGGATGCCTGCGCCCGCCGCCTGCAGCAAACGGCCGGCGAGCAGCACGGGAAACGACGGCCCCCAGCCGGCAAGCAGGCTGCCTGCCGTAAAGATGCCCATCGCGACCACGAACAGGTTGCGCGTGGAATAGCGGTCGGTCAGGTAGGCCGTGATGGGAATCATGATGGCGTTCACGAGCGTGAAGCCGGTGGTGAGCCACTGGGCGGTGGCGGCATCGACGCTCATCTCGGTCATGACCGAGGGGAGTGCCGGCGTGACGACGGTTTGGTTGAGGACGGTGACGAACGTTCCGAACATCAAAACGGCCAGCATCATGATCTGTTTACGGCTCAATCCCATATGCGCTCCTTTGTGCCTGTGCTTTGGTGCTCCGGCCGTAAAAAAAGCGCTTGCGCGCCCGGTGCCGAAGAACCTCTGTGCGTTGTTTTTCATTTTTGTGAAACTTGACTATTTTACGGCTTAGTTACCATGAGCGTGTGAATCAGATATGGGCATTCTCAGAATTATTTTAGTACCTAAATTATTAACCCTATGCAACATGTGGGCGGTTTGGTATGAAGCAGGGCCGACAAGTCGTTCGACATGCGGCGATTCCGATGATCGGCGCCCGCTTCCCGGGTCCGCTAACAGGTAATATATTATGTAGTTACTATGATCCCTTTAAAAATAATAGGTAATAACTAGGATTTACGGTATATCTATCAGAGTTTATGGAATGAATTACAAATTTTGCGATTTTCTACCATTTTAGTGACAGATGTTTGTACAGCCCGGGAACTATACCTATAGAACGCGCGCAAACCACGCTCGCGTTCGAGAGCATAGAACGGACTAGGGAATGCATATGGGTGAGAAGAAGGCACGTCGTTCAGACGTGCGAAAGCTGGTTGACAGAGCGCGGCGAGGCGATAGCGAAGCCTTTGAAGCGCTCATCGGCTCGTGCCGCTCCAAGATACTGTATCTGGCGCTGCACTATGCCGGAAATGCCGACGATGCGGAGGATTGCGCACAGGAAGCCGTGCTCAAGGCGTATCGGGGGATCGGGAAGCTCAAGGATCTCGATGCGTTCGATTCGTGGCTCCACAGCATCGTCAAGTACACGTGCTATCGGAGAAACGGCGCGATGGAGCGAGATACGATACTGATCGGCGGCGATCCCGGGGCAAACGATGCGATCATGTCGATCGAAGAAGCGCGTACGGAGTTCTTGCCTGCCGAATATGCCGAAGATGCGGAAAAGCGGTCGTTCGTTCTCGAGCGCATCAAAGAGCTCAACGAGAACTACCAAGAAGCGCTGCTCTTGTTCTATTTCGAGGGGTTCTCCTACAAGGAGATCGCCGCTACGCTCGGCGTCAACGCCAACAAGGTGACGAACGATCTCAAGCGAGCGCGTCAGGCTCTCAGGAAGAAGATCGAGGAGGCCAACGGCGGTGCCGTCCTGGCGTCGGCCATGCTTCCGGCGGGGGCCATGCCGACGCTCGCGCGCATCTACGAACTCGATTGCTCGCACCTGGTAACGGTTGATATGGAGCGGCGGCTTATGGAGTATGCGGGTTCCGTATGCGCCGTTACTTCGGTAGCCGGCGTCGGCGCCGCTGCTGCCGCAGGCCAGGGGGTCGCGGCAAAGCTTGCCATCGGTGGAGCGTCGGTCTTGCTCGTCGCCGGTATTGCGACGGGCGTCGTCGTATCCGGCGAGCCCGCGGAGTCGGTGGCCGATACGCCTGCGCTCGTCCAACCGGTTGAAGAGCCGACCGAGCCTCCCGAACGAGAACCCGAGCCCGTCGTCGACGAGCCTCCCGCTGAAGCGCCTATCGCAACGCTGGCCGACATGATCGGGAGCGACGGGGAAGAGCGGCTGCTCGCCTTGGCGAGTCAGGGAGGCAGCGGTCCGGACGTCGCCTCGTTCGTTGAATCGCTCGGCGCGGCGCAGCAAGGATACGCCGAAACGCTCGAAGGGTCGCTGTTTGCGGTCTACGAGCTCATCAAGCAGGACAAGCAGTTGTTCGTGATCGTTAAGGCGATTCCGGGAACCGAGGCCGTCGAAGTGGCGTATCGCTTCGGGGGCACAGGTCCCGTACCCGACATGTTCGAGTTCGTCTCGATGTTCGATAGATGAGGTTCGCTATGGGAAAGCCGAAGAGTAACGACCTTTTACATGAAGACCAATCCGAAGCAGGAGGTGAAACGATGCTAAAGACGAGAAAACGCAAGGTAGTGGGCGCGGCGCTCGCGGCGCTTCTGGTGGCGAGCATGGCGCTGATCCCGCTGGCATCGGCCGATAACAATAATGCGAGACCGTCGCCCGAGGCAGCCCAGTCGTTCGAGTACACCGAGACGATGCTCGACGGGACGCTGCAGGAACCCGGGGAAGCAACCTCGGATCCCGGGCAGGGCGAAGAGGGAGCGGAGCAGGATGGAGCCTCAGGCGATTTGTCCTCCGAGCAGGCGCCTGGCTCCGGTGCGCAGCCGCCTTCGGGCGGGGGCTCTGCGCCGGCTTCCGACAGCGATGCCCCTGACGACCTTGCTCCTGAAACGGATACGCCTTCGCCAGCCGATGCCGGCGGAGGCGAGGAGGCGAACGGCGCAGCTTCGATATCGGGACTCGTGTGGCACGACGAAAACGAGGACGGTGTTCGCACCGCCGATGAAGCGGTTGTTCCCGGGTTCGCCGTTACCCTGTGCGACGATAGCGAGCAGCCTATTGCCGAGACTCGCACCGAGTCGGACGGAACCTATTCCTTTTCCGAGGTGGAGCCGGGCGCCTATCGCGTGAAGGCCGAAGCGCAGACGATCGACGGAACCGAATACCTTCCGCCGCTTCCCGATGCCGATACCGAGCGCGACAACAAGTTCGAAGCCGATCCCGAAAACGAAGAGTCCATCGCCTACACCAAGCTGATCGAAGTCGAGGCCGACGCGGCCATCACGGCGCTTGGCGCAGGCGTGCGTTCGGTCGAGGACGAAGCGCTTGTTGGGCCGCTTGCGCTCGATGAGCTTATCGTGGATATGGGGGATAACCCGATCAACTGGGCGAATCTCGAGACCGTGCTCAAGAGCCTCTTCTCCGAGGAGGACATCGCCTCGGCAACGACGCTCAAGATAGTCGGCGGCCAAAACAGGTTCCAATTAAGCGGTTCGTCGACGACTCCCTCGATGACCTATCTCAACAGCCTCAACATCACCACGATCGACCTGTCGACGTTTACCGGCGAGTTCTACGCGTACGCGCTTGCCAATGCGAAGAATATCACGACGGTGGCCCTCGGCACGAACATCACGGCAATTCCCGCGTCGGCGTTTGCGGGCTGCACATCGCTTACGACAGTGAGCGATACGCTCGGCAACGCGGCGGTGAATCCCGGCATCGTCGATCTTGCCTCGACGGGTGTGACGCAGTTCTCGGGCATGCAGTCGTTTCGGGGGTGCTCCTCCATCACGGCGGTTACCGTAGGGCCGGATGTTTCGTCGCTCAACTACGACGTGTTCGGCGCATGCAGCTCGCTCACGACGTTCGGGGGTTCGGTAGCCGATGTGCGGGCGTATCCGGGCGTCCTCGATTTTTCGAGCACCAACCTGACGGCGCTCGGCCAAAGCGCGTTCAGCCAGTGCTCCTCCATCACGACCGTCGCGCTCGGCAAGAACATCGAGGTGCTTCCCGGAAACCTCTTCACCGACTCGAAAGCCCTCTCCTCGGTGAGCGATACGCCCGAGCATGCGCTTGCCAATTCGAAGGTCATCGATCTCGAGAAAACGGGCGTCACAACGCTCGACGCGGCTGGTCGGCAGTTCGCGAACAACGAAGCCTTCACAACCGTCACGCTCGGACCGGGCATAAAGCAGCTGCCCGGCAACGTGTTCGCCGGCTGCAAGGCCCTGCGGACGCTCAGCGACTCGCTCATCAACGCGACGGCCAATCCGAACGTGATCGATCTCGAAAAGACGGCGGTCGCATCTCTCGACGAAAGCGGCTGGCAGTTCGCCAATTGCTGGAACATCACAACCGTTGCCTTGGGGACCGACATTACCGTGCTTCCCCCTTACGTGTTCACCGGTTGCCTGTCGATGCACTCCTTGAGCGACACGGCCCTCAACGCGCAGGCTTCGCGCGGATTCATCGATTTCGAGAAGTTCTCCTCCATGACGTTCCCGAGCGGTGGCTGGCAGCTCAACGGTGCTTCTAACGCGATCGTGTACGTGGGTGCCGACGGGATGTCGTTTCCCAATTACTCGCTGGGAAGCGATACCGCGTTCGTGCCCGAGACCATCGATTCGGTAGCGTTCAGCGCAACGCCCAAGGCGAGCAAGTTCTACGTACGCGGCCCCGAGGCCACCTCCCCCACATCGGTTGAGAATGCCGAATACCAGGCGATCAACTACTACCTCGAAACCAAGATAACGTCGAGCGGTGAAGGTGCGGCTACGGTGGACACGTACAACGTCTACAACCCTTTCGTAAACGATCGGATCAACGAGCGCGAGATCGCCAAAGGCAACCTCGCAAGCGGCTGGCGCTACGTCGAAGAGGGCAAGGAGCTGCGGTTCACCGTGTTTCCGTACTTCGACAGCAAGCTGAAGGAGATAACCTACAACGGCGAGGTCGTCGAGCCGTTATCCATCGAAAACGAGACCACCTACATTCTTCCCGCGCTGACCGAGGATACCGAAATCCACTTCGAGTTCACGACCGAGTACAACATCATCCACGTCCACCAGGATCGCAACGGCACCCCGATCGCCGGATACGGCGATGAGTGGTTCAGGGGCGACGGCGGGGATTCCTATGACGGCGAACCGACCGACATTCCCGGCTACGTTTATCAGGGCTTCCAGCTTGCGTCGGCGACGTCGGGAAACCCGTCGCTGGTCGCCGACAAGGCCGAACCCCATATCGACGAGATTGAAGGCAATACGTACCTGTACCTGATTTACGGCCGCGATGCGGGCGGCGGCGAGAGCCCCGGCGCCTCGGGAGGCGGAACGCAGCCCGACGGCGTCGAGGACATCGATATCGTGCGCCATTGGGGAACCGTTGAAGACGGTGCGTTCACGGCGCTTCCTTCAACGTCGTCCGACACCCAGATCGTCAACATAGGCAGCGCCTTCGCGCTCGCCGATACCGACGCCCCCGTGCCGAGCATTCCGACCGGGTACTCGTACGCGGGCTATCTTACCGACCAGGATGCGGCGGGCACCACGCCCCATGCGGGTGCGCCCGACATTACGGCATCGGTTTCGGATGGCAACCGCGAGGTGTACTACATCTACGAGCAGTCGAGCTATACAGTAACCGAGCATCATGTGGACCGTGCAGGCGAGATGGTGTCGGCGGATACGAGCGAGACGCTGGGGCACGCCGAGCGCTATGACGGCTCCAACGTCAAAACCCTTACCGGTATGGTGTACGTCGGCGCCGACTACGCTACCCCCTCGGAGGAGAACCGTTCGACGGTTGAGGGCGGGGCGACTCCTGAGATCGCGAGCGTCGAATCGAATGCCGAGGTGTGGTACGTCTACGGAGCCGATAACGGCGGCGCGACGCCTCCGGGTCCGGGCGGGGGAGGAGTCGATCCCGACGGGTTCGAGGACTTCTCGTTTACCCGGCAATGGGTGACAAGGGGCGTTGATGGGGCGCTTGCCCCGCTGCCCTCGACCGACCGGGATGTCCAAATCCTCAATGTGGGGACCTCGTTCGAGCTCGGGCACGACGATGCGCCTGCGCCGGCGATCCTCGCTGGATACGAATACCAAGGCTATCTGACCGACCAGGATGCGCCGGGAGATGCGCTCCATGCGGGTGACCCCGCCATCGAATCGAGCATTGCGAACGGCGACCGTGTTGTCTCCTACGTATACGCGGCTCCGCTCGACGGTCCGGGCATCGAGGCTCCGCTCGAGACGGCGCTCACGATCACCGGGTCGGCAGATCGGGGCAATTCGGTTACGGTCACGTTCGCAAACGGGCAGACGGCAACCTCATCGGCAAGCTCCTTGACGCCTCTCGCTGCCACCGGCTATTGGTCAGTCGATGTGCCGGCTGGCGTGATACTCACGCGGGGCGATGCTGTTTCGGCAACGCAAACTGATGCGTTCGGTCGGACGAGCCCGCTTGCGACTGCGACGGTGCAGCCGGTGGACCATACCGTGACGATCTCGTACGCCGACGATGCGGGCAGGACCATACCGGGCGGAGCCACCTCGACGGTTGCGCATCGCAATCCGTTTTCGTACGCCCCGCCTGCGGTGACCGGCTACACCTACAGCGGTTGGGCGCTCAATGGCGCCGATCAGGGGTCGGGCAATCCGAGCATTCCGAACGTGACGGGCCCTCATGCCATCACGTTGGTCTACAAGGCGTCCGGCGGATCGAATCCCGATCCGGGTCCGAAACCCGATCCAAGCCCCGAGGAGGAAAACTACAACTTCGTGAAGGCCCCCAACGTTAAGAGCGTGAAGCCCGGCGAGACGATCACCCATACCTTTACGGGCTTCGAAAACAAGTGGGGCGCCTCGCTCGACCGTTACGCCATAACCGATAAGCCCGATCAAGGACTCGATTTCGTATCGGCATCGTTGCCTGCCTTCTCGGGCGCCGCCGACGTGAGCTACGATGTGGTGTATTACACCAACCACAAGGGACGCACGGTGCTTCATTCCGGCATCGATGCGAACAAGCCGTTCAGCTTCAACGCCCCTTCGCTCAGTGCAGGGGAGCACATCACCGGTCTCGTGGTCGATTTCGGCACCGTGCCTGCGGGTTTCGGTACGGGCAACGAGATCACCATGCAGTTCAGGGTCTGGGATAATCCGCCCTCGAAGACGCTCAACAACGTCGGCATGCTCTCTTACTGGAAGGACGGGGAGGCGTTCGAGTTCTCGAGTGGAAAATCGGGTTCTGTGGTGCTCGGCGGCTACTTCTCCGATCTGGTAAGAACGGGAGACGGACCGTTCATCGCCGTCGCCTTGGCGGTTGTCGGAGGCATTGCCGCAGCGGTAATCGCGATCGTCAGCTTGGTTGTTCGGTCGCGTCGCAAAAAGCGTGCCGCACAGTAGGTCAATCCCCGGTGCGAAAGCGGCATCTCACCCAGCTGCTTTCGCCCGGGTTTTGATACGGGCCGTCTGCTTCCCTAGAGCAGGCGGCCTTTTTACGTATGGAATCTGGCGGATGCGACGAATGCCGATGGGCGGGCAAGCGCATCGGCATCGCGCAATGGGGCAGATCGGCAAGAGTTGTGCGGGAGGCGCGCATTTGCGTCAAATTAAGAAAGTTCTTTCATTTCTCTCTACAATGTAATATATTGCATTAATGGATCGGTAACCTACGAAGGAAAATGCTTTGAGAATCGGCTTTGCCATACGAGAGCGGACAGCAAGAACCCTTGGGGGGGGGCGCAATATCTCGCCTCGCTTCTCTGCGCGTTTTTCCGGCTTCTTGTAGGCAAAAATGAAAGATATTACCATATGCGCCGTCGTCGGCTCGCTTGTCGAGCCGACGACGGCGTTGTTTCGCTTGCGCTTGGTCGGGCGGCGCAGCGCTTCATCGCGCCCGATCGGCTTTGCCTGTACGCGCGACGCCTGCGGGGTGCGAACTTCGCCTGCCCCCTCATCTCCGAAACAAGGACATGCGCTTCGACGCGGCCGCGGGGCCTCGCCGTAGCGTTGCCGAGTCACCGATAGGAAGGGAGCGGTTCGAGCCATGGGAAAACCAGCACGTGACAAGGGCACAGGCGGTATGCAAGGAATGGCCCCGGCCGTCTGGGCGGTCTCCGAAGTCCGGCCCCGTGAGAAAAAGATGTACGAGCTGCTCTCGTTCAAAAAGAGCATCGACACCATTCTGAGGACGAAGTACGGGCATCTGACGGGGCGGCAGTTCCTCGTGCTCGATGCAGTCGCATCAAGGGGAGGTTCGGCGACGCTAACCGAAGTTGCCCATGCCAACCAGTGCTCTACGCAGGCAGCGCGGGCGTTCGTGAACGCCCTGCAGGAAGAGGGGTACCTCGTCGTGTTCGAGCCGAAAGACGGTGATAAACGGCGCATCGACATAGCGCTTACCGAAGAGGGGGAACGGCTTGTCGATCTCTGTCCTGTAGAGGATGGCGGCGAGCGCGCCGCCAAAACCGACGAGCACCCCGACGTGCTCATCACCAAAGCCTCGATGTTCTTCGAGCAGTGGGCTTCGGCTGCCTCTGCGAACAGATAACGATCATATCCGGTTCAAGTCCCATGCGGCAACAATCGAAAGGAGCAAGACTATGAATGCAAGACGGTTGCTGGCGGTGCTGCTGGCGCTGACGCTATCGACCTCGATGGTTCCCGGCGTCGCCTCTGCGCTGCCCGGCGAAGAGGTCGCCGATTCTGCGGGAGGTGCGGGGCACGGCGCGCTTGCGGATGGCTCCGCCAACGCTTTATCCGAGGAGCCTATCGAGGCAGACGGCAACGCGCAGGAAACTGCTGGAAATAGTTCGGATGCTTCCGATGCGCCTCTGTCCGAAGGCGATGGTTCCGTTGTGCTCGATGATGGCGTGTACGAAGCATCGCCTCTCTCCGACTGGGACGAAGATGGCGAGTTGCCGGTCGGGCTCAGCGATCTCGACGGCGAGCCCGTGCCGGTATCAGGCTTCGACGAGCTGAAGGCTGCGCTCGAAGACCCCGAGAACCTGCTTGCGAGCGAAGCCAACCCGATCGTCGTCGAGGTGGCGGGCTCCATTGCCGTAACCGGAGAGCTTCGGATCATAGGCCATGTGGTGCTCAAAGCGCAGTCGGATAGCGAATTGCAACTCCGTAGCACGCAACAGCTTACGCGCGACCCCGGATACACCGGGTACCTGCTCATGGTCGACGAGGGCGCGAGCCTGGTGCTCGAAGACATCGTCATCGACGGCAGCAAAGCAGCCGTGACCGCCGAGAACGCGCTTATCAAGGTGATGTGGAACGGTGCCAAACTCACGCTGGGTGCAGGTGCCGTGCTCCAGAACAACGACGTGACGGGCGCAGCCGACCAGACCATCGACAAGAGCCTACAGAAGGGCTCGGGCGTGTTCGTGCAGGGCGGCCATATGACCTACGCAGACGGCGAGCTCGTCATGAACGACGGAGCACTGATCACCGGCATGGCGGGCGACACGCAGCGCGCATCGAACTTCGAATTCAACGCGGCACATGCGGCGGTGGTGACCGAAGGTCCCTTCACCATGAACGGCGGCGAGATAAGGGACAACACCGTACAGGGCGTGATGGTGAACGGCTATGCGCTCTACGGTAACACCTTCTACTTGAGCACGTACCCCAACGGACTGCTCACTATGGAAGGCGGCGAGATTGCGGGCAACATCGTCGACGGCGACGGCGCGGGCGTTCATGTGAACGCCGCAACAGCGACCATCAACGGCGGCAAGATCGTTGATAACGAGGCGTCGGGGCGCGGCGGCGGCATCTCGGTTTCGACGCGTGTCAAGATCGGCGTGTATTCCGACAGCGTCTATATCGGCCGTCTGTACACCTACGGGGGAGAGATCTCGGGCAACAGCGCCGCGTACGGCGGCGGTATCGGCACGCTGACCGCCTTCGGCAGCGGTGGCGGAGCGGGCAAGCCCATGGCGAGTTCGGGCTACAACCATATGTACCTGCTCGGTGGCGCCATCGCTAACAACACCGCCGACCACGGCGGCGGCGTGTTCAACGAGATCACCCATCTCGAGATCAAGAACGCATCCATCACCGGCAACACGGCGCACGGCTACGGCGGCGGCGTGCTCAACCAGGACGGAAGCTGGGTGTACGGTTCGACCTACAGCTGGTTCGTGCTCGAGAACTCCATCATCAAGGGCAACGTTGCCGAAGGTACGTTGCCCTCGCCGCACACCGACCTCGGTATGACCGATAGCCACGATTTCACTTGCGGATTCTACGGCAACGAAATATTCAAGCACGGCGGCTACTTCTGGGTTTCGGGCAATGTCGAAATCGGCGATCCTGATCTCGGCGGCGGCATTGCGGTTCATGCTGGCGACGCCGTAACGAACATCAACAGCGCGGGTGACCCGTTGACGGGCGCGATCTACTACGAGTACATCCAGACGAACAACCAGGTGATGCCCGGCGGCATCCACGGCAAGATATTCGTGCAGAAGGACACGCTCGAAACATGGGGCTACGGCGATGTGACCGAAGACGAGATCGCATGCTTCAAGATGCTGCCGAACAGTACATACCCCAACGGGCTGTACCCCTATTACGAAACCTATACGACCAACGACTACACGCAGCCCGGCTACCCCGAAATCACCATCGGCGTCGGCGTGTGGGCCTACGAGGGACCCGAGGTCGCCGAGGAGCACGTTGTCGTTTCGCCGACCGAGGCGCAGGGCTTCGAGGATCTTCGCGCATCGGGTGATATAAGCGGGTACGCCGATGCGGTCGGAGCGGTCAACTGGCAGTACGGCTACCATAAAGACAAAGACGTCGAGGATCCGTCCGAGATCGATTTCGCATCGCTCGCCCTGTCGACCCCCTATGCCGGCATCGGCACCTACGGGCTTGCGTTCACGACGCCCAACCAGGGGCTTGAGGCCACGGCGAAGCTCACCGTCAACGATCGCGACGCGCTCGAGGTCGATCTGACCGTAGGCGAGGCGGTAGCTGCCAACAGCATCACCATATCGACGGCCGATGTGAAAGCGTTCACGGCCGACGATTACACGCGTGAGGCGCAGGCGGTCGCGTGGACGACCGATGGCAGCAACACGGCGCTTGAAGCCACGCCGAGCGCATCGGGCATCGCCGCCATACCGGCTTCCGCGGGCATCTACTATCTGTCGTTCACTTCGCCGGGCGGCGTGGAAACGACGATAAAGGTTACCGTCGTCGATCAGGAGAGCATCCTCTCGGTCGCGCGCCTCTTCGGCCCCCACCGCTACGCCACGGCGGCCGCGGTGGCCGCCCACGGGCGGGCGGGCGAGTCGGGCGGCACCGTGATCCTCGCGTCGGGCGCCGACGCGAACTTCCCCGACGCGCTGGCGGCGAGCTCGCTGTCGGGCGCCGAGGGCAACGCGCCCATCGTGCTCACCGACCCCAACGCGCTCTCGGACGACGCCCGCTCGACGATCCTGTCGCTCTCGCCCTCCAAGGTGATCATAATCGGCTCCCCGAACACGGTGACCTCCTCGGTCGAGGCCGAGGTCGCCGCCGTCGTCGGCGCCGGCTCGGTCGAGCGCATCGGCGGCGCCACCCGCCAGGAGACCGCCGACCTGATCTACGGGCGCCTCGGGCCCGCCGCGTCCAAGACCGCCATCGTCGCGCTCGCGACCGACTTCCCCGACTCCCTGTCGGCGTCTTCGTGGGCGGCGCACACGAAGAGCCCGATCTTCCTCGCGCACTTCGGCGGCACGGGCCTGTCCGAGAAGACCAAGGAGGCCCTGCGCACGGGCGGCTTCGAGCGCATCCTCGTGCTCGGCAGCGAGCGCTCGGTGTCGGCCGCCGTCGAGGCGGAGGCCCGCCCGCTCGCGGGCCTGCCCGCGTCGTCGGTCGTGCGCCTCGGCGGCGAGGACCGCTACCGCACCGCCTCCCTCATAGCCGAGTGGGCGACCTCGGCTGACCGCGCCGATCACGAGCGCCTCGACTTCTCGAGCGTGGCCGTGGCCCGCGGCGACAAGCACGCCGACGCGCTGGCGGGCGGCGCGCTGCAGGGCCGGGACTCCTCGGTCATCCTGCTCACCAACCCGAAGTCTGCCTACGCGCCGGCGCTCTCGATGGTGGCCGGCCGCTCGGGCGAGGTGGGCGAGATCCGCTTCTTCGGCGACGAGAACGCCGTGGACGTCCCCGTGGTGCGCGCCTTCGTCAAGGCGGTGCCCTACGACTCGGTGGCGTGGAAACCTTCCGACGAGGTGGCAGTGCCGCTGGATTAAGGATGCATGTCCCCGAGCCGAAACCGCCGCAATCGTAGCAGGCGAGCCGACGCGGCATCCGAGTAGCATCGGGTGCCGCGTTTCCCTTTGTACAGCTTTCCCGACGAGCGGCTGTTCGACTGCGCTTGCCGTGCTATAGTTTCCCCGTGAAAACGAAGCGGTATGCGTACCGAACGGCATACGGAAAGGGAGCAGCATGGAAGCGAAGATGGTGCACGAGTGTATCCACGTACTCGACCTCGAGGCATCGATGGAATTTTACGAGCAGGCGCTCGGCTTGATGGAGGTCGATCGCATCGAGCCCGACGACGGCAGCTGGGCCATCGTGTACCTGGGCAACGATGCCACCGATTTTCGGCTGGAGCTGACGTGGAACCGCGGGCGGGTCGAACCGTACAACAACGGAAGCAACGACACTCACCTCGCTTTCGCGGTCGACGATATGGAGGCCGCCCGCGAACTTCATGCAAAGATGGGCTGCATCGTTCACGAGAACAAGAACATGGGGATCTATTTCATTACCGATCCCGATGGGTGCTGGCTTGAGATCGTACCGCACTAGACTGGTTTGATTCGGCTCCCATCCGCATGCGCGGGTGGGAGCTTTCGTTTGCCCCGCGATGCGGCCGCTCGCTTGTGGAATCCTACTATTTTACTATCAGTTTTGCTCCATCTATGGCATAATCAGTAACATCTTATATATAAAGATGAATATATAGATGAGCAAATCGAAAGGATGCCATATGAAAGCACCGTTTCGCAGAAGGGCGTTCACCTGCGCGATAGCCGTTGCCCTCGTGACGGCAATGGCTATTCCCATCGGCGCCTTCGCGGACACCGGTTCATCGTGGCGCTTCGGTGAGGGACTGCTCGGCACGGCTGCTGAGCCAAGCCGGGAAACCGTTATCGACGTTCCGAATCTGCCGGTAAGCGTTGAGGAAACCGACGACGAGGAAGCGCGCGACATCGGTAGAGGCGATCTCGCACTTGGATCAGGGGCTTTCGATACAGCGCCCTTCGATGAAAACGTTTCTGCTGCGCCGCTCTCTTCGGCCGACATCGTTATTTCGGCAGGCGGGGCAACGACGCTCACGCTCTCCGAGACAACCTATACCCTGAGCGGAGCGCAAAGCGGTTCGGGCATACTCGATGACGATACGTCCCTCGTTGTCGACGAGGGAGTAAGCGGTGCTCTTACCATACAGGGCTCGGGCGCTTTGCAGAGCATGCTACTCCGTTCCTCCGATGGTGCACGGGGACTCGAATGCACGATCGATACGGGTGCCAACGTACGCGTGTCCGACAGGGTGGAAACGATGGACCTGAACATCTTCGGATCGCTTGACGTTACGAGTGCTGCGGTTTTGGATGTGAGCCCCGAATCGTACTCAGCCATCATCGACGTGTGCGGTTCGCTGTACATGAGCGGTGCTTCGCTTACGGGTCGAGCTACATCCCCTGCGCAGAGTGCCTATTTTCTCCTCATCCGCGACACGCTCGAATCCGCTCCGAGCAATTCGATGGTGTTTGACGGCAGCACGCTTGCCATCACCTCCGATTCTGCGGGTGTTGCAGTGCTGGTTTCTGTTGACAGCCAGGATATCTACGTGAACGACAGCTCGATGTACGCAGAGCAGGCTCCCGGGTCTACGGGAGTCGGGTTCTTGTCGAGCTCGGAAGGCCCTGATTACGGAACGATGCACCTCGACGAAGGCTCGTATGTTGAGGCCCATGCGCCGAGCGGTACTGCCATCATCTGGAAGACGGCGCGGCTTTCAGGCGATGCGCAGGTTGTTGCCGACGGTGGCGAGAGAGGCGCCCAGATACACTATCTCTACATCGGCGATCAATCTGCTCCGAGCAGCGCAACCATCACGGCTACGAGCCCCTTCATCGCGCTCGAAGTGCTTCGCACTACCGAGGTGTACGGTGCGGGCAGTGCGATTCCCTCCATTATCGCGGTCGCCGACGATAGCCAAGGCGGCTATGCTTCCTTCGGGGCCATCATTTGCAGGCCGATACTCGTGAACACCTTCGTGAGCGCAACGGCGACATCGGCTACGCAGCCTACGACGGGTATGCAGATATACGATACCCACAACGGGTTCGACGGAACCGCCGATCCCGATGCCCAAGCCTATTTCGAGCGCAGCACGCTCGAGGGGACGGGCACGTCGGCGGGCATCCAGATGCTGTCGGTTGACGAGATGCCGTTTATCGGATGCGATGTGAACGCTGCGGTGAAGCACCCAACGAAGCCCGCCGGGCTAACCGATGTATCCGCCGGCATCGTGTCGCTCAACGGCACGTATCGGTTCTCCGATTCGACCGTGGACGCCTCGGGCGGCCAGTACGGATGGTTGAGCAACCAGGACGACGAAGGCATGGAGAACCGGGCGACCCGCGTGTACGCCGAAGACGGATCCGAGCTGACGCTCGAAGGAGAGCGCTCGGGCATTGCAGTCAACTCCCACATCGAAGCGAGCGGAGGCTCGACCATAACGGGCATCGCTCTGGCCGTTAATCCGCTGAACGGCGGCGAGAACATCCCCGCCGTACACGTATCGCAGCCCGTGCCGGGAGCAAGCGAGATTCGAGCCGACGGCGGTACGATCACCGAGGTGTACCCGACCCATATCGGCTGCGCGATCGCTCCGAGCGAAAGCGAGTCGTTCAGCCCCTATGCGATGTCGTGGAACCTGACGAACCCGCAGCGCTACGCGTGGAGCGTCGACACCCCGAACGTAGAGCTTGCTGCGGACGCCGCGGGCGTGTATACGGCATCCGATACGGGAAGCGGCATTCCCAACGTGACGGTCACCGGGACGCGCACGGCAGCGCACGCGGCGGAGCCGGTTGTCGTAGGCGGTAGCGGTTCCGCCCATAACGTCGTGCTGCTCGCCGATATCGGGCCGCAGGCTCCCGATACGGTGACGGTGCGCTTCGAGCCGAACGGCGGCGCTCCGAAACCCGTCGACCAAACGATCGAGAAGGGGCAGCGTGCGACTGAGCCGACCGGCGCAGAAGCGCCTGTCAGGGAGGGATATCGATTCGCGGGCTGGTACACCGACGCTTCGCTGAGCTCCCGATGGAATTTTGCGAGCGCGGTACAGCAGGACATGACGCTGTATGCGAAATGGGACACCACCGCGAGCGTCCCGACGAACCCGACTCCGACGCAGGGTTCGAATGCGGGCAAGGGCTTCGCTCCGCGAACGGGCGATCCGATGCTCGATGCTGCCTTAACGGTAGCACTGTTCACCGTCGCCTGTTCGGTGATAGCGTTGGGCGCGAAGCTCCACGCCCGCCGAAGGGCCTAACCTGATCGGAAACCATCAGCGGCCCGACTATAGCCGGGCCGCTGCCGTTCTTCGGCCGGATGGGGCTTTATGCGCCGGCGGGCGGATCGGGGCGCTTGGGCGCTTGCGGCGCTTGGGGCGAGCGGGGAAGAGGTACTGCCGAGGTGTGGGCTGCAGCTACCTCGCTTCCGCATGCGGGGCATTTGGCTGCTCCGACGAACAGGTTGGCTCCGCACTTCGGGCAGACGTTCTCCTGGTCGCTTTCGATGGTGGGCGGTCTAAAGCACATGGATCCTCCAATCTGAATCACGTGGTTTGCATGCATGGGAGGCGGACTACGCCTTCGGGTACAGCCTCACCTCGCCCATGTTCTTGGCCTCGCGCAGGTCGTAGTCGGTGAAAACCCGGGGATAGTAGCCGTCGATCATCACTTCGATGGTGTAGAATCCCGGCTCGACCGCATTGACGGCGAAATCTCCGTACGTGTCGGTCTGAGTACGATAAATCGAACCCGTGACCTGGTGGGTTGCAGTTACGCATGCGTCGTCGAGGGCTTTGCCTTCCTTGGGCGAGATAACGCCGCCGGCGACGAACGGCTTGTGCGTTCTGATGTAGGCTACGTGCGGGTTCGTTTCCTCGTCGGGCATGAGCCGTTCGAGCGGCGCGGGGAGATCGCGCTGGTTCAGGCTTTCGACATCGACGTACTGCAGGGCGTCGGTCGGGCAGCCGCGGACGCAGCGCGGAGCGTCCCACCCCTCGTCGAGGAGGTGCGCGCACATCGTGCACTTCTGCGATATGCCGAGCTGGGGGTTTTCGAAAACAGCATCGTAGGGGCAGGCGGCGCGGCAGGTTCCGCATCCTTTGCAGGCGACGGGATCGATGATCACGATGCCGTCGGGCCGCGTGTAGATGGCGTTGTTCGGGCAGACTGCTATGCAAGGGGCGTTCTCGCAGTGTTGGCAGAGCACGGGGGTGCGCTCGAGGCGCATACGCGAGCCGCTTCCCGTTTCCCGCTCGTCGATTCTGATCCAGAACTGTCCCTTAGCCTGAGGCGCGGCGATGGGCGTCCAGTCGTTGTCGGTGTGCTCGTCTTTGCACGAGATCTGGCAGTTGGTGCATTGGATGCACAAGCTGGGGTCCACCAGGATGGTTTTCATGGTTATCCCTCCCTGTTCCAAGTGCTCCACGCGCCGGCGAAGCCTTCGGGGTATCGGTTGCTCAGAGCGTCGAGGTCGGCGGCTTCGATCTCGATCATGCACGAGTTGTAAGCGCCGCTTACGTAGTGGTCCGACATCGGTTCCGCCTGGGTGAGTACGTTACCGTCGCCGCCGCGGTCGAGCGCTCCTGCTTCCGGATCGACGGGATCGTTCCATGCGCCGTAGGTGAGCCATGCCACGCCGGGCGTCAATCGGTCGGTCACCTTGACTCCCGCGAGCACGCTTCCCCGATCGTTGAACACGCGGACGATGTCGCCATCGCTCAGCCCTCGGTCAGCCGCATCTGCGGGGTTGAGGCAAACCGGTTCGTACGGATACCCATCGGGGCCGTACACCTTGTAATTCTCCGAGAGCCACTCTACGTCGTTGTATTTGCCGTGGAATCGGAACTTGGGGTGCGCCATGCACATCTGGAGCGGGAACCTTTCGGCAAGCGCCGCGTTTGCGGGACCCTCCCGCTCGGGGATGTAATGGGGGACGGGCGGTATATCGGGGTTGTCGGGGCCGTACTTTTTGAAGAGCTGCGTCGAGAATATCTCGAGCTTCCCGGTCGGGGTATCGACGGGGTTCGCCTCCGGGTCTTCGTAGAACCCTTTCATCTCCTTGTTGGGCTTGTAGTTCGTCGGCGCCGGCCAAACGTAGTAGCCCTTCTCCTTGAACGCCTCGTACTCCATCGGAATGGTCGTGGTGTCGTAGATCTTGCGGATGATCGTCTCTTCGGTATTGCCTTCCAGGTAGGTATCGCCGTATCCGAGCCTTCGCGACAGCTCTTCGAAGATTTCGAGGTCGGTTTTGCTCTCGCCGATGGGCTTGATCGTCTGCTGGTGGAAAACGGCGCTGCGCAAGCCCATGCCCGAAGCGCCCATCTGGGCAACGCTGCCCGGCTCCGTGATGTCCTGGTGCTCGAAGGCGGTTGTGATGGGCAAAACGAGATCGGCGTAGCGGCACTCGCGGTCGAACCAGGGCGCGCATATGACGATCGTTTCGATCGAGGCATCGCGGTATGCGATGATATCGCGCTTGTGATCGGGCGGGTTGGTCATCGTGGATCCGCGCTGCCAGATGAAGTGCACCGGCGAGCAGCCCTTCGCGGGGTAGGTGGCCTCCTCCCAGAACATTTCGGCGTTGAAGCTGTCCATGTGTCCGCCCCGCCACTGCTGCGGGGGATTCTTCACGCAGTCGTTGAACTTCTGGAACGTGATGAACTGCCTGACGATGTTGGGCGTGTAGTTGTCCATGACCACGTTGATGCCGCCATCGACGTACCCCGTCGGCCCGATCTGGTTCTGCGCATCGTAGGGTCCGCAGAGCGTCAGCACCGATCCGACCGCGTTGACGCCCGGTTTGCCCAAGCCCTGCATGGCGAGCAGCGTTGCCTGCATGCGGGTGTGCTCGTGGGCGTACTGCCGCCGGCAGGTGCCGCTGAACAGCGACCACAGCGAGGTCGGCTTCGACCCCCATTCGCGTGCGAGCGCTTGGATGGTGTAGGCGGGGATCCCGCAGATTTCCGCTGCCCATGCGGGCGTCTTTTCGATCCCGTCCTTGTCGAGCCCGAGGATGTAGCTCTTAAACGATGAATTGGCGGGTGCCCCCTCGGGCAGATGCTCCTCGTCGAAGCCGATGGCGTGGGTGTCGAGATACGCTTGGTCGTACGTGCCCTCGGCGATCCACGTGTGTGCGATTGCGGCCGCGAGCGCCGCATCGGTTCCGGGCACGATGCGCAGCCACTTCGCATCGACGGCGAGCCCGGTCTCGTTGTAGAGCGGGTCGATGAGGACGAACGATTTGCCGAGATCCTTGAAGTACTTGAGCGCGCGAGCCGTGTCGATGCCGCTGTAGATGTTGTGGAACAGCGGCTCGGTACCCCACAAAACGATGAGGTCGCTGTCTTCGGCAACGTCCTGCAACAGGTCGGTTGAGGGGATGAGGCCCTTCAGCGGCCAGTATCCCCACACAAACGTTGCGCCCGCCGCCCATCCCTCCCATGAGTTGGGGGAGAACTCGCGGTACGTGCCGCCCACCATGTTCCAGAATCGGTAGAGATCGCTGTAGAAGTAGTGCACCTGCCCCCATTCGGGGTGGGCGCAATGCGACCAGCAGAATGCGGACGGTCCGTACGTGTCGATGATGCGCCGCATCTCCCGTTCGAGGATGTCGTACATCTCGTCCCACGATATCCGCTCGTAGCCGCTGATGCCGCGATTTTCGGGCATCCTGTTATCCAGCGGCTCCCAGTCGACGCGCTTGAGAGGGTGCTTAACGCGGTTCTCGGAGTATATGATCTGCTTCGAGGCCGTTCCCCAAGGGAGCAGCGGTTGGGTGAGCGGAGGTTTGTACATCTTACCGTTGACTTCGATGTTCCACGATTGCACCTCCTCTGGGTCGAAGTGCATCGGTTGCAAACGGACGATGCGGTCGTCTTCGACGTCGACGAACAATGCTCCGGCTGTCGTGCATGTTGTTTTTCGCTCGATGCCCGTCCCTCGTTTTTCCGTCATAGCATGCTACCCCCTTCCAAGCACCCCTTGGTGCTTTGCCGTTGGTCGGAGAATAGGACGGCATGCAAAATAAGTCGTTACGCGTCCTTGATGATTCGCGCCGAAGAAGCGTCGAGGATTTTGCGTATGCGGGCAACGGTGCGCGTACTGAATTCTTCAGTACTCAATCCATCTGCTGTTTTACACCCTCTTCGACGAGGTTGATCAGCTCTTGCTGCGAGGCGATATCGAGCTTGCGGTAAATGCGGTACGTATGGGTTCGGGCGGTATGGATCGAGATGAACAGTTCCTTGCCGATGTATTCGCTGTTCCTTCCTTTGGCGAGGAGGAAGAACACTTCCCGCTCGCGAGGAGTGAGGGAGGCGTGCAGCGCGATGTCGAGGCAGGTTTGCCGCCATGCGCCGATGCGTCGCCGGTCGTTGTCGGCGCGATCCTTCTCGTCGAGCGCGCCGGGCCTCGTCAGCTGATCGAATCCGAAAGGAGTGATGGCAACGGCGAGGGAGAGCAGGACGATGAGGGCAAAAGCGATAAGGTGGGAGGCGGCCGGAAGGGCTGCGGCGAGACCCGGTTCTAAAGAGGCGAAGCCGACAAGCCACCCGATCGAAACGCCGAGCAGAAGCGGGCCGCGTCCCCTTGAGAAATGGTATATCGGCTGAGCGCGGAACAGCGAGGCGAGCGATGCGAGCGTGCCCCATTCGACTGCAAGGTAGAACCCGAACAGCGCGAGGATCGAAAACCGTAGAGCGAGAACGAGGGGATCGCAATCGACAAGAGACGCCACGAGTTCGCAGATAAGCGCAGGATAGAGCACCCTTTGCGCAAGCTGCGCGCTGACGGGCTTCCCTTTTCTGAGAGCGAGGGCGATTGCGAGCAGTGCCGTTCCCGCAAAAATGCCGAATGGCACGAACAGGTTGGGATCGGTAAGCGTGCGGTCGGTAAGCGATTCTTGCAGCACGAGGCCGAAAACGACTCCGTACAGCACGAGAACCGTCTCGGTTCTGCGAAACAGTTCGAGTCGTAGGCGGGATTCCTCGAGGGGTACGATTTCGGGAAGGGTTCTGTCGCGCGAGAAGAGGTAGCAGCACGCGATCGAGACGAGCAGCGTCGCCTCCTGCATGAAAGGGCTGAGCGGCTGATCGATGTTCGCTATCCCGAGATAGATTCCGGCGCCGAGCACAAAGGATACCGCCGTTGTCGGCATCGCTCGCTTCACCGTGAGCATCGCCGAGTATTCGGCCCAGAAACTCGTCAGAAGCGTTCCCGCAAGGCCGATTCCCGCCCAGCTGACGATGATGAGAGCTGCGGGCACCGACCCGAGCCAGTAGCCGGCAAAGCCGATGGCAGGAGCAAGCGAACCCGTAGCGGCTGCGAGGCAGAGAAATCCGAGCCTGAGTTTTCTTGACGAAAGTGCATCGGAGAACCTTCGTATCAGATAATAGCTTGCGCAGAACGAGACCATTCCGACCGGTCTGCAGATCGCATCGACGGGTGAGCCCGCGAGAAGCGCATCCGAAAAGAACGAAGCCAAGAGAAAAGCGGTGGTTAGGGCGAGCCCCGCGGCGCCGACTGCATCGGAAGCCCCCCAAGGCTCGTCAGCGAGCGTTTCACCGAAGATATCGCTCGTCTCATCTGTTACGATGTCGTTCATGGGGCCTCCTGTCGAGGATGGCCGTTAGAATTGTACCCCCTTACCTATTGTAGCAAACAAGAGCATGCAAGGGTAAGCGGCCGTCGAATCCGTTCGATTGAGGCGGTACGGCGAAAGAGCGTAAGGCGAGCGGGACGTTATGAGATAATGCTTTCAATGCGGCGATGCTGCAATGCCGTTCGCCCGACGTGCGGCCGAATGCGTCTAAAACGATAGGAGCGCGATGAAAACGGCGAGAAGAATCCTTCTGATCGCGTTCGTGGTGTTGGTGAACGCGTTCACGGCCTCGATGGTCCTGCCGTTTATCCTGATAGACTCCGACCTGTTCAACGATACCGACTTTCTTAATTTCGTTATGACAGCGGGGCTCGGTGCGCTTGCGTTGGCCTTTCTCGTATCCATCGCCTGCATCGTGGTGGCCTTTGCGTCGCTCGGATCCCTCACATCGCGCCCCGATCAGCAACGGGGGTTGGGCCTGCAGGTTTTCGTGTGCAAACTTCTGATGATCCCATATTTCGTGGTTACGTTCGCCTATGCGCTTCTGCTTGCGTTCGCCAGTTCGCTTCTGACGCTCAGCATTCATCTTGCATCGATGGGCATTATATTCGGAACCATGATGGTCGTCCTCGTTCCGGTCATGAGCTTGGTGAACTACCTGTTCCTCATGGCGACGAGCTCGTTTGCGATATCGAACATCGTCCTCGCGTATCGCAAGGGCCTCATTGTCTTTTCGACGGCGGTCGTATTCGTTATTCTGCAGCTTTTCCCGATCGCCGATGTAGCGAGTTACGGATTCATCGTTCGGCATTTCCGCACGCTGGAGTCTCAAGCGCAATCTCGGGCGAACCCCGGTTCTCTCTGATTCTGCGTATCTGCGCAAAGCCTGCGTTCGCCCGGCTGTTGGGCTGCGGCGGTCTTTCGGTTTATCCGAACTCTTCTGCATGTCCGCACGGTTCGGGAGCGGAACGTTGCCTGCCCCGGCTTTTTCTCGTTTGGGTTGCGCCCGTTTCTCCCTTTTGATCCACTCGCCGCAGGATAGGGAAAAATAGACACTGCGAGCGCAAATTTTATATAAGTGGGAGTATCATTGATTCCACTTTGGCAACGCCTGGGCAACGGTATCCGAACAGTACTGTCTGCCATGGGGATGGATTCCTTTGACCATAACTCGCTCGACAGATTCCAGGTCGGTCGGATGATGTGCTCAAGCGCCCAAACGGAGCAGATAGGAAAGGATTGGATATGGCTCAAGAAACCGATCACTCAACAGAGCTTCGGCATGGCGTTATCGGCACCGTGCCTCTGGCGTTCCTCGTGATCGCAGCAGCAGCGCCTTTGGGGGCATGCGCTGCAAACATCCCGCTCATCATCGGGCTCGGCAACGGCATTGCCGCGCCGATGGACTTCTTGTTCATCGGAGTGCTGCTCATCCTCTTCGCGGTCGGCTACACCGCGATGAGCTCGCACGTTACCAATGCGGGGGCGTTCTACACCTACATCTCGATGGGTCTGGGCAAGCGTCTCGGAGGCGCGGCGGGGTACCTCGCCGTTGCGGCGTACAACTTCCTCACGCTGTACACCGCTGCGGTGGGCGGGTATTTCGGCTCGGACATCTTGAACCTCGAACTGGGAATCCAGGTTCCTTGGTGGATCATCACCATCGTGCTGTACCTGGCCGTGTTCCTGCTCGGGTACTTCGGCATCGAGGGCGGTACGAAGTTTTTGATGGTGTGCCTGGTGTGCGAGGCCTCGATCCTCGTCGTCACCGATGTTTCCGTGCTCATCCAGGCGGGCCCTGCCGCCTACACGCTCGAATCGTTCGATCCGGGCGTGTTCTTCAGCGGCGCTCCGGGGCTGGGCATCGCTTTCGCGTTTCTGTGCTTCATCGGCTTCGAGGCCACGGCCATCTTCGGCGAGGAGGCGAAGGACCCGCGTAAAACGGTTCCGCGCGCGACCTTCTTCGCGGTCATCTTCGTCGGCGTCGTGTACGCCCTGACCGCATGGTCGGTCATCGCGGCGATGGGCGGCGACGAGATCGTCGCCATGGCCCAGTCCGACCAGGCGGGCAACATCTTCTACACGGTGGTGACCACCTACCTCGGCCCCGTAGCCGGCCACATCTTCAACTTCTTCTTCATCATGAGCGCCTTCGCCTGCTGGCTGGCCACGCACAACATGGCTTCCCGCTACCTGTACGCCTTCGGCCGCGCGGGCATGCTGCCCAAGGCGCTCGGGCGCACCCATCCCAAGCACAAATCGCCCTACATCGCCTCGATCGTGCAGCTGGTGTTCGGCTTGGCCGTCGTGCTCATCTGCCTCGTGCTCGGGTTCGATCCCTACACCCAGATCGGCGCGATCGCCTCGGCCATCGCCGTTGTCGGCATCATGACGCTCGAACTTCTGGTGTGCGCATCGGTTATCGGCTACATGCGCAAGCACAACAGCGAAGAGGGTTACCACTACAACGTATTCACCACCACGATAGCGCCTTTGCTCGCCCTCGTGGGCCTGTGCTACATCGCGTTCCTCGTCATCAGCAACTTCGCGCTGCTCACGGGCCTGGACAACATGGTGCTCAACATCGTCTTCGCGTGCCTGATGTGGATCATCGGCATTTGCGGGTTCATCGCCTCGGTTGTGAAGGACAAGCGCGGAACGCTCGCCGATCCCACCACCATCGAGGTGGACGAGTAAGCGTATCCGATCGGGGTCGGGAGCGCGTTGCTGCGCGGCCCGGCCCCGTCGATGTGTTGCGGGGCAGCACGGCGAGCGCCGGCTGTCCCGCTTGCGTTTCCGGCTCGCTCCCGGTTCCCCGGGCGATTGTCTCGATTCGGCGCTCAACGGATAGGTAGGTGCGCGGCCCGGGTATGCGGGGCGTGCAAGCATACGAAGGGCGGGGCGTGCGGCACATGCTGAAGCCGCCCGCCCGGTTTCCTGCTACGGGTCGCAGCGGCCGCAGGGTTCGTATCCCTCTTCGAGCAGTTCGGTGCGCGTGCCGGTGAACTCCTGTTTGTTGTGCTCGGCCATGTCGGCAACCGATTTGCAGTCGGGCTCGTGGAACTTCATGGACCGGGTATTGAGTACGTAGGTTGATTCTTCCGCATCGGCGTCGGTTTCTCCGGCGCCGATTTCGCGGTTGTTCCCGGTGAGGTAGTCGATTTCGACGTTCGGCTGCACGTTGTAGCAGTATTCGTTGAAACGCACGCCCGCTCCGCCGTCTTCGACCGACAGGGCTTCGAGCTGTACGCCGCGGGCGATCAGCTCGTCGTTGTTGAAGATCGGCGTTGCGCGGAAGAGCACGTGGTTGCCCGTCTCTTCGACGTAGTCGGCGACGTCGTTTTCGAGGGGGAGCATGCCCTGGGTGTTCAGGTAGCGCGTGCCGGTGATGAGGTTTCGTTCGTTGGCGTTTTCTCCCGTCAGCTGGAATCCGACAAGGTGGCAGCGGTTGTAGAGATATCTGCCGTCGATGAAGTCGTAGGTGGATATCTGCCAGCCGGAAGGTTTTACCATGCCGATGCCTTCGCGCTTTTCGGTCGGCATGGTTTCGGGGCCTACGAGTACGAAGGCGGCTCCGCAGCGGCCGATTGCATCGAGGTCGCTGTACGATTCGATGCCGCCCGCTTTGGCGGCATCGATGTCCTCGTCGGTGAAGCCGGGTTGACCGCCGTCGATTGCGACGGAAGGCTCGCCTGCATACTCGGGGATTTCCGAGAGTGCGAAGGATTCGGCGCGCTCAAGGCCTTGCGCTTGGTCGGGGGAGACGGGGGTCTGGGAGCAACCTGTAAGGGCGAGCGCCGCGGCAAGGGCGAGTGCGAGCGCGGATGCAAGAAATTGTCGTGCGAGATTCGGCATGGGAGGATTATCTCACATCTGCGCAACGGGCGTGCTCGTGGCCGAGCCGATGTGCCGTCGGTGCTGAGGCGAGCGGTCGGGGACGCGCCGATGGTCGAACCAATTGTCGGCCGAAAAACACGGTTTTGACGGGAAAAACGTGTTTTTCGGCCGACAATCTGTCGATGGGGACGACGTTAGTCGGTACGCATGCTCAAGGCTCATCCATTCCCGAAACGGAAACGCGGATATCAGCGGGATCGGTGCTTCTTGGAAAACCCCGCAGCGCAATTGGCAACGTAGGCGATGAAGTCCTTTTCGCGCTGGCAAAGGCTCCTTGAGCTGAGATGCGATACGCCGAACCCCCAGGTAAGCCCCTCGACAGGCAGGGCGACGATATCGCTGTTCGCGCTGAACACTTCGAGTTTCGCCAAGTGCGGCAACGTGAACCCCACGCCGCCGCCGTGCAAGACGAACTCGTATATCCAGAATATCTCGGAATGCTCAACGACGTTCGGCTGGCCGAGTCCCTCCTCTTCGAATCGCAGGCGCAGCTGCTGAAAGCACTTGAATTCTCGCCCCGGCGTGGCGATGCGCCGACCGGCGAGATCTCGGATGCTGATGGAGTCCTGCTCGGCGAGCGGGTCGTCCCGTCTCACCCAGTACAGTACCGGCGAAGAGTATATCTCCTGCGTGGTGAAATCTTCGCCGGCAGGCGAGATGGTGAGCGCGAGATCGTAGAGTCCGTCGCGAACAACCGCTTCGCAGAGCGAGTCAGGCAGTTCGTTGAGGGCGACCGAAGCGTCGGGGCAGTCGACGGCAAACCCGTGGGGGAATTCCGGGCCGAGAAGCCCCGGTATGCCGAGCGCCGAAGCTACGCGAATCTCCGCGTAGCCGCTCGACGATATGCGCTCGAAGGCGCTTTCTAGAAGGTTGCGCTCCGTCTGGACGTGTTTGGCGTATTCGTAGAACTCGGTCGCGTAGGGCGTCGGCCGCCTCGTGCCATCGCTATCGGAAGCGAACAGCGGAACCCCGAGTTCGCGTTCCAGGTTGTGGATGGCCTTGGTGAACCCTTGGGGGGACATGGGAACCCTCGCCGCAGCTGCGCTGAAGCTCGGCGAGTCGTAGGCGAGAATGAAGTAGTCGCACTTGTCGCTGTACATTCTGGACCTCCCTCTGTCCATTCCTGCGCATCCGTGCATCCCTACCATTATACGCGCTCCGCTTGTTCTTTCCTTGTATCTAAACGGTTCAGCGTGCAGCTTTTAGCTCAATCTTAAAGCATTGCGGTCAGCCTGTTTCGCGGCCCATACTACGCTCAAGCCGCAAGGGCGGCCATCCGCGGTACATGCCGACAAGGGATGCGGCACTCGTAAGGGACGCGGGTTTTTCGTCAAGGAGGTTTCTCATGTTCGAAAGCACACAGAATCTGAGCAGGCGTTCGTTTTTGGTAGGAGCGGGAGCGCTCACGGCAGGTATCGCAGGCAGTGCGCTTGTTGGATGCTCGCCGAAAGAGACCGAACCGGCGGCGGGGGCAGCCGAGCCTTCTGCTGAAAATACAGCTGCAGCGACGCAGGGCGCCGATGCGGCCGATCCCATCTGGTCGATCCCCGAGCTCGGCGAGCCGTCGGAAACCATCGAAGCCGACGTGTGCATCGTGGGCGCGGGCGGTACGGGAACGGCCGCTGCCATCCAGGCCATCGACCTCGGCCTCAAGCCTGTCGTCATCGAGCGGCTAGACGGATACGGTGGTTCCTTCATCGGTACCGAGGGCATGACGGGCCTTGAAACTCATTTCACCGAAGCGGACGGCGGCGTTTCCTTCGCAGGAGCCTACAACCCCAACGCTCCCTACGGCGTAAAGAACGCCATGAACACCTGCCTGAACTACCATCACTGGATTCCCCAGCACAAGCTCTACGAGAACTTCTTCAGCCAGACCGCCGAAACCATCGATTGGCTTGAGGGTCACGGCATCGTGTTCGAGGGTAACATCTCCATCGGTTCGGGCCCCAAGGTGTGGCACGTGTACGATAAGGGCGATAACGCGAGCCCCGGCGGCTACTTCATGCAGTGCTTCGGCGCGGAGGCCGAGAAGCTCGGAGTCGAAGCTCGTTTCAAGACGTTCGGCCGCAAGATCATCATCGAGGACGGCAAGGTGGCAGGTCTTTTGGCTCAAACGGAGAAAGGCGACGTTATTGAGGTGAAGGCCCCGGTTGTCGTTGTGGGAACGGGCGGTTACGCGAACAACTCCGACATGCTCTACAGCGTATCGGAGACCAAAAACGCCAATATCCAGGCGCTCGGCATGGATTGCCGAGACGGAGATGGCTTGAAGATGGCGAAAGACGCCGGTGCCGATTTCGCCGAGGGTCTGGGCACGGTTATGTGGTGCGGTCCCGTTACCATCGGAGCGGTTTCGGCGACATGGACAACAGACGCGTACTCGGCGGGCGTCCAGCCTACGCTGTGGCTCAACGAAAAAGGGGAGCGCTTCTGCAAAGAGGATCTCTGGATCGATGACTTTGCGGGCGCCGGCATTTGTGTACGCAACCAAGAGAAGACGTTCGCGCTGTTCACGGAAGCCGATATGAAGCGCTGGGAAGAGCGGGGCCCCGACGGCCAGGTGTTCTCGTTCGGAACTCCGGGCACGCCGCTTTCCGAGGCGCGCGCGGTGCTCGAAAAGGCCGAGGGCTGCCATGTGGGCGATACGTTGGAAGCCGTATGCAAGGAAGCGGGATTGGACGCCGATGCCGTCAAGGCGACGGTCGAACAGTACAACGGTTACTGCGATGCTGCTGCGGGTCTTGACGGCGACGATACGAGTGCCGACGAGGAATTCGGCAAGCGGGCGAAGTATCTGCACAAGATGGACGAGGGCCCGTACTGGCTCTGCGAGACCGCCGACGGCTTCTATACAACGTGCGGTGGAATCCGCGTCAACGAGAAGACCCAGGTGCTGGATGCCGAGGGGCAGGTTATCGGCGGCCTGTACGCGGGCGGCTCCGACGCGGGCGGGTTGTACGGTGATTCCTACGACGTGAAGTTCGCTCCCGGATCGCAAGCTGCGTGGGCTGTCAATTCGGGGCGGTTGGCCATGAAGGATGCCAAGGAGTACCTCGGCAAGTAGCCCAGAATCCGATCGCGGCGAGCACGAACCTCCTCCCGTGCCCGCCGCAGCCGAATATCGCCCTGATCGCCGTAGTGCCGACGATCGGGGCGACACCGTTTTGGCTGGTTGTTCGGGTGCGAGCGGCTGGCGCTATGGTATGCTTGGCGAAAAGGAGGATGCGTTCTATGGAAAACAAGCAACCGTCGATACTGGATCTGCTGATCGAAGCCCATGTGGGATTAGAGAGGCAGGGTCCTGGCAGCGCCGAGACGACGTGCAAGGCGCTCGGATTCCTCGGCGACCTCGCGCAAATCTCGCATGCGGCAGATTTGGGATGCGGAAGCGGACCGCAAACGCTGGAGCTCGCCCGCCATGTGCCCGGTAGCATCGTCGGTCTGGACATGTCCCCCGATTTCATCGACGTCCTCAACGAGAACGCCGGCAAGCAGGGCCTCGGGGGCAGGGTGAAGGGAATCGTCGGTTCGATGGACGACCTTCCCTTCGACGGGGAGTCGCTCGACCTGATCTGGTCGGAGGGCGCGATCGACAACATCGGCTTCGAAGAGGGGATCGCTCATTGGCGCGGCTTCCTCAAAAAGGGCGGCTACCTTGCCGTAACCTGCCCCTCGTGGCTGACAGCCGAGCACCCCGAGGTCATCGAGAGGTTCTGGTCGGATGCTGGAAGCGGGTTGGATTCGGTCGAGCACAACGTTGCCGCTTTGCAGGCATGCGGGTATCGGTTCGTCGCATCCTTCGCGCTGCCTGAATACTGCTGGACGGAGAAGTACTTCGCTCCGCGCGAGGCGGCGCTCCAAGGGCTTTTGAAGAAGTACCCCGACAGCGAAACCGTGGAAGCGTTCGTTGCGGAGAATCGGCACGAGGTAAAGCTGTACTCGGAATACAAACGGCACTACGGATACGTTTTCTATATCGGCCAGAAGCGGTAGCAGGCCGATTCGGGCTTTTGGCGCACGCGGCTGGCGCAGGGGGCCTTTGCGGCTCTGAAGAAAGAAGCAGGTCAATCTGGTTTCTCAGACTGGCCTGCTTCTTTCTTCAGAAGGCAACGAACGGATTCGAATCGCTGAACTGCGCATTGCCGCTGCATAAACGGATCAGGCGGCGTTCTTAGGGGCGGTCGAGGTACGGAGCTATCCCGCCTGGTAGATGGTTTCGAGGGCGTCGCTGGCGACGAGGGTGCACAGTGCATTGCTGGCCTGCTCCTCCTCGATGCCCATGTGCTCGAAGCGCTTCGCAAGCTTGAGGCAGTACGACAGATCGCCCGACTCCAACGACAGCAAGGTGCTTGTGGCCTGTTCGTTCAAATTCCCAAACATGACGTTCTCCTTTCTATTCGGTGCAACCAGCTTACGCGTCGAAAGGGCAGGAGCTTTGAGACGATTGGAAAAGTTCGGCCGTCCGTTTTGGCCGATCGGACAAAACGGGATGAGAGGTGTCGGAGATGCCGGGTCGATGCGCGGCAGGAAAACGGCGTGCCGCACCTTCCGGAAATGCCGTTTCCGTACCGTTCTAGGGTTGAACCAGGGGGTTCGTGTGGTCGAGGAAGACGAGCCCCAGCAAGAACGCGAACTCCCGATCGGGGGAATCGGTCATGCCCAAAACGCTTTTGGCCTTGCGCAGGCGGTAGCGAACGGTGTTCGGATGCTGATGGAGGGCCTCGGCGGCAAGGCGCAGGTCGCCGTATGCGCGCGCCACAGCCTCGCAGGTTGCCGACAGCTCCGTGCCTTGTGCGTCATCGTGCTCTTCGAGCAGGGCGCGATGCAAAGCTGCCGTGCGCCAGAACAGGCGCCCTTCGGATGCGGCAGCGCGGAAGGCGTCGTGGTGCAGATCGGCCCAGCGAACGATGCTGGCCCCTTCGATCTGTGCGGTTTTGAGCGCGGCAAGCGCCTCGCGTATGCTCATGTCGCCGTCGGAGAGAGGTGTTTCTTCGCCCACTCCCAATGAGACCGGGCCGGTGGCGAGCACTCGGGCAACGAGATCGCCCTCTGATCGCGAACGCACGCCCGCAGGCGGCTGCGTATACGATACGAGCGAAAGCAGCGTGCCATGGTAGCGGAAGGCGAACACGGCATCCACCACATCCCAATCGCGTTTGAAGTCCGCGAGTACGGCGGTGAGCGCATCGAGCGTCGCGTACAGCGAGCATTCGTCGAGCGCGCGTGGGGCGACGGCGATGCACTGCACGGTCGATCCTGTGGCTCCTGCAAGCTCGAAGAGCGCGGCGCGCGTGGCCAGCGGGTCGTGACCCGAAAGCAGATTGTCCAGGATCCGGCCCTTGTTGGACTGCTCGCTATCGCGGTGAATGAGGTCGAGCGCCTGGTACGCCACCACTTCGTGATAAGCGCCATCGTAGAAGTACAGGGGCACGCCCGCATCTTCGCTCGCCGCGCGGACGCGTTCGTTTACGATGGGGGTGTACACCTTCTTCAAAGCGATGGCTGACACGCCGCGTTCGATCAGCACCAGCAACGACCGTTCGGACAGCTCGGCGTCGTCTCGCGCAAACCCCAGGTTCGTCACGATGAACTCCCCGGGGATGTACGACAGGTACCCGTCGTCTTTGTCGGGCGAGCAATCGAGAATCCCCACGTTGCGAACCTCGCGCGCTTCGGCGCCAGGGCACCGCACGATGGGCTGCACCCATTCGAAGGCGGGAAGAGCGAGTATGTCCGCAACCGTGATCATGCGGGTTCCTTCCGGGCTATCGGGAGTCAACGATAGCTATCCATCATAGCGAAAATCCGGCTGTTGTGCGCCGTTGCTGTGCCGATGTGCCGAGAACACCGCCATGCGGGACGGCGCTGCAAAGCATTCCAAGAAGCGAATCCGAGGTCGGGGCGCTTTTCCCGAAAGGTAGAAACCTGCGCGTAAAACCCTTCCGAGGCTTTGAGGTCAAAGGTTTTGAAACGGTGATCGGCACCATGATGGCTTAGTCGGAGACTCTTCTTGTTCGAAGGCAAGATCCTCAACCGTAGCAACGAAATGCGAAGCCAGCGGCGAACATAGCAGACGACGATGCGTTGTTGTCGTATGGGACATCCTGCTAGCCTGCCGCCGCGAGTATTAAACTGCAAAAGCGGGCGTCGATGTG
Organism: Raoultibacter timonensis; assembly: GCF_022845715.1. Classification (NCBI taxonomy): domain Bacteria; kingdom Bacillati; phylum Actinomycetota; class Coriobacteriia; order Eggerthellales; family Eggerthellaceae; genus Raoultibacter; species Raoultibacter timonensis. The sequence goes on from NZ_AP025564.1 coordinate 653,312, forward strand.
GATGCAGTCATCAGGAAGGTAAGCCTAGTAGAGATAGACCAGGCAGACTGGGATAATCCTCGGTCCGACCTTTCATTGCCTCTTGACAATGTTCTGCTCATATTAAATAAAGAAAGCGTCGGAGGAAGTGAAATGCTCACCATGCGGGCGCTTTACTAGTTCATGCTTTAACACGCGTCACTTGATGATGCGAATTCCGACGCGTCGATAACGCTCAACTGGTACGCTCATGCGGTGCCCGAGAACGACGAGAAGGCGGCGAAGCTGATCGGCGATCTGTTCGCGAGCGAGCCGGACGAGCCGCGCATCATCGAAGTGAGAACGGCATGATTTTGCAGGGTATTGTTTGCATTTGCGGAAGATTTGCGGGTGAGTAGCAAATTCGGGCACCTAGAACAGAAACAGGCCACCAGGTTTTACCCCGATGACCTGCACTTTTTCTGGAGCCAACGAGCGGATTCGAACCGCTGACCTACGCATTACGAGTGCGTTGCTCTACCAGCTGAGCCACGTTGGCGCACCGCTTCACAAGTGAAGCGCGAACAAGAAGTATAGCGAAACAGGCTTTCGTCTGCAAGCGGTTATTGCAGCGTATTCGGCGCGGAAGGCTTCCTGCGCGGTGCCTACTCGTATCGCAGTATGCGAGTTCGACGGTAGCGGGACGAGCAGGGTAGTGGGGAGGGTCCCGCTACCGTCGAGCTGCACGCTGTGCGGCGAAGGCCGGCCCCCGCAGGCGGCAGCTGCCTGCGGGGTTGGCCTCGGCGGTCGCGCTGGGCGGCAAGCCCTGCGACCTCGGCACCGAAGTGCCGCTCGTGCGTCAGTACAGAAGCACCATTGCAAAGCCGAGCTGGTAGAACAGTACGCGGAACAGGATCGAGGAGGCGATCGCCACGATCACCGCGATGATCATGTAGGGCTTGGACGCCCCGACCTTCTTCTTCGCCGCGATGGCGCACACGAGGGCCACGACGGCGCAGGCGATGGAGCACCAGAACATGAGCGCGCCGTCGCCGGATACCATGATCGCAAGCAGGCTGTCCACGTGCGTGGGGGCGGTGGTCATCGACGTCGGGTCCGCGTAGAAGCCGAAGTCGGCGAACTTGGTCATGGAGCAGGCGATCGTGTAGACGGCCATGGCCGCGAGCTGCACGACGGAGCCGACGAGCGCGAACTGGATGCTCGATCCTTCGGACGCCTCGTCCTTCTTCATGATCGAGATGAGCCACATCGCAACCGCGCCGAGCAGGCAGGCGTTCGCCACGTAGAACACGATGAGCGCGATACCCCATGCCGGGCGTGCGGGCATCAGGTAGGAATGCCCGGTGGCAACCAGCATGAGCACGGCCACCGCGAGGGTGATCCAGGCAAGCGCCTTCGGGATCTCCTTGCCGCCGCGCAGTACGACGAACCAGGCGACGATGATGACGGCGAGCGCCACGCATCCGATCAGCTCTTGGGTGATGCCCGAGGTGATGTGGCCGAAGCCGTTGAAGATGCGTTCCCAATGCTCAAGGTGCAAAAAGGCTCCGAACCCGCCGATCGCAAGCGATACCGTCGCGGAGATAAGCGAGGTGAACTGCAGCTGCCTTCCCTGGCCTTTCAGGGTCAGGATCGACATGGCTCCGAAAATTCCGCAGGTCAAGCAAACGAACAGGGTGAAGATAATAAGAGGCCACTGCGCTTCCATTATTCATCGCCTCCTTCCCAGTGATGATCTCGAAGGATGTAGGAAAACGAGGGCTTGTTCCCCACATCGGGCAGCTTGTGCATATCCGAATCGGAGAATGGCTCGATGAACTCGACCATCTTGCGCTGTTCGCCGGCGGAATCGAACGATCCGACGAAGCTGTCGAGCCCCTGCTCCATATCGCCCACCCAGCGGGCGTTGCCGCCGCATTGGCTGACGCACTGGGGCAGTTCCCCTTGGTTGAGCTTCTGCTCGCACAGCGTGCACTTCTCGACGACCTTCTCTTCCTCGTTGAGGTAGCGAACGCCGTAGGGGCAGCTCATGGCGCAGAACTGGCAGCCGATGCACTTCTCTTTATCCACTTGGACGGTGCCGTCTTCGGCGATGTGGGATGCCTCGGTCGGGCATACCTTCACGCACTCGGGGTTCTCGCAGTGCTGGCAGCTGATGGGCAGAAAGTACATGTACACGTCGGGGAAATCCCCCGAGCCGCCGGGGATCGGGTTCGGTCCCACGCGGACGACCTTGTTCCAGTAATTGCCGATCGGCACGTTGTTGACGGCCTTGCAGGCAACCGAGCAGGCGAGGCAGCCCACGCAGCGGTTCACATCGGTGATGATGGACATCTGGGTCATGGTTTACTCCCTCCCCTCGTAGGTCGGCAGCCATTCCTTCAGACGGGGGTCGTCGGAGGTATGGATGATGGGCGTGCCGTTGCTGTCGCAGGGCACGGGGTTTCCGTACGGCGAGTTATCGGGCGTCGCCTTGTAGATCTTCACCTGGTAGGCGCGTAGGTTCGAGGTTCCCGAGTGCGGGTCTTGCGCATCGTGGTCGATAAGCTGGTTGACCTGAGAGAACTGCCAACCGTGACCGGCGTCCTTCACCTCGGGGTACCACCAGGTGTGCTCGAGGTTGATCACGTCTTCCTTGACGCCGTAGTACAGATCGGCCACTTCGCGGATCTTGCCCCACTCGGTCTCGATCCACACCCAGTCGCCCTGTTCGATGCCGTACTCGGCTGCGGTTTTCGGGTTGATCTCGACGCGCGGCACGGGCCAGAGCTCGCGGCACCAGGGAAGCTGGCGGTGCTCGGAGTGGAAGTACACCGGAATGCGGCGGCCGGTGGTAGCGGTCAGCGGGTACTCCTTGATGCGGTCGCCGTCTTTCGGGCCGTGCGGGGGTTCGACCCAACTGGGCAGCCACCAGTCGCGGTTCTCGGGGTGGTGCGTTTCCATGACGGTCGACCAGATCTCCTGCTTCATGGTGGGAGTGAACCAGCCGGGCTTCCAGTCGCCGATGCCCTTGCCGGCCGTATAGTCGAGGCGGGCCCACACGCGGTCGCGTGCGCGCATCGCGCCGGTCTGGTAACGGCGGTACGTACCCCAGTTGCGCGGCTCGATATCCTTGGCCTGCCACCAGCCGTGCTCCTGGAAGGCGGCAACGTACTCGTCCCAGGTCTTGTACTTGGGGGTTACCTCGTCCATGGGAACGCCATGGCGCTCGAAGGTCGGAACGCCGTTCTCGACGTGCCACGTGGTGTAGGTGAGCTCGTCGTCGGTCAAAAGCTTGATCGAATCGTCGAGTTGCCAGTTGATGTCGGGCCACTCGTTGCCGGGCTCGCTCGTCCACTGCCAGTTCATGCGCTTGGCGAGGTCCATGACGATCTCGGGATCGTATTTCGCTTCGGCGGGAGGCTGCACGCACTTGACGGTAGCGCCCATGGCGCCTGCGGATCCTTGGCTCGCGCGCGGCGAGTTGAGCTCGATCCAGTGCGCGACGGGCAGGATGATGTCGGCGGTGTCGTTCTGCGGCGTGTGCCACAGGTTGAGGTCGACGAAGAAGTCGAGCGAAAGGAGCGCTTCCCATGCGGTCGTGGAGTTCGACTGGCTCATGAAGTTGCCCGACTCGTTCCACAGGGCGCGTACCGGGTAGGGGTCGTTGGTGAGCACGGCGGTCCACAGCGAATGGCTGTCGCACCAGTACTGCCACCAGCTCAAAAGCGGGAACTTCTTGGCACCGATCTGCTTCTCGTTCACCTCGGCCGGGGGCGTGGAGGCGCCGGGCGCCCAGGCGCTGAAGCCCTGCAGGTCGCCGTCGATCGGCACGATTGTCGGGCCGCGGTTGCCGCCCGGGGTGTCCATGTTGCCGGTGATGCCCACGAGGTTGTCGAACGCGCGGCAGTTCTGAATGGCGTTGCAGCCGTGCTCGACGGCCAGCATGTACTGGATGCCGCCGTTGCCGTAGCCGCTCGACGGATCGAGGCGGTCGCCGTAGGCGGTGGCTGCGGCCTCGATTTCGGATGCGGGGATGCCCGTGATCTCCTCGGCGGTAGCCAGATCGTACTCGGCTGCGCGCGCCTTGTAGTACTCCCATACGGGCTTGACCTTCACGGTCTTGCCGTCTTTGAGCTCGATTTCAAACTCACCTTCGAGCGCCGGATCGATGGCCGGATCGAACGGCATCGGATCGGGAAGCCATCCCTGCGTCTGGCCGGGCAGCAGGTGATCCTGGCTCGCCTCGCGGCCTTCGCGCGCCTTCTCGGAATCGTAGTTCTCGCCTTCCCAGAAGCCGCCCGTATCGTCGATGTTGCCCTCTTGATCAGCGTTGAACCAGGTGAATGCGCCGTACTGATGCTCGACGCCCTCGTCTTTGAGCTTCTCCCAGTTGTTGTCGTACACGAGGAACTTGTAGGGGCTGCCGCCTTCGACGATATCGCTTTCCTTGAGCAGGATCGTCTGCACGTCCCAGTAGGAGCCGTCGGTGCGAACCGTCGGGAAGCCCGAAGGCTCGATATCCTCGCAGACGAGGAACGGCGCGTTGGTCCATTTCTTCACGTACAGATCGTCGTAGAGCTTCTTCTCGATGATGACGTTCGTCCACGCGAGTGCGAGCGCGCCGTCGGTGCCGGGGCGCAGATGCTGCCAGTAATCGGCTTCTTTGCCCATGTTGGCCATACGCGGATCGCAGCTGATATGGATGTCGGCGCGCGAAGCGACGTCGACGGTGGTGCGGCACGAATCGTCGTAGTTCGAAAGCTCCGAAGCGCCGCCCCATTGCACGTACACGCGCGGACGCGTGATGGTTTCCATCCACGACATGGCGAACTGCGATACCATCGTGGTGGCGAAGTGGCGCGGACCCTTGCAGATCTGCCATGCTTCGACGTTGTTCGGGGTCTCGAGCATGTTCTTCAGGATGGATTCCGAATGCATGCACCAGATGCGCGAGGTGCCTACCTGGCAGGCGATCGCTTCGCCGCCGTGCTTGGCCTTGATCTCCAGGAAGTTGTCGACGATGGTCTGCATCGCCTCGTCCCAGCTGATGCGCTGCCAACCGGGCTCCTCGCCCTTGGGGTTCGTGCGTTTCATGGGGTAGTGCAGACGGTCGGGATGATACGCCGCTTGAACCGACGACTGCGACTTCGTGCAGCAGTTGCCCATGGACTGGAACGCGCCCTCATCGCCCTCGATGCGGATCGCGCGGCCGTTCTGCACGATGACCTTGACGCCGCATTCCATCTTGCCGCAACCGCGGCAGCACGACTTCACTTCGACGGTGTCGTTGCCCGATACCACGCTGTACGTATCTTCGGCGAGCGCGGTGTGCGTTGAAGCGCCGAACGCGGCAACCGCAGCACCGGTGATAGCCGCTGTCTTGACGAACGAGCGTCGTGACATGGTCAGGTTACCCATACTCCTCCTCCTTGCTTCTCGTCTCGTTTTCGTCTTGTGCCGACTTCGAGCGCACAGGCTCGGCCGACGAAGCAACCATACGGATCCGATGGGGCTTCGTACATCGGGCAAAGCCTGGGAGACGGGGATGGACCGCATCATAAATTCTTATGATTTTCGTATCATGAGAATTCTTGACCCGCCTTTGAACAGGAAAAACAATAGATAACTACTTCAATTATTCTTAAATTAGAATAGTACAGGCCGTATCATGGTCGGTGCGCTATTCCCTATAATCGACCTATCCGATAAGGGGTCGGAAAGGCTTGTTTTCGCATGACTCAGGGGAGAATGAGGGCATGGGCGGTCTGCAAACGACATGGGGCGAGACTTGGGGCCGGGGCGTCTCGCTGAAACGCGTGGCCGGGTTCTCGCTCAACTGGGTTTGGGTGCTCATGGTCTTCTACAGTATCGTTCCCTATCTTTCTTCTTCCGATGTGCGAGGATCGCTCTATATCAACCTGTTCGTATCGCTGTGCGCCATGGTAGTCACGATGCTGTTCATCGCCATCCTCGTGCCCCGGGACGAACGCGTGGGGTCGAACCGCTACGTGGTCGTTGGAGCGGCGCTCATCATGTGCGCGGGCAGTGTGCTCACCATGTTCTCCGATCTGACCACCACGACGGGCATGCTCATGCTCGGCATCAGCAGCATCATGACCGGCACGAGCTCCGCGGTGCTCTTCCTCGCCTGGATCGAGGTGTTTTCCGGGGGAGGAGGCCGCCTCGCCCTCATCGAGATATCATGCGCCATGTGCGCGGCGTTCGTGATCGCGTTCGCGTTGACGATCGTGCCGCCGCTCGCGGCCGATGTCGCCATCGTGCTGCTGCCGCCCGCATCGGCGCTGCTGTTGCTCAGGCTCAAGCGAAACGAGCATCAGGCTCCTTCCGCGCCGCGCGGCGTCATCTCCCGCCAGACGATCGGCCTGTTCGTGAAGGCTCTGCTCGGAGCCGCCCTGTTCGGGGCGATCGAGGGGTTCTTCGACGTTCTCTCGGGCTATCAGACCTACGCGGTGCAGGACATATACGGAACGTATTTGTTCTTGGCGGGCTTTTTGGCCGCTCTTGCAACGGCGCTCATCGCGGTGTTTCTGTTCCGAGACAGCGTTTCGTATACGTATCGTCTCGCCATGCTCCTCTTGTGCGCGGGGTGTCTGTTCACGCCGTTCATGGGCGATAACAGCACGTATTCGACTGCATTCATATTCGGAGGCTACGGATGCTTCACCGCGGCGCTGTGCGTCGTGTGCATCAACGTGTCGCGCAGCTTCAACGTGGGTCCGACCCGCGCTATCGGGCTCGGGTTCGTGGCCCTGTACGGCGGCGAAGTGCTCGGAGCTCTGTGCGCTCATACGATCGAAGCGGTCGGCGTTTCTGAATTCAACCTCGCGGTGCTCACAGTCGTGGCGGTGCTCGTGCTGCTCGTATCCCATCTGTTTCTGTTCACCGAGATCGATCTGATCCGCGTCGGCATCGGGGAACTCGATGCCGTGGTGGTTGCCGACGGCCTCGAGCGTGTGTCTGCGACGGGCGAAGGAGCGGGCGAGGCGGAAGGCGGACCCGATCCGATCGATCCGGGCGCGCTCATTGCCGAACGCTACGGGCTCTCGCCGCGCGAGACCGAAGTGCTGCAGCTGCTCTTGCAGGGCAGGACCATATCGCGCATTCAGGAAAGTTTGTTTATTTCGGCCGGTACGGTGAGCACTCATATTCGCCATATCTACCATAAAGTGGGCGTGGAGAACCGCCAGGGATTGATCGATCTTGTGGAAGAGCTGTTCGATGCGCCGGAGCGGACGAGGGACTGAGCGGGCGATGGAGACGACGTACCTGCAGGAATATGTGCGGGTTGCCGACAGGGGCAGCTTCACGGCGGCTGCACGCGAGCTGCATCTGACCCAGTCGACGCTGAGCAAGCATGTGGCGGTGCTCGAGCGCGAGTTCGGTGCCGAGCTGTTCGTGCGCGACCGGTCGGGCATCTCGATGACCGCGGCGGGAAAGCTTCTCTACGCCCAAGCCCTGCGATTCGCAAACCTGCTTGCGGAAACCGAGGCGCTCGTGCGCAGCGCCCACGAGGGGGCCGAGCCCGCGTCGGCGTCGCGCGCGTCCCGTGCAGGATCGGGTTTCACGGAGCACGCCCAGGGCATGCCCGTTCGGCGCGATACGGCCCTGCGGTGCGCGTGCCGGAGGATGGCGAGCAAGTACGCGCTCGATGAGCGCGAGGTCGGCGCATTGGTTCTCTACCTCGAGGAAAGCGGCTTCGAGGCGATTCAAGCCGAACTCGGCCTATCGCGCGACGAGGTGGCCGAGCTGCTCGGCCGCGTGTACCGTAAGATCGGGGTAGGCGGCAAGCAGGAAGCGCTCGATTTGGTCTATTCCGTTTCGGAATGATCGTAGACGCCCCTCGACGGGTCGGGCATACTGGCAGCATTGAAAGCACGAACATGAAGCTGGGGAGCTTCGGAGCAGAGGGCTTCATCCGATTGTTTAGGATGGAGACCGCAAATGAGTGCTTATCCAATCACGTCAGTCGAAGAGCTGACGCAAGCCTTGCTTGAGCAGGAAGACGGCGCATGCCTGTGCGTCGAACGCGGTGCGTCCGACGACGTAATCAGCGCCCTCATCGCAAAGGCATCCCACCTCGTTCACAACGGTACGCCCGCTCGCATCGTGTGCCCCGATGACGTATCTGCTGCTCGTTACCGCGCGGCGCTTGCCTCGCATCATGGGCTCGGCGGCGATGCGGTGGCGACCGCTCGCGAATTCGCCCTCGAAGCCATGGCCGACCCGCGCGTGCAGAGTGCCGTCGGACGCAGTGCGCGGGTGCTCGACGAAAACGAGCACGACGTGCTCATGGAAGACGTGAAAGTGAGCGGGCTCAAGCCGGGCCGGCTGCGCGAGATGCTCAAATTCTTCTACAAAAGCATAAGCGATACGGCCGATGAGGACGAGGGCTGGCTCGTTACTTCCGAGGAGCAGACCGTGCACGCGATCCTCCTCGAAAACCTCGATGTGCGCCAAGCGCTTCTTCCCTGCGAGGTACCGTCGATGGCGTATCGCGGGCTTGTCGGTGCGGGTATCGAGCCCGAACCCGTTGCGCTCATCGTCGACGATTACGGTTCTCTGAGCAAGGCAACGCAGCGCCTTATCCGCTACCTTGCCACGTCGGGCCTCGTCGCCGTGCGAAGCGCGTTGCCCGTCGCGAACGCCGAGGAGCCGTATCCTCATTTCGATGGTTTCGACGAGCTCGCGGCATCGTGCGATGCGGCGTTTGTGCTCGAAACCGAGAGACGGGTTGCGCCGCGAAAGAGCGTCGTGCTCGATAGCCCCGAAGCGGAATTCGCTTTCGTTGCCCGGGCGGTACGGAAGCGCCTCGCTGCCGGCACCCCTCCGGGCGATGTGCTCGTCGCCGTGCCGAACCCTACGTGGGGAAGCCAGATCAAAGCCGCTTTGGCCGAGATCGGTGTGCCGTCGAACTTCGAGCGCGGCTCGGTGAAGATCAAGGGCGATCCGCGTGCCGAGGGCCGCAACGGTGAAATCAAGCTGGCGACGTTTCTCAAGCTCTACCTCGATCCGCACGATATCACCGCGCTGCGCTCGTGGCTCGGATTGGGCGATTGGCTGCTGCGCTCCGATGCGTTCCTCGAGCTGATGGCGTATGCGCGCGATCGCAACTGCACGGTGGCTGAGGCTCTTGCCTCGTTGCGCGCCGTGTCCGATGACGAACGGGCGACCACGGTGTTCGGCAAGTTCGATGCGCCGCTCGACGAGCTCGAAGAGCTCCGCGCCGCCTGCTCCTCGATCGGGCGGGACGAAGCGGTTGAACTGTTCGCGACGCACAACATGCCGCTTGGGCCATCCGCGGTCGAGCTGCTCGGCAGCGATGCCGCGCATGCCGATATCGAGCGTCTTGCCCGCTGCGCATTCGGCGTTTCGGACGACATCCGCCCGTGCGGCTCCGTGACGATTGCCCCATACCGGTACTGCCATGGCCGCAGCGCTGCCGTCACGTTCGTTACGGGGCTCGTGAACGGGTTTCTTCCTGCGCTCGATGCGGTTGACGACAAGCATACGGTCGACCACCGCCGGGTGGCGTTGGCTCGCGAACGGCTGCTGTTCGTCGATCTGCTCCAGACAGCTCGCGACGAGACGGTCTGTTCGCGCTTCACCCGTGATCGCCTTGAAAATGCGAGCGTGCTTTCCATGCAAACCTCTCGCGTTTACGTCAAGGACGGCGTTCGTTGCGCCGCCGTGACCCCTTCGGAGTTCGCCGATGTGTCCGATGAGGCGCTCGTCGTGCCCGAAGATGCTCCGCGCGAACTCGAAACCCGTGTTCTCTACGCTTCGACGACCCTGTGAAAGGACTGGTTACCATGAGCGATCTTGACGTGTTTGTAATCGACGACGACTTCGATCCGCTGGCTGATCTCGAGCTGGCGGGCGAAGATGAGCAACCCGAAACCGACTACCTGCCGCCCATCCCCGATGCCGAGCTTTCCCGCGTGCCCGAGCGTGTAGAGCTGCCGGCGGCGGTGCGCATCGACAAGCTGCTCAAGGGCATTCCCGGGCAGCAGTTCCGTATCCTTCGTGCCGTCGAATGCTGCGCCGACGAACCGAAGGACATGGATACGGTCGTCGCCGATGTCGAGGCGGCGTACCCCACCAAGACGAGCGTATACGACGTCCCCCAGATCGTACAGCTGCTCGTGCGCGCGGGAGCGCTCGAGCGCTTGGGAGCGGAAGCGGACGCTTCGGTCGAGGGAGAACCTGTTTCGGTAGACACCGGGGTACAGGGAGCCGCTTTTGAATCCGCCACGGCTGCGGACGACTATATCGTGGTGAAGCCCGCGCCGCCTTCGCTCTACCGGGCAACGCGCGAGGGCCTCGATGTCGTTGCTGCACGCAAGAGCGAGAAACTCATCGTGCAGACGATCACCGAGGAGGAACGCTACTTGCCGCTTTACGAACGCATCTTCGAGCTTGCGGGGCGCGAGGGCGGCTGCCCTACCAAGGAGCTCGACCAGGCGATCGACCACGATCCGCTCTGCGAGGAGCCGCGCCGGTTCTGCGGCTACTTCCTCGGCAGGCTCGAGGAGACAGGCGCTGTGCGCTGGCGGGATGCCTGGGTCGTCACCGACCTGGGCCGCGCCGTACTTGAATCGGGCGTTTTCGAAGCAAAAAGGAGCTAACTCATGACACATGTTCAAGACATCGATCTTTCCCCTGTACTGCAGGGCCGCATGGCCACCTACCAGTTCCTCTCGCGGTTATTCTGCTCGGAGGTCGACCAGGAGCTCTACGACACGCTCGTAGCTATGCGCTTTCCGGCGAACACCAGCAACGATCTCGTCGACGAAGGCTATCGGATGATCTGCACGTATCTGAGCCAGGCCGATGGCACGGTGCTCACCGAGCTCGCGGTCGACTTCGTGCGCGCGTTCATCGGATCGGGCAACGACGGCTACTCAGCGGCCTATCCCTTCGAATCGGTGTACACGAGCCCCAAGCGCCTCATGATGCAGGATGCGCGCGACGAGGTGCTCGTGCTGTACCACGCCGCCGGTCTCGACAAGCAGGAAGACTGGAAGGAAGGGGAGGATCACATCGCCCTCGAGCTCGAGTTCGAGCAGATCCTCGCCGAACGTGCGCTCAAGGCGTACGAAGCGGGCGACGAGGATGCATGCGCGCAGCATCTTCTGCAACAGAAGAACTTCCTCGAAGATCATCTGCTCGCATGGTATCCCATGATGGCCGACGACATGCAGAAGTTCCCTCGGACCGATTTCTATCGGGGCCTCGGTAAGCTGACAAGCGGCTTTCTGCAAAACGATCTGGAGTTCTTGGACGATGTGCTGTCCGGTAGGGACGAGAGCGAGAAAGCGGTTGGCGCGGACGCCGCAGACCTCGATGCCGCAGACGTCGCTCAGGCGGATGCCCCGGACGCTGCCAGCGTCGTTCAGGCGGATGCCCCGGAAGCCGCCAGCGTCGCTCAGGTGGATGTCCCGGACGCGGCAGATGCCTATCGCTCGGATGCTTCCGGCTTCCCTGAAGAGAAGAGCCTGGTAGAAGGGATCGCGTGATGAGCGAGCGCGTGGAGAAAGAAAAGCGCACGGGCAAGGCGACGGGTATGTCGCGCCGCACGTTCGCGATCGGCGCCGTAGGCGCGTGTGCGCTCGTGGGTCTCGGCGGCGCGAAGTACCTGCCGAGCAAGACGTTGCTTCGCCCGCCCGGAGGCCAGGACGAAGCGCACCTGGTGAGCGGTTGCTTGCACTGCGAGAAATGCCGCGAGGTGTGCCCGAAAAACGCGATCGCCCCCGGGCATATCGAGCATGGGGTACTCAACGCCCGCACGCCGCGCATGAACTTCAAGGGCGGCTGGTGCGATTTCTGCGAGATGGAACCGGGCGGCCCGAAGTGCATCGCCGCATGTCCCACGCATGCGCTCGAAGAGGTCGATTCGGCACAGGTGATCATCGGGAAAGCGGTGCTCAACCGCGATTGGTGCTTGGCGGCCAAGGGCATGGGGTGCCACGAGTGCGTCGATGCGTGTCAGTACGAGGCGCTCGATCTCGGTGCCGATCACGTGCCCATCGTCGATACGGAGGCGTGCAACGGCTGCGGCGCGTGCGAGTTCGTGTGCATATCGCTGTCGGCAGGATCGATCACGGCGGGTGCGACCGATCGCGCCATCATCGTCGTGCCGACCGAGGAAGCGGGTGAATAGAGCCGTGAAGAGAAAAACGAGTTTGAGGATTCGGCTGGTCGTGATGCTCGGAGTGCTCGCCGTTGTGGCAGTGGGCTACTTCACCTCTGCGGGCATCGGCAACCTGAGCGGCATCGGATTCGGGTCCATCACGCTGCTGTGCCCGCTCGGGGCGCTGCTGGTCATGCTGTCCGAGAAGACGCTCATCCCGCTCGCCGTAATCAGCGTCGTCGTCGTGCTCGTCGTGTGCATCGTGCTCGGCAAGGTGTTCTGCTCGTGGGTGTGCCCCGTGCACTTCATGGCGGGGCTCAAGCGCAAGGAAAAGCGTGCGAAGCAAAACGTCGGCGAAGGTGCGGCGAAGCACGACGGCGCAGTGGGCGATGCCCCCGAGCGGGATGGCGTATGCGCTACGAGCAAAAGCCAGCGTGATGCAAGGCTTGCGGGTACCGAAAGCTTGCAGGATTCGACGCTCGCGCCTGCCGAAGGACCGCAGGCAGCGGTGGACGTCGGTACTGCCGAGTCGCGGGGCGCAGGCGGCGAAGCCGAAAAGCCCATCGGGCGCACGGGATGCGCCACGTGCAAGACGCCGTGCGGCAAGGCCAAGGGCATCAAGATCGACAGCCGCCACGGCATCCTCGCCGCGGCGCTCGGCTCCACGCTCGTCTTCGGCTTCCCGGTGTTCTGCCTCGTGTGCCCCGTGGGCCTGACGTTTGCGACGGTGCTGCTCGGGATGCGCCTGTTCGCCTTCGGCGAAACCACGTGGACGATCGTGGTCTTCGCTGCCATCATCGTAGCGGAGATCGTGTTTCTGCCGAAGTGGTGCCAGCGCTTCTGCCCGCTCGGCGCGCTGCTTTCGCTGTTCAGCGGCCCGAACAAGATGTTTCGTCCGCAGGTGGATGCGAGCACGTGTTTGAAGGAGTCGCAGGGCAAAGCGTGCAGCCTGTGCGAGAAGGCATGTCCCGAAGGCATCAACCTGCACGACATCGCCGCAGGTGAAACCACGCTCAACGATTGCAGCAAGTGCCGCGCATGCGCCGATGCATGTCCCGAGCGCTCGATTGCATTCCCGCTGATTCCGAGCAAGAACCTGCGTCCGGGCAGCGTCGTGTTGGTGCAAGGCGGGGCTTCCGGTTCGGGCGAGTCTGTCGAGCCTGCGGTGCTCCGTGATCCGACGCTGGAAGAAACGAGGTAGCGCCATGTCGATTATCGAAAGCTTGGTAGCCGTGCTCGGCTCGATCGAGAGCGACAAGATCGCCGTTCACGAGGAGCGCTGCATAACGGTGCGCAACCGCAACGCCGACTGCCTGCGTTGCGTGGACGCCTGCACCTCGGGAGCGCTTGCGTACTGCGGCAACGAGCTCGCGGTCGAACCCGACCGCTGCATCGGCTGCGGTACGTGTGCAACGGCTTGTCCCACCTGCGCAATCGAGATCCGCACGCCGACGGATGAGGAGCTCACGGCATCGATCAAGCGGGCGATCGCGGGCTCGAAGGGACATCCCGTCATCGTCTGTGAAACCGCGCTGGCCGCTGCATCGGCTCGGGCGGCGAAAGGCGGGACGGACTCCGAACGTCGCCGGGTGCAGCGTGGAGCCGTTGTCGATGCCGGCCAGATAGTCGAGGTTGTCTGCCTCGGTCGTATCGACGAGTCGGCGCTTGCGGGCATCGCGGCGTACAGGGCCCACGATACGACGCTCGTGTGCGGCACCTGCGAAAGCTGCCCGCATGGGCCGGGAGGCGAGATGGCTCGCTCCGTGGTCGAAAGCGCGCACAACCTGCTGGCGGCTTTCGGCAGCGCGATGCCGATTTCGCTGGTCGACGAACTGCCCGAGCGCGTGATGGTTGAAGGTGCCAGGCGGACGGATGCATCGTGCGGTGCGACGGAAGGCGGTGTTTCGCGGCGTGATTTTCTCCGCGCGGCCAAGGACGGGTCGAAAGAGGCGGCAACGGATGCGGTCTCGCACGAGATCGCATCTCGGTTGGGCGAGGTCGATGCTGCGGCTCCCGTGGCGTATCGCAAGGTCGGCGCCGACGGCGCGCTCTCGCACTTCATCCCCTCGCGGCGCGTTCGCCTGTACAATTACCTCAAGCATGTGGGCGAGCCGGTTGCCGACACGGTGGATTCGCGGGTCATCGGCGCGATGACGATCGATGCCGAACGGTGCAGTTCGTGCAGGATGTGCGCGGTGTTCTGCCCGACGGGCGCCATCGCCAAACTCGACGAGGATGATGCGTTCGGCATCGTACACCGCCCGAGTGTTTGCGTGCAGTGCCGTTTGTGCGAGAGCATTTGCCCGGTGAATGCCATCGAGGTGAGCGGCCGCGTTCCCATTGCACAGTTCATGGGAAGGCAAGCGGTGTGCTACGCGATGAAGAAGCCCGATTGGGAACCGAGTCGGCCCGCATCGGCATTCGACAAGGTGCATGCGATGCTGGGCGACGATCTGGAAATGTGCATGTTCTAACCTCGGGAGTCGGTCAGCCGGCCGCCTGAGACGGATGCGACGAGGAGTGCTGAGCATGATGAAATACACGCTACCGGATTTCACGGTGGGTTTGGGGCTGAACCTGTTCTTCATTCGGTTGATCGAACAGCAGCCCGCCTGTTTTCAGGACGGTGTTGCCATCGACAGCGTGTACGGCTGCTTTCCCGGGTGCGCCTTGAACGGCGGGCGCGCCTTCATCCGCGAGCGCTTCACACCGTCGCAAATGGAGGAGACGTTCTCACTGCTCGCCGAACACGGCGTAAAAGCGCGGCTGACGCTCACGAATATGCTCGCGAGCGAGGACGATCTTGCCGATGGGTACCTCAATGTCATGCTGCAGGCAGCGAGTCGCTACGGCGGCGAGGCGATCGTGTATTCCGATGATGTTGGCGACTATGTGCGCAACCGTTACGGGATGCGGTGCGTGCTTTCTACGACCCGTGCGATCGACGACATCGATGAGATCAATTGCATGACCAAGCGCTACGACTACGTGGTGCTCAACTATAACCGCAACAAAGACCGTGCGTTCATCGATACCATCGAGGACAAGGATAAGGTCGAGATTATGGTCAATGAGTTCTGCTCGTATCGGTGCCCACATCGCCAGGAACACTATCTACACAACAGCGAAGATCAGAAAAGCGGCCGGATGCGCCCGTTCGAGTGCGTGGCGAGCAAAGCCGATTTCTTCGACCATGAGTCCGGGCACCCCGTTATCTTCACCGACGACGAAGTGCGAATGCTCCACGAGGAGACGGGCATCGGGTACTTCAAGATCGTCGGTCGCGGCGTGGCATTCCAAACCGTGCTCGAGGCGTATGCGTACTATCTGATTCGGCCTCAATATCGTGACGAGGTTAAGCGCATGGTCATGCGCGCAGCGGGTTGAAGCCGCTCAGCCTCGGCGGGTGCCGCCGGACTCTGCTGAACTCTGCAGCATTCGAAACGCCGATTTCTGCTGAACCCGAAACACCGAATCCGAAACGCCGAATCCCCATCAGGTGACATGGGGGAGTGCCGATGGCAGTCTTGCGACAGCTCATTTACGTGTTTTTGTCCTTTGTGTTGCGTTTGGAGCCCATTTCACGCTCGATTTCGACCGGACGGCTGAGGTCGTCTAGGCGGCTTTCACGTAAGCCCAGCTCAGCGCGTCGAGCGTTTGAACGCCTAAGCTTCAGGTACAACACAACGAGCAAAAACACGTAAAAACAGGTCTCCGGGCTCATGTGTGCAGCACTGCCCGGGAGTCGGGCAGTGGATACTCCACGTCTCCCGCGTTTGCATTCCGCATTCGACCTCCTTGCCCTGCGCATGTCCCCGCATGTCCCCCCTCGCCCCCGCGCGCCTTCGCGCCCACCCGGACTCTGTGCCCGGCGTGCCCCCACGTGCCCGCGTGTTCCGCCCCTCGTCCCGCGTGCTCTGCGTTGGCTCTGCGGCTCGCTGGGCTGCCTAGCTCCCATAACGTGCCAATGACCAAACGGTAAAGCCCTCGTTTCGGTTTTTCGCCGGGGTCGGCGACGAGCGTATGCTTGTCCGATCATCGGTGAGCGAAACGAGGGCGAGGAATGCAAAAGCACAGCGATTGTCGGCTGTACGTCGGCTCATACACATCGGCCGATAAACCCGAGGGAATCTATCTGCTCGCGCTCGATCCCGGATGCGGTTTGTGCTCGGCCGTTCAAGCCAATGCAGAAACGGAGAACCCGTCGTACCTGCTCTTGGACGGCCGGCGCCTGTTTGCTGCCAACGAGCGATCCGATTGTGCTTGCCTGTCCGCGTTCGCCGTAGAAGAAGACGGGTCCGTGAAGCTTGCCGGCACGTATTGCGCTGAGGGCGCCGGCACCTGCCAGGTGACACTTGATCCGACGGGAGCGTTTGTGTACGGAGCCAATTACGAGAGCGGGTCGATCGCTGGATGCCGCGTTCTGCCCGACGGATCTCTCGGGGCGGGCATTTCTCCTATTGCGCATGAAGGTTCGAGTGCCGATCCCGAGCGCCAGGAAAACCCGCATGTTCATATGGTGGGCTTTGCGCCCGAGTCAAGTTTGCTCATCGCCGTCGATCTCGGCATCGATGAGCTTGTGGCCTACACGGTCGAGGAGGACGGGGAGCTTCGCGAGAATCCTGAACGCGTGTTGCCCGTTTTTGCAGGCGAAGGACCACGCATGGTGGCATACCATCCCGCGCTTCCGCTGGCTGCGCTCATCACCGAACTCGGCAACCACGTGATCGTGTACCGGCTCGGCGAGACGGGCTTGGCGTCTTGGGAGCCGTTGGCTGCATATCCGCTTGCGGCAAGCGGATATGCGGGCGAAGCGCTTGCTGCGCACGTTCAGTTTTCTCCCGATGGGCGCTATCTCTACGCTTCGGTTCGCGGCCCTAACGAGGTCTGCGTTTTTTCTGTCGCCGAATCGGGCGCACTTGAATTGCGCGGTGCATTTCCATCCGGTGGTTCGTGGCCCCGCCATATGGAACTCTCGCCCGATGGCACCATGCTCGCCGTTGCGAACGAGCGCAGCGACGAGGTGGTGGTGTTCGGGATCGATCGAGATAGCGGAGCGCTCTCATCCGAGGTGGCGCGGTGCGGCGTGTCCAGCCCGACCTGCGTTGTATGGCAGAGGTAACGCAGAATGAGAGTGCCCTTGCGGGCCTTTCATCCACTGCGGCAACGATCTGATCGGGCGCGAAACTCCAGAGACTTTATTGGCGAATCGTCAACGCTGCCCCGAGTCGGGTTTGTTGCAGCGGATACGCGGGGCGGCTTCGCTTCCGCTCTGTGCTGGCGGGCGCTTCGGCCCTTGCGGCTTTGCGCTCAGCGCGGTCTTCTTTTTTGCGCTTCGATGTCCGCCAACCGCCTTCGTGCGACGTTTTGGGAGCGTATTCGGGCTACCCGATTCTTGCGATCAGGCAAAGGGAAGCTAGCATCTATTCTACCCTCCGCTTTTTCCTCGCACGGAGGCGGTTGGCGGACATCGGACGTCAACCCTCGGACATCGGACGTCAACCCTCGGACATCGGACGTCAACCCTCGGACATCGGACGTCAACCCTCGGACATCGGACATTAGCCGTCAGCTGTCAGCCATCGGTTGTCAAGCATCGGGAGCCAGGCGTCGGGCGTCGGGTGCCTGGCATCGGCCCGCGGCGCATCGAACTTCGAGTACCAGGTGTTCGACCTGCGTCTACTTAACCGGAGAGGCTCGGAGAAAAGGGGCTTCGCATCGGGCCGGCGTTCTCTTCCTGCGGGCGTCTATCAGCATCAGCGCAGGTTGGAGCCGTATATGCTCATGTTCTCGAAGCGCTCCTGCATCCACGTCGAGGGAAACTGCTCGTCGAGAAAGTGATCGATCGGGGTTGCGGGGGGCAGGTCGTCGGCCCGGGCGCCTTCGCGCGCGAAGGCCTGGATGGTCAGGGCCACGTTGAGCACCATGAAGATGGCGCTCGCTATGCTCAGTACGCGAACCGCCGAACCCTCCCAATCGATTTTGCCCGCAACGCGATCGATGAGGGGCATGACGAGGCGGGTCCAAACGAGTCCGAGCGTTCCCCACATAACGGCGAACATGAGGTTCACCCGTCCGTCGATGTTGCCGAACGTATCGCTGTAGTCCCATGCGACGGCGCCGAACAAAACCTCCATGAGCCAACTCGTGGCGAACTCGACGCCCGAGCCGACCAATGCCGAAACGAGGAATACGGCTACGGCGTTCACGCGGGTAAAACGGTTGGCCATGATGGTGAGCGCAACGGCTCCCGTGCCGTAGATGGGGGAGAACGGCCCCCAGACGAGGCCCGCCCGGCTTTCGTATCCGCCGAAGACGACCGCATGGTAGACGGTTTCGATCGCGAGTCCCGCGATCGAGCCGACGACGAACAGCCAGAAGAGAAGCGGCAGGTTGAGAGACGATGCGGGGGCTGCCTCGGCTTGTCTGATTGTCGCGGTGGCTTCCATGGTGCACTCCTTGCATGATGGTTCGATTAACGGCATGCAACTATGATCCAAAATCGGTATTCGGAAAACGTCAAGGCAGTATTAGGAAATCGTAAAGATTGCCTTTCGCGCGCGATCGAATGGGCGGCCATGCCCGATCGATGCGGGTTTGGTCCGTCTGTTCTGCAGCCGATCGATTAATATGCTCGATCGGCGTGCATTGAGGTTTCGAGGTTTGTTAAGGATTGCGAAAACGGGTATGCTGTCTGCTTCGATCGTCGATGAACCAGGGGTGCGGCAGCGGTGGTGCAAGAAGAACAGCATACCGATAGAACAGGTTTTCTCGAAGCCTTGTTCTGCCATGTCATCTGGGGCCTCATGCCGATTTACTGGAAGCTCGTCTCGGGTGTGCCCGCATTTCAGGTGCTTGCTTGGCGCATGGTGTGGGCGGCGGTGTTCATCTTGGCGCTTTGCGTGCTGGTGAAGCGCGTCAAGTTCCTGTACCTCGCCCATGAGGGCCGCGCGTTGCGAACGTTTTTCGCATCAGGGCTTATCGTCTCGCTGAACTGGGGTATATACGTGTGGGCGGTCAATAGCGGCCACGTGCTCGAAACGAGCATCGGCTACTACCTGTGCCCCTTGGCAAACATCTTCTGCGGCATCGTGGTGTTCAAGGAGCGTCTGACGCCGGGGCAGAAGGTGGCAACCGCCCTTGCTGCGGCAGGGGTCGTGTTCTCCATCGTGACCCATGGAGGCGCGATCTGGATTTCGTTCGCCCTCGCGATCACGTTCAGCATATACGGAACCGTCAAGAAGCGGGGCGGTTATCCGGCTCTGCCCGGCATGGCGCTCGAATCGCTGATCACGGGCATCATCGGCATCGGCATTCTCGCGCTGGGCTTCGCGTTTCCCGCCATCTGGCAGCTGACGCCGGCCATGCCCTCCGCGATGGCGGCAACCGACCCCGCGGTTGTGGCGGCGCTGCTCGCAGGTGCGGGCGTGCTCACCGCCGTGCCGTTGTTGCTTTTCTCGGCGGCGGCAAACCGCGTGTCGATGACGATTCTCGGATTCATGCAGTACATCGGTCCCACGCTCGCGCTCGTTGCGGCCGTGTTTCTGTTCGGGGAGGAGTTCACGCTTGCGCACGCGGTGTGTTTCGGCTTGGTCTGGCTCGGCATCGCCATTGTGAGTCTCGAGCCGTTCGTGCGCAAGGCGAAACGTGCGGCAAGCGGGAGCGCCAAATAGCTCGACTGCCTCCGTGGCCTGCCGTGCTTTCCCGAAGTTTCTTCTCGAATCCTCTTGACTTGGAGTGCGCTCCAAGGGTTTCAATGGGTGCAGACGATTCAGCGAAGACGAAAGACGAGGATATGGAAAAGCGAGTACTGGGAAGAACGGGCATCGAGGTAAGCGTTGTTGGGATCGGCGGCGAGGGCTTCGAGAACAAGCCCTACGAGGCATGCGAGGCGATCATCGACCGCGCACTTGAGGGCGGCATCAACTTCGTGGACATCTACAATTCGAACCCCGACGTGCGCAGCAACGTGGGACGGGCTCTCGCGCGCTACCCGCGCGAGAGCTTCGTGGTCGAGGGCCACATCGGCTCGGCGTGGAAGGACGGCCAATACTACCGCACACGCGACATGGATGTGTGCCGTGCGTCGTTTGCCGATTTCCTCGAGCGCATGCAGCTCGAGTACGTCGATGTCGGCATGATCCATTACGTTGACGATCAGGCTGACTTCGACGCGGTGTTCGACGGCCCGCTCATCGCGTACGCGAAAAAGCTCAAGGACCAGGGTACCGTCCGGTCGATCGGCCTGTCCACGCACAACACCGATATCGCAATCGAGGTGGCGAAGACCGGAATCGTCGACGTGATCCTGTTCAGTGTGAACCCCGCCTACGACATGCTGCCCGCAACCGACGATGTGAACACCTTCTTCACCGAAGAGGCCTACGACCGTGATTTCACGGGCATCGACCCGAAGCGCGAGGAGTTCTACCGGCTTTGCGAGACGAGCGGCGTGGCGGTTACCGTCATGAAGGCGCTCGGAGCGGGCATGCTGCTCGACGGCGCGCGTTCGCCGTTCGGCCGGGCCATGACGCCCGTGCAGTGCATCCACTACTGCTTGACGCGTCCTGCGGTTGCAACGGTGCCGGTGGGGCTCGCCTCGATCGAGCAGGTCGATGCGGTGCTCGCGTACGCTCAGGCAACCGATGGGGAGAAAGACTACAGCGAGATCGTCGCGGGCGGTCCGCGCAGCTCGATCCAGGGAAGCTGCATGTACTGCGGGCACTGTGCGCCCTGTACGAGCGGCATCGACATCGCCCAGGTGAACAAGTTCGTCGATCTAGCTCTTCCGCAGGAAACCGTGCCCGATACGCTGCGCGACCATTACCAGTTGCTCGAACACAGGGCGAGCGAGTGCGTCGAATGCGGCGCATGCGAGCCCAACTGCCCGTTCGGGGTGGACATCATCGGAAAAATGCATGCGGCCGAAGAGCTGTTCGAGTAAAGCCGTGCAAGCGAGGGAAGGAGATAGGCCCATGGGCTGCATTTCGAATCTGTTCTCTGAAACGAGCGGCGATCTTGCTCGAACCGATCCCGAACTCGTGCAGTTGTTCGAGAGGTTCGCGTTCGGGGATGCGCGCGCGGAAAGCGGTCTCGACGAAAAGACGCGCTACCTCGTGCTGCTCCCGGCGCTCATAGCCTGCCAGTCGGTCACGGTGTACAAGGCGATGCTCTCCGATGCGCTCGATGCGGGCATGACGCCTGTTGAAGCCAAGGAGATCTCGTATCACGCGATCGCGTACGTCGGGATGGCGAAGGCCTACGACTACATCGTCGCCGCAAACGAGGTGTTCGCCGAACGGGGTATCGAGCTGCCGCTTGCCGGCCAGGCGACGACCGATGCCGAAACGCGTTTCGACGAGGGGTTGGCCGTACAGAGGGGCATCTTCGGCCCGGCGATCGATGCGGCCTACGAAAGCGCTCCCGCCGACCAGCTCCACATCCAGCGGTTCCTCTCGGCGAACTGCTTCGGCGATTACTACACCCGCGGCGGGCTCGATGTGGCCGAACGCGAACTGGTTACCTTTGCGCTCATCCTTGCGCTCGGCGGTTGCGAACCGCAGCTTACGGGGCACGCGAGGGGCAACCTCGCCGTGGGGAACGGCCGCTCGGTGCTCGTGGGAGCGGTGACGGAACTCGTTCCTTTCGTCGGATATCCCCGCTCGCTCAATGCGCTGCGTTGCATCACAGAGGCGACTTCGGAATAATGATGGTATGGAGAATTCTCGTATGACAAACGGAGCAATTGGCAAGGTGGGCATGGTGCCCGCGGCGGGGCGCGCATCCGACTCGGCGGATGCAGTTCCAGGCGTTTCGCCGGCAGCGGCTAACGTTGCTGGCAAAGCGGGCGCGTTGTCTTTCGACCTTGGGGCTCGCTACGGCCTCGCGTTTTCTGGTGGCTGCGATTCGTCGTATCTGCTTGCCGAGATGGTGGCTGCGGGCGTCGATGTAAAAGCCTACATGGTCAAGACGGCGTTTCAGGCGGCGTTCGAGGTCGATGATGCGCGCCGCATCGTTGCCGAGACGGGGGCCGAGTTCGAGCTGATCGAAGCAGATGTGTTCTCGCATGGCGAAATCTGTGCGAATCCGTGGGATCGCTGCTATCTCTGCAAGCGGTTCATCTTCGGGACGGTGCTCGACCACATGGCCCGCGACGGCAGAGCGGTGCTCGTCGACGGCACGAATGCGAGCGACGACCCCTCGCGCAGGCCTGGGTTCAGGGCGCTCGATGAGCTCGGCGTGGTGTCGCCATTGCGCGAAGCGGGGCTCGCGAAAGAAGAGGTGCGGGTGCGCTCGCGTGCGATCGGGCTTTCGACAGCCGATAAACCGAATTTCTCGTGCTACGCCACGAAGGTGCCTGAAGGCGTGCTCATTACGCAAGAAGAGCTCGATCGAGTGGCGCACGGTCTGGGCCATATCGCGTCGGGGTACGACGAGGCGAGGTGCGGCGAGGCGGAACGCGGCGGAGCGGTGCGCATCGAGGCGAGGCGCGGCGAAACGGAGCGTGACGGGATGGAAGCAGCGGGGCGGATCGAAGCGGGATGAGGTGCGGCGAAAACGAGTGCAGCGGTATAGAGCGCACGGGAACGGTGCCCGCCACCGGGGATAATCGCCCCGCACGATAGGAAAACAGCGGGTTGCGGGGGCGCACGGCGCGTTTCGCAATCCTGGAAGAAGGCGGTTGCATATGGAACAAAAGGATATGGTGCGACTCTTGGAGCGGGTTGCCGAAGGCAGCGTTACCCCGGGCGACGCCGCTCGCGTGCTCAAGGTTGCGCCGGTGACGGAGCTCGGGTACGCCTCGGTCGACAACCAGCGGGGTATTCGCCAGGGCGTTTCTGAGGTGATATACGGCGAGGGTAAAACCGCCGAGCAGATTATCGGCATCTGCGAAGCGATGATCGAGGCGGGGCAGAGCCGCATTCTCATCACCAGGCTCGATGAGGAAAAGGCGAACGCGGTTGACGCCGCGCTCGTGCCGACGCTGGATTATCGCGCCATCGCGCGCATCGGCATCGTGGGTACGGCGCCCGATCCCGACGGCAACGGCTCGGTAGTCGTGGCGGCGGCAGGTACAAGCGATCTTTTCGTCGCCGAAGAAGCTGCCATCACCGCCGAGATGCTCGGAAACGCCGTCGTGCGCCTCTACGACGTTGGGGTGGCGGGGATTCACCGCCTGCTTTCCCATGCTGAAGAAATTGCCGATGCGAACGTGATTGTGGCGGTGGCGGGCATGGAGGGAGCGCTCGCAAGCGTGATTGGCGGCATGGCATCGTGCCCGGTCATCGCTGTGCCCACGAGCGTCGGATACGGCGCGAGCTTCGGCGGTGTCGCTGCATTGCTCGCCATGCTCAACTCGTGCGCGAGCGGAATCTCGGTCGTCAACATCGACAACGGCTTCGGCGCTGGATACCAGGCGCATATGATCAATCACGTGAAAGCGAGAGCATAGATGGGCGAACTTCATTTCGATTTTACCAAGACGGCGCGCAGACGGGATATTCTCAGCGACCTGCTCGGACGTCTGCCGCTTGAAAGCCGCACCGTGATCACCGAGCGTGCCGATCGGGCGGGCGTTCCCGATAAGCACCATCACGATCTTGCCGAAGTGCTTGCGACGATCGACGGCCTTGCGGTGAGCGAGCACGTCAAGCAGGATATGCGCGCGGTCTACCGAATCCTCGCCGAGGCGGAGGCGACCGCGCATGGCTGCGCGGTCGAGCAAACCCATTTCCACGAGGTGGGTAACGGCGAAGCAGTCAAAAACGTGCTCGCCATAGCGCTTGCCATCGAGGCGCTCGATCCCGATACAATCACGGCAACGCCCGTACAGACCGGCAGCGGGAAGGTGCGGTGCGCTCACGGTGAGCTCGACATCCCCGCACCCGCAACGGCGGCGATCATCGCTCGCGGCATCCCCGTATGCGGCGAGCTGCTCGAGGGCGAGCTCTGCACACCCACATCCGCAGCGGTCATCTGGCATTTCGTGGATCGGTTCGAGTAGGCTGGATTCGGGCGTAAGACGGAGTCGTTTAGTCATCGGTTCTCGCTGCGCGGCGCAGCTTCGCCGGGTGCGGTTTGCCTACCGTTTCGCCTACCGCTATCTGCCGTTTGCGGGGTGCTCGCTGCTGGTTGACCGCAGCCTCGCAGCGGGAAAGGCCAATCATTTCAATGCACGGGCGTCGGCTGAGTTTCCTTGCGGGCGCAGTCTCGAGAAATGGCGGCAGCAGGCACGCGGTTCTCATGATGGTTTCATGATTGGCGAGCGTAAAGGCGATGAATTAGCTATCATATAGCTAAAAGTAAACTTTGGATTACTAAGTGGGCGCTGCCTGGTCATCGGACGAACCGACGGCTCGGTTTGCCGGTCGTTTGCCGAATCGGCTTGCGGATCGATGCTGTTTCGGTTGCCGACACTGCTGCAGCTGCGGCGCCGCTTTAGGTTACCCGTTCGGAAAGGATATGCTTTGGGAAGGCACATGCTCTCGTGGCTCGGCGTCGGGTTCGACGGACCCCGCATCGCGCTTGACGATCTCGATGAGGGAACGCGTACGATGCACTCTATCGAGGGGGAAACGTTCACGATCGTCAAGCACCCTGAACGGTTTTGCGTAGGCGCCTACAACCTCATGACGCAGGAACGCGAGATGTGCGAGCGTCGCCAGGAGCTTCCCGACGGTTACAAAGAAACGTCTTGCCCGGCCTGCGCCGACAAAACCGGCTTTAATCCGTCGTTCTACAACGGCGGCGGCATATCCGCTCAGCAACGCGCCTACAACGATACCCCGCATATCGTCTACCTTGCCTATTTCTCTCCCCGGCATTTGAAGGTCGGTATCACGTCGGCGGCCCGCGGTAAGCTCCGGTTGCTCGAACAGGGTGCCCGTTCTGCGATGATCCTCAAGGAATGCGAAAGCGCGTATGCCGCCCGGGAGTGGGAGGCGAAGCTCTGCTCGACGCAGGGAATCTACGAGAGCTTGCTGCCGAGCGTGAAATACCGCCTGCTCACCACCCAGACCCATGATCATGCCGAAGCCTCGGCCATCATGCGCAAGACGGTACGCGATACGTTTGGCTTGGAGCCGACCGATCCCATCGATCTTGATCGGTACTACAGTCGCGACGAGTCCGTACTCGCCGGATCGATCAACGAACCCGACAATCCGTCGTCCACGATGGTGGCGGGCGAATGCGTCGGCATGGTTGGAACCTTCGCGCTCATGCGCCAACAGGGCAGAGTGTACGCTGCCTCTTTGAAGGACTATGTATCGCATCTCGTCGACTATCGTTTTGGGGAAGTGCTCTACGAGTACTCGGCGCCTCCCGAGCAGGGTTCCCTCTTTTAAAACTTCTCTTAAACTCGCTTCGAAGCATAGTCGGAGCTCTGAATAGCGATTGTTCGACCTGCTTCTATGTGTGTGGCGTGTTGCCTCTATGACGTAAATGTAACGGCATTAGTATCAATATAGACTATTAGTACTAATTAGTGATAAATTGTTTCCAGCGCAAAAAGGAAGTTCCAATGGAAGGCAAACGAAAGGCGGAATCGATGGAAGAGGCGAGAGTCCGGCACGACGCGCCGCCGCAGGGTTTATCGGCCAAGCGGGAACGGCTCGATGGAGCGCTGGTAATCGCCTTGAGCAGAAGCTACGAGATCGCCCACCGCGAAAGCAGGAGGCTCGTCGCTGAATACGGACTCACGTTTACGCAGTTCGAGGTGATGGAGGCGCTCCTGCACAAAGGCCCGCTTACGGTGAACGGAATTATCGAAGCGGTGTTGTCGACGGGGGGCAATATCACGGTCGTGGTGCGCAACCTCGAGAAGAGAGGCTACGCAACGCGCTTGGCGAATCCCGAAGACGGCAGATCGTTCATCGTCGAGCTTACCGACGAGGGGCGAACGGTTATCGAAGAGGTGTTTCCCCGCCATATGAGGCTGCTCGACAAAGCCCTGGCTGCTTTGAGCGACGACGACATCGAAACCATCATCGGGTTGCTGCACAAAGTCGGGCATGCGGGCGGCATTGAAAGGAAGGCATGACATGATTAAGGTTATCGATCATAACAAGATGGGCAAAAGCGAGCGGGGTTGGCTGCACAGTCTGTTCCACTTCTCGTTTGCCGAGTACTACAATCCCGACAACATCCAGTTCGGTGCACTGCGCGTCGTGAACGACGATGTGTTCGATCCGCAAGGCGGGTTCCCGACCCATCCTCATAACGATATGGAGATCATCAGCTACGTGGTCGACGGCGAGCTCACCCATAAGGACAGTTTGGGAAACGGCAGAACGCTCACCAAGGGCCAGGTTCAGTACATGAGCGCGGGCAAGGGCATCCTGCACAGCGAGTTCAACCGCACCGACAAGCCCCTGCGCTTTTTGCAGATATGGATTCTGCCCGATGCTGCGGGCTACGAGCCGAACTACGGCGACTACGACTTCAAGTGGGAGGACCGCGAGAATACGTGGCTCCAGATCGCTTCGGGGCAGAACGGCTCCGCGCCGGTCAAGATCAATCAGGACATGAATGTCTCGGTGATCAGTCTTGATGCGGGCAAGGAAGCGGCTTATGAGATCGCGCGCGGTCGTCAGGCCTACCTCATCCAAATCGAAGGCATGGGTTCGGTGAACGGCAGCGAGCTCCAAGAGCGCGATGCGGCCGAAATCACGGGCGAAAGCCAGATCGTGCTTACGGCTTCGAGGGATTCGCATTACATCCTGTTCGATATGAAGCAGGAGTAAACCCGACGCGCTGCCGCTGTATGGCGGCAGCGTGCCATGGCGGCGCGGGTTGGCAGCCACAAGCCCAATGCCGCACCGCCATGGCACGCTGAGCGTGCAAAGAAAGCTTACTCGATCGACGCCTCTGCTCTTTAGGGTTCTTACGTCACTGTTGCTATCCTCCTCTGGTTCGAGTAGGCATGGCGTCGATAGGCAGGCCTCCGATCCGTCATGCGGGTCGGAGGCTTTTCCGTCTTCGGCTTTCCGCTTTGGTCACGAAACGTCCTTGATTGCGAAACATCCTTGGTTATGAAGCGCCTTTGGCTACAAAGCTACGAAGCTACGAAACGTCTTTTGCGGGGTATTCCAGCATTTCGTCGATCGTGATGAACGTATAGCCCTGTTCTTTCAGATAGGGGATGGCCTCTCGGATGGCTGCGACGGTCTGCGAGCGATCGCCGCCGCCGTCATGGCAGAGGATGATGGCGCCGGGCCATGCGCTTTTGAGCTGCTCGGCTATCGCGTCGGCTCCCGGCAGACGCCAGTCGCCGCTGTCGATGGTCCATCCGATTTCGGAGGAGATGTGGGGGCTGAGGTTCTTCTGGACGTCGGCGCCGAAGTTTCCGCCGGGGGTGCGAATGACCGTACTCGGATCCGTACCGAGCGCATCGCGTATCGCGTCGTAGCCTTTGGTGACCTCTTCGATCTGCTGCTCAGCGGACATGAGGCCCAGGTCGACGCCCTTTCCGTCGCCGCTTGCGTGGTCGAACGTATGGGTGCAGATCTGATGCCCTTCGTCGTGCGCTCGCTTGACGAGGGCTTTACCGTTCTCGTTGATGCGATCGCCGACGGTGAAGAACGTGGCCTTCACGTCGTTTTCGGCGAGGATATCGAGAACCTGCTCGGTGTAGTCGGGCCAGGGGCCGTCATCGAACGTGAGGGCGATTACCTTTTCGCCGCCGGTATCGGGGTAATAGTAGCGGCAAACGGGATTTTTCGGTTCGTTTTCCTCGACGAAGGTTTTGCCCGAGATGTCGCCGACCTTCGTAACCTTGCTGCCATCGGCGCCTTCGCCGTCAATCACGTGGAGCGGCCCGCTCCCTTCCTGAACCACTTCGAACGGAATAGGCTCGACGGTATCCTGCGAAGGTTCTACGGTGTTGGCGCCGTCGGCGATGGTCACTGCATCGCCGGCCTTGAGTCCCGTTTTCGCATCGTCGACCTTCTGGCTGTTCACGTAAGCGGTGAACGCTTCGCCTTTGCCCGCTTCGAGCACCTCGCCGTCGACGGCAACGAAATCACCGGTTTTGGGAGTTGCGTAGCCGGCCTCTATGATGGCGGCTATATCCTTGCTGCCGCCCAGCTCAAGCTGTTCTCCGTTGACGGTTATCGCGATGGGTCTCGTTTGGATGAAGAAGAAAACGCCGCCGACGATGCATGCGAAGGCGATGGCTGCAATGAGGGCGGGCTTCCAGGGAAACCCCGATCCTGCGCGCGGTGCCTTCGCGCGGTAGCGATCATCGTCTCGATAGGAGGCGTGCAATCGCGCTGCGCGCTGGGCGATTGCCGGAGCGGGTTGTCTTTCGGAGCGTCCCGTATTGCCGCGTGGGTCGGGGCGAGAGGTGCGGTCGGCCTGCACGCGTCTGCGGTAGGCGTCGGCGTCGCGACCGTAGGGAGCGGCCTCGCGGGGGGAATGCGCCGATCGCGATTGCCGTGTCGCGTTTGCCGAACGGTCGGCTGCACTGCCCGCTCGGCGTTCGGGACGCCCGTCGACGGTGAAGCGCGCCGTTTCAGAGGAACGGGGATTCCGACCACGCCCCTGCTGGGGACGGTCGTTTGAGCGGTTGTGTGGCGTTTCCGGCATCGTTTCGGCTCGTTCCTGACGAACAGCTCGGCGAGCATGTGCATTGTTCAAGTACGGATAACTGATTGGCGCAGGGCTGTACCTGCCTCTTTCCCATTCTACCTGAAAATTGTATGAAGGTCGCGAGCACTTCAACGAACCGTTTATACTTGATGCTCCGAACGAGAAAGGAACCGGTATGGGGTTGCAGCTTACGGTCGCGCGCGGGATCAGCGCATTGAGCACTTGGGGGCTCAAAAACGTGTTCAAGCGCCCAGCGGCTAACTTTCCCGGCAAGATCGCGCTGTACGTCGACCCCCATCTCATCGCCGACCTTTCGCACAAACTCGATCGCGGGTCGGTCGTCGTGTGCGGCACGAACGGCAAGACCACGGTAACGAACCTGCTCGCCGATGCGCTCGAAACCGCGGGCATGCGGGTCATCTGCAATCGCACGGGCGCAAACCTCGACAGCGGTGTCGCCACGGCGCTGCTCCACGGCGACCAATCCGATTGGGCGGTGTTCGAGAGCGACGAGCTTTGGCTTGCAAAGGTTCTGCCTCAACTGAAATCCGACTACCTCGTGCTGTTGAATCTGTTTCGCGATCAGCTCGACCGCGTGGGAGAGATCGATCGCATCCAAGAGAGCATCGCAGGTGCGCTCGCCGCCTCCCCGAATACGGTGATCGTGTACAACGCCGACGATCCGCTCTGCGAGGCCATAGTCCGAAAGGCGAAGAACAAGGCAATCGCCTTCGGCGTGGCGGAAGACATGGGACTGGCTCAGAATACCGTTGCCGACGCCCAGATGTGCCAGATGTGCTCGACCATGCTCGAATACGCGTATCGGCAATACGGGCAGCTCGGCGAATACCGGTGCCCGCAGTGCGGCTTCGCCCGCCCTGTGCTCGATTACGCGGCTCGAAACGTGCGCTTCGGGCGTGACGGCATCGTTTTTTCTGCCGGAACCGACGACAGGACGTCGATCGACGTACGAACCTCGGCAACCGGTGCCTACATGGTGTACAACCTGCTTGCGACGTTTACGGCGGCCAATCTGCTCGGGTGCCCGCCCGATGCGTTCCAACGCGCGCTCGATGCGTTCGATCCGCAGAACGGCAGGCTTGAGAACCTTGAGGCAGCAGGCCGCCCGATCCTGCTCAACCTCGCAAAGAATCCGACGGGCTTCAACCAGAACCTCAAGATCATCGCGCAGGATGCCGGGCCGCGCGCGGTGGCGTTCTTCGTCAACGACAAGGAGGGCGATGGGCGCGATGTCTCGTGGATATGGGACATCGATTTCGAAGAGCTTGCCGAAGCGGACGATCTGGTCGTGTTCGTCGGGGGCATCAGGAGAAACGATCTGCAGGTACGTCTGAAGTACGCGGGGATTGCCGCCGAACTCATCGACGGGCCCGCCGACATGCTCGAAAAGACCGCGGGGCTTTCGCCCGACTACCGGTTCTATCTGATAGCCAACTACACGGCGTTGCCCGTTGTGCGCGGCGAGCTTGTGAGGCTGATTGCGCAGGATGGCGGCAGCGACGGGAAAGGGGCGTAGGAGCCATGGAGTCTTTGAGGATAGCGCATCTGTTCCCGGATCTGCTCAACCTGTACGGCGACGGCGGCAATGTGAAATGCTTGGCGAAGCGCATCGAGTGGCGGGGGATGCCTGTTGAAATCGTCTCCGTCAATCACGGCGAAACGATTGACCTTTCTGCGGTCGACATCGTGTTTCTCGGTGGGGGCCCAGATCGCGAGCAGCGGCTTGCCTCCGAGCAGCTGCTCCGCATGCGCGATGATCTGTCGGCTTACGTCGAGGCCGACGGGGTATTGCTCGCCATCTGTGGCGGCTATCAGATACTCGGAAGCGAATGGCTCTTGGGCGACGAGAGCGTCGAGGGTCTGGGCATCGTCGATATGGTTACGAAGCGCGCCGACGGATCGCGTGACCGCCTCATCGACAATGTCGTGCTGCGCTCTCCGATCGCCGAGCGGCCGGTTGTCGGGTACGAAAACCATGCGGGAAGAACGTTTCTCGGGCAGGGGCTCACGCCCCTCGGCGCAGTGGTATCGTCTGGCGGCCATGGCAACAACGATACCGACAAGAGCGACGGCGTGCTATACCGCAACGTGGTGGGAACGTACCTGCACGGGCCTCTGCTGGGTAAGAACCCCGAGATCGCCGATCACCTCATCGCCCGGGCGCTTGAGGTTCGGGCGGCTCGGATGGGCATCGAGGCCGAACCGCTCCGCCCGCTCGACGACGCGGTTGAAATCGCTGCCAACGACTACATGGTCAAGCGGTTGGGCGTACGCTAGATAACGGCTTCCCAACAGGGCTGCCCACCCCCCCCCGATGTTGTGCGCATTTCATGTATCGGAAGTGCTGCTGCGTAAGGAGCATTAGCGGCGGCAAACGATGGCTTCGGTTTTGAAAATCACCTGCTCAATCGGCTGATCAGCTTGAAAGGCAACGGATTGTTCGACCGCTCGAACCTGTGGCGTTTTCCTAAAAACAGCCGATTCGCCTTGCATGCACCAACGGGTCTCAGGCACAATGATTGGCATGATGGATAGGAAAAGCAACGCACGGCGCAGAGCCGCTTCCGCCGATCCCGATCAGCGGGGGACTGCACGCCGCAGCACACGTGGCGGATCGTCCCGTTACGATAGTTTTGATCCCTCCGCTTATGGAAGGCAGCCTTCCTATAGCCAGTATTCCCGCACGTCCGAATCCGATGGGGATGATGCACGGGGTTCAGGCGGCGGTTACAGCCGCCGTGTATCCCAGGCCGAGTACACCCGCCAGCGCAAGAAACGCAAGCGACGGAAGGTGGTCGCCATCGTTGCGGCGGCGATTCTCGTCGTGTGCCTCGGGGGAGCCGGGGTGGCGTTTGCCTATCTGAACAACATCACGTCGAATTTTTCCGATGGCATCGACGGCGATCTTCGCGCTCAGCTTGTGGAAACCGATCTTGCGAACGAGCCGTTCTACATGCTGCTCATGGGCACTGACGGCTCTGCGGAGCGAGCCGAGTCGGCCGAATACGCGGGCGATCCGACTCGTTCCGACAGCATCATCCTTGCGCGCATCGACGCGCGCAACCATAAGGTCACGCTCGTGTCGCTCCATCGCGATACGCTCATCGACATGGGCGAGTACGGGCAGAACAAGCTCAACGCCGCCTATGCGATCGGCGGTCCGGCCATGGCGGTTGAAACCGTATCCAAGCTGGCCGGTGTGCCTATTTCCCACTACGCCGAAATCAACTTCGACGGCTTCAAAGACATCGTGAACGCTTTGGGCGGCGTCGAGGTCGACGTTCCCATGGAGATCAACGACGAAGACGCGGGCGGCCATCTCGACGCGGGTCTGCAGACGCTCGACGGCTACCAGGCGCTTATCCTGTGCCGCGCGCGCCATGCGTACGACGATTACGGCGACGGCGACTCCTATCGCGCGGCGAATCAGCGCCTCGTGCTCGGTGCGATCGCGAAGAAGATCCTCGCGTCGGACATCGGTACGATGGCAAGCACCGTGGAAGCCTTGTCGGAGTACGTCACCACCGATTTGAGCGTATTCGACATCATCGGTCTTGCCCAGGCGATGCAGGGGCTCGATCCTTCGACGGACCTGTATTCGGCGATGGAGCCGACTACCTCGGCCTACGTTGACGGCGGATGGTACGAATACACGAACATGACAGCCTGGAAAGAGATGATGAGCCGCGTCGACCAGGGCTTGCCGCCCACGACCGAGGATGTGGTCGACGAGCTGTCGGGTACCGTGCTCGCATCGACGGGTAGCGGAGAAACCGGGGGCGGCACCGATTCGTCGGGCGGTCAGACGATCACCGACCCGAAGACCGGCAACATCGCCATCAGGAACGGCAACGGCATCGCTGGCGCTGCTTCGGAGGCGGCTGCCAAGCTCGAGGACGTCGGCTACACGGTGGATACGGGCAACGCCGACGGGTTCGACTACTCGCAGACCATCGTTATCTACAACTATGCGAACCAGGCCAACGAGGCCAAGGATATAGCTACGACGATCGGTGTCGGCAAAGCCCAGCTCAATGATGGAACCTATGCGTTTGAGGGCGACTTCCTCGTTGTATTAGGGGCCGACTGGGGCTAGAGGCTCTCTCGGGCGTCAGAGCGCGCCTTCCGATTTTCGGCATGAAGCAGGAAATCGGCATCTACATGCATCGGCTCCTGCGCCCATCGGCATCTGCGCCCATCGGCGCCCGCGTGCTTTCAGATTCGATACACGCGCCTTGCGTCGGCGTTGTACGCGCCGAAATGCGATGCGGGCTTGCTGGAATCGGCTGAACGTGGCAGAAAAACGACCCTATTCGTCATCGTTCGACACCCGTTTCGCGACCGGTTTTGGATCCGATTCGCTGAGCTGGGAGGACTCTTCGACCCGAAAGCGGAGCCCCCAGCTTCACGGCGTTCGGCCCTTCGATCGACGAATAACTTCGTTTTTCTGCCAGCTTCGAGCGACCTTGCCCTCAAGCAAGCCGGAGCCCGCCGATTTTGGTCTAGCGGGACGAGTGCGATTCGCGCGCGATGATAAACAGCCGCAGCTGCGGCGCATCGCCGGCATTCGGAGTCGGGTTCGTGAAACTCGAGGCCGGCTGCGCAGGGCTCCGGGCGACTCCGCCGGCTGCGCAGGGCTGCTTTCCTCTTGGGCTGCCTTCCGCTTATGGGATGCCGCCCGCGCACGGAGAATGCCCTCCCTGGAAAAAGTTTTGACCAGATGCGGTATGCTACGCTCCGACCTGCGGTTTGCAACCGCAGGGTAGCAGAGGTTTTGTAAAAAAGCAGCCGCAAGTTGGTTGAGCCGGGGTCGTCCTATCGCCATGATGGGGTTCGGCAAACACACCGCCTTTCGGGATGACGATCCCGAAATCCTCGTTCGATGGCGTATCATTACATCGCAGAATGCAGATGCGGGCGAGTGCAAGGCTTGCCGTTCGGATAATCGAGCGCCGCAAAAGGATGGACCTATGAGCTTTCGCGACAACCTACAACATCTGCGTGCAACGCGCAACATGACCCAAGAGCAGCTTGCCATGCTGCTTGGCGTGAGTCGGCAATCCGTTTCCAAATGGGAGGCCGAGCGCGCGTATCCCGAGATGGACAAGCTGATCAGGCTATGCGAGCTGTTCGAGTGCACGCTCGACGAACTGGTGCTCGGTGACATGACCGCCCGTCCGGCAAATCCCGCTGCGAGCATGCCGCCTCGCGCCGCGCCGCAGGACGTGACGGGATACGATCAGGCGATGCGCACCTTCGCTTGGAAGCTCCCGCTGGGGATCGCGGTGATCGTTGCGGGTGCGGCGCTGTCGGTGCTGTTTGCAGGCCTTACGCTGGTGCCCGGATCGGCGTATCAGAGCTACTCGAGCGCGCTCATGCTGGTGGGCGCCGCCGTCGGGATCGCCCTCATCGTGCCGGCACTGTTCGCGCGCAGGGAGTTTCGCCGGTCGCATCCCTTTGTGGAAGATTTCTACACGGCTGAACAGAAGAGCCAGGCACGCAAGGCCTTCTCGACGGGGCTTGTGGCCGGTATCGCCCTCGTTATGGCAGGACTGGCTTCAACCATCGTGTTGCAGCCGTTCCCGTGGCTTGCGGGGTCGGTTCCCCTGTTCTTTGCAGCGCTCGGGGCGTTCTTCATCGTGCACGGCTATCTCGTGAAATCGTGCTGCGACGTCGAGCGGTACAACGAGAAATCGCTGCGCGGCATGAACGAGGCGCAGATCGGCGCCCTGGACGATGACCTCGCATCGCGCGCTCGCCAGGCGAAGCGCACGTACGGCATGTATGCCCTCATCATGGGCTTGTCTACGGTTGTCGGCCTCGTTCTGTTGTTCGTGCCGGCCCTGAACGCACGGTGGTGGTTCTGGCTGGCGTGGCCGATCGGCGGCATCCTCTGCGGCGTTGTCAAAGCCTATCGCTCGGTGCGAAGCGCCAAATAGGCGTTCGGTTGCGCACGGGAACTTGCGTGCGCGGTTAGTCCGCTTGAGCGGATTCGGTAAGAAAAATCTATCAGTATGCATAGGGGTTCGGCGGCGTTTCGACGCGAGTATAGCTTCGTCGCAGTCGCATGGCATTCGTGCGGGCGCAGCCATGTCTGGTTTGCCGTCCCGAGCGCACCCCCGCGTTTCGGCTGCGCAGCGGCGCTCGGGCATCGCCATGCCGACCGCCGCCGCCCGATGTGGTTCAAAGGAGAAAACATGAGCAGCACCATCGTTGCACAAAACGTGAAGAAGTCGTTCAGCACGGGGGGAGGGAGAAAACGGCGGGTGACCGAGGTTTTGCGAGGTGTCAGCCTTTCCCTTGAGGCGGGCGAGATGGTGAGCATCGTAGGGCCGAGCGGTTCGGGCAAATCGACGCTTTTGTACTGCCTGTCGGGGCTGGAGGCCGCGGATTCGGGGTCGATCGAGGTGATGGGCACGCAGGTTGTCCGTGCGAGTCGAAACTCCCTGTTCAAGATGCGCAGAGATCATGTGGGCTTCATCTTCCAATCGTACAACCTCATTCCGTCGCTGAGCGCTGGCGAGAACGTTTCGCTACCTGCGCGCCTAGCGGGTCGGCCGCTTGCGAAGAAGCAGGTTGAATCGGTGCTGGAAAGCGTAGGGCTAAGGGGCCGGGAGAAGAGCCGCCCCGGCGATCTGTCGGGCGGCGAGCAGCAGCGCGTGGCCATTGCCCGCGTTCTCGCAGCGCGCCCCGACGTGGTGTTTGCCGACGAGCCGACCGGCGCACTCGATTCCAAGAACGGCCGCGAGGTGCTCGGTATGCTGCGCAAAATAGCCGACGACCCCCGGCGATCGGTGGTTGTGGTAACCCACGATCTTGAGGCGGCATCGTTGGCGGATCGTATTCTCGTACTGAAGGACGGGCAGGTCGTCAGGGTTATGGGCCGCTCTACTGCGGCTCAGATACTCGAGGCGATGGGAGGCTCTCAATGATCAGGCTCGTGTTCTCGGATCTGCGCGACCATGCAACGACGTGGGTCGGTGCCTTTTTGGTGGCGGTTGCCTGCGGCTTGATCGGCGGCTGGGCTGCGTCGTTTCAGGCGACTGCGAACTTCTATGCAGGCGATGAGCTTCTGTTCAAGGGCCTGCAGCAAACCGTTCCCGTCGTCGTCTCGTTTTCGTCGGTTGCGGCGGTAGCCGTGCTCGCGTCGGCGGCGAACCTGACGGTTTCCGCGCAACGGCAGAGCTACGCGCTGTGGCAGCTGGCGAACGTGAGGCCGCGCCTGGTGAGCGCAGCAGTGCTCATCCAGATGGCCGTGGTGGCGGTGCTCGGTGCCGCGTGCGGCACGGTGCTTGCGGCTGCCACGTTCGGACCGATCTTCGCTGTTCTAACCGGTTCGCAGGAGGTCTTCTTCGGTGTGGCGCCCCAGGTCGATGCATCTCTGATGCCCGTGGTGTGGCTTGTGGTGGCGGGTGTGTTTCTGCTCGGGGGCCTGCGCGGCGCACGGAGCGCAGGGAAAACGCCTCCGCTTGTCGCCCTGCGCGACCCGGAGCCGAAGCGCGCAGGGATGACGTGGATGCGCGTCATCCTGTTCGCGGGGCTCGCGGCCTGCACCTGCTGGTTCGTTTCCTTCATGATCGAATCGGGTCCGGACGAGGCCATGAACTGGTCGCTTTTCATGCCCCTTTTCGTAGTGGCTACGCTTGCTCCCCTTGCGCCCGCGCTCTTTTCGGCGCTGCTCGAAGCATGGACGCGGCTTGTTCCGCAGAAGCGCTGGAACGCCTGGTATCTGGCCCGGCACACCGCCCGGCACGGCCTTGCGGCTTCGACGTCGGTCGAGACGCCCATCATGGTGGGATTCGGGCTGGTTGCGGGCATCTTCTCCGTTTTAGGGCTGTTCACGGGGTATCTGCAAAGCCAGGGCATAGCCGACATCAACGGGCTCAGCCTCGAGGCAGCCCTACTCATGCTGGGCGGCCCCGTGCTTTTGTGCGCGGTCGGGGCGGCGGTGAGCGTGGTGATGACGTCGCGGTCCCGCACGCGCGACGTCGCCCTCCTCATAGCGAGCGGTGCCCAGCCGAAAACGCTTATGGCCGCCGCCGCATGCGAGGCGTTTATCCATGCGGTTACGGCTACCCTCGTGGGCATGGCGTGCGTGGTTTCCTCCAGCGCCCTCGTTGCCGTTGCGGCGGGCTTGCCGATTTTCGACGGTTTGGTTTTCGGCGAAGGCCTTGCCGTCTCCCTCGTGGGCTTCGCTCTGGTGTTCGCCGCCACGTTTGTTCCCACCTGCACGGCCCTCAAGCGTGAAACCGCAACCGCTCTCGCGATGGGGCAGTGACGGCGCAGCACCTTGGCATCTGGGCAGCTCGACAACCGGACTGCCGCCAACCGGTGGCCCGTATGGCCCGGCTGCCGCCGCCGGGTGGTCGGGCGCCGAGCGGCTGGCGGCTGTCTGGCTGTTGCAGCTGCTTTGCGAGGTCGGACGGACTTCTCGATTGCTGCGCCGCCTTTCTTTCGGGCGCGTATACTGGTGCCCGGAGGTTGCTATGAAAAGAATGCTCTTGGTTTCCATGTTTCAGAACGTGTCAAAAACGCTGAGGACGGCCGAACCCGACCTCGAGGGCAAAACCGTTGCGTTCGTTCCCACGGCAAGCAAGGCGGAGCGCTTGGGCTTTTTCGCCAAGATAAGCAAGTGGGTGCTGAGGAGTATGGGGCTTGCCGTTGGGGAGCTGGATGTCGCGACGGTTTCGTACGAGACCGCAAAGACTCAGTTGGAAGCGGCCGACATCATATACGTTTCGGGTGGCAACACGTTCTACCTGCTGCAGGAGCTGCGCAGAACCGGCACTGACGAACTGCTGGTCCGCGAGATCGACAAGGGAAAGCTCTACGTTGGCGAATCGGCGGGTGCCATCGTCGTCGCGCCCGACATCGGGTACTCTGCCGCAATGGACAGCGTCGAGAAGGCGCCCGGCTTGGACGACTATACCGGTTTGGGCCTTGTCGACTTCTTCGTGGTGCCGCATTGCGGAAACTGGGAGATGGGCAAAGCTGCCGAGGAGATACTCGCCGCGCATGCGGACGGCCTTCCTTTGCGGGCTATCGATGACAACCAGGCGATTCTCGTGCGAGGCGAGGCGGTCGAGATCCTCGGGAAAGACGGAATGCCGCTCGAGAAACCCCGCTAAGTAAAGCCAGCTTTAGTTACGGGCGTTTTCGGGCGTGCTAACGAAGGAAGTTGGGCAAAAACAAGCCCCGAAGCCTGGGAGAAAGGGTGGCTTCGGGGCTTTGAGCATGCCGTCCTCAAGCATGTGAGGGAAAAGAGTCGCTTACAGACGGCTTCGGGTAAGGCAGTGTTACGCCTGGGTTGTCGCCTCGATCTCCTTGCCGGCGGCGTTCATGCCCGCAAGGCGTCCGAAGGAGAGCGCGGTGCCGAGCGAGATGCCCGCGACGGTAACCGGGTACTCGACGAGGTAGCGGCCGCCCTGCACGTTGCCGGTGGCGTAGAGACCCTCGATCGGCTCGCCCGCTTCGTTAAGCGGCTGGAGCTTCTTGTTGACCTCGAGGCCGCCCATGAGGACGAGCATGCCGGCGCTGCCGAACGGGTACGCGTAGAACGGCGGTTCGGACACGGGGAACAGGCGACGCGAATCCTTGCCGAAATCGCTGTCGTGGCCGGCGGCGCACATCTCGTTGTAGCGATCGATGGAGGCCTTCACCGTTGCGGCGTCGAGTCCCATCTGGCTTGCGAGATCCTCGATCGTGTCGGCTTTGATGAGTCCTTGGGTTCCCTCGACCATTTCCTTGGTGGTGTAGCCCAAGCCGAAGCCTGCGAGCACGGTTTGGTACTGGTCGATCTGATCCTCGGGGACGAAGTGGTTCACGTAGCCGTGACCGTCGGGCATATGCGCGATCTCGTCGGGCCACTTGCTGTCGAAGATCTGCCAGGAGCGCAGGCCCTCGGGACCCTCGGGAACACGCGAGAGCTGGTCGGCGATGTTCTGGCCGGGGATGTCTTCATTCATGAAGCGGTTGCCGTTGATGTCGAGCTGCAGGTACCCGTCGACGCCGAGAGGGCCGCCCATGTGATGGGTCATCGGGGCATGGGGACCGAGCTCCATGTGGCTGCCGGCCCAAAGCCCCATGAGGTGGCCGTCGCCGGTGTTGCCGATGGTGCCTGCCGCGTCCATCGTGGTGTAGAAGCTCACGAACTCGTTAGCCCACGGGATGAAGTAGTCGCGCATGTCTTGGTTGTTGCCCCAGTCGCCGGTGGCGAGCACGACGGACTTCGCGTTGATCTGCGTGTAGTTGCCGTCGGCGTCATGCACGTAGGCTCCGGTGACCTTGCCGTCCTCTACGATGAGCTGCTCGCCCCACGTGGAGTAGATGAGCTCGGCACCCATTTCCTCGGCTTTCGCCGCGCCTGCGTCGAGCGTCCACTGCATGTTCGGGTTCGTGGTGATGGTGCCGTGGAAGTACGGGTAGTACTCGGTTTTGTAGTCGTAGCCCTCAAGCGCGGGGAAGCACTTCGGGCGGATGTAGTTGGGCTTGTCGGTCTGCTGGTCGGCAGCGGTGCTCGTGAGCACCTCGAAATCAGCGCCCTCGACGAGCCAGTCGAAGTCCTCGCCCGAATGATCGTACCAATAGCCGAGGAAGTCGGGGGTCGGGCGGTAGCACATGTCTTTCATGAGCTGGTTGACGATGACGTCTTTGCCAGCCCATTCGATGCCGAGATCCTTCTGGATCTGCGAGCCGACGACGCCGAAATCGCCTGCCATCGAAACGGCGGTAAGCTGAGCAGCCTTTTCGACGCCGATGACCTTCGCGCCTTCTTCGGCGGCGGCTTTTGCAGCTGCGACGCCCGAGAGGCCGAGGCCGATGACGAGCACGTCGCAGTCCTTTGTCTCTTTGATGTCGGTCGGAACGGCCGGTGCCGTCATGAAGTTCGGGGTGAAGTCAGCCGGTTTGCCCGAGGCGGAACCGCCCTGTGCGGCGGCGTCGCCTGCGGCGTCCGCCTTGCCCGAGTCGGCGGCATCGGATGCTGGAGCGCATCCTACGAGGCCTGCAGCGCCGGCGGCAACCGCCGCGGTGGCACCCAGTCCGATAAATGCACGTCGGCTTAATCTTGCGTTGTCCATATGTCTCCCTCCAGATACAGTATGGGTCGTGGAAGTCCTCTTTTCGGCTTCCGGGTATCGTGTACAGTACGGAAGAAGCGCTCCCGTTTCATCACCAGTTCGCTGGTGATTTTTTCTCGAACAGGGAAAATGCTTCCCACCTGATTCTGGTGAGGCAGTCCTTTTATAAGCATTGAACAGGTATAATACAGAATGTAGTAGGAAGTTCGCCCGGAAACCCGTTTCCAGGTTGCAATGTGCGGGAGGCTTGCGAACCTATATACTATCCCCATGGGAGAAAGGAATCCGATGGGGTATGTGGCCGATATTGCCAAGAGCCTGCGTGCGCGCGATACGGTGTTCTTCGGCGGATACGCCCTGTATCTCGCATTCAGCTACATGACGTTCCATTCTGCGACCGTGCTTACGTCGGCCGGGCCGCTAGGGTACGGCATCGAGGTCATGTTCTCCATTGGCGCCATGGGCGCGCGCATCGTCGTATACCTTATCTGCGCGCTGGTGGTGCGCCGTCTTCCGAAGACTTCGAATTCCATTACCGCCCTCATGACCATCGGCGTCGCCATGGTCGGGTTTTTGGTTGCCGGGATGGTGTTTCAGTTCTCGTCGGCCGTGTCTGTCGATATGTTTGCGCCGTGGCTTTTGCTCGCAGGCGTTCTGCTCGGCGCAGGTGATGCGCTGATCACGCTTTTGTGGGCGCGGTTCTCTTCGACGCTCACGTTGCGCGCGGTCTATCTGTTCGTGGTGCTCTGCAACGCGGTAAGCCTGGTGTTCTATTTTGTGGTGACGCTCATTCCCTCGTCAGCGGCTCTTCCTGTGGCAGCGCTGCTGTTCGCCTTCTCGGCTTTGTTCGCCAAGAAGGCCCTTGATGCGCGTCCGACAGTCGAGCCGGAGTATTCGGGGCCGGTATTCAGCGGGGCGGTCAAGGGGCTCTGGCATCCGGTGCTCGGCACCGTGATCCTCTGCTTCATGAGCGGTCTTATGCTCCAGATTTCCGGGCAGCACGAGATCCCCCTCGAATCGTTTCAGCAAACCTCGTTGTTCACGAGCGCCATCGCGGTGGTCTGCCTGATTTTGCCGGCGCTTCTCATCAAGAAGCCCTTCAATGTGGGAAGGATCTACTCGGTTGCGCTGCCGCTTTCGGCAGCTGGTTTTCTGCTTCTGCCGATCATCTGGAACGCAGCTGGCGGTATCGTCAACGCGTTCGCCCAGTTGGGTGCTATGGTTGCGGGCATCATTCTCTGGTGCATGATCGCCGATTCGGCAAACGACACCAAGCTTCCCTCGACGTTGCTGTTCGGCTTGGCGCTCGCCTGCACGAATGCGGCGCAGCTTGCGGGGACGGCTATCGGGTTTCTCAATGCGGAGACCCTGAAGCAGGGCGATCTTGTACTCACCACCGTGGCGCTGGTTTCGGTGTATCTGCTGCTGATGGCGGCGTTGTTGCTGTTCAAAGACAAGCGCCTGGCAAGCGACGATGACGAGCCGGCGGCGCAGCTGACGCCCGAGGAGGCGCTCGCGTCGCGCTGCGATGAGATTGCGGCCGATCATCAGTTCACCCCGCGCGAGACGGAGATATTCAAGCTGCTCGCCCAGGGCTACACCATGCCCGTCATATCGGAAAAGCTGTTCGTTTCGGAGAACACGGTTAAATCCCATGTGAAGAGCATCTATCAGAAGCTCGGCATCCACGTGCGCTCGGAGCTCATCGATTTGGTGAACCGCCCATGATCAGGATCACGGTGGTTGCGGTTGGCAAGCTCAAAGAGCGCTTTTGGGCCGATGCCTGCGCCGAGTACCTCAAGCGCCTCAAGGCCTACGCGAAGGTCGAGGTGAAGGAAATCGCCGATATCGACCCGGCCAAAGCCGGGGGAGT
The DNA here is from genome assembly GCF_022845715.1 of Raoultibacter timonensis. Lineage (NCBI taxonomy): Bacteria > Bacillati > Actinomycetota > Coriobacteriia > Eggerthellales > Eggerthellaceae > Raoultibacter > Raoultibacter timonensis. The sequence goes on from NZ_AP025564.1 coordinate 694,986, forward strand.
CGATGCCGCCCGCGATAGGGAGGGCTCGGCCGTTCTGGCGGCGATTCCCGAGCAGAGCCATGCGATCCTGCTCGCCATCGAGGGCAAAGAGCGATCAAGTGAAGGTTTGGCTCGTCGGCTTGACAGCCTGGCGCTTGCCGGCACAAGCGATCTGACGTTCATCGTCGGGGGCTCGGACGGCGTGAGCGACGCCGTGCGGACACGTGCCAACGAGCAGCTTTCGTTCGGCCCGATCACGCTGCCGCACAACCTCGCGCGCGTTGTATTGCTCGAGCAGGTGTACCGCGCGTTCAAGATCTCGCGGGGCGAGCCGTATCACAAGTAGGCAATGCGTCGGATGGGCGCGGCTTTCGCGTTTGGGAGCTGCTTTGCCGTTAGCGATGATTTTTCAACCATGCTGTTTGAATTACCTCACGGTACTCCGTAAATCATCAACAGTCGATTTGTTTTCAATCGAGGGCGCCGTTTACCCTTTCCCAGATCTTCCGAGGCTCCACGTACAATGCGGGTATTCCCTGATCGGGAATCGCAAAGGGAGCAAGGAAGGGAGAACTCATGGAATACGACGAGAAAAACGCACAGGAAGAACCTCGGCACGCTCTGAGCCGAAGGGGCTTTCTCAAAGGCGCAGCTTCGGCGGGCCTGGTAGCAGCAGCGGGGGCGGCTTTTGCGGGATGCGCACCAGCGGCCGAGTCGGGCAGCGATGCGAAGGCGCCGAAAGAGGATGAGGCGAAAGCAGCATTCGAGGCCGAAGCTGCTCCGATTGCGCCTGTCGAGCCTCCTGCATCCTGGGACGCCGAAGCGGATGTCGTGGTCGTCGGATCGGGCGGCGGCGGCATGGTCGGCGCATTGCGTCTGGCAAACGAGGGCAACAAGGTTATCGTGCTTGAGAAGGACGGAAAAACCGGCGGAGCATCGCGGTATTCGGGCTTCTTCGTCAACTTCGGTGGACACCGGCTTGCCGAAGAGGTTCAGTGGGCATGTCCGAGCTATCCGTATGATCCTGACAAGATCGTCCAGTTCCTCAACGATATGTGGCAGCAGACCGCCGATCCCGAGCTGTTGCGCGCAATGGCCGTCGAGGGCCCCCGATGCATCGACTGGATGGAAGACGAGCTCGGCGTTCCCTGGGCTCCGTTCAGCACAGAGGTGCCTTCGGGTGCCCAGTCCGTATACTGGGAGGGGCAGATCACCGCAAAGAACTCCATCATGATCAACGACCACACGTTCAATTACCTCACCGACATGGCTCAAGAGAAGGGAATTGACGTTCGGACGAACACGACTGCCACCGCTCTCGTGATGGATGGGGATACGGTTGTTGGCGTGAAGGTAAGTTCCGATGGTGCAGAGCAGTACATCAAGGGATCCAAGGGCGTTCTGCTCACGGCAGGCGGGTTCGAGATGAACCGCGCAATGCTTCAGAAGTACCTTCCCACGTGCTTCGACGGTCTCGCGAACGTGCCCTGTCCGCCGTGCAACACCGGGGAGTGCATCCGCATGGGCGTCGGTGCAGGAGCCGATCTCGCCGGGTACGATTCCACCGGAAGCTACGATGGCGGCGTATGGTGGGACGACTACGATCAGTATGCGACTCGCATGACCGCCCATGTGAACAAGGACGGAAACCAGGCATTGCGGCAGCCGTGGCTGCGCATTAACCGCATGGGTGAACGCGTACCCTATCTGGGCACCACGTATGTCGCTTATCCCTATGCGCCCTTCGGAAACGAGATGGTCAACGGTTTGACCGATCAATCGGCGGTCGAGATCATGCAGCCTGGCGGCAAGACGTTCGTGTGCTTCGATTCGAAGTACGAGGATCTTGTTACGCAGAATCATTTCAAGCAGGGCGTATGCCGCGTCGGGAAGATCATTCCCGATGACGATCCTCTCATCGAGCGCGTTCCCGAGTGGCAACGCGATTGGCGGACGGGATTTGGTCAGATGCTCGATGCGGGCGCAGTCAAGAAGTGCGACACCATCGAAGAGCTCGAAGAAGCTTTGGGGCTGCGTGAGGGCGTGCTTGTTGAGGCGGTAAAGGAGTGGAATGCCGCATGCGAGGCGGGGGAGGACTATGCAGTCAACTATCCGTACGATCCCTCGTGGCTTATCTCCATCGATACGCCGCCCTATTACGGAGCAAAGCTCGGCGGCAACATCTTCACCACCAAATGCGGTTTGAAGGTTAACCCCCGTATGCAGGTTGTCAATACCGAGGGTGCGGTCATTCCCGGGCTGTATGCCGGCTGGCATACAGCGGGCGGCGCAAACGGCGAGACGAATATCGGCGGGCGTCCGTTTGGCGGCATGTTCGGCGATGTCGGGCAGTCGTTTGTCGGCGGATACATGGCCGCAGGCTCGATCATCGAAGGAGCATAGGTCGGATTGTGACCTGATTGCGTGATGCGGGATCTGCCCCGCTCGCAAAAGTCCCGCCGCTTCGGTGCCGGCGGGACTTTTGCGTGGGCTAGGCTGTGGCGACGCCGTGCTGCTCCTTGATCTTCTGGAGAAGCTCGAGCCCTACGTGATTGAGATGGGATTCGTCGTACAGGAGAAACAGGTCGGAATAAACTGAAACATCGTCGACGGTAAATATGCGGAAGTCTTTGCGCGCCTGGCTTTCGAACCGGTGGCCCTCAAGGATGATGCCGAAACAGCTCCTGGAGTCTGTGAGAAAGTAGTCGGCATAGCTTGAGAACGGTTGGTTGTCGACATCGATCTCTGCGCCCGATGCTGCGAAGTACTCCTGAAACTTCGGGCCCGCTGAGAGCATATTCTGCGTATTGCCCAAAAGAAGCGTCGAGCCTGCAAGATCGGCGGCGCTGATTCGCTCTTGCTCGAAAAGCGGGTTGCTCTTGGTCATCCAGAACCTGCACTCTTTCTCTCCGAGGTATATACTCGAAACAGAAGAGGGCAGAAGAGGCACGTTGACGCGGTCTCTTTTCACATAGTCCCTTGTGTAGGGATAGATGGTGACATCTGCTTCCTGCTGGGTGATGGCTTCGACATTGGCATGCATTCTTGGGGAGAATAGTAGCTCCAAACCTGTCTGCTGCGCTTCGTTGAGCTCTTCTCTTGCCTTGATGAACATATCCTCAAGATACGGGTATTCAGGAAAACCGATGAGGATCGAAGCTGATTCCTCGGCGATCTCGCGACAGGATTCTGCGGTTTCATCGGCGAGCTTGAAGATCTCGCGAGCTCGTTTGAGAAAGAACTTTCCGGCAGGCGACAAGATCAGCTCGTTGCTGCGCTTGACTGTGAACGAGGCGCCGCATTCCTCTTCGAGCGCTCTGATGTGGGCTCGAAGAGTCGGCTGGGACAGGAAAAGCGTCTCTGCCGCTTTCGCATAGTTGAGCGTTTGAGAAAAGACGATGTATTCCCGCAGATGCTCGGTTTCCACGACGTTCACCCCGTATCCCGTATTGACTCCCTGGGGATATGATACAGGATTCTTCCGGTTATCTGCGGGTGTACTCGCGAGCAAGGCTGCCTTGGTTTGGCGGCCTTGCAGCAAAGCGAGTCTTTGACAGGGTCGATTCCAGCCCCAATCTGTTCCTACCCGAACAGCGCCTGGGCGATCGCGTAACCCTCGCCCTGAACGCCGATGCCGCAGCTGCCGAGCGTGGTTTCGCCGATGGCGTGCAGGCCTTCGATGCGGTTGCCGTCTTCGCCGATGACGGTGTAGTCGGTTGCGGAATCCACGACGAGGCCGCCGACGGTGATGTGCATGGCCCACGTGCGCGGCGATGCGTAGAACGGGGGGTTCTCGATGGGGCTGTGCTCGGTGAAGTTCGTGCGGCCGAAATCGGGATCCTCGCCTTGGCGGGCGTACTCGTTGTACTGCTCGATCGTTTCGACGAACGTGCCGGCGTCGACGCCCATGAGCGCGGCGAGCTCTTCGAGTGTGTCGGCGCGGAAAAGCTGCCCTTGGTTGATGAGATTCTCGACGTTGCGGCCGTAGCGGTTGACTTCGCCGTCGATCCAGCAGGTGTCCTTGTCGGAGATCATGAACATCATCTGGTCGGGCTGCGCCATGATGTGCTCGGTCATGGTGAAGCGGTCGAGCACTTCGTTCATGAAGCGCTTGCCTTCCTTGTTGACGATGGGGCAGTCGATGTCGTCGCCGACGGTCGTTTCGTCGGTGGAGTTCTTGCAGTCCGCGAACGGGAAGGGCATCTGCGTATCCATGGCCGCCGTTGCGCCGCCGAGGGCGAGCGCCATCTCGATGCCGTCGCCCGTGTGGCCGAAGGCGTTGGTGGTGGGGATGATCTGCTTGGGATCCCAGTCCCAGCGCGTATTGTACTCGCGCAGCATATCGGGATTACCCGAGAAGCCGCCGGTTGCGAGGATGACGCCCTTCTCAGCGGAGACGCGGTAGGTCGTGCCGTCGGCGCCTTGGGCGACGACGCCCGTGACGGTGCCGTCGTCGGAGATGAGTTCGCGCGCCGGGGTGTTGAGGTGGATTTCCACCGGGTAGTCGTTCTCGTCGATCATGGAAGTGTAGAACTCGAAGTACCCCTGGCCGCAGGTGCCGTTGACCGATGAGGTCCAGCGAGGCCACGAGTATCCGACGATGCCGACGAGCGGCTTGAACTCGAACCCGCTCGTCGCGAGCCAATCGTCGAGTTCGGCGATGTGCTGGCCGGAGATCAGCATGTCGGCGTAGGCTCCTTCGCCCTGAATCGCATACTGGAGCGCATGGAGCTCCACCGAGTCGAACACCTTGGTCGAGCCCGACGCCTTCCAGGCCTCGATGTCGGCCTTGAGCTTTTCGAGATCGGCGGCGGGCATGATATCGGCCGCTGCGGCAACATTAGCCTCGAGCTCGACGGTGTAATTGTCGGTCACCTCCTCGCGCAGATCCTCGGGTGCATGCACGTATTCGAGGTAGCCGCCGCTGACGAGCGCGTTGCCTCCCACGTTGCAGCTCTTCTCGAGCACGACGACTTTCTTCGCACCGAGGCGCGCTGCGTTTACAGCGGCAACGGTTCCGCTTGCGCCTGCGCCGACGATGACGATGTCGGCTTCGAGCTCGACGACCTCGGTCGAAGGAGCCGGCTTCTCGTAGTTGCCCTTGAGCTTGCTCGCGCTGCCGCCCGCTTGCTTGACGCAGTCTTCGCACGCTGCGATGATGGCCGTGCTCGTGAGCGTAGCGCCGGCGATCGTGTCGACGCCGAGCGATTGGTGCTCGACGATTGCGGCGGGAATCGTTTCGAGCGCGGTATCGGAGATGTACTTGGTCTCCTCGTGATCGATCACGTTTACGCTCTCGATGCTCGACTCCCCGAACGTGACCTCTACGGTGATGGGTGCGAATTTGCCTTGGCCGATCCCGGTGTACGTTCCCGCTTTGAATTGGCCGTTCTCGCCGCCGGCCGATGCGCTTGGCGCGCAGCCCGACAGGCCGAACAGCGCGATGTTCACGCCCGCGATGGCGGCGCCTGCGATAAACCCGCGGCGCGTGATCCCCTGCGCGCTTGCTGCACCCGACGCGCCCGACCGTGCGATGCCCGACGCACCCGACGCGTTCGCTTTTGCAGTGTCCAGCTTCTCATTCATCCTCATATCGAACCTTTCCCTCGTGGTTTCGGATGCGATCGAGTATGCCGCGACGGTGCTTTGTGCGAATCTCCCCCCAGCGAAGTTGCGGGGTAACTTTGTAACCCGTCGTGTAACCTTGGAGCCCGTCGCTCACTATGATTGCGAGCTGGCGCCTGTTCGTGGCAGAAAAGCGGAGTTATTCGTCTCCAGAATCCCCTCCGCACGGCAAAACGCTCAGCTTTTGTAACGGGCCGCTTTGTTTCACCAGTTCAGAAAGGCGACCGAAAAACCGGCTGTGCCAGAGGTCTCTTTTGGCGACGAATAACTCCGTTTTTCTGCCACGAACTCGGAATCTGACGCACGGCCAAACTCAGCATGCCCGTGCGGGTGCCCGACAAGCGGCTTCTCGTGCGTCAGGTGCGGGAGGCATTGTCGAGTTGCGCTTATCGATGCAGAGAATCTCGAGAAAACGTTCGAGCGTCTTACCGAACTGAACGAGAAGGGCATGAGCAAAGACTGGGTGGCGATCCTGCGCTCGATGCGCTGGGCAGACGCATGTCGATGGCGGTATGTAGCTGCGGATCTCGAGGTTTGTGCGGGAAGCGGGTATGGCACCTGAGCCGGCAGACCAGCTACTGTGAAACCCCTTACCCAATCATTGACAAACCGTCGCAAGTGTAAAGCAAACTGCATCATGTGCCTTCCTATACTAAAGCTCAGGGCAAAAGGGAGATTGCCCGAGACCTACTGAGGGAAGGGGCTGGATAACGTGACGCATGAAAGCAAAGCGAGTCAAAACATGTCGCGAAGGTCTTTTGCGACCGTACTGGCGGGGGGTGGTGTTCTGGGCGCTTCCCTTGTTGCGACCGGCGGTCTTGTCGGTTGCTCGGACGGCGACAGTCAGAGAGAAAAGAACCGAGCATGCTTGGACGAATGGTTTGCCCACACGGGGGAAGATAGGCTTGAGCCCCGCATGGCTTGCTGGAACCAGACGGACGATACGCTGTTTTCCGTACCGCTGTACTTCGGAGGAGAGTCCCTGATCGTCGAAGGCTACGACGCCATCTACGAGCAGGAAAGGCTCAACGTCGAGCACTACAGCACGTGGGCGTTCAACATTGTCGAATCCTTTGAGTGCGTTGATCCGAACCAGTATTGGTTCAAAGTCAAAGGGGAGGGAATCCTGAGTGCAGGCGACGACGACACGCCCATCACGCTCGATCCCATGATCCTCTTCTTTGAAATGAAGGACGGCAAGATCCAAGTATGGGAGGAGTACTTCAATCCGCTCTCGATCTACGTCCAGTCGGGGATCACGTTGCCCGAGATGTACTAGTCGTTTGTCTTACGTATACCAAGGAGGAGTACCATGGATAATGCAAAGAGGGAAGCAATCGAGAATGCCCTTTCGCGTCGATCGTTTATTACCGGTGTTGGGGCGGCGGCGCTTGGGGTTGCGGGCGCCGGGATGCTGGCATCCTGCGCTCCCGGGGGAAATGGTGAAGCACCCGAGAAAACGGGCGACGGCTCGGCGGAGCCAGCCGCTTCCGATGCTGCGGCGAAAACAAGCCCCTACGATGGGTTCGAGCTTTACGAGTTCGTAACGGCGGATGAAACCGTCGAAGCCGACGTCGTCGTCATAGGCAGCGGCACCGGGGGACTGGTTCCTGCTATCAACTTGGCCGAGGAAGGCTATTCTGTTGTGCTCCTTGAAAAGATGAGCATGTGGGGCGGCAATACCAATTTCGCCGAAGGATGCTTTGGCGTTGGAACGGAGATGCAGAAAGAGCAGGGCATCGAATTCGATTGGCACGAGCTTCTGCTGCAGGAGCTGAACTTCCAGAACTTCAACTCCAATCCGAAGATATGGGAACTCTATATCAAGCACTCGGCTGAAGACTTCAAATGGTTCACCGATCACGGGGTCAAATTCGAGGGAGTTTTCGGACCGGGCGGTGGAGCTGAAACGTGGCACCTGTTCGAGGGGCATCACGGCGATTCGGCCGTTGCGGCAATGATTCCCGCTGCGGAAGCCGCAGGTGTCGATTTGCGCCAAGAGGTGAAGGCTCTGGGCCTTCTGATGGAAGACGGGGTCTGCGTCGGCGTCCAAGCTCAGGATAAGAGGGGCAGCATCATCGACTTCAAAGCGAAGGAGACCATCGTTGCGACGGGCGGAACCTCGGAGAATCACGATGGGCTGATGCAGACGACTAACCGCAACATCGATAGGACGAGCTATCAGGGCGGTACTGGGCATGACGGCGATGGCCTGGGTATGGTCGCTCAAGCGCTTGACGAAACGCCGAAGGACGTCATGATGGCGCTCATCGGATCGACCATTGCCGGCGCGCGCATCAGCTCCCATTTGGGTCTCGCCGCCGGCTGCGAGCCGAAGGTGCTCTGGGTTAACCACAATGCCGAGCGCTTTATCGACGAGACCATGTCGGCCTTGCAGCTGACGGCCGTCAACAACGCGCTGCTTACCCAATCGGATGCGTTTGCAATTATGGACCAGGCACTATGGACTTCGCTTGAGACGGAAGGTGTCACCTTCGGCCTCGGTGCCTACTTGACGGCTGGCGAGCCGGCAACAAAAATGCAGGAACAATGGGATGCCCTTGAGCCGGAGGGCAACTGCTTCAAAGCCGACACCATCGAAGATCTTGCTGAGCAGATGGAGGTCGATCCTGCGATGCTCAAGCAAACGATCGACACCTACAACGGCTACTGCGACGCGGGAAGCGATGAGGACTATCGCAAAGATCCTGCCTATCTGATTCCGTGCGAGACCCCGCCGTTCTACGGATTCAGGCTCGCGGCTCTCCACATCAACACGATGGGCGGTATTCGAATCGATCAAGACTGCCATGTCATCAATAAGAACTACGAGGTGATCGAGGGTCTTTGGGCTTCGGGTGTCGATTGTTCGGGCTTCGCCGGCGAGACGTACGGAATCGTCCTTCCCGGCTCCAATCAAGGAGTCGCCCTGTTCACGGGACGGCAGTGCGCTCGCGCCATCTTGGATAAAAACGCCTGATTGACGGATTATCACTCCCGGGAGAAGCTGTCGTTGGCAGCTTCTCCCTGTTATCATGAGATTGTCGGAGCGACTTTCATCGATACCATGGGAGCGGGCCATGCATTCACACAATGAAGGTGCGTCGGAAAAAGCCGAGATCCCTTTTGCTATCCTCGGGGCTTTGGAGCGGCTCCTCTGCACATCGTCGCTCTCGGAGATATCGGTTACTGCCATATGCGAAGAGGCCCATATCTCACGCGCAGCGTTCTATCAGCATTTTTCCGATAAGCGCGAGGTGGGTAAATGGCACTACGGATTGCTGTGCGCCCAGCATCTCGACAACGTGGGATCGATGGGGTACCGCCAAGCGAACCTGGCCATGCTCGAGGGGTTTTCTCGCTATCGCTCCTATTACAGCAATGCGTTTGTCGAGCAAGGCGAACAGTCGCTTTTCCAGTATGCGCTCTACGAGCGCGAGAAGAAGCTCGAGCAGATTATTTTCGAGGATAAGGGAGTTGCCTACAGCGTCGCCTTTTCCTATCAGATCGCTGCGTTCAACGCCGCTGCCGTGCAGGCGGTTGTCACCTGGATTCAGCAGGATATGCGCATGCCGCATGCCCGGATGGCCGAGTTGCTCGATGTGATCATTCCCCCAAAGATACGAGAGGCGCTCGAGGGCTGTGAGTCGGGATAAGCGAAGAAACGAGGGGCTGCGATGCGAATAGGGGAGAGGGACGAGGGAGTAGCAAGCGGTCGTGAAATGTGCATGCATATCACGACATGCATGAACGACCTTCTGGAGAACGAGAGCATCGAGAGTCTTTCGGTCAAGGCTATTTGCGAAGCGGCCGACATCAGCAGAACGACGTTCTACAACCATTTCTGCGATAAATACGCGTGCTATCAGTGGCACCTCGATCACCTCTATGAGGATATTCTTTCCCAGGCGGGGAGGACATGCACGTTTCGCGAAGCGAACTGCAGAATGCTATCCGAAGTCAAGCGTTTGAAGCATCTCTATGTTGCTGCGGCGAAGCTTTCGAGCAGCCAGTCGCTGGCGCTTTTTGCGCAAGGGAGGCGGGAACGCGATTTGACTGAAACGCTCGTATACCATCGGGGGATTGCGATTTCGGACAGGATAAGCTTTCAGATCAGGGCGCTTGTCGCAATGGAGGTCACCTATGTTTTGCGATGGTTCAAGGAAGGCATGCCCCTCTCGGTTGACGAAATGGCCGACGGACTCGACGAGATCGTTCCCCCCCGACCTGAAAGCGGTCTTGAATACCTTCCCGAGAAGTTAGCGGAAGCCGAATGAAGAGCGACGCCTCGGCTTTGAAGAGAAACGTATGCGGCACTCGGGTAACCTGCCGAGTGCCGCATTGCGGGAGGGGCTTTTCGAAGGCATGCCCCGTATTCTACGAGAGGTGCGTTTCGCACGCATGCTCAGCGGCTGTGAGCCCTGAGTAGATCGCGTAGCTTACCAAGCCCCCGGACATCGCGTAATTGTAGGTCTCCTTGTAGAGCTTGTTGCCGTCGACTCCCACGCAATACAAACCGGGAACTGGATCTCCGTCGGTATTGATAACCTGGTTGTTGTAGTCCACGTCCAGCCCGCCGATCGTGTTGGTGACACTGGGATCAAGCCGCACTGCGTAGAACGGGCCTGCTTCGACGGGCGTAAGGTACGCAGCGTCCTTGAGGTAGTCTTCATCCGTGCCGGCAGCACAGAACTCGTTGTATCGCTTGATGCTTTCGCTCATGGTTTTGGCATCGATGCCGACGGCTTTCGCAAGATCCTCTACTGTATCGGCGACGAATGCGTTGCCCATATCCCGGTTGATGCACTCGTCGATTTGAGCCTGGAAGTCCTCGATATTCGATCCGACGGTAAATGCCCTCCATGCGCTGAAAATTCCGTCGCCGCTTTCGAACCGATCAACGATTGCCTGATCGAAAACGCAGTAACACTGCTTCTGGCTCATGATCGCGTTTACGAAGAGTGCTTTATGGGCGCGAATAAAAAGGCTTTCGTCCATGCAGCGGTTTCCATCTTGATTCAGGAACAGCAGGGGCTGATTGCAGCATCCGATGACAATGGGGTCGGCTGTCGCGTATCCGTAGACATGTATGGCGGGCAGGATCGCGGTCATGTACGTTCCCGCTCCTACGTTCTCAGCCATGATGACGGCATCGCCTGTGCCGGTGGCCGTTGAGTTTGCGTACGTCATATCCCAATCGGTCAGTTGCTCGATAAGGGCTGGGTTAGCCGCGTAGCCGCCGCACCCGGCGATGACCGCCTTTGCGGATATCTCGAGATACGTGTTGTTCGCGGTGTCGTGTGCGTACACTCCCGCAACGGCTCCCTGATCGGTTTTGAGGCAAACGGCAGGTGTTTGCGTGAGAATTTCCGCTCCCTGCTCTTTGGCACGTTCGGCCAGAAAGTCGATGAGGGTTTGCCCGGATTCGTCTGCCCACCAATGGAAGCACTTGAACGAGCTTACCGCTTTCTTGTAGATGTCGACGCGATCGAACTGGTAGCCTTCGTCCATGAGCCAATCGGCAGATCGCCCGGACGATGATATGAACTTGTTCCAGAGAACCGCGTCGCAGCGATAATTGGTGTACACGTTCTCTTCGTCTACGAGTTCGGCCACTGACGAAAGCTCGATGCCGTTTTCGCTTTGGAGCTTGCTTCCCCAGCCGAACATTCCCTCGGTTCCAATCGTGCTGCCGCCGAGGGAAGATCCTTTCTCGAGTACGATCACGCGCGCTCCCAGTTCGGACGCCCGTACGGCTGCGCTGAGCCCGCTTCCGCCGGAGCCGAGGATTACGATGTCGCATTCGCGGGTTTCCGTGACTTTCGAGGAAACCTCGGATTCCGATTCGACGATGGATGCTGCGAGCGCTCTTTCGTTTTTAGCAGCCGGCGAAGAGGGCTCGGTAGCCTGCGCGGTTTTATCGCCGTTCCCCTCAGCTGGCGAACAGCCGCTCATAAGGCCAGCAGAAGCCAATCCGGCAAGAGCTCCCGCTGCCGCTGCGCCTTTTAAAAAGTTCCTACGATCGAGTTCCATGAACATCCTCCTTATGCGTTCGTTTACAGCAGGATGACCGTATGCGGTTTCGACGTGTCTTCAAACACACGAATGCGGTAGATATGCGATCCAACATGTTTTATGTAGGTATGAAAAATGCGATAGGTTCCGTATGGGAGCGCGAAACCGCCGTATGGGTCTACTCCGCTTCGAACAGGTCGATGAGCTCTTGCTTGCTGTGAACACCGGCTTTGAGGTAGATATTCTTCATATGGAACCGGACGGTGTTTTCGGAGATGGTCAGCTCGTCGCTTATGAACGATACGCTCCTGCCTTTCAGGATCAGGCGGACGATGTCCGATTCGCGTTCGGTGAAAGAAAAGCGTTCGATGAAGGTGCTATCCAGGTCCAAGGCGGGATGAGCGCGGCCGCTCTTCCTTTTTCGGAAGGCGTGGATGAAGCCGAGGACGGAGAGCCCGTATATGATCAGCAAGGCAACAACAAGCTTCTGCGTGGTTCCCAGAAGGCTCGCCGTGTCGGGGCATATAACGGGGCCTGCCAAGTAACCGAGCATCTGCATGAGGTAAAACGGCCCGAGGACTCCGCAGTAGATGATCGCGGGATGGATGGAGCGAGCGCGCGCAGCATCATTGCAGGAGAGCATGAGGACGATTGACGAGAGACCGAACACCACGTAGAACATCTCCGCGAGTATGAAGAAGTAATCATGTTCGATAAGCGGCATCAAAAGGACGGCTGTGACGCAGACGGGCAACGCGATTTTCGCAAGGATATCCATACTCGGATACGAACGAAACCGAACTATATACGCGGCTGCCAGCAGTCCCGAGATTATGCGTCCGAAAGAAAACAGGTTGCCGAGAAACGAATTGTCTGAAACCACCAGCGTCAGTGCGTAAAAGAGCCCCCAAGCGAAGCCCATGGAGGCTATGATGAGTATTGCCGACCAGCTTTCCCTGAGGAATAGCACGAACCGTTTCCCGCTTTGCTGCAGAAACGTTTTCGGGGGATGCCTATCGTCCTCGGTATTCAAATAGAGCAGGATGCTCGCCGACAAGGGGAGAAAGACAAAGATGCTCGACAGGAGCACCGCAACGTCGGGTAGCCACCTGACTGCGAAGTACAGAACACCGGCAATAACCGTCCCGCTCACCTGTACTATCATCGCGTTTCGGGAACCGAGGCGATAAAGCGCTTGCTGCCAGAGAAAAATGCCTATTGCGCAGCCCATGCCGATACATACGCCAAACAGGCTCACTAACACGGACTCGCTTGCAAACGAAAGCAACGATGTGGATACGGCAAGCACTATGCCGACGACAAAGCATGCGAGCATCAATCGCACGAAGTTTCTTGTGGAGAATGCGTTTTTGTGTCCAAGAAATCGATATGCGACGCCCAGGAGGATGATGGCAAGGGGGAACACGATGTTGCTTGCGATGGTTGGAAGCGAGCGCAGGCTTATGTCATCTGCGCCGACGAGGGTTAGCAGGGAGAATTGCCAGAAAAGAAACGGCTGGAGGATCATATGGGAGGTAAACCCGATAATGCAGATCGCCCGAAGCTGGCCAGTTGCCAGTTTCTTAGGTAAGGGAAGCATTTTTTCTCGTGTCTTTGCCATTTGCGATAATCTACTTCCATGTATGGATAGGAGTTCGGGAAATGATCCACGCGCACCCGTTCCCGCAATGCCGGGAACGCGATTTCGATTACCAGGGCGGCAAGCACCGTGTTTGTTGCCGTCCGAGGCACCGTACAACCCACCCTTGTTGCAACAGCACCAGCCTATGTAGAATACCATAAAGCTTAAGACCTTAAGGTAAAGGCGCAGAAGGACGTAACACGAATCGGCTCCGAGCGCGCAATGCCGGGCTTTCGGGGATCCGTTTCCGAAGCGGGGCGTTCTTTCACGGATTACAGCCTCGCGAAAGAACATATATTCGGTTTGTTTGCTCTTGCTATAATGAGCCGATGACCGGCAGGACAACATACGAAAACGCGGTTCGGGGCGTCGCGTACGACAAAGCAGGCAGGGAGACTTCCTCGCCGCTAGGCCTCGGGGCGTGGTCGTTCTGCTTCTTCGGGTTCGCGTTCGCGCGCGCCTGGCTCGAAATCGTCACCTACCGAACGACCACCCTGTTCGCCTACGATGCTTGGGTCGGAGAAGATCTGTTCACGGTGGCGATGGCGCTCTCGTTCATCCCCTTTGCGCTGTTCGCACGCAAGCTTGCACCGCTCTACCCTAAACGGTACATGGCGACGCTCTGCACCGTTTCGATGATCGTTTCGGGGCTTGCCTTCATGGCGGCGAGCATGGTTCCCTTCCTTGCGCTGCCCATGGGCATCGTGGCCATCGTCGGGGGAGGGCTCGGGTCGGCGTTGTCGATCCTTTTGTGGGCCGAGCTGCACAGCTGCTTCGAGCCGTTGCGGGTCGTGCTCTACATCGCGGGCGCGTTTCTGCTCGGGTCGTTCATGGCGTGGGTGCTGCTCGATCTCGACATCGTGCGGCTCACGATCGTCCTCGTGCTGTTGCCCGTGCTCTCGCAGGTAACGCTGCGGGCGGCGTTTCGCCTTGTTCCGAAAGCCGATCTGCCGAAAAAGACGTGGGGAAAATTGCATTTCCCCTGGCGGCTTCTTGTGGTGCTCGGCATCTACCAGTTCGTGTACGGCGCGAAAGGCGAGGCGAGCATCCCCTCGAGCGAGCCGTTTCTGCTCGGTACGATCGCCGCGTCGGCCGCCGTGCTCGCCATCGCGCTCTTCGCAGCGAAGCGCTTCGATTTCACGCTCTTGTACCGCACGCCCTTCGTTCTGATGATGTGCGGGCTGGTGATGACGTTCCTGTCGTTTTCGGGAACGAGTCTCGTCGCGGGCTTCTTCATCGCGGCGGGATACTCGCTCATGTTTCTGGTGCTCACCATCCTCCTGTGCGACATCTCTCATACCTACGGGGTGTCGGTGCTCGTTTTATGCGGCATACAAGAGGTGACGTTGATCGCGATTCCCGCAGGTCACATGATGTCGCGCGCCTTCATGGGGGAGCATGCGCTCGTGGCTGCGGATTCTGCCCTTGTCACCGCCGTGCTCACGATTCTCGTGGTGATGGCAACCGTCGCGCTGTTCTCTGAAAAGGGCGGATTGCGCACGTGGGGCGTGGCGTTTTTCGGTGCGGGAGGAATCGCCGAGGAAGATGCGAAGGCGAAGCTTGTCGTCCGCTGTGCGGAGACCAGCGCATCGTTCGGGCTGAGCCCACGCGAGGCGGAAGTACTCGAGATGATAGCGCTCGGCAAGAATTCGGCGGTTATCGAACGCGAGCTGTGCATTGCGAACGGGACGCTCAAATCCCATACGCGGAGGATATACCAGAAGCTCGGCGTGCACAGCCGCGAAGAGCTGCGCGATCTGCTTTCCGCTGGAGAATAAGACCGCGCGGACGACTTCGGTTTCGCCGTCCGCGCGGCCGAGCGCTGTTTGGAGCCAGCGTCCCGACGTCAATGGATGCCGAGAATTCCCCCCATTGCATACGACCAGGCTACGGCGATAACAACGAATGCGATCGAGGTGAACCAGCCCGCTTTGGCGGTATCCGAGAACTTGTACCAGCCGGTATCGAAGGTCATGTTGAGGGCTGGGCAGAGCGGCACGAGGTAGCTTCCGGCAATCAGGCATACGATCAAGAACGCGGGAAGAAACGGCGGTATGCCCACGACGGTCGCATACGTCATCATCGGGGGCAAGAAGATGGCCACCCACGACGGCGAGATCGGGCAGAAGGTATGCAGCAGATAGAGAAACGCTGCGATGGCGAGCAGTGCGGCGAACACGGGCATCTCGGTGATTCCCGATTGCAAGAACAGCGTTGCGATGAAATCAGCTGCACCTGTGGATGCGATGGCGGCGCCGATGCTCAGAACGCCTCCGAAGAACATGAACAGGTTCCACGAGGTTGCCCGCTCGAATTCCGACCACGTAACGATGCTGATTCCTGGGAAGAATAGAAGCAGCATGCCTGCCAACGCAACGGTTGTCGCGTTGAACAGCGGAATCCAATTGCCGAGAATCCATAAGGTTGGGAGGATGATGAGCAACGCAAGGCATTTCTTATCGAGTGCGTTCATCGGTCCCGTCTCGAACTTGGAGCCGAGTACCTCTTGTACGGCGTCTTCGGTAATATGCTCGGGAGGGAACGCCTTGATAAGGGCGAACCATGCAATGGGCAGAATCGCCACGCAGATCGGGATGCCGTAGCTCATCCAGGATAGGAAGTTGATCTGCAAACCCGTTGCCTGGGTGTAGAGACCTGCAGCCAGCACGTTCAGGCTGTGCCCGATAGGCGTGGTGAACCCGCCGAAGAGCGCGCCGAACGAAACGCCCAGCAAGAGGCATCGCCCCAGGTTTGAAGAGCCCTTCTTCGCTCCCAGGGTGTCGAGCAGAGGTAGGGCGAAGCTCATCATCAGGGCGACGGCGCCGGTGTCGGTCATGAACGACGATATGACCGCAGCGGCTGCCATGAGCATTAAGACGAGCCTTTTCGAATCGCCTTTCGCCAAGACGATGAATCGTTTGGTTAGCCTCAGGCCCAAGGTGCTTTTCTGCATGAGGAGCGTCATGCAGAAAACGCCGAGGACGAACCATGTTGTCGTGGTGATAAACCCTGAAAAGGCATCGCCAAACGTGGGCACAACCCCTAAGACCAGCAGCAGAAAACAGGCGAGAACCCCCGTCATGCCGGTAGACATGCTGCCGCAGAACCACATGAATATTGCGCCAGCCAGGATGGCAAGGGCCAAGATGCCCTCGTGGCCGAGCATGTCGCTGCCGGGAATCAGCATTCCCGCGGCGACGCAGACGAACATAGCGACGAAACCGAATACTTGCTTTGCGTGCATCGTTACCCCGTTCATGCACTACCCCCTTACCTGCTTCGGTGTTTCTTCGCTCTTGGAGGCTTCCGTTCTCTTGGAAGCCTCCAATACGCTTCAGAAAGAGTTGTTGATTGCGCTTTGCCTATACGGTGAGTTCCTGTGCGCCGGGAGCCTTGGGCGCACCAGGTGCACCGGGCACTTTGGGCGCTCCGGGAGCACCCGGCGCTTTGGGTGCACCGGGGGCGCCTGGTGCACCGGGCATTCCCGGCATTGCGGGCTCCGCAGGCAATTCGGCGCCGCACTGCGGGCAGGCGGTGTCGGTTACGGATGCGGTCGCTCCGCATTGGGGACAGGTCTTATCTGCGCTCAGGGATGCGGGTCTGAAACACATGGGATATATCCTTTCGTTGTTAGCATTGAACTACGGCGCGCGGCGTTTTCCGACAGCTGCCCTGCGCTATCCCTCTTCCTTGAGGGCGTACAGCGTCTGCTTCGGTTTCGCTGCGAGGTCTTTTGTCAGGTCTTCGACATCGCCGATTTTCAGAACGTTTGCCTGGCAATGGTGCACGCACATAGGTACGCCGTCGTGCGCTTTCGTGCCGCATTCGCAAAGGTCGCATACGTCGGTAAATACGGGAAGGTACGTGTCTTGCCATGCGTCTTTTGCTATTTCCCATGCGCCTTCGTGGTGGACCACGACGCCTGCGCGGTTGTTGGGCAGGTCGTGGGATACGGCGCAAGCGATCTCGCAGGTGTGGCATCCCGTGCAGAACTCGTAGTCGACCAAAATTCCTCGTACCATCGCTTACTCCTCAATCTTATCGATCGTCACCAGCATGTTCTTGTAGTCGCAGCCGAAGCCTGCTTTGCCTTGGTCGAATTTGAACAGGGTGTTGCAGTTGTACTCCAGCGCACCGAACAAGCCGTCTTCTTCCGAGCGGCCTTCGCTTTCGG
This sequence comes from Raoultibacter timonensis, assembly GCF_022845715.1. Lineage (NCBI taxonomy): Bacteria > Bacillati > Actinomycetota > Coriobacteriia > Eggerthellales > Eggerthellaceae > Raoultibacter > Raoultibacter timonensis. The sequence continues at coordinate 712,421 of NZ_AP025564.1, forward strand.
GGAACCACCAGCCGTGGTCGGTGCTGGCGATCCCGGGGGCCATGGTCTGGTCGATGACCACCTTGCGCTTGCATGATCCGAACTGGTTGCGCAGCACGACCCATTCGCCGTCTGCGAGATTGAATTTCTCGGCGATATCGGCGGGCACGAGTACCGTCGGATCGGGATGCAGCGCGCGCATGCGCGGAATCTGACGATGCTCGCTGTGGAAGAGGCTCCAGTTGCGCGATCCCGTGGTTAGCACGACGGGGAATTGCTCGTACTCTTCGGGGGTCCGATAGGGGCTGTGGGTGGGCTCTTCGTACACCGGCAGCGGGTCGAGTCCGTAGCCGTTGTAGAGCGTGCACCACAGCTCTATGCGGCCGGTGCGGGTGTTGAACCCGACCTGTCCGTCGGGGCGCAGCTTCCCGGTTTTGTATTTGTGGTATTCAAACGGCAGGTACACGGGCGCTTGCTCGCGCACTTCCTCGAACCGCATGCCCGTTTCCGCAAAGATGCTCGAGAACATATCTTCCTCGTTGTCCCACGGATAGGCGTCGGGGTTGAATCGTTTGCCCAGTTCCCGATTCACCTGCATGTCGCTACGCACGTCTATTCCCTCGCTACGCCGATCGACTGCGCGGTTGATGGTTTCGGCGCGCTGTACGCCGTCACCGATACGGATGCCCTGGCGCTCGGGGAACGATGCCGCGGGGAGCACCACGTCGGCCAGCTCCATGATGGTGGGTGTCATGAACAGGTCGATGGCCGCTACGAACTCGAGTTTGTGGAACGCTTCGATGAGGTACTCGGGGTCGGGTGCGGTATTCACGAGGAAGTTCGTGGTTTGGATCCAGGCGCCTTTCATGGGGTGATCTTCGCCCTTTTCGTTTTTGCCCGTCATGATGGTGTTGTACACCTCGTCGGCATCGGCTTTGGAATAGGCGTCTGCCACCATGGGGAATTTGGAATCGCCGATGCGGTTCTTCCTTTTTTCTGGGTCGAGCAGCTCGCGACCCCAGCCGCTGAAGTACATGAGGATGTAATCGGGGCATATCATACCGCCCGGGTTGTCTACGTTGCCGGTGATCGCTTGGATGCAGGTAATGGCGTGGCCTGCGGCTACGGCGTTCTTCTGCATGTCGACGGCTACGCCCCATTGGAATATGCAGCCATCAGCTGCGGCGATGATGCGAGCGGCTTGCCTGATCTTGTCGGCCGGTACCCAGGTTACCTCTTCGGCCTTTTCAGGCGTCCATTCCTGAACATGGGCGGCAAGCTCGTCGAAGCCGTAAGTCCAAGAATCGACGAACTCGTGATCGTACAGATCTTCGTTGATGATAACGTTGAGCATGGCCATGGCCATGGCTGCATCGGTGCCCGGCCTGATCGGCAGATGTACTTCCGCCTTGTTTGCCAGCCAGATGCGCTGCGGATCGATCGTGATAATCTTCGAACCGCGTTTCATGCAATCGACGACCCAATGGCCGTACAGGCCGTCGGAATTCGATTTCAGCGGATTGTTGCCCCATACTACGATGACTTCGGGTACCTTCCAGTTGGGGTCGTCGTAGCGGTCGACGAACTGCTGGGAGTAGTCGCCCACCCAGAACGATCCCGTAACGCACATGGCGCCGGCAACGCGCGGGCCGTAGCAGGAATTGCCGGACATGCCGAACACGTTGTTCGGGCTGCCGAACGACCAGGCAAAACGGGTGATCCACGGTGCGATGTCTCGTCCGGTCCCCTGGAAGAAAGCAACGCTCTCGGGGCCGTATTCCTCGCGGAAGCCATTGAACTTCTCGTAGATGAGGTCGTACGCTTCATCCCAGGTGATAGGCGTCCAAGCATCTTTGCCGCGATCCTTCGGATCCCTTTTCATGGGGGTGGTCAAGCGGTCTTCGTGGTAGACGGCCTCCATGGCATCGAGGCAGCGCACGCACAGGCGGCCCTTGTTGAACGGATTTTCGGGATCTCCCTCGATCTTGACGAGCTTTCCGTCTTTGTCGGTGTAGAGCAGAATGCCGCAACCGAGGTGGCATCCCGGACCCGACCAGGCGCTTCCGCGGGTGACAGTGAGGCCGTCTTCCGTAACGTACCTCCATGGTTTTTCATGCTCTATGGTTTGAAACTTCTTTTCCATTGTTTCCCTCTCGCTTTGTCCTTTGTCTTGCAGAAACAGTTTCATCGGGCGCGTCGGGCGGCATTCCTGCCAAAGATGCCGACGGGGAACGCCCTGGTGGCTTGGGAAGAGGCATGCCGCAGACTTCGCAGGTGCGCGCACGGGGAGGATTGGAATGCAGACACTTGGGGCAGAGGCCCTCGGGTATCGGATCGCGTACGCTCCCGGTGCATTTTCCGCAGTTACAGCAGCAGTAGCACATCGGTTCACCTCCGTTTGCTCGGACGCCGACTGTTTGCCGGATCCGTGTTTCATGGGATCCGGCAAACGCAGCGGTGGCCGGGGCTGGCTAGAAAACCAATCCCACCGAGGCCAAGCCTGCGCAGATGGCGCAGAGCACGATGGCCGGAATGGCGCATGCTATGAACTGCTGCGGCCAGACGTGCTTCATCTTGCAGCCGGTCACATCGAGGTTTACGAAAAGGCCGCCCGAATAGGGAACCGTAGAGCAGCCTGCGGCGCCGATCGAGACGATTCGGGTTAGGGCATCGGCGTTTACGCCGGGGATGGCGAGCCATTGTGCGCCGAACGTGTTGCAGACCGCCGTCGATGTCGCACCGGCCGATCCGCAGATTACGCCGAGCAGCTGGGTTGCGATGAAGCCTTGGAAGTACGGGTTGCCGGCGGACCCCATTGCAATGTCCACAAGCGATTGGAATGCGGGCGTTGCGGAGAGCACCGAAGCGAATGCAACCATGCAGAACATCGCGGATGCCGGGCTCAGTCCGCTCATGAGGCCGTCGAATACGCTCTTCTTCATGCCTTCGCCGACCGAAAGGCCGTTCTCCTTATTCTCGTAAAACTTGAAGTTCAGGGCTAGGCAGATGATCGTGGCGATGACGTTCGCCGTAACGACGGCGGTTGTCGCGCTCATCTTCGGGATCGGGCCGAAACCGTTGCCCAAGATAACGAAGAGGGCGAGCAGGACGACGATCGGGATGATCGAGCGCACCATGCTCGGGCAGGTCTCGATCGAGCGCGATTTGATGGGAAGGCCGACGCCTTCCTCGAAGGTGTGGTTGCGCTTTGCCGCCCAGCGATCAAGGCGGTAGATGAACCACACGTCGAATGCGAACCACAGAACGGTGGCGATGATGCCCCAGCCCGGCGCTGCCGTGACGGACGTCCCCAGGATTTGCGCAGCGGCGACGTTGCCGGTTTGCGGAGATCCCGGCATGGCCATGTTCGCCCCGCCCAGAAGACCCATGTACATGATGGTCAGGAAAATGTAGCGGGGTTTGTTCATCGCGCGAGCGATGGGGATGGCGAGCGGCCAGAACACGAAGACGATGACCAGGGCGTTAATACCGCCGTATGTGAGAATCATGCAGATCAGGATAAGAACCGGGTAGATGAACTTCTCTCCTGCTTTGTCCAGAACCCATTGAGCGATGCGGTCTGCCGCACCGCTGTCTCCTATCACCTTCGCATACATGGCCGAGGTAAGGAACATGAGAATGAAGGTGGTAACCCAGTTGCCCGCAGCGGGCAAAAAGTAGTCGGTAAGGGTCCCCCAAATGCCAAATCCGTTGAAAACGCCGATGATCAGTGTGGCGATCAGCGCACACACGATGGCATTCCATCGCCGCCATGCTAAAACGACAAGCGCGGCAATTGCCAGAAGAATACCTAAAACACCCAACACAAGCATCACCCCTAACTGGAAACGTTTCAGATACAATTGCGACGATCCTGCGAGCTCTACAGAATCCTTCGGGGAAAAATATAGAGCGCCTAAGGGCGGAGTGGTATTGTATGGTCTGCATGGCTTATGCAGTTTTTGCACAAGGCGATCGGGGGAGCAATGCAAATCGAGCATCTGAAAGAGTTCCTTCTCCTTGCGAGCAACATGAGTTTCACGAAGACATCCGCTGAAACCTATCAGACCCAATCGACGCTCAGCCGTCACATAGCTGCCATCGAAGAAGAGATCGGGGCCAAGCTCTTTATTCGAGACACCCATCATGTTCGCCTGACGGAGATAGGGAAGGCGTTTTACGAAGACTCGCAGATCACCGTCGAGGATTTCGATCGCTCGATGCGGCATGTCGAAAGCCTGAAGAAGCGGGGCGAGATACTGCGCATCGGGTATCTCTACGATGCAGCACGCGGGCTTTTGCCCCTGATCAGCGAAGCTATTCTGAGATCGAACAGCAATATCGTTCCCGAGTATCAGGCGCTCGAGTACGGCGATCTGATGCAGCGGCTCCGGCAGCGTCAGATCGATCTGTGCGTAACGCTCGATATCGACCCCGATCTCGGCGATTCGTTCTGCCGCGTCTACATCGGCAGGGACACCTACTACGCGACCATGCCGAAGGACCACGAACTGGCTGGCAGGGAATCCGTCACCCTCGAAGACCTGTCGAAACAGCCGATCATATTCCCCGATCCCAAAGCGATGGGTGCCATCAACGCGTACTATCGGCGCGCTCTCAAGGCGAGCGAATACGGCATTGAACCGGCGGCCTACTACAAGGATATTCCTTCGTTGGCGTATCAGGTGGAATGCGGCATGGGGCTGGCGCTTGTTTTCAGGCATCATCAGGAACGCTACGGCGATCGCATCGCGTTCGTTCCCATCGCCGATCTAGCTCAGTCGTGCCGGGTCTGCATCATGTGGGATAAGCGCATCGAGAACGTCGTTCAAGGTTCGTGGGTACAAGAGCTGAGGGCTTTGGAGAAGTAGCGAGCGCGCTGTTCGGCACGTTTTTGCCGGGGGGTCCGGCGCATGCGATTGCGGAAAGCTGATCTTGCGGGGATCATGCGGAAACGCCGATCTGGTACTGCGCGGATATGCCAACTCAAAACGAAAGGCCTCCGTCATGCGGTCGGAGGCCTTTCGTCTGCTTGCATGAATCGGAGAACTCTTGCTTATGCGTAGATCTCCTTTTCGACTACGAGATCGTTCTTGATTTTGCCGACGAGCTTTTGCAAAGCGTCGATGGCGTTGGGGCGGATATCGGCGCCGATCAGCACGTACATGATCGAATCGCCCACGTCGAGAGCACCCTCGTTGAGCCATACGCGCACGTAGTATACGCCCGGCCAGGTGAGCGCGTCGGCGACGGCGGCGTCGACGCCCGCTGCGTCGTAGGAGAACTCAACCTGCGCAACGTCGCCGAGACCTTCGACGCCCTCGCGCACCTGCGCTTTGGGCGTTACGCGGACGGTGCCGTTATGGGTGAGGAACATGCCGCACTGCGCGGCCTTCGGATCGGCTTTCGCCTCTTTGAGCCACTGATCGATTGACGGTTCCGGTTTTGCCATGGTGCCCCTCGTTTCGTTTTCCCATCCGATTGCTCGGAAATCCTAGTGTATCAATGGGGTTAAGTATACCGCATCGTCACGGTCATTCTCGGATGAGAATGACTTTTGGCGAAGGAAAAGCCCCTTTGTTCAGGGGCGTGCCGCATGTGCGCTCGGGGTCTTCGGGTTCATGCCGGCGCACGATGGCTTCGTGCTAGCTTGGGTCAACGAGTAAAACCGCCCGAACTGCTGGATTTTGCTCGTTGTGTTACGTTTGGGGGCCGTTTCGGGCGGTTTTTCGCTCGATCGGCCGAGACCGATTGATGCCCTTTCGCATAAGCGCAGGTCGAACTTTCGAGCATTGTCGCGGCCGTATTCCGAATGCAACACAACGAGCAAAAACATGCAAAAAAGGCGAGAGGTTCTTGGAGCCGAAGGGCCCCGTCTGCGTGCAGCTTCTGAGAGCGGTTTGGCGTTTTGAGGTCCGGATAGGCACATGCTGATTCCGGATTCACAGCGGATTCCCGGGTTTGCGGCAGAAAAACGAAGATATTCGTCGTCTGGACCCCTTCCGTGCGGCAAAATGTACGACTACTGTATCGAGTAACTCCATCGCGCCTGATCAGGAAGGGGTTAGGAGTCGACTGTAAAAAAAGGACTCTGATGGAGACGAAAAACTTCGTATTTCTGTCGCGAGTGCGCCTTCGGACTGCCGAGCTCGTGTTACGTCGATCTTCGGTGCCAAGCGGCGAAAAGTTCGAAAGCGCCTCTCGTCCCGTACGCTGCCACCCAACCTGCGCAGCTCACCCGCACAGCACGCTCGCACAGCTCCATTCCCTGGGGTCTGCACTGCAAGCCTTCCAGCTCATCTCGCCCTACAGCGCCGCCAAGCCGCTGTCAGCCATCTTTTCGATGAAGCGCGCAACGTCTTCAGCGCTTTCTTTCATGCCCGATTGTACCCATGAGCGGATAATCGCGAGGCAGCCGTTCGCCATGAACGTGTAGAAGCGATCGAGCTCCGAGCTTGCGAGGTCGGGCCTTGTTCGGTTCCACATGGCGATGCTTCTTTCCCTGAATCTGTCGACGATGCGCAGGAGCATGTCGGGATCGCTGTATTCGCCGAAGAACGCCATGCAGAGTTTTTCGTTCTGCGCGATGATGGTGCAGATGTCTTTGCTGAACGCTTCGAGCGAGCCGCCGTTGATCGTCGTGCTCAGCGAGTGCATGATGGTCTGCGCAAGGTCGCGCTCTATCTCCTCGTACAGTGCGTAGATGTCGGTGTAGTGGGAGTAGAAGGTCGCCCGGTTGACGCCCGCTTTGTCGCACAGCTCTTTGACGGTGATCTTGCCGACGGGCTTTTCCTGCATGAGATCGAAAAAGCTGTCGCGCAGCATCATTTTCGTAAGGCGCACGCGGTGATCTTGTTTCATGGAGCTCCTCGCCTTCGCGTTTTCGGGTTGTGCGTTTTTCGTTTGAAAGGCAACAGATCGGGGCCGGATGTCGGTTTGCTGACACTTTCGCAGCATTTATCGGTTGAAGAATAACCATGATGCAATATAACAGTAAGTGAGAAAGATAATCAACACTGTGTTGTCAACAAGTCGCAGATCTTCCGGGCCGAATTTCGAGCGGCGGGCGTTTGCCTCGTTGGCGGCGGTAAAGGATGCAGTTGCTGTGGACCGATTCGCTACGTTCGTCATCGACCATAAAAAGCCGATCGTTTGGCTGACGCTCGCGCTTGCCGTCATCGGTACGGTGATGACGTTCCTCGTGCCGATCAACTACAATCTCTCCGAATACCTTCCCGAAACCACCGAGTCGATGCGTGCGGTGGATACGATGGAAGAAGAGTTCGGCATGGCGGTTCCCAACGCGCGCGTCATGGTCGACGATGTGGGTGTGACCGAGGCGCTCGAATATAAGGAGCGGCTTGAGGCGGCGGCGGGCGTCGATGACGTCATGTGGCTCGACGATGTCGCCGACCTGAGCATTCCCCTCGAAATGCTCGATGCCGATACGGTGTCGGCGTACTACAAGGATGGTCACGCGCTTTTCGACGTGACCATCGCGTCGGGCGCGGAATCGGAGGCGATGGACGCCATCTACGGCATCATCGGCGAGGGCGGTCACGCGTCGGGCCAGTCGGTCAGTACCGCCGAGATGAAATCGATGACCATCACCGAGGTGATCAACGGCATCCTCATCCTCGTGCCGCTCATCCTCCTCGTTCTCGTTCTGTCGACCACTTCGTGGGTGGAGCCAATCCTCTTTTTGCTTGCCATCGGCGTATCGGTGCTCATGAACATGGGATCGAACCTCTTTATGGGCGAGGTATCCTTCATCGCGTTCATGGTCGCTCCTGTGCTGCAGCTTGCGGTATCGCTCGACTACGCTATATTCCTGCTCCATGCGTTCCAGCGGTTCAGGAAAACCGAACCCGATGTGGAATCGGCCATGCGCGCTGCCATGAAAAAGAGCTTCTCCTCGATCGCTGCTTCGGCTGCGACAACGTTTTTCGGATTTGCGGCTCTGTGCTTCATGCAGTTCCAAATCGGCATGGATCTCGGTCTCGCGCTCGTGAAAGGCATCGTGCTGTCGTTTCTCTGCGTCGTGATCTTTCTGCCTGCGTTCACGCTCATGGCTTACAAGCTCATCGACAAGACGCGCCATCGCCGTTTGCTCCCGACGTTTCGCGGTGCGGGCAAGTACCTGGCCCCGCTGCGCATACCCGTGTTCCTCATCGTGATCGCGCTCATCGTTCCGTGCTTCCTCGCTCAGTCGAACACCCAGTTCACTTACGGTATGGGTTCGGTTGAGGGAAGCCAGACGCGTGCTTCGCTCGATGCCGAGGCGATCGAGGATACCTTCGGGCAATCGGAGGCGACCGTGATCCTCATCCCCAACGACGACAGGGCGCGCGAGGCTGAGCTGGTGGCCGAGTTGGAGCAGATACCCCACGTCACTTCGGTTATCTCGTACACGAACGCCGTCGGCATGGCGATTCCCGTCGAATTTCTCGACGAGAGCATAACGAGCCAGTTCTATTCGGATAACTACGCGCGCGTCATCGTGTACGCCGATACGGAGAACGAGGGCGATGTGGCGTTCGGCGTGGTGGAGCAGATCCGAGAAAAGGCGGGCGCCCTCTACGGCGACGAGAGCATGTCGGCGGGGTACGCGACGAGCCTCTATGACATGCGCGCTGTGGTGACGGTGGATAACCAGACGACGAACCTCATCGCCATCTGCGCGATCATTCTCGTGCTGCTGCTGACGTTCAAATCGGCGACGCTGCCCGTAATCTTGCTCGCCACCATCGAATCGGCCATCTTCATCAACCTCGCCGTGCCGTACCTGACGGGCGATTCGCTCAACTACCTGGGATTTCTTGTCATCAATACCGTGCAGCTCGGCGCGACGGTCGACTACGCCATCCTGTTTACCGACAATTACCGCAAGAATCGCCAGGCCATGGCCGTACGTCCCGCGCTTTCGCGCACGCTCGGCGATACGTTTTTCAGCATCCTCGTTTCGGCGAGCATCCTCTCGATGACCGGTGCCGTGCTCTGGCTCACGTCGAGCAACAACATCGTATCGGTTCTCGGCCTGCTTCTGTGCCGGGGAACGCTGCTTTCGTTCTTGCTCGTGGTCACGTTTTTGCCCGGAGCGCTGCTCATCTTCGACAGGATCATCAAAAAGACTACCTGGCGTGCGAACTTCTTCGATCCGCGCGCCTCGCATAAGGAGGAATCGTCATGAACGACGTAACGCCATCGAATCGTATGCTGCGGATCGCGCTTGCGGCAACGCTTGCGGGAACCCTCTCCCTCGGAGCGCTCGGCGCATCGTCGCTGCAGAGCGCGAACGCCGAAGAGCGGGACGGAACGGCGAGCGCCGCCCAAGGGTCTTCTTCGGACGGCGGGTCCGCCTCGTCGACCGAGCGACATGCCGAGAACGCAACGCCCAAAGACGAGGTCGTATATGCAACACTTGACGGATCTGGCGCGGTGAACAGCATCTACGTGGTCAACGTGCTCAACCCCGAAAAGCCGGGAGCGGTGACCGACTACGGCGACTACTCTTCGGTGACGAACCTTACCGACACCGCGCAGATCGAGCAGGAAGGCGATGCCGTGACGGTCGATGTGGGCGCGGGGGAGAGCTTTCGCTACCAGGGCGATCTCGCTTCGAAGAACCTTCCTTGGGATGTGGCGGTAACGTACAAGATCGACGGAAAAGCGATCGATGCGTCGGAGCTTGGCGGCAAGAGCGGCTTACTCGAGATGGAGATCGCCACCAAGCGCAACGATGCCGTGGATGCGACGTTCTTCGATAACTACCTGCTGCAGATCTCGCTCGTGTTCGCTTCCGACAAATCGAGCAATGTGGCTACGCCCGACGGGCAGATAGCGCTTTCGGGATCGAACACGCAGGTGACCTTCACGGGCATGCCCGGCAAGGACGGAACCTTTTCGGTGAGTGCCGACGTAACCGATTTCGAGATGGACGGTGCGAGCTTTGCCGCCGTGCCGTTTTCCATGGTGATCGACTCGCCCGACAAAGACGGATTGCTTTCGGGTTTCGTGCAGCTGTCCGACGGCGTCGGACAGCTATCCGATGGCGCTTCGCAGTTGGCGAGCGGCGCCCAGAGCCTATCGTCGGGTGCAGACGAGATGGCCTCGGGCATAGCGGGCATTGCGGATGGCACCGCGGGTATCGCTTCGGGCGCCGATGGGCTCGCGTCGGGCGCATCGTCGCTTGCCGAGGGGCTCGAAGCCTATCAGGGCGCCTTGAACGGTCAGGCGCAGCAAGCGCAGGGGTCGGTGATCGATTCGAGCGCCCAGCAGCAAGCCTACCAGACGGCACTGCAAACCTACGTCGCCGCGTTCGCGATGGCGTATCATGCGTCCGATCCCGACGCCGACCAGGGCGCCGCCATGGCGGCTGCGCAACAGGCCACGGCTGCGCAGGCAGCCGATTTGCAGCAGGCGTTCCAAACGCTCGTGACCGTCGAGGCGGCCAATGCCGCCTACGGCGCCGTTGCGCAAACGCTCACGGCCGCCGCTTCGGGCCTCGGCTCGGCGGGCGATGGGAACAGTCTCGTCGGTGGTATCGAAGCCCTCGCGTCGGGCGCTTCGTCGCTCGCATCGGGGGCAAACGAGCTTGCGGGCGGCGCTACCAGCGCGGCCTCGGGTGCAAACTCGCTCTCGTCGGGTGCGGGCGACTTGGCCAGCGGTGCAGGCGAACTTGCCGACGGAACCGGTAGCCTTTATACGGAGATTCAGGCGATGCCCGATACGGTGAGCGAAGAAATTGATAAGATGATCGCCGAATACAGTAAGAGCGATTTTAAGCCGATAAGTTTTACCAGTTCGAAAAACACCGATGTTACACTGGTGCAGTTCGTGATGGCCACCGAGCCTATCGTCGCACCGGAGAAGGCCGAACCCGAGCCCGAGCAGGAGCAGGGTTCGTTCTGGGACCGCCTTCTGGCGCTGTTCGGCATCGGGAGCTAGACAGGTAGCGGTCGGCGTCGCTTGCAGTGCAGTATGCGTTTCACCGACCGAATGGAAAGAGGAACCCCATGGCTCTACCCGCAGCCGACCTGAACAAAAAGGCCGACAACCTGACGACTATGGAGCTCGGGCACGTGCTGCCCCTGACCGCCGAGGTCAAAGACGACCACCTCTTCGTCGGCGGCGTCGACATGGTCGAACTCGCCCGCGATCAGGGTACGGCCCTGTACGTGATGGACGAGGTCGATATGCGCCATCGCATGGAAACCTACCTCGGCGCATTTCGCGGCCGCTACGAGAACTCCGATGTGGTGTTTGCGAGCAAGGCGTTTCTCAACAAGGCGGCGGCGAAGATCGTTGCAGAAGAGGGCCTGTGCCTCGACGTGTCGGGCGGCGGAGAGCTTGCGGTGGCCCGCGCCGCGGGATTTCCGATGGATCGGGTTTTCGTGCACGGCAACAACAAGACGCCCGTCGAACTGACCGAGGCCATCGAAGCCGGCGTCGGCTGCATCGTGATCGACTCGCGCATCGAGCTCGACCGCGTGTCGAAGATCGCAGGGGAGCAGGGGCGCGTGCAGAATATCTACATGCGCATCACGCCGGGCGTTGAGGCCGACACCCACGAATATATCCGCACGGGCTGCGAAGATTCGAAGTTCGGCTTTACCATGCGTGACGATTGGGCGTTCAACTGCGTGAAAGACGTGCTGGCCGCCCCCAACGTCCGCCTTGCGGGCCTGCATATGCACATCGGGTCGCAGATTTTCGCCCTGCATTCGTTCAAGGAGGCCATCAAGGTGATGGTCGACCTCATCGCGCGCATCAAGGCCGAATACGGTTACGAGATCGACGAACTCGACGTGGGCGGCGGCTTGGGCGTGGCGTACACGGCTGACGACAAGCCCTCCACCATAGAAGACTTCGCCGAGTGCGTAACCTCCGCCGTGAAAGAGTACTGTGCCGAGTTCGACGTGAAGCTCCCGCGCCTGCTCACCGAGCCGGGCCGCAGCCTCGTGGCGAATGCGGGCATAACGCTCTACACCGTAGGCATCCTGAAAACGCTCCCGGGCATCCGCAAGTACGTTGCCGTCGACGGCGGCATGTCGGACAACATCCGCACGGCGCTCTACCATGCCGAGTACGAGCCGATTATCGCCAACAAAGCGGGCCAGCCCCGCACCGAGATCGTCACGCTTGCCGGCAAGCATTGCGAGAGCGGCGATGCGGTGGTCATCGACATGCCCATCCAGCATCCCGACCTCGGCGACATCGTGTGCGTGTTCGGAACGGGCGCTTACTGCTACACTATGTCGAACAACTACAACGGGCAGCCGCGCCCCGCGATCGTATTCGTGAAAGACGGCGAGGCTCGCGTGACCACGCGGCGCGAGACCTACGAAGATCTGATGGCGTGCGATCTGGATTAAGGGAGACAACGACATGGCTGTAAAACTCGGATTGGTTGGCACCGGCACCGTCGGCGGCGGCTGCATCGAGATACTCAAGAATCACAAGCAGGCGTTTTTGCGCCACTACGGCATCGACGTGGAACTCGTCCGCGTGTGCTCGCGCAATCCCGAGCAGGCCATCGAGCATGGCGTGGAGGACATCTTCACGCAGGATTACACCGACATCGTGAACGATCCCTCGATCGACATCGTCATCGAGCTCATCGGCGGCACGACCGTTGCCAAGAACGTGGTGCTGGAATCGCTGCGCGCCGGCAAGAACGTGGTTACGGCCAACAAGGCGCTCATGGCCACCTACGGCGAAGAGGTTATGGCTGCTGCCGCAGAGGCGAACAGGGAGATCGCGTTCGAGGCGAGCGTGGGCGGCGGCATCCCGATCATCGATCCGATGAAGCACTCGCTTATCGCGAACCGCATCGATACCGTGATGGGCATCGTGAACGGCACGACCAACTACATGCTCACCCGTATGGCCGAAGACGATATGCCTTATGACGAGGTGCTTGCCGAGGCGCAGGCCAAGGGCTTTGCCGAAGCCGATCCGACGGCCGATGTCGATGGGCTCGACGCCGCGGCCAAGATCGCCATCCTCGCATCGATTGCCTTCAACTCGCGTGTGACCATCAACGACGTGCATACCGAGGGAATTCGTAACATCACGCCGCTCGATCTCGAAATCGCGAAGGACATGGGTTACAGCGTGAAACTCCTGGCCCATGCGCATCGCACCGACGAGGGCATCGACGTGCGCGTGCATCCCACTATGTTGCCCCTCGACCACCAGCTTTCAACGGTGAACGGTGTGTTCAACGCGATCTACGTGGTGGGCGATGCGGTGGGCGAGACCATGTTCTTCGGCGAAGGTGCGGGTTCGGGTCCTGCGGCGAGCGCCGTCATGGGCGATGTGCTGGAGGTTGCGCGTCACATTCAGGCGGGCATTCCCCCGATCGTGGGTTGCACCTGCACCGATACGCTTCCCATCGTGCCGATGGAGAACCTCAAGACCAAGTACTACATCCGTTTCGCCGTCGCCGACCGTTCGGGCGTGCTGGCCGCTATGGCGGGCGTGTTCGCCGATCACAACGTGAGCGTCCACTCGGTTATCCAGCGCGGCAAGAAAGATGCGAACAGCGTCGATTTGACTTACGTTACCCATACCGCTCGTGAGAAGAGCGTCCGCGCCGTGCTTGCCGACATCGCGAGTCTCGATGACGTGCTGCGCGAGGAACCCTCGGTCATTCGCGTGGAGGATTAAGCTCGACGGTTGCATCGTAATCGAAAGGCCGCATATTTGCGGCCTTTCGCATAGGGGCCATCGTTTCAGGGTGGCGAATCGTATGACTGGAGCGGACTAAATGGCTCCTGAGGCAAGGTCTCGACCAAGCTGGCGCCCCAGCGTCATCGCCATGCCGAGGGTAAGGCCCGACATGGGAGTGGAGTACTGAACGGCAAACCGTCCGCCACTGTTGTTGCCGCTTGCGTAGAGTCCCTCTATGGGATTGTAGTTACTGTCGAGTACGCGTTGGTCGTCATCGATGACCAAGCCGTTGAGCGCGACAGTCCCTGTCATGGGTTTTTCTTCAACGCTGTACATGCCGAAGAACGGAGGCTCGCTGATTGACAGGAGCATTTTCGGATCACGTCCGAAGTCTTCGTCTTCGCCGTTGTCGCAAAACTGGTTGTATCGTTCGATCTCTTTTTCCACAGAGCTTTTCATATCGTCGTCGAGCTTCATGTAATCAAACAACTCTTCGAGTGAGTTTGCCGCCCAGGCGCATACTGTACCGTTGTCTTCTGTGGGCGCGCCTTCGGCACCACGCTCAACCCATGAATTGAATAGCATGTCGTAATCAATGCTGTCGGGGACACCGACTGGTTGGGAGAAGTGCTCGGGCGACATGCGGGACATCATTTCTTTCCACTTATTGTCGAAGAAGAAATAATACCGTCCGGGCTTGCGGCGTTCAACCTGCGAAAGCATGCCGAAAACGCCAAGGAATGTTTCGTCGGTGAAGCGGCGACCGGAACCGTCGACGCACATGAAAGGAGCGCCCCATGGATTTTGGCTTGCGCCGCCCGATCCTGCAGCGAGCTCTGATGCCGCCGCATTGAACCCCGAGCCCCAGCGCAATACGTTGGTGGCGAAATCGGTGCTTTGATACATTACTTGAGGGGATACGAGACAACGCGGGCCAGGATCAAGCGTTGCACCAGCCCACATGCCCATTTTAATACCGCTGCCATCGCGTCCGAATCCCATGCAGTGCAAACCTTCTTCATCGAGTCCGTGGCTTTCGAACAGCCAGCGTTGCTCGTCTTGAAGAGCTTTGAACATCTCGGTGTTTCCGCCGTAGTCGCCACAGGTGAGTACGATGCCTTTTGTACCGATAAACTTAATATAGTTGCCGTCGGGGTCTTTGGCAATAACTCCCGTTACCGTAACATGAGGCTCGGTGGCTTCAACGAAACTCACTGTCCCATCTGCACTTACGGTTTCTTTTTGGATGGATACATCTTCTGTTTCGGTCGTGAGCACTATGCCCGTGTGCTCCCAGTACCACGTGGCGCCTTTCGATTCGGCTTCCGCGATGAGCACGGGAGCGGTAGTTTGAAAGTCTACCTGGACGTAGCCGGGCCAACAGGTGAACCCATTGACGTTGCTTCCCATGTCGAAATAGGCGCTATTGGTGGTAAAGTGGGCAACATGCACCTTGTCGAGCACTTCTTGCGGTGCCTTCCCGAGAAGCCAGTCGATCATCTCACCGCTGTTGTCAATGAATTTTTTAACAAGTCGAGGATTGGTTTTGTTGTGTGTGCGCCGTTGGTACTCTGACAGGAATTCGCTTTTTTTAATCTCTTCGAGACCGTTATCGAGGACATATCGGGAGTTGATGGATGCAATGTCGTGCAAGCCGTAATACGATATGCCGTCTTTGGATTGCGCTTCGATGACGGCGACGCTTGCGCCCTCCTCGACGGCTGAGCAGGCGCACATGACACCAGCATTGCCGCCGCCTACGATTACGATGTCTGCTTCGATGGTTTGGGAGATCTCGGAATCGTCGACAACAGGCGCTTCGCCGAGCCAAGAATACCGACCATCGTTGCTCCCAGCTGCCGTATCCGCTTCTGCTTTACCTGCTTTTCCGCTAGCTTGCGGTGCGCACCCGGGCAGAGCAGTTGCAGCCATAGTCGCCATGCCAACACCGGCTGCTGCTTTGAGAAAGCCCCGTCGGTCTAGTTTGGCGCAATGCATGGCATCCCCTTGGCTAAAGGTCTCTTTGTTCATGTGTTCCTCTCTTCCCATTTGGTTTCATTCCACTCCGTTATTGCGCGCTTGAAAAGCGCTGGCGGGGTGACGATACGATTCGGATGGGATTGCAGCATCCTTAATCGGGAGTGATAGTTCGTTGTTGCGGGTAAATCACCCGTAAATGATGATGTCTGGTGGCTCGGTCCGCGTGTGGGGTGGGCTGTTGGGATGAGTTGTGTGGTATCATGCGCAACCATGTGAGACTCATTTGTGGGCGGGAGCATTGTGGGTTTGGGAGAGAAAAAGCGCGAGAGGTCGGCGCGATTCGCGGTGAAATCGTTTGCGTCATCATGTTCTGTGGGCATGTTCCTGTCGTGGCTCAGCTTGTCGTTTCGTGCGGCGGGCGCACCTGAGTATTCTTTTCCGGTTTCGTTTCTTTCATATCCCCGTATTGATGAGGCTTGGCTAGCCGCCGTGTCGTCCCTCGCGGTCTGTTCGCTCGTGTTTTCTTTACTCCCTTCTGCAAGGGGGATAGTCTCTCTCCATAGGACGGCTGTCTGTGCGAGCGGAGTCGTGTTGATGGCTGGGGGAGGATCGCTGGTCTTGTTCTGCTCGCAATCATTTGAGGTTCTGGTTGGCGGCGGTATTGCGGCAGGAGCCGGAATCGGCATCTTTCTGGCTCCGTGGCTTTCTATGATTTCAGGAGTAGGGGCTGATGGGCTCATGCGCTGTTTCGTCGGAGGCTTTGCTGTTTCGGGCTTGATCGATTTTGTTCTCCTTGTAACCGTTCCGCTCGTATCGCTTTCGATCCTTGCCGTTTTGCCGCTCGCTTTGCTTGCTATCGTTCTGTATCGTATGGGGCGGACAAGCGCGGCTGAAATCGATCGTGTTCAAAAATCGTCGGATGATGCTGGCGAGTCGGGATTGATTGATGGATCGTTGTTCGCGGATAGGATGCGAATTGTTACGCTGCTTTTCTCGTTTACGGGGTTCGCGTTTTTTATGGGCATAGTGGGATTCAACACCGACCCGCTTGCCCCTGAGGACCTTCTTTCTCATCAAGCAGCGCTTATGGTGGGAGGATCTGCGCTTGCCGCAATGATACTTGCTATTGTTCGGCGATGGGGTGGAGTTGACGTGCTGCCCATCGCTACGCTGCTGCTCATTGCGACCGCATTGCTCCTGCTCCCTCTTTCGGCGACAATGGTGGTATCGAGCGCTGCTGTTGTTCTCGCCCAGGCATCGCTTCTGTGCTCCTATGCCTACCTGGTTCTCTCGCTGCGCGACTCTTTCGAGCGTTTCGGATCGGAAGGGTTCGTTCGCCGGTGTTCCTTTGCGATCTCGGTTGTTGGTGTTTGCCAGTTGCTCGGCATCTTAGGAGGAGGGGCTGTACGTAGTATATTCGGGCTCAATCTGACGGCTCTCGCCCTTACTGCGATGCTTGCTTTGTACCTTGCGTTTTTTATCATCTTGGTGCTAACGCGTGGTAAAAAGCGGGTTGAGTACGTTATCAAGGGCCCCTATGCAACCGAGGGGGAGATTGCCCGCATTCGCTGCGAGATCCTATTCGGAGCATATCCCAACTTGTCGATGCGCGAGCGGGAGGTACTCGTGCTTTTGCTTCAAAACTACAGCAACGCCCGTATTGCAAAGGAGCTCGTCGTGTCCGACAATACGGTGAAAACCCATGTGCGGCATATCTACGAAAAGATGGGAGTCAAATCTCGGCAACAGCTGCAAGAATTAGCTGCTTCGATTCGTCTCGAATCCGAATAAGCACACGGCCATTCGGATTCGGTGGCTTTTTGCAGCAAGCTTCAGGACGGCAAGTCGGCTCCCCGCTCTACGCCGCTTGGGCGATTTCCTGTGATTCTTCCACTGTGATCATCTTGTATTCGACCATCTGGCGAAGCACCTGCTGCTGTCGCTCCGCCGCCAGCTCGGGGCTTGCGGTGGGTGCGTAGGCGGAGGGGGCGTTGGGCACGCCTGCGAGCAGCGTCGCTTCGTAATCGGTGAGCTCCGAGGGCTCTTTGCCGAAGTAGCCGATGCTCGCATCGTGGATGCCGTAGTAGCCGTTTCCGAAGTAGATCGAGTTCACATAGAGCTCGAGTATCTTATCCTTCGAAAGGCTCCTCTCGAAGTTGAACGCCATGAACACCTCGGCGACCTTGCGATCGAGCTCGCGGTCTTGCGTGAAGTACTGGTTTTTCGCAAGCTGCTGGGTGATGGTGCTTCCGCCCTCGACGAACGCCCCTGCTTTCAGGTCGTTGATGAGGGCGCGTCCGGTTGCGATGACATCGAAGCCCGGATGCAGGTAGAAGCGGTGGTCCTCCACTGCGATAACAGCGTCGAGGTAGCGTTGGGGGAGCTCGTCGACCGAGGTGTAGCCCGGTGCGGCTTCTATTTGCTCGACCATGGTATCGAGGCTCGTTGCGGCAAGCGCCTCGCTGTACATCGAGTATCCGCGAGAGACGTAGAACGCTACGGCGCAGAGGGCGAGCGCGGCGATGATGGCGAAAAGCTTTCCGAGAACCGAGCTGATGGATCTATCCTCATGCCGAGGTGCTACGGCTACGCGGCGATAGTACGTATTGCCAGGATGGGAAACGGGGGAGCGGTATACGGTTGGCTGGGTTCTGCTGTGCGCGCCGTTCATGATGTTCACCTGCCTTGTCGAAACCTGTTTTCGTTGCTACCAGCATAGCGCGCCTTCCTTGCGCCTACCTTACAGGGCGCTTATGGGCGTCTTACACTTTTGTAAGGAGCTTCGCTGTTCGGGCTGGGCAAGCGGTTTGCGGGACGTATTTCGTTTCTCTTGCGGATAATCGGGGCGCGGTGCTGTCGGTTTGGTATCCTAGGTTGCGACAGCAACTTGGGAAGGGGTTCTCTATGGCGATCGGTGCGGTATTCGACTGTGACGGAACGCTCCTCGATTCGATGGAGGCATGGCATATCGTGCAGAGCGATCTCGCGAAACGTGCGGGAATCGTATCGACCGACGAGTTGACGGTTGAGCTCGGTCCCATGACGATTCCCGAGGCGGGAGCCCACCTTCATGCGAAATACGGCGTTGGCATCGATGCGGACGACGTGGTTTCCATGATCGACGAGGGAATGCTCGAGTACTATCGAAACCACGCAAAGCCGCGCCCGGGTGCGCTCGAGTTCGTCGAAGCCCTCAACGAACTCGGCGTGAGCTGCAGTGTGGCGTCGTCGAGCCCTCAATCGTATCTGCAAGCCGGGCTTGCTCGCGCTGGGTTCACCCCGTACCTCGACGCCATCGTATCGGTTGACGATGTGGGCGCATCGAAGCGCGATCCGGCGGTGTTCAACCAGGCATGCAAGCTCATGGGTACGCGTATCGACGAAACCTGGGGATTCGAAGACTCCCTGTACGCCCTTCTTACGCTTAAGCGCGCGGGGTACAAAACGGTTGGGATCTACGATTCCGATTTGGCCGGCACGTTCGATCAGCTTGCCGAGGTCGCCGACGTGGCGGTGAGGGCATTCGACGAGCTGGATCCCCGAATGTTCGTCGAGTAACCTGCGACGGTGCAGACCGCCCCCTTTGAGCGCTGCCTCAATTTTCCGACATAGTTTAATAATGTTCAACCTGTTCAGTTTTGTGTTTGCTATACTGAACAAATCCTAGCTGGTGGATATTATTAACGACGATGGATCTGCAAATACATGACCAACGGTCGCATACTTGCCGAGGAGGAACGATGACCGAAGAGAACAACGCTAACCCGAACGGTGTGTCCGATCAGCAGCCAGCTGCATCCGGCGCTTCCGCTCCCGATCAAGCCCCTGCGGCATCGCAGCAATCGGAAACGCAGCCTTTTGCGGCAGAGCCGTATGTGGCCCCCGAGCCTCCCGCTCCCGGTGAAACCGCCCAATACTCGGCCGCCCAGCAACCGGGCGCTACCTCCGAGCCGCCGACGCCCGGCTATGCCGCACCGCAGCAGCCCACCCAAGCCATGCCGAACGGCTATCAGACGCAGCCCGGTCAGCAGCCTCCGATGGGGTACGGTTACCAGGGAGGCTACGGTGCGCCCCAGCCTCCGACTGCGGCCCCGACGGGCCCCGGAAGCGGTAAAGCGCTCGGTTCGCTCATCTGCGGCATCTGCGCCATCGTGTTCTCCGGAACCGTGATCATCAGCATTATTCTGGGCGTCATCGCCATCGTGCTCGCTTCGCAGTACGTCAAATCGTTCGGCAAAGACGGCAAGGCGACGGGTGGTAAGGTGTGCGGCGTCATCGGCATCGTCTTCTCGATCCTCATGCTGATCATCTACATCTTCTCGGGCATCTTCCTTGCTGCCGTGTTCAACGAGTACAGCAGCTCGCCCAGTTCGTCGTACTCCTATTCGTACGATAGCGGATCTTCGTCGAGCGATAGCGATTCCAGCTCTACGCTGCCGACCGACGCCGACGAGCAGGCTGCCATCGATGCCGCAAGCGCCATCCTCGACGAGCTGAAGAACCCCACCGATGCCGACATCAGCGCTTTGGCATCGGGCCTCGACGAGGGCTTCGCGCAGGAATCGGGTCTTGAGAGCCTGAGCGATCTCGGCATCGAATCCCGCGAGTTCGCTGAGTGGTTGCTCTCCGATCTGACCTACGAGATCGACGATGCATTCGTGTACAGCGATGGTACCGGCACCGTGTACGCCGATGTGACGACGAAAGACTACTACGAGTTCATGTACATCTTCTCCGACAACATCGATACGTTCGTTGCAAGCGATGAGGCGGCCACCATCACCGACGATGCTGCCGCCAACGCCAAGATCGGCGAGTTGCTGAGGGATGCCATGGCCAAGACTCCGACCACGGTGAATTACGCTTCTATCGAAGTGAAGAAGGTCGGCGGAACCTGGGTTGTCGACGATGAGTCGCTCGAGGAGCTCGCCCAGAGCATCTTCGGCATCTATTACTAAGGCTTGACCCCATCCGCATGGCGGTGGGGCGCAGAGCAGAAAGAAGCGACCCCTTGGGGTCGCTTCTTTGCAATCGGGATCATTTTTAGCGCCAGGGATCCTCTTCGTAGGGGCTTTCGCGCACGATGCGGTCGGAATACGGGTCGTAGCCGTCGTCATCTTCGTTGGCGGCGCGCAGAAACGGATCGTGTTTGACGTTCGCGCGCTTCTGCTTCTCCTGCAAGGCGGCTTCCGCGCGTCTTTGGGCTTCGGCGCGCTCGTTCGCTTCGAGGGGCACATGCGCAGCTTCTGCGCGATCTTCCTCTTGCGACACGGCCTACTCCTCTTCCCCGATCGAACCGATATCGTATGGTGTTGTCTGATAGACGTAGTAGTTGAGCCAGTTCGTGTACAGCAGCTGCGCTTGCGCCCGCCAGGTCGCGAGCGGGGCGCGCGTGGGATCGTTGTCGGGATAGTAGTTCACCGGCAGGGCAACATCGGGTTCTTTACCCAGATCGCGCTCGTATTCACGGCCAAGCGTTTCGGTGTCGTACTCGGGGTGGCCGAATACGAAGAAGTGATGGCTGTCCGTGCTCTTGGCGATGTAGACGCCCGCAACGTCGGACACGGCTATCAGCTCGAGTGCGGGGTTCGCCTCGATGTCTTCGGCATGCACTTCGGTGTAGCGCGAATGCGGAGCCATGAACACATCGTCGAATCCGCGCACGAGCGGGGAAGAAGGTTTCACGAGCTTGTGCTCGAACACGCCGAACAGCTTTTCGGGCAGCTCGTACTTCGGCACCCCGTAGTGGTAGTAGATGCCCGCTTGGGCGCCCCAGCAGATGTGCAGTACGCTGTGCACGTTGGTGCGCGACCATTCCATGATGTTCGAAAGCTCGTCCCAGTAGTCGACGTCTTCGAAGTCGAGCCGCTCGACGGGCGCGCCGGTGATGATCATGCCGTCGAAGTGCTCGTTCTTGATATCGTCGAACGAGGTGTAGAACGTTTCGAGGTGCTCTTCGGAAACGTTCTTCGATTCGTGGCTGATGGTTTGCAGCAGCTCCACATCGATCTGCAGCGGCGTGTTGGAGAGCTTTCGCATGATCTGCGTTTCGGTGACGATTTTTGTGGGCATGAGGTTCAAAAGCAGCAGCTTCAGGGGACGGATGTCCTGATGCATGGCGCGGTATTCGGTCATTACGAAGATGTTTTCGCTTTCGAGAATCTCGGTTGCTGGAAGCGAATCGGGAATCCTGATCGGCATAACGCGTCCTTTCTGCTTGCCGCATTATCAACATTTGTCCAGATGGGTATGCGGCTTGCGCCCATCCGGATCGGGGAGGTATCGCCCCGCGAAACAAACACGCCCTATGATACCAGCGAGTGAAACCAAGCGCTAAGGCAATCAAGGTTTCGCCATATTGGGGTTGTCGTTTTCGGGCGACATCGAGCGCGATACCTGCCGAGGTACTTGCAAAGAGGCGACGGAGCTCGTTGGCTGGGCAACAAAGCATGATGCGATGTCGCTTTACGCTGCGTCTTCGGCGAAGGATATCTACTGTATTCTCTGCGAGCGAGAGAAGGGAAGGCTGCGCGCCGCAGGGATCGGATCCTCATCTGCTCTTGCGAACGCTATCAACGGGTGCTCCCGGGGTTGCCTTTTGACAATGGAGGAAATCGCTACGGTTGCATCAGTCGGATCAATCGGGTTTCCGGCTGACACCGAAGCGTAAACCCGCTCATGCTGACTTTGAAGGCGGTCTTGCGTTGACTACCGCCAATCGCTCGAAAGCAGATTTCCTGGTAACGAGCGACGAGGCTTTTCTTTTGCGCTCGCCTGTGCGGTTCTTTCACCACGCGATCTACTGGCGTTTGTCAAATCCTGATCTGCCGTATTCCACCAAGTCGAGTAGCTCTTGCTGCGAATGAATGCCTGCTTTCCCGTAGATGTGCCGTATGTGGGTTGCTACGGTGTTTTTCGACAGTACGAGAACGTCGCGGATATAGGGTCGGCTTCGCCCCCGGGCGAGCAGCAGGAATATTTCGGTCTCGCGTTTTGAGAGCCCGAACCGTGCAGCAAGCGCGAGCGATCGGGATTCGAGCGAGTCTGCTTCGGTGTCGGGTTTTGCGGGAGCCACCGAAATCGTATGTGCGGGGGAGGATCCGTTAGACGGCAGCGATTCGTGTACGGAAGGCATCGACGCCCATGAATCGTCACGGTTCGGCACGATGAGCGCCGAGAGGACGAATGCTCCGATGATCAGCAGGCACGCCGATTTCGCGTCGAACGTTCCAGATTCTACGGCCGATTGGATGGCCGGGCCGAATGCGTAGCCGACGAGAACGCCCGAATAAGCAGCGCATTCACCGATGCCGATATAGAGCGTGGTGGTCTGCTCTGTTTTTTGGGAGAGTCTGACGAAGTAGAGGATCATGATGATTTCGATGCCGGTGAACACGATGTTCATGAGTACGTTGGAAAGCGCAGCGAGCGCGGTGCTGTCGAACGCGGCGCAGATGGCGGCGAACACGAATGGGGCGGTTATCCATTTGAACAGGGCGCTGAGGTCGATATGCCGAGAAAACAACACGATGGCAACCGAGAGGGCGATGGCGAACAGCATACCCGCCATGGTTGCTTGCGCTTCAATGTCAATCGAGAGCTTGGCCGTTGTGACATAGGGGATAAGACAGCCCAGTCCATATACAGCGAGAATAATGACGAATGCTCGAATGACGCTGCTACGGTTTCTCGTCTGCGGAACGCTGCGGTCGAGAAGGTCGCTTTCGGCAATGTCTCCCGCGTCGATCGACCGTTTCGAAGCTATCAGGAGCGTTCCCGATAGCAAGGGCAGGGCGGTTACGGTAACAGTTGCTGCAATGCCGTGGATGTTTGGGATGAGGAAAGCACATACAAGCGTAGCTACAAACGAGGCGGGCACGATAATCTCCGTTATGCCCGAGTCGATGCGTGCGAACAGGCAGGCCCACAGTACAATGAGAATAACCGGTCCGATTCCCGTTGCGAGGGCGGCGATGGCCATCGCCGCCGAGTAGCCGAAACCGGTAAGGTAGGGAAGTATGGCGGCTGCTATGGTTCCGATGGCTGCGAGGGCTGGCCCGAGCGCGTAGGCGGGCTTTATGTCCGAAAGCTCCCCCTTCTTGCCGAACAGGGTGGCGGCGATGCAGGCGATCGGTGTGATTGTGGCCGAAGCGAGCCAAACGTCGCTTCCCTGAAGGGCGGAGGCGTGCGCGGCCACGTCGAGAGATGGCACATCCCAAACGCAATAGCTCCAGGCGTATATGAGGCCAAACCCGAGCATGCGGAATGGAAACGCGGTCTCTGAGCGCCGCGATGAGCGGTTGCTGTCGGTTCGCTGCGCCTTTTTCTGAGCCACGACAATCCCTTTCTCCTTTGACTTGCTGGTGCGGTGGTCTAATCGACCCTATGAAATCATCACCTTGCTGCAGTGATCTTTTCCGCGAATCTCCTGATCAAGCGTGCCGCCTCCCTTTGCGGTGATGTGCGGCTGCTTTGGTCTGCCTACAATGGCGACATCAATCCACGTTGGGAGGAGACAACAATGAAGAATACCATGGATCGGCGCTCGTTTCTCGGTTTGACGGCTGTTGGAGCACTTGCTGTGGGCGCGGGGCTTGCGGGCTGCTCGCCGCAGCAGCAAACCACGGCGGTTGCGAACGGCGCACCCGAATCGGAGGCTTCAGCTCGGGCGGGTATTGCGCGAAAAGAGGGAACGTCGACCAAGGAATGCGACGTTGCGATTGTCGGCGCAGGTGCTGCAGGATTGCTGGCGGCGCTTAAACTATCCGAAGCGGGCAAGAGCGTTGTCGTAATCGAGAAGGCCCCCTCTGCTGCGATGTCGAACTTTTCCATGTGCGGAGGCCCTACCGCATGCGAGACCAAGCTGCAGGAGCAGGAAGATGCAACTGTTACGCTCGACACTATGTTCAGCTACATGTACGACTTCTCCCGTTCGGGTGTAAACGGCGCGCTGCTGCGCAATGCGCTTGCCAACACAGGTGAAGCGGTTAATACCATGCTCGATCTCGGTATCGAGATGGAGCTTATGGAGGATACCTACGGCGTCGGGTTCCGCGGTCGTCACTATATTCTTCCGGAAGGCGAGGAGCGTGTGGCCCCGCTCGTTGAAGCCATCCAGACGGCGGGGGGCGAGTTCGTATTCAGTACGGCAGCCGAGAAGATCATCATGGAAGACGGGGTCGTTAAAGGCGTGCAGACCGACAAAGGCATCGACGTGATGGCTCCGAGCGTTGTTGTCTGCACGGGTGGGTTCCTCGGCGGTGAGGAGATGCAGCTCGATCGATTCAACACGAAGGTGTTCCCGCTTGGCAACACGCTTTCCGATGGTACGGGTATCAACATGGTGCTCGATGCCGGTGGCGCATGGGATCGTAA
This sequence comes from Raoultibacter timonensis, assembly GCF_022845715.1. Lineage (NCBI taxonomy): Bacteria > Bacillati > Actinomycetota > Coriobacteriia > Eggerthellales > Eggerthellaceae > Raoultibacter > Raoultibacter timonensis. The sequence goes on from NZ_AP025564.1 coordinate 737,429, forward strand.
TTTCTCGGTGCTCGGAAACGAATGCGGTGCCGTTTCGGCTGCGACCGAGGGAAGCCCCTTCAACCCCGACTGGACCAACGTGAACGAACACTACGGCTACTGGCTTTTCGGTGGCCTCTACACCGATACGGCGGGCGAACGCTTCATCAACGAAGAGAAGATCGCTCAATACCCGCTTGCCATAGGCGGCGAGGCGATCATTCGTGCCGGAAAGGCGTACGTGATCATGGATTCCGACTATTACGAGGCCGTGAAGGGCGACGGCATCTATGCGTATCTTGGTGAGCCCGAAAGTTGGATTGCGGGCCCCGAGGCCGATTACTACAAGACAACGCCCGAGAACGCCGATGCGCATTTGCAGCAGGCGATCGACGAAGGCTGGGCCCTTAAAGCCGATTCGGTTGCAGAGTTGGCTGAGAAGTTCTCGCTCGGTGCGCTAGAGGAAGCAGTTGAGAGGTATAACGCATACTGCGAATCGGGCGTCGATGCGGATTTCGGCAAGAGTGCCGCATTCCTCAAACCGGTGAAGACCGCTCCGTTCTACGCGTTCGAGTACGTACCGAGTGCATGGGGCACGAACGGCGGCGTGAAGGTCGATAGCCATCTGCGCGCCATGGACAAGCAGAACAATCCCATTGCCGGCCTCTATGTTGCGGGCGTTGACCAGGGTAGCGTGTACAGCATGCCGTATTACACCAACGAGGGTGCTTCGGTGGGCCTTGCTCTCGGTACTGGCGTGTACGTTGCTAAAGAGATCGTGTCGGCGGTTGAGTAGACCGACTGATCGCCAGCATTGAGTAAGACGCTTTTTCAATGACCGTCGTAGATGCTCTGAGTGGGTTTCGCCGTCTGGCCGTGGTGAAACCCACTCAGAGCTAGGGCACTAGCTTGCGGAGTTCGATGCAGCGCTTTCCCCGGCGACGCGGCCGAAGCAGAAAGCGTTCATCATCTGCATTCCCGATGTGACGTAGACGCGTCCGAGCGCTGCGCCGTTCGACGCCTCTCCTCCGGAGTAGAGGTTCGGGATTGGGTTTCCTCCTGTGTCGAGCACCTCGGCGCGGTCGTTGATCTTGAGCCCCCCAAAGGTCGAAGGGAGCTGGTAGCTGTTGATGAAGCATTTTGTGGCGTAGAACGGCGGTGTCTTGATCTCGTTCAGGAGTTGTACTGTTCTTTCTATCTGCTCCGTTCCGTTGGGGTCTTTGCGATCGGGATCGAGGACGAGCGCAACTTTCTCTGCAGGTTTCCCGAACTCTTCGTCGACGCCGGATTGGCACCATGCATTATAGGAATCGACTGTGTTTGCGAGCACCGACTCGTTGATTCCGATCTTTCGCGCAAGACCCTCAATGGTGTCTGCCTTGAAAACCGTCCCCGCATCGATTGCCGCTTGCAGGGCGTCATCGACCGATCCGTCGCCAGACGTAGTTGCCGTCCCGCCGCTCGAGGACGTTCCTGTGTAGAGGGTTGATGGAAGCTCGTTGTCGTAGATGATAAATACATCGGTTAGACCCAAATCTGCCGCTTTTGCCGCTCGGTCGAGGCGGTTCATGCTCTCGTCGCAAAACCGGCGTCCGTCGACGCCGACGTGCAAAGCCTGTCCGCAATGGTCGGCATTTGCTCCTTCGAGGTTTTTGTACATAAGATGACCGCCTCCGCCGATAATCTCGGCTCCGGCCTTAAGGCCTTCACGGATGGCAAAGCCCGTGCCGCGGGACCACACGCCTGCGCCTTCCAGCGCGCCGCAGTTCGGAATCTTCGGTGCGTATCTCCTCAGCAGTTCGTCGTCTCTTCCGTAGCCGCCTGTCGCCAACACTATGGAGCGCGCATTGACGGTCACTTTGTGGCCGTCTGCTCCCGCTGCTTCGACGCCTGTGATGGCGCCCACTTCATCTTGGATGAGCCCCGTTGCTTCGGTGTCGAACATGAATCGGACGCCCGCATCTTGAGCAGCCTTCTCTAAAGGCTCGACAAATGCCTTTTGCGCGTCCCTTCCGTGAACCGTAACAAAAACTCGGGGGATCTCAAACGGCTCGGGATCGGCAGCTGTGACTCCCGCCCACTCAACGCCGTGGTCGGAAAGCCAGTCGACTATTCCCGTCGACTCCCGGGCCAAGAAGAGCGTTAGGTCTTTGTCTGTATTGGGGTTGTCTTCGTAATGCATGAGGTATTCGGCAAACTCCTCAGCGGTTTCGTTGTTTCCGAGGGCATGTTGATATTCCGTGTCGCATGCCGTCATCGAATGGCCGTTGCCTGTAACGGAGCTGTTAAGATCAATTACGAGTACATCGGCTCCTGCTTCGGCAGCCTCGATTGCTGCGGTAACGCCAGCGGGCCCCGCACCGAGCACGCACACTTCAACGTTCACTGTTTCGTCGGGACCTGGTTCGGTTGCCGATGTCCCGCCTGCTTCCGCTTTCGCTCCGTTTGGTGCGCAACCGAGTACCCCTAAGCCTGCAATTCCCAGCGCACCGATTCCTGCGGCTGCAATGAAGCTGCGTCTCGAAACGCTTATGCCATTTTTCTCTGCGTTAAACATGAACCCTCCTTTGTTGTTTTGTTCTATCTCGCGCCTTGGGCTGTCCCCTTGGGCTAACGCCTCTCGGCATCGAGCCAGTATCGGCGTTCCCGTCTTTGAGTCGTCCATCGAAAAGGGCCAGATTGAAGCATCTCAACCTTTTTGGTGGGTGGAGACTGGTCGGTGCGGGGTTCTCTACGTGAGGACTGGTTTTTTGTATAATATGCGCTCGGAAGCAGACGAAGGAAGTTACTGAGATGAAGCTGCCAACCAAGGATCTCGTTCTCGTATTTGGTGCCGCGTGCGCATGGGCTCAAACCCTCCTTGATCGATCGGGCATCATTCCTTATGGTGGTGCGACTTCGTCAATTCCTCAGGAAATAATATGGGCATGCATCGTCGGCTCCGCTGTCGTAGGTTCGGTGGCAATCTGTTTTTTCGGCGCCAGAAGGACGATTCCCATCCTCGCGGCTGCCGGGATTGCTCTTAGCGTGTTCGGTTGTTTTATGCTTTTGCTTCCGTATTGGGGTCTTGGCGGGGGAGAACCCGTCTTTATTGATGCTGCGACGATTTCTTTCGCGGTAGCGCGGGCTCCTGTGTTGCAGATTTGGACGTTCTACCTGGCTTCAAGCGATCGAGCACCTCGGTTGACGCTTTCGGTTGCGGTCTTGGCTTCTTGCACGGTTTTGCTCACGGCATCTCTTCCTTCAGGTGAAATGCACCTTGTGAGTTATCTTGCCGTTTCCGTGGCGGGCGCTGCATTAATTATGTATGGAATGAAAGGAAAGCTGAAGGAATGCGGTAATTCAAGGAAGTCGTTTTTCGGCGGTATGGGATTGCGCGCCGCGGTACTGTTTTGTGCTCTTCAGGTTTTCCCGACGTTTATTTCTGGCGGTATTGGAACCATTGAGATGTATGTCCCCTTTTCGTTGGATCCGTGGCAGCAAGTTGCTTCGCTCATATCGGGGGCTATGCTACTCGTTCTTCTGGTGGGCGCTCTTAATGTAAAGAGGGTGGCGGACAGCATGCTTGCGGTTATCCCGGTACTGCTGACGGTGTGCATGATTTTGCCTCTTGGAACCGCCAAGGCCTTTTCTCCGAAACCTCTGTTCATCCTCACTACTCAGCTTGGGGGCGATTTTGAGGTCTTGAATATTTACAGAAACCGAAACAAGCATGATGTGGTTGATGCGGGGCTTCCCTTCGTGGGGCAGACACTCGTTTTTGTTGGGTTGTTCATGGGGTCTGTACTGACGAACGCAATTATAAAAGGATTCGGCATTGATGTTGTGGAGAGCGGTGTATATACGAGTATTGCTTTTGCTGGTTTGCTTGTACTGCTTGCCGCCTTGCTTGTTCTGCTCATGAAGATTCAGGCGGATCGGCACAGCAAGGTGGTTAACGTTTCGGGGCTGCCGCTTGAAACACCCGTTTCTCCGCAGGCGAACGTACGTCAATATGATGGTGTCCTTGCTCAAATAAGAACACGGTACGGATTGACTCCACGCGAGGAAGATATGATTCTGTATCTGTTGTCGGGCTATTCGCGGCAAAAGATTGCCCAGGAGTTGTTTATTGCGGAATCGACGGTGAAAAGTCATATCAACAACCTCTACAAGAAATTGGGTATCCATAAGCGCGACGACCTTCTCGACATGGTGGTGGAGTTTCAGGAGATCGAAGCGGAGGATCGAAATGAAGGATCGGTGACTACTGTTTGATCGCTGAAACCGCGGCGCTGTCTTGCGCTGCGGAATGCCTGCACCGAAAGGTGGGACGGGAGAGCTGCTTGACACCCTTATATATAAGCTGTACAGTAGCAATTAATAACTGTACATTTGAAATATACAGATAGGGGTTCGCATGGTATCGAAAAAAGGTGTGGTAGCGGTGATCGCCGCTTGCGCGGTTGCCGTTCTCGTTCTCGCGTCTTGCCAGGCCGACAACGGTTCATCCGCCAAAGCGGCGGGTGGCGATTCGCCGAAAACGCCTTCCGCCGACTCTTTGCAAGAGGGTGCCTATCACAAGATAGACGCCGAGGAGGGCAAGCGGATGATGGATGCGGGCGGCGTGATCGTTGTCGATGTGCGTACCCCGTCGGAATATGCAGAGGGGCACATCCCCGGAGCCGTCAACGTTCCCAACGAGGATATCGGCTCGCAACAACCTGACGGTCTCGAGGATCTCGACGCGACGCTGATCGTGTACTGCCGTACGGGGGTGCGCAGCAAGCAGGCTGCCGATAAGCTTGTCGAGCTGGGCTACCAGAGCGTCTACGACATGGGCGGCATCGTCGATTGGCCCTACGATACGGTTTCCGGGGACGGCAATGAATAGCGATTTTTCCATTGCGGTTCACGCGCTCGTCTTCCTCAACCACAAGCAAACGGCCCTTACGAGCGACGAGCTGGCGGAGAACATCTGCACGAACTCCGCACGCGTACGCAAGGCGCTGGCTCCGCTCAAGCGGGCGGGTATGCTTGTTGCGAAAGAGGGTGCCAAGGGCGGGTATGCGCTTGCGGCTGAGGCTGAAACGATAACGCTGCAAGACGTTGCGGACGCCCTCGGCACGCGGTTCGTCGAGGTGGGATGGAAAAGCGGCGATGCCGATATGGAGTGCCTGATCGCATCGGGCATGGCGGGCATCATGGACGGCATCTGCGCCGATTTGGATGCGGTATGCAAAGAGCGTCTTGCCCGCACGACCGTTGCGGATATCGATCGGATCATTTTCCCCGAGTAAGGATGCGCTTGCGCATAGAGCGAAACCAAGGGGTCGAGGTACGGGCGGCTTCTTGAGACGATCGGTGCGAAATCGATAGGGTTCAACAATGCAAGCCTACGGGCGAAAGGAGCTACAGCCATGGATGCAGCTATGGATAAGGTGGATGCGGCCATCATCGGTTTTGGCAAAGGAGGAAAGACGCTTGCGGGGGCGCTTGCCGCAGCGGGAAAAACCGTGGCGCTCGTCGAGCAGTCGAGCGGTATGTACGGCGGTACGTGCATCAACGTGGCGTGCATTCCCACCAAGTCGCTCGTCAAAAGCGCAGCGCTCTCGGCCGAGCTGGGCGGCTCGTTCGAGGAACGGGCGCAGCGCTACGCCGAGGCGGTCGCCGAAAAGGATCGGGTTGTATCGATGCTGCGCGAAAAGAACTATCGCAAACTCGCGGATAATCCAGCTGTGCGGGTGGTCGACGGCAAGGCGTCGTTTGTCGATGCCCATCGCATTCGCATCGAGCGCGACGGCGCATCCCAGGTGATCGAGGCCGATTCCGTGTTCGTCAACACCGGTGCACGACCGTTCGTGCCGAATATCGCCGGCTTATCCGAGAGCTCGCGCGTGTTTGTGAGCGAAACCATGCTTGACCTCGCAGAGCTTCCCGAAACGCTCGTGATCGTCGGCGGGGGTTACATCGGCCTCGAGTTCGCTTCCCTGTACGCAAATTTCGGATCGAAGGTTACCGTCGTGCAAGATGGCAGCGCGTTCATCCCCCGCGAAGACGCCGAAATAGCTGCGGCGGTGCTTGCGAGCCTTGAGGCGCGCGGCATACGTGTGATTCGGTCGGCCGTGGTCGAATCGGTGTGCGATGCCGAGGAATCGACCGTGGTGACGGTTTCGGTCGGCGAAAACCGAGAAGAGCTTGCGGCATCCGCTGTTTTGGTGGCAACCGGGCGCAGGCCCAACGTCGACGGCCTGAATCTTGAAGCGGCGGGGATCGGGCTGACCGCGCGCGGCGCCATCGACACCGACGGGCATCTGCGTACGACCGCCCAGCATATCTGGGCGATGGGCGATGTTGTCGGCGGCTTGCAGTTTACCTACATCTCGCTCGATGATTACCGCATCGTCGCTTCCGATGTGCTCGGCGACGGTTCGCGTACGACGGAAAACCGCGGCGAGGTGCCTTATAGCGTGTTCGTGGATCCGCCGTTTTCTCGCGTTGGCATGACCGAGCAGGAAGCGCGCGAGCGAGGCTATGCTGTCAAGGTGGGAACGCTTCCCGCTGCCGCGATCCCGAAAGCGCAGCTGCTGCGCAAGCCGACGGGGCTGCTCAAGGTCATCGTCGACGCAGCGACCGAGCGCATACTGGGGGCTCATCTGTTCTGCGAAGAGTCGCACGAGATGATCAACACCGTTAAGCTTGCGATGGATGCCGGGGTTTCCTATACGACGCTGCGCGATGCCGTCTACACGCATCCGACGATGACCGAAGCCTTCAACGACCTGTTTGCGGCGGTGCGGTAGCGGTTTGCCTTCAGCCGCATCGGCTCTTTCGTGGAGCCGATGCGGCCGATGCGGGCATAACCTGTGAATCTCGGGGTTTGCCAACCGCGAAACCCATCTGCAATGCGCGGCGGTATATAATGCAGCCACCAAAAAGAGCACCGAACAGCAAGGAGCAACACGTGAGTGAATCGATCAGCACCGTCTGCGTTCAGGGTGGGTACACGCCGGGCAACGGAGAGCCGCGCCAGATCCCCATCATCCAGTCTACGACGTTCAAGTACGATACGAGCGAGCATATGGGCAAGCTGTTCGATCTGGAGGAGTCGGGCTACTTCTACACGCGCTTGCAGAACCCCACCAACGATCACGTTGCTGCGAAGATCTGCGAGCTCGAGGGCGGTACGGCGGCAATGCTCACCTCGTCGGGCCAGGCAGCGAACTTTTTCGCCGTGTTCAATATCGCTTCTGCCGGCGATCACGTGGTGTCCTCCTCGTCGATCTACGGCGGCACGTACAATCTGTTCGCCGTAACCATGAAGCGCATGGGCATCGAGTTTACGTTCGTTTCGCCTGATTGCACGGACGATGAGCTTGCGGCGGCGTTCCAGCCCAACACCAAGGCGGTGTTCGGCGAAACGATCGCCAACCCCGCGCTCTCGGTGCTCGATATCGAGCGCTTCGCGAGCGCCGCGCATGAGCACGGCGTGCCGCTCATCGTGGACAACACGTTTCCCACGCCGATCAACTGCCGCCCCTTCGAGTGGGGCGCCGACATCGTCACGCATTCTACGACCAAGTACATGGACGGGCACGGCGTTGGCGTGGGCGGCTGCATCGTCGATTCGGGCACGTTCGACTGGTGCGCGCATGCCGATAAGTTCCCCGGCCTCACCACTCCCGACGACAGCTATCACGGCGTTACCTACACCGAGCGCTTCGGACTCGAGGGCGCTTTTATCACAAAAGCAACTGCCCAGCTCATGCGCGATTTCGGGGCGATACAGGCGCCGCAGAACGCGTTTTATTTGAACCTTGGCCTCGAGAGCCTGCATCTGCGTATGGCGCAGCACTGCAAGAACGGTCTCGCGATGGCCGAGTACCTCAAGGCGCACCCCAAGATCGCCTGGGTGCGCTACCCCTCGCTCGAAGGCGACGAGTATTCCGAGCAGGCGAAGAAGTATCTGCCCAACGGATCGTGCGGCGTGGTGAGCTTCGGCGTGGTCGGCGGGCGTGCTGCGGCTGAAACGTTCATGAAGAACCTCAAGCTTGCCCAGATTGCCACGCATGTTGCCGATGCGCGCACGTGCGTACTCCATCCGGCGAATGCGACGCACCGTCAGATGAACGATGCCGAGCTGGCTGCGGCGGGCATCTCGCCCGACCTTATTCGCCTGTCGTGCGGCATCGAGGGCACCGAGGATCTCATCGCCGACGTCGAACAGGCGCTGGCCTGCGTGTAGGCTATCTTTTTTCATGCAGGGCCTCGTCCGATCGGACGAGGCCCTTTTTAAAGGTGCAGGTCGGCCGCGATACGGCTTGCATGCCTGCAAAGCACGCGTTTCCGTAAAAACGAAACGGTTTCTTCGACGAACGGATTTGAATGCAATCGATGGAAAGAGTGGGTATCGTCTGCGCGAGCGATACAGAATTGGCTCCCTTTTTGGAGCGCATGGAAAAGGGCGAAACCGTGGAAAGGGCGATGCTGGAGTTCCACGAGGGTGCGATCGGCAAGACGAGGGTGGTTGCGGTGTACAGCGGCGTATGCAAGGTAAACGCCACCATCGCAACGCAGCTGCTCGTTGACGTGTTCCAGGTAGATGCGGTGGTCAATGCGGGGACGGCGGGCGGCATGCGCGAGGACGTGAGGCTGTTCGACACGATCGTTGCGGAACGGACCGCCTACCACGACGTTGCCGATGACGTGCTGACGGAATTCCATCCATGGATGCCGTCGGTGTACTTTCAGGCTGACGAGCGGCTGCTCGATGCCGCTAAAGGCTATGGCCGTGCGTCAAAATACCCAGTGCTGTTCGGCTCGATCGTGACCGGCGAGCAGTTCATCGAGGGCGAAAAGAGAAACGATATAAACGCCGAATTCGCTCCGCTGGCGGCCGACATGGAAACCGCCAGCGTGGCGCATGTGTGCCATGTGAACCGGGTTCCGTTCATCGCGGTGAGAACCATAACCGATACGGCGACGCATAACGGAATGGAGAACTACGACAAGAACTGCGAAACCGCTTCTCGCATTTCTGCCGAAGTGGTTATCGGAATGCTCGCCGAACTTGAGCGGTAAGGCGTCCGTTTGCGAAATCGGCCGCCGATCGCGCACGAGGAAGAGGGCATGGCGTCTCGCCTGCGGACGCCGCTTCCCGTAAAACTGCCGTTCTAACCGATAGTCCTGCGCGTGAATCGGTTGCCTTGCGATGCCGTAGCGCAACCGATTCGCAATCGCGCCATGCGTCGCGAGGTGGCATAATAACCAGAGAACAACGTAGGTACGCGCGCGATAGGAGCATCGTGCGCGACGCCGAGCACAACAGGAACACACACATGAAGGAGCAATCATGCAGAAATTCATCGCCGAAGATTCGTTTTGGGAGCTTTTTCCCGATGCGGCCATCGGGATCATCGTCGCGCACGACATGAAAGGCGCATCCGATGTCGATCCATCGGATACGGAATCCATCCGCAGGCTCTTGTCCGAGGCGAACGAGCAGGCGAACCAATACCTTACGAGCAATGTCATCTCGGAAAACGAGATGGTGAAGGTGTGGCGCGAAGCGTATAGCAAGTTCAAGACGAAGAAAGGTGCGCGCTGCTCGATCGAGAACCTGCTCAAACGCGTTCTCAAGGGCAATCCCGTCGGCTCGATCACGCCGTCGGTCGATATCTACAACGCCATCTCACTCAAATACGCGCTGCCGGTCGGCGGCGAGGATATCGATACGGTCGAAGGCGATTTCCGCCTGGGCGTCACCGAGGGCGGCGATGCGTTTCTGCCGATCGGCGAAGACGAAGAGGATCCCACGCTTGCGGGCGAGCTCTGCTATCGCGACGATACCGGCGCGATCTGCCGCTGCTGGAACTGGAGAGACGGCCAAAGGTCGGCTCTTTCCGACGATTCGAAGAACGCGATCCTCGTCATCGAATGCGTCGACCCCGAGCGCATCGGGGTGCTGAACGAGGCGCTTGACGAATTCGCCGAGCTCATGGGCCGCTACCTCGGCGCAACCATCGTCTCCCGCACGATCGTGACGCGCGACAACCCCGCGTTTACGATCGTCGAGTAGGGCGCCTGGTTATTGCGCTTGGGTGTGTTGGTGCGCTTGCCTGTCTTGCGGTTGCTACCCGAAGATGATCAGCAGCCCCAGCATCATGCCGATGATGACGAAGAACGCGGGCATCTTTGAGCGGTACATGAGAATGGCCTGCGGGACGATCTCGCCGAACACCACGTAGAGCATGGCGCCGCTCGCAAAGCCGAGGCTGAGCGTGAGGCCGAGCGGACCGATGTCGCCGAGCCAGTAGCCGAGCCATGCGCCGAGCACGGTGGGGACGCCGCTTGCGGCGGTGACCAGCACTGCTCGGACGCGCCCCATGCCGCCGTTGATAAGCGGTACCGCTACCGCCATGCCCTCGGGGATGTTGTGCAGGCCGATGAGCACGGCAAGCACGATGCCGGCACCTGCGGCCAGCTCGGCTTGGGTGGCGAAACCCGCGCCGATGGTCATGCCTTCGGGTACGTTGTGCAGCGCGATCGCACAAGCCATGACGATACCTGCGACGAAGAGCGACGATTTCGGGTCGTTGTGCTTGCGGTGCTCGGCAAGGTGGTCGGCGTGAATCAGCTCGTCGAGATCGTCATGCGTTTTCGGATGGTCCCCTCTCGATACGTGGGGGACTTCGCGACGCGTTCTGCGGTCGATAGCGAGGTTGAGCAGATAAACGACCGCGATGCCTGTGATCACCGCTGCGCACACGATGAATACCGCGTGCTCGGAAAAAGTTTGCGCCGATTCGATCGATTCGCTCAAGAGGTCGAAGCATACGATGGAAAGCATCACGCCGCCCGCAAAGCTCAAGAGCAGGCTGACGGTGCGGCTCGAATCGGTGCGAAACAACGCGCCGATGATGCCGCCGATCCCCGTTCCGCCCATGCCGGCGATGAGCGTCACGATGGTGATGAACAGAAACGGATCCATGGCCCCCTGGTTTCCTCGCGTCAAAAAGGCGCCCGTGGATACCGGGCGCCGAGTTTCTCGTCTGCTACGTATGATAGCAAACTCTTGTTAGCCGAGGTTAAACGAGTGGGAGTTTATGCGGCTTTGGGCAAATTCTCATCTTCGGCGCCCTCGTCTTCGTTGCTGCCTTCTGCGTCGGCATTGCCTTTTGCCTCGGCGGCGCCTACCGCGATGGCGTTTGCGGCGGCTTCGGCGACCGCCTCGGGATCGGCCTTCGACAGCACGTCGGTTCCGTCATCGACGGTGCAGCCCGAGCAGCCGCGGTCGCGGTTCGCGTCGAGCGCATCCTGCACGGTGCCCGAATATATGGTGCCCGAATTCTTGATGTACTGGCAATCGGGGTTGAAGTGGTACACCTCGCCGAACGGCGTCCAATAGGCGAGCCCGTCGTCGGCGAGCGCGGCGGCTCCTGCCTCGGCCTGGTCGAGGTCTTCCTGCGTCGTGGGATGATAGTCGACGCCGCTCGCAAGTGCGGCGATGAGGGCGACGACGGCGACGATCGATCCGATCTGCTTCGTCTGCTTGTCGAGGTTCTTATTCGAAAGCAGGACGATGACGATGGGGGCGAACGCGATGGCGGCGATGATGATGCCGAGATCGGTCTGCACCCAGTAGGCGAGCTTGTTTTCTTTTGAGGCGGGGAAAAGGTGGTTGGCGTGCTTCCATAGCTGCGATCCTGCGACTACGAGCACGAGATCGGCTACGATCCAGACGATGATCCAGGCCATCTGGCTGAAGGCGGGCAAAAACAGCGTCCCGTTCGCAACGAGTATCGCCATGACCTCGCAGGCGATGCCGAGCACCCACAGCACGACCGCTCCGATGCGAAACGGCAAGGCGTTGCCCTTGCGCTCGGCGTGCATCTCCTCGCGGACGGCTTGCGTGGCCGCTGTCCCCGAGCCTCCCTGGTGCGGCTTCGCGATCTTCTTACCGGTTTTCGCGTCGACGAACGTGCGCTCTTTCGGCTTCTTCTCGGCAGGTTTCGCCTCGTCGGCCTCGGTCTCTTGCGCGGCAGCGTCCCCTGCGGCTTCGGGCTGTTTTTCGGGCTGCTTGTCTTCGTGCTTCTTCGTTGTCATGGATCCCCTTGCTCTCAGCTTCAACCAGCGGTGGTGTCACCGCGATTTATCTCGTGAACTTTGGCGAAGCAATTATAATTCCGTATGGCGTTGGGTAATCGAAACCCCTGATGATGCAACTAATCGTTGAAGGAGAACACCCGTGGATGTACAGCAGATAGTGGGAGCCGTGTTGGAATCGGTCGCAAAAGACCCCGAGAGTCTGAAACAGTTCGGCGTCGATCCCGCCGAGGCGATTAAGGGTGCAACGGGGCTCGAGCTTACCGATGAGGAAGTAACCGACGTGGTGAAGGTGATCGAGCCGTTGCTTGAAGGCAAGGAACTCGATATGAACTCCGTTATGGAGACCGTGGGGGATTTCCTCGGCGACAACGGCGGCGATCTGCTTGGCAAGCTGGGCGGTCTCTTCGGCGGAAAGTAGCGGATCTCCAACCGCGCTGCTGCATCGGTGTCGGACCCGCAGGCCGCACAGCCGAGCCGACGCCCGGTTTGCCAAGCAGCGCCGCCATAGCGAGCGCTCGTACCGTGCGGCTTGCCGCTGTGCGATTGGTCGTCTGCAGCACGGCGCAGGGCCGCTCATCGCGGATACTTGTGGAGAAACGCGGCTAAATGGGAGATGCGATGGGCGAAAAGCCGCCCATTCGTATTGACGTGCTCATTTCGTCATCTTACAATGCAAAGGTTCGCTTTCAAAAGCCCCGTGTGGCAGATTTGATGCGGAAGCGCAAACGGTTGGAGTCCAGACCAGCCCGGCGCGTCGGCGTAGGAACCCGGCATCCGTATGCGTCTGCAACTTTTGAAAACAAACACCCCGCAGGTCGGCAACCGCTTCTCAGACCGCGGGAGCAAGCAATATGGAGGAAATGAAGTGAAGACGTATTACGCAAAGCCCAACGAAGTTGAGCGCGAATGGGTCTTGATCGATGCAGCTGATCAGGTTCTCGGCCGCGTCGCCACCAAGGCCGCTCATATCTTGAAGGGCAAGCACAAGCCGCAATACACCCCGCACGTCGATACGGGTGACTTTGTCGTCATCATCAATGCCGACAAGATCCGTCTGACGGGCAACAAGGCAGCTGCCAAAGAGTATTATCGTCACAGCGGTTTTCCGGGTGGGCTGAAGGTCGAATCCTTCGAAGAGGCTATGGCCAAGCATCCCGAGCGCGTGATCGAGCATGCCGTCAAGGGCATGCTTCCGAAGAACACGCTCGGCCGTGCAATGGGCAAGAAGCTCAAGGTCTATGCCGGTGCGGAGCATCCGCACATGGCCCAGAAGCCCCGCGAGATCAAGATGGAGGATAACTAATGGCAGGCGAAGCTTTGTATTACGGCACCGGCCGCAGGAAGAACGCCATCGCCCGCGTTCGTCTCGTTCCCGGCACCGGTAAGGTTACGGTCAACGGTCGCGAGGGCCTCGACTACTTCGGTCGCGAAGCGCTCGTGAACTACGCGAAGTCCCCGTTCAAGGTGACCGACACGATGGATCACTTCGACGTGATCGCCACGCTCAACGGCGGTGGCATCTCGGGCCAGGCCGGCGCTCTGCGCCACGGCATCGCCCGCGCCCTGCTCGAGGCTGGCGACTACCGCGGCGAGCTCAAGCGTGCGGGATACCTCACGCGCGACTCCCGTATGGTCGAGCGCAAGAAGTACGGCCTCAAGAAGGCCCGCAAGCGCCCGCAGTTCAGCAAGCGCTAAACTTACTTCAATGTCATGGAAGCCCCCGATTTCGGGGGCTTTCTTGCGCTTGGATGCTGTGGCTTTGGCGGTGGGTCTTCTGAAGCGGCGATGCCCGGCGAAGTGTGGGGGCGGAGCGCGATGCGTCGGGCTACGAATCTAGGTGCGCGGTGATGCTGGAAGCATAGAGGCTGTCGATGCGATCGTACAGGGTGTCCAGCACGCTCAGGGTGATTTCGACGTCCCTATCGCCAATACCGTCGTAGAGGTGCAGCACTGCTCCGTACATGGTTCGATAATACTCGTGGACGGCCGCTATGCCCTTATCGGCGAGTATGGCACGAATTGCTCTGCTGTCCTTCTCGTCGGGCAGAATGGTCACGTACCCGGTGCTTTCGAGCTTTTCGAGTATTTGGCGGGTGTTCTGGTAGGAGCTTTCATTCGCCTCTGCGAGCTCGTTGAGGGTCGGAGGATTATCGAAAGAGTAGATGATGGGGAGCAGAAGCAACTGGCTGCCCGATAGGTCGCCGACGGGCATGCGTCTGAGCCGCTTCATCTTGTTGCTGAAGCTAGCCAGCTTTCTGATGAGCATACGTTTCGGTGTCATAGGGTAGTCGGGACGCATCGCATTCCTCCTCGGTTGCGGACGCACGGGTGGCTTTCCCCGATTGTACTTGCCACATAAAAAAATAGCAGAAGTTACCTAAATTATGCATGATCGTCGAAACGTAGCAAGGCAGCGCTTCGATGGCGGATCGACGCGGCGCTAGATCGGGCGGCGTTTGCAATGGTCGACCTAGGCAGCGCTCCCGAGGGCGAATTGCGGCAGTCGTGTTTTCGGTTTCGGTTGACGGTGACTGCCCTGCGATGCTTCTCTGCCACAGCCCCGAAACACAATTTCTTGCACCGAACTCGCAATACCCGTAACGGTAATATATTGCAGAATGACTGAGCGCTGCTGTGGAGCAGCCTCTCAAGATGCGGTGTCGCGTTGCGTGGCCTAGCGGAGTCAGGCCGGCTCCTTGGGAACCGGCCTGATCGAGGTGTGCTGATGGGAGCCGTTTGCCTATAGCCCCAGAGCGTGGTTTACGGCAACCCAGCCCATAACGCTTCCTGCGCCGATGCTGATGCCGCCATGCACATAACGGCCGCCGGAAACGCCCGATGAGCAATTGCCCGCAGCGTACAGACCGGGTATAGGCTCGCCCATCGCGCTCATCACCTGAGCGTTTTCATTGATGGTCAATCCTCCGCCGGTTCCGCAGGTGCCCGGCACGTACACGGCACCGTAGAAGGGGGGAGTGGAAAGCGGGGCGAGGCAGGGATTCGCCAGATCGGTTCTGCTGCCCGCCATCACGCCCGTTGTAGCGACGTCGAGATGCTTTTCTCCGCGATGGTAAACCGGATCGATTCCCTGCTCGGCGTTTTCGTTGAATCGGGCAATCTCATTCGCAAGGCCCTCAGGATCGATGCCGAGCTTTTCTGCAAGCTCTTCGAGGGTATCGGCTACTACAAAATGGCTGGGAACCTCGTCCCCGCTGCTTTCGCTGCCGTAGGTTTCGTCGAAGTAGCCGCCATCCATGGAGCCGACGGTGTGACCCGGCATAGAGTAGGTGTTCCAGCAGGCCGAATCGCAGATGAGGTACGATGGGATGTTGATGTGCTCCATTTCGCCGTTATCGTAATACGAGAAAGCACGAAAGAACGAATCGTAGGCGGTTGCCTCGTTACCTATGCGGTGACCTTTCCTGTTGACCACGACAGCACCTGGAAGGCCTCGGTACATCGCCCAGTCGGTACCCGCGATCTCTTGGGCGATCGTACCGGTTTCGATGAGCTCTTTTGGATCCTGACCCGTCGTGAGAACGGCGGGCGCTCCCCAGCATGAATCCATGAGGGATACGTCGGCGCCGATAGCCATGCCCATTTTATGCCCATCGCCCGTGTTGGTGGCAACGGCGTTAGTGGCGAGTATCTTGAACGGCATGTGCTTGGCGCGCATTTCGTCGTCATGATCGAAGCCGCCGGTTGCGAGAAGGACGGCGTCGGCCCTGATTGCGATTTCATCGCGCCCCGAAGTCGCTTTTACGCCGATTACGGCTCCCGAGCTGTCGGTGACGAGCTGCGTTGCCGGTGTTTCCATCATGATTTCAACGCCTGCTTCTTCGAGTGCCGCTTTCAGCTCGGTCCACATGAAGGCAGCGCCGGTCGAGCCGTCGTCCTTGGCGAATCCCAAGCTTGCGCGTCCGAATGGCGCCCATCCCTCAACGGGCTCGTAGTAATCGCTGAACAACGGGCTGGGGTTGCATTGCCAGCCCATGGTTTCGAGCATCCAGTTCAAGAAATCGTTTCCGTTGGTGGCGAACGACTCGACTACGGCCGGATTAGCGCGACCTTCGCTTGCGTTCTGGAAATACTTCAGAACCTCTTCCAGCGAATCCTCCGCACCGGCAGCTTTTGCCACGTCGGTAAGCGGTATGGCCATTCCGCCGCCCGAGGTTGCGGCCGTGCCTCCCCACATGGTGCCCTTCTCGAGGAGGATAACCGATTCTGCACCGAGCTTCTTGGCTGCCAAAGCTGCAAATGCGCCCGTGCCTGAACCTGCAACGACAATGGTCGCTTCCTTATCCCATGCGATGTTCTCGCTTCCCGTCGCGCTGGACCCGCCCTTTTCTCCGCCGGGGGCGCAGCTTGCGAGCATTCCCGCTGCCCCCATGGCGACGCTTGAGAGCGCGGCTGCTTTCAAAAAGTCGCGCCGTCCGATCGTTCCGTGATTTTCCATCGGTAACCTCTCTTTCGTGTTGCCGGCTTCATCGTGCCGACCATCCCTCTTAAGGCTGCATACGACCATGACGGGGTTTCCGTACGGGTGCCGTATGCTGGGATTAGATTACCGAGCGAGCCAAAAGAAACCATCTCTCGAAAACGACGATTGTGGTGGTTTTTGTCATCCGAAAGTTATGATTACTCGGTTCGGCGGCGACTGGTGCGGGGGTTTATCTGCTTCCGTTCTTGAAGAGGTCGATGAGCTCTTGCTTCGTTCGGACGTTGAGCTTTGCATAAATGTGTTTGGCGTGGGTTTTGGCCGTACCCTCTGAGATAAACAGTGCATTCTGTATGTGCCGAAGGCTTCGGCCTTCGAGAAGCAGGGCAGCAACCTCGGTCTCCCTTTTCGTGAGGCCGTACTGTCCAGCTATCTCTTCGACGAGCTGGTCGGGGGTGCTCGGCATGGTTTCCGGGCGGTCTATCCAAGTGCTTTGGAACAAAAAGAAGCTCATCATAACTGCGGCGGCGAGGACGAACGATACGGCTTCGGGAATTTGGGGCGCCATGCGCATGGCGAACGATCCCAACAGCGAGCCAAAGGCCCATGAGAGGTTGACCAGAGAAAAGTACATCGCTTTGGGCAAGCGCAGGCCCGATGAGGCTGTGATGGCGAGAGCCATGTAGAGCAGCTGCATGGTCGGGTAGGTCGGCATGGGGCTGTGGAACAGGTCGTTTAAGCCCGTCGGAACATGCAAGGCTCCAGCGACGAACACGAAGCCCCCGGCGATGCCGAATGCGCACACGAGAACATTCGGCGTGGTCACCAGTGTTTTTAAGGAAAAAGGACGCATGTTTTTAGTTGGAGCGGAAGGTGTTTTGAGCCCTGCCAGGAGAGCGCACGGCGCAACGATCATGAAGATATCGCGCAAGATTTGGGAGGATTCGGCGAGAATCAGATTCAGAGCGTAAAACATCACGAGGGACTCGGTCAGCACCGTTGCGAGCATGCGGATGTTGTCTGACTTTGCCAGGTTGTCGAGTCGGAGCAGCTGGCAGGCGCATGCACTGAAGGACAGCACTGCCAGCGTAGCGTGCTGAACGACGGTCCCCGACAGATCCAAAAGCCCGACTGCCGTTAAAAGCGCACAGGCGCTGCTTGCAACGATCGGTGCAAGAATGCGAAACCGCTGCGGAAAGGCATCCCACTTCAAAAGCAGCACAAGTGCGGCAATGATGATGCCAAGCACCCCTTGGCCGTACCATGACGCTTCCGTTGCCATGGTGAGGATGGATCCTTCGGCGTGAGAGGTTTGGTAGAACCAAACCCAGATGGCGGCATCGACGAGTGCGATCTTGGACGAGCGCGAAAAATCAATGCGTTCCGACTGCAAATACACCTGCATTTTTTCCCTCCCGATTTGAAAATCGTCCCTTTCGGATGATCCATTTCGGCCATATAGCCTTTTTCGTGAGATCGATCCCCGGGCCGATCCACGATAGCATCCGAGCTACCCGATTCGTCGGAAAAGGTATGAGCGATGAAAGGCCCCACGCCGTATCGCCGATGCCGATTCTAACGCTTTCGCTCGTTTGACGCCAGACGAGACTGGGCGAAGGCGGATCGGGTGCCCGAAAACGAAAGGAGGACGTATGGGAGAACCGGATGGCGTTTCTCGCCGAGATTTTCTGAAGGTTGGTGCGGTTGCCGGATGCGCTGCGATGACCATGGGAGTTTTAGGGGGATGCGCCGAACAGAATACGGCGCCGGAGGCACTGGTCGAGGAACCCGAGGATGCGCCGAAGGAGGATGCCTCTGCCGAACAGGCTGCTGCACCGATGATATACCTCATCGATCGCATGGTCGTTAAGCCTGGCAAGGGGCGAGAGGTGCATGATGCTTACCTGGAAAGACTCGAAACCGTTGCGGCGGAGAAGGGCATGACGCTCGAGCACGCCATCGTTGCGCCTCCGATTTGGCTCACCGATGCCGAGAGCAACAATACCCTTGAATTCATATGGTCGTTCGAGGGGTATGGGAAACTGGCTGCAGCCATCTCCTATGGCGATGCGAGTGTGACCGAGTGGTGGCGCGGGCTCGAAGAGAGCCTTGAGAGCAGGGATCGATCCTATTTCTCAACCGAAGCCGACGTGGAGGTGCTGAACCGATGATAAACGCCCTGTATATCGTTAAATTTGCCGATGGCGTATCCGTTGAGCAAAAGACAGCCATGGCGGATGCGGCGCGAAAGCTGTGCGAAAGCGTTTCCGAGGTGGGTATTTGCGAGGTCGTGCCCGATGATTCTCCTACGAATCCCGGAGATCTGTTTTGCGAGATGGCGTTTCGTGAGCGGACGGATTATGATGCCGCTTCGTCAACCGGCGCTTGGGACGAGCTGAAGGCGACCGTTTCAGAAGAAGAACTTGCGGCCGACGTAACCTTTGTGGCTTATGGTCCCGGAGATGCCAACCTCGGCAAAGGCGAGTGCACCTGCCATCGGGTTATGCTGATGCGTCTCGTGGACGGAGTCGCCCCCGAGGTGATCGATATGATGCGCCGCCGCGTGCTCAAGGTCGGAGAATACGTTCCGGGACTCGTCAGCACGCAGATATCGGAAGTTTTCGAGTCGAGCGGTTCCGTTGATTGGAACTATGTGTACGATTGCGATTTCGATACGCCTGCGACCTTCCTGGGAAAGTACATGACCTCCCCATATCATTGGGGGTACTTGCGGCTTGTGCAATCCGACTGCGTCGAATGCGTGGCCGACATGCAATTGACCCCCTACGTTGTTACCGAGAAAGCTTTTCTTACCTCGCTATCGGATTAAGCTCGGCGTTTTGCCGAGACGCAAGAAAGCCGAGGCCCTCGCTGGGCCTCGGCTTTCGTATGCGGCCGTCGAGCGCTCCGATCGACGGCCTTTCGATGGGGTCTCGCCCGTTTACTTCGAAGGCGTTACGGTATTGACGCGGTCGGCTTCGGGCATGGGGCCGGCGAGGATCTCGAGGTCGGCTATCTCCTTGTCGGCATCGCCGCCCGCTGCGTTGATGCCCGCGATGCGGCCGAAGGTGAGGCAGCGGCCATGATTGGTGCCGGGGCAGATGGTGGGGTAGTCGTTCGAGAAGTACTGGCCGCCCGCGGCTCCCGCAACGTAGAGGTTCTCGATGGCCTGGTTGTTCTCGTCGAGGATGTGGCAGGCGGTGTCCTGGCGCAGGCCGCCTGACGCGGCGAGTAGGGTGGATACGAGTTGTCCGGCGAAGTACGGCGGCGTGTCGACGGGCCACATGATCTCGGGACGCTTGCCGAAATCGTCGTCGTTGCCCTTGGCGCAGAGCTCGTTGTAGCGATCGACCGTTGCCTTGAGGTTGTCGGCGGGTACGCCGATCTGCTCGGCGAGCTCTTCGAGCGTGTCGGCCTGGAACAAAAGCCCCTGCTTGATCTTCTCTTCGCGCAGCTTGAGCTCGACCTCCATGTCGAAGGGAACGCCGAAGCGGCGGTACTGCTGGTCGGACGAGATGCCGCCTGAGCGCCCATCGTTGCACGATTCGGCGAACGATTCAAGGGAGTTGGCGTCGTAGATGGTGAACGCCTTGCCCTCGGGCTGGAACGATTTGACGCACGATTTCGACTGCGTGTTCACGTCTTCGTTCATGAAGCGGTTGCCCTCGGCGTTGACGTGGAGGAAGTTGTAGCTCTGGGCGCCCGATTCGAGATGGATCGTCGAGCAGTGGGGTTCGGACTCCTGCATGGCCCCGCCGATCCACATGGCCTGCTTGTGGAGGTCGCCCGTGGAGATGCCGAAGGGAATGTACAGGCGGCTGTCGGCGTTCCAGGTGAACGGCTGGTAACGGGTGCGCATCTCGTCGTCGTCGAGGTAGTCGCCCGATGCGACGATGACCGCCTTGGCGTTGACCTGGGTGTAGCTGCCCTCTTCGCCGATGATCGCGCCGGTCACCGGGCCGTCGCCGTCGCGGAGCAGGCGCACGCACGGGGTGTCGTAGCGGTATTCGACACCGAGTTTCTCGCCCTGTTCGATGACGGCGGGGATGAGCACCGCCATGCCGAGGCCGGTGGAAACGCCGTCGAGGTATACGAAGTCGGTCGTGTCGTCGTAGAAGAAGTGCGTGATGGGCTCCTCGGTGTAGTCGGGGCCCTTGTAATAGCCCGCCCAGAGGGTCGGATGCAGGCCCGAATCGGCGACGAGGTCTTCGAGCCAGTCCATGCAGGCACCGGACTTCTTGGCGAATTGCCAGAGCAGCGGCTCCTTCACGCGTCCCGTCGCCCATTCGGTCAGGCGGCGCACGATATGGGCGTAGTCGGCTTCCTCGAACCAACCCTCCTCGACGTACTGCTTCACCATGCGCGAACCGTAGGCGGTGATGTGCCCGCCGCGGCCCGACCAGGTGGAGGCCTTGTCGATGCAGAGCGTCTTAGCGCCGTATTCGGCGGCGGTCGTCGAGGCGATGGCACCGGCGAAACCGCAGCCGACGACGAGCACATCGACGTCTTCGGTGCCCGTGATCTGATCGGCGGGAATCTCGGCCGGCGGCGTCATGAACGACCATTCGACGGCTGCGTTCGCGCCGAGCGGGTTACCCGCAAGCGATGCCGCGTCGCCGGCAGCCTTGCCGTTGGCGGCTCCGTTCGACGACCCGGTGGCCGGTGCCTCGTTGTTCGGCGCGCAGCCGACGAGCCCCGCTCCTGCGGCGCCGATGCCGGCGAGTCCTGCCCCGATGAGAAACTGCCTGCGCGATACTCCCGTTGCCTTCTTGTTCATGATGCCCCTTCCTCCCGTGAAGTAGGTTTTGCGGCGCTTTGCGCCCTTCTATGCGTTGGCTGATCTGTGTTTGCGCCGGCTTGATGAAGCATCGGCGCCAGATCGCTTCCGTGAGATCACCCTAGCCTCTGACGAGGTACTATGCATCCCCCGGCTGCGGGTAACTTGCGAGGGGACGCCATCTACCCCCGCGGGGGTAGATGCAGAATCGGGTGTGCAAAGCGACGATGGGGCAGGTGTGGTAGTATTTCCACACGATGCGCTTGAAGCCGGGGGTGCGAGGGTTATGGGTCGAACGAGGGAATCGCAGGATGCAGCACTCACCGAATCGCGTGAGCGCAAAACGATTCTGCGCGATTTCGGCCAGGAGATCGCGGCGCGCTACCGTCTTTCGATCGGGTTCGGTTTGTTCTGGGCGTGGGTGTGGCTCGTGTTCCAGACGACGTTTTTCAGCCTGGCGTTCCTCGTCGAATCGGGCGTGCCGATACCGGGCTGGATCATTCCCCTCTCGGCGTACGCCGTGACGTTTCTCGTCCTCGGCGCCCTGTTCAGGATCAAGCGCGTGGTGCCGAGGGGTTCGTGGTACGTGCGGGCGATACCTGCGGTTATGTCGTTCGGGACTCTCGTGTGCGGCATCCTCACGTTCTCGCCGCTGCTCAACCCCGCGGTCAACTCGGTGGTTTTCTGCATAGGCGGTCTGCTCATGGGGGCGGGTACGTCGTGCTTCCATGTCGAATGGGGCCGCATGCTCGGGCATTTGGGGCCGCGCAAGACCATCCTGCACGGCATCGTGGGCACGGTGCTCGCGGCGGCTTTCCTCGTGTTCATCACCTCGTTTTCCACTGTGTTTCTCTGGGTGATCGCGTTTTTCATCCCGATTCTCAGCATGCGGTTGCTTGGAGCGGAAGCCCGATCGGTCCACCATTTCTATCCGCCGGTAACCGACGTGCAGCTCAACGTGCCGCGTCGCTTTCTCGCCACCTCGTTCACCCAGGGGCTTTCGCTCGGCATCGTGCAGACGATTCTGCTCACGGGCAACTACGATGGGCCCGTTGTCGCCCTCACGGCTTCGAGCTTCGCCCTATCGGCGGTGATCCTGCTCGTATGCGCGTTGTTCTTCCGCATGGATTTCAACCAGCTCATCTATCAGGTGGGTTTTCTCGTCATGGCGCTCGGTTACCTGCTCATGTCGCTCGTAACGCCCGATTTTATCGGCGCGCTGCTCGTGCAGATGACGGGGTATCGGTTCGTGGACATCATGATGTGGGCGCTGTGCGTCTATCTGATCAAGCAGCGCGGCCTGCCGACGAACTGGGTGTTCGCCATCACCACGTGCTTTTTGCTCTTGGGACAGCTCACCGGCGCGGTGCTCGGGTCGGCCACGATGGCGGTCATCCCGCTATCGGGCGAGGGAGCCTACAGCCTTTCGATCGTCATGGTGTTCGTGCTGCTCGCGCTCGCTTTGCTGCTGTCCGATCGGAAGAACCTGCAAACGGGATGGGGCATGGTCCGTCCCGGCGATGCCGAGTCGCCGCCCGGCAACTTCGAGATGGGGTGCACGCTCGTGTGCCGCAAATACGATCTCACCGCACGGGAGGAAGAGGTGTTCGCGCTTCTGGCGAAGGGGCGCAACCGCGCCTACGTCTGCAGCGAGCTCACGTTGTCGAAGGAGACGGTGAAAACCCATATCCGCAACATCTACCGCAAGATGGGCATCCACTCCCAGCAGGAGGTGTTCGAAGCCGTCGAGGCCGAGCAGAGAAGCTTCGGCTTCGAGGAGGAGGCGCCGCACGAGATGCGGATCTGAGGCATTTGCATTTCGGGTGCCGATCATGCGCCCGTGATCAGCCCATATCGATATTCCCTATGGACGAAGATCAAGAATGTGCACAAACCGTCCAAGAAGCTATATCATGTGTTCGAGAAAAATCTAACTGAATAGGAGACAGCATGCTTTCCGAGCGCATTCTTTCGCGCCTGATCCATACTATGACCAAGAGCCATCTCGCACTGAACCCGACCGACGAAACGATGATGCCGCCCGCCAACCCCGGGCAGAAATACATGCTGTACATGCACGTTCCCTTCTGCGAGCGTCTATGCCCGTATTGCAGCTTCAACCGCTATCCGTTTCGGGAGGAGGTTGCTCGTCCGTATTTCGAGAACATGCGCAAAGAGATGATGATGCTCAAAGACCTGGGCTACGATTTCGAGAGCATCTACGTGGGCGGGGGTACTCCCACCGTCATGATCGACGAGCTGTGCGAGACGCTCGACCTCGCCCGTGACAATTTCGACATCAGGGAAGTCGCGTCCGAGACGAATCCGAACCACTTGACGCAGCCGTGGCTCGACAAGCTGAGGGGCCGCGTTCAACGCCTTTCCGTGGGCGTGCAGAGCTTCGACAACGATTTGCTCAAGCAGATGGACCGCTACGAGAAATACGGCAGCGGGGAAGAGATATTGGAGCGCATCGCCGAGGCCGAATCGTATTTCGATTCCCTGAACGTCGACATGATCTTCAACTTCCCTTCGCAGACCGAAGATGTGCTGATGGCGGATTTGGAGAAGATCGCTCTCAGCGGGTGTCGGCAGACCACGTTCTCGCCGCTGTACGTTTCTTCGGCAACGACGCGCAAGATGGCCGCTACGCTCGGCAAGATGGATTACGATCGCGAATACCGCTACTACCAGCTTCTCGACGGCGTCTTGGCCGATGGCGACGATCCCCTTTTCCGCCGTACGACCCTGTGGACGTTTACCCGGGGCGACGAAGAAGAGAAGAAGGAGAAGCCCGCCGACGCTCCGCAGATCGAGGAGTACCAGGTGAACTACGACGAGTATCCGGCTATCGGTAGCGGCTCCATCACCCATCTGAACGGGTGCCTCTACGTCAACAATTTCAGCATCAAGGATTACAACGCCGCCATCGAGAGCGGACGCATGTCCATCATGGGAAAGACCAATATGAGCAAGCGCGATCTCATGCGCTATCGCTTCCTGCTCGATCTCTACAAGCTTCGGCTCGATAAGAAGCAGTTCAAACGCGATTTCGGCTGCAGTGTCGAAGCGGGGCTTCCCATGGAGATGGCGTTCATGCGCGTAAACAAGGCGTTCGAGACCGATAACGACGAAGAGCTGACGCTCACGCCCATCGGACGCTACCTTACCGTTGTCATGTACCGGCAATTCCTCAGCGGCATGAACAACCTGCGCGACCAAGCGCGCGCCGCGCTCAAAGGAAGCGAACGCGAGCTGCTTTTCGGCGACGGGACTCCTGCGTAAGACGAGTACGGGGTTCTTCCGACCCGCCCGTCTGCCTCGCCGACAGCGGTTTGCCGAATAACCGATATTAGCGTGGACATGCGGGCGGTCGGACGCCATCAATGCTAGAATACGTGCCACACGATTTTCAGGAGACGCCTATGTTATTGTGCGCACATTATATTCTGCCCATAACGTCCGAGCCGATCACCAATGGTGCTGTGCTCGTGCGCGACGGAAAGATCCGCGACCTCGGCAAGGCCGACATGCTGAAACTGCGCTACCCCGACGAGGAAGTCAAGGACTTCGGTCTCGCTGCGGTAATGCCGGGCCTTATCGATCTGCACACCCATCTCGAGAATGCGGTCATGCGCGGCGTAGTGCACGACGTGCCCTACGCCACCTGGATCACTTCGGTGCATGAAAAAGGCAGCCGCATGGAGGCGGGCGACTGGTACGATTCGGCTATTCTCGGCGGTCTCGAGGCGCTGTCTTCGGGTATCACCTGCGTCGCCGACATCACGCCGACCGGCGCCGCCTGCACGGCCACCCAGAAGCTCGGCCTGCGCAGCGTGATCTACCGCGAGGTCGGTGCGCTCGACAAGCACCGCGTCGACTACGCGATGAGGCTCGCCGAACACGATATCGCCCATTGGAAAGAAGAGGTCGATTCGAGCCGTATCACCATCGGCATCGCGCCCTCGGCCCTCTACGTCTGCCACCCCTCGATGTTCGCCCGCGTCGCCGAGCTTGCGACCAAGCACGACATGCCGGTTGCCATGCACCTTGCGGGCAGCCGCGAGGAGTACAACTTCATCAAGTACGGCTCGTCACCGTTCTCGGTGCACGAAATGGATCAGAAGCGCGGCTACGTGGAGATTCCGCCATGGCTTCCCACGGGCACGACTCCGATCCGCTATGCACTCAACTGGGGCGCGTTCGATGCGCCCAACGTGCTCGCCATCCACTGCGTCCACATCGATGCGGAGGATATCGAGAAGCTGAAAGAATACAATGTGGCGATCGCCGCCTGCCCGCGCTGCAATGCGCAGCTCGGCATGGGCGTCGCTCCGATCAGCGAGTTTCTGCGTGCGGGCCTGCGCCTTGGTCTCGGCACCGATTCGCCTGCGGCTACCGATTCGACCGATATGCTCGCCGAAATGCGCATCGGCATGCTCGTGCAGCGCGCGGTCAACGTGGGCAAGTTCCTCGATTCCCAGACCATGCTCGAGATGGCTACGATCGGCGGAGCGCGCGCCCTCATGCTCGACGATAAGGTCGGTTCGCTCGAGGTGGGCAAAGAAGCCGACGTTATCGCGGTCGACCTGTCCGGTTCGCATCAGACCCCGTCTTCCGATCCGGTTTCCGCCGTGGTGAACACCTGCAGCGGTGCGGACGTGCTCATGACCATGGTCGCCGGCACGATGCTGTACGAGAAGAATCACTGGCATGTGGACGTCGAGGTCGCCAAGAACATCGCTCGCGTGATCGAGATACGTGGAAAACTGAGGATGTAAATGTCGAACAAGCAACAAAAACTCACCGCTCAGCAGAGAAGCGAGCGCATCAAGGCCGCCCAAGAACGCGAGGCGCGAGCCAAAGAAAAGCGCGAGAAATCCGAGAAGCTCAAAAAGACCTTCATTGTGATCGTCGCCGTGATCTTGGTGCTGGCTCTTTCGCTTCCCACCATGGCGCTTATGGTGATGGGCGGCGGTTCGTAGGATCTTCGGCGTACTCGCAGCGGGTTACCCGTCTGTGGAATAATGCTCATGCGCGTTTCCGAGGGTATCGAACCGAGGGTTTGTGCTACTATGATTCGGTTAAAGATCGATGAGGTGCGAGCGTAGCAAGACGAGCTTGTGCCATGAGAATGTATAGGGGTTACCTTGTTTGGTATCAGTGGAATCGAGTTTTTCCTCGTGCTGCTGTTCGGGTTCCTCGTATTCGGACCCGATAAGCTTCCCGCGATTGCGAAAACGATTGGAAAAGCAATCGGCAAATTCAGAAGCGCTCAAGAGGAGATGAACAAGGTCATCAAGACCGAGGTGTACGATCCTACCTCCGACGAGCCCTTCAAGAACCCGCTCGACGCTCTGTCGAAGATCAGCGAGGTCGGCAAGAAGGACGAGGAGAAGACCGAGAGCTTCTCGGAGCGCAAGGCGAAGTACGACAAAGAGCGTGCGGCGAAGAAGGCTGCCGAAGAGAAGAAGGCGGCCGCAGGCCCGACGGCGGCCGCGGCCGGTGCCGCAGTAGCGGCCAAGAAGGCGACCGACGGTGCAAAGGCCGACGAGAAGCCCAAGCCGTCCGCCGACGAGTTGTACGGCAACAAGCCCGCAGCTGCCAAGAAGACCGCAACCTCGACGACGGCCAAGGCCGATGCAAAGGCCGATGGGACCGAATCCGTTGCGAAGAAGCCCGCAGCAAGGGCTGCGGCGGCAAAGCCAACGGCTGCCAAGTCCACGGCGGCGGCGAAGAGCTCGTCTGCCGCAACGTCGACCACCGCCGCGAAAACCACCGCTTCGAAAACGGCTGCGACCGCAAAGCCGGCCGCGTCGAAGACGACTGCCGCCAAGACCGCATCGGCGGCTAAGACTTCGACTGCCGCTACCAAGACCGCTTCTGCCGCTAAATCGGCGGCATCGAGGACGACCGCTGCGAAGGCGACTGCCTCCAAGGCGACTGCCGCAGCAAAGCCGGCAACGTCGAAAACCACGGCTGCGAAATCGGCCGCATCGAAAACGGCAGCCAAACCCGCAGCTTCGAAGACGGCGGCCAAACCAGCGGCGAAATCCTCTGCAGCCAAGCCCGCTGCAAGCAGCAAACCGACGACTGAGGAAAAGGGGGAATAAGCTATGCCTATCGGTCCGGCGCGTATGCCCCTTTTCGACCATCTGAGCGAACTGCGCATGCGTCTTGTGCGCATCCTCGTTTGTTTGGCTGTGGCAGTGTGCGTTTTCTACCTGGCAACACCGACGATTTCCGAATTCCTGATCGCGCCCATCCGCGATTATCTTCCCACCGATCTTATAGTCATCGATCCGTTCGAGCCGTTTGCGCAGCGTTTCAAACTGGCATTCTGGACTTCGCTCGTGGCTTGCATGCCGGTAATCTTGTGGCAGATACTCGCGTTCTTCCTTCCAGCGCTCAAGCCCAACGAGCGCAAGTGGTTCGTCCCTACGTTCGCTGCGGCCGTCGCCCTGTTCATCTTCGGCACGGTGTTCTGCTACCTCATCATTCTCAACCCCGCATTTGAGTGGCTTACCGAGCAGGCGGTAGGCTGGGAGATCATGGCGCGAGCCAGTTCGTATCTCGATATCATCATCAAGTTCGAGCTCGGCTTCGGCTTTGCATTCGAGCTGCCGCTCATCGTGTTCTACCTCGTTATCTTCGACGTGGTGCCGTACAAGAAGCTCCGTAACAGCTGGCGTACCGTCTACATCGCCCTCATGGTCATCTCGGCCATGGTGACGCCCGACGCCTCGCCCGTTACGATGCTGCTCATGTTCGCCGCCCTCGTCGCGCTGTACGAAGCGAGTTTGTTGATCTCTCGTCTTGTGCTCGGTAAGCGCATCAAGGAGCAGACGGCGGCGTACGAGGCCGCCCAAGCCGAAGAGGCGGAATGGCAAGAGGAATACGCTGCCATGAAGAAGGAGCGCAAGAAAGACAAAGACTAACCTCGTGCGCTCGCGATAGGTTTGACTACGTTGATCGGTGTTGCGCTCGGCATAGGGCGCAACACCGATTACACTTTCAGGTACGAAACACCGCAGATATGCCGCCGCGGGCGGATCGCTGCGAGAGCGAAAGGTTCATCACGTGCACGAATTAGGCATCATGACCGGCGTCATGGAATCGGTCGAGACCGCTGCCAAGGATGCGGGGGCCGATAAGGTTCTCAAGATCAGCCTTTCGGTTGGAGTTATGACCGAGGCGATCGAGGACGCGCTCCGCTTTGCGTTCGAGGCGCTCTCCGAAAACACCATCTGCGAAGGCGCTGAATTCGAGATCTCCATGATTCAGCCCAAGAGCCTCTGCCTCGAGTGCGGCGTCGAATACGAGCACGATCGATTGCACATGCTCTGCCCCGAGTGCGGCAGCTTCGCAACCAAGCTGCTTGCGGGCAAGGAACTGCAGATCGATTCGATCGAGGTTGACATTCCGGATGACGAAGGCGGGGCCGACGATGTCGATGCCCTGGAACAGAAACCCGCTGACAGCGAGAGTGAAGGAGCGTAAAGCATGCAGATAGACATCAAGCAGCCGATTCTCGGCAAAAACGACGAGCTGGCAAAAAAGAACCGCGATCTGTTCGCTCAGCACAACGTGTTCGTGCTCGATCTGCTCGCGAGCCCCGGTTCGGGCAAGACCTCCACAATCCTTGCGACGATCGATGCGCTTCGCGACGAGTTCAACATCGCCGTCATCGAGGGCGATATCGCTTCGAGCGTCGATGCCGAGAAGATCAAGGCCCAGGGGATCGCCGCCGTGCAGATCAACACGGGCGGTGCCTGCCACCTCGAAAGCGACATGATCCGTCGAGCGGTCGATGTGCTCGATCTCGAGCGCCTCGACCTTATCATCGTCGAAAACGTGGGCAACCTCGTATGTCCCACCGATTTCGATCTGGGCGAGAACATGAAGGTCATGATCCTTTCGGTTCCCGAGGGCGACGACAAGCCGCTCAAGTACCCGGGTGTGTTCCAGGCATCCGAGGCGGTTATCCTCAACAAGGTCGATACGATGCCCGTATTCGATTTCGATCGCGATGCGTTCTACGCTTCGGTGAACCAACTCAATCCCAATGCACCCATCTTCCCTATAGCCGCAACCAAGGGCGAGGGAGTCGCCGAGTGGGCCGAGTGGCTCGCCGAGCAGATTCGCGCGATTCAGTAGCAGTAACGCGCCGGCAATACGCTCGAAACCTTCGCAGCCTATACTGGATGCATTACGGCGGGCGGCTGTGCGGCTGTCTGTAGCTTGCGGCGTGGAAAGGCGGGAGCATGCAACCTCAGGAAATGTACGAAGCGTGCGTAGCGGCGCTCAGGAAGTACGCCGATAACGCCGGGTTCACCGATGCGGTCATTGGGCTTTCGGGCGGTATCGATTCGGCCGTCGTTGCCGTGATGGCGGTCGATGCCCTCGGCGCCGAGCGCGTGCACGGCGTACTGCTTCCCGGACCGTACTCGAGCGAGCATTCGGTCGAAGACGCCCAAGATCTGGCCGATAACCTCGGCATACGCGCGCAGACCATCTCGATTCTCGAGCCGTTCGAGGCGTTCGAGCGCGTGCTTGCCAAGCCGTGCGGGGGAGAGCTTACGGGGCTCGCCGCCGAGAACACCCAGGCGCGCTGTCGCATGGTGTGCCTGATGGCCCTCTCGAACGCATTCGGATGGATGCTCGTCAACACGGGCAACAAGAGCGAGGCGATGATGGGCTATTCGACGCTGTACGGCGATACCGCCGGGGCGTTTGCGCCGATGGGCGGCATCTACAAGACCGATGTGTACCGCATCGGCAAGTGGCGCAACGGCAAGGCCGCCCGGGACGGGTTGGTTGTACCCATTCCCGAAAGCACGCTCGTGAAGCCGCCGAGTGCTGAACTCGCTCCCGATCAGCAGGATGAGCGAAGCCTCGGCATCGCGTACGCCGATCTCGACGAGATCCTGATCGCCGTGCTCGAACACGGAAGGTCGGTCGACGAGGTTGTTGCGCAGGGGTTTTCCGAGGATGCGGTACGCGATGTGCTCGCAACGGTTGAGCGCTACGCGTTCAAGCGCGCCCTAGAGCCGCCGTATCCGAGCATTCCGTTCTACCGATAGCGCCTCTGGGCCGGATCAGCTGGACGAAGCGGTCTTGTCGGCATCGTCCTTCTGCTGTTCCGTCTGCGCATCTTCCGAAGCCAGCTCTTCGACGAGGGCTTTTCCGACGATCATGCCGAACGCCGCGTTCGAGGCAAGGCCGTTCGCGCTTTCGGCAGCGCACGATCCGCAACAGTATACGTTCGCAACGGGCAGCGAGGTCGCATTGACGAGCTGCCCCGCGTCGTTGGTTTTCAAGCCTCCGAGCGTCTTGTATCTGACGGGGAACTGCTTGATGGCGTAATACGGCCCGCCGACTTCCTCAAGAGCCGATTCGCGGCCGAACGCCCCGTCCTTCTTCGCTTCGACGGCTTTTTCGTACTCTTCGAAGGTGCCCTCGAGCGTCTCGGTCTGCACGCTTATGGCCGAGGCGAGATCTTCGAGCGAATCGAACGGCCCCACGATGCGTTTTGCGTACTTGCTCGATACCGAGGCAACGCTTCGGGAGAGGAGGCCTTCGGAGAGCTGCTTGCCGAACACCGTCCACCAGAAGCCGAATCCGAGCGATACGCATTCGGCGGCTGCTTTCCCTACCTGATCTTCTCGGGCGAAACGGACGCCCTGGGGCGAAAGGTTCACGGTCGGCCCGAATACGCCCCAGGCGGAAACCCGGGGGATGTCGCCGGTGAGCAACGCGGGCTGGCTCATGTCGGCCGTCTGACCGCCGAGGGTCGCGCCGAGGGCGATGCCGTCGCCGGTGGATGATACGGTCAAGCATCCGATCGTCGTTTGGTCGGGCGTGTTATCGCTGATCATCTGCTGGTTCGAGCAGAACCCTCCCGATGCCAGGACGATTTTACGCGCCTTTACGTCGAGTACCGTACCTGCTTTGTCGGAGTAGAAGCGCATGCCTACGGGGTTGTTCGCGCTATCGAGGATGAACGCGGTTGCGCGCATGCCGAGGGTGAACGACACCCCTTTGCCCGAGAGTCCCTCCTTGATGGGGGCCATAACGCTTTCCATGTCGCCGATGCCCTTTTTCGGAAGCAGGATCGATTCGGTCGTCGCGCTCTTCGCGTACTCTTTCGGATCGGCGAACTTGGCGTGGTAGTCGTTTGCGGCGCGATCGATCCATTCGGTTTGCGCCATGACGAGGCTCTGCTTGAAGTGGAGGTCGTCGGTGTTGCCTTCTTCTTCGAGCTGCGCCTTGCGTTCCTTCCAGGCGTCTTCGGCCGTTTTCGTTATACCCGCCCCTTGCTGGACGGACGTGCCCGAAACGTAGAACAGGCCGTTCGCTTCGTAGCTTTCGCCGCCGAGCAAGTCGCGCTTTTCCACCACGAGGACCGAGCGCTTCTGTTCGATGGGATCCATGGCAGCCGAGAGACCGGCGATGCCGCTGCCGACGACGAGCACGTCGACCGTTTCCGAAAACGATATTGCGGGGGAGCCGACGACGTTTTCGCCCTGCGTCGGGTCAGCCGTTTTGGGAGCGACGATCTCGGTTTCGCATCCGAACAGGGCTCCGCCGATCGCCAGGGTGGCGGCAGACGCTCCGGCAAGCTTGAAAAAGTCGCGTCGTTCCATTGAGGCGATCGTGTTCCTTTCGGATGCAAGCCGAACAGCGCTTCGGCGATACGTGTACGAGGATCACCGAGTATAGGGCCCTGCGGGCGGGTTTGTCACCACCCGTTTTGCCGAACGTCGCAATGTCTCCATCAAAGCCTCGGCATACGGGATGAACGGTTGGCGGACGGCATGGGCGGGATCGCGGGCGCCTCGTTCAGCTGTTGCTCTGCTCGGGGCGAGGGGTGCCGCGCTGTGCCAGGCAAAAACGAGGTCTTCGGTGCCCGTCGTATTCCGTACATAGTTACAGTTTGAATATACTCTTGCCAGAGTATGGCGAAAAGCCCCTCATCTCACCTACTATACCCGTATGGAAGATTTTCTTATAAACAGCAAAAAGCTCACTGCCGCCGATTGGCTGTTCGATGCCGCCGTCGCGCTCGGTGCGTTCGCGTTCGGCTGCGCACAGCTTCTTTTGACGCTGTCGTCGGTCGTTATGCCCGATGAGCTTTTCCGCCAATTGCTCGGCATACCGAACTCCATGCCGCAGACGGGGGCGTACGTTGCCGTAGGCTTGACTACGCTGCCGCTTGTGGCGCGGCGCAAATCGCCTTGGCTCGTTTTCATCTTCGTGATGATAGCCTTTCTCGGAACGCAGAGCGTTTTGAACGGATATACGCTTGCCGTGCTCGGCCCGATCATCGCGCTGTTCACGATAGCCCATGAGCGCGATCGCACGGAGGCCATCGTTGCCACCGTGCTCGCGGTTGCCTCGCTGCTCTTCATTGCGCCGCCGACGAAGAGCGAAAGCCTGGCCGATCTTATGCGGCTGCAGAACGTCACGTACATGGTGGCTGCCGCGCTCGGCGGTTTCGCCCTGCGCACCCATCAGGAGTACGTGCTCGAAACCGAGCAGCGCGCCATCGCGGCGGAGAAGAGCCGCGAGGAAGAGGCTGCCCGCCGTGTCGAGGCGGAGCGCGTCCGCATCGCCCGCGAAATCCACGACATTACGGCTCACTCGCTGTCGGCGGTGAGCATTCAGGCTGCGGCGGCCGATCGCCTTATCGACAAGGATCCGAAAGCCGCCAAAGAGGCCATCGGCACGATCCGCGCAACCTCGAAGGACGCCCTCGAGGAGATACGTAGCATGATCGGCGTGCTTCGCAGCGGCGATGCCCAGGCCGAAACGGCTCCGACTGTGGGAACCGAGCGTATGGCCGATATCGTCTCGTACCTCGAGGATGCGGGCATCGAGGTGGACTACGACGCTTCGGGCTTCGATCGCGAACGGGTTCCCGCCTATATCGATGTGGCGCTGTTCGGCATCGCCCGCGAAGCTGCAACCAACATCGTGAAACATGCGCAGGCAAGCCACGCTTCGATTCGTCTCGCCGTCGATGGCGAGACGGTGCGGCTTTCCGTCGAGGACGACGGGTGCGGGCGCAGCGACGAGGGCGCAACCGACGGGCACGGCATCGAGGGTATGAACGAGCGGGTGAGCCTGCTCGATGGCACGATAACCGCGCACAACCGCGCGGGCAAGGGATTCGCCGTGCGCGTGGGCATCCCTTTGACCGAAGCTGGGAGGAATCATGGCTGAAGAACTCATCGGGGGCTCCGACCTCTACAACGATAAATACCGGGAGATGCAGGAGCGCTTGCGCCAGCGCAGCGAAGAGGCTGCGCGCATGGCCGACGAGGCGCTCAGCCGCGGACCCGAGCTGCGCGTGGTGATCGCCGACGATCAGGATCTCGTGCGAAACGGGTTCAAACTCATCCTCTCGTCGTTCGAGAACCTCAAGGTGGTGGGGGAGGCGAGCAACGGGCGCGAGGCGGTCGAGCGCGTGCGCGAGACGAAGCCCGACGTGGTGCTCATGGATATACGCATGCCGATCGAGAACGGCATCGAGGCGACGGCGGAAATCACCGCCGATCCCGAGCTGGCTGATACGCACGTCCTGATCCTGACGACCTTCGATATCGACGAATACGTGTACGACGCGCTTTCCGCCGGGGCGAGCGGGTTCATGCTCAAAGATTCCGAGCCCGACGATATAGCCGATGCCATCGAGGT
This sequence comes from Raoultibacter timonensis, assembly GCF_022845715.1. Lineage (NCBI taxonomy): Bacteria > Bacillati > Actinomycetota > Coriobacteriia > Eggerthellales > Eggerthellaceae > Raoultibacter > Raoultibacter timonensis. The sequence goes on from NZ_AP025564.1 coordinate 771,409, forward strand.
GGTCGCCCAAGGCGATGCCCTCATCCAGCCTTCGATTACGCGTAGGCTCGTGGAAACGTTCGTCGAATCGCGCACGCGCAGGGTTCATTCCGAGACATCGCTTTCGGTGCTCACCGAGCGCGAGCGGGAAATCCTCGCTCTTGTGGCGCGGGGCCTCACGAACGACGATATCGCGTCCGATCTCGTTATCTCTCCGGCAACGGTCAAAACCCATGTGGCTCGCATCATGTCGAAGCTCGGCGCACACGATCGCGCGCAGCTCGTAGTGCTCGCTTACGAGAACGGGCTTGTGGTGCCGGGGTCGTGAAGCTGGGGTACGATGTGTAGAGTCCTTGTGAAACCTAAGTCAAAGAGACTTAGGTTTTCTCAAATTGGGTTGCATTCCCTGCCGTTGGTGGTAATATACCGCATTGTTTAGCACTCGTTACTCAAGAGTGCTAGCACTCAGCTCAAACGAGTGGTTAAATAGAGCAACGTGACGTGATTCAGAAAGAGCCGATCGAAAGGAAGGCATAGATATGAATCTTAAACCATTGGGTGACCGCGTGATCATCAAGCCGGATGAGGCGGAGACCACGACTGCGTCGGGTCTGTACATTGCGTCGGAGGCCAAGGAGAAGCCGACGACCGGTGTTGTGCTCGCCGTAGGCGATGGCAAGCTCGACAAGGACGGCAAGCATCTGCCGATGCCCGTCGAAGTCGGCGACAAGGTTATCTATGGGAAGTTCGGCGGCACCGAGGTTACCGTCGACGGCGAGGACGTTTTGATCCTGCGTGCCGACGACCTGTATGCGGTCTTCGCATAAGCCTAGTTTTTCTGTATCCCTGTCAAACATACCGCCTTTTCGCTGCATCGATGCGGAAAGCGCGGGTTGCAGTAAGTAAATGAGAGGAAATGAGCACTATGGCAAAAGATATCAAGTTCGAAGCCGATGCGCGCAGCGCACTTGCGGCCGGCGTTTCCAAGTTGGCCGATGCCGTTAAGGTAACCCTTGGCCCCAAGGGCCGCTACGTCGCCCTCGAGAAGTCCTACGGCGCGCCCGTCATCACCAACGACGGCGTGACCGTCGCCAAGGAAGTCGAGCTGGAGGATCCGGTAGAGAACATGGGCGCCCAGCTCGTCCGCGAAGTTGCCGTTAAGACCAACGACGTTGCGGGCGACGGCACCACCACCGCAACGCTGCTCGCCGACGTCATCGTTTCCGAGGGTCTGCGAAACGTGACCGCCGGTGCCGATGCGCTCGGTATCCGCCGCGGCATCCAGAAGGCAACCGACGCCGTTGTCGAGGAGATCAAGAACACCGCAACCGAGGTTTCCGGCAAGGATCAGATCGCCAACGTCGGCACCATTTCCGCAGGCGATGCCGAGATCGGCGAGAAGATCGCCGAGGCTATGGACGCTGTCGGCAAGGACGGCGCGATCTCGGTCGAGGAGAGTCAGACGTTCGGTCTCGAGATGGACATCGTCGAGGGCATGCAGTACGACCGCGGCTACATCTCTCCCTACATGGCTACCGACATGGAGAAGATGGAAGCCGTTCTGAAGGACCCCTACATCCTTTTGACCGACCAGAAGGTCAGCAACATCCAAGACATGGTTCCGCTGCTCGAAGAGGTCATGAAGTCCGGTCGCCCGCTGTTCCTCGTCGCCGAAGACGTTGAGGGCGAGGCTCTGGCCACCATCCTCCTGAACAAGCTGCGCGGCACCTTCAACTGCGTTGCCATCAAAGCCCCCGGCTTCGGCGATCGCCGCAAGCGCATCCTCGAGGACATCGCCGCCGTCACCGGTGCGCAGGTCATCGACAAGGACTTCGGCATGACCATGGCCGATGCCACCATCGACATGATGGGCCATGCCAAGACCGTCAAGGTCACCAAGGACACCGCGCTCATCGTCGACGGTGCTGGCGACAAGAAGGCCATCGAGGATCGCATCCACCAGATCAAGGCCGAGCTCGATCGCGTCGATTCCGATTTCGACCGCGAAAAGCTCCAGGAGCGCTTGGCCAAGCTCTCCGGCGGCGTTGCGGTGCTCAAGGTCGGCGCTGCTACCGAAAGCGAGCTCAAGGAGAAGAAGAGCCGCATCGAGGATGCCCTGCAGGCAACCCGCGCTGCGGTTGAAGAGGGCATCGTCGCCGGCGGCGGCGTGGCTCTCGTGAACGCCATCCCCGCGCTCGACAAGGTCGAGACCGCCGACAAGGACGAAGAGGTCGGCGTCGGCATCGTGCGCAAGGCGCTCGAGGCTCCGATGCGCGCCATCGCTCAGAACGCCGGTTTCGAAGGCAGCGTTGTCGTCGAGCACGTGAAGAGCATGAAGGTCGGCGAAGGCCTGAACTGCGCTACGGGCGAGTACGGCAACATGATCGAGATGGGCGTCAACGATCCGGTGAAGGTTACCCGCACCGCGCTGCAGTCCGCTGCTTCCGTGGGTGCGCTCATCCTCATCACCGAGGCGACCATCAACGAGATTCCGAAAGACGGCCCCGATTTGTCCGCGCTCGCAGGCGCTGCCGGCGGCATGGGCGGGATGATGTAAGCGCTCGCTTACCGTTTTTACCGTAAAGCTTCAAACTCGGAAATTGGGCGGCCTTCGGGCCGCCCTTTTTTGAAGCGTCGAGGCATTGGGGCGTCGGTCGATGTGTACGGAAGCGCGGCGCCGCCGGATCCTGCGAAAAGCGCAAGAGCCCCTCGACGGGCAGCGCAGCGGATCGGGAGGTTTCGTGCAGCTTTTTTCGATTATGCGCTCTGCGAAAGGCAATTCGAGCGCCGAAAGAGCTTTTCTGATCGCAGATCCAATCAGCAACAGAGACCCGATGATGTATCGTCCCTCTGACCAGGCGTTATCGAGAGCGTTCGGCGAGGCGGCGATCGGTGGGGTACCGTTCGGGCTGCTCGTCGTCGCTTAAACGAAAAAACTGCACTCAAGTCGCAGTTCAGCGAACGGGAATACAGCACCTAAACGGTTCCGCTCGTTTCGCCTTCTACGATCTGCGTGGGCGGGTTCGAACGCGCTACGTACCGTTTCGTACCGTTCTGTACCGCCTCATCCCCCTCGTTTACCCTCATATATGAATAATTCGAAAATAAGTATTGATCTGGCTTAATGTAGTGAAAAGACGTACTTTGTGAATAATGTATGACGAACAACGGTTTGCCCGATCGCATCGCTATCATGGGCAACGGACAATACGTTGTACGATACCCAGGAGGATCACATGTCTCAAGAAGCACGCAACCTGCCGGATCAATTCCGCCACTGCTCGAACCTCATGCGCCGCATGTACCACCAGAGCGGCCCCATGAACACCCGCCACGGACAGGGCAAGCTCATGCACTACCTGCTTGCCTTGGACGGCGCAACCCAGAAGGACCTCGCCAAGGAGATGCGCATGTATCCCGCGTCGCTCGCCGACGTTGTGCGTCAGGCCGAGTGCAACGGGTTCGTCACGGTTGCCCCGAACGCCGACGACTCCCGTTCTACGGGAGTGTTTCTGACCGACGAAGGTCGCGCCATCGCCGAGAAGCGGGCGGCGGCCAACGACCGTGTTGCCGAGGAAATCTTCGCTGATTTCACCGACGAAGAGCGCATGCAGCTTGAAGGCCTGCTCGCCAAGCTTTCGGATTCCCTCGAAAAGAAGGCAACCCAGGAAGACGATGAGGACCGTCGCTGCAACCATCGCAGCCGCCGCAGCCGTCGTTACGACGGTCATCGCAAGTGCGGTGGGCGTCGCATGCGCAAGAACGACCAGTTCGTTTCTCGCGGATAGGGCGGCGTGCCGTCGAATCGAATGCACGCAGTGAGAGCCGACCGAATCCGGTCGGCTCTTTTGCGTGTCGGGCACAGCGAGGGCCGCGGGAGGTTTGGAAGGTTCGGCGAACTCCGTTGTGCCGAGCTTGCGAAGCGTCGAACCAAGCGAACAGCGTTTCAGTCTGCGTAGTTGGCAAGAAACGGCGTTTCCTGGGCCAGATACGGGGTGCAGAGGTTCGTGTTGACGATCCATTCGTTGCAGGCCGGTTCGAAGAACTTGTCGATGTAGCAGAAGTGGTACGGGGTCGTCATGTACTTGCCCAAGAACGATCCCGGTTCGTCGAAATCGCACTCGAAAGCGTAGGCCCACGAATCGGACCCCGCCGACTCGACGATCTTTGCGAACTTGCAGTTGCGCAGTCCGGGAACATGCTCGGTCATGCCGTTCATATTGGCTTCCATCTTGGCAACCATGTCGGGGTTCGCGTCTTCGAGAAGGCTGAAGATGAGCACGCGGTGGCATTTCGAAACGCTTTTCTCCTGCAAGGTCAGCGTCCCGTCCCCGTAGGCGGCGAATTCGAAGCCCGCAACCACGGCGGTGTTCTCGAACAGCGTGTACAGATCATTCCAGGAAGGTTGGGCTTTCGCCTGGTCGTACTCGGCTTGGTCCTTGAATCCCAACTCGCAGAAGTAGTCGCCGCCGGGCATGGGCGGCTCGAGCACCGGTGCCGCGAGGTTGACGGTCGTAATCGCGCCTGCTGAGGCTTTAACGTCTGCGTCGAATGCCTCTTTCGCGGAAGCATCTGCCCCCTCGGCGAACGTGGCCATGAATACTGCGCTAAACATTGTTGAGCACCTCCATATACTCTTCGCTTGCGAAATACGAGCGATCGCGGGAAACCACGCGTTTCCTGACTGCGGCGCACCATTCGACGTAAGCGGGGTTGTATCGCGTTGCCGACGACATCGCCCAGCAGGCCACGGCGATGTCGTCGAGGGCCCATACGACCTGTACGGTGTTGGAATCGTTGTCGAGCCACATGGGGGGCGCGACCGTTGAGCTGACGAGCACCATGCCGGCGTCCTCCGCCATGGGGCGGTACGTTTTCATATAGTCGTCGAGGAATGACTTGCCGTCTCCCGGTTTCGGCATAAACGTATCGACGACGTACAGCTTTTCTTCCTGCGCCATCTCTGCTTGGCCCCCTTCGTCTTCCTCGGTTGCTTGCGCCCCGTTGGCGGGCTCGGGCGGCGAAGCCGTTTGTTGGGAGCAGCCGGCCATCGCGCCGAGCGATGCGACTCCTGCGGCGGCCCCAACCGCCATGAACGCTCTTCGGGAAATATCCGAACGCATATCGATCATAACCATCCCCTTTCCGATGATTGCGCCGACGCCGCATCGCGCGGGTGCCGACGGCGCTCGCTTTGGGCGAGCGATCCTGTAGCGGCGAACCGCTCGGTATGCATCGGATACGACGTGCCGCTTCCTTTCTGCTTGACAAATGCCGCCCGATACAACTAGGCTACATGGAGGTTTCTCCCAAAACCCAGCAGCCCACACGAAGCAGATTCGACTCGGTTCACCATACCTGCGGGTAGTGAGGCGGTCTGTCTCACGAAAGTGGCTAAACTGCCTTTTTCTGTCATCCGTAAGGTATGATTCGGGGGGAGGGCGTGGAGGGAAGGGCATGCAAGTAGACTTAAAGGCGGGGAAAATAGGGAAGAGGCAAGTTGCGAAAACGGCGCTTCTCGATGCGGTTATTTGGTTCTGGTTTCATCAGGTATCCTACCAGAGCCTGTTTACCCAGCAGGTGGATTGCCTCCCGGCGTTCGGGGTGTTCGGCCTTCTCGTAACGCTGGCGACAGGGGCGGGCATTATGCTCGCGCGCTGGGATCGGATACCGTTCGCGTTTCGGGTAACCGTCCCCGTCCTTGCCCTCGCTTCGACGGTGGCGCTTTTGCTCATCAGCCGGTTCTCGCTATCGGGCACGGTGTACGAGATGGTCGCCTTCCTGTTCTTCTCGGTCGCATGCTTCGGGTGCCAGCTCCTGCGCGTCGAAAACCTTGCGAAATGCGATGACGTGAAGACCCTTACTGCGGCGCTGGTCGGTTCGTTGCTTTTGTACTACGTGCTCAGCTTCGCGCTGCTGATCCTTCCCCGCATGGTGTACGACGCATTCGCGATTCTTGCCCCGCTTGTTCTGCTGATCGGGGCACGAAAGCCGCTGCGGGAAACCGAACGCGTCGGCAAGATTTCTAAAAAGACGTTTTTCCTCACCCCGAACCTCCTCGTGGTGATATTCGGGATAGCGGGGGGCTTCGTGTTCTCCAGCGGGAGCATATCCTCCGCCACGACGCTCGCCGATCTCTTGACGGCGCCGTCCCCATCGTTTCTCCTGATGCTTCTTCTCTATATGGAGTTGGGGGTAATCGTATCGTTCGGTTTGCGCTTCAGGAAGGCGATGTACTTCGTCGTGATGAACGTCGCGTGGGCGGTTGGATCGATGCTGGGAAGCCTTGTGTTTCAGCTTACACCCGCCGTGCCCGACTCGCTGTCGGTCGTCTTGTCGGTTGCCATCGTTGCGAGCTTCTTTGTATTCCAGAACACGTGGCTCAACGGGCCGAAATACATCGTCGAATCGAAAACGGTGGCTTCGGAGGATTTCGCTCGCGCCCAGGGTTTGTCGAATCGCGAGACGGAGGTCGTCCTGTTGCTTCTCGAAGGCAGAAGCCTGCGCTACATTCAAAACGAGCTCTACATTTCGGAGGGAACGGCGCGAACCCACGTGAAGCGGATATACGCCAAACTCGGGGTTCATTCGAAGCAGGAGCTCATCGATTATTTCAAAGCCAACGTGTGAGGCGGCGGGGAACGTGAAAAAGGCCGGCCCCAAAGAAGCCGGCCTCGGATGGCGAGAGGCTGCGGGCGCTGCCCGAACCGCAGCTGCGGTTCGGGCAGCCGACGAAGCTAGAGCCCGAGCGCGTGGTGGACGGCAACCCATCCCATAACGCCGCCTGATCCCAAGCTGATGCCGCCGCCGACGTAGCGACCGCCGGAAACGCCCGACGAGCAGTTGCCCACCGCGTAGAGTCCCGATATGGGCTCTCCGAGCGCATTGACGACCTGGGCGTTCTCGTTGATGGTGAGGCCGCCTGCGGTGCCGCAGGTTCCGGGAACGTAGATCGCGCCGTAGAACGGGGGCGTTGCCACCGGTGCCAGGCACGGGTTCGCGAGATCGGTGCGCATGCCCGCCATGACCGCGGTGGTGTTCAGATCGAGCTGTTTTTCACCTCGATGGTACACAGGGTCGATGCCCTGCTCGGCGTTCTCGTTGAAAGCTGCCAACTCGGCGGCGAGCCCGGCTGCGTCGACCCCGAGTTTCTCGGCAAGCTCTTCGAGCGTGTCCGCTTGAACGAAGTGGGCAGGAAACTCGCCGTCGGATCCATCGCTGCCGTACGTCTCGTCGAAATAGCCGCCGTCCATCGACCCGACCGTGTGCCCCGGGAGGGAGTAGGTGTTCCAGCATGCCGAGTCGCAGATGAAGTACGAGGGTATGTTGAGATGCTCCATTTCGCCGTTGTCGTAATAGGCGAAGGCCTTGTTGTAGGTGTCGTATGCGGTTGCCTCGTTGCCGATGCGGTGGCCTTTTCTGTTGACGACAACCGCGCCGGGAAGGCCTCGGTACATAGCCCAGTCGGTTCCCGCGATCTCCTGGGCGATCTCGTTGTTGGCGATCAGCTCTTTGGGGTCCTGTCCCGTCGTGAGAATGGCGGGAGCGCCCCAGCAGGAATCCATGTACGAAAGGTCGGCGCCTACTGCTTGGCCCATCTTGTGGCCGTCGCCCGTGTTCGTGGTGCAGGCGTTGGTGGCGAGTATTTTGAAGGGCAGATGCTTTGCGCGCATGTCTGCGTTGTGGTCGAAGCCGCCGGTGGCGAGGATGACGTGGTTGGCTTTGATGGCGATTTCGTCGCGCCCCGACGTCGCTCTGACGCCGATCACCGCACCGTTTTCGTCCGTGACGAGCGTGGTTGCGGGCGTTTCCATCATGATCTCTACGCCGGCATCGGTAAGCGCCGCCTTGAGCTGCTCCCACATTTGCGCGGCAACGAGGGCACCCGAAGAATCGGAGGCTCCCAGGCTCGCGCGGCCGAACGGGATCCATCCCGGAAGCGGCTCGTAGTAATCGCCGAACAGAGTCGAGGGCGTCCATGTCCATCCGAGCGCCTCGCCCGTCCATTTGAGAAAGTCGTTGCCGTTGTCAAGGAAACTGTTGATAACGGTTTCGTCCGCGCGCCCCTCGCTTGCGTTGAGGTAGTACTCGACAACCGCTTCCTTCGTATCGTTCACGCCGGCTTCTTTTGCTGCATCGGACAGGGGGACGGCCATGCCGCCGCCCGAGGTGGCCGCCGTACCTCCCCAGAACTGCCCCTTTTCGAGCAGGCAGACGGATTCCGAGCCGAGCTTTGCGGCGGCCAGTGCGGCAAAAGCACCTGTTCCCGAGCCGACTACGAGGATGTCCGCTTCTTTGTCCCAGGTGATATCTGCGCCTGACGGTGCGGCTTGCTCTTGCTGGTTGCTCGCGCATCCCGAAAGTACGCCGGCGGTGCCCAAGGCCATGCCGGACAGGGCTGCTGCTTTGAGAAAATCTCGACGTGCGATCGTTTCTTTACCCATGCTCTCCTCGCTTTCGTTTGCCGACGCATCGCGTCGGCCCCTTCCTCCTTGACGCCCTCGCCGAGGCTCGTGCGCATTGGGCGCACTCCGCATACCGATGCGCCTTTCCTCGATCGTTCGCAGGGCATGAGTGCACTGTACGCTGGGATTTCGAGAAGGTCTGTCTCACGAAAACGGCTATATGGGACGAATGTGTCATCCGAAACGGATGAATCGAGCCCTTTTGCGAAAGTGTTCCCGACCAAACCAGCCCGGGGCATTGCCGGGTACGCTCCGCTCGCAGGGTTTCGGACTCCGAGCTCCGATCGCCGGACATGGCCTGATGCTCCGGCCCGAAATGCCGCGCGTTCGAGACGCTAGCTCGGGTTCACGAGGTTTCTGATCGTCACGAAGATGCCGACGAGCATCTCAACGATGGACATGCCAACGAGGAAACCGCCGAGGAAATCCATCGTCTCGCTTGTTGAGAGGTCGGCCACCGATTGGCCGACGGTGAGGGTTACGAAGCCGAGCATGATAATGAGCACGCCAACGAGCACGCGCTTTTCGCGCTGCAGCTGCTCGACGGTGTTGAGCGCTTGGCGCACCACTTCTTCCGAGAGGGCGCTTTCGCGATCGCTTTCAATATCGTGGCCGTTGAGAAGCTCGCTCAACGTAACGCCGAGACGCTCGCAGAGGGGTTCCATGATCGAGCTGTCGGGCAGGCAGCGTCCCGTTTCCCATTTCGATACTGCTTTTCCCGTTATGCCGAGCTCTCCCGCAAGCTGCTCTTGCGTGATTCCGAGCGTCTTGCGCTTGAGGGCTACGAATCGGCCCGTTGTCCGTGCGTCCATGCACTTCCTCCTTGCTGTGATTCCATGATCATAGGCGGATGTGCGCGGCAATGCCATCCCCGCGAAGTAGAATATGGTAGAGAAGATTCGTTTTTTCGAACACGTCGTTGATGGGAGCTTCACGTGCCGATTATCCGGTTGTCGTCGTTGGGGGATTCGCGCCTCGATGCATATGCGCGGCTTACCGAAGCGCAGTTGCGCAATCGGCTCGAGCCCGAGAAGGGCATTTTCATCGCGGAGTCGATCAAAGTGATCGACCGAGCGCTCGCTGCGGCCTACGAGCCGATCTCGTTTCTCATGGAGGAGAAATGGCTTGATGCGTCGACGGGCGTTATCGACCGCGTTCAATCCGATGTGCCGGTGTTCGTGCTGCCTGCCGATGAGCTCAAACGTCTGACGGGTTTCGAGCTTACGCGGGGGATCCTTGCTGCGATGCGCAGGCCCGTGCTGCCGAGCGTCGAGAACCTGCTGGCTGATGCGCATCGCGTGGCCGTGCTCGAAGGCGTCGTCGACCATACCAACGTGGGGGCGATTTTCCGCTCGGCGGCAGCGCTTGGCATCGATGCGGTGCTCGTGACGCCGAGCTGCTGCGATCCTTTGTACCGACGTGCCGTGCGGGTTTCGATGGGAACGGTGTTTCAAGTTCCTTGGACCCGCATAGGAAGCACGGTGGAAGATTGGCCCGAAGCGGGGTTGGCTCTGCTGCGGAGCCTCGGGTTCGCCACGGCGGCATTCGCTCTGACCGACGAATCCCTTTCGATCGATGATGAGCGTCTTCATGCTTGCGATCGGTTGGCTATGGTGTTCGGTACCGAAGGCGACGGGCTTGCGCAATCGACTATCGCGCGTTGCGACTATACGGTCAAGATTCCCATGGCCCACGGAGTCGACTCGCTCAACGTCGCCGCCGCTTCGGCTGTGGCGTTTTGGGAACTGCGCGAGCGCTGATCGTCGCTTGCTGCTTCATGGCGTCCTCTTCGGGTGGCGCCGAGCGCGGGTTTTCTGCGGTTCGTCAACGGCCATGAGCTTGCTGCACGTAGATTCGATGGTTCTGCTAGAATACTCAGCCATGGAAATCATCTTACATATTTTGGAACACTCGGTGATCGACACGCTGCGGCTTGTACCGTTTCTGTTCGTTACCTATCTTGCCATGGAGGCGCTCGAGCATAAAGCGGGCGATAGGGCCGAAGCCGCCATCCGAAAGGCGGGGGCCGCGGGACCTGCGATCGGCGCGGTGCTCGGCGTGTTTCCCCAGTGCGGGTTTTCCGCTGCTGCCGCGACGCTGTATGCCGGGCGGGTGATCACGCTTGGAACGCTCATCGCCGTGTTCCTTTCGACTTCGGATGAGATGCTGCCCATCTTCATCGCCGAGCAGGTCGATCCCGCCGTTATCTTGAAAATCCTCGGAGCGAAGCTGCTTATCGGTTTGGTCATGGGCTTTCTCGTCGACGGGGCGCTGCGCATCGCCCGCCGCCGCGGTGCCGACGCGATGAGCATTCACGAGCTGTGCGAGCGCGATCACTGCCACTGCCATGGCGGCGATGGCGGAATTCTCAAAAGCGCTATCAAGCATACGTTGCAGGTGACGCTGTTCATCTTCATCATCACGCTTGTGCTCGAAGCCGTTATCGAAGGCGTCGGCGAAGATGTGCTCGCCGAGTTCCTCGGTGCGAACCCGGGCCTTTCGGTGTTCGCCTCGGCGCTCGTAGGCCTCATTCCCAACTGTGCGGCATCCGTCGTCATCACCGAGCTGTACCTCGAGGGCACGCTGTCGGCTGGAGCCATGATGGCGGGGCTGCTCGTTTCGGCGGGCGTCGGTTTGCTCGTGCTGTTCCGCACGAACCGTTCCGTTAAGCAGAACATCGCAATCCTCGCGCTTCTCTACGGCATCGGCGTGGTGTGGGGGCTTGTCATTTCGGCGGTTGGAATAACGTTCTAGGCGGCAGTGGCTTGCCATGGGCAAACGAATTGCTATAGTGGGCAGTAATCGATCAAGGCGAAACAGGAGGAGCCATGGCGAAGCTTGAAGCTGGTATGACGCGCGATGAGGCGCTCGAACTTTTGAAGGAGCACAACAAGGATCCGTTCCATATCGAACACGGCGAGACGGTTGAGCAGACCATGATGTACTTTGCGCGCGAGTACGATCCTGAAAACGAGGAGTTTTGGGGCATCGTCGGTTTGCTGCACGACCTCGATTGGGAAGAGCACGACAACGAGCCCGAGCTGCATACCATCTACGCCGCGCAGGATATCGAGGCTGCCGGCGGCACCCCCGAGCTCATACGCGCCATCCAGTCGCATACGTCGGATTTCAACACCGATCTGCCCAAGCCGGAACTCATGATGGAGAAGATTCTGTTCGCGACGGAGGAACTCACGGGGCTCATCGGAGCTGCCATCGTCATGCGTCCCTCGAAAAGCGTCATGGATTTCGAGGTGAAGTCGCTCAAGAAGAAGTTCAAGGACAAGCGTTTTGCGGCGGGAGTCAGCCGCGAGGTGATTCGCAGCGGAGCCGAGATGCTCGGTTGGGAGCTCGACGAGCTGTTCGATCGCACCATCACGGCCATGCAGTCGTTCGCACCCGACAAGGACACGTTCGTTCCCGCCGAATAAGCGCCGCCCCGTTTGGCTGCCGGGCCCCCGCATGCGGGGGCCTTCTTGCTTTCGGGCTGCAATCGGGGTTTCATCAGAAATATGCGGGTGATGCAATCAGGCTTCCCATCTGGTACAATTCGCTAGTTGTATAGACGAGGAGGTATTCGATTGGACGGGATGACCGATACACTCATCAGCGTTACCGGCGCGATCAGCGAAGCGATGTACACCTACGTGCTCGTGTTCATGCTCGTGGGAGCCGGGGTGTATTTCACCATACGGACCAAGGGCGTTCAGTTCCGCTATATCAAGGACATGTTCACGGTACTGACCGAGCAGAAGCACGTGGGCGGTACCAGGAGCGTCTCGTCGTTCCAGGCTCTCATGGTTTCGACGGCGAGCCGCGTCGGCACCGGCAACATAGCAGGTATCGCCACGGCGGTTGCTACCGGCGGACCGGGGGCGGTTTTCTGGATGTGGCTCATGGCTCTCATCGGGTCGGCTTCGGCGTTTATCGAATCGACGCTTGCGCAGATGTTCAAAATCAAGGGCCCGGGCGGGGAATTTCGCGGCGGACCCGCTTATTATATCGAGCAGGCGCTCGGAAAGCGCTGGCTCGGCGTGCTGTTCAGTATCCTGCTCATCATTTGCTTTGCGTACGGGTTCAATGCGCTGCAGTCTTTCAACATGAGCTCGTCGCTTGAATACTACATCCCCGGCTACTCCGAATCGCAGGCGCCGCTGGCGCTCGCAATCGTGCTCGTCGTGTTCACCGCGTTCGTCATCTTCGGCGGTGCGCACCGCATCAGCTTCATGACATCGATCATCGTGCCTATCATGGCGATTGCCTACATCGCCCTTTCGGTATGGATCACGGTTACGCATATCGATGCGATCCCCGCGGTGTTCTCGCTCATCTTCGAATCGGCGTTCAACTTCCAATCGATCTTCGGCGGCTTTGCCGGGTCGGTTGTCGTGATTGGCATCAAGCGCGGGCTTTTCTCGAACGAGGCCGGCATGGGCTCTGCTCCCAACGCTGCCGCTGCGGCGTCGGTATCGCATCCCTGCAAACAGGGTCTCGTGCAGACCCTTTCGGTGTTTATCGATACGCTCGTAATCTGCTCATGTACCGCGATGATGGTGCTCGTGTTCTTCGTCGGAGGAGAGCCGGGCGATCTCAACGGCATGCCGCTCGTGCAACAGGCCATCAACTATTCGGTCGGCGAATTGGGCATCCATTTCATCACGTTCTCGATTTTCGCCTTCGCTTTCTCCAGCCTGATCGGCAATTATTTCTATGCTGAGAGCAATATCAAATTCATCAAAGACAACAAGATCGTCTTGTTCGTGTTTCGCATCACGTGCCTTGTCGCCATCTTCATGGGTGCGCAGTCGAGTTTCGATCTCGCTTGGAACGTTGCGGATATCGTGATGGGCGCCATGGCGTTCGTGAACATCATCTCCATCGTCCTGCTCGGCAAGTGGGCGCTTCGCGCGCTCGATGATTACACGGCGCAGCGCAAGCAGCATAAAGATCCGGTTTTCGTGGCCTCGAGCATTCCCGGTTTGCCTCCGACGCAGTGCTGGCACGAAACCGCCGAAGAGCTTGCCGAACACGACCGCGCTTTGCGTGTAGGCGAAGAAGAGGCCTAAGCGGGCGAAACCGCGCAAACCGCAACGTCTTCTGGTACAGCGCCCCGAGCCGCTTTGGTTCAGGGCGCGTCGCTGCCCCGCTATCGCCATCGCAAGTAGTCGTGTCGCCTTCGTTTGGGCGAATGGGCTTTCGCGCGCGGCGGCGCGGCGGCGGTCTCCGGTGACACGCGTTGCATCCGGCGGAGCGCTTTCCTGCGCTTCGAGCGGACGATTGCCGCCACTGCCAAAACGGCGAGTGCGATGAGCGCGGAAGCGCCGATCGCAAAGACCGCGGTTCCGTCTCCCGTCCTCGGCGCTGCCGGGCGCCCGTTCGCGCCCGCTTGAGGCACGGTGTGCTCAACGATGTTGCTGGTGTTTTCGAGAACGCCGCTCGATCTTGCGCGGTCGGCGGCGCTGAGCGCGAACGAGGCCTGGTTCTCTATCGATCGAACCGTCTGGGGAGCATCGACCGTTACGGCGAACGACAGCTCGAGCGTTGCCCCGGCTTCGATGCGCGGCACGAGCCATTCGATACGGCGATTGTTTTCGCTCAACGTACCGCCATCGGAAGCCGACTGCGGCACGTACGATGATCCTTCGGGTACGGGATCGCGAACGAGCACGTTTTCGGCGATCGCATCGCCGACGTTCGAGACGGTAAGCACGTAATCGATCTCGTCGTCGTTTCGCACGCTTTCGCCTGCTGGCGGTACGGATGACTTCACGACGTTCACGATGGGGCCGAAGGGCGATGCGGTGTTGACCGAGTGCACGGTGCGGGCGGTGACGCGGTCGGGGTCGGGCAAAGTCGGATCGCCTGCGGTAACCGAGTCGGACGATGCCGAATAGAGCGCCTCGTTGACGATCCATTCAGGCGGGTTTTCACCGACACGAACCGAAAATCCGACCGACCGTTCGGTATCGGGTGCGACATCGGTAAGCACCCATTCGACATAGCCGTCGCGTTTTTCCGTGGCGATAACGAATGCGCCTCCCTCGCTTGCCGAGTCGAACAGATACGAGGCCCCTTCGGGGATGTAATCGCGAATCCGCACAGTCGGCGTTGTTGTCGCGCCGGTGTTCTTGACGGTAATCAGATACGCTATCTCGCTGCCTGCTTCTACGGCGGATCCCGATGCGGGATTGGCGGTCTTGTAGGCGGTCGTCTTGTATCCCTGTATCGGCTCGGGGTCGTGCGAGGGAAAGGCTACGGAAACTTCGTGTTCGACCGACGCGTCTCCCGTGTTGTCTGCCGAAGCCGTGGCGCTATTGCTCACGGTATCCCCAGGCTCCGCCTCCTCGTCGATCAGCGTTTCGTAGCGTATCGTCAGCTGGTCGGCGCTTGTCAGATCGAAGTCCGTTTCAACGGAAAAGCCCGTGAGCGTTTCGTTGCTGTCTGCCCGGTAGACGATTTGCGCGGAATCTATCGGTTCGTTGTCGCCGTTGCTTACGACAACCGACCCCTTGGCTATCGATGCCGATTCGGTCGATTCGAGCGCGTCGGTCACGCCGATGCTTCGGGCGGGCCCTGTTTCGTCGGTGTTGAAGATGGAGAGTTCATAGCGGGCCGTGCGGCCGGGGGAGTAGGTTTCACGATCGGACGTCTTCTCTATTTCGAGCGCGGTATCGTCGGGGTCTGCGCAGGTGATCGAGCAGCTTGCTTGTGCTCTCGGGGCGTCGTCCGCTTCGGTCCAGGCGGTATTGCTTACGGCCTTCGATGGGGTTTTCGCATTGAATCTCGCTTTGTACGAAACGATGATTTTCGACGAATCGGGAAGATCGGCGTTGGTGGTGATAACGAATCCGCTATGTTCGCCCACCTCGTTGTCGGCCCATGCGACGTCCCACCCGGAAAGGGTGCGACCGCGTTCGTCTTTCAACGAAATCGAATCGTCGAGGATCGCAACGGCCCGAGCCCTGTCGGCGAGCAGATCGTCGCCGATGCGCACGTTGTGCGCGGTCTCCCCAGTCCGCAATTCGGCTACCTCGATCGTGTACTCTGCCACGTCGCCCACGTGGTAAAAACCGATATCAGCGGATTTCGATATGCCCAGAACGGGACCGGCGACCGAAACGGTTTCCGTATCGGTCGCGGGAAGGTTCTCGTCGCTTGTGGCCGTTATGCTGTTCGTGGCCGTTTTTGAAGCGAGCGCTTGATCGGTGATCAGGGCTTGGTATTCGATTCGGAAGGAGCGTTCGCGTTCGATATCGAGGGGATTGAGCGCAGCCGCTTCGATGACTGTGCCGCCGTCGTCGCAATCCCATATACGATGGTTTTGGCTATTGACAAGCGCCTTTCCTGTTTCGATCTTCCAGTTCTGCGAGCCGACGTTTTGGACTATGTCGATTTGATCGGTGATGACGGCGCCGTCCTGATCGCTGACCACGATGGAATTGCGAAGCAGCTCCATGCCCGGTGTTTCGAGAACGTCCTCGAAAACCACGTTGCGGGCGACGGTTCCCCGTGCCCGATTGGAGGCGTCGATGCGATACGTTACGATATCGCCTACTTGGTACGCGAGGGAAGGAGCCTGCTTGGCAACACTGAGGCGCGGCGAGTTTACCCATACGCGGGCAGCCGGCTCGGCCGTTACGGGTCCGGATGCGTTTTGCGCAAAAACTACGGCGCTGTTCAGGATCTCGCACCCATTTACTTCTTCTGAGGGGATGCATTCGAAAACAAGCTTAACCGGCGTGTCGGCAGGCAGGTAGTTCAGCGACAGGGAGGATTCAAGCCGGTTTTCCGACACCTCGACGGTGCCCGAGATCGTACGTTGCTCGGCTTCTCCATGCACTTCGTCGTCGCCGTGGACGGGATAGGGGACTTGCGCTGATTCCCCATCGAGGTCGATTCCCTCGACGCGTACCGCGTCAGGCCCATCGACGATGGCGAGCCCCTCGGGCAGAGGAAGGCTTTCGAGCGTAAGGTCGCGCGCGATGGTCCCCTTTGGTTCGGCTGCTATCTTCACCTCGAAAACGACAGGATCGTCCACGCGGCGCTCGTAGGCGCTTCCGGTCAACGGGGAGACCAGCGCCTCTTCGGAGATGACCAGGCGGGGCGAGTTGATGAACACCTCGGCATCGTCAGACGTGGGGATAAGGGGGCATCCCGTGCTGCCATCGGGGATGTTTTGCGCATGGGCGTATACCGTATTGACCACCTCGGTTCCGTTTCCCTGCTCGCTCGCGATGGCGCGATACGATATATCGACGGTTTCTCCGAAGTCGAGCTCGTCAAGGGAAGCGGTCCAGCCCTCAGCCGTTTCGCTGACGGATGCATTTTCGCCTTCGGCTATCGCAACCGAGCCGGGTACGAGTTCGAGTCCTTTGGGAAGCGTATCCGAAACAGCCACCGCTTTGGCCCTTGCGTTCTCTTGCGTTTGGGTAAGCGTTGCGCGAAAGGTCACTTCGCTTCCGACGGGAAACTCATACTCGTTTGCGGTTGCGGGATCGGCTTCGACGTGCTTGTCGATATCGAGCTCGGGCGGCGCGAGCTCGGTTACGACCTCTTCGGTGGGTTGCTCGGTTCCGTTGATGATGGCCTTTGCGCTGTTGGCGAACCGCAGGGTGCCGTCGTCGGGATAGTCGATCACCTCGGTTTCGATCTCGAGATAGTACGTTTCGCCCATCATGCTCATCCCGCTTTCGCAGAACTCTTTTGCGAACTCGAAGGAGACGGTCCTCGTTTTGTCGTCGAATGCAGCTGTACCTGCTTGAGGAAGTTCCTTGCCGCTTTCATCGAGCAGGCGTGCGCTTTCGAGCCGAAGCGTGCCCGGTAACGTATCGACGATCGACATCGATTCGTAGCGGATGAAACTCGTTGCGCCGAGGTCGTTCACCTGTTGAGCGATGCGGTATGTGATCGTGTCGCCCAGACGGACATCGTGCGTTTTGTCGGCGATCTTCGTCGGAGCCGGCGGTTTAACCGAGGTGAGGGTCATGAAGTTGGTTGCGTACCACATGCTTCCGTTCATGACGGCCCCGTCGCCCGCGATGCCTGCCGTGCCGGACCACGAAGCGGTTTTGACTGCGTATGCCTTGGTTTCGATCGAATTCGACAGCTCGTTGTCGACGGCGAAGCAGACCGATCTCCAGTAGTACGTTTGCTCTCCGATCGTATCGGAGAAATCGATAGAGTCACCGTTTGAGTCGTATACGTCGGGGCAGCCGATAAACGTGGTGTAGCCATTTCCGTATTCGCCGGTCTTGTCGTAGAGCAGGCTGCCGGCGATGACGTCGTAGGGGGTCTTTCCCCCCTCGTAGTTGCAGAGCAGCGAGGCGTCCGGCGCTTCGTTGCTCACGTAGCAGGCGGACACTTTTTCGCTCGGCAAGGCGAACCCCTCCCCTCGGTTGAGCGATGTGGCTGTCACGTATATCGTGCCGAGTTCGATCGGCAACCCGGTTTGGGCTTCGAAGAACTCGTAGTGCGCATCGAGCTCGTCGGTGCCGACGAAGAAGATTCCGTGGCTGAAGCACTTGGGTATCTGCACGAGCGGATGGCCGTTGTAGTGCGCTTGGTAGTCTCCCTGTTCGGCCACCGTGTTGCCGTCGCGAACCGTGTAGGTTGCTTTGATGGATACGGGAACGCTGAAGCTCGGATCGGCGATGTCCTTCATATCGCCAACGTAGTCATAGACGATGCTCACGCTGGCTCCGTTGGCTGCGGAGGCTGTCTTGTCGCAGAGAAATCCGAAGCCCGGAATGCCTTCGGTTCTGCCGTAGACGTTCTCGATGGGTATCTGCATGGCGCGATAGGGCGAGTAATCTCGGTTTGGGTCGCGCTTCGCGGTGCTGTCGGCGAGGGCGATCATCGAACCGCCTGATGTAGTGAAATCAGGGATGGCGATATCGTTTTCGAGATCGAGCAGGTTGATGTACTTTCCCTCGTCGAAGAAAGTCGTTCTGTCGACCGAGACCACCCCGCTTGCCTGGAGCAGGTTTTCCTGCGGCGAAGCAGAGGCGACGGGTGGGTTTCCCACGAGCCCCGCTGCGCAGATGAGCAGCGATACGAAGAATACGAGTATGCGGATCGGGTTTGCGGACATCGGCTTCCTCCTTGGTTCGCCGCGCACCTCGGCTGTAAGACGCGCGATACGGCAAGCCTACCGCGTGCGTCTTGCGTGGCGGTCTGAGGGATGAAGCGGGAACCTTGCACCGTTGAACATGAGGAATCCGGACAGTCTTACACGCATCGTCCTTTCGAGTGAGTTTTCCGCGATGCCTTTTGCGTCGGATTCGAATTAAACTGAGAATGATTTACCTCGATCCCGTCGTTTTGCCGGTGTCCGAAATATGTCGGATAATTCTCATTGACCGCATTAGAACTCGCGGCTAGAATAGATACTCGCATTTCGCGAAGGTACCCTATGGTTCCGCACGCTACGCGAGTGAAGATGGTGGGCCGTTAGCTCAGCTGGTAGAGCAGGGGACTTTTAATCCCAAGGTCGCGGGTTCGACTCCCTCACGGCCCACCATCTTCACTAGGCAAGCACATGCCGCGAAGGGCGACCCGTGTTTCCTTCGTTTCGGGAAACACCGTATACACTGGCCCATCGTCCAACGGCAGGACTCTGGTTTTTGGTACCAGCTATCTAGGTTCGAATCCTGGTGGGCCAGCCACGCAATCGATAATCGCCCGTAAGGGCGATTTTGCGTATAAGCCGATAGTCGATCGAATCGGGTCTCTATCCTAAAGTGCTTGGAGGGCTTCAGGATGGATGAGCGCCCGTTTCCGGGGGGTCTCTATGGGGGATCGCGTACGATCGCCGAATGACTATGGGTTTCCGTGTGCAGCCTATGTGTGCGCCCATAATGCGTGCTTGCATGGCTGCCTGCGTTTTTGATATCATCTACGTTTGTCGCTTAATGACCTATTTGCTTTAAGGAGCACTTTTGACCAAAGAAGATGTTATCGAGCTTGAGGGGACGGTCCTCGAGGCGTTGCCGAACGCAATGTTTAGGGTTGAACTCGAGAACGGGCACAAGATATTGGCTCATATTTCCGGCAAGATGCGTATGCACTATATCAAAATCCTGCCGGGGGATAAAGTAACCGTCGAGCTCTCGGTGTACGATCTTAATCGCGGACGCATCACCTATAGGTATAAATAAGCGGTTTCCTCCCGCGCATCGGGTTTCCGAATGTGCGGTTTTTGTGTGCTTGAGGCTAAGTATGCGTTGTTCTCGCGGTCGAACTCGTTCGGCGCGGGCTTATGGAGCAAACAATCACCTGCGGCTGGGTGTGGCTATACAGTAAAGAAGATAAGGGTCGCTTTAGACCTGCACAAACCGAAAGGAATTTATTATGAAGGTACGTCCTTCGGTCAAGAAAATGTGCGACAAATGCAAGATTATCCGACGCCACGGCAAGGTTCTCGTCATCTGCGAAAACCCGCGCCACAAGCAGCGTCAGGGCTAGGAAGAAAGAGGAGAAATAACCTATGGCACGTCTTGTTGGTGTCGACCTTCCTCGCGATAAGCGCATTGAAGTCGGCTTGACCTACATTTACGGCATTGGCCCCACCACCGCCAAGAAGATCATCGCAGATACCGGTGTCGATCCCGACATCCGCGTGAAGGATCTCAGCGAAGATGATCTGACCAAGCTGCGCGACTACATCCAGGACAACCTCAAGGTCGAAGGCGACCTGCATCGCGAGGTTTCCCAGAACATCAAACGCCTCATGGAGATCGGTTGCTACCGCGGCCTGCGTCATCGTCGCGGCCTGCCCGTGCGCGGTCAGCGCACGCACACCAATGCGCGTACGCGCAAAGGTCCCAGGAAGCAAATCGGCGGAAAGAAGAAGTGAGGTAACTAAGTGGCAGCAAAGAAGAACGTGCGCACGCGCCTCAAGCGTTCCGAACGTAAGAACATCGCCGTCGGCTCTGCGCATATCAAATCTACGTTTAACAACACCATCGTGAGCATCACCGATCCTCAGGGTAATGTGATCTCGTGGCAGTCCGCCGGTACGGTCGGGTTCAAGGGCTCTCGTAAGTCCACCCCGTTCGCAGCGCAGATGGCTGCGGAAGCGGCAGCGAAGACCGCCATGGAGCACGGCCTGCGCAAGGTTTCCGTGTTCGTTAAGGGTCCGGGTTCCGGTCGCGAGACCGCTATCCGCTCGCTTCAGGCTGCTGGCCTCGAAATCGCCAGCATTCAAGATTGCACGCCTATCCCGCACAACGGTTGCCGTCCGCGCAAGCGTCGTCGCGTTTAACTGAAAGGATCTACACATGGCTCGATACACAGGGGCGGACTGCAGATTGTGCCGCCGCGAAGGGACGAAGCTGTTCCTTAAAGGCGATCGCTGCTATACGGACAAATGTGCCTTGGAGCGTCGCAACTATGCGCCGGGCGAAGCCGGCAAGAAGCGCGTGAAGGAAAGCGAATATCGCACTCAGTTGCGCGAAAAGCAGAAGACCAAGCGTATTTACGGTGTGCTCGAGAAGCAGTTCCGTGGCTACTACGATCTCGCCAACCGCCAGCAGGGCGTTACCGGCGAGAACCTGCTTCGCATCCTCGAAAGCCGTCTGGACAACGTGGTGTACCGTCTCGGGTTCGCCAAGTCCCGCGCCGAGGCTCGCCAGCAAGTCCGTCACGGACACATCGTCGTCAACGGCAAGCGCGTCGACATCCCGTCGTACCGCGTTCGCCCGGGCGATCTCGTCGCCGTAGCTCCGAAAGCCAAAGATATGCTGGTCATCAAGAGTGCGCTCATCTCCAATGAGCGTGTGCAAGTCCCCGCATGGCTGGAAGTCGACATCGAGAAGCTGCAGGGTAGCGTGCTCTCCCTCCCGCAGCGCGATCAGATCGATCTCGACATTCGCGAACAGCTTATTGTCGAACTTTACTCGAAATAACATTGCGGCATAATTGAAGGAGGCTTACACAATATGACAGAGTTCATGAGGCCGACGGTAACAACGGAAGAGATCAACGAGACCGTTGCTCGTTTCGTTGTCGAGCCGCTTGAGCGTGGTTACGGTTACACATTGGGTAACTGCATGCGTCGAGTGCTCCTTTCCTCGCTGGACGGTGCGAAAGCAACCGCGATCCAGATCGAGGGGGTGCAACACGAGTTCACCACCGCTGAAGGCGTGATCGAAGATATTACCGACATCGTGCTGAATGTGAAAGGCCTGGTGTTTTCCGCACTTTCCGATGACATCGAAGAGGCGACTGCTCACGTATTGGCTGAAGGACCGTGTACGGTCACCGGTGCGGATCTCGATATCCCCACCGAATTCACGCTGATCAACCCCGAGCACGTCATCGCTACGGTTGCCGACGGCGGTCAGCTCGATATGACCATCCGCATCGGCGTCGGCCGCGGCTACGTTTCGGCTGAGCGCAACAAGCGCACCGAAGATCCTATCGGCGTCATCCATGTCGACTCGCTGTTCTCGCCGGTTCGTCGTTGCACGTTGAACGTCACCGATACCCGCGTGGGCCAGCGCACCGACTACGACAAGTTGGTGCTGGAGGTTGAGACCGACGGCTCCATCGCCCCCACCGAGGCGATCTGCCGTGCGGCCAACATCATCAACCAGTATATGGGCGCGTTCTTGAGCCTCTCCGATACGCTCGAAGAAGAGGAAGGCGAGGTTGCCTCGATCTTCGCTCCCGAAGGCCAGGAGAGCAACGCGGAGCTCGACAAGCAGATCGAGGATCTGGACCTCTCGGTTCGCTCCTACAACTGCCTGAAGCGTGCGGGTATCCACTCCGTGCGCCAGCTCGTCGAGTTCTCCGAGAACGACCTTTTGAATATCAGGAACTTTGGTGCGAAATCCATCGAAGAGGTCAAAGACAAGCTGATCTCGATGGATCTCAATTTGAAGCTATAGGAGTTAGATAACGATGAGACACTATAAGAAAGGTCGCAAGCTCGGTACCGACGCGAGCCACACCAAGGCAATGAAGAAGAGCCTGGTTGGTGCGTTGTTCCTGAACGACCGCATCAAGACGGTCGATGCGCGCGCCAAGGAGATCCGCGGCGACGTCGACAAGATCATCACCTGGGCGAAGAAGGGCGATCTTCATTCCCGCCGTCTCGCCATTGCGGCGCTCGGCGACAAAGAGCTTGTTCGCGAGATCTTCGAGAAGGTTTCGCAGGGCATGTTCGCCGATCGCCAGGGCGGTTACACCCGCATCATGAAGCTCGGCAACCGCAAGGGCGACAACGCCCCCATGGTCATCATCGAGCTCGTGACCGAGCCCGTCGCCAAGGCCAAGAAGGACGATGCCAAGCCGGCTGCGAAGAAGTCCGCTGCCAAGAAGGCCGCTCCGAAGAAGGCCGACGAGGCGAAAGCCGCTGAAGCCGAGGAGGCCAAAGAGGCCGCCGAGGAGCTTGAGCAGATCGAGGAAGCGGTGAAGGAGGAAGCCGAGGCTTCCGTCGAAGCCGCCGATGAAGCTGGCGATGAGAAAGCTGCCGTCGAGGCCGCCGAGACCGCCGCCGAAGCCGCCGAGGCTCAAGAGGCAACTCAGGAAGCCGAGGCCGCTGCCGAGAAGAAGGCCGAAGAGGCCAAGTAGGCGCCTGAGCTTGCAAGCGGCACATAGTTGAATCGAACGGGGGCTACGGCCCCCGTTTTTACGCTCGGAAACGAGTGCATCCGAAGCGGTGCATCATCATGTCATACTCGTTCATCCACATGCAGCAGCGTTACGAAAAGCCTGCCCGCAGAAGCCTGCCGCAAAGGATGCGAAAACAGCTTCAAGAGCAACGCAGGAGTCCCGAGTGTTCGCGATGGACGATTGAGGGGTTCGTCGGTCCCGTCAAAAAACCGGCATCCCAATACGTATCGTTGGGATGCCGGCGAAAAGAAGACGCCCTTATCGAGGGAACTGCCTAGAACGTCTCAAGGGCGTTGAGAACCGCGCGACGACCCGATGTGTAGGCGAAGGACGTACCGGTCGATGGTTTGGCGATGTTGTCCCTGCCCTGGATGCTGCAAAGCATCTGTCCGGTGCCGTACAATCCGGGGATGGGCGTTTCGCTCCAATCGAGCACTTCGAGGTTTTCGTTGGCGATCAAACCGCCGTAGCTGTGCGCGTACCTGAGGTTCATCTTGATGATGTAGTAGGGCCCTTCTCCAATGGAGGAGGCGATGGGGCGGTTGAACGCAGAATCGATACCGGCTGGGGCGTCTGCGTTGTACGATTCGATCGTCGCCTTCAAACCCTCGCTGTTTATTCCGGCTTCGGAAGCAACTTCGTCTACCGTGTCGGCGGTAACGATAAAGGGCAAGTCTTCACTTGCAAGCCACTTCTCCCAGGTATCGGGGGTGAATACGCCTCCCACTTCCCTGGTTCCCAGGGTATAGAAGACGTCGAACGATGCTTTGTCCAAGAAGAGGTAGGCGGCGGAATCGGGAAGGGATCGATACGCATTGACCTGCGCCGGCGCTGGGCCCATTTCGTTCATTATCCTGTTGCCGTCAGGTCCGATGATGATTCCTGCGGCATCCCTGAACGAACCTAATACAACGGAATACAATTGCGTGCCGGTTCCGGGCGAGAGCTCGAGGCCTCCGCCTTCGATAGACAGGTTGTCGAGGTACCGAAGCATGGCTCCACCGTACAGGGCAAGTCCCATTGCTTTGCCGTCCGAGGACTCCGAGCCGTAGAAAATGACGTTTTTGAGCGACTCGTAGGGAAGCATGTCACGTCGCGCGCCAAAGCCTCCCGCAGCAAGAACGACGGCTTTGGCGTTGATGCGGTATTCGGTTCCATCCGCGGCTTCGGCGATAACGCCTACAACGGCACCGTTTTCCTTTATAAGCTCGGTAGCGGTCGTT
This sequence comes from Raoultibacter timonensis, assembly GCF_022845715.1. NCBI lineage: Bacteria > Bacillati > Actinomycetota > Coriobacteriia > Eggerthellales > Eggerthellaceae > Raoultibacter > Raoultibacter timonensis. Next base: position 795,692 of record NZ_AP025564.1, read on the forward strand.
TCGAGCAGCAACTCGACGGGGGATTCTTCGATTTTTTCCGTCAGGGTTTTAGCGATGCCCGGGCCGCCCCCGATGGGATAGCAGATTCGCGCAACGGGATACGGGGGGAAGAATTGTACCTCGTCTGAGAACTTGACTCCCATATCGGACATCAGCCAGTCGTAGGTTGCCCCGTTGTTCTCGGAGTACATTTTTGCCGTGGCAAGTACGTACGGGTCGTCGAGGTCTTTGGCGTAGCTCTCCAAAATCAACTCGGCATTGTCTTCAACGCCTGCATCTTTTTGCTTTTGCGATCCGCCGATATTGGTGGCGGTAGCGCCCAGCGAGGCTCCGCCGGTCATCGGCATTGCCTCGAGCAAAACAACGCTGGCTCCTTTTTCGGATGCCGTGCAGGCCGCGCTCAGCCCTGCGGCACCTGCTCCAACGATGACGATATCGGCAGTCTTCTCCTGGTTTTTCGCTTCCGTGCCTTCCGAACCGTTCGAATCCGCAGATGCGGTGGTGGGTTCGGCGCTCGGGCTGCACCCGGCCAAACCTGCTAAAGCTGCGGCTCCGCCCGCGATAACGGCGGTTGATAAGAATTTCCTGCGATCCATTTCCATGGCGATCTCCCATCCCTTTTAACCTTGAAGCCATCTATGCGGTTTCCTGTTTGTGCCGCCTGGCATGTCGGTGGCATTGCTGTGCGCTTGTCTGGTCCAACTCGTTGGCAGCACGATTACCCCCTTTCTGCAGGTAAGAGAATAGGGGTCTCGAGATGATCGGTCTAGAAAGCGGGGCTACAGGTGTAGTCTCGGCTACAGCGTCCGATCGTGTCTGTGCTAGAGCGTGTTTTGGTTGCTGACGGCTTGATCCTTCTTGTACGCCTCAAGGCGTTTTACGTCGGGAACGTTGTAGGCATTGTTGATCCTGCGGATGAGACCTTGGTTTTTGAGGGATCGCATGCACTTCGTCACCGTAATGCGATTCGCATTGACGAAATCCGCCAGCAGCTGGTGGCTGAGCGGAAACGCGATGAGCTTTCCTCCTTCGAAGTCTTTTCCATATCGGTAAGAGAGCTCAAGGATGGTGTTGCAGATCCGCCAAACGACGGATTCGTTTTTCCGATTGCTGTAGAGCTTTTTTATCGAAAGCATTTTTCTTGCAGCAACGCGGGCCGCATACTGGGAAACTTCTTTATCTCGTTCGAAAAGGTCTGAGAAATCCGCTGCGGAAATGAAGAGGGCCCGGGTTTTGATCTGGGCCTGAAACCCTGTTGGAAAGGGGATGCCCAGCAAAAGCGACGTTTCGCCGAGCAGTGTTTCCTTGTCTACGATCAATCCGAAAACCTTTTCACCGTTTTCCGTGAAGTCGACAGCGAAAACAAGCCCTTCGATAATGTAGTAGCAACCGCCTATCGAAGTATTGTGTTCGACCAGCATTTCGCCTGGAGCGAATTCTCGCTCGTCCCCAACGAGGAGAATGCTCTGAGGCACTGGCGGTGCATCGTAGAATAAACTGGAAAAGTGGGCTCCCATGGCTTCCGCCTTCTCTCGGTTCAAGTACTTGCCATTCTAGCGTATCGGGAGCATGCGGCGAAGCGCGGTAAAGCCGTCGTAGCTGTCGCCGAAGCGCTCGGGCGAGTGCAATTCGGGTGGGATGCCGACGAGTTCGCGCTCTCGCATGCGGCTATTCAGGATAGCCGGCCGCTTGTCGACGCCGATGCGGGCTACCCCCGTTGATTCAGGTCGCCGCCGTGCGTGCTGTCGACGGATTTCCTTTGCTCACGACAAGCAAAGAAGCCCCGCGCAAGCTTCCGAAAGGGGCTTGCGCGGGGCTCGGTGCGCATATGGGTTTGGGCTGTTTCGGATTGCTAGATGCTACGGGCTACGATGTTGCCGGCATGTATGGCGCTTTGAATGTTCTTGGGTGCGTCGCATCCTACGGCATATGCCTCGATGCCGGTCGCGGCGATATCGTCGACAAGCGCGGTATTGCCTACCATGTCCCAGCACTCGATAACCGTTCCGCAGACGATTTCCTTGTCGAGGCCGCAATCCCGCATCGTGATCCTGAGGCCGCTATCGGTAACCTCGGTCGCATCGGCTTCGTTGTAGACCTTGACGCCCTTTGCGTACAGGTGGGGTAACGTGAACCTTCTCACCCAAGGCGATTGCTCGATGTCGAGAACGTCTTTGGCGCCGGGGTTCACGATGTCGACATGCTTTCCTTGCGCAATAAGAAACGATGCGATATCCACTGCCTGCAGGTTGCCGCCCACGATCACAACATCGTCGTCGATCTCGTTAAGATCGATAGAGCCTACGTCCATGACGTTAACGGAGGCGCTCGAAGAAAGCTTGCTTTCCCTTGAACCGCCGACGGCTACCAAGACGACATCGGGACCCTCGCTTTTCACGAAGTCCACGTCGACCGTCTGGCCGGTGACGGTCTGGACGCTTGCGATCTCAAGTTGGCGTGCTAGGTAGTCCTTGAGGTCGCCCATCCGCTCGTGGGTCCCCTTGTAGGCCTGCGCCGTTCCCAGCAGGCCGCCCAGAGAGTCCTTCTGTTCGTAGAGGGTGACGGTGTGGCCCCGAAGCGCTGCAATGCGCGCCGCCTCCATGCCCGCAGGGCCTCCGCCTACGACCATAACGTTCTTGCTTTTCTCGGCAGGCTCGAGCGCGTAGCCTTCCGGCATTTCTTCGGTGTAGGCAAACTGCGTTGTTGCATTCACGCGGCACATTTCCGCTTCGCCCAGTGGTTTCGCATGGCAATGGAAGCATTTCGTGCACGGGGCTATCTCGTCCCGACGGCCTTCCTCGAGTTTTTTGGGCAGTTCGGGGTCTACGACGAGCATGCGGTTCATGAAGACGAGATCGACGTCACCGTTTGCAACCGCGGCATTGATCAGATCGGGGGCAAGCCTCGCATCCATATTGCCCGCGCAGCCCACGGGGATGTCGACGACCTCCTTGATTTTCTTGGCGAGGGGAATGAATCCGCCGACGCCCGAGTGGCTGCCGTCCATCAGGCCTTCGAAGTGCTTCGCGTAATCGAACTGCGTGCCGAAACCCGTTGCCCCATCCATCTTGTAGCCCGTGTGGTTGCAATCGGGTCCGTAGCAGGTAACCTCTTGGCCGGGCACGCCTACGCGGACCTGGATGAAGTCGGCGCCGGATTTTTCCAATTCCTGAGCCAGGTACTGCGCCTCTTCCAAAACGATGAATCCGTCGTTGTCTCCCAGGCTCGAATCCATCTCTTCTACGGCGTTAATCAGCGTCAGGATGGTGAAGTCTTCACCGCATTGGCTCCTGATCTCCTCGATGATCTCCTTGAAGAGACGGACGCGATTCTCGTTGTTCTGGGCTCCGTATTCGTCTTCTCTGAAATTGCGGCTCCTCGAGAGGAACTGGTTCAAGACATCGGTGGTCGCACCCTTCATTTCGACGCAGTCGAAGCCGGCGTTCTTCAGCCTGAGGGCGGCTTCCCCGCAGTCCTTCACGAGAGCCTTGATTTCCTCATTGGTGTAATCGTTGACCTGCGTTATGGGGGACAGCGGGGTGCCGAGGCCGAACTGGACGCCAACGTATGCATCGGCTTGATGGATCCGGTCGGCGATTTTCTGAGCTTCGAGAACGCCTTGTTCGCTGGGTTTTGAGCCGTTCGTGAGGCCGAAGGGGCTCAATGTTCCGGTTTCGAGAATGATGAGTGCGGTGCCGCCGTCGGCGATGAGACCGTAGTAGTCGATCGCGTTCTGGCTCATTTCCGTAGCGCCCTTCGGCATTGTGTCGGAGCCTGCTGCTGATTTTACGATGCGGTTCTTGAGGTTCATGCTCCCGATCGTGATGGGGCTGAAGATTGCCGACACGTCGCCCGAATAACTATCGTACGAATCGTCTTGCGGGTTGAGTTCGACTACGGTGGACGGCGAAGGTGCCGCCGAAGGGGCATTCGCCGCGTTTCCGTTCTCCGCCGAATTCGATGGTGCGGGGCTGCATCCCGTGAGGGACAGAGCCGATGCCGCCGTTGCGCCGATGGCCGCCAAGGCTGCGCCTTCCACAAAGCTCCGTCTCGAAATGCCCGTGGTTCCGATTGCCTCTTTTGAGGGCTTTTCCATCTGTGGACCTCCCTTGTACCCTGTATCATTGTTTTGCAGCGCTGCAGAAACGATGATATTGGTTGGGTTCGTGCGCGCTACCGCATGAATCAGGGGAAAAGCGTCTCGCTTCTTAGATCACATCATTGATGTGATGCCTGAAATCAAATGATCGAAGCGTTTGGCGCTTTGCGACATATAATGGTTGTCGGTTATCGGCCGGGATACGGGGATGGGCCGGTTTGCTATAGCGAAGAGGAGCAGCGTGGTAGTGGTCGCGAGAAACAAAAAGCAAGGCGGGGGGTTCCTATCGGGCTTTTCGCTGCTTGCCTGCTTTGCCATTGCGTTCTATCGGCTTGTGTATTGGAGCACCAACTCCGGGTCTTTCGCCCCGACGAACGACTTTCTGAACTTTACCGAAATGGCCGCGCAGGCTGTTGCCATGCTCGCATTGATCGTGCTCGACTATCGTTTCGCGTATACCGAGCGAACGGTCAATGCCCTCATCGTCGTTGCCGCCGCCGCGCAGCTCTGCGGAAGCGGATTGCTCTTTGCGCCGTACTATTTGGGGGATTTCGATTCCCAGGCGGTTGCAGTTTTCGGCGCCGTGTTCCGTGGGGCGGGAAGCGCCGTGCTGCTTTTGGGCTTGGGGCGCCTTTTGTGTTCGATCGAGCCGAAGCGCTCGGCGCTCATCATTGCGGGCGGGTATACGATTTTCGGTGTTATCTCGCTCGTTCTCTCGCTTGCGCCGCGCGACGTTATCGCGTTTGCGGCGCTCGTGTTCCCGATCGCATCGGGGTTTTGCTTGGTGTGGTGCAGCGAGAAAAACGCCGTTAACGTCGGCGAAAAGCAGACGGTTGATGCGGCGATGCTGCGAAGAATTCCCCTCGACACCGTGATCCTTTTGTTCCTCTGCGCCCTTGCGGGCGTTGTCAGCGGGGCTTTTACGCCGCCGAGCCTCATTGACCAGAGGGCTTTCAACGTGTTTTGGATGATCATCTACTTCGCTGTTTTCGTGGTCTATTGCGTTTGGGTATTCCGGTTCAAGCGCAACGATCCCGACGCCCTTTGGCCTTTCCTGGTACTCGTTATCTTCAGCGGCCTGTTTTTCTATTCTTCGTTCTCGGCAATCAACTCGGAGCTTGCTACGAGCTTCATGAGCGCAACCCGGCGGACGCTCATGCTGTTCTGCTGGGTGTTCATGGCGGCTTCGATCTATCGGCAAAAGCTTCCGGCGCTGCTGTTTTTCGGCGCCGGCAACCTGGTGTTCTCGCAGCTTCCCGCCATGGTCGGCTACCTGATCGGGATATTTCATCCGATGCTCGACAGCTACGAGACATCGCTCGTCAACATAGCGATAACCGCGGCTATGGCGCTGGTTCTTGTAGTGGCGATCATCGTAGTGGTGATGAGGGCCAGGGTTTCGCAGGTTGTTTCGCCGGGCCAAGCGAACTCGATCGATCCGACGGAGCGTGCGATTGCCGTCATTGCCGAGCAGTACGCGCTTTCTCCGAGGGAATCGGAAATAGCCTTGCTGGTTGTCAAGGGCTACACGCTGCCGATGATAGGCGAGAAGCTCTTCATATCGACCGATACCGTTCGATCCCACTCCAAAGGGCTGTACAAGAAGCTCGGTATTCACAAAAAGCAGGAGCTTATAGCGCTTGTCGAGCGGCACGTATAGGAGTGCGCCAATCGGGGCATGGGGCATCGCTGGGACCGAGAGGTCGGTGCTGACTGGGTCTAAACGGGGGCGCGGCTTGCGCGGGCCGCTCGTTTAAAAGCACAAAAATCGCCGTTGTGAAGCTTTCTGTGCCCGATTCCCCCGCCTTCACATTTTTTGTCCTTTAAAAGACCAGATCAGAAGCTTGCTGATACAGTGATCTCAACCGTTACGCTCCAAAGCGGTTCCGCGCGTCTTCTGAGGCGGACAAAATGCTTCACATCGGCTTTTTTTGTCCGCTCGACAGTGTTTTGGCTGCATTGCGGCGGGTTGACGATGGGTTCGGAATTCGAAAAACGACGTGCACTTCGGGGGCTGGGCTGGCGGGCGGCGGGCCATTGCAGCTTGCCTGCATGCTCCCGGGGCCGACGCCGACGGACGCTCGACCCGTCCAATCCTATAGACGAGCGCTGTCGTCGACGAAAAACCGAGATGCCTGGGCTATACTTTGTGCAACGGCAACGGCAACGGCAACGGCAACGGCAACGGCAACGGCAACGGCAACGGCGGTAGGCCATGAACGAACCCGAATCGGATGGTATCGATCCCCTCTACATCTCGGATATCGAGACGTACGACCTGCTCTATATCAACGAACCGGGACGGGAGCTGTTCGGCGTCGGCTCCGATGAGGATATAGCCAACTTCGAGTGCTATGAGTTCTTGCAGCATCACGATTCCCTGACGGGCCTGCTCAACCGCAACCGCTATATACAGGATCTTGACGGCTTGGCCGAGCGAAACGAACCGATCGGCGTTATCTTCCTCGACATCAACGGCATGAAGGAAGTCAACGATCGGGACGGCCATGCGGTGGGCGATCGGTTGCTTATCGAATGCGCGAATACGATGCGCTCGGTGCTCGCCGACCTGTTCTCGCTGTATCGCATCGGCGGCGATGAATTCGTCGCCATCGCCGTGGGTATCGCCGAAACCGATTTTTCCCGTTTGTCGGCTGAGCTCGGCCGAACGTTCGAGGACGGCTCGCTTCGCCGCGCGGCCATCGGTGCGCGCTGGGAGGAGCATCCCAAGAGCATTTCGAAGATGCTGTTCGATGCCGATGAGGCGATGAACTGCGACAAGCGCACGTTCTACCGCACGGCAACGCGCGGCTTTCATGGTGCGGGACGTGCTCGGCTTGAAGGCGAACGGGGCGAAGATGGTTTTGGCGTGCCGCTCCGCCGCAGCGATGCGGTTTGCTTTGATTGAGCGCTCGTGGATGGATGCGGGGTGACGGCTTCATGTTCAAGATAGGGGAGTTTTCTCGGTTATCGCGCGTGTCGGTGCGCATGTTGCGCCATTACGACAAGCTCGGGCTGCTCGCTCCCGATGCCATCGATCCCGAGAACGGCTACCGTCTCTATTCCGTCGGGCAGCTGCGTCGTGCGAACAAGATCACGACGCTGCGCGATATGGGTTTTCTCGTTGAGGATATCAAGCGTTTGGTGGAGCTTGATGACGAGGGGTTCGTCCGCGAACTTGATCTGCACGAAGAACGCATTCTCTCGGATATCGAACAGGGGGAACGGCGGCTTGCCGACGTGCGCAGCCTTCGCGATGCCGTGGTCGACGGATCGGCCGGCCTCGATTTCGAAGTGTCGCTCAAGGCGGTGCCATCCTACGAGGTGATCGCGCTGCGCATGGCGCTTTCCTCCTACGACGAAGAGCGCCGTGCCTGGGAGGCGCTCGGTTCGTTCGTGAAGGAGCACGACGTGCCCGTATCCGACCCCTATGTCGAGTTCTGCGAGTTCGACAGCCAAAGCGAAGCGGACGAGGAAGGCGTGACGGTCGAGGTGGCGGTGGCGGTCGACGAGCTGCGCGAAGGCGAGGGCCCCGTCCGCTTTTACCGAACCGACGCCTTGCCCCAGGTGGCTTCGATTATGGTGTACGGTCCCTACGAGAACATCGCCCCGGTGTATACCGCGTTCGCTCAGTGGCTCGAGGGGCATCCCTTGTACGAGATGGCGGGCAATACCCGAGAGATCGCCCATCGGGGATGCTGGAACACCGAGGATCCGAGCGAGTATGTGACGGAATTCCAGATTCCGGTGCACCGCAGATCATCCGAGGGCTGATCGGTTACCGCTCGGCCGCGCGGTGCCCAGCGCGTTTTTTGCCGCTTTCGGCGGACGACGCGCCTTCAGCCGTTTTGCCGCCATGCGCCCGCATCGGTTGTACGGGCGGCGAAATTACCCGTTGACCCTGACACGGTGTCAGCCTGTACGCTCCCGATACCACGAGAAAGGAGCGTTTCATGAGTACCATAGAACTCAATCCCATCGGCACCGTATCCGAGCGAGACGGCCTGTCGGCCATCGAGGTTGCCGAGGCGTATCGCCCTGGGCTTCGGGGGCTCGACGGATTCAGCCATCTTATCATCGTATGGTGGGCGAGCGGCGCCGACGAGCCCGAGTACCGTATGTTCCTCGATGCGGGCATGCCGTACCGCAGGGTGGAATCGCCGCTTGGCATCTTTGCCACCCGCTCACCCGTCCGCCCCAACCCGCTGTGCATCAGCGTTGTCGACGTTGCGGGAATCGATACCGAAGCGGGCATTATCCGCACACCGTATCTTGATGCCGAGCTTGGAACCCCCGTGATCGACATCAAGCCCTACACGCCGAGCATCGATCGCGTGGATGCTCCCGCAGTTCCCGATTGGTGCGCGCACTGGCCGAGGGACGTCGAGACGTCGGGCGGTTTCGATTGGGGGGATGAGTTTCGCTTCTGATCGGCTGAGCGAACGCGGCGGCGATGGGGACTGGGAGGCTGCCGTGCCCGCCGGGCGAGTCGAGGAACCTCGCCCGCAGCGCCGATTCTGCGACGACGACTTCGTTATCCCAGCTCGCATGTCCCCCAAAACGGGCCAATCTCGGTTTTCGCGAGGTAGCCCCGTTGCGGGGGATGTATGCCCCTTTCGGTTTTTCATAGAGTGCGCTCAGGAGGACGGGCTATCGGAGTCCGCTTGGGAAATCCTCTTGCACGTACGTCCGATGCATCGATGCGGCCCGAAAAGCATCGAAGCCGCATGCGGGGCATCGGGATCGTGGAAACATCAGGAAGGGAGCTAGAACATGGAGATGGATCGTCGTAATTTCCTCAAGGGCGCGGGCGTGACCGCGGTCGGGGCCATGGCGGCCGCAACGCTCGGGGCCTGCGCGCCGAGCGCGGATGCCGGCAAGAAGGACGCGAGCGCGCCCGTATCGGCCGACGGCGAGGAATACCTGACCGCTGAAACGATGAAGAAGAAGTGGTCGTTCGAGATTCCGCCCGAGCCGATTGCCGAGAGCGACATCGCCGAAACCATCGAGGCCGATGTGATCGTGGTGGGAGCCGGCACGGCGGGCCTCATGACGGCGAACAGCGCCGCAGAAGAGGGCAAGAACGTCGTCGTCGTATCCGCTTCGACCAAGCCCACGTCGCGCGGCGGCTCGAACAACGCGGTGTACTGCAAGGCGTTCGAGGAGCAGGGCTACGAGAAGGTTCCCGTGTCGCAGTACCAGAAAGAGATCTTCTGCCAGATGCACAAGGTCGATCAGCGCAAGTGGTACCAGCACTACAACAACTCCGAAACGGCCATGAACTGGACGATCGACCTCATGGAAAAGGCGGGCTACTCGATCGACATCGAAATTGGCACGCCCGACGAGGAGGACAGCCTCTACCTGCAGCGCACGGCTGCCGTCGGTTGGAACCTCAACGGCCAAGAGCCTCCCGAGGAGGGCATGGAGGTCGTAACCGGCAAGATGCAGCCGCTTCTGGTGTACGAGCTCGCCCGGCATCTCACCGAGGATCTGAGCGGGACGATCTACTACAAGAACGTGGCCGAGCAGCTTGTTCGCGAAGACGAGAACACGGGCCGCGTAACCGCCGTCATCTGCAAGCGCGAAGACGGCACCTACGCCAAGTACGTCGGCAAGAACGCCATCGTGCTCGCTACGGGCGATTTCTCGGGCGACCGCGACATGATGCGCTGCTTCTGCCCCGAGACGGCCGATTTCGTGGACCCGAAGGTGTACGACAGCGAGCCGGACTACGACCAGGGCTTCAAGTACGGCGGCATCTACAAGGGTCAGGGCCAGAAGATGGGTCTTTGGGTCGGCGCCGCATGGCAGAAGAGCTTCCCGAACTGCACGATGGGCTCGTATTGGGCGCCCGGACCCCGCAACCTCTACACGAACCATCTCGGCCTGCTGCTCGACCGCGACGGCAACCGCTACATGAACGAGGACTGCATCGGTCCTATGGCCGCCGAGAACATCACGCTGCTTCCCGAGAAGAAGGCCTACGCCATCTGGGATGCGGGCTATGCGAAGCACGAAGCGGTTTCGGGCGACTGGACGGTCGATTCGATGATGACGGGCGAAGAGGCCATCGCCGCAGCGGTTGCCGGTTGGACCAAGACCGCCGAGGGCAACGGCCAGACCTACGTTATGGGCGATACGATCGAGGAGGTCATCGAGAAGCTCGGCCTTCCGAAAGAGACCATCGAGACGGTGAACCGCTACAACGAGCTTGCTGAAGCGGGCGTGGACGAGGACTTCCACAAGGATCCGCAGCATCTGCACCCGATCGCCGAGGGTCCGTTCTTCGGCGAGATGTGCGAAACGTTCGGGTTCCTTACGGTGCTCGGCGGCTTGAACACCAATGTGAACATGCAGGTATGCGATGCCGACGACAAGCCGATCCCCGGATTGTACAACGTGGGAACGATGGTGGGCGATATGTTCTCCGGAACCTACACGTTCATGATCGAAGGCGCGAACTACGGCATGACCTGCGTGACGTTCGGCTACCTCACCGGCAAGTACATCGCCGAGAACGAATAACCCGGCGTCTTCGCCGAACCTCCCTCAGAAAGCCCCGACGCTTGCTTGCTGAAAGCGTCGGGGCTTGCGTACGTTGGCGCGGGTGCGGTTGGCGTTCGGGATACGGGTCGTTTCCAGAGCGGATACGCGGCGGGTTTCGCGCCTCCGCTGTGCCGTCGTCTCAGCTCAACTGCTCAATGGTGAAGAGCGATGAGCGTTCCCCGGAGCGGGGGTCGTCCAGGATCTCGCGGTAGCGCTCCTCGATATCCTCAACGGGGGCTATGCGGTATCGGTGCGATTCGGTGGTGCCGTCATAGAACGTCGCCGTGATGGTGAGAACCGATTCGCCTACCATCTCGGCGGCCTTGGTTTGCACGAGAACGCCCAGCTGGTTCATCGCCTCGCTATAGGCATCCATTTCGTCTTGGGTGAACCTCTCGTTCGGATTCTCGTCCGGGTTCTCTGCAAGGGCTTCATCCATGCGCTCAAGATGCTCGTCGAGCACTGCGGCCGGCTCGGCAAGATCTCCTTCGACGGGAACGTTGGCCACGATGTAAACGAAGCCCTTGTCGGCGTTTTTCAGATCGTCGGGGCCGACGGTAAAGCGGTAGCGCGTGAAATCTTCGGGGGGCGTGCTCCAATCCCGCGCGGGATCGAAGTTGAAGTACACGCCTTCTCCTTCGAGCTCGTAGGTGAGCGAGGCGATGCCCGAGCCTTCGCAGGCGAGGTCGAAGTATATCGAGCAGATGTATCCCTTTTCCATGCCCGTGTCATGGATGAAGTCGTTCTCGTAGGGGCTTGCATCCTCCCAGGCTAACTCGTCGAACGAGTACCAGCCGCCCCAGCTGGCGAAGTTGCCGAGAGCGAGCTTTACGTTGCCTGCGCTTTCGGTCGCTATGCCCGAGGCGTAGGCGGTCAACGCGAACGATTTCTCATTGCCGCCGAGCATGCGATCGACGGCGGGCGTGAAAAAGAGGCATCCGAATACGATGACGCCGATGCAGGCAGCCGCCGCCGCGATGCGCCACGCGGGTCTTGCCGGGAGGCGCTTGCACGTCGAGTGCGCTGCGGATGATTGGCTGCATGCCGAGCGCTCCTCGAGAATCGCCCGGTTAAGGTTTTCGCGGGCGCTATCGGGCAATTCGACTTCGTTCATGTGCTTGCGGTAGTCATCGAAAAGGTTGCGGTTCATGATTCGCTCCTTTCTGTTTCGTGGTGATGATGGCGGCTTGTTCGTTTGCGCCGAGGTTTTCCCGCAGCTGCTTGCGCCCGCGATGAAGGCGGGTACGCACCGTTGCAGGAAGAATGCCCAAGATATCCGCGATCGCTTCGTTCGAATACCCCTCGACATCGTGAAGGTGAACGACGATGCGAAGCTTTTCCGGCAGATGCGCAAGCGCCGCCCAGACGGGATGCTCGAAGAGCGCCTCGAGACCGGGATCGCAGACGGCGGACTCTGCGAACGACGCAACGTCATCGGTGGATTCAACACGCCGTCTCCAGGCGCTGCGATGGTATTCTCTGCATCGGTTGGCGGTGACATGCAAAAGCCATGCCTTCATATGCTCGTCGTCGTGGAATTCAACGGTGCTCTTGAGCAGGCTGAGAAAGACATCCTGCACGACATCCTGCGCATCGGCGGCGTTGCGCAGGTGCGCGAGCGCGAGCCGATAGACGCTGCCTGCCAGGGTGCCGAGCGCATGCTTCATGAATTGTTCCGAGCGCAATTGGTCGGTCATTGAAATCACCTCCTTGCATGATACATGCGGGAAAGCCCCGATTCGTTTCATCGGGGGCGGTTTTTCTTGCGGGCGCGTGGGACGATTTGCCAGTGCGGCAGTTGGTGGGCGTGCCGCTCGCGGTGCCGCAGCCGATCGTCGCATTGCTTTTCGCGTCTGCGCGGCGGTTAGCCGGAGCGCGGGCGGCGCGGCATTGCGCCAGGCGGGTTGTACCGGGCTCCTACTCGCCGAGCGTTGCAGCGCGCTCGTGCGTCATCGCGATGAGTTCCTGCTTGGAGTGCACGAGGAACTTTTGATAGATTCTGCCCGCATGGGTTTTGATCGTCTCTTCCGCCAGGCAGAGCTCTTCGCCGATGGCCTTGCGGCTGTATCCTTTGACGAGCAGCGCATAGACCTCGGTTTCGCGTGCCGAAAGTCCGTGCTCGCTTGCGAGCACCTGTACGGCGAGCGCCTCGTTGGCTCCCGAGTCCGTCTTGTGATCCGAGCCGGGGCTGACGGCGCCCCAGCCGCGGCGCAGGTTCTGATTGCTCGTCATGTACAGCGCCGCGAGCACGAGTACGAACGCAATCGTTACGGCGAGCGCGGTCTGGTCGGGGGCGACGGCCTCGAACACGGTGCCGGCGAGCTGGCCGGCCAAGAGGCACGCGGTGCTCGTGCCGACGATCCAGACGGGAGGCTGGTTCAGCCCCTTTGCGAGGTATGCGCACAGCGAGCAGCTGATGAGGTACTGGAAGCAGTATCCGACGTCGAGCACCGCCGCTCCCATCTCCACCATGCTCGGTGCGATGCCGAGCAGGAAGAATCCTGTGGCCATGAGCGGGAATCCGATGCGGTAAAACAGCAGATCGAAATCGCTTTTCAGCATAATCGAGCAGAAGAACACGAGTCCGATGGCTGCAAAGAATCCCAGCGAAACGAGCAGCGCAGAATTCTCGAAAGAATTTACGAGCAGGCTGTGCATGACACCGAGTGCGAGGCCCTGAAACGCCGAGGTAACGAGAAACTTCGTCGGCAGCTTCACTTCGGTTTTCATGCCGTGGCTGTACACGGCTTTGCGCGGTACCGCATCGAAGCTTTTCATGAGGCAGTACACCATCGGAATAGGCACGGCGACGATGGCGATTTTACCTGCCGCCAAGGGCAGCAACGAGAAGAAGTAAGCTCCTGCAGTACCGATGAGCAGTGCGAATACCAGGTGAAACAATGCTTGCTTGGGACCGATGTGGCCGAGAATGCGGCTTGCTTCGAGGTTGACGTTCGCGGTGCCGCAGCCGATGAGAATCGATCCGAGCAGATAGAGGATGACGGCGATGTCGTGATGGGTGTACGCGAACTCGGGATAGCATGTGAACAGCAATGCGCCGAAGGAAAGAACGGCACCGAGCGTAAAGGGGAACCAGCGGCGCATGCTCACCGCATTGATGCGTTTGTACAGAATGCTCCAGATGAGATAGGTGGCAACGCTCGCTACGAGCAGGATCGTTCCTTTCGGGAGCGGGAAGCCGCTGAGCGGTGACGGCTCGAGAAACAGGTACGGGCTTTGAAAGAGCAGCGTCGTCTGCATCCAGTACAGCCCGAACGCGATGCTGAGAAAAGGGTTCTTGGCGACGCTGCGCTTGACGCTTTCGAGCAAGCGTTGCCGTTCTTCCGCCTGGTTGATAACCGCAGGCGTGCGTTTCCCCATCGCGATGACCTCCCATGCCAAACCGCCGAAAGGGTAAGTATAGCGCTTTGCATTGCGAATGGCGCGAACGGGAGTGCCGTTCGGCTACGAGACGGATCGAGGCGTTGTTGACCGCCTGTTTCCTTTGCCATGCAACCGTTTCATCTCCGTTGCCGCCCGTACGCCTACCGACCTGCGATAAGGCATACAATCGAATCAACAAAAACGAAGCGTTGCCGCAGATGGCGACGTAGATCGAAGAGAATCCGACGAAAGGAGCGGGATCATGACCAAAGCAGGATTGGCCGATGCCGAAAAGATGCTCGCGATGGACGACGACGTTGAGCGCAGGCGCGCCGCGGAAGAGCTTGAGCGCATGGAGGAGAGCATAAAGTTCGAAGCCGAGGCTTCCGTTGAATCCGCGGATGCGGTATGCGACGAAGCCGCTTCCGTCGAGGCGGCTGAAACCGCGGCGAAGGCCGAGGAGCTGAGGGAAGCAACCGAGCAGGAATTCGGCGACTAGCTCGCATGAACGATAGGCAAACCCCGTAGTGAACCAGAAGGAGATCATCATGGCTGATATGGATACGATGGTGAAGGATGCCGCTACCAAGGCGGAGGACACCGCACACGATATGAAGAATGCCGCGAAAGACGCAGCTACCGATGCGAAGAACGCGGTGAAGGACACCGCACACGACGCTCGCAACGGCGTAAAGGATGCAGCGACCGACGCGAAGTCCGAAGCGCCCGAGGCGATGGATCAGGTCAAAGAGAGTGCAAGCGAGATGGCCGAGAACGTCAAGCACGCGGCTGAATCTGCCGCCGAGACGGTCAAAGGCGCAGCGCAGGATGCCGGCGAGGCCGTTCAGGACGCCTTCGAGAAGATCAAGGCTAAGTTCTAAGCCGAGACCGGTTCCTCGCGATCCAAGGGCGCCTTTCGGGGCGCCCTTTTCTGCGGCGGGGGAGAATTCCGCCGGGAACCCCTCGATTCCTGTGCCGGTACGTTTTGCATCCCGGTTGCGTTGAGGCGTTCGGGTCACCCGATTCCACTGCTTGGCGAGCGGTTGGAAAGCGGTTATGTCATACTGCTTGCATGCAGTTCAGCGTGAGCATCTACATACCCGGTACAACGCCTATCCATCGACTTGACGCGCGCGTCAAGCTTGTCTTGCTGCTCGCGTATTCGGTCACGCTGTTTTTCGTGCATACCTGGACGGGGCTGGGCGCTTGCGTGGCTGCTTGCCTCGCGGCCATGCTGGTTGCGAAAATTCCGCCTGCCCGCATGTTCTCATTGCTCGTTCCCGTGTACGTTATCCTTGCGTTCACGCTTGTCTTCAATAGCTTCGCGTTCGATATCGCCCACGTTGCAGCGGGTTTCGGTGCAGGCGATGTTTCGGCTGGTGTGCTTGCGGGCGTTTCACCGGTGCCGCTGATCGGTTCGTTCGGGTTCGTGCCCGAGGGGTTCGCTCGCGGTGCGTTCTATGCGCTGCGCATCGTGTTCCTTGTGCTCGCAAGCTTCGTCGTGTGCTTTACGACCACCTCAAACGATCTGACCGATGCGCTCAACGACTTCCTCAAGCCCCTGCGGGCGTTTCGCGTGCCCACGCAGGATATCGCCATGATGGTTTCGATCGCCCTCAGATTCATTCCCGTGACTGCTGAAGAGTTTTCTCAGGTGCGTTCGGCGCAATGGGCTCGCGGCGCGGCGTTTTCCGACGGCACGGTAATGGAACGGTTGCGCGCATGGCAAACCGTGCTCATTCCCCTATTCGTGGGGCTGTTCCGTCGCGCTGACAACCTGGCTGTCGCGATGGAAGCGCGGTGCTACGGCATGGGCGATGTGCGAACCGAGCTCGATCCCCGGGAGTTTTCGGGGGCTTCTGCTGCGGTGCTGATCGCCGGTTTGGCCGCATGCGCGGCGCTCGCGGCGTTTCTGTAGCGACGCCTTGCCGCTGCCGTGGAACTTGTGAGCGAAATCGCCGATCATGTGCCGCCTTTCGAAGGTATTTAGTATCATGGCATCGTTTGCTAGGTTGCGGTATCGCATTTGCACGGCGAACCGTCACCCATACCAATACCAATGAGGAGGCAGTGCACATGAGCATCATCATCGATGTATTCGGCCGCGAAGTGCTCGATTCACGCGGTAACCCGACGGTGGAGGTCGAGGTCGTACTCGAGGACGGCTCGTTCGGACGGGCGGCGGTTCCCTCGGGCGCTTCGACGGGCGCATTCGAGGCCGTCGAGCTGCGCGACGGGGATTCCGAGCGCTATCTCGGCAAGGGCACGCTCAATGCCGTTGCTCATGTCAACGAGGAGATCGCCGATGCGCTCATCGGCATGGAAGCCGACGATCAGCGCCTCGTCGACGAGACGATGCTGTCAATCGACGGAACCGACAACAAGGGCAACCTCGGTGCCAACGCGATCCTCGGCGCATCGCTCGCCGTTGCCAAGGCTGCGGCCGAGGCGGCGGAGCTGCCCCTGTACAAATACGTCGGCGGCGTGAACGCGAGCCTGCTTCCGACGCCCATGATGAACATCTTGAACGGCGGCGTGCATGCCGATAACAACGTGGACTTCCAGGAGTTCATGATCATGCCGGTAGGCGCCCCCTCCTTCGCCGAGGCGCTGCGCTGGTGCGCCGAGATCTACCACACGCTCAAGAAGGTCCTGCACGACGCCGGCCTCGGCGGCGGCGTGGGCGACGAGGGCGGGTTCGCTCCCAACTTCAAGACCAACGAAGAGCCGCTCGAGTACATCATGCGCGCCTGCGAAGCAGCTGGCTACGCGCCCGGCACCGACATCATGTTCGCGATGGACCCCGCTTCCACCGAGTTCTACAACGCAGAGAGCGGTAGGTACGTGCTGGCCGGCGAGGGGCGCGAGCTCACGAGTGCCGAAATGGTCGATTATTGGGAGGCGCTCGTCGACAAGTACCCGATCATCTCGCTCGAAGACGGCATGGCCGAGGAGGATTGGGACGGTTGGAAAGCGCTTACCGAGCGTATCGGCGATCGCGTTCAGCTCGTGGGCGACGATCTGTTCGTTACCAACTCCAAGCGTCTGGCGAAGGGCATCGAGATGGGCTGCGCGAACGCCATCCTCATCAAGGTGAACCAGATCGGCAGCCTCACCGAGACGCTCGAGGCCATCCAGATGGCGAAGCAGGCCGGTTACGCCTGCGTCATGAGCCACCGTTCGGGCGAGACCGAGGACACGACGATCGCCGATCTGGCGGTTGCCTGCAACGTCGGTCAGATCAAGACCGGTGCACCCTGCCGCTCGGATCGCGTGGCGAAGTACAACCAGCTCATCCGCATCGAAGAAGAGCTCGACGCCGCCGGAGCCTACGCCGGCATGGGCGCGTTCTACAACATCAAGCGCTAGGCACCGTACTGCGTAGCGTGCGACAGATCATCCCACCGTCTTCGATGGTGGCATTCGGCAAAGCCCCCGCTTGCATGGCATGCGGGGGCTTTGCCTTGCGTCGGCGTTGCGTCGGCAGGCGGGGTGCAGCGTGATCAGCGTGTATTGCACCGACGTGCGCAGCCTCGACCCGCGCGACCCCGCTCTGCTCGCGAAAGTGGACGCACGGCGCCGCGAGCGCATCGAGCGATTCGCGAACGACGCCGACAAGCGGTTGAGCCTCGGCGCCGGCCTTCTCGTGGCTCGGCACATCGGCTCGGTGCCGATCGAGCGGGACGAGCGGGGCAAGCCGTATCGTGCGGGAGGCCCCCCGTTTTCCCTCTCCCATAGCGGAACTCTGGCGCTGCTCGCCGTAGGATCGGCGGGAGCGGTCGGTTGCGACGTGGAGCAATGCCGTTCGCTGGAGTACCCCAAGCTCGCACGGCGCGCGTTCGCCCCAGAGGAGATCCGCCAAGTCGAGCGGTCGGCGTATCCCGCCGAGACGTTCTTTCGGATATGGACGCTTCGTGAAAGCTATCTGAAGGCCACGGGGCGGGGCATTGCCGTCGATCCGTCGTCGGTGTGCTTCGAGGTGTCCGGGGAAGCAGTGCTCATCAGGCCCGATGACGGTGATTGGCGCTTCGGGGAGTTCGCGTGCGTGTCGGGATACCGAATCGCCGTATGTGGAGAAGAACCGATAGGCAACCTGGAGATCAGCGTAGCAGGATAAAACCCGTATACTGTTACCTAAATCGACGAAAGGGTTGCCATGCTCACGTTCCCCGAACGCTTTCGAACCCTCGCCCAAAGCCAGCCTGACAAGGTTGCGCTCGTGTGCGGAGACGGGAAGATCACCTATCGCGATCTCGACGAGCTTTCCGATCGGTTCGCCGGGGCCGTGGCGGCACGGGGCGCGGGGCGCGAGAAGATATACCCGATCATGCTGCCCCGGGGGATCGACTACCTGGCCGCAGCCATCGGCGTTCAGAAGGCGGGTGCCGCCTTCGCGCCGCTCTCGCTCGAATACCCAGCCGACCGCGTGAACTACATCGTCGGCGATTGCGGCAGCGATCTGCTGATCGACCAGGGCTTCGTCGATGCGGCACGCGATCACGAACCCCTGCGCGACTGCCCCGTAATCGATCCTCGCGACGCCGCCATGGTCACCTACACCTCCGGATCGACGGGCAATCCCAAAGGCATTCTGCACGAGCACGACGGGTTCACGCGCGCGATCATCGCCGAGCTCCCGATTTCTTGCGAAGCCGGCGGCATCGAGCTGAGCGTCACGCCGTTCAACTTCGCCATCTCGATGGCCGATATCTTCGTGCCGCTGTGGGTGGGCGCAACCGTCTGCATCCTCTCGGAGGAGGAGCGCAGGGATATCGCGGTGGTGGACCGCAGCATCGACGAATACGCGATCACGGCCACGGTGATGAGCCCCCAGCTGCTCAAGTGGCTTCCCGACAGGCCGAGCACGCTTCGTACCGTCTGCTGCGGCGGCGAGCGGCTTTCGGGCGTGTTCCGCGAGCACGGAACCATCTACAACGGGTACGGGCTCTCGGAGCTGTTGAGCGTGGCGATCGCTTTCGAAGTGGACAAGGCCTACGAGAACACGCCCATCGGGTATCCGACGAAGGGCTACTCGGTGTACCTGCTCGATGAGGACGGCAACCAGGTTCCCGACGGCAGCGAAGGCGAAATCTGCATCGCGGGGCCGATCGCCCGAGGCTATATCGGCCTGCCGGAGAAAACCGCCGCAGCGTTTCGCGAGAACCCCTTTGCTTCGGGCCTGGGCGACGAGCGGCTCTTCATGACGGGCGATGTGGGCTATCGCGACGAAGAAGGCCGTATCGTGTACGTGAACCGCATGGACTGGATGGTCAAGGTCAACGGCCAGCGCGTCGAGACGGGCGAGCCCGAGGTTGCCATGGCGGCCGTCGACGGCATCGAGAACGCCGTCGTGAAGGCGTTCGAGGACAACGACGGGCAAACCTACCTATGCGGATACTACGTGCCCGAGAAGCAAGCGGGTCGGTCGGATGCGGAATTCGACGCGCTCATCCGGTCGGAACTCTCGTCCAAGATGCCCGATTACATGATTCCCCGATTTTTGGTTCGTCTCGAAGCGTTCCCGCTCAACGTCAACGGCAAGGTCGACCGCAAGAGCCTGCAAGCGCCCGATGCGGCATCGTTTCGGCGCGCGTATGCGGCTCCCGAAACCGAGGAGCAGGAGCTCGTATGCAAGGCCTTCGAATCCGTGCTCGGCATCGAAAGCGTGGGAATCGACGACGACTTCTTCGCGCTCGGTGGCGATTCGATAAAGGTCATCATGCTGCAAGAGGAGCTTTCGCAGTGCGCGCTCGCCGCGACAGACGTGTTCAAGGGCCGCACGCCGCGCGCGATCGCAGAGCTCGCGGGCCGAAGCGTACAGGCACCGAGCCTGTACGCGGATAAGGAATCGTTGCGCGGCGAGCGCGAGGCCTACCCCATGACCGACAGCCAGCTCGGCGTGTACCTCGAATGCATCCGCGACCCCGAAAGCCTCATGTACAACAACGCCGTCGGCTTTCTGTTCGAGGACGCTGGGGCAGTCGATCGCGAGCGCTTGCGCGACGGTGTCGTCGAGGCGATCGGCGCCCACCCGTTCATGAAGGCGCATACCGCGCGGCACGAGGGCGCCGCGTTCATGGTCGCCGACGCCGCATGTGCGGTTATCGTGCCGATCACGGAGCGGCCCGGCGAAACGGCAGACGAGCTCATCGCCTCCTTTGCGAGGCCTTTCGACCTCGAAAGCGGCCCCCTGTTCCGCTTCGAGGTCTGCGCTTGCCGCGACGGCGTGGTGCTTTTGGGCGACATGCACCACATCATCGCCGACGGCACGTCGACCGCCCTGTTCTACGACCAGGTGGCGCGTGTGTACGCGGGCGAGAAGATCGCGTCCGAGGCGGTGGATTCGTTCATGGTCGCCAACGCGCACGAGATCGCCCGCGAGTCGGGCCGTGCCGAGCAGGACCAGGCGTTCTTCGACCAGATGCTCGACGGTATCGAGGTCGATTCGAGTCCGATGCCCGACGATCGGGCGGTGCTCGAGGATAACCGTGCGGCTTCTCGCAGGCTCGATGTGGCCATACGGGATAAAGAAACGCTCGATAGGATCGCCGAGCACGGTCGAGCGACGGGGATCACCGAAAGCTCGCTGTTCCTCGGCGCGTACGCCTACGCCCTCGCCAAATCCACGGGGCAAAACGAGGTTCTTGCCTGCATGGCCGAGAATGGGCGCCATGATCCGGCTTTGGGCGCCACGTTCGGGATGCTCGTCAAAACGCTTCCGCTGTACACGACGATCGACGAGACCGAGCGCACCGCTGCGTTCCTCGAGCGCATACAGGACCTTCAGTTCTCATGCATGGAGCACGATCAGTGCTCGTTCGTCGAGCTGGCGGCGCGCCACAACGTCCGCTCCGACGTCATGTTCGTATACCAGGGTGACATGCTCTCGGGCATCGATCTGGACGGCCGCTTCGTCGCGATGCGGCGGGCGCCTCACGAGGATGCGATGGCGACGATCGCGCTCAGCGTGTCCAAGGGTTCTGAAGGCTACGAGCTGTCGTTCGAGTACCGTGCCGATCGCTACACCCGCGATACGATCGAGCGCTTCGGAGCCTTGATGGTTCGGATCGTCGAGGGCTTGCTCGAGGATCAAAACCTGAGCGAGATCGAGCTCTGCTCGCGCGAAGAGCTCGATCGGCTGAGGGCCCTCGACCGCACGGGCGTGCCCGACTACGACCATAACCTGACCGTCGTCGACCTCTTCCGCGCGCAGGTGCAGGCCCATCCCGACAACGAAGCCATCGTCTCGGGCGATAGGGTGCTCACCTACGGCGAGCTCGATCGCCGCTCCGAAGCGCTGGCCTGCGAGCTGGCAAAACGGGGCGTGCGCCGCGAGGTTCCCGTGGGCGTTCTCGTGAAGCGCAACGAGCAGTTTCCCATCTGCATCCTCGGCATACTCAAAGCCGGGGGCGCCGTGCAGCCGCTCGACGCGAAGTATCCCGAGGAACGCCTGCGCTACATGCTCGAAGATTCCGGGGCTCCCATCGTCATCGTCGACGAAACGCTGAAACCCCTCGTGCCCGAGCGGTTCGAAGGAGCGGTGCTCAATGCGTCCGAAGCGGTCGACCTCGCGCTCGATGCGTCGGTCGAGCTCGAAGGGCCCGCAGCGGATACCCTGTTCACGTTGCTCTACACGTCGGGGACGACGGGCAAACCGAAGGGCGTGATGCTCGAGCATCGCAATCTGGTGAACTTCTGCATGTGTCTGCACGAGCGGCTCGACCTCGGGCCGACCGACCGCGCCTCGGCGCACGGAAGCTTCGGCTTCGACGCCTCGATGCTCGAGTTCTACACGTACCTCACGAGCGGGGGATGCGTCTGCATCATACCCGACGATATACGCCTCGATCTTCCGGCGCTCCACGAGTTCATGCTGTCCAACCGCATCACCGTCGCGTTTTTCACCACGCAGCTGGGCAGGCAGTACGTGTGCGCGTACCCCGACGACCCGTTGAAAGCGCTTTTGTCCGGGGGAGAGAAGCATGTGCCGTGCGAGCCCCCGCGCTACGACTACATCAACGCGTACGGCCCGACCGAGTGCACGATATTCGTGACGGACTTCTCGATCGATCGGGAATACGATGTCGTTCCGATCGGCTTTTCGACAGGGGATAACGAACTCTACATCGTCGACGCGTTCAACAGGCCGCTTCCTGTGGGAGTACCCGGCGAGCTTGCCGTTTCGGGCAGGCAGGTGGCGCGCGGATACCTCAACCTTCCCGACAAGACGCAGGCGGCCTTCACCGAAAACCCCTTCTCCGACGAAGACGGGTTCACGCGCATGTATATGACGGGCGACGTGTGCCGAAGGCTGGCGGACGGCGCGATGCAGTACGTCGGCCGTGCCGACGAGCAGGTGAAGATCAGGGGTTTCCGCATCGAGCTTTCGGAGATCGAGAAGCGCATTCGGGATTTCGAGCCGGTTCGCAACGCGAGCGTCATCGCCTACGATCTGCCGGCTGGGGGCAAGGCCATCGCCGCGTACGTGGTTGCCGACGACCCCGTCGATGTCGGTGCCTTGAACGCCTTCATCAAAGAGGAGCTGCCCGCCTACATGGTGCCGGCGGTGACGATGCAGATCGAGGAGATTCCGCTCAACCACAACGGCAAGGTGGATAAGCGCAAGCTTCCCGAGCCGAAGGCGGCGACCTCGACGGCATCGGCGTCCCATCCGCTCACGAAACTCGAGCAGGAGCTGGTCGGCATCGTTGCCGACGCGACGGGAAACGATGCGATCGGCATCGGCGACGACCTGATGGCCTGCGGCGTCACCTCGCTTTCGGCCATCATGGTGGCCACGGAACTTGAGGAGCGCTACGGCTGCCGCATATCGGTCGCCACCCTGCTCGAAGGCGGCAGCATCCTCTCGATCGAGGATGCGATCGTCGAGCACCTGCTTTCCTCGGTTTGCGCGGACGGCGCGCCGCCTTCCGACGGCAGCGGCTCGGCTGCATCGCCCGCCGCCGTAACCGATGAGACGGGCGTAAACCGCGAGCGCGCACCCCTCTCTTCGGCGCAGCTCGGCGTGTACTACGATGCGATGAAGCGCCCCGAAGCCCTGACATACAACATCCCGACGCTCGCCACCTTGCCGCTTTCGGTTGACGAAGGTCGGCTCGCGGCTGCCCTCGTTGCCGCCGTCGACGCCCATCCGGTGCTCAAGGCACACGTCGAGTCGGCGGGATCGGTACAGGATCTCGTGCTCGACAACGACCGCGTGCTCGATGTGCCCGTCGTCCAAGAGGGCGAAGCATCGCTCAAGGCGCGCGCCCCGCAGCTTGCCCGTCCGTTCGATCTGCATGAGGGGCCTTTGTGCCGCTGCGAGATCGTACGGACCGAGCACCGCGTCGCATTGTTCTTCGATGCCCACCATCTCGTGTTCGACGGGTTCTCGCTCAGCGTGTTCCTGCGCGATGTGCGCGCTGCCTATGAGGGATCGCCGCTCGAAACCGAGGTCGTTCAGCTCGATGCGGCGCGGATCGAGCTGGAAACGGCGGACGGGAGCGCTGGCGAGGCCTCGCGGGCGTACTTTCGCGATCTCTTTTCCGAGTTCGGGGGCGAAGCGACCCGTATCGCCCCCAAGCTGGGCGGGCGTGTCGAAGACGGTGCGCTCGCGCGCGTCGAGGCTCCGTTTCGCGGCGGTGATCTCGATCGCTTCACGCGCGAGCGCCGCACCACGCCTGCACGTCTGTTCCTTGCCGCAACGGGCTACGTGATCGCACGTTACGCCGCTGAGCGCAGCGTGTACTTCTCGATGGTCAGCGCCGGGCGCGACGACGCCCGTATGCGCGCGGGCGTCGGCATGTTCGTCAAGACGCTTCCCCTTCATATCGGCGTCGACCCGGATGTCTCCGTCGCCGAATACCTTGAGGCGACGGGCTCGGCGATGGGCGAGGCGCTGGCCCACGCATCCTATCCGTTTTTGGAGATCGTCGGCGAGGCCGGCTACTCTCCCTCGATCGACTTCGCCTGCCAGCTCGGGCTCGAAAGCGAGCTCGCGTTCGAGGGCGTGCCCATCGAGACCGAGTTCGTGGGCGATCTGCGCCCGAAGTTCGACCTGTCGATCCATATCGAGGGTACCACGGCCTCGCCCGTCATCGCGCTCGAATACAACGACGCGCTCTTCGACGAGGCGTTCGCCGACGGGTTCGCGCGGGCGGTTGCAAGCGCGGCGCGGCACATGATGGCCGACCCCGATGCGCGTTGCGCAAGCGTCTCGCTGCTCGACGAACGCGAACGGGAGCGCGTGGCGGCGTTCGGCGCGGGCGAGCGATTCGAGGCCGCCTTGGACGGCGGCGAAACGTTCCACGGCCTGTTCGAACGGTGCGCCGAGCGCTATCCCGAGAGGGTCGCCCTCGTCGCTGCCGACGCCACGCTCACCTACGCCGAGCTCGACGCCCTCACGAACCGCATGGCGAACGGCCTCATCCAGGCGGGTCTGCAGCGAAACGACCGCGTCGTGCTCCTGCTTCCCCGAACGTCGCGTTCGATCGCGGCGATGTACGCCGTCATGAAAGCCGGCGGAGCCTACATTCCGTGCGACCCCGCCTACCCCCAAGAGCGCATCGCGCACATCCTGGCCGACAGCGAGGCCCGCTTTGCGATCGTGCCTCCCGATCGGTTAGACGAGCTCCCCTCGGTTCAGGCCCTCGACGTCGAGCGGCTCGCCTCGTGCTCCATCGAGCGCTCGCCCGAAATACCGCGCAGCGCAACGGACGTTGCGTATCTCATCTATACGTCGGGCTCGACCGGCACCCCGAAGGGCGTGGTTCTGTCCCATCGCGGCATCGCGAACTACCTGTGCGACCGTGCGGGCAACCGCCATGTTCACGCCCTTGCCGCCGAAGCCCACGCACTCGTATCGGTGACGACGGCATCGTTCGACATGTCGCTCAAGGAGACGGCGGTGAGCCTATCGAGCGGACTTACGCTCGTGCTCGCCGACGAGGACGAAGCGCGCGACCCCGTACTGCTCGCGCGGCTTTTCGAGCGCACGGGCGCCGATGCGTTCAACGCGACGCCGTCGAGAATGGCGAGCTACCTGGGGCTGCCCGCGTTTCGAGATGCCATGGCGAGCTGCTCGGTCGTCATGTGCGGAGGCGAGAAGATGCCCGATGCGCTGCTGGCCGAACTGCAAGGCGTAACCGCCGCGCGGATTTTCAACACGTACGGCCCGACCGAGATCACGGTCTCGTGCAACGCCAAGGAGCTGACGGGCGAAACCCACGTGACCATCGGCGCGCCCCTGCTGAACGTTACCGAGTTCATCGTCGACGCCGACGGCAACGAGGTGCCCGTCGGCGTTACCGGGGAGCTGCTGGTGGGCGGCCCGGGCGTTGCGCTCGGGTACTGGAACCGCGAGGATCAGACGAGGGAGGTGTTCGTCGAGCACTGCGGGATGCGCGTCTTCAGAACGGGGGACTTCGCCGCGTGGACCGATGAGGGCGACGTTTCGGTGTTCGGGCGCATGGACGACCAGGTGAAGCTCAGGGGCCTGCGGATCGAGCTCGAGGAGGTCGAGCGCCGTCTTCTCGAACACGAGCGCGTTGCCTCCGCCGTGGTCGCCATCCGCACCATAGGGCAGGCCGAGCATCTGAGCGCCTATTACGTGGCCGACGTCCCGATCGACGCCGCCGAGATCAGGGACATGCTCGCCAAAACGCTGGCCGGCTACATGGTTCCCACCGCGTACCTGCAGATGCAGGCGTTCCCGATCACGCCGAACGGCAAGACTGATGTGCGGGCCCTGCCCGACCCCGAGCTTCTGGGGGCGACGGCGTACATGGAGCCCGAAACCGAGCTCGAACGCACGATGGCCGAACTGTTCGCCTCGGTGCTCGGCATCGATCGCGTGGGCGCGTGCGACAGCTTCTTCGATCTGGGGGGCACGTCCCTTTCGGCCACCCAGGTGCTCATCGCCTGCGACGAGGCGAACCTCGCCGTGTCGTACGGCGATATATTCGCCCATCCGACCCCGCGCGGTCTGGCCGAGTTCGCGGACGGTCGCGCAGGGAAGCGGCCTTCGTCCGAGGCCTCTTCGGATCGGGATTCCGATGCCTCTGGTACACGCGTCGGCGGCGACGGGTTCGACTACGGTTCCATCGACGCGCTGCTTGACGGCAACACCCTGGACGCCTATCGCGGGGGAGAGCCCCAAGAGCTGGGAGATATCCTGCTCACCGGCGCGACCGGATTCCTCGGCATACACGTGCTCCGCGCGTTCCTCAAGCAAGAGGCGGGCCGCGTCGTGTGCCTCATACGAAAGGGGTCGACGTCGTCGCCTGAAAACCGACTTAAGGCCAAGCTGTTCTACTACTTCGAGAACAGCTACGAAGAGCTGTTCGGTACGCGCATCTTCGTCGTCGAGGGCGATGTTGCCGACGATGCATGGCATGAGGATGTGCGAGAGCACGCCATCGATACGGTCATCAACTGCGCGGCATCGGTGAAGCATTTTGCGAGCGGTTCGGCCATCGGGAATGTGAACATCGGGGGAGTCGAGCACCTGATAGGCTTCTGCCTCGCTTCGGGCGCGCGCCTGGTGCAGGTTTCCACGACGAGCGTTGCCGGCGAGCGCGTAGGCGAAGAGCCGCCCGCGGGAGCAAAGCTCACGGAGCGAGACCTTTTCATCGGCCAGCGGGTTGACAACCAGTACACCCACAGCAAGTTCGTTGCGGAGCGAATGGTCCTCGCTGCGATCGATCGCGGTCTCGATGCCAAGATCATGCGCGTGGGGAACCTGGGGCCGCGCACGTCCGACGGCGAGTTCCAGATAAACTTCTCGACCAACGGCTTCATGGGAAGGCTGCGCGCCTATCTGCTGATCGGGGGATTCCCGTACAGCATGCTCGATGCGACGACGGAGATCGCGCCGATCGACAACACGGCGAAAGCCGTGCTGCTGCTTTCGCGGACCCCTCAGCCGTGCCGCGTGTTCCACCCGTTCAACAACCACTCCATTGCGATCGGCGATATCATCTCCCAGATGAGGCTCATGGGCCTCGGCATCGAGTTTATGGAGGACGATGAGTACGAGAGGGCTTTCCGCACGGCGATGGCCGACCCGAAGAAGGCGGCGGCGCTCACCTCGCTGCTCGCGTACCAGAGCAAGGATGCGGGCGAGGCGGTCGAGTTCGTGAAGGTGAAAAACCAGTTTACGACCCAGGTGCTGTACCGCTTGGGGTTCGAGTGGTCCATGACCTCGAAAACCTATATAGCGCAGTTCGTCAAGGCCCTGATGGGGCTGGGCTTCTTTGACTCCGACGGGTCTTCGGGCCATGTATAAGCGCAACGGCGCCCTGTTGACCGGCACGTTTTGGCAGTATTTGGGGCCGAGCCTGCTATCGACGACTTCGATTCTGCTCGGATCGATCGTCGACGGCATCATCGTGGGCAACCTGATCGGCCCCGACGCCATGTCGGCCGTCAACCTGACGCAGCCGGTCGTCCTCGTGGTGCAGGCGTTGTTCTTCCTCTTCGGGATGGGCGCGGCGACGGCGATATCGATCGCCCGCGGCCGGCGCGAAGAGGCTCAGGCGAACGCGCTGTTCACCATGGGCTCGCTGTGCCTGCTGGCGGTTTCGATCGCTGTGGCCGCACTCGGCACCGTGGGCATCGACGGCGTCGTGGCAGTGCTGTGCAGCAACGAGGCGCTCTCGGGGCTCGTGCGTTCGTACGCCTCGACGATCATCGTGGGCGCGCCGTTCATGCTCGTGGTTCCCGGCCTGGTCTACGTCATCCGCGTCGACGGCATGCCGCGCATGTCGGCAGCCGTGCTCGTGGTGGCGAACGTGGTGAACCTCGTGCTCGATCTCGTGTTCATCGCGGTGTTCGGCATGGGTATCGCGGGCGCTGCGTTGGCAACCGTTGTCGGATATGCGGCGGGTGGATGCATCGTTTTAGGGTACTTCGTGTCGAAGCGGCGTACGCTGCGGTTTGCGTCGCTCGGCGAGCCGCGCAAGCTTCTCGCGCCGATCATCGACGGGGGAGTTGCCCCCGCGCTCAACACCTGCCTTCTGTTCGCGAAGATACTGCTGCTCAACAGGATCGTGCTCGCCGTCGCCGGGCAGGGGGGCATGGAGATTTTCGCGGTATGCAACTACGCGATCAGCTTCGTTTCGATCTTCGTCTCGGGCGCCGCCGAGGCCATGGTGCCCTTGCTGGGCATGCTGTTCGGCGAGAGGGATGCGAGAGGAATGCGCATCGTCTTTCGCCGCGCCCTGCTGTTCGTGCTCATCGCCTGCGGCGTTTCCATCGCGGCGATGGAGCTGGCGCCCGAGCTGATTCTCGCGGCGTTCAGCATAACCGATGAGAGCAGGCTCGCCGTCGGCGTCGTCGGGCTTCGGGTTTTCGGGTTGAGCCTGTTCGTCATGGGGGCGAACCTCATCCTCATGTACTACCTGCAAACCGTCAGGAGAAAATCCATCGCGGTTGCGATCACCGTGCTGCGCGGGTTCGCCCTCGTCGTTCCCGCCGCGTGGCTCCTGTCGACGCAGTTCGGCATCGACGGCGTGTGGTGGGCGTTCGTGATCGCCGAAGCGGCTACCCTGGCCGTTGCCGTTGCGGCTTGTCTTGTTGTGGCGCGCCGCTCGCACGGGGCCCTTGAGGGCGTCCTTTTGACCGAGAAGCCCGATGACCGCGTCGCCCTGTTCGACGGGTCGCTTCGCGCAACCAAGACCGATGCCGTGGGCGTGTCGATGGAAGTCATCGCCTTCGCGCGCGCAAACGGACTTGACGATGCGATGGCGAACACCGTCGGGCTCATGGTCGAAGAGGCCGTTGTCAACATCGCCGAGACGAACGCCCCGTGCGATCGGGGCCGCTCGGCGTCCAAGGCAGCCGATCCGGTGGGCGTCGATGTGCTCGTGCGCATCGATCCCGACGAGATTCGGATCGCCGTCCGCGATGGCGGCGTAGCGCTCGATGCGCTTACGGCGCCCCGTGGCAGCGCAGAAGAGTTCACCGGCATTACGGTGATGCGCGCGATGGCCGAGCGGGTCGAGTACGCCCGCACCCTCGGCCTCAACGACACGCTGGTGCTGCTGAGCCGAGACCGAAAACATGCAGGATGCGTATCGTGACAAGGAGTGGTGATGCATGACACTGAGATTCTTCTGCTACAGCTTCATGCGGGTTTGCGGGGCCGGCGAAGTCGTAGAGGACATCGCGGCGATGATCGAGGCCTCCCGTGCCTTTGAGCGCAAGAGCGCGATGATGCTGTTCGCCTTTGTGCCGACGCCGTTGCTCGCCGAGGTTTTAAGCGGCGTGGACAGGAGTTTCGTGAAGGTGTCCGCTCAGGATATCGCCGTGCCGCACGCATGCGAGATAGCGGGCGAGCTTTCGCTCGAGCGGCTGTTGCAGCTGGATGCCGATATGGCCCTGGCGGGTTCCCTCGACCGCAGGATCGCGCTGGGCGAAACCGACGAGCGGATCGCCCGAAAGATGGACGCACTGCTCCGTTCCGGGTTGAAATCGGTTCTCGGCGTCGGCGAGCTTTCCGGGGGCGGCTGCGGGGACGGGGTCACATCCGACCTGGACGGGGCCGCCGCCGACCTCGATGGCGCCGCATCCGACCTGGACGGGGCAGCCGCCGACAGGGCGATCGAACAGCAGATCGCCGCGGGATTCGCGTCGGTTCCCGAGAGCGCCTACTTCCGCACCGGGGTGGTCTACCAGCACGCCTGGTCGATGGGGGAGCGCGCGTGCAAAACGCCGCGCGGCTACGTCGAGGCGCGCCTTGCCGCCATCAGGGGCGCGCTGCGAAAAGCCGTACCGGATGCGCCGATCGACATTCCCGTGTTCTACGGGGGCTGCACAGGCGAAGACGAGGCGGTTTCCTATCTGGGCGAAGGCCTGTTCGACGGCATATTCGTCGACGATCGGCAGTGGAGCCCCCGCTCGTTCTGCTCGGTCATCGAACGGGTCTGCGGCTGCGAGCGCCCATGATGCAGCCAAGCGACAAGAAAGAGAGGTTCAGCGAAGCGCATCGCGTAGCCTACGCGGCGCTCGCATGCGTCGGGTGCGCGGTGCTGTACTTCGCGGTGCTCCAGGCTTTTCTGGAGATTCCGCTGTTCAATACCGATACCCAGGTAAGGCCTGCTTCGGGGTTGGGGCCGGTGCTGGGGCTGTTCTTCGGCGTGCCGGGCATCCTCGGGTGCGCCGTGGGCAATCTCGCATCCGACATGCTGTACGAGTCGGATCCCGTGCTTTTGGCAGCCTACTTCGCCATACAGATCGCCTACAACGCCGTACCGTACCTGATCTGGTACGTGGTGATGAGGAAGTCGGAGCACCCGTTCCCCCGCCTGGACTCGTCGGCGAATGTAGCCTTGTTCATGGCCCTCGCGCTCCTCGATGCGATCGTGGTAAGCGTGCTGCTCGTTCCCTTTGAGCTCGATACGATGGTCGCGTTCGACATTCACCTCATCCGCTGGCTGAACAACGTCATATTCCTCGTGTATCTGGGGATACCGACCCTCATCGTGCTCGATCGGCTGCCGCTCGAGCCTTTGGCTCCGCCCTGGATACGGTTGCGGTACCGCCAGCGCAAGACGATGAACCTCTCGCAGCGGACGACCTTCGCCGTCACCTTCGGGGCGGCATGCGCCATCCTCGTACTCGTCGGCCTCACGTATGCACCCCGCTTTTTCGAACCCGATGCGGATTTTGCGCAGCTGATCGGGTCGATCTACATCATGGCCGCCGTGTTGACTGCGACCGTTTTCGCTCCTCTGCTCAGCGTCGTGCATGCGCTCGAGAAGCGCTTCACGCGCCCGATCGAAGTGCTCACCGAGGCATCGCGCACGTTCGTCGAGCAGGTGGCTGCGCACGATCCTGGCCGGGGAAGCCTCGCGGTTTCCGACGTCGATCTCAAGGGGACGGCGCCTCGCCACGAGATGCGCGATCTTTTCGCCTCGACCAACAAGATGCGCGCCGATCTGGCGCGCTACATCGGCGAACTCTCCGAAGCGACGGCGGAGCGCGAACGGACCGCCGCCGAGCTCGATATCGCCAGCACCATCCAGAACGGTGCCGTGCCCCACGACTTCTCGTATTT
This sequence comes from Raoultibacter timonensis, assembly GCF_022845715.1. Lineage (NCBI taxonomy): Bacteria > Bacillati > Actinomycetota > Coriobacteriia > Eggerthellales > Eggerthellaceae > Raoultibacter > Raoultibacter timonensis. Next base: position 826,780 of record NZ_AP025564.1, read on the forward strand.
CTCCGAGCGCTATCAGCTGGATGTCGCGGGCGTCATGAGGACGGCGAAAGAGGTCGGCGGCGATTTCTACGACGTGTTCGACGCGGGGCCCCATGCGGTCGGGTTCGTGATAGCCGACGTGTCGGGCAAGGGCGTTCCCGCGGCGCTTTTCATGATGCGCGCGCTGACCGAGATCAGGGAGCAGATACTGCACCGCAACGATGTTGGGAGCGCATTCACGCTGGCGAACCGAGCCCTGTGCGACCACAACGAGGCCTCCCTGTTCGTGACGGCGTTCGCTTGCATCCTCGATACCGAAACGGGGACCGTCACCTACGCGAACGCGGGGCACAATCCCCCGTGGCTGCGCCGCGGCGTTAGGAGCGGATGGCTCGACGTGGCGCCCGGGTTCGTCATGGGCGCCCTCGATACCGTCTCGTACGCTTCCGCTACGATCGACCTGTCGCCCGGCGACGGGCTGCTCATGTACACCGATGGCGTCACCGAGGCGGTCGATGCCAAGCAGGAGCTGTTCGGCACCCGCCGGTTCGAAGACGTGCTGCATACGGCAGCAGGCGCAGATGCCGAGGCGGCGATTGCGCAGGCGGTCGAGGCGGTCGATCGCTTCGCCGACGGTGTGGATCAGGCCGACGACATCTCCCTGCTGGCTTTCTCGTGGAACCTGCCCGTCGTATCGACGGAGTTCCCGCCTGACGATCGGTACCTCGACGACCTGTTCGCCTTCCTGAAGCCTTTGACCGAGCGTGCGGATTGCACGGATCGGACGTATCTCGACCTGATGCTGATCAGCGAAGAGGTGTTCGTCAACATAGCGCACTACGGGTTTCCCGAGGGGCAGCCGATACAGCCCGTGAAGGTAGAGGCGGCGATCGACGAGCGGGCACGCTGCCTGCACCTGACGATCAGCGATGGGGGAATCGCCTACAATCCGCTGTCGTTTCAGCCCGAGAAGGTCGGGATGGGCTCAGACGATCGGATCGGCGGCCTCGGGATCCTGCTCGTGAAGGAGCGTGCCGACGACGTTCGCTACGAGCGAACGGGCGGCATGAACGTACTGCATATCGTAAAGAAGTTTGTCTAGAGCGAAAGGACGCACGCATGGAAATCACCGAACAGCGCGAGGGCGCAACGCTGGTATTGACGCTTGACGGAAGGCTCGACACGTTGACCTCGCCGAGCCTTGAGAGCATCGTGGCAAATGCTGATACGCTTGCAGGAGTCGAGACGCTCGTACTCAACATAGCCGCCGTCGAGTACGTTTCGAGCGCGGGCTTGCGCGTCGTTTTGCAGGCCCACAAGGCCATGGAGGCGCGCAAGGGCGTCTTCGTCGTACGCCATCCCAACGAGTACGTTGCCGAGGTCTTTCAAGTGACGGGCTTCGCCGACGTTCTGACGATCGAAGCGTGAGGCATCGGAGATTCGTCTGCTTCGGCGGGTCGCGAGTGCCGTAAGCGGCGCTTCCGAGTTCTGCGTAAACCTCTCAACTAATCTTATTCTTCTAGCGCTATAATGGACGACGTGCATTGTTCGACGCGTGGCGGGAAATCTGCTGGAATAGGCTTTTGCCCGTTCACGTTTTCGTAGGGGAGAGAAGGATACATGACGGAAATGATCTCGCTCGAAGAGGCCCGTTCGCTTGTGCTTTCGCATGTCGAACCGCTGCCCACCGAAACCGTTCCTCTGCTCGATGTCGTCGGCCGCGTGAGCGCTGACGCCCTGGCGAGCGATATCGACATATCGCCGTTCGCGCATTCCGCCATGGACGGATACGCGCTGTTCGCCGCCGATATCGAGCAGGCGAACGAACAGGATCCCGTGCAGCTGAAGGTTATCGCCGAAGTTGCGGCAGGCGACTGGTACGACGGCCCGGTCGAGCGCGGCGAGTGCGTCCGCATCATGACGGGCGCACCGATCCCCGAAGCGCTCGATACGGTAGTGAAGTACGAGATCGTAGAACCCGTCGAGGGCGACGGCAAGCCCGGCAGCATCGTGTCGTTTTCAGCGCCGGCAAAGATCGGCTCGAACATCCGCGAAGCCGGGGAAGAGGCGAAGGCCGGCGAGGCCATCGTCGAAGCCGGCGAGGTTATAAGCTGTGCGGGCATCGGGTTTCTTGCGGGCTGCGGCATCACCAGCGTGACCACCTACGAGCGCCCGCGCGTTGCCATCATCTCCATCGGATCGGAGCTCGTCGATCCCACCGAAGTGCCAACGGGCGGAAAGATCCGCAATTCCAACAGCTACGCGCTTGCGGCAAGCGTGCAGGCAGCCGGCGGCGTCCCTGATATCCTTCCCATCGTGGAAGACAGCGAGGACGCTCTTGCCGATGCGGTGAAAACGGCCGCCGCGACCCATGACTTCGTCATCACGAGCGGAGGAGCATCGAACGGCGATTTCGACTTCATCAAGCCGGTGGTCGAGCGGTTGGGCGAGCTTTTGATGACGACGGTCAACATGCGTCCCGGCAAGGCCCAGACGTTCGGTATCGTCGACGGGAAGCCGGTGTTCGGTTTGCCCGGCAATCCCGCTGCCGCCTATGTCGGCTTCGAGATGATCATCCGGCCGGCGCTCCGCAAGATGCAGGGTTACCGTTATTTCGAGCGCCCGCGTATCAAGGCGAAGCTTTCGCGCGATGTGAAGAAGAACGATCCGCGTCGAATCTTTTTGCGTTCGACGCTCTACAAGAACGACGAGGGCGAATATATCGTTGCTCCTGCGAAGAACCAGAGTTCAGGGTTGTTCGGCGTTATCCAGCGCAGCAACTGCATGGCGATCATGCCCGAGGGGCTGGAGTCCCGTACGGCGGGTTCGGTTGTCGAATGCGTGCTGCTCGATGTGGCTGAGGAACTCAGCCTGTAAAGATGCCCCCTCAGCTGCGACGGCCGGCAGTTGGCTGCTACCTGGCCGACCGCCGCAGCATATAATCGCCTGCCCGATCCTACGAGAAGGAGTCCGACTATGTCCGATAAACCGGTTCGCTTTGCGATCGTCACCTGCTCCGACACGCGAGACATAAGCCAAGATACCGCAGGGGCGGCACTTGAACAGCGCATCGCCGATGCGGGATGGGGGTGCGCAAGCCATGTGATCGTGAAGGACGAGCGGGCCGACATTTCGGCTGCCATCGTCAAGGCGGCCGATGAGCTGAAGGTCGATGTGGTGTTGACGTGCGGGGGCAGCGGTCTGTCGTTGCGCGATGTGACGCCGGAGGCCACGCAGGACGTGTGCGATCGCAACGTTCCCGGCATCGCCGAAGCGATGCGCGCCCACAGCCTGGCCATCACGCCGCATGCCATGCTGTCCCGCGCGTTGTGCATGCAGCGCGGTCGCGTTCTGGTCATCAACTTGCCGGGCAGCAAGAAGGCCGCCGTCGAAAACTGGGAAGGCGTGCTTCCCGCTCTCGGCCATGCCGTTTCGATGATGGCCGGGGAAGGCCACTGAACCTGGGGCCGACCGCCCCGCAGCCGTATCGTATTAAGCGGTCGGCGATCCGTTAAAACCCGACGGTCATGTGGAGGAAGTAGAAGTCCGCCCGCGTGGCGAATACGGCGGCGAAAACCAACAGGCAGGCGACCAGGCGCAAAGCGAAGACGCCCCTGCGCGAGACGGTCTTCTTGAGCGATGCGGCGGCGCATGCGATTCCGGCGGATCCGATTGCCACGTGAGCCCAGATGGTCGCCAGGTACTCGGGAACGAGCTGCGCGGCTGTTATCTCGTTGTTCGCGATGCCCGAAAGCGTGGCTTCGTGCATGAACAACGCAGCAGATCCGGCAACCAGGGCGATCGCTGCAAGGGCGACAAGCGCGATGCCCGCGCCGCGGGAGTCGAAATCCGCACAGGCCATGGCGAACAGGGAGAGTACGGGTCCGGCAAAAAGCGCCGAGAATACGAGGTTTACGGGAGTGAACACGGTATTCCACGTGGGCACCGTGTTGACCGAATAGGCGAGCGAGGTCATCGCGATGAAAAGGATGCCGGCCGCTACGGCGGCGGCTATCCAGATGCGCGCCAAAGGCTTCGGGAACCGTTCTTTGAAAGCCATCATCCAGTACGAGCCTGCGAGGAACAGAAACGCTACGGCAGAGAGAACCTCGTTGGATAACGGGGATCTGCCGATGCCCGAAAACACATGGAGCGCGTTTGCGGGCGTGCCCAAGTGGGTGGCGGAAGCGATGAAGCCGATGAGCGCTACGGCGATGGGGATGGCGAGGTAGCGGTTGAGCTTCGTTTCTTCCTGCTCGTCGATACCGGGCTTGAGCAACGCGAGCGCCATGCATATGAACGCGATGACGCCGCCGGGGGCGAGCGTGGTGAACACCGCGAGTGACAGTTCGTCGAATCCGCTGGTCATAGATGCTTCCGTTCGCTATTCGATCTCATCGTAGTTGGCGATGCGGCCATCGCCGCGTTCGGCGGCGTGCGCTGCCGCGGCCGAGACGTTGATGAGCAGATTCGGGTGGGTGTATTCGGGCTCGGCGAGGGGGAGGATGCTCGAAACGCAGTTCGGATGGGCGCTCAAAAGATCGCTCGTTTCGGCGAAATCGAGCGCGCGAAGCGGGCATGCTTCGACGCAGATGGGCTTTTTGCCCTCGGCGGTGCGCTCTCTGCAGCCATCGCACTTGCTGCTCTTCTTCGATACCTGGTCGATAACCGGCGCATGGTACGGGCAGGCCATCGTGCAGTATCCGCAGCCGATGCATTTGGTCGTATCGGGCCAGACGAGGCCGAGCTCGTCTTTGTGCATGGCGCCCGTAGGGCACACGTGCGTGCAGGCGGGATCGGAGCAATGATTGCACGAAAGCGAGATGTGGTAGACGAAGCAGTTTTGGGAAACCGATCCGTCGGGCATGGTCTCCCAGGTGCCGCCCTCGTAGTCTATGACGCGACGGTAGGTGCGCCCCGCATCGAGGCCCTTATAGTCTTTGCAGGCCAGCTCGCATGTTTTGCAGCCGGTGCATCGCGCGTTGTCGAAGAAAAAACCGTATTGCATGTTCGTATAGCTCCGGTTCGAATCCTATTTCCCGCATCGATTATACGCGGCCCGATCGCTTGCGCATCGGGCAAGGCCGGATATTCAGGCGGATGGGCTCGGACGTGCTTTTCGCAGAGGAGCAGCGCCGCTGCGATGCGCGCGGCGCTGCTCGATAAAAGGCGCTTTTAAGCGGCGGGCGTGCCGGTGACTTCCATTTCGTTTACGATGGCGCCGGTGCTGTCGCCGGGTTCCTTGGCGGCATCGCATGCCTTGATGGCGATGTTGGGCTGCGTTTCGTCAGGGGAGGGCATGGGCGCGATGGCTGCGGTGTCGCCGTATTTCGCGCGCAGATCCTCGATCTCGCCGAACTCGAGAGCGCGCAGCGGACACGCTTCGATGCAGATGGGGTTCTGCCCGTTCGTCACGCGATCGTAGCAGAGGTCGCATTTGACGGCGTAGCCCTTCTCGGTATCGAGGATGGGCACGTTGTAGGGGCAAGCCTCCACGCAGGCTCCCGAAGCCGTGCACTTATCGTCGTGGATGCGCACGATGCCGGTTTTCTGATCCTTGTCGATGGCGCCCGAAGGGCATGCGCCCATGCAGGCGGGCATATCGCAGTGGTTGCAGGCGAGCGACACGTGGTAGGCGTAGGCGTCGGTGGTGTACGATCCGTCGTCGGCCGCAGTCCACGTTCCGCCCTCGTAGTCGTACACCTTGCGAAACGCGACCGTTTGGGAGAGGTCTTTGTAATCCTTGCAGGCCATCTCGCAGGTCTTGCATCCGGTGCAGCGCGAGCTGTCGAAGTAGAATCCGTATTGAGTCATCGTGATACCCCCTTACGCCTTCGCCACTTGGACGATGCAGGAATGTGCCGGTGTTGCCTTCGCCAACGGAGTCGGGTGCGACATGGTAAGCGTGTTCGAGCAGCCGCCGTGGTCGATTCTGTCGCCGTACATATCCGCATCATGCCACGCTCCTTGGGGAATCGATACGGTTCCCGGAACGATGCGCGAAGTGACTTTTGCCTCGATGCGGATTTCGCCGCGCGGGCTTTTGACGGAGCAGAGGTCGCCGTTCTCGATGCCGCGCGATTCGGCGTCGGCGGGGTTCATCCACATCTGGTTGCGTGCGGCTTGCTTAAGAACGTCGATGAAGCCAAACGAAGAGTGGGCACGGGCTTTGTGGTGGAATCCGGAGCAGTAGAGGGGGTACTCGTCGGTGACGGCCCCGTATCCTTCGCGGCCGGGATCGAAGATCGGAATCGGGCTGATGACGTCTCCCTCATCGAGCTCCCAGGTGTCGGCGATTTCGGCAAGCTCCTCAGAGTAGATCTCGATTTTCCCCGAAGGGGTTTCGAGCGCGTTTTTGACGGGATCGTCCCTGAAGTCCTTGAGTCCGATAACTGGCTCGACTTCTTGTTTCCAGACACCCTGCTCCAGAATCTCTTCCCATGAAGGCATGTCGCTGTTTTTGTCGGCGGTCTGCTTGTAGAGGAACTCCACCCAGTCTTCTGAAGACCTTCCTTCGGTGAATTGATCCTTGATCCCGAACTTGTCGGCGATGTCCGCTTGAACGTCGTACGCTTTCCGACACTCGCCCGGCGCTTCCTGGGCGGGCCCGCCCACACGTACGCCGCGATACCACTCGGTATACCCGTTCGTTCCGATGGTGAACTGTTCGGCGGCCATAACGTCGGGCAAAAGAATATCGGCGTATTTTGCCGAGTCGGTAAGCACCGTTTCGGTCATGACGATGAACTCGCATTTGCTCTCGTCAGCCAAGATGTCGTGCCCGTGGTTGATGTCGCCATGCTGGTTCGTGAAAGAGTTTCCGGCAAAGCCCCATACGAACTTGAAGCCCGTTGACAGCTTGTCGGCACCGCGTATGCCGGCGTTCGTGGCTGTCATCTTCTCGCCGCGATCTATTACCTCCACCCATTCGTAGTTGGGAATTTTGACGGTGACGGGATTATCGCCAGACGGGATCCCGCCTATCGTTGGAGAACCTGCGATGGAACCGACCTCTGCTTCGCGTTGGCCGGTGTTGGTGCCCGGCAATCCTATTTGGCCGGTTAGCAACGGTATCATGCAAATTGCGCGCGTCGCGCTCTCGCCGTTCGAGTGGCGTTGCGGCCCCCAGCCTTGCGCAACGAACAGCGCTTTGGCGCCGGCTATGTCCGATGCGAGCGTGCGGATGCGATCAGCTGGGATTTGCGTGATGGGCGCAGCCCATTCGGGGGTTTTCTCGATCATGTCGTAGCCGGTGCCCATGATGTAGTCGTAGTACGATTTGTTCTGGCCCTTGGCGGATTCGGGCATGGTCTCCTCGTCGTATCCGACGCAATAGGTATGCAGGAAGTCGAGGTCGATCTGGTCGTTGGCAATGAGCTCGTGGGCGATGGCGCTGACGAGAGCAGCATCGGTTCCCGTACGGATGGGGATCCATTCATCGAGAGTGCCCGAGCACGTTTCGTTCATGCGCGGATCTATGTGGATGATACGGGCGCCGTTCTCCTTAACTTTCGTGTAGTCGAAAACGATGTTGCCGCCGCCCATGCGGGTTTCTGCCGGGCTGTTGCCGAACATGATTACGAGATCCGAATTCAAGGCCTCGGTCATCGAGGACGCGTGAACGTTGTCGTAGGGGCTGAATTTCTTGCCGAACATATACGGCATGACGCCTTGTATGCAGCCGGTGGAGTAGTCGCCGTAGCGCGTGACGCATCCGCCGAGCATGTTGAACAGTCTCTGATGCGCCGATTGGACAATGGACCCCGAAACGCCCGAGCCCGGTGCAATGAAGATGGCTTCGTTCCCATAGGTGTCGATGATGCGTTTGAGCTCGCTCGAGATGGTTTCGATGGCCTCGTCCCAGCTGATTTGCTCGAATTTATCTTCGCCGCGTTTACCGGTTCTCTTCATGGGGTGCGTGAGGCGATCGGGGGAGTTGATCCAGCGGCGCCGCGAACGCCCGCGCAGGCATGCCCGCATTTGGGTGTTTTCCGGATCTCCGGTATTGTCGGTTTCGAGATAGAGGATCTTTCCGTCGCGAACGTGATACCTCAGGGCGCAATTGCTGCCGCAATTCACAAAACACTGACCCCAAACGATCTGGTCGGTCTCTTCTACGGGCGCGTCCCCGCCGCTTTGCTGCTTCTCCTCGGCTGGAGCGCAGCCGTAGAGCGCCGCCGATCCGGCAGCTCCGGCAAGCGCGAGGCCTGCCAGCGAACCTTTGACGAAGGTTCGGCGTGATAGGGTTGTCTCGTCTTTGAAATCCATAGTCCCTCCTTCTTTGCGGATTGCTCGTCATGCTCAACCCTAATGGAACGAGCTGGTGGATTAATCACATGGCGCATGTGATTTAAGCATCATGTGATTAATCCACCTGCGGCTTTAACCGATCATTCGGTATAGTGAGCATATCGCATAGCGGGGCGCGTGCAAAGCTTGAGGGAGGAGGCCGCCGCATGGCTTTCAAGCCGCATGTATCGAGTTGGGGCTATGCCTTTTTCCTTACCGTAAATGCTACGTCCACGTGGGCGGGCATCTTTCCGTTTCTTCCCCTTGAATTTCAAACCGCCGAAGTCACCCTGACTTTTTTCCTTGCTCAATCGCTCGCGTTTTGGGGAGCGTTTCTTGCAAGCGTATTCGGATCGTATTGGTTTCCGCACGAAGCGCGCCGTATGCTCGTATCGCTTTCGGCCATCATGGTGTTCACCGGGTCGGCGTGCCTCATCGGCGCGATGTACCTGGCTGATTTCACGCTTGTGCTCGTAGGCGGGGGAGGCGTTCTGCTCGGTGTCGGCTGCGCTGGGCTGTTCATGCTCTGGCAGCGCTACTTCGCCTCGTTGCCATCGGAGGAAGGCAACTTGCGGCTGATGGTCGGAACTGCGCTTGCGCCGTTTATATATTTCGCGCTCTACCTCGTCCCCATTGCGCTGACCGCATTTCTCATTCCGCTCGTATTCGTACCGCTATGCGGATTGTGCGTAGCGCTGAGCGTACGAGAAATGAAAGTCGATCAGCCGATGTTCGAGGATGTGCCGCGCCAGCATCCGCGTGTGTATCGACAGGTTATGAGCGACTTTTGGCGAAGTGCCCTCTGTGTGGGCGCGCTTGCGTTTGCAAGCGGTGTAATCCGCGGCATCGCGCTGCTTCATCAGGAGGTCAGCACCGTTGTCAACGTAGCCTCGATGCTCGGCTCGTTCATCTCGGCTGCGGTGCTGTTGGTGCTGTGGTATCGGGCGAGTTTTCGGTTTGGCCTCACCACGGTGTTTCGCGTCGTGTATCCGCTCATCATCACGGGGTTTCTGCTCCTGCCGTTTCTCGGCGCATTCTACCTGAACCTGTTTGCCGCGCTTACGTACATGGTGTTTTCTCTGGTGCTCATGCTTATGATGATGCAGTGCGCGCAGGTTTCGCGCGATCGCGGCATCAACCCCGTGTTCATCTACGCGTTTTTCGGCAGTGTGGTCTACCTCATGCAGAGCCTCGGCTTTCTCCTTGGATGGCTCTCCGATTCGGTATCGTCGATGGGGTCTGAATGGTTGTTCGTGGTGGCAATGATTTCCAGCTACGTGCTCGGGCTCACGCTTTTGGCGGCAAGCGGTACCCTGTTCAAGAACCTAACGGGGAGGGCTGCCGTCCAGGCCGATCCTATCGAATTTCTGCCCCTTCGACGCGAGCCCGTGCGGATTTCGCAGGATTCTCCGGGCGATCAAGATGCGAGTGGAATAAGGACCGAGGACGTCGATAGCCTCCAAGGGGGTAAGCCGGTGAAGAAGCGTCGCTCCGATACCGCGAAACGTCGCTCCGTGGAGAAAAAGCGGCGTAATCGGCCGTCTCCCTCCGAGGACTTCGGCACGATTCGCGACCGCCTCTCGAAGCAGTGCTTCGACCTCAAGGACGCATACGGTCTTTCTTCGCGGGAAACCGAGGTCATGGAGCTCATCGCGCGCGGTCACAGCGTTGCGGTCATTGCCGAAAAGCTCGTCATTTCCGAGAACACGGTGCGTACGCACAGCAAGCATATCTACACGAAGCTCGATATCCACAGCCGCCAAGAACTGCTCGAGTTGCTGGAAACGCTGAACGGATAAACGCGATGCTCGTCGTCTTCGGGCATCGCCTATGCTCGGTTCGCCTGTGCGGGAGACCGAGCTGCACCCATCGACCGGCAAGAAGGTTGGCGGATGGGTTTGCGCGCGACTGCAGACGATGCTGCAAGCGCGATATCGGCCCTGCGACCTGGGCTGTGGCACGAATTTTGAGGCCTGTCAAAAGGTAATGCAGTAATAAACTATGATCGAAGCAAAGCCATCTCGTTGATCAGGCGCTATGCCGAACCCCAAGCTGGTAAGAAGATAAATTTATTGATAATAATTGCCACAGGTCCAATTTCGTGCCCGATTCCGACATCTCGGGAACGTGCTGGGAATTCGATAGCGCATCGAAAGTCGCTGATGCGTTCTCCTCGTTCCGCGTACCCAAACACCGTTTGAGGGCGGACGAAATCTTCATGCAGTCGAACCGAACGCTGCCGTGTTCATATTCGGTGCGCTATACTAAGACCGAGCTGAGAGAAAGGCATTTTTCGTGAGCGAGCAACGCAGCGATTATTCGAGCATGTATTCCCAGAAGAACGCTAAAAGGCCGATCGACTTTGCGCGCGATGTCATATCGCCTTCGGGTAAGCTCGCCTTCGACCCCGAGAAGCTGGCGACCATCCCGGCCCGTGACCGCAGGTGGGCGTGGGTCGAAATCGATCTTGCCGCAATCAGGCACAACGTCGGCGTAGCTCGGCAGTGCATCGGGCGCGGCAAGAAGCTTATGGCCGTCGTAAAAGCGGACGCATACGGGCACGGAGCGGTCAAGGTTGCGAAGACCGCGCTCAACTCGGGTGCCGAGTACCTTGGGGTGGCAACGGTCGACGAGGCCATCGAACTTCGTGAAGCGCTCATCAACGCGCCTGTTCTTGTGTTGGCCGAGCCTCCGATAACGTCGATCCCGCTTTTGCTCGCCTACAAAGTGATGCCGACGATCTACACGCCCGAATTCGCCATCCAGTACGGCGAGGCGGCCGATGCCTTCGGCGTGAGGGCTCCGTACCACCTGAAGATAAACACCGGCATGAACCGCATCGGCATACGCCACGACGAGGTCGTCGAGTTCATGACGCAGGTCAGCTTTCATCGAGCGCTCGATCTGGTGGGCACGTTCACACATTTTGCGACGGCTGATTGCGCCGAAACCCTCGACTTCCAAATACAGGCCAAACGGTTCCTCGAGGCCATCAACGCCATGCGCGCGGCGGGAATCAGCCCCGGTATCGTGCATGCCGCCAATTCGGCGGCCATCATCCGCTATCCCGATGTGCACTTCGACATGGCGCGTCTCGGCATATCCCTCTACGGGTTCCATCCCTGCCAGGAAACACGTCGCATGGTCGAGCTTCGCCCTGCGATGAGCGTGCATGCGCGCATCACCGAAGTGAAGCTCGTGCCCATGAGCGAGGGCGTCAGCTACGGGATGCAGTACCGCAGCCCTGGCAGCGTGAAGATATGCACCCTGCCACTCGGCTATGCCGACGGGTTTCGCCGTGAGCTTTCGGGCAGAACCGATGTGATCCTCGACGGGCAGCGCTGCCGCCAGGTGGGCAACATCTGTATGGATCAGTGCATGTTCGAGGTCGATATGCGCGTGTACGGCAACCGCCGCAGGCTCGACCCGCAGATCGGCGACGAGGTGATCGTCGTGGGCCGTCAGGGCGATTCGGTGGTGACGGTGGACGATATGGCGAACATGCTCGGCACGGTGCAGCACGAAATAGTCATCGGCTTCTCGCATCGTATGCCGCGCGTATACGTATGAGCGGCGAAGCGAACATGCGCCGCGTCGAAGCTCATCGGCGCGTGGCGGCAACGGGTGGCGCCAGTGTTCGGCAAGGCGGCGAGGCAGGAACGGAACGGACAGCTATGAAGAAACCGCATATTCCTTTGGGGCAGATCAGATCGGAAGTCGAGGCGTGCAAGAAATGCGCGCTGTGCGAGGGCCGCACGCAGATCGTATTCGGGGTGGGAAACCCTCGTGCTCGCGTTATGATCGTCGGCGAAGCGCCGGGCAAGAACGAAGACCTTCAAGGAGAGCCGTTCGTCGGTGCGGCGGGGCAATATCTCAACGAGCTCCTCGCGTTTGCGGGACTCGTGCGCGAAGACATTTACATAGCGAACGTGCTCAAGTGCCGGCCTCCCGGAAACCGCGACCCTCAACCCGATGAGATCGCGCTGTGTACGCCGTACCTGCGCGAACAGACGCGCACGATCGATCCGGAGTTCATCGTAACGCTCGGCAACTTCTCGACGAAGTTCATCCTGAAAACCGACGTGGGGATAACGAGGTTACACGGGAAGTTGCAGCAGGCGGGTAAGTTCAAGGTGTTCCCGATCTTCCATCCCGCCGCAGCCATCTACGACCGCAGCAAGCGCGACATCATGGAAGCCGATTTCCGTACGCTCGGCGCGCTGCTGGCCGAATCCCCCGATCCGAAATTCGTGAGATCCGAGGCCGACGATGCCCCCGCCGATCCTGCGAAAGCTGCGTCGCCGGCGCAAGACGCATCTTTCGCCGGCGCCTCCGAAGATCCCCAGAAGGCCGAGCCGGTTGTGCCGGGCGACCTCCTGACGGCAGATACGAGCGCCCCTGCGGCCGAACGGCTTCCCTTGGGCGGTGATCCGCGTTAGAGCCACTTCTTCTTCTTGAAGAAGCCGAGCTCCACGACGATAAGCGCAACGCATACGACGATGATGATCGGATACGCGTAGGGCGAAGCGAGCTCGGGCATGTTCTGGAAATTCATGCCGTACCAGCTTGTAATCAGCGTCAGCGGTACGAAGATGGTGGTGATCACGGTGAACCAACGCATGATCTCGTTCTGCTGCGTATCGATCTGCATCTGGTAGAGCTCGCGCAGCTGCAGGCTGTAATCCTTGAGGGATTGCGCGCGCTGCATGAGCCGATCGGCTTGCTGCGAGAACAGATGGAACAGGCGCCGCTCCTCTTTGGCGAGCATGTGGTGCTCGTCTTCGCTCATGATGCTGCTCATATCGGATAGCTGCTGGTAGTAATTGTCGAGCTTGAGGATCTTTCTCCTGATCTGCAGCATATGATGGTTCGTTACGTGTCGTTTTCTGTCGAGGATGTTCTCCTCGGTGTCGCCGAGCTTGTCTTCGACGTCTGCGAGAAACAGCGTATCGTCTTTGACGGTGAACTTGAGGAACTCGTACAGTACGCGGGCGACAGTGAGGTTGCACGCAGGGCGGGCTTTGGCGATGCTGTTGAGAATCGATTCGCAGATGTTTCCGTCGTCGACGAATATCAGGCGCATCTGATCGAGGTAGAAGCCGAAGCACGAGGGTTCGTCGAGCAAGTCGTTCTTGTTGGGAATCGAAAGCGATCCGATCATGCAGTCGGGGAAGGCATCGACGTAGGAGCTCTGCGACGAGGCGAGGCTGCGCAGCGATTCGAGCGCGTCGATGTCCTCGATGCCGATCGAATCGAGCTCATCGGTTCGCAGCACTTCGATGACGGGCTGCGCGGGGTCGGTCCCTTGCTCTGGGTCGAGGGCTTCGAGGCGGTCGGTTAGGCGATAAAGCGCTGGCATGGCGATACTCCTTCAAGCTGTCGCACGGCCGCTTCCTGGCTGCTCTGCTTCAATGCGGCGTCTTCATGCGATGCCCCCGATTATACGGAAGAACGAGCTGCGGCGCGGTTGTCGTGTGCGCTCGGTTATCGATCTGTTGCCCGTGCCGCCCGGTTCGCTATTCGCCTTCTTCGTCTGAGGGAAGAACCTGCGCGATGGTTTGCGCGGTGCTTGTTGCCGAAGCGTGATTGTTGTGCGCGGCCGCGAGGTTGCAGAACGCCGCAAAAGCGGGGGAGCTTTTCCTTGCTGGGCCGATAATGTACAGGGGAACGTAGAGGCCCTCATCGGGATGGAACGATACGGGCGTGGTTTGCAGGATGTCCACGTCGAGCGCTGCAATGCGCGGGAGCAGAACGGCGCTGCCGACTGCGTACAGTTTGATGAGGCTTCTGATCGATCGATCGGCCGGATGCGGAGTGAACGGCGCGTTCTTCTCGATGAGCAGCCGTTGGATGGTGTCGTTGAAAAAATCGTAGTTAGGCCAGAGCGCGACTCTCGTATCGGCGAGATCGGCAAGCCTGATGTAGGGCTGTTGCGAAAGGGGGCTGCGCTTGGTTATCTGCACGCCACAAGGAAGCTTGCCGACCGGCAGGCATTCGTATCCGGGCACTTCGGCCTCGCCGATGGCGATTACCGCATCGGCATCTCCGCTGTCGAGCGCGGCAAGGCATTCGCTTTTCGAACCGAACGAAACCTCCGCTTCGACACCGAGGTTCGCCCTGACGAACTTGGCAACGTTGACGCTGACCTTCTCCTTCGAGCCGAATGCGGGAATGCAGATGTAGACGTTGAACACCCGCGATCCCTCGGCGCGGTGCTTGTAGCCGCGCGCGAACGATTCGAGGTCTTCGTAGCAGCTCATAACCAGCTTGGCGCGTTCGTAGAACTCGAAGCCGAAATCGGTGGGAGAGACGCCGCGGTTCTTTCGGGTCAGCAGTTGGGCGCCGACTTCGGCTTCGAGATCGGCGATCGCCTTCGACATGCCCTGTGCCGTGATGAACTGCTCGGAAGCAGCCGATGAGAAGCTGCCGCATTCAACGACCGAGATGAAGTATTTGACTTGGTTGATATTCAAAGCGTTCCCTTGCGAAGCGAGTGCGGTTTTGCCTTTGGAAAACGCATGGAGCAAAAAGGCGGCACCGCTTATTATGGGTGCCCTCGGACGGGTGTCAACAAAGTGCAACGATAAGTTGAAGCGCGACGATTATAGCAGATAAATAATGTATTACCTAGTATTTGAAACGTGCTGGACTTGGGTGAGGATTTCGGAAGCCTGCGATTCGGAAATGAATCGTTTTGCCGCCTTGAAGAAGCGCTTCAGTGCGATGACTTTCGGCGCGGGATTCAGCGATCTGTTGGAGAGGCACAGCGGCGTGGCTATTCCCTCGCTTCGATCGAAGGGGATGGAGACGGATTGGATTCCTCCCTCGTCGATGGCGGAGATGTAGGGTACGACCAAAGCTCCCCCCGATCCGAGAAACTCGGTGAAGTCCCGAACGTCCGCTTCGATTGGGGCGGGACCGATGGCTGCCCCCTTTTGATCCAAGCGCTTCAGGGCGGCGGCGTTGAAAAAATCGTGATCGGGCCACAATGCGATGCTCAGATTGTCGAGATCGGCTATGCGGATGCTTTTCATCGCGGCGAACGGGTGGCTTTTCGCTATCAAGATGCCGCAGGGGATCATCCCGATGGGGTCGCAGTCGATGCCGGGAACCGTGATTTCGCCAAGCGATATTGCAGCATCGGCGGACCCGCTCTTCAGGGCTGTCAGGCATTGGCTAGGCGACCCGTACGAAACGGTGGTGTTGATGCCGAGGTTCTTGCGTACGAAAGCCGCAACGTTGGTGCTCACTCTGCCCATCCCGATGAAACTCGGGGCGCAGATCAGCAAATCGAGGGTCGGGGTTCCGTCGGGGGCTTCGACGTAATTGCGTGCGAACTGTTCGAGGCTGTCGAAGCTGAGCTCCGTCACTCTCGCCTGCTTGTAGAACTCCTTGCCGAATGCGGTCGGTTCGACGCCGCGGTTTTTCCGCACGAGCAACTGCAAACCGAATTCGTGCTCGAGATCGGCGATCGCCTTCGACACGCCCTGTGCGGTGATGTAGTGCTCCGCTGCTGCGGCGGAAAAGCTCCCGCAATCGACGGCGGAGATATAGTATTTCACTTGATTTATGTTCACGGGCTGTTCCTGTGCGTTCGGGCGTTCGGGCGGTGATCGTCTGCGCTTTCGACATATGCCCTCATGATATGGATACGTAAAAAGGCATGTCAACAAACGCAACGAGAAGTTGAACCGACGAAAAACAAGACCCGGTTTTTCTGCGCGGTGCTACCCTAGGAACGGTCTTGCCGCAGATGCGGCTGCGCCTTGTCGGGGCAGTGCGCAAGCGCGATGCGCGCTGTGCGGCGAATCGTAAGGCTGGGATGAAAGGAAAACGAATGTCAGGTTCTCAGAAAGCGTTGAAGGTTGTATCCATCATCGTGATCATCTACGCGATCCTCATGATTCTGCTCGGCGCGTTTCTGTGCTTCGGGGCATCGCTTCCCGGCATCGCCGGCCAGGCGATCGACGTGGACGGGTCGGCGTTGGACGCGGCGGCGGTCTCGGTGATTTTGGGCGTGGGCTCCCTCGTTTCGGGCGTCGTCTATCTGATCCTCGGATTGCTCGGCAAGCGCGGCGCGAAGAACCCCCAGAAGATCGGACCGTTTTTCGTGCTGTCGATCATCGGCGTCATCCTGTCCATCGCGAGCGCAGTGCTCGGCATTATGCAGGGGTCGTTCCCCCTGTCCCAGTTCGTCGGTCTGCTCATCGTCATCCTGTGTGCGGTTTTGGCGTTCAACATCAAGAAGCAGCAGGCGTAAACACCGCTTCGGAGGTTCGTCGGGCGCAGATGCTTTTAGGCATCTGCGCCCGTTTTTACGCAAGGCGGCATGCGGGCGGGCATCGGCGTCCGCTCGCATGCAGTATGCGGTGTTTAGGCTCCTTTAACCGTTTAGAAACATTTCCCGTGTAGGGAAGTTGCTATAATCGTTCGTCGACACCGATTAGTTAAGCGGCACCGTGCCCGTACAAGCGCGGTGCTGTTTTGCATCTAAGACGAGAAGGACGAGACCGCCGTGTATCCCATCAAAGAAGTCGAAGCACTCAACGACGAAGTTACGCGTATGGTTATCGAGGCGCCCGCAATCGCCAAGAAGATCAAGCCCGGGCAGTTCATCATGCTCCGTATAGACGAGAGCGGCGAGCGCATTCCGCTCACGATGAACGATTGCGATCCTCAAGCCGGAACCGTGACCATCATCTTCCAGGCCGTGGGCGCCACCACCGGCAAGCTCGCAACGCTGAAGGCGGGAGAAGCGCTTCTGGATTTCGCCGGGCCGCTCGGTAACCCCACCGAACTCGAAGGCGCCAAACGGGCGTGCGTCATCGGCGGCGGCTTGGGAACGGCGATCGCGTTTCCCCAGGCGAAGTGGCTTCACGAGCACGGCGTTGAGGTAGACGTGATCACCGGGTTCAGGAACAAGGATCTCATACTGCTCGAAAAGGAGATCGACGAGAACTCCACCCGTCAGATCATCATGACCGACGATGGCTCCAACGGCAACAAAGGCCTCGTTACCCAAGCTCTGCAACAGCGCATCGACGAGGGTGCCGACTACGATTTGGTGCTGGCCGTCGGCCCCGTCATCATGATGAAGTTCGTGGCCGCCACCACGAAGCCCTACGGTATCAAAACGCTTGTGTCCATGAACCCGCTCATGATCGACGGTACGGGCATGTGCGGCGGCTGCCGTGTGAAGGTGGGCGACGAGTACCTTCACGCCTGCGTCGACGGCCCCGATTTCGACGGTCATCTCGTCGATTTTGACGACGCGATGCGCCGCGGCGTCATGTACCGCTCGTTCGAAGGCGCGGCTCGCGAGGCGCACGAGGGTCGAGATTGCATGAACGGGAAAGGGGAGTAGCCATGGCCGAAGAGAAGAAGCTTCAGGTGAACAGGCAAAAGGAAAAGACTCCCATGCCCGAGCTCGATCCGACGATTCGCTCGCAGACGTTCGACGAGGTCGCGCAGGGCTACAGCGCCGAAGACGCCGTCAACGAGGCGCTCCGCTGCATCCATTGTCCGAACAAACCGTGCGTGAGCGGTTGTCCGGTTGGCGTGCCGATTCCCGATTTCATCCGCGAGGTGGGCGAGGGCAACTTCGGCCGTGCGTACGCGGTCGTGAAGGATACCAACACGCTGCCGGCGATCTGCGGGCGCGTGTGCCCCCAGGAGAACCAGTGCGAGGGCGTGTGCACCCGCGGCAAGAACGGCGAGCCGGTGGGCATCGGCCGCCTTGAGCGGTTCGTAGCCGATTGGGCGTTCGCCCATCCCGAAGAGGCGGCTGCGGCGCTTGCGGAATACCGCAGCGGTTCCGCCTGCGCGACGGGCCACGATCTTGCCGGCAAGCGCGTGGCGGTTGTGGGATCGGGTCCCGCATCGCTCACCTGCGCGGGCGAGCTCGCGAAGTGCGGCGCCGATGTGACCGTGTTCGAAGCGCTCCACAAGGTGGGCGGCGTGCTCACCTACGGCATCCCCGAGTTCCGTCTCCCGAAGGACCTCGTGGCCAAAGAGGTGTCGGCCATCGCCGATCTGGGCGTATCGTTCGAAGTGAACGCGCTTGTGGGCAAGCTCTACGACATCGACGAGCTCATGGGCGACATGGGTTTCGACGCGGTGTTCGTGGGAACGGGCGCGGGCCTTCCGTCGTATCTGGGCATCGAGGGCGAAGGCCTCAACGGATCGATGGTGGCAAGCGAGCTTCTGACCCGCGTGAACCTCATGAAGGCGTACAAGTTCCCCGAGTACGCCACGCCGGTGTACGCGGGCAAGAGATGCGTGGTCGTCGGCGGCGGAAACGTTGCGATGGACGCCGCTCGCACCGCCCGCCGTCTCGGTGCCGAAGTGACGATCGTGTACCGTCGCGGTAAGGAAGAAATGCCCGCCCGCAACGAGGAGATACACCATGCGGAGCAGGAGGGCATCG
Organism: Raoultibacter timonensis; assembly: GCF_022845715.1. NCBI lineage: Bacteria > Bacillati > Actinomycetota > Coriobacteriia > Eggerthellales > Eggerthellaceae > Raoultibacter > Raoultibacter timonensis. Next base: position 845,474 of record NZ_AP025564.1, read on the forward strand.
AGTTTCAGATGCTTACGAACCCTGTTCGCGTGCTCGGAACCGATGAAGGTTGGGTGAGCGGTCTCGAATGCGTGAAGATGGAGCTCGGCGAGCCCGATGCGAGCGGGCGTCGTCGTCCGATCGAGGTCGAGGGCAGCAACTTCGTGATCGATATCGATATGCTCGTCATCGCCGTGGGCTCGAAGACCAACCCCCTTATCGCCGATACGACGCCCGGCTTGGAAACCACTCCGCGCCACCTCATCGTAGCCGACGAGGAAACGTGTGCAACCTCGGTTCCTGGCGTGTTTGCGGGCGGCGATGCGGTTATCGGTGCAGCGACGGTCATTCTCGCCATGGGCGCGGGTAAGCGTGCAGCCAAGGGCATCGCGAATTACCTGAGCGCAGTATAATGGGGTGACTGACCGCGCGTTAGCAAGGAGTGCCGCTATGGATCTCATATCCGGAGAGCACCGGGCATCCGAGGCGGCTTCGGCATACGTTGTTCTGGCGGGGCATGGAGCCGTGCTCGTCTCGGCCCCGCATCGGGTCGAGCACGCTCGCAACGGCGCGGTGAAGTGCGCCGAGCCCGATGCGGGCCGGCTCGCCCTGCTGCTTCACGATCGCATGGGCTGCCCGGCCATCTACCGGTGCGGGGCGTCCCTGGAGGATCCGAACTACGACGAAGCGAGCGACTATCGCGACGAGATCGTGCGTCTCGTGCGCGACGGAGGCGTGCGGGCGGTGCTCGACCTGCACGAGATGGGCGATCGCCATCAGTCGATGGTGGAGATCGGTACGGGACACGGGCGTAACGTCGACGGGCGGTTCGAGCTGACGGACGAGATCGTGCGGGCCTTCGAGTCTCGCGGGATCGAGCCGGTGACGGTGGATGCGATTTTCCCTGCTGCAGGCCCCCGAACCGTATCCGCCGACGTCGCCCGAAGATCGCCTGCGCTCTGCTTTCAGATCGAAATGAACGTGAGGCTGTTTCTCGAAGAGGGGGGCCGCTCGGATTTTTCGGTCGTGTGCGATGCCCTCGAAGAAGCGGTGGGGCGATTGAACGAGGTGCTGCGATGAGGGGCTGGCTCGTTGTCAACGGGTTTTTGCGAAGCGATCGTTTCAGGGCAACCTATGCCCATCTCGTCGACGCCGCCCACGAAGCGGCTATCGGCCTTTCCGTGAAAACGAACGTCGAGTTGGCTCCCGTCGACTTTTCGACCGTACCGCCCGACGAACGACCCGATTTCGTTTTGTTTTGGGACAAGGACGTCAATCTGGCAAAGCGCCTCGAGATGGGCGGTTTTCGCGTATGCAACAGCGCGCATGCCATCGAGGTGTGCGACAGCAAGGCTCTGACCTATCTTGCGCTTGCGGCCCGCGGCATCGAGATGCCCGATGCCATCGTGGTTCCCCTCTCCTTCCAGCCTCCTTCGTGGGGCAGGGAGGACTTTCCCGATCAGGCGATCGAGCGGCTCGGTTTGCCGTTGGTGGCGAAGGAGAGCAGCGGCTCGTTCGGCGAACAGGTGCATCTGGTGCACGCGCGCGAAGAACTCGTTGCCGTCCTCGATTCGTTCGGAACCCGTCCTGCCGTCTTGCAGCGCTTCGTCGCATCGAGCGTCGGGCGCGATGCGCGGCTGCAGGTGGTTGGCAATCGCGTGGTTGCGGGCATGCTCAGATCGTCGGGTGGTAAGGATTTTCGTGCGAATATCGTGCGCGGGGCGTCGGCCGAGGCGTTCGATGCTCCGGAATCGTTTAAGGCTATGGCTCTTGCGGTTTGCCGCACGATAGGGCTCGATTTCGCCGGCGTCGACATTCTGTTCGGCGAAGGAGGTCGGCCGGTTTTCTGCGAGGTCAATTCGAACGCCCAGTTCGAAGGGATACGGGCATGCTGCGGCGTGAACGTGGCAGAGGAGATCATCGCGCATATCGCTTCGATAGCGGGAGGTGGAAGCGATGGCGGGCGCTGATGCGGAGCGCGCGGTTGCCACGGGCGTCGGCGAGGCGTCGGCATCGGTTGTCATAGCGGGTAAAGCCGATTCCTTCGTGCCCTCCAACAGGATTGATGTGAGCGCCGCGTGGGCGCGCGAGCACGGGTTTATCAATCGCGAGCTCGTGCGCGTTGCGCGAAAGGGTGATTCCCGATCGGCCGAATGCTGCCTTGTCATCGCAGCTTCGGACGAGGACGACGATTTCGCTTCCGATGCTGGCTGCAATACGGCGAAAACGACGCTGCGGGTTATGGAAGTCCTCGGCATAGACGCGCAGGACCGCGTATGCGTATCGGTGCGCAAGCACACGAGCACCTTATTGGTGGAACACGTGGCCGTCCAGCGGATCGACAAGGTGAGGGAGGGCTGCATCGCCCTGTCCGAAGACCTCTATCGGGAGTTGGGGGCCATCGAGGACGACCTTTCCTCGAAGCGTCGGCATTACTACCGGTTGAACCATCTGGCGACGGGTGCCCTGTGCTACATTCCGTTTGACAAGATCGAGGTCGATGAAAGCCTTGCCCCGAAAACCATGCGGTTGAGCCGGTACCAGCGAACGCTGCTCAACCTGAGCGTGCCCCCATGCACGCTCGATGAGGTGATGCGCAGGTTGGTTGACGAAGCGGGTGTCGATGCCGAAACGAAGCAGCGCATAATCGCCTGTTACGAGCGCGCACCCCAGTTCGTCCCCGAGTCCTACGAAGAACAGAAGACGATCAGGCGGGATCTGCGGCAATGCGGCTACGACGCCGTGCAGATAACCGCTTCGGCGTTCGACGAATCAGCGCACTTCCTCTCGGGGGTGCCGAAGGCGATTTCGGGTTTCGTGGTGGGGAACAGTTCGATTCTGCTCAAAAGCTGCCGTCCGTACGACAACGACGAGGGGCGCGATGTTGTAAGGCTGCCCCGTTCGGCGATGGTCCACCTCGGTATAGACGAGTCCGACAAAGTGATCTTGCGGCACGGAAAGGCCAAGGCGAAGGCGAGGGCTCTTCCCATCGATTCGCTCGAAAGGATTCGGGAAACGAATACGATCGCCCGCGAGGCGGACATTGACCCGATCGTCGGCATCCCCGCTTTCATGCGGCGCGATCTTGGCGTCTGCGATCTCGACGAAGCGGTTCTCGTCGAGCGTGACACGGGCTATCTTTTTGCAAAAAACCTCAACGCGCAGTTCATGCCGGTGCTGCTGTTCTTCCTTGCCGTCATCCAGACGGGCTTTCTGTTCGGAAGCGTCGTGCTGGGCTACGCGCTTTTAGTATCGATCATCGGGTTGCCGCTCATCGCGTTCATCGTGTTTTCCGAGCAGCGTGCGAAAGTGAAATGAGGATGACTATGTCGTTCGACCCAGTAGCGTATCTCGAAAACCCCGCATGGCGTGCGAGCAAGTTGGGGCTTGGCCGTATCGCCGAGCTCGTCGAACGGCTCGACCATCCCGAGCGAGCGTACGGCATCGTGCACGTTTCGGGTACGAACGGCAAGGGCTCGGTGTCCGCGTTTGCCGCAAGCGTGCTGCAGGCTGCCGGACTGCGCGTCGGCATGTTTACGAGTCCGACGATCGGGGCGTACGAGAACAGCATCACCGTCGACGGCGCACGTATTTCGCCCGATGACCTTCTTGCAGCTACGGTTGCGGTGCGCGATCAGGCGGAAGCCATGGACGATCATCCAACCGAATTCGAGCTTGCCTGTGCCGTCGCATTCGTGCACTTTGCGCGGGTAGGCTGCGATATCGCGGTTGTGGAAGTGGGTCTGGGCGGACGGCTCGACTCGACGAATGTGATCGAGTCGCCCGAGGCGTGCGTGATCGCGCGCATCGCACTCGACCATACGGGCATTCTCGGCACTACGCTCGCAGAGATTGCAGGCGAGAAGGCGGGCATCGTCAAGCAAGGCGTACCCGTGGTGTCGTGGCCGCAGGAACCCGATGCCATGAGCGTGATCGAGGCGACGGCCCTCAAGTTCGATGCGCCCTTGGCTGTGCCCGATTTCGCCGAGCTGTCGAACGGGGGCATGGTCGTGGAAGGCGAAGCCGTTTGCGTCGACGCGGGTGCTCGCGGTTCGGCGAGCGATGTTTCACGTGAAACAAATGTTCGTATTTTTTCGTATAAACAGTATAGAGATCTCGAAATCAGCCTGATCGGCAGTTATCAGCCGTACAACGCGGCACTCGCCATCGAGACGATCGAGGCCCTGCGCAAGCGCGGTTGGGCGGTGTCCGATGAGGCGCTCCGCATCGGATTGGCGCAAGCCGTGTGGCCCGGGCGCTTCGAGATCGTGGCGAAGCACCCGACGTTCGTCGTCGACGGCGGGCATAATCCCCAGGGAGCCCGCGCGCTCGCCGATTCGCTCAGACAGGCGTTTCCCGGTCGCAAGGCGGTGTTCGTCATCGGCGTGCTCGAAGATAAGGAGTATCCCGAGATGCTCGAGGAGCTTTTGCCGCTCGGGAGCGCCTTCGTCGCCATCGAGCCGCCGAATCCGCGGGCGCTGCCCGCCGCAAAACTCGCCCGTGCCATCCGCTGGACTGGCCAAGATCTGCTCGGATGTTCGGCCTGCACGGCCCCCTATGTCGCGAAGGACATTCCCGATGCGGTCGCAAAAGCCCGTGAGCTGGCAGGGGATGAGGGCCTTGTGTGCGCAGCAGGCAGCCTCTATTCGATCGCCGAGATCAAGCGGGCGCTGTAGCACGCACGCTTGCAGCGGACGCGATCGGACTACCGCTCGGCATCCTTTTGCAGCAAATCGATCAACTCCTCCTTCGAGTGAATGTCGAGCTTGCGGTAGATATGGCGTATGTGGGTCGACACCGTGTTCTTGGACAGGAAGAGCGTATCGCGGATGTAGGGCTGGCTGCGCCCCTGGGCCAGCAGCCTGAACACGTCGATCTCCCGCTTGGAAAGGGCGTACTGTTCGGCGATTTCGTCGCAGATCGAGACGAATGATCGCTGAGGATCGCTCGGTGCCTCCTCGAGAGCAGGCTTTGCAGGCGGCATGCCCGACCACGCCGGATCGTTGCGGGGCACCAGCAGCATCGCGAAAGCGAACACGCCGATGAGAACGAGGCAGTACAGCTCGACGCTCGCCGTCTGCCGGGCGGCGAGCGCCGCCCACTCGGCACCGAGAAGGTAGCCGATGAGCAATCCCGAATACGTTGCGCATGCGCCGATTCCGATGAACAGGGATACGGGGCGGTGCACCTTGCGAGCGAGGCGGATGAAATACAGGATCATGATGATCTCGAGGCTCGTGAACATCGCATTCGCCAGGATCGACGCGACGGTTATGGCTAGCGGGTCGGAGAAGGCCGTGAGCACGACCGAGAGGATAAGCGGCGTCGACATCCACCGAAAGTACGCGTCGAGGTCGATGCGCGAGGAGAACAGCACGATGGCCAGCGAAACGGCGATGGCGAAGAGGATTCCGATGATGTTGGCGGCGACGGGCGGCACGACCAGTTCAATGTCTTGCTGCAACGAGGGTATGGTGCAGCTGATCGCGTAGGCCACGAGGATCAAAAGGAAGATCCTCGCAATGCTCGACAGGGGATAGGGCTTCGCATCCTCGTCCGTTTCCGCTGCCTCCCGGAAATCCGCCGTGCCGGTTTCGATGCCGTGCTTCGACATGAGCAGAAGCACAGCCGATACCAAGGGGAGCAGGACGGCGACCGCGACCGCGGCAACCGCCGGAAGATAGGGAATGACAAGCATGCATACGATGATCACGAAGAACGATGCGGGTACCACCGTCTCGACGGTATCGGTGTCGAGCTTCGCGTAGAGCCCCACCCAGAGCACCACGATGATGGCGGGGCCGACGCCCGTCCCTATTCCCGCTGCAATCCCTAAGATCGGCTGGAACGTTTCGCCGGACAGGGGGTACAGGGCAATGCAGAGTGTCCCGATCGTGGCAAGCAAAGGGCTTGCGACGATGAGCGAGGGGCGGTCGATCAACTCCCGCTTTCGCCCTGCGAGGGCGCAGGCGATGCAGGCGACAGGCGTGAGAAAGGCGGAAAGAAGCCAGATGTCGAACAGATACCCGGTCGGTTCGCTTGCGCGCACAGGCGAGAAGATCGACAGCTCCCAAATGCACGAGCTCCATACGTAGACGAGCCCGAACCCGAGCAGGCGCACGGGAAAGCGCGGCTCGATCAACGCAGCGAAGCGCGCGAGCATCGCTTCTGTTTTCCGGGGTTCGTTCATGACGGCTCCGTTCTGCCAAGCTTGCGTTTCGAGCGCTTCCCTCGTTTCCCCTACCACCATCCTACCGCAGCGTGCGTGAGGAAGCATCACCTCAGAAACGTGATTTTCACGAGGTATACCCAGATCATTCCCTTGCTGCACCAAACGCATCTTTGAGGTGATGGCGCAGGCCGTCCGTTTCCGTACGATTGCGCCATTGCAACGTAACAGGGAAGGAATCAACCATGGATGCAAAACTTGATCGACGGGCGTTTCTCGGTTTGGTCGGAGCGGGTGCGCTGACGGCCGGCTTGGGGCTTGCGGGATGCTCGCCTGAGCAGAACGGCGGAAACCAGGCGGCCAGCGCAGAACCCGCTGACGCTCCCGCGCAGGCCCCGGCGGGAATAGCGCGCAAGGAGGGAAGCGAAACGAAAGCATGCGATGTTGCGATCGTCGGGGCGGGCGCTGCGGGACTTCTGGCTGCGCTTAAGCTCACCGAAGGCGGTAAGAGCGTCGTTGTGATCGAAAAGGCCCCCTCTGCCGCGATGTCGAACTTCTCGATGTGCGGAGGACCCACCGCGTGCGAAACCAAGCTGCAGGAGCAGGAGAACGCAACCGTTACGCTCGACACCATGTTCACCTACATGAACGAGTTTTCGCGCACAAGCGTGAACGGTGCGCTTCTGCGCAACACGCTCAGCCACACCGGCGATGCCATCAACACGATGCTCGATCTCGGTATACCGATGACGCTCATCCCCGATTCGTACGGCGTGGGCTTCCGCGGCCGCCATATGTTCGATACCGGCGGGGAGGAGCGCGTGGCCCCGCTCGTGCAGGCGATAGAAGCTGCGGGCGGCGAGTTCCTGTTCAGTACAGCGGCCGAGAAGGTCATCATGGAAGACGGTGTCGCCAAAGGCGTGCAGACCGATAAGGGCATCGACGTGATGGCTGATTCGGTTGTGGTGTGCGCAGGTGGGTTCCTCGGAAGCGAAGACATGCAGATGGATCGCTTCAACACGAAGGTCTATGCGCTCGGCAACACGCTCTCCGACGGCACGGGCATCGCCATGGTGCTCGACGCCGGCGGCGCATGGGATCGGAACTTCGCCGTGCTCGGCAACGAATGCGGCGCCGTTTCGGCTGCGACCGAGGGAAGCCCCTTCAACCCCGACTGGACCAACGTAAACGAGCACTACGGATACTGGCTCTTCGGAGGCCTGTACACCGATACGGCGGGCGAGCGGTTCATCAACGAGGGCAAGATCGCCCAATTCCCTCTGGCTATCGGCGGCGAGGCGCTGCTGCGCGCGGGCAAGGCGTACGTGATCATGGATTCGGACTACTACGAGGCCGTGAAGGGCGATGGTATCTTCGCGTATCTCGGCCAGCCTGAAAGCTGGGTGCCCGGCCCCATGGCCGACTACTACAAGACGACTCCCGAGAACGCCGAGGCGCATCTTGCGCAGGCCATCGATGAGGGCTGGGCGCTCAAGGCGGACTCGCTTTCCGAGATTGCGGAGAAGTTCTCACTCGATTCGCTCGAGGCCACCGTTGAGAAGTACAACGGATTCTGCGATGCGGGTGCCGACGGCGATTTCGGGAAAGATCCGGCGTTCTTGAAGGCGGTCAAGACAGCACCGTTCTATGCGTTCGAGTACGTGCCGAGCGCGTGGGGCACGAACGGCGGCGTGAAAGTCGACAGCCATCTGCGCGCCATGGACGAGAAGAACAACCCGATCCCCGGTCTCTATGTTGCAGGCGTCGACCAAGGCAGCGTGTACAGCGTGCCGTACTACACCAACGAAGGCGCGTCGGTGGGTCTCGCACTCGGCTCGGGTGTGTACGTGGCCGAGGAGATCATGAAGTCGTAACGAGGCGGACCGTCCTTGTTCGTGCGGGCCGGGTTGCGAGAATCCGGCCCGCACGCTAGGGGCGCCAGGGGTCGAAGCGTGCGGGTTTAGGAGTTGGTTGACTGCGGGCGCGATTGTCGCCGAAGCGCTACTCCGCCGCATCCTGCTGCGTGAGATCGCATCTTGCTTCGCGATCTTACAGCGTTCCGCACGTTTCTATGAGTTCTTGTTTGCTGTGTACATCGAGTTTCTTGTAAATGTGCTGGATGTGGGTCTTCGCGGTGGAATTGGAGATGTAGAGCGTACCTTCGATGCTGGCTATGGTTCGGTCGTCGAGCAGCATGGCGAGGATCTCCTCCTCCCGTCTGGTGAGCCCTTTGATCCGGGCGATGTAAGCTGCCCGTTCAATTGTGCTCGAGCGGTCTTCCTGATCTTGGAATGCCGTTTTCTTGCTGGACAGTGTCATACCCCATGTGCTGGTGAAGTCCTTGTCGCTCATGAATACGACGAACAGGATGATGATTACGGTAGCGATGATGCAGACGCACAGGGTGTAAAACGTTGCATTCTGCAGATGAATGTCGAACGAGGCGTGAACCGATTGCGCAATGATCTGCGCGAGGGCGAGGGCGCTTTGCGTGAATCCGAACGTCCAAAGCGGGTTTACGCCGTACCGAAACGATATGTTGCATAAGACGGCAGTGATGAAGATGCTGAACAGCGTATACGCCCCGTTGGTCAGAAGCGAACCGGCAAGCGCGGCATTCGGCAGGTCGATGAGCGAGCAGAGCGCACCAGCCACCGCCATAGGCAGCGAGATCAGATACAGCGAGCGAATGCTGAACTGCTTGAACAGCAGCAAGATGACAACGAGCACGATTGCCGAGACGATCAGGACGCCGAAAAGGGCGTATCCTCGTCCCGCACCCGACAAGAAGCCCCGTAAGAAGTTGTTGCAGAAGGTAAAGCCTGCGAACAGCACAACGGGTTTGAGGGGAAACGACCAGCCCGACGAAACCGCTTCACCCTGCGCGAAGGAAACATGTTCGATCCTGCGCGAGCTGACGATGAGCAGCACCGTCGAAACGAGCGGAAAGGCGACGATGACCGCCGAGACGAATGCAGCCGAACTCACGAGCGTGAGCGCGAATGAGAGAAACGACGAGAGCGCATGCGTCGCCGTATAGTAGGCAAGAACGTGGCGCATGTCCATGTTCGCGTACAGCTCCATCCATGCAAGGTATAGGGGGACGGTTCCGATGCTGATGACGATCGATCCGCAGGCGTTTAGCCAGAGCGCCGTTGAGCCGATCGACGAGCGGGATGCAATGGTGAGGACGGCGCCAATCGAAAGAACGATAGCTGCTGCGATAAGCAGACGGTGCTTTTTGTGCAACGGAGTGAGCCTCGTTGAAAGAAAAGCCGCTGCTGCGAACAAGATCATTTTCGTAAGCGGTCCGAAGGGGAATTGGCTTTGCGAGGCGAGAGAATCGTCGATCGCGTAGTTGCTGAGTGAAAGCGACGTGCTGAACGAGACCATGAGAAAGAAGCCGAGGAAGCAGAAGCTCGGAATCGATTGGCCCTGTTTCGCTCTGAGCGTATGCGCTTGTTCTGTATCCATGTTCCTCCCTTTCGCTATTCTACTATCGGCGCGCCCCATCGTGCTCGAGAATGCGGTTTCCTACGTTTGCCTCTCGTATCCACCCTGATCAAGCAGTGGGGTATGAGAAAAATCATCCCGCTTCCTCATCCCTTCCTCGCCTTCACCCTTGCGGTTTCCCGTCGCATAGTGCGTCTATCGCCTGGGCTTTCATCGGCTAGGCGATACACGGGTACATCGAAACCAAGGAGGAATCGACATGAAAGAGATTTCAAGAAGGAACTTCATCGGGGGAGCGGCGGCGTTCGGTCTCGGTCTCGGAGCAATGGGGCTTGCGGGTTGCGCGGCGGGGGAACCTGCTTCAGCGGATGCCGATGCCGGGTCGACGGGGAAAGCGGGCGGGCAGGATACGACCGGCGTTCCTTCGTTTTTGCAGGCGCCCGACCCGATCACAGACGATCAAATTGCGCAAACCATTGAAACCGAGCTTGTTGTAGTGGGCCTCGGCGTTGCCGGAGTATCGGCTGTGCGTTCTGCGGCAGAGGGGGGTGTGAAGGTCGTTGCGATCGAAAAATGCTCCGAACCCAATTGCCGCTCGTCTCAGTTCTCGGCATTCAACACCGAAAACGCCCGCTCGATGGGCATCGAGGATATCGAGACGACCGATCTTGTCAATGAACTCATGATCCAGATGAGCCATCGCAGCGATTTCAGGATTCTCAAAAACTGGGCAGACCACTGCGGCGAGGCGTTCGACTGGTACGCTTCGGCCTACGGCGGTCTTGTCTGGGTGCATCCTGGCGACGAGACGCCAAGCGAAGACACGGTGTACGTAAGCAACAAGAACTCGTATCCTCCCTATGAATACGGGCGCGACCACGAAGTCGTCTTCAGCGGCACGCTCTCGTTCACGGCACCCGACAAGGGAGGCCAAAAGCCGGTATTCCTCGCGAACTTCGAGAAGGCCCAGGAAACTGGTAACGTCGATGCGCATTTCGACTGCCCGGCGCGTCAGCTGGTGAAGGAGGGCGATAAGGTTGTCGGCGTGATCTTCCAGAACCTCAACGACCAAACCTATACCAAGGTGCTGGCTTCGAAGGGCGTTGTGCTGGCAACGGGCGATTACGTGCGCAACGACGAGATGGTCGCACATTATCTGCCCTGGATTTACGACCAGAAGGAAAAGTTCACGTTCACCTATATGCATCAGGATATCGAAGGGAACTTCGCCGATATGGGCGACGGTCACCGCATGGGCTACTGGGTCGGCGGAAACATCGAGGCGGGTCCGCATGCTGCGATGGCCCACGGCGATTTGGGCAAGCTCGGCGTCGATGCCTTTTTGCAGCTGAACGGCAAAGGTGAGCGCTACATCAACGAAGATTTAACGAACGATCATTTTGGCTCGGCGCTGATCCGTCAGCCCGGCAACGTGATCTACCAGATTTTCGACTCGAAGTTTCCCGAGCAGCTTTCTTCGATGCAGGCAGGTCTCGGCACGAAAAGCAAGATCTCGCAAGAGGATATCGATGCAATCGATGATTGGACGAGCGCCAAGGGCGATACCGTCGAAGACCTGGTGGCCAATCTAGGGGTCGAAGCCGATGTCGCCGATACCATGAAAGCGCAGATCGCACGTTACAACGAGCTATGCGCCGCCGGCAAGGATGAGGATTTCGGAAAAGCCTCCGAGCGTATGTTCGCTCTGGAAACCCCGCCGTTTTACGCAATTCGCTACGCAGTGGGCGAGCCTGGCTTGAGCGGGGCTTCGCAGGATGCTCTTCGCTGCCTCGTAACCATGAGCGGCCTTTCGACAACGAAGGACGCCGAGGTGTGCGATGCCGATCTCAATGTCATCCCCGGCCTGTATGCCATCGGCAACGTTCAGGGTGGTCGCTTCTTGGCGGACTATCCTGCGACCATTGCCGGCGCGAGCCATAGCATCGCGATGACGTACGGCTATCTGACCGGCAAGCATATCGCCGAAAGCGCCTAGCGCGAAAGCCGTTTACCGACTCCCGTAAAGCCTGCGCTCCGCATGTTTCCCGCACGCTGAGCGCAGGCCCGGTGCGAAAGAGGATTGCGATGAGGTGCCGATCGCTTCACCGTTTTTGCTGCCGTAAGGGGATCGAGTAAGGGAAGTTCTGTGCTGCGAGTCGAAAGCGGTTGCTACTCCGCCGCATCCTGCTGCGTGAGATCGATCCTGTCGTCCTTGATTTCGCGAACCCTCGCTTCCACCATCTCGTCAAGCTCTTTGCGGGAGTGGATACCGCACTTCTGATAGATATGGCGGATGTGGGTCTTTACCGTCTCCTCTGAGAGGACGAGGTCGACACCGATATCGGCTCTGCTTTTTCCTTGGGCGATACGCCGAAGAACGTCACGTTCCCGTTCGGACAATCGGTACAGGGTTCCGATCTGATCGCAAGACGAATCCAGTATCTCGGAATCGCCGGGGGCTTCCCCGGGTTTCGCCATGCCCCATGCTTCGAGCAGGTTATTGTGACTGACGAGCGATAGGGCGGTGAGCAAGAGCAGGAACAAAACGGTGGCTATGAGCAACGATACGTCAGTCGAAGCAGGCAGGGGGTGGAGGATGGTGAACATCTCGAATCCGAAAAACCTTCCGAAGAGCAGCGTGCCGATAACGAGTCCGCCCAGCCAAACCGGCGAAACGCTTCTGTGTCGGATGAGGTAGGCGCATAGGCACCAGATAAGCATGTCGAGGCATCGGTACCCAATGCAGTACACGCCGTATCCCCACGCTGAAATCTCTGTGCCGAACAAGCACAAGAATGCACCCGTAGCCATGATGACGAACGAGATTCGGTAGATCATGTAGTTGAAGTTCATTCTGAGGCCGAGGGTGATCAACGCAAACAGCACCGACGCTACAAGAAAGCCGACAACGCCGAACGTATACCAGGCCGTTGTTCCGAACGATCCCGAGAACGACAGGCTTTGAAACGTGCCGAAGGAGAAACCCGCTACCGCCGCCGTTACGAGCAGCTTCCAAGGCGCCCGGGTCTTTTCTGGGAAGATGCCGCTTGATCGGGTTTCTTCGCCGTTATCGCCATCGGATCGCTTTGCCATGAGGAAGGCGCAGAGCGCACCGCAGGCGCCAACGGCCGCCGGCATAAGCTCGCGCAGCGTCTGCGGAATGAAATTGAGCGAGAATATGAGCGCAGTACCGAGTACGGAACCGCATACGACGAAGGCGATGGTCTTTTTCGGCCCCGTCCGGCCGAACGCCTTCATCCACTCGAGGAACAGGAGCGTCTGCCCGATGCCTGCGAAGGCGGGCCAGATATAGGAGATGGTGGCGTATCCCGGATCGAGATAGTCGGGGGGTAGCTTGCTGAGTAAAACGAACAGCGCCGAAGCGGCAACATAGCATACGCCCGCGATGACGGCGACGGCGGCGTTTGGAAGCCGCGCTGCCGATTTTCTGAATCCGAGGCCGAGTGCTATGCCGCATATGCCGATGATGAGGTAGGTGAGGTTCGATCCAAGCCAAACAGGTGATCCGACGGTTCCTGCATTTGTGTACACGAGCGTTGCGGATGTGCAGCTCCACGGCCAGGCGCACACGCAGGCGAAGCCGATCCAGACGGCGGGCTGGGATGCTGCGGCCTGGGAAAACGTTTGCAGCGATTGTTTCATTGCGCGCATGTCGCGTCGAGCGTTGGAATTCGGCATCCGAGCATCTACCCCCTTGCGGCGAGTATAGCACAGGGGTGCTCCCCGCTTTGGCGGGGAGCACGGGCGACGGGCGATTAAGCGGTTGCGTTAGCTGCTGCCGCGGCGCCGGCATAGCGTCCGAAGCAGAAGCACATGCACAAAGACGTTCCCGATTGCGGGTAGAAGTATCCGATCAGGTGGCCGTTTGCCGATTCTCCGACCGCGTAAAGGTTCGGAATGAGCGAACCGTCGACGGCGATAACCTGCCCGTCGGTATTGGTGCGCATTCCGCCGGTTGTGCCGGAGAGGGCGGTTGTCTGTACGGTCATGTCGATGGCGTAGAACGGAGCGGTTGCCAGCGGATTGAGCAAGGTGAATTCCTTGTCGATGACGTCGAGATCGTACTCTTTCGGGTCGTCGGGATCGAACACGCGGCCCATGCGCGTGGCGGGTTTGCCGAACTCGGGGTCGTTTTTCGCTTCGCAGTACCCGTTGTAGTCCTCGACGGTCTTCGTAAGCGCTGCAATGTTGACGTTCATCTTCTTGGCGAGCTCTTCGATGGTGTCGGCCTTGACGATCGTTCCCGATTCGAGGCCCTTCTCTCCGGTTTGGCCGGCGACCTGCTCGTAGAGGGCGGAGTCGTACAGGGCCCAATACTCGGTGATGCCCTGCTTGTAAGCGATGCCGGCGCGATCGAGGAAATACAGGTTCTCGTTGACCCATCGCTTGCCCTCGCGGTTGACGAAGAGTCCCTGGCCTGCGTTGTCGCTGTATCCTCCATCGACATTCACGAAGTACGCCATCGTACCGCCCGGCGCTACCACGTCGGCTCCGACCGTTTTTGCTTGCAGGAGCGCGAACCCCTTCGACTCGCCATCGAAGGTCGAGCAGTTGGGGGTATGGGGAGCGTAAAGGCGCAGCAGGTCAGATGAGCCGCCGAATCCGCCTGCCGCCACGATAAGCGATTTGACGTTGAACAGCGTTCCCTTATCTCCCGAAACCGTTTCGAGTCCGGTTACCGCGCCCGAAGCATCGGCAACGATCTTCGTCGCTTCGGTCGAGAAGCGGAATTCGACGCCGAGCTCTTCGGCTTTGGCTTTGAGCGGCTCGAGGTAGGCTTTCACTCCATCGCGATCGGCGCTGGTCACGAAGGTGCGCGCGGGTACCTGGAACGGGTTGGTGGGCGGAACGGTCACGCCGACGATGTCCACGCCATGCTCGATGAGCCAATCGATCGATTCGGCCGAGTGCTCGGCGGCGAAGAGCTGGGCGTCGGTGTCCATGAACGAATCGCTGTCGGGGTATTGGTTCCAGAATGCGACGAGTTCCTCGGGTGTCCAGTCCTCCCCAAGCTCTTTTTGAAAAGACGTGCCGACCGCCGTAATGCTGTGGGCGTATACCTTTTTCAGGCCATCGAGTTTTTCGAGCACGATGACCTTTGCGCCTCCTTCGGCAGCGGAAATGGCTGCGGTCAGCCCTGAAACTCCCGTGCCGATCACAACGACGTCGGTATCGACGGTTTCGGTCATTTCGACAGTCGTGTTGGTTGAAGCGGCTGGTGTGGAGCCTTCTTCGGCTGCGCTCGCTTTCGGCTTCTCCTCGTTTGCCGGGGAGCAGCCGAACATGCCTGCTGCAGCGATGCCGAGCGCGCCGACTCCCGCCCCGGCAAGAAACGATCGCCTGGTTACTCCGGACTTCTCGGAATGACCTGTATTGATACTCATGGTTCCCTCCTTCGTATCGGTTCGGCGCCTGTGCGCCGCAATAAACGATAGGCCGCTGCAGCACGAAGCGGTATCCCCCGAGCGGGAGTGACTTGCCCAGGCTGTCGTTCACCCGCCGCGGGGGATGGATTCATCAGCGGAAACGGCTTTTTTGTTTTTGAAGGCCTCGCATTGTCTCGTGAGCATGAATCAAGTATACTTGCAAATATACTTGAAAGGAGGCTATTGTGGCCCAACTCTCCCTCTATCTCGAAGAGGAGACCATGGACATGCTGAAGAAGAAAGCGGTGCTTGCGAACGTCTCTCTTTCTAAATACGTTGCCGAGCTCATTCGAAACGATGCAGCGAGCGGTTGGCCGACGGGCTACTGGGATCTCTACGGTTCTATCGATGACGAAACTTTCCGCAAACCTGCGGAGCTGTCGTTCGAGCTCGACGGCAAAAGGGGCGCTTGGTGATGCTGCTTCTCGACACGTGCGTGTGTATTGAGTTTCTGCGTGGCTCGATGCCGGGGGTTCTGAAGGCGCTTCGATCTCACGATCCTCGGGAGATTATGGTGCCTGCCGTTGTCGAAGCGGAGTTGCGGCTAGGGGCTCTGAAAAGCGCAAAGCCTCAGGAGAACCTCCTGAAGACGGAACTCTTCCTCGATCCGTTCGAGCGCGCAGCTTTTGATTCTCGGTGCGCCGAAGAGTACGCATCCATTAGAGCTGAGCTTGAAACGCGCGGAAAGACTATCGGGCCAAACGACCTGATGATAGCTGCGACCGCGAAAGCCCACGGTGCAACCTTGGTGACGAACAACGTGCGCGAATTCGAGCGCGTGCCCGGACTGAAGGTCGAGTCGTGGGCGCTTGCGGATCGGGTTTAGTCGGGCAGCCGATCGGGAGACGAAGCGAAACGAAGCGGGGTTTTCCGAAAGTCTCGTTTCGGCTGGATGAGGCGGGCTTGTAACGCAAAATGCCAATTTGATATTTCGGGGACGGATTCGGACTCCACCGCTTGCCGATGTCCTTCACGTGAGCCAAGCAGAAGATGCGCTTTCCTCGGTGCCGCGAGGTCGCACCGCAGCCGATGGGCCGTTTCGTCGCCCGCCCGCGCTTTCCCAAACGATGGTAGAATGCTGGCACTGCTATGGGAGCGCGATGCGATCGCGTAAGGAGGCGCGTGCGGCGATGCCGCCGCGTGGATACGATGAGCTGAGGAATTCGATTGTCCTTCTCGAAGGCAAAGGCGATAGCTAAAACTCTGCGTTGGCATCATGTCGGCTTTGCGTTTCTGTGGGCGACCACGTTTTCGGCTCTTCTCTATCCTTCAACCGCAACGGCCGAGGAGATGCTCGCGTTCAAAACGCTCAACCTGCTCTGCACCATCGGTGCGGTCCTCGCTTTGGTGGCGATCGTTCGCGCGAGGGGAAGGGAGCAGTTCGGTCCGCGCGTCGCTTTCGCTGCGGGCCTCCTGCTCGCTGCGGGTGCCTCTCTGTTCTATACGGGGTTTTACCTCGATGTCCCGAAGCTCCCTTTCGTGCTTTCATCCGGAGCGTTTATCGGTTTGGCGAGTGGCATGTTTTTTGGGTTGTGGCAGGCGTTCTTCACCTCGGAAGGCGCTTCGCGCACCGCGATCTACATTCCGCTTTCGGCGGTTGCCTCGGCGATACTATGCTTTATCATGCAGCCGCTTCCGCTTGGCGGAACGATCGTGTGCTCCATCGCCGTTTTTCCGGTTCTGGCTTCGGTTACTCTGTACAAAGCGATTGCGGAAATCGAGCCGAGTTCATCCGAAGGCTCGTCCTGCACGGATATGCGCGGCGCCGTCCGGGATCTCTGGAAGCCCGTGTTCTGCGTGTGCTCGATCGGGTTCGTATGGAAGCTCGCTTCGAGTATTCTGAGCGATGCGAGCTCTTCGACGCTTATTTTCGTTCTTGCCGGATTCGGTGCCGCAGCGCTCGTCATCGCGCTTATCGAACTGTTCTCGGTAAAGGGGTTCGAGGTACTCAGATCCTATCAAGTTCTGTTCCCGCTCATCACGGGGGCATTCCTTCTCCCGACGATATTCGGAATGGAATACGCGCCGATGCTTTCGGCTACGCTCATGTTCGGGTTCGAGATCGTCAACCTTCTGCTTATCGTTACCTGCGCCGTCTATGCGAACGAACGCTCGATGCCGTCGATCTACGTGTACGCGCTCGGCCTGTGCCCGGTGTATGCGGCGATGGTGATAGGAGATCTGCTCGGTGCGCATTTGAGTTCCGCGTTCGCCCATGATCTTTCGTTTGTAGTGAGCGTCTTGTTCATGTGCGTATACGTGCTTTCGCTCACGATGTTCCTTGTTTCGTGGACGAGGCAGCGTAAGCGAGGCCGCGGCGACGAGGCCTCAGACGACGATGCGGCGCATAGGGTCGGGCCTGCAACGGATCGCGAGAGGAAGCCTCAAGCGGATACCTCGGGATTGAGCGCCGCCGATCTCGAAGAAGCGTGGATCGCATCGCTTGCGAGCCGGTTCGGGGATATGGACCTCGTTGATCCGCTGAGCCAGCGCGAGCGGGAGGTTGCCGCCCTCATCGTGCGCGGCAACAGCGTCGCCGGCATCGCCAAGAAGTTGTTCATATCGGAGAATACGGTTCGAGGCCATGCCAAGAACATATACCGAAAGTTCGATGTTCACTCGAAGCAGCAGCTCATCGACTTGATGAACGGCGAGTGAAACCTCGTTCACCCATTCCTGCGATTCCCCTGACATGGTTTTAGACCCGTCTTCGCTGTGCGTTGAAAAGACAACGGAAAAGCACTTGACGAGGCACAACGCAAAAACAACCTGTTTTATGGGGTGCGGTTTCATCTCCCTTTTCCTACTATCGGGTCACGGTTCCAAGGTCGCCGGGCATGAGCTCGGGATCACGTAGCAGGAGCCGGGCAAACCGATTCTTTAGGAGGGAATCACATGAGCGAAACGAAATCAGGCATCTCGCGGCGCGATCTGCTCAAGGGAGCGGCGCTCTCTGCGGCGGGCGTTGCGGCACTCGGCGTCGTGGGATGCAGCCCCGCAGCGTCGGGAGAAGACAACGCTTCGAGCTCGGGCAGCGATGCGTCGGGAGATGCGGCTTCGGCGAAGCATACCTGGGAGATCAAACCCGAACCCATCACCGATATCGCCGAGACCGTCGATACCGAAGTGTTGGTGATCGGCGGCGGCTACTCCGGTACCTGTTGCGCGCTTAACGCGGCCGAGAACGGTACCAAGGTTGTTCTCGTCGAGAAGGACACCGTGCTCAACGGCCACGGCGTCGGCGGCACGGGTGCGGTCGGCTCACGCGAGCTCGACAAGCTCGGCATCACCATCGACAAGCCGATCGAGATGGAGCGCTGGGTTTCCACCTGCGGCAACCGTTGCCGCGAATCGCTCGTGGCCAAGTGGTTCCGCGAGTCCGAGCGCTGCATGAACTGGCTGCTCGATGTGGCGGAGTCCGACGGCTGCAGCTGCATGGTGACCGTGGGATCGCGCAGCGCCGTGCACCCCGAAATCGATTGCTACCACATGATCTACGGCGGCGAGACCACGTCCGACATCATCAACATCGCCAACTACATCGAGTACCTGTTCATGAAGAAGGCCGAGGAGACCGGCAACGCGGAGTTCGTGTTCGAGATGCCGGCCGTTCAGCTCGTGCAGGACGAGTCGGGCGCGGTCAAAGGCGCCATCTGCGAGAACTCCGAAGGGAAGTACGTGCAGTACAACGCCTCGAAGGGCGTCGTGCTCGCTACGGGCGACATCAGCTACAACGACGAGTACCTCGAGGCGTTCGCTCCCATTGGCTTGAAGGTCATGACGCGTCTGTGCTCCGACCGCGGCAACGTGGGCGACGGCCACAACATGGCGGCGTGGGCAGGCGGTGCGTTCCAGGACGGCCCGTGGCCGACGATGATGCATCCGCAGGCTGCAGCCACCTACCACGGTCCCTTCCTCTTCGTCAATCCCGATGGCAACCGCTTCATGAACGAGGCTACGTGGGTGCAGGGCAAGTGCGTCGGTATCATGGTCAATGGCGGCTACGACCATGCCTGGTCGATCTTCGACGCCAACTTCGAGGCAGACAACACCGACAGCCTCCAGTACGGCGGCGGCATGTTCTGGGATAGCTTCCGCCCCGTGGGCTCCACCTACGAGGACGCTTCAAAATCGCATGCCGAAGGAGTCGAGAAGGGCGTCACCGACAACCCCGACAACTACAAGAAGGCCGATACTATCGAGGAGCTTGTCGCCCAGCTCGACGTTCCCGCCGATGTGGCCCTTGCGACCATCGAGCGCTACAACGCGCTGTGCGAAGCGGGCGAGGATACCGATTTCTACAAGGAATCCCACTACCTCTACCCGATCAAGCAGGGCCCCTTCTATGCCTGCAAGGTTGGCCCCGGCCTGCTCGGCGTATGCGGCGGCATCCATATCTCCGACAACTTCGAGGTGCTCAACGCCGACAACCAGCCCGTTTCCGGACTCTACGCTATCGGCAACTGCGCCGGCGACATCTACGCCTACGACTATCCGATCAACGTGCAGGGCAACAGCCACGGCCGGTGCCTGGTCGAGGGCAAGTGCCTCGGCGAGCAGCTTGCGGGTGCGTACAAGGAGATCTAGGACGTACGGACGAAGGCGAGGAGGTGCTTGTGGATACCGAAAATGTCAGCGTTCCCAATGCGTCTGCTGCGTGTGAGCGCTCGATCGACGAGATGTTCGAGCACCTCGAGGCGCTCGTGGGCGCGCTGCCTCGCATGGAAGAGCTCGGCGCACGGGTGGCGAAGGCAACGTGGGCTCGCGAGGCGGTTGAAGCCGATCGCCGCTATCGCATCGTTCGCAAGGAACTCGACGAGCTCGAAGCGAACATGAGCGAAGCGCTGGCCTTGGCGGAGCGGGCTCGCGATGCAGGCAAGCCCGAGGAAGAGGTCGAGCTGTACGAGCGCGATCGATTGTACTTCGCCGCCATGCGCGGCTTCAAGGTGGGGCCCGCGCAAAACGAACGGGCCGCAGCGGACGAAGCGCTCAAGGCGGGCGGATTCGCCTCGGTGGACGAGGCGAGGGATGCCATGCTGCCAAACGACGAGCTCTCGAGGCTTGAGAGCGAGCTCGAAGCGTATCGGGTCGATTACGTCGAAACGCTCGCGGTGTGCCAGAAGGCCGAAGAATAACGCTCGGCGCCGCCGAGCGCCGAGGCAGGTTTCAGGGGGGCGAGGTCGATGCGGCCTCGCCTCCCCCCTGTCGCATAAGCCCAAACCTGTCGCATACGCAATCCGCCGGAGGTCCAAGCGGACCTCCGGCCGCGACCCGGCGTTTGAGACCCCGGCGTGCCAAGTCAATGCGAGCTTAACAGCGGCAAAGGCAATACATACGGGTTTTTCTTCGAAGTGTTGTATATGGGGCGGCGCATGAAAGCGCGGTTGCGTTTCTCGTCAACGCATTGCCTGATCAAAGGCTTTCTCGTTGTTCGGCTTCGACGGAGGTTCCGTTTTTGAGGCCTCAGTGGCCTTCGATGGGGCGAAAACACAACACATTGATGAAAAACCCGTATTTTCAGTATGCCGCGCTGCATGAGGGTATGGCTGATTCCCGTTGGCGGCGCCCCCTCATGGCTGATTCCCATCGGCGGAGCCCCCTCGTGATCGCTGGGCGTGAATGTGCGCCGATGATTGCGCGTCCCGGCCATGGGTATTCGCAATCTTTACAGCACCATAGGTTTTGGGATGGGGTTATCCGATTGCGGCTATAATGGATCGATCGAGTACAGGCGCCCGGTAAAGCGGGCAGGCGAGGAAAGCCGATTGATGCAGTGAGCAGTGGCAACCGACAAGAGCAGGGCATCGCGCGCATGGTTGCGCGCTTCACGCCGCTTCGGCGGTTCGGCTGGTCTTTCTTGCTTGCCTGGGTGTTCTGCGTGTTCTACACCGAGGTGGTCGAGGGGTATACGGGCAAGCTCGGCGTGTGGCTCGGGGCGTACGGGTCGTTCGAGCTCTTGTTCTTCACCGGGTTTCCCGTGTTCATGTCGGTTGTCATGCTCGTCGCCATCGTGCTCGGCGAAAAGCGGTTCGGGTCTCCGACCGAGCATCCATCCCTCTTCTTCGTCGCGCCTGTTGCGACGGCGCTTTCGACCCCGCTTCTGTTCGGTATTACGGGAGATGTCGCGCTCACGGTCGCTTTGTTCGTTTTCGGTGCTGTACTCACCGGGTTCGGCAGCGGGTTCATGTGGGTGATGTGGGGCGAGTACTACGCACGCGTTTCCCAGGAGGACGGCGAGTTTCTCGCTCCTGCGTCGGCGATCTTCTCGGCCCTGCTCGTGCTGCTCGTATCGGCGATGGACGGCTGGATCGCGCTCGCGTTCGTGACCTCGCTGCCGCTTCTTTCGGGGCTGTGCTTCTATCTCTCCTGGAAAGATGTGGGCGGAGCGGCCACTGCGGAGCATTCGGGAGCTTCGGAGCAAAAGGCGTACAACGACGCGCGCAACCTCGCCAAGCAAAGCCTCGTGAGCGTGCTCGCCTCGATGGGCAGGGCAGGGCTCGGCATACTGGTGGCGTGCCTGTTCGTGTGTTTGCTCGGAACGTTCTGGCCGGCTCCCGACAAGCATGCCCCCGAATTCCAGGCGGTGCTGCTCGCGAGCATCGCGTTCATGGCCGTCGTCTCGTTCGCTTCGACGGTGGGTCCCCGACGCATCTCGATCGCGTTTCTCTACCGATGGATGTGCCCTGCGCTCGTGATGGGGTTCGTGGCGTTGATCCTGTTCGGTACGGGCTTTGGAGGATACTGGGCGTTTCTGGTATCCATTGCTGCGCGCTTCGCATTCTGCGTGATAACCCAGCTGTACTTCGCGCGGTATGCGGTGGCAGGAAAGGCGACGGCGGTGCAGTCGTACGGTCTTGGCTGGATCTTCGTCCACCTCGGCGATTTTCTCGGTGTTCTGCTGTATGCGGGGCTGACCGAACCTCTCGGCGACGGCAGCCTTTCTGTGGTGCAGGTGGCAGCGGTGTCGATTGCGGTGCTCGTGGTGGTTACCATGTTCGTGCTGAACGACACCAAAAGCTTTGCGTTTGATCAGGGAGGCTCGCGTGACGGTTCCGCGGACGCCCTGGCGGCCCGATCCGGCGAGGTGGACGGTCGGGAGCATTCGGGCGCGGAACTCGCTGACCGAATCCGCGAACTAGCGGTGCACTTCGAGCTGACGCCTCGCGAAACCGAGGTGTTCGAGCTGCTCGCGCGTGGAAGGTCCATACCCTATGTGCGCGATGCGCTCGTCATATCGAAGGAGACGGCGGCGACCCATGCGAAGCACATCTACGCGAAGCTTGGGGTTCATTCGCGACAAGAGTTGATTGATCTGGTCCACTGAGGCGGTTGCGGGGCGGCGCTCGAAGGCGTACCGGCTTGCGCACCGTGCGCGGTTGACGCCGGCGCACCGGCTTCCCGCAACCGCTCTGCTCGAAAAGAAAGGGCTCCGACGGGAGCCCTTTCGGTGTGCAGCGCGTTGCTTCGATTTCTACGATGCGCCGAGCGCATGCTTGGCTGCGATGCGGGCGAACGTGGCCACGCGTCCGGCGTTGATGCCGGTGAAGTTGCTCGGGTAGTTGTGGGGATAGAATCCGCCTTGGTCGTTGCCGCAGACGTAGAGGTTCTCGATCACGGTGCCGTCCTCGCGCAGCGGCTGGCTGTTCGTGTCGGTCACGACGCCATGGGTGGTGACGAGCAGCTCGCCGGCGATGCGCGCTGCGTAATAGGGAGGCTCGTCGACCGCGCTCATGCGGAACGGCTCCTTGCCGAAGTCCTCGTCTTTTCCGGCTGCAACCAGCTCGTTGTAGCGTTCGACCGATGCGACGAATGCGGCGGTCTTGTCGTCGTCGAAGCCCATAGCGCTTGCGAGCTCCTCGAGCGTGTCGGCCTTCTTGATGGCGCCGCTCTCAAGGTTGGGAGCGAACCAGAAGCTGTCGAGGTGCTCTTTGCTCATGGCTTCGCAGTCGTACACGTCGGCGTTGAACGCGGTGCCCGAAGGCGCGGGGGCAAGACGCGAGCAGCCGCAGGTGTCGAACTGCACGATGTCGTCCCAGTAGCTCGCGTCCCAGATTTCCCACGAGAAGTGGCCGGGCTGGTTGAGGCCGCCCGAATAGCTCATCGGGTAGCACTGGTCCTCGTTCATGAAGCGCTCGCCGTTGGCATTGACGTGGAGGAACGGCTGGCTTCCCGGCAAAAAGATCTGCCCTTGCCACGGGCGCCCGAACCCGGTGTCGTCGTTCATGAGGCCGCGGTTCCAGATCATGCACGAGCCGCCCTGCTCAAGATAGGCTCCTGCCCAAAGCGCCATCCGGATGCCGTCGCCCTCTTCGGTTACGCTGTCGCCGAGTACGCAGTACTCCGATACGACAGGGCAAAGGTCCTTGAGCATTTCCTCGTTGGCCCCGTAGCCGCCGGTGCAGATGATGACGCCCTTGTTCGCGTTCACCTGGATGTTGCCCCGATCCTTCGACGTGGCGATGACGCCGGTGACTTTGCCCGCATCGTCCTGGACGAGCTGCTGGGCGGGCGAGGTGAACAGGATCTCGCCGCCGAGCTCCATGAACACCTCGCGCATCATCTCGAGGTGCATATAGGCGCCGTAGTTGGGGCCGTCGGGGTTGTACTCGTCGAGGCAGGGGTTGTAGCACATGGCCGGGTAGTACGCCTCGGGGGCGACATCGGGCGAAGGGCAGTGCCACTCGAACGGGAAGAGCATTCCCTTGGGTTCGAGCGTCTCTTTCATCCACTCGATCATCTCGCCGGATTTTTCCGCCCAGGTCTTGTACATGAGCATGTTCGCATCGCCGGACTGCGTCATGTTGGCATGGTTCATGAGCTTGGCGGGGTCTTCGTAGTGATCGGGTTCGAGGTTCGAGTTGAGTGCACCGATGGCCTCGCGCGCCATCGCGATATCGCCGCCCTTCTCGATTACGATGACCTTCGCGCCTTCTTGCGCGGCGGTGGTTGCGGCGACGAGCCCGCCGTTGCCGGCGCCGACGACGACGATGTCGGCCTCAAGCGTTTCTGCAATGTCGGTGATAGGTTCGGGCTTGTCGCGCCACGATGCGGATGCGCCGGCGTCGGTCTTTCCCGTTGAGCCCGTCTCGCCCGAAGCGCTCGGGGCGCATCCTGCGAGTGCACCGGTTGCGGCAAGGGCTCCCGTTGCGGTGAGTCCTGCCAGAAAGCTGCGGCGGCTGATGGTTTTCTCTCCCATGATTTCCTCCCAAAGTAATCGTTGGTTCTACCGTGTTCGTCGACCGAGCTTTCTTCGAGCGCTTGGTTCGCGCCGAAGGCTCGGCTGGCGGATGGACGGTTCTCACTATAGGAGGCGAAAACGTGCCTGCCATCGCGCGATTGCGGGTATTGTCGGGCTTGAAACGCCGGAAGGAACTATACCCGAAAAGGGGTGAGGGAACCTGTTTTACCTGATAGATATGCCGATAGAGAAACCTGAAAGGGCCCGCGCTCGATTTTGAACGCAGGCCCTTTCGTGGGAGGGAGACAGGTATGCGCTAGACGCCTTTCGCGGCGTTTTCTCCGGCTACCTTGCCGTAGTACATGGCCATGGAGTGGCTCGTGCCGGAGAGCTTGAAGGGGTACTTGACGGCGAAGCGATCGCCTTGGGCATTGCCGGAAACGTAGAGGCCCGGAATGATGTCGCGCTCGGTCGAGATCACGTGGGCGTTTTCGTCGGAGGAAAGTCCGCCCATCGTGCACAGGCACAGGCCCACGCCCATGCGTTGAGCGTAAAAGGGACCGTCCTGCACGGGAAGGAGGTACTTCTCCTTCTTGCCGAAGTCCTCGTCGTATCCCGCAGCGCACAGCTCGTTGTAGCGCTCGACCGATTTCACCGCCTCTTCGGCATCCATCCCTTCGATCGAGGCGAACAGCTCCTCAAGCGTCTCGCCCTTGAAGATGGTTCCGTCGCCCACGCGTGCATCGAATTCTTCCAGGGGCGAAGCGAACGTATTGATGAAGAGGGGAAGCTGCTCGTCGAGGTGGGAATCGAAGACGAGGAACGCCTTGCGTTTGGGCTGCATGTCAAACGCGAATTCGCATTCGGTGGCGGCCACGTCTTCGTTCTGGAAGCGCTTGCCGTGGTAGTTGAGGCGCAGAAGCGGCGCGGTCAAGCCCATCGAGGCATCCTGGGCATCCGTGTCGCCCGGACCGCCCATCACGTGCACCATCGGCGCCTGGTACTGCGAGAAAGCAGCGCCCGCCCAAAAACCCATCTTGTAGACATCGCCCGTGTTGGTGCGATTTCCCTCGACGTCCATATTCGGCCAGGGGTTGCCGTTGCCGTTCTCAACGACGGCGGGGAAGAAGTAAGCCATCATGTCGGGGTTGGAACCGCAATCGCCGCACGAGAGGATGACGCCTTTGGCGGCGTTCACCTTCTTATACAGACCCGTGTCGGCGTTGCGCACGTACACGCCCGTGCAGGTTCCGTCTTCCATGATGAGCTTTTCGGCGAAGTGACCGAAATACGCCGTGCCGCCCTTGTCTATGCCTTTCTGCAGATTCGCGTTCACCACGTGCGGATGATCGGTGAACGAGAGGTTCTCTGGGTATGCTGCCTGGTTTTCGTTCTTGTAGTCGATCGATGGATCGCTCATCGACGAGACGGCTACCGGATGATCGGGGTCGCCCATCATGCCGATTACCTCGCCGGGTTCGGGGAAGTACAGCTCGTCGTCGCCGGCGCACCACCAATCGAATGCGTCGGCGCAGTTATAGGCCCACTTGCGAATGATGGAATAGTTGGTGATGCTCGAGCAATCGGTGAACTCGTGATTGATCACCTCGTCGAGATCGAAGGTGCCGAGGTTGAACCGCTCGGTCATCGAGCCGTTCAGATAGGCGTACTGGCTCGAGCGCACGCTCGGTTCGGCTCCCTTCTCGAAGCCGGCTACGCTCGCACCTGCTTCGGCTGCCGCGCGAAAAGCAGCGACGCCGGAAACGCCGAGGCCCACGATGGCTACGTCGACGTCGATCTCCTCCTCGACATCCGCATCGGCGATCTCGGGCGGGTTGGCCGGCCAGGGATAGTTCGCACCCGTGGGGCTTACGGCAAGCTCTTCGCCCGCGCCCCCGATGGCTGCATTGGCGGCCGAGCCGGAGCTCGCTGCCGGCTGGGCGGCACATCCTCCGAGCATGGCCAAGGCGCTTGCGCCGACAGCGGTAGCGGCGGCTCCTGATAGGAATGCGCGGCGCGATAGTCCTTCTCTGCGCTCGGGCGCGATGTTCTCGTCCGAATCGAATCGAGTCATGATCTCCTCCTTGATGATCGGTTGCACAACGTATCCGAGCCTACGTTGGTTGTGCGCTGCGGTCGATCATCGCGTTGCGTGAGAGGCATCACCGTTTTGCAGTATATTGTCTTCGGAGCCATCAAAACCGTTTCTCTGGAGGCTTCGTGCGGTACAATTTGCGCGGGAGGAGAATATGAACGACAGCCATGCATTTTTGCGGTACCTCAACGCTCGATCCAAGCTCGTGCTTCGGCCGTCGTTGCTTCTGCTCGGTCCCTTTTTGGCATCGATGCCGCTCTTTATTCCGAATGCGCGCATTATCCGCGATCTGTCCGGCAATGCTGCGGGAGTCGACAGCCTCGTGCTCGCCATGGCTGCGGCATGCTTGGTGCTGTCGGTGGTTCTCGGACTCTATGCGGTAAAGAAGCCCCGATGGGCGGGATTCGGCGGAGCAGCTCTCTGCGCTGCAGCCGTGGTGTACGTGTTGTCGCAAGCCGCCCTCTGGGTCCTGCTGCTCGCGGAACGGGACTTTGGCGCTGCGATTGCCTGCTTGGGCGTTGTGCTCGGGGTGAGTTCGATGCCCCTCGTCATGGCGTGGATGGGGCGGTACGCGATGGATGTGCGCAACGTGATGCTGTACGGGGCGCTTTCCTGCATCAGCGCATCGCTGCTGGCTTGGGGCTTGTCGCTGCTGCCCGCGGTTCCCGCTGCGATCCTTTTCGTCCTCTGTGCAGTGGCTGGTGGGCTCGCTCCTCTTGTAACAGGCGATAGACGATCGACTGGGCAAGGGCGCGAAGCGCGCGGTCTTGAGGCGGCGGCACTATCCGACGCTCCGTCGGGCGCGGGCGTCGTCGGGTTCGGAGATTCTCTTCGCAATCTGCTTTCGGTCATCTGGCTGCCGTTGCTCGGCTTTCTCGTATGCATCTTCGTTTCGGCCTCTTGCGAGTTCAGCTTGGATGGTGCGACATTGCGCAGCGAGTTCATCGGCGGTGCGATAGCGGCGGTTATCGCGATCGCAGTGTGTCTCATGCCGCATAAAACGCCGTTCGTCCTGCTGGTGGAAAAGCTCGTGATCCCCGCATTCGTAGCGGTATCGATAATCCTCGGCGGGTTTCCTGCGGGAAGTTCGCCTTTCTATCTGGGTGCATCGGTCATCTTCTCGCCCATGATGTTCCTTTCGCTTTTCGCCCTCGCGTCGCTTGTCGCTATTGCGGCGGCGGGCGAGTTCTCGCTGCCGTTCGTGTTCGGCGCGGCGTTCTTTTCGGGTAACTTGGTAACGCTGCTCGGTTTGGCGGCGGGGGGAGGTATTGCCTCGTCGGATGCGATGGGCCCGGTGGTTTGGGTAATGATATGCGGTTACTTTGCCGTGGTGATAATCAATCTAGGGTACTCCTCGTGGCGTCAGCTTTTCCGGTTAGGCGACGAAGAGGACGCTGCCTCGTCGGTCGAGGTTGATCCGGAGCTGCTCGAGGCATACCGCCATCAGCAAATCGATGCATTGGCGGTCGAGCGCGGCTTAACGAATCGCGAACGCGAGCTGCTCGAATACCTGAGTCGGGGATACGGGTCGTCCTTCATTGCGAAAACCCTGTTCATATCCGACAACACCGCGCGTACGCACATTCGCAACATCTATCGCAAGCTCGGAGTGTCGTCGCGCGAAGAACTCCTTTCGATCTTCAACGATGGTTCCCGTGCGGGCGAGGGCCTTTTGAGCCGATAGCGCGAAGCGGTTTATCGGCGCTTGGCCAAGGGGTTCACGGGGTTCGACGCGATGCTATGCGGCTGCAGGTTGATCCGCTTCACGTTCGTCGGGCGAAACGACGGCAGGGGTGGTTTCGCCCTGATTCGCCGTGGTGCCCGCTTCGGCGAGTGCAGCGCCTTTGCCGAGCGAGAACCCGATGAGGATTCCCGCCATGATGATGCAGATGCCCACCATGATGCACAGGACGATCGCATTGCGCCGCGTTTGACCCTGCTTTCTGAATATCGCCCGCTCTCCG
Source organism: Raoultibacter timonensis (assembly GCF_022845715.1). NCBI lineage: Bacteria > Bacillati > Actinomycetota > Coriobacteriia > Eggerthellales > Eggerthellaceae > Raoultibacter > Raoultibacter timonensis. The sequence goes on from NZ_AP025564.1 coordinate 873,759, forward strand.
CCCGAATAGATGGAGCTCGACGAGCGCATGTAGGGATTCTCTGCGAGAGGGACGCTGTCGCGTTGAGGGCGGCAGGTGCGGTTTGAAGCGAGCGATGCACCGTGGGGTTGACTGAACGACCCGCTGTTCCGTTTATGTGGCTTGGTGCCGGTGGTGCGCTGCTTTTGCATAAATGCTTACCTACCATACCCGCAAGATGCCCGAATGGCACTAAGTATAGTGGCAAATAATTCGTTTGTACACTACGAATAGTGTGTTTTAACGAAAAATTGTCGATAAATCACCTGATGCCCATTCTAAGGACTGCGGAATGACACGTTTTTTAGCTGTAATACATTGTAATCGTATATAATACTTAAACCTAATATATATTAAATTGCGAGGTATGCCATGTACACAACGGTCAGCGCGCGGCTCGATGCCCGCCTGAAAGAGGAGGCGGAAAGCGTTCTGTCTTCCCTCGGCATATCCCATTCGGCGGCGATAGCGGCGCTTTATTCGCAGATTGTGCTTCAGCAAGGGCTACCGTTCGATCTCAAGTTGCCGCCGAAAAGCACGCGGTTCGGTCTATCGTACTGGGAGCTGCGCGATGCGGTGCGCACTGCGGCAGCGAGATGCGAAGTTGCCAAAGTCTGGCTGCACGGTTCCTATGCTTCCGGAACCGCCGACGGCTCGAGCGCTGTCGAATTGCGGGTCGATGCGATCGACGAAGGATCGGCCTTCGACGTTAATAGGTTCGCCCGCGATTTGGAGGATGCTCTCGGGGTGCCGGTGCATGCGGCGCTGACCTCGAACCTCTCGCGCAAATACCTCGGTTCGATCAAGGAAACCGAAGAGCTTCTCTACGCGCGCTAGCAGACGGTTTTCGCGTTTGCCCGCTTTGTCGTCAAATCAACGAGGTCGATTGCTGGGTTTGGCTCATTGCGATCAGAATTGCACGTATCTGCATGTGATTGTGAAAAGACTTTGCAAGCTGTGGGAGCGCGTGCATATGTCCGCCTACAAAGTCGTCGTGCTTTGTATGGGCGTGTTGTGCGTAACGCAAGAGCCCTTAGCGTCCGATAGTCTCCGGACAAAAAGCCAAAAGCAGCGCCCCGTCTGCCTTGATGTAGCTTCTTACCAAGAGTTGCTTGCACAAGAGGTTCGTACCCGGTATGCCTTTTCCTTGACCTCTCGTTTCATATCTGTCATTCTGCGCGCAGGGGCAAAGGGTCGAAGGGAGCGGGGTTGCTCGATTGAAGAAGCGCAGACTTCATTACCATCTGGCATTGCCGGTTACGGCCATCATCGTGGTGCTGCTGCTGGTGAACATCGCCCTCAGCTCCTCTCTTCAGCGAAAGCAGGCTGAAGACACCATGCGGGATCAGGCCTATATCCTCTCTCAAAACATGAGCGCTATCTGGGATTTCATCTCAGTCAATCAGAGCAGGATCAACTATGACAGGGATGGCGTCTACAACCAGAAGGGGCTCTATTGCTCCAAGGCGGGCTTGTCTGTTGGTGCGCTGTTCTCGAAACGTACCGATTACATCATCAGCTATGCTGCGCTGAATCCGAGAAGCGAACAGAATCGCGCTGATGATTTCGAGACGGAGGCGCTCGTTGCCTTTGCGGACGATCCGAGCCTCGAAGAGTACACGGCTTTCGGGAAGGTGAGAGCCGAGGAGGGCTATTTCCGATACGCCGCTCCGTTGCGTATGGATGGCACGTGCGAGAGCTGCCATGGGGGTATCGCCGGAGAAATCGACGAGACGGGATACCCGAAAGAGGGCTTCGTCGACGGTGATCTGGTGGGCATCATCAGCATAGCCACGCCCGTTGGACAGTTCGAGCAGAACTACTTCGAAAATGCGTTGTTGCAGGGCATATTCCTCGTGGTGCTGTCGGCGGGATGCATACTGGCTAGCTACTGGTTCACCCAGAAATACGTATCAAAGCCGCTGGGTAAGCTGGAACGTGCAATCGAACGATCCGGCACCGATCGATCGTACGAGCGGTTGAACGCCGATGCGATCGGAGCAAAAGGGGAGATAAGCAGCCTGGTCTCTTTCTTCAATGATGCCTCGAAGAAGCTCGAGGCCGTTCATCTGGGACTCGAATCGGAGGTCAAGAGGAGAACCCTTGACTTGGAGTCTGCAAATGTGCTTCTGGTCTCGCAGGCCGAGGAGTTGGAAGCTCTGAACGGGCGCCTGAAGGCGGACAACCGATATAAGTCGCATTACTTCACCATGATGAGCCATGAACTCAAGACGCCCCTCACGGCGATTATCGCATATGCGAATATCCTTCGCGAAGCGAGTGGTTCGGCAGGCGACTTGAATGCAGATGCGATAGAGTCCATTGCCAGCAACTCGCGTGACCTTCTGAGGCTTATCGAAAATATCCTGGAATCAGCGAAACTCGAGGCGGGCAGGGCTTCGTTCGAGATGCAGGTGGTCGATACCGATGAGGTGTTCTATCATCTGGAATCATCCCTGACGTCGTTAGCCGCAGAGCGTAATCTCGCTTTATCGTTCTTCAGATCGAAGCACATGCCGCTGTTTCTTGCGGATTCGGTCAAGTTGTCCCATATCTTGGAAAACCTGATCAGCAACGCTATCAAGCATACGCCCAGCAATGGCTACGTCATCATCGAATCGTATCATTGCAAGAAGGACGAAACCGTAAGGTTCCGCGTTATCGATAACGGTACGGGCATACCGGAGGAGGAACAGCGCGCAATCTTCGAGGAATTCGTGCAGGCAAGCGATCATATGGACAAACCTACGAGCGGCAGTGGTCTTGGGCTTGCTCTGGCGAAGGAATACGCGGAGTTGCATGGCGGGTCCATCCAAGTAAAGAGCACGGTCGGGGAAGGCAGCATCTTCACGGTCGTCCTTCCCTATGTTGCGGTGGTATCCGAGGGGGGAGAGGATGATGTCTAACAGGATTCTTGTGGCCGACGATGAGCCCAGCGTGCTCAAGGTAGTCAAATACTATGCGGAGAAGAACGGCTATCGGGTTGATACCGCCTCCGATGGTGAGTCGGCACTGCGGTTATTCCAAGACGCAACTCCCGATCTGGTCGTTTTGGATATCATGATGCCGGGACTCAACGGTTTCGAGGTTTGCGAGGCGATTCGCGAAGTTGATATCAGGGTCCCTGTGATCTTTCTTACAGCGAAGGGTGATCTGGTCGATAAGGGCATGGGATTCAAGCTGGGGGCAGACGATTACGTGACGAAGCCTTTCGAGCCCGAAGAGCTGATCATGAGGATAGGGACCTGCCTACGCCGACGCGATGCATTTCCAGTGGAAAGAAAGAATCCAGGCGTAATCGATTTGGGCGATCTCTCCGTTGACCTAAGCTCGAAAACCGTGGTCGTCCGCGGTGCGGAGGTGTCTCTCACGGCAAAGGAATTCGATCTGCTGGCATTTCTTGCACAGCATCCGACGGAAGCGATCTCTCGCGTGCGTCTTCTGCAGGGTGTATGGGGAGAAGACTATATAGGTGATTCCGGCGTCGTTGCGGTGGTGGTCCGCAAGGTCAGGGAAAAGGTCGAGGAGAATCCGGCTAAACCGCATCATCTGCTAACCGAATGGGGGTATGGCTACCGTCTTGTGTGAACGGCGGCAAGGCCATCTCGGGTGCGGCAAGTCCAATGCTTTGCGCGGTCTTAATAATTCGTAATATTTCTTAATGGGTTCCTTAATATCTGGCATTGGCTGCGTTGGTAACCTGTCTCCGACGAGTGGACGCTAGGGAGAGCGTTAGTGAGGAGGAGGGTCTTATGAGCGATGTTAGTCTCAATTCTTTCAAGATGGACATGAGCAGAAGGGGTTTTGTCGCTGCAGCAGCCGGAGTTGCCGGTTTGGCGCTTGCCGGCTGCCAACCTGCAGACCAGACTGGGAAGGTCGCAGAAACCGCTGCAGAAGCCACCGTGAAAACGGTGGGCGTTGCCAGCGGGTACAACTGCTCGTATTGCTATCTGCAGGGCAAGATCAAGGACGGCAAGATCATCGGCGTAGAGCCGGGTCCGCTACCCAATCGCCCCGGCAACAGCAACGCTTGCGCGCGCTGCATGGCGTTCGTTGAGAAGGTGCAGGACGAAAACGCACGCATCCTGCATCCCATGAGGCGCACGGGCGAGCGGGGTTCTGGCCGGTTCGAGCAGATCAGCTGGGATGAAGCCATCGAAGAGATTTCCGCGAAGCTGAAAGCCGTCATGGAAAAGAACCCGCAGGCGGCAAGTTTCTGGGGAATGACCGGAAACCTGACGACGCTGGCGAACCAGTCCGTTAACCGTTTCGCATTTAACATCGGCGCCTCTACTTGGGAGCCCGAACACATCATGGGAGACCACGGCGAGTCGATCGGCATGTTCATGACCTGCGGCGACCCGGCTCCCGGTCATGATGGCGAAGACTGGTACAATTCGAAGTTCCTGTTGTTCTTCGGTGCCAACAAAGCAGACACCTACACGCCCGTGGCTCGCCATATCGCCGAGGCGCGGCGCCGGGGCACCAAACTGGTAGTTGTCGATCCGCGCCTGAGCTCAACGGCCGCAATGGCCGACCAATGGGTCCCCATCAATCCCGGCACCGATCCCGCGCTCATTCTGGCGATGATGAACCTCATCTTCCAGAACGACCTGCATGACAAGGCCTATCTCGCCAACTACACGTGCGCCCCACTGCTGGTCAACGATGAGACCGGTGAGTACCTGCATCCGTCTGAGGGCACGTACTGCGCTTGGGATACTGCAAGCAATTCCGTGGTCGAGATCGACCCTGCAGATGCCGGAGGCAAGGACGATCAGACTTCTGGTCCCGAAAGCACCCTTGCGCTCACGGGTTCTTTCAACGTTGATGGTGTAAACTGCCATCCCGCTATGGACGATCTGATGGCTGAGGCTGCCAAGTGGCCGATTGATCGCACGGCCGAGGTGACGGGCGTTCCCGCTGAGGTTATTCATCAGCTTGCCCTAGAATACGCGGAGGCTACGCCAGCGGGTATCCAGGTAACACAGGGCACGAACCGCACCCGCTATACCTATGCCACTTCGCGCGCGGCTGTCACATTGGGTGCCGTCTGCGGCAACATCGGCAAGTCTGGGGGCGGCGTGGGTCGCGAGCATTTAGGCGTTCCCATTGCTACGACGGGCGATGCGGTGAACTTCATCAGCGCCGGTTCCATTTTCAACGATGGCGAATGGTACGACGTAGGTGAGAAATCCGACGCTTTCGGTGCTTTCTACGAAGTACTGCTCGGACCCTACAGCCTCATGGCTGACGAGCTCATCGCGGGCAACGCGTTCAAGTCTTCCGAATTCTACGATGCCGCCCTCACGGGTAATCCGGTGCCGGTGGACTTTCTCTACATTGCCATCTCGAACTTTATCAACCAGAGTCCCGATGCCAACAAGATCATCAACGAGGTGTTCCCGGCCATCGACTTCATCGTGACGGCTGACCCGTTCCGGACCTGGACCACCGAGTACTCCGATATTGTGCTGCCCGTTGCCACCTACTGGGAGTGCTGGGACGTGACCAACGATGGCCCGTTCGTACGTATGAATCAGCCGCAGATCGAACGCATGGGCGAAAGCAAGTCCGACTGCGAAATCTTCTCTCTTCTCGCCAAAGAGCTAGGCGTTGGCGATTATTGGAGCAAGACGGACGAGGAATGGGTGCGTACGTTCCTGGGGGGAAGCGAGCATCCCGGCATGGAGTCTTTCGACATGGACGAGATGCTCAAGACCGGCATCTTCGCTCGCGATGACGGAGTGTACGGACCCTCCTACCCGTTCGGCGACAAGAAGTTCAGCACGCCCACCGGACGTATCGAATTCTACAGAGACGATCTGGTTCCTTTCGGCGAGCAGGTTCCGACATGCCAACGCGTCGACGACAACCCTGAAGACGCCTTCAAGGACACCTACCCCCTGCAGTTCATACAGTGGCACAGCCGCGCCGCTGTGCATACGCAGGGTATGCTGCCTACGGCCATCAAGGCTATCGAGGCCGAGCCGTATCTGGTGATGAACGCCGTTGACGCCGATGCGCGCGGAATCGCTCACGACGACGTGGTCCGTGCGTTCAACGATCGCGGATCCATGAAGCTTCGCGCATTCGTTTCGGATGGCATCATCCCGGGCACTACCGGCATGTCGCAGGGTTGGACGCCCGAGCAGTTTATCGAGGGTCACTACCAGATGCTGACGCATTACACCAAGAACGCGGTTGAGGAGTTCATAAGTGCTACCAGCAGCCCGTTCAACGACGTCCGCATTCAAGTTGAGAAGGCGTAAGGAGGCAACGATGACGTACGGAATGCTTATCGATACGCGCTACTGCTCGGGTTGTCAGACCTGCGTGGTCAGCTGCAAAATGTCCAACCAGGTTAGCGACGATGCGTTTTACAGCCACGTAATCAGCTTGGATGGGGATGTTCTCTACCAGGCGACGGGCACCTTTCCGAATGTTACCATGAAGTTCCGTCCGACGCTTTGCAACCATTGCGAGAGCCCGGTCTGCTTCGCGAATTGCCCGACGGGGGCGATCGCGAAGGATGCCAAAACCGGCATAGTGGCAATCGACAAGGATCTCTGCATCGGATGCGGCGATTGTGCGGTTACCTGTCCGTATGAGATTCCTGTCGTGGTCAAGGACGAGGGGATTGCAGGAAAATGCGACTTTTGTTCTACCCGCGTAGCGGATGGCGAGCTGCCGTACTGCGTGGCGGCGTGTCCGACCCGCACGCGCTACTTCGGCGATATCGATGATCCCGATAGCGAGATTTCGAAGATGATCACCGAGTTTGAGGCGGAGGTCTACATGCCGGAAGCCGGTACCAATCCCTCTGTGTTCTACGTCGTGTAGCGGTTGGCGGCTTTTCTTGATTCTGCTACTTCGAAACATGTCGATATGCGCCCGAGGCCTTTTCGGCCTCGGGCGCTTCCCTATTCATGCAATTCTTTCACTGCGGACTCGTCTCCATCGCCCTACGCGGAAGACGGCATATAGATGCAGATTCCTGACTTTCCGCTTGCTGTCGCCCTATCCAGGGCGGCTGAAATCGCTTTTGGAAAGCAGGTAGGCGAACGGAGCACGTGCTTCCTCCTTGTCCATGAAGGGCTCCTTCATAACACTGAACGATGGCGAAGCTTTCCATCGTTCGGCTCAAAGGCCCCTCTGCAATTACTCGTTCGAACCCATGGTTTGCTCTGTTGAGTCACGTTTGGTTGCGAGGCTAAAGACTCGTTCGGACGTTTCGGATCGCATTTAGGAGATTAGGCTGAAACCAGTAGTCCTTTCCCTCATACGAACCTCAGTATGAGGAAGAATCAGACATCTAGTCTGAGGACTCATGGCCGGTATCAAGCAAATCGTGGGATGCGAACCAACGCTTCCTCTGGAAGAATAATGTGCAGTTGCTACGGTTCGGGATTGGTTGCCCGCAACCGCATGGCAGCGAGCGTGCGACAGCCTATGCATGGTTTGTGCGGATATCGACGATTCGAAGACGCGATGCAGATGTTGTGAGCATAATGAAAAAGTAGTTTGTGAGAGAAAGGAAACGATATGTGCTTCAGACCACCCACTATCGAAGCCGGCCCCGTTAAGTGCCCCAAGTGCGGAGCAGAGGTCGATCCTACGGCAGACAAGTGCCCGAACTGCGGAGCGGAGGCTACGCCTGCTCCCGGTATGCCCGGCGTCCCCGGTGCCCCCGGTGCGCCCAAGGCCCCTGGTGCGCCTGGCGTCCCCGGTGCCCCGAAGGCACCCGGCGCTCCCAGTGCGCCGAAGGCTCCCGGCCAATAGGAACAGCACTACCGCAATAGCGTCGGACCCCGCAAGAAGCTGCTTTCTTGCGGGGTCCGACTGGTTTGCGCGTTCGGGAAATCGCTTTTCGGGGTGAGACCGTCCGATTCGCACGCCCGTTAGGTAAACCGTACCTTTCGGCTTACGCTTGCGGCGCTATCGGGTATTGGGTATCCTGTTCCAAGTTTCACCATGCAATCGCAATCAACATCTCTGGGGGAGGTAGGCGATGCGCAACGATTTTCCCCTTCACGACGATGAAGGCACGTCGTTTGGATTCGGTGCTGGGTCGGCGCTTCGGCTGGGCGACGTGAGTTACAACATGCTTTTGGAAGCCATCAGAGGGTTCGAGCTGCTTCATGTGCCGGAAAGCTGCTCGAAGCGGTTTACCTGGTATGCTTCCATCCCGAGTAAAAGGAAGTATTTCGATTGGAGTCATCGCAGGGATGTTCTGTTTCTCTGCCATGACGAGATAGCCGAAAGCCTTCTCGACGATAATCCGAGCAGCTTCTGCGTCGTGCTGACCGACGAGGAGCAGGTTCCTGATTGGGCAACTCTCAAGAGCCGTCGCAATCGCGTTGTGATCGTGAAGCAGAACAAGAGGTTCTACTCGTACGATTCGAAGCTCCAATCGTTGTTCGTGAACGATCTCATTTGGGAAAACGAAATGGATCGGGTCGTATACAACCGCGGACGGCTCGATCGGCTGATCTCTCTCAGCGAGGATATGCTCGGCAACTTCGTGTGCATTACCGATACGGGGTATAACCTGATCGCTTACTCGCGCGGCATCGAGCCTCCCGAAGAGGGGTATCGGTACCTGGTTGACAACAACTGCTACAGCGAGCACGAGGTGAAGGAGATCGAAGAACAGGTATTGGCAAACGTCGGGGAGAAAAGCCGGCTGGTATTCTGCGGGCCGAACGAGAGGCATCGGCACCCTGCATTGCACTACCCGGTTTTTATCGACAACGCCTACCTGTTCCACGTCGTTCTCGTATGCGAGAACGGTTCGATAGAGAGCTTGCGGGATCTTTTCCTGAAGTTCATGAGGCGCGTCATTTCGATATGCAACGATTTTTGGAAAACGACCGTCAACCTCGAATCGCCGTGGCATCGGGTCCTCGCGGGATTGATCGACGAAGAGCCGATGACCGAGGATTACATCGATGCGCAGTTGGCGAAAACAGCCATTCCCGCATCCGAGCAGTTCAGGCTGCTTCGCTTCCAGTTCAGCTCCCGGAAGCCGTTCCAAGAGCGCTCGCACGTGATCGAGGCTGCAAAAAACCTCAACAACGGGTTCGTGTACCCGTTCATGCACGAGGGCGATCTGCTCGTTTTGCTCTACTCCGCCTCGATAAGCGAAGCGGCACTGTCCGGCAGGGGAGTGTACAGCGATGTGGACGAACACATATACAAACCGTTCGGAATTGCCGCAGGCGCCTCCCAGGTGTTCTTCGACGTGCGGGATATCGAGCTCGCTCATCGCCAGGCGTCGATAGCGTATGCGATGCGCGCTCCGTTGAGAAACGAATTCGAGGCGCTGTACGGGTTTGCCGATATTCCCTGCTACGCGTTCGAGCACATACTGAAATACTACATTCTGACCGAGGGTTACGACTCCGATCTCGTGGAGTTTTCTTTCGACCACAGCATTTTGAAAAGGCTCGCCGAAGAAGACAAAGCCGCCGGTACCGAAATCGCTAAGTTGGTCTGGGTCTATTTGAACAACGGCCGCAACGCGACTGATACGGCGAAGCTCGTACATGTCCATCGGAACACGGTTCTGTACCATATATCGAGATTGGAAAAGCGCTTCGACATCTCGTTTGAGTCCCCGTTGCTCAGAAGCCGCATGATACTCGACTACCATCGATTGCTCCTTGAAGACCACCTGTAGCTTGACCTGCGCTCCTAGCCTCTTTTCCAAATAATGCCCCCTAATTTGTAATCTTCGCCAATGCGCGGTTCTCGCTTCGTTTCATACAATGCAAACAGTGTAGGAAGCGAGTGCGCACCTCCTTGGACGAGGCGGTTTGAACGATGAGGATGCGTACCTCGAGCTGGCCGGCGATTCGTACTGCACACAGCTAATTCAGGGGATCTTCTGGAATAAGGAATACGTATGCAGATAAAGCGCATGAGCGCTCTGGCTGCATGCATCCCACAACAAAGGGGGTTGTGTATGTTCACACTGAAGAACAAGAACGTCCAGGCTGCCATCGTCCTGGCGCTGGTCTGGCTCGGCGTGTTTATCGCGTCGTATGCGCAGAACCAGCTGGCAGGCATGTCTGTGCAGTTCATGGAGCACTACGGCTTCACGCCCGAACAGTATGCATCGATTTATTCCGCCTCGCAGTTCATCGGAATCTTCTTCGCTTTCGTGTCGGGCATCCTTTCCGACAAGATCGGAACCCGAAACATCGTGCTCATCGCAGCCGGCATGGTTCTGATTGCGACCGTTGCGCGTATTTTCGCCTTCTCGTTCGAAGCGCAGTACATTTCCAACATGTTCTGCGGCTTCACGGGCATGTTCATGGCCGTTAACCGCGCCAAGATCCTCGGCGGTTGGTTCCCGCCTGCCACGATCGCTCTGGCCGTCGGCATAGCCACCACGACCACGCCGGTTGCGAATACGCTCGGCGTGGGCCTGACGTCGCTCATGCCCTCCATCGAGTTCGCATTCATCGTGACGGCTGTGGTATCCGCGGTGTTCTTCATCGGTTGGTTCTTGTTCGGCAAAGAGCGCTCCGATGAGATTGCGGCGGCGGAAGACAAAGCCAAGGGCGAAGACAGCGGAAAGGTTCTCAAGAGTCTCGTCGAGATCATCAAGACGCCGTGGATCTGGGTACTGTGCGGCGGCGCGTTTTTCCTCATGGCCGCCCAGGTGCCGCTGATGGCGTTTACGAACGCGTCGCTGGTGAACGCCCGCGGTCTCGATCCGGTTGCCGCCGGCGGTTTCGCAACGGCGATCACCATCGGCATGGGTATCGGTTCGGTCGTGACCCCGCTCATCGTCAAAGCCATCAAGGCCTACCGTCCGGTCATCGTCATCTACGCCGTCATCACCGCTCTCGGCATCTACTTCGGCTGGCAGATGCCGGTCGGCGTCATCATGTACGTCGTGTACTTCATCACCGGTTGGTGCCTCGGTGCGCTGCTCGCGATGATCTTCACGTGGCCCGTCATGATTTACGGGCGCGAGAAGGCGGCTACGGCGGGCGGCTTGGTTCAGACGTTCGTTCTGGCGGGCGCTTCGCTTGCCCTGACGAACATAACCATTCCTTTGGCCGGCGGCGGTTCGAACTTCGAAATGCTCTTCACCATCGCGGCTGTGTATCTGGTCGTCGGAGGCATCCTGATGTTCTTGATTCCCGATCAGGGCAAGAAGCTCGGGGCCAAGAAGAAGGCTGCCGAAGAGCAGTAAGCCGAAACAAGACAAGGAACGTTCTCTCAAAGTTACATCCGAGCGAAAGGAGCTCACTATGTGTTTCAGACCAGCAGAAGCAAACGCCGGTGCGGCGTGTCCGAACTGCGGCAAGAAGATCAACGTGACGCAAGGTCTGCTTCCGAAGAAATGCCCGTTCTGCAAAACGAGTCTCGAGGGGATCGATCCGGCATCGCTGGCGGCTCCCGCCGCTGGCGGCGCGGCTCCCGCACCGAGCGCCCCCGCCGCAGCTCCCGGTGCGCCTGCGGCCCCCGGTGCCCCGAAGGCTCCCGGTGCGCCCAAGCCACCGAGCCAGCCGTAACGTACGCAATGTCAGCCCAAGGTGCGCAGAGCGCGTACGGGAGACGGGAGGTCTGCCATGTGCTTCGGTAGCTGCCGTGTGACGTGCGATAACTGCAAGCCGAAGTTCGTGTATTGCCCCGAATGCGGGCGAAAGAACATGCTCGTCTTCAAGGCATGCAAGCAATGCGGAACGCTTTTGACGGAAGAGATGAAGGAACACGCGATCGAGGAATGGGAAGCGGGGGCCCGAGCGCGTGCCGAGAGGAAGGAACGTCTATGACTATGGATAAAGAGTGGAAGACCGAGGTGGGCGAGCTGGTTCGTACCCGCACGTGCGGATGGTCGCCTCCGGGCTGCCATCCGGTGGGATGCGGTATGTTCATCTACACCGACAAGGACGGCAAGTTCGTCAAGGTCGAGGGCGACCCCGACCATCCGATCAGCCAGGGCCGTTTGTGCCCGCGGTGCCTCGCGATGGGTGAGTTCTTGCAGCATCCCGATCGCATCAAGTACCCCATGAAGCGCGCCAAGGAGGATCGCGGCAAGGATACGTGGGAGCGCATCACCTGGGACGAGGCGCTCGACATTCTCGAGACCGAAGTGCGTAAGATCTGGGATACCTACGGTCCCGAAGCGATCTTTCTTTCGAAGGGCACCGGGCGCGAGGCCACCGAATACGCCCCGCCCATGGCGCAGGCCGTGTTCAAGACGCCGAACAACGCGTTCATGATGTCGGGTGCGTCGTGCTACGGGCCGCGTACCGTTATCGGCGACTTCCTTTTGGGTGCGGGATACCCCGAGCTCGACTACGCAGCGTTCTTCCCCGAGCGCTACGACGACCCGCGCTACGAGGTGCCGAAGTACATCATACTCTGGGGCAAGAGCCCGCTGCAGTCCAACCCCGACGGCTTCTACGGCCATGCGATCATCGACCTCATGAAGCGGGGCAGCAAGCTCATCGTGATCGACCCGCGCCTGACCTGGCTCGCTTCGCGCGCCGAGTACCATCTGCAGCTGCGCCCGGGCACCGACGCGGCCATCGGGCTGGCTATGCTCAACGTGATCATCGGCGAAGACCTCTACGACCATGCGTTCTGCGACGAATGGGTCTTCGGCCTTGACGAGCTTGCCGAGCGCGTGAAGAACACGACGCCCGAGTGGGCCGAGGGCATCACGTGGGTGCCTGCCGACGTCATCCGCGGAGCGGCGCGCGCCTTCGCCACCAACGCCCCGTCCTCGATCATGTGGGGCCTCGCCATCGACACCCAGCAGAACGGCGCGCAGGCCGGACAGGTTCTTCTGTCCATCGGTGCCATCTGCGGCTACATGGACGTGCCCGGCGGCATAACGCTGGCGCTGCCCTCGAGCTTCCTAGGGCGCTGGACCTACGAGACCATGCAGTTCGTCGGAAAGGAAACGGAGAAGAAGCGCATCGACGCGAAAGAAGATCATCCGGCGTACGCGACCGGCCCCTACGCCCATCCCGATTCGGTGCTGACCACGTTGGAGACCGGGGAGCCCTACGCCTTCCACATGTTCTACTTCTATGCGTCGAACCCCATATCGCCCACCTGCTATGCGGAGCCCGAGCGCTGGTACAACGGCATCATGAAGATGGACTTCAACGCTGCGCAGGATTGCTTCATGACGCCCACCATCATGGGTCTGTGCGACCTCGTGCTTCCGGTCAGCTTCTTCCCGGAGCATGACGGGTTCGTGCTTCCGCACTTCGGCCGCAACACCCACTTCCTTGGCGCCATGAACGCCGCGGTCGATCCCGGCGAGGCGAAGTCCGACCTCGAGATCGACATGCTCGTGGGCAAGCGCCTCAACCCCGAGGCATGGCCGTGGGATTCGGTCGAGGAGTTCTTCGATGCGCAGATCCACACGCAGTACGACTGGGGCTTCAACGAGCTTCGCGAGTACGGTGCGTTCCAGCAGCCGTTCGAGTACCGCAAGTACGAGAAGGGTATGCTGCGCCCCGACGGCGAGCCCGGCTTCAACACGCCGACGGGACTGATCGAAGTGAGCTCGTCGATCTACGACGACTTCGGCGAGGACGAGCTTCCCTACTTCATGGAGCCGGCGATGAGCCCCTACAGCACGCCCGATCTGTACGAGGAGTACCCGCTCGTGCTCACCACCGGCGGCCGCAGCTTCGTGTCGTTCCATTCGGAGCATCGTCAGATCCCCTCGCTGCGTTCCATTCATCCCGATCCGCTCGTCACCATCAACCCGAAGACGGCCGAGGAGTACGGCATCAAGGACGGCGACTTCGTGTGCATCGAGAACATGCTGGGCAAGTGCGTCGAGCGCGCCCGCGTGTCCAACGAGGTGCCTGAGCGTGTCATCCATGCAGAGCACGGCTGGTGGTATCCGGAAGACGATCCCGAGTATCCCGATCTGTACGGTGTTTGGAAGTCGAACATCAACCGGCTCATCCCCATGTACAAGGTCGGCAAAACGGGTTACGGCGCGCCGTACAAGAACGTGCTCGCCAAGATCTACAAGGTTGACGACTTCGACGCCGCCAAGGAGCTTCCCGAGTCGTACGTGCCGCGCGAGAGCCGCGGGCCTGAAAGCATGACGAACGGCGCTCCGCAGCCTATGAGCTACGAAGCCATCCATCAGGATTAGGACGAGGTGATGTTAATGAAGAAGCACGCGCTGCTCATCGACTACAAGTACTGCACCGGCTGCCACAGCTGCGAGGTGGCCTGCCGCCAGGAGAAGGGCATCGAGTCCCAGGACGAGTGGGGCATCAAGCTCGCCGAGTTCGGCCCCGAGCGCCTGGGGGGCGAGTGGTACTGGAACTACGTGCCCGTCCCCTCGACGCTCTGCGACCTGTGCGCCTCGAGGCTCGAGGAGGGCCTCAAGCCCGCCTGCGCCCACCACTGCCTCGCGAAGTGCATGGAGGCCGTGCCCCTCGAGGACGTGCCCGCCCGCATGGCCGAGCTCGGTGACGGGGTCACCTGCTTCGTGCCGTAGTCGGTTTGACGAACCTGCTCGTGGTGGCGGTGGAAAGAACCGCAGCTCGGTCGACCGACCGGCCGGGCTGCGGGCCACCGCCCGAACAGGGCGAAACCTCGGATCGATTGCTTTGTTGCTGGGAATAAGGGGGATTCTGTTGTGGATAAAGTCTACGTTTCGGACATCATCGAAAAACCGGGAGGCATGAAGTTCTCCGTTCGGATCCTGCTCTTCGTCGGGCTGGCGATGGTGTTCGACGGGTTCGACTACATGATCGTTTCGTTTACGATGCCTCAGATCACCGAGGAGATGCAGCTGGGTTTCATCGCTACCGGCAGTCTGGCTTCGTTCAGCCTTCTGGGAATGCTCATCGGCGGTTTCCTGTCGGGCTACCTTGCCGACAGGTTCGGCCGAAAGCATGTGATGAACGTGAGCATCATGATATACGCGTTGCTCACCGTGCCTATCTTCTTCGTCCATACCTACGATGCGTTCGCCGTATGCCGGATACTGTCGGGCATCGGAGTCGGCGCCGTCATCCCCTTAAGCGTCACCATCGTTTCGGAATACGCGCCGACCAAGCATCGCGGTGTGTTCGTGACCATGACCAAGACGTTCATGATGCTCGGGTGGGTGCTTGCCGGATTGACGGCCATGTACGTGGTTCCGAACTTCGGCTGGCGCATGTGCTATCTCATCGGAGGATTTCCCTTCCTGTACGGAATCCTCATGCACTTCATCATGCCCGAATCGGTGCAATGGCTGCTGAGCAAAGGGAGGACGACCGAGGCGCTCAAGATTGTGAACAGGATCAACGATACGCTCGACGCGCCGAAGGAAGGCGGCTATACGGCCGATGAGATACTGATACCCGAGGCAGAGAAGGGCGGCCAGCTCCGCCAGGTTGTGTCGAAGAAGTACTTGAAGGTTACGGTGGGCATATGGCTGGTTGCGTTTACCACGTGCGCTCTTTCGTATGGATTGACGAATTGGATGCCCACGATCCTGCTGCAGAGCGGGTATTCGGTAAGCGCGAGCTACGGGTACACCACGCTCATGAACTTGCTCGGTTGCGCGGGCGCCGTGGTGGCGGGAGTCGCCGCCGACCGTCTCGGAAGGATCAGGAGCGCATACGTCGCGTTCTTCCTCGCCGGGCTGTCGGTTGTGTTCACAGCGGTGTTCGGATTCGGCGGCTTGATGATCGTGGCATGCATATTCATGGGCTTCGCCATCAACTACGCCTACATGTCTCCGGCGCCCATCACGATCGAGGCGTATCCCACCGAGATCAGGGCAACGGGGCAGGCCTGCGTTACCACGGTTGCGCGAATCGGCGGCTTCATAACGCCGATGGTGATCGGCGGCGCCCTCGCATCAGGATCGACGTTCTCGACGGTTCTCGTCGTGTTCCTCGTCCCGCTGTGCCTGGCCGCCCTGTTCACGAAACTGCTCATTAAGACGGAGACGAAAGGTGTCGCAATGGAAGATCTCGGAACACTGCCGAGCGATTCGCTCAACGGAGGAAATACATCTCAGGAAGGAGAACGGTTATGACAAAAGCTCAGACATGGAAAAGCGACGAGGGGGAGCTGATCAGGGTTCGTACCTGCGGATGGTCTCCTCCGGGCGATCATCCAGTGGGATGCGGCATGTTCATCTACACCGACAAGGACGGCAAGTTCGTCAAGGTCGAGGGCGACCCCGACCATCCGATCAGCCAGGGACGACTGTGTCCGCGGTGTCTTGCGATGAAGGACTTCCTCGAAAGCCCCGATCGCATCAAGTACCCCATGAAGCGCGCCAAAGAGGATCGCGGCAAGGATACGTGGGAGCGCATCACCTGGGACGAGGCGCTCGACATCCTCGAGGCCGAGGTTAAGAAGATCTGGGAGAACTACGGCCCCGAGACCATCTACCTGTTCCAGGGAACCGGGCGTGAGGCGACGCTGTATGCGCCTCCGATGGCTCAGGCCTGCTTCAAGACGCCGAACTGCTCGTTTTCCATGTCCGGCGGATCGTGCTACGGGCCGCGTACGGTCGTCGCCGACTTCCTTTTGGGCGCGGGATACCCCGAGCTTGACTACGCAGCCTACTTCCCGGATCGCTACGACGACCCGCGCTACGAGGTGCCGAAGTACATCATACTCTGGGGCAAGAGCCCGCTGCAGTCCAATCCCGACGGCTTCTACGGCCATGCCATCGTGGACCTCATGAAGCGGGGATCGAAGCTCATCGTGATCGACCCGCGCCTCACCTGGCTCGGCGCACGTGCCGAGTACCATCTGCAGCTGCGCCCGGGCACCGACGCGGCCATCGGCCTCGCTATGCTCAACGTTGTTTTGGGCGAGGACCTCTACGATCATGAGTTCTGCGAGAACTGGGTGTTCGGCGTCGAGGATCTTGCCGAGCGCGTGAAGGACACGACGCCCGAGTGGGCCGAGGGCATCACGTGGGTTCCTGCCGACGTCATCCGCGGCGCGGCGCGCGCCTTCGCCACGAACGCCCCCTCCTCGATCATGTGGGGTCTTGCCATCGACACCCAGCAGAACGGCGCGCAGGCGGGCCAGTCGCTGCTCGCGCTTGCCGCCATCTGCGGCTACATGGACGTGCCCGGCGGCATCACGCTGTCTCTGCCCTCGAGCTTCATGGGACGCTGGCGTTTCGAAACCGCGCAGTTCGTCGAGCCCGAGACCATGGCGAAGCGCATCGATGCGAAGGAAGACCATCCGGCGTACGCATGCGGGCCGTTCGCCCATCCTGACGAGGTCCTCACGGTCATGGAGACCGAAGAGCCCTATGCGTTCCACATGGCCTACTTCTACGCGACCAACCCGATTTCCCCGACGGTGTACGCGGAGCCCGAGCGCTGGTACAACGCGCTTATGAAGATGGACTTCAACGCCGCGCAGGACTGCTTCATGACGCCCACCATCATGGGCCTGTGCGACCTCGTGCTCCCGGTCAGCGGATTCGCCGAGCACGACGGCGTGGTGCTTCCGCACTTCGGCCGCAACACCCACTTCCTCGGCGCCATGAACGCGGCGCTCGATCCCGGCGAGGCGCGATCCGACCTCGAGATCGACATGCTCGTGGGCAAGCGCCTCAACCCCGAGGCGTGGCCGTGGGAGACCGCCGAGGAGTTCTTTAACGCGCAGATCCGCACCCAGTACGATTGGGATTTCAACGACTTGCGCGACATGGGCGTATACCAGCAGAACTTCGAGTACCGCAAGTACGAGAAGGGTTTGCTGCGCCCCGACGGCGAGCCCGGCTTCAACACGCCGACGGGCATGATCGAGGTGTGCTCTTCGATCTACGACGACTTCGGCGAGGACGAGCTCCCCTACTTCATGGAGCCGGCGATGAGCCCCTACAGCACGCCCGATCTGTACGAGGAGTACCCGCTCGTGCTCACCACCGGCGGACGCGATTTCGTGTCGTTCCATTCGGAGCACCGCCAGCTGCCCACGCTGCGCAACATCACGCCCGACCCGCTCGTCACCATCAACCCGAAGACGGCCGAGAAGTACGGCATCAAGGCGGGCGACTTCGTGTGCATCGAGAACTCCCTGGGCAAGTGCGTCGAGCGCGCCCGCATCTCCAACGAGGTGCCCGAGCGCGTCATCCACGCCACGCACGGCTGGTGGTATCCCGAGGAGGACGGCGAGTACCCGAACCTGTTCGGCACCTGGAAATCGAACGTCAACAAGCTCATTCCGATGTACAAGGTGGGCAAGCTCGGCTACGGCGCTCCCTACAAGAACGTGCTCGCCAAGATCTACAAGGTCGACGGCTACGAAGCCGGCGATTCGGATCCGGCGGCGTACGTGGCACCTGCGAGCCGCGGACCCGAGAGCATGACCGATGCACACGCTCCCTTGAGCTACGAAGCCAAGCACGACGACGAATAGAAAGCGAGGTGAGACGACCGTGAAGAAGCACGCGCTGCTCATCGACTACAAGTACTGCACCGGCTGCCACAGCTGCGAGGTGGCCTGCCGCCAGGAGAAGGGCATCGAGTCCCAGGACGAGTGGGGCATCAAGCTCGCCGAGTTCGGCCCCGAGCGCCTGGGGGGCGAGTGGTACTGGAACTACGTGCCCGTCCCCTCGACGCTCTGCGACCTGTGCGCCTCGAGGCTCGAGGAGGGCCTCAAGCCCGCCTGCGCCCACCACTGCCTCGCGAAGTGCATGGAGGCCGTTCCCCTCGAGGACGTGCCCGCCCGCATGGCCGAGCTCGGTGACGGGGTCACCTGCTTCGTGCCGTAAGCGTTTGGAAAACGGGGTTGAATCCCGACTGCAAGAATACGATTGAGATGGAGGCCCGACATGGCATACAGTCCGAACCAGAAAGACGTTGAGGGCATCGAAGAGATTGCCGACAAAGCGCCGAAGGTGTGCCCGAACTGCGGTAAGCCGTTGCGCAAGATCGTTACGAGCCGCGAATTCGGCAGCTTCACGACAAAGTGCCCGTGGTGCAAAACCAAGTTCGACTACGAGATCAAAGAAGACGAGTAGCAGGTCTTGAGCGCACGGGTGGACGGGCTTGCAGCCTTCCGCCCGTGCTTTTTCTCGCATACCGCAGGCAGGCTGGCTTAGGGCACCTGCTTGCGGGTCTTATCGCCGTCGTGCGGCGCTTTCCTGCTGCGCCCTTTATTCGGTGCTTCGGTCGCCGGCAGCAGCCGTTTTTGGTTCGATCTCCGGCAACCCCGTTTCCTCCATGCGTTTTTCGCTCCTACCGCCGCAAGCGACACCGCAAGCGAAGCCAGGCATACCGCCCCGAAGAATACGAGCGAGTTTCCTGTGATGATATCGGTGAGCCCGCATGCCTTCGCTATGCCGCGCACGAGGATGATGCAGAGGGGGTGTAGGATGTATATCCACAGCGAGAGGTCGCGCGCCCAGGAGGCGTTGAGGGACAGTCGCATGCGTGCGAGCACGACGATCGGGAAGTACGTTGCGGGGACGAGCATGAAGTACATGCTGTCGTGGCGGTCGAGCCCGAACCCGTGCACGAAGCTCCCCTCGGCTGCGAGTAGCACGGCGGATACGAGCAGTCCCATGCGTTGGATGTCCGCATTGGACCCATCGGAACTTCGTTTCGATGCGACGACCCCGATCAACAGGAAAAGCGGGGCGAAGAAAACGCCGTTGCGGGTGTGGGGCGATACCGCGAACACGGCATCGTAGAAGCCCCTCAGCGCATCGATTTGGCAGGCGAAGCCGTAATAGCTGTCGCCGAGAATGCCGATAAGGTACAGCGCGGCTGCGATCGCGAGCGAGATCCCCGTTCCGAACCGATCGAGCAGAAACGCAACGAGCACGCAGCCGAGAATGGCGGCGGGGAAGTACCAAAGGTGGTAGAACGTGCCCTCGAATACGATGGCTTGAAAGGCGGCAAACGGCGAGTCGGGCAGGTTGCCCGCGTAGACGGTTACCGGCAGGTACAAGAGGGTTGCGATCGCGTAGAGAATGCAGAGCTTTTTGAGCTGCGAGCGAAACGATCTGCTTGCGAGGATCGAGCCCGCGCGGTGGCGTGCGAGTACGAAAAATCCCGTGGTGGCCAAGAAAAACGGTACGGCGATGCGCCCGAACGAATAGGTGACGACGTCATCGACCGCGGGGTCGATCGAAGCGAACGGTGCTACGTGGATGGCGACGACGAGAAACGCCGCCACCATCCGGAAAAGATCGATCGCCGGGTAGGCGCGGCGCTCAGGCATAGGCGAGCATGTGCGTGTCGGCCGGCGTTTCCGCGTTTGCGAGCGCTTCTTCGATTGCGACGGTGAGCACTTCCTCGAGCGACAGTCCGGCCGCCTCGAGCATCGAGGGGAAGCGGCTGTGCGCCGTGAAGCCGGGAATCGTATTCGCTTCGTTGAAGAGCAGGCGTCCGTCGCTTGCCAAGAAGAAATCGATGCGTGCAAATCCCGTGCAGCCGAGCGCGCGGAACAATCGCTTTGCAGCCCGCTTTACCCGAAGCGCATCGCGCTCGGCGATGCGGGCGGGTACGACGATGCTGGCTACCTCGCACGAGTATTTCTCGATGTAATCGAACACCGCTCCGTTGAGCTCTATTTCATCGGGCTCGCCCACGATGAGGGTGCCGCCCGATTCGAGTACCGCGCAGCCGATCTCGGCGCCGTCGATCTCTCGCTCGAGGATCGCCTCCGAATCGTAGGCGAAAGCGCATGCAAGTGCCCGAGCCAAGCAGTCGGGCGATTCCACTCGGCTGAGCCCCATGGATGATCCCTCGCGCGGAGGCTTTACGAACAGGGGGTATCCGATCCGTTCTGCAACATGGCGCATTTCGAGGTTGCTCATGCGGATATCGACGAGCGCTCCCTCGGGTACGCTGACGCCTTCGGCTGCGGCGATGCGGTGGGAAATGGTTTTGTCCATGCAGACCGCCGATCCCGTAACACCGCAGCCGACGACGGGGATGCCGGCAAGCTGCAAGGCGCCTTGCACGCTTCCGTCCTCGCCGTTGCGGCCATGGAGGATCGGCAGCGCCGCATCGAGATGCACGAGCGTTCCCGACGAGAGATCGATGACGCCGTGCGCTTCCTGCCCGAACGGCAGTGCGATGGGGGTGCAGCGCCCCGTTTCGAGCCACGAGTCGTCCTCGATCGACCGAGCGTCGCCGCCGTATCGGTGCCAGCCGCCCGAGCGGTCGATTCCGATGGCAACGATGTCGAATCGCTTGGCGTCGATGCTCTGCATGACGGCAGCTGCCGAATGAAGCGATACGGGATACTCGTTCGAGCATCCGCCGAACAGGATCCCGATCGTGGGCTTTGCTGCGTCCATGGCGTTCTCCTTCAGGGTAGACGAAAAAAGAAGCGCGCAGGTCGTGTACGTTTCGGCCTTTATGCGGCTCGGGGTTCCCGACGGCCTTTGCCGTGTGCGGCCGAACCTGCGTGCCCGTGCATCCAGGCTACCTCGAAGCGGGCTTAAGCGTCTCGAAACAATCGTCAACGAAAACCTTAAGGAGCATTAAGTTATTCTGAAGAAACCGCGTTGCACCAAACGGCTTTGCTGCGGGCGGCACCGCTCTCGGATCGGTTTTGCCGTCGCGGCAAGCCTTGCCGCTGTAACGCGGTTGGCTATGCTTCCGCAACCGGCTTCCTCCGAAGGCGGCGGCCGATCGTCTCGTGCAGCGGGGCGCTATCCGTCGGCATTCGGCGCGCTTTCGCCTTCGATCAGGTCGATGAGCTCCTGCTGGGAGTGGACGTCGGTTTTGCGGTAGATGTTCTTGACGTGGCTTTTCACCGTTTCGTCGGAGATGACGAGCTCCTCTTTGATGTGCGCGCGGTTGCGCCCTTTCGAAAGCAGGAAGAACACTTCGATCTCACGCGGCGACAGGCGGTATTGGCGGGCGAGGCGCGTACACGATTTTTCGAACTCGGATGACGAATCGGCTTCTTCGATGGGCTTGACGAAGCCCCAGCCGGTGTTGGCCGACCCGTTGCCGAGGGCGAACAGCGCGATGAGCAGGATGAGGAATATGATGGCGGCCGAGAGCATCGCCAGGTCGAGGTCGGTGCGGAGGAATCCGAGCATGCAACCGCTCGCAATCGAGCCGACGAGTTGGCCGAGCTGGATCGAAAACAGGCTCCATGCCGCGATCCAGCTTGCAGGCAGCTTCGATCTGGATGCCAGCACGGGCCATATGGCCCAGAGCACGATGTAGAAATACTGGTAGCCGAATTGGTGGACGCCCGTGCCGATGACGTTGAACGGTTCGTGGAGGGGCAGAAACAGAAAGCCCGCCGCCATGAGGGGCAGCGCCACCTGGTAGGTCATATGGTCGAAGTCCATCTTGTAGATGCTCGTCGTGACGAATACCGCAATCGATCCGCCGACGATGGCGATGATGTTGAGCAGGTCGCGCATGCCGGTCAGTTCTGGCCCGATGGGCGCGAACAGCCCCTTCATGATGCCGAACGAGATGCCGAAGAACAGTGAGATGGCTATGAGCTTGTAAGGCGGTTTCTTCTCGATGTGCACGTTTTTCTTGCTTCGCGCCAGATGCGGGATGCTTCGCTTGAACCGCACGAGGTAGGCCATGCTCACAACGGGCAGCGCAGCTACGAGGATCTGGCTCACGTCCGCCGGGATAGCGGTCAGCACGAGGAAGGCGACTGCGGCGATCATGAATGCAACCACGCTGTAATTGACGGTTCGCTGAGAGCCGAGCGAGGCGAACAGCTCGCCCCAGAGCACGACGACGATCGCCGATCCGACGCCCGTGAGCACCGAACCTACAAGGTAGACGGGTAAGGCGATCGAGCCGGCGAGCACGGTTGCGGGATGCGAGATCAGCAGGGTTCCGATGGCGGTGAGGGCGGCTGCGGCCCAGGGGAGCGCGCGGATGCTCGAGAGCGGATTGCGGAAGTGGGAGAGCATGAGCAGGAATGCGATGGTGATCACGTTTGCGAGCAACGAAGTAACCCAAAGCGGTTCGAGCGCGAACGCGTCGGCGGTCGAGGTGGCGATGAAGGCGCCTTCGCTGTAGAACAGCGAGCTCCAGAACACGCACCAGATCCACGTCCAGTGAGCGGCGAAGCCGATGAGATCGGGCGCGCGCCACAGCTCTTTGCGCAAGCTCCCGTCGAGCAAGCGGCTTTTCATATCGGCTCCTCCCTGCGCACGGCCACAGCCGTCTCCCAATGCACGTTCGGCTCGGTGCAACACAGGCGATTCCTCCCTGTGATGCACGGGGCCGCTTCCCTCGATGCGCCGTTCGGAACCCCGTATGCGGTTTCGATTGCCAGGCAGCTCGTTCAAGCGCGCAGCCGATATGCGCCCCGAGGTTCCGATTCGTATCTGCATTATAGAGGAGTTCTTACGGTTTCCGCCGAAACGACCATCCCCCTGCTCGGGGGATTTTCCTGTGTGAGCGGGTCGTTTCCCCCCGCCCAAGGGATGACGGGTTGCGGGACGGGGCGTAGTGTCGAAGTCGTCGCATGCTGAGGGCGTGCGGAACAGGACGTTTCAATCCAGGAGGGAATTACATGGAGGAAAACACGACGAAACAGGGACTCTCGCGCCGTTCGTTCATCGGACTCGGCGGCGCTGCGCTTGCGGGCGCGGCGATGGCGGGCATGGCGGGCTGCGCTCCGCAGGGCACGACCGACGCCGGAGCAGGCCAGGCGGCCGCTGGTGGATCCGACGCTGCAGGCGGCATTCCCGTAGCCGATAGCGGGGCTTCGGCCGGCCCCGATGTTGCCGGCATGCACAGCTGGGAGATCGCTCCCGAGGCCATCGCTGCCGACAAGATCTCGGGCACGGAGGATTGCGACGTGCTCGTCATCGGTGCGGGCCTCGGCGGCTGCTGCGCCAGCATTGCGGCGCTCGAGGAGGGTGCCGGCAAAGTGATCGTAGTCGACAAGAACCCCGAGATGGTGATCGCGCGCGGCGTGCATATCGCCGGGTTCCATACGAAGGTGCAGCAGAAGCTGGCTGACGAGGGCCTCATGGAAGAGCCCGACTACAACAACGTGGTGCGCCGCTGGATCAACTGGGCGCAGGGCCGCGTGAAGGAGCCTTTGCTGTGGGAGTTCGCGCACAAGAGCGGCGCATGCTTCGATTGGCTGTACGATCTGGCAACCAAGAAGAACCTCGAGGCGCTTTTGTGGGACGGTTACTACAAGGGCCCCGATTACACCGAGTATCCGGTTACGCACATCTTCTATCAGGCCGACAAGTACGAGGAAACGGTGAACTTCACGTTCTACCAGGGCTCGGGCGTGGGCGATGTGTACGGCAACGCGGTGCTCGTGCCGGCGCTGTACGAGACCATCGCCGATCTGGGCGGCGAGATCCGCTGGCAAACGAAGAGCGAGCGACTCGTCCGCGAGGGCGACGGCCCCGTCACTGGCGCCATCGTGTCTACCGGTAAAGACGAGTACATGCAGATCAACGCGAAATCGGTCATCATCGCCTCGGGCGACTACGCTGCCGACGACGAGATGTTCCAGTACTATTCGCCTATGACGGCATACGCTATGGACGGCCGTTTCTACAACCCGCCCGACTGCGACACCGGCGACATGCACAAGCAGGCCATCTGGGCCGGCGCGGCCATGCAGAAGTCCGAGCCGCATTCGGCCGTCATGCACCTCGATTTCGGTGCGGCGAGCTACGGCTTTCTGCATGTGAACTGGGAGGGCAAGCGCTTCAAGAACGAGGACGTGAACACCCAGTCCAAGAGCGTCACGAAGGCGCTGCAGACGCAGAAGGAAGCCTGGAGCATCTACGACTCGCATGGTCTCGAGCAGGTGAAGGAACAGATCGACGCCGGTTTGGGCGGCGGTTTGCAATGGGGTCAGCTCACGCAGCCCGTGGGCGGCGAGTACAACCTCGAAGCGCAGAAGATCGTACTTGAGGGCGAGGTCGAGAGCGGCCAGACGCTGAAGGCCGACTCGCTTGAGGATCTGGCCAAGCAGATGGGCGTGCCGGCTGAGAACCTCATAGCGGCGGTCGATCGCTACAACGAGCTGTGCGATCTTGGCAAAGACCTCGATTACGGCAAGCGCCCCGAGGTTATGGGCAAGATCCTGGAGCCGCCGTTCTACGCGGGCAAGCTGGTTGCGAGCCTTCTCACCATGTGCGGCGGTTTGCGCACTAACACCGAGTGCCAGGTGCTCGACGCCGAGGACCAGCCGATCGGCGGGCTGTACGTGTGCGGTTCGGCCGCCGGCGAGTTCTTCGGTGCAGGCGACTATCCCACCTATGTGCCGGGTATCGGCCACGGGCGCTGCGTGACCTTCGGTCGTATCGCCGGAATCAACGCCGCTGGCGGCGATGCCGACGCGAAGATCCCCAGCCTCGACATCTAACCGTTTCAAAGCGCTGAACAAGCGTGATGCCCTTCGTGTTGCCGTATCCTCCCTTCCACTCGCGGCGGCACGATGGAAAAGCAGCCGGTGCCTATGCGCCGGCTGCTTGCATGCTGGCTCCGGCTTCTTGGCGGCAAACGGCGGTCGGGTCCCGATATACGGGAAAATCCTCATCGTGTTGCGTTCCGGGCGGGACCCTCCGGATGTCTGAATCTTTGACCTGCGCAAACGCGGAAGCCCTATCCGGCACCGGTCCGTGGTAGTCTGAATACCCGCTCGAATCGGCCCCTAATTGCTACACAATGAGGATTTTCCCGTAAATCGAGGCCGATTCGCCGGTGAGCCGGGATCTGCATGCTCCCGCGCAGCGCTCGACGGCGATCGGGCGCCTTGTGGCTTCGGGCGAGCTTATCCAGGCAATGGCTCGCCGGCGGATGAAGCCCAACGTTCGATCTTCGGCCACGCCGTCAGACCGCCGCTGGCGCGCTCGCCGCGTTGCCCGGGGGTGTTCTCGCTCTGTCACCCGATTGTCGCTAGACCGATACGGTGCGTTCATTGAATGGCTCTGCGGGATGGTCGATACTTACCTTAATGAGAACCCCCGGTTTTACCGGTTGATACAGCGAGGAAAGGACATCGTCATGCATGCGACATTGGAAGCCATACACAGGGCAAGCAGGCAGCCGGGTATAGAAGTCGACGATACCGAATCGGCTAGCGCGATCGAGGAGGCGGCCGACGAGCTGTCGACGGGTGCCGGAGCGGAAGAGACCGAGTCGAAGCGAGACGAACCCACCGACGAAGAAATCGACGAGGCGATCATCGCGCTCGAAGAGCGAGCGGAGGAGATCTCCCGAGGCGATAACGCCGACATCCAGCTTGAGGTCGATCCCGATCAGGTAAAGTAGCGGCTACTGGGCTTTGAAGGCGTGAGGTTGCAAGCTCACGCATACGCGCGCACTCCGTGCTGGTTTGAAACCATCCCGTCGGCGGCTCCCATTGCGGGAGCCGCCGATTCTTCTATCGATCTCTGAGTTCGTGGCAGGTGCCGCATTGGAATACGCCGCGATGGTGGCACTGCGCGCAGTATTTCATGGCATCCTTCGGAAGATCCCGAGAATGGTTGTTGTGGCAATCGGTGCAGGTGGCCGGGTGCTCGTCGTGCTTGGATCCCTCGGGGCGTTCGTGCGGGTTCACCGTCACGCCGTTGGAATCGGTGAGCGCCGTCGAGCTCGCCGTGAGTGCGGCCATCTCTTCCATGGAGCCGTGGCAGTCGATGCAGCTTTGGGGCTCGACGGTCACGACGGTTGCCTTCGTCGGCGCTTTGTCGCCGAACTTCACATCGGCATGGGCGGTCGAAAGCTCCGATTCCATTGTATGGCAATCGCCGCAGACCTGCGCTTCATGGGCTTCCGCCTGGGGGCACGCCGGTTCGGCTGCGCCTTCGGCTTCCACCGTATGGCATAGGGAACAGTCGCTTTCCATGGTCCAGCCGACCGGCTGGCCGTCCATCGCCGAGGTAGCAGACGGTTGCTCCTGATCAGTCGGCTTCGGCGCGTCGTCGGCCTCTTTCGGGGCGCATCCGACCGAGATCGCCAGTACCGTCGCAAGAGCGAGGACCGCACCGAAGACGGCGAGCAGCGCGACGCCCCGGTTGGTTCTATTCGTGTTCGTATCCATTGCAATTCCCTTCTTCGACGGTGCTGCCGTGCCTACTTCTTCTCGGCGTCCCAGTTTTCAAGCGTCGAGGCGTGCCGTCCTGCGATGCGGCCCCACACCATGTTCTCGGAGTTGTTGCCGCCCGTGATGCCGTAGCTGTGCGCCTGGAAGTTGCCGAAGCTGCCCGCGGAGTACAGACGGGGGATGACTTCGCCGCGCACGTCGACCACCTGGGCGTGCTCGTTCTTCTTGGGGCCTCCGAGCGTCGAACAGGATCCGGGGTAGAGGGTGTAGCAGTAGTACGGGCCCCCATCGAGCTTCTGGAGCGTTTCGGGATCGCGCTCGAATTTGGGGTCGGCGCCCGCTTCGCAGATTGCCTGGTAATCGTCGAAGGTTGCCTTGAGGGTTTCGGCATCCATCCAGTGATCCCATTCCTGCATTTTCTCGGCGAGCTCCTCGATGGTGTCGGCTTTGGTGATCCACCCCTTCTCGAGCTCGACCATGTTGTCTTCGCTCCAGCCGTCCCAATCGCGCAGTTCGTCGGGCAGCTGCGAGGTCATGTTACCGCACTCGAAGAAGTCGCCCTGGCTGACGCCGATCTTACCGCTCGTAAAGTTCGTCTCGTCGAAAACGACCCACGTGGGTATGCGGTCGTAGTCGTCGATCTCATCGTTGAACTGCGTATATACGTGCCATCCGTTGTGGGGTGTCTCGCCGTTGGCCGCTTCGTTGACGTAGCGCTTGCCCAGGCGGTTCACGTAGAAATAGGAGTTCGTGGGCAGATAGGCGTCGACGCCGAAATCGTTTTCTGGATCGCGGGTGTACATCGAGGACATCGAAATGACCATCGACATGTGCCAGAGCTTCGCTCCGACCTCTTCCACCATCTTGATGCCGTCGCCGGTATTGTAGCGCCAGCCTTCGAAGTGCCATGGGTAGCACTTGAGGTACTCGCGGTGCAGATCTTCATTGAACTCGAATCCGCCTGTCGTGAGGATGACGCCTTTGCGCGCCTTGACGGTTTTCTCTTCGTCGCCGATCATCGTGCGGCAGCCGACGATTTCTTTCGTTTCGGGGTTTTGGATGAGTTTCTCATCGTGGCAATCGAACAGCACCTGCACGCCGAGGCTCTCGCGCTGCGCATCGAGCTCGCGGTAGGTCTGCATGCCGAATCCCTCGACCGACGAGATCTTAATGCATCCGCCGTAGGCGTTGTCGTCGAGGAAATGGTACTCGGGGATGGTGCCGGCGAGTGCTTTTTCGGCGACCTCGTAGTTCATGCCGTACTTGTCGGCGTATTCGGTGTGGCGTGCGGCTTCCTCGACATAGGCGTCGATCATGGTGTCTTCCATGAGTCCGTGGCTAAACGCCTTGCAATAGGCCTTGAAGCGTTCGGGGTCGGCAACCACGGTCCATTCCCCGTTGTTGATGCGGCTGTTGCCGCCGCCCTCGATGGGGGCTTTTTCGAGAATCAGGACCTCGGAACCTCCCTCGTCGGCGGCAACGAGGCTCGCCCACATGCCGGCACCGCCGTATCCGATGATGAGCACGTCGCACTCGTAGTCCCACGTTGTCGGAAGCCATTCTCCGCTCCCTGCCGATCCTGTTGCGGAAGCGCCCGACGTGCAACCAGCGAGTGCGGCCGTACCCGCCATGGCGGCACCGGCAACTGCAGCGCCTTTCAGAAACGAGCGCCGTGATAAGCCGGCATGGTTGGTGAACTTGTCCATATTTCCTCCTTGTTCGCAATCCGCCGTGCTATCGTATTCAGCACGGCTTCGTAACGCTTTGCATGTGCGTTACGCCCATCGATACGGTACGGGCTTGGAAAGCATCTGCCCTCCAGCGGTGCATCGGATTTTTTCGAGATACCGCGAGGCTCCGCGTCGATGCGTCGGTTTTTTGCCACTAGGGTTCTCCATCCGATGCCTCATCTGACAAGGTGTGAGTTACTTGAGGGTGGCTATTGGGCTTACGTGTGCTTTGGGGGAAATGGGATGCGGGAAACGATTGCGCGGGAAAGCCTCGAGGATGCTCTGGGGGCGTTCCGATCACTGGACTTCTATGTTGTTATGTTCGGGCTCGCCCTGTGCCGAGCGTGGATTGTCCTATGCCTTTCGGCCCCGTTCGTCGTGTCTGAAATCGGTGTTTCTGACTGGTTGTTTCTGATCCCCGGCGCCCTGAGCACCCTTGCCGCCGCATTCGTTGCTTACCGGGTTGCCCAACGCGCGCGCTTCGACCGCCGGTTCAAGGCGATAACGGGAGCGATGGTCGGGGTCTGCGTACTCGGGTCTCCCGTAGTCGTTTTGGGGCAAAGCACGATCGGTATGGTTGCGTTTATGGTGTTGAGCGGGGTTGCATCGAGCTGCCTTCAGGTTCTCTGGGGAGTGGGATTCGCGCGTCGGAAGGCCTCGTTTTCCCTGTACTGCTATCCTTCTTCGGCGATCGTAACGGCGGTTCTTGTTGCGATCGTGCTCTTCGAGGGGGGCCTTTTGGCGTTTTGCCTCTATCCTATCGCGTCGTTTCTGCTCCTGCTGGTTTCTACAAGCAAAAGCACGGGCGTCGAGCTCGCCGACGGCGGCGATACGGCATCTGGCGATCCGGCTATTGAACGGGGCGAAAGCACATCGGGGCGAAAACCGTTGCCCTACCACGTTATCGGGCGGTTGCTCGTGAGCATTGTGATATTCAGCTTTCTGTGCAGGATGTACGACGCCTTGCCGTCGGGCGGTGCCGTGGATCCCCTTTCCGCGATCGGCGGCAGCTCGCTGTTTGCACTTGTTGTGACGGGCGCATTGTTCCTTGTATTTTCCGTGCTGCTCGGACGGGTTTTCAACCCCTTGTTCGGGTATCGCATAGCGCTTCCCCTCATGGCGCTTGGGATGGCGATCGTTTCCCTGTTCTTCTCCGATCATTGGTATCTTTCGATTTTGCTGATCGGCGTAGGCTACGAGCTTTTCGATACGTTGACGTGGATACTGCTGGTTGCTCTTGCCCAAAACCAGCAGGTTCGTCTTTCCCAGTACGTCATTTTCGGTTTGGGGACCGCTGCCACGATGCTCGGCATGGGAATCGGTTATTTTGCGGGCGGTACGGTACGCGAGAGCATCGTGTACGGAAGCCTGCAGGTGTCGTCTATCGGCATCGTCAGCGTTATGGTGCTGGTGGTGACGGCGTTTCTCGTGCTTCCTGAAGGTACGTTCGCCCAGCTTGCAGGTCGGCGGCTTTTCGATCGCGACGGGGGGAAGGCGATCGTGCGGGAGGCGGATGCGGCAGGAAACCCGCTCGAGACGGGATGCGATGCGATTGCAGACGAATACCGGCTGACTCCGCGCGAAAAGGATGTGCTCTTGCTGCTTGCGCGCGGGCGAACGCTTGCGATCATCATGAGGGATCTCGGCATTGCCAAGGGCACGGCCCAGACCCATATCGAAAACGTGTACCACAAGCTAGGGGTTCACAAGCAACAGGAGCTCATCGACCTCGTCGAGTCGTACGTTGGGATCTGAACCCCTGCCGTATTCGCCGCGTCTTGTTCGAGGCGCTCGCGTGCGGTTGCCCGATTTTCCTGCGGGCGGACGGTGCGGAGGCGTACCGATGACTTTCGAATCGCCAAAATAGGGTGCTCCATCGGATGCGCGAATCTTCGGTTTTGCTAGCATCGGGTAGCGAGGAAGCAAGGAGGGCGTTCGCGCCGGTTCGCAGGCTGCATGGGGGCCAGGCGGTGCGCGCAAAGGATGGAAGGAAGCGTTATGTCTCGAATCGTACTGCCCGTGTACACGCCGCGCTACAAACCCAACGGAAGCGAAGTGGCCGTGATAACGACGGGGAAGGGCGTCGTAACCGTGCAGCTCGATGGGGCCAATGCGCCGAAAACCGTCGGCAATTTCATCGAGCTTGCGTGCAAGGGGTTTTACGACAGCCTCAAGTTCCACGCATACAAGCCGAACTCGGTTGTGCTCGGCGGTTGCCCTATCACGCGTACGCTCGGTCCGGCGCAGGTCGAGGCCGCATCGCGCGGACTCATTCGCGGCATCCATCCCGGGGTGGGGGACGCGCGCTATACCATCGAGGACGAGTATGCGGGAAAGCCGAACAACAAGCACGTGCGCGGAAGCCTGTGCTTCGCGCATAAATCGGAGCCGAACTCCGGCAGCTGCCAGTTCTACTTCTCGCTATCCGAGCAGCCCGAGTTCGACGACGCCTTTACGGTGTTCGGGATGACGGTCGGCGGCATCGACGTCGTGGAGGCCCTGCGTGTAGGCGACGCCATCAAGGGGATAGAAATCATGTACGCAGACGAAGACGCGCTTGCGCAGGCCGTTGCGTTTGAGACTCCGAAACCGGGGGCGGTTCTTGAGAGCGAGGGCCGATCGAAGGCTGCGGTATAGGCGGAGCGGCAAAGGAGGTCAGCGATCGGTGTCGGTTGCTCCATGGGTTGATGTTTGCGTTGTACCCAGTTGCTTTGACGATGCAAAACCGCTGCCCTGGGCTATCGGCGTCCCAGGGCTCGATAGGCCTCCTTGTGGTGCGAGATGGGCGGGATATTTCGCCTGTTATACGGCCGAGTTTTTCTCGAGCACCTCGATGAACTCCTCCCGGCTATGCACGTCGAGCTTCGCATAGATTCGGCTCACGTGGGTTCTTACGGTTCCTGGGGCGATGAACAGCTCGCTCGCGATCTCTTGGTTCGTTTTCCCTTGGGCCATGAGCAGGGCGATGCCCTCTTCGCGCGCGCTGAGCTTGTTTATGGAGGAGAATCTTGCGATGCTGTCTCGCAGTCGGGACTCCTCCGTCGCCGCTTTGGGCGAGGTTCCCGCAGCGCCCCATTGAAGATAGAAATCCTTTTCGCGGAAGACCACGATCGAGGCCGAAAAAATCAATGTTCCCAGAACGGCGATGGCGGCGTATTCGAGGCCCTGATCGAATAGGTTGACGTAGTGCACGGCCGAGCCAGCGCTTTGTCCGATCCTGATGAACAGCGCATGGGTTGCAAATACGATTGCGCAGATGTAAGCAGCAGAAAACCGTCGGCGATACGCCGAGCTGCATGCGATGATGAAGGCCAGGGCAAGGAAGCTCTCGCTGCCCGCGCTCAAGAAGAATTGCGCGATGTCCAGATTATCTGTCGCAAGCAGAAGGTTGAGGAAGCCGACGATGACGAGCGGCAGCGTGATTCTGTATATGACTCCGAGATCGAATATGCTTTTGAAGAACATAACGCCAATAAGTATTATGAGGTTCGGTAAAAGCCGCCCGAAATACGAAGGTGCTTGAATGATCGAAGAAGTGACGCTGTCCGCTATGCCGAACGCGAAGCTGAGAGCCGCCACCCATGCGATAAGCCGCCACAGGGGACGCAGGGAGGGTTGGCGTGCATCGCTTTTCGGCACATGCGTTGCCGGTATGGTGCGAAATCCCGCGATAAGAAGGGCGATCGAGGCAAACGGCACGAGGCAGACGATGGTTGCGGCGCTCGGAGCGCTGAATTGTTGCAGCGTTTCCCAGACGATGCTGCAGACTACGAACGAAGCCGCGTACGCAAGGGCGATTTTCGTTGGCTCAATGCATCCGTAGAGCTCCAACCAAACCACAAACAACGTGGTAAAGCCTGCGGCGACGAGTATCTCGCCAAGTACGATAAACGCCGGCACGGGTTCCCAGAAAGAGCCCAGCAAGACGAGCAGCGAGCCAAGCGAAAGCGCGATTGCCGATCCGGCGACGAATGCACCGCGGCGGTACAAGGGGGCGTATCGTTTGGCGAGGACGATGAGTACGAAGAGGAACGCGCATTCGGTAAAGCTGTTTATCGAGATGGTCGGCAGGGGAAGCAGTGCGGTAGAACTCTCGACGCCAAGAGATGCGAGCAGAGCATACCACCTTCGGATGAGCCCGAAGCCCAGAAACGGCAAAGATACCGTTGTGACGCCGCGCATCTTGTCATAAAGGGCATTGACCTTTTCCCAGAACATAAGCTCCCTTTTTTGATCCCCTAACGTGGGCATCATAGCATATCCGTTCGGCATGCAAATTACGTAGAAGAATATCAGCAGGCCATGCCTCGTTTGGGACTCGGCTGCTTACAGTAAGCGCGGCTATTCGCTGGTAGTCTCTGGGTCGCGTTCGACGGCGATGATCGCATGTGGAAGGCGGCTGCTGACGAACGCGCGGGGACATCCGTTGCATTGAAGGGAGAAGGGTATGACGACCGAAGTATCGAGAAGGAATTTTCTGAAGGGCGCGGCTTTGCTGACGGCGGGCGGTGCGGTTGCCGGTCTGGCGGGCTGTGCGCCGAAGAGTGCGGACGGCTCTTCGGGCGGTGAAGCGAGCGGGGCGTCGGGCGGCTCTGAGGCAAGCGTAACTTGGGATGCCGAATACGACGTCGTCGTTGCCGGCTACGGTGCCGC
Source organism: Raoultibacter timonensis (assembly GCF_022845715.1). Lineage (NCBI taxonomy): Bacteria > Bacillati > Actinomycetota > Coriobacteriia > Eggerthellales > Eggerthellaceae > Raoultibacter > Raoultibacter timonensis. The sequence continues at coordinate 907,163 of NZ_AP025564.1, forward strand.
AGGTGCTTACGCGGCGATTTCAGCAGCCGAGTCCGGCGCGAGAGTGTTGCTTATGGAGAAGGCCGACAAGGCGCATGCTGGCGGCAATTCGCGGTTCGGCCAGAACTACATGGCTCCCACCGATAGGGATCTGATGGTTCAGTTCATGGCGAACCTTCGCGGTGAGTACAACCTGATTTCAAGCGATGAGATCGCGGAGTTTCAGGTGGACGGCTGGATGACGTTTTACGATTGGCTGATCGAGCACGGTGTTTCGGAAGACGTCATCGAGTTCGCAACGAGGCCCGAATATCCCGAGCTGTATCCGGATGAGGAGTTCACGGGCTTTCGGAAAATCACGCTTCGTCCCGATCCGCGCTACAACGCCCAGGATGTCAATGCGGCCCTCGGAACCCTGCGCGATATCATCGAAGGAATGAAGGACAGCATCGATGTATGGTACAGCGCGCCCCTTGAAACCCTCATCCAGGATCCTGAGACGAAGATCGTCCATGGGGTTACGTCCACGATCGACGGCAAACGGTACAATATCAGGGCCATCAACGGCGTTGTGCTGGCGGTTGGCGGTTTCGAGAACAACCAGGAGATGATCCAGAACTACATCGGGTACACGGAGCTTTTGGCCAAGGGGTGCAGTTTCAATACGGGCGACGGGATCGTGGCGGCTGGCGCCGTGGGCGCCAAGATGTGGCACATGACATGCTGTGCCGCACCCGACCCTAATTACAAGAATCCCTACACCGGGTGTTCGTTCGGATGGACCTGCGCGAGCGGGAGCAAGACGCCTCCGAACGCCTGGTACGGCGACATGGGCCAAACGAGCGCGATCATCGTTGCGGGAGACGGCACGCGCTTCGTGAACGAAGCGGCCAATGAAACGCGCAACTCGCGTCATGGCCAGACTAACTTCCATGGCACATGGACGCACATGCCTTGGCCATCGAACACGTGGATGGTGTTCGACGAGGCCGCCCGGGTAGATGGGCATAAGCCTTACTGGAGCTGGAGCGATGGGCTTGAGCAGGAGCTCGAACTGGGTTGGCTCGTCAAGGGCGATACCCTGGCTGCCCTAGGCGAGCAGATCGGCATCGACGGTGAGGCTTTGGCTGGCACTGTAGAGAGATGGAACGGCATCTGCGAATCGGGGCTCGATGAAGATTGCGGCCGCGATGAGGGGCTTGTTGCCATCGGAGACGGCCCGTATTATGCGTTCAAGCTGACTCCCGCGGTCACCAACACTGACGGCGGCCCACAGCGCAATACCGATTGCCAGGTTATCGGCTGGGACGACGAGCCGATTCCCCATCTGTATTCCGCCGGCACCTGCGGATCGTTTTGGGTCGGCAACTACAATGGCGGCGGCAACATGGGTGAAAACTACGTCACGGGAACCACGGCCGGCGCCAACGCGGCCGCCGCAAAAGACGACGTGAGCCAGGAATCGTTGTTGTCCGGCGATGCGGTGAACTTTGCGGATGACTATGCGCTTACCGAGTTCGAGTGCGCCGATAACCAGTACATCGGACGCTACTGGGGCATGAACGACAGGCTCGCCGTGCGCGTGACGATCGACGGGGATACCATTGAGAACGTCGAAGTGGTGGAGCACAACGAGACTAAAGACGTGGGCACCCTGGCGATCGACCAGCTGCCGCAGATGATCGTCGAAGCCAATTCGACTGCCGTCGACACGATCTCCGGCGCTACGCGAACGAGCGCAGGCATCATTATCGCGGTCGAGCAATGCTTGGCTGAAGCGGGCGTTGAGATCAAGACGCACGATGCCGAGGTTGCTACGCTGCAATAGCGTTGGGTGCGTTCGGGGCATTCCCGGATCGTGCGAACTTGCGGTGATCCACGATGGCTGCAGCTTGCCGGCGAGCTGCAGCCATCTTTGTTGCGAGACACCGGTAGCCGTATAGGGTTTGGACGGGAGCCGCGTTAAAGATCCCGAACCATCTCGACGATTTCTTCCCGCGCATGCACGTCGAGCTTGGCGTAGATGTGCCTGATGTGGCTCTTGGCGGTGCCGTTCGAAATGACGAGAGCTTCCTCGACTTCAGCGATGCTTTTATCCTGCGCGAGCAAAACGAGCACCTCTTCTTCTCGTTGGGTCAGTCCGAACCGGTGGGCGATGATCGAACATTTGCCCTGCAGGGTTTCAAAAAACTCCTCGACGGCATCGTTTCTCTTGGCGGGAAGGGGGTTGATGCCCCAGGTGCTGGTGAAATCTTTGTCGGAAAGGAAAAACATCGCACAGGTTGCAATGAGCACGATGGCAAACGCTCCGAACACTGCTTTGTCGTCGAGTCCGACGGATGCGGCCCAGGAATAACCGTATGCGGCGGCGGTGCTTGCCAGCACGCGAAACGCGCGCGTCAAGCCGAACAGCCAGATGGCGGTAACGCCGTAAGTGTAGGATATGTTGCTCAGCACGATAAGGGTAAGGATGACAAATCCCGAAAACCCTGCGTTTATCAGGACGTTTCCCAAGCCGTCAAAACCGGAGAAGAACGAGATGAGCAGGAATCCGCCGATCATGAGCGGGGGTGTGACTTTGTAGAGCAAACGGGCATCGAATTTGTCGAACAGGAACACGTTGCATACGAGCACGATTGCCGCAATGAGCAGCATGCCGAGCATTCCCACATCGTTCGAGTCGAAGCTCATCGACCTACTGAGGGTTGAAGCGAAAGCATACACCGCTAGCAAAATGGAGGGGCGGATAGGGAACGACCAGTGGGATTCCGCGCTCTCCTTTACCTCCTCTGCCTGATCGGGCAACAGACGCAAGCTCAACGTGAGCATTATCATCGAAACGACGGGCAAAAGAGCGATGACGGCCATTTGCCACAGCGAGTCAAGCATCGAAACCGCGTAGAAGAGAATGGCTGCGAGCATGAAAGAGCTCGAGTAGAAAATGCTCGCATCTCTTCGCGGAAGGCTTGCATACAATTCGCTCCAGATCAAGATCAGCAAGGAAGTGCCCGCGCCGATAAGGGCGTTGCCGGTAACAAACAGAAAATCGCCCGCCACCGCGCCGAGCGGTGCAAGGGAGGCGACGGCTGTTCCGAGAAACGAGCTTGCACCGGCCGTCCAGACAAACCCCTTTTTGGTGGAGATGGGGGCGATTTTTCGCGCGAAAAAAGCGGCGAGCACCAAGCAGGTCAGGTTGGCAAGGTTCGAAAGTATGAGCGAATCGAGGGCGCGATCGGACGTCTCGAAGACACTTGTTGAAAAGTGTATGGTGAACAGCCAGGCGAGGTACACGCCCACTCCAAGGAACCGAAGGGGGAACAAGCCCGTCTTCGACAAGATGAGATCTCTGTCCGCCGCAGTGCTTTCCATGGCATCCCTTTCCGCCTGCCAATGATTATAGCAAGGAGGCAATCCTCTCCCAGCGGCGCAACCTCGCGGTCTTGTTTTGATTCTGTACTGCCGTTTCTCTGATCAGGCAATATAGCGAGGGGTTATAAATATCATCCCTCGCAGACAGATGATCATCCGCCTTCTCTTCTCGTGAAACGACAGGTTTCATCCCACAATGGCGTCGCCGATCGGATGGGGCTGCGCCGAAGGGCGGCTCCGTGTGCCGGCTTGTAACGATACGGGCTCGCGATGGGAGCCCGGGAATTGAAAGGGGATCGATTATGGGAAGTATCGATACGACCAAGATGAGTCGCCGCAGTTTTCTTGCGTTCGGCGGCGCGGCGGCGACGGTGGCAGCCGCCTCCTTCGCTGGGTGCGCCCCGGCGGGCGACCGGCAAGCCGATGCAACGCAGGGGGCCGACGGAGCCGACGGGGTGGCGACGTACGCCGATGGGCGCGTGGCCGCTTCCGAACTCGAGGGTTCTGTTGCTGTAGCCGAGCAGATCTCTGACTTTGCGGAGGAATTGAGCTTCGATGTAGTGGTAGTGGGCGCGGGAACCACGGGCGTGCCCGCAGCGCTTGCGGCCTGTGAGGCGGGTGCAACGGTTGCGGTTCTACAGAAAGAGGCGAATCCCGTTGCGCAAGGCATGTTGGCGGCTCGGGTCATGAAGGATCAGAGCACCGAAGCGGGTATTGCTGCGTACCTGCACGAGATGCACGAGCTCAATGCTCATCAGCCCGATATGGCTCTTCTGAAAGAGTTTGCGGACAAATCGCAGGATGTGCTTGAGTGGTATGAGGATAGGCTTACCGAGATTGGCTTTGATGCATGCAAGGAAAGCGATTCGATGGACCACGTTTACGAAGACGGAAACTGCTTCGTGAGGGGTCTGCTGTTTCCCGATAGCATGCAGGCGCCGACGACGGCGCTTGCCGAACAGGCGGTAAAAGATGGTGTCGAGTTTTTCTTCAATACGCCTGCAGTGCAGCTTGTTGTGGAAAACGGCGCGGTGACGGGTGTTGTTGGCAAGGCCGAGGACGGAACGTACAAGAAATTCTCTGCCGCAAAAGGCGTGATTCTTGCGACGGGAGATTTCCAGAACAACGACGCTATGCTCGCCAAGTACGTTCCCGACGCGCTCGTGTTCAACCGCAAGCAGATCAACAAGACAGGCGACGGACACCTGATCGGCCTTTTGGCGGGCGCTGTGATGGAGCCCGGCGGTCACAGCAAGATGATCCATGGCGGCAAAGGATGCTTTCGCGAAGAACCCCTCTTGGCGGTCAACGTCAACGGCGAGCGCTTCATGTACGAGGATGTTCCTTACGGTGCGCGCAATACGATTCTGCGCGATCAGCCCGAGCACCGCATGGTGACCATCTTCGACGCGAACTACTCCGATCAGATATACGGCTGGGGGAGCGATCCGACGGTTCCAACCGTGGCAAACGGCACGCCCGAGAAGATTGCGGCGTTCGTCGAGGATGGCACGCTTCTGCAGGCGGATAGCATCGAGGAGCTGGCGAAAGCTGCGGGCCTGCCTGTCGAGGCCACCGTTGCGACGGTTGAGCGCTACAACGAGCTGTGCGAATTGGGCGCCGACCTCGATTTCGGTAAGGCTTCGAAGTACATGCAGCTGGTGAACACCCCGCCTTTCTACGCGATGCCCCGCGAATATGCGGTGTCCGCAATACCCGCAGGGCTTTTGATCGACGTGAACGGTCAATGCAAGAACGCCGACGGCGAACCCATTGAGGGCCTGTTCGCGGCAGGCAACTGCTCGGGTCCGTTCTACGGGGCGATCGATTACTCGCTTTCGACCATGGGCCTTTCGGTCGGGCGTTGCATTGTGTTCGGGTATCTGACGGGTAAGCACGTGGCTGGAAAATAGGATCCCGGGATTCGGCTTCATTCGAACAAAAGACGGACGGGCGGGCAAACGACCGTCCGTCCGTCTTTCTGCATGTGAACGGTGCTTCGTGGAGCGGTCAGGCTGTTTTCCAGGCATCCTGTCTCTCGGAGAAAAGAACGGGCGGCATCGATTAACCGATGTGCTGCGACCGTTTCACGCGCTCGATGAGTTCTTGTTTTCCCGATACACCGAATTTCTCGTACACATGGCGGGCATGGGTTTTCACGGTGCTGTGCGACAGCACGAATTCCTTTTCTATGGCCGGCAGGCTGTAGCCCTGTACGAGCAGTTGAAACACGTCGTTTTCGCGGGGAGTCAATCCGTGTTCTTCGGCTAACGCGGCAAAGTGGTCTTCCTGCTCTTTCTCCCACGAGGGGGATTGCTTTGCCAGAAGGCGCTTCGCGCTGTTGCGGTAGAGCAGCAACGCGACGGCGAGGGTGTATACGATTATCAGAACCAATGCGGTAAGCGATAGCGTCCCTTGGTTGACCTGCACTTCGAAGAAGTAAGCAAGGGGAGCGGCCAAAAGGAGGAGCAGGTTGAGCGCCGTCCATCCGCCGACGAGCACGACAAACGGGTCTGCTTTTTTGGAGTTTGCGATTTCGGGGAGGATAAGCCATATCAGTACGTAGAAGAACGTCCAGCTAGATTCGACGAGCGCCACGGCGACCGTGGCGACTATTCCCTCGCGTCCTGGCAGGAGGAGCAGCCCGAGCAGGGTGAGGAAGAACAGGGGGATGATCATCTGCTGGGTGTTCGGTGCGAACCGGACGCGCGAAAGGTACAAGAGAAGTAAGATCATGCCGCCAATGCGGATTACCGCTGCTGCAACGGTTTGCATCGATCCGTCGACGGCGGGGAAGTTGAAGAATACGAGAATCCTGAAAAGCATGGCATAGCTTGCCATGAGCACGACCAATTCCCATGGAATGGAAGCAAGGCTGCGACGAGCGTCGAGCGCCTTTCCTCCTGATGCTTCCTTGTCGTATTCGCCACCGTTTTGCGGCGTGAGGAAAAGCGGCAGCACGCTGCCGCATGCGATGGCGAGAAAACAAACGGCCTGCATGCTTTGGGGCGCCGCACTCATGATCGTAAAGATGAGTACGGCGATCAGCGCCGCAAAGGCGATCGAACGATTTCGATGGGGTTTCTCAAGCGAGGTGAGGTACTCCGCCCAGCAGAGAAGTATCCATGCATGGGCGATCCCTATCAAGCACTGCGCAGCGAAATAGACCGGCAGGCTATAGGCGTAGTAGAAGGTAAGAACGAAGCCGATGAGGAGTGATGCTCCGTTGACGGCCAGCATGGTGCGGAGCCGCAGAAAGCGGCAGCCTCTCAACGCCATGGTAAGCGCAACGAGTAGAACGGCTACCGAAAGGATTCTGGCAATCCAGAGGCTGAAAACGGGAAACGCATTGATCTCCGTCTCCCATAAAGAATAGGAGGGCGTTTGCCGGAGCAGGCCGAGCGTTGCCAGCTGGCAACAAAAAAACAGCGGTAGAACCGTTGTGTCAAAAGCCTTTGATCTGCCCTTTTTTGCCATATCGTCCTTTTAGGTCAATACGAAAAACTCGTAGTTTTTATAATTCGACCCCTTTGGGCCGATGCCCGTGCTCGCCGTCGCCTCGATGATACGAAAGGCGGCAAGGCCGTCGAATCGGATAATGGAAATACTACCAAAGGGGATGATCTTATGAGCATCACGCGAAGGAATTTTCTCAAAGGAGCCGCCATCGGTGGCGTAGGCGTTGCTTCGGCCGGATTGTTGGCGGGATGTGCCAGCCAAGCGAGCGGAAGCGGCGATGCCTCGCGCGTGGAGGAAGGGCAACCGGCGAAAGTCAGCGTGCTCGGGTCGATGGATCCAGCCGACGAAACGTTCGAAGGCGATGTCGTTGTGCTGGGGTGCGGCCCTGGCGGGATAGCATGCTCCACGCGTTTGGCGGAGAACGGCGCCAAAGTCCTTATCGTAGAGAAAACCGAAAACATCGGTGGAACGGGCATGGTCTGCTCGGGCAATTGCTATATTTCGCTCAACAGCGAATACCAGCTCGAACAAGGGCTGCAAGCCGACATCCCGGCGTTTTACAGAGAGTGGCTCGAGGCCGTTCACTACCATTGCGATCATGAGGTATTGAGCACGTATCTGCGCAATTGCGGCCGTGTCGTCGATTGGCTGCGCGGTTACGGCTTCGGGTTCTACATGAAGGAAACTCCCCCGACCAACGGATTGTCAGGTAATGAGTACCGCATCTCGCAGCCGCCGAAAGACGACGACAACCGCAAGAAGACGTACGGCAAGATGGTCGATGCTGTGATCTCGGCCGGGGGAGCTATGCATACAGGTTGCACGGGCCAGGAGCTTATCGTGGACGAATCCGGCGCCGTTGTCGGCCTTCGGGCAACGCAAGGTTCGAAGACGGTCGATTTTATGGGAAAGGCCGTCGTGCTTGCTTCGGGCGGGTACGGTGCAAACCAAGACATGATCAACGAGTTGTGCTCGGTGCCGCTGCTCGGCCGCGATCCTGTGCTGAACAACGGCGAAGGAGCCGCAATGGCATGGGCGGCTGGGGCGGCAAAACCGTGGAATCTCGGCATCCTCTGCTGCGATACGCTCTATCCCATCGACGAGAACTACGTATCGTATCCTGGCGGTGTTCAGGCGCTGGGCAACGTCATGCAGGATCCCGCGAAGGGCCGGATGCACGTCAGCCGGTTCGGTAAGCGCTTTCATTCGGAGGACGCGTTTTGCTGGGTGCCGACGTACGGCGGCGCGAACGGGGTTGCCTATGACGAACCGTGGCTGTTCGTCATAGCGGATCGGGCTGCGATCGACGGCTTGAAAGAAGCCGATCCGGATACGGTTACCGATGCATATCTGGCATCGATGAAAGACTCCGGTGTGCTGTTCGAGGGAGCCACCCCCGGGGCGCTTGCGGAGGCCGTCGGCTGGGATCCGTCGGTGTTCTCTGCGGAATTCGAAGCGTATGCCGCGTTATGCGAAGCAGGAGAAGATCCGGTTTTCTTCAAGGATGCGAAGTATCTCGTGCCGTATGGCGACGGTCCGTATTTCGCTGTGCGCATGGCTCCGACCCCCTTCGGCACATGCGGAGATCTGAGCGTGACGCCGAAGATGGAGGTAAAGGCTTCAGAGGCGGGAGCTACGGTAAGCGGGCTGTATGCTGTTGGGACCGAATCGGTGGGAACCATGCACAATGACTACTACTGGGCGCTTGGGCAGACGGTCGGTTGGGCGCACACGTCGGGCGTTTTGGCTGCCGAGGAGATTGCGGCAACCGTGCTCTGACGGCAGCGGCGGCATCTATGCCCGCGCTTGATATCAACGACCCGCACGACGAGAGCGGCCATGGGCCCGGTGTCGTGCGGGCCTTGTCGCCTCGGGTGTATTCAGGTGCGCCGAACGTTCGTGTACAATGACCCCGATCGTGCAATGCGGTCATGCGCTCAGAGCGACGGAAGGCGATCTCATGGAAAAGCGCTACTTCGAATACGGCGATGAAGAGATAGCCTACCTCAAGGCGAAGGATAAGCGGCTTGCCGAGGTCATCGAGCGAATCGGTTTTATCGAGCGCGAGGTGCACGCCGATGTGTTCCAGTCGCTCATCGACTCGATCATTGCCCAGCAGATATCGGGCAAGGCGGCGCAGACGGTATGGAACCGCATGGTCGAGGGGCTTGGCGAGGTAACGCCGGAGCGTATCGCCGCGGCTCCGATCGAGGAGTTGCAGCAGTTCGGCATGACCTTCAGTAAGGCGCGTTACATCCACAACGCAGGGGAGAGGGTTGCCGCAGGTGAGCTCGATCTCGAGGCGCTGCGCGAGAAACCTGACGAAGAAGTGTGCCGCGACCTGTGCGCCCTCGACGGCATCGGCGTATGGACGGCCGAGATGCTCATGATCTTCTCTCTGCAACGGAAGGACATCCTGAGTTTCGGGGATCTGGGCATCCAGAAGGGGATGCGCATGGTGCACCATCACCGCAGGATTCCGCGCGACTTGTTCGAGAAGTACCGCCGCCGTTACGCGCCGTACAACAGCGTTGCGAGTTTGTACTTCTGGGAGGTCGCGGGCGGCGCGCTCGAGGACATGAAGGACTACGCGCCGAAGAGGAAACAGCAGAAGAAGCGCTCCTAGAGGCAACGGGCGGGCTTCGACGCTCGCCGAACCATCGGCTCGGGCATCCTCTCTTCTGGATATCGATAAGACGAATACTTATACTTATGCACCATAGGGGATACGGCAGCATTAGCGGGAACTGAAACGGTTCGAGCCGCCTGGGCGAACCGGCGGTTTCGGGCGTACAAGGTAAGTGGTGGTGTATGGGAGCGGAAAACAAGGGAGCGGACGCGGTTGCATCCGAGGGGGGATCGGACTCGAAGGCGTTTCTCGCCACCGAATCGCTCGGACGGCTGATGGCCCGCCTTGCCATTCCCACCGTGGTCGCCCAACTCGTGAATCTGCTGTACGGCATCGTCGATCGCGTGTTCATCGGCCATATTCCCGGCGTCGGGGCCGATGCGCTGACGGGGGTGGGCGTGTGCTTGCCCATCGTGCTGCTCATAGCATCTTTTTCGGCGTTTGCGGGAGCGGGCGGCGCGCCGCTGGCTTCGATCGCTTTGGGCAACGGCGATGCCGGGCGGGCGAACCGCATTATGGCGAACGTCGTGACGCTGCTCGTCATATTCGCCGTATGCCTGATCGTCGTGTTCGCGCTGTTCGGACGATCTTTGCTGGGGTTGTTCGGGGCAAGCGAGGCTACGCTTCCGTACGCGTGGTCGTACCTTTCCATTTACCTTGTCGGCACGTTTTTCGTGATGGCGTACCTGGGCCTGTGCCCGTTCTTGCTCGCGCAGGGCGATTCCAAGTACGCGCTCATCGCGGTTGCGACAGGGGCGGTGCTCAACATCGTGCTCGACCCGCTGCTCATTTTCGTCTGCGGGATGGGGATCCAGGGTGCGGCGGTGGCGAGCGTTGTTTCGCAAGGGGTGAGTGCGGCGCTCACGGTCGCTTTCCTGCGAAGAAAATCGAGCGTATTCAGAGTCGAGGCGCGCCTTGTTCGCCCCGAAGGCGAGATCGTGCGCCCGGTGCTCGCGCTCGGCGGTGCCCCGTTTTTCATGCAGGCTACCGAAAGCTTGATCATCGTCGTTCTGAACGGCACGCTGCAAACCTATGGCGGCGATCTGTACGTGGGGGCGCTGACCATTCTGCAAAGCATCCTGCAGCTTTTGTTCGCCCCGGCGAACGGATTCACCCAAGGGGTGCAGCCTATCGTCAGCTACAGCTACGGCGCGCGCTTGTTCGATCGTGTGAAGAGAGCGGCTAAGCGCCTCATCGCCGTATCGTTCGCATTCGAGTTCGTCTGCGCCGTCGCCGTCATGTTGTTTCCTGCGTCGATTGCGCAGCTGTTCACCGAAGATGCGCAGCTCGTTGAACTGGTGGGCGAAGTGGCGCCCGTATTCATCGCGGGGATGAGCCTGATGGGGTTGCAGCTGGGCATGCAGTCGATCTTCATGGGGCTCGGGCAGGCGAAGCTCTCGCTCGCCGTTGCGACCGTGCGCAAAATCGTCTTGCTCATCCCGCTTGCCCTCGTTCTGCCGCACTTCGTCGGCGTGTGGGGAGTCTATTTTGCCGAGCCCCTATCCGATGTGCTTTCGGTCGCCTTCTGCTCGACGCTGTTCCTTGTGAACATCCGGTCGATCTTGAGCGAGAGGGCGCTTGAGAAGGTGGCGTGAGGGCATGGATCCGTGCGCAAAACCTCGCTGTCTGTGTGAATTTGGTTGCTTCGACAACCGATACCCGGGCGCTTGCAGCGGGTTCGTCTATACTGATCTGGTTCAAGATCGAGTATCTCGAATGGGCTAGGGCGGCGCCAAGTCCTGAACCTGGTCAGGTCCGGGAGGAAGCAGCCATAAGGGACCGCTGACGAGCGCCCTTGCCTATTCGGGATACTTGCATGTTCTACGTTGTACGCGCGATGCGATAGGTTGCAATGGAAATCATCCAGTTCTTCATCGACCTGCTCCAAGACCCCCGTAGCTTCATTGCGGAATGGATAGCGAGCTTGGGTCCCCTCGGTGCATACGGTCCCATTTTCCTCATCATCTTCATCGAGACCGGCGTGGTCATCATGCCGTTTCTGCCGGGCGATTCGCTGCTGTTCACGGCGGGCTTCTTTGCAGCCGACGGGCAGGGCTTGAACCTGGCGATCCTGTTGCCCGTAGTGTGGGTGGCCGCCATTGTCGGCGACCAGTGCAACTATTGGATCGGCCGCGAGTTCGGCAGGCGTATCATCGATTCGGGGCGCGTCAAGTCGATGACTCCCGAGCGCATCGAAAAGACCGAGGCCATGCTCGACAAGTACGGTCCGCTCGCCATCTTCCTCGGCAGGTTTTTCCCGTTCATCCGTACGTTCGTACCGTTCTTCGCCGGCTTGGGACGCATGCACTACAAGAAGTTCTTCTTCTTCAACGTGCTCGGCGGCATCGTCTGGTCGTCGGTGTTTACGCTGCTCGGCTACTTCTTCGGCGGCATTCCCGTCGTGCAGGAGCATTTCGAGCTGGTGATCGTGGCGATCGTTCTCATATCGCTCATCCCTGCAGTGGGCGGCGTGCTCAAGGCGAAGTTCGGAAAGAAGAAGCCCGTCGCCGCAACCGAGGGCGCCGAGGCGAACGTTCCGGCTGCCGTCGCGGCAACTGACGGCGATGCCGAGGCGGATGCATAGACTGCCAAGGTGCAGTAAACTAACTTGATACCAATGAGGCGCGAAGCCCGTCAGGACGCGTCGTACATATGCGAGGGTAGGAAAAGGCGATAGCATGGCAGAGGCACTGTACAGAAAATACCGCCCCCAGATCTTCGAAGATGTGGTGGGCCAGGAGCATATCGAGCGCACGATCAAGAACGCGATCGAGCAGGATAAGGTCAGCCACGCCTACCTGTTCACCGGTCCGCGCGGCACGGGCAAAACCACGACGGCGCGCCTGCTTGCAAAGGCGCTTCTGTGCGAGAAGGGACCGACGGCCGAGCCCGATGGAACCTGCGAAAACTGCACCGAAATAGCCAACGGAACCCATCCGGACGTCTACGAGCTCGACGCGGCGAGCCGCACGGGCGTCGAGAACGTGCGCGAGGAGATCATCGGGCGCGTGCAGTTCGCGCCGACGCGCGGTCGCTCGAAGGTCTACATCATCGACGAGGTCCACATGCTGTCGACGGCCGCGTTCAACGCGCTGCTGAAAACGCTCGAAGAGCCTCCGTCGCACGTCGTGTTCATCCTGTGCACGACCGATCCCCAGAAGGTTCCCGAAACCATCCATTCGCGCTGCCAGCGCTTCGATTTCCGCCGCATATCTTCCGAGGCCATCGTCTCGCGCCTCGGGGCCATCTGCGTGGCGGAGGACGTCGAGTTCGAGGGCGATGCGCTCGACCTCATCGCGTACCGGGCCGAAGGCGGCATGCGCAACGCGCTCACGTCGCTCGAGCAGGTTATCGCGTTCGGCGAGGGGAAGGTCACGCTTGAGAATGCCGAGCGCCTGCTCGGATCGCTCGATACCAACGACATGGCCGAGATCGTCCGCTTCGTCGGTACGCGCGACATCGCGTCGTGTTTCACCTGGACGGCGGAATACATCGAAACCGGTGCCGACCTGGCGCAGTTTACCCGCGATTTTGCCGAACATATCCGCAACATGTACGTGCTTGCGCTCTCGGGAGCCGATACGGTGCTCGAAATCAGCGAGGCAACCCGCCGTGAGCTGGTGAGCGAGATGGAGTTGTTCGGACCCGATCGCCTGGCGAGGATGCTCGGCGTGCTCGGCGACCTGTCGGCCGAGCTGAAGACCTCGACCAATCCGCGCCTCTCCTTCGAGATCGCCCTCACCCGCATGGTTCGCCCCGATTCCGACCTTACGCTCGAATCGCTCGCCGAGCGCATCGAAGCGCTCGAGTCGGGCTATTCTGCGGTGGCGCATGTTATCGCATCGCCCGCAGCGGCACAAGGAGCCGGGGCTGTTGCGGCTTCGGCAGCCCAGCAGCCCGCCGCCGCGCCCGCAGCTGCCCAGAGTGCGCAGCCGGCACCCGCTGCCCAAACTTCGCAGCCGATGCAGCAGGATCCCGCGCAGGCTGCCGCTTCGCCCGAACCCGTCCCCTCTTTTGATCCGTCAACGGATAGCCCGGCGGCTGCTCCCGCAACCGATACTCCCGCAGCTGCCCCCGCTTCGGCGGCCCAGCCCGCATCGGCAGGCGGCCTCGATAACCCCGCAGCCCTGCAGCGCATCTGGCAGGCAGCGCTTTCGGGCATCAAGAAGGCAAAGGCCGCATACGGCGTGCTCTTTCTCAACACCAAAGCCGTTTTCGATGCCGAGCGCGGTGGGATCATCATCGAGTTCCAGACCGAGAACGCGTTCGCGTACAATGCGGTGCAGAAGCCCGAAGTGTTCGACGTGGTGAAAACGGCGCTTTTCCAAGCTGCCGGCGCCGATATCCCGTTTCGCTATGCGCAGGGCAACGGCGCTTCGACGCCTTCCTCTTCTGCGACAATGCAGCCGTCGGCAGCGCAGCCTGCCGCCCAGCCCGCGCAGACTGCCGGTGCGGTTTCATCCCAGAGGCCTCAGCCCGCTGCGACGCGAAGCGGCGGCGCGGTGCCAGCCTCTGCGGGAGCGGCCGCTCCCGCGTACGGCGCGCCCGACCCCGACCTGCCTCCCGTCGATGCGTACGACGATGTGTACGTGCCCTTCGACGCCGACGAGGCGCCCGTTTCGGCGCCGAGATCGGCCTCGGTTGCAGGTGCAGGTCAGGCGGCTTCCGTGCCGTCTCCGTCAGCGCAGCCCGCGCAGTCGGTTGCATCGCCCGCGCAGTCTACCCAGTCATCTGCCGCGAGCGCCGTTGCGGCCGCTCCGAGTGCGGTTTCTGCGCAGGGTTCAGCTCCGGTGGGCGCAGCGCCTGCACAGGGTTCGGCCCCCGCGGGCGCAGCTTCGGCTGCGGGGGAGGGCGATATCGAGTCGATTCTCGCAGCGGGGTTCGGCGAGGGATTCACCATCGAAGAAGTTGATTAGCCCGGCTTGCGTAACGGAGCCGGTGGCAAGCGATTACGACAAAGGAGTACCGCAATGGATATGAAGAAGATGATGAAGCAGGCTCAGAAAATGCAGATGGAGCTTGCCCGTGCGCAGGACGAGATCAAGGATATGACCTTCGAGGCCACTGCGGGAGGCGGCATGGTGAAGGCCGTTGCGCTCGGCGACATGACGCTGCAGAGCATCGAGATCGATAAGGACGCGGTCGATCCCGAGGATATCGAGATGCTCGAGGATATGGTCGTCGCTGCGGTGAACGAGGCCCTGCGCGGCGTTGGGGAAGCGAGCTCGTCGCGCCTGAACTCCATCACGGGCGGCATGAACATTCCCGGTTTGATGTAGGGGTTCTGCCGTGAACGCTGCGCCGTCGATACAGAAGCTGCTTGACGAACTCGAGCGCCTGCCGGGCGTTGGCCCGAAGTCGGCGCAGCGTATCGCGTACTGGATTCTCAATACCGATAAGGCGACAGCAATGCGGTTGTCGGAAGCCATCGCAGAAGTGAAGGAAACCGTACACTTCTGCTCCCGCTGCTTTAATTACGCCGAGGACGATCTGTGCGAAATCTGCGCTTCGGCGAAGCGCGATCGGGGAATCATCTGCGTGGTGAGCGAACCGCGCGACATCCCGCCCATAGAGCGCACGGCGGCGTTTTCGGGTACCTATCATGTTTTGGGCGGCGCCCTTTCCCCTATGGAGGGGATCGGCCCCGACGATCTCCATATTGCTCCGCTGCTTTCGCGCTTGGCTTCCGAGGAGGTCGGCGAAGTGCTGCTTGCCACCAACCCCAATGTTGAGGGCGAGACGACGGCAACGTATCTTGCGCGCCTCATCAAGCCCATGGGCATCAAGGTTACGCGTCTTGCGAGTGGATTGCCGGTCGGCGGCGACCTTGAGTTCGCCGACGAAGTAACGCTCGGCCGCGCCATCGAAAGCCGAAGAACGCTATAGCCGCCTGCCCGTCGATGCGGTAGGTGTCACTGTCTTTTTTAGCGGGTTGATTGCGTTTCTGCCCTTGGTTCGTCGGCAAGCTCTGGATTCGCGGCAGGAAACGAATGTTTTTCGTCGTCTCCGAGCGATAAGCGCCTCCCGGGCGGATCGCCTTTGTGCATACGGTTGCTTTTCACCTGATCGGGCCAGGCGTTCCTCGCGCTTCTCTTTTCGGGAACCCGCGCCGCAACGAAAATCCGCTGTTTTCTGCCATCTTAAGAGCCGTGTGCTGCCGAGTCGGATGCAGCGTATCGTTTCGGGGTGCCAATAAAAAAATCGGGCGGTGAATGCTCACCGCCCCTGAAAGCGTTTCGGCAAAGATGAAAGATCCTGCCCCCTCCAAAAAACAGAATCCTTATCTTTGCCGAAACTCGTTGAAGTGTTTCCTTCATTAACGCAGCCGTTATTATACAACGTTTGCTACAAGAACAATAGACTTTTTTCAATTTTGGGTAAAGCGCCTGATGGCATGAATAACGAAGCCGCTTCTTGCGGTTGAATCGGAAGGACGAACAATGGAAATCCGCATGGAAGCATGCGGGAAGCGCATCGGGTTCGATGGCCGCGTCTTGAGATTCTTCCGGACGCGGTGTTATCGCCCGGGAAGTCATGCGACAAAAAGTCATGCGACAATGTGCTATTCTATGGTCGGTAAGAATCGGGGATTGTCGAGCGGGGGATACGCTGCGCCGTGAGTCAGCTGATCGTTGCATACTTGTTCTTGGGTGGCGCCGGGGCGGGTGCTTTCGCAGTACTTGCTTGCATCGATTTTCGGTACTGCAGGTCGAGCGCCTTTTCCTTTCGAGCGAGGAGGGGCTCGGCATGCTCGGCAGGTTTATACTCGCAGCCTGTTGAGAAGCGGTATTTCGCGACTTTGACCAAGAGGGGCTACGCCGCTTCTTTTGTTGTCTTGGCTCTTGGGGCAATTTGCCTCCTTGCCGATTTGGGTCGACCGGAGATAGCGTACATGCTTTTTACCCAGCCGACGCTTAGCTATATCAGCGTGGGCACGTACTCGTTGACGGCGCTCTTGCTTTGCGTTGCGTTTGTTGCGGCGGCGGGATGCTTCTCTCTGCCTGGTTCGCTCGATCGGATAAAGCCGATGGCACTCGTTATCGGCTTTGCGGCGGCGTTGCTCGTGATGACCTACACAGGCGTGTTTTTGCAATCAATGAAGTCGATCGCCTTGTGGAATTCTCCGTGGCTGATCGCTTTGTTCTTCCTGTCGGCTCTTTCGACGGGGATTGCTCTGGTGATGCTGTGTTCAATCAGCCTTAACCTTGATCGAACAAAAACGGGCATTTTGCAACGGTTGGCAAAAACCGATCTGGTGGTTATCGTCTTAGAGTTTGCCGCATGCGCCGTATACCTGATAACGGTTTCGGGCACAAGCTTGGGCGCCCAGTCGGTGAAACGCTTGATTGCGGGGGACAACGCGCTCGTATTCATGGCGGGATTCGTCGTATGCGGTTTGGCGGTTCCCGGGATTATGAACGCTGTGTCGGCGCGGAAACAGCACGATGAACGGATAGATTTGGCGATAGCATGCTTGGTTCTCCTTGGCGGGTTTTGCCTGCGGCTAAGTTTGTTCGACGCCAGAATACATAGCAGTATGTGAATGAGGAAGAATGACAGCAAAACCGATACCGCCATTTGAGATAGACGAATCGAGTGATCTGCCCCTTTGGGTGCGACTGAGAGATCGGCTCGTCTACCTCATCAATACGGGATATTACAAGCCCGGCGACCAGCTGCCCACCGTGAGAAAATTTGCGGCTGAGCTCTATATCAGCTACAACACTGTCAGCAAGGCGTATGTTGCGCTTGAGCGGGATGGCTATATCGTAACAACGCAGGGTAGGGGCGCATTCGTCAGCGAACCCGATGCCATATCGGATGCCCCCGATGTCAACGCGATGGTGGAAGATTTTGTGAACAACTGTCTGGAAAAGGGCATGACTTACGACGATATCCCCAAGCACGTCAACAAGACCATCCGGAAACTAAAGAGGGAACATGAAAAGAAACAAGGCAAATAAAGGCCCTTACGCCGACGCTCCCCAGAAACGCGATACCGCTCGCCGCATAGAAATGGAGTTCGGCGTTGCCGCCGAAGCCTACCGTTCGGATCCAGGAAAAAGGGCAACGCGCAACGGCGCTCTTGCTTTGCAGATTGCGCTGGCCGTGATCGCTTTTGCGGTGGTCGTGCTGGTTTTCTATCTCGCTTTTGCGGATATTGGCATCGTCGCGGTTTGCGTTGCGTTTTTGGCGGGCTTGGCCACGCTGTCGTCGGTGCACGTTGCGCTTGAATGGGAACGCATGGTGGTGCTGAGGCTGGGTCGGTTCTCTCGCGTCGCAGGGCCGGGAATATTCTTCACTATCCCGTTGATCGAGTATTGCTCGCTTCGCGTCGACCAGCGCATCATGATCACGCCGTTCGGGGCGGAAGAGACGCTCACCTCCGATCTGGTTCCCCTCGACGTCGATGCGGTCTTGTCATGGATGATCTGGAACCCGGAGCGCGCGTGCACCGAAATCGAGGACTGCCACTTCGCCGTTGCTTTGGCGGCTCAGACCGCCTTGCGCGATGCTATTGGCAGGGCTCCAATATCCGAAGTTGTGGTACGGCGGAACCAGCTTGACCACGAACTGCGCGCTGCAATCGAAGGGAAGGTGTCCGATTGGGGGGTGACTGTCATCTCTGTGGAGGTGAGGGACATCATCGTTCCCAGCGGCTTGCAAGACTCGCTTTCTCTGGAGGCCCAGGCGGAACGCCGCCGGAATTCGAGGATCATGCTCATGGAAGCAGAAAAGGATATCTCGGAACTCCTTTCCGAAGTTTCCGACCAATACCGCGATGATGAAGTGGCTCTTGAGCTAAGGAAAATGCACCTGATCCACGAGGGGATACACGAGAACGCGGGTGCCGTTGTCGTACCCAGCTCGTACACGGAGGGCTTTGCGCCTTCGCAGGGCGAGGGACACGAGCACAAATAGCCGCGGACGTACCCCATTAGCTACAAAGTAGAATAATGACAATCGGAAATTGTCGCACAACAATCTTGAATGTCGCACGACAATCCTGTATAACGGTATGTGGGGAATTCAGCTGATTCCAAAACTATGGCATGACGCGTAAGGGAGGCATCGGTCTATCTCGTTCTGTCGGGATGGCAATACCGTGCTATGCGCTCATGCCTTACGACGAGAGGAGAGGAATCATGGCTGGTAACGAGCCGTCTACGCTCACGAGACGAACCTTCCTGCAAACAACGGCCTTTGCGGCGGCGGGCGCAGCTTCGCTCGCGACGCTTGCCGGATGCAGTCAACCTGCGTCCGAAGGCGATGCTTCGAAGGAGGACGCGCCGGTCGAGGTGGCGGAGGAAGTGTATTTCCAAAGCTGCATGGGCAACTGTTCTGGATGGGGATGTCCTTGCTACGTGCATGTTCGCGATGGCAAAATCGCAAACATCACCCGCGCAAAGCTGAAGTGCCCCGACGGTAGCGATAGCCCCTATCAGGAAACGTGCCTGAAGGGCTATGCGAACATCGAGCGCATGTACTCACCTACACGCGTGCTGTACCCCATGAAGCGTGCAGGAGAGCGCGGTGCGGGTGATTGGGAGCGCATCTCGTGGGATGACGCGGTAAGCGAGATTACGGCAAAGTGGAAAGAACTGCAGGAGCAATACGGCCCCGAGGCCGTGGCTTTCATGAGCGGTTCCGGCTCCGGCATGGCGACTATATCGTATACAGGGCGTCTCCAAGCGCTCATGGGCGCCATGACCATCGCCCCGTGCTATGACAATACGGGCATGAACGTGCAGATGAACCACGGCGGCTTGGGTGCCTACACTATCGGCCATAACGAGCATCGCGATATGGTGAACGCGAACAACCTTTTCATCTGGGGAACCAATCCCACCGAGTCCAACATCGTAGATTACCACCTGGTGTCACAGGCTAAGGAAAACGGCGCCAAGGTTATCTGCATCGACCCCATCTATACCACTTCTGCTGCCAAAGCCGACATCTATGTACCCATCCGTCCTGCCACCGATGGGCTGCTGGCTGCGGGGATGGCCCTTATTTCCATTCGTGACGGACACGAGGATGTCGCCCATCTGCAAACCATGACGGTCGCTCCTTTCTTGGTGAAAGATTCGGATGGCCTGTATCTGCGCCTTTCCGACCTCGGCCAGGCTGAGCCGTTGAGCGAGGAGGATCGTGTTCTGGTGTATGAAGGCGGTGAGGCCGTTGCCTTCGACGCTGCCTCCAATCCGGAAATTCGCGGCAGCTTTGAGGTCGAAGGCGTTGCGGTCAAACCGGCTTACCAGATTCTTCTGGATCGATTGAACGAATGGGACTTGGATACCATAGCGGAAATGACCGACGTGCCGCTTGAGACCATCGAAGAGTTGGCCGCTATTTGGAATTCCGGACTCTCCTACATCTTCACCGGATTCGGTCCCGATCATTACGCCAACGGCCAATGCGGATACGACGGCATGTTCGCCCTCATGGATATTACGGGTCAGGAAGCCAAACACGGTGCCGGTTGCTCGTGCACTGATTTCAGTGCCCCCAACACTCCTGGGCTGGTGAATACCGCCACTGCCGATCTTGTCGGTGTTGCTGCTCCGGGTCGCACCATCCATGCCCCTCATTTCCATCAGCTGATGGAGGATGGCGAGTTTGCCGGTATGACGGCGCCGAAGGCTGCCTATATCTACATCTGCAATCCCATCACCAACGAACCCGATCGCCAGAAGTGGTTGAAGTCCTTCGATGCCATGGAGATGGTGGTCGTATCCGATATGTTCATGTCCGAGGCTGCTCAGTATGCCGACTATGTGCTGCCAGTTGCATTTCTCTACGAGCGCGATGACTTGTCTTCTACCTCGAACCCCTTCGTCAAGTATACCCAGAAAGCAGTCGAACCTGCAGGTGAGGCTAAGGGCGATTTCGAGATCATCACTGCGTTGGGCAAGGCTATGGGTTTCGAGGATTACTTCACGCAGGACCTCACTACGTTTTTGGCGTCCTGCGTAACCAATGATGCTGCCGCAGCCGTCGGTCTGAGCTGGGAAGCTCTGCAGGAGCAGCACGCTATTTGGACGTATCCCGAGGAGCCGCAGGTGGTCGGTCTGACGGATATCATTTTAAGCGCGACCGGTCGCTTCGAGTTCTATCATGAGGGAATTCAGCCCATGGCAAACGTGGGGCAAGAGTGGGACATGCTGAAAGAATCCTGCTGGTTTTGGGAACCGCCCATCGAGGCGTGGCCCGAGACGATCGGCGGCTTCGAAGCGGTAGACGAGGCGGAAAAGTATCCGTTGCTGTTTATCTCGGAGCGCTGCAAGTTTAAGACCCATACCATGTTCAACAACTCTCCGATGATTCTTGAATTGGACCCCGAGCCGTACGTGAAGGTAAACCCGAAGGATGCTGAAGCCTATGGTGTGACCGAAGGCGATGTCGTGCGCATCGAGAACGATCGCGGCTACGTTGTCATCAAGGTTGTCCTCAACGCAGGCGTCCGTCCCGGCATGCTGGTCATCGATCATGGATGGGAGCGCGACGGCTACATCGACGGTCATTATTCCGACCTGTCAACGTATGAGACGTGGCCGCGCTTCGAGCAGGACAACTGGTTCGACTGCCTGGTTCAAATGGAAAAG
The DNA here is from genome assembly GCF_022845715.1 of Raoultibacter timonensis. NCBI lineage: Bacteria > Bacillati > Actinomycetota > Coriobacteriia > Eggerthellales > Eggerthellaceae > Raoultibacter > Raoultibacter timonensis. The sequence goes on from NZ_AP025564.1 coordinate 928,205, forward strand.
GTTCAGTAGGGGGTTATCATGCAATACGGAATGGTTATCGATCTTGAGCGTTGCATGGGCTGCCAAACCTGCGCGACTTCGTGCAAGCTTGCCAACAATTTGCCGTCGGGCAACTGGTGGAACACGGTCCGCACCGAGGGCGGCAAAACCATCGATACGGCATCGGGGGACTATCCGAACTGCGAGCTGCAGCATTATCCCGTTGCCTGCCAGCATTGCAAGGAGCCCGCATGCGTTGCGGTATGCCCCACGGGCGCAACATACAAAGACGAGGAAACAGGTCTCGTCATGCAGGATCCCGAAACGTGCATCGGATGCAAATCGTGCATCGAAGCTTGCCCTTATGCGGTGCGCGTATACAACGACGGGGAGCCTGCGTATGCGATGGAATTTGCCGTAGGCTTTGCCGATGCGCCGGTTCATATAGCCAATACGGTAGAGAAATGCACCATGTGCGCGAACCTTGTCAAACAGGATCAGCAGCCTATGTGCGTTCAGGCTTGCGTTGGGTACGCCCGCTTTTTCGGCGATCTCGATGACCCCGAATCGGAGGTGTCGAAGCTTATCGCGAGCCGTGAGAGCACGCAGCTTCTCGTTGAGCAGGGAACGGATCCCTCCGTGTACTATCTGAAGTAAACGAGACGGGGCCTTTCGCCATCATGCGGAAGGCCCCTTGCTCGAGCTGGGTCGGCATATACGAAAGGATATCCACATGAGCTTCGTTCTCGTTCTCGTATGCACGACTGCATTTGTCTGGGTTTTGAAAACACCGCTGCTGAAATGTCCTGTTGCGTTTTACGTCCTAGCGATGCTTCTCAACGTGCTTTACGTTTCAAGTGCGTTTACGACCTATCCTGAAGCGATGCGCCAAACGTTGTTTCTTCTTATGCAGAAGTGCACGCTTTCCCTCGCTGTGTTTACCGTGGTCATGTTCATCGGGGCTTTCCGAAAGGATTCAGTGGTGAGCCTCGCCTTGCGACCCGTGCGCGCCGAGCTGTCTATCCTCGCTTGCGTGCTCGCGCTGGGGCATATGGTGATGTACCTCATGTCGTTTGCGCCGCGCCTGTTGAATGGAAGCGCGATCGATAGCGGTTTCCTTCTGTTCTTCGCGACGGCGATCGCCCTGATGGCGTTGCTTTTGATCCTGGGAGCCACCTCGTTCAAAGGAGTGAAGCGCCGCATGGACGCGACGGCGTGGAAGCGTCTGCAAAAATGGGCGTACGTCTTCTTCGGGCTGGTGTACGTGCACCTTGTGAGCATTCTGTTGCCTGCGGCGCTTCTTCGAGGCGATACGGCGAGGACGAGCATCGTTGTTTATACGGTTCTGTTCGGAGCGTACGCGGCGTTGCGGATTCATCGAGCTATGAAAGATCGAAAGACTAGACGGGCGGAGCGTCTGCGATGCGCCGGGTAAGGCGCTCGTCGCTGCCCCGAGGTTCTGCGAGAGCAACGTAACCATGTTTCTTGATGGCCACGCGAGCACAAGGTCTCCTCAGCTCGCTGACGGAATGGCGAGAGGGATGCGCCGCCTTTTCTGTCGTTTCATCGCGGGGCTTCTCGGGGTGATTGCTGGGTTGTCCGTCCCCGAAGCGTAAGTGCTCAGGCGATCGGCTGGCTTCGGCGGGGATCCGCCCATGCTGTCGAACGGTGTTTAGAGCTTCGACGTCCCTTTCCCTGGGGCCGCCATGGTAAGCTTTTGTCCCATGGAAACGAAAACCGAAACACCCCCCGAAGCCGGTTCTTCCGGCAGCGAAAGCGCTTCGCGCACCGCCGGCGCCCGGCATGCCGCCCGCTCCCGGCGGGCTCTTGTTATCAGTTGGGCGCTCGTTGCCGCATGGGCATGCTTCATCTTCTTCATGTCGGCCAATACCGGATCGGGGCTGAACGACGATCTGGGTTTCTTCTCCAACATCTACCGTACGCTCAAAGACGTGCAAACGCAGCTCTTGGGCCCCGATGCCGATGCCATCAACTCGATCGCCCATTTCTGCGAATATTCGGTATTCGGCGCTCTGCTTGCGAACGCACTGCGGTTCCATATGCCGCTGCGCCGCGCGTGCCTCGTCGCGCTGGCTTGCGCGAGTGCCTACGGGGTGACCGACGAGTTCCATCAGTACTTCGTGCCGGAGCGCATGTGCGATCCGGTCGACTGGGCGGTCGATACGTTTGGCGGCGCCCTTGGTTCGAGTCTGCTGTACGCAGCGCTCCGCAAGCGGGTGTAACCTCTTTTCCCGGGGCGTCGGAACGCGGCGGAGGCCCGCCGGATATGCCGTGGCGGGCGGATCCGCTCGGCGGCGTTTGCATTTTGTCGAGAAGATGGGCGCTCGCCCCTTCTCATTGACGAATCCGCTTTGCTCGCGTAGCGTTCGGGGTATCGAATTCCGAAAGGCTTTGAGCGAAAGAGGCTGCCATGATCAATCGGTTCTGCAAACATCAACTGTGGGAAGTCACGCCGACGCTTGTTGCGGTTGCGCAGGGGTTGCAGCCTGCGGATACGGTTATCAAGGGTGCCAAGCTCGTCAACGTATGCACAGCCGAAATCCAAGAAGGCATCGATGTGGCCATCGCCCGGGGGCGCATCGCGTACGTGGGGGCGAGTGCCGATCACTGCATCGGCGACGAGACGACGGTAATCGAAGCCGGCGGCGCTTACATCGCCCCCGGCTTCCTCGACGGCCACATCCACGTGGAGTCCTCGATGCTCGGCGTGACCGAGTACGCGCGGGCCACCGTGGCTCACGGTACGACCGGCATTTACATGGATCCGCACGAGATCTGCAACGTACTCGGCCTCGACGGCGTGAAGATCATGGACGAGGATGCGCGCCGCGTTCCCCTCAAAACGATGATAACCACGCCTTCGTGCGTGCCCGCCGTCCCCGGGTTCGAGGACACCGGTTCGGCGATCGGCCCCGACGACATCGCCGAAACCATGACGTGGGACAGCGTTGTCGGCCTTGGCGAGATGATGAACTTCCCGGGCATCCTCTCCGGCTCCGATCACGCGCACGGCGAAGTGGCCGAAACGCTCAAGCGCGGCTATGCGGTGACCGGGCATTATTCGCTTCCCGAAACCGATCGCGGCCTGAACGCCTACATCGCTTCGGGCATCTGCTGCTGCCATGAATCCACGCGTGCCGTCGATGCACTCGAAAAGATGCGCCACGGCATGTACGCGATGATGCGCGAGGGGAGTGCTTGGCACGACCTGGCGGCGCTTGCGCCCGTGATCGCCGACGGCAAGGTCGACAGCCGCTTCGCCGTGCTCGTGTCCGACGACAACCATCCCCATACGCTCGTCGAGAAGGGGCATCTCGACTACCTCATCAGGCGTGCGATGGAGGAGGGCATCGACGCCGTCACCGCTATCCAGATGTGCACCATCAATTGCGCGACCTGCTTCAAGATGAACGACGATTTGGGCAGCATTGCGCCCGGCAAGTGCGCCGACATCGTGTTTATCAAAGATCTCGAGAGCATCGAGGTTACGCGCGTGCTGATCGACGGCGAGGTGGTGGCCGAGAACGGGAAGGTGCTGTTCGATCCCGAGCCGTTCGCATATCCGGAGTGGGCTGTCCATTCGGTGCATATCAAAGATCCGATCACGCCGGCATCGTTCGCCATCGCGCCGGGGGAGCTGGATCCCGATGCGACCGAGGTGACGGTACGCGTGATCGGCGTTATGGGCGGCCGCGTCGACGATGAAGAGCGTCGCGCAAACATCGCGGTCGAAGGCGGCGAGATTCGAAGCGATGTAGAAAACGACATTCTCAAGACGTTCGTGTTCGAGCGCCATCACGAAACGGGCACGTTCGGTTTCGGGCTTACCCAGGGCTTCGGCATCAAGCGCGGCGCCATGGCTTCCACCGTCGCCCATGATGCGCACAACCTGCTTGTGGTGGGAACAAACGACGACGATATGGCGATAGCCGCCAACACCCTCATCGAGTCGGAGGGCGGCATGGTCGTGGTCGCCGATGGCGAGATTCTCGGGCATGTGCCGCTGCCCATTGCGGGCCTTATGAACGATCTTTCCGCGGAGGAGATGAGCAGGCTTGTCGGCAAACTCGAGGAAGCCTGGGCGGAAATCGGCTGCAGCATGCCCTCGCCGTTCATGACGATGGCGCTCATTCCGCTCGCGTGTCTGCCCGATCTGCGTCTGACCAATCGCGGCCTCGTTGATTGCAACACGTTCCAGTTCGTTGATCTGCTGGTTGAAGAGTAAAAGGGAGACGGCATTCCGCATGCTGTGCACGCGAGGGCGTTGACGCTGCGCGCATCGAACGCCACCGAGCGATAAACTCGGTGGCGTTCGCGTTGCGTCGTCCGGGCGTTTGCTGTCGCTCGGGTGGGTTTCGGTTGTCCCGCTTCCGCAGTAAACGCCGTGGGGGCTCGTGCGCGGGGGTCGCCTTCGGCCGTGCAATGCTATACTTTTGCATGCTGCGAAAAGGAAGGTTTGCTCATGGCTGTTCAGGTACCGAGCCCTGCGGTTTCCATCGTCGGGCGTCACAATTCTGGAAAAACGACTCTCATCGAGAGGCTCATAGCGGAGTTGGTTGCGCGCGGGCACGACGTGGGTAGCGTGAAGCACCACAGCCATGTGGGGTTCGATATCGATTACCCGGGCAAAGATTCGTACCGACATCGCGCCGCCGGCGCATCGGAGACGGTTATCGCCGCCCCGGGGCAGATGGCGCGCATCAAAACCGTCGAAGGCGAAATGGAGTGCGACGAGATCCTGCGTACGATGCCGGGCCACGATGTCGTGATCGTCGAGGGGTATCGAAAAAGCGGCCTACCCACGATCGAGATCATGCGGTCGGGCAACGATGCCGATTCCCGCGTTGCGCAGGTGTTCTGCGAGGGGGCGAAGCTCGGTTGGCCGCTCGGCACCGATTTTACGCAGATGACGCGCGGCATGGTTCCGGTCGACGAGCACGACGGCGACGAGATTCCCATGCACGGCGAAGGCGACAATCCGATTACCGAGCATTTTCCGATGCAGGCTCCCGATTACGACGACATTTCCAACAAGCTTCCGATGGCGGGAACCGAGGCGATTGCAACCGATATTCCCGAGGCGGTCGAGGCGGCGGAGATCTACGGTATACCTGCCTTCGCGCTCGACGACATCGAGGGATTGGCCGAATTCATCGAGAACTCTTACGTTCGCCCGCGCTTGACCGTGGTCATCCAGGCCGGCGGAGAGAGCCGGCGCATGGGCCGCAGCAAGGCGACGGTGCCGTTTCTGGGGCGCCCGCTCATCTGCCGCCTCGTCGAGCGCTTGAGTCCTGTGGCCGACGATCTGATCATCACGACGAACGAGCCCGATAACCTCGTATTTCTCCATAGCGAGTTTCCCGATCTGCGCATCCAGCTCGTCTGCGACGCCGCCGATTACCGCGGCGCGCTGCCCGGCCTCTACACCGCGCTGCAGGCCGCGCGCAACCCCTACGTGGCCATTGTGGCGTGCGACATGGTGTTCGCGTCGGCTGCGCTCGTTGTCGCCGAGGCGCTCGAGATGAAGCGGACGGGAGCCGATGTCGTAGTTCCCGCGAACAAGCACGGCTACGAGCCGTTCCATGCGATGTACAACCGCATGGGATGCCTGCCCGCCGTGCGCAAGGCGCTTTCGCGTGGCGATCGTCGCGCCCAGTCGTTCTTCGACGATGTGAAGGTGCAGGAGCTGCCGCAAGCCAAAGTTCTCGAAGCCGAACCCATGGGAGGCTGCTTCGTTAACGTCAACACCCCCGAAGAACTTGCCGCCGTCGAGGCGACGCTCATAGATAAGGAATAACGTTTCATGCCCAATCTGAACGATATCGTAGAAATCGCCGAATCGCTCGAAAGCAAGGCGGTGTTCGCCGCCGAGGAGCGATGCGTCGTGGTGCGCAACCGCAACGCGAAGTGCCGCAAGTGCGTTGAGGCGTGCCAGGCGGATGCGCTCGAGGTGGGCAACAACCGTCTGACCTACCACGCGCGGGCCTGCGTTTCGTGCGGCGCCTGCACCGTGGTGTGCCCGACCGAAGCGCTCATTCCCATGAGGCCGCTCGACGAGGATCTGGCAACGGCGACCGCCCAGGCATGCGTGCTCGCCGACGGCATGGCCGTGTTCTCCTGCGCCCGCGCCGCTGCGAGGCGTAAGGCCGACCCCGATCGTTTCGCCGAGGTGCCGTGCTTGGCCCGTATGGAGGAAAGCGTGCTCATGAAGCTCGCTTCATGCGGGGTGTCGCGCCTCGTGCTCGTCGACGGCACGTGCAAAACCTGCAAGTACCGCGCATGCGATCCCGGCATCGACGCCACGGTCGCTTCGGTCAACGGGCTGCTCGAAGCCGAGGGCATAACGCTGCGCGTCGAGCGCCTGTCCGAATTTCCCGAAGAGCTGCTCGTCGAAGAGACCACGGGCCTGTTCGGCGTCTCGCGGCGCGGATTTTTCACCCAAGCGAAAGACGTGGCGAAAGACGCCGCCGAAAAGGCGGCCGTCACGGCGCTTAAAAAGGAGCTTCAGCAGAAGGCCCCGTCGCTGCGCGATCGCCTCAAGATGTCCGACAAGGGATCGCTGCCGCAGTTCAATGCGATGCGCCGCATGCACGTGCTCGATGCGATGGATTCCATCGGCAGGCCCATCGTGCCCGAAATCGAAACCAGGCTATGGGGCAATGTCGGGATCGACACCGAGAAGTGCACGTCGTGTTTCATGTGCACCACGTTCTGCCCGACCGGCGCCCTGAAGAAGAGCGAGGTCGAGGCCGAGGACGGCAAGACCCGTTTCATCGAGTTCTCCACGGCGGACTGCGTGCAGTGCCGCATGTGCGAGGATATCTGCCTCAAATCCTGCATCACCGTCTCCGACGTCGTTTTGACCGAAGAGCTCTTCGATTTCGAGCCGCGGATGATCGAGCTGCCCGAGCCCCCGAAGAAGGCGGGCATCATCTCGAACCTCAAACGGCGCTAGGCGGTCGAAATCCATGGCTGCCGCAACCCATCGGATAGAGGCCGAACAGGGTCTCGACGGCTCGCTTGCCCAGCTGCAGGTAAAGGATGCCGAACGTACGGGGTTCCTCTCGATCGCGCCCGTTCCCATCGGCAACATGTTCAGCGCATCGGCGCTGCTCGTGGGTGCGACGCTCGGCGCCGGGCTCACGCTCGCCGACAGCCTGCTCGCCATCGTGTTCGGCTTCGGTTTCGTGATGTGCTACATGTGCCTCGTCGTCATGGAGGCGGCCGACACCGGCCTTCCCACGGCGGCGTTCGCGGGCGCGGCGCTCGGCAAGGCGGGCGCACGCTACCTCGTCGCGATCATCGTCGGCATCGCGTGCCTGGGGTGGTTCGGCATCCAGGCGGCGGTGTGCGGTGCCTCGTTTTCGCTCATGATGAACGATCTTGCCGGCATCGATGTACCGGTATGGGCCTCCACCGTGTTCTGGGGCGCCGTCATGGTGGTCACGGCGGTGTACGGCTTCAACGGCCTGCGCTACCTTGGATACGTGGCTGCACCCCTTCTGGCGATCATCTGCCTGTACGGCACGGTCGTCTCGGTGGCGTCCGGCGGCGGCATCGCTGCGCTGCTTTCCTACGTTCCCGCGCCCGAGGCGGCGATCAGTTTGGTGGCGGGTGTGAATTTCGCCATCGGGCTCATCGCGATGCTCGGCACGACGGCGGGCGACTTCATCAGGTACGCACGCGATCGGAAGACCGCCGTGCTCACGTGCCTTGCGGGCCTTCTGCCGGCGGGCATCGTCGTGCTCATGATGGGCGCGATCATGTCGATCTCCACCGGCGAGGCCAACATCGCCGTCATCATGGCATCGTTCGGGTTGCCTGCCGTGGGGCTGATTGCGCTCGTGCTCTCCACCTGGACGGTCAATGCGAGCAACGTGTATTCGGCAGGCCTCGGCTTCTCGGTCATGCTCGGCCGCGATACCGATAACCGCAAATCGACGACGGCGGTTGCGGGCGTTATCGGCATTGCGTTCGCTGCAGCGGGGATTCTCGACCACTTGACGGTATTCCTCAACGTGCTTTCGGCGTGCGCACCCGCGCTCGCCGGAGCGATGATCGCCGATTATTGGATCGCAAACCGCGGCGATGCGAGCAAGTTTTTCATCGGGAAGGGCTTTCGCGCGTGCGGTATCGCGGCGTTCGCAGCGGGTACGCTCACGGCGCTCGTCACCGGCGGTACCTTCGGTATGATACCGGTGCTCTCGTTTCTCGATGTGCCGTTCTTCATCGGTCCCGTGAACGGGATACTCGTGTCGATTGCCGTGTTCGTGGCCGTTCGGCGGCTCACCGAGGTAAGATAGGCTCGGAATGCATTGTCGGTACGCCTGCGTTTTCGTGCGGGTTTCCGAAGTGAAAGGATAGTATATGAGAGAGTTGGGCGTACAGGAAATCGAGGATATCGCCTTAGGTGCGGCGCTGCTCGGCGCGGGCGGCGGAGGCGACCCCTATATCGGCAAGCTCACCGCCATCGGGGCGGTCAAGGAGTGCGGCCCGGTCAAGATGATCGGCATCGACGAGGTTCCCGACGGGTCCTTCATCATGCCCGCCGCTTCGATGGGCGCACCGTCGATCCTCGCCGAAAAAGGCGTGGGCGCCAACGAGTTCGCGAAGCTCTTCGATATGATCACGCGCTTCTACGGCAAAGAGGTCTATGCGACGATGCCCATCGAGGCGGGCGGCGTGAATTCGATGCTGCCGATCGCGGCGGCTGCGCGCCTCGGCATTCCGATGGTCGACGTCGACGGCATGGGCCGCGCGTTTCCCGAGCTGCAGATGGTCACGTTCACGATCGGCGGCGCATCGGCTACCCCGATGGCCTGGATCGACGAGAAGGGCAATTCGGGGATACTCTCCACCATCACGAACAAGTGGACCGAGGACATCGCCCGTTCGATCACGACGCAATGCGGCGGTACGCTGACGACGTCGCTGTTCTGCATGGACGTCGAAACGCTTAGGCAGTACGGCGTGCACGGCATCGTAACCCGCTCCGAGGAGATCGGGCGCGCCATCCGCCTGGCGAAGGACAACGCGGGCGACAAGACGCCCGAGGAGTACTTCCTCGATTTCGTGGGCGGCCACCGCCTGTTCAAGGGCAAGATTTCCGACGTGCTGCGCGAGGTGCGCGGATCGTTCAACTTCGGCAAAGTGGTGCTCGACGGCATCGGCGACTGCAAGGGCAGCGAGGCGTACGTGGAGTTCCAGAACGAGAACCTCTGTGCGGTCGTGGACGGCGAGATCCTCGCCACCACCCCCGACCTCATCTGTCTCGTGGATACCGAGACGTTTAGGCCCGTTCCCACCGATGCGCTCAAGTACGGCAAGCGCGTGCTCGTGGTGGGCCTCGAGTGCTTCCATCTGTGGCGTACGCAAGCGGGACTCGATCTGGTGGGGCCGCGCTACTTCGGCATCGACGCCGACTACATCCCGATCGAAGAGCTCGCGGCGAAGAGAGGAGGCGGCCATGTATAAACTCGGAATCGATGTGGGCGGCACGAACACCGATGCCGTTCTGATCGACGAGGATCTCGCCATCGTTGCAGCGGTGAAGCATCCCACGTCCGCCGATATCACCCGCGGCATCATGGGCGCCATGGACGCCGTGCTCGAAGCGAGCGGCGTCGACCGCACGCAGATCAAGCAGGCCATGCTCGGCACGACGCAGTGCACGAACGCCATCGTGGAGCGCAAGGGCTTGGCTCCCATCGCGGTGCTGCGCATCGGCGCGCCGGCCACTGTGGGCATTCCGCCCATGGTCGACTGGGCCGACGACATCCGCGCCGTGAGCGTTGCGGAAACGATCATCGAAGGCGGCTTCGAGTACGACGGCAAGCGCCTGGCCGAGTTCGACGAGGCGGCGTGCCGCGCGTTCTTCGAGAGCGTGCACGGCAAAGTCGAAGCGGTCGCCATCTCGTGCGTGTTCTCGACCGTGCGCAACGATGACGAGCTGCGTGCCGCCGCGATCGCAGCCGAGGTGCTGGGTGATGCGGTGCACGTGTCGATCTCGAGCGAGATCGGATCGATGGGCCTCATCGAGCGCGAGAACGCGACCATCCTGAACGCCGCGCTCTACGATGTGGCCAAGCGCTTCACCGAGGGATTTGCGGAAAGCCTGGCCGATAAGGGCGTGACAAGCGCCGACGTGTACCTGTCGCAGAACGACGGTACGCTCATGACCATGGAGTACGCGCGCCGCTACCCGATCTTCACGATCGCCTGCGGCCCTACGAACTCCATCCGCGGCGCGAGTTACCTTTCGCGCATGGACGATGCGATCGTCATCGACGTGGGCGGCACGACGACCGATCTCGGCGTGCTCGCGCACGGGTTCCCGCGCGAGAGCGGCGTGGCGGTGACGATCGGCGGCGTGCGCACCAACTTCCGTATGCCCGACGTCGTGTCCATCGGCCTCGGCGGCGGCTCGATCGTGCGCGAGCGCGAAGACGGCACGGTGAGCGTCGGTCCCGATTCGGTGGGCTACGCCATCACGGAGCGCGCGCTCGTGTTCGGCGGCGATACGATGACCGCGACCGATATCGCCGTGCGCCTCGGCATGGCCGAGGTGGGGGATGCCTCGCTCGCCGCCGGCATTCCCGAAGACCTGGCCCTGCGTGCGATGGCGGCTATCCGCGAGCTTGTGGAAGAGGGCATCGATGTGATGAAGGTGTCGAACGACGGCATCGACGTCGTGCTCGTGGGCGGCGGATCAATCGTCTTGCCGACCGACCTGGCCGGTACGGCGAAGGTCGTGAAGCCCGAGCATTCGGGTTGCGCGAACGCCATCGGTTCGGCCATCTCGAAGGTGAGCGGAACCTACGAAGCCCTCGTCGATTACGACGAAGTGCCGCGTGACGAGGCACTTGCCGCCGCACGCGAGGCCGCTGTCGAAGCGGCGGTTGCGGCAGGCGCCGTGCGCGAGACGGTGGAGATCATCGACATCGAAGACGTGCCGCTCGCATATTACCCCGGCCACACCAACCGCGTGAAGGCGAAGGCTGCGGGCGATTTGGGCAAATAGGCTTGTGCGCGGCTGTGTCGCGCAGGCGGGAACGCGCGGGCCCGGGCAGCGATGTCCGGGCCCGCTTTGCGCTCGGGATGCGCGCGGCGAGTCTCTGCCTGCGGCCGGCGGCGCAGCCGGCCGCAGGCTGTCGCGTTCAGGCCGCCCGTGGCTGAGTCCGGCAGCTGGCTGTTGCGTTCGGGCCCCTGTGTGACAGCCGTCCTCTCGTCTCGCGTGAGCCGCTGGCTCACATGTACAGCAGATAATCCAGGTTGGTAACCAGTCACTTTTATTGATAATGCGATTTTGCTGAAAAACACCTTCACGATGGCGGCCAAGGGGCGGTTTGCGTAATTAAAATCGGATTCTCACCCGGTTTTCAGACCTCTCGTATAGATTGAACCAACAAAAGCGCAGGTCAAATAGGTAACTTGGAACCAAGTACGGTGTGCACGGGGGTCTGTCTTTTCGCAAAGCGCCGACTGGCCGCCATCCGAGGGGCGTTTTCGCGCAAAATCGCATTATCAATACATGCGAGGGTCAGTCTGGGAACAAACTCGCTTCGCGCACGGGATCATTCCACCGCATCGTGCGTTTGCCGACCGGTTTAGAGGGTACGGGTTCTCTGAGTATTTTTCGAACGCCGGCAATCGGTTCGCAGCGCGCTGTGCGGTCATGCTATCATACGGATGCAGGATACATCGAGAGTAAGGTCGGCCGCTTGTTTGACACGCTGCGAATCAATGAGAAATCTGGGGTTCCCGTTTGGGTCCAGATCAGAAACCATATGGTGTCTCTCATCAAGATGGAGCAGATCAAGTCGGGGGATATCCTTCCGACCGTCCGCGAGTTGGCTGCTCAGCTAGGGGTTAACTACAATACGATCCACAAGGTGTATCAGGATCTCGAAGCAGATGGCCTCATCTGCTCGAGCAGGGGGAAGCGGTCGTTTGTTGCCGACGTGAACAGCAATGCGCTGCAGCTTCCTGAATCTCCGGTCGACCTCGTGATCGACCAGCTGGTGAAGGTTGCCGAAGATGCCGGCGTGACCAAGCAGGATGTGCTGATGAGGGTCGATGAGCGTTTTTCGAAACACGTGGCGGATTAAGGGAGGCATCATGGCCAAAAACATACCTGACGAGCCCGATATCAAAGGGGAACCCGAGATCACTGACGAGGACAGCATGTTCGAAGACACGGCGACGAGTCGGTTCGGGGCTGTCTTGCTGCGGTGGTTGCTTGCGGCAGGCGTTGCTGCGCTGTTCATGGCTGCCGCGTGGTACTTTTCGTCACCGCCGCTTGTCGTTCTCGGTGTTGTAGCGGGCATCGTTTTATTCAGCTGCGCACATGTGGTGCTCGAATGGGAGCGCACGGTGGTACTGCGATTCGGAAAATTCAATCGTGTTGCGGGCCCCGGCCTCATATTCATGATTCCCTTTGTCGAATACTCGGCTGCAACGGTTGACCTGCGTATGCGGTCTACCGCGTTCAAGGCCGAGCATGTACTCACTTCCGATTTGGTTCCGGTCGACGTTGATGCGGTGCTGTTCTGGATGGTGTGGGATGCAGGGAAGGCCTGCTCGGAAATGCGAAACTACGAGCGGCTTGTGTTCTGGATCGCGCAAACGACGCTGCGCGACGTGATGGGCGGCGTCGGCATAGCGCAGATGGGCGTTCGACGTACGCAGATCGATAAGGAAATCGCCGATATCCTGGAACGCAAGACCAGCGAGTGGGGTATAACCATCGTATCGGTGGAGATCAGGGATATCGAGATCCCTGAAGAGCTGCAGGAATCGCTATCGGCCGAGGCCCGCGCCGAGAGGGAATACAACGCCCGCATCATCCTCGCCGAAGTGGAGAAGGAGGTGTCCGAGATGTTCGTTGATGCTGCGAGGACGTACAAAGAGGAAGACGCCGCTCTGCAGCTGCGCGCGATGAGTTTCGTTTCCGAGAGCGTAAAGGACAAAGGCGGGCTGGTGGTTATTCCCAGTGCTTTGTCCGATGCATTCGAGGGGTTAGAGAAAATAACGAGGAAATAAACTTTCGAAAGAGTGTTTTTCTACGGGGATCGCTTTACCGCCCAGGATTCGAAAGCCTGCTTGGGCAATCAGCTGAGCGCCGCGAGCCGATACAGGGCTCGTGGCGCTTTTGTTTGCAATGGCCGACAATCTATTATTCTCAAAAAAGAATCACACATCTATACGATAAGTATCATGTATTTGTATGATATATGATATTATATCGATGGAAAATCAGTGAACCGGGAAAAACGAGGCTTGTAATTTCAGGCAAAAACGTATCCGGATTACTGGAAAACATGCGTTTAGGCTCTTTCGCACCAGCAGGCTGTACTCGCGGTGGGCTGCGGGATGGGTATCGGAAGCTGCTATCCGGCTCATCTCGCAAAAGAGCCAAAAGATGGATAAGGGGGAGGATGCGACGAGAATTCATCTTTTTGTCTATTACGAACGCATAGAGGAAGGAGAGAAATGGAAGGGATGAAAGGATTCATTGCGAACCGGAAGGTTCAGCTTTCTGCCGTGGCGATAGCCATCGCTGTGTTTGCCATGGCGGGGTGCGCCCAATCGGCTACCGTGAATGAAGGCTCCGAAGAGCCTACCACTGGAACCGCTACGGTTAACTACACGGCCGAAGGCAGATACAAAGACAACGTCGCGGAGTTTCCCTCGGGTATCGACCCCGAACTGGATGCCAAGAACGCGGAGCTCAACGCTCCGTCGAGCTACGTTGATCGAAACGGCTTTACGGTTCAGCCTGTGCCGGACGATCCGACTGGGTGGAACATCAGCTATCTGAACGCCGATAACCGCGGATGCACGTCGTGCCATGCGCTGGAAGATGCGCTGATGATGATGGATACCTACCACGGGACTATCTTCCCCGGGTATCCCACCGAGCAAACGGTTTCCACGTGTTTTGCCTGCCATATTTGGGCAGAGCCTCTGCGCACGAGCATGCATTCGACCCACATGGGCAACGAGCTGTTCGAAAACAGGGGCGGCACCTGCGAGTCGTGCCACTACGTCGATGAGAACGGCGATTTCACGCGGTGGGATTACGAGAAGTTCAACCTGTATAAGGGCATTACCGATATCGCTGCCAGCGACGCCGACCTCACCGTCACCTACGATCAGGATACGTTGACCGATGTTGACGACATGTTCTACAAGAGCATCAAGGAGTACGGCGATTTCGATCCGAGCAACTGGCGCACCGACGATAGCTTCATGGACCCCGAGCTGTACAACAACTGGGTGTTCAGCATCGGCGGGGATGTCGAAAATCCGATCTCGATGACGCTCCCCGAGCTCGTCGAGAAGTTCGGCACTGAAACTGCGGTCATGAAGCAGCAGTGCACCATCAACGGTGCGGGCAACGCAATCATTATGCAAAGCGAAGTGACGGGCGTGCCCATGCAGGCGATCATCGATTACGTCAAGCCGAAGGGCGATGTAAACGCCGTTGAGTTCTTGACCGAGGATCCGTATCCCAACGTCGGCAAGACGTACAATATTCCCTTTACTGCTATGACTGACAACGACTCGCTGCTGGTCATCGAAGTGAACGGCGAAACGCTTCCCAATACGCAGGGGTATCCGTGCTCCGTATGGACGGCGGGCGGATCGGCTGCCGGCGGCGTGTTCAAGGTGTGCACGGGCGTTAACTTCATCAAGACGACTGAGGACCTCGTCGCATCGGGCTACTTCCTGGGCGGTTTCGAGGATGCCGGCCTCGACGGTGCTCCAGCTGACAAGCCCAACAGCGCCGTACTGAACTACCCCTCCGGCGTTGTTCTCGAAGGTGCTGCAGGAACCGAGATCGAACTCGAAGGTTTCGCCGATGCATTCGACGAACCCATCCAAAAAGTCGAGTTCTCGTGGGATCACGGGCAGACGTGGACCACGCTCGAAACCCCGAACAACGATCCTCAGTACTGGACGTATTGGCGTATGAAGTTCACGCCGCCGAGCGAGGGCGCCTATCTGCTCGACATTCGCACGACGAGCATCCAGCCTGACGGTGCAGAGCGCGTAAACGGCATCAACACCCAGTTCCTTTTGAACGTGAAATAGCGGAGGTGATCATCATGGCAAACAAGAAACAGGTCGCCATCAGCGCGATGGCTGCAACCTCCATGCTGCTGGCTGGCGCAGCGCCCGCTTTGGCCGCCACTGCCGACGAAACGGTTGATTCTGCCCAAAACAGCAGTGCTGCTGTCGAGCAGTCCTCTGAGGGCACGAGCGCCTATGCGGCAGCAGATGCGGCAGCGGGGCAGTTCGCATGGGATCAATCGACCATCACGCCGAATGCTGTCATTCGCGACGTATTCCGTGCGGCAACGAGCGCCCTGTGCAATGCGACGAACGATCTTGCGGTCGACAATCCGCTGCAATGGAAGCTCTCGGTATCCGGCGATGTGGACAACGCCTTTACGGCAACCATCGACGAGCTGGCTCAAGAGCAGGCTGTGCAGCAAACGATGACGTGCTCGTGCGGCGGCAATCCCTCGGACGGCAAGGCCATCATCACGGCAGACGTCAAGGGCATCCCGGTCAATTACCTGGCTGGGCGAGCGAGCGCTCACAACGACGCCAACACCATTGCATTCGTGTCCTCCGACGGTACGGAAGTGGCCATGCCGCTTGCCTATGCGGTGGGGCATCATGGGGTTATCTCGTTTGAGATCAACGACGAAGACTTGTCGGCCTCGGTCGGCGGCAATAACCAGCTGTGGTTGGCCGGCGTCTCTGCAAACTATTTCGTGCGCGATATCGTAGAGATCCGCATTACGCACGAAGAGGTTGTGCCCGCGAACCCCGGTGAGGATATGGAGTATCCCAACAGCCCCAATGTTGGCCTGCTCTCTGCCTCTGCCGAATAGTTCGCCTGCAGGTGCGAGGTATTCCGAGAAATCGCCCGGGAGGAAGCTCCCGGGCGGAAAGCCCGGTTTACCGGGAGGTTCCGTGAAAGGTTTCGATACCTTGAAAAAGGATGGACGTTACGCTTCAACGAAGAGTTCGGCAACGGCTGCGAGCGGGGTTTTTCGTCCGTCTTCGGTTACCGAGCGAACCTTGAGCTGATAGGTTCCTTCCTCTTCGGGGGTGTACGTGTACGTCCAATGGATCATGAGGTCGGGGTTTGAGTTGCTCGTGTCTTGCACGGCCCAGGTTTTACCGCCGTCGAGAGAGAACTCAAGAGCGACGATGTGGTTGCCGTAGTCATCGGCATAGCCCTCGAACGTGACGGGTTGGCCGACTCTACCTTGGACTGGGGCGATCATGGGGCTCCTTTCGATGGAACTGCTCGGTGCGTATGCAAGCAATTATATACTGCGCATCGAAGGCAAGGCGGGTTGAACGCGGTTTAAGCGGGAGGTCGATGCCCAAGCGAAAGCGGAAGGTTTTGTTTGGGCATCGATTGAACGGTGGATGCGGGTTTCGTTCTCGGGTCCCTCGTCGTGCGGGCGCATGCTGGATTCCCTCCCAGCTGCGCTCCGCGGCGGCCGGCAGATGCGGCTTTGGGGCCGATAACGCATTGAGGGAGCCGTCGAGCGGGTGTGGGCTTTCAAAAAGCCCGATCTCACGCAGTCGGTTGGTTAGAGATTGGAGAAAACATGCAAGACGATACGGGTATCCCACGGCGAGTGCTGCTGCAAGGCGCTGCCGTGCTTGGCGTGTCGGCGTTGGCGGGAAGCGCATTGGCCGCTCCCCGTGATAGGGCTTTCGCGCAAGGCGATGCGGAATCTGCCTCAGCGTACAACGGTGCGCAGTACGGGTTTCTTGTTCGTACTGCGAACTGCGTCAATTGCCAGGAGTGCGTGGAGGCGTGCCGTCGCGCAAACGCTACGCCCGACGGCGTTCAAGCTCGTCGAGAGGTGACGCCTTACAAGACGGCATCGAGTCAGACGGTATACGTTTCGACGGGCTGCATGCATTGCGAGGAGCCTGCATGCGCAACGGTATGCCCCGCCCATGCCATCACGAAAGGCGAAGGCGGCGTTGTGAGCGTCGACCACGACCGCTGCATCGGATGCAAATACTGCTACCAGGCATGCCCTTTCAGCGTTCCTCACTACACAGCTGAGGGGATGGACAAATGCGATTGCTGCCTGTCAGCCGGTATCGAGCTTGGCGAAAAGCCCTACTGCGTACGGGCATGCAAATTCCGCGCGCTGAATTACGGTACGCTCGAAGAGCTTATGGCTGGATCGGGTGGAAGGGCCAAGCAGATCGAAGCCCCGACGGGGCCTTCGTATTTGCTGCAATAGGCACGTACGGGATGATTCGGATGAAACGGTATGTGCTCGGTAAAGCAAATAAGGAGGTAGTCGATGGCTGAATTGCAATCGGTTTGGGGTTGGCAGCCGGCCCTGTACTTGTTCCTTGGAGGCATGGGTGCCGGTGCCTTCATAACGGCTGCAGTACTGTACTTCTTCGACAAGAAGAACAACGAGAAAACGATATGCTTTGCGACGTGGGCGGCAACTATCAGCTTGATCGTCGGTCTGCTGCTTCTGCTGTCCGAGTTGACGAATCCGTTGCGCGGCATGCTGTTGTGGCAGAGCTTCAGCAACGGATCTTCGTGGATGACGTTCGGTGCGTGGGCGGTTTTCGCAGCGGTTATCGTCTTCGGGCTTATGGCGCTGCTTTCTACCAGGAAACTTGTGGTGGCGGCAACGAAGAAGTGGAAGAAGTTTTCGAAGGTGAGATCGCAGGCGCGCAACGTGCTCGCGGCTTTGGGAATCGTGCTGGGCGTTGTGGTGGCCGTGTACACCGGCGTGCTGCTCATGTCCGCTCCCGGCGTGCCTTTGTGGAACACTCTTCTGCTGCCGTGCCTGTTCGCCGTGTCTGCACTTGATACGGGCGTTGCGCTCGTTGAGATAATCGCAGTTACCGTCGAGCGGAAACAGGTTGGCCCGCGCAAGGCGAGCAAGGCGCACAGGTTGCTCAAGCGCTTCGTCGTGGTGCTTGTTCTCGTGGAGCTCGTTGTTCTGTTCGTGTTCTTGAACACCATGCTTTCGGGAAGCTCTGACAATGCGGCGGTGGCCGCAACGGGCGCCCTGTCGGCCGATCTGCTCATGTGGGGTACGTTGGCTCCGTTTTTCTGGGGCCTTGTGGTGGCATGCGGCCTCGTGCTTCCTCTGGTGGCGGCGATCGTCGGGCTGGCGGCGCGTTCGAAGAGCTCCGACAGCCTTGCCGTTGTGGGGGCGTCGGGCGCTTTGCTCGGCGGATGCGCGTTGCGGTTTTTGGTCCTCATGGCCGGCCTGCATGCCGATGTCGTGGCAAATGCGGTGGCTACGCTGATCCACTAGCATATTGCTAATGGCGACACGGCTGAAAGCGGTCTTGCCGGTACGCGATTTTGGAACGGGGCCGAAGCGCGGTATGCTTGGGTCCCGTTGCTTTTCCCGCTGATGCCGACGGCTCCATCGTCGGCATCAGCGGGAAAGGTTTCGAAAGCACCCTCGTTTCCGAAAGGGGGCTGGGGGTCGGGTGGGCAATCGACGAACGGAGGAAGCCATGGATCAGCCGATCGCTTCGCGAAGGGCGTTTTTGAAGGTCGGCGCTCTCGCGGGGCTGGGGGTTTTAGGCGCGGGAACGCTTGGCGCTTGTGCGTCTGCGCAATCCGGCAGGAAATCGGAATCGATCGCATTGGAAGATATTGCCTGGGATGGCGAATTCGATGTGATCGTGGTGGGTTTCGGCGCTGCTGGAGCGGCCGCCGCCATTTCGGCGGCCGAGGCGGGTGCGCACGTGCTCGTTGCAGAAAAGGCACCTGAGGGAAGCGAGGGCGGCAACAGCCGATACAGCTCCCAGTTGTTCGTTTCGGCCGAAGACAAGCAGCAGGCCTTCGACTACCATCGCGCGCTTGCCGGAAGTTATTCGGTGCCTGACGACGTGCTGGACGCATATGCGGAAGGCCTGTGCGAGGTTCGAGGCACTCTGGTTTCGTGGGGGCTTGACCAGACGGAGCTGCTCGACGTGACCGACGTGACCGATGCCGACATCAACGCGCTTGCGGCGAATCGATAGCGCGAGGAAAGGGAGTGGTGACCCATGTGTTTCAGACCGCCGAGCGTCGATGCCGAAAGCACGGTCGTATGTCCCAACTGCGGCGCTTCGAACAGCCTCGATGCGACAAACTGCAAGAAATGCGGCACCGGCCTCGATGGTGTTTCCGAGGATGCACCTCCCATGAAAGCGCCTGAGGCGGCAGCAATTGCGCCGACGGCCATGCCTGCGAGAAACAACCTTCCTCGGCTCGCTCCCAGCTATCCTGAGCTTCCCGGGGCTTCCTCCATTCGCACGAATCTTATCGGCTCGTCGATCAACGATGGGGCTTTATGGCGTTTTCTGAAGAGGGGTGTGGTCGATCGCAAAGAAGCTATCGACTGCTGGTATTCGTCTCCTGTTACGGCGCTTATTCAAAACCCCGAGACGGGCGCGATCGTCGGCGTCGAGATCGAGCGCGACGGAAGGAAGCTGAACATCGCCGCGAAAAACGGCGTGGTGATGGCACTGGGCGGCTATGAGAACAGTGCTTCGTGGACGCAGCAGACGATAGACAAGCCCAAGGTGTTGCCGGCGGGATCGCTGTACAACGAAGGCGACGGTATGCGGATGGTTCAGGCAGCCGGTGCGAAAATCTGGCATACAAACGCATGGAAGAGCGGCGGTGTCGGTCTTGCGCCCGAACAGGATCGCATGCGCAGCATGGGCGACAACATCGAGTTCTTCATGAGGGGCTCGGTGGTGCTGGTGGGCGGTGACGCGAATCGCTACATTGCAGAAGACCTCGAGCAGCGGCACGGTCGCGTCCTCGTGGGTGGAACATGGGCGGTGCCCGCTCGTCCCGACGAGAACTACTTCGTGTTCGATGAGAGCCAGCGTCTTGCGATGGAGGCCGGGGAGGTTCCGCGGCCGTTTCCCAACTGGTCGAGCGATCTGTCGCCGGAGGTGGAATCGGGCAAGGTGGTGAAGTCGGATACGCTATGGGGCATTGCCGAGGCGTTCTCACTCGATGCAGCCGCTCTGAAGGCGACCATCGATGCGTTCGGCGAAGCCGCGCAGGCGGGCGCCGATCCCCTTGGGCGAAAGCCCGAAAGCATGCGAGGGTTCGATGACGGCCCGTACTACGGCATGGAGGTATTTCCTGTTGTTGTGAACACGCAGGGTGGACCCGAACGCACTGCTAGGGCCGAGGTTGTCGGGCTCGACGGCGATCCCATCCCCCATCTGTACGCAGCGGGAGAGTTCGGCAGCATCACGGCTCGCAATGCCCAAAGCGGCGGCAACCTTTCGGAATGCATCGTCTTCGGTAAGATTGCCGGGAGTGAGGCTGCCGCGTCGAAAGGCGACGCTCTGGATAGAGCTTCGTCGGGCGGTGCCTTTGGTCCGGGGTCGGGCGATGGTTCGGTGTACGACGAGGCCCCCGATGCCTCCGAGCTCGCTTCCGGCGAGGCGGTTGGCGTAGGCGAGGGGCTTGGTGGGCCCATCTGGGTCAAGGTTTCTTCAGAAGGTGAATCCATCGCTTCGGTCGAAGTGCTTCGCCATAGCGAATATGCGGATATCGGTGCGGTGGCTCTCGGCGAGCTTGTGCGGCGCATGGACGAGGCGGGTACAGCCGAAGTCGACGCGGTGGCGGGGGCTACGGTTACGAGCATGGGGTTGAAGGAAGCAGTGCGAAACGCGTTGACGGGAGGCGAGTAGCATGGATAGGAGAAACTTCGTCAAGAGCGCAGTAGCAGCAGGGGCCGTTGTTGCGAGCGGGCTTGCGGCAATTGGCTGCAGTGCTGCGCCATCCGACGCTTCGCCCGCCAGCCGTGAGGGCGGCGATGACAGCACGGGTGCGCGGCAGGGTGTCGTCGCGCCCGATGTGACGCAGGGCGCACCGAGGGACTTGCCTCCGGCGAACCCCGACCCCGAAAGCGGTTTCGGGGTCGATTCGAGCATTAACATCGAAACCATCGATGAGTGGCTGGAACGTGACGACGTGGCATATCGTGATGTTCGCATGTTGTTCGACCCGGCCGACTACGCCTCCATCGGTGGTGACCCGGATCTGACGGCCACGGTCGAGGGGTTCAAAGTCGTGCCATTCCCCCTTGTTGCCACGCTGCCGCCTTTGCCGGTGGCGGGGGCTTACGAGGGTCTGGCAGCATGGACGGTCGAATGGGCCGAAGACGGCTCGGTCGCTTCGGCATCGCCGGCGTATCGAGAATCGGAATCGCTGCTTCGCGAACTGTTCCCCGAGGATAAAGCGATTTTCCTCATGTGCGGCGCAGGGGGCTATGCGGGGCAGATGAGGCAGTTGCTCATCCATCTCGGGTGGGATGCTGAAAGGGTGTACAACGTGGGAGGCTTTTGGTCGTATGCGGGAAAGCACCGCGTCGAACTTATCGAGTCTTCGCCCGATACCGATGACGGGCGGCTCTGCTGCATGTGGCGCGTCGAGGTTGCGCCCATCGATTTTACGTGGATGCATTCCCTGTGAGGCCGGGTGCGTGGAAGGTGCTCGTTCGGCGATCTGGCGTTGAGGGGTGCCAAAAGGGGCATGCCGATTTCGGGTCGGCGGCGGAACCCTTGGATTGCGGCAGAAAAGTGAAGATATTCGTCGCTCGAGTCTTCCGATGCGAAGAGGTCGGTAATTGCGGAGCGAAAAGGCCCTCGTCATCCCAGTTCAGAGAGACGGCTTGAAAACCGGCTGCGGAAGTAGTCCCAAGCGGTGACGAACACCTTGCTTTTTCTGCCACGAAGCTGCCCCTTGGCGCGTTGATGGATATAAAGGTTGAACGTGATGGGCGGATTTCTGCTGTTCGCAGCGGCCCGCTCGGCGGGCGGGTGCTTCTCGGATGAGGCCGCCGCTCGCCCTGGTTGCGCTCCGCCCGCCACCATCGCGGCTTCGCTGCCGTCAATCTAGCAGCGTGCGTGCCGTTCCGCGGCTCAGCGCTCGAGGCCGCGACGTACCGCCTCCCGATTAGAGATGTTGACATCTCATCGTTCGCGCGCTGCTGTGCTATACTTCGTGATGCTTTAGCACAGTAAAGAAGTAGAGTGATAAAGCGCCAGGGAAGGTGCAGCGCCCGCCTCGGGTGCGTCGCTTCCGGCGCGATGCGCGGAATGCGAACCGATCACCGCGGGTGCGAGAGATTACACGGAGGAAGCTAGACATGAAGAAGAAACTTTTGGCCATTCTGAGCGCGGCATGCGTGCTGTGCCTGTCTGCGGTTCTGCTTGCAGGCTGCTCGGGGGGCGATTCCGCTCAGAAGAGCGAAGGCGGCGACGCGGCGGGATCCGATGCGTTCACGCTGACGGTCGGATTCGACCAGAGCTATCCGCCCTACGGCTTCGTAGGCGACGACGGCAACTTCACCGGCATCGACCTCGACATGGCGAAGGAAGTCTGCGAGCGCAACGGCTGGGAGCTCAAGCTCGAGCCCATCGATTGGGAAGCCAAAGACGCGCTGCTCGACAGCGGCGGCATCAACTGCATCTGGAACGGGTTCACCATGGAAGGCCGCGAAGACGGCTATCTGTTCTCCGAGCCGTACATGCTCAACGAGCAGGTGGTGGTTGTGAAGGCCGACAGCGATATCAAGTCGCTCGACGACCTTGCGGACAAGACGCTCATCACGCAGGTCGATTCCGCAGCGCTCGATGTGCTGAGTGACGAGGAAAACGAGGATATGGTAGCCCTCAAGGGCTCGCTCAAAGAGCTGCAGACCATCGGCGATTACAATAACGCTTTCATGCAGCTTGAGTCGGGTATGGTCGATGCGGTAGCGTGCGACCTGTCGATCGCTGCGTACCAGATGGCTGCCAAGCCCGACGCGTATGTGCAACTTGACCCCCTGTCGACCGAGCATTACGCCGTCGGCTTCAAGAAGGGCGAAACCGAGCTTGCCGACAAGGTCACCGAAACGCTCAAGGCCATGTACGAAGATGGCACCATCAAGGAATTGTGCGACAAGTACGCCGAGTACGGTGTATCATACGACAACTGGGTTCTCAGATAGGATTTGGCAACCTGCGCCGCTTCGGTTGCGCTTGCGAGCTGCCCGCCATCGGCCGAGCAGCACACCTACGATACGGAAACGGGCGAGGGTGCTTACCTTCGCCCGTAGCTGCGTTTAGAAAGGCTGCACCGTGGATTTTGGTACGATGATGGGGATCTTGCTGTCGGGCTTGCTGTTTACGGCTCAGATATTCTTCACCACGCTCATCGGGGCGCTGCCCCTCGGCGTGGTAGTGGCGCTCGGGCGCATGAGCAAGATCAAACCGATCGCCTGGATCGTGCGCATCTACATCTCAATCATGCGCGGAACGCCGCTCATGCTGCAGCTCATGGCGCTCATGTTCGGCCCGTATTACCTGCTCGGGCTCCAGATGGGTCCCGATTGGAAGTACATCGCCTGCTCGATCGGGTTCATCATCAACTATGCGGCGTATTTCGCCGAAATCTACCGCAGCGGCATCCAGTCGATCCCGCGTGGTCAGTACGAGGCCGCATCGGTTCTCGGCTACTCGCGCGCCCAGACGTTCATGAAGATCGTGCTGCCCCAGGTGGTCAAGCGCATTCTCCCGGCCATGGGAAACGAGATCATCACGCTCGTCAAGGACACCTCGCTTGCGTTCGTGCTCGGTATCGCCGAGATGTTCTCGCAGGCAAAGGCGCTTGCCGCTTCGCAGGTGAGCATGATCCCGTATCTGGTTGCCGGTGTGATCTACTGGGTGTTCAACTTCATCCTGGAGATGATACTCACCCGTGTAGAAAAGAAACTCAACTACTACCACGATTAACCCGAAGGACGCGAGGAGAACCACCATGGCGCAAGCTGCATCCGTTGTTTCGATCGAGGGCGCACGTAAGAGTTTCGGCGACACGCCGGTGTTGAAGGACATTTCGCTCACCGTTGCCAAAGGCGAGGTCGTTGCCGTGATCGGCCCCTCGGGCGGCGGCAAATCGACCCTTCTGCGCTGCATGACGCTTCTCGAAACGCTCGATGGCGGAAACCTTTCGTACGGGGGTCTCGTCGTGGCCGAAAACGACGCGGCGGGCAGGGCCGTGTACGCGGATAAGGCTGTGCAGAAGGAAGCGAAGACGCGCTTCGGCCTGGTATTTCAGAACTTCAACCTGTTCCCGCACTACACGGTGCTGAAGAACATCGTCGATGCGCCGATCCATGTGCAGAAGCGCCCCAAGGAAGAGGTCGAGGCGCACGCGCGCACGCTGCTCTCCAAAATGGGCCTTACGGGCAAGGAAACCATGGTGCCCTGCGAGCTGTCGGGCGGCCAGCAGCAGCGCGTTGCCATCGCGCGGGCGCTTGCGCTCAACCCCGACGTGCTGTTCTTCGACGAGCCGACGAGTGCGCTCGATCCCGAGCTCACGCAGGAGGTTTTGAAGGTCATCCGCGACTTGGCTGCCGAGCATATGACGATGGTCATCGTGACGCACGAGATGAACTTCGCCCGCGACGTGGCCGACCGCATCATCTTCATGGAGGGTGGCGTGATCGTTGAAGAGGGCGATGCGAGAAGCCTCGTGAACGATCCGAAGCATGTGCGTACCAAGGCGTTTTTGTCGAGGTGCACCGAGGAGTAGCGCGCGGCTCGATCGGTGCGGTACCATGGTGGCAAACGACCCGCGCCGATGCCCGGGTCTCGTCTGACGCCGAGGAGACCGCATGGATAACCAGACCTCCCAAAACAACCCCCAAAACAACTCGCAAAACTCCCAAGGTTCGCAGCCGTCGGGTGCGCAAAGTTTCTTCGACGATGCAGCCCGTCTGTTCGACAAGGGGATTTCGAAAGCCCGCACCGTCGTTTCGGAGACTTCGATTGAACAGCGCTCGTTCGTCAAGGCATTCGTGCGCACCTGCCACGACGGATGGCTCCAGGGTTGGCATGAGAGCAACGGCGGCAATCTGAGCTACCGCATGAAGGCCGAAGACGTTTCGGCCTGCCGTTCGTTTTTCAACGAAACGCCTGGCGCTTGGGTACCTATGGGCATCCAAGCCGACAGCCTGCGCGGCGAATTCTTCTTGGTAACCGGTGCGGGCAGGCATTTTCGCAATATCCCGCTCGATCCCTCCGAGAACATCGGCATCGTTGAGATCAATCCTGCGGGCGATGCCTGGCGTCTGGTGTGGGGCCTGCCGAACGGTGCGCCCACCAGTGAGTTTCCAAGCCACTTCATGATCCATGCCGTACGCAAGGCGGTGACGGCGGGAGAAAACCGTGTAGTGTACCACGCCCATACCCCGAACCTTATCTCGCTCACGTTGCTTGAAGAGCTCGATAGCCGTGATTTGACGGTTACCCTGTGGAAGAGCATGACCGAGTGCATGTTCATGATTCCAGGGGGAGTAGGCATGGTCGAGTGGATGGTGCCGGGAAGTCAGGATATCGCCCTTGCCACGAGCAAGGCCATGGAGGAGCATACGGCTGTGGTGTGGGCGCAGCATGGCGTGTTCGCGACGGGTCCAAGCCTCGATGTCGCGTTCGGCCTCATGCACACGCTCGAAAAGGCAGCGGGCATCTATCTGACCGCGCGTGCAGCGAACGGGGGCGCTCAGATCGACTTCGCGGTGACCGACGACGATCTGCGCGCGATGGCCGAACGGCTGGGCATTCCCATCAGGGTTGAGTATTTGGGCTGGTTCCGTAGCAACGCGGATTAACCCCGACAAGCTCGAACAGCTCTTCGCGCGAGTGAAGGCCCATTTTCTGGTAGATGTGCTTGATGTGGGTCTTCACCGTGCTTTTCGCCACATAGAGCTCTTCTTCGATCGCTGCGGGCTTCTTGCCCAGGCAAAGGAGGAGCAAAATCTCCTCTTCCCTCGTGGTGAGGTCGTATTGTTTGGCGAGCTCGCGACATTTCATGCCGATGCGGTTCTTTTCGAGGTAGGCTTCGCGGTTCTTGTCGAGCGGCTGCTCGAGCAGCACGCCCCATGGCGAAGAGAGCTGCTTCTCCGAGAAGAAGAACCTCGTTACGATCACGATGATGACGGCGATGATCACGGTGGTGGGCACGAAGGCTGCGCTTTGCGGCGCGTCGGCGGCCCAGATGAACTGGCTGGCACCGATGCCCGCTTGCACGGCGATCAGTCTTACGGCGCGCTCTATGCCGAATATCCACAGCGCGCAGACCCCGTAGCGATACGATAGGTTGCTGAGGATTACCACGATGAGGATGGTGTAGAGCGTGTAGCTTGCAACGGCGCTCACATCGGTGAGCCATGATCCTCCCGGTAGGAGCAGACCGAACGGCACGAGGGAGAGCAGCATGAGCGGCATTGCCAGCTTCCAGATGAGGGAGAAGTTAAACGTCTCTCGGCGAAGCATGATCCCGAGGTACACGAACAAAGCCGCAAACAGATCCCCTTCCCCCGAGCTGTAGCTCAAATAGCCGTGGAAGATGCTCTCGTGAAGTCCGAACGCGAATGAATACAGGCATACGACGAGAATCGGTTTCCAGGGAAACGAGAATTTCCCCCAGCTTGCGTGCGGGTATTCATCCTCTGGCAGCGTTTTGTACGAGCGCCATAGGCACCCGAGCGAGACGACGGGGACGATGCAGGTGCCGGCCCACAGCCAGTAGAAGGCAAGGCCTTTGAATATCCAGAGAAGAAAGACGCTCACGATGATTCCCGCCGAGTAGTAGAGTGCGACGCGCAGCGGGTTGATGCAACCGTAGAATTCCGACCAGAGCATCAGGATGAGACCGACGCCCAATGCGCCGAGAAACAACGCAGGCGTTGTCAGCGTAGCTGCAAGCTCGGGGTGCAGCACGGTGTAGAATCGCATGCAGGCGCAGGCGATCATGAAAAAACCCGTCAGCGGAAAGATGAACGGCTTCCTGCACAGCGGAACGATCCAGCGCGAGAGGGCGGCAAGGCACAGCAGGAACGCTGCGGTCACGATGTCGAAGTAGCCGTAAGCGCTGAAATCAACGAGGGGGAACGCTGCGCTGTCGTTGACGGTACCCGTCCATACGCGAAATATCCCCATACCCAGAAAGCAGAACGGGGTCGGGGGAATCTTATCCCATATCCTGTCGAGCAACTTTTTGTTGCTGCCATCTCGGATCACGCGAACCTCCCTGTATCGCGTAAATCAACTCAAGTGATTATAGGACAGATGCGGTGCGCTGCGCGGCGGGCGAGGCGAAATCCCCCCGTTTTTACCCCGAGGGGGGAGACGGCGATTCTGAAATCCCCCCGTGTTGGGTGCTGCGGGATGATGCGCGAACACTCCGTGGCTCCTGCGATGGGTCTGCCGGCTCAGGATGTGAACGTGCGGTCGGCAGATCCATACCCAGTAAGGAGGGAATCATGAAGGAAACGATTTCGAGGAGGAACTTCCTCAAAGGCGCGCTTGCAACCGGTACGGTAATGGCAGGCGCCGGATTGGTCGGTTGCGCGGGCGGCGGTTCGCCGGCAAAGGCTGACGCGCCGACGGCGGATGTTGCGGGTGGCGAGAAGGGCCGCTGGAGCTGGTCGGTCAAGCCCGATCCCATCACCGATGTTGCGGAAACGATCGATTGCGATGTGCTGATCATCGGAGCAGGAGCCGCTGGTGTGCCAGCTGCGATGTATGCGGGGCTTGAGGGCATCGACACGGTTGTCATGCAGAAGGAGGCGACCGTCCAAACAAATGGGCAGGGCTTCGGCACCTGGAACAACGAATGGGGAACCGAACAGGGCATCGAATGGGATATCCCTACGACGATGCAGGCGTTCGCCGATCTTGCGAACGGAAAGGCCAATCTCAAACTCGTGAAGAACGTTCTCGAGCGCACGGGCGAGTGCTCCAAGCTCATCATCGAGAACATTCCCGAGCCGAAGGCGTCGCCCGCCATCGTCGATGGTTACGTTGCTTACCGTTGGCTGTACGACGACGATCTCTCGACGCGGTACAAAGCATTCGCTGATCTGTATGCCGCCATGGGCGAAAAGGCGGCAGAACATGGCGTCAACTTCCTTTACAGCACGCCTGCGGTACAGCTGATCGTTGACGAATCGGGCGCGGTCACCGGTGCGATCGGCGAGCGAAAGGGTGGAGAGTACGTACAGGTCAATGCCAGGAAAGGCGTTGTGCTTGCGACGGGCGACATCTCGGACGACGACGAGATGCTCGAGGCGTACTGCCCCGTTATGCTCGGTATGCCCACGCTGCACGCCGTAGCTACCAACACTGGAGACGGTCATAAAATGGGTATGTGGGCCGGAGCCAAGATGGACACCCCGTCGGTCGGGCTTATGATGCATTTCGACCCGACACCGCTCCCTCAAGGGGCTGCACCCTTCTCTGCGGTGCCGTGGCTCCATGTTAATGTCAACGCGGAGCGCTTCACGAACGAGAACGTCGGCTACCAAGCGCTTGCGACCGCCGTTGCGATGCAGCCCGAACACCGTGCGTTTCAGATTATCGATTCGCATTTACTCGAGCATGCGTTCGATTACACTAACGGAGGCCGTCCGGCTGACGAAAAAGCCTTGAATGGTGCGGTCGAGGCAGGGCAGATACTGAAAGCTGATACGATCGAAGAGCTTGCCGGCATGGCGGGTCTCGATGCGGCCGCATTGCAGAAGACGATCGATCGCTACAATGAGCTCGTCGATAAGGGCAACGACGAGGACTTTGGCATGGCCAGCGAATTCTTTGTATGGAATGGCATCAAGGATGCGCCGTTTTACGCGATCGAGCGTATGCCTGGCAAGTTGGCCGTGTGCGGCGGTTTGGCGAGCGATGAGCGCTGTCGGGCCCTGAAAGAGGATGGCACGCCGGTGCCCAACCTGTACGTTTCCGGCAACGTGCAGGGCTCGTTCTTCGGCTACGACTATCCGGTGGTCGGGTTCGGCGGTTTCTCTCTGTCGCGCGCGGCGACGGGCGGCATTCTTGCAGTCAAGCAGATCATGGGTACGTTCGACGAGCCGATTGCGTAGGGCGGTTCCTATTCGATCGCTTTCTGTCCAGTTGCGTTTTACCAGCGGGGATGCGGCTTTTGCAAAGCCAGGCGCTTCAGGCGGCGGGGCCTTCGGGTCCCGCCGCCTGCGTTTGAGTACCGGACGGGCGGAATCGGGTACGCGAGCCGACTCCCGTGCGGTTCCCTATGCGTTCGCGACGGGCTCCCTTTGCCTGCACCGAACGATCCGTGCGGCGCCTAAGGGTTTTATTGCCTTTGGGATAGGGGTGTGGGAGAATACGATCCGTTGTGAGAAGTGGGGGAATATGATAGCTCCGGTTCAAGGAAAAGTTGGCCAAACGGTCACGCTAGAGGGGTATGCCGACGATTTCGGCAGCCATATCGTTGCCGTTGAGTTTACGCTCGACGGAGGCAATTCGTGGGTGAGCCATTCCACCGAAAAGAGCAGTCCCGACCTCATGGTGCACTGGACCTTTTCCTGGAAGCCCGAAGAAGCGGGCGCCTATCAACTCAAGGTTCGCTCTGTTACGGAGGACGGCCGCAAAAGTCCGGAAGCCGCCGTTACCGAGCTTTACATATCAGAATGATGCACGCCAAAAGAGTTTCATCGATGCCGGTCGGTCCGGGAGTTTTCGCCACCCTTGGAATAACGGCGGCTATCCTGTGGTGCAAACTCATGGGTCATTCGCCGGGGTTCCTCCTGGCTTCGGCGGGGTTGGGCGATTGGGCGAACGCGCGGGTGTTCTGGCTGGTCGGAATCTTAGTTTGCGCCGTTGTGTGCATGGTTATCCCGAAGCGCGCACGTCGCTTCGACGCCGTACTGCGCTACGTGCTTCCTTTGGTGGCTGCTGCCGGGGCGGTGACGTTTGCCCTTTCGTTTCGCCAGGATTTCTTCGATCAGCGCACGATTGCCGTCGTGGGCATAGTGGCATCGGGCTTCGGCTACTTCTGGTTCGTATCGCGTTTTGTCTTGCTGCTCTCTATGACGCAGGGGCTTTCCTGCATGGTGTGGTCTTTCGCTGCGGCGTTTCCCCTGCGCCAGATAGCGCTTGCAACACTCGACGCCACCATGGCGCTTGAGGCTCAGGTACTGGTCGCCATGGCGTTGCCGCTTGTTTCCGCTCTCATGTTCGAGCTGTCGTGCGCTGCTGCGCGACGTAACGCGGCGACCGAAACCGTCGGCGATCGGAGCGTGTTCGGCGTGCCCACCCTTCCTCGCACGGCGAATACGGGATCGGGGGAGCGCCGGTATCTGATGGTTATGGTGGTGGCTATCGCGCTGCTGCTTTCCGTCGTGCGCGCATGCAGCATATCGGGTATGTGGGGCACCGACCATACGATCGGGCTCGAGTTCTGGTCGGTGGCGTTTACGGTGGCGTTTCAGATCGTCTCGCTGGGCCTGTTCGGTTACTTTGCCATTATTCGTGCCGGCAAACATCCCGTTGCCATGCGGTTTCAGCTCGGCATACTGTTGGTGATGGCGAGTTTGGTCGTGGCGGCGCTGCGCTCGTCGCTGTCAGCTGTGCCGTCGTTTTTGCTGGATAGCATCGTCAACGTGAACGATCCGTTCGCTTTGCTGCTGTTCTGGTCGACGGTCGCCGTTGCCATCGACGCTCTGAACGTTCCCGCAAACAGGATGATCGGATTGGCGGGCGCCGTGTACGCGGCGGCATCCATTCTCTGGGTGGTGCTTATTACGGGGGAGAACGCTGTGGGCAGCGCCTTCATCCTCGTGGTCATCTACGCACTGTTCATGGTGTTCATGGTGTGCTCGTGCATCGGCCGACGTTCTCCCGATTGCCTTGATGCGAGGGCTTTCAAGGGCGGTTCCGAATCGGTCGAAACGCGCATTCCGGGCGATCCGGACAAGGATTCTGTCTGCGAGGGTGTTGCGTCCGATGGGGCAGGCGTGGAGATCGGGGAGCCGGCGAGCGAGCTTCTCGCACGCGCTATCGACGAACGCTGCGACGAGGTTGCCAGCCAGTACGGCCTTTCCCCGCGCGAGAGGGATGTATTGCTGTTGCTTGTTCAGGGGCGTACGGGCGGGGCGATCCAAGACGAGCTTACGCTTGCCGCCAGTACGGTTAAGACGCATATGCAGCATATCTACGTCAAAGTCGGCGTAAGCGACCGACAGCAGCTTATGGACAAGGTTCTTAATTTGGGCGATTGACGCAGAAAGGTGTCGACGAGGCATCTCACGTGGGATTATCCGCAAAGCATCCTCCCTATGGGAGGATGCTTTGCGTTGTGGGCCTTGGGTCATGAATCGGGTGTTTGGACGATGGTTGCGGCGTTTCCTTCTCTCTACAATGGGCAATCGCGCGCTCGCCGGCTGCAACGGCAACCCCTTGGGCTTCCGGAAGCCGGACGGATCGTGATGAAACGAGGAGAAGAAAGGAAAGGATATGATACGGAAAAAGAAGGCCGTTCTTTTAGCCGCCGCATGTGCCGTTTGTGCGCTTGCGGCGCTGGCGGCCTGCTCTCCGCAGCAAGCGACGAGCGAGGCGGCAGAGCCTGGTGGCGCTGCGGAGAATCTGAATTTCGTCGACGGAAAAATCGGCAGCAAGATCGGGTACAGCGACGAGGGGCGCCTGATTGACAATATCGATCAGCTGTCCGATATTTACTCCCACGAGGAGGAGGAAGCGGCGAATGCCGAGAACAACCAGCCGTCGGTATACACCGATCGCAACGGTTTCGAAATACAGCCCGTTCCCGCAGACAGCAAGGGGTACAACGTTACGTGGCTCGATGCTGAGGATCGAGGATGCTTGTCGTGCCACGAGACGCTCGAAGACGCCCAGATGAACCAACCTACCTATCATCGCCTTATAATGGTGGGATATCCGGTGGAGCAGGGAGTCCAAAACTGCGTTATGTGCCACGATACGTGGCAGCCGTCGGCGAATAAGCTCAAGGACAACATCCACCAAACGCACTTCAATAACGATATGTTTGGAGATATGGGCGGCAACTGCATGTCGTGCCACCATATCGACGATGACGGCGAGTTCGTGCTCTGGGATGTTGCCAAGTACGATCTGTTCAAGGGCTACAAGACGGTTGCCGCCAAGGATTCCGGGGCAACGGTATCCTACGACCAAGATACCATCACACCGCTTGAGAACCAATTCTACAAGACGATCAAATCAGAGCCTGCCGAGTGGACCAACGACGATACGCAAATCGATCCGACTGTCTACGAGAACTGGACGATCGAGATCAAAGGCGACGTGTCGAATCCCGTCACCATGACGCTCCCTGAACTTAAGGAGCGGTTCGGTACCGTAACGGCCGTTTTGAAGAACCACTGCAACGTGAACGGTACGGGGCAGGGTACGATCTATCAAGCTGAGGTGACGGGTATTCCCCTGAAGGACGTTATCGAGTTCGCGCAACCGCTTGAGGGGGCCAACGGCTATACCCCGAAGGGATACGATGGGTTCGGCAACCTCATGCCGATCGAGTATTTGGATGAAGACGCTATGCTCGTGCTCGAAGTGAACGGCGAGACGCTGCGCCCGTCGCAAGGCTATCCGGTGGCTGTATGGGTCGGAGGCGGCGCTGCTGGGGCCGAATTCCCGAAATACGTGACGTCCATAAGCATCACAACTGAGGACGATCCCGATAAGCTGTGGACGCACCCGCGCCACGGAACCAACGTCGCCCCGAGCGTTACGCCCGATCCCGAGGTGGTGTTCTATCCCAATGCGGGCGTCCTGAACTATCCCACGGGCGTGGTGTTCGAGGACCAGGTTGGAAAGGAGATCACGTTCGAGGGCTACGCCGATGCCTATACCGAGCCCATCACGCGTGTGGAGTACTCGCTTGACGGAGGCAAGACGTGGATCACCATGGAAACACCGAACTCCGATATCGACCGCTGGGTTTATTGGCGCATGAACTACACGCCGCAAGAGGCGGGGTCGTATCACCTGAAGATCCGCGCATTCTCGCAGGGTTCCGACGGAGCGGAGCATGCGCCGACGTACACCACTGATTACATGTTCACGGTAAGGTAGGAAGCACTATGAAGGACTACAAGCGTATTACGTTAAGCGGAGTGGCCGCCGCCTCGCTGCTTATGGGCGGCGCTGCGCCGATGTTCACCGCCGATATCGCGCAGGCTGAGGAAACGGTCTCGAGCACATCTTCTCTTGCGGGTTCGAAGGACGCGGCAGACGCTTCGGGCGCTCAAGCGAGCGAAGGCGAGTTTTCCTGGGATCAGACGACCGTGACGCCGAACTGGCGCATTGCGAGTCTGTTCCGCAACGCCGTCGCCAACTTGTGCGGTTCGGTGGCCGATTTCTCCGCGGACAACCCGCTCGGATGGAAGCTGAGGGTGACGGGCGACGTGCGGAACGAGTTTACGGCCACCGTCGACGATATGGCTTCCGAGGAGAGCGTGGAAGACCTGATGTCGTGCACATGCGGATCGAACCCCGCAGACGGCGCAGCCATCGTAACCGCTGATGTGAAGGGTATCCCCGTGACCTACCTGTTGGAGCGCGCGGATGCCAACGATGGTGCGAATACCATTACGTTCGTCTCATCCGATGGGTTCGAGCAGGCGATGCCGCTCGGGTACGTCATCGGCCGCCACGGGGTTATCTCCTACGAGATCAACGGCGAAGATCTGTCTGCGTCGGTCGGCGGCAACAACCAGTTGTGGATGACGCGCACGCCGGCGAGCTACTTTGTTCGCGATATCGTCGAGGTGCGCATCACGAAAGAGGTCGAGCCGCCGGCGAACCCCGGTGAGGGTTTCGAATATCCGAACAGCCCGAACGTGGGTATAACGAGCGCATCCGTGGAATAAGCCCCGTATCGGGGCGTGGCGGCGAGTTCGCCTGGACAGGGGCTGCATCGGGAAGATGCAGCCCCTGTGGTCATCGTCTACGAGCGAAGGGCGTGTTTTACCGCCAAGCGGGCAAAGGTGAGGTTTTTCCCGGCGTGCAAACCGCCGTAGTACCAGGGATAGCTCATGCCATAGAATCCCCCTTGATCGTTGCCGACCGCATAAAGGCCTCGAATTGCATTCCCCTGGGCGTCGACGACTTCGAGGTTTGTATTCACACGAAGACCGTCGAGGGCCGCAAGTCCCGTCTCTCCTGTAATCATGTGCATGGCATAGTACGGCGGTTCGGTTACGCCGACCATGCGGAATCCGATCTTGCCGAAATCGTCGTCAACGCCTTTATCGCATAGCTCGTTATAGCGTTCGAGGGTTTTGGCCAGCGATTCGACAGTGATATCGGGGCTTTTCTCCTGCATTTTCGTCGCGAGCTCATCAAGCGTGTCGGCCTGAACCATGTTTCCCGATTCGAGTTGCGGTGCAATGTACATTTCGAAGAAGCTGTCGGCGTCTGTGGGTACGAGCGTAGTGCAGACGGCACCAGGAGCGGGCACCATGCGCGAGCAGATCGTGGTATGATACTTTGTCATTGCATCCCAATACTTGGAATCGAAGATGTTCCACCAATCGTTTCCAGGGTTCATGGCTCCCGCGTTTGCGCCGAAGTCATAGGGTGCATCTTCATTGCAGAACCGTTCTCCGAATTTGTTGACGCGCAGCCAAGGTTGGCTGCCGGGGGTCCATCCGCCTCCTTCGGTGCTTCGGTCTGAACTCATTACCCAAGCGCATCGCCCGTAGTCTCCTCCTGCCCATACGCCCATTTTGAATCCGTCGCCACCGTTGTCTTGAGGGTTGTTCGTTAGATTCTGGGATTGATTGGGGTTGAGTTTCTCCATGAGATAGCGGTTGCCGGAGTAGCCTCCTGAAGCAAGTACGACTCCCTTGCTTGCAAGGAAGCGCACGTATTCGCCCGCTTCGTTTTTCGCGATAACGCCTGCGACCCGATCGTCTTCCTTGACGAGCTGAACCGCTGGGGTTTTGTAGCGAAGATCAAGCCCTAAGGCTACCGCCTTATCGAGCAATACCGGATGGGTTAGTCTTGTACCCATCTTGTTCGGCTGCATTTCCTTGTAGGGTTTTTCTACGGGTACATGCGCGACAGGGGGACTTGCGTGTTTTCCGCCCGTGTTTTTGCTGTCCGTTTCGACGGCGAATTCGAGCGATCCGCTTTCTTCCAACTCGTCGCCGTACCAATCGATTGCTTCTCCGCTGTTGTCGTACCAGAGGTTGATGAGCCTTTGGTCAGCGCGGTGGCTGGCATACCACATGAGATCGTTTACTATCTCGCTCCGATCGAATGTGAGGCCAAGTTCGTTTTGGTATCGGCTGCCTATTCCCGCAAACCAGTTTGGCGCGGCGAAGTAGGTGTCGCCTTTTTCGAGAAGAACCGTTTTTGCGCCCCCCTCGACTGCCGTCAGTGCGGCGGGGATGCCGCTGGTTCCCGCTCCGATGATGACGATATCCGCCTCCACCGTCTCGGCTATCTCGCCGTTTTCGACAGGCGAAGGTGGCGAGGTCCAATCCTTGCTCGTTGGGGCGGAAGGGTTTGAGGCGGAATCCTGCGCATTCCGCGGCTCCCCACCGCATCCGACAAGCGCTCCCGTGCTCAATGCTGCGCCTGTAGCGAGCATTCCGGTAATGAAGCTACGACGGTTGATTGTTGATGGCTGTGTCCCCATGGTTTCTCGTGTCTCCTTTCACGTACGAGTTTATGGCGCAAAGATCGTTGCACGGCAGGAGTCGATTCGGCATCTTCCCAAAGGTGGCATTTGGCGAAAGAGGCAAAATATACCAAAAGGGTATAGGCGCATAGTATAAGATGTCCATAAACTGAATGGTTGTTTTGGTCTGGATGACGGGGAGATGATTGAAATAACGCAGCACGGTAATCCACTGGCGAGGCTATCGGTCAAGCCTTGGCGGTTGTTCGGCTTTGGGTACTATCAAGCTTGGATTTATCTTGCTGTGCTGAGCACGGTTCTTTTTGCCGACCCCGATTTCTTTTCGACCCATCTACAGTTTACGCGCCAGTTTTTCTCGCTTAGTGTAGCGGTTTGCCTATTCTGCCTGATATTCGTGAGCCAAAAACTCGATATACTCAGTAAGCGGCATTACCTTTTGGTGATGGCCGCTTCGTTGACGGCAATGGGCACGATGCTGATCTCTCTTCCCCTGCAGGATTCTGGCGTTCAATTTGCCGTTGCTGTTGTCGGCATGGCGATGACGGGCATAGGCAATTCTTTCCTTATCGTAACATGGGGTGCGTTGTGGAGCAGGATGGATACCGACCGCATGGGGTTGCATCTGGTGGTTTCCAATGCGTTTGCTGGTTGTTTGTATCTCGTTGTTACGGTTCTTCCGGATTTTCTTGCGGTGATCGTTACCGCCGCTCTGCCGCTTTGCTCTGCTTTTACCTTGTTGGCAAGCGAAGACGAGCCTCTCAGGCAGCAGGAAGATACTTCGGCGAAACCGAAGAGGCTCTTATGGAAGGCCATCGTTGCAATGGCTGTAATCCCCTTTGTCTTCGGTATCGCTCGGGCTTTTTCTTCTCCTGCTGAAGCTTCTGACTTCGACGAGCTGCAGCATTCGATTGTGCTCGGTATGACGGTTTTCGCCCTCGCTGTTGCCGTTTTTGTAGTTTTGGCTCCGAGGCAACGTACCGTCGTGCGTCTGTATCGATTCGTGGTTCCATTGATGGCGGCAGGCTTTATCGCCCTGCCGTTTGCCCCGAACGAATACCGGTGGATGGCTTTTTCGGCAATCATGTGTGGGTTCTACTCGTTCGAAGGTCTTGTCTGGTTGCTTCAGCCTGAGTACGTGTTCCGAACAAAGACCTCGACGATTAAGGTATTCGGCTGGGGAAGGTGCCTGTTCCATCTTTTCGGTTTCGCGGGAGCTACGTTCGGATTTTTCGCCATAAACCAGGGTATGGCGTCAGCTTCAATACCGATATCCATATGTCTGGTGATCGTCCTTGTTCTGATTCTTCTATCGACATATGTATTTACCGAACACGATCTGCGGTTATTTATTGCAAAACCAAAAATGGCAAGCGAACCCGATGACGCCCAGGTTTATCGCGCCATTGGCGCTAAGTATGGATTGTCGGGTAGGGAAGAGGAGGTCCTTGCGATGCTGGGCAAGGGGAGAAGTGCTCCGTTCATTGCCGATTCTCTGTTTATATCAAAGGGAACGGTCAAAACCCATACACGTCATATCTATGACAAGATGGGGGTTCACAGCAAACAAGAATTGTTGGATATCATCGAAAACGAAGGCCGGGAACTGCGTTAGTCGCTCGGTCGGTCATCCCGAGCACGACGATGCGCCGCTCGGGCAACGCGTGGCCAAAGGCGGTAAGCTGTGTTGCCCATCTCGATATTTCGAGGTTGTCGTGCCCGCGCAGGCTACGCACGTCAGCTTTTTCATAGATGCGCTTTCGGTTGCCGATCTCGGATATCCGTTCGATCGAGCCGGGTCGACGCAAAGCGAAGCGAATTGGACCTTGAGGCGGGTCGAGGCATGTAAGGGGGCATCGATGCGGCCAAAGCATGCGAAACCCCCAGCGCGTCTGCCTCGCTGCCGCCATGTTTTATCGATAATGCGTTTTGCGCGGAAGCGGCTCTCTGGTGGCGGCGAACCGTCGTTTTGCGAAGGATTTTGGGCTTCGAAGGCGGTTTCGGGCAATTTGGCAAGAGGCGGTTCGGGAAAGACGCAGGTCAGAAAATGAGCGGTGGTTAACTTCGGCTTCGATTTTTCGCAAAACGACGATTGGCCGCCATCTGAAGGTCGGTTTCCCGAAAAACCGAGGTTGGGGTTTTCGATCGTTCGGGCTTCGGCGGCTGGCGCTGTTCGGGGTTCGGCGGCTGGCGCTTCGTCTGTTCGGGCTATGCGGGTGGGGCTTCGGCGGCCCCCGTGGTGCACGTCTCGGGGTTTGGGGTTCACCCAGGGGTTGTCAGGCAAAATCGAGCCGCATCGTGGGATGCGGCTCGATGGGGCGCGACTCAGTTGAGCGTGGTCCGACGGGTGCGACCCGAACGGCGGCGACTGTGAAAGCTCGATAAGCAGCCCCGTGCGCTCGCCTTATCGCGATGCGCTGGGCCGATTATCGCCTAGCCTGCCAGATACGTTTTCGCATTCTGCGCGGCTTCGCGGCCCGAATTGACCTGATTGCCGAATGCGGTGCCGGGCATGTTGATGGTGTAGACGTGGCGGTAGTTCATGTTTCCGTCGTTGCCGATCGCATAGAGGCCTGGAATCGGTTCGTGGTTGTTGTCGAGTACGCGCCGCTCGATGTCGGTGGTCACGCCTCCGCATTCGAAGAAGTAGCTGTACCCGAGCTTGGCGATGTAGAACGGACCGCTCTCGATGGCGACCATCTTGTCGGCGGACTTGCCGAGGTCTTCGTCGACGCCGAGCTTGCACAGCTCGTTGTAGCGGTCGACCGTGGCCATGAACGCCTCTTTGTCCAGATCGAATGCGGCAGGAAGATCCTCGAGGGAGTCGGCCTTCACGAGCGTATCGCCCTTGTCGCTCTCGACCGCGTCGTCGAACATCTTTTTGGCATCGTCGGTCGTGCCGAAATAGGTGTCGAAGATGTTCTGGTCGAACACCACGTAGTTGGCGATGTTCTGCTTTCCGGGGATGCACTGGAGCACGAGGTTGTCGTCGGTGAGGTTCTCGCGGGAATAGCGCTGGCATTGTTCGTTGACCCAGAGCACCGGACCGCCTGCGGCGATGCCGAAGTAGCCGTTGACGGGGTTTTGCGAATCGTTGTGGAAGTCGATCGGGGGAAGCGCGGGAATGTTGTAGAGGATCGACTGGCAGGAGTCGGGCATGAAATCCTTCGCTCCCACAGCCATGGCCATGGTGTAAGCGTCGCCTGCCGCATTGGGGGATCCCACGACGAAGAGGTGCTCGATGTCCCATCCCTGCTTTTCTATGAGATCGGGGTTGCCGCCGAAGCCGCCCGTTGCGAACACGATGGCGCGTGCGTTGTACTGCGTGGTGCCGTCGGGGCCGTTCGCGTAGGCGCCGGCGACCTTGCCGTCCTGCATGATGAGCTGCGTCGCCGCCGTGCTCAGGTGCACCTCTACGTCGAGGTCCTCAACGCGCTTGATCATGGGCTCGACGTAGCCGATCGCCGCCTTGTTGTCCTTGAACCAATGGAAGGTGGGATGGAGTCCTCCGTAGTAGTCGTCGATCGTGCCGCTGTATTCGACGCCCTGCTCAAGGCACCAGTCGATGTTCTCGGCCGACTTGTTGCACAGGTCGAGCCAGAATGCGGCGTTCTGACGGTGCTGGCCGCGTACGAGCTCGTCTTCGACGATCTCGGCGGCGGTTACGTGGATGCCCTGTTCGTCGGCCATCTTCGAATTGATGGCGAACATGCCTTCGACGAAGCTTGCGTTGCCGCCGAGTTGACTGTTCTTCTCGATGAGGATGAAGTTCGTACCGTCGAGCGCCGCTTGCACCGCGCACGCGAGGCCGCTTCCGCCTCCGCCGA
Organism: Raoultibacter timonensis; assembly: GCF_022845715.1. Lineage (NCBI taxonomy): Bacteria > Bacillati > Actinomycetota > Coriobacteriia > Eggerthellales > Eggerthellaceae > Raoultibacter > Raoultibacter timonensis. The sequence goes on from NZ_AP025564.1 coordinate 967,580, forward strand.
TGATGAGCAGGTCGGTATCGTAGGTTTTGTCGACCTGCGCAGGTGCTGCGGGCGCCTCGGGCTCGGTCGTTGACGTCGATCCCGAGTTCGATTCCGACCCCGAGCCGGTTGGCGCCTGGTCCTGCGGGCTGCATCCGGCAAGTGCGCCGACCGCAGCAACCGCTCCGACGCCGGCAACGCCCGTCAGGAATGCGCGGCGCGAGATGCCGCTGCGCTTCTCGGCGCAGGTTACTGGTTCCTCATCGTGCATGTTCGTGTTGGTTTTCATGGTTTTCCTCCCTCAACACTAATCCATTGCTTCCAAAAACTCAGTTGAGTACGCAGTATCCATTCTTCCATCTGCCGATCGAGAATCGATAACCGCGCGGTTTCAAGTCAGTGCTGCCGCGATGACCGAACGGTTGCGCGGCGGTAACTCGTCCCCTTGCTGCCAGTGTGCTCGCTTGGGGTATCATGGTCTTCCCCAGCTGCGGGGGAACGGCCCCATTTCGTCCATTTCCCCCGACTCGGGGGAGGACAGATGTTCTGATGATCGGCTATGTTCGAGCTGCAGGGAAGCGCATGGGAGATACGGCCGATCGGTTTTCGGCTTGGGGGAGGTCGGTTTTTGGCATGAAGTCCAACTCGCTTATCAACGAGCAGCCCGAGCGCGCTCGCGTCGTGCATCGGCTTTACCGAAGCATCGCCGCGCGTCCTGCACTGCTGTTCGCTCTCGCGCTGTATTGGACGTGGGTGAATATGGCGTTTCAGAGTCCGCTGTTCTTCCCTTCGGTCTTCCTCGCCCAGGGATGGCTTTTTCCGTCGTGGGTGGGACCGGTTGCGATCAGCGCGGTAACGTACCTTATGCTCGGTATGTGCTTCAAGCGCATCAACGCGGTATTCGCCAAACGATGGTACATAGGGGGAGTTGCCGCGTGCATGGCATTGGGTGCACTGCTCTGCTTCGTATGGATCAATTCGTACGGCGCCTCGTTCGCTACCCCCGCAGCGTTTTTCCTGTACTGCGTCGGATCGTTCGGCGTCGGCTTCGGGACGGCTTGCCTGTTGGCCGAGTGGGGAAGGGTGTTCGGGTTCCTCGGCCCCCAAGAGGTGCTGTTTCACGGCATCGTGGCCATGCTCGGATCGGCTTTGTTCGTCTGCGCGCTGTCGTTTCTGCCCGGCATCGTCGGGCAGCTGCTGTTCGTCGTCATCCCCCTGCCGCTTGCGATGGGGTTCTACCGCGCGGTCCGCGGCTTGCCCAGGAAGACGATGCTCGAGCACGGGCTCGATGCCGAGCTCAACGTTCCGTACAAGTTCCTTGTGACGGCGCTGTTGCATGGGCTCGCACTGGGCGTTTTGCTCGGAAGCGCGATCTCGCAGGGCAACGACCAGGGCGTCGTACTGCTCAACGCGCTTTCCTTCGTGGTGGCGGCGATCCTTCTGTTCCTGACGGCGGTGTTCGTGAGGATGGACTTCAACCATCTCATCTATCAGGTGGGGTTCAGCATCATGGCAACGGGCGCCCTGCTCATCGCCGTCGTGCAGCCCCTTCCCGTGATTGGCGAATCGTTCCAGTTAGTCGGTTTCTGCTACGTGCATCTGATCATGTGGGGCCTGTGCTCGTATCTCACGAAGAACTTCAGCCTGCCGGCCATATGGGTGGTTTCGTGGCCGACTTGCTGCCTTATGCTCGGCCAGCTGGTGGGAGGCGCATCGGCGAGTTCTCTCGTGCAGCAGCCCGATTCGGCGTATTGGATCCAGATTACCGCGACCGTCGTGTGCTTTGTCATGCTCATGGCGGCGCTGCTCATGTTGAGCAATCGGAACCTGACGACCGGATGGGGGATCGCGCGTCCGGCGAATGCGGTGAGTCCCGACAGCGCCATCGAAAGCGTCGTTTCTCTGCTTACCGTCGAGAACGGCCTCACGCCCCGCGAATCGGAAACCCTCGCGTTGCTCGCGCGGGGCAGGAACCGCAAGTTCATCAGCGAGGAGCTCGTGGTTTCCGAGGAGACCATCAAAAGCCACGTGTACAGCATCTACCGCAAGCTCGGCATTCATTCGCAGCAGGAGCTGCTCGATCTGGTGGAGGTCAGGATCGGTGCCGTGCGGGAAGACCCCGTCAAGCCGATGTTCGCGTAGATGCGGTCCCGCGCGAGGGGGCATGCGGGGCCGTGCGGAGGGAAGCCGGCGTACGTAAAGCAGGAGCCCCGCACAAAAACAGGAGCCCCGATCGGGGCTCCTGCCATAGGGTTGCGCTGTTGCCGAGATGCCGGTTATTCCTCGACCTGCTTCAACAGACCGTAGCCGCCGTCGTCGCGACGGTACAGGACGTTGACGAGGTTGGAATCACGATCGGTGTAGGCGAAGAAGTCGTGGCCCAGAAGGTCGATCTTCACGAGTGCTTCCTCTTCGGTCAGCGGCTCGAACTCGATCTCCTTGACGCGTACGACCTCGTCGTCGGCAAGCTCCTCCATGAGCTCGTCGAGGCTGGCGCCCGTTGCGGGAATGGCATCGGGAGCCTTTTCAACGCCGGCGCGCACTTTGCGATCGACGACGCGGGTCTTGTACTTGCGCAGTTGGCGGAGAACCTTCGCAGCGGCAACGTCGATGGCCGCGTACATGTCCTCTTCGCTCTCTTCGACGCGAACGATATGGCCTTTGGTGCGCAGGGTGACTTCGCATACGGCAGGACGCGGATTCGCCGGATTCTTCTCGACGAACAGCACTACTTCGGCAACCAGGGGATCGATGTCCATGACCTTCATGGAGTTCCCGATTTTCTCTTCGGCATACTGACGCAGTGCTTCGGTTACGGGCATTTTGCGTCCGGTGACGGTAATGCTCATGGCAATCACCTCTTACGATCGTGGCTAATAAAAAACAGCTTGGTCAGGACGTTTTCGGGCGCGCAGCGATGCGTTTTGATCGACACGAACCCAAACCCGACTCCTTCCGTCAAGCTGATACGAACAGGATAGCGCATAGTCGCTATCTTTTGGACGTGTGCACAGAAACCGGTTGAAAAATTGTAAACAGTTTATCGACTTCCTGATCGGTGCATGATTACGCGATAGTATACTTTCACGAACAGATCAGCCAAAACGCCGATAAGCCGACAGTGGGGTTCATATGACGGGTAGCAATACGGGCAAAGACACCGGTAAAGATTCTCTTTTCATCCAAGAAGTCGCCGGACACCAGGCGCTCTACAAAAGGATAATCCAGCTGTTCCACTCTTCGACCAAGGCGGCGGCGTTCATGCTGCTGGCCGCCATCGTCGCCCTCGTTGTCGCCAACACGGCGTTCTACGATCAGTTCTATGCGTTCTGGCATACCGAAGTGGGCTTTTTCTTCGGCGAGGCAACGGCCGAGATGTCGCTTGCCCACGTTATCAACGACATCTTCATGGCGGTGTTCTTCCTGCTCGTAGGCCTTGAGATAAAGTACGAGATGACGGTGGGCGAGCTCACGAACATCCGGCAGGCGCTGCTGCCCATCGTAGCTGCGTTCGGCGGCGTGTTCTTCCCGATCGTCATCTACCTCATCTTCAATGCGACGAACCCTGACACGGCTCACGGCTGGGGCGTTCCCACTGCCACCGACATCGCGTTCGCGCTCGGCATCATGGCGCTTCTGGGCAACCGCGTGCCCAACGGCATCCGCGTGTTCCTGAGCACGCTCGCCGTGGCCGACGACATCATCGCCATCCTCGTCATCGCCGTTTTCTACGGGCAGAGCCCCTCGGCGTTCTGGCTCATTGCGGCCGCCGTTGTGTTCATCGCGCTCATCGTCATGAACCGCCGGCACGTGTATTCCCTGACGCCCTATATCCTTGTGGGCATCGTGCTGTGGTACTGCGTGTTCATGTCGGGTGTGCACTCGACCATCGCGGGCGTACTGCTGGCCTTTGCGATTCCCTCGGGTTCTCGCGTCAACCTCAAGAGCTTCATTTCCTGGTCGGGCAACCGCATCAAGGAGGCAAAGGAGCTCTACGAGCCGAACGATCCGGTTATCGGGCAGAAGGATTACATCAAAACGGTGTCGAGCCTGAGCCGTGTTGCGCGTCAGGTGGTGCCGCCTGCGACGCGTCTCGAGAACAAGCTCTACCCGTGGGTGTACTTCGCCATCTTGCCGCTGTTCGCGCTCACCAACGCCGACGTGTCGTTCGTTGACGGCAGCCTCGGCAACATCTTTGCCGATCCGGCGCTCTACGGCGTGTTCTTCGGGCTGCTCCTCGGCAAGCCGATCGGCATCATGCTGTTCAGCTTCATCATCGTCAAAACCAAGCTCGCATCGCTCCCTGAGCATGCGAACTGGGGCCATATGTTCGGCGCGGGCATCCTCGGAGGCGTCGGGTTCACCATGGCCATCTTCGTGGCCAACCTCGCATTCGACGACCCCGCTATCGTGACTACGGCAAAGCTCGCGATCCTCTCGGCTTCGCTTATCGCAGGTGTCGTCGGATTTCTCGTGCTGTTCGTTCAGGCGAATGCGGCACGCAAGAAAGGCGTTGCCTACATCGCTACGGCGAGCGACGATGCAGGCCATCCCGCCTCCGACAAGGAGTACGTCGAGGCTGGCAAGCGCATGCTCGAAGAGATCGAAAGCCCCCTGCTCAAGGAGGAGATAGAGGCTGCTCAGCGCGAAGGCGACGGGTACGCGGAGATCGTCGTCGAGCTCGGATCGGACGATAGGCGCAGCGACCGAGCGGCCGATGAGGGATCGGCCGATCCCGACAGGATCGACGATGCGGGCGCGAGCGGTTCGGGCAAAACGAAGTAAACCGACGATGCGATGCCGCCCCGCTTGTACGGGGCAGCGCTTTTTCGGGACGGGATCGCGAAAGGAGCTCCGTGAACGATACAACGTACGAGTTCGATGCGGTTATCCGCAAGGTCGACGGCATCGACGGCGCCTATGTGGAGTTCCCCTTCGACGTGCGCGAAGAGTTCGGGCGGGGGCGCGTGAAAGTGCATGCGGCCTTCGACGGGCACCCCTACGACGGCAGCCTCGTTCGGATGGGCACGCCCGGTCATGTCATCGGCATACGCAAAGACGTCCGGGCGGCGATCGGCAAACAGCCGGGCGATTCGATCCATGTGGCGATTCGGGAACGCGAATAGAGCAAAGCGCATGGGCGGCGATCGCATGGAGTCAAGCTTGACTGATCGTCGATCTTTCAGGCGTTGCGGTATACTGATTTCCACCCAAAGCGGCCGGGCGCGGCGCACCGCAAGGAGCTCGTTTCGCCCGGCTACACGTTTACGTTGATGGAGGATCGCCTCGATGGAACCGCGTGCTATCGTTCTTGCCGCAGGAGCCGGCACCCGCATGAAGTCAAAGAAACCGAAGGTCGCCCACGAGCTTTTGGGCAAGCCGCTCGTGCGCTGGGTCGTCGACGCCGCGCGCGTTGCGGGCATCGGCGAGGTGGTGAGCGTGGTCGGACACGAGCGCGAGCAGGTCATCCCGCTCGTCGAGGCCGATACGCAGATCGTCGTGCAGCACGAGCGCAAGGGCACGGCCGACGCGGTTGCCGTGTGCCGCGATGCGCTTGCGGGATTCGACGGCTCGCTCGTCGTGCTTTCGGGCGATTGCCCGCTCATCACGCCCGAAACCATTCATGCGCTCGTGGAAGAACGGGAGCGGAGCAACGCGGCGGTCGTGGTGCTCACCATGAACATGGACGACCCTTTCGGCTACGGTCGCATCGTGCGCGACGAGGCGGGCTCGGTCGAGCGCATCGTCGAGCAGAAGGATTGCTCGCCCGAAGAGGCCGCCATCGCCGAGTGCAACTCGGGCTTCTACTGCTTCGACGCGCAGGCGCTGTTCTCCGCGCTCGAGCAGGTGGGAAGCGATAACGCGCAAAACGAGTTCTACCTTACCGATGTACTCGAAATCTGCCGCAAGGCAGGGCGTCTCGTGTCGGCGCTCGTCACCGAAGACCCCGCTGAGTGCCTTGGCATCAACTCGCGCATCCAGCTTGCCCAGGCCACCAAGTTCATGCAGCGGCGTATCAACGCCCGCCATATGGCCGAGGGCGTGACCATGGTGGATCCCGATCTCGTCTGGATCGGCCCCGACGTCGCGATCGGGCGCGATGTGGTGATCGAGCCGCTCACCTTCCTGCTCGGCGCAACCGTTGTCGGCGAGGACTCCGTTGTCGGCCCGAACTCCCGTTTGACCGATACCGTGGTGGGCGAGGGGTGCACGATCGACGAAACCGTTGCCGTCGAAGCCGCGATCGACGACGGCGCGATCTGCGGGCCGCGCGCCTACCTGCGCCCCGGAGCGCATCTGTGCGAGGGTGCGAAGGCGGGAACGCACGTCGAAATCAAGAAGTCGACGATCGGCAAAGGCTCGAAGGTTCCCCATCTCAGCTACATCGGCGATACCGAGATGGGCGAGGGCGTCAACATCGGCGCCGGTTCGATCACCTGCAACTACGATGGCGCGAACAAGCACAAGACGACGATCGGCGACGGGGTGTTCGTGGGCAGCGATACGATGCTCGTCGCTCCCGTGCGCATCGGCGAAGACGCGACCATCGGTGCCGGCTCCGTCATCACGAAAGACGTTTCGCCGGGCTCGCTTGCGCTCGAGCGGTCGAAGCAGGTCGAGATCGCCGATTGGAAATCGCGCCAGACCGCAGCGAAGCGATAGCGCGTTCGGCTCGGGGCCTCGAATGACGGGTCGGTGTTGTCGTTTCCGTATCAGCGAAGCTTTATGCCCATCGAATGTGCTAAGATGGAACAAGTAAACCCGCCGGCCTCTGCCTCATGCTCACTGGCGGGTCTTCTTGTATTTTGGGGAAGCAGATGGATTATACCAAGCCGTCTTTGTCGTATGAAGAGCAAGCCGATCTCGTGATTGCGCGGGGCATGATCTGCGATCGGGAGGATCTTGTAAACCACCTGAGAGACGTTGGATACTATCGGCTGAGCGGGTATTGGCATGGCTTCAGGCGAGAGGACGATATGTTTGTCGAGGGGACGTGCTTCTCGACGGTTTGGGAGAGGTATGCCTTCGACCGCCAGTTTCGCTTGCTCGTATTTGATGCAATCGAGCGCGTCGAGGTGAGTTTGCGGACGAAGCTCGCCTATGAGCTGTCGCGCGAGGGCGGCCCGTTCGGGTACCTGAGCCCCGATAACCTTCCGCGCCTCAAGCCGGTACAATACGACCGGTTCATCCATACCTGCCGAGACAAGATAGAACGTTCCCGGGAACCGTTTGTCGAGCACTTCCTCAACCAGTACGGCGACTGCCATGACCTCCCACCGTACTGGATGATTGTGAACACGATGGATTTCGGGCAGGTGCTCACGCTCTATCGCGGTGCTCCTGCTGAGGTCAGAGGCGGAATCGCCGACGAACTGGGTTTGTCGGCCCGGGTCTTGGAATCCTGGCTCGTGTCTCTCAACACGGTTCGCAACATCTGCGCACACCATGGAAGGTTGTGGAATAGGGTAATCGGAACCAAACCGGCGATCCCGAATGCAAAGCGAGACGGTCGATGGCATGAACCGTATACGGTTGACCCGAATCGGGTGTTTTGCATTGTGACCATACTGAGCTTTCTTCTGGAAAAGGTGGCCCCGCAAACCAAGTGGCGTGATCGCATGTTCGACCTTTTTAACCGGTATCCTGCCGTGCCAAAAGAGGATATGGGCTTTACGAGCGGATGGCAGCGCTGCCCGCTATGGAGCGCATGGGTTAAGCCGGCAACGGACGCTTGACGTTGGCGGGATGTGCGGCGATGCGCATCCCGCTGCATCATGCCGTTTTATCGGTGCGAATCTCAGATGGCTTCAGGAATCCCCTGCCGATGGTGAAGAAACCACGATAGTTGGCCGTTGTTGCGGCATCAGGCGGCGACGAGCGGATACAATACGAATCGACTGAATTCAAGGCGGAGTCAAAAGGAGCGCGTCGATGACCGAAATGCAGAAGAGTATGGCCGTTTTCTCCGGTTCGGTTAACCCCGAACTGGCCGATCAGATTGCCGAGTCGCTCGGCATTACGCTCGGCCATGTGAAGCTTGAGAAGTTTTCCAATGGAGAGATCTACGCGCGCTACCTCGAAAGCGTTCGCGGTGCCGACGTGTTCATCGTCCAGTCGGTTGCCGGCGAGCAGGTGAACGACGCCCTCATGGAGCTGCTCATCATGACCGATGCGGCCAAGCGCGCATCCGCCCGAACGGTGACGGCGGTCATCTCCCATTACGGCTATTCGCGCCAGGACCGTAAGGCCGCTGCCCGCGAGCCGATCACAGCCAAGCTCGTCGCCAACCTCATGACGGTTGCCGGCGTGGATCGCACGATTACCATCGACCTGCACCAGGGTCAGATCCAGGGCTTCTTCGACACCCCGGTCAACCACTTGACTGCGCTTCCGATCCTCGCCGACTACTTCAAGGCGAAGAACCTCGACATGGGCCGCCTGTGCGTCGTGAGCCCCGATGTGGGCCGCGCGAAGGCCGCTAAGAAGCTCTCCGACATCATGGAAGCCGATCTCGCCATCATGCACAAGGGCCGTCCCGGCCACAACCAGGCCGAGATCACGGCGCTCATCGGCGATGTGCGCGACAAGATCTGCATCATCAACGACGACATGATCGATACCGGCGGCACGCTCGTCGCTGCGGTATCGACGCTCAAGGCCCAGGGTGCCGATACGGTGTACGTGTGCGCCACGCATCCGATCTTCAGCGGCCCGGCGTACGAGCGTCTCGAGAACTCGGAGATCGAGGAAGTCGTCGTCTGCAACACCATCCCTGTGCCCCAGGCGCATCAGACCGGCAAGATCAAGGTCGTCTCGGTAGCGCCGCTGCTCGCGCGCGCCATCGCGAACGTGTACAGCAACGGCTCGGTATCCGACCTGTTCGATCCCGACTTCGCCCTGTAGGCCGTCGCCGGATTCGCGGACGAGACCGGATATGGCCGAAACCTACCTGATCGCGGGGCTGGGTAACCCCGGAGACGAGTATGCGCACACCCGGCATAACGCCGGGTTCGATACGATCGACCTGATCGCCGATAGGCTCGGGGTGCGCTACTGGAAGACCGAGGGCGGTGCGCTCACCGCGAAGGCGGTCTACCGCGATACCGATCTCGTGCTCGCCAAGCCCCAGAGCTTCATGAACACGTCGGGCGGCCCCGTCAAGCAGCTTATGAACGCCTACGGCGTCGACGCCGATCACCTCATCGTGATTCACGACGAGCTCGATATCGATCCGGGCACGGTGCGCGTGAAGTTCGGGGGAGGCCATGCGGGGCACAACGGCCTGCGTTCGATCTGCGATAAGCTCAATACGCGCGATTGGTTTCGCGTGCGCATCGGCATCGGCAGGCCTCCCGGGCGCATGAACGTAGCCGACTACGTGCTCTCGCTCCCGCGCAAAGAGGCCAAGGACGATTTCGAGGTTGCCTGTTCGCGCGGTGCCGAGGCGGTGTACTCGCTCGTCGATCATGGGCTTGCCAAAACCCAGCAGGATTTTAACTGATCCGCATGGCATCCGCGGCTTCCGAAGGAAACGGATCGTCCGGTAAGGCGAAGGCGCGCGACGGCTTTTCGAGCCGCGCGGCGTTCATCATCGCGTGCATCGGCTCGGCGGTAGGCATGGGCAACATCTGGCTGTTTCCGTACCGTGTAGCCGAGTTCGGCGGCGCGGCGTTTCTCATCCCGTATTTCATCTTCGTTGCCTTGCTCGGCTTTTCGGGCGTGCTTGGCGAAATGGCGTTCGGTCGTGCGATGGAGTCGGGCCCGGTCGGCGCGTTTGCGAAGGCGTGCAAGATGCGCAAAACCCGCAATGGCGAGCGCATCGGGCGCGCGATCGGCTTCGTTCCCATGCTCGGGTCGTTGGCGCTCGCCATCGGATATTCGGTCGTCGTGGGCTGGTTCCTCAAGTATTTGGCTTCGGCGGTTACCGGGGAGCTTACCCAGGTGGCCGATACCGGTGCGTACTTCGGAGCCATGGCCGTCGATTTCGGCAGCATCGGATGGCACTTCGTCGGCCTTACGCTCACGTTCGCCGTCATGGTGCTCGGCGTATCGCGCGGCATCGAGCGCCTGAACAAGGTCATGACGCCGCTGTTCTTCGTCCTGTTCGTCGTGCTGCTCGTTCGCGTGGCGACGCTTCCCGGCGCCGGGGCGGGATACGAGTACCTGTTCGTGCCCCGATGGGAGGCGCTCGCCAATCCCACGACGTGGATATTCGCGCTCGGGCAGGCGTTCTTCTCGCTTTCTCTGGCAGGAAGCGGGACGCTGGTGTACGGAAGCTACCTGAAGAAGGACGTCGATGTGGTCTCGTCGGCGCGCACCGTTGCCGTGTTCGACACCCTTGCCGCCCTGCTTGCCGCCATGGTGATCATTCCCGCGGTGTTCTCGTTCGGGTTCGACGCCGCCTCGGGTCCGCCGCTCATGTTCATCACGCTTCCGGCGGTATTCCAGCAGATGCCGTTCGGCTCCGTCATCGCGGTCGTGTTCTTCTTCGCGGTGCTGTGCGCAGCGGTAACTTCGCTGGTCAACCTATTCGAAACGCCGATCGAGGCGCTTCAGCACGAATTGAAGCTTTCTCGCGGGGCCGCCGTCGGCGTTGTTGCCGCCGTTGCGGCGCTCGTCGGCGTGTTCATCGAAAGCGGTTCGTCCGTTGGCGCCTGGATGGATGTCATCTCCATATTCGTCATCCCCTTAGGAGCCCTGCTCGCTGCTATCATGTTTTTCTGGGTTTGCCCGAAGGGCTTTGCGCGCAGTCAAGTAGAGCTCGGCCGCGGCAAGCCGCTCGGCAGATGGTTCGAGGTTTTGACCAAGTACGTGTTCGTGGGCATTACGGCGCTTGTCTACGTGCTCGGCATTTTCTTCGGGGGCATAGGGTAAGGCGCTGGTTCGCGGCTGTCCGATGTGCGCATCGGCGGCACGGACGTTTGAGGGACGAGGTTTGGCAGGCGGTATGGCATCAACACCGATGATAAAAGGCGAGCGCGCGCAGGTGTATGCGCTGTTCGCCATCGTTATGCTCGCGGGCGCGTTCGGGAATCTTTCGCAGACGGCGGTAAACGCCATGATGCCCGGCATTCTCGGCGAATTCGGCGTGGACGTGGGGCTCGGGCAATGGCTTACGACCAGCTACATGCTCGTGCTCGGCGTGACCGTTCCCGTTGCCACCTTCTTCTCCCGCCGTTTTTCCATCAGGCAGCACGTGTTCATCGCGCTCGGGTTCTTCTGTGCGGGATCGCTGCTCGACTGCATAGCGGTTGACTTCTGGATGCTGCTCGGCGGCCGCGTGCTCCAGGCGGTTTCGACGGGACTGCTCATGCCCCTCATGCAGACGATCGCCATGACGAAGTTTCCGACGGATCGCCGGTCCACCGCCATGGGCATCGCGGGCATCGCCATGGGCTTTGCTCCGAACATCGGGCCCACGATCGGCGGGGCGATGATCTTCTCGTTCGGGTGGCGCAGTTTCTTCTACCTGCTCCTCGCTGCGGTGATCGTGCTTGCGGCGGCAACGGCACTGTGCATTGCGGCCGAAAAACCAGCCGACGGCGCGGCAAAGCTCGATGCGGTCTCGCTCATGCAGTCGACGCTCGGCTTCGGGGGCTTGCTGCTCGCGTTCTCGAACGCGAGCGGTTTCGCGCTGACGAGCCCGTTCATCTGGGTGCCGCTCGTGTTGGGCATTCTGTTTCTGGTTCTGTTCGTGCGCAGGCAGAACCGGGTTGACGATCCGCTTATCAACATGGGCATCTTCAAGTCACGGCAGTTCACTTCGGGCTTCATGGCGCTGAACTTTCTCCACGCTTCGTTCATGGGCATCACGCTCGTCATTCCCCTGTACATCGAGGGGCTGTGCGGGGGCACGTCGCTCGATGCGGGAATCGTCCTTCTGCCGGGCACCCTTGCGGCGCTGTTCCTCAACCCCGTCGCCGGTGCGCTCGTCGACCGCATCGGCATCCGGCCGGTTGTGATGGTATCGGGCGTGCTTCTGGCGTTCGGGTCGATCATCATGGTGTTCGTCGACGAGAACACGCCGCTTTTCGTGACCATGTTGTTCCAGGCCTTTCGTGCATTCGGCGTTTCGGGGTTGATGGCGCCCCTTATCTCGTGGAGCCTCGCCGATCTGCCGCGCAGCATCGTCACCGACGGCAGCTCGTTCTGCATCGCGGTACGCCAGGCCTGCGCGTCGCTCGGCACCTCGGCCATGGTGTACCTCATCACCGTCGTGTCGCCTACAGCTGCAACGCCGGCGCTCGCCTACCAGCTCGCCTTCGCGTTTTCCGCGGTGTTCGCGGTTCTGACGTTCGCCTATATCGTTGTGCGCGTGAAGTAGCGGGTTGCCCGCCGCGTCCTGCGGTTGCGTTCGGAACCGTCGGTTGGCGCCGTCGCTTTCGTTTATGGTAAGCTTGAGATAAAAGCGAGCGATGGGATATGGTGTGGAGCAGAGGGCAACGGAGAGAGTCAAGGCAATCGGCGCGGCGATCGAATCGAGTATCATCGCAGATCGCAGGTACTACCACGCCCATCCCGAACCGAGCGGGAAAGAACATGCGACATCGGAGTCAATCTGCGGGCGGCTCGATGCCCTCGGCGTGCCGTACCGGCGCGTCGCCGAAACGGGTGTAATCGCTTCGGTTCGGGGGGCGGCGGGGGCTTCAGGGGAAGCTTGTCGCGCTATCGCCCTACGCTGCGACATCGACGCCCTTCCCGTGACCGAACGGACGGGGTTGCCGTACGCGTCGGAGAAGATCGGCATGATGCACGCCTGCGGGCACGATTGCCATATCGCCATGATGCTCGGCGCAACGCGGATCCTGCGCGATCTCGCCTCGGAGTTTGCGGGTGAAGCGCGCATTCTCTTCCAGCCGGCCGAGGAGATATCCATCGGGTCGACCAAGATGATCGAGGCGGGCGCTCTCGACGGGGTCGATACGATCTACGGTGCGCATATCTGGAGCGAAATCGATGCGGGGCTGTTCTCGTGCGAAGCGGGTCGCCGGATGGCCCATACCGACTGGTTCCGCATCGACATCGAGGGTGTGAGCGCGCACGGCTCGATGCCGCACAAAGGCGTCGACGCGATCGTTGTGGGAGCCGAGATGATCGATGCGCTGCAGATCCTCGTCAGCCGCGACATTTCGCCGTTCGAGCCCGCAGTCGTGACGGTGGGGGAGTTTCATGGGGGAGAGGCGCGCAACATCATGGCGGGCTCGGCCTACCTGACGGGCACCGTGCGAACGTGGAGCGACGAGCTGCGTCGCGAACTGCCCTCGTGCATCGAGCACATTGCCGAGAAGACGGCCCATACGTTCGGCGCCGTGGCTCGCGTTACGTACGAAGAGGGCAACGCCGGGCTTTCCAACGATGTGAAATGCGCAAAGCGCGCCCAGCTCGCGGTGGCGGAAGTTCTGGGGGCCGAGGCGCTTGGCAAGTACCGCGGAACGCTTTCGGGCGAGGACTTCTCGGAATACCTGCGCGTCGTTCCCGGCGTGTTCGTGTTCATCGGGTGCCGCAACCCCGAGGTGGGCGCGAGCCATCCGCAGCACAGCTGCTATTACGATGTCGACGAGAGCGTGCTCGCGAAAGGGTCGATGGTTGCCGCCCAGTACGCGATCGACTTTCTGCAGGGGCGGTAGCAAAGGGCCCGCTTTCGCGAACCCTTTGTTCTCCTGCAGTTGTTAAGCCGAGCCGAATCGCTAGGCGTTTGAGGCCGTCGGCTCGGCCGGCTTGCGCTGCTCCTCTTTGCGCATGGCTGCGCAGCAGACGACGGCGGCCGCGATGAACCCGATGCCTCCGATGATGCCGATGGGCATGGGCCCGATGAAGGGGTTCCCGCCCGATATCGAGAAGAGGGCGGCGGCGCTTACGAATCCGTTTACAGCGCCGTGGCCGATGACTGCGGGCAGGCAGCTCTTCGCCTTGAGCGAGAGGTAGCTGAACAGCGTGCCGATCACGATGCAGAAGATGCACATGGCGAAGATGCCGAGAAACGGCCAGCCTGGATACCCCACGCCGTAGTTGTGGCCGATCACCGTGAGGGGTGCATGCCATAATCCCCAGATCACACCCGTGATGAGAACGGTCGGGATAAACGAGAGCTTCTCGTGGACTTTCGGCACGAGGTAGCCTCGCCAGCCCCATTCCTCGCCGAAGCAGGTCAGGCAATTGAGGATGGGGGAGAGCACGACGCCAACGGCGAGTTGCGCCCAGAGCATCGTCTGCATAACGTCGCCCGGTATGGTTTCTCCGCCCGAGGCTCCGGCGGCCTGCTGGATCATGAGCGCGGCGGCCGACATGGTGGGATCGAAGTCGTTCGGGAAGACGAGGAAGTACAGCGCGGCCCCGACAACGGTGAGCACGGCGGGTCCGAACCAGGCGATGAGATAGTACTTGAACGTATGCCTGAAGTCGACGGGTTTGATCATCGCGTTTTTGAACCCCTCTTTGGTGATGAGCCGCGTGAGCAGCACGCCGATCGCCGGTATGAACATCATCGATCCGATGATGAACTGCACGGCTACGGGCGGCGCGGCAAGGGCGCTGCCCATACCGGTACCGGTGGCCAAGGGGATGACTACCAGTATCTCGAGTGCGTAGGTGATGGCGAAGGTTATCGCCAGATAGATGCCGATTCGCTTCATGGTATGCTCCGTTCCGTATCGCCCGATTGCCCCTTGCATTGCTGTTCTATCTGTTATAGCATAAATATAACAACAAGGCACAGCCAATGCAAGCGAGAATTTGACGATGCGACATATTGGACTTGCGGCCTCGGGTTTTCGAAACGGCAAAGCAGAAGAGGAGCGCCCATGGACACGCGTACACCGGTACTTTCAATCGAGCATTTCACCAAAACCTTCGGATCGAAGCGTGCGGTTGACGATGCGAGCCTGACGGTTATGCCGGGCGATATATACGGTTTCGTCGGACACAACGGTGCCGGAAAAACGACGCTTATCCGTTCGGTGGTCGGCGTTGCCGGTTTCGACGGCGGTACCATCCGCATCGACGGCACCTCGATCGCCGCCGACCCCCTCGCTGTCAAGCGGATCACGGCCTACGTGCCCGACAACCCCGACGTGTACGATTTTCTGACGGGGATCCAGTACCTCGATTACATCGCCGACATCTTCGAGGTTCCTGCCGCTGTGCGTCGCGAGCGCATCGAGCGCTATGCCGGCAAGCTCTCGCTTACGCCGGCGCTCGGCGACCTCATCTCTTCGTATTCCCACGGCATGAAGCAGAAGGTCGTGCTCATCGGCGCGCTTTTGCACGAACCGAAACTGCTCGTGCTCGACGAGCCCTTCGTCGGCCTCGACCCCGAGGCCTCCTATATCCTGAAGGGGCTTATGCGCGAACTGACCGAGCGGGGATCGGCCATCTTCTTTTCAAGCCATGTGCTCGAAGTGGTCGAGAAGCTCTGCAACAAGGTTGCCATCATCAAGGCCGGTAAGCTCATCGCCGACGGACCGACCGAAGAGGTCATCGGCGATTCCGGCCTCGAGGCCGTTTTCCTCGGTTTGGGAAAGTAGGCGGTTGCGATGTTGCACGGATTGGGGCTTCTGCTCAAGATACAGCTGCTTGGCACCTTCGGGCTCAACAAAGCCCTCCATACCGATCGCGCAAAAGCGAAGCGGTCCATTGCCTTGTTCCTTCTCGCGGTCATCGCCATCGGTGCGCTCTGCGTCGGCTACAGCTTGGGTGCGGCGTTCGGCCTCGGCTCTTTCGGCCTTGCCGACGACATTCCGTTCGTTGCGGTGCTCGTGGGGTCGCTCGCCGGGGCGGTTGCGGCGTTTCTCAAGGCGAACGGCGTACTGTTCGCTTTCAAGGACTACGACATCGTCATGTCGCTGCCGGTTACCACGATGGCGGTCGTGCTGTCGCGGCTCGCGGCGCTCTATGCGGTTGCTCTTTTGTTCGGAGCGGTCGCCATGCTGCCGGCGTTCGGCGTGTATGCGACGTATGCGGGCGTTTCGTTCTCCTCGGTCGTCATGGTCGTGCTTTCGGTGTTTTTAGCGCCGCTTTTGCCCATGACGGTAGCGGTGCTGCTTGCGGTGGGCATCTCCGCCGTTGCGGCGAGGATGCGCCACGCCAATATCGTGACGGTCGTGCTTTCGATCGCGGCGGTTCTTGCGATTATCGTCGTTCCCAACGCGATAGTGGGCTCGACTGGCGGCGACGACGCCGAAATCATGGCGTTTCTGGCCCAGCAGCTCTCGGCGATGGCGGCGCTTCTTCCGCCCGTTGCATGGGCGAGCACGGGCATCGTGAGCGGCGATATGGTGGCATTCGGGCTGTTCGCGGCGGCATCGATCATTCCCGCTGCCCTCGGGATCGCCCTGATCTCCCATCGGTTCGCATCCATCAATACGCTTCTCATGGCAAGTCGTCCGAAAGGCTCGTTCTCGTTCGACGCGGCCGGCAAAAACGAAGCATCGGCCAAGCCGCGCTCGCCGCTCGTGGCTCTGCTTGCCAAAGAGGCAAGCAGACTCGTATCGACGCCCATCTACCTGATGAACTCGTGCATCGGATACGTGCTCGTACTGGTTGCCAGCATCGCGGCTGCGGCTGCGTCCGCGCTCGGGATGCTGCCGCCCGAAATTATGGGCGGCAAGGTGGGCGCACTCATTGCCGCCTTCCTCCCGTGGATGATGGCGTTCTTCGTCGGCATATCCTCGACGACGGCTGCCTCGGTTTCGCTTGAGGGCAAAAGCCGATGGCTCATGTATACCGCGCCCGTATCGGCGCGGACGGTGCTCGGGGCGAAAGCGCTTTTGAGCCTTGCGATCGCGATCCCCTCGGTGCTGGTGGGCGGTGTTCTGCTCTCGATTGCATTCGGGGTGGGGTTGTTGTCGGGGGTTCTGGCCGTGATCGTGCCGGCGTCGGTGGCGGTGTTCGTTACCGTGTTCGGTCTGTTCGTCGATGCGCGTCGTCCGCGCTTCGATTGGAAGAGCGAATACGAGCCCGTGAAGCGTTCGGTTTCGGTTACGATCACGGTGTTCTCGGGGTTTGCAATCGTGCTCGCCGGCGTTCTCGCGACGGCCGTGGCGGGGGCGATCGGTGCTATCATCTTCTCGGTCGCGCTTGTTGCGGCTGCGTGGTTCTTGTTCGGGAAATTGTCAGCGGCGCCGTTGCGGGAATAGGGGTGGGATCGAATGATCATACGAATCGACCAGAAGTCGAACGAGCCGCTGTATTTGCAGTTGCGGTCGCAGATCATCGCGTCCATCGCCCAGGGCACGCTCGAACCCGGCGATGCGCTTCCCTCGGTTCGTTCGCTTGCGAGCGATCTCGGCATCAACCTGCATACGGTCAACAAGGCCTACGCGGTGTTGCGCGACGAGGGGTACGTGGTCATGCGGGGACGTTCGGGCGCCTATGTGGCCGATCCGGCCGATCACGGACCCGCGCAGACGGAAGCCGGGCTCGCCCGCATGGATGAAGCGCTGTTTGCGCTTGCGCTGGAATACCGTGCCCACGGCGGTCCGCAGGAAGAATTCGTTGCCCGCGCCGCCGCGCAGGCCGAACGGGCATATAAGGAGGAGCGATAGATGAATGCGTCGATGGACACTACCGTGATTATGGGTCTGACGATCGTTCTCGTGCCGATCGTCGGCGTGCTCATGGCGCTTACGCCGTACCTCATGAAGAAAAGCGAGTGCTTTACCGTTACGATTCCCGAATCGGCGGCGAACGATCCGTATCTCAAGGGCCTCAAGCGCCGCTACCTCGCGATCATGCTCGTTTTTTCCGCTGCGCTTACGGCGGTGGGGCTCGCGCTCATCGCCCTCAACATCCCCTCGGGTGTCCTGGCGATCGTTGTGGTGGGCACGCTCGGTATCTGCGTCGTCGGGTATGCGCTCATGCTGCATTACCGTAAAAAGGTTTCGACCTATAAGGCAAAGCAGGGTTGGCGCGCCGAGGCGCAGGAGGCGGTCGCCGTGGTGGGGGAGCGCGATGTGCCCCGCGCCATCTCGCTCAAATGGAGTTTGCTGTACGTGCCGGTGCTGCTTGTGACGCTCGGCGTCGGCATTGCGGGGTATGCGAGCATGCCCGACGTGATCCCCATGCAGGTCGGGTTCGACGGGGAGGTGAGCAGGTGGGTCGACAAATCACCGTTCATCGTATTCATGCCGGTGCTCATCCAGCTGTTCATGATAGCGTGCCTCGTGTTCTCGCACTGGAACATCCTGCGATCCAAGCGCCTGTCCGATCCGAACGCACCCGCTACCTCGGCTCTCGCCTACGGTATGTTCGCCCGCGCGCAGAGCATCTTCCTGTTGGCGATGGGCCTTGCCATCTGCATTGCGATCATCCTCATGCCGCTTTCGTTCATCGGGCTTGTCTCGCTCATGCAGGGCGCGGTTGTAATCATGGTCGTGTGCCTCTTCATCGTTGTAGGCGGCATTGCCATTTCGGTCGTGTACGGCCAGGGCGGCGCGCGCCTATTCGCCCGCATGGGGGCAAGCGAAGAAATCCTTGCCGACGACGACGCGCATTGGAAGTTCGGCATATTCTACTTCAACCGCGACGATCCGAGCCTGTTTCTGCCCGCCCGCTTCGGGGTAGGGTGGACCTTTAACTATGCACGGCCTGCCATCTGGGCCATTATGGTGGGCGGCTTGGTGCTCACCGTCGCGTTCGTCGTGGTGATCATGTCGTTCGGATAGGGTGCGTGGTGCGCTGCGGCGTTCGGCGCATGCCAGCTCTAGCCTAACGGCGGAATCGTCGGAACGTGGCAGAAAAAGGACGGTATTCGTCGTTTAAGCCCGTTCGGCACGATGGGGCGCAGGCTGCAAAACAAGACCGCTTCATCGCCCCTGTTCAGCGACACGTCCTGAAATCTGGCCTCAGAAGAGATTCCGGGTGGCGACGAACGCCGTCACTTTTCTGCCACGAAGCCGGGCGGCGGTCGTCTGCCTAGCGGCGGGCGAGCTCGCGGTATCCCGTCAGCTGAACGACGAGGAACCGTTCGAGCGCGGGCTCGAAGGGCTGGGCAGTCTCTTCGCACCCGATGATACCGCAGTTGCGCATGGCCTCGATCTGCTCGGGTTTCGGGTGTGCAGCGGGATAGAGCCCCGAAACGTAGTGCGTCGTTGCCATGATCAGCTCCATCGCGCTGCTCGGCGCAAGAAAGCCGAACAGGCGAGCAATCTGGGTTGCCGCAGTTTCTGCCGCCGCGTATATCCTCCTCTTGCAGGCGGTAAGCGCCTCGACGTCGACGTTCGTCTCGATGATCGTCGTCAGCAGCGCGCCGATGCGCCCGAAGTTGCGACGGCGCATGCAGGCGGTTGCGAAGAATCGGGCGAACCGCTCGAAGGCGCCACCCCCGTCGTCCTCGCCGCTTTCGGCATCGGCAGGGATGCGCTGCGCTTCGTTTCTCTGGTAAACGGCAACATCGGCTGCGAGCGCCTCGATGTCGCGCACGTAGAGCCTCAGGAAGATCTCCTCTTTGGTGGCAACGTAGTGGACGAGGTTCGCGCGGGAGAATCCGAGGCCGTCGGCGATCATCGTCATCGTGATATCGCGGTACGCATGCACGTCGAGCAGGGTGTCGGCTGCAAGGAGGATCGCCTCCATGCGCGCCTGCTTCTGCTCGTCGGTGCGCGCTCGCTTGAACGAGCCGTCTGCTTTTGGCATGTTCCGCTCCCGTTTTCCTTGACAAGTTGCGGAGTGCAACTTATAGTACCTAAATTACATCATGTAACTTATTTTACTGGGAGGCGAGGCCCCATGCAATATCGGATCGACCCGCGAAGCGGAGCTCGGCTGTCGGCCCTCGGGTACGGCTGCATGCGCTTCCCCCTCACGGCGCTGGGTCGCATCGACGCTGACAAGGCCGAAGCGCTCGTGCTCGATGCGGTGGGCAAGGGCGTCAACTACTTCGACACGGCCTATCTGTACCGGGGCAGCGAAGAGGTGCTCGGCGCCATCATCGAGAAGAACGGCTTGCGCGGCAGCGTGCACATTGCCACCAAGCTTCCGCACGGGTCGTGCACGTCGTTCGAGGATTTCGATCGCTTCCTCGGCATACAGCTCGATCGGCTGCGCACCGATCGCATCGACTACTACCTCGTTCACAACATCATGAGCTTCGAGCAGTGGGAACGGCTCGTCGATCTGGGTATCGAGAGATGGATTTCCGAAAAGAAGCGCTCCGGCGCGATCGAGCGCATCGGGTTCTCCTTCCACGGTTCGCAAGACGATTTCATGCGCATGCTCGATGCCTACGATTGGGATTTCTGCCAGATTCAGTACAACTACCTCAACGAGAACTACCAGGCGGGTCGCGCGGGGCTCGAGGCTGCCGCCGAGCGGGGCCTGCCCGTCATCGTGATGGAGCCGCTTCTGGGCGGCAAGCTTGCGGGCGGCCTGCCGCGCGATGCGGTGCGAGAGTTCGAGAAGGTCGATCCGAGCGCGTCTCCCGCAGCGTGGGCGCTCGCCTGGGTATGGAGCCACCCCCAGGTAACGGTGCTCCTGTCGGGGATGAACGACCTCGATCAGCTTGCGGAAAACGTCGCCGTTGCCGAGCGAGCGCTGCCCGGCAGCATGAGCGAGGCCGATCACGCCGCCGTCGCCGCAGCTGTGGGCATCATAAGCGAAAGCTACCGCGTACCGTGCACGGGGTGCAACTATTGCATGCCCTGCCCGAAGGGCATCAACATTCCCGCGCTGTTCTCGGCATACAACACCTCGTTCGTGACCGGTCGTTTCGCGGGGATGTACCAGTACGTTGTTGCGTCGGGGGCTATGGGCGACAATTCGCGCCTTGCGAGCGATTGCATATCGTGCGGCGCGTGCGTGAAGAAGTGTCCCCAGCGCATCGACGTGCCCGCATCGCTGTCAGAGGTTCGCCGTCGCCTGCAACCGTTCTTTTTGCCCCCTGCCCTTGAAGTGGTGAAGCGCGTGATGCGCTGAAGCGGAGACGTCCGGTCGGGCATTGGGTGCCGATGCTCTAGCGGGGGCGGGTTCGCTGCTGGTCGAGCTGGACCATGCGCCGCGAGCCATGCGCTGCGAGAATTTTTCTTGACAAAGGAATACTTCGGTGTAAGAATTAAATTACTTCGAGAAAGGAAGTAAATGACAGCATCGACGAAGCAGCCCGTATTCCCTCTTGAGGGCACGATTTGGGATTTTCTCGATGCGTCGAAAGATCTGTTTGCCGCCGAACGATGGCAGAGCGTTCTTATGGATTGCTCGAAAAACGAGCTTTTGGCGTTGGTGCACGTGTATCGTGCGGGGGAGACTACCATGTCGGGCATTGCCGACTATGTGGGGGTTCCGCTCAATACGGCAACGGGCATCGCGAACCGTCTCGAGCGCCGCGGGTTGGTGGAGCGTTGGCGAAGCGAACAGGATAAACGCGTGGTGTCGGTGCGCATTACCGAGCAGGGCAGACGGCAGGTGGCCGATGTTATGGAAAACGTCGGCGAACTGGTGGGCGTACTCTTCGGCGATCTGACCGACGAAGAGCAGCGTGTGTTCCTCAAGGTCGTCGGCAGGATCCCCGAGCTTTTGTCTCGCGAAGCGAATGCGGCGAAAACGGCGGGTGCGGGACGAAGGGGCGTTAAGCGCATCGCCATCGAATGAGCAGGCGAGCAAGGCGGTGCTCCTATCGGGCAGCGCTTGCCGATTGCGAGCCGAATGCGACCGGGTCGGTACGCGCGGGTTTCAGGTGCAGTCAGAAGAGCGGCGGCGACGCCGTTTTTCTCAGGAAAATAGTTCGAGTAAAGAATAATTCGAGGAAAGAAGTAAGGAGCGAGCATGACGCGCATACGAATTTTCACCGGCAAGGGGGGTGTTGGCAAGACGAGCGTTGCTGCCGCCTGCGCGTGGGGTTCGGCTTCGCGCGGGTCGAGGACGCTTGTGGTGAGCACCGATGCGGCGCACAGCATCGGGGATGTGCTCGATCGTCGTATCGGACCCGATATCGTACACGTTGTCGAAAACCTCGATGCAATCGAGCTCGATGCCGATCGCATCATGGAAACCGAGTACGGCGACATGGTGCGCGGCATTACGTCGATGATGGGCAGCATAGGAGCGGCCGATGCGGCCGACGAGGTACCGTTTTCCCTGCCGGGTTTCGACGGCCTGTTCTCTCTCCTCAAGCTGATAGACTACGCCGAAAGCGGAGAATACGACTCGATCGTCGTCGATTGCGCGCCGACGGGGGAAACGCTTGCCCTGCTCAAGTTTCCCGAATTGCTGAGCTGGTATGTGGAGAAATGGCTCCCGATCGGGAAGGTCGCAGTGCGCGTGCTCTCGCCCGTTTCGAAGAAGATCCTCAAAGTAGAGCTTCCCGATAAACATGCGATGTCCGACATCGAGCGGCTCTATGCGCGCCTCCTCGATCTTCAAGCGCTTCTGAAAGACGGCGAGAAAACCACCGTACGTGTGGTTACGCTGCCCGAGAAGATGGTGGTAGAGGAGACGAAGCGCAACTATCTCTATCTGAACCTGTTCGGATACCGCGTTGACGGGGTGATCGTCAACCGCGTACTGCCCGTCGAGGCGACGACGGGGTTTTTCTGCGAATGGGCCGATATCCAGCATCGTTGTATCGAAGAGCTCGAGCACGTGTTCGCCGAGGTGCCCATGGCGCAGGTGCCCTGGTACGAAACCGATATCTGCGGCGTTGCGGGCATCCGCCGTCTATCCGAAGCCATGCCCGACGAATCGACGTTCGAGCAAGCGCCGAACGTCGAGCACGAGCGCTACGAAAAAACCGAAAGCGGTTGGCGTTTGAGCCTGTTCGTTCCGCTTGCCGAGAAGGGTTCGCTCGAGCTGTATCGTGCCGGCGCCGATCTCGTCGTGCGCATCGGCGGGTTTACCCGATGCCTTCCGCTGCCGAACGTGCTTGCAGGCGCAGAGGTTGCAAGGGCGAAACTCGAAGACGGGCTGTTGACCGTTGAGTTCGATCAGGAGGCGCGCGATGAACGCTGATTTCGTTGAGAAGATGCTGCAGGCAAAGCGCTTGGAAGCGCAGGCGATGGCCCTGCTCGTACCACCCGAAGCCCGCCTTGCTGCCGCGGCTGCCGTGCGCGTGTGCTCGGCAGCCGCGCTCGAGGTGCTCGACGGCTCGCATGCTCCTTCTCGGGGCGCGTCGCCGGGCGCATGCGAGGGTAGCACGGCCGTCTCGGCGAAGCGAAGCTCCCGCTCCGGCATGCAATCCATTCCCATCGAGTAGATCGGAAGATACGCTATGAGAATCATCCTTTATACGGGTAAGGGCGGCGTGGGGAAAACCTGTGTCGCTGCTGCAACGGCGATCCATCTGGCCGAACGGGGTAAACGCGTGCTTGTCGCGAGTACCGATGCGGCCCATAGCCTCGGCGATGCGCTCGACGTGCCCGTTGGAAGCGAAGCCGTCGAAGTCTCAGAGAACCTTTGGGCGCTTGAGATAGACCCGGTGGTTGCGGGCCGCGCTGCATGGGGTCGCATGCAGGAATACCTTCGGCTGCTCATGACGAGCCATGCGGAAGGCGGCATCGAAGCGGACGAGCTGCTGGTGTTTCCCGGACTCGAAGAGCTCTTCGCCCTGCTGGCCGTTCTCGATATCGAAGACAGCGGACTCTACGACGTGCTCGTCGTCGACTGCGCGCCGACGGGCGAGACGCTTTCGCTGCTCAAGTACCCCGAGCGCCTCGGATCGTTCATCGAGGACATGCTTCCGATGAAGCGCGCCGCGCTCAAGGTGGGCCGCCCGGTCATCGAGGGCGTTATGAAGATACCCATGCCCGAAGACGAGCTGTTCGATGAGGTGGCGGCCCTTGTCGGTCGGCTCGAACGCCTTCGCGCTCTGCTGGTCGATCACGATCGGGTGAGCTTGCGCGTCGTCACGACCGCCGAGCGCATCGTCGTCAAGGAGGCGAAGCGAGCCTATTCGTGGCTCTCGCTCTACGGGTATAACGTGGATGCCGTGATCGTGAACAGGCTCTATCCCGAAGATGCGCTGGCGGGCTACTTCGATCGGTGGACCGAGCTGCAGCGAACGTCGCTCTATGAGATCGGGGAGGCGTTCGTCGACGTGCCTATCCTGCGTCTGGCGCTTCGCCATGGTGAGTTGCGTGGGGTGGCGAACCTGCGGGAGGCGGCGGGTGATCTGTACGGCGGCATCGACCCTGCCGAAGTGCTCGCGCGGTCTTGTGCGATCGAGCTGTGCGAGACGACCGATGGATACGAGCTTTCGCTCGCTGTCCCGTTTTTCGACAAACGGGATTTGGGCTTGCTGCAAGACGGAGATCATTTGATCGTATCGCTCGCAAACCAAACGCGCCGTGTCGCGCTGCCCGCATGCCTTCGCGGGCGTGAGGTTGCGGGTGCCCGCTATAAGGATGGGGCGCTGATCGTCTCGTTCGCTCGGGCCTGCACGCCAAAACGTTGACCGTCGGTGGCGGAAGCGCTGTCGCCGTACTTGCCAATTGCGGACGATGCGGTAGAATAGCGCTCGTCTTCGCATTCCGGAATGCGTCATGCTCGGATTCGGTTTTGTGGAGTTGCGCCCGCTGCCGCGTGGGCGTCTCGACCGCCATGCGGGTGCGTTCCCGGAAAGTGGAAGCCGGCGTTCCCGAAGGCGTGTTGGTTCTATTGGTGCTACTCGATCGGAAGAGCTATGAAGCTTTGCATTGGCCGTGCTCTGTGCAGATGGATATGATGGGACATCGCGCAGGGCTTGCCGGATAGGCGAATCGCCTGTCCTTTCTCATCGAAACCGATACGGCATGTATGCCGATACCGCGCATCGTGTGCGGTGACTCTGTGCGGCAATGGGCTATCCGCGTTGCGCATGGGGATCCGTCGGATTTCGATGCATCGAACCTCGAGGCCGTAGATGGTGTTCCGTCTACGGCTTTTTCGTTTCGAGGAGAGATATGGAATCAAGAGAACAGGACTTCACGCAGGGGTCCGTCGTTAAACATCTTATCAAGTTCGGACTGCCGCTCTTGGCGGCCAACATTCTGCAATACTGCTATCAAGCAGCCGATATGATCGTCGTCGGTCAGGTGATGGGCAACGACGGGCTCGTCGCCATCAGCAACGCTTCGATGATCTCGTTCTGCATCGGCTCGTTCGCCATCGGCATGACAGGCGGCGGGACCGTCGTCCTCGCTCGCTGCAAAGGGGCGGGCGATGCTGCGGGCCAGAGAACCGCATCGGCGGCGGTGTTCGTCCTATCGGCGCTGTGCGCGCTTGCCGTCACCGTACCCGGCATCATGTTCGTGTTGCCGGTGTTTACGGCGCTCGGCGTTCCGGGTCCGTCGCTCGACGAAGCGGTGTCGTACATGGTCATCGTAAGCGCAGGCTCGATTTTCACATTCGGATACAATGCGGCGTGTTCCCTCATGAGGGCGCTCGGCGATGCGCGCGGACCGCTCGCGTTCATCGCTGTGGCCTCGGTCGTGAACGTCGTGCTCGACATCGCATTCGTCGGGGTGCTCGGTTGGGAGGTAGCGGGTGCCGCATGGGCGACCGTTATCGCGCAGGCGCTATCGTGCGCCTTGGCGCTTCGGCACCTTTTCGCCCGCCATCCGTCTGCTCGGCCTCGCTTCGGGTTCGGCCGCGCGTTCGCCCGCAGCGCGGCGGAAGTGCTGAAGGTGGGCGTTCCTTCGGCGTCTCAGATGATCGTCGTGAATATATCGTACCTGCTCGTGACCGGCATGCTGAACGCCTACGGCACCGATGTTGCTGCCGCTTCGGGCATAGGCCTCAAGATCAGCACGTTCGCCGGATTGCCCTGTTGGGCAATGGGACAGGCGGCAACGGCCATGACAAGCCAGAATGCCGGTGCGCAGCGGGTGGAAAGAATGCGCTCGATCGTTCGGGCGAGCTGCGGTATCTCGGTGGCGATTATCGCGCTCATCGCAGTGGCGACCCAGGCGTTCGCCTACGATCTTGCCCTGCTGTTCGGCGCATCGGGCACTGAGGCGATTGAGACGACGGTGCTCTATTTGCGTATAACCTGTTCGGTCAACTCGGCTTTCTACGCGCTTATGTACTGCTTCGATTCGTTTGCGCTCGGTTCGGGTTCGCCCAACCTCGCGCTCGTGAATGCGGTTCTCGATGCGGTGGCAATCCGATTCGGGCTTGCGTGGGTGCTCGGTACCGTGTTCGGCATGGGGTTCGTCGGCGTCTATCTTGCCCAGGCGCTCTCGCCCGTGCTGCCGGTGCTCGTCGGGTGGGCGTATTACCTGCGGGGAACGTGGAAGGTAAGGTTGGCGAATCCGCCGGATACGAAGCGGTGACGATCTCGCAGGCGCACATGCGCTGGTTCCTTGTCTCGTACGCCCACGCGATAGGCGATGTTTCACGTGAAACATCTGTTCGTTTTTTGATATACTACGATCATTGACGTCGATCCGAGGAATCGGAGGAGCCCCATGCGCGTGCCCGAGCACATCGATTCGAGCCTTTTGGCTCCCTGCGGCGTGAATTGCTTTGCGTGCTATAAGCACCTTGCGGCGAAAAAACCGTGTTGCGGATGCCTTGCGGGCGACGAGGGCAAGCCGGGGCATTGTCGAACATGCTTTATCAAGGAGTGCTGCGAGGGCAAGGGAATTGCCCGCTGCTTCGAATGTGCAGAATTTCCCTGCCCCGAAAGCAAACGTATGGAGCGCAACTACAAAAAGTACGGCGTGAGCCCAGTCGGCAATCTAGTGAGGGCTCGCGCAGTCGGTCTCGATGCGTTCATGCGCGAAGAGCGCGAGCGCTGGTCGTGCACCTCGTGCGGCAGGGGAGCGGTGTCGCAGCATCGGGGCGTGTGCAGCGAATGCGGGCATGCGGTAGGCTCGAGGTAGGCTTCGGCGGCAGACGATGAGAGGAAGTGCGCTATGGCGATTGACCTGAAAGTCATTCCGGGCGTCGGACCCAATATGGAAGCTCGCTTGCGAGCAATCGGCATCGAGTGCGTTGAGGATCTGGCTGGAGCCGATCCGGAAGAGCTTTACGCTCGCGATTGCATCGTGCACGGGGGTTCGGCTGACCGGTGCTGCCTCTACGTATACCGCGAGGCCGTCTACTTCGCCGAGACCGAGCAGCCCGATCCCGAAAAGCTCAAGTGGTGGGCTTGGAAGGATTGAGCCGATATGCCGATTGGCCGCTGCTTTCCTTGCCATGCGTCGCAAGGATAGTGTTGAGTTCGTCTTCCACGATATCGAGAAGAACCTGCTTGGATGTGATGCCGACTTTTTGGTAAATATGCTTAACGTGGGTTTTTGCTGTCGTGCTCGATATGACGAGTGCTTCGGCGATATACGTAGCGCTACGGCCTCTCGCAAGAAGCACGAGCACCTCACCTTCTCTTTTCGTCAGCTTGTACTGTTTCGATATGCTCTCGCATGCTAAGCCGAGTGCTGTCTCCGAATCGATGACCTGCTCACTTTCTGCGGAGGCTGAGACGGGTTCTTGCCGTCCCATTCGGAAGAAGTGCATCACGCTCAATACGATGAGAACGAACAACGTGGCGACGATCATGATCGTACCGATCCAATCGGCATCGCCTTTCGCGAAGTCCCGCATGATGCCGAGGCCCACGACAACACCGAGCTTTTTCGCGAGAAAAAGCGATGCGCAGGCAAACAGGGCGGGGCGTCTGAACCGATAGACGAAAGGGATCATCCATGTGAGGAAAAGCACGGCGACGTACGTAATGTTGAGAGGAATGACCGAAAGGGCAATCAACGCTCCGCTCAGAAGGGATGCGACATAGAGAGTGGCGAGGGCGATGGGAAGGACGAGCAGGCGAACGGAATCGACGGCCGCGACACCTTGAAGCGAGTTTCTTGCGAGGAGCAGGAGGTTTCCCGCCAGTATCGCACCGACGCCTGCGCAGACCTGAATGATCGTTGAGGCCGATTCTCCATCCTGGGCTTGTAGCCACTGCAAGTGTATTGCAGAAACGATGAATGAGAAGAGGGCTATCGTGAGGCACAGTTGCCAGAGCGGGATAGCATACGTTTCGGGATCGGCGCTCGACGCGAAGGGAGCGGTCTTGGGCGGAGTTTCGTCAAATTCTACCCGTTCATTTTCGGGCAGGGTGTTAAGCCATTCGTCCGACGCTCGTTGTTTCCGCACTGCCAGAAAAAGGCATGCGCATGAGGTGGGAGTGAGAAGCAAGATCATCGCACTTGCTATTCCGAACGAGACAAAGGGGATGGCAATCTGAATCGTTCCGGCGATGATGACGCCGATTACGAGTGCCTGTATCGCAGCTTTTAACCTAGTTCTCAGGAAGAAGCTTGCAAAGGCAACGAATAGGATGTACGACGATTCCAAGACGGCTCTTTGGACGATGGTGAAGAAGTGGTTTTGAACCGGGTGC
The DNA here is from genome assembly GCF_022845715.1 of Raoultibacter timonensis. Taxonomy (NCBI): domain Bacteria; kingdom Bacillati; phylum Actinomycetota; class Coriobacteriia; order Eggerthellales; family Eggerthellaceae; genus Raoultibacter; species Raoultibacter timonensis. The sequence goes on from NZ_AP025564.1 coordinate 995,871, forward strand.
AGGGTTGCCGATATCTGCATGGCAAAGCCGATGGTCTGCAGCGCTGCCAGGGCGACAAGCATCCAGGTGTTCTCGTGTGGCCTGAAGCTCGGTTTTCGGGAGAGCGCGATCAGTGTGGCAAATACGGCTAGAAGGGAAGCGATCTTCACGGCCAATACATCGAGCGACCCCTCGTCGGAAATACGCCATAGAGCACTGTATCTCAACGCCTCGGTTGAAGCGATGCAGAGGCCAAGGCCTATGCTGGCCAGCGCAAAGCTGTCCTTGTCAAGCGGCTTTTTGGCTCCTTGTGCTTCGTTGCCCATGCCATGTTATCCAAGTTCTATCGGTCGTCATTTCGATCAAGTATAGCAAAGCGCCACGGGGCTTCCGTATCGGCAGATCGAGGCCGGGAAGCGATGTGCAACCCGGCCTCGGGCAATGTGATCTTTTACGAATCGAGTTTTTCTACTGCATTGGCTCCAGCCAATCGCCCCGAGGTGAAGGCCCATCCAAGTGCCACGCCGCCGTATTGCGCGTAGGGTTCAAGGTTCGTGTAGAGCACGCCCCCGCTGTCGTTACCGCATGCGTACAAGCCGTTGATCGGCGTACTGCCATCCGCCTTGAGAACGTTGAGGCTCGTATCGACGTCGAGTGCGGCTATCGTTGCATAGGGCGTCGCATCCGCCTTTATCGCATAATAGGGACCGTAGTTAATCTGGGAGATGAGGGTCTTCTCGCTTTTGCCGAACTCCTCGTCCTTTCCGTTTTTGCAGTAGCTCTCATACCTCTCAACTTGCGCTACGAACTCCTCCGGAGGCACACCGATTTTCCCAGCGAGCTCTTCAAGCGTATCCGCTTTAAACACGTATCCTTTGTCTTCGGCGGTTTTCAGAACTTCGTAGACTTGCGGAATGGGCGTTACCTGGGGGTAGCCTCCCTGGCCAAATACTTTCGTCGAACTCTGGAACTTACCGTCTTCGCCGGGATATCCATTCTGAGCAAGTCCGTCAACATAGTCGCTGCCGTATATGGTGAACCAGCTCGGCCCGCCGGCCCAGAATGCGAACGTGCCGCTTTCGTTGTAATGGCGAACCCCGTCTGCTCCTACCTGAAGGGCGTTTCCGTTGATCCCCATCATCATGGGTATGTCGTTAAGTGACCAGGTGTTCTGTTCAAGCATTCGCTCTTCGAGGCCGTCGCGATAGTAACAAGGGTATTCGGTAAGGTAGTCGGACGTGGTTTTGAAATGAATGCAGGGAGACATGTCGATGTTGTACGTTCCGGCACCTTGCTGAATGGCGGAATCGATCATCTGACCTTTGTTTTGGTACATGCCCCAAAGATGCCACCGTGCAGCGAGGGGATATTCGGGATTTTGCAGGTACTTCTCAAGCATATCGCCATTGCCGCCGAATCCGCCAGTGCAGAGGATAACGGCCTTGGCGTTGATCGTGTATTCGGTTCCGTCGACGTTGCTTCGGGCTTTTACGCCTCTCACCTCGTTGCCCGAATCGTCGAGAATCAGTTCGTATGCTTGCGTTTCGAGAAGATACTTGCCGCCGAGCGCTTCGAAATCGGCGATGATGCTGTCGTAGTATTGCCCTACTGAAGAGGACCGGTCGCCAAAGGTGTAGTTAGGATATTCAGATGCGTAATCTTTTCCCTCATCTTGATTCGAGAGGTAGATATACTGCTGTTTGCATAGCCATGTACTGGTTCCAAAGCCCTTCTTGGCATTGCTGAATACGAATCCGTGATCGAACTGAAGCCAATCGACCGTTTTCCCCGATTCGTCCATGAGGAGCTTCACGCATTCCGGTTTGCATGGCGTGCCCTTTGAGTAGTTCGCCATCCAGTCTTCATACAGACTGTCGTAATCGCACCACTCCTCTCCGTTGTTGTATTTCTCGATATAACGAGGAGCGTTTATGCTGAAAGGTTCTCCGGCATTCGAAGCGGTGCCGCCGTATTTACCTGCTGTTTCTATTGCTAGTACGCTGACCTCTCTACCAGCTGCAGCCATCGCTTCGGCCGCAGCCATAGCCGCCGAGCTTCCTGCGCCGCCGAGTCCGCAAACGACGATGTCGTATTCAAGCGTTTTCTCATCGGTTGATTGCTCGAGCGGCTTATAGAAGTTATGGATTGCGGTGCTGTTTGACCCGCCTGCTTCGAGCGCTTTCTTGAGTGCGCGTTCCGTGGCCGTTTTGATGCCAGCGCTTACGCTTGTTGCACCGGTAATCGAATCAACGATGACGGATTGGGATTCGACCATGCGAGGGATGAGCAGGTCTTCGGCTGCTTTCATGATGAGCGGTTCTTCGCGATTGAGCTTCTTGTCGATAACTTCAATGCTCTTGAAGCTTGTTTCGTCGACTTCGACCTTGACGCGGACGGGTTCGATCCAGTCGAAGCCATACGCCTCGCCAACATAGATTCCCGGCTCCATGGCGATTTCCCCGGTTTCTTCTAGGAGGCCGGCTTGCTGTAGGCATTCTTCGGCGGCTCGAAAAATCGCCCTGCTTGTCGTCGTCGCCCCGGAAACCGAATCGACGCCCTCGAGACTACCCGCTTCGGTGATTTTCTCGGAAAGTATCTGCGCTGCCTTTCCGCCCTTTTCGGGGGTTTCTCCCATGTCCGCGATATCGGCTTTTGAGATCTTGCCGTCCTCGATCGTGAGCTTGACGGTAACGTCGCCGTGGAACCCCTTGGATGATGCGCTAAAGGTGCCGTTTTCTCCTTGGGGTGCTTCGCTACTGGATGAGCAGCCGCTAAGGATGCCGCCTGCTGTAGCCATGCTCGCTCCGACGGCGAGGCTCAGAGCCGTACCTTTAAGGAAACTGCGCCTGTTGATGTTCGTTACCATATACCCTCCTTGTTGATGAAGCTGAAGAAACAAGGCGAGTCTAGGAAACCTCTTATACGGCGTCATCCTTACAAAAGGAGGATATTGGCGAAACACCAGTTCAAAATAAACTAAACCCCGCGCACTTCGGCGTTCGGCACGATCGTGCGAAGCTCGGGGAGAAAGCCTCGCAGCTCGTCGGCGGCATAACCGTGCAGTTCGCCTTCGCCGGCCAGTACCGTATCGGAGTCGACGAAGCTCTGCAGATGCCATGAGTCGGCGCCCTCGATCCAATGCGCAAGGGCAACAAGGCTTTCCCCGTCGTGGAATTCCCGCAGCACGGTTGTGCGGAATTCGTAGGGTACCGTCCCGGAAAGCAGATAGGAGATGCTGCGTTCGATGGGTGCCATATCGAACCTCTCGACGCCGACGGTTTCCGCGTAGCGTTCACGGGAGTTCTTAACGTCCATGGCAACGTAGTCGATCAGACCGGCTTCGACGAGCTCGCGCAGCTTCTCGGGAAAGCTGCCGTTGGTGTCGAGCTTGACGGCAAAGCCGCGGCGCTTGATCGCAGCGCAGAATGCGGCTATGTCCGGCTGCAAAAGCGGCTCGCCACCCGTGACGCAGATGCCGTCGAGCAGGCCTTGGCGCTTGTCGAGAAACGAGAAGAACTCGTCCTCGGAAATTGACGGAAACGCGCCGTTCTCGTCGCCGGCTACCAGGTCGGCATTGTGGCAGAACGGACAGCGGAAGTTGCAGGCGGGTGCGAATACCGTTGCGGCCGTCTTCCCCGGAAAATCGAGGAGCGTGAGTTTTTGGAGTCCGGATATTCTCATGGTCTCCTGATTGTAGCACTTCGGCAGGAGAGCTCGATCCTCTCCTGTGCGCCGGCCGATCATCGCGAACCTCTTCCTCCTATGGTCGGTCTGACGGGCGAGGACAGTCGCTCGACCGCGCTGTTTGGCGCCGTACGTCGGCTTTTCGTTGGGCGACCGTTTCCGCTACGTTGATGAAAATACTCAGAGAAAAACATAAACTACAACATGTAGTTGCCGCACGCAGAAAAGAATCTAGATATGGTGAGGTTTCCGTTGACTTGTGCGGTAGGCGGGACTAGGATACTGATACTTCAAACAGCACATACGGCAGGAAAACGAAGGAGCATGCATAATGTACCAGGTCAGAAAACGCGACGGTAAGATCTCCGATTTCGACATCGCGAAGATTTCGGGGGCGATCGCCAAAGCGTTCGACGCGTTGGAAAAGCAGTACCATCCCTCAACCATCGATCTTCTGGCCCTCAACGTGACCGCGCACTTCGAGCCGAAGATCAAAAACGGCATCGTCGATGTCGAAACCATCCAGGACAGCGTCGAGGAGGTGCTCTCCACCGCCGGGTACGCCGATGTTGCCAAGGCCTATATCCTCTACCGCAAGCAGCGCGAGAAGGTGCGCAACGCGAATGCGACCCTGCTCGACTACAAGGCCATCGTCGACAGCTACGTGAACGTCGAGGATTGGCGCGTGAAGGAGAACTCCACGGTCACCTACTCCGTCGGCGGCCTCATCCTTTCGAATTCGGGTGCCATCACGGCCAACTACTGGCTCTCCGAGATATACGACCAAGAAGTTGCCGAGGCCCATCGCAGCGCCGATATCCACCTCCATGACCTTTCGATGCTCACGGGGTACTGCGCCGGCTGGTCGCTGAAGCAGCTCATCCAAGAAGGCCTCGGCGGCGTTCCGGGAAAGATCACCTCGAAGCCCGCAAGCCATCTTTCGAGCCTGTGCAACCAGATGGTCAACTTCCTCGGTATCATGCAGAACGAATGGGCGGGTGCCCAGGCGTTCTCGAGCTTCGACACCTACCTCGCGCCGTTCGTCAAAGCCGATGGCCTTACGTACGAGGAAACCAAGCAGTGCATCGAATCGTTCGTGTTCGGCGTGAACACGCCGAGCCGCTGGGGCACGCAGGCGCCCTTCTCGAACATCACGCTCGACTGGACCGTGCCCGCCGACATGAGAGACGTTCCGGCCATCGTGGGCGGCAAGGACATGGAGTTCACCTACGGCGACTGCAAGCGCGAAATGGACATGGTCAACAAGGCGTTCATCGAGATCATGATCGAAGGCGACGCGAACGGGCGCGGGTTCCAGTACCCTATTCCCACCTACTCGATCACGCGCGACTTCGACTGGTCGGAGACCGAGAACAACCAGCTTTTGTTCGAGATGACGTCCAAATACGGTACGCCTTACTTCTCGAATTACATCAACTCCGATATGGAGCCCTCCGACGTGCGCTCCATGTGCTGCCGCCTGCGCCTCGACCTGCGCGAGCTGCGCAAGAAATCGGGCGGGTTCTTCGGCAGCGGCGAATCGACCGGTTCGGTGGGCGTCGTGACCATCAACATGCCGCGCATTGCCTACCAAGCGGAATCCGAAGCCGATTTCTACCAACGCCTCGACCACCTCATGGACGTCTCGGCGCGTTCGCTCAAGACCAAGCGCACCGTCATCACAAAACTGCTCGATGCGGGTCTCTATCCGTATACGAAGCGCTATCTCGGCACGTTCGAGAACCATTTCTCCACGATCGGGCTCGTCGGCATGAACGAGGCGTGCCTGAATGCGAAGTGGCTGCGCGCCGATATGACGCAGAGGGCCGCCCAGGAGTTTTCGAAGAACGTGCTCAACCACATGCGCGAGCGTTTGAGCGATTACCAGGAAGAGTACGGCGATCTGTACAATCTCGAGGCCTCGCCGGCCGAAAGCACCACGTACCGCTTCGCCAAGCACGACAAAGAGCAGTTCCCCGACATCATTACGGCGAACGAAAACGGCAAGCCCTACTACACGAACTCCTCGCACCTGCCGGTCGGCTATACCGAAGACATCTTCAGTGCGCTCGACGTGCAAGACGAGCTCCAGACGCTTTATACGTCGGGAACGGTGTTCCACGCGTTCCTCGGCGAGAAACTGCCCGACTGGAGGTCCGCCGCCACGCTCGTGCGCAAGATCGCCGAGAACTACAAGCTGCCGTACTACACCATGTCGCCCACCTATTCGGTATGCAAGAACCACGGCTATATCGCCGGCGAGGTGTACGAGTGCCCGTGCTGCCATGAGGAGACTGAGGTGTACAGCCGCATCACCGGGTACTACCGCCCGGTCAAGAACTGGAACGACGGCAAGTCGCAGGAATTCCACGATCGCGTCGTGTACGACATCGGCGCGTCGAAGCTCGTGAAGGGCGATGCGGAAGTTGCCGCCCGCGCAGCCGAGTCGACTGGCGTCGCCGAGTGCGGTGGGGAAGCGGTTGCGGTCGCAGGCGCTCCGTCTGCGGAGGCCGCCAGCGCGCCCGCCGCCGCGTCGAGCACGCTTCCCGCGGGTGTCTACCTGGTGGCAACGCATACCTGCGCGAACTGCAAGCATGCCGAGCAGCTCATGCAGAATGCCGGCGTGCCGTTCGAGAAGATCTTCGCCGAGGAGAATCCCGAGCTCGCTCGTCGTTACAGCATCATGCAGGCTCCGACGTTGCTTAAGGTGGGTGCCGACGGCAAGGCCGACGTCGTTCGCGGTGCCGCGGCGGTGTTCCAGGAAATCCCGAGCCTGAAGGTGCATGCGTAGGCTCGCTGCACACGTTCGGAAAAACATCGGTTTCAGGGGCCCGCTCGGGCCCCTTTCCTATGTGGTGTGGGCGGTATGGGAGCGCGCTGTTTCGTTCGCCTGGCGACGGACGCGGACCGCGCGCGGAGTTGCGGGTTCCGCGTACCTTACGCCCCGAGGTATTCGAGCTTCGCCTTCACGATGCGCGCTGTCGATTCGTCTATCCGCGATTCGGGGATGCGTCCGTCGTTCACGGCGTCGATGACGCCCTGGTAGGCGGCAGGGAAGTCGGATGGCATGAGCACCATATCCACGCCCGCTTCGATCGCTGCGATGCCCGCTTGGTCGGCTGTGCAGAAATCGCCGACGGCACCCATCTCCATGGCGTCGGTGATGATGATGCCGCCGAAGCCGAGCTCGTCTCGCAGCAGGTCGGTCACCACGGCGGCGTTGATGGAGGCTGGTATGTCGGTGCCGAGCGCCGTGGGCAGAGAAAGGTGACCTACCATCACGAACGGCACATCGGCTGCTATCGCGGCCTCGAAGGGCACGAGCTCCCAAGCGCGCAGCTCGTCGAGCGTCTTGTCCGAGACGATGGCCCCCTTGTGGCTGTCGCCCATAACGCCCCCGATGCCGGGGAAGTGCTTGGCGCTGCAGAGCATGCCCGAGCTCTCGAAGCCTTCGACCTGGGCTTCGACCATCTCAGCCACGGTCTGCGGATCGCCTCCGAACGAACGGAGCGCCATGACGTCGGTGCTCGGATCGCCGCAAATGTCGGCATCGGGTGCGAGGTTGAGGTTGAACCCGAGGTCGGCGAGATAAGCGGCCACCGTCTCTGCCGCCGTCTTCGCCTGCGAGGGGTCTCCCGTTGCCCCGGTATCCGCCATGTTGCCCACGTCTTCGATATCGAATCCCGGATTGTCGGCAATCCGCTTGACCGTGCCGCCCTCCTCGTCGACGGCGATGAAGGCGGGCAGGCCCGAGGCTTCCTGTGAGTAAGCTTGCGTGTTGGCGATCATCGTTTTCGTTTGATCGGGATCGATGAGGTTCTTCTGGAAGTAGACGATGCCGCCGACCGGATATTCTGCCAGGGCGCTTTCGGTCGCCGCGCCCGCCTGCGTTGCGGCGTCCACCCCAGTGATCGCCTCGGGCGTCACCATGAACATTTGGGCGACTTTCTGCTCCAGCGTCATGACGGAAACGCGCTCTGCGGCCTGCTCCTCGATCGTCGGTTCGGGGGCGGGCTTTTGCGTGTTCGGCGGGGCAGCGGGCTCGGTCGTATTCGGGGCTTCTGTTTCGATGGCCGGCTTATCGGCGGTTTCGCTCGGATCGTCGGGAACCGACGCAAAGGAGCAGCTGACCAGGGAGGCCGCACAGGCGATGAGCGCGCAGGCTGCGATGAAGACGGCTTTCTGGCCTATGCGGCCTTTGCGGTTCTTGGATGTTGCGCGAAGTGCCACGATCCGATCTTTCTTTCAGGGCTGTCCATGTGGTGTGCGCCCAGTATAAAAGCGGAAGGCCGAATCGCACGCAGTTCCCTGTTTGCTGCAAGCAATGGTTGAGGCGCATTCGGGGCTGCGCACGAGCGCGAGCGCCAGTTGCGTCGCCCGGCGGGCCGAGCGACGCAACGCTCAAGAAAATGGATTCTGCGTGATGGGGATAGGCGCGCGTAAAGCAGCTTGCGCATGCGTCGTCGATGCGCCTTGCATTGTTGATCCGACGCCGACATAGCCGAATGTGGCAGAGAATTCGACCTGTGTCAATTCAAGAAGGAGTTACTTTATTGATAATGCGGCAAGTTGTAGGGAAACCCCAGTTCGTGAGGTATCGAAAGCATGCGCACTTGATACCCAAGTTATTCCATTTTGACACAGGTCGAAATTTCTGCCAGATTCTACCCATCGGCCGCTCGATCGCCGTTGACGCGACTCTGCTCGAAGCCTCGCATGGACGCATGTCGATTCTGACATATCGGGAGATGTGCCAGGAAGCGGCTTCGTCGGCATCGCATCGGGAGATGCGGGGTGGCATTGCGCCGTTCGGCATCGGGGTGCCTGCCCAGCGCCGGCCTGGCAGCATCGGGGGCGCCTGCCCAGTGCTGGGCAGGCGGTATCGGCCTTGCTGCGAGAAAGCGGTCGGTCCTAGGGCACGACGTTCGGGGATGCGGGTTTTGGGCGGGGGTTGCCTGAGGCAATTTCCCCCTCAGCACCCTGCGCGGCGGGACGCTCGCACGAAATGTCGGTGATCCTGACGGAAGCGTCTCCGTTCGCACCTCTGGCGCCATTGGCTCCGCCGGCTGCGTGGGCCCGCCCCCTCGCACCGCGTCTGCCCTCGATCATTTTCGGCAGCCAGACCATCGTTACCAGGCAGGTTGCCGCCAACGCAATGCAGATTCCGAACACGGCAGGCGCCGCACCGACGCTGCTCGCCCCGACAGCCGCCCCGCATGCCGCCGTGCCGATGGTTCCACCGAGGCCGCGGAAGAACAGCGCCATCGACGTCGCCTTGCCGATGTTGTGCGGTTCGGCGCCCGTCTGCGCAGCTATGTTCCCGAGCGGCATGCTCATGCCTATGCCGAAGCCGAGCACGGCAGACGAAACCGCTATCTGCGCCAAGTTCGTTTCCGCACCGATGATGCCGAGCGCAAGCGAACCTGCGCCCATGACGATAAAGGCGATGCGGGCGAGCGTGCGCATGCGCCCGGTTTTGCCGAACAGCCTGCCGGAGGCGTTGCTGCCGATAATCAGGGCGAGCGTCATCGGAATTGTTGCGTAGGCGGATTCGGTCGAGCTCAATCCGAGCGCTTCCTGGGCGAATCGGGGTATGAACATGATTCCGGCAAGCAGGAGGAACTGCGCCCCGAAGCTGAGCACGAAAGCCGCCGAAACCTGCTTGCGGGCGAAGAGCCGCACGGGGACGATGGGCCTTTCTCGGCCTTTTTCAGCCGCCACGAGCAGCGCGCCGAATAGCGCGGCTGCGATCAGGAGGCCGAAGAACGGGGCAGACCACCAGGCGAACAGGTCGCCTGTGAGGCTGAATGCAAGAACAAGCGGCACGACGGTTGCCGAGGCGAGTACCGCACCCCGCAGATCGAGACGTGATTCCGAATGAGCGCTTTTGCCGGGAAGGAGCTTCGTTACGAGCACGAGCGCCACGATGCTGATCGGGAGGTTGACGAGGAAGATCCAATGCCACCCGACGGTGTCGGCGATAAGGCCGCCGACGAGCGGCCCCGCAACGCTTGCCAGCCCGTACATCGACGAGATGGCTCCCATGTACTTGCCGCGCTCGCGCGGTTCGAACAGCTCGGCGACGGTGATGAATACGCCCGACTCCACGAACCCGCCGCCGACGCCCTGCACGGCCCGCATCGCGGTGAGCGCCTCGATCGAGTTCGACAGGGCGCAGCCGAGCGAAGCGCCCGCGAATACGAGAATACCCAGCATGAACATCTTCTTATGCCCCACGCGTGCGGCGATGCCGCCGCAGAGCAGCGTGGCGATCGTGCAGGTGAGGAGGTAGGAGGTGAACGGCCACGTATAACGGTCGAAGCCGGAAAGCGCAGCGGCGATCTTGGGCATGGCGGTGCTCACCACCGTTGCGTCGAGCGCTGCGATGAACAGGCTCAGCATCAGCCCGACGATGACGCCGTCCGAGGCGGCTTTTGCTTGTTGCTCCATGGGAGCCTCCAATCTACTTACGGTGAAAGTACTATCACTGATAGTTAATAGGGAAAAACAAACCGGGCAAGCCCGGTGCGTTTGCGTGATGGGTAGGCGCGCGTCGAAAGCGCGTCGAAGGCGCGTTATTTGCCATACGGCTAGCCTGCGCCACCGTTCTCCTCGTCGCCGTAGAACTCGTGCTCGTATTTCTCGAGCCAATCGGCCACGAGACGGTACGTTTGCGCGCAGAGATCCATCGTTGCGCGAGCTTCGAGCCGGTCGTAGTCGGGAATCATCTTCTCAACGCGCTCGGCAGTGGCGCGATGCGATTCGATCAACTCGGCGATGAGCCCGCGACCCTCTTCTTCGTCGATCCAGCAAAGATTCGCCGTGATGGGCAAAAACCCGTAGTCGACGCGCACCGGCTGCGAAGCCGTTTTATGCATGAGCTCGCGCAGGCGTTCGATGCCCTTTTCAGTGATGGAATAGATGGTCTTCTCGGGCATCTCGCCTTCTTTGACCACTCTGCCGTCGGCGTACCCCTCGTCGTAGAGCCTGATGAGATTGCGATATACCGAGGGGGAGCTGATGCGTATCCAGCGGCGTACGTTGCGGATCTCCATCTCTTTGTCCATTTCATAGGCGCTCATCGGGCGCTCCATGAGAGCTCCGAGGATCATGATCTCTATCGATTCACTTGCCATCGCAATCTCCTTTCGCAGCAAATACTATCACTGATAGTATTTGTGTCAAGGGTTTTTCGGGTGGATCTCGCGATAAGGTAATCTCGGCTACTTTTGGTTGCGAAATGTGCATTCCTGTGTAAAAAAAGTTAACTTTAGCTTCCATTATGGAAAAGTTTGGTCTATGATACATTTTGTTACATAAAGCTAACATCGTGAGGTGTATGGGTATGCAGGAGACTATGGCAGTAAGCAGCACGATATCCGCAGTACATGAAGCGCCCAACGTTGGAAGGGCTCAGATGCCGCTGTCGTTTTTGGGACGCGGCCAGTCGGCCACCATTGCAAAAGTGCGCGGCAAGGGCGATCTGCATCATCATCTCGAGAACCTCGGGTTCGTCGAAGGCGCCGAGGTTTCGGTTGTCTCCGAGATGGGCGGCAATCTGATTGTCGAGATCAAGGGCTCTCAGGTTGCTTTGAACAAGCAGGTTGCAACGCGCATCATCACCCAATAGGGAAACATCCGGGGTTCTGCGGCGTTTGGCGGGTTTCGGCTTGCCGGGCATGCGCGCCCTGGTCGGGAATACGAACAGCAAGAAAGGTAGGAAGCATGGCAGAAGCTGCTGGGGAAAAGACCCTGCGCGACGTGAAGATCGGCCAGTCGGCCGTCGTCCGCAAGCTTACGGGCGAAGGCGCTTTGAAGCGCCATATCATGGATATGGGCATTACGAAGGGCACCGATGTGTACGTTCGCAAAGTCGCACCCTTGGGCGATCCGATCGAGGTTACGGTGCGAGGCTACGAGCTCTCTCTTCGTAAAAGCGAGGCCGAGAGCATTCTCGTCGGTTAAGGGTCGTACCCGACCGTTCGGTCGGGCTGAGGCGGTGAGCGACCGCCGAGCAGGCTTTTCATGGCCGAAGCCGCGGCATGGAAAGCATTTTTTTGGGATGCGAGTTAGCATAGGTTAACTTGAAAGTGCGGATCAACCGCAGGGCGGCGAAGGATCGCGCCGCCGAGAGATGAAAGGTAGAACATGGGAATTCGCATAGCGCTTGCCGGCAATCCGAATTGCGGCAAGACGACGATGTTCAATGACTTGACCGGTGCCAACCAATACGTCGGCAACTGGCCTGGCGTGACCGTCGAGAAGAAGGAAGGCAAATACACACGCGACAAAGACGTGATCATCACGGACTTGCCGGGTGTCTATTCTCTTTCGCCGTATTCTCCCGAGGAGATCGTAACGCGGGACTATCTGCTCGACGGACGTCCCGACGTGGTTATCAACCTCGTCGATGCAACGAATCTCGAGCGTAACCTGTATCTGACCACGCAGGTGCTCGATCTGGGGCTTCCGGTGGTTATTGCGCTCAACATGATGGATTTGGTCAAGAAGAACGGCGACAAGATCGACGTTGCCCAACTCTCCCGGAAGCTCGGGTGCCCCATCGTGGAGACTTCGGCGCTCAAGGGCACGGGTATGCAGGATCTGCTCGACACCGCCATCAAGGCGGCGAAAGCGGGCAAGCCTGCGGCGTCGGAGCTTCGCTACGATGAGAAGGTCGAGGCGGCTCTTGCCGAGATCGCGAAGGTGATCGAGGGCGGGGTGCCCGCCGATACGCTTCGTTGGTACGCAACCAAGCTATTCGAAGGCGAGGAGCGCACTATCGCGGGTTTGAAGCTCTCCGCTTCCGACATCGCAACGGTCGACGCCATCCGCGAGCGTGTCGAGACCGAAGAGGATGACGATGCCGAGAGCATCATCACCTCCGAGCGCTACGATTCCATCGTCGGCTTGGTGTCTTCGGCCGTCAAGGTTTCGCGCAAGGGGATGAATACGACCCAGAAGGTCGACCGCATCGTCACGAACCGATGGCTGGGACTCCCCATTTTCGTCGTCATCATGGCCTTGGTGTACTACCTGGCCATTTCCGTCGGCACGGGCGTTGTGACCGACTGGGCCAACGACGGCATTTCGGGAGATGGCTGGCTCTACACCGGAGGTGCTGCCTACGAAGAGGCGGTTGGCGAATGGGAGGGCGATCAGGCGAATATCGAAGCCTACCTCGCCGCAGCCGAAGAAGGCGGCATCGACGTCGAAGGCGTAACGGCGGCGCTTGAGGCCGAAGAGCCTACCGCTGAGGACGAGTCGGCAATAACCGCGTTCGAATCCGAGGCGCAGGCGGCGGGCGTCGTCGGCATGGTCGAAGACGAGGAGACCGGCGAGGTCACCGAAGTCAACGGCGTCGCTTTCGCAAACGCCCTCGAGGCGGAAGAGCCCGATCCCACGGAGTTCGGCTTGTTCATCCCCGGTTTGACGCCGGTGGTTTCCGATGCGATGACCGCCGTAGGCGCCGCACCGTGGCTGCAAAGCCTCGTGATCGACGGCATCATCGCGGGCGTCGGTGCCGTTATCGGCTTCATCCCGCAGATGATCATCCTGTTCTTGCTGCTCTCCGTGCTCGAGGCGTGCGGCTACATGGCCCGCGTCGCCTTCATCATGGACCGCATCTTCCGCAAGTTCGGCCTGTCGGGCAAAAGCTTCATCCCGATGCTCATCGCCTCGGGCTGCGGCGTCCCCGCCGTCATGGCCACCAAGACCATCGAGAACGAAAAAGACCGCCGCATGACCATCATGACTACGACGATGATCCCGTGCGGCGCGAAAATGCCGATCATCGCTCTCGTGTTCGGTGCTTTGGCCGGCGGTAACACCGAGGCTACCTGGTGGATCGCTCCGATGTTCTACTTCCTCGGGGTAATTGCGATCATCATTTCGGGCATCATGCTCAAGAAGACCAAGATGTTCGCCGGCGAGGCGAGCCCGTTTGTCATGGAGCTTCCGCAGTACCACATTCCGGCTATCAAGACCGTGCTTCTGGCCACGTGGGAACGCATCAGGAGCTACATCGTCAAAGCCGGTACCATCATCTTCCTGTCCACCATCGTCATCTGGTTCCTCATGAACTTCGGCATGTACGATGGCCAGTTCGGCCTGCTCGATACCGAAATGGACGGCTATATCCAATACAGCCTCATGGCCGGTCTCGGCAACGGTCTTGCCTGGATCTTCGCGCCGCTCGGCTTCGGTAACTGGGAATCGACCGTCACTTCGGTCACCGGGCTTGTTGCCAAAGAGAACGTTGTTGCGACCGTCGGCATCCTGACGAGCCTCGGCGATGTTGGGGAGGCCGATCCCTCGATGTGGTCGGCGTTCGCCCTCATGCTCGGCGGCTCGGCGCCCGCGATCGTCGCCTTCTGCGCCTTCAACCTTCTGTGCGCACCGTGCTTCGCCGCCATCGGCACGATCCGCCGCCAGATGGAGAGCGCCAAGTGGACGTGGTTCGCCATCGGCTACATGACGGTGTTCGGCTGGGTCGTCGGTTTGATGCTCTACCAGTTCGGCGGTCTTATCACCGGTGAGCTGTCGTTCAACCTGTGGACGGTGGTTGCAGGCGTGTGCTTGGTTGCGATCCTGTTCCAGCTTTTCCGTCCGATGCCGAACTACGATAAGAAGAATGCGAAGAAGCTCGCAGCCGAAGGCAGCGCCGCGTAAGACCGATGGCGCTGTAGGCGGGCAACCTCGAAGAGGGGTTCGCATGCAATGGAAACGCACCCGGTCTGTCTTGCGTAAGAGTGCCGGGCCGATGAAACGAGAAAGGGGCCTGCTATGCAGCCGATGATGTGGAACTTTTCGACCATCGTCATAAGCTTGGCGATCATCGCTCTCACGGTCCTCGCCGTACGCCGTATGGCGAAGCGCGGTTTGTGCGATTGCCATGACGGAGAATGCTCTTCGGGCGGGTGCACCGGATGCGGCGCTGTCGACAAGATGGTTGCCGATATGGAACGCGCCGCCCGCGCTCAGAGGTAGCGCCCGCGTATACGTTCGATGCAAAGGAGCCGGAGACCCTTGGGGCTTCCGGCTCCTTTGTTCGCTGCGGCGCTTATGCTGCGGGTGCTTCCTTGGCGACGTTTTGCCCGGCGATCCTGCCGAGCGTCACGGCGCAGAGCACCGTAGCGCCCGCTGCGCAGTTCCACTCGCACACCACGCCCGCTGCGTACAGGCCGGGAATGGGGGAGGTCAGGCTGCCGTCTTTCGTGGGGGCCATGAGCTTCAAAGCCTGGGCTTCGGTGTTCGTCCTGAAGCCGCCCATGGTCACCGAAGTGCTCACCGAAATCGGCGCGGCGTAGAACGGGCCGGTCAGCGGAACCATGAACTCGGCGGGACGTCCGAAATCGTCTGCTTCCCCGGATTCGCACAGGCCGTTGAACCGATCGACGGTTGCCCGCACCTTTGCGCCGTCGAGGCCTACCGCCTCCGCTACTTCTTCAACCGTCTCGCCGGTCGCCCATTCGATCGGGCGCATGGCGAGCACGGCTTCGAGTTCGGGAGTGGTCCCGATGAAGGCGATTACCTGCGTGCCCTGCTCGTTTTGCTTGCGCACGATCGCGCGGTGGCCGTTCGGGTTCTCGTAGTTCGTCTCTTCGTTGAAGAAGCGCTCGCCATCGGCATCGAGCCACAGGCCGTGCAGGCGTTCGTAGTAGTTCCAGTTGACGATCGATCCCGATTCGACGCCTGCGAGCGAGCTCATGAGCGGCAGTTCGGATGCCCGTGCGGTGTAGGCGCCGATGTCCATGGCCATCGCGAGGCCGTCGCCCGTGGCCCCGGGATTCGAGCCGGGCAAGAGGTGCGCGCTCTCGGCGTTCAGCTGGGCGAGCATCGCGGGACTTCCGGCGTAGCTTCCCGTTGCCATGACGACGCCCTTGTTCGCTTTGATGCGCATGTCGCCTTTCTTCGACGAGGCTGCGACGCCGATGATGCGGCCCTCGTCGTTTGCGAGCAGCTTCGTGGCGGCGGTTTCTGTTTCGATGGTTGCGCCCGCTGTCTCCGCATTCTCTTTCAGAACGCGGACCATCTCAGCGCCCTTGCCGTCGACCTGGTGTATCACCGGCAGCTCGGTGTAACCGAAGCGCGGGGCGACCTCCTCGACGAACGGCACGCCGATTTCCTGTAGCCAGTCGATCGTCTCGCCGCTTTTGTCGGCGAGAACGCGGGCCACCTCGGGGTCCTTCGGGCCGTACCAATCGGGATGGCCCATGAACCAGTCGTATATCTCATCTGCGGAGACGTCGATCCCCTGTGCCTTTGCGAGCTTGGTTCCCCAGCCGCCGAGGATACCGTCGCACAGCGTCGAATCGCCGCCGACGATGTTGGTCTTCTCGAGCACGATAACGCTTGCGCCTGCGTTCGCTGCTTCAACTGCAGCCGCAAGGCCTGCGCCGCCCGAGCCTACGACAACCACGTCGGCTTCCTCGTCCCACGTTTCCGCGCCCTTGTCGTTTGACGTTTCGGGTGCGCTGCATCCCGCCAGAAAGGACGAGGCCGCAACTCCCATAGAGCCGACAAGCGCCGCTCCCACGAATCCGCGCCGCGTCAGTTTCTTGTCTTCGAGCATGATGATCCCTTTCCCTTGTTTCCCTTTTCTCCCTTTCGGACTCTCGTCCTCGACCGAAGCATATGAGCGGTTTACTGTAAGTGTCAATATCTAAAAAGTTGATAATTAGAGGGGAGGAGTTCGAGGTCGAACCAGGGGCGGAAAAGCAATCGAAATACCATTTCACATTCGTATACATAAGAGCGATCGCCAGTTGATCGAAATCGATCGTGCGTAGTATTATTAATTATCAATTCCTGATATCAGTGATGTAAGACGGTGAAGTCCGATGGGTGGGAGCCTATGACGAGCGAAATAGTCGACCAGATGATCGCGCTTCTGAAAGACCCGACGTTTTGCAGCCTGCGGAGGCTGGTTGACGAACATCCGCTGCCGTGGGCGGAATTCTGCAACATGGTTACGCCCGCGGGCATAACGCAGAAGCAGACCTGGGATATGCTGAATGCGTTGCGGCGTCAGACTGCGATAGAGCTGCCGTTTCGCGATGGTGACGGGCGGTGCGGATGGTACTACCCGACCCGTTCGATCCTCGACGATCTGGACGATATCGACAGGCGGTGCCACGAGGGATCGTGGCTCGATACGGCCATAAAATCCCGCAACACCACGTTCTTCCTCATCGAAGCGCACGTCGACGAGGCGATCACCACCATACGCGAGGACGGGTTGACGATCGGGTACGAAAAGGCGCGGGAGGTTCTGCTGGGGGAGCGCGATCCCGAGAACTCCGAAGAGCGCTTGCTGCTAAACGGCCATCAGGCGATATGGGACCTTGACGAGTACGTCGACAGGCCCTGTACGCCCGAGACGATCCTCGAGATGTACGAAAGGGTGTCGAGGGGCGTGAGCGTCCAGGCAACGCCGTCGGTGGCGCAGCGTTCCGCTTTATGGAAGAAGAAGCAGCTCGACAGTCCGAGTGCTTTGGCCCTCGCTGCCAAGCTGATCGAGGGCAATCGGGATGAGCACGCCGAGCATCCCTTGCTTCTCGGTATGGCCGTTCGCCACCTCGTCATGAGTACGTTTCCGCTGCCGGCTTGGAACGGAACCGTGTATTCGCTTCTGATGAAGCTTTTGTTCAAGAAGTCACGGCTGCCCGCACTCGCTTTCGTTCCCCTTGTCAAGATATGCCGGGAGTGGGAGAGCGGCGTTGTTCGCCCGCCCACCGTTTTGACCTCTCTTGCCGATTCCGAGGTGCTCATCGACAACGAGGTCGATTACACGATATACGTCGGCGTGCTTGCCAAGCTGGTTCGGCGTAAGCTCGACGAGGTGGAGGACGATCTGAAGCGGGTTATCAAGCGCGACGAGGCGTTCGTCCAGGCGCTTCGCGAAGACGTCGAAATAAACCACCGTCAGCGAGCGGTTCTGCAGGTTGCGCTGAGCAACCCCGAAGCGGTCTTTCGCATCGAGGCCCATCAGAAGACCCATCGGGTCGCGTACGCAACGGCGCGAGCCGATCTGCTGAAGTTGGCGGATTTGGGGTTTCTCCAGTGCGTCCGCTCGCGGCGCGCGTTCGAATTCCATGTAACCCCCGGGCTTCGCCGGCTGCTCACGCGAAAGGGAGCGGTCGACTGAGTCGACGGCGCCCCGGACGCGCGGGTGGGAGGCGGTGGTCGGACTCGATGGTTTCCCGCCTTTGAACCTGAGTTGTGGAGGAATTGTAAACCACGGCAAACTTATGTTGCGTCGCAAATGAAGTTAACCTATACTAACATCATGCCAAGGCGGAACGGTTGAGAAAGCGCAAGCGGCGAAACCGAAACGCAGACCGACCGCCCGCATACACCTCCTTTGCTTATCCGGGTGGTGGAGCTCCTCTCGTCTGGCTACCACCACATTTTGCGGCGGGGAAATCCCCCTTTCCCCGCCGCTCTCCTCTCTCTCAATCATTTCTTTTGTGTAGTACAATAGGAAAAGCGCGTTAGGAGGCGTTTCGTGGAAAAAATCTCAATGTCGCACGAGGATTATCTTGAAGCCATCGTCATGCTCGGGGGAACCACCGAACAATCCGTGCGATCGGTCGATATTGCCGCAAAGATGGGCGTCTCGAAGGCGTCGGTCAACAAGGCGGTTTCGACGCTCAAGGAAAAGCACCTCGTCGACCAGCCGTATTACGGCGATATCACCTTGACCGAAGAGGGCTACGAGTACGGGACGTCGGTATTCGGGCGCCACGAGCTTCTGCTCAAGTTCCTCACCGAGCATCTGGGCATCGATCCTGAGGTGGCCGAAGAAGAGGCCTGCCAGATGGAGCATGCCATCAGCGACGATTCGTTCAAGAAATGGGCGGCGTTCATCAAGAAACTCGACGCTTAAAAGGATCGATACCGTATCCGCCGGTACGGGTGAAGACGGTCGTCCGCCGGTGCGGGCGAAGCGGGCCGTCGGCGGAGGACCGAAGCGCTACGACAGGCGGCAGCCCGCGATGCGGGTTGCCGCTTCGGCGTGTTCGAGGGCCGGTTCGTTCGGCTGCTTCGGAGAGTCCCGCCGATCGGGGCGCCGCCTGCTTGCGTGCACCGTACGTGCCCGCTGCGCTACAGCAAGTAGTTGTTCTCTCTGTTCGCGGGCATCATGTCGCGCAGCTTGTACGTTGCGTAGCCTCCCGCGACGAGCGGTTCCCGCTTGCAGAGTTCCTCGGCCTCTTCCCGGCTTTCGGTTTTGAAAACCACCATGCCGGCAACGCCGGGGTATCCTTTGAATACGCCGACAAGCTCGATCTTGCCCTCGTCGTCGAGTTTCCGGAGGTTTTCGACGTGGCTTTCGATTACCTTTTTAGTGATCTTGTTGTACGTCTTGCCGCGCTCGATGAACATAACGTAGTTCCAGGTATCCATCGGTGACTCCCGTCTCGGGTGAGGTTGCCTCGGTACGCTTCCGTGCCGCTTTCGGGTTGATTGTACTTGAAGGGCGGCGTCTCATTATTGGAAGGTGATACCTTTTTTTGAGCGGAACGCAAAAAAGGGGATGCGTCGTTCGGCCGGTTCCCGCCTGCTGCGCATAGCCGCAGCAAGAAACCTGTTTTTGCCAGGTCGGGCGCTTCGGGCCGAATGCATCGGTATCGAAACGCCGTGTTGACAAGATGCGCATATTACCGAAGTTGCATAGATTCACCCCGCGAAATATGCTATCCTTCGTTCAGCTTCTAGCATTGAACACACCGCAAACGAACCAAGATGCTGAGGGAGTCGAATACCGTTGGCTGCACAAGCGAAGATAGTCTCGTTCGACGAGGCGAAAACCGTGTCGGGGAAAGCCCGTCCGTCTGTTGCTGCGCCTAAACGGTCGGCCTCGAAGCGCCCTTCGGTGAAAACCGCCGCGCCGGCAAAAGCGAAGGCGTCTACCGCAAGCGCGGCGAAGCAGACGGCCCCCAAGAGGGGGGCGAAATCAAAAACAACGCAGGGTTCTCAGGCGAAGGCCGCCAAGCCCTCTTCCCAAGCGTCGAAATCCGGCCTCAAAATGCCGAAGGCGGCTGCGAAGCCGAAGGCGTCGGCGTCGAAACCGAAGGCTTCCCGCCCCGCTTCGAAAGATGCGAAGGCGCCCGTCGCTTCGCGATCGGCATCGAGAAGCCGTCAGGATTCGATGGGCCGCTCGACGAAGCGCGCAACGTTCTCTCGCGCCGCTTTCGACGATCGCGGCCGTAAAGGCTCGGCGGCGGTTTCGGTGTACAGTGGCGAGCGCGACGAAGACGAGCTCGATGACGATGTCGAGGTAAAGCGGTCCCGTATCGAAAAGATGAAGCGCAGCGCCGCTAAAAACAAAGCAGGCAAGGCGTTTACCAGGCAGTTCGGCAGCGGAGATTCCGACGCTTCGGCAACGGGCGGCAGCCGTGCGGCGCTCTACAAGGGCGAAATGGGCAAAAAGCACAAGCAGTCCACCCGTATGCAGGGTAATCCCGGCCAGTCGATGGGCGCTTCGAAGAAGCGTTTCTCGGGGCCGAGCCTGAACCCCCGCTCCCCGAAGTTCGTGGCCAGCTTGATGGTCGCCGCATGTTTGGTGCTCTCGTGCGTGTTCCTGTATCCTGCAGCCAAGCAGTACTATACGACCGTTCGCGAACACGATCAGCTCCAGGCCGAGTACGAGGCCCTTCAGCAGCGCAACGCGACCATCCAGGCGGAAGTGGATAACCTTTCGACCGAAGCGGGCATCGAAGATCGGGCGCGCAAGGAGTTCGGGTGGGTCAAAGAGGGCGAGAACGCGGCCAACGTGTACGGACTCGATACCTACGAAGACGAGTCGACGTACAATAAGGCCGTCACGCCCGGGAGCGTCGAAGCGCCCGATACGTGGTATTCTCCGGTATTGGATATACTATTCGGCGTCGAATAGTCGTCGCCCACAACACTGACGAGGAAGAGCCCATGCAGACAAAACGGTATGCCGCTATCGACATCGGCACGGTAACGTGCCGCCTTCTTTTGGCGGATGCGCACGATGCCGGCCTTACCGAGCTGCGCCGCGAGGTCGTCATCACCAACCTGGGGGAGGGGGTCGACGCGACCGGCATGCTCAAGCCCGAGGCCATGGAGCGCGTTGCCGCTCAGATGAAGCGGTTCCTCTCCATCATCGAAGAGTACAGAACGCCCGAGCATCCCCGCGTCGAGGTTATTGCCCTTGCCACGTCGGCATCGCGCGATGCGAAGAATGCGGGGGAGTTCGTGGGCATGCTTGACGAACTGGGCATACGGTTGACGGTGATTCCCGGTGAACGGGAGGCGGCGCTCTCGTTCCTCGGCGCCTCGAGCGATTTCGTCGGCGAGGATCTGCTCGTTGTGGACATCGGGGGAGGTTCGACCGAGATCATCGCGGGAACGGGCGGCGACGAACCGGTGTTCAAGCACTCGTTCGACATCGGCTGCCGTCGTGTGACTGAAAAGTTTCTCGCCTCCGACCCGCCCACCGCTGAAGAGCTCGCCGTTGCAAAAGGGTGGGCGCTTCGCTCGATGGGGCCGAAGTTCTCCGAACTCGAGCAGACCGGTTTTATCCCGAAGCGCATGGTGGCCGTTGCGGGCACGGCGACAAGTGTGGTTTCGATCCATGAGCATATGGAAGTGTACGATAGTGCGCGGGTGCACAGGACCGTGGTGGATGCCGCTGCGCTCGAGGAGGTATACGCGCAGCTTCGCTCGGTGCCGCTCGAAGAGCGAAAGCGGATCGTCGGACTCGATCCGGGTCGTGCAAGCGTGATCGTGGCCGGGATGCTCATCATGGAAACCGTGATGAGCTGCGCGGGCATGGGCGAGTTCACCGTGAGCGAAACCGACATCCTGCAGGGCATCATTCTCGATGCTTCAAGAAACGGATAATTGACGGGGCGCTGGGTAGCGTCTTTTGCTATCATGATGCTCGTTCGGTGCGGCGATGTGCCGCACGGTTTTCGGGGGCGTGGCGGAATTGGCATACGCAGCGGACTTAAAATCCGCCGACTTCGGTCTTAAGGGTTCGAGTCCCTTCGCCCCTACCATACGGTTTGATCAGGTAAAACACTAAGTAAGGCCGCAAGAACCGTTGTTCTTGCGGCCTTTTTAACTGTCCCGAAGTGGCCCATACGCCGTAGGGCAACAAGAAAGCCGAAGTGGTCTCTAGGATGCCCAGTGGCCTTTGGCCTCGTCGTACGATGCTGGATTCGAAGGCTTCATATCTCCGGTCAACGCATGGATGGCGGCGTAGCGCCCCATGGTCATGTACGATCCGCAGCAAAGGCCTCCTTGGTACAAGTTCCATTCGAGGCCCCCGCACACGTTGCCGGCACCTGATCCGACGGAATAAAGTCCGGGGATGGGCTCGTTGTTCTGATCGAGAACCCGACAGCATCCATCGATGACGACGCCTGCGTTAATGGCGCTGCAGCGAATCCACTGACGGATGCCCCAGTAAGGCGGGGTATCGATGGGACGGAGCTTGTCTTTTGCCAAGCCGAACTCTTCGTCAACGCCGTTTTCGCAGAACGCGTTCCAATTGGCGACGCTCTCCTTGAGCGCATCTGCGGGTAAGCCGAGTTCTTGTGCGAGTTCGTCGAGCGAATCGGCGCGGTGCGTATCGATGAGGCTCGTGTATACGCCTTCTGGGTTGTCTTTAAGGCCGGGGATGTAGTTCTCGAGCGACTCGGGGGTAACCTTGGCATTGTATTTGGTTGCAAAATCGTTGTCGAAAATGCGGAAGAATCGTCCTGGGTCTTCGGCATCGGCATCCCACTGAAGTGAAAGATCCCAGGATTCCATCGGAATGTCTTCGTTCATGAAGCGCTTTCCCTGGTTGTTGAGGGCCATGAAGGGTACGCCGGTGAGCATCATGGGGCCAGCGTCCATGTCGTGCATGGTTTTGGCGTGGTTGACCGGAACCATGCGGCCGCCAGCAAGCATGTTCATCAGGATGCCGTCGGCGGTCTTGTTCGCCTGCTTGCGCTGAAAACGTACGACGTCGGGCGAGTATCGCTCAACAAGGCTTTCGTTGTTTTGGTAGTCGCCGGCAGCGACAATGACTGCTTTGGATGCGTTGAATTTGATGTAGCCGTCATTCGTTTTGCCGATAACGCCCGTTACGCTTCCGTCGTCAGCTTGGATCAGCTGAACGGCTGGGGTGCTGTAGAAGAACTCGGCTCCATCGGCGGCGGCTGCTTCTGCGAGCTTCGTCATAATGTCTTGGTTGTTGATCGGCTTTGGGCCGAAGAAGTTGCTCGCAACGGTGATGTAGCTGCCTTCGTCGAAATCCGTACGTGCTTTCGAGGCCTGAGGGGGAAGCCCTACTTCGTCTGCTTTGCCCATCATCCACATGATCATCTCTCCCGCATGCTCAACGTACAGATCGAGCAGATCGGGATTCATGCGGTAGCCGCCGGTTTTTCGCCACTCCTGCTTGTATTGCAGTTTCCCGATATCGTTGCTTTCTTCAAGGATGGGGCCCGATGAGCCGTTTCCGTGTGCAACGACGATGGACTCCTTCTGCAGGCAGGCAACGGTTGCCCCCTCCTCGAGCGCTGTGCATACGGCGGGGACGCCGGCTGTGCCCGCGCCGACAACAACTATGTCGTAGGTCTTCTCTTCGATGAATTCCGCGATCGGCTCGAGCTCCACAACGGAATTCTCGAAGTCCTCGGCAACGGTGCCCTTTGGAAACGATGCGTCGGCTGATGACCCGGTCGACGCTGGCTGATCTGCAGGTTGACATCCCGAGAGAAGTCCGCCTAATGCCGTAACTCCTCCGATGGCGACTGTCCCTTTGAGAAACTGCCTTCTGTTAATTGCCACGCTGATCCCCTTTCACTCCGAATTCCTCGCTTCGACTTCAGTAAAGCGAGAGCGTTTATGTGCTGCGTCATTGTGCGACGAGGGCGAAAAGACGTCTTCCCATAAAACTCGGGTATTGCGCGAATACCGCTTTCTGCTCGCCCATAAAATAGGGGATTTTCTTTCTGCTCCGTTCCCAAGCGCCGCCTAGCAGGCATTCTGCGATAGAATTGCGAAAGGGGGTGAGTCGGTTTTATGGAACGAGTGGAAATCAAAAACTACGTAGCGCCTTTTGTCGGCATGTCGTTTTTCTGGGTGTACTTGCGTTATCAATCGTATTTCGGGCTTTTGTATCCGTTGGATTCGCCGACCGGCACCTCCCCCGCGTTCGGCGTTCTGCTTGTCGTGCTGCTGGTACTGTGTGCCTTTTCTATTGCGTTTCGGACTCGGATTGAGAAAATCTTTCTGGCGCAAAGATACTCAGTGGTGCTTTTGAGCGCGATGGCATCCGGCGGAGCGGCAATGGCTCTTGCGGCGGATAGCGGGCTGCTGGGTGCATGGGCACTATGGGTCTCCCTTCCCTTGGTGGCCGCAGGGTTTGTTGCGGGCTATTTGGGCTGGGCAACGTATTTTTGCTACCGGTTCGGGCCTTCTGACATTGTCGTCCTGGCAGCCTCGTATTTGGCGAGCCTTGTTTTCTTCACTCAATGGGTGCCGTATCTGGTTGCCGTATTCGTTCCGCTCGGGGTGGGCGTTTCTTGGTTTTTCGCGCAACCGCCCCGAGGAAGTGCGGTTGCTTCCAAGATCTCGTCTCTGAAAGAGGTAACGCCTTTCGTAGTGCTCTTTATAGCGTTCTTGCTCTCGGGAAGCATCTTGCGCGGGATTGTCGATTCGGGCAGTTCGGATGTCGATGGCCCCCTGTTCCGCTGGCCTCTTTCGGTCGTCGTGTCTGCCATCGTATTGTTCGGATGCTGGATTTCGGTGCGTCGCATGAAAGAGAAGCGAGTGGGCCTAAAGAGCGGGGAAGCGCTCTGGATGCAAAGGGCGATAGACTCGATGGCCCTTAAGGGGTGGGCGGCGCTCGCGCTCATGTTTTTTGCGGCGGTGTTCGCCGGCTTGATCGAGGGATCATATCACCTGTCTGGGCACATCGTAGTGGTAGCCCGTTCGATGCTCGACTGGCTGCTGTGGGTTGTTTTGTGCAACCTCGTGAGCGCAAAGCGGTTGTCTCCCGTCCTCGTTTTTTCGGCATGCAGCATATTGACGAATACCGTTTCGTGGATGTTGAGCTATTGGTTGTTGCCTCGCCTTCTCACGGTTGAGGTGGGCGGTCGTCTGCCGACCTCCGATGTGCTTGTGCTGCTGGCTGCCTTCGCTTTGCTCGCGCTCATCATTTTGGTTTTCGGGGTTGTTGCCTCCAAACGCCAGGCGGCGGACGCTTTGTCTCTTTCGACCGCGGAGGCTTCCCTTGTGCGCCCTTGCGTTTCGGAGGAAATGGCTGCAGCTTTCAAATTGACGTCGCGAGAGGCGGAGGTGGCAAGCTTATTCGCTCAGGGACATAGCATGAAAAAAGTTGCTTCCTTGTTGTTCATTTCTATGAGCACGGCCCAAAGCCATATTAAAAGCGCCTACAGGAAACTCGATGTGCATTCGAAAGACGAGCTTATAGACAAACTGTCGGAATGGCAGAGAGAATCCGAATAGCCCGCCTTGCAGCAGGTCCATCCCAGCCTTCTCGACGATTTCCGCAGATGCGAACCCCGTTTCCGCCTGTACCGTCACCAGTGCAGCGCCCTCACACCTCGACCCCCTCGAACAGATCCTCGAATCGCAGCACCGCCTCAAAATCGCCCCAGACCCTGAGTGTTCCGTCGAGCAGTGCGTCGGTGATCGATGTTTCGCCCGAGACGATGCGCTCCCAGAGGGCGACATCGGCTTCGATGCGCGTTTGCGTCCGCCCGTCGGGCGCCGGGCGGACGGTGCAGGTTCGGGCTTCGCATAGTAGAACAGCTCGGCTGGGCTCGTCGGAGAATGCGCACTCGACGGCCAGCGCATCATCGGGTTCGAGATTTTCGCAGTAGCGAGCGGCGAATGCTTCGAGGATGGCATTCGCTCGGTTCGACGGCGGGGTCCTCTCCTTGCCGGGCGGTGTTTTAGCGATAGCGGCTACGCGGTTCACCACGGCCATGTACCGATCGGGGTCGAACACGGGTGTACTCAGCAAGCGCTCGGTGTTGAGGGGGATGCTCTTCGGCACGGCATACATCGCACCTGCGACCCGCACTTCGTCAAGGCGCGTGCGGGCCGCCCTTCCCGGTCGCTCGGCTGCGAATGCTCCGCCGACAGGACAGAGGACCTTCGAGACCCTTTCGCCGCAGAGCAGGTCGAACTGCAGTGCGAGCGCCTCGAAATTGCGTTCAGTCGTCTGAAATCCGCAGGTCGAGATGAGCACATGGCTCTGAGATGCAGCATCGTAGGTTTGCGGATGTCTGATCGAGCCGTTGCGCTCCTCGAACAACGGGCTGTTGTTGGGCATGAGCCGATCGAGGAAGGCCTTGGCTTTCGAAGGCATGCCGAAATAGTAGAGCGGCATCGACCACACGATCACGTCGGCTCGGCGAAACGACACAAGCAAATCGCCCATGTCGTCGCGGATAACGCAGACGCCGGGAGTTCGGTGCCAGCACCCGAAGCATCCTCGGCATGCGGCGATGGATTTGTCGTACAGGACGATCTCGTCAACCGTACTCGAAGGCGCAGCTTCGCGCATGCCGGCGACGAAGGCGTCGGCGAGCTTCTTTGTTGCGCTTGCGTGTTTGCGCGGGCTGCCGTTCAGATAGAGGATGTTCATGGGCCCCTTTCTCTCGTTTGCATGCCATTGAACCATGCTGGAGCGTGCGGCGGCTCGGCATCGGCTCGACGCTTCGTTGGATTCGAGCCCGAGCGTTCGAACCCGAGCGGACGAGCCCGCAAACCGCTCGCTTCGAAGTTTTGTGGTTCTTCGGCAACGAAAATCGGAAAATTCGACCCGATTATTCACGGTTTCTTGGCATACGCGGCACTTGTGGTACCATTCCGTGGAGTACGCGAACGAAGACGGATAAGAAAGCTTCCATGAACAACATCAACGAGATCGTGGCATCGGTGCAGAAGCAACCTGAGACTTTCGAAGAATACCTCACCTCCTACGCACAGCAGGTGGGCGATCTGGTCAACTCCTACATACCCGAAGGCGCGCATCCCGACATGGAGCGCTATCTGTACGAGCCGTTGCTCGCCTACAGCAAAAACGGCGGCAAGCGGCATCGCCCGCTCATATGCTTTGCGGCGTGCCAAGCGGTGGGTGGCGATATGCCCCGTGCGACGTCTGCGGCGGCGGCCATCGAGCACTTCCATACTGCGGCGCTCATTCACGATGACATCGCCGACGAAGCCGAGCTGCGCAGGGGGGAGCCCTGCATGCATCTCACCGAGGGGATCGGGCTTGCCATCAACGCGGGCGATCTTGCATTGTCCCTCGTCAACGGCACGGTTATGAACGATCCGGTGCTCGACGACGCCACCAAGGTGCGCGTTGTGACCGAGCTCGTCAACATGACGCAGCATACGATCGAGGGCCAAGCGCTCGACATCGGTTGGGCGCGCGACGGTCGCTACGACATCACGCCCGAAGACTACCTCGTTATGGCAACGCACAAGACCGCCCATTACTCGGGTGCGGTTCCGCTGGCCGTCGGCGCCATCATCGGCGGCGGCACCGAGACCGAGATCGAGGCGCTGCGCAACTACGGCCTCGACACGGGTCTCGCGTTCCAGATCCAGGACGACCTGCTGAATCTCATCGGCTCCGAAGAGAGCATGAAGAAGGATTTCCGCAACGACATCACCGAGGGCAAGCGCACGCTCATCGTCGTGCATGCGCTGCAGAACTCGTCGGATCGCGATCGCCTCATCGAGATCCTCTCCTCGAAAGAGAAAGATCAAGCGGTGCTTGCGGAAGCGGTTGCGATTATGGAGGATGCCGGAAGTGTCGAATACGCGCGCAACTATGCCGAAAACCTTACGAGCATTGCGAAGAACCGCCTGATCGATATGATTAAGCCGTCTCCTTCGCGCGACCTGCTCGTCTCTATGGCCGACTGGTTCGTCAACCGTTTGAAGTAAAGGCGTTTTCTACCCGATTTGTGAACGTGGCTGGGTTAGCAATTCGCCTGCGCTACAATACCGCCATGGATACGATTCGCAGACACGATACTGGAGCGGCAGTCGAAGATGTACAGCATCGTCTGTGCATGCTCGGCATGCTCGATGAAAGCCAAGTGACCGGCACCTACGACGATGCCACCGCTCTCGCCGTACTCGCTTTCAGCGAAAAGGGCGGCCTCGGTTCCCAGGACGAGATCAACGAGAAGGTGTGGGCGGCGCTTGTCGATGCGACGTTCTGTCTCGGCGACCGCACGCTGTACCTTCGGATGCCGTACTTCCACGGAAACGATGTACTGCAGCTGCAGCAGGCGCTCGGCGCTTTGGGGTTCGCAACCGGCGCCCTTGACGGCATTTTCGGCGCGTACACCGAGCTCGCCCTGAGAAAGTTCCAGCTCAACCTCGGCCTTCCTTCGGACGGTATCGCAGGCGCGATGACTTATGCGGCAATCCACAACCTGCAGCATTCCTGGGTCGGCAAAGAGGCTTCGCCGGCGGCGGGATACCTTGGATTTGCCCGCGCGGCCGATGTGCTCGAACGCAATGCGCTCTGTTTGTTCGGTACGCGGGAGTTCACGCGCAGCGTTGCGTCGCGCATGTCGAACCTGGCGTTGGCGACCAATCCCGCCTCCAAGATACTTTCAGCCGACACGCTGCTTGTGGCACCCGACGAGTCGATGCTGCTCGTGCACATCGTTCTTCCCGACGAACAGACGGCGGAGAGCGTTCCGCGGGTTGCCTACGAAGACGATGAGACGCTTGCCCTTCGCCTCACCTCGGCGATCGATGCGGCGTCCATGCACCCCGCCCGCATTGCCGTCGAGCTCCCAGGGACCGTATGGGAAGAGGCCGGCGCGGGTCGTTCGGCGCAGCATTTTGCCATCACGCTGCTCGATGCGCTGTGCACGGCGCTCTCTCAGCGCTGACATCCGTTTGCCGGTGACGTTTCGCGTATCGCGGGCGTTGCGCGTTGTTCGGCGGCGATGTGGAGGCCGCCGTGTTCGGGCGGCGTTTCGCGTATCGCGGGCGTTGCGCGTTCGAATTCACCGCTCGAACACCGTTTCGTAAGACAATCATCGGTTTGTTGACGCTTTCAGAAGCGGCCCCGAGCGTTTTCTATACTGCGAAGCGTACTGAAACGCGTAAGAATGCCGCTGAAAACGGCATGTTCTGTTTGCCCGACCTTTATGGACATTGAGGCGGGGCAAGCAGAACGGACCCATCGAGAAAGGGCTCTCACCATGACCGAAGAAAACAACACCCAGCAACCGCAGCCCGCACCGCAGGCTCAACCGGCGCCGCAGCCCCAGCCCCAACCGCAGCAGGCGGTGCCCCCGCAACCGCAACAGCAACCAGCGCCGCAGCCGCAACCGCAGCCTGCGTACGGGCAGCCCTACCAGCAGCCGATGTACGCTCCGGCCCCGCTTATGCAGCTGACCGGCGGCATGAAGTTCGGCTGGCTTGTCGTCGGCGCGCTGCTCGGCATCCCCGGTATCGTTATTGCGTGGCTCACCAACGCCGACAAGGCTCCGCAGGTGAAAAGCGATGCGCTCAAGTTCGCGATCATCGGGTTCGTCATCTGGATCGTGCTCGGCATCATCTTGAGCCTTGCGATCACCGGCATGGTCACCGCCGTCGTGGCGGGTGCCGTGGGTTCCATGGGCGGCGGCTACCACTACGGCAGCTCCTGGTAAGTCGGCCGAGGCGCCTTCCGGGCATGCGCCTCCTTGCCCGCTTTCGAGCGTGCTGCCCTGCCGGGCGAAGCGTTTCCTGCGGACGTTTTCCGCAGGGAGCAGGTGCGCCGTACGGATTTTGTAAAAACCTTATTGCGAGAAGGGCCTCATCGGGGCCCTTCTCGTTTGCGATGGTACAATGATCGGGTTTCCCCTATATATAAGGAGTGGCTCACAATGGCACGTCCCATGACTATGGCAGAGAAGATCTTGGCCGCCCACGCCGGGCTCGAAGAGGTCGAGCCCGGTCAGCTCATCGAATGCGATCTCGATCTGGTGCTTTCCAACGATGTAACCGCGCCGATCGCCATCAAGGAGTTCGAGAAGATCGGCACCGGCACGGTATTCGATCCGACCAAGATCGCACTCGTACCCGACCATTACGTACCGAACAAGGATATCAAGAGCGCCGAGCAGGCCAAGATCGTCCGCGATTTCGCCAAAAAGCAGGGCATTGCGCACTACTACGAAGTCGGCTGCATGGGCGTGGAGCATGCGCTTCTACCCGAGCAGGGCGTTGTGGGGGCGGGCGATCTGATCATCGGTGCCGACAGCCACACCTGCACCTATGGCGCGCTCGGCGCGTTTGCTACCGGCGTTGGTTCGACCGATGCGGGCGTGGGCTATGCGACTGGCAAGGCCTGGTTCAAGGTTCCCGAATCGATCCTGTTCAACATCGAGGGCGAACTTGCTCCGGGCGTGGTGGGCAAAGACGTCATCCTGCACATCATCGGTATGATCGGCGTGGACGGTGCGCTGTACCAAGCCATGGAATTCACCGGCAGCGCCATCAAGAGCATGTCGATGGAAGAGCGCATGTCCATCTCGAACATGGCCATCGAGGCGGGCGGCAAAGCGGGGCTCATCGAGGTCGACGACATCACACGCGCCTACTTGGACGGTCGCACCGAGCGTCCTTACACCGAGTACCACCCTGATGCCGATGCCGTATACGCGAAGGTGTACGACATCGATGCCGCCGACATCGTGCCGACGGTGTCGTTCCCGCATCTGCCCTCCAACACCAGGCCCGCTGCCGAAGCGCGCGATATACGCATCGACCAGGCCGTTATCGGTTCGTGCACCAACGGGCGCATCGAGGACATGCGTCAGGCCGCCGAGGTTCTGCGCGGACGCACCGTGCATCCGGATGTGCGCTGCATCGTCATCCCCGCAACTCAGCTCGTGTATCGCCAGTGCATGGAGGAGGGTCTCACTGACGTATTCCTCGACGCGAACTGTGTCGTCTCGACGCCGACCTGTGGGCCGTGTTTGGGCGGTTACATGGGCATCCTCGCTGCGGGGGAGCGCGCCATCGCCACGACGAACCGCAACTTCGTCGGACGCATGGGCGATCCGACGAGCGAGGTGTACCTCTCTTCGCCGGCCGTTGCCGCAGCGAGCGCCGTGCTCGGTCATATCGGGTTGCCTGAAGATCTGGATTAAGGAGTTCTGTCATGAAATTCAAAGGAACCGCGCACCGTTACGGGCGCGATGTCGATACCGATGTCATCATCCCCGCACGCTACCTGAACACCTCGGATCCCGCTGAGCTGGCGAAGCACTGCCTCGAGGATCTCGACAAGGAATTCGTGAGCAAGGTGCAGCCCGGCGACATCATCGTGGCCGACGAGAACTTCGGTTGCGGCTCGTCGCGCGAGCATGCGCCGATCGCGATCAAAGCGGCGGGCGTCGACGTGGTCATCGCGAAGAGCTTCGCGCGCATCTTCTACCGCAATTCCATCAACACGGGCCTCGCCATCATGGAGTGCCCCGAGGCCGTCGACGCGATTTCGCAGGGCGATACGGTGAGCGTGGATGCCGACGCGGGCGTGATCGTCGACGAGACGACGGGCCAGACCTTTACCGCGCAGCCGTTCCCCCCGTTCATCAAAGAGATCATCGAGGCGGGCGGGCTCATCAACCGCACGAAAGCGAAGCTGGGAAAGTAACCGATCGAGTGCGCTGCGGACGCAACCGCCCGCGCCCTTTTGATGTGTACCAAGGAGCAACTATGAC
The DNA here is from genome assembly GCF_022845715.1 of Raoultibacter timonensis. Lineage (NCBI taxonomy): Bacteria > Bacillati > Actinomycetota > Coriobacteriia > Eggerthellales > Eggerthellaceae > Raoultibacter > Raoultibacter timonensis. The sequence continues at coordinate 1,027,286 of NZ_AP025564.1, forward strand.
GACAACCTACAAGATATGCCTGCTTCCCGGCGACGGTATCGGGCCGGAGATCATCGCCGAGGGGCGCAAGGTGCTCGACGCTCTCGGCGCGAAGTTCGATGCGTCGTTCGAGTACACCGAAGCGCTTTTGGGCGGCATCGCCATCGATGAGACGGGCGAGGCGCTGCCCGAGGACACGCTTCGTGTGGCCAAAGCGTCCGATGCCGTGCTGCTTGCGGCAGTCGGCGGCCCGAAATGGGATACCACCGATCCGAATAAACCGCGTCCCGAACAGGGTCTTCTGGGCATCCGTAAGGCACTCGGCCTGTACGCGAACCTGCGCCCCGTACGCATCTTCGGGGCGCTTGCCGACGCCTCTTCGCTCAAGCCCGAGGTCATCGATGGGGTGGATCTCGTCATCGTGCGCGAGCTGACGGGCGGCCTGTACTTCGGGCTGCGCGAGCGCTTCTACGATGAAGAGGGCTGCGGAGCCGACGGCGCAACGGGCCAGCGCGCCTACGATACGCTCGAGTACCGTGAATACGAGATCGAGCGCATCGTGCGCCATGCGTTCGAAACCGCGCGCAAGCGCAAGGGCCGCGTGCATTCCATCGACAAGGCGAACGTACTCGAGACGAGCCGCCTGTGGCGCGAGGTCGCGCACCGCATAGCGGGGGAGTACCCCGATGTCGAAGTCGTCGACATGCTCGTGGACAATGCGGCGATGCAGCTCATCAACAATCCCGCACAGTTCGACGTCGTGGTCACCGAGAACATGTTCGGCGATATCCTCTCCGACGAGGCCTCGATGCTCACCGGGTCGCTCGGCATGCTCGCAAGCGCGAGCTTGGGCGACGGCACCGCGCTGTACGAGCCGAGCCACGGCAGCGCGCCCGATATCGCGGGCCAGGGTATTGCGAACCCGCTTGCTCAGATCCTCTCGGTCGAGATGATGCTGCGCTACAGCTTCGACATGCAGGATGCGGCCGATGCCGTCGCGGCAGCTGTCGAATCGGTGCTCGACGAGGGCTGGCGCACGGGCGATATCGCCAACAACACGACGCCGAAGGATAGGATCGTCGGCACGGCCGCCATGGGAGATCTGGTGGTTTCGAAGCTCTAAGCTGCTGTTATACAGGGAATGGGACGCCTCGATCCGCTTTATGCGGACGAGGCGTTTTTTCATGTCTTCTCTGCTGCGCCCCTCGCCTTTGCCATGTGCTCTGCTCTCGATTATATGTTGACAACATATAAAGGGAGGTATATGTTAACGTCATATAGATGATACCGACAAAGCCGCGCTGCGGGTTGGCGGGCGTATGTGCAGCCGCGCGAGTGCACGATATCGCGCAACGGACGCGTGCGAAACGAAAGGTGGCAACCATGCCGAGGGGCGATTGTTCGGGCAACGAGGGGCGCAAGCCGTGCTGTCGCCGCCGAGGCGGGGGAGGCGGCGCGCTTGTCGAGCCTGCTGCTTTGGCCGCCCTGCTGTTCGCTGGCGGATACGGCTACGACCTTCGCCGCACCATCCTTGAGATGAGCGATGGCGAGGTGGATGCCGATGTGGGCGGTCTGTACCGCACGCTGCGGCGGATGGAGGAAGAAGGTTCGGTCGTGTCGCGCTGGTGCGAGGAGGGTGCAGGCCCGCGCCGTCGCGAGTACGAGCTGACCGAACAAGGTATTGAGCTGGCCGAACAGTGGATCGATGCCTTGCGAAGCCGCGAGCGCTTGGACGGATTGCTCGCATCTATGTTGGAAAACGGGCTCGCCCATCTCGGGGAAACGGGATCAGACGGTCCGCAAGACGATACGGGAGCTGCTCCCGAACGGAAAGGATAAACCATGAGCGAAACGATGAAGCTGGCAGTGCCCTCGATGGGCGAAGGCGGTCTTGAGGCGGAGCGGTCGGGCCATTTCGGCCATTGCGACTGCTTCACCCTGGTCGACATCGTCGACGGCGAGATAAAAGAGGTGTCGATCCTCGCCAATCCCCCCCACGAAGAGGGCGGCTGCCTGCGCCCGGTCGGCCTTCTGGCCGAGCAGGGCGTCGACGCGATCGTGGCGGCGGGCATGGGCGGAAGGCCCCTCATGGGCTTCAACGATGCGGGCATCACCGTATACTTCGAGAACATGACCCCGAACGTCGGCGATGTGGCGAAGCTCGTCGCACAGGGCAACGTGGCGATCATGGGCATGGAGAACACCTGCCAGCATCACCACTAGGATGCGGGCGATGCGCATCGCCCGCATCCTGCGGGAGACCGAACGGGACCGGATGATGCAAGGGGCCGACCCCGCCTGGAACAAGAGGAATAAGCGGTAGCAAAGCCGGTTGCGAGAAGGCGCGCGAATCACCGCGCGCCTTCTCGTACGGTGATTCGAATGAGCGTCGAGCTTCGCATATCGAAGCGATGCGGGCGCTATGCTTTCCTTCTCGTTAAGAAAAGCCCTGCGATTGCACCGATAAGTACAATGGGCGCCAACCTGACGAATAGCCATTCGAACGCATGAAAGCCTACACCCAGAACAGCGGTTTCAGGGTCATAGTAGTTCCAGCTCAAATAGGGGCTATTCGATACGATTAAGACCGCTGATATTGCTACCACGAGAGAGCACAGCGCTACCAGCGATCCTCGAATGATTCTTCGTCTGGCGATCCTCTTTTGTGCGAGTTGCAAATTTACAATCTCTAGTTTTTCTGAAATCGCCTTCAGGTCGTCAACTTTGGCTTCCGCAACGGTTTCCCCAAGCAGGGTGCTCACGGGGGTCTCCAGCACCTCCGATAGGGAAATCAGCATATCCGAGTCGGGAACCGACAATCCTTGCTCCCATTTCGAGATCGTTTGCCGTACAACATTCAATGCGATGGCAAGTTCTTGCTGTGAAAGCCCTTTGGATTTCCTCATGGCCTTAATGTTTTCGCTGAGCAATGTATCTGTCCTCCTTTTGATTTCCTCGCATTATCGTACGAGGGATTGCCCGTTGCCACAAGCAACGCATACTGACATGCAGGTTGCTCGTAACCGAAGTCTTGGAAGCCAGCACAATCGGCCATCCTGTTTGCCGTGCACCCGGCGAGCGCATGGATTGCCCGCGTATCGCGCGGTGCCAAACCGCTTATCGTGCGCAACTCTGGTATCCTTGACGGTATCGGAAAGGCGGCAGCGATGGGCGATAACGACAAGAGAACAGGTGGTATCTTCGAGGCGGACAAGGCGAGCTTGATCTTCGCGAAGAAACACGAGCTTCCCCTCGCCATGCCGCCTTGCGCGGGGTTCGCGCCCCAGAATCCCTACGGATGGGTGAGCGGTGCCATGCCTGCTCCCGGCAAAGACGAGAAGTACATCGTCGAGTTCCTCGGTAAGACCACGTACCGTGTCATCGCCTACTTCGACAAGTTCGCCCGCGTGTTCGCCGTCGACCAGCCTATCACGTACCCACCCGCCCAAACCCCCGATCTTACGGTTTCCCATTATCCCGAACGATCGGGAAAGGCGTGCCAGCGCGGTTGCATCGAGGTGCTCGATCCCAACGGCGAGATGCGCCTCGTTGCCGAATACCGGTTCGAGCGAGGACGCTATTTCATTGAGGGGTCGTGGTTCGACTTCGGTCCTTTCAGCGAGAACCTTACCTACGAGGATTTCATCGCGCGGATATACCTCGCGTTCGTATACCGTCCCGCACTTTGCGCAACGCAGCCGCCCTTGTACGGGATCGACAACGTTGACGAGGCGCTCCGGAAAAGCAAGCCCCTCGATGCGATGAACCGTATTGTCGAGGTCGTCGCCGGAGCCGATGCCGATGCGGCGCTTACGGCGCCGGGCCTCGAGCGATGTTTGGTCAGATGGCTTGCCGAGGCGGGTTTGGGAACCGAGCGCGCGGTGGAGCTGAGCCGTATGGCCAAAGGCGATCCGTTGCGGCTCATCCGCACGAAGCGGTATGCCGATACGTACTACCTCGGTACGAGCGACGACGAGGCGGCGGCTCCGTATCGCCGTATGGTATGGGCGCTCGAAGGCGCACTCAACCGCTATCTCCTCTCGGCGGAATCGCTCGGGGCGAAAGCGAATACCGCGCATGAGGCGGAAGCCGGGCAATGGGACTACTACCTCATCGAATCCATCGCTCGCCAGATGCCCCTTGCGGAGGCGCCGGCCGATGCCCAGGGCGCCCGAGCGGGCGAATGGTCCGTGCGCCTCGGCATCGCGGAGGCAATCGAGCGGTTGCGCCTCCCGTTTCGTTTCACAACGGATTTCAGAACGAACGCCGCAGGCGGCATGGCAGCGTTCGACGCCGTGGTTCCGGACGTTTCCCTTATGCCGGCAACCCGATGGCCACAGGGCGTGGCCGGGTGGGTGGAGGTGTCGGCGTCGGAGCGGGAAGCTCAGGCCGTACGGTACGCCATGCGCGTCGCCATCATCCTCGCCGCCATCGCGTTCTCGCAGAGTCGGGCAATCGATAGCGTGAGGGTCGCCGTGCGGACGGTGTCAGATAGCCTCGAAGCGGGGGGCGGATCGGGGGAATTTCCCCAAGACGAGCCGCCCCGTCTGTTCTCCGTCGAGTTCGAGAGGTCTGCGTTCTGCGCGAACGGGGCGTACCGCCAGGCGGGCGAGGGCGATCCTGCACCGTTTTTCGCGTGGCTCGGCGTGACGGTCGGACAGCCCGGTATCGAGTCGCCCTTCGAGGACGAGCGGCTGGCAAACCCCTTGCGCGGTATGCAGCCCGAGATCGTCGATCAGCCCGTGCCCGAATCAGCCCGTGCGGCGCTCGGGGCGAACGAGTTGTCCGACCTGGCGGTGAACTACAATGCGAAACGGCGTTCCATCGGCGAGCGGTTGGCCGATTCGATAGCGAAGGCTTCGACCACCACCGAGCGCGTCCGCATCGTCACCGCGATGCGGGGCGAATCGAACGACCCCGATATCCAAGACGCGTGCACGGATCTCATGGTGGCGTTGACCGCCGACGAGGTTGATCCGAACGACCAGAACGCGGTGGTGAACAAGTTCCTCGGCGAAGACGAGCTTATGGCCGCGATCATGCAGTCGCGTTCGATTGCCGAAAAAGGCGAGCTTGACGAAGCGGTTATGGTGCTTGCCGCCGCGATTGGGAAAGCCGATCTTTCCGACAGGTTCGCCGATGTTCCCGATACCGTGTTTCGTTGCTTCGAATCCTACGCCTCCCGCGTTGTGTACAATCGCGGACGGCTTGCGGGCTTGTTCGGGCAGGATGCGGACCGTCAGGTGAAGCTTGCTCCCGACTCGCTGTATTTCTGCTGCCTCGAAGCGGTGAAGCTCCTCGAGCATTCGTTCGATCGAACCGAGGAAGCCCTTGGATACGGCAGGCGCTGCATCGGGCTTGCGCCGATGGGCGGTCCAGGGTATTTGCAGATGGCGCGCACGTACATGCTCGTCGGCGACATGGACAATACGGTTGCTACCATCAACCGCTACCTCGAAACGGCTTTTCTTCCCAACGAAATCGCAATGGGGTACTATCAGCTTGCGTATGCCGAATGGAAGGCCGGTCGGCTGCAGACGGGGGTGGCGGGCTACCTGAAGTCGATGACTACTTCGCCTATCGTCTACGAACAGGCGCGGCTGGAGCTCGAGGAGCTGTTGAACGACCCAGGGGCGAAGCTGCTTTCCCCCGACGAGGTCGACGGGGTACTTGCTGAGAACCGTATCGTGGTGGCACCGACTGAGACCGTGCTCGACTGGCTGCTCGAGGCTTCGGCAGCGGCGGTGGATGCGGAGCTGTTCGTTATCGCCCGCAGCACGCTTGCCGCTTACTGCCAGCATCGTCCCGACGATGCCATCGTAAACGTATTTCGCTCGCTGGGCGATTAGAGAAAGGAACTCAAGATGTCATTGCAGGCTCCCGAAGGCACGAAGGACATGTTGCCCGATGAGGCGAAATTCTGGAACCGCTTCAAGCAAACGGCTGCCGAGGTGTTCGGGCGCTACGGCTATCTGCCGATCGAGACGCCGATGTTCGAGCAGACCGAGCTGTTCGTGCGCGGCATCGGCGAGGCGACCGATGTGGTGTCGAAGGAGATGTTCCAGGCGATCTCGGGCGAGAATCTGAAGAAGCTCCTGGCGGGTGAGAGCATCAAGGGCAAGAGCCGTCTCTCGCTGCGCCCCGAGGGGACCGCGGGCGTTGTGCGCGCCGTCGTGCAGCACGATCTCGTACCGCAGGGTGCGGCTCCGGTGAAACTCATGTACGCGGGGCCGATGTTTCGCGCCGAACGTCCCCAGAAGGGGCGGTACCGCCAGTTCAACCAGATCGGCGTGGAGTGCTTGGGTGCCGAAGCGCCGACCACCGACGCCGAGGTCATCATCATGCTCATGAGGTTCTTTGCGGCTATCGGCATCCCCGAGCGATCGATGCGCCTGCTCTTGAACTCGATGGGCTGCGAGAAGTGCCGTCCCGCCTATCGCGAGCGCGTGCGCGCCTACATGGAAGAGCATGAAGGTGAACTCTGCGACGAGTGCATGCGCCGCGCCGAAATCAATCCCCTGCGCGCCTTCGATTGCAAGAACCCGTCGTGTTCGGCGGTCATGGAAGAGGCGCCGAAGATCACCGATTACCTGTGCGACGATTGCAAGGAGCACTACGCTGCCGTTAAGTCGTATCTCGACGCGGCATCGATCGACTATGTGGAGGATACCCGTTTGGTCCGCGGCCTCGACTACTATACGCGCACCGTGTTCGAGGTCCAGGTGGTCGACGGCCTCGGGTCGCAGAACGCAATCGGCGGCGGAGGCCGCTACGACAAGCTCGCCGAAGAGGTGGGCGGCCGTCCGACTTCGGGTCTCGGGTTCGCCCTCGGCTACGAACGCTGCGTGCTCGCCCTGCAAGCGGCGGGAGTCGAGTTCGCCCCTGCGGCGCGCTGCGACTTCTTCGTGGCATGCGTGGATGAGACAACGCGCTCGGCCGCGTTCGAGCTTCTGCAGATGGCGCGCGACGCGGGCATCGTCGGCGAGATGGACCATCAGGGGCGCAGCCTCAAGAGTCAGTTCAAGCTCGCCGATAAGCTCGGTGCGCGCCGCGTGGTGATTCTCGGGCCCGACGAGCTCGCCGAAGGCAAGATGAAAGTTCGCGATATGGGCACCCGCCGCGAGGCGCTCGTGGACATTGCGACCGTAAGGGAGCTGCTCGCACATTTCGGCGGTCTGCCCTACGGCGGCGAACCCGTGCCGCAGCTCGAAGAGGTGTTTCCCGTCGGCGAAGGGGAATAAGCGCGTTTGCCGTCCCCACTCCGCTGAAGCGCGAGGTAAAGCTTCGAGGCAGTCCGATTCGAGTCAAATGAGCAAAGAGCCCGCTAGCGGGCTCTTTGCAATTAGGGGGATGAGCGGGGTCGGTTTAGCCGAGGTACGCTCCGACCGACTTGCCGCATTCGCGGCCGAGCGTGATGGCCATGCCGAGGCTGCAGCCGGGAATGGGGGTGATGTACTCGTAGCCGAAGCGGCGGCCGCAATCGTTGCCCGAAACGTAGAGTCCGGGGATCGGCTCGAAGTTCTCATCGAGCGCGTTCTGCTCGCCGTCGGTGATGATGCCGCCGCAGGTGACCATCGTTTCGCCGAGAACCGGGTCGAACGTGCAGGCGAAAAACGGCGGTTCTTTTACGGGGAAGAGAACCGCCTTATCGCGTCCGAATTCTTGGTCGGCGCCCGCTTCGCAATAGGCGTTGTAGTTGTTGATCGTTTCGACGAAGTTCGTTGCCGCCTCACCGGTCAGGCCGAGCTGGCCCGCCAGACCTTCGAGCGTGTCGTCGGCAATGAAATCGATCGTGGTGACCGGCCCCATGCCGCCGCCTTCCCCTTCTTCCTTCTCGGGCTCCTCGTAGGTTCCCTTGAAGATCGCATATGCCTTGTCGAGCGATTCCTGTAGCGAGGCGATGTTCTCCTCGGTGGCCGTGAACCCGGCGTGCTGCGGGATGGTGTACTGGCGGTACTCGGGGAAGTTGGCGTCGCACACGGCGAACTTGGTCTTGCGGCTCTTGTATACGGTGGCGAGTCCGCGCTGCTCGGAGGTGGCGTAGTACTCGTTGCAGAAGCGCTTGCCGTTCTCGTCGATCCAGACGGACTGCGGCAGGCAGTTCATCTTGCCGGGAAGCGAAAGCCCCTTCATGTTCATGCCGGGGATGGGGCAGGTTTCGAGGTGCGCGCCTGCCCAGTAGGCCATCTGCACGCCGCGGCCGTCGTTGGCCGACATGGAGGTGAGCTGCTCGTCGCCGACGAGCGCGTGGTACATGTCGGGCATAAGGTCGGCCATCATTTCGGGGTTGCCGCCGAAACCTCCGCAAGCGATGACGACGGCTTTGGCGTTGAGCTTCAGGTTGCCATCGGCGTTTTTAGCGGCAAGGCCCGCCACCTGGCCGTTATCCATGATGACGTAGAGGGCCTCGGTGCCGAAGAGGAACTCGGCACCTTTATCCTGCGCAACGGCGCGGTTGTACTCGTGAATCTTGGTTTGGTTGCAATCGCCGTAGAAGCTGCAGACGCTCGGCCAGAACTTGATGGGACCGATGTTGTCGAGCTGATGGGCGGTTTTGGGGAAGAAGGCCGTCGTCATGGTGGCAAAGTCTTCTTCGGAAAGCTCCGAGAGGTACCAGTCGGAGTTCTCGCCCGAGTGCTGGGCGAACTTCATAACGAGTTCTTGGTTGGGGTAGTTTCCGGTGACGGTCATCCAGTTCTGGAAGAATTCCACGGGGTCGATCTCGGGAACGCCGCGCTCCTTGAGGATGGAGGCGTTGAGCGCTGCGAACTCGTTGCCCACGGCGGCGTACGTGTCTTCGGGCTGCTTTTCAACGAGGATCACCTTGTAGCCTTCTTCGGCGAGTTCCCGGCATGCGGTGATGCCGGCGAACCCGTGCCCGCATACGACTACATCGCAGTCGTACTCCTTGGCGAAGTCGGTGATTTCGGCAGGCGGGGTCTTCCAGCTCGATTCCGCTGCCGACCCCTGCTCGGCCTGGGCTGTTCCGCTCGTGTTCGATGCGGGCGAGCAGCCTGCGAGCCCGGCTCCTGCCGCGACGGCCGCCGTCGCTCCGAGGCCGAGAAACGCGCGCCGTGAGATTCCTGATTTCATGATAGCCATGATTCCTCCCTTGTCTCCTTGGTACCGATCGATCTGCGTTCGCTTATCCAATCGGCTTTTTCGGTTCCCGTTGGGAACGAACGCTTCGAGGGCACTCTACGGTGTGCCGCCGTCGGTGAAAATCGCTGCGATGGGGGAATTTGCTGAAACGAGGTCGCCCGAAACCGCGAGGCGGACGGGACGCGTCCTCGCGGTTTTGGGGTAGTTGCAACAAGGTTGCAGGTGAGAAGGTTGTTTTGCGATGGCAGGCGAAACGGGCGCATGCAGGCGGCGACGAAGCCCGTTTCGAATCAAAGCCTCATTTTGCATGAGATTTACGATTGTGACTCCATGTAGGTAAGAAGCGCAGAATTTGATCTGCGGGTTTCGTGCGGCTGCATATGGTTATCGTGCCATTAATCAGCCTCGAGGGTTCACTATCGCAAATCTCATGCAGGAACCCCCTCGCACGGCAACCTCGCTGACCTCATCCTGCCGCCGAACCGATATTGGCATGCGGTCGAACAGGGCAGGGACCGCTGAACCGCCGCCGAACGCCTGCGCGGCCGTCCCGACCTCGGTTGAGCGGCGGACTTCCGGTCATTCGTGATGTTGGGTCCGCTGCGCGATTGGACAAAACGGCACATGCGCCCAAACGAAATGGCGTCATGTTTCTTGGGGTATACTGTGGGCGGTAACGACCATGCGCGACGGAGGTGGAAGCAGTGCGTTTTTCGCAGGAGTTCAAACTCGAAACGTTGGCGTTCATCGCCTTCTTCGCAACGCTGCCGCTCTACTCGCCCAATCTTGTCTTGTTTTCGGAATACGGCGCTGCGGATGCGCTCATGCCGCCGTTCGTGAATACGATGATGGTGGTCGCCGCCCTTGCCGGAGCGGTTTCGGCGTGGTTCGCCTTTCGGCGCAATGCTGCGCTGTTCGCAACCCCGCAGCTCGTCATTTCATCTTCGGTGCTCTATGTCGGCGGGTTCGCCCTCTTCGTTGCGGGACTCGGAGTCGAGGGATTCGGCAACGAAGGCGTGATGATCGCCGCAGGCGCCGCCGTTGCCTGCGGTATGGTTCCCCTCTGCATAGCGTGGGGCACGTACCTCGCCCTGTTCGACCTGCGTCAAGCGTTGTTCTATCTGGCCATCATGGTGGGTGCCGCATCGTTTATCGCGCTTATGCTCTCGTCGGTTGCCATCGAGCCCGGGTTGGTGGCGTTCGGGCTGCTCGCGCTGATCGGCGTGGCGCTTCCCTGCGTGAAGGCGGTAGGCGGAAAGCTCGACCGCGGCGGCGCCGACCTTCCGAGCCGCGACGGCGATCGCGAGCTCGGCTATCTTGTCGGCGGCTCGTCCGCCGCTTCGGCCGACGGGAAAACCGATGCCCGCGAGATGCTCGCCAACGTGCGCAGGATGGCTTCGGTTGCCGTGTTGCCGTTCGCGGGCTTGCTCGTGTTCGCATTCGTGATGGGCGTGCGCAAGTTCATGGTGTTCGATGCGTTCTACGTCGAGACGCTCGGGGGTATCGTGGCCGCTATCGTGGTGCTTCCCCTGAGTCTTCTCAAGATCGACCGGCCGCTCATGTCGTTTGTCTACCAGGTGTTCCTTCCGGTGTGCGCCATCGTGCTCGTCGTGCTCAACGCCTTTCCCTATGGCACGGTCGCCCAGTGGCTCGCGGCAACGCTCTCGTACGTGTTTTACGGCATCATCGGCATTCTCGCGCTTTCGAGCCTCTGCGCGATGGCCCATGCCCGCGAATTCTCGTCGCCGTTCATCTACGGACTGACGGTTGCGTGCTTCATGGCCGCATCGTTTCTCGGCATATCGTTCGGATCGGTTTCCGCGTTTGCCGAAAACGCGGGGCCTATCCTGCTCGTCATCAGCACGATGTACTTCGGATTCGTCGTGTTGGCTCCCTTGCTGTCGTCATGGAGACGGGAGGGCGCATCTGAGCGCGAGGTGCGCAGGGAGGGTGGCGGCGAAGCGCAGAGCGAACTCTCGCGGCGTATCGAGGCGGTTGCCGTGCGGTTCGAACTTTCGCCGCGCGAGACCGAGACGCTTTCGTATCTCGGTCGAGGGCACGGCATCGTGTTCATAGCGAAGACGCTCGTCATCTCTGAAAGCACGGTTCGCACCCATGTGAAGAGCATCTACCGCAAGCTCGACGTTTCGTCGCGCGAGGAGCTGCTCGAGCTGATCGACAAGGGGTAGGGACTCCGTTGCTCCGTTCGAAAGCTAGGATGCGTAGGAGGCTGGCGGGTCGTTCTGCCGATATCGAAGCGTCTTCCTGCGGAAAGCTACGCTCGCTCGGATTCGACCAGCTTGGCATAGTCTTGCCTTTGATGGAACAGATGCGCTACCACGACGGCATCGTCTTCGATGTAATAGAGGAATAGATACCTTCCCACAAGGGCGCAATGGTATCCGAGCTGTGCGAGCTCGGGCATGCGGGACGGCCCGTACGCTACGGTTTTCGAGCAGATGAGATCGAGCTGCAACTCGTACTCGTCTAGGAAGGCTTTTGCGGCATCTTTGCTGTGGCCAGCCAGATAGGCGACTATCTGGCTCAGTTCGCGATCGGCGCTCTCGAGGATACGGGGCCTATAGGTCATAATGCGCTCTCAGCGAGGCGATAGAGTCCTTGGCATTGGCGTGGGAGTTCGCTGCCCGTTCGCGCTCGGCTATCAGCATGCGCTCCATAATATGGTTTTTCGCTTGGAGCTCCCGTATCTCGTCGTAGTCCTTGCTGCGAATGACAACGAACTGATCGTAGCCGTTTTTCGTGACGATGACAGGTCCGGGCGATGTCTCCACAAGCTCGGCGAACGCCGCCGTGTCTCGTAAGTCTTTGATCGGTATGCAAGTTGGCATTGTGCCTCCTTCTAGTTTGACATAATTATAGCATTATCATGTATGCTCGAAAAGCTCGCCGAAACCGCCGGTGCCGTCCTGACTCCCGCGCCATCGCCTTCCGACGCGAAGTCCGAGCAGGTGCGATCGCGTTCGTTTTCCATGAAAAGATGCTCTCGGGGGTTGGTTTGTCGGCGTTACCTAGTACAATAACTAGGTTTGAGTGACGTTCGCCGTTGCCGGGGCATCCGCGTGGCGAATACCAATAGCAACGCTGAGGAGCAAGAACAGATGACGGACTTTATGAACGAGTACTGCATGCACACCGCAACGTGCGGCGAGCTGCGAGCTGAGGATGTGGGCCGCGAGGTCGTGCTGACCGGCTGGGCGTGGCACAACCGCGACCACGGCGGGCTGATCTTCATCGACCTGCGCGATCGTGCGGGCTACACGCAGGTGGTCGTCGACCCCGATTGCGTGAGCGCCGATGATTTTGCGAAAGCCGAGCACCTGGGCCGCGAGTACGTGCTCAAGATCACGGGCACGGTGCGCGACCGCGGGGCCGAGGCAGTGAACCCCAACATGGCTACCGGCGAAATCGAAGTGCTGGCCAGCTCCGTCGACGTGCTCAACACGAGCGTGACGCCCCCGTTCTCCATCGAAGACGGCATCGAAACCGACGAGACCACCCGCATGAAGTGGCGCTACCTCGACCTTCGCCGCCCTGAGATGTTCGATGCGATCCATCTGCGCCATAAGGTCGCCCAGGCGATGCGCACGGCCTTGAACGAGCGCGGCTTCCTCGAGGTCGAGACGCCGATCCTCGCGAATTCCACGCCCGAGGGCGCGCGCGACTACATCGTGCCGAGCCGTCCGAACCCGGGCCGCTTCTACGCGCTTCCGCAGAGCCCCCAGCAGTTCAAGCAGATGCTCATGGTGGGCGGTATCGAGCGCTACTACCAGATCGCGCGGTGCTTCCGCGACGAGGACCTGCGCGCCGACCGTCAGCCCGAGTTCACGCAAGTCGATATCGAGATGAGCTTCGTCGAGGAAGACGACGTGCTGAAGCTCATGGAAGACGTGATGGCCGAGGTGCTTGCCGCCGTCGGCGTCGAGCACGAATTCCCGCTCGAGCGCATGCCTTACGCCGAGGCGATGGACCGCTTCGGAAACGACCGCCCCGATACGCGCTTCGGCATGGAGCTCGTGAACGTGACCGATATCGTGAAGGATTCGGGCTTCAAGGTGTTTTCGAGCGTGGCCCAATCGGGCGGCATCGTGAAGGCCATCAATGCGAAGGGTGCGGGCGATTGGAGCCGCGGCGAGGTCGAAAAGCTCGCCGACATCGCCGCCGAGAACGGCGCGAAGGGCATGGCCTGGATCGCGTTCACCTCCGACGGCAACGAGAAGAGCCCCATCATCAAGTTCTTCTCCGACGAGGAGTTTGCAGCGCTCAAGCGTGCGCTCGACGTGGAGCCGGGCGATCTCGTGCTGTTCGCCGCCGACAAGCCCGACGTGGCGAACGCCGTGCTCTCGGCGTTGCGCCTGCATATGGCCGACGCGCTCGACGTACCGCGCGAGGGCCACAAGCTCATGTGGGTCGTGAACTTCCCGATGTTCAAGTACGACGAGGACGAGAAGAAGTACGCAGCCGAGCACCATCCGTTTACGCAGATCCGCTACGAGGACGTCGATAAGATCGAGGATGCACCGCTCGAATGCGGCAGCTACTCCTACGACCTCGTCATGGACGGCTTCGAAGCGGGCGGCGGTACCATCCGTATCCACAACGCCGACATGCAGCGCCGCGTGCTGCGCAGGCTCGGTCTGACCGACGAGGAGATCGACGAGAAGTTCGGCCATCTCATCCACGCCCTCGAACTCGGTGCGCCCCCGCACGGCGGCATCGCGCTCGGCCTCGACCGTTTGGTCATGCTGCTTGCGAACAAGAAATCGATCCGCGACGTCATCGCGTTCCCGAAGACGAGCTCGGCATCCGATCCGATGACCGGCGCTCCAAGCTCCGTCACCGCGCGCCAGCTCAAGGAAGTGAACCTGCGCACGCTGTAGCCAGGTGTTCAACGGGATTTATCGGGGCCGCATCCGCTGGGTGCGGCCCCGTTTCGTTTCGACGCTCAAAGCGATTGGGGTGTAACCCAGCGGATGTACCCGCTGAAGCCAATCATGGAATAAACCGAACCAATCGAACCTATTTGTTGAAATAGTATTGCGCGCGGAGCCTTTGATCTTCATGATGAGTCGACTACGCAAAAACCATGCGTGTCGCCCGGGGGAAGTGCGATGCGTTTGACGAGAGAAACGAGACCCGCATGAAGATCATTGCCGACTCTTCGGTTATGTTCGACATCGAGCAGGGAAGGCGGCACGGTATCGAGATCCTGCCCCTGTCGGTCGCCATCGGGAGCGAAACTTGGGCCGAATACGAGCAGATGAGCTCCGACGAGTTCCTTGCGCGCGTGCGGGCCGGAGCCCTGCCGCAGAGTTCTTCTCCGTCTCCTGCGGCGACGCTTGCCGCCTACGAAACCGATGAGGAGGTCGTGCACCTCGCGATGGCGGACGGCTTGTCGGGGGCGTACGAGGTTGCATGCGGCCTCGCGAAGCAGGCGAGGCACCCCGAGCGGATCCATGTGGTCAATTCGAGAACGCTCTGCATTCCCCACAGGGCTTTAGCTCTCTGTGCAGTCGAATTTGCCAAGCAATGCGATAGCGCCGAGGAGGTCGTCAGCCGCCTGCTGCCCATAATCGAAAGTGCCCATTCGTATCTGCTGCCCGAAGATTTCGATTACCTGCGTCGTGGGGGACGGTTGACCCCTTTGGCGGCGAAGTTCGCCCATCTGCTCAAAGCGGTTCCCGTGATGATGCAGACGTCCGACGGCACGCGTCTTGAGCGTTTGACGGTTGCGCGAGGCTTCGGCAAGGCGCTCAATGCCGTTATCGGCGATCTGAGAAAACGCGGTATCACCGATACCAGCTACCTCGGCGTGAGTCATGCCGGCAACATCAAGCAGGCCCGCGTGGCGCAGGAGGCGTTGGCCGAGGCGTTCCCCTCATGCGAAAACGGCCTGTTCGAGCTGGGTCCCGCGTTCATAACGCAGGGCGGCCCCGATTGCATAGCGATCCAGGCCATCGACCTCAAAGCGGTACCGAACCTGCCGATGGGTTAGGTTGACGGCGCACCCGTCGATGTGTGCCGCTCGGGGTGGCGCGTTTGCTCGTTCTGGATTGACGAGACGGGCTTTCGCATGCGGGATGACCGACTGCGGCGAAACGCCGGGCGCGATGTAGGTTGCGCCCGGCGTTTGCTGATGGCAGCGCTTTTTTACAGGCTGTCCACGTAGGAGACCAGGTCTCCTACTGTTGCGAGACCCTCGGGCTCGCCGAAGTCGATCTCGCACTTCTCCTCAAGGTCGCAGATCAGCTCGACCATGTCGAGGGAATCGACGCCGAGCGAATCGAACGTGGATTCTTCGTTAACCTGATCGGGTGCGATATCGAGGTTCTCCTGCAGGATTTCCTTAACCGTATCGATGGTGGCCATGTTCGTGTTACCTCCTGTTCTTCGATGCCGTCCATTGTACTAGAGTGCGCTTGCTCGGATGCTGTGAACGTACCGAGGATTACCTGTGTAGCATGCAACGAACATCATTCCCCATCCGTTTGTTTGTCGAGGGCTTGTGGGCGATTCGTGCAAGGCCTGTTGGGCCGAACCGCGTTTCAGGTTGTTTTCAGGTGCGGCCGATACAGTTCGGGTTGCGTCCGGACGCACAACGAAGGGACAGGGCATGGACCGAGAGACGAACGAAAGCCGTACGCGCTGTTGCGCGGAAGCGGGCTCGCCGCGCACCGCGCGCTGTACACCGCATGGGCGGCGCGGGGTGTTCCTGAAAGCGGGGTTTGCCTGCATCTTCGCGTCGGCGGCGGCATTCGCTGCCGTGTTCGGCCCCATCGGCGACCCCGTTGCCAGTGCGGCGGAGCTCAGCCTTGCAGATCGTGTGAGCGCCGCAGCGGCGGCAAGCGAAGCCGCGCGGACCGTCGGTTCGGCATCTGCAACCGTAGAGGTTCCATCGCTCCTTCAAAACCCCGAGCTTCCGACCGGATGCGAATCGGTCGCCTTGACCGACGTGCTCCTTTTCTACGGATTCGATCTCGAGAAAACCGACATAGCCGATTGGTGGCTGCCCACAAGCTCGACCGATTTCGTCTTCTCGTTCCTCGGCGATCCCCGCGATGCGGCGTCCCATGCCTGCCTTGCGCCCTGCATCGCGCAGACGGCAAACTCCTATTTGTCCGACTGCGGATCGGCTCTTTCGGCGTCCGATATGACCGGCTGGACGTTTTCCGAAGTGCTCGCCAAGGTGGAGAGCGGATGCCCGGTAATCGTTTGGGCTACAGTCGACCTCAAGGATCCGGGAGACGAGCCGTATCTGACCCAATGGGAGAACGGCCGCCTGTACGGATTGTACGCGAACAACCACTGTATGGTGGTGTGCGGTTTCGATACCGAGGCGTCGACGGTTACCGTATGCGATCCGCTCGAGGGGATCGTCGATTACGATATGGGCTTGCTGGCCGAACGGTTTGTCGAACTCGGTTCGCAGGCGGTTGTAATCGAATGATGCTCTGCCTCAGCGCACAGGCTCCTTTGAGAAAAGCGAGGGCCGGTCGCCATCGTGGCGCGTCGGGGTGAGCTGGATGGCAAGCTCCTCGACGGCCGTAATCGATGCGAGGGCGCACAGCGCATAGAGCGCTTCTCCGGATGCGTTGGCGGCGAGCGCGAACGGGTAGAGGAATAAAAGCAATCCTGTCGCTTTGTTCCCCACGTATGGATCATGCCGAACATATACGATGCCGAATGAATGCCACGGCGGGGAGCAGAGCCGTGCGAGGGCGATGACCGCAAACCATACCCCGATAGAAAGCGGTGGATAGTATGTTGGGACGTGCTTCAGCGGTCCTCGAATCGTCGGGAGCGGTCGGCGGGGAACGGCAGCGCTTAGCCGATGCCCCTGGGGCATCCGATGCGCCCTATGCTACCATGGGCGCATCGGATGGAAGCGTGCAAGGGAGAATGCGATGTCGATCGCCAGAGTTCGGGACTATTTTCGGGAGCGTGGCTTCGAAGAGCGGATTCGCGAATACGAAACATCGAGTGCCACAGTCGATCTTGCGGCGCAGGCCGCTGGGTGCGAGGCGGCTCGCATCGCCAAGACCCTATCGTTTCATGGGAGCGAAGGCACCGTACTCGTGGTGGCTGCCGGAGATGCCCGCATCGATAACCAGAAGTTCAAAGCCCAGTTCTGCTGTAAGCCGAAAATGCTTGCGTTCGAGGAAGTGGAGCCTGCCATCGGCCATGCCGTCGGTGGCGTTTGTCCCTTTGCGGTGAACGAGGGGGTTGCCGTGTAGCTCGACGAATCGTTGCGTCGGTTCGAGACGGTGTTCCCTGCGTGCGGCAGCGACAACAGTGCAATCGAGCTTGCCATCTCCGAGCTTGAAGACCTTTCGGGCTCTCTCGGCTGGGTGGACGTGTGCAAGATCAGAGAGTCGTAGCTCTCAGGCGGGCGATGCGCTTGGCCAGCTCCTGCTGCTTGGTCGCTTCGTCCAGCGAGGGGTCGGCGTAGTCGTCGAATGCGGAGCACGGCATCTCGTCGCACTCTCCGCAGTGGGCGAAGCCTTTGTCGACGACGCAGCACTGGTAAAAGAAGCATCGGTTGAATCCCGCTTCTCGGGTCCAAGGCGCTTTCCCCTCAAGTTCGTTGCAGCCAGCGCACGAATGCGGGTATTCGGTGCAGTCTTCGGTGCAGCTCCAGCCGCAGCATGCTAGGTACATGGTGCTCCTTTTCCGGTTGATCGACGGGGCGCGGCAATCCTCGACGGCAAGCGGCGGCCCGCTACTCGGTAATAGCATACCATGATTGCCGTACGCGCGTCTGCCGGGTGCGGGGCATCGGATGTGGGTTACAATCGGGAAAAGGTTCTTTGACGCTGGTCGGATTGGATGGGTGGTATGGCCGAGGACGTGGTTTTTTCGGTGGTTCGCCATGGGCAGACGCTGTTCAACGTATTGCAGAAGGTACAGGGATGGTGCGATTCGCCGCTTACCGAGCGGGGGATCGCAGATGCGCGCATTCTCGGGAAAAAGCTCGCTTCCGTTTCGTTCGAAGCTGCGTATTCGAGCGACAGCGGCAGGGCGGTGGCGACGCTCGGCGAGGTTTTGAGCTTCAACGACGCTGCGCCGAAGCCGCACTCCGATCAGCGCTTGCGCGAATGGTGCTATGGCGATCTCGAAGGCGAATCGGGCACGAGGCTTCACGATGCGCTTGTCGAGGGGTTCGGAGCGGATCTGCCGATGACCGAACTCAACGGGCGCATGCCCGAGATCGCCGACGTCCTGGCCGATCATGATCGCTCGGGTCGATCCGAGCGATTCGATGCGATCGAGGAGCGCCTGATGTCGTTCTTTCTCGAAGCGGGAACGGCCGCTCTCGACGCGGGCGGCGGCAGGGTGCTCGTGGTGACCCATGCGTTCGTGGTCAAGACGCTCGTGTACCTCTACGCGCGCGACAGGGTGAACGAGAGACCCAAGATCGAGAACCTGAGCGTGACCGAATTGCGATTCGACGGGGATCGTTTCGAGATCGGGGGAATCGGTTTGACGGCGTAGGGAAAGGGGGCTTCGGCATGCGCTCGATAGCTCGGAGGATGATCGAACTCGTCCGTTGGGGTATCATAGCCCTTTGAGTCGATAGGAGGAAGGCGCATGGTCAGATCGGGCATCCGATCGTATCTCGATGCAGTACGGCAACAGCTAAGCGAAGCACCGGCTTCGTGGCTTGCGTTCGCCGCGCTGCTCGCGTGGATGTTCGGATTGTATTGGAGCGACCTGTTCGTTGCGCGCGTATCGACTGCGCAGTTCGACTTCCTGCAGCTGCGGGCGCTGTGGCTTGCCGTCGAGGCGGGCACGCTGCTCGTCGCATGCGCGTGCGTGCGGTTCGTTTCCGAGCGGTCGCTTCCCATTGCGGTCGGCGCAGGCACCTGCCTGTTCGCGGGTACGGTGCTCGTCCTGTTTGCGCCCGCCGATGCGGCTTCCGATGCTCTGAGGGTTGCGGGCGTCGCGCTCACCGGCTTCGGAAGCGCGGTGCTGCTGGTGCTGCAGGGCATCGGGTTCGCCCGCAAAGGCCCTAAGCCGCTTCTTATCAACGTGGCCCTCGCCCTGCTCGTTGCCTCGGTTTTCGACTCCGTCCTGCTGTACCTGTCTCCCGACCTTCAACCCATGATCGTTTCGCTGCTGCCGGTTATCTGCGTGGTTCTCCTTGCCGTATCGACGCGCAGCGGCACGGGCGCTTCGAGCGCGCCTCCGTCAGGCTCGGGCGACCCGAGCGCGGCCCCTTCCGGATCGGCCGCCTCGGATACCGCCCCATCTGGCTTCGGCGCATCTCCGAATCGCGCGATCGCGATCCGCGTTGTTGCCCTGCCGTTGGTGGTCGGGCTCGCTTACGGCCTGATGCAGCGCTTGACCGGCGATGCGTATACCTCGGGAGCCGCCGAGGTGAACATCGCAACCATCGTCTCGTTCTTCCTTTCGGCCGTATTCATCGCGCTTGCGGCCCTGTTCTTCGATTCTCGCAAACTCATTAAGCTCGTGTGCTTTGTGGCGATTCCCATCATCGGCATCGCATTCGTGATGCTCCCGCTGTTCTCGGACGCGGGCGAGGCCGCGCAGGCTATCTGCATTATCGGATTCAACAGCTTTTACTTTATGGTCTGGGCGCTTTGGGCGGGCGATCAGGGAGGCCTCGCTCTGCCGAAGCGATTCATCCTCGGACTGTTCGTGCTGGTTGGAGCCGAGTCACTCGGATCGCTGATCGGCATACAGGTCGTAACGGCCGTGCGTGATTCGGGTTCGACTCTGGCCGTGGTTTCTCTTGTGGTCGTATATCTGCTGCTGATGGCGGGGATATTCTCGTTCGATCGCTCGGGTGGTGCGCGGGAGGAGCAGGCGCAGCGGTCGATTGCGGCGTCGGACGACCCCGGGGCGAGCGGGCT
This sequence comes from Raoultibacter timonensis, assembly GCF_022845715.1. Classification (NCBI taxonomy): domain Bacteria; kingdom Bacillati; phylum Actinomycetota; class Coriobacteriia; order Eggerthellales; family Eggerthellaceae; genus Raoultibacter; species Raoultibacter timonensis. The sequence continues at coordinate 1,047,259 of NZ_AP025564.1, forward strand.
TCTTGCGGGAACCGATGCCGCCGCACTTGACGGCTGGGCGAAGCGCTTCGGGCTCTCTGCGCGCGAGACCGAGGTATTCGAGCTGCTTGCGAAGGGGCGCAACCGGGTGTACATCTCGAAGACCCTGTTCATCTCCGACAATACGACGCGTACGCATATGAAGAACGTCTACCGCAAGCTCGGCGTGCACTCGCAGCAGGAGCTGATCGACCTGCTTGAGGGGAAGCGCGCAGGCGAAGCCGCCGAATAGCGGGCGCCGTTGGGGGGGGTTGCCGGCTGGACCGAGCTTTCCCTGCCGCGTGCCGCGGTCTTGTTTCGTTGCGGTTCTGCTTTGTCTCCTATGCCGCTTCCGGCGACAAGGTTGTTCCGATAATGCGGTTTTACGCGAAAACGGTCCGTAGATGGCGGCCAGTCGTCGTTTTGCGAAAAACAGGCAAGCGAGTTAGACAAGGTTTATTTTGTGACCTGCGGTTTCGCAGGTCAGCGTAACGCAATGGGCTCTGAAACCGCCTTCGAAGGCTGGTTATTTTCGCAAAACGACGATTGGTCGCCAGTGCATGGGATTATTTTGACAAAACCTCATTATCGATAAAACCGAGCAGTGGCACCCGGAGGCTCCCATTCGCAACTGCTTGCGAATGGGTGAAAAAGAGGGGGGAAGGAAGGGGGACGGGGGACGGATCGAAAGCCGAGCCGCAGGTGCAAGCAGTCGCGACGATGGGCGGGATCGACAAGCGGCCGCATGTCGATGAGGTCGGAATCGGCAAACGCCCGTCGCCTTACCGCGCTGTTCGGGGTGCAATCGAAGGAGGAGCCGAAGCGCGGCAAGACGCTTCGGCTCCGATTACATGCACGCACGGTGCGCCGCACGCGATGTGCTGGGCGTTTTACGCCTCCGACTCGGCAAGCGCGTGCTCGCCGGCGGCGCGGCCGAACGCGAGCGTGGAGAGGATGCCCGTGCCGGTTCCGGGATAGTAGGATCCCATGAATCCGCCTGCAACCTGGCCTGCGGCGTAGAGATGGGGGATAACCTCGCCCGCAGTGTCGAGCACCTGTGCGCTCGTGTTGATCTTCAGGCCGCCGAGGGCGCCGAGGTTGTAATCGTAGGTGCGTGTCGCGTAATACGGCGGCGTGTCGATGGCTTCAAGGCCGCATGCGCGGGTGGGGAACTGGCTGTCGCGCTTCTCGGGCGTTGCCATATCGGCGTTCCAGGTGTCGAGCGCTGCCTGGAGATTCGCGGCGGGCACGTCGATCTGGGCGGCGAGCTCTTCGACGGTGTCGGCTACGAGCACCGAACCGTCGGCGATCTCCTTGGAAAAGTCGTCGCTCATGGGGCTCACGCCGCCCACGACGGCACCGGTGAGAGCGGCTGCCTTCGAGTCGAAGACGCCCCAGGCGATATGGTCTTCCTGCGAGAAGACCGCACGAAGGACCCAGGCGTAGTGATCGGATTCGCTCACGAAGCGGCGGCCGTACTTGTTCACGATGATGCCGGGAACCTCGGGAACGCCCGGAAGGGTGGGTGTGCCGCCGATGTTTCCGGGCAGCCCGATGAACCCGCCCATACCGTCGAGCGCCGCACCGACCGACATGCCCATGCGCAGGCCGTCTCCGGTATTGGTCGCAACCGTGAGGGACCGGCCGTCCTCGAGCGCTTGCACCATGTGGTAGTTGAACGCTTTGGCGAACTCCTCGCTGCGGTCGTAGCTGCAGGTTGCGAGGATGACGGCCTTTTTGCCGCGATAGCGTTTGTTGTCGTCGGCAACGACGCCGGTCACAACGCCGTCGGCGTTCTGCACGAGCTCTTTGCCGGCGGTTTTGTAGACGAACTCGACACCGGCATCCTCCGCCGCCTTCAGCAGGGCGGCTACGTGCGCCTGTCCGTACATGAGGTCGTTCTCGTCGGTTCCCGCGAGGTGGATGCGGGGCTTGATCACCTCGGGATCGACGTTGGGTACGGTTCCGTTGCCGTACACCACTTCGTACTTGATGCCGAGGTCCTTCATGAACTCGATGCAGGATGGGGCTTGCTCGCAAGCGAAGCGGACGAGCTCTTCGTCTAACTGTCCTTCGCCGCATTGCAGGTAGTACTCGGCATGCTTCTCCGGGGTGTCGTCGCTCACGCCCGCGAACTGCTTTTGCTCTTCGGTGCCGGCCGCTTGGATGACACCCGAGGAGTTGGCGGTGTTGCCGCCCGCCATGGCCGCCGCTTCGAGTACGGTTACCTGCGCGCCGCCCTTCGCTGCGACGACGGCAGCCGCGAGTCCTGCTCCGCCTGCGCCTACGATGAGGATATCGGCCTCATGATCCCAGGTACCCGAATCGGCGGTCGACGCGCTTTCGCTCGGCGAACAGCCGGCAAGGCCGAACGCCGCCAAACCTGCTGCCGCGATGCCGGCACCTGCGAGAAAGTTCCTTCGTGTTACGTTTGTTTCCATGATTCCCTCCAGATTGAATCGACGTGCTCGCACGATAGCGGTGCGATGGGACGCACTATAGGTTCAAGCATGGTTTCGGGAATCACATAGGTGATGTGAAAAGCGATGTGAAAGATGTATCGGGGCAGGTGAAAGCCTTATCGATCGGGTGAGGGAATCGGATGGTGCTGCTTGATGCTCTCGCTCATCATGCGGGCGAACCGCGCTTTGTCGTCCACGGCGATGCCGATCGCCTCGATCTCTCGAGCGCCTCCGAAAGAGGTTTCGACCGTAACGGGCTCGTCGAACACGAGCCACCCGCTCGCGGTGCCCATCATGCCGAGGTTGACGATCCGCTTCTTGTCGGCCTTCGGCGCCTTCTCCTCATACGCTGCGACTCGCTCCAGCGGAATGTCGGCGGAAAAGCGCATGCCCGAACGGATCTCGAGCACGCTTCCCTTGAAGGCGATCGGCCGGAGCACCGATGCGCGGCAATCGGCTACGAGCCAGAGCGTTGCATAGAGCGAGCCTGCGGTGAGCACCCATGCTGCGACGTCGCTCCATTGCGAAACGAGCAGATGGACGACCAGCGTTTCAACGGGTATCACGAGCATCATGCCCGCGATGAAAGCCGCATACCCCGAATCCCTGTGGTATGTAAACGCGCCGTCCTGCGATGCGGGAGCGCGCCGTTTCCAGGAGAAGAGGGCAAAGCAGAGCATCGCGAACTCGTTGGCCGCGAGTCGCGAAGCCTTTGCGTTGTTCGTCATCTGCATAAACGGTGCGAAAAACCAAGCGAGGGCGTCGTCCGTCTTGCGCCGCGCCGCGCGAAACGCACGGGCGAAGCGCGCGATCTCGCGGGCGGCGATAGCGACTTCGACGACGAGGGCGCCGAAGCCGAGGACGGCCAGTACCGCGGTGTCAGAGCCCTGGGCGAAGAAGGAGGCGAGCGCACCGCCTGCCCACATGACAGGGAGCGCGAACAACGGCGAAAGAGCGTACCTTCTGATAACGAGAAGGTAGAAGAGGGCTGGGAGAACGATCATGCAGTCGATCGGAAACGCATAGGCGGCGAGCATCGCCCTCGTCGGTGCAGTCGGCGCTGCTTGGATGGCGAGGATTCCCGCGAGATAGAGCAGGGCGAGGCCCGCGACAGCTGCGGCGGTGAAGAACGTTTTTTTCGATACGGTTACCTTCATGGTGCCTCCGGTTCTCTCTGCGCGTTGGCGCGACGGGGCTTGTTCGGGGTGTTCGGGGCGGATGTACCGATTGCCCGAGCGGACCCGGTGCCTTCCGGCTTCGGGGCGAGTTCGCTCTCTTCGAGCTTGCGCATGCTCTTCGCGAACAGCGCGGCCACGGTGATGGCGAACCATGCTGCCACGAGCACCCACGAGGCGATTTCAAGCCCGATGCCCGTTACGAGCACCGAAGTGGCGAACAGCGCTGCGGGCGCAGCGACGAGCAAAAGCGAGTTCTGCGTGCCGAGCGCGCTGCCGCGCCGCGCTTCGGGGATGCGGTCGAACATGAAAAACCCGAGCAGCGCCGAGGCGGGACCTGCGGTGAGTCCAAGCGCGAATGCGCCGGCAAGCATGACGGGGTAGCGTGGGAGCGATCCCATGATCGCAAGGCCTATGGCCATTCCGATCAGCGAGAAGGAGTACCAAGCCCTTCTGCTGAGCTTGTGGGTGAACGCGGCGTAAACGAGCGACCCGATGAGCAGCCCGCACGACATGGCGGAAAGGGTATAGCCGAGCAGTTCGGGCGCGTTCGCCTCGGTGAAAAACACGGGGAGCACGAGCCCTTGGTAGCTTCCCATAACCATGACGATGCCGAAGGTCATGAGCGTGGCGGCACGGAGGACCGGATCGTTCTTGAACAGCACGCGCGCGCCGTCAAGCGCCGATGCCCAAGCGGTTTTGGCAAGCGAGCCGAAACGCGCGGCGGTCGAGGAATGGCCATGCACCACGACAGTGGCAACCGAGGCGGTTTTTCCTGCGGCTTCTACGGGAGCCGCAGAACCGGAGCCGATCGCACCGATCGAACGCGGGAGCGTTGCGGTTACGGCAGATGCCGAAAGGGAGAGCGCCGCGGTAATCCACAGGCACGGCACGCTGCCGACGATGCCCATGAGGAAGGCTGCGAGCGCGGGGCCGACGATCGTGACGATGGAGTCGAGCGATTGGGATATGCCGAGGAAACGCTGCAGGCTCACGCCGTCACGCTCGACGACGGTGGGCAGCATGGCGTCGCGCGCGGTCATGCCGGGGATGTCTCCGACGGCACCGAGCACGCCGAAGAGCGCGAACCATCCGAAACTCAAGCCCACCGTCATATCGACGATGGGCAGCGCGGCTACGCACAGCGCCGAAACGATATCGGAGAAGATCGAGACGTTGCGGCGGTTGAGGCGGTCGAGCACGGCTCCGCCGAGTACGCCTGCGAGCACCTGAGGCACGGCGCAGATGATGGCGAGCGTACCCGCTGCGAGCGGGTCGCCGGTGGTGGCGAGCAGGATGAGGGGGAGCGCGATTCCCGCAACCGAGTTGCCGAGCAGCGAAAGCGCGCTCGCGGTGAGGAATCGGACGGTCGTGGTCTTTCCGGGCATGATGCTTCCTTTCTTCTCAAAAAGGAGTAAAAACCCTGACGTTACGTCCGGGTCAAGAGGCATCGCGAAAATGTGCAGGCTCCGTGAACCGCGCGGACATTGAATGGCGATGGCGGTGCGATGGCGTTCGGTTTGCCGGGCGGGTGGCGGCAGGCGCTTCGCCGGGGCCGCGTTGCCGCTTTGCGGCTGGTCGCCTACTGAGGCCGACCAGCCTGTTCCCGCTTGCCGAGCACGAGCTTTTCGATACGCGCGATCGTGCGATCGCTCACCTCCTGCTGCGCGGGGTTGAGGGATTGGGCCTGGTACTGCCTCAGGAGAGCTTCGCTTTGCAGCCCTGCTTCCGTCGGCTCCTCGTCCCAGTTGGCCGGATCGAAGCAATCCAGGAGGGGTTCCATGACTTCGATGATCCTCTCGACGACAGCGGACTTGTCCTTTTCGGTTGCATCGGGCGGCAGATCCATGATCCAGCCGTTGATCTTCACGTAATCGTCGATGAGGCCGCGTTCGACGAGGGCGCGATACACCCTCTCGGTTTCGTCGAGGTCGTTTTCGCTCAGCACCGCTCCTGCGAGCAGCATGACGTCCCGCTCGCTGTTGAGGGCGTCCTCGGGCAGGCCGTGGTTCTTGAGCATGTCGACGATGGCGGCAAGCCGCACGGGGATATCGGCATCGAGCTCCTTCGCCCGGACAAACGCAAGCGTGCGCCGCTTCTGCTCGAGTCGTTCGATCTGGTCTACCAGGCTACGATCGAGCTCGTCGAGCAGATCGGTCGCTTTCGAACGGTCGTCGGAGTCGAGGGTCGCAAGCATGCCGCCGATATCATCGAGGGAGAAGCCGAGCGCGGCGAGGTGCTTGATGCGCAGCAGGCGCAAAAGGTCGTCAAGCGTGTACTCGCAGTACCCGTTATCGCTGCGGTTCGGCTCGGGCAAAAGCCCGATCGAGCGGTAATGGCGCAGCGTGCGCACCGTAACTCCTGCAAGTCGTGCGATCTCTCCGCTGCGCATGGTCGGTTCCTCTCGCTCGGTGCGGCTTGGTCGTCTCGTTTCGGCTAGCGGGGCGTGCGCACCATTGCACGTTCGTACACATCGAATGCCGGATCGGTGAAACGGTGCACCGTTTCGAATCCGAAATGACCGTACAGGCTCTCGAGCCGATCGGTGTAGCATTCGAGGTAGCAGTTGATGCCGCAGCTGTCGGCGAACTCGAGAAACGGCGTCATGAGCCTGCGGAAAGCTCCCGAGCCGCGCATGTCGGGATTGACGCCGATCGAGAAGAAGTGGATGAAGTCATCGCCGTCGGCTTCGGGAACCATCCATTTGAAGTTCGAGATGCCCCCCATCTCTTCTGCGCGCTTGAAAAGCGCCGCCTTCTCGTCATCCGTCAGGGTGGCTTCTGCCATCAGCTCGGTCGCCTCGTCCTCGAGGTCGCTCCAGATGCGCCCGTCAAGGTCGCTGGAAAGATATGCTCCGGCACCCGCGGCAAAGTCGGGAAGCGTGTAGCAGCACTGATGGCGCGTACCCACCATGAAATCGTACTTCATAATCGCACGGGATATCTCGAGCTTGCGCTCGTCGGTTGTGCCGAGGCAGTCGAGCGATTCGAGCCAGGCTTCGGTCCAGAGTTCCTCCATGAAGCTTTTACCCATCATATGGGCGAGCTTCTCGATGGTGTCGGTCTGGTCGGGTTTGACGGTAACGAGTCCTGGCAACTGCATAACGCTGATCCTTCTTTCGTGACGTTCGTATCAATCAACTGCCGATTCTGCCACACCTTGGCAGGCACGTCGAGTTCGCGGCGCGCTAATGCAGAAAGCCCGCATGTGCGTAAGCAAACAGGGGCGCAACAGAATCGTCCGAAAAGGTCGTTTCGGGGGAGAATAGGCGGCAAACATCGGAAGGCGATGCCGTCGAGAGCCGGTGAAGACGCCGTCGGCTGCGTGACGGTGGAACGAGACCGGCAAGCGATGCGAGGGAGAGCTGCCATGAGAACGATCTACGAGAGCGAATCGACTCCGAAGCGGGACGGATACCGTATGCCGGGCGAATTCGAGCCCCAGACGAGAATATGGATGCTCTGGCCCCATCGCACCGACAACTGGCGCGACGGGGCGAAGCCCGCTCAGAGAACCTTCGCCGACGTGGCGCGCGCCATCGCGCGGTTCGAACCGGTCACCGTGTGCGCGAAACCCGACGATTACGCAGCCGCACGGCGTACGCTTTCCGACGAGGAGCGAATCCTCGTTGTCGAAATGGAGTCGGACGACGCATGGATGCGCGATTGCGGCCCGACGTTCGTCGGCAACGACCAGGGCGACGTGCGCGCGGTGCACTGGCATTTCAACGCGTGGGGCGGCCTTGTCGACGGAATGTACTTCCCCTGGGACAAGGATGCCCTCGTGGGCGTGAAGGTGGCCGATTTGGCGGGCGCGGTGCGCTACCGTCCCGATTCGTTCGTTCTCGAGGGCGGTTCCATCCACGTCGACGGCGAGGGTACGGTGCTCACAACCGAGATGTGCCTGCTTTCCGAGGGTCGCAATCCCGAGCTTTCGAGGAGCGAGATCGAAGAGAAGCTGTGCGAGTACCTGGGTGCCGAAAAGGTGATCTGGATACGAGACGGCATCGACCCGAACGAGACGAACGGCCATATCGACGATGTGGCCTGCTTCGTGGCTCCGGGCGAGGTGGCGTGCATCTGGACCGAGGACGAAACCGACCCGTTCTACGAGGCGAGCCAGGCTGCGTATCGGGAGCTTTCCGAGGCGGTCGATGCGCGGGGCCGCTCGCTTAAAGTACATAAGCTCTGCCTGCCCAAGAAGCCCGTTTACATGACCGGGGAGCAGGTGGCCTCCATCGACCTTGTCGACGAGACCGTCGAGCGAACCACCGACGAGCCCTGCATCGCTTCGTATATGAACTTCCTCATCGTGAACGGGGCTGTGATCGTGCCGCAGTACCGCGACGAAAACGATGCGCTGGCGCTTGAGCAGATCCAAGCGATGTTTCCCGAGCGCGAGGTCGTAGGCGTCGATACCGTCGAAGTGGTGTACGGCGGCGGGAACATCCACTGCATCACCCAACATCAGCCGAGCGGCATCGGGCGATAGGGTGCATGGAAGCCGCTCGATACGAGCCGCCCCGCCAGCGCGTCGCCCCGCCGGGAGCGTCTTTGCCGCTACGCGACAGGTTCGATCTTCGCGCGGATCCCCCCGCGCAGATTGGGCAGCCCCTGTACGGGGTCGAGGTTCCACGGCTCGCCGCTGAACAGCATGCCGTCGTTGTGAAGGCACGCCTTGCTTAGGCCGTTTGCGAGCCCTTGGGCGGCTTCGGGTTTCCACCAGCCGTGCGGCACGCGCATCGTGCTTTCGGGTTGACGCGCATCCGCCTTGACCACAAGCTCGATCGATCCGTGCGGGGTGCTGACGAGAGCCCACTGCCCGTCGCGCACGCCGTAGCGTTCGGCGTCTTGGGGATTGAGATACGCTTCGGGCTCCGGTCCCCGTGCGCGCAGCGTCGGCATCTGATGGTGGTTGGTGTTGTAGGAGAACACGTCGCGCGCTCCCGCGAAGATGACAAGCGGGTAGTCCGCCGCATCGACGTTCGGCTCGCCGGGGTCGACGTACGAGGGGAGCGGATCGCAGCCGAGCGCTTCGAGCACGGAGCTTCTGAGCTCGACCTTTCCCGACGGCGTGAGAAACGCGCCCGGAGCTACGGGCCTGGCGGGTATGGCGGGCTGTTCGCGAACGCCGTCCCAGGTTTTTCCCAGGGGTGCGAGACGCCAGTCGTACAGCTCGTAGCGGGAAGCCCAGGGAAAGACGTCGCCGAGGCCCATGCGGTCGGCCAGGCCCTTGACGACGAAGTACCAATCCTTGCATTCGCCTGCGGGCTCGCAGAACGCTTCGCAGAACGTACTTGCCGGTGCAACATCCGATGTCGGCCCCATGATGTCGCGCTCCATCCAAGCGTCTCCCGGCAGCACGTAGTCGGCCAGCTGGGCGGTCGGCGTCATCCAGTGATCGTACGCGACGACGAGGTCCTGTGCCATGAGCCCGTTGATGATGCTCTGTTGGTCGGCGTAGCTCATCACGGTGTTGTTCGCTACCGAGAAGAATGCTTTGACGGGATAGGGGTTTTCGGTTTGCATGGCCGTGAACAGGCTGTTCGGATGAGCGGTACAGCTGCAGCCCATGATGTCGGGCGTGTAATCGATCCCCGCTTTGCGGCTCGCATCGTCAAAGAGCGCCATGCCCTCGAAGCTCATGAGGGGGTATGCTCCAGATCCGATCTGCTTGGCTCGCTGCTCTTGCGACAGCGCAGGGTAGTCAGCGAGCTGCGTAGTGGTGAGGGCCCCTTTGGCCGGGCCTCCGACGAATTCCGACACGTTTACGAAGCCGCAGATGGCGCGCAGGATGCATTGGGCGTGGAGCACGGAGGTCGAGTTGCGCTGCATGTCGCCCACGACGCCCCACGGGATGATGGCGGCTTTGGCGTTCGCGTACATACGCGCGGTCCTGCGGATGGCATCGGCGTCGATGCCGCAGATCGAAGCAACGCTTTCAGGAGCGTAGGCCTGCACCCGTTCGGCGAGATCCGCAAACCCCACGGTCGATGCTTCTACGAACGCGTGGTCGTACAAATCCTCTTCGATGATGACGTTGATCCATGCGAGCAGCAGCGCCGCATCGGTTCCGTATCGGATGCGAAGGTGCTCGCAGGCGAGCAGCGCCGTATCGGTTTCTCGCGGGTCGACCTCGATGAGCTTTGCCCCGCGCGCGAGTGCGGCTTTGAGTTTGAGGTATTCCACGGGCCAGAGCTCGGGCCCGCGGTTTTGCCCGAAGTAGACGATGAGATCGGTTTCGTCCCAGTTCGAGCTCGTGTACCATCCGTACACCGCCCGATGCACTTGAGCGGTGTTGCCCATGCACAGAAGCGTGGGCGCGATGTAGTTCGGCGATCCCAGGTGGTTCATAAAGCGACGGGTGATGCCTCCGAATCCGGTGTTCAGGGGCATCTCCGAAACCGCAAGCGCTTCGGGCCCGTAGGTGTCGATGATCGCGGACAGGCGATCTGCTATCTCGTCGAGCGCCTGATCCCATTCGATTTCCTGCCAAACGGGATTCGAGCGTTCCCCGATGTTCTTACGCGGCTTCACCACGCGATCGGGATGGCTGCGGTACTCGCGCCACAGATGCGCCTTCGAGCAGATGGCGGGCAGGTTCGGGTTAAGCGGAGAAACGGTGACCTCGCCATCGTTTCGAATGGCGACGGGACAGTATCCGTCGCAGAGCACGCACGTGCTGTGCCTGGATTCCCCCGGTTCGATTTCAGTCATGAGAATCCCCTTTCCCGCACTGCTCGTCCTGTGAATATAGTACCTTTTTCCTTGCGCGCCGAACAGGCTTTCGAGAAAAGGGTTTCGGGATAGACGTATCGGGCGCTGCGAGGTGCTTCGGCGGGTGCGCTGTCGGCTGCGCTCGCAGCCGCAAGAAAACTATGAGAAAATGCAAAAAACTTCTTGACCCTCCTCTAAGAGGAGACGGTTGAATGCGATGTGGAAGGAGGTGCGAACATGTTCTACATTGGGAGTTTCTCGAAGATGGGCAAGACGACGGTGAAGACGCTGCACTACTACGACAGGATCGGTCTTCTCCGCCCCGAAGAGGTCGATCGGGCAACGGGATACCGCCTCTACACGACGCGTCAGCTGGTCGAACTGCATCGCATACAGGCGCTGCGCCAAGCCGGTCTTTCGATCGACGAGGTCGTCCGAGTATTCGACGGCGCCGACATACGCACGGTGCTCGAGCAGCGTCAGGCCGAAGTGGCCCGGGAACTCCGCGAGCGCGAAGGGCAGCTCGCACGCATCGCATTCATCTTGGACAACGAAGAGAAGGAGTTTTTCATGGACTATCAGGTGACGATCAAGGATATTCCCAGCTACATCGTGTACACCAAAGAGCTGACCGTGCCGGACTACACGGCGTACTTCGAGGTCATCCCCGCGATCGGCCGAGCGGTCAAGGCGGCCAATCCCGATCTTACGTGCGCCGAGCCCGAGTACTGCTTCATCACGTATCTTGACGGGGAGTACAAGGAGAAGGACATCAACATCCAGTACAACGAGGCCGTCACGGAATTCGGCAACGAGGTAGACGGCATTTACTTCCGTGAGACCAACCCGGTCACCGTGGCGTCGGTCATGCACAAAGGATCGTACGCCGACGTGCCGCAGGCGTATGCGTTCGTGATGGATTGGGTGGAAAGCAACGGCTACCGTGTGACGGAGAGCCCGCGTGAAAGCTACATCGACGGCATATGGAACCAGGCCGACGAGGCCGATTGGCTCACTGAGATCCAGGTTCCCATCGAACAGGCGTAAATCGTTTTCCAATCGGCGTCGATGCCCCGAGGGGTGCCGGCGCCGATTTCGGGTATGATTGACGGTGATGGGAAAACAACGTGGTGGGAGGAAACCGGTGCCAGATTTCGTTCGCGTGATCATCGTTATCGCGATTCTCGGCGTGCTTGCCGTGCTCGTGTACAAAGGCAAACTCGGAGCGGCCAAGGGAAGCGAATCCCAGGCGAAAGACGGCGTGGTCGACGAGAAGCGCGCCAAGAAATACGGTCCGGTCGACAAGGCCTACCTGCTTGCCTCCGACGGCAAGAACATGGTGACGTTCGAGGTCCATTACCAATCGGGAAAGAGCGCCACGGAAATCGTAAAGGTTTACACGCCGCGCTACGAAACGCTCAAAGAGAGCGAGCCGCAACGCGAAAGCCTTCGCACGAAGCGGGGCAATATCATCGAGATCACGTACGAAGACGGCCGCGTCGTCGACTGCAAATGCTCGTGGATGAGCTTTGAGGCCACGCAGCTCCGCCAGGAAATGTTCTCCAAGAAGCCGTCTGCCGAGTAGCGCTTAACCGCCGCGTTTCGGGCGGCAAAGGCGTGCACCTATCAGGTTCTTTCGCCCGCTGAATGTACGAGGTCGATGATCTCTTGTTTTGAGTGGGCTCCCGTTTTGCGGTAGATAGAGGCTATATGCGTCTTGACGGTGTTCGTCGAAATGTAGAGCAGTTCCGAAATCTTCTGCGTGCTGTATCCGAGCGCGAGGTATTCGAGCACATCGTGCTCTCGATCGGTGAATCCGTACCTTGCGGAAACCAGCTCGACCGCAGCGCGTGATTCCCGTTCCCCGTCAGCCTCCCTTCGATCCCGTTCGTCACTTGCGAAGAACATCGCGCTCCCGCGGGTGTAGAACAAAAGAAACAGCGACCAGCAGACGACCAGCAGAAACCCGATGATGGCGATGTAGAACACGAGTTTGCTGCCAATCTGGGGGTAGGCGTAGGAAAGGCCCATTTGAAACAGTTTCGAGACGATCGAGGGAACGAGCAGTACCAGTACGAACGTCGGAGCTGCTTTCATGCCGTTGCGGTAGACGATCATTGCGACAGTGAAGAAGACGACGATCTTGATGATCCTTCGAAGCATTTTCGTTAGGTCGTACGAGTAGGCGCTTCCTGACGATATCGATACGGAAACCATGAAGAACACGAGAAACGACAGGATAACCGAAGCGACGAGTATGTTGATGAACATGCCGTCCCAGAATCGTGCGCTTGAGTCGGAGCATGCGAGAATCGCAAGCAATACGAGAATGGCTACGAAGAGCAGTGCGAAGCAGTAAGGATTCTCGTCGGAAATCGGTACGTAGCCAGGGGCTATGAACTCGACATAGGCCATAAGGTGCACGAGAAACGAGAACGCCGCCAACATGAAGAGGCAGAGCCTTACGGGTTTCGCAGCGTGGCCGCTTTCGATGGGAGGCGAACCCGGCCGATCGAATACGCTTTTTATCATGGCGAGCGATACGCCTGAGATGAGGGGCGAAAGAATGACGACGACCTGGCCGTACGCCGAAGACCGTGCGGTGCTCGGCACGATAAGGAAGCTCACGGCGATTGCAACAAGGGAAACGGCGAGAACGTTGAATAGTCCGTATTCGAACACAAGATCGCGCAGGCGAACAGACCACAGGATAAATACGATGCTGAACGAGACCGCGTATACAATGCCGTAGAGCGTGGCGATCGGCGTGGATAGCGGCGCCGATCCGTTGGACGAGATCGCCAAAAGCCCGAGCGCGCATGTTCCGAGCACGCCGGCCGCTAGAGGGATCGCCTGAAGTGTGCGTATGCGTTCGAGCATCTTGTCGCGAACGGCGATCACGCAGGAGGCTGTGCAAATGACGAGCAGGGCAACCGCGTATGCGAAGAATCCCCCCTGATCGGTCGAGTAGGAATATGCGGCTTCTCCGAAGAACACCTTCTCGAGAGCCATCCAGATAAACATCCATCCAACGAAAAGAACGATCCCGTTTTTGGTGCGAAGCATCGAGAGTACGTGCAACGAAGTCCACCTCCATCCCTTGATCCCTGCGGACGATTATACCTATTAGGTCGAATCTCTCAGGTGTTTTTTGCTCGCATAGTGCGATCTCGTTAGTTTTGGGTGAGGTGAACCACCCCTTGCGAACGAGCGGAAAAAGACGAATCACCTCTCTCGGCGGAAGAGTGCAGAGCCGCGAGCTCCTAGGATGGACGACGTTGGATGCGGATGCGAATCAGACGCATCCGACGATGGAAACCTACAAGGCATAAGGGAGGATAATCATGGAACAGGTAAGCAGGCACTCGTTTATCAAGGGAGCTGCAGTCGTGGGGCTGGCTGGAGGTCTTGCGGGACTAGCGGGGTGCAGCCAAGCTCAGGGAAGTCCGAGCGGAGGATCGGCTGCGTTCATGCCTGGTAAGTATGCGGCTGAGGTTATGGGGCATAACGCGCCCTTTACGGTGGAGGTGACGTTCAACGAGTACGCGATCGTCGATATCGATACGAGCAGCAGCCTGGAATCGCCGGGAGTTGGCCTTTATGCGATGGACAGGATCGCGGAGCAGATCATATCGACCCAATCGTTCGACGTCGACACGGTTGCCGGCGCTACGCTTTCGAGCATGGCGCTCATCCAAGGGGTGCAGGATTGCATCGGGCAAGCGGGTGGCGGAGAGCTTTCGGCTGTTGTCGATTCAGGCGAAGCGGCGGAAACGGAGTATACCGCAGATGTATGCGTGGTCGGTGGTGGCGGTGGCGGCTGCGTGGCTGCGATTCGTGCGGCGCAAGCCGGTGCCAAGGTGGTCGTGATGGAAAAATGCGGCATTCTCGGCGGGTCCACGAACGTGTCGGGCGGGGCCCTCAATGCAGTTGATCCGTATCGGCAAGAAAAACAAGGGATCGAGGATTCGGTCGAGAAATTCTACCAGTCGACTCTCGAAGGCGGCCACAACATCGGCGACCCCGTGCTCGTCGATTTCCTTACAGCTCATGCCATGGAGTCGGTGGAGTGGCTTGAGGAGATAGGCTGCGCATTCAAGATGAAGGTGGGTTCTGCGACGGGTTCTCTTGGCGAGCGCAGCCACTATACGGTAAAGCCCGCAGGTAGCGGCTACACGGATGCGTTCCGCGATTGGATTGCAAACAACCCTGACAAAATAATCGTCGTGGCGGGCACGCAGGCAACGGAACTCATCACGGGATCCGACGGAAGCGTGACCGGCGTGAGGGGCCGGCGCGAAGACGGCGAGGAAATCGCGGTTACAGCAAAGTCGGTCGTTCTTGCGACGGGTGGCTTCGGGTCGAATGTCGAGTACCGCCAGCAAGTCAACACCGGTGTGTGGGCTGAGGTGCCGCTTGACGAAACGATCGGTTGCACCAACATCAAACCCTGCGCCCAAGGCGATGGCCTGAAGCTCGCCGAATCGGTCGGTGCCGAACTCATCGGGCTTTCCGATATCCAGCTCCATCCGTGCGGAACGCCGGGTACGGGCTTGATGCAGCACATCAGAACGTCGGGTCGCAACCGCGTGTTCGTGAACGAGGAAGGCGCTCGGTTCGTAAGCGAAGGCGCGGCGCGCGATACGCTGTGCAAGGCGATATTCGACCAGACTAATTCGACGTACTGGATCGTCGTTAACAAGGTGCGCTACCCCTCGTTGACCGAGCCTGATAAGGATGGAGAGAGGCTTAAGGACATGATCGCCCTCGGATCGGTGATCGCCGCCGACACGCTCGAAGAACTCGCGTCGGCGACGGGCATGGACGAGGCGAAGCTCAAGGACTCGATCGATACTTACAACGCCGTTGTGGCGGGCGAAATGGAAGATCCGTTCGGTTTCGAGGCCAACAACAGCGCTGATGTTCAGTTAACCGAGGGACCGTGGTATGCATGCAAGAAGGTTCCGACCGTTCATCACACCATGGGGGGCATCAGGATCGACGTGGATTCCCAGGTGCTCGATGCCTCGGGCAGCCCCATCGCCAACCTCTATGCGGTGGGCGAGTGCACGGGCGGAATTCATGGTTCGAACCGTCTGGGCGGCAACGCCATCGCCGACATCATGACGTTCGGACGAAACGCCGGTCTTCATGCTGCCGAGAATGCGGGGGCAGCAGTCGAGTAGTATCTTGGCATAAGGGGCTTGGGTTGGTTCTCGATGATCTTTCCCCTAGTTTCCTATCCGCAACGATAAAACCGGATTCGCTTCGCACGAATCCGGTTTTTGCGCGTTTCGATATCGCGGTGCTTTTTCGCGCCAAGGCTGCGCGATCGTTCAAGTCGCTCTAGCCCCGCGCGCTCTGCCTCACCTGGAAGTACACCACGACGAGGCAGAGGGTGATGTAGACGAGCCAGAAGAGCGCGAACGCGATGATCGGATCCGCCACAAGCGGGTACGGCGCCGTGGTGCCGGTGAACAGCACGTTGTAGGCGAACGAGAGCGGGATGAACGCGATGAGCCACACGTTGACGATCCAGAAGGTACGCTGCGCGCTGGTCTTCGAGCGCGGATCCGAATTGATCATGCCGACCCCGAACACCATGCATCCGAGCGCTATGAACACGAGTCCGACGACGAGTGCCATGGGTAGCTGCTGCTCGTACCACAGCGCTGCCGCTATGACGACGCCTACGAAGTCGAGCACCGTGCCTACGATGACGAAGATGCGTGCATCGGGGCGCCTGGCCTCGTCTGCATGCGGGTTCTCGATTCCCTTGAGCAGGTAGTCGGTCGTCACATCGAAGTAGGTGCTCATGATGATGACCTTGTCGATGTCGGGGATGCTCTGCTCGCTCTCCCATTTCGATACCGCTTGGCGCGACACGCCGATCTTGTCGGCGAGTTCTTCCTGCGACACGCCCTTCACCTTCCTCAAGTGCTGTATGCGGTCGGCTATGTTCATGGCAACCCTTTCTCTCTGCGGATTTATCATAGTCCAATGATCGCCACCGCGCGGTTGCGATACCACCACCCGCGCATGGCGTTTCGGCAACCCGCGGTAGCAAAAGGTCTCGCACCGCTCTTTTCGCACCTTAAGCTCGCGATGCGAAAAAGGAACTGCGCCAAAAGCGAGCGTTCGCGACGTTCGATGTTTTTCGCGGTATCTCTCCGCTTGCTGCCTTGTACAGACGCTTCGCGCACGCTTTTGACAAGCAAAACAGCCCCTATGGGAGGCAAAGCCTTGTCAAAAGCGTGCATGAAGCGTCTGCAGTGCACTTGCAACGGTCGTGCTGGGGGCGCGAGCAGGGCGTACGTGGAATCGACGCGAACGCCGCTCATGGCCGAGAGCAGCCAACCTGAGAGTTTGCGGGCGCGGAACGGACCCCGTCAACCGCGGTGAACCTGAAAGGCACCTTGCGGAAGTCTTCGTCGACTCCCTTCGCGGCGAGTTCGGTATATCGCTCGACGGTGGTGAGCGTCCCTTCTTTAGGCAGCCCCATCATGCCGACGAGCTCTTCGATGATGTCCGCCTCGAGGGGCACGCCGTTGTCGACGCTGGGATCGATGGGCGCGCTCTGCCGTTCTCCCACGTTCGTGCAAGGGCAGCACTGGCCGAGCTGCTCGAAATCGACTTCTTTGTGCTGAGGCGCAGTGCATGACGCAGGATTGGGTGCGCGGCGGCATGGTGCAATCGGCTCGCGCAATGACGAAGCTGCGCATCGGTTTCATGCCCGAGTTCCTCATCAAAGCTCTTGAGCCGGCGAAGCGCATCGTTCGTCCGTAAGCTAGACAGCGCGCGCTGCTACTTCATGAGCATGCGCAACAGCTTGATCTTATCGCCGAACGGGGGAACGCGCACGGGAAGCTCGAGCCAGGTTCCCTTTTTGAGCGTCGATTTGTAGTGCGTGAAGCAGTCGAAGCCCACCTTGCCGTGGTAGGCGCCCATGCCCGAATTGCCCACGCCGCCGAAGCCCATGTGGTTGTTGGCGAGGTGGATCACCACGTCGTTGATGGTTGCGCCGCCGAAGGGCAGTTCGCGGATCACACGCTCCTGTACGTCCTTGTCGTCGGAGAAGACGTAGGTTGCGAGCGGTTTCTCGAAGGTGCGCACGATGTTGAGGGCCTCGTCGAGCGTCCGGTAGGTGATGACGGGCAGCACGGGTCCGAATATCTCCTCGCCCATAACCGGATCGTCGAGCGTTATGCCGCGAAGGCACGTCGGCTCGATTTTGAGCGCTTGCGGATCCCCCCGCCCGCCGAACGCGACGGTTGCGTCGGGGTTGCGGTTCTCGATGAGACCCATCACGCGTTCGAAGTGGTGGCTGTTGATCATGTGAGGCCACTCGTCGCAGGCGAGGATGTCCTCGCCGTAGTACTGGTGGAAGCACGCATCGAGCTGGGCTACGAGATCGTCGACCACGCTTTCGTGCACGAGGAAGTAATCGGGTGCTACGCAGGTCTGGCCCGTATTGATGCCCTTGCCCCAGGCGATGCGCTGGGCTGCGCGTTTGATGTTGGCGGTTTTGTCGACGATGCACGGGCTCTTGCCCCCGAGCTCGAGCACGACGGGCGTCAGGTGTTTGGCGGCCGCCTCCATGACGGTATGGCCCACGTTCGGGCTGCCCGTAAAGAATATCTGGTCCCAGCGCGTCTCGAGCAACCAGTCGTTCATATCGCCCGATCCGGGGAACCCGCACACGAATTCGGGCGGGAACACGGCGGCGAGCATGTCGATTAGAAGCTCGCTTGTGGCTTTCGACGTGCGTGAGGGTTTGAGCGCCACGCAGTTGCCCGCTGCGATGGCATCGACCATGGGCACGAGGGCAAGTTGCACGGGGTAGTTCCAGGGCGAGAGCACGAGCACGACGCCCATCGGACTTGGATAGACCTTGGAAGACGAGCGGAAATGGACGATGGGCGTAGCCACCCGCTTGGGCCTCGACCAGCGGTTGAGATGTTTGAGGCAGGTGGTGATCTCGTCGTAGACTATGCCGAGCTCGGTGGCGTAGCCCTCGAAGTGCGCTTTGCCGAGGTCGGCCTTCAGGGCGTCGAGCAGGCGCTCCTCGTTCGCCTTGAGGTACGCGCGAAGCTGCGTGAGCGCCCGTCTGCGGTACTCCACGTCGAGCGTCGCGCCCGTGGCGTAGAAGTCGCGCATGCGCTGCGCCTGCTTTTGAACGTCCCCGAGATTCTCGAACTGCACCTTCTGTCCCATCGATCCTCCTGCAATCTCGTCTCGCCCCGCATTCGCTTGGCTTGCGGCAAGCGGGGCTGCTGCTTTCTCTAGTACGCGGCGTTCAGGATGCCCATTGCGACATCGATCGTTATTTCGCTGTCGTTGTAGAGGGCGGCGCCGTCGTAGCGCGCCTGCTTGGCGATCTCCTCGAACTGTTCGGGTTCGACGCCGAGGTCGCGCAGTTTGACGGGCACGCCGTATTCCGCATGGAACCGCTCGTTCATCTCGTGGAGCCTGCGGGCGAACACCGTATCGCGATTGTCGGGATCGGAGGCGATGTAGCACGCTTCGTCGAGGTCGCGCAAAAGCTCGCCGTAGAGCCCCTTGTGAAAGCCCTGGGAAATGTTGTAGTCGACGCAGTGGGGGAGCAAGAGCATCATGGCCTGCCCGTGCGGAATGTGCGCAAGACCGCCGAGCGAGTGCCCGATGGCGTGCACGATGCCCACCATAGCGTTCGAGAAGGAGGCTCCCGCCATGAGGCTTGCGAGCGCAAGCGATGTCCGTGCATCGGCGTTCTTCCCGTCGGCGCACGCGGTAAACAGGTTGTCGGCGATGAGCGTGATGGCCGAGCGCGCAAGCGAATCGCTTACGGGGTTCTTCTGGATGGAGGTGTACGCTTCGACGGCGTGCGTGAGCGCGTCCATGCCGGTCGTTGCCGTAAGCTTGGGCGGCAGCGATTGGGTGAGCACGGGATCGAGGATCGCGACGTGCGGCACGAGCTTGTAGGACGTGAAGCTCAGCTTCACGTGCTTTTCGGTATCGGCGACCACCGCTACGAGCGTGACCTCGCTGCCGGTCCCCGCCGTGGTGGGGATGGCGACGAGGGGCGGAAGGCTGCCCTGCAGAATCTCCGAGCCTTGCAGCGTGGCGAAATCGACGCCTTCGGCGGAAAGCGATGCGGCGGCACCTTTGGTCGTGTCGATGACCGAGCCCCCGCCGAGTGCGATGAACCCGTCGCAGCCTTTATCGGTGTAAAGGGCGGCCACCTCGTTCACCACGTCCATCGACGAATCGGGCGGCACGTTGTCGTACACCTCGTAGGGTACGTTCGCTGCCATGAGCTCGTTGAACAGGTGGTCTGCCACATGCAGCTGCACGAGGCCCTGATCGGTCATGACGAGCGGCTTGGCAATGCCCTGGTCGCGCAGCTCGTCGGCGATTTTCGCCAGCGATCCTTCGCCGCACACGATCTTGGTGGGACATGAATACTCGAACCCTTTCACGGTAACCTCCTAGTTGGTGCTTGCGACGGGCTGGTTGCGGTAGGCGCGACGCCAGAAGAAAAACGAGCGGAGAAGCGCCGTGAACATATAGGTGAGCGAAACCCCGGTGCTGTTGGGTCCGCGCGTGGTGAAGGCGCGTTCGGCCAGGGCGTCTTGGAGCGATTTGCCGCCCGAGAAGCACTGGAATGCATACTCGAGCGAGCGGAAGGCGATCACGTAGTCGACGGTGACGGCGTCGTTCTGCGCGCTCGAAAGGCCGCTTCCCGGCTCGACGTCGGTTGCGACTTCGCGCAGCGGCACGCGGCGAAATCTTCCCTCCTCGGTTTTCCTGCAGATGCAGGTTAGATCGGCGCCCTTCACGTCGAGCATGAAGGTGTACCCGACATCGAGATAATCGATTTCGGCCTGAACTTTGCGCGACACATAGCGCATGTTGCTTGAAAGAAAGGCCAGCATGCGAAGAAGGATGCGCACGTACAGCTTCTTCATCCGTTCGCTGAACGTCGGTTGCGTTTGCGTTGCCATGATCACTCAAATCCCCTTATCGGCTCTGCAGTCAGGGCGATCGTGTACGATCGTCGCGTCTTCGGGCGCCGCAGCGATTCGGGCAGCGCCGCCCGAGCGTCGAACCAATAATAGCGGGTTGTGCTGTTCGCGGAGCGCTCGTTCATGGGAAAATCACCGTGAAGCCAGCTGAGCGGCCGCTGCGGTTCGCTCGTCGAGCCCGCTTAAGGCATCGGCCCGCCTTCGGGCAGCCGTTCTCAGACACCGGTTTTTCCGTCGGCTCGATCGTTTCCCGCAGCTGGGCGCCCTTTTCTGTAATGACTTCCCCGCACGAGGTCACGCCCTCATACTTGGGGTGTACTCCATCTGGTGTAATTCCATGACACGACGATGACGGATTGGTTGCGTGTAGGTTGAGCGGAGAAAAGCGGTGGTAAGGTTGCGGCAACACAAATCGAACCGCGTGCAATGCGCGCACTAAGACGGAGGTAAACAATGGATAACACGAATGGAAACGGTGCGCCGGTTCCACCGCCCCAGGGCAATGGCGGCTACACCGCGCCGAATCAGCCGACGCAGCCCGGCCAGCCGACGCAGCCCGGCCAGTCCGCCCAGGGAGCTCAGCCCCTGCCGCATCATGCCCAGCATTCGCAGCAGGGATACTACCAGCAGCCCGCTTACCAGGCTCCTTCGGCCCAGCCGGTCGAGCCCGCCAAGAAGTCGACCGGTCCGAAAACGTTTCTGCTCGCATTTGCGGGTGCGGCGCTGGCCTGCATCATCGCCCTGTCGGGCTTCGGCATCTACAATGCGATGAGCGGCGGCAGCGGTTCAAGCGACTCCGGCTCGTCTACGGTCATCGGGTCTTCCGGCAACGGCAGCATCGACGCAACCGATGACGATGCGACGCTTGCCGAAGCGGTCGCCCAGAAAGCACTGCCTTCGGTCGTAGCGGTCGACGTCTACACGAGCCAATCGTCCGGCATGTACGGGTACGGCGCAGGCTCCGGCTCCGATGCGAGTTCGCTGACGCAGTCTTCGCTCGGCAGCGGCGTCGTTCTTTCCGAAGACGGCTACATCATCACGAACTACCACGTCGTCGAAGGCGGCGAGGCGTTCAAGGTGACCATCGAGGGCGAGGAGTACGATGCCGAGGTTGTCGGCACCGATCCGAGTTCCGACCTCGCGGTCCTCAAGGCGCAGAACGCAACGGGTCTGACTCCGATCGAGATCGGCGATTCTTCCGACCTCATCATCGGCGAGTGGGTTATGACGCTCGGCAGCCCCTTCGGCCTCGAGCAGTCCGTGGCGACCGGTATTGTCTCTGCGACGAGCCGCTCGCAGATCATGAACTCGCAGACCGACGGCTCCACGATGATCTATGCGAACCTGATCCAAACCGACGCCGCCATCAACCCCGGCAACTCCGGCGGCGCGCTCGTCGATGCGGACGGCAAGCTCATCGGCATCAACACGCTGATCACGTCGTACTCGGGCAACTACTCCGGCGTCGGCTTCGCGATCCCCGTGAACTACGCGGTCAACATCGCGCAGCAGATCATCGACGGCAAGACCCCGACCCATGCTCAGCTCGGCGTATCCCTCTCCACGGTGAACGAGCAGATCGCCAAGCGCTACGGTCTCGCGGTTAACCAAGGCGCCTACGTCGCCAACGTGAGCGAGGGAAGCGGCGCTGCCGAGGCCGGCATCGAGGTGGGCGACATCATCACCAAGTTCAACGGCACGACCATCACGTCCGCCGACGAGCTGATGCTCCAGATCCGCGCTTTGAACCCGGACGATAAGGCCGAGGTCGAGATCAACCGCAACGGCCAGACCGAAACGCTCGAGGTGACGCTCGGCTCCGACGAGAGCACGCAAGCCGCAACCCAGCAGCAGAGCCAGGGCGCAGGCTCGCTCGAGGACCTGCTGCGCAACTACGGCGGCAACGGCTACGGAAGCGACGGCTACACCTCGTAAAGCCTGCACCGTAGATTCTCGAAACGGTTCAGCACTGCCAACCCTACGGTGGATCCGCGAAAGCGGGTCCACCGTTTTTTTGCGCCGTGCAGCGTCCGCTCGTCTCGCATCGGCTGTCGCCGCTTTCGCTAACCTCGGGCGTACCTGTTTGCTCATTACGTGGAAAGCCCCAGATTGGCTGTGCTCGCTTGCGTGTCGAACCGGTTTTTCGGTTACTATAGTCGCGGCGAATACACGCTTGGATTGCGGCTGCGGTTTGGCGCCGCCAGCGGATCCGGCGCTTTCATATCAGATACGGTGAGAAAGGTCGATGAATGTCTGAAGGCTACAAGTACAAGCGCGTCCTTCTAAAACTGTCCGGCGAGGCCCTGGCGGGCGATGCGGGGTACGGCATCGATCCGAAGGTCGTCGAGGACCTGGCTGTTCAGATCAAAGATATCGTCAAAGACGGCGTCGAGCTGGCCGTTGTCGTCGGGGGAGGAAACATCTTCCGCGGCATGGCTGCGAGCGCCGAAGGCATGGAGCGCGCCCAGGCCGACTACATCGGCATGCTTGCCACCGTCATGAACGCGCTTGCCCTGCAGGACGCGTTCGAGCGCCACGGCGTTTACTCCCGCGTGCAGAGCGCCATCAACATGCAAGAGGTTTCCGAGCCCTACATCCGCCGCCGGGCCATCCGCCATCTTGAGAAGGGCCGCGTGGTCATCCTCGCTGCCGGCACGGGCAACCCGTACTTCACCACCGACACCACCGCAGCGCTGCGCGCTTGCGAGATCGATGCCGAATGCCTGCTCAAGGCGACCAAGGTCGACGGCGTATACGACAGCGATCCGCGCACCAACCCCGACGCCAAGAAGTTCGACAAGATCAGCTACCTCGACGTGCTGTCGATGGGGCTCAACGTCATGGACTCCACGGCAACCTCGCTGTGCATGGACAACGACCTTCCCATGATCGTGTTCGATCTGACCGTTCCGGGCAACATTGCCAAAGCTCTCAAAGGCGAAAACGTCGGAACCACGGTACAATAGGGGCGAAAAGCTCCGCGCCGACAAGGGAAGCGGCGCACAACGCTTGGATCGGTTGAAAGGAACTGCAGATGGTTGACGATATTATGGCTCAGGCCGAAGAACGAATGATGAAGGCGATCGAATCGCTCGGCACGAATTTCGCCGCAGTCCGCACGGGCCGCGCCAACGCTATGGTGCTCGACCGCATAAAGGTGGATTACTACGGCGTGCCTACGCCGATCAACCAAATGGCGGCCGTTAAAACCCCCGACGCCCATATGCTCGTCATCGAGCCGTGGGACAAATCGACGCTTTCCACCATCGAGCAGGCGATCCAGCAGAGCGATCTGGGCGTGCAGCCCTCCAACGACGGCTCGGTCATCCGCCTTCCGTTCCCGGCCCTTACCGAGGAGCGCCGCCGCGAGCTCGTGAAGCAGTGCAAGAACTACACCGAGGAGGCACGCGTAGCCGTTCGTAACGCGCGCCGCGATGCGAACACGGCGATCGAGAAGCTCAAGAAGGATTCCGAGATTTCCGAGGATGACGCCAAGCGCGCCGAAACCGAGAGCCAGAAGCTGACCGACAGCTACGTCGCGCAGATCGAAGACGCTTTCAAGAAGAAGGAAGCCGAGGTTATGGAGATCTAATCTCCTTCTACCCGAGGTCGACGTGAACAAGCCCCTTGCCGAGATATTCCCCGATCCGCCCGCCGATCTCAACCCGGCGGCGGTCGACGTCGGGCGCATTCCCGTCCATGTTGCCGTCATCATGGACGGCAACGGTCGATGGGCGAAGAAACGCGCTCTCAACCGCTTGAAGGGGCACGCCGCCGGCATCGAGGCGGTGCGCGAGACCATTCGTGCCGCAAACGACATAGGTGTGAAGTACCTCACCATCTATTCGTTCTCGACCGAGAACTGGAAACGCCCCGAAGAAGAAGTCGTGGGACTCATGGACCTCTTCGCGCAAACCATGCTCGCCGAGGTGGACGAGCTGCACGAAGAGCACGTGCGCGTGATGACGATCGGCCGCACGGGCGCCCTGCCGAAGAAAACGCGCGACGCGTTCGACGAGGCGTGGGAGAAAACCAAGAACAACAGCGGCATGACGCTTGTGGTCGCCATCAACTACGGGGGCAGAAACGAGATCATCGACGGCATCAACGCGTACATGCGGCAGGCCCACGAAGCTCTCGCCGCAGGCGGAACCCCCGAGGAGCTTTCCGAGGAAACGTTCGGGCGCTACCTGTACACAGCCGACATTCCCGATCCCGACCTGCTTATCCGCACGAGCGGGGAGATGCGCGTATCGAACTTCCTTTTGTGGCAGATCGCCTACACGGAGTTCTATTGCACCGAGGTGCTGTGGCCCGACTTCAACCGCTACGAGTTCCTTCGCGCGCTGCTCGATTACCAGGGAAGGGATCGCCGGTTCGGGGCGGTGGGGTAGATGGCCGCCGACGAGTCGAAGGACAATCCCGGGAGCACGGGGCGCATCAAGAAATTCGCCCTCGATAAAACGCCCGAGAAACTCAAGAACCCGACCGATATCCAGGTGCGTTTTCGCACGGGGTTCATCTACATCGCCATCTCGGTCATCTGCATTCTCGTAAACGATATCACCACGGTCGTGCTGCTTGCAGCCACGGCTGGTATATCCGCAGGTGAATTCTATTATATGCTGCGATCCGACGCGAAGCTCCCCAACGAGTTGCTCGGCATCATCGCGGCGATCCTCTACCCGTTGAGCGTGTTCTTCTTCGGGCTTGCGGGCGCGCTCATGGTAAGCGTCGGCCTGCTCGTTACCCTCATCGCGTGGTACGTGTTCTGGACGCGCGCGCGGGTGCCCGATGTGGGCGTGAGCTTTTTCGGTGCAGCCTACACGGGGCTGCTCCTTTCGGGCATCATGGTCGTGCGGATGTCGCTTCCCGATCCGTGGGGAGGCGTTCTCGTGCTCGGCATCTTCCTCAGCGTATGGGCCAACGATACGTTCGCCTATCTGATCGGCCGGAAATTCGGAAAGCATAAACTCGCGCCCCGGACGAGCCCTAAGAAAAGCTGGGAGGGCTTTTTCGCCGGTTTGGCGGGATCCATGGTCGTCTGGTACGCGATGACCTACATTCCGGGTGTCACCATGGATGTGGTTCAGGCGTTGTTCTTCGGTTTGATCTGCGGTCTTATGGGCGTGCTCGGCGATCTCGCCGAAAGCCGCATCAAGCGCAATTCAGGATTCAAGGATTCAGGTACGATCATGCCGGGCCACGGAGGCTTGCTCGACCGTACCGATTCGCTGTTCCTCGTCTCGGTGACGTCTGCGATACTGCTGGTTGCCGGGGGCTGTATTCCGTTTGTCGTTTGAGGCCCGCGTACGGGTGCGCGGCGCTGCCACGTCGCGGAAAGGTGCATGCCATATGTCTTCCAGGAAGCGCATCGTCGTTCTCGGTTCGTCGGGGTCCATCGGAGGCCAGACGCTCGACGTGGTGCGGAGGCACGCCGATAGGCTCGAAGTGGTCGGTCTGGCGCTCGGGACGCGTGTTGACGTGCTCGAGGCGCAGGTTCGCGAGTTCGGCGTTCTCCATGCGGCGGTGGGCGACGAGAACCTTCGCGAAGCGCCGGCCGCCCGATCGCTGGCGGCGCATCTGGCGCTCGCAGGCGATGCCGAAAGCGCGGCAACGCTGGGATTCGGCCAGGATGCGGTCGTCGACCTCGTTCGGCTTCCCGAGGCGGACGTTGTGGTGAACGCGCTTGTGGGCGCGGCAGGGTTGCGCGCGAGCTACGAGACGCTCCGCGCGGGCAAGGTGCTTGCGCTTGCGAACAAGGAATCGCTGGTGGTAGGCGGCGATCTTATCATGCCGCTGGCCGCTCAAGTCGATGCGCAGCGGCGTGCAAACGGACTCGCCCCGAAGACGGGTCCTGCGGGTGCGCTCATGCCCATCGATTCGGAGCACGGGGCAATCTATCAGTGCCTGCTCGGCGAGCGTGCCGACGAGGTGACCAGGCTCTGGGTTACCGCCTCGGGCGGACCGTTCAGGGGCCGCACCAAAGAGGAGCTTGTCGATATCACGCCCGCTCAAGCGCTCGCCCATCCCACGTGGAACATGGGTGCGAAGATATCGATCGATTCATCGACGCTCATGAACAAAGGCCTCGAGGTGATCGAGGCTCACCATCTGTTCGACATGCCCTACGACAGAATCGAGGTTGTCGTGCAGCCGCAGAGCGCCATCCATTCGATGGTGGAGTTCTCCGACGGCAGCGTGAAGGCGCATCTCGGCACCACCGACATGCGCATCCCGATCCAGTTCGCGCTTTCGTACCCCGATCGATGGGATGCGCCGGTGCGGCCGATGGACTTCCGCACGCTCGGCTCGCTGGAATTCGCTGCACCCGATGCCGATACGTTCCGGTGTCTTGCGCTTGCTCGCGAGGCGGGGCGCGCGGGCGGTACGCTGCCGTGCGTTATGAACGCGGCAAACGAGATCGCGGTGGCCGCGTTTCTCGCCGAACGGTGCGCGTACCTCGATATCGCGGGGTGCGTAGAAGCGGTCATGGAAGCGCACGAGACGAGGCCGGTCGAAAGCCTCGAGCAGCTCGAGGAGACCGACGGGTGGGCACGCCGTACGGCGGATGCATGGATCAACGCGAGATAACGGGGGATCGCATGGTGCAAGAGAAAGCCGTTCTCTCGATCGGTGCGATCATGGTGGATATCGTGTGCAGCGTCTCGCGCCTGCCCGAGAGGGGCGAAGGCGTGGTGGTGGAGCATCGCGATGCGATAGTCGGGGGAAGCGCATTCAATTCGGCCAACGTTATCCGGCAGCTCGGAAGACCGGGATTCTTGTTCGCGCCGATCGGAAGCGGCGTGTTCGCCGATTTCGTCAAAAAGGAGATCGAGGCGCGCGGTTTGGCGGCGCTCCGGATCGATACTTCGCTCGATTGCGGTTCGTGCACCTGCCTTGTGGAGCCGGATGGCGAGCGGACCATGATCACGTCGCCGGGAATCGAGCGGCGCTTCGAGCCTGCATGGTTCGAAGCCGTCGACGCCGCCCGGTTCGGGCAGGCTCTTGCGAGCGGCTACGAGATCGAGGGCGCCGGAGGCAACGCGATAATCTCGTTTCTCGAGGAGCATTCCGCGATTGAATTCTTCTACGCACCCGGTCCGCGCATCGAGGGTGTCGGACCCGAAAAGACCTCCCGCATCAACGCTCTTCATCCGATATGGCACCTGAACGAACTGGAGGCGCTTGCGTATACGGGAAAATCGACCATTGGGGAAGCGGCGCGAGCCATCGAGGCTGCGAGCGGCAATACCGTCGTGGTCACCGAAGGGGCGCGGGGCGCGCATCTGTTCTCAGGAGAAGAGCATCTGTTTGTGCCGACCGACCCCGTGGAGCCCGTCGATACGGTTGGCGCTGGCGACGCCCACCTCGGTGCGCTTGTGGCTGCGCGTAATGCGGGGTGCGGTTGGGAGGACGCGCTCGCGATTGCGAACAAGGTTGCGGGTGCCGTGTGCACGGTCGCGGGTGGCACGCTTTCCGATGAAAGGTTCGCGCAGCTGGGAGTTTGTCTGTAAGCCGAATCTGCTCTGGGCGGATCGGGTTTCCGCTTCGCATCGAAGTTCGCTGCGTGCCGCGTTGCAAAGGATGCGGGCTTCTCGCTGCTTCGAGGACCTTCGCCCTACGCCTTTTGCGGTATTCGGACGGAGATTCTTGCGTAAGTTTGTGGGATTACCGTGCGTCTGGCCGTTTGAATGTAAGTCTTTCTATAATAATACCCTCGACATTTTATCGGCGGATACGCCGTTTTTCATAAGGAGCAGCATATGGACGTCATCCTGATGATCTTGTACGGCATCATCGTACTGGGATTTCTCGTCTTCATCCACGAGGGCGGGCACTACCTTGCAGCGCGCGCGTTCGGCGTTCGCGTCACAGAGTTCATGCTGGGCCTTCCCGGCCCGAACATCGGCTTTACCCGGGGCGGAACCAAATTCGGCGTGACCGCTATCCCGCTTGGCGGCTATGCGCGCATTTGCGGCATGGAGCCCGGCGGCGAGAGCCCTCATCTCGAGCGCGTGCTCGCCTGCGTCTACCGGCGCGGCGTTGCCAACATGGAAGATGTCGCATCGGAACTCGGCATTACCGACGACGAGGCCTACGATGCGCTCGAGCAGCTCACCGAATGGGGCAGTATCGCCGGACCCACCAAGAAAGACCAGTTCAACACCTATCGCGCACCTGAAGTGAAGCCGAGCGCCAAGGAGCTTGCAAAGGGCGTCGAGCCCTACGAGCTCGGACAGCAGCGCATCGTTGCCGATCCGCACGGGTTCTTCGAGAGCGAGCGCAAGCAGCAGTACCGCAGCCTTCCGTTCTGGAAGCGCTCGACCATCATCCTCGCGGGTCCGCTTGTGAACCTGCTGTTCGCCATCCTCATGTTCGTGATCCTGTTCTCGATCATCGGCTTCGACGTGCAGAACACCCAGACGGGTGAGATATCCCATATGACCGTGAACCCGCTGCAGGCCGTCCAGGCCGGGTTCAACTACATCGGCGCGGTGGTGTCGGCGGTGATCGGACTGTTCAATCCCGCAACGTTCGGCGATACCGTTTCGAACTCGACGTCGGTTATGGGCATCGCCGTTTTGGCCAAGGACTACGCCGATGCGGGCATCGTGATGTTCTTGCAGTTCGTGGCGATGATCTCGGTGTCGCTCGGCATCATGAACCTCATCCCGATCCCCCCGCTCGACGGCGGGCGCTTCATCATCGAGGTGTTCCAGAAGATCACCAAGAAGCTCGTGACCATGCGCGCGCTCAACTACATGAGCACGGTCGGCATGCTGCTGTTCGTCGGGCTGTTCCTGGTGATGATCAACCAGGATATCCAGCGGTTCATATTCGGGAACTGGGGTTAGCGATAGGGGTTTGCGATGGAAGAGGAGCGAAGCGGCAAGGGAGCTGCTGACGAGGCGGTACGGGCGCGGCCCAACGCGAGGACGCGCCGTGTGATGGTGGGCGAAGTGCCGGTGGGCGGCGGTGCGCCGTGTGCCGTGCAGTCGATGCTCAACGCGGCAGCCGACGATGCGGCAGCCAACCTGGCGCAGATCGAGCGGCTTGCCGAGGCTGGATGCGAGATCGTGCGCATGGCCATTCCGCGCAAAGCCTGCCTCGGCACGTTCGAGGCCGTGTGCAAAGCGTCGCCCCTTCCCGTCGTCGCCGATATCCATTTCGACGCCGATATCGCCATCGAGGCCGCCAGGCGGGGCGCTGCGAAGCTGCGCATCAACCCGGGCAACATCGGGGGGCTGGCCGAAACCGATCGCGTGATAGCGGCGGCGCGCGAAGCCCGCATTCCCATCCGTATCGGCGTGAACGCGGGCTCGCTCGATTCCGAACTGGCTGCGCGAAGCGATATGACCTTGCCGGAAAAGCTTGCGCGTTCGGCTGCCGATTACGTAAAACACTTCGAAGAACAGGGATTTTACGATATAGTTGTGTCTGCGAAGGCGCATGATGTCATGACGACGGTGCTCACGTATCGTATGCTTTCGGCTGAGATTCCCGATGTGCCGCTGCACATCGGCGTCACCGAGGCCGGCACGCTGTTCCAGGGCATCGTCAAATCCGCGAGCGGTTTGGGCATTCTGCTCGAAAGCGGCATCGGGGATACGCTGCGCATTTCGCTTACCGACGATCCCGTCGAGGAGGTTCGTGCGTGTTGGACGCTGCTTGCAGCGCTTGACCTGCGCCGCCGATCTCCCGAGATCATCAGCTGCCCGACGTGCGGACGCTGTCAGGTCGACCTCATCGCGCTCGCGAAAGAGGTCGAAGCGCGGCTGCGGTCGGTAGACCTACCGGTGAAGGTGGCTGTAATGGGATGCGTGGTGAACGGACCCGGCGAGGCGGCCGATGCCGATATCGGCGTGGCGTGCGGCAAGGGTTCGGGAGTGATATTCGCCCAGGGCGAGACCTTGCGCAAGGTCGAGGAGGGCGCTATTGTGGATGCTTTGATGGAGGAGATTGGAAGACTATGACTGACATTATGCGTATGAGCGAACTGTACGTTCCCACCTTGAAGGAAGATCCCGCCGATGCCGAGATAGCGAGCCATCGCCTGCTCGTTCGCGCGGGTATGATTCGCAAGGCCGCATCGGGCGTCTACACCTTCCTCCCGCTCGGCAAGAAGGTTCTGGCGAAAGTCGAGAGCATCGTGCGATCCGAGATGGACGGCATCGGCGCCCAGGAGATCATGATGCCGGTGCTTCAGCCGGCGGAACTCTGGCACGAGAGCGGCCGCTGGGATGATTACGGCCCCGAGCTCATGCGCCTCGTCGACCGTCACGATCGCCCGTTCTGCCTCGGGCCCACCCACGAGGAGATCATCACGGCGCTCGTTCGCAACGAACTGCGTTCCTACAAGCAGCTTCCGCTTTCGCTGTATCAGATCCAGGTGAAGTTCCGCGACGAGATCCGTCCGCGCTTCGGGCTTCTGCGCGGTCGCGAGTTCATCATGAAGGACGCCTACAGCTTCCACGACTCCCAGGAATCGCTTCAGCAGACCTACGATGACATGAGCGCCGCCTACGGCAGGATCTGCGAGCGCATGGATTTGGACTATCGTCCCGTCGAGGCGGATTCCGGACAGATCGGCGGCAGTGTGACCTGCGAGTTCATGGCTCTTGCCGACGCGGGCGAAGCCGAGCTCGTGCACTGCTCGTGCGGGTATGCGGCCAATACCGAAGCAGGCGAGGGCCTTGCCCGTCCGACCGAGTATAC
Source organism: Raoultibacter timonensis (assembly GCF_022845715.1). Lineage (NCBI taxonomy): Bacteria > Bacillati > Actinomycetota > Coriobacteriia > Eggerthellales > Eggerthellaceae > Raoultibacter > Raoultibacter timonensis. The sequence goes on from NZ_AP025564.1 coordinate 1,078,332, forward strand.
GGCGGCCGATGCGCTTACGAAGATCGCAACGCCCGACGTGCACACCATCGCCGAATTGGCGGCGTTCCTCGACATTCCCGAATCGTCAACGGTCAAAGCGCTTTCCGGCAAGGGCAAGGATGGCGTAATCACCGTGTTCTTCGTGCCGGGCGATCACGACCTCAACGAACTCAAGGCCGCTCGCGTGGTCGAGGGCTTCGAGCTTTTGACCGACGAGGAAATGGAGGCGGCGGGCCTGCACAAGGGCTCGATGGGCCCCGTTGGCCTTCCCGAGGGCGTTCGCATAGTTGCGGCTAGCAGCCTGCAGGCGATACCCCGCTGGGTGGTCGGCGCGAACGAGGACGGTTACCATTACGTCGGTGCCAAGCAAGGCGAGGATTTCGAAGTGGACGTGTGGGCCGATCTCGTGGTCGTCAAACCGGGCGACTGCTGCCCCAAGTGCGGCCTTCCGCTCGAGGGGGCCCGCGGCATCGAGGTGTCGCAGGTGTTCCAGCTCGGCGACAAGTATTCCAAATCGATGGGCGCGACGTTTTCAGCCGAAGACGGTTCCGAGCAGAACTTCCTCATGGGGTGTTACGGCGTGGGCATCTCGAGGTCCATGGCGGCTATCGTCGAACAGCATAACGATGAGAACGGCATTTTCTGGCCCGTCTCGGTGGCTCCCGCGCACGTGTGCGTCATTCCGCTCAACGTGGGCGACGAAGAGGTGCAGCCTGCGGCGGAGCGCCTTGCCGCCGATATCGCGCGTGCCGGCTTTGAAGTGGTCATCGACGATCGCGACGAGCGCGCGGGCGTGAAGTTCGCCGACGCCGACCTCATCGGTTGGCCGTTGCAGATCGTGGTTGGCAAACGCGGTCTTAAAGAGGGCAAGGTCGAGATAAAGCTGCGCAGGACGGGCGAAAAGCGCGATATATCCATCGCTGCGGTAGCCGAGGCGCTGGCCTTCACCAAGCGCAACATCAAAGGTTCGGGTATCGGCGCCTTCGGCAGCCTGTTCTCGGAATAGTACGGCATCCATGACCAAAGCGATTCTCTTCGACCTCGACGGAACCCTGCTCGATACGCACGACCTCATTCTCGAATCGATGCAGCATGCGGTGAAAACGGTGCTTCGGGAGGAGATCCCTCCCGAGCGCCTTATGGCCAAAGTCGGCCAGCCCCTTACGACGCAGATGTGGGATTTTACAAGCGATCAGGCGCTTCACGATGAGCTGCTCCGCGTGTACCGTGAATACAACGCGATCAAGCACGACGGCATGGTCCGCCCGTTCGATGGCACCGAGGAGACGTTGAAGGCGCTTGCCGCTGAGGGGTATCCGCTCGGCGTCGTCACGTCGAAGCGCCACGAGGCGGCTATGCAGGGATTGCAGCTGTTCGGGTTGGACGCGTATCTGGGCTGTATGATCGGCTCGGACGATTGGCCCGAGCACAAGCCCCAGCCGGGGCCGGTTGTTCACGGCGCTGCTCTTCTGGGATTCGCCTCCGAAGACTGCATGTACGTCGGCGACAGCCCGTACGACATCCAGGCGGGAAACGGTGCGGGATGCAAGACGACGGCCGCCCTGTGGGGCATGTTCTCCGAGGCGACGCTGTTGGCCGAGCGACCCGATTTCGCCTGTGCCGGTATCCGCGATGTGCCCTGCTTGCTGTAAGTGGCTTGCCCGGTTGAATGTAGCGGTGGGGGTCCGGGCGGGGGGAATGCCTATATGCTATTGAAGAAGACGACGATCAATATGCCCATGAGCATGAACGTCGAGCAGCAAAGCAGGGTGATCTTGCATTCAGCCGTTGCGAGCAAGCCCATTTCTGAACGTTGCCCCCTCCAGCGTACGAGTTTGACCACCATCGCGGATACCGATCCTATAATCGCCACATAGCCGACCGCGAGACAGAGCGGGAAGAGTACTTCCGAGATATCTGGAATGATAAAACCCTCAAACATAGGGCGCTCCTCGTATGGTACTGACTCCGTCCCGTATGCAATAAGCTACATGAACGATTAGGCTTAAGAATTTATCATAAAACGATAAAAATACCAGTAGGAACTTTTCTCCCACTCGTCCATAATGAATATCATCACAAAAATGGTGGAATCCATCATGTAATACAGGGGTCTATCGGTGTACTCTATCGATAGCACGCAAGGAGCGGAGGTTGGATGAGGTTCGGCGATCAAGCTGTTATGTTCGATTTCGAGGGCATTCCGATGATCGGAAACTTGAACACCGGGTACGCCATCGGACTGACGGCCGAAGGAAGGGACATCTGCCAGCGTCTCATGCATGAAGACGTACCTCCCGCCGAGATCGTCGCCGTTGACGAGGCGCTGTTCCAGCATCTCGGCATTGGCGGCTTCTTCGGATACAAAAAACCTGACGATTCTCTCAAATCGGCGTACGTGCACATTACGCAACGATGCAACCTGCAGTGCGTCGGTTGCTACTCTCTTGACGATGATCGCAACAGGCTCGCGGATGCGCCGACCGAGAAGATCAACCACGCCATCTCGCAGCTCGCTTCGGCGGGAGTGGAACAGATCGTCATATCGGGCGGAGAGCCGTTCCTTCGCGACGATCTTGCCGCCATTGCCGCCTATGCGAAAATCGAATGCGGCATTCCTTCGGTTGTCGTTCTTTCGAACGGCATTGGGCTTGACGCGCATCAGCTCAAGCGGGTTGCCCCGTTCGTTGATCGCGTGTCGATTTCGTTCGACGGGTGCACGGCGTCGTCGCCGGCCTATATCCGCGGTCAGCAGCGATACCCCGAGCTTGTCCGCGCGATCGAAGCCGTAAAGGCAGCGAACATTCCTGCGCACATGATAGCTACGATCCACGCTAAGAACATCGACGACGTTCGCGGCTACCTCGACCTCGCCGAGCGTTTGGGCGTCACGGTTTCGTTCAGCCTGCTTTCGTGCTCTTGCGACGATGCGGCGTTGGGCGAACTTGTTCCCCGAGAGACCGAGCTGAGGAAGCTCGGCAGGTCGATGCTGACGGTTGGCGAGGGCGGTCCGATGCCCGTATCCGACTCCCCGATCGGGGCTAACCTCACGGTTAAGAGCTCGTGCGGAGCCGGACGCGGGATGGTGAGCGTCGCTGCCGACGGAACCGTGTATCCCTGCCATATGCTCCACCGCAAAGAGCTCGCGATGGGCAACCTGTTCAGCGATTCCATGCACAGTGCCCTGTCGAGCGAGGTGGGCCAGGGGTTTCGATCGCTGAACACGAAAGACTTCGAAGGTTGCGCCGAATGCGAGTACGAGCTGCTGTGCGGGGGAGGGTGCCGGGCCCGGTCGTTGTTCGGGTTTGGCAATCTACGATCCCCCGACGCGTATTGCGTAATGATGAAAGAGTTCTTCAGCGGCTACGGCGAAATGGTCAAAGCCGCTGTGGCGATGCAGGGAAGGAGGTGACGATATGCTGTTTCATAGTGAGGCGGGAACGCTGGCTGCATGTGTAGAGGTGGGCTACGGATTTTGCTTTAAGGTTGGTCTGTAGTGGCGCTAATGGATTCCGCCAAAGACTCGATGGCCCTCAGTAGTAACGGGGGCCATTTGTATTGCTTTCGTTATTACTGACGGTGGGTTTACGTGTATGCCTCTGGGCAATCTAGTTGAGTTGTTTGTATAATGCATGGAAGTGGCTGGATTTTGCTGTACGGGACGATTCGCCTAAGCGCTATTTCGTATGAAGGAATCATTTTATGACTACTGAGGAATATACAAAAACCGAAGCCTCTTTGAACCGGCTAAAAAAGTCAGCAAAGGCAATCAGGGTATTCTTCAAAGTTGTCTTTGTTTTGTTCTGTATAGTCTGGGTTATGCTGGTTGCTTTGTTTGGATGCCTGTCCTTTTTTCCTGAGATTGTTTCTCCGGATGCGGAATCAGCAGGCGCCGTCCCCTTTATCCTTTGCATAGTTTTCGGTTTGTTGATTGCGGTGTTTTTAAGGCAGGCTATACACTTCCTTAGCGACATCGAAAAGGGAGAGTCGCCTTTTTCGATGCGCCAGGTTAGAAGAATCAGGGTTGTCGCTCTTATCTTTATTGTATACGTTGTGGTGGAGGCGGTCTTCTCTATAGGGCAAACCACTCTGGTCGAGAGTGGATCGCTCATGGTCAAGTATTCTGTGACGAGCGTTAATAGCAATCCAACGTTATCTATCAACTTTGGCATGCTGAGCGCGGCCGCGATACTCTATTGCCTATCGCTTGTGTTCGAGTACGGGACGCTCCTCCAGCAGCTTTCTGACGAAACGTTGTAGGGCGAGGCCGGGTAGCGATGCCAATCATCCTCAGGCTCGATCGCATCATGGCTGATCGGAAAATGTCCCTTAACGAGCTTTCCGAAAAGGTTGGCATATCGAACGTGAATATGTCGCGCATAAAGACGGGGAAAATCAAAGCGATTCGCTTTTCCACGCTCGAAATGATCTGCGAAACGCTCGATTGTCAGCCGGGCGATATACTCGAGTACGTCCCGAACGGCGAAGGGATTTTCATCGACGAGAGATCCGATATCTCGTCAGAGGATGCCGAATAGCTTACAAAGCATGTGTTTTCCGAGTGCGACCCTGTAGGCAGCGCTATATTAGATAAGAACATAACTAATATGCCCGCGTGACTGGGACGGGAGTGAATCTCGATGTGCATCACGAACCGATACGCTTCCCTTGTGTGGAAAACGGCTCTGGTCCTCGTCGCGGCATGGGGCATCTTCCTCAACTCGGGAATACCCGACGGCCGGCTCAACGCGTCGACGTTTCTCTACTACACCATTCAAAGCAATGTTTTCGTGTTTGCGTACTTCGCCTATGCGGCTGGCAAATGCGCACGCGAAATCAGATTCAGCGGTGCGGTGGGAACCGTCAACTATTCTCCTGCGGTCAAGGGCGCGGTTACCATGGGGATCGTGGTAACGCTGCTGATATACTGGTTCGTGCTGGTGGGAGCAAATTTCTCTATGGTGCCGAACGGGTCTGAGGCCTCGAACTTAACCGTGCATCTCGTCGTTCCCCTTATGGCCGTGGCCGACTGGCTTCTGTTCGATCGGAAAGGATCGATCAGGCCGTTCGATCCGGTTAGGTGGTTGGCTCTACCGCTGTACTATCTCGTGTTTGCTCTGGTTGCCGCTCCGCTTGGCGCTACGTATCGAGGCGGATCAAGCTATCCTTATTTCTTCATCGACCCGAACCTTATCGGATGGTCGGGTGTGGCCGTCAACGTCGTACTTGTGGGGGCAGCGTTTCTTGCGCTCGGCTACGCGGTGCTCGCTGTTGATCGGCTGCTGGGAAGGCTCTCGGAAAGTCGCGGGGGACCGCTTGGCGAGGTGGACGCTTCTCAGCCGTAGGCTTGGGCAACCCATTCGGTTGTGCAGTCGATGAACGCATGCGTAGCCGTGGACGCATCGGAAAACGACCTTACCGCGATGGCGAGTTCTCGGCTCGTGGGGATCTCCGGGTGCTTGCAGACGATGTCGAATAGGGGATCGCGAAGGATCAGCTCCGGGAATACGCTGTATCCCAATCCCTGATCGACCATGGCGAGCGCCGCGTAGTCGTTGGCGATGGAGAACGCTATTCTCGGCTCGACTCCGTTGCGGGCGAATACCTCGTCCATTTCGAGATCCGACCCATCGCTCAGCTTGATGCACGGGTATTTCGCCATCGCTTCGCGCGAGAAGCGTTCCTTGGAGGCTTCGGGATGGTTTCGGGGCAGGACGATCAGCATCGGGTCGTGGCGCAACGAGATCGTTTCGAGCTCCAGTTTCACTGGGAGGGCGAAGAATCCGCAATCGGCGTCTCCCGACCACACGAGCGATTCGACCTCGCTTTGGTTGTCGTTGCAGATGAATTCGAGTTCAATGGTCGGGTGGCGCTTGTGAAAGAGCTTCGTGATGCCCGGAAGCCAATGAATGGAAGTGCTCGTGAACGTGGCGACTCGCACTGAGCCTCCTTCAAGCTGTTTGAGCTCCGAAAGCCTTGCGGCGAGTTGCCGCTCGCTGTTGCGGACGCTGTGAACCCAGGGGAGGAGCTCTTTGCCCTCCGACGTAAGGTGCGTGCCGCCGTATTCGCGGACGAACAGCGTGAGGCCGAACTCCTTTTCAAGCGAATTGATCATATAGCTGATGCCCGCTTGGGTGTAGCCGAGCTCTTCGGCCGCCTGCTTGAAGCTGCCGGTTTCGGCGACTTTGATGAACGCTTCGTATTTTTGCTCTCCCATGCCGTCTCCGCTCGGGGTTTATCGTTCGTTCAGAAAACAAGAAGTACTTTAATTCTTTTGAAGAATTTCTCGTTTTACTTATATCAAGCTCAACAGTACCATGTTCTCCGGCAATTGGAAAGGACGGGCTGTGGGTTCGAAAAGCTGGACATACGTATGGTGCATTGTGGCGCAAACGGCGATATTCGGGTTGGGAAACGCCGTAACCAAGCTTGCCTACGACAGCATCACGCCGTTTTGGTGTTTGGCTTTGCGTTTCGGGCTCGCCCTGCTTGTGTTCGCTGTATTCTTCGGACGTCGTATCGTATTGCAGCTTCGGCAAGCGAACCTCGTGGACTGGCTTCCGGCGGCGCTGTGCATGGCCGTCTCCTACATTTCATGCAACGTGGCGCTTGCGTTGACGAGCGCCACGAACGTGGGGTTTCTCGTTGCGCTGCCTATCGTGTTCACTCCGGTCGCGGCGGTTTTCGTACTCAAGCGTCCTTACAAACTCGTGCATCTCCCGTTTCAGGCCCTCGCGGTTTTCGGCCTGTACCTTCTGTGCTGCAACGGCGGGGCCTTCGTCTTCGGATGGGGAGAGGTGCTGGCCCTCGTTTCCGCTGCGTCGCTTGCCGGAGCCCTGGTGTTCGGCGAGCGCGGCTTGAAGAGCCTCGACGTGGCGACGGTGTCGGCCGCCCAGATAGGCGTGACGTTCGTCCTGTCGCTCGTCGGGGCGCTCTCCCTCGAGCCTATGATCGACGTCGCGGCCGTGCAGCCGCCTGCGTGGGGCGTTATCGTGTTTCTCGCGCTGCTGAGTACGTGCTTGACGTTTGCGCTGCAGAACGTCGCCCTTACGAGGCTCTCCTCGACGACGGTATCGATGCTGTTGTGCGGCGAACCTCTGTTCACGGCTGCGTTCTCGTGGATCGTTCTCGGTGAGATGCTGAGCGGTGTCGGATTCGCCGGTGCGGGGCTTATCGTGGCATGCGTGCTCGTCGAGACGTATCTCGACGGCCGCCTCGCCGCGAATGTACGCAGTAAGGCGAGGCGGGGGTCGCGGGCAAGTCAATCGCCCGCATTGGAATCCGGTTCAAGCTAGGCGAATATCCCAGCCCAGTTTCCGTTCTCGAAGATCGGCAGAACCGACCCGTCCGCCTTGATCCCCTCGATGCGGAGGTCCTCGGTGCCGATCATGAAATCGACGTGGGTCGCGCTCTTGTTGACGCCCGCTTCGAAGAGCGATTCTGCATCCATTTCGGTGCCTCCCTCGTAGCAATCGGGAAAGCCCTGGCCGAGCGCCAAGTGGCACGAGGCGTTCTCGTCGTAGAGCGTGTTGTAGAACAGGATACCGGTTTCGCGAATGGGGGAAGCGAAAGGCACGAGCGCGACTTCGCCGAGCCTGCACGAGTTCTCGTCGGTCTCGATGATGGATTTAAGCGTGTCGTATCCTTGTTCTGCCGAGAAATCGACCGCTTTGCCGTCTCGAAACGTAATGCTGAAGCTATCGATGAGCGTACCGTTGTGGATAAGGGGCATCGCCGAGACGACGGCGCCGTCGGCGCGAAGGCGATCGGGGGTTGTGAATACCTCCTCGGTGGGAATGTTGGGGAAGAACGGCGTACCGCCTTGCGTGGTGTCGCCGCCGCCGTTCCAGAGGTGCTTATCCGTAAGCCCCACGGTGAAATCGGTGCCTGCGCCGTTGCGGTAGCGAAGTGCGTCGAAGCGCTGCTCGTTCAAGAGCTTGGTGCGGGCTGCAAAGCTTTTGCGGTGCTCTTCCCATGCCGCGACGGGGTCGGCATCACCTATGCGAGCTGTCGTGAAGATCGCATCCCAGAGCTTCGCGACAGCTTCGCTTTCCGAAACGCCGGGGAAGACCTTGCGCGCCCATGCGGATGAGGCAGCTCCCGCGATGCACCAAACGTTTCGGCCGAAGTCGAGAGCGTCGTAGAATTCGCTGCAGGCGAGGTGCGAGGCCCGTGCGTTGGCGACGGCTTTTGCCGGATCGATGCCCGTCATGATCTCAGGGTCTTCCGATATGATCGAAAGGATGGCCGCGCCTTCGCGTGCCATCGAGTTGTTGAGCATCGCCGCCCATTCGGGCATGGTTTCGAACACGGCGAGGTCGCAATGGTCGTAGTGCATGCGAGATATCTGTTCGTCGGTGTACCGTACGGTTACGTGACGCGCTCCGCGTTCGTAGGCTATGCGGGTAACGAGGCGGGCGAAATCCGCGGTCTCCACCGAAGCGGTAAGGAAAAGCTCTTGGCCTTGCTGCACATTGCAGCCCGATTCGACGATGAGGCGGGCGTATTTCTCAAGGTTCGATTCGAAGCATGCGGAGGAATCGGTTGGGCGGTCGGTGTTTTTCACGGGGCTCCTTACCGGCGGTTGTGCGAGACGGACTCCTATTGTATAACGCAGCTGCCGAGTCGATGCAAGGGCGCTTGCCGCTCGCGATGGGTCGACGTGCATGCATATCGGGGCTTTGTCTTCGACGGACGATGCGGGTGTTACTCGACGCGCCTCTTTCGGTGTCAGGTTAGATGGCGATGGGCTCTCGGTCGAGATACGAGGTTGGTTCTGTCCCTCGTTTCGGTGAGCCTGTGGTGCGATGATGGACGAATCGCCTTTTCTTCGGAGGGCGTTTCTGCTCCACGTTGGTAAGTATAGCTTACGAATTGCCTGTTCAGCGCTTTGGCGTATACCCGCAACCAATAGTTTCCTAAAATTCCAACTGGAATTGGTCGAATCAACGGAGCCGCAACCGTAAGCTTGGATAAGGTAAGATGATTGAATACCGAAGAAAGGGTTACGCATGAACGTTGAGATCGCGGAGCGCCTCGCGGCACGGCGCAAGGAAGCAGGGCTTTCCCAAGAGGGTTTAGCGGAAAAGCTCGGGGTTTCCCGGCAGGCGGTTTCGAAGTGGGAGCGCTCCGAATCCTCCCCCGATACCGATAACCTCATCGCGTTGGCGAAGCTGTACGGAGTCTCTCTCGACGACCTCCTCTACGTAGACGGCAGCATCGAAGACGATGTGGAGTTCGAAATGTCCGATCGCGCAGCGCAGCGGGCTTCCGTGGGCGGAGAAGCGCAGGCTTCCCCCGGGACGCCGCCTGCACCGGGCGAGCCTGCGGCGGGAAGCGATCCGGCGGGTGCGGCTTCTGCCGGCGGTCCGGAGGCCCCCGGCGCTTCCGATGCAGCGGGGTCCTCGACCTCTTCGACTGGTTGGACGAGCGGGAAGGGCCCCGAGAAGGTTCACATCGGCCTCGACGGCATCCATGTGCTCGACGGCGAGGACTACGTGCATGTATCGTGGCGCGACGGCGTCCATGTGAAAGACTCCAAAGACGGCGACGAGGTTCACGTCGGATGGAACGGCGTCCACGTCAAGGAGGGTTCGCCGCGGGGTCGCCGCGGCGGCCGCCGCGATGACTGGGCCGGCTCGACCGCGCATAGCGGGAAGGATTGGTGTGCCGCGGGCGACGACGAAGGCAACACGGTCGAATGGACGAGCGGCGGCGTGGTGATCAACGGGGAGCAGTTCGACAACTGGCACGATGCGCAGGAAAAGTACGGCAACGGACACGGCGGCCACTGGGGCAGGCCGAGCGGCTATACGGTTCAGGGTGAATACTTCGATACGCTCGAAGAGGCGCGAGCGCGCTATGGCGACGAAGTGGGCAAGAGCATCCCGGTGCGCAAGCACTACCGCATGGCGGCGTGGATGAAGTTTCCCTATCCGCTCGTGGTGATCATCGCCTATCTGCTCATCGGCTTTACGGCGAACGAGTGGGGCACGGGCTTGTTCGTGTTCTTCACGATACCCGTGTACTACATGATCGGCCATACGGTCGAATCTAAGAAGGTTGCGCACTTCGTTGGGGGTTTGTATCCGATCGCCGTGGTGGCGTGGTTTCTATGGATGGCGTTCGTTTTGAATCAGCCGCATCCCGCGTGGGTCGCGTTTTTGACGATTCCCCTCGTCGAGTGGGCCGTGCATTCGGTATCGCGCTGGTGGCGCCGCCGCAAGAAGCAGGCATCGGTCATCGACGTCGAGGCGCAGTAGGTGCTGCGCGCTTTTCCCCGATGAGCACCGCTCGATCCGAATGTACTAGTTCTTTATGACAAAGATGGTACAATGGCTGCAGTGCGTCGAAGCGGATAGGGCAATGGGGTTGCCGTCGGGGGAAAGCGTTTTGGTTTTCAGCTCGTACATCGTATGGTATCTCTTCCTTGCAGGAACGGCTGCGGGGGCGTTTGTGGTCGCATCGGCCTGCTCGGCCTACGATGCACTTCGGCAGACGGACGATTCCGAGGAAGTTGCCGTTCGCGTCCAAGCGGGATTTCTTGCCGCCCCCGTCATCATCGCATTTGCGGCCCTGTTCCTGTTCCTCGACCTGGGTTCTCCCGAGCGCGCGTGGCTTGTCGTGCTTTCGCCGTTCGAATCGATCGTGTCAACGGGTGCTTGGCTCGTTGCGCTGTTTTTCGCTCTGTCGGCTGCCGTTGCAGTGTGCGGGTTGGTGATGCGCCGCATTCCCCCATGGTTTCTCTGGTTGGCGTGGACCGTCGGAAGCGCGCTGGCCTTCGGCGTGATGACGTACACGGGCCTCTTGCTGTCGGATATGGTATCGATAGACTTTTGGCGCAGCTGGCTGCTCCCGGTGCTGTTCGTCGCCTCGTCGTTTGCCACGGGACTCGCGCTCGTGCTCGCGTTCGGGGTTCTGGCGAGCGGGGGCAAAAGATCGACCTCCTGCTGCCTGTGGAAGGCGAGCGGCTTTGTCGGGATTGCCGAAGCCCTGGTGGTGATCTTGCTTTTTTGTAACCGGTACGGCTACTCCGATGCCGCGCGAGCGTCGTGCGACATGCTGTTTACGGGTGATCTTGCGGGTTTCTTTTGGACAGGCGTGGTGGGATGCGGAATGCTCGTACCGCTCGTGCTGCACGCTCTGCATCGCAGCGCGCATAACGAAGCCTTCGTTTTCGCCGCTTCCGCAGGGGTGCTCGTCGGAGGCTTTTTCGTGCGGTTCTGCATTGTGGGTGCGGCGCTGTACAGCCCGCTCGCGATAGGCGGTTTTGCATGATTGTCATAGTTTCTTATGGCAATACGGGCGACCTCCTGTATCATGTACGGGAACATTTCGAGCGGGAAGAGCAGTTGTAGGATACCTTGGAAGACGCCAGTAAGACAGTTCAGATAACCATCGACAGCGACAGCGGCATACCTATATGGTTGCAGCTGAGGAACCGCCTGGTCTACCTCATCGGGTCGGGTCATTTCGCGGTGGGCGATAAACTGCCGACGGTCCGCGAGCTTGCTGTTGACCTGGGGATCAACTACAACACGGTCAGCAAGGTCTACCAGGATATCGAACGCGACGGCTACATCGCATCCTACCGTGGCCGCGGAACCTTCGTATCCGATAAGTACTTGAGCAATGCCGGTGCGGCCGATAACGAGGCCGATTCTCTGGTCGATGATTTTATACGGCAATGTCGGGAGTTTGGGATTCCTCGACAGGATATCGTCTCGCTCGTCGAGCGGCGCTTGCGGGAAGCGGAGTAAGTAGATTCAAGGGGCTCGCCATGAAGTTTAGTTTTCGCAGCGAAAAGAAGAAGGACGTATCGAATCCGAAGCTCGACGATCGCAGAACGGTCGCGGCTACGGAGTTGGAGCCGAACGAGGCGACGCGCGTAGGCGTTTACGTGTTCGCCATCGTTATGTTCGCCGTAGGCTTCGCTGTCGTGTTTCTTGCGACGCTCGCGTGGATGTCGGTCGTAACGGTGATCGCCGCAGCGGCTGTCGGCTTGCTGCTTGCCACCTGCGTGCGCATCGCTCCGCAGTGGGAGCGCGTTGCGGTACTGCGTTTGGGGCGGTTCCACCGTGTGGCGGGGCCGGGCGTTTACGTGCTGCTTCCCTTCGTCGAGTACGCCGCCATCCATGTGGATCACCGTATCATGACCTCGTCGTTTTCAGCCGAGGCGGCGCTGACTGCCGATCTGGTTCCCGTCGACGTCGATGCGATCCTGTTCTGGCTCGTATGGGATGCCGAAAAGGCGTGCCTTGAGGTGGAGAACTACCCGAAGGCCGTGCTGTGGTCGGCGCAAACCGCCATGCGGGATGCGATCGGGCAGATCAACCTTGCCGATCTGTCCATGCGCCGCAAGCAGATCGACCGCGAGCTGCAAGAGGTCATGGGTGCAAAATGCGAGCAGTGGGGGATAACGGTCATGTCGGTTGAGATCCGCGACATCGTGATTCCGCTCGAACTGCAGGACGCCCTGTCGAAGGAGGCTCAGGCCGAACGTGAGCGGAATGCGCGCGTTATTCTGGCCGAAGTGGAGAAGGACATCTCCGAGATGTTCGTGGAAGCCGCCGACGTTTACGACAAGAATCCCAAGGCGCTCAAACTGCGTGCGATGAACCTCGCGTACGAAAGCGCGAAGGACGGCAACGGCATGGTGCTGGCCCCAAGCTCGCTTGCCGACGGGTTCGACGTGAGCAAGATTCTGGGTGGCGACTAGGTGTGTCGTCCCTCGCCAATGGCCCCTTCGTTGAGCGCCCTCTCGCCCAGTACGTGCCCTTCCTTCGCTGAGCGCCTCGCCCTCCCCTTGAGCACGGATCGTTGTACGCTTATCGCCGCGAGCATGGATGCAGCCGTTTTCTGCGCTGCATCCGCTGTTTCCTGTGTGCTCGATGCGGCTGTTAACCGCTTCGCTATTCCATTGGGATCGGAGGCGGACTGCGACTGAGGTGCACGCCGAAGGCTCCCTTTGCCATAGGTAATGTGCAACCTACGTCGTTTTGTGAAAAAAACGACGTAGGCGGCATGACGTGCAATACCGTTTCGCCTGATCGGGGAGAGACGGTGCTTCCGAAAAGCGAATAGTCTTTCACAAAACGACGTAGGTTGCATGTTCCCTATTGTGATGTCGGCAGGTTGCGATCCGCTTGCGTCGCGCCTGCTCGGGTTGGGCGGGGTCGCGCTGCCGCTAGCGCGGTGCTCGGCATTGGTAGGCGATGGGCTTGCTGGAAGGCAGAAGCAGGTTTCGCGGGGTGCGGGCGATGCGCCTCAGAGCTTACCGAAACCTTGCGTGTTTTGCTTGAAAACCTTACGCGTTTCCAACACTATGCAAGTTATAAATACCAGATCAAATACCCAAAACACCAGATCTTTACAGCGGATACGTGGTACTCTGCCCACATGATGATCATCCTTTCGCATATCTCCGCTTTGGAATTCTGGCGATCCGGCAAAGAGTTCGTGCTTCGGCGCCCCGATCGCTTTCCTGAGGTTGACGCGATAGGGGAAGGCGCGCAAAATCTGACCAGCTCCCGAATCAAAAAGCTGCGCAACCAGGGATTCGAGTTTTTATCGGAACCAACTCACCTTCTCGTGCCAAGCGATCGGATGAGATCGGTGAGAAACAACGTGGTTTGCCATGTGTGCTCTCGGCGCATCCCCAAAGGGTCGTTCATCCAGATTTGCGAAGGCGTTTACGTCTGCCGCCCCGAGCTTGCGTTTGTCCAAGCTATGCGTATCCTCGCATTTCCCGCTGCGGTATTGACGGGATTCGAGATCTGCGGCGCGTTCCGCATGTCCGTTAATAACCAGCCCGCTCTTTTCCAGCGTTCGCCCCTGACCACCGCTGCGGCGATTGCCGACTATCTTGAGCAATGCGGGGGCATGCATGGGATCGTCGAGGCGAAGCATGCGATGCGCTACGTTCGCGACGGATCGGAATCGCCTATGGAGGCGAAGCTGGTAATCCTTCTGTGCTTTCCGATCAGCTTGGGCGGATACGGCATTCCGCTGCCCGTGCTCAACCAGACGATACCGACAACCGATGCTGTTCGAAAAGCAACGGGTCGAGCAAGTTTTCGGTGCGATCTTTTATGGCCGCAAGCCGGTTTGGCGGTCGAGTACGACGGGGCGGACCACGGCGAGAGGATTGCAGACGATTCGATTCGGCGCACAGCGTTAGCCGAACTTGGCGTTCATACGGTTGTCACCGTTACGAAGCGGCAGATGCAAAACGAGGCCGAGCTTGATCTGGTGGTTCAGCGGCTAAAGCATTGCCTTGGCATAAATCGCCGAATGCCGACGTGCGATTGGTCGGCTCAGCGCGCCGTCTTGCGGCGTACGCTTCTTTACGGCGATGATTCACCAATATATTCTTAAGATAGCATAATCTAATTGCTATATTGTACTATTTCAATATGATAATATGATTGGAAAGATCCGGCCGGTCTTTACAATGGTTTTGGGACGCTGGGTGTGCGTGAACGAGACGAGGCGACGTTACGTGTTGCCATCGACCTCTTGTCGAACGCTTCCTGCGGTGTTCCACTGTAAGCATTGAGGAGGAGAAATGACGGGAGAGAAAAGTCTGCAAGGCGGGCTTACTCGCAGGAGCTTTCTCAAAGCGTCTGGTGCTGCTGCGGGCGCGTTGGGCATAGCCGGAGCTGCGGGCATGGTAACGGCCGAAGGGTGGCTGTCTCCGACGGAGGCTCACGCCGAGCCGGAAGAAAGGGTGGCGCATCTTTGCCACCAGTTCCATTGTTTAACCGGATGCAATTTGAAATGCACCATTCGCGACGAGCGCGTTGCGCTTATCGAACCGAGCGATCTTGTCGATGAAGGCCATCGAACCATATGCCTTCGCGGCATCAACGAAGTCGAGCACATCTATTCGAAGGATCGTCTGCAGACCCCGCTCAAACGCGTTGGCGAGCGAGGCGAAGGGGAGTTTGTGGCTATCAGCTGGGATGAAGCCATCGACGCCATCGCCACGGCTATAAACGACTCGTGGGCAAAGCACGGAAAAGATTCTGTATTCATTCGCAAATCAACCGAAGCATCGATCGGCTTTGATTTTATCGGACAGCTCCTTCTGGCGGACCAAGGTGGAAACTGGGGTCTCGACCGCGGCCAACCAAACGGCCAAACGCCGGCGTTCGGTGCATTCAGCTACTGCCCCTCGCGTTCTATCTGGGAATTCTCCGATGCCGCCACCATCATCGAAGTGGGGCATAACCCGCTTGAAAGCGGCATCGTGTGGTCGCGTGCTTTGATGGACGCAAAAGAAGCCGGAGTCTACATTGTCGCCCTCGATCCGCGCTTCAGCGGTACGGCATCGAAGGCCGACCTGTGGCTGCCCGTGCATCCCGGTACCGATGCCGCTGTTATCCAAGGCATGATCCGCGCCATTCTCGACGAAGGCTGGTACGACGAGGACTTCGTTAAAGCCAACACGTCTCTGCCGTTCTTGGTGGATCGGAAAACCGGCAAGAGCTATCGTAGCGATGAGGTTACGTGCCCCAACCCGACGGTTGTAACCGCCGAAGAAACGGGGGCCCCGTACGTATGGGATAAGGTGAGCGACTCCCTCAAACTTTACAGCGAGGAGGGCATCGACCCCGTGCTCGAGGGCTCGTGGAAGATCGACGGGAAAGAGCTTGTTACCGAGTTTACGCTGATGAAGGAATGGATCTCGGACTATTCGATAGACTGGGCTGCAGAAACCTCCGGCATCGATAGGCAAACGATCGTTGATCTTGCCGATCGCTATGCAAACAACGGCCCCGCGATCATCGACTACGGCCTTGGCGGCCCCGATAAATACACGAACGCCGACGTCCTCGGTCACTCCATGTCCATTCTCACGGCCATTACGGGCAACTACGGTCGCAAAGGCTCCGGGTTCGGATTCTACGGCGGCGTTGGCGCGGATAACCCCGCAGCGACTTTGAACTTCTGGGCTTTGCCGGAGGAGTACCACTACAACGATTCCGGCATGGCCATGTACGAAATGCCGTACATGGAGAACAACATCCATTGCGCCCTGACGTTCGGCGATGCCTTTACCCTTGAAGCCGCAAGTGCCAACGATACGCTGGAATGGGTGAAGAGCCTCGATTTCTTTGCGATCATCGACATATACCATTCGTCTGCCGTCGACTATGCCGACATCGTTTTACCTGCTTGCACAAAGTTCGAATGCGAGGAAGACGTCAAGCAGCTACGTGACAGCTTCGGGTATGTCATGCTTGCGAACGGCATGGTCGATCCGCTGTTCGAATCGAAGAGCGATCTGCAGATAGAGCGCTTGCTCGCAGCGAAATGGGGATTGGATCATCTGATACCCGAAACCTACGAGGAGTTGGCGAAGTTCTCCCTTGACGGCGTCGATAAACTCGATCCGAACATGAGGGGCATAACCTACGATGCGCTTCTCAAGAACGGCGGTTGCATGCCGGTAGCGGGAACCGGCGACGATTGGCGGCCCGATGGGCACGCCGACCAGGTGTACACGACGCCTTCGACGAAGATCGAGTTGTATTACGAGTACCTGCTTGACCAGGGCCATCAATTCCCCGTCTACGAGGATGCCAACGAAGCGTACGAGAGCAACCCGCTGAAGGAAACCTACCCGCTGTACTTCATGCAGGGCAAATCCCGCTATCGCATCCACGCGTATTACAGCTCGTCGCAATGGTTCCAGGAGGATTTCGGCCCCTGCGTCAACATCTTCCCGTCCGACGCCGAGGCTCGCGGCATAAAGACCGGCGACGATGTGAAAGTATTCAACGATCGCGGTTCGTTCGTGTGCACTGCGCTGGTAAATCCAGGCTTGCAGCCCGGCGTGCTTTTCATGGCCGAGACGACCTACACGAAATACTACAAAGAGGGCTTTCTGCAGAATGTGACGAACTCGGCGCGCAACGAGCGTTGCTACGCTATGTTCCATGGCCCTCAGATCCCCTATAACGACACTCTCGTCCAGATCGAAAAGGCGTAGGTGATACGAAATGACTAAGCTTGGAATGGCGATCAACCTGACGCGCTGCGTCGGCTGTCAGACGTGCGCCCATGCATGCAAAATGCAGAACAACGTGCCTACAGGCATGCGCTGGAATCGCGTTATTACCGAAGGCTGCGATGTTCCCGACGGAGCACTCGGGGAATATCCAAATCTCTATCGCACCTATCTGCCTATCGCGTGCCAGCACTGCGAGAACCCCGCGTGCCAAAAGGTGTGCCCGACGGGTGCGACGTATAAGGATGACCAGGGGCGCGTCGAGGTCGATTACGACAAGTGCATCGGCTGCCGCATGTGCATGGCGGCATGCCCGTACAACGCGCGCGTTTTCAACTGGGAAGACCCGGTGCGCGACCCTGATTTCAACTATGGCGACAAAAGCGTTCCTGTCCGGCAGAAGGGCGTCGTCGAGAAGTGCACGCTCTGCAGGGAACGTACCGACCGCGGCGAAGACCCCATGTGCGTAGCGTGCTGTCCGACGAGGGCGCGCGTGTTCGGCGATCTCGACGATCCGTCGAGTGAAATATCAAAGCATCTCGCGGGAAAGAAACCCACGCAGTTGCTTGCCGAAAAGGGCACTGAACCGCAAGTCTACTATTACGAGTAAGGGGTGAGGAACAATGAAAACATCGAACACGTTTAAGATAACCGCCGCGGTTCTGGGTGTCCTCACCGTTGCGGGCGTCGCCGCCTGGATCTACCAGCTCATGGGCGGCCTCGGCGTCACCGGCATGAACAACGGCACCTCGTGGGGCCTCTACATCACCTGCTTCATGTTCTTCGTCGGACTCTCGGCCGGCGGCCTCATCGTGGCCTCCTCGGCGTCGGTCTTCCACGTGAAGGAGTACAAGAAGGTGGCGCTGCCCGCGGTCATCCTCTCGACCGTGTGCATCTGCCTGGCGGGCATGTTCGTGCTCATCGACCTCGGCGGCATCCAGCGCATCTACCAGCTGCTGCTCTCGCCGAACGTCATGTCGCCCCTGTTCTGGGACATCTGCGTGATCACGCTGTACCTAATCATCAATATCGTGTACCTGTACTTCATGGTTTCGAAGAAGGCCGATCCGCGCAAGGTGGCCATCGTGTCCCGCTTCGCGCTGCCCATCGCCATCCTCGTCCACAGCGTGACCGCGTGGATCTTCGGTTTGCAGATCGCGCGTGAGGGCTGGTACTCGGCCATCATGGCGCCGATCTTCGTGGCATCGGCGTTGGATTCGGGCCTCGCTCTGCTCATCCTCGCGCTGTCCGGGCTGAAGAAGGCCAAGGTATTCGACACCGACAAGAAGCTCATTGCCAATCTTGCGGGATTGCTGGCAACGTGCATCGCCATCGATGCCTTCTTCGTGGGATGCGAGGTATTGACCGTGGCGTACCCCCAGGCTGCGGGGGGAGCGGCGCTGCTTGGCGAGATGTTCAGCGGGTCAACGGCGCTCTTCTTCTGGGGCGAGATACTCATCGGGCTTATCATTCCGTTCTGCATCCTCGTGTTCGCGAAGAACCGCCAGAAAACGGGACTGGTGATCATCTCTTCGGTGTGCGTGGTCGTCGGCGTGTTCTTCAAGCGCGTGTGGCTTCTGTTCACGTCGTTCATCCATCCGAACATCTATGGTGCGCCGGGCGTCTCTTCGGGATCGACCGAGGCTGCTCATGCGTCTGGTACCAGCATATGGGCGACTGTCGGCGCCTATGCCCCCACGTGGGTCGAGATCGTGGTGGTCGTCGGCGTGATTTCGCTCGGGGCGTTGGCTTTCATGCTGCTTGCGCGGCGCCTCCTTGCGAAGGCCCCGAAGGCTGATGTCGGCGATTCGGCGGTCGACGACCAGGCGGCAACGGCTGCGCAGACTGTCTAGCGGGTTCGGCTCGAGTGAATAGAAGGGAATTCGATGAAGGCACTGAATGCGGATGCGTGGCTGCTTCTCAGCGAAACGTACGGTTTTATCGGCAACTCGCTTCTCAAGCCCATGAACCAAACCCCTTCGATCGGACTTGATCCGGCATTTTGGGACGAGTTTCCCGCCGTTTTCTCAGGCGAGCGGGTTGACGCTGGGCTCGCGAAGCTGCGCGACTATGCTGTGGCTGCAGGCGAGCTCGGCGAAGATGGGGCCATCGAGAACGCATCGGTCGAGTATACGCGTCTGTTCATCGGGCCTCCTGCCCCCGCTGCTCCACCGTGGGAGACGATGAATCGAGCAGACGGCGTAACCGTCGGGTTCGGTGAGGCGACGTTCGCCATGCGCAGGCTCCTGCGCGATGCGGGCCTCGAGCTGAAGAACGAGAACAACCAGTACGAAGACCATATCGGGATCGAGCTTCTGTATCTGTCAGAACTGTGCCGGAGGATCGCCGATGGGGAGCCGGGCGCCCTCGATCCTACCGAGGTGGAATCGTTTATCGAAGAGCACCCGCTTGCATGGATCAGTGCTCTGCGCGGCAAGGTCGAAGCCGAGTACCCCCATGGCTACATTGCGGGGATGTTGGAGCTCGCTGAAGGCGTGCTGATTTGGCAAAGGGAGGCGGTTGCTTCGTAGGCTCGGATAGTCCTCGTGCGAGACGCTCAACGTGGCTGCATTCTCTTGGATGCAGCCACGTGCGTTTTCTACCGTGGCTCAATTCCTGTGCGATCTGTGGAAGGGATTAGGGTCGGCAAGGTATCCCTGAAGATATCCATGTTGTCGGTCAAGAGAAGATGAATCTGTTGATTTCGATGCTCGATCTTTGCAGGTGCTGTACTCGGCTTCAAATAGATGATAAGATATCTATATAGATATCTCGATAAAGGAGCTGCTATGGCAGACTTAGGTGGCGTAAAAACACGTCTATGCTCGTGGGGCACCTCTCGTGCGGTGCGTATCCCGAAAGACCTATGCGAAGCGGTAGGCATCGATATCGAGTCGCAACTGAGCATGAAAGCGGGAAGCGATGAATTGGGCTCGTACATCGTAATCCGCCCCGGTGAGTCAGAGCATAGACATTTCAGCGATGCACAGTATCGCTCGATGGATGAAATCTTTGCGGGATACGACGGGGATTTCAAGCCGACCGAATTCGATTGGGGTAACGACGTCGGTGCGGAGGTTGTCGAATGAGCTCTCTTGAGCAAGGAGACGTCATCGAAATCGATTTCAGCCCTTCTGCCGGGCATGAGCCTGCAAAAAAGCGTCCTGCCGTGGTTGTGAGCGGATATGGCTTCAATACTCGTTCGAGTCTCGTTACGATTGTACCCTTGACTTCGAAGGACAATGGCTATCCTCTGCATATACGATGCGAGTTTGATGGAGCGTCAGGTTTTGCGTGCGTAGAGCAGATGCGCAACGTGGACGTCGAAAGTAGGGGTTACGCGATACTGGGCTGCGCGGACAACAGGACCATGCGCTCGATCATGTCGGCGATTCGGGGCATGCTTGAGCTGCGTTAGCCGTTCAATCTATCTCCTCCCGCGCCCTCTGCCGCGCATGGCATGCGAGAACGCAGCGGCGCTGCGGGTGTTTGACTTCGGCACGTAGTGGTTTTTTAGCTCGGCCTCCGCTTTCGAAGTGTCGTAGCTCTCAAGCTGCATGGTGGGGATTTTCGTTCCGAGCAGCTTCTCGATTTCGAGGAGCTCGGGTTTCGCTTCGGGGCTCACGAACGAGATGGCGTAGCCGGTTTCGCCGGCGCGCCCGGTGCGGCCGATGCGGTGCACGTAGTCTTCGGGGTTGTCGGGCAGATCGTAGTTGATCACGTAGTCGATGTTCGATACGTCGATGCCGCGGGCGAGCACGTCGGTTGCGATGAGCACGTCGACCGTGCCTTTGCTGAAGCTGTCGAGCGCCCGCTTGCGCTGCGATTGCGTTTTGTCGGAATGGATGGAATCCACGCGGTAGCCGGCCCGTTTCAGCTGGTTCATGCATATTTCCGAACGGGTTTTTGTTCCGGTGAAGACGATGACGCGCTTGCTGCCCCGCTCCTCGAGTACGGCGCGCAGCAGCTCGGGCTTCTTCATCTGGCCGATCGGGATGATGAACTGATCGACCGTATCGGCGGTCTCGCCCTTGTGCGACACCTCGACGAATGCGGGGTCTTTGAGGATCGGCGAAACGTTCTGCATGACCTTGCGATCGAGCGTTGCCGAGAAGAGCAGCGTTTGACGCGTTTTCGGGGTGGCGGCCACCACCTTCTTCATAGTCGGCCAGAAGCCCATGTCGAGCATGCGGTCGGCTTCGTCGAGCACGAGCACCTCGACCTCGCCGAGCTTCACGTCGCCTCGCTCCATGAGGTCGTAGAGCCTGCCGGGCGTGGCTACGAGGATGTCGACGCCCTTTTTGAGCTTGGCGAGCTGACCTTTGTACGGCATGCCGCCGACAACCGTGAGCATGCGGTGCCCCGACCCTTTGGCGAGCTCGACAAAGGCGGCATCGATCTGCTGGGCGAGCTCGCGCGTGGGGCTTACGACAAGCGCCTTCGGGGAGCCGGGGCGCTTCGCCCGCCCGATGCGCTCGATTATGGGCAGCGCGAACGCCGCAGTCTTGCCGGTTCCGGTCGTGGCGGCGGCTACGACGTCGCGGCCTTCGAGGGCGAGCGGTATCGCCTGCTCCTGTACGGGGGTGGGTGCGATGAACCCCATCTTGGCGACGGCCGCTAGGGTCGTCTCGGACAATCCGAGCTCTTGAAACGTTGTACTCACGGTGCTTCTCCAAAACATACTATGGTTTCGTGCGCCGCAGCGCACGCGCTCGGACTAATCTCCGAGCTTCTCTGACAGGTCGATCCACAGCTCCTCGAGTTCGGCTATCTGATCTCGAAGCGCCTGAAGTTCCGCTTGCTTGTCGCCGAGTGCGACGAAATCGGTCGGGTCGATATCGTGCATCGCAGCCTGCGTCCGATCGGCTTGCTCTTCGAGCGCGGCGATTTTGCGTTCGGTCGAAGCGAGCGTTTTGCGCGCTTGGTACGCCTCGCCGCCGGTGAGCGCTGGTTGCGTATCGGCGGATCCATCTCGGGTCGCATCGCACGGGGCAAGCTTGCCTGCGGCCTGCTTCGCGCCGCCGCTTCCCGCAGCTTCGTTACGCTCGTCGATCACGCGCAAGAACTCGTCGACGCCACCTGGCATGTGACGTATCCTTCCGTCGATGAGCGCATACTGGTCGTCGGTTACGCGCTCCATGAGGTAGCGGTCGTGGCTGACGAGGATAAGCGTGCCCGGCCACGAGTCGAGCAGATCCTCCATCACGGCGAGCATGTCGGTATCCATATCGTTGCCGGGCTCGTCCAAGATGAGAACGTTGGGCTCTTGCAGGAGCGTGAGCAGCAGTTGAAGACGGCGCTTCTGGCCGCCCGAGAGATCGGATACGCGTGCTTGCAAGTGGCTGCGCTCGAAGCCGAGGCGTTCGAGCAGTTGCGCGGGCGTAATGCTCTTGCCGTCGATCATGTAGCGGGTATGATAGCGTGCGAGCACCTCTCGCACGCGGTCGGTGCCGAGGTCTTCGAGTTCGTCGAGCCGCTGCGAGAGCACGGCGACGCGGACGGTTTTACCGATTTTCACGCGGCCTCTGGTGGGGGAGAGCGCTCCTTGGATTACGCGGAGCAGCGTGGTTTTGCCCGCTCCGTTCTCGCCCAGGATACCGTAGCGGTCCCCTGGGCCTATGAGCCAGGTAACATCGTCGAGCACGGTTTTCTCGCCGAACGATTCGGTAACGCGCTCGAGGTCGATAACTTGCTTGCCGAGACGCGCCACGGCAACCCGCTTGAGTTCGAGCGGATTTCGAATGGGCGGCTCGTCTGCGATGAGCTCGCGAGCGATGTCGAGATGAAACTTCGGCTTGGAGGAGCGCGCCCGCGCGCCGCGTGAAAGCCAGGCGAGCTCTTTTCGGGCGAGGTTCTTTCGCTTCTGCTCGGCCACCTGGGCTTGGCGGTCGCGCTCTACCCGTTGCAGGATGTAGGCCGAGTAGCCGCCCTCGAACGGGTCGACGACCCCGTCGTGCACCTCCCACATGGCGGTACAGACCTCGTCGAGGAACCACCGGTCGTGCGTGACCACGAGCAAGGCGCCCTCGCCTTGCGTCCATCGGCGCTTGAGGTGCTCGGCAAGCCAGGCGATGGCGTGGACGTCGAGGTGGTTGGTGGGCTCGTCGAGCATGAGAACATCCCAATCGCCGATGAGCAGACGGGCCAAATCGACGCGCCGCCGTTGGCCGCCCGAGAGTTCGCCGACGGTTCCGTCCCAGGGGATATCGCCGAGAAGGGCCGCGATGATCTCGCGGACGGTGCGATCGGAAGCCCATGTGTATTCGGGTACGTCTCCTACGACGGCGTGCTCGACGCTGTCTTCGTCTTCGAGGTTGTCCGCCTGCGCCAGCCTGCCTACGGTAGTACCGCTCCTGCGAATCACTTCGCCCGAATCGGGCTCAAGCGATCCTCCGAGCAGCGAAAGGAGCGTTGATTTGCCATCGCCGTTCTTACCGACGATGCCAATGCGGTCGCCCGTGTTCACGCCGAGCGTGACGGGGTCGAACACGCGCTTTGTCGGGAATTCGAGCTCAACGTCTTTTGCTGTGATGAGTACTGCCACGGACATCCTTTCCTCGAACATCTATGATAGCGCAAGGCCGCGAGGGCTGCTTGCCTCAGCGGTTGGCGGATGGCGCTTCTCGAGCGAAAAAAAACGACGCGCCCGCCCGATTGGCGGATCGGACGGGCGCGTTGCGCTGCGTGCGCTGCCGCGCGGCGCGCGGTTTTTGTCGTCGGATGCCGGTGGGGTGCGCATCCGAGCGCGAAACGTTGCACTATTGCGCGTAGATCTCGGGCGTGGGGATTTCTTCTCCTTCGAGATAGGTGCCTTCGGATCCGTCGAACGTCACGTGGAGGTCTTTGTCGACGGTGAAGTGGTAGGTCACCTGCAAATCGTCGTCAGCGGGCGTGCCTGCGCGCTCGAGCCTGAACGAAATGGTTCCGTCGCCTTCCTTGATGCTCTGGAACGTGTATGTGGTAAGAACGGGTCCGCCAGCGAGGTCTTCGTCGCCCTGCGGTTCGGTGGTCGAATCCATCTGCTGCAGCGTGCTCGGCGTTTCGCCGTCGACGACCCACTCGTAGCCGGTCCCTGCATTGGATTGCAACGGGATCTTGATGGTTTGCTGCGGGGTGGTCGAGCACGACGAGAGCGCTACGATCACCGCAAGCGCGGCAATGCTCGCAACGGCAAATGCGATTTTCGGCAGCAGGTTTGTTTTCGTTGATGCGTTCATGATTGCTCCTGACACTGGTTGGTTCTTGTTCGTCTGCCGCCCAGTATAGAGGTGATGGCTTTTTGGTCAGGGAAAGGTAATCTATTCGTTTTTGTGTCGGAACCTTGCTGCAACGATCGGGCGCGGTTTTGCCGACGACGGTCGCCTCCGAGTGGCAAGAGCGCGGTATGCAGGTATTGAATCGGGGAGGTGTATCGGTTTCCAAGCTGATCCGCGAGGTTTTCGGATACATGGAGGCAACCCGGTCCTTGCTGAGCCTCGATCATCCGGGAGCCGAGAGGGAAGCCGATTCAAAACAGGCGGAAATAGAGCGGAAGCGATCGATGGTCTGGTCATGGGTTGAGGCCGTCCCCCCCCCCGACGCTGACGCGGGTCGGTTCAAGCGGGAGCGGATCGAAAGAAAACTTCGCCCGTGAACTCTCGCATGAAAGTCTGCTTCGACACCAATGTGATAATCGATATTCGGAGCAGAACCGAAGGCTTCTTTGCTCCGTATTCCTCTCTTGACGTTGCTTTATCCGAGGGTATGGATATCTGCATTTCGGCGGGTTCCCTTTCCGATTTCGCGTACATCCTTGCAGCTCGAAAGCACGCTTCGGAAAAGCAGGCTCGCCAGATGACCCCCGAAGTCCTTGACGTGTTCGAGGTACTGGATCTGACGGTTTCGAAGGCCGTACCGTGCGCTGGTCGCAGGAGGCTAGCGCGCATGCGCCGCCGCATGGCCGGGATATGAATTCTCATCGCATCGCCGAATAACGCAGGTGCGTTTTCCCGCCGCTTCGCGTACAATGATCGAGGCTATTGTCTTATGATAATCCCGTCGCAACGACGAACGGGTCGAGCGGGCCTTTGGAACCATGCCATGAGGGGCGGATCATGTTCGGTATGTCGATCGTACTCTATCTCTTCCTTGGCGGGGCGGGCGCGGGTGCGTGCCTCGTGCTCGCGGTTGCGGGCTTGCTCGTGCCCGGCGAGTGCATCGCCGTTTCGCATCCCGATCGGGCGCGTCGCGCGTCGCAGACGGTTTTCTGGGCACCGAGCACGTATCGGAAGCTCTTTGCTCCAGCGTACGGATGCGTTCTGGTTGTTCTGTTGTTGGGCGTCCTGTGCTTGGTCGCCGATCTGGGCAGGGCCGATCGGCTGCTGCTGTTGCTGTCTACGCCGACGTTTTCCCACATCGTCGTCGGGGCTTATGCCTACGCCGCTTGCTTTGCGCTCGCCGTCATGCTTGCTTTGGCATGGGCGGGCGTTGTTCGGGGCGTGCCCTTGGGTTGGGTGCGCTTCTTCGGGGTTCTCGCCGTACCCGTTGCGGCGGTTGCGATGGTGTACACGGGGCTTTTGCTGCAGAGCTTGGCTGCGGTGCCGCTTTGGGCGGTGTTCTGGCTGCCCGCCGTGTTCGTGCTCTCGTCTCTTTCGTGCGGGATCGCCCTGTTCGTGGGCGCTGCCCATATCAGCGAGGCCGGTACGGCGTTTGCCACTCTGTTCAGGCGGATCGTTTTGTGCGATGCGGTTGTCGTTCTGCTCGAGATTGCGGCGGTTGCGGCGTTTCTCGCGGCGTGCGGAGGAGCCGTCGACGCACCCGCGAGCGGTACGAGCGAGGCTGCGGTGAACTCGTATCTTGATCTGATTGCGGGTTCGAACGCGGGCTTATGGTGGGTGGGGTTCGCAGGCTTGGGCCTTGCGGCGCCTTTGGCGCTCGAGGTGGTGTTTTTGCGCAGGGCGCGCGTGGGTCACACGCCGTGCAGGCTGGCACTTGCTGCTTCGGCGTGTGTGCTATTCGGCGGTTTCGTCATGCGGTTCTGTATCGTGGAGGCGGGAATGCATCCCGTGCTGGCCATCGCTGCGGGCGGGTGACGTCGGCTTGCGGTGGTGGGTTGAAGCAGGCGAGGTAAAGGCGGCGAAGATTAGTAAGGTGAGCGATGTTTCCATTTGAGGTTGATACGACAAGCGATGTGCCCCTTTGGGTGCAGTTACGGCAGCGGCTGATCTACCTTATCAATTCGGGGTACTTCAAGCCAGGCGACCAGCTTCCCACGGTGCGCGGGCTCGCATCGGATATATCGATCAACTACAACACGGTTAACAAGGCGTATCTGAGCCTTGTTTCCGATGGGTATCTGGAGTCGACGCGAGGGCGCGGGGTGTTCGTACGCGATCTCGATGCCGAGATGGACGAAGAGTATACAACGGAGATAGAACGGCTGATGGACGACTGCGTGATGGCATGCCGCGATCTGGGGCTCTCGCTCGACGATATCGAAAAGTGCATGGCCAAGAAAATCAAGCAGATCAAGAAGGCCGAGGGCTTGACGGATGTCGGCGAGGGCTCGTCGGCGATGGGGCCGGGGCGAATTGTAACGATCGACGTTTCCGCAAAGCGCGCGAAGCGCGAGGGCGAAAGGTAGGACGCCATGGCAATCGGGAAAGAGAAAGCGTATGAGGCGGGTTTTGCTGCGGGCCGGTCGTCTGCCGGCAGCCACTGCGGGGACGCGGGTTCCTCTCGGCCGAGATCGCGGTTCCGGGTTGTTCCCGACGCGAGTACGGAAGTGGTAGGGGAGCGGGCTTCGAATGCGGGCGTTGTTTTGTTCTCGGCGGTTGTGTTCCTTGTTTCGTTTTGAGCAGCGTTGGGAGCCGCATGGGTGCTGCAGGGCGAGTTGGGCGTAGCATCGCTGCTGATCGCGCTTGTGGTTGCCTTGGCTGTCATGTCTTCGGTCCATATCGCCCAGCAATGGGAGAAAGTCGTGGTGTTGCGCTTCGGCAAGTTCAATCGCGTATCGGGTCCCGGGCTTTTCTGGACGATTCCGATCGTCGAGCAGAATACGATGCGCGTTGACGGACGCGTCCGGGCAACGTCGTTTGGGGCGGAGGAGACGCTCACCGCCGATCTGGTGCCCCTCGACGTGAACGCCGTTCTGTTCTGGATGGTGTGGGACGCAAAGGCGGCGTGTACCGAGGTGGGGGACTTCACGCGAACCGTCGAGCTAGCCGCGCAAACGGCGCTGCGCGATGCGATCGGGCGCGCGGGCGTCGCCGAGGTTGCGATACGGCGAGAACAGCTGGATCGCGAGCTCAAGCGCATTCTCGAGGAGAAGGTTGCACCGTGGGGCATCACGATCCTCTCGGTGGAGGTCCGCGACATCCTTTTGCCCAAAGAGTTGCAAGAAGTGATGTCGCTCGAGGCGCAGGCGGAGCAGCGCAAGAAAGCGCGCATCATCCTCATGGAAGCCGAGCAGGACATCTGCGAGATGATGGACGATATGGGGGATTCCTACTCCAAAAACGACGCGGCGTTGAGATTGCGCGCAATGCATCTGCTCTACGAAAGCGTCCGCGAAACTGGGGGAACGGTGGTCGTTCCGAGCTCGTTCTCGGAGGGTTTTGGCGACGTGCTTCCCGACACCTTGAAGGACTCCTTTAAAGGTTAATAAAGTAAGATATCACTAATATATAGATTGCTGATCTGGGATAATCTAAAAATACCTGATAATCTTTATTCTAAAAATAGAATAAAGATTGCTGAAATAATCATATGACAATTCTTGATTGTCATATGATTATTTCGTATAGTGCAGATAGTGGAATCGGCCGATTCTCGAATGACGAGGAGTGTCTACCGCGCTGACGAGTGCCCAGCGATCGACGGATCGGGCAGTGTAGGTGGTGGGACGCGATTGTTAAGGAGGAGAGATGTCAGAAGCGAACGGTTCGCAGAACGGGCTTACGCGCAGAAGCTTCCTCAAGGCTTCCGGTGCCGCCGTTGGGGCATTGGGCCTAGCGGGAACCGCTATGTTGACGGCCGATGAATGGCTTGCGCCAGCTCAGGCCCATGCCGATGAGCAGGAAAGGACCGGCTATACGTTTCATTATCGGCACTGCCAGTGTAACTGTCATTTGAAATGCACGGTACGCGACGGGCGCATGGCTTTGGTCGAGCCAAACGATTGGCCCGATAAGAGAAACGAAACCATATGCCTTAAGGGCATTTCGGAAATACAACACGTTTACAGCGTTGATCGCCTTCAGGTTCCGCTCAAACGAGTGGGCGAGCGAGGGTCAGGCGAATTCGTGGAAATCACCTGGGACGAGGCGCTTGACACGGTAGCTCAGGGCATTCAGAAGGTGTGGAGCGACTACGGCAAGCAGGCGATTGCCTATATGCCGTCGGTCGATACGCTCTCGGTTAACCTCGGGAGGATTCTCGGAGCCCAAGAGAAGCCGCATCGCGGTATCGACATTGGCCTCGGCAACGGCTTTTCGCCTGCAATCGCCGAATCGGGCGGGCAGGGCGCAGCCTCGAATGAGATGAAGGATTGGAAGAACGCCAAGACGATTCTCAACGTGGGGTGCAACGTTCTCGAAACGTGCATGGTGACTGCGCCGTATTTCTTTGAGGCGCTGGAAGCCGGGGCCGAGATTATCACGATCGATCCGAACTACTGCACGACGGCTGCGAAAAGCTCGCGGTGGATACCCATCGAACCCGGCACCGATGCCGCGCTCTACTTGGGCATGATGTCACTCATTCTCGAAAACGAGTGGTACGACGAGGCCTACCTCAGGGAGAATACAAGTATGCCGTTTCTGGTTGACGAGGCCGACGGTTCGCTCCTGCGCGATCATCCTGCGGAGTCCCCGAAGGAGACAGGCGCCGACAACCCGTTTATGGTGTGGGATGCAGTAAGCGATTCGATGCAGCCCTACGATGCGGATGGCGTCGACCCGAAGCTCGATGCTTCCATCGAAATCGATGGGAAAACCTACTCGACGGTATTCCGCAAATTCAAGAAGCAGCATGAGGCATACCCGATCGAGTGGGCGGCAGAAAAAACCGGCGTCTCGGAAGAGGTGCTTCGGGAGATTACCGAGAAATACGCATGCAACGGGCCTTCTATTCTGTCGTTCGGATTCGGCGGCGCCGACAAGTTTTCGAATGCCGACGTTTCCGGGCATGCGGCCGTGGTTTTGGCGACTTTGGTGGGGACGTTTGGATCCGAGGACGGCGCCGGCGCCGGCGCGTACGTGAATGCGTACCAGAAGGTTTTCGGCGCAGGCAAGCTACCGAATTGGCCGCTGCCCGAAGAATGCAAAGCGGCTTCTGCCCCGAAAGAAAGCGTCGACATCCGCGATGACAAAAGCGGCATACGGATGCTGTATTTCCAAGACGGGGCCATCCAGCAGTGTAGCGCAAACATGAACGAGACGGCAAAGTGGATCGATACCCTCGACTTCGTCGTGGCGCAGGAGATATACCACACTCCATCGGTCGACTATGCCGATATCGTGCTTCCCACCTGCTCTCACTTCGAGCTTGATCAAGAAATCGGATCGCTTCGTGCTCTACGCGGCCATGCCTTGCTCCAGCAGAAGGTTCTCGATCCCCTGTTCGAGAGCAGGACCGATTTCTGGATCGAAACCGAGATCGCAAAACGACTTGGATACGGCGATGCCATCCCCGAAAGCTACGAGGAGCTTGTTCGCTATCAGCTTGACAACGCCAAAGACGAAGCGGTCAAGGGCATCACGCTTGAAGAGCTTATTGAATCCAACGGAGTTGTGGCGCTCAACGACCAACCGGAAATAGCCCGCAGCTACGTGGGGCAGAAATACGCCACCGCATCGGGTAAGATCGACCTGTATTACGAGAATCTGGTCAATTACGGTCAGGCGCTTCCCGCATGGGAGGATCCCTGCGAAGCGTATGCCGGCAACCCCTTGCGCGATGAGTATCCGCTGCAATTCTTTCAACGCAGAACCAAATACCACATCCATTGCAACATGGTCGATTCGACGTGGATACAGCAATTCTTTAAGCCGAGCGTCGAGATGAATCCCGTGGACGCCGAATCGCGCGGGCTTGCTTCGGGGGATATTGTCGAAGTAGTTAACGACAGAGGATCGTTTTCCTGCGAATGCGTGATAACCAACGCCATCCGCCCGGGCACCGTGGCCGTCGTCGAAGGCATATGGGACAAGTATCTTGAAAGCGGCGCGATCCAGAGTGTGACGAACGACACTGCGATCGACCGCGGACCGGCGCTGCCGAAGGGACGCGTGATCCCCTTTAACGACACGCTTGTCGAAGTGAAGAAAGCGTAGGTGATCAATATGACGCGATTTGGTCTAGCAATCGATCTGAGCCGCTGCACGGGATGCAACACCTGCGTGATGGCTTGTAAGATGCAAAACAACGTTCCGATGTCCCTCGCCTGGAATCGGGTAGTGGTCGAAGATTGCGATTTCGAGGTCGGAGCGGTTGGAACCTATCCGAACCTTACCCGATCCTACCTTCCCATCGCCTGCCAACATTGCGAGAATCCGGCCTGTTTGAGGGTTTGTCCAACGGGTGCAACGTACAAAGACGACAAGGGGCGCGTCGAGATCGACTACGACAAGTGCATCGGCTGCCGCATGTGCATGGCGGCATGCCCGTACAACGCACGTGTTTTCAACTGGGAAGACCCGGTTCGCGATCCCGATTTCAACTACGGAGACAAAGACGTTCCCGTAAGGCCGAAAGGCGTAGTCGAGAAGTGCACGCTTTGCAAAGAGCGTACCGACAGGGGGGATGAGCCCATGTGCGTTCGCTGCTGTCTTTCGAAAGCTCGTACGTTTGGCGATCTCGATGATCCCGAGAGCGAGATCTCGCGGCTCGTTCGCGAAAAGAAGGCTGGCGTACTCCTGGAAGAACAGGGCACGCGTCCGCAAGTCCACTACTTCAATTAAGGGGTGCGCACGATGCAAACTTCAGTTAAATTCAAAGCTGCCGCGGGCGTGCTCGCGGTGCTCACGGCGGCGGGCGTCGCCGCCTGGATCTACCAGCTCATGGGCGGCCTCGGCGTCACCGGCATGAACAACGGCACCTCGTGGGGCCTCTACATCACCTGCTTCATGTTCTTCGTCGGACTCTCGGCCGGCGGCCTCATCGTGGCCTCCTCGGCATCGGTCTTCCACGTGAAGGAATACAAGAAGGTGGCGCTGCCCGCGGTCATCCTCTCGACCGTGTGCATCTGCCTGGCGGGCATGTTCGTGCTCATCGACCTCGGCGGCATCCAGCGCGTATGGCAGATCGTCGTATCGCCCAACCCGACATCACCCCTGTTCTGGGACATCTGCGTGATCTCTTTGTATCTCGTGATCAACGTGATCTACCTGGTGTTCATGTTGTCGAAGAAGTCCGGGGCGCAGGATCGCGTGGCCATCGTGTCCCGCTTCGCGCTGCCGGTGGCCATCCTCGTGCACAGCGTGACGGCCTGGATCTTCGGCTTGGAGCTTGCGCGCGAGGGCTGGTACTCGGCCATCATGGCGCCGTTGTTCGTGGTGTCGGCGATGGATTCGGGCCTCGCCCTGCTGCTGCTCTCCCTTATGGGGCTGAACAAATCGGGCCTGTTCAAAACTGACAAGAAGCTCTTGTCGAACCTTGCGGGGCTGCTCGCCGTCTGCATTGCAATCGACGGATTTTTCGTCGGTTGCGAAATTCTCACCATGGCGTATCCCGGCGCCGCCGGCACCGAGACGCTTACGATCATGGCAACCGGGGCTACGGCGCCGTTCTTCTGGTTCGAGATCGTAGCGGGCATCTTGAT
The DNA here is from genome assembly GCF_022845715.1 of Raoultibacter timonensis. Lineage (NCBI taxonomy): Bacteria > Bacillati > Actinomycetota > Coriobacteriia > Eggerthellales > Eggerthellaceae > Raoultibacter > Raoultibacter timonensis. The sequence continues at coordinate 1,110,146 of NZ_AP025564.1, forward strand.
TCCGTTTGTCATCCTCGTATTCGCGAAGAATCGCGCACGCATGGGGCTGGTCGCTTTTGCAAACATCTGCGTGATCGTCGGCGTGTTCTGCAAGCGCGTATGGCTGCTGCTCACCTCGTTCATCGAGTTCAACGTAGCAGGCGCGCCAGGGGTTATATCGGGATCGTCGGCCGCCGCCCACGCCTCGGGCACCGATGTGTGGGCTCTCGCGGGAGCCTATGCGCCCACGTGGGTTGAGATCGTCGTTGTCGTCGGCGTCGTGTCGCTCGGTATCCTCTTGTTCATGGTTCTCTGCAGGAAACTGCTCCCCGGCAACCGTGCTGCTGCGGATGCCGAGTCTTCCGGGAAAGGGGCAATCGGCGAAATCGCTTGATTTTCTGGGCCGCCTGTAGCGCTCGACATACGGGCGGCCTCCTCCCAACCCGCGAGCGCCGTACCGCCTCGCTCCCGTTGCCAGTCAAAAGGAGATTGCAATGTCTATCAACATCCCATGGAGCGATTTAGCCGACGTATACGGCTTTATCGGCAATTCGCTGCTCAAACCGATGACGCAGACAGCCGATGCGGGCATCGATCCCGGCTTCTGGGTTTCGTTTCCCGATTTCGGAGATGCTTCGATTCGCGAAGCGATCGCTCGCTGCAGGCGCTTCGCAGAGCAGGCTGCTTCGCATGTTTCTAACGGGGAGGATGTCGTTTTGCGGGTCTCGGTCGAATACACGAGCTTGTTCATCGGACCACCTTCGCCTGCAGCGCCCCCGTGGGAAACAATGTATCGGTCGGACCATGCAACGGTGGGGTTCGGGAACCCGACGTTCGAGATGAGGCGGATCCTGCGCGAGTCCGGCTTGGAGCTCAGCAACGAGAACAACCAATACGAGGACCATATGGGAATCGAGCTTCTGTACCTGTCTACGCAATGTGCCTCGTTGGGGTTTGCTGCGGGAGGCGAACCTCGAGAAGCTTCCAGTGCGGCCGATTCGAATGCGCTGGCTGTGCTCGGCTTTATCACGGGCCATCCGTTGGACTGGATCGGCGGCTTCCGCGAACGGATAGCGCAGACGCATCCCGACGGTTACTTCGCCGTGTTGCTCGGACTGGCGGAAAGCGTGCTGACATGGCACGCGAACGCGCTGAGGACTCGGGATTAGATGGCCTTGCGATGCGATGAGGTGCCTTCGGCAACCGAGTCTCGGCGGCCGAAGGTTGCCCTCGGCAACCGAGTCTCGGCGGCCGAAGGTTGCCCTCGGCAACCGAGTCTCGGATTCGGTTCGGCCGCGCCGTCCTTTGCCGAATGCGGGCATCCGCAAAAGCTGCTGTCAGGCGATCTCGTCGATCTGGTATAGCCGCATGTCTCCTTCGCTCAGCAGCAGCGTGAAGCCGGGCGTATCGGCTGTGACCGACTCGAGGCCCGCCCATTTGGCGGCTTCGTAGCGTTGGTCGGTTATCGTGGGATTGTCTCCCGTGGGGTCGTCGAGCAGAATGAGGTATCTCGCGCCTACTTCGCGGATCGCCTGCTGCACCTCTTCGTCGGCGGCAATGTTAGCCAAGCGCGTACGGATGATCTCGTTTGTTGCGGGAGGGAAGGGGTTGCTGCCGTTGTCTCCGGTGCGGCGGAACAGCACGCGCAACCCGTCGGTTCCGTAGCACCAAGCCGTTCCGTCGTTGGGAACGTTGATCACCGTGGCGTTTTCCTCGACGAGTGCAGCAGCCTGCTGCACGAAAGCCCGCTCTTCTGAGGTGTAGATGTCGTCCCACGAATACAGGCTTGCCACCTGATCCCGCATTGCGGGCAGTCCGTTTTCTATCGAGCGTTTTCCGAGGCTTATCTGGAAGGGCATCGCTTGGCATAGCACGAAGACGACTGTGAGCGCCGCTGCCGCGTATGCGTTTTTGCGTTCGCCAACCTTTGGGAGCCGAGAGAGAGCGGAGCCGAGAAGGCGTACCAGCCAAGCGAACCCGAGTGCTGCCAGGGGGATGGCGAACAGCGCGTTCATGGCGCCCGTGCGATAGTAGTCCGAATACCAGAATCCAGAAATCACCTGGCGTAAAACCCCATCAGTGCATACGTTGCCCATGTAGATGACGAGCGTGATCACGTAGGCTACGGCAAGCCAGAGCCAACGGCGGTCGCGCAGCGAGGCAATCAGGCCGAAGAGCACTGCGATCGACAAGAACGGCTGGATGCCGCCCCATTTCACGTACATGAACGACAGGACGGACAGTACCGCTTCGGGAAACGACAGCAGGGTGTCCCATGGCCCGTACGTGACCACGCTGCGCAAGGGGGGAGCGAGGTACAAAACCGCCCACAATGCACAGGCGCCCGCTACGAGGCCGACGGCGCAGGCGATCCTTTTCGGTGTGATAGTGGCGCGCTTGTCGTCTGGGCGGCGGAAGATGCGGCAGAGGGCGTAAGAAGTCATTCCGATGACGCAGGTGAACGCGCCGTTCGGTTGGCAGAGCGCAATGGAGACGAGCGCGATGAGCGCCCCTGCGGCAAGGCGCGCGCGGGTTCCCCTGTCGTCCGCTTCAACGGCGGATACGAACAGCGCGATGGCGGCGGGGATGAGCGCGAAGGACGCCAGGTTGGGCAGAAGCTGGCCTTTCGTCAGAAATCCCCACGGCATGATGGCGAAACTCGCTGCGAACAGCGATCCCGCCAGAACGACTCCGCGTCGATTCGGAAATATGGTGCAGAGCAGCAGGCATACTCCCAGCGGGAGCACGACGACGGTAAAAGCGATCGTGGCCGCGTTGGTGGCGATATCCACTCCGCCGCCGATGCACGATGCGGCTATGGCGACAACGATATGCCAGGCGGACGGGTAGTACGTGCCTGCGGTTCCCTGATCGAGAAAAGAGCCGCTGTGCAGCGTGGAGTAGGTTCCCGAATCGAGAAAGGCGCGGACGATGGACAGATGCACGGTCGTATCGTCTTTTCGTGCGAAAGAATCGGGTCCGTCGATGGCGGTCAGGAACACGAATGCGCACACGACGAGTCCCACGCATGCGTACAGGGCAAAGGCCTGCCAGGTAAAGCGGGATGAAAGCGCGTCGCTTTTCTCAGGGGTGCGCTCGGAAGGCGAGGCGTGTCGGGGGCGAGGCTTCTGGGTTGTTTGGCCGGGTTGGGGCGTGCTGTTCGCGTGGCCGGGCTTACGCGAGCGTTTGCCCTGGATGCCGCGGGCAAGTGCGAAGGCGATGAGGGCGACCGCGCCAGTTGCGGCAGCGAGTGCCAACGCGTGGCAGGATATGCCCGCCGTCCGGAAAACTACACCCAAGACGACCAGCAGCGCAAGGGAGAGGGCGGGCGCTGCGGCGCAGGAGACGGTGCGTTTCAGCGAAAGCGCGCGCCCGATCAGGTAGCCGGGAACGTACAGTACCGCACAGCAGACTATAACGGCAAGGAACAGCGTGAACCACATGGGATACCCCTCAAAACGTGCGCACGATGCGCTCAACGTGTTTCGAACAATGTCAGGGACGATTATAACGGTATTGGCCTGTTGCGCAATCGACCTGCGTCGATCGGCTCGGCGAGGCGCTTTGGTATCGGGGCGAGATTCGTTCAAGGCGCCCTTCCCGTATGTCAACTGTATTGCATTACGTAATGCAATACAGTATGCTGAAGATACTCTTTGAAAGGGGGAGCAATGGGAATGGCAACGTTGAATGTTCGTATGCCTGAGGATCTGAAGCGAAGCGGCGATCGCGTGCTCGAGCGTGAGGGTGTAAGCGTATCGGAAGCCGTCCGGAGGCTCTACCGGTATCTTGAGGACGAGCAGAAGGTGCCGGAATGGCTTCGTGATGGCGAGGGCGGAAACGAAGACATATTTGAGCGAAGAAGGCGTGCTTTGTGCCAGCTCGTCGGCAGTGTAGAGCTTCCGCCTGATTTCGATCTCGATGTCGTTCGTCATGAGCGATTGATGCGAAAAACCGAACCAGGGGTTCGGGTATGATGAAGATTCTCTATGATGCGAACGTCGTGGTAGACATTTTTGGGAAGTCGGAAGATTTCTTTCACTCGTATATTTCTTACGATGTTGCCCTGACGAAAGGGTTCGTTCCGTATGCGACGGTCTCCTCCGTTTCCGATATCGTCTACGTGCTTGCCGCAAGGAAATATCTTTCGAAAAGGCAAGCGCGTAGCTCGATTGCCGGCCTCATGGAAATGTTCGATCTTCTTGACGCCTTACCAGCCGATTGCAAACGAGCGAACGAAAGCGACATGGATGACTTCGAAGACGCCCTCATCGCGTACGCTGCGGAAAGGAACGGAATCGATTTCATCATCACGCGCAACAAGAAGGATTTCCTCAAGTCGCCCGTTCCCGCACTGACTCCCAAGGAGTTCGTTGCCATCTACAAGCCCGAGTGCCTGGAATACGAGATGGTAGATTCTTAGCGCAGCGGATATACGGTCTCGGGGCGTGCTTGGCGGAGCAGCTTCCCGGTTTCAAAGTGCGCTTAACCGAGCCGCTTCACGGCCTTAAGGCGCACCTTTCCGGAAAGTCATCGATCCGTCGCGTAGAGGTAAGCGAGCCGTTGGTTGCTTCGGGTATCTGCGAGCACGACAATGAGGGTTATCGAAAGGCAGTGCGCGGCCAGGTGCCGCTCAATCGAAAGCGAGGCCCTCATGATCCCCGATCAGTGGTACGCCGTCATGGCATCCTCCGAAGTGAAGCGCGGTCGTCCTGTGGGCGTCGTTCGCTTCGGGCGGCGGCTCGTGCTGTGGCGCGACGGGGACGGCGGCGTGGCCTGCATCGACGGCACGTGCTGCCATCGCGGTGCGGACTTGGCGGCGGGGCGCGTTGGGGGTGGCCACGTGCACTGCCCCTTCCACGGATTGCGCTACGCGGCCGACGGGCGCGTGGTTGCCATCCCGGCAAACGGCCTCGATGCCGAGGTGCCCGAGAACTTCCGCGTGCGCCCGTGGCTTGCGGTTGACGCGTTCGGCTTCATCTGGGTGTTCTACGGCAAGCCCGAGAACGCCCCCGACGATCTGCCGATGTTCGAGGAGTTCCGCGGCGATTTCCCGTATGCCGAGCGTTCAGAGGTGTGGGACGTGCACTACTCGCGCGCCATCGAGAACCAACTCGACGTAATCCATCTGCCGTTCGTTCATCCGAACACCATCGGGCGGGGCAACAAGACGCTCGTGAACGGCCCCGTAACGAAGTGGGACGACGAGACGCTCACGTTCTACGTGAAAAACGAGCCCGACCACGGTCAGACGCCCCAGTTGGCGGAAGAGATCGAGGATTGGGAGCAATTGAGCAGCCTGCAGTATCGGGTGCCTAACCTGTGGCAGAACCGCATATCCAACGATCTGCGCATCATGGCGGCGTTCGCTCCCATCGACGACGAGCATACGAAGATATACCTGCGCCTTTACCAGCGCATGGTCCGCATTCCCGTTTTGCGCGGCATCGTGTGCGCTGCGGGCAACGTGGCAAACGGCGTGATCCTGCACCAGGACCGGCGCGTCGTGCTTACGCAGCGACCGAAGAAGACCGAGCTTAGGATGGGCGAGAACCTGCTTCGCGGCGACCGTCCCGTTATCGAGTTCCGCTCCCGCCGCGACAAGCTCAAGCGGGCTGGCGAGCATCTCGATTAGGGGAGGGGTGCGCTAGCGGCCCTCGCTCATGCGCGGGCGGAGGCGGGTCTCGGAATGCCGGAAGTGCGTAATACCCCTCAAGATACTCGGGGCACAACGGTTGATCTTCGGTGGTTGCAAGCTCGCCTCCCATCTTTTTCACCCGATCCAAAAACACGCTGGCGTAGGGAAGAACACCTGATGGCGTTTCCAGGTTACGGTCAGGTGCGCAGCCTTTTTCGGGGCAGATAGTTGGCGGGGAGATGCGGTGAAATACGCGGATAACCCCGTTCGTCAGAGCCTCTAATGCCAGACGGAACCGAGAATCGTCGCTCACGAACCGTCGCCCGCGGCAGTTATAACAGCCACTGCTCCGTTCGAGCGTTACGATTGCGAAAACGATGCGATCGCCCCATCGCCTCTTTGCGCCCTGAGCTTGGCGCGGCGGCAAGGCGTATCCTATATATGACACGGTGTCATATACGTAACCCGTCTTTTGTGTCATACTGAATCTAATACGGTTGATGCACCCGAAGGGTGCGTGTTCTCGGCAGACAGGGGAGCGATGTTCGGCACGTTGGCAGTGGTCTATCTGTTCCTCGGCGGTGCCGGGGCGGGTGCCATCGTGCTGTGCTCGCTGATCGATCTCGTCTGGATGAAGCAGCCGTTCGGCACGGCGGCATACGTTCCCGGCCCTTCGGTCGCTTCGCGCGAGCGAATCGTCGACTTCGGGTTCCTCGTTGGCTTCTTGGCGCTTGCCGTGGGTATCGTGAGCTTGTTGCTCGATCTGGGCCGCATCGATCGGGCGCTCGATCTGTTTTTGAGCCCGTCGCCGACGTTGTTGACCCTGGGATCGTATGCGCTTGCGGCGCTGGTGTTCATCGGGGCGTGTTTGGCGCTCGTGAGGTTCATATACCTGCCCGACGTTCCGCGTTCGGCTGTGGTTGCACTCGAGGTTGCGGCGCTTGTCGTGGGTGCGGCGGTCATGCTGTACACGGGGCTGTTGCTGCAAACCATCGGCGGGGTTGCGTTTTGGGCGTCGCCGTTGGTTCCTGCGCTATTCGTGCTGTCATCGCTCTCGAGTGGCACGGCGCTGCTGTTTGCGGTGTCGTGCTTTGCGGAACGGGACAGCGCGAGCGTGCGTATGGTGCGGGGTTTGGCGCGCGCCGATGCGGTGCTTGTCGTGCTGGAAGCTGTATGCGCGGCGGCGTTCGTCGCCTTGGCGGGCGCGAGCGATCATCCGGGCGTTCGCGAGTCGTTCGTTGCCCTCGCCGAGGGAAACGTAGCCCTCGTGTGGTGGTTCGGCTTCGTTGCGTGCGGGCTTGCGGCTCCCCTTGTCCTCGAAGCGGTGCATCTGTGCGGCCAAGGAACTCGGGTTCTGCTCGGCATCGTCGCGATACTCGTGCTCGTCGGGGCGTTCTGCTTACGCTTCAGCATCGTCGAGGCGGGGGTACATCGCGATCTGGAGTTGGAGCCCGCTGTCGAGGAAACGTATGCAATACCCGATGAGATCGATAAGACGTTCGGAACATGAGAGTGGGTTGTCGTATTTGAGAGATAGGGAAAACACCAACGCGGCGCTGTTCGAGATCGATGAGAAAAGCAGCATTCCCATCTGGTTGCAGCTGAAGAACCGGTTCATCTACCTCATCACGTCGGGGTACTACCTGCCGGGCGACCAGCTGCCTACGGTGCGCGGGCTTGCGGCCGATGTCGAGATCAACTACAACACGGTGAGCAAGGTGTACATGAGCCTCGAGCAGGACGGCTACATCCAATCGAAGCGCCGTCAAGGGGCGTTCGTGTGCGACGTGAGCGACAAGCCGGGTGTGAGCATCGCTTCGACTGCCGAGATCGTGACGGTGGAGTATTTGAAGCGCTGCTTCGAGCTGGGCATGTCGGTCGAGGATATAGAAGAGCAGTTCAGCGCTTGCCTTGAGAACGAGAAGGCCAAGCGGACGAAAGCGTAAGCCGGGCTTGGTCCCGTTAAGGAGGTTGTCGATGCAACGCAGGAAAACATACGAGAACATGGCGGCGGATCAGCCGTTGTTCAGCGCACAGAATCGCGCCCCTCATATGCCCCAGGTTGAGACGGGCAAGCGAAGGGCATCGCGCAACGGGGCGGTTGTGTTTGCAATGGTGGTGTTTCTTCTGGCGTTCGGCATCGTGCTCGCCGTTGCGGAGTTCTGTTTGGGCGGCATCGGCTTGGGCGCGCTTATCGTCGCCGTCGTTGCGGGCTGGCTTGTCGCATCGTCGGTGCATGTCGTGCTCGAATGGGAAAAGGCCGTCGTGCTCAGGTTCGGCAAGTTCAACCGCGTGGCGGGGCCGGGCATCGTATTCACTGTTCCCATCATCGAATTCTATACGTTGCGCATCGATCAGCGCGTATCGGCCACGTACTTCGGCGCCGAGGAGACGCTGACGAGCGATCTGGTGCCCATCAACGTGGATGCCGTGCTGTTCTGGATGGTGTTCAGCCCCAAAAAGGCGACCGTCGAGGTGGAGGACTACTCTGCTGCAGTGGCGTGGGTGGCCCAAACCGCCATGCGCAAGGCGATAGGGCGGGCGACGGTGGCCGAGGTGGCCATGCGCCGCGACCAGCTCGACGAAGAGCTCAAGGTTGCCATCGAAGAGAAGCTGAGCCCGTGGGGAATCGATATCATCGATGTTGAGGTGCGCGACATCGTCGTACCCAAGGAGCTGCAGGAGGCGATGTCGCTCGAGGCAATCGCCGAGCGGGAGAAGAACGCCCGCATGGTGCTTGCCGAGGCCGAGAAGGACATCTCCGACATGCTCGCCGATGCGTCCGAGGCCTATAGGGACAACGCGGAGGCCATGAAGCTGCGCACGATGCATCTTGCCTACGAAAGCGTGAAGAAGTCGGGCGGCACCCTTGTCATACCCAGTGCGTTTTCCGAGGGGTTCACCGATAGCGTAGGGGAGAAGGGCGAGTAGCCGAGTTTGCGAGAGCTTAAACAACGCCAGTTCAAGGGTGTGAATTACTGGATTCTTTCCAGTGCTTTTCAAGTTTATTCTTAAAATAGAATAATATCTTGTCATACTCTGTCATACAATTCTCTTGATAATCGTAATGACGTATGGCAGACTATGACAAAGAGAATCGGCCAATTCTTTTCAGGAGTACAAAGGGGGATATCCTGAGGGATTGCATCGAGGGTTCACGCCATCGATGACATTCAAACTTTCATGGATATCCTGACACGATCTGAGGAGGAGAAATGTCAGGAGCGAACAGTCCGCAGGGCGGGCTTACGCGTAGAAGCTTTCTCAAGACAACGGGTTTAGCCATTGGGGCCGGAGTTGCTGGCGTATCGCTTTCTACTCTCGATGGTGCGGAGGCAGTCCAGTTTGAAGACGGGTCAAAGGCAGATGAGGGAGAGGTAATCACTACGACCATATGCCGCTCCAACTGTTCGCAGGCGTGCCTGTTCAATGTCCATGCCCGAGACGGTAAGGTTGTAAAGCTCACTCCCAAAGAGTATGAAACCGAGCTTTATTCGGGTTGCTGCCTGCGTGGGCTTTCGATGCAGGAGCGAACGTATAGCGATAAACGGGTGAAGTATCCCATGCGTCGTGTTGGCGAACGCGGCGCGGATCAATGGGAGCGAATCAGCTGGGATGAAGCTTTTACTGAGATCGGTGAAAAGTTCACGGAAATCCAAGATAAGTACGGAAAGCAAGCACTTGCCGTTTCTCGGCTTAATGGGAACGGGTGCGCTCTTAACGGTGCCGGCTCGTTTGTGGCTCTCTTCGCAAATGCGACAGAAGCGACACTGCAAGGGTTCAGCATCGATCAAGCATTTGAGTATGCGGCGTTTCGTGTGCTCGGCACCTTTTGCACAAACGAAACGTTAGATGCCGTTAATGCGAAAACCATTCTTGTTTGGGGATTCAATCCCGCATGGGCGAGCCCTCAAACATGGCGTTGCTTCATGGAGGCTAGGGATCATGGGGCAAAAATTGTGGTAGTAGACCCAATCTACTCCGCAAGCGCAGCGCGCGCAGACAAGTACATCCCCGTTAAGGCGGGGACCGATACGCTTATTGCTCTTGCATTGCTCAATAGGGTTATCGCTGATGGTGATTATGATGCCGAGTTTTGCATGAAGCGCAGCACCGCACCGTGTCTCGTTCGTCGCGATACCGGTATGCTTCTCAGGCAATCGGACTTCGATGACGAACTCAAAGAGAAACTTGCTGGAGGAGATGCTGCGACATCGGAATTCGCTCAATTGATTGCGGCTCGGGCTGCAGCAGGGGAAAGCGCTCGAATTGACGATTTCTACGTTTGGGATGAATCAGCCAACGAGGCTCGCTTGTTCAGCGAATGCGAGACACCAGCGCTTTTTGGGAGCTTTGAAGTTGATGGAATTCAGGTCGATACTGTTTTCGGCCTTCTGAAGGATCGTGTGAGCGAATTTTCTTTTGAGAGGGCTATAGAGGAATGCGGTATAAGCGCTGAAGATATGCAATATCTCTACGACTGCTATACCGATGGTGGCCCTCTTTGGCTCGCTGGCATGTACGGCATTGATCATTACTGGAACGGCCATCTCTGGTCTTTCGCAGCAGCTTCGTTGTCCGCCATTACGGGTAACGTTGGCAAGCATGGCGCAACGTACGGCAGTCTCTGGAACAGTGGTTTGCAGGTAAGTACTAATGCTTCGTGGACGGAGGTGGAGGGGAAGGCGGCATCGAGCGATTTGGTGCCAAACGCGATGAGGGATGTCATTATTAGCGGAAAATACCAAGGCGAAGATTTCCCCATCAAAGCGATGCTTATCACCAATGCTAACACGATATCCAATGAGCCTGATCAGAATTCCTATATCAATGAAGTACTCCCTCGGCTGGAATACATCGTGTCTATGGATATTGAGTTTACAGACAGCGCTCGCTATGCCGATCTGGTTTTGCCGGTGAGTTTTTGGCTCGAGCAGGAGGATATTCGAATCAACAACGGTAATCCTTACCTTGCCATTTCTGAAAAAGCCATCGACTCTCTCTTCGAAAGCAAGGTTGATTTCGAAATATTTACAGGGATAGCCGATGCGATGGGATTGAGCAAGGAGATTCCGCAGAAGTCGGCTGGCGAGTGGATCGATCTTATTATGGATTCCAAAGATCTTGGTCAAAGTGGGATTACCTATGATCGTCTGAAGAAGGAAAAGGCTATTAGGTTGGTGGGAAGCAAAGAGAACCCGTTCGTTCAGAGCGAAAAAACCTTTCCAACGAATTCCGGCCTTGCCGAGCTATATTGTGAGTCACCAGCTCCTCGATACGATTTTGGCCAGGATTACTCCGAGTACGTTGACAAAGAGCGTATGCCGTATTGGGAATCCACACTCGAAGTTGCTGACGAGTCCCTTGCGGCGACGTACCCGCTACAGTTCCTTCAGGTTCACAGTCGGTGGATGACCCATACGCAATGGTTCGGGAACGAAAGCATGAATGAGCTTATGCCCGAGCCGCTAGTATACCTCAACCAGCACGAAGCCGAAAGCCGAGGGATTGTTGAAAACGACGTTGTGCGGGTATACAACGATCGAGGATATGTAAAAGTCCGATGCCATATACATAATGGGTTGCAAGATGGCATTGCTTGGATGCCGAAGGGCTGGCAGCGCGACCAGTTCATTGAGGGGTGCTACCAAGAGTTGAGCCACACAAAGGTCAACCCCATGTCGGTGAATTACAACTTTTATGATATTCGCGTTCAGGTTGAGAAAGGGGAATAGCCATGCGTCTTGGAATGGTGATCGATACATCGCGCTGTATAGGCTGTCACACCTGTGCAATCGCGTGCAAGCATGAGAACAACCTTCCTCGTGGAAATTGGTGGAACCGGATATTGACCGATGGCGGATCGCAGATGGATACGCCTGCCGGAGACTGGCCTAATAATTCAATGAGCTACCTTCCTGTTAATTGCCAGCATTGCGAGAATCCCGCCTGTACGAAAGCGTGCCCCGTTGGGGCTACCTACAAGGATCCCGAGACGGGTATCGTGCATCAGGATTACGATAAATGCATCGGTTGTCGCATGTGCATTGCAGCGTGTCCATATACGGGCGTTCGTTCGTTTAACTGGGAAGAACCCGAGTATGCAATCGACTTTCCTGTTGGCGGCGCTGTACCTGCGCACCAGAAGCATACAGTGGAGAAATGCATACTTTGCGTCCATCGGGTAGACAAAGGATTGGAGCCCGCCTGTATTGCCGTGTGCCCGGAGAGAGCTCGCCATTTCGGGGATTTCGATGACCCGGAATCCGAAGTGTCGAAATTAATCCGCGAGAGGGAGTGCAAGCAGCTCCTGACGAGCGAAGGCACTAACCCCTCCGTCTACTACCTCGTCTAAGCGGATAAAGGAGAATACAATGTCTGAGAACAACCGGGCGACGACGTCGCCCAAGGCTCCTGCTGCCAAGTTCGGGGGCAAGGGGCTCAACATCGGCATCGCCGTCGCAGCCGTCGTAACCGTCGCGGGGCTCGCGCTCTGGGGAGTGCAGCTTTCGGGCGGCATGGTGCAGACCGGCATGCGCAACCTCGACTCGTGGGGCCTCTACATCACCTGCTTCATGTTCCTCGTGGGCCTGTCCGCGGGCGGCCTCATCATCAGCTCGGTGCCGAAGGCGTTCGGGATGAAGGGCTTCGGCGGCATCTCGAAGGTGGCCGTGTGGACGTCGATCTGCTGCACGGTGCTCGCCATCGGCTTCGTGGTCGTGGACCTCGGCCAGCCCCTGCGCCTGTGGGAGCTCTTCGCCTACTCGAACCTAAGCTCGCCGCTCATGTGGGATATCATCGTGCTTGCGACCTACCTGATCCTCTCGGTCGTCTACCTCTGGGCGACGCTGCGGGCGGAGGCCGGGAAGGTGTCGCAGAAGGCCCTGCGCGTCGTCAGCGTCATAGCGCTCGTGTGCGCGGTGCTCGTGCACAGCGTGACGGCCTGGATCTTCTCGCTCAACGCGGGGCGCGAGATGTGGCACACCGCGCTCATGGCGCCCTGGTTCGTGTCCTCCGCGCTCGTGTGCGGCACCGCGCTCGTGCTCGTGGTGGTCATAGCCCTGCGCAAGGCCGGTTACATGGAGCTTAAGCAGGAGTACGTTGTGAAAATGCTCAAGATGCTCGGCGCGTTCGTGCTCGTCGACCTGTACTTCTTCGGCTGCGACCTCCTTACCGAGGGCTTCCCCGGAGGCTCGGGCGCCAAGGCTGTCTCGATGCTCACCTCGGGTGCGCTCGCCCCGTTCTTCTGGGCCGAGATCGCGCTGTGCGGTTTCGCCGCGATTGTCGCCTTCGTTCCCGCGCTGCGCAGGAACGGGCTCATCGTAGCCGCCTCGCTCGCGGCCATAATCGGCATCTTCTGCAAGCGCGTGCAGCTGTTGGTTGGCGGGTTCCAGATCCCGAACATCGACTACGCTGGTCCGATGACTCCCTACACCGTTACCGATTGGGCGGCCGGCATGGCCGGAGCCTACCAGGGCATGGTGTACTGGCCGACCCCGCTCGAGTTCGGCGTGGCCCTCGGCGTGTTCGGCCTCGGGGCGCTGATGCTGCTGCTCGGCCTCAAGTTCCTGCCCCTCAAGCCGATATCCGAGGTTCGTTAGCCTAGTTCGCTCGGGTGTGGCTTTTGCCGCTACAGCATGGTTTTGCGCTCGAGAACTACATGCGCGCCGAAGGCCCGTCTTCGGCGCGCGTTGGCTCGGAGTCACGGAGAAGGAGTTTCTCTTATGGAATCGACAACTGAAAACCGGGAAGAACGAACCCTCGCGACCGCCTACGAGTTCTTGGCGCTCTCCTTCCGCCACCCGGGCCCCGAGCTCGCCGGGGCCGTCGCCTCCGGCGAGTGGGCGGAGGCTGCCTCCGAGGTCGCGGGCGCGCTCGGGCTCGCGCTGCCGGGCGGCTGGGGCGCGGGGCTCGAGTCGTACGCGGGCCGCGGCCCGGAGGCCCTCCTGCACGCCCTGCGCGCCGAGGCCACCCGCCTGTTCGTGGGCGCGCCCGAGCCCGCGGTGTCGCCCTACGAGGGCGTGTGGCGCGCGGCCGACGACGGGGTGCAGGCGCTTTTGTTCGTGAACCCGCACTCCATGGCCGTCGAGCGCTTCGTGCGCGGCTGCGGCCTCGGGCGCCCCGAGGGCACCAACGAGCCCCTGGACCACGCGGCCACCGAGCTCGAGCTCCTGCAGTGGCTCTGCATGATAGAGTGCGGCCTCGCCGCCGCCCCGGAAGGCGCCGAGCCCCCGCACGGCTCCTGGGCCGCCGCGCGCGCCCGCTTCCTCGAAGATCACGCCCGAACCTGGATGCCCCGCTTCGCCGAAGCCGCGGCCGCCGAGTCCCGCGAGCCGCTCTTCCGCGCGGCGGCGGTGATGCTGGGACGGGTCATGGATAGCGATATGCGATAGCGCAGCCGTGCGAGCGCGAGGGTCGGAAGTCAGTACTTAAAGCTCTCGACAAGCTGTATCAGATCCTGTTTCGAATGGATCCCGAGCTTCCGATACAAATTCCTCGTGTGGCTGTTCACGGTTGATTCCGACAGATACAGCGCCTCGGCGGTTCTCTTTGCGCTGTAGCCGCGGTACACGTATTCTGCGACCTGCAGCTCTCGTTCGCTGAGGTTTCGGTTCTCCAGGGCAGTTTTGCAGATCGATTGGTGAATGTCGTCTTGGCGACGACTGATGGCTTTTGAGAGTTTCATCATTTCAAAGGCGAGAAACACGATCGACAGGGCGGCGGTAACGAACGTGGCGACGATCGCAAGGGGGCCTGCCATGTCGGTATGGATGATCCAGTCGAGAAAAGGCGACTGATACGAGAGGTCGAAAGAGACGAAATCGGGAAGGGCGACGAGGGTTAGTAGGAAGAAGCCGAAGGCGACGATAGGCGAAAGGATCTTCCTGCTAACGAGGCAACAGAGCGCCACAAAGACGAACAGTTTAAAGCATCTCCCGCTTGCAGCCCATATCCTGTTAACAACAACGTTCGTCTGATCGGTGATGAGCAGCACGACGACCAGCGCGGCGATATAGAGAATTACCAGCGTTGCGAATACCACGACGAGCGTGCTCGGCGAAAACGATCTGCCCTTAAGGAATGCGATAATGCCGAACGAGACCACGAGGGCAACGAGCGAAGTGAACACGTGGAGAGAGTCCGACGTGCTCGGATCTTGGGCGAAAAGTATCTTCACGTACACAATGTTGAAGAACACGAGAGCAACGCTGCCGATAATCATGTACCAGGGTATTTCCGAGCGGACGATTCGAATGTCGAGCGGATGGCCTTTTCGGGGTTGCGCAAGCAGTGCAAACAAGGTGGCGAGCGCGGGGGATAGCACGAGCACCAGCCCGGTGTTCGTGCCCGTCAGATTCAAGACGAGCGAAACGAGTTCCCAGATGACGAAGGAGAGGACCGCTTCGACGGCCACACGTCCCGGCTCTCCTTGGGATAGCATCCCCCCGACGGCAATGCAATACGACGTCACGTAAACTGCTGCAAGGATCAGCCCGACGACGAAAACCCAGACAGGAATCGCCGGCCACGCTTGGGGAATGCAGAGAATGGCATGACCGATTACGCCGAACGCACCGCATGCGCCCAGCATGCGCACGGATGCTGGCCCCGGGGTTTGCTTGCGGCTTCCAAGCAGAAAGGCGAAAACGAGCGCAACGATCAACAGGGAGGGGAAGACGATGAAAAACGGGAAGTCCGTGAGTGAAGACACGGCTGCATTCGAGGCGATCGTCGTGTAATACGTTGTCGGAATAAGGCATGGCCAAAGAAAAGCCATGCTCAGCACAGCGAACGGATCGCTTGTTTTTCCGAGGCGCTTTACTATGCCCATGCCGTCTTTTCTCGTGATTGGCGCTAATCCCCGGCGCCGTTTTTCCCTCAACCGCCATAGAGCAATATAGCATGCAATGGGGGTTCGTTCGATAATGGAATTATACCAATGCCGCGCACGAGGAAGGAGCCCAAAGGGGCTCCTTCCTCGTATTGGGTTGCAGTCGGTTAGGCTGTTTGAGATTCTTGTATTTCGGGTGCGCGGTAGGTTGTGATCGGCTGACCCGCTTCGTACCAGGTGATCACAAGCGAGCGTCCCGTGCAGTTCACGAAGCACTGCCCGCAGCTTTGGCAGCTTTCGGGGTAGGCGATTACCGATTTCATCTCCGAGCTGTCGAACCGGAATACGTCCATGGGGCAAATGGTCACGCAGTTTTTGCATCCGATGCATTTGTTCAAATCGTAACGAGCGACGCTCATGGTGTTTCCTCCAATCGTTGGGTGTTGTCTGTGCGACGCGTCTGCTACTCGGGGAGGCCGAGGGCTTCGGCTTCGCCGGGAAGGCGGGTAACGTAGCGTTCGGTGTAGGGCTGCGAGAGATCGCCCTTCCACTCGTCTTTCACGGGAACCCGCTTGATCTCCATTTCTCCGTCCTCGTTTTTCGAAGCGGTTATGTAGCAGAGGAAGTTTTCGTCGTCGCGATAGGGATAATCGCTTCGGTAGCAGTATCCGCGGCTTTCCTTCCGCTCGAGACTCGTCCTCAGCTTGATTTCGGCGTTGAGGATCTTGTGCTTAACCTCATGCACGGTACGCAGATCGTGGGAGTTCGTTGCCATGAGCTTCGGCGCAACGTTTTCTTGCAATTGCATGACGTTTGCGAGAGCTGTTGAGAGGCTCTGTTCGTCTTTGACCATGTCGACCCAGTAGGGAGCCATGATGCTGAGAAGCACGTCTTGCGCCCAGTAGGGGCTGAATCCCGTCTCGAGGCTCATTGGTGCGAGCAGCTCCTCGGATTTCGACGATACGGTGTCGGCGTCGATCTTTACAAGGTCGACGGTGTCGGCGTACTCGGCCGCCGCTTTCGCGGCGCGCCTTCCTTGTATGTGGGATACGGGAACGGATCCCCCTTGTCCGGGGGTGTAGACGGAGCCGTAGATCATCGAGGCAAGCGTATCGCCTGCTGCGTAGAGGCCGGGGATTCCCGTGTATCCCACGAGATCGTCGACTCCGCAGAAGATCCCGTCGCACTTATGGATTCCCTTGCCAACGGCTGCACCGTCGATGTCTCGTGACGGCATGGGGTCTACATCGTTGCCGATGATGCGCGGATCGTCGGGGTTCGTCGAGTTCTTCGCGTTGTCGAGCGGCTGGTCGGAGGTTTTGCCGGCATCGATCGGTTCGAGGCCGTTGCGGGCTTTGTTGATCTTGCCGACGATGGTGCTGGTTCTTGTTTTGATCCTCTCGGGTACGTCCTCGGCACCGAAAATGCCGCCGACCGGATGAATGTTCTCCAGGTATCCCCACGTGTACACGCGCCACCCGCATGTCGGTGCAACCGAACTGGTGGCGATCTGGTACGTGAACTCTTTGCCGGTGATCGAGGCTCCCGCATTATATCCGATCCAGTCGCCGTCGAACGTATCGCCCGACATGGGCCATCCACCGTTCTTGTAAGCGCCGCCGCCCATGCACAGCACGACTGCCTTGGCGTTGAACGTCATGACGGTACCGCTTGGAACGTGCAGGCCCATGGCTCCGATAACGCGACCGTCTTTTTTGACGACATCGGTGATCATCGTGTACTCGACGCTTTCGATACCTTTGTCCTTAAGCAGCTGGTTCCAGCGAGCGCGGCGATCGTACTGGGCGAACTCATCATGGTAGTCTTGGTAGCGCTTCGTATCGAAATAATCTCCCGCTTCCGATGCCTTGGGGAATCGTTCGAAAATACCCCATTCCTCTAGCTGATCGAAGCATTCTTTCGACTCGTCCATGTAGACGTTGTACCAGTCGAGGTTTGCGATGTATTCGCCGGCAGCTTTGGTGACTTCCCTTTGGGCATCGCGATCGTCGCCCCATTCTTCATTGAAGAACTGGTAGCACTGGGGAAACGGGCTGCATCCCGAGTAGCCGGGATGCCCTTTGTCTACGAGAAGGACTGACTTGCCCTGCGCCTGGGCCTCGATGGCAGCGGGGATGCCCGCGAATCCGGCTCCGACGATCAACACGTCGGTTTCGTATTCGGTAACGGACGGCGCCTCCGCTTCGGGAATGGGCAGTTCGGTGATAACCGGCTCCTGCGGGTTTCCGCCCGTCGCCTTCGTTTCGTCTTGGCTCTTCGGGGTTCCTCCCGAGCAGGCCGTAAGACCGGCAAGAGCCGTCGCTCCGCCGACAAAGGCAGCGCCTTGCAAGAACTGTCTGCGATCAATGGTCATATTTGCTCCCTACTCCTCGGTGTTTCTGCTGGGCGCATCCGTCTTGTTGGCGCGAGTCCCAGCTGGTGACACGCGTGGACTCATGCGATTGCGCCTGACCGCAACGATAGCGAGCGGACGTACGAATGAAGCCCCAAGAATCTTATGAAAGGCCGATTCATAAGAAAATGATGAGGTACTGACGGCACGGCACCGAATCTACCCCGAACGGTCGCTCAGCTCTTGCCTTCGTCTCCTCCGATGCTTCCCGGGAGCCGGGCGCGTAAGGGGCGATGCGGCCGCCTGGGCGACCGGGCGGCCAATCCGAGGCCGTCTTCCGCTCCGTACAGCCCGAACCTTACACCACCCTTACAAACGTGTGGATATAATCGCGGTTAGCTGGCAGCCGGCATCTTCCGCGCGATTGCCCCCTATACTAGTGGAGGTTAATACGTGTTTCCGACCAGTGGAACCCGACGAAAGGGAGATGGCCTGTGGCGACGAACCGCCCCCGATCGATCCGATCGGCTGCCCGTATTGTGGCGACGACCTTCTTCTGCCTTATGCTCGTATCCGTTTTCTCCATCCAGCTTCGCTACAGCGCCGCGGTCTTCGGGTTTCTTCCGGTGCCGCAGGCCAACGCGTACGAGCACGAGGGAGCAGCGGGCCAAGCTCGGGTTGACGGGCCGATCACCGTCTCGGTCGACTATACGAGCGAAGTGGTGGCGGGCAGCGATCGCATGAACCCGTCGGGACTCACTTCCACGCAGATGACGTTCGACGATGCGTGGTTGCGTGCCGATTCCCATACCTACAATCATGATCTTGCGACGGCGTGCGCGGTGCTGAGCGCCGTTGTCAACTCCGAGTCGCAGTTCTACGGCAGCGTCGATGGGGCCGTTCCCTACGCAGAGAAGGCTTTGAGCTCGCTCGGATTCGACAACGTGCGCACCGAATCCTTCGCTCTGCGCAGCCATGTGCTCGATCAGATCGGTGCCCTGTTCGCGGGATCGCATGACGTCGCCGCGTACGCGTTCGCCTCCAAGACGCTCGAGGGTGCCGACGGCGAACCCGACGAAACGCTCATTTTCGTGGGCATTCGCGGCAGCTACGGCATCGAATGGTTGAGCAACTTCAATCTGGCCGGCGGCGAGGCGGGCGCCGATCATCAAGGTTTCAAGCGGGCGGAGTCGGAGATCGCCGAAGCGCTCGAACAGTACGCGAAAGGCATCGGGGCCGATCCCGACCATACGAGGGTTCTCGTAACCGGGCACAGCAGGGGCGGTGCCGTAGCGAATCTGCTTGCAGCCGATCTCGACGACAGGGCGGCAACCGACCGTGCGCTCGCTCGAACGGACGGCGTGTACGCCTACACGTTCGCCGCCCCCGGATCGACCCAGTCGATCGAGCGGAGCGCTTCGTCGTACGGCAATATCTTCAACGTAGCCAATCCTTCCGATATCGTTCCGAAGCTTCCTCTGTTCACCTGGGGATACGGACATTACGGGGCAACCGTCGAGCTTCCCGATGTGAAGGATTCGACGTTCTCGCGCGAATACGAGGCGATGCAGGCGGTGTTTCAGGCCAATACGGGGTACGCGAACCCCTGCTGTTCGGAGGATCTCGGCGCGCTCGA
The DNA here is from genome assembly GCF_022845715.1 of Raoultibacter timonensis. Classification (NCBI taxonomy): domain Bacteria; kingdom Bacillati; phylum Actinomycetota; class Coriobacteriia; order Eggerthellales; family Eggerthellaceae; genus Raoultibacter; species Raoultibacter timonensis. Next base: position 1,129,584 of record NZ_AP025564.1, read on the forward strand.
TTCGTTCGATGTGAAGGCGGCGAAGACGGTTCCCTCTCTCGAGAACATGCTCAGCATCGAAGGCGTCGTCGGCACGGTGCAAGCGTTGGCCGGAATCGATTACCCCAAGGCGCTCGCCGCCCACTATCCCGATACCTACATCGCATGGATGCAAACCGTCGATTCCCGTAGGATGACGGTCGCCTGACCGCGCTGCCCGTCGGTATCGACGGTCGATCCGCCGCGTTCGCGATAATGCGGACGATGGCGATAATGATCGACTGAACGAACGGCCGAAGCGGTATACTTGAAACTATAAGCAAAACGGTTGTTTTAAACGGGCACGAAGCCGATGGCCGAGGGCTTCGTGCATAGCATGAGAGTCGACGTACGGGCACAGGAAGCGAGGTCGGATGAATCCGCTTTTCGGACACGCTGTCGAATTCGTATCCGATACGGTCCATCGGTTTTACGGCGGTAAGGAAATCGATCGGGTCGTCGAGCGGTTCGCCGATGATTTCAGCTGGATCGGCGCAGGCGAAATCGAGTTCTCAACCGATTCTGCCGATATCGTATCCTACCTCGTTGAGCGCGCGCCGCTCGCGCCGCCGTGCGATGTGTCCGAGGAGGAGTTCCATCTCGTAAACGTAACCGATCGAACCTGCACCGTCATGGGGCGCTACCGCGTGCGCACGGGCGCCGAATCGGGCATGGTGCTCGAGGAACATCAGCGATGCAGCTACGAACTCGTCGATGACGGCGGTTCGCTGAAGATCCGCCACGTACATGTGTCGAATCCGTATCAGGCGATGAAGGACGAGCCCTATTTCCCGTTCGAAGCGGGAACCCAAAGCTACGAATACCTCCAACAGCTCCTCCGCGAGAAGACGGAGATGATCGATCTCATCACGAAGAACACCAACGGCGGCCTCAAGGTGAGCGAAGACGACGATCTCTACACGTTCGCCTACGTCAACGAGGGGTTGGCCGGCCTGCTCGGGTACACGGTCGACGAGTTCATGGAGATGAGCGGCGGAACGGCCGTCGGAGCGGTTTACCCACCCGATCTCGAAAACGCTCTCAGCGATGTGGCTCGCTGCTTTGCGAGCGGGCCTACGTACGAAACGGAGTACCGCATCCGCAAGAAGGACGGAACGCTCGCCTGGGTGCTCGATTCGGGCCGCAAGGTTCCGCTTGCCGACGGAACGGTGAAGATCAACAGCGTGATCATGGACATCACGTCCCGAAAGACCATCGAAGAAGAGTTGAGGTTGGAGCAGGAGCGCTACCGCGTGGCGCTGCGCAGCGTAACCGACGTGCTGTTCGAATACGAAGTCGAAACCGATACGCTCGTCGAGTTCCAGCGCCCCGAGGGCGCTACCGACGAGAATCCGCTCCAAGAGCGCCGCATACCCTGCTACAGCAGCCGGATGAAAGACGGTTTCTGGCTGGTGCTCGAAGATTTCAAGCGGTTGCCCGACCTGCTCGAGGACGGCCAAACGGCTACGTTCGATGTGCGGAGATCCTCCGTCGAACCCGGCGCTCGGCAGGGTTGGGTGCGCCTGCACATCATGGTGGTGCGAGACCCGGCGGGCAAGCCGGTGCGCGTCATCGGCAGCTGGAAAGACGTGACCGACGAGCACAGCCGCATCGAAGAGCTTGAGGACAGGGCGCGCCGCGATCCTCTTACGAAGCTGTACAACCAGGTTGCGGCAAACGATCTGGTGGGTTCGGCGCTTGCGGACTGCCTAGCACGCGGCACGGGCGTTCTGTACGTGATCGATGTGGATGATTTCAAGACGGTAAACGATACGGTCGGCCATTTGATGGGCGACGATCTCCTTGTCGAGGTTGCCCGTGCGATCGAGGGTACGTTTGCGGACAACGGGGGCATAGCGGCCCGCGTGGGCGGCGACGAGTTCTTGGCGTTTCTGCCGACCGCCGACCGCGATCGCGCCGTCGAGGTTTCCGGTGATTTGTCCGATGCCGTACGCGACATACGGGTTTCCGGCCGTCGGGTAACGCTGAGCGTGGGCATGGCGATGGTAGGCGAAGACGGCGACAGCTACGAGCTTCTGTTCGAGGCGGGCGATCGTGCGCTGTACCGAGCCAAGCGCGAGGGCAAGGACCGTACCGAATTCGCCGACGGCGAGCAGTAGGGCAGTTCGTTCTTGCTCGTTTTCTGCTGCTTCGTCCCATATGGGCGGGCGGGGACTGTCTCTGGTACCATAGATGCGAAAAGCGAAACCGCCGAGAAAGAGCAGCATCACCCCATGACAGATTACATCGAAGGCAAGCGTCCGGTTATCGAAGCGCTACGCACGCACGTGCCCATCAAGCAGGTCCTCATCGCCGACAACCTCAAGCGCGATGGGCTGGTCGAAGACATCCTGCGTAAAGCCAAAAAGGCCGACGTACCCGTAAAGACCGTGCGCCACCGCGACCTCGACGAGAGGTCGGAGCGGGGCAGCCATCAGGGCGTCATGGCCGAGGCGAAGCCCTACGAGTACTGCAACGTGCAGACGATCCTCGATGCGGCCGAAGCGCATGCCGCCGAACACGACGGCGCCGCGCTCGTAGTGCTGCTCGACCATATCACCGACGCAGGGAACCTCGGCGCAATTGCCCGATCGGCGGAAGTGGTGGGTGCGAGCGGCATCGTCATCCCCAACAAGCGCAGCGCGCACGTGACGGCCGCCACCTATAAGAGCTCTGCGGGGGCCATAAGCCATCTCAACGTGAGCCAAGTCGCCAACATCGCGCAGGTCATCGAGCGCCTCAAGAAGGAGGGGTTCTGGGTTGCCGGAGCGAGCGAGCATGCGAAAGAGGTCGTGTGGGATTCCAACCTCAAGGGCAAGATCGCGCTCGTGATGGGCAACGAGGGGGAAGGCTTGGCGCGTCTCACCCAGGAAGTCTGCGACTTCCTCACGAAGCTGCCGCAGGAGGGCAACGTCGGTTCGCTCAACGTGGCTCAGGCGGCGACGGCTTGCATGTACGAGTGGATGCGCCAGAACCGCGCATAGATTCGCCATGGCAAAGCAGCGCAGAAAGATCCTCATCATCGACGGCTACAACGTGCTTCGTTCGGGCAGTCGCTACAAGCAGATAGCCGGACCCGATTACACCGACGATGCGTTCAACCGCGCTCGCGAGACGCTGATCAACGACGTTGTCGGCTACGCCGGTCATGAGTGGGGAGCGGTTATCGTGTTCGACGGTGCCAAGAACAGGTTCTCTACCGGGGAAGCCGAATCGGTTGGCGGCGTGCGCATCATGTTCTCGCCCTCGGGCCAGTCGGCCGACAAGGTGATCGAGAAGCTCGCGCACGATGCCCGCGAGCGCGGCATCGAAGCGCTCGTGGTTACGAGCGACGCCACCATTCAGGATACCGTGTTCGGCGGCGGGGTCGATCGCATGAGCGCGAACGACTTCAGCTGGGAGATGAACAACCTCCTTGTCGAAAACGAACTCGATGCAACGCCGCGCGTATCGAGGAAGAACACGGTTGCCGACCGCATCGATCCTGCCGTGCGCGCCAAGCTCGAAAAGCTCAGGGACGCTGCGCAGCAGTAGCCGGCGCCCGCCCCGGCGTTCTGCGTGCCGTGCGACTTTCGTGTCCGAAAACGGCTAGCGTAGGTTCCCCTGGTGTGGTTTCATTGGTGGAGAAGCGAAGCGCAGAGGAAGACCGTATGAAACAGCAGAGCACAACGCGACAACCGTTCCAGTCCAAGCATGGCGCCGAAGCAGTCGAGAAGGTGCTCGGTGCCGAACGATCCTTCGGCACGCCGCTGCCGGATGGAGATACCTGCTGGGAGGCACTCGGCATGCGCGATCCGCGCCTCGACGGGTTGTTCTTCGTCGGAGTGAGCTCGACGGGCATTTACTGTCGTGCGGTATGCTCCGCCAAACGGCCCAAGCGCGAGAACTGCACGTTCTTCAAGACGGCTGCCGAAGCCGAGGCGGCGGGTTTCCGCCCCTGCCTCAAGTGCCGGCCCGAGCTCGCGCCCGGCGTTCCCTTGGCCCCCGATACCGACCGCGCCGTCAGGCGGGCCGCCCAGCTTATACGCGAGGGATCGGGAGCCCGGGGGATTGCCGACATCGCCGCCGAGCTCGGGCTTTCGGAGCGTCAGATGCGACGCCTGTTCGAGCGGGCGTTCGGCGTCACGCCGACGGAGTACCGGACCACATGCCGCCTGCTTTTGGCTAAAAGCCTCCTTACCGATACCGAGCTGCCGATCACGCGCGTTGCGTACGCGTGCGGATTCTCGTCGGTTCGCCGATTCAACGATGCCTTCTCCGAACGCTATCGCATGCCGCCGAGCCGCTTTCGCGTCAAGGCAGCCTCGGGCATATCGCAGACCGGCGCCGGCCCCATTGTGCTGCACGTCGGGTATCGTCCGCCGTTCCGTTTCGACCTGCTGCTTGATTTTTTGCGCATGCGAGCCATCGACGGCGTGGAGGCGGTTCGCGAAGACTCGTATGCGCGTACGGTGCGTCTCGATGCTTCTTCGCCGCGCATCGGCCTCGACGCCTCGTCCTTCGATGGGGAAGCGCGGGCTGCGACAGGCGGCACGGCTGCTTCCTATCCGCGTATCGGCTGGATCGGCGTCGAGGACGAATCGGAGAAAAGCCGTCTCTCGGTCACGGTCTCGCCCGAACTTTTCGACGATCTCCCGCTGGTGCTCGCACGCGTGCGCCGCCTGTTCGACACCGATTGCCTGCCGTCGTCGATCGAGGCGGGTCTCGATGATTTTTACGGGCGCGTGCCCGGTTCGCGCCGCATTGCCGGCGTACGCCTGCCATGCTGTTTCGACGGGTTCGAAATGGCCGTGCGGGCCATCCTGGGGCAGCAGATCACCGTGAAAGCGGCGGGTACGCTTGCCGGACGGGTCGCGCACGAGTTCGGGCATCCGGTCGATACGCCCTACGAGGGGCTCGACATAGCCTTTCCGCCGCCCGTTGCGTTTTGCGCGCCCGACGCGGCGAACCGACTCGGTGAGCTCGGCGTCATCGGGCAGCGAGCCCGTGCCATCTGCGCGCTTGCAGAAGCCGTCTGTTCGGGCGAGGTGGGGTTGTACCCCGGCGCCGATCTCGAGACCGATGCGGCGGCGCTCAAAGCTATCCCCGGTATCGGGGATTGGACGGTGCAGTACCTGCTCATGCGCGCCTACGGCCATCCCGACGCCTTTCCGGCAGCGGATCTCGGGGTGCGCGACGCCTTTCCCGGTCTGAAGCCGCGCGAAATCGCAGCGCTCTCCGAAAACTGGAGGCCGTGGCGGTCCTATGCCGTCATGTCGCTTTGGTCGTCCCATGCGACGAGCGCGTTCGGCTCGCAGGGGGGTAAAGCCGCTTCGGGCAAGGCGACCGGCGCCTCTTTGCGAAGCGGTTTCGGCAAAGAAGTCGGCACCCGTTCGCAAAGCGGTTCGGCCAAAGGGATTGAGTCCGCCCCGTAAACCGGCCAAGCGGCGCATTCTCCGTGCAGACAGGCTAACGACAGGAGCAAACCTATGGATTACATCGACCTATACGAATCGCCTCTCGGCCCGATCACGCTTGCCAGCGATGGCGAGTCTCTCGTGGGTCTGTGGTTCGAGCAGCAGAAGTACGACAAGGCTACACTCGGCGCGTGCGAGGCTCGGCCCGATCTCCCGGTCCTTCTCGAAGCACGCAGGTGGCTCGACGCATACTTTGGGGGCAAGGACCCCGGTCCTATTCCTCCCGTCAACCCGCGCGGCACGGAGTTTCGCCAACGCGTTTGGGGGCAGCTCGCCGAGATCCCGTACGGCCGGCTGACAACGTACGGCGAAATCGCCCAGCGGATCGCCGAAGAGACGGGCGCCCGCGCATCCGCCCGTGCCGTGGGCGGGGGAGTCGGCCACAATCCCATCTCCATCATCTTGCCGTGCCATCGCGTCGTGGGTGCCAACGGAAGCCTTACGGGTTTTGGCGGTGGCCTGCCGCGCAAGATCGCACTGCTCGAGCTCGAGGGCGTCGACCTTTCGAAACTCACCGTCCCCACGAAGGGCACTGCGCTGTAGCGGTCGGCGGCGGTTTCGCGCGAAGCGCCGGCTCGACGGCATCGCTGGTAAGCGGCAATGGGCTGCGCTCGATCAGGTAAGAAGTTAGCGCATGAAAAGCAGGCACTTGGGCGCAAAAAATTTCGTTTGGGGGATCCTCCCAATCCGACGAAGGTTTGCGCTTCCGAAATCGCAAACCCGTCAGAACCAAGGACGGCGCACCTTCTCGACCTGGACTGTCTCCAAGTAAAGAAAAGCCGCGCTCCGCCGCCCTTTCCCTGCTGCAACGACCGATCCTTCAGATCGGCGGTTTTTGTCGTCAACGCCCGATTTCCGTTGCCAAACCGATATCGGCATGCGCCCGCGTGCGACTTCGGAACGCCAGCCCGCTGTCGGGCGCTCCGCGAGGGCGCGTCGATCCTGGTTCAACGGCGGAATCGCCCTCGTCTACGGGTTTTTGCCGATTATGTTGCGTTCAAGACCCGTCAGGGGCGGCTTTCGGCGCCCTTGAAGGCGAGCCTTGAAAGAGGTCGAATCGGAACAACCCTGCGACCAGGCAATATGCTGCTGGCAAGAAGCCGGCCGGCTTGCAGGCGGGCTCCGGACGCAACATAATCGGCAAAAACCCGTAGAAACAGCCCCGTCCGCCGCCGAACCGATATCGGCATGCGCCCGCGTGCGACTTCGGAACGCCAGCCCGCTGTCGGGCGCTCCGCGAGGGCGCGTCGATCCTGGTTCAACGGCGGAATCCGATTGACCTTGCTAAAACACGACGGTCCCATCCGCCTCGTCGCACGGATCGCAGAGCTGCAGAAAGTCCCACCCATGGATGGGTGTATGTATGGATCGTCTCCACCCATGCACGAGAGTCCCTGAGCGTCGGCGGGAACCGGGCATGGGATGCAAGGGTCCATCCAAGCTGTGCGCCTAGCCGCGCGCCTCTACAGGCCGTCTCCCGCTCTGACGAATAACCCGGTGGGCGGCAGCGAGGTTGCCACGTGGCAGGGCGCGGATGCGGAGCGCGTGCGGCTTGCGGTGTCGGCTATCATGAGATGGACGGGGCGCTTCGCGATGCCGATGCTTGCGAAGTCCGCCGATTCGACGGCCCTTCGTTCGGGAGTGCGGTTCGCTGAGGGAAGGGCGCGCGTGAGCGGCGGTCGGTTGAGAGCATGGTCCGATCGCCAGAATTCTAGAGCCGATTCGTATCCGATGAAAACACCCATAGAAGCAGCGTAGCATGCCAGCCTTACCGCGGTTGAGCCGCGACCTTGCCGTTTTCTTACGCGAATCGGAATCGGGTACCTGGTTACAAACGATTGTTTTTCGGATAAAATCCCACTTCATGCACGGTTGCAACCGACGGTTGCGTAAAATGATTACCAGACTTGCTAGTGCAACCGCGCCCGCAACGGTACCGTTGGGTTCGTCGACGAAAGAGAAAACGCCATGGCTCGAACATCACGGAAGGAACCATTCATGAACGTCGAGATCGCCCAACGCCTCGCAGAGCTGAGACGCGAGAAGGGCTACAGCCAAGAAGAGCTTGCCGAAAGGCTCGGACTGTCCCGCCAAGCGGTATCGAAGTGGGAGCGCGCGGAATCGTCTCCCGACACCGGAAATCTCGTTGCGCTCGCAAAGCTGTACGGCGTGACGCTCGACGAGCTGCTCCGCTTCGATGAGGATTTGGAAGACGATATAATCTACGAGGCGCAGGATCGCAACGCATCCGCCGAAGAGAAGGCGCAAGCGGCAGCCGAGAAGGCGAGCGTTGCCGCAGCCCAAGCGGCTGCGGCGGCTGCACAAGCCCAAGCGGCCCAGACCGCGGCGAAGGCAGTGCAGGATCAGCAGGCCTACGCCGCCGCATCCCAGACCGCCCAACCCGCCCAAGCCCCGCAAGGCGCCCCTCAGCCGCATCCGGCTCAGACGGCCGCCTACGCCGCCCCCCGTACCATACCGCCCAGACACCACCGCCTCCGGGCGCCTACGCGACGGGTCCGAGCATCCCGCCCCAGTCTCCCCATCAGTATCCTGTTGGAAGCAAAGAGTGGGAGGACGCCTACGTCGAGCGTGAAATGCGCAACGCCGTTGGCGACATTAACGACGGCGGCCATCGCAAGGGCGCGTGGTCGAGCTTTCCCTACCCGATCCTGTGCGTGATCGTGTTCTTGCTCGCCGGTTTCTTCTGGGGCATCTGGCATCCCGCCTGGATCGTGTTCCTCACGATTCCGATCTACTACTACATTGCCCATGTCATCGAAAGTGACCCCAACTACAGAAAGTAGGACGAGCCATGGCACGATTGACCGGGGCGTCTTACGCCAAAATCGCATCAGCCGTTCTTCTCGCCGTGGCGCTGTTCGCCATCGCGGGGTTCGGCGCAGGCTGCTCTTCGTGGCAGCTGAGAGCGGGAGGAGATTCTATGATAGGAAGCGCAAACGTCGCTGCGAGCGACGTGAAGAACATAGAGGTTGATTGGGCGGCCGGCTCGGTACAGATGCACGTGGTCGATTCCGCCTCCGACGAGATCGAGCTTATCGAGACAGGCAACGGCATCACAAAGGGACAGGAGATGCGTTGGAAGATCTCCGGCAATACGCTCTTCATCGATTATGGCGGATGGTTTTCCTGCTTCTCGTTCGGCAGCAAGAGCCTCGAGATTCGCGTCCCTCAGAAATACGCCGCCGACTTCGGCCTCGTGAAGATCGACGGGGCGTCGGGCTACTACAACGTAACCGGTATCGGTTGCGACAAGCTCGACGTCGATCTCGCTTCGGGCGAGCTCGAGGCGAGGGATTTTGCCGTCCGCGAGCTCAACATCGATGTGGCAAGCGGCAAATCGTATGCGCAGGGATCGGTGTCGGAGTCGATCAAAACCCATGCGGCATCGGGTCGGATCGAGGTTGTGAGCAGCGTGTGCCCGAACGTCATCGACGCCGACATGGCGAGCGGCACCATCGCCGTGACGATTCCCGACAACGAGGGGTTCACCGCCTACGTCGATAAAGCTTCGGGTTCGTTCGAGAGCCAGTTCGAAACCGTCCAGCAGGGCGACGGCTCCTATGTGCATAAGAGCGGCGGTGCGAAGTTCGACATCGACATGGCGTCCGGTCATTTCATCTTGAACAGGCTGTAGAGGGAGGCGCTTGCGGCGAGGCGTCTGCGGCGGGGCGTCTGCGGCGGGGCATCGGCGAGCTGGGCACCTGCGACAAAGTGCCTGCGGGCGAGGCGCCTGCAGTTGAGCGGGCCCCGTAGACAGGTGAAGGCTGCGCTTGGCTGATAAGCGCGAGGCGTTTGAGCAAATCGACAGGCGGAAGCGAATGGAAGCGAATGCGCCGATCCGTTTTGGTTCGCCGGGTCCGTTGACGAGAAACGAGAATCCCGCCCGAAATGCGACTCGGGCGGGATTCTTTCGGCTGCGGCATCGGTTCGATTGCCGGCCTCGGCGCTATTTCACCTCGAGCGCTACGTCGTCGTTCGGTTTCCAGAGGATGGAATCCCATGTGAGCGCCTTGATGAGCGCTTTCGAGGTGTCGAGCGATATCGCGTATTCGTTACCGAAGAAGCGCAGCTCGGCAACGGTGCCGTCGTTTGCGGCGAGCAGCGCCAGCGCGTAGCTGCTTGCGGAGGTGCCGCTCGTCAAGAGCACCGGCGAGCGATCCCTTCCCTGCAGGGCTCCGCCGGTAAGCGAGTCGGCATGCTTGTCGCCGCGTGCGAGGGCGGGTTTGTTCCATGACAGGCGCTCGACGGCGGAACGCTCGTCGGACGTGGTCCATTCTGCTACGAGTGACGATGTATGGTAACGGTCGGTTCCGCCGAGGCGAACAACCTGCGCGTCGGTGAGGCCCGCGGCAGCCTGTGCTTCCTTGAGGGTTGCCGCCGATACGGAGTTCTCGTCGCCGAGGACGAGCACGCGATCGAAGCCTCCCGAAGCGAGCGCTTCCTTCGTCCCCTCGGTCAATCCCGCCGATCCGGATTTGGCGAGGAAAATCGGGCTTTGGGTAACCGCGGACCACGATGATGCGGAGAGCGAATCGGGGAAATCGTCGGCCCGTGCGATGATGGCGGTCGTGGAGCGAGACGAGCCGATTTCCCGATTGACGAGTTCGGCGGTCTCGTAGCGGTCGGCTCCGCCGATGCGCTCTACGGTTGCAACGGAAGACAGCGCGCGCACGCTTGCCTCGACCTCGGAAGAGACGGCGTTTTGGTCTCCGATGATAATGACGGTTCCCGCTTGCAGGTCCGATTCGATGGCCGCGCGGGCATCGTCGGCGAGCAGGTCGGTGGGCGTCAGCACGATGGGGGCGTTTCCGAGGTTGCCGGAAAGCGCCGAGGCCGTGAGGGCATCGGGGAAGTGGTAATCGTCGCCCGAGGCGAGAATCACCGTGTTTTCGGTACCGCGTTCATAGGTTGAGACTTGCCTCGAGGTTGCGTAGCGGTGCTCGCCGTACAGGCGCGCAACCGAAAGCTCGACCGATGTATCCGCCTCGCCGTAGCGGGCGTACAGGTGCACTTCTCCATCGAGCAGATCGTCGGTTTCGACAACGATGTTTGCGCCGGGGGCGTAAAGGGTCTCTCCGGCAACCTCGTGCTCGGTGAGGGCCCAGCCGACGAGCTCCATGTTCTCGGGGGCGAGCGTCTCCGCGTCGAGGCCCGCAAGATCTTTAACGGCCGTTTCGGTAAGCATGCCGTGCGGTCCGTCCGGGTCGGTGATCTGCGTGGAGGAATCAGGATGGTAGACGAGGTCCGCCTGGTCTTCCCAAAGCGGCACGAGCACGTGGAAGCTGCCCTGAATGACGTAGGTGCTCCCGTCGACGATTTCGCTTGCGTCGAACCCTTGGGCTTTGAGCAGGTCGTCGTTGATGCCGTTGGATATCACATAGGGCTTATCGCCGTATCCCTCGAACACGATGGGTTGTCCGCTCGAGGTTACCTCCCCGATTGGGAAATACCAGCCGAGCAGCCGCTTGCCGTCTTCGTGACTAACCGTCAGGCCTCTTTTTTCCAGCTCGGCCGAAATGGTGCGCGTACCCACGCTGAACATACGGGTTTTGTCGAGCCCGGTATCGCTCCAAACGGCGCCGGTGCCACCGGTGTAGAAGTACGTGGAGAACGCATAGGTGCTGATGTCGTAGTTGTTCAGGCAGTTCGACGGGGCCACCATGGCGTCGGGCGCCTGCGCGGTCAGGCCGGTGACGTTCTTGACGTTTGCGCGGTAGTGGTTCGCGAGATCCGAGAAGACGAGCCCCGATCCTATCGCGGACATGGGCTTTTCGATATTCCAGTTGAGCTGGCCTGCCGATGCGTAGTTATCCTCGAAGTACGCTCCATCGATGGTGTAGTAGGTGTTGGGGTTGCAGTTCAGCGCGCCGCCGCTTCCTGCAAGGGCGCTGTTGCCGATGAACCGGACGTTCGAGAAATCGAAACCTTGGCCGTAAACAGCACCGCCGCTCTTCGCCGTGTTGCCGGTAAACGTGCACCCTGAAATGGCGGAGTAGGTGCTTTGCGTGGCGGAGTTCTGGTAAAACGCTCCGCCGACGCCCAGATAGGCGTTCGAGCTGGTTCCCGCAGCATTGTTTGTAAACGTGCTGTCGGTTATGGTGTGGCCGCCCTTTTGCGACTGGATGGCGCCGCCGCTTTCCCCTGCGGAGTTGCCGGTGAACGCGCACGAGGTTACGATGTAGGTGCTCGCTCCTCCCCGTGCGTTCGATATAACGCCGCCGGAGTCTGCTGCCGAACAATCGTCGAACGAGACTCCGATGAACGTGTGGGTGCCCCCTGAAACCAGAGCGAAGCCGCCGTTTCCTCCGGAGCGCGCTCCCGATACCGTACCTCCGCTTACGGTGAGGCTTCCGTTGTAGTTTATGCCGCCGGCATCCGAGGTGTAGAAGCCCCCGTTGCCTGTTGCCGACACGTCCGAGATGGTGCAGTCGGTGAGCGTAACGTTGGCGCCGTAGCTGACAAGGCCGCCGCCCGTGCCGATGCCGTGCACCCCGGCCATCGTCACGTTGTTCCAAGCAAGCGTTGTTTTCGATCCTCCGACGTGCATGCCTCCGCCCGCTTTGCGGTCGCCGAGTGCCGTGCTGGAGTCGATGTTTTCGTTATGGCCGATGAGCGAAAGGTCGACAAGGGCGATCGCCCTAGTTCCCGAGGGATAGCTTTCCGCATCGATGTGGAGGCCTTCGTATCCGTCGGCGAGTACGAGACGGTGCCCGTTGCCGTCGATCGTGACGGATGCAAGGTTGTTGGGGATGTAGAGCGGGACGTTCGTCGCTTGACCCCAGCCGGTCGATTGATCGTACGCCATGCCGTTGCCGTCGATTTCGATATCTTGGGATAGTTCGATGACGGCTCCGTCCGAGGCGTCGATGAGCGCTTGCTGCAGTTCTGCCTGCGTGGTGGGCGCAGAGAGCGGCGAAACCGCCGATGTCCCGCCGAAGGACGCGGGCCCATTGCCCGATGGTTGTGCGGGCACGTAAGAAAGAGCGGCTTCATCCTCGGTATGAGGGGAGCGGTTCTCGGCATCCTTTGCAGCCAAGGCGTCTTCGCCTTGGTCCGTGCTGTCGAAGGGAACGTCGATGTCGAGGTAATCGACAGCGCCCCTCTCGGACGCGTGCGCGCTTGACTGAGGAATTCCGGAGAAAGCGAATGCCAGGGCGCAAGCGAGGAGGAGGGCTAGCGGCCTTCGGGCCGGGTGCACTGTATCCATACCTGTCCTTTCTGCGAGTATGCAACGCGTAAAATACAAGATCTTACATAAATACAAAGCGGAGTATACCATCATGTAAGGTAATGTGTAAGATATTTCATATTAATATATCGAGAGCGCATGCGATCGGCGTGCGATCGGCGGGGTAGTGCATGCGGAGGCTCCCGCGCCGAGTGGGGCAGGGTGTCAGCGTCGCTTTCGCTTGCGTGACGACGCGATCCGTCTAATCGGTTCGGAGTTCTGCGTTTACCTGCCCGCTAATCTTGGGACCACGTGCAGCACTGCGATTTGCCGGCCCGCTTCGCCTGGTAGAGCGCTTCGTCGCTTCGCCTGATAAGCTCGTCGATCGAGAGGCCTTCCCCGAGATCGGTAGCGATGCCTATCGAGCCTGTCGTGCGGCAGAGCAGATCGTCGGCGGCGAATTGCGTGCGGATGCTTTCGAGGCAAGAGAGCGCTTGAACCTCGACCGAATCGACGGGGCGCCCATCGAGGATCGCGACAATGAACTCGTCCCCTCCCATGCGCACCACGATGTCGTCGGGAAACCGCTCGACGAGGATCCGGCTCGTCTCGACGAGGATCCGGTCGCCCATCTGGTGGCCGAAGGCGTCGTTGATGCCCTTGAAATCGTCGAGGTCGAGATATGCCAGCGTGATCATGCTGCTCGAAGCCTTCGCAAGCTGCTCGTACAGGTACCGCCGATTGTAGAGGCCGGTGAGGTAATCGGTGTTGGCGCTTTTGAGGACGCGCTCTTCGAGTTCGCGTTCTTTCGTCACGTCGCGGTAGATGCGCAGCTGGCCGGTCTCGTTGCCGAACACGTCTACGATCATGCGCTGATTGATTTCGAACGTCTTTCTCGTACCGCCGATGTCGGCGGTGAAGAAGCTCGAATCGGTAAAGTCGTTGGCGTCTACGACCGCATTGCCGAGGACGAGCCTGCGCCATTCGTCGAAGTCGCCGCCGATCACTGCTTCGCGCTTCACGTCGAAGTATTCTTCTGCGTGGTCGTTGACGTTGATGACGGTTCCCTCGGTGTCGAGTACGACGATGGCGTAGGGCATGGAGTTGATGAATATCTCGAGTTCGGTTTCGATGTTGCCGAGGTCGGTCACGTCGTGGGCGATGCCGACGGTGCCCATCACCGATCCATCGTAATCGAACAGGGGCGATTTGTAGGTTTTGAATTGCCGCATGCCGTGGCTCGTTTTGATCTGCTCGTCGAACAGGCAGGTTTTGCGGGCGCTCATGGTTTCTTCCTCGGATTCGAGGCAGACGTATTCGCCCTGCGAGTACTCCTCGGGCGTAATGTCCCAGATGAAGTAATGTCCACGGTCCTCGATCTGCTCCTTGGTCTTCTCGACCGTCTGGCAGAACGCTTCGTTGACTTTCAGGTGCGAACCGCGGGCGTCCTTGAACCAGACGAGTTCGGGGATCGAGTCGATGGCGGTGTCGAGGTACTGCTTCGAGAGGGCGAGCTCGGCGAGCGCCTTTTCAAGTTCGAGGAGCTTTTCGAAACGAAAGGCGACGAGCGAGGGGGGCATGGGAGTGAGCCAAACGTCGTCGACCATTTCGTATATGCCCCGTCCCAGGCGATTGATGTCTTCAGCGGGGATGCGCAGCACGATCTTCGAGCTGCTTTTGCGGGGCGGGAAGGTTGCGTTTGAGCTCTCGAGTCCCTGTAAGTCGATGACCGCCAGATCCGAAGCGGTGAACGCATCGGCATCGAATTCGGCATGCGGGCAGAGATCAAGTGAGAACCGTTCGGGACAAGGTACGGAGCGTATGGCCGCTTCCGCCTCTGCGTCGACGCCGAACAGCGCAATGTGGAGAACCCGGTGATACATCGATGCCCTTTCCCTGCTACGCGATTCTGAACGTAAACCAAATCGGTTAACAATAGCATTTCGTATTGTGCTCCAAAAAGGGCTCGGCTGGAAGAGCCAATCTTCGTTCCCGGGAGATTCACCGCCGTTTGACGCCGTTCGATTGGCGCCATGTAAAATGAAGATGACCTTTTGGCGAAGGATAAAAGGTATGATATTATCTTTATGTATATGCTGCCCGACGCCAAAGGGGTATTCCGTGAAACGTCGCATGGTTCTCCCAATCATCTTATCGTGTATCCTTTCGGTCTCGCTCGTTCCCATCGCCTATGCTGAACAGGGGAATTCGGTGAGCGCCGATCCTCTTGTCCAATCGGTTCGCGCAGAAGGCGGCGCAGCCGATACTGAGATCGAAGCCGATGCCGCTTTCGAAAGCTTTGAATCGGATGGTGACAACGAGGCCGAGGACGCGCTCGGGTCGCCTTCGAACGAGGGCGGCGAAGCGGAAGATGTGCCCGCATCACCGTCGGGCGAGGGCGACGAATCGGGGGATTTTGCTGGGTTGCCGTCGGCTGAAAACGACGGGTCCGCCGATACCCTCGGGCTGCGCTCGACCGACGGCGCAGATGCCGACGGATCCCTCGGGACGCTATCGGCGGAAGACTTCGTCGTCTCCGGCGGAATACCCGAGATCGATTACCGCTACCAGGACGGCGTGCTGGAGCTGCTCAACGACGGTGCCTACCGCGTCTCGTTGGCCGAGGGCACGTCTTCGACGCAGGATACCATCAAGGTGGGGAGCGGTGTAGTGGCTACCTTGACGCTGCATAACGTGGCGATCGACAACACGGGCAGGGCGGATGCGGGGGGCATCGTCCTCGATGGCGGTGCAGCCGTGATCCTCGTCATCGAGGGAGCATGCCGCATCGCGGCAGGAAGCGGGGCCGCCGGGGTGCTCGTTCCGGTCGGAGCTGCCCTCACCGTCGAGAATCCCGCAAACGGTCTGCTGTCGGTCAAGGGCGGCAGCGGGGCCGCGGGCATCGGAGGCGGGGCTTCCTCTCTGAGCAGCAACAGCGGTTCCATCTCCGTGCGATGCGACGCGATCGTCGAAGCGGGGGCGAACGCCTACGCGATCGGCCCCGGTACGGGCGGTTCGCCGACTAACTCGGTGACCCTTCCCGCCACCGGCATCGTCGCTGTCGGTTCCGTCGACGCGACGAAGGTGAACGAGGTTGCGTATCACAGCAACGGCGGATACGACTTCGCTACGACCGTGCTCACGTATTCGTCCGATTCAATCGTGCTGCCCACCTCCGCGCAGCTGATGCGCTACGATGCGGGCTTTCCCGATACGGGAGCGCGCGGCTGGTCGGCTTCGCCCCACGACGAGGTAGGAATAGGCCAGGGGGGAGCGTATACGCTGACGGCGGCATCGACGACCCTGTACGCTGCGGGAGCGCAGCGGGATCTTGTGGTCGAGGGCGCTACTACCGGGTACACCTACGTCGAGGGGACCCTGCACATCAGCGCGGGGGGCACCTACACCGTTTCCATGCGCGACGGGGTCGAAACGACGACCGACAACATCGTGGTTGCGGCGGCGGCTACCGTGACGATCGACGGGATCACCATACAGCAGCCGAGCACCCAGAATCGCTCGTGCATTTTGATTGAACGGCAGGTCAACCTCCTCATCAAGGGATCCAATACGCTGCATGCGAGCATGACGAGCTCGGCTGTGCGCGTTTCCAGCTCGGCAAAGGTCACCATAAACGATGCCGACGACGCGACGGCGACGCTGGTTGCACAGGCGGGTCCTGGCGGAAAGAACGGGGGAGGCGGCGCCGCGATCGGCGAGAGCATGCAATCATCCGCAGGCGAGATCGTCATCGAGGGCGGCACCATAACCGCCCATGGCGGCGACAGGGCGCCGGGCGTCGGCTCGGGAACGTATGCCAGCAATGCGAGCAAGAGCATCACGATAGCGGGCGACGCCGCGGTGAAGGCTACGGGGGGATCGGGTTCGGCCGGCATCGGGTCGGGTTTCCAGTCGGAGCTCAAGGGCCAGGTGCTGATCAAGGATCAGGCGCGCGTCGAAGCGCGGGGGGTTTCGACTTCCCCGGGCATAGGATCGGGCATGTACAGCAAGTTCGCAGGTTCGATTTCCATCCAGGACCAGGCGGTCGTGAAGGCCTTCGGCGACGGGGCGCCCGGAATGGGCTCGGGCTACAACGGCGCGTGCACGGGCACGATCGCCATCCACTCGCTCGGCGTCCAATCGTCGGGTACGCGCGCGTTCGGCTCGCCGACGGCCGACTTGGCGGGATCGCGGACGGTCGCCTACGCGTTTTACTCGGCCGCGGGGTCGCACCAAACGACCCTGAACTACATCGGTGACACCGCGACCATGCCCGATACGACGTGGCTGCGCATGTTCTCGTCCGACTACGGCGACATCGGAACCCGCGCGTGGAGAACGCTGCAGGAGCCGACGCTGTACCCAAGAGGAGGCGATTATTCCCTCACGGATGCCCTCACGGTTCTCTATGCGGTCGAGGCGGTGCGCGACCTAACCGTCAAGGGAGGCGTCGAAGGCGCCGACTACCGCTACCAGGGCGACGGAAAACTCGTCGTGCTCAGCGGAGCCGCGTTGTCCGTCGAGCTCCGCGAGGGGCTGCAGGCCACGACCGACCGTATAGCGGTGCCATCCGGAATCGAGGCGAGGATAACGATCGAGAACGTCGCCATCGAAACGTCGTCCGGCTCCCCGATAAGCCTTGCAACGGACGCGTCGCTTGCGTTGACCCTCGTGGGGGACAACCGGTTGGTTTCGCTGGACCGATACAGCGGCATCGCGGTGCCAGGAGATGCGGACCTCTCGATTCGTGCCGGTTCTGAGGGAGCTTCGCTGTTTGCCCAAGGGGCCGCTCTCTTCCCCGGCATCGGTGCGAGCGGGGCCGACCCTTGCGGCTCCATTGCCATCATGGGTGCTACGGTCGAGGCGCACGGGGGGATATACTCCGCGGGGATAGGGGCGCCGTACGGAGGCAGACTCGTGGGCGACATCGTCGTTTCGGAGGAAGCGGTGGTCAAGGCGTACGGATCGACAGACGGGGTGAGCATCGGTGCCGGCCTCTACGGGTTGATCATAGGTTCGATCTCGCTGCCTGATACGGGGGTGTTCGCGCCCCAGGGCGTCGGAACCCCTAACGAGCCGTACCCGGGTGTGCGGACAGTTGCTTACCGGGGTGACGGCGCGGAGCTCTCGCTCGCGTACGGTTCCGATGGAATCAAGCTGGCTACCTTCGAGCGTCTGGCCCGCTTCGACGATGCGTTTTCCGGCAGCGGGACGTACTGGGTCGAGCAGGGCCAACAGGAGGTTGGCTACCCGATCGCCGACGGTGCCGCTGTAACGGTTGCAGCCGATACGGTGTTCGCTTCGGGGCACAGGGTGACGTTCGATTCCGCGGGGGGATCCGCCGTCGACGACGTATACGCGGCGCACGGCGAAGCGGTCGCGCAGCCCGCCGATCCCAGCAGGGAGGCGTATGCGGCTGCCGGGTGGACGAGCGGAGGAGAGCCGTGGTCGTTCAGTCAGCCGATAGGAGCCGATCTGGCCCTGACCATGGAATGGAATCCCGTTGCATACTCGATAACCTATGAGAACACGAGGGGAACTGAAAACGGCAATCCTCTTTCGTACACGGTGGAGAGCGCCGACATCGCGCTTGCGCCGCTCGGCGAAGCCGAAGGGTACCGGTTCACGGGGTGGTTCGACGCCGCCGAGGGGGGCGCCGAGGTGACAGCGATTCCTAGCGGTTCGAAAGGCAATGTGACGCTGTATGCGCAGTGGCAGTTCGTCTACCGTTTGATCGACGGGCCCGACCGCATCGAGCGCAAGAGCACCGACGCAGTGTTCTCCTTCACAGGCGACATCTCCGATGCGGTGGGCGTTTCCGTGAACGGGCGGGAGTTCTCGCTCGCGCAGGGCGAGGGCCGCGTCGACCTTGCCGACGGAGGTATGCCGGCGGGCAAGCTGGAGTCGGGAAGCGTGGTACTGACGCTGCACGGTTCGTATCTCGACGGGATCGAGAACGGCGCACACGAGGTGAAGCTCGTTTTCGCCGACGGCCAGCACGTCGCCCACACCTTCGAGCTCGCGCGCGCGGACGACCCCGACGATTCCGATGGTCCCAGCGGGCCGTCCGACCCGACCGATCCAGCCGAACCGGTTGATCCCGGAAATCCGGGAGGCTCGGGATCGTGGACGGGCGGCGGTTCTCGGGGAGGCCTCGCCGCCGTAGGCGACGAGCTGGGCGCGGCTCCGCTTGCGGTTCTCGCCCTCTGCTCGCTCGTGGCGGCGTACGCGGCTTTGGGCTCGAGAAGCAAAAGAGGCGAGGATCGCTGAACCGAAAAGGCGGCCCGCCCGCCGGGATGTATCGAGACGGTGCCACGGCCGCCGCACGAGGCGCCGTCGGTGCTGGCTTCTGCGCATCCCAACGGGGTCTCGGCGGCGGAAGGCCCCTTTCTTGCATGAGATTTGCGATAGTGACACGCAGTAGGGAAGTTACGGTATATTTGAACTGGGCATACGTCTTACAGGTACGGGCGCGCGGGTGGAAAAGGACTCTTTTCGGGTTCACTACCGTAAATCTCATACAGGTAATCGCCGACCTGGATGCTCTCTTCGAATGCGCTCCCGAAATCGTGCAGATGCGTCTTTGAAGCAGTTCTCGTCAAATCCGTTGGCAAGCCGTCCTCGGGATGCATTCGCGTACTCTGATGGCGGCTTGCCTGCTGGCGGGGTCCTCGAGCCGCGAACCTCAGGATTGGCGAGCCTGCCGGCGCGGACTCCTCGGCGGCACCAAAATGTCATATTCGCAAAACCCCAGTTCGCCCTCATAATTTCAGAGAATAACCACAATTCGAAAAACTTTTTCTTGACAGTGAGGTAACGGAGCAGTACTTTTAGAAATTGCGACTTTTTCGCAGTTTACCTGATTCTCATGAAGGAGGAACAGCCTCGTGGCCCAAGCAAAAAAAAGCGCTCCCACCAGCCTTTATAGGAATCGCAGAAGCTTCGCCAAGATCCCAGACGTCATGGACGTCCCCAATCTGATCGCCATTCAAACGGGTGGATTCGAATGGTTTAAGAACGAGGGATTGGACCAAGCATTCGGCGATATCAGCCCGATCGAGAACAGCACGAAGGATATGTGCGTCGAGTTCGGCAAGCACGAGTTCGGCGAGCCGAAGTACACGGTTGACGAGTGCAAGGAAAAGGACGTCAGCTACCAGGCGCCTCTCTTCGTCGAGATCCGTTTCATCAACCGGGAAACCGGCGAGATCAAGGAACAGGACGTGTTCATGGGCGATTTCCCGCTCATGACCCCGCGCGGCACGTTCATCATCAACGGCACCGAGCGCGTCGTCGTCTCCCAGCTCGTCCGCTCCCCAGGCGTCTATTTCGCCTCCGAGCGCGATAAAACCTCCGATAAGATCATCTACAACGCCAAGGTCATCCCGTCCCGCGGTGCATGGCTCGAGTTCGAAACCGACAAGCGCGACATCCTGTCGGTTCGCATCGACCGCAAGCGCAAGCAGCCGGCCACGCTGCTGTTGCGCGCCCTCGGTTTGGCCGAAAGCCGCGAGGAGATCATCGAGCTCCTCGGCAACGACGAGATGGTGCTGCGCACCCTCGATCGCGATCCGGCCACGACCAAGGAAGAATCGCTGATCGAGCTCTACAAGCGCTTCCGTCCCGGCGAGCCGCCGACAATCGATTCGGCGCGCACGCTTCTCGAGGGCCTGTTCTTCAATCCGCAGCGTTACGATCTGGCGAAGGTGGGTCGCTACAAGATCAACAAGAAGCTCGGTTTCGATCCCGATTACGAGAGCTCCACGCTGACCGACGAGGACATCATCCGCTCGATGCAGTACATCGTGGCGCTCCACGCCGGTCAGGAGGGCTTCTCGACCGACGATATCGACCATTTCGGCAACCGCCGCATCCGTACGGTCGGCGAGCTCATCCAGAACCAGTTCCGCATCGGCCTCTCCCGCATGGAGCGCGTTGTGCGCGAGCGCATGAGCATGCAGGAACCCGATGAGATCACGCCGCAATCGCTCGTGAACATCCGCCCGATTGTGGCGGCCATCAAGGAGTTCTTCGGAAGCTCCCAGCTCTCCCAGTTCATGGACCAGACCAACCCCGCCGCGGGCATCACGCATAAGCGCCGCCTGTCGGCACTCGGGCCGGGCGGCCTGTCGCGCGAACGCGCGGGCTTCGAGGTTCGCGACGTCCACACCTCGCACTACGGCCGCATGTGCCCGATCGAGACGCCTGAAGGCCCGAACATCGGCCTCATCGGCTCGCTCGCAACCTATGCGCGCGTGAATCCGTACGGTTTCATCGAGACGCCGTATCGTCGCGTCGAGCACGGCAAGGTGACCGACACGGTTGATTACCTGACGGCGGACGAGGAAGAGAACTTCACGATCGCCCAGGCCAACGACGAGTTCGATCCCGATACCCGCGAGTTCGGCCACTACGACGAGAACGGAACCTTCGTGAAGGCCGCACGCGTCCTCTGCCGCACCAAGGACTCCAACGGCGTCTTCGGCGAGCCCGATGAGGTGCCGGTCGACATGGTCGAGTACATGGACGTGTCGCCGCGCCAGATGGTATCGGTCGCCACCTCGCTCATCCCGTTTTTGGAGCACGACGACGCGAACCGCGCCCTCATGGGTTCGAACATGCAGCGTCAGGCCGTGCCGCTCTTGCGTCCCTCGGCGCCGCTCGTCGGCACCGGCATCGAGCACCGCATCGCGGTCGACTCCGGCGAGATCCTCGTTGCGCAGAACCCGGGCGTTGTCGACTACGTTGACGGTCAGACCATCATCGTGCTCAACAACGACGGCGAATACGACGAATACCTGATCCCGAAGTTCCAGCGCTCCAACCAGTCGGGCTGCATCAACCACCGCCCCATCGTGCGCAAGGGCGACGAGGTGCAGGCGGGCGACGTGCTCGCCGACGGCCCCAGCTGCGACGGGGCCGAGCTCGCACTCGGCCAGAACCTCATGATCGCCTACATGCCGTGGGAGGGCTACAACTACGAGGACGCCATCATCGTGTCCGAACGTGTGGTTGCCGAAGACCTGCTCACGTCCATCCACATCTCCGAATACGAGATCGACGCGCGCGATACCAAGCTCGGCCCCGAGGAGATCACCCGCGAGATCCCCAACATCTCCGACGACATGATCTCCGACCTCGATGCCGACGGCATCATCCGCATAGGCGCCGAGGTGTTCCCGGGCGACGTGCTCGTGGGCAAGGTCACTCCGAAGGGCGAAACCGAGCTCACCGCCGAGGAGCGCCTGCTGCGCGCCATCTTCGGCGAGAAGGCCCGCGAGGTCCGCGACACCTCCCTCAAGGTGCCGCACGGTTCCGGCGGACGCGTCATCGGCATCGCACGCTTCTCGCGCCTCGAAGGCGACGAGCTGGCGCCGGGCGTCAACGAGCTCGTGCGCATCTACGTTGCCCAGAAACGTAAGATCCAGCAGGGCGACAAGCTTTCGGGCCGTCACGGCAACAAGGGCGTCATCAGCCGCATCCTGCCGGTCGAGGACATGCCGTACCTCGCCGACGGCACGCCGATCGACGTCATCTTGAACCCGCTCGGCGTTCCCTCGCGTATGAACGTCGGCCAGCTGCTCGAATGCCATCTCGGCTGGGCAGCCAAGTGGGGTTGGTCTGACGACGAAAGCTCCGACGAGGTCGTCGAGGGCCCGATCCACGTGGCCACGCCCGTGTTCGACGGCGCGACCGAGAAGGAGATCTCGGACGCCATCCTCAAGGCGAACCGCAACCTTTTGAACATCAACCATGCCAAATACGGCGAGCATGCCGATGACAGCTTCGTGCCGCAGCTCACCGAAACCGGCAAGGCGTGGCTCTACGACGGACGTACGGGCGAGAAGTTCCGCGAGCCCATCACCGTCGGCCAGAGCTACATCCTCAAACTCGGCCATATGGTCGATGACAAGATCCACGCCCGCTCGACCGGCCCCTACAGCCTCATCACCCAGCAGCCGCTCGGCGGTAAGGCTCAGTTCGGCGGCCAGCGCTTCGGCGAGATGGAAGTGTGGGCGCTCTACGCCTACGGTGCTTCCAACGTGCTCCAGGAGATCCTCACGGTCAAGTCCGACGATACGTCGGGCCGCGTGAAGTCCTACGAGGCCATCGTCAAGGGCGAGAACATCCCCGCAGCCGAGGTGCCCGAGAGCTTCAAGGTTCTCGTCAAGGAGATGAAATCGCTGTGCCTGAACGTCGAGCTCGAGGGCGAAGATCACCATGCCATCGACATCACGCAGGAGCACGAGAACGAGCAGGACGCCGGAGACGCCGCACTGCTTGCGGCGCTGCAGGCCGACGCCAAGAAGACCGAAGAAGACGACGCGGCGTTCGCTCTCGACAGCATCGCCGCTGAACTGGGAGATTTAATGAAAGACGTCGTAGACGGCTACAGCGATACGAACGACCTCATCGGTGAGGGAGAGGAGGAATAATGACGACGGAATTCGACGTGAACAACTTCGATGCCCTGCGCATTTCCCTCGCTTCCGCCGAGGACGTGCGCAGCTGGTCCCGTGGCGAAGTGAAGAAGCCCGAGACCATCAACTACCGCACACTTAAGCCCGAGAAAGACGGCTTGTTCTGCGAAAAGATCTTCGGCCCCACGAAGGACTGGGAGTGCGCGTGCGGCAAGTACAAGCGCGTTCGCTTCAAGGGCATCGTCTGCGAGCGATGCGGCGTCGAAGTGACTCGCTCCAAGGTTCGCCGCGAGCGCATGGGCCACATCGAGCTCGCTGCTCCGGTGAGCCATATCTGGTACTTCAAGGGCTCGCCCTCCCGCTTGGGCTACCTGCTCGACATTCCTCCGAAGGAGCTCGAGAAGGTGCTGTACTTCGCAAGCTCCATCATCACCTCGGTGGATAAGGAGGCGCGCGAGGAAGACGCCGACGAGCTGCGCGACGAGTTGGCAGCCGATCTCGAAGAGCTGGACGCCGAGCGCGATCGCCTCATCGAGGCGACCCGCCGCCTGTCGACCGATTACGTGCCGGAGGACGATGATTTCGTCGACGACGTCGACGAGGACGAGCGTATGGCACCCGAAGAGGTCGAAGAGGAGATCGCCGACATCTACGAGGAGTTCAACGAGCGCAAGGCGCTTCGCACCGATGCGTTCGAGGCCTTCATGAAGATCGAGCCCAAGCAGCTCGTTCCCGATGAGGCTCTCTACCGCGAGATGCGCATGAACTACTCCGATTACTTCAAGGGCGGCATGGGCGCCGAAGCCGTGCGCGATCTGCTCGACGCAATCGATCTGGCCAAGACGGCAGACGAGCTGCGCGAGGTCATCTCGACCGGCAAGGGCCAGAAGCGCGCCAAGGCCATCAAGCGCCTCAAGGTCGTCGATGCGTTCCTCAAGAGCGTTAACAAGCCCACCGACATGATCCTCGACGTCATCCCGGTCATCCCGCCCGATCTGCGCCCGATGGTGCAGCTCGACGGCGGCCGCTTCGCCACGTCGGATCTGAACGACCTGTACCGTCGCGTGATCAACCGCAACAACCGCCTGAAGCGCCTGCTCGATCTCGGTGCGCCCGAGATCATCGTGAACAACGAGAAGCGCATGCTGCAGGAGGCCGTCGATTCGCTGTTCGACAACGGCCGTCGCGGCCGCCCCGTCACGGGGCCGGGCAACCGCCCCCTGAAGTCGCTCTCCGACATGCTCAAGGGCAAGCAGGGCCGTTTCCGTCAGAACCTGCTCGGCAAGCGCGTCGACTACTCCGGCCGTTCGGTCATCGTGGTCGGCCCGCAGCTGAAGCTCCACCAGTGCGGTCTGCCGTCGCAGATGGCGCTCGAGCTCTTCAAGCCCTTCGTTATGAAGCGCCTGGTCGAACTCGAGTACGCCGCCAACATCAAAGCGGCTAAGCGCGCGGTCGACCGCGGCGCCAGCTACGTGTGGGACGTGCTCGAAGAGGTCATCACCGAGCACCCAGTGCTTCTCAACCGCGCACCCACCCTGCACCGTTTGGGCATTCAGGCGTTCGAGCCCGTGCTCGTCGAAGGCAAGGCCATCAGGCTCCATCCCCTCGTCTGCACCGCGTTCAACGCCGACTTCGACGGCGACCAGATGGCCGTGCACGTGCCGCTCGGCAACGAGGCGCAGGCCGAGGCCCGCGTGCTCATGCTCTCGGCCAACAACATCAAATCGCCTGCTCACGGCCGCCCGCTGACGGTTCCCACGCAGGACATGATCATCGGCCTGTACTACCTCACCGCCGCTCGCGAGGGCTTCGAGGGCGAGGGCAGGTCGTTCATCGACTTCGACGACGCCATGAACGCCTACGACGCGCGCGCCGAACTCGACCTGCAGGCTAAGATCTGGGTGCGCCTTTCCAAGGACACCGCGGTCGCGACCTCCTACAACGAGTTCGAGGAGCACAAGGCCGGCGAGCGCATCGAGACCACGATCGGCCGCATCACGTTCAACAACGTGCTGCCCGAGGATTACCCGTATCTCAACTACGAGATGAACAAGAAGGAAATCAGCCGCCTCGTGGAGGACGTGTGCAACCGCTACGAGCTCTCTTCGGTGCCGGCCATCCTGGACGGCCTCAAAGACGCGGGCTTCCACTACGCGACGCGCGCTGGCGTTACCGTGTCGGTGTACGACGCGACCGTGCCGCCGAACAAGCCCGAGATCCTCAGCCGCGCCGACGAGAAGGTTGCGGCTATCGACGAGGACTACGAGATGGGCCTCATGAGCCAGGAGGAGCGCCACAAGCAGGTCGTCGACATCTGGAACGAAGCCAACGAAGAGGTCGGCGAGGCCATGGCCGAGAACTTCGACAAGTTCAACCCCATCTACATGATGGCGTTCTCCGGTGCCCGTGGTAACATCAAGCAGATTCGCCAGCTTGCGGGCATGCGCGGTCTCATGTCCGACCCGAAGGGCGAGATCATCGACCGCCCGATCAAGGCGAACTTCCGCGAAGGCCTCTCGGTACTCGAATACTTCATCTCCACGCACGGTGCCCGTAAGGGCCTCGCCGACACGGCGCTCAGAACCGCCGACTCGGGGTATCTGACCCGTCGTCTCGTGGACGTCGCCCAAGACGTCATCATCCGCGAGATCGATTGCGGCACCTCCGACGGCGTGCCGTACCCGATCTACAACGAGAAGGGCGACTTGGACGAGAACCTCATCGGCCGTTGCCTGCTCGAGAACGCAGTCGATGCGAACGGCGAGATCGTCGTCGGCGCAGGCGAGTACGTGACGTCGATGTCGCAGATCAAAGCGCTTGAGGATGCGGGCATCACCGAAGTCATCATCCGTACCGTCATGACCTGCCACGCCGATCAGGGCGTGTGCCAGAAGTGCTACGGCTGGGACCTCGCAACGTCGCGTCCGGTCAACATCGGCACGGCGGTCGGCATCATCGCCGCCCAGTCGATCGGCGAGCCCGGCACGCAGCTCACCATGAGAACGTTCCACACCGGCGGCGTCGCGGGCGAGGACATCACCCACGGTCTGCCCCGCGTTACCGAGCTGTTCGAGGCCCGCAAGCCGAAAGGCCAGGCGGTCCTCGCCGAAATCGCAGGTACTCTGCAGATTTCGGGCGACAAGCAGACCAAGACGCTCACGATCCACGACCAGCAGGGCAACTTCCGCGAGTACGTGGTGTCTGCGCGCGCCCAGATGCTTCCGGGTGTGCTCGACGGGAGCCTTGTCAAGGTCGGCCAGCAGCTCACGAAGGGTTCGGTGAACCCGCACGACCTTCTGCGCCTCACCGACCCGAACACGACGCTGCGCTATATCGTGAGCCAGGTGCAGGGCGTGTACGTGAGCCAGGGCGTCGATATCAACGACAAGCACATCGAGGTTATCGCGCGCCAGATGCTGCGCAAGGTAGCCGTAACCGACGCGGGCGAGTCCGACTTCTTGCCGGGCCGCCAGGTGAACCGCTTCGAGTTCGAGAAAGTTGCCAACGGCCTCGTTCTCGACGGCAAGGAGCCGCCGGTCGGCCAGCCGCTTCTACTCGGCATCACCAAGGCGTCGCTTGCCACCGATTCGTTCCTTTCGGCCGCGTCGTTCCAGGAGACCACCAAGGTCCTCACCGATGCCGCCATCGAGGGCAAGGTCGACAACCTTGCGGGCCTGAAGGAGAACGTCATCATCGGCAAGCCGATTCCCGCCGGTACCGGTCTGCCGCGCTACCGCAAGGTCGGCCTCACCTATAAGGGCCGTCCGGTCGATCGCGTGACGAGCGATACGCTGCCCGAGTTCGCGCCCGACGCGTTGCGCGATATCGAGGACCTGCTGCCGCAGCCTCAGGATTGGTCGCTCGACGGCGACAGCTACCTCAACATGGGCACGAACTACACGAACTACTACAGCGGCATGTCGCTCGGGCACCGCACGCCCAACCTCACCGACGAAGATGCGCGTCTCTATATCTACGACGATCTGGGCGTATCCCAGCGGTGGGCAAACAAGTTCTCCGAGGCAGGTATCGAGACGGTTGCCGATCTCGTGGGCCATACCGAGGAGGATCTGCTGCGCATCGAGGGCATCGGCGTCAAGGCGATCGAGGAGCTCAAAGAGGGCTTGGAGCAGCACAACCTGCTCCACGTCATCGAGGACGACCTCGCTGCAACGAGCGACGACATGAGCCAGCTGCTCGATATGGTGTTCAGCCCGGACGATACGATCCTCATCGGCGGCGACGAGCCTCCGACATTCAACACCGAGGGCGAGGATATGCTCGGCGAGGCGCTTCCGCCGCGTTCGTACCAGCGCAACCTCGAGGAGCTCGACGCGTTGCTCGGCTCCGTCGGTTCGATCGGGTTCGGCTTCTCGAACTCCGAGGACGATGACGCCCTCGGCGACGAGTCCGGCTCCGACGAAGAGAAATAGTTCGGTCAGGGGGCGCCACCGAGCGCCCCCTTCCTCTAAGGGTGCATTTCATGGCTGACAAAACCTATATTCCCGAGGGCGGGGCAGTTCCGCCGTCTCAGATCGGTGCGACGATCGAGGCGCTTGCGGCCACCATCGCCGCCCGCCGCGAGGCGGGAGCGGAAAGCTACACCCATCGGCTGCTCGAGGGGTGCGAGGACGATCTCGTCAAGAAGGTCGTCGAAGAGGCGAACGAAACGGCGCTTGCCGTCAAAGACGTCGAGTGCCGTATGCTCGTCGCCCAGGAATCGGCGGAGGCGCTCGCTCTCGGCTTGGGAGAAGACGGCGGCTCCGTGTGCGCCGAGCTTCCCGCCGAATACGACGAGGCGGTCGATCATCTGCGCTACGAGGCGGCCGATGTGGTGTACCACCTGCTCGTCGTGCTCGAGCGCTACGGTATCGGGCTCGACGAGTTCGCAGCCGAACTCAACACCCGCATGACGAAAGAGGAGCGCCCGCAGGGCGGCGTCATGCTGTTCGACGACTACGTGAAACGGGGGAAATAGTGCCGATGGCTCGATTATTCGGAACGGACGGTGTTCGCGGAATCGCGAACAAGGAACTCACCTGCGAGACGGCGTTCAAGCTCGGCCAGGCGGCCGTGGCGTTTCTCGGCAGGAACATCGTTATCGGCAAGGATACGCGCCAAAGCGGCGATATGCTCGAGGCGGCGGTGGTCGCCGGCATCATGAGCATGGGCGGTACGGCGTTTTCGGCGGGGATCATCCCCACGCCGGGCGTAGCGCTGCTCGTGCGCGAGCTGTACTGCGACGGCGGTATCGTGATCTCGGCTTCGCATAATCCGCCCGAGTACAACGGCATCAAGTTCTTCGACGCGCAGGGTTACAAACTGCCCTGCGACCTCGAGGACGCTATCGAGGAGTTCATCGTGTCGGGCAAGGCGTCCGAGCTGGAGCTTCCGATCGGCGGCGGCGTGGGCGTATCGATTCCGATCGATAATGCGGCCGAACTCTACATCGAGCACGCCATTGCAAGCGTGGCCGAGCAGGGCGTGCGCTTCGACGGATTGAAGGTGGCCCTCGATGTGGGCCACGGCGCTTCGGCGGTGTCGAGCGCCGAAGCCCTTATGCGCCTGGGCGCCGACGTGCGCGTCATCAACGACGAGTTCGACGGCACCGACATCAACGTGTCGTGCGGATCGACCCACCTGGAGCCGTTGCGCGAGCTCGTTGCCGAGATGGGCGCCGATATCGGCATTGCCCACGACGGCGATGCCGATCGCGTCATGTTCGTCGACGCGGAAGGCGGCGAAATCGACGGCGACGTGGTCGAGGCCGTGTGCGCCGTCGATCTTGCAGGTAGGGGGCTCTTGCCCGAGAACGCCGTCGTATCCACGGTCATGTGCAACCTCGGGTTCGCCCATGCCATGCGCGAGGCGGGCATCGAGGTCATCCAGACCCAGGTGGGCGATCGCTTCGTCCTCGAAGCCATGCGCGAGCGCGGTCTTGCACTCGGCGGCGAGCAGAGCGGGCATATGATCTTTCTCGAGTACAACTCCACGGGCGACGGTCTCGTGACGGCGCTGCAGTTCCTTGCGGCGTGCCAGCGCACCGGCAAATCGGTCGCCGAAGCGGCGAGCGTGATGAAGCGCTATCCTCAGGTGCTCCTGAACGTGAAGGTCGCCGACAAGCATGCGCTCGACGGCAACGAGCCGGTGGCGCGCGCTGTTTCCGACGCGGCTGCCGAACTCGGCGACAACGGCCGCATCCTCGTGCGTCCGAGCGGCACCGAACCGGTCGTGCGCGTGATGGTGGAGGCTGCCGATCTCGAAACCGCTCGGCGTTACGCCGATGCTGTGGCGAAGGTCGTCGAAGCGGAGCTGTAGCCGATCGGCTCGCTGCCGGGCAATCGGATCGTCTTTCGCGAGCGCCGCCGCATAGCGGGGGCGCTAGTGGTACTATTGTACTGACAATAACGCGAATGGAAGGGCGGCCATGGGAGCTCGGCAGGCAGGCCATCGTTGGGCGGGTTTCGACATGCTTTCGCTGCTGTCGCTGACGGCGTTCTTCGCGAGCATGCCGTTCCTCCTCGCGCCTTTGAACCTCCTTCGGCCCCTGCTTTTCCAGGCGACGGCCGAGCCCTTGCTCGAACCCCTTTCGGCAACGCCGTTCCTTGCGGCGATGGCGCTTGCCGCCATGTTCGCCTCGCTTGCGATGCTCTTCGTTTGCCTTCTGAAGACCGCCTATGCGCGGTTGGGCCGCCGTCTCCTTATCGCTGCCGGCGGTGCGTACCTCGTCGGCATGGCCTTTACGTGCTTGGCGTGCTTCGCATCGGGCGTGCCGTCTTCCCTCCTCGTCGTCGCGGGGGCTTTCGTCGGTGCCGGCGGTGCGGTTCTCTGCATGGCGTGGGCGCGCCGAGTGCATCTTCCCGACCTTCGTGCATCCCTCGCATCCCTCGTTGCGCTCGGCGCCGCCCTGTTCGTGCTCGATGCGCTGATCTCGCTTGCCGGCGATGCCGTGCGCGCTATCGCCCTATTGGCGCTTGCCGCCGCGGGAACGGCGGGATGTTTGCGCGGGGCCCTTGCGCAGAGCGGCGCCGAGAGCCGCTCGACCACATCGGGGGCGAACTGGTGGGATGTGTTCGGGAAGCTCGACCTATCGCTTTTGGGGGAGGGTGGAAGCGATTTCAAATCGCCCTGGTCCCGGACGCTTTTTTTCATCGTCACGCCAGCCGTGGTGTTTCTCCTGTTCGTTTCAGGCATGAACATGCACCATACCTTCTACGGCGATTTCCCCATCGAGATCGCGGGCGGGTTCGTCGCCGTGGCGTGTGCAGCGGTGCTCCTGCTCGCCAAAAGCGAGCGCGCGGTGGTGAACGCGGGCTATCGCATGTACCTTCCGATCATCGCTGCGGTGGTGTTCGTGGTGGGCGATTTTGCCATGATCGAGCTGCGCGGGCTGTTCCTCAACGTGGGCGTGTACGTG
This sequence comes from Raoultibacter timonensis, assembly GCF_022845715.1. Taxonomy (NCBI): domain Bacteria; kingdom Bacillati; phylum Actinomycetota; class Coriobacteriia; order Eggerthellales; family Eggerthellaceae; genus Raoultibacter; species Raoultibacter timonensis. The sequence continues at coordinate 1,160,085 of NZ_AP025564.1, forward strand.
TTCTGCTTCGTCTACGGGCTTCTCATGTGCGCCATGATCATCACGATGATGAGCCGCATGGAATCGTTGAAGCTGCCGGCGGCGTGCATGCTCGTCATCGCGGCGTGCCTCATCGCGCAGCTCTCGTATGCCAACATCGATGCGGGCGTGCTCGGCGCCTATCGGCTGAACGTCCTGCTGTTCTTGCTTGTGGTTTCGGTCGTGCTGCTGATCGCCATGCCGTCGTCGCGCGTATGGCGCATCGTCATCGAGGGCATCGACGTATCCGACGGCGCCGATGCCCCTGCTGCCGAAACCGAGACGGACGCCGATGCGGCGAAGGACGATATCGTCACGCTCGAAGCGCGGTGCGCCATGGTGGCCGAGTCGTGCGGCCTCACACCGCGCGAAGCCGAGATCCTGCGCTTCCTCGGGCGCGGCTACGGATCGGTGTACATTGCCGATACGCTCGTTATCGCCGAGAGCACCGTGCGCAGCCATGTTAAGAGCATCTACCGCAAGATCGACGTTTCTTCGCGCGAAGAGCTCATCAGCCGTATAGACGAAATTGGGGAGACGGTCGATAAGCCGATTGCTCCCATCGGGTAACCAGGTAATCATCCATAGAAAAACACCAGATCAATAGCCTCATTGCGATTTCCCCCAACGCGATGATTCACAAACGTGCGCCTCGCTTCTAATCTTTCGTCCAGCAAGGCGGATGGGCGAGGGCTCGACGGCATCGAACGGAATCCCTTGAATCCCCGCATCGTCCGCCCGGCGAAATCAACTTGGTTTTCACTCATAGGGAGGAATCACATGAACGATCGCATCATGAGCAGGCGCACGTTTATCGTTGCGGGGGCATCTTTCAGCGCACTGTGCCTGGGGGCCGCGCTTTCCGGTTGCGCTCCGTCGCAGGCTTCGGGTAGCGAGCAGAAGCCGAGCGGTTCCGCAGCGCCCACCGAGGGCGATCATGCCGTAACGCTCCATCGCGGATACGCTTCCGCTCACGGAGACAAGTGCTTCACGCAGGTCGTCGTTGCCACCGCCGAGGACGGGACGATCCTTGCGGCGAGCGTCGACGACTACCAGTACATGGCCGCCGATACGGACGGAATCGTTGCGGTGCCCAATTCCGACGGAGCCTTTGCCGAGGGCTATGCTGCGGGGATGGTGCTTGCTTCGAAGTCGTTCAGCAACGAGTCGTATTCGGCAAGCATGGCCGAGAAGGCGGGTTCGACCCAGCCGTGGCTCACGTCCATGCAGGCCATCGAGGCATCGACGGTCGGCAAGCAGCCGAGCGAGCTCAAGCACGCGGGCGTTGACGCGGTGTCGGGGGCGACGCTCGTCGATACTCCTAACTACCTCGCCGCCGTTGCCGAGATCGCGCAGAACGACGACGTCATCGCCAAGGGCACGTATACGGGCGACGGCAGCGATCTCGAGCTCGGTATGATTTTGGCGGCGGCCCATGGCGATAAGTGCTTCACGAGCGCCATCGCGTTGGTGCAGGGCGACACCATCGTCGCGGCGAGCATCGACGATTTCCAGTACATGGCCGCAGGGACCGAGGGCATCGAGCCGGTGCCGAATTCCGACGCGGGCTTCGGCGAAGGCGCGGCAGAGGATAAGGTTCTCGTGTCGAAATCGGTGAACTCGCCGGTGTACAGCAAGTCGCTCAAGGAGAAGGGCGGCGCCACCCAGGATTGGATCACGTCGGTGGATGCGATCGAGGACTACCTTGCCGGTACGCCGATCAGCTCGGCGAAAGCGCCGGGGATCGATGCGGTTACGGGCGCTACGCTCGTCGATACCACGAACTACGCTCAGGCAGCCATCGACGCCGCAAAGGCCGTGTAGCGCCAACGCGTTCGAAACGCCCGTTTCGAGTCGTCGAAGTCGCCATCGTATGCGGCCCTCGGCCGCATACGATGGCTTTCGAAAGGAGTGGGGCCATGATGGGCCAGGGGACGTATGCAATGCAGGCTGGAAGCGCAGCGCACCATGGATCGCGCTTTCGCTGGCCGCGATTCGCGCTCATGGCGCTTGCCGTGATGATCGCGGTCGCCGCCTCGTCGTTCGTGTCCGTTCCGAAAGCGTTTGCGCCGGTTGTCGAAGACGATTGCTCCGCGTCGGTTTCCGCGCAGACCGATGTGCGCACCTGAGCGCTCTTGGCGCTATACTGGAACAGTCGATATCCTCGGGTGCCGAGGGGTGATGGAAGTCGGGTAACGTGGCTAACCTGGGTAGGCTCAACATACGCTCTCCGAAGCAGATCGCCGCGCTTGTCATTCTCGTGATGATGGCGATGGTGCTGAGTTTCGTCGAACTGCCGATTCTCCCGCAGGCGCCGTTTCTCAAGTACGATCCTTCGGGAGTGATCGCGGCGCTTGCGGCCCTTCTGTACGGGCCGTGGGTCGGGTCGGCCGTGGCGGTGCTCGCATGGATCCCGCGCCTCGTTACCGATCCTCTCGGCGCGTTCATGAACATCCTCGCGTCGGTGGCGCTCGTCATCGCCATGGGATCGATCTACCGCAAGCGGCCTTCCTTGGGAGGCGCGGTTGTCGGCGCCGTTGCGGGCATAGCGTGCGCGACGGTTGTATCCATCATACTCAACTTCGTAGTCATGCCCATCTACCAAGGGGCGGCGTTCGAGGACATCGTTTCGCTGATCATCCCTGCGCTGCTGCCCTTCAACGTAGCCAAGTCATGCGTGAACGGGGGAGTCGCCCTCGTGGCCTACCGCAGGCTCGAAGTTCTGCTCGCCGAGGAAGAACCTGCGGACGAGAGGGGGGAGGAACCCGACTTCGCGGCCGGGCTCCCGTTGAGGGATTCGGACGCCACCCCGATTTCCGCCGACCTTGCCGGGCGCGACCGCGACGATGCTTCTTGCGAGACGGCATCGCCACCGAAGCGCTTTGGACGGACGAGTCGGCCTTAGCGCTCGCTCGGGCGCTTCGTTGCGGGTTTGCGGAGTACGATCAAAGCAGCGATTCCCGCCACCGCGAGCGACCCGATGCCCGCTTGCAGGTTCTGCAGATGCAATACCGGAATGCCCTGCAGTACGCCGAGCACGTACGGCATGAGCCAGAACAGCCATACGACGACGCTGAAGGTGTGAAAGCGCTTCATGCCCACCTCGTTCTTGCGGGCGAAGGTGACGGTTGCCCAGATGGCGTGCACGGCCATGAGCGCGATGGCGAGTGCGCCCGAGGCTGCATGCATCCCCAGAACGGCTCCACCGTCTTGCGCCATGACGGTCATGAGGGTGGTGCCGGTCGTATCGAGCGCGAGCCCCAGCCAAAACAGCGCGAGGCTTCCCTTGGTCAAAGTTCCCCGTTTGCGTTCGCTGAATACGCCTGCGGTATAGCAGACGAGGGCAAGCGAGATTGCGGTTGTTGCGGCGATGAGCGTGAGGGTCATGGCGGCATCCTTTCTTCTAACGATATGAACATCGTTCACTAAATTGAACGTTGTTCATATTAGGATGTTCCGACCCGTTGTCAATCAATAATGAACAATGTTCACAATTCTGTTGCCGTACAGTAAAGGGAAGCCGGCCAAAGCCGCGCCATCGCGTCTCGCCATCTTGCGGTGAAGGTTGTTCTGCGGCAAGCGAAACCCACGGCGGATCCGCGTTATGCAGCGGATCCGCCGTGGTAGTGAAGCGCGCGCTGTCGCCTGTCTCGCCTTTACGCCCCTGCAGCCGATTTACCTGCGATGCGCCCCCAGTTGAGCGTACCCTGCAAGCAGGTGCCCGAGCCGGGGTAGTAGGGGCCGATCCAGCCTGCCGTGTTCACGCCCGCCCCGAACAGGTGCGGGATCGGGTTGCCCGCCTCGTCGAGGATGGCGGCATCGGTGTTGATGCGCAGACCTCCGATCGATCCGATGTTGGAGTTCTGCGTTCTCCATGCGTAGAACGGCGCCTCGTCGAGCGCAGTGAGCTGTTTCGTGCGGCCGTAGAGGCTGTCGGCTCCGGCAGCGCAGTCGTCGTTCCATTTCGCTACGGTGTAAACGAGGTTCTCGGCGGGTACGCCGATGGCCTCGGCAAGCCCCTCGAGCGTGTCGGCCTGCACGAGGGTGCCGTCCTCGAGCGCCGCTTCGCGAGCCTCCGCGCCGCCTTCGGCGTTGTCCGACCACGCGCACATCTTGTCCGAATCCGTCATCTTCGCATCCATGACCATGTAGGTTGCGCCCCCCGCGCCGCCCCATTGCATCGCCTCGTTGAACAGCGCACGGCAATGGAACGCGTAGGTTGTGTCTTCGCGGACGAAGCGCGTACCGCGCATGTTCACGAGGATGTAGGGAATCTCGGGGTTCTGGTTGTTGGTGTAAGACCAGGTGGGAAGCAGTAGATCGACGCAGCCGTGGAAGATCGTCTGCGCGCCGACGGCCATGCCCATTACGATGCCGTCGCCCGTGTCGGTGGGGGCGGTGATCACGCTTTGCGTGGTCAAATCCCAGTAGTGCTGCGGATTGTAGCGCTTGGCGAGATCCTCGTTGTGCTCGATGCCGGCCATGGCCAGCACGATGCCCTTGTTCGCTTTGTAGCGCTTGCCGTTTTTGACGGCGACGCCCGCTGCGGCATCCCCGTCCATGATGATCTCGCTCACTTCGATGCCGGTTTCTATTTCGCCGCCTTTTTCCGTTACGGCTTTCTGCGCGTTCGTCGTCCAGATCGCGCCGCCCGTCTTGGTCGGATCCGCTGCGTCGGCGATCAAGTGGATGCGGTCTTTCAGGAGGGCCTCGTCGAGATAGGGCGCGGGGTAGGCTCCGAACACGTTGGCGAACGTGATGCTGAAGCTGTCCGCCATCCACTGCACGTTGTCGGCGGCGTTGTCGGCCATGCAACGGATGAGATCGTCGTCGACGAGCCCCTCGCTGTCGGTCTTCCAGAACCGGTACAGCAAGTCGGGGGTATCGTCGGCGATGCCCTTGTCTTTCTGCCAGCTGGTGCCCGCCGCTTGAACGGCTCCTTCGGCAAGCGCCGTCGTGCCGCCGCACTGGGATCCCTTTTCGAAGACGATCACCTTTTCGGCGCCGTTCTCGAGCGCCGAGTATGCCGCGGTGAGCCCGCCGCCGCCACCGCCGCAGACGATGACGTCGTATTCGCCGTCCCATGAGGTGGCGGCAGATCCGCTACCGGCATCCGGGTCTCCGTTTGCGGCCTTCGGCGCGCATCCCGCCAGGCTTCCCATGGCGAGCGCCCCGAGTCCGAGCGCTGCGCCCCCGATGAAGTTTCTGCGCGACAATCCCTGCATGTCCGTGCTTTCCATGATGATGCCCCCTCGTTGTTTCGTACCTTACGTACTTCCGATGCCCGAAGTATAGAAAGGAGCATCGTCCGCCACAATGCGCGGAATCCACCATACGGAACCGGTGTTCCACGATGCGGAACACGATGGATGCACCTGGGCTTGGCGGCGCGCTCCGCGGATCGCCGCCAGGCCCGGGCGGCGCGCTCCTGTTTCCCTGTGTTACATCGCGGTGCAGAGCCGCAGTTTTCGCGTATACTGCAACAAGAAGGCATTCTCCGGGGAGGGGAGACATGGGTGAGAACAGCGTACAGGTACTCGACCGGGCGTTCGATATCCTCGAGGCGCTCGCCCGATCGCGCGGCCCGATGGGTCTGACCGATCTCGCGCAGGTGACTTCGATGAGCAAGTCGACGGTGCATCGCATCCTGGGAACGATGCTCGATCGCGGTTATGCGGAAAAAACGCTCGAGGGGCTCTACACCATCGGCCCCAAGATGTTCGACACCCTTTCCTACCACATCAACTCGCTTGAGCTCACCACCGAGGCCAAGCCCTATCTCGCCCTGCTGAAGCGAACGCTCGGATTGACGGCCCATCTGGGAATACTCGACGGCGGCTACGTTTCCTACATCGAGAAGGAGGCGCCCGATTGGGGTGAAGACGCCTACACGACGGTGGGGTACCGATCCCCGGCCTATTGCTCTTCGATGGGAAAATGCCTTCTTGCATGCCTGTCGCGCGAGCAGCTCGAAGAGGTGCTCTACGATTACGAGTTCAAGGCGTACACCCCGAACACCTTCACGCGCAAAGACGAGTTTGCACGGTACCTGCACCGGGTGCGCAAGCAGGGCTGGGCGATCGACGACGAAGAGTACGAGCTCGGCCATCGCTGCATCGCCGCTCCGGTGTTCAACTACCGCGGCGATGCGATCGCGGCGGTTGGCGTGAGCGGCACGATCGAGACCATCGCCGACGACCGTATCGAGCAGATCGCCCAGCAGGTGGTGCTCGCAGCCCAGCGCGTTTCCGGCTGCATGGGCTATGCGGAGTAGGACGCGGGGCTTCGATCGGCCGGCGGCGGCGCGCTACTTTCGGTTTCCGAACAAGCGGGAAAAGAGGCCCGGCCGCTTCGGCTTGGCGCGCTCCACGTAGATGACGCTCGGCGCAGACGCTTTGGCGTCTTGTCCGCGCGTTTCCGGATCGGTTAGCCGCCCTGATCGCGCAGCGTCCCGATTGCCCGCTTCCCGCTCGGCCGCTTGCGGTTCGGTCGGTGTCGGCTCGGGTACATGCTCCGAGGACGGGGGCTCCTGCGTCGCCGCCTGCACGGCGGCCCGTGCATCCGATGCGTGTACCGGCACCTCGATATCCGTCTCGGACCTCCCCTGCGCGGCACCGTTCCCACCGGTCTCGAGCGCGCTTTCCCGGGCGGCGAGCTCTGCGGCCTTCGCGCGGTTCGCATCGCGTTCGGCGATCTCGGCTGCCGCGGCAAGCTTGCGGATCTTCGCATCTTCGATGAAGTACTCCTGCGAATCGAACAGGTTCTTTTCGCCGTCTGCGCCGACGGGTGCGAAGTATCCGAGCGGCGTATAGCTCTTGTCGGGCAGGAGCTCGCGCAGTTTCGCGGTATCGCGCAGCGAGATGTCGATGTAATCGGTGATTTCGCGGCGCAGGCTTTCGTTGAGTACCGGCCAGGCGATTTCGACGCGTTTTTCCATGTTGCGGGTCATGAGATCGGCACTCGACAGGTAGAGGTCCATCGTATCGTGCGGCCCGAACCCGTAGATGCGGCTGTGCTCGAGCAAGCGCCCCACGATAGAGACGACCCGCACGTTGTCGGTGTAACCTTCGACGCCGGGTACGATGCACGAGATGCCGCGCACGAACAGCGTGACGGGTACGCCCGCCTGCGACGCTTCGGCGATTTTCTCGATGATGTCCTTGTCGGTGATGGAGTTGGTTTTGAAGAAGAGCCCGCTTTGCTTCCCGGCACCCGCCCGTTCGATCTCGCGGTCGATGCGCGCGAGCAGCATCGGTTTGATCTGGAGCGGGGCGACCCAGAGGATATCGTAGTTGTTCGAGGCGTTTTCGAGTCCCATGTTGCGGAAGAACTCGGTCGCATCGCGCCCGATCGTCTCGTCGGTGGTGATGAACGACAGATCGGTGTAGAGCTTGGCGGTCTTCTCGTTGTAGTTGCCCGTGCCGAGCTGCGTGATGTGCTGCACGCCGTTTTCGGTTTGGCGGGTTATACAGCATATCTTCGAATGCACCTTGAAATCGCGGAAGCCGTAGATGACGTTCGCGCCCGCCTGCTCGAACCGCTGCGACCATTCGATGTTGTTGCTCTCGTCGAATCGGGCGCGCAGCTCGAACAGCGCGGTGACCTCCTTGCCGTTCTCGGCCGCGGTGATAAGCGCCTCGGCCAGATGCGACTGGCTTGCCAGGCGGTAGAGCGTGATCTTGATGGATATGACCGACGGGTCGGTCGATGCTTCGCGCAGGAGCTGTACGAACGCATCCATGCTCTCGTAGGGGTAGGAGAGCAGCGTCTCGGCTTCGGCTACCTGTTCGATGATCGGGCGGTTCCGATCGAGGTCGGCGGGCCATTGCGGCGAGAACGGCTGGCTGACGAGCTTCGCCGCGAGCTTGGGGCCGACGCGCCCAGCGAGTCCGAACGTGTAGCTCATGTCGAGCGGGCAGCTTGTCGTAAACACCTGGTGGGGTTTGAGATTGAGCTTTTCGAGCAAGAAGTCGGATACGGTTTTGGAAAGCTTGCGTTCGCTTTCGAGGCGTACCGGCGCCAACCGCGAACGCTTCTTGAGGATGCGCTTCATGTGCTCGCGGTAATCCTCGTCGTTCTCGTCGGTTCCCTCGGTCGAATCGAGATCGGCGTTGCGCGTGACGCAGATGACGTTGGTGTGCTTCACGGTGTACATGGAGAACACGTCGGCGGCCATGAACTCGAGCGCATCTTCGATGAGGATGAAGGGGAAGCCCTCGCCGGGCAGCTGGATCACGCGTTCGCACTGGCGCGGCATCGGGATGATGCCGAGCGTGACGCCCTCTGCGGCGAGGTTCTTGGCCTTTTTGGTTTGCTTTGCCGCCGATTTGCCCGCCTTCTCTTCCTTTTCCGCGCGTTCGGGCTTTTCCGCCTTCGCCTCGGCGTCCTTCCTCTTGTCGGCTTCGATTGCCGATTCGTCGAGCCGCACGACTACGTAGAGGGCGCCGTTTTCCAAATGGGGGAACGGGTGGCGCGAGTTGACGATCTGCGGCGAGAGGAACGGCATGACGTTGAACTCCACGTACCTGTGCAGAAACGCCCGCTGCTCCTCGTCGAGCGAGGTTTCGGTGAGGTGGCGGATGCCGTAGGCGGCAAGCAGATCGCGCACCTGGGCGAACGTCTGCTCTTGGATGGGGTAGAGCTCGTGGCAGCGTTCGTAGATCGCATCGAGCTGCTCGGAGGGCGTCATGTTGGTTTTGCTGTCGATGATCCGCTTCTTGACGAGCGAGAGGTCGGTGAGGCTGCCGACCCGCACCATGAAGAACTCTTGGAGGTTGCTCCAGAAGATGGAGACGAAGTTGAGCCGCTCGAGCAGGGGCACGGTGGCGTCGGCGCCTTGGTCGAGCACGCGTTGGTTGAATGTGAGCCAAGAGAGTTCGCGGTTTTGCATGAACGGGCTTGCGGGGGCGGGCGCATGCCCCTCTCCTTCGGGCGAGATGCTGCTTTCGGAGAGCATTTCAGCCACGGTGTTTCCATCTCCGAGCGAACTGACGGTGCGATTCTTGGCGTCGAGCGTATCCATGGTTACCTCCCGTTCTTCGTGGTGCCGGCTTCGGCCGCTGCACGGCCTTTCGGCTTGGCGCCGCGTCGGGCGGCGCCGTTGCCGTCGAGCAGCATGCGCTCGATCAGGTATCCCTCGCGCACGCCCTTCTTGCAGACGACGAGCGAGCCCGCCCCGAAATCGGCCAGGAGACGGCGGATGATGAGGCATCCGGGAACGAGCGTATGGATGCGGTCGGGCGCCGCTTTGAGGGCGGTGTGGGCAAACCCGTCGGGATCGGCCATGCACGCGCCGACGATCGCATCGAAATCCTCGGGCGTGAGGGATTCGGGGCGCACGCCGCCGCCATACGCCTCGGCGTACATCTTCGCAGCTGCGCGTACGCTGCCTCCGATGCCGTAGAGCGTTTCGCAGCGGTACCTGTCCGCGTTCATCCCGGCAAGCCGTTCCTCGAGCGCTTCTTCGATTGCTTCGGCTTCGGCTTGCGTGGGCAGGATGCCCTTTACGCAGGACGCGAAGGACGAAAGGGACCCCTGGCCGATGCTCGCGTTGTCGTGATCGGCTCCCCCGACGATGCGGGTGAGTTCGGTCGATCCTCCTCCGATGTCGATGAGCGTGCCGCGCTCGATCGGGCGGTCGCACGTTGCTCCGACGAACCCCAGATGGGCTTCGTCTTCGGCGGAGAGCAGCGATATGGAAAACCCGCTGCCCGCCTCGATGGCGCGCACAGCATCGGCCGAATTGGCGCAGTTGCGCAGTACGGCGGTCGCGAATACGTCGGTGCGCTTGCAGTCGAAGTACCTGAGGCGCTTGGCATGCCCGGCGAGCACATCGAGCGCATGGGCCACGCCCGCTTCGGTGAACACGCCGCCGGAGACGTGCGCCGAGAGCCCCGCCATCACCTTGTTGTTCAGAAGCGTTCGGAAGTCTTTGCGGGCGTAGGCGCGCTTGGAGTCGTCCTTGACCTCGTAGACGCACAGGCGGATCGTGTTCGATCCCAGGTCGATGACTCCGTAGTTCGGCATGTTGCTCCTCGTTCTTCCCTTGGTTTCGGCGCGGTCCTTCCGTTCATTGTAGCGTTGCCTTGCGGGCGGGGGCGCATCGCTCGCCCGGCGTTACCGTTATTTTACTCTGTGCTATGATGCGTATGCTCGGCAATGAGCGGAGCTGCGGAAAAACGGCTCGAAGCGATGTGGGAGGAAGCCATGCTCGAAACGGTCGAACTCGGTTTGGACAAGCTGTCGAAAGCGGAGTACAAGCCCATCTACGACGAGCTGGTTGAACGCCTCGTCGTCTTGCAGCAGGAGGCGCGCGCGAAGGGCGTCGGCCTCGCCGTCCTGTTCGAGGGCTGGAACGGAGCGGGCAAAGGCAGCCGCATATCCGATCTGCTCTACAACCTCGATGCGCGAGCGACCTCGGTGTACGTAACCCCCGACCTCGACACGAAGGAAGCGCGCCTGTTCGCGGACATGCGCGAGGGGGTGAGCGGGTACTATCCGCTCATGCAGCAGTTCTGGAAAGCGCTTGGCCCGCGCGGCGATATGACGCTGTACGATCGCGGATGGTATACCGCCGCGCTGCAGCACATGCTCTACATCGAATTCGGCGAAACCCCCGACGAGGTTACCGCCGCCAAGCTCAAGAAGGGCAGCAGCGCCGCCGCGATCGAAGACCACCTCGCCTCCGTCGAGTCGTTCGAGCGGCAGCTCGTCGACGATGGCTACGTGGTCGTGAAGTTCTTCCTCCACGTCTCCCAGCAAGCGCAGAGAAAGCGCCTTGCGAAGCTCCACGAGGATCCTGCCACGAGCTGGCGGGTCAGCAAGGACAAGCTCAAAAGCGTCGAGAACTACAAGCAGTCCTACAAGATATACGATCGTCTCCTCGAGGGAAGCGATTTCCCGTTCGCCCCGTGGGTGCTCGTGAACGGAGAGGACAAGCGTCGCGCCAACCTCGACATAGCGGCGACGCTCGTCAGCGCCTTCGAAGTGGCGCTCGGCCGCGGCGACGACCCCGAAGCGGCGGCTGCTGCGATCAGGGCGCAGGCCAACTCTTCCGGCACGCTCGGCGGAGGCGATCCCCGCGCCCGAAGCGACGAAGAGAAGCGCCTGATACGCGAGGCCGCCGAGCTCGAGGCGCAAGAGGCTTCGCTGGCGGCCCCGCGCGCCTCGCGGTTCGAAACCGTCGGACGCGTGCCCCGCCTCGACGGAGTTGATCATACGCTCGTGCTCGAGGAGGAGGAGTACCGCCGCCGCCTCAAAGAGGAGCAGAGACGGCTTGCCGCGCTCGAGCAAGAAATGTACTTGGCGCGCATTCCCCTCATGGTCATGTACGAGGGATGGGACGCCGCGGGCAAGGGCGGTGCCATCAAGCGCGTGGCACAGGCGCTCGATGCGCGGGCCTATACCATCTTCACGAGCCCTGCGCCCACCAAGCCGGAGCTCGCGCACCCGCACCTGTGGCGGTATTGGACGCGGCTGCCGAAAGCGGGGCATGTGGGAATCTACGACCGCAGTTGGTACGGGCGCGTGCTCGTCGAGCGGGTGGAAGGTTTCGCCTCGGCAACGGAATGGTCACGCGCCTATGACGAAATAAACGAATTCGAGCGCGAGTTGCAGAAATGGGGAGCGATCCTCATTAAATTCTGGGTGGACGTCTGCCCGGACGAGCAGCTCGCGCGCTTCGAGGCGCGCGAGGGCGACCCGGCGAAGCAGTGGAAGATCACCGAGGAGGATTGGCGCAATCGCGAAAAGTATCCGCAGTACAGAGCTGCTGTCGAAGATATGTTCCGCCTCACGTCGACGCCGTATGCTCCCTGGGTGGTGCTCGAGAGCGATGATAAGCGCTACGCACGCGTAAAGTCGCTTCAGATCATCAACGAAGCGTTAACAGAGCGCTTGCGCGAAAACTGAGACCGCGTTACTATTGTCGCTGTATTATTTTTCGACGCGCTCGGCACCGCGAGCCGGTGCTTGTACAAAGGGGTTTAGAGCATGGAAACAATCTTCGGGACTATTCCGATCGAGGCTGTCTGGGTCATCGTGGCCATCATCGTCCTCATCATCGTCGTCTTCATTGCGAAGGGTTTCTTCGACGAAATGAAGAAGTAGCATCGCGGCCATCGGCCGTGGATATTACGTACAGAACTGCATGTTGCGCCCTCATTTCGAGGGCGTTTTGCTTATCATGGAATCGAACCGAGAGAAGAAGCGTAGCGCAAAACCGATGCGCAACGCTTCTTAGTTTTACGCGAGCTGCTACCGAAAGGTCTTTATGGCTGATAACCGGCACAATCAAGACGCATCCCCGCGGGCGCGCCATGCCCAGCCTGACGCGAACTCCGGAATGCCGCCCGAAGCACGTCAGCAGAGCCCCTCGTCTCCCCGACAGCAACCGCGCCAAGGCGCACGGAACCAGCAGTACCGCGCGGGTTCGCAGGCGCGCGACCCCCGGCAGCAGGCGCAGGATCCGCAACCTGCTTCCCAGGGCGGCCGTGGCCGCCCGAGCGTGAACAGGCAGGCCCAGGCCGGGCAGCGCCGATCCGCTCAGCAGGGCAATGCGGCCGCCCAGGCGGGCGGCGCCCGCTACGGCAGCGATATCATCGGCAAGAAGGGCAAATCCGGCAAGAAGAAGGGCGGCCCGTGGCGGGTCGTTTTCTGGATCGCCCTCGTCGTGCTCATCGGGGCGCTCATCGCCTTGGGGGTTATCGCGTTCAGCTATTGGCAGGGGCAGGATAAGTACAACACCGTCGCATCGCAGGCGTTCGAGGAGCCGGCCGACATCGAAGGCGTAGCGCTTTCCGACGTCGTCATCGATTGGGACGCGCTTTTGGCCATCAACCCCGATACGGTGGGGTGGGTCTACGTGCCCGGCACGATGGTCAACTACCCGATCGTGCACACCGACAACAACGACAAGTACCTCAAGACCGATTTTTACGGTGAGACGAACTGGCTCGCCTCGTACGGCGCCATCTTCCTCGCAGCCGAGAACACAGCCGATTTCTCCGATGCCAACAACATCGTGTACGGCCACCACATGAACGACGGCTCGATGTTCGCCCAGTTCGCCGACTTCCGCGACGAGTCGGTGTTCAACGAGCACCGTACGGTCTACATCTTCACGCCCGAGCGCAACTACAAGCTCACCACGTTCTCGCTTGTGGTGGTCGATGCATCCGATCCGCTCGCCCAGCCCACCTTCGCCGACGCCGAAGAGCTGCAGGCCTACGTTCAGGACAAGATGGACCGTACCGTATCGGCGCCCGATCCCGCAACGGTGACGGCTGGGGAAGTCGAGAAGATGTTCGCGTTCGTCACCTGCGCCGACTATTCGGCGACCAATGACCGCATCGTGCTGTTCGCGAGTGTAGCCGACAGCGCCGTGCCCGCCAATGCCGCATCTGCGCAGGGCGAAGGCGATGCGGGCGGTGCCATCGATCCCGAGGATGCCGCGGCGGCAGAGGGTGCCGCGGGGGCCGTTTCATGAGCGTGCCCGCGTTTTCCTGGGAGCGCCCCGACAGGCTCGAGGAGGAATGCGCCGTATTCGGCGTGTACGGGAAGGGCGAGGATGTTGCGCGCATGACGTGCTTCGGGCTGCAGGCTCTGCAGCACAGGGGCCAGGAGAGCGCCGGCATCGCGGTAGGCGACGGCGAGACCATCATGGTGGCGAAAGACCTCGGCCTGGTGACCCAGGTATTCGATGAGTCGACGCTTGCCGCTTTAGAGGGTTTCGTGGCGGTGGGCCACGTGCGCTACTCGACGAGCGGCGCGTCGGCATCGTGGGAAGCTGCGCAGCCGCATATCTCCGCCATCGACGACGTGCTCATCGCGCTCGCCCACAACGGAACGCTCGTCAACACCAACGAAACGCGCACGCGCCTCATCGACGAGGGCGTGCAGTTTCGCTCCGGCACCGATAGCGAGGTGGCTGCCAAGGCCATCGGCGTGGTGACCCGGAAAACCCACCATCTCCGCAGCGGCATCCGCCGCGCGATGGAAGCGCTCGAGGGTGCCTACGCCATGGTGCTCGCGAGCCCCGATTCGCTCTATGCGTTCCGCGATCCGAACGGCATCCGCCCGCTGTGCATCGGCAAGCTGCCGAACGATCGCGGCTGGGTGGTTTCGAGCGAGACCTGCGGCCTCGACATCGTGGGGGCCGAGTACGTGCGCGACGTCGAGCCGGGCGAGATCGTCCGCTTCAACGACGAAGGCATGCATTCGGAACAGGGCGTTGTCGCGGGAAGGCGCGCATCCTGCATCTTCGAATACGTGTACTTCGCCCGACCCGACAGCGTAATCGACGGCATGAGCGTGTACCAGGCCCGCCGCAACATGGGCCGCATCATCGCCCAGGAAGCCCCCGTACAAGCCGATCTCGTGCTCGGCGTGCCCGACTCGGGCGTGCCTCCCGCGATGGGATATGCGCACGAGAGCGGCATCCCGTACGCCGACGGCATCGTGAAGAACCGCTACGTCGGCCGCACGTTCATCGAGCCGACCCAGGCCATGCGCCAGCTCGGCATCCGCTTGAAGCTCAATCCGCTGCCTTCGGTCATAGCGGGCAAGCGCCTCGTCGTGATCGACGACAGCATCGTGCGCGGCAACACCTCGAAAAAGCTCGTCGACATGCTGCGCGAGGCGGGTGCGACCGAAGTGCACCTGCGCATCGTGAGCCCCGAGGTTTTGTGGCCGTGCTTCTACGGGATCGATACCGATACGCGCGACCAGCTCATAGCGGCCAACATGACCAACGAGGAGATGCGCGCGTTCATCGGCGCCGACTCGCTTGCCTTCATATCGCTTCAGGGTCTGCGCGATTCCATCCAGGCGAACCACGACGGGTTCTGCGAGGCGTGCTTTTCGGGGGAGTACCCCGTGGCGATTCCCGAATCGACGAGCAGGAAGAGTTTTCTGACCAAAGCGGATTTTGCGCAAGCTTCAGGATTGCAGTAAACGGCTTGCATCCAGGTGCAGGTCGAGGCTTTTTACAAGGAGATGAGATGACAGAGAGAATCACCGTAAGCGCCGTCGAGAGGGACGACGCCCCCGCCATGCCGAGCTGGGCGCAAGACGCCACGACCTACGCGCAGGCCGGCGTCGATACCGCCGAGGGCGCACGAGCCGTCGATGCGATCAAGGGTGCCGTTCATGAAACCTATCGCGACGAGGTCATCGGCGATATCGGCGGATTCGGGGGCCTGTTCTCCATCGCAGCGGCGAAGAACATGGCCGACCCCATCCTCGTATCGGGGACCGACGGCGTGGGCACGAAGCTCAAGGTGGCCCAGCTGGCGGGCAAGCACGATACGGTGGGCATCGATCTGGTCGCCATGTGCGCGAACGATATCCTGGCAACCGGTGCCGAGCCGCTGTTCTTCCTCGACTACGTTGCCGTGGGCAAACTCAAGGCCGAAGCGGTGGCCGAGGTCGTTTCGGGCATAGCCGAGGGTTGCAAGCAGGCGGGCTGCGCGCTCATCGGCGGCGAGATGGCCGAGCATCCCGGCGTCATGGAGGCTGACGACTACGATCTGTCGGGCTTCTGCGTGGGCGTCGTCGATCGCCCCGAGATGCTCGATCCCAAACGGGTGCAGGCGGGCGACGTGCTGATCGGTCTGGCGTCGAGCGGTCTGCACTCCAACGGCTACTCCCTCGCCCGCAAGGTCTGCGTGGAGGACAAGACCCATTACGAGTTGCGCCTCGAGCGCGAAGAACTCGGCGGGAAAAGCGTCGAGGAAGCGCTGCTCGAGCCCACGCGCATCTACGTCAAGCAGGTGCTGTCGGTGCTTAAGGCGC
Organism: Raoultibacter timonensis; assembly: GCF_022845715.1. Classification (NCBI taxonomy): domain Bacteria; kingdom Bacillati; phylum Actinomycetota; class Coriobacteriia; order Eggerthellales; family Eggerthellaceae; genus Raoultibacter; species Raoultibacter timonensis. The sequence goes on from NZ_AP025564.1 coordinate 1,175,895, forward strand.
ACCCCAAGGCGGTTCGCGCGCTCGCCCACATTACGGGCGGCGGCATTTCCGAGAACCTCGACCGCGCCCTGCCCGCCACCGTCGATGCAGAAGTAACGCTCGGCACGTGGGAGGTGCCCCCCATCGCATCGTTCGTGTGCCGTGCGGCGAAGCTCGACGAGACCGAGGCGCTCAAGACCTTCAACATGGGGCTCGGCATGGTGCTCATCGTCGATCCGGCCAAGGCGGATGCCGTCGAAGAGGCGCTGCGTGCGGCTGGGGAGAAAACCTACCGTGTCGGGCGCATCGTCGAAGGCGAGGGCAAGGTCGTCTACGCCAACGACGGCGCCTTGTTCGCCGAAGCCGACGGGCAGTCCGACGAGGAGTAGCCCATGCGATTTTTGCTTGTACGGATGCTCGAGTCGAAAGGGAAGCAATGAGTGGGGGTTTGAACAGAGAGGCGGAGCCGCTCAGGATAGGCGTGCTCCTCAGCGGCAGCGGAACCAATCTGGCCGCCATCATCGATGCGATCGAGGACGGAAGCCTGAACGCCGAAATCGTCGTGGTCATCTCGTCGCGCCCCGAAGCCTACGGGCTCGTGCGCGCCAAAGAGCACGGCATAGCCACCTGCTCGCTCAACAAGGAGCTCTACGCCGATCCGGCAACGGCCAACGAGATCATCGCAACCGAGCTCGTGCGCGCTGGAGCCGAGTACGTGGTCATGGCGGGCTACATGCGCAAGCTGACCGACGAGGTGCTGCAGGCGTTCCCCGATAAGGTGCTGAACCTCCATCCGGCGCTGCTGCCCTCGTTCATGGGGGCGCACGCCATCGAGGAGGCTTTCGATGCGGGCGTGAAGGTCACGGGCATTACCGTGCACTTCGCGAACGCCGAATACGATAAGGGCCCGATCATCGCGCAGCGCGCCGTCGAGGTCCGCGAAGACGACACCCTCGAGTCGCTCGAGGCGCGCATCCACGAGGCGGAGCACGCGCTGTACCCCGAGGTGCTGCGCTGGCTCGCCGCCGGGCGCGTAACGATTACCGAAGATAGGAAGGTGCGCATCAGTGAATAGGGAAACGCTCACAAGGATCATCGAAGACCTCACCGAGGGGTTGACCCCCACGCTCACGGCCGAGGACTTCCCCTGCTTCTCCGCGGAAGCAACCGAGGGCAACGAGCGCATCTCGCCCGACTATCTCGACATCGTTGCGGCAAGCCTGAACAAAGCCGACATCGCCACGTTCGAGCGTGCGGCGCGGGCCATGGACGAGGGCGAGCTCGCGTGGCTCGGGTTCAAGGTCGTCTACGATCCTGCCGAAGCGGTCGCGAACACCGATAACGAGGTGACGAAGAAGTACGGCGATGTCGGTTCGGCCGACGGCGATCCGCTCGTGTTCTTCTGCAACGACGCGAAGCAGTGCGTCGCCTCGCGGGAGTGGTCGCCGCGCGATTTCTTCCAGATGAAAGACGTGACGCGCGGCCCTTCGATGCACAACGAGCAGTTCGAGGGCCTTACCTGGACAAGCGTGCCGCTGTTCGATTCGGTCCGCGTGTGGCTGCTCGGCGCGAGCGACGCTTCAAGCGAGGTCGCCGCACTTGCCGCGCACGTCGGCTTCGACGTGTGCGTGGTCGATTACGATCCCGCGTACGTGAGCGAGAGCCGCTTTCCCGATGCGCGTCGCATCGTGCTTTCGGGTGGGAACTTCGACGAGCTCGGTGCCGTCAAGGCCGATTCGTCCGATTACGTGTGCGTGCTCACGCGCGGGCACATGTTCGATCCCGAGGGCTGCATATGGGCGCTTGAGAACAACGTGCACTACGTGGGTATGATGGGTTGCGCCGGCAAGAACAGCCGCGTGTACGAGCTTGTGCGCGAGGCGGGCATGGCCGATGAGCAATGGGATCGCGTGAAGCGCCCGATAGGCTTGAAGTTCGGTGCGAAGACGCCGGCCGAGCTGGCCATAGCGATTGTGGCCGAGCTCGTGGACGTCAGGTACCAGCAAAGATACAGCGAAGAGGCCCGTGCGAAGCACGAAGCCAGTTTGGGAAGGAGCTAAGGTGGAAGATCCAAAGGTCAAGCGAGTACTCATCTCGGTTACCGATAAGAGCGGGGTGGTGGAGTTCGCGTCGGCGCTCGCAACCGAGTTCGGCGCCGAGATCATCTCGACGGGCGGTACGGCGCGCGTGCTTGCCGAGGCGGGCGTTCCCGTCACGCCGATCGACGATGTGACCGAATTCCCCGAGATGATGGACGGTCGCGTGAAGACCTTGCACCCGAAGGTGCACGGCGGGCTTCTCGCCAAACGCGACAACGCCGACCATATGGCCCAGGCGGCCGAGCACGGCATCGAGATGATCGATATGGTGGTGGTGAACCTGTACGCGTTCACGAAGACGGTCGATTCTGGCGCCGACTTCGCTACCTGCATCGAGAACATCGACATCGGCGGCCCCTCCATGCTGCGCTCCGCCGCGAAGAACTTCGAGTCGGTCGCGGTGGTCACGCGTCCGGATATGTACGATGAGATCCTCGACGAGATGCGCACCAACGGCGGTGCCACAAAGCGGGATACGCGTCTCGGGCTCGCTTTGCAGGTATTCGAAACCACGAACGCCTACGACGGGTCGATCGCCGCATGGCTGGCCGGACAGATCGCGGGCGAAGCGGATGCGAAGTTCCCCGCCCGCATCGATCTTGCGCTCTCGAAGGTGCAGGGGCTGCGCTACGGCGAGAACCCGCATCAGGAAGCGGCGTTCTATCGTCGCGATGCGTACAAGATGGCCGATCACAGCCTGGCGAATGCCCGTCAGCTCCAGGGTAAGGAACTCTCCTACAACAACTACCTCGACCTCGATGCCGCATGGGCTGCGGTCCGCGAGTTCGACGAGCCCGCATGTGTGATCGTCAAGCACCTCACGCCGTGCGGCGTATGCGTCGACGAGGATATCGTCGCTGCGTACAAGAAGGCCCACGAGTGCGATCCGGTATCCGCCTACGGCGGCGTGATGGCGTTCAACCGCCCCGTCACCTCCGACGTGGTGGTGGCTATTTTCGAGAACAAGCAGTTCGTCGAAGCCATCATCGCCCCCGAGTTCGCAGGCGATGCGCTCGCCATGTACGAAGCGAAGCCCAACGCGCGCCTGCTCGCCACGGGTGGCGTGAACCCTGCGGGCGGCGAAGTCGAGTTCCGCTCGGTCGAGGGCGGCCTTCTCTGTCAGGATTCCGATGCGGTTGCCGAAGAGCCGGCGTCGTTTACGGTTGCCACCAAGCGCCAGCCCACCGAGGCCGAGATGGAAGAGCTCGTGTTCGCGTGGAAGGTGTGCAAGTCGGTCAAGAGCAACGCGATCCTTCTGTCCAAGGGCCATGCAACGGTCGGCGTGGGCGGAGGTCAGCCCAACCGCGTGAACTCGGCGCACATCGCCGTCGAGCAGGCGGGCGAGAAAGCGAGGGGGGCGGTTGCCGCTTCCGACGCGTTCTTCCCGTTCCGTGACGGCCTCGACGCGCTCGCCGAGGCGGGCATCACGGCGGTCATCCAGCCGGGCGGTTCGATCCGCGACGAGGAAGTCATCGCCGCTGCCGACGAACAGGGCATTGCGATGGTGTTCACGGGGCATCGCCACTTCAGGCACTAGAGCCGTTGCATCGCCGCGTCGCAGCGGTTCGCGAAGCACGGGGGGAGGTCGGCTGCGAAGCATGCGGGGCATCCCGCCTTGGGCGCGGCAGGCGCTTTGTGCGACGGCATCAGGAGACCGGACCTTGCGTCCGGTCTCCTTGCGTTTCGGCCCCATGCAAAGCAACGCATGCGCTCGGCCGAGCGCATGCTTGCGGCCAGCCTGCGTGCGCTTCGCGAACCGCTGCGACGCGGCGTCTTGCGTGCGCTTCGCGGATCTCCCCGGCCTTGCGGCGTCCTGCCCCGGCTTGTTGAGCACCCGTTGCTTGCCCGCAGCGGGATCGGGCAATACACTCGATGTATGGGCAAGGGCGTACAGAGAAGAGCCGTGTGGGTCCGCTCGCTATGCGGGCGTCTGCTCGCATGGGTGAAGCGCCCTTACGCGGGTCTGTTTCGCATCGCGTTTCCCGCTTTCGTTTTCGGCGGCGTATGCCTGGCCCTTCCCCCGTGGGTAGGCCTCATCCTGTTCGCCCCGCTCGCCGTTGCCCTCGGGTTCAAGACGGCGTTCGCGATTCGGGCGATCGTCTCGCTCGATTTGGTGACGCTCGTCGATGACGAGGGTCGCCCGTGCCTCGATACGCAAGCCGATCGTCTGCAGCGGGCGTGGGCTCTCGGAAGCGCGGCCATCGTCTCGGCGGTTTCGATCGGTTTGGTCGCCCGTGCGGTATTCGGAACGTTTCCCCAGATCGTCATACCCGACGCCATAGCAACCTACCTCACGTTCACGGCGGTGCTCGTGGGCGGGTTCCTCCTGTTCTACTTCCTGGCGCTCCGGTTCGACAAAACGGTGCTGCGCGGGCTTACGAGCATCACGGTCACCCTGCCTGCGTTTTTCATCGTGGTGGTAGTCGCGAGCATCCTTCTTTCGTGGGCGATGAAGGCGCTGACCGCCCTGGGCTTTTCTGCCGAGGGCATGCTGCAGAGCGGATTCGATTGGCTCTACGAGGTGCAACGCATCCTCGGTATGGCAACCGATTACTTCCTGAAGCAGGATTCGATCATCATCGCAGCGTCCATCGTGCTTGCGGCGCTCTTGCTGCTGCTCTACACCTATTCGGTGCCGTTCTACTGGATGCGGAGCGTCTCGCGCTGGCTCAAGGGCATCAGCCTCGTGGCGGCGGCTTTCGGTGCCGCGGTCATCGTGTTCGCCGGCGTCTGGCTCGTCGACGTGCAGCGCTTCGCCGCCGAGAGCGCGTCGGGCCAGCTTGCCTCGGCCATCGATTCGAGCGTGCTCGACAGCCAATCGAGTTCGCTCGCCCAGTACAAATCGGATGACCTCATAGCGCTCATCAAGGCGTTCGTGCTCCCGTACACGGTCGGCGTGTTCGTGGCCAATGCGGTCGTCGCGTTGCGCAAGGGGAAGGCGAAAGACGTATCGAACGCCATCATCGACAAGTTCGCCGCCGACGGCGCGGTCGACGAAGACGAGCTCCCCGCTTTGAAGAGGCGCTACCTCTATTACGGGGGGAGCCAGACGCTCTGGGACATCGCTTTGCGCTCGATCGGCCACGACATCCCCCTGCCGCACCCGTTCGCACCGCGCAAGCTCACGATCAAGGAGCGCATTACCGGGGAATTGGCGGATCCGGCACCTGCCGCCGACTCCGATGCGAAAGCGGCTGCGGAGTCGGGTGGAGATGCGGCTTCCGACTCCCGCTAGGGCGGTTCCTCCTCCGCCTTCCGCCAACCGCCTTCCGCCAACCGCCTTCCGCCAACCGCCTTCGCTCCGCTGTCCGCCAACCGCCTTCGTGCGAAGTTTTCGGACTCTTTTCGGTATCGAAGAGAATTACGACCTGCGGTTATGCGATCAATGAGGGCAAAACCAGACTCTTTTTCGTCGCATAACTCGCCTTCGCGGACATCGGAGGCACCGAGGCCAACCGGGCGTCGTGGTCAACCGGGCATCGTGGTCAACCGGGCACCGAGGCCAACCGGGCACCGAGGCCAACCGGGCACCGAGGCCAACCGGGCGTCGCGGAAGGCGTAATCGCGCATCGCTTGGCCCGCCGGACCGAATCGCCGGCCGGACGCATCCGTCGCCCGCGCCCCCGATGCGGTTCGCTCTCGGGTGATCTATGTCGGGCGCGTGTAGATTTCCTACATAACGGCAACAGCGGGTCGGTTCGCATCACGCTATCCTGATCGCGTTGCGTATAGTGGGAGCATGAAGAAATCCGAAGCATTGCGCATTCTCGGCCTCCAAGACGGGGCGACCGACGATGAGATCAAAAAGGCCCATCGTGTCAAGGTGATCGAGCATCACCCCGATAAGTACGCCCAGGATCCGGAAAAGCATGCGTGGGCGGAAGAGCAGACCAAGCGCATCAACGAGGCGCGCGATGTGCTCATCTCGCGCAAGTGGGAGCCCGAGTTCGGACGCGGCCCCTACGCCAATCCCTACGCCGGCTCGCCTTCGCGCGGGCAGGGGGCGGGGGGAACGCCCGGTTCCTCGAACCCGTACGGCGATCCGTTCCAAGGTTGGCCGTTCGGCGCAGGACAGGGCCAGACCACCTGGGTTTGGACATCATGGGATGCCGCGACGCAGGCGGGAAACCCCTTCGATCCGTTCGGAGCCGCCCGGCCGCAGAAGACGCCCGCCGAGAAACTGGACGAGGCGCAGAAGAACCTGCGCAACGAACTCGGCGTCATCGCCATCAAGCTTGCGTGCCTTGCGGTACTCGGCGTGCTCGCCTCGCTTGCATCGGGTTTGTTCCTCTACGTTGCCGCCTCGATCATCTACGGTTTATGGAAACGGCTCGGGAGCTGCCTCGTGGCGTTCTTTTTCCCGATCGCCCTTGTCGGGGCGCCGTTTTTGATGCTCATCGCACCGCGTGCGGGGGCCGTTACGTTCGGGCTCGCGATCTTCTTTGCGCTTGCGGTGCTGTTCGACATCGTGAACGTGCGCAACGCCGTTAACGCGTACCGTGCCGCGCGCAAGGCGGCCGCAGCGAAGTAGAGGATGGGCGCTCGGGGCCGCGGTTGCGCGCTGGCCGAGACTGCCTGCGCGGCTGCCTGCTCTGCGGGCTTTCCGATGCGCTTACGGTTCGCCGCTTGGGTCCTCGGCGCTCGCGCGGCGTCCCGGCGGCGATTCTCCGCAGATCGGGAACCGAAGCAGTCGATGATTGCTATAATGTGACTTTCGTTCAATCGCAGGAAAGGATACCGGGTGAAGAAGGCGCTGCTGCTCGTCTTGGGCATCGTGACGTGCTGCGTGCTCATTGCCAACGCGGATTACCTTGCGGAGTTCGTGCGCACCCTGCAAACCGGCGCCCTTTTGCCCATTGCGGTTTCCATCGTTCTCATGCTTGCCCGCCATATCGTCCAAGCGCTGTCCTACGACGCCGCGTTTGCGGCAGTCGATTTCAAGACGGGGCTTTGGCATAACATCGTGCTCATCTTCTCGCTGGTGTTCATCAACACGTTCTGCCTCTTTTCGGGAGCAACGGGCGTGGCGTTCATCATCGACGACGCGCATCGCAGGGGAGCCGATGCAGGCACCGCGACGAGCGGCGCGATTCTCTCGCAGATCGGCTACTTCGCCGCCGTGCTTGTGATATCGGTGATCGGGTTTGTCACCATGCTCGTTTCGGGTACGATGAACACGCTCTTCCTCATCGGAGGCCTGCTGCTTGCGGGCGTGCTCCTCGTTCTTTCGAGCATGTTCGTCGTGGGGTACAAAAAGCCGCGCGTGCTGTTTCGGGTGTTTCTCATCGTCGAGAAGCTCGTCAATCGGGTGCTCGGCATTCTCAAGAAACGCATGAAGCCCGGGTGGGGCAGGCGCACGGCGAGCTCGTTCATCGATTCGGCGGGCATTCTCGCGCACAACCCGGTGGGAACGCTCGTCACCGTGGGCTATGCGTCGTTCTCGGCCGTTCTCAACATGGCGTGCCTTGTGGCCATCGGCTACGCGTTCGGATTCGAGAACGTCTCGGCGCTCGTGGCCGCGTTTGCCGTTGCCGCCATCTCGGTCATCCTGAGCCCCACGCCGCAGGGCGTGGGCGTGGTCGAAGCCGCCATCGCGGCGATACTGACGGCGCACGGGTGCTCGCTTGCGACGGCTACCGCCATCGCGCTCGTGTACCGCGGCATCATGTTCTGGATGCCGTTCTGCATCGGCGCGGTGCTGCTTTCCCAATCGGGGTTCTTCGCAGGTAAGAAGAATGCGACCGAAGAGCAGCGCGCAAAGGACATCGGTTGGATTTCGGGAACGCTCGTGGGCATCGTCGGGTTGGTGAACATCGGGCTTTCGCTCATTCCCAAATCGTTCGAACCCTACAGCGCGCTCACCTCGTGGATCGACATCGGCTCGTTTCTGACCGGTCCCGTGCTCATCGGGGGAAGCGTGGTCCTGCTCGTTCTGGCGGCAGGGCTCGTGCTGCGGTTCCGCACGGCGTGGGCGCTGTCGGTGACCCTGCTCATCCTGATCGCGGGGGGCGAGTTCCTCTTCGTCGATACCGCGAAGGTCGCCGCGGCCATCGTCGTGCTCGTGTTGTGGCTGTTCTGGAAGCGCGCGGCGTTCGATCGCCCTCTCCAGATGCCCCGACGGCGGTCGAGAAAGGCGGAGGGGGGCCATCCGGGGGCACAGGACACCGCATCGGCGCAAGCTGCAGGCGAGGGCGTGCGGGAAAAGCGCAGTCGCCGTTTCGAGAAGGCGCCTGAGCCGACGTGGCGGGAGAAGGCCCAGACAGGAGCGACCATACGGCAGCAGGCTCATGACGAGGGAAGCCTCGCTACTGCGACGGGGGAGGCTAAATCGCCGTTTCCCCGGGGCGCCGTTTCAGAAAGGCGCGCGGCGAAGCGCGCCGAACGCGACCGCGCCCGTCGGCGGGCTTCTCTCGACACGGCCGACCTTGACCCGCATTCGGCGCGTGGTAGGATGGCGGAACAGCAGCGCGAACCGGCCCGAGGCCAGGCCGAGCGCGATGCGCGAACCGAACGCTTGAAGCGAAGAACGCACAGCTCTGCACCGACAGCACGCCCGAACGAAAGCGCGGGCGACGATAAGGAGGATTTTCGATGATCATGCTCGAGGAACCGTTCGTCTCAGAAACCCTGATCGAATGGCTGGAGGATTCAGGGCATCCGGTTCTCGACAACCGGATGGCGCGCAGCATAGCTGCGGATCACGACATCGCGCTGTGCCCCGAAGACGAGGCGATCCGCCGCATCGAGGGGGGCGAGCGGCTCTACACCTCCTCGGAAAACGCGCTTGCGTGGATTTCGGAGCACGCGGAAAACGAAGCCGTCGTGCATCCCATCGAGGTGTTCAAAGACAAGGCGCTCATGCGGCGCGTGCTCGCTCCGCTCGACCCCGATTTCTTTTTCATGACCTGCACGGCCGACGAGTTGCGCTCCCTTGATTTCGCGTCGTTGAAGACTCCGTTCGTGCTCAAGCCCTCGGTCGGCTTCTGCAGCGTGGGCGTATACCCGATCGCCGATGAAAACGATTGGGATGCCGCGCTTGACGATATCGACCGCAACGCCGCAACCTGGCACGACATGTATCCCGAGAGCGTGATCGGAGCGAGTTCGTTTGTGCTCGAAGGCTACATCGAAGGCACCGAGTACGCCATCGACGCGTTCTTCGACGCCGAGGGCGAAGCGCATGTGCTCGACGTGCTCCGCCATGATTTCGCCTCGCCCGCCGACACGAGCGACCGCCTGTACTGCACGAGCGCGCGTATCGTATCCGAGATGGCCCCCGAGTTCACCGCATGGCTCGATCGTGTGAACGGGTACGTGGGTGCGAAGAATTTCCCCGTGCACGTCGAGGTTCGCGTGCAGGACGGCGTGATTCGCCCCATCGAATTCAACCCGCTGCGCTTCGCCGGGCTTGGCGGTACCGATATCAGCTGGTACGCCTATGGGTTCAGGACCTACGAATACTACCTCGAAGACCGCGCTCCCGATTGGGATGCGCTTGCCGAAGGCAAGGCGGGCAAGCTTTACGTCATGTCGATGCTCAACGGCTGCCCGTCCGATCTCACCGGCGACGAGACGTTCGATTACGATGCGTTCTGCGCGAAGTTCTCGCATGTGCTCGCGCTGCGCAAGATGGATTATCGGGCAACTGCAAGTTTCGGGTTCCTCTTCTTCGAAACCGACGAGGACGACCCCTCGGAACGCGCGTTTCTCGTGAACACCGATTTCAAAGAGTTTCTTACCGCTTAGCTGCCGTTTTACCCGGCATACGCGCTGGCATGCGAACGAGGTTTCCGCACGAGGCGGAGCCTCGCTCGTGCGTTACCGCCGATTCCACCGATGGTTTGGCCGATTTCCGATCGGATTTCTCTGGTATAGTCTACAATGATGCGAATATATTACTGTTGCAGTCATGTATAAAGCGGCGAGGAGCGCCCTAGGTGCTTTTCGCTTCGAGGACAGGGGGATCACCTTATGCGAATCGGTACGCGTACGTTTGTTGCGGCTGCGTTGTCGGCGCTGCTCGTACTTGCGGGGTGCTCGTCGCCGCAGGAACAAGCGGCAACGGAGCAGAAGCTCGACCCCGCCAATCCGGTACAGGTCGAAGTGTGGACCTACTACGCGGGCCATCAGCAACAGGCGTTCGAGGATCTCATCGCCGACTTCAACGCCACCAAAGGCAAGGAAATCGGCGTTTCGGTTACCCATGCGAGCCAGGGCGGCGTGAACGATCTGGCGGCTGCGGTGACGGCCTCCGCCGAGGAGCTCGTCGGTTCGGCTCCGATGCCCTCCATCTTCCTTTCGTACTCCGATACGGCGTTCGTCATCGACGGCATGGGCAAGGTGGCCGATCTCGATCCGTACTTTACCGCCGAGGAGAAGAACGCGTTCATCGACAGCTTCCTCGCCGAGGGCGATTTCGCGGGCGACGGGGGGCTGAAGGTGCTGCCCATCAGCAAGGCGACCGAAACCATTCAGATCAACATGACCGATTGGGAGGTCTTCGCGCAGGAGACCGGCTCGACGCTCGACGAGTTCGAGACGATCGAGGGAATCACGGCGCTCGCGCAGCGCTATTACGAATGGACCGACGCCCAAACGCCCGAAGCCGACGACGGCAAGCCGTTCTTCGGTCGCGACTCGATCGCGAACTACCTGCTGACCGGCTCCAAGCAGCTCGGTCATGAGCTGTTTGCGGTGAAGGACGGCGTGTGCACGCCCGATATCGACAAAGACACGATGCGCTCCCTGTGGGACAACTACTACGTACCCTTCGTCAACGGGTACTTTTCGGCTGAAGGCCGCTATCGTTCCGATGCCATAAAAACCGGCGATTTGGTGAGCTATCTCGGGTCGTCCTCTTCGGTGGTGTACTTTCCCTCCGAGGTGACCGTCGACGATCAGACGAGCTATCCGATCGAATTCGGTGCGCTCGAGGCACCGCGTTTCGCCGAAGGCGTTGCCTGCGCTCCGCAGCAAGGAGCGGGCTTCGTGGTGACGAAGAGCGACGAGCGCACCGAGCTCGCTTGCGTCGAATTCCTCAAGTGGCTGACCGAGAAGGAGCAGAACACGAGCTTCTCCATCGAGGCGGGCTATATTCCCGTAACCAAAGAGGCCTGCACTTACGAGAATATCGCGGCTGCTGCAAACGAGATGGAGGAAACGCACGAAAACTATCTCATCAACCTTGAAGCGACGCTGCAAACCGTCTCTGACGGCGTGTACGCCAACGCTCCCTTCGAAGGCGGCGTCGAGGCCCGCGTCGTGCTCGAGAACTCGCTTTCCGACAAAGCGGCTGCCGATCGCGCCGTTGTCGTCGAGGCGGTCGCGGCGGGAGAGGGCCGCGAGGAGGCCGTGGCGCGCCTGAACACCGACGAGAACTTCGAGGCATGGCTCGAATCGTTTACGGCAGACCTTATGGCAACGGTGAGCGCATAGCGATCATGCTCATCGCCCCCGAAGGATCGCATGGGTAAACCGAAACGACAGCAAAGCGACGTGGCGAAGGCGCCGAAACCCCTCTCGAAACGAGGCATTTCGTTTCGTGCGCTCGTTGTTGCCCCGCTGGTTGTGGCGCTTGTGGTGCAGGCGATCGTCTGTTACTTCGTTATCCTGCGCAGCGACAGCCTGACCATGCTCGAGGAGGACACCTACAACCTGTTTGCCGAACGGGTGAGCAGCCGTGCGGGGTACCTCGAGAACGATATGGTGATGCGCTGGTCCGAGACGGGCGAGACGGCGCAAAAACTCGCCGACACCGTTTCGGCGGTGCTCTCGGAGCATGGGGCGGATGCATCCGATATCGGCGCCGCCTCCCCCCTGGCACTTGAGATCATCGACCGGGCGGCCGATGACGTGATCTCGTTCGTCAGGCGCTCGGAGATCGATGGTGCGTACTTCGTCTTGGCGGATAGTGCCGAGGACGGCTCCCAGGGCGAGGCGGCGAGTCGCAGCGCACTGTACGTCCTCGATTCCAATCCCGACGTCAATCTCGAAAACGACTCCGATCTGCTGCTCGCCGCATGCCCGATCAGCCTGGCGAAGCGCACCGACATAGCGCTTGCAAGCTCGTGGGAGGCAACGCTTACCATGCCGTCGGGTGAAGACGGCTCGGCCTTCTTCACCGAGCCGCTTGCGGCTGCTCGCGCATATCCCAACGCGGCAGCCGACGATTTGGGCTACTGGGGGCTTCCCGTCGATATCGGCGACACGGGCAACCGTTCGATCACCTACAGCATTCCCGTCAAGGATGCCAGCGGGCGGGTGTTCGGCGTATTCGGCGTCGAAGTGAGCGTCAACCGCCTTGCCACGTACTTCCCGTACCGCGATCTCGACGATGCGGGACAAGGGTCCTATCTTCTGGTTGTCGGCGACGCGTCGTCGGGTTTCGTTTCGTCCGATGTGCAAGCGGTGCCGGGGGAGTCGTTCGATCTCGACGTCGTATCGTCCACCGGCGCCGTGCAGAACATCTACGTCGGGGGAGGATCGTTGACGGTTTCCGCCGACGATCGGGGCTATCTGGTTGCGTCTGCCGACGAATCGGTTGGCAGGGAGGCCGCTGTTGCCGATGCGAGCATGATCAAGCTCTACGACTCGAATTCCCCGTTTTCTTCGCAGCAGTGGTACCTCATGGGGATCGTGCCCGAAGGAACGCTGTTCCGCGCATCCGAGTCGCTCGAATCGAACCTTTTCGCCATTCTCGGAGCATCGTTCGGGGCCGGCGTCCTGCTCGCGGTGCTGACGGCGTGGTTCTCTTCGTCGCGTCTGCGCCGCCTTATGGATGAAGTACGCGGCGTCGGGGAAGGCCGCTCGACCGACGAGGCCGACAAGTTCGTGTTCAGGGCAACCGGCGTGCGCGAGATCGACGAACTTGCCGACTCCATCAGCTTCTTCGGGACGGGTCTTGCGGCGGCCGGGCAGCGGTTGTCGCGCATCATGGCGCTGTCCGACCATGCGGTCGGCGCGTTCGAATGCAACCTCAAGACGCTCGAGATCACCTACACCGATCGGTTCTTCGAAACGCTCGGGGCATTCGATTTCCCCGATGCGCCCAAGGACATCAGGCAAAGCGATCTTACGCGCGGCACCCTTCCCGCGGAGAGCTTCGAGCGGCTCATGCGGGCGTATGCTCCGTATTCGGAAGACGATGCCCAGGGAGCGAAGATCATCGCCCTGCCGCATCGCGATCGTTTTTTACGGTTCGTGGTGACCGAAAACGCGGACGAGGGAACCGCAGTCGGCATCGTGGAGGATGTCACTTACGAGATCCGTACGAGGCGGCGCATCGAGCACGAACGCGATCATGACATTCTGACCGGGCTTTTGAACCGTCGTGCGTTCGAGCAGGAGCTCGTGCGCATCTTTGCTGAAGGAAACTTGCGGTTCGCCGCGATGGGCATGCTCGACCTCGACAATCTGAAATTCATGAACGATTCGTTCGGGCACGATTGGGGCGATCAGTACATCCAGGCTGCAGGCGCTGCGCTGCTGTCGATCGTGCGCGACGGGGATTTCTGCTCCCGCGTCTCGGGCGACGAGTTCCTCGTGTTCATCCGCAGCTGCTCAAACGAGGCCGAGGCGACCGCGCGGTTCGGGGAGCTGAAGAGGCGTTTGGGCGAAACCGTGATCGAGGCGCCCGATGGGCGCATGCTCAAGGTGCGCGGCTCCATCGGCGTGGCGCTGTACCCGCGCGATGCCGTCGAGTACGACGAACTGCGCGATTTCGCCGATTTTGCCATGTACACGGCAAAGCACTACCGCAAGGGCGAGCTGTGCTTCTTCGAGAAAAAGCACTACGACATCCAGTCGTCGCTGCTCGACAAGCGCGAAGATCTGAACAAGCTCCTCGACGAGATGCTTGTCGACTACTACTTCCAGCCGATCGTCGATGCGCGCACCGGCGCTGTTTTCGCGTATGAGGCGCTCATGCGCCCCCTGCTGAAATCGTTCGAATCGCCCGCCATCGTCATCGATCTTGCGCGTATGCAGTCGAAGCTCTACCGCGTGGAGCAGATGACCTTCTTCCGCGCGCTTTCGATATTCGTCGAGCGCGATCCGGGAACCGGCGCCAAGCTGTTCGTGAACAGCATCGGCACGCAGAGCCTTTCGCTCGAAGACGAACAGGATATCGAGTGCCGGTTCGGGCCGCTGCTCGAGCGTTTGGTGATCGAGATCACCGAAGGCGATTTCGGACGCGAGCTGTTCGGCTACAAAGAATCGCTGGCGCGGCGCTGGGGCGCGAGTTTGGCTATCGACGATTTCGGTGCGGGCTACAACGGCGATGCGACGCTGCTCGAGCTCGAGGCGTCTTACGTCAAGATCGACATGTCGATCGTTCGCGGCATCGATTCGGACGTGAACCGCCAGGACATCTTGAGGTCTCTGCTCGGATACGCTCACGACCGCAGCGTTTCCGTTATCGCCGAGGGCGTGGAAACTGAATCCGAGCTCGCTGCGGTTATCGAGCTCGGAGTCGATTACATCCAGGGGTTCGCGGTCGGGAAGCCCTCGGCGGAACCCTCCGATGTGGACGCCGGCATGGGAGACGTCATCAGAAGGCTTAACGAGAGATCGTGAAACCTCTGTGGACTTACTGTAGGCATTGGGTTCAAATTTGGTCCGATTCGGCGGTGCTTTGATAAGCTACCGCCTAGTGTGTCTACGAAAAGACGCTCAATCAGGAGGTTGTATGAGAGAGCAAAAAGCGCAAAGTCGCGTCAAGGGCGCGTTTCTCACGGTTCTTGCGGCGGCTCTGGCGATATCGCTTGGAGCGCCCGCTATGGCGTTCGCAGAACCTACGGCGGCCGATAAGCAGGCGGAGGCCGAGACGGCGCTCGCTTCGCTGAACGCGATGCAGGATACCCTCAACAAGGCATCGGACGATTATTTCACGGCGCTCGACGAACTCGAAGCAGCTCAGGCGAGCATGGAAGACGCTCAGGCCCGCATCGACGAGGCCAACGAGCAGATAACCGAGCTGCAAGGCAAGCTCGGCGACCGCGCGAACAGCATGTACCGCAGCGGCAACCTTTCGTTCATCGATCTGCTGCTCGGATCGGCGACGTTCGAGGAGTTCACCACCAACTGGGAGCTCCTGAACAGGATGAACCAAAACGATGCGGATATGGTGCAGCAAACCAAGGATCTGCGCTCCCAGGTCGAGGACGAGAAGGCCGAATACGCCCGCCAGGAGGCCATCGCCTCCGAGAAGACCGACGAGGCGAAGCGCATTAAAGAAGAGGCCGAAACAACCGTTGCAACCATGCAGGAGACCTACGATTCCCTGAGCGCCGAAGCGGCCGAACTGCTCGAGCAGGAACGTGCTGCGCAGGAAGCCGCCGACGCGGCTGCGGCGCAGGCCGCGATCGAACAGGCCGCAGCCGAGTCGAACCAGAACAACAACGGCGGGAACACCGGCGGCGGTACCGGCGGAAGCACCGGCGGCGGCGTCGAGCCCCCCTACAACGCGGTGACCGGCAACGCGGTCGTCGACCGGGCCTACAGCTACGTGGGCAACGCGGAGTACGTGTGGGGCGCGTGCGCACCCGGGCAGTTCGACTGCTCCGGCTTCGTGAGCTACTGCCTGACCGGCAGCTATTCGCGCCTCGGCACCACCTACACCTTCCTCGGCTGGCCGCAAGTATCCGATCCCCAGCCGGGCGATGTGGCGGTGAACTCCGGCCATACCGGCATCTACATCGGCGGCGGCCAGATGATCCATGCGGCCGGCACCGGCCAGGGCGTCGTCATCGGCTCCGTGCAGCCCGGCATGATCTACGTCCGCTACTAGAGCACGTCGCCCCCGCGTCCCGGCGAACGGGGCAGGCGATACGGCACACCGAAAGCCCGCATACGCGGGCTTTCTCTTTGGAGCCTCGGCCTCGGTGCGCAGGATGCCCGAGCCGAGCGGGACGGTTGCCTACGGGCGTGCGGACGTGCCCCGTCGGCATGAAGCTGCTGTGGGCTTACTGTAGGCATTCACGCGACGGTCGGATGGAATCGCCGCTGCTTTGGTACACTACCGAAAGCATATCTCTCAACGAGAGTTTCCGATCGGGAGGTCGTATGGGGAATCAAGGGGAGCATCGTCGTCTCAAGGGTCCGTTCAGGCTTGCAATCGCTGCAGCGCTTGCGGTGTCGCTCGGAATGCCCGCGCTCGCATTCGCCGAGCCGACGGCGGCCGATAAGCAAGCCGAAGCGCAGACAGCGCTCGTTACGCTCAATTCGCTGCAGGATAACCTCAACCAAGCATCCAACGATTACGTGGAGGCTCTCGCCGACGTTGACGCAGCCCAGGCGGGCATGGAAGATGCGCAGACGCGCATCGACGAACTCAACGCCGAAATAGCCGATCTGCAGGGCAGGCTCGGCGACCGCGCGAACAGCATGTACCGCAACGGCGGCCTGACGTTCATCGATCTGCTGCTCGGATCGGCGACGTTCGAGGAGTTCACCACCAACTGGGAGCTCCTGAACAGGATGAACCAAAACGATGCGGATATGGTGCAGCAAACCAAGGATCTGCGCTCCCAGGTCGAGGACGAGAAGGCCGAATACGCCCGCCAGGAAGCCCTCGCGACCGAGAAGGCCGAAGAGGCCCGCGCGCACAAGGAAGAGGCCGAGGTTGCGGCAACGGCCATGCAGGAAACCTACGATTCCCTCAGCGCCGAAGCGGCTGCGCTGCTCGCCGAAGAGCAGGCCGCGCAGGAGGTCGCGCGTGCCGCGGCTGCACAGGAGGCCATCGAGCAGAACGCGCAGAACCAGACGCAGGGAGGCGGCAGCGGCGGCTCGTCGAACCCCGGCAATCCGGGCGTCGAGCCCCCTTACAACGCGGTGACCGGCAACGCGGTCGTCGACCGCGCCTACAGCTACGTGGGCAACGGCCAGTACGTTTCGGGCGCGTGCGCACCCGGGCAGTTCGACTGCTCCGGCTTCGTGAGCTACTGCCTGACCGGCAGCTATTCGCGCCTCGGCTCCACCTACACCTTCCTCGGCTGGCCGGAGGTGTACGAGCCGCAGCCGGGCGATATCGCGGTGAACGAGGCGCATTGCGGCATCTACATCGGCGGCGGCCAGATGATCCATGCGGCATCGCCCGGTCAGGGCGTCGTGATCGGCGGCGTTCAGCCCGGAATGATCTACGTTCGCTACTAGGCTGGCTCGAAGCGCCATGGAAGCGGCGGATCCAGGGTTCATCACAACGCTCGGCATCGAGTATGCCGAGCTTTCTTCTGCCCGGGCGGTTGCCACTATGCCCATCGACCCGCGTGTTCTCCAGCCCTACGGGTTCCTGCACGGGGGAGCGACCATCGCCCTGCTCGAAACAGCCGCGAGCGCTGCGGCGGGGAAGCTCGCCGACCTCGATCGCGAACGGCCTTTCGGCATCGACGTGCACGTGCGCCATCGGAAAAGCGGAAAAAGCGGTACGGCGACAGGAGTTGCCGAACTCGATCGCGTCGAGGGGTCGAAGCAGTTCTGGAAGGTGGCCGCCTATGACGACGAGGGCGATATCCTCTCGGAAGGCGTTGTGGTGACCAAGATCGTCTCGCTCGAACGCCTCGCCGAAAAGGATCGCGAGCGCGCGGCTGCCAAGGCCTCAGGGCGGGCGTAGGCGGCATTTGCGCAAGCGTGTGCGTGTATTTGCCCCGGAGGACTGGCCCGTCTCCTGAAACGACGAACCCCGCTTGGCGCCGAACGTGCGCACGCAAGCGGGGTCCTCTGCCCTCAACGTCGTTTTCGAGCGCTAGGAAATGCGCTTTCGTATGCGGTGGGCGATACCGAGCAAGGCGATCGCACCGGCGCATACGACCGTGATGCCGAAAGCGGGCGTGCGGTCGCCGACGGCGGCGATGCTTCCCGTGCTGCCGCGCGACCCGTTCGGTTCGAAGGCGGGTTCGGTGGCCGGGTCACCCTGGTTTCCGGGTGACATCGGCTTACCGGGCCATATCGGATCGCTCGAAACCGCATCTTCCCGATAGACGATAGCATAGCGGGAGAAGCGGTCGCTTGTGATGGTGACCGAAGAGGGGTCGGCCCCGTTCTCGTCCGCGAGCACGGTTGCCTCCCAGCCGCCGTCGTCTTCCTGGTGGACGCGCACGACGGCGTAGGTTCGCGCAACCCCCTCGGGGGCAGCGAGTTCAGGGGGGATGGAAAACGTCATGGTGATGCCCTTTTCGAGGTTGTGCAGCGGTTCGCTGGACAGGGGCTCGGCGTCGCTCTTCTTCCCGTACACCAGCTTCGTGACGCTCACATCGAAGTGCTTGCCGAGGGCCCAGCCGCTGCCCAGCGCAGCGGATAGGGCGGCGTCTTCGCCCGCTTGGGGCTCTGACGTGTTTTCGTCGACGACGGCCTGTATCTTGAGGAGTTCGACGCTGCCGTCGCGAAGCGCTTGGATTTCGTCTCGGTCGAGCTGGTACGCGAAGCGGTGCAGGCAGTCTTCAGGTATTTCGACGGTTCCATCGACTGCTGCCTCAACGACGATCTCCACTTCGATTTCCGGTAGCCGGAGCAGGGCTTCGTGCAGCTTGTCGAGTACGTTGGGATCGAGGGGCGTATCGGGGTTGGCCTCGATGTACGCTTCGTAATCGAGCTTGGCGTCGAGTATGGCGTTCCTATCGTCTTTTCCGGTGACGGGGTTGCCGGACGAGTCGGGAAGCTTTGCGATCTCGTCGTGCAGGTCTTCTTTCTCGAGAGCTGCGAATACGGCGGATACCTCGCAGGTACTGCCCGACGGCGTGAACGTATAGGTGACCGTGCGGCCGTCCGTCACGCCGGAATCGGCGATCGGCTCGCCGTCGATCAGCACGCTTTCAACCCGGAAACCGTATTCGGGCGTGAATGTATAGGTGACGGGCTCCCCTTTGCCGAGGGATGCTTCCCCCGGATCGATTCTACCGTGATCGGCTTGCTTCACCGTGACGGCGGTGCCCGTTGCGATGGTCCAGCGCGTGCGTCCCGGCTGCGTCTCTCTGTCGGGGGCGAGGTATCGTGTCTTGCCTGCTTCGCTGTCGAGCGAAGCGGTGCCGTCGCTCGACCCGTCGAAATCGAGCAGCACCATGCCGTCTGCTACGGTGCCCGTGGGCCGTATCGTCAGATTTCCCTCGAGGGTGCCTGCGCCGTGCTCGTCGCTTGAGAGGGCGGCGCTAGCGGGCATGGTGATCGTCGCGTGCTCCCCGTCGGCCGACGATGCCCCCCTCAAGCTGCCGTAGATGGTTGTCGGGTTCTCGTTGTAGGTGAGCAGGTTTCCGCCCTCTTCCAGCTCGATGTCATAAACGCCCATGAGGTGGTACGGAGCGCCGCTGTCGTTGGCTGAAGTTGTGTTCGGAACAAGCGTGGCGTCCGTGTGGATGAGAACGTTCGTTTCGCCGATATGGTTGGGGGAGTAGATGCCGCTCATCGTGGCCGTAGTCGGCGTGCCCTCGTCGTCGCCTATTTCGATGATCAGCACGCCGCTGTCGTGCTCTGCGTAGACGAAGTCGCTGAGCGTGGAAGTGCCGAGGAAGTTGACTATCTGGTCGCCTCCGATATTCGAAGCGGATGATGCGGAGTAGCCTGAGGCAAGCGTCGTATTTTCGAAAACCATCTTCGCATCGCCCGTGATGTCCGATCCGGCTTTTGGCATGGTGCCGTCTTGCGACGGGAAGGAAAAGCCGTTGAACCTGCTTTCCACGTTGCCGTCGATGGCGCCGTTGCCGTTCGAGCCGCTCAGGTACGCACCGCCGTAATAGAACTTGATGTCGCCTCCGGCGAACGATGTTGCTACGTTGCCTCCAACCTCCACGGTGCTTGCTCCCGACATGGCGCCGTCGATGTATCCGCCCGCTGAGAAGACGTACGCGCTGAAATCGCTTCCGGCCTCGAATGCGACGGCTCTGCCGATGGTGTCGGTTCCCGTGCGGGCGTCCCCCGTCGAGTTCGAGGCGATGCGTCCCGCCGCGGCGATCCATTTCCCGGTGAGGTTTGCGTTGTCGCCCATGGCCGTGCGAACCGATTGCACGGCAGAGGTGCAGTCGGTAGCGTTGTAGAAGATGTATCCGCCGCCGATGAACTGGCCTGCCGTCATAGTGTAATTCGCGTCGAACGCCGTATCGACCGATCCGCGAACGCTCGTCGTGCAGTTGTTCGCTTTGTTGTAAGCCAACCCGCCGCCCACGAACGATTTCGTGGAAACGTTGCTACCGAAAGTGGTCGCAACGCTTCCTTCGACAACGGCTTCGCAGTCGTTCGCCGCATTCGCCATGCCGCCGCCAACCGTGAAGTTGCCGTTGAGCGTGCAGCCGTCTTCGATGGTGGCCTCGACATTGTCCCGCACGTTCGCCGTACTGTTGAGTGCCTCTTTGTAGGCGTACCCGCCGCCCACAAAGAGGCCGCCTACCGTAGCGCCGCTTCCGAGGCTGATCGATGTTGCACCTACATCGGCGGATGCGTTGCGAGCTCCTTGCGGGCGACCGTCGTATTCGCTGCCCCAGACGATGCCCCCGCCTACGATGCCCTGCGAGACGAGGGTGTCGGAATCGACGGTGATGCGGGCGCCGTCGATTACATCGGCCGAGCACTTATTGCCTTTTGCGATGCCGCCGCCGACGATGTTCATGCCCGTCGAACTGCCCGACACGAGGTTCGCGCTCGCATGAACGACCACTTCGGTCGAGCCCGCTTTGGCAGATGTGGCGCAGTCGTCCGCATTGCTCTCAGCAAGACCGCCGCCTGCGATGAGGTTTGCGTTTTCGTATCCCGACCGCTGCCCTTCGAAGCCGAACACCTCGACGCGTGCCGTGCCGAGAACGTCAGCAGTGCCCCCGTTGCCGGCATAGCCGCCCCCGATGATGCCTGCTGCCGATTCCCACCCGCAGCGAGCCGTTTTTATCTCGGTTGATCCTACGCTGGCCTGTGCGTTGCGGTAAAGTGCGCAACCCCCGCCGTAGAAGCGAGAGAATGCTTTCGCATTCGGTTGGCCCAGGGCCGCCGTGTCGTCCTCGAGCGCCGTGATGCGCGCGCAGCCGAGTACATCGGCGGTGGCGCGATTCGAGTCGAGCTTCGTCCCTGTCGCGAGGCCTCCTCCCCAAACCTTCAACTTGTTGAACGAGGATGAAGAGGAGAAGGCCTGCGCCTTTGCCCCGAAGACGATGGCGGAGTCGCCGGTAACGTTGGCCGCAGCTGTCGTGTTGGAAAGCCTGTCGAGCGCGATGGAGGCTGCGCCTGCGCTGCCTCCCCCGTACGCCTCATCGTTAGTACCGTCGATCGCAATTGACGTTGAGCCGTTCAGGTCGGCTGTTGCCGTAAGCGGCGCGTCTCCGCTGTCGGGAAAGCATGCCTCGCCGCCCCCGTATACCGCTTTGACGCTTCCCGTCTCGGTGACGGAGATGCTCGAAGAGCCGCTCATGACGGCGGAGGCGCTCGGTAGGCCGTCGGCCGACGCGTATGCGCGACATCCACCGAATGCGGCATCCGCCGTGCCCCCCACGACGATCGTCGAGCTGCCGGCGAGATCGGCGTTCAGGCTGCCGCCGTAGATGCGCGAAACGTGAGCGCCTTCGCAAACGGCAATGCGCGTATCGGCCGAGAGGGGCGTGCCGTTCGCGCCCCCGTAGATGTAGGCGTTCATCTTCAGGGGCGCTTCGATGGTGGTTGCGATACCGCAGGTGTAGAGGTGGATGCTGTAGAAGCCGTTGCCCGCGTTGCCGACGGTAACCGTGTCCGTCGCATCGGATGTGATCGTGAAGGACGTTATGCCGCGGTCGGCCGGCAGTTCGAAGGCAATGGCGCGCGAAAGGTACTCGCGGTAGTCTTGGTACAGATCGCTTGTCACCTTGAAGACGACGTCGCCCGCATCTGCCGAGGGAATGGCCTCGATCGCCTCGGCGAAGCCTGCGTATGGCTGGCCGTCCCCGATAAGGAGCACGGTATCCGCCGAATCCTCCGATGTCGCACTCGACGTATCCTGGGGCTCGCCTGCCGCATTGGGGAAAGCAAGGCCGCTGCGCCCGTCATCGTCTGCGGCGGACGGGTTGTCTCGGAGCTCGGACCCTGGTCCGTCGAACGCCGTCGGCTCATCGGGCTCGGGTTCGATCGGTTCTTCGGGGTTCGATTCGGTTTGAGGCGATGGCTCCTCTAGCGACGTGGGGTTCGGGGGGGGGTGGAGATTTCGCTGCCGTTTGCAGGGGTGCCGAAGGCGGGGGCGGTGCACAGAGAGGCGCCGAGGACGGTCGCCAGGCATGCTGTCAGGAGATTTCGTCTCATCGCTTTTCCTTAATATATAATCAACTCGGTCATATAATAATAAGGTAAACGGGGGGTTTAGTCTACGGTATTCAAGAAAGTTGCTGGTTGAACGCGATTTTCTCGGCTAAAGCCGTCAAGGGAGGAATCGTTTCGCGAACGCTTCCAATACGGCGACGGCGGTGCGCCGCTTGTGGTCGGGGCCGTGCAGCGCAATAAGTTTTAGGTATCTGGGCTTTTCTTTTTCAATGGTTGTGATAATATAACTGCCGCTGCAACAACAGCATCGGGATGTGGCTCAGTTTGGTAGAGCGCTGCGTTCGGGACGCAGAGGCCGCAGGTTCAAATCCTGTCATCCCGACCATGTAGACTCGGGATGTATTCTTTTTTATTAAGATGCATCCCTTATCTATGTGTATTGTGGTAATCTGACGTGGTTAGATTGCGCGGGTCGTGCGTCCCGCATCAACGAGTGGAGGACTGTATGAAAATTCTCGGAATGGGCGTTCCCGAGCTGTTGATCATCCTTGTTGTGATCCTGCTTATCTTCGGGCCCAAGAATCTCCCCAAGCTGGGCAGTGCACTCGGCAAGACCGTGAAAAACCTCCGCGAAGGCATCGGCGGCGGCGATAAGGACGTCGAAGAGGTCGAAGAAGAGGAAGAAGAAGTCGAAGAGGTTGAAGAAGAGCAGCCTGTCAAGAAGACGGTGAAGAAGACCACTACGACGACGAAGAAGCCGGCTGCAAAGAAGAAGGCCGAGTAGCACCACACATTGAGTATGTTGCGCGGCATGTGCGCTCTATGTGCACGTGCCGCGTTGTCATATACCGAGCCCTAGGTTCGCCGCTTAAGCGAGGACTCGGTTTCCGAGCGGGCCGATACACGTAAGCGCACGCAGGACATGCGTGCATGTTTTTTGTAACAGACAGGTGATGGTATGGCAGACAAGGATTTTATCCTCACGCAGGAAGGAAAAGAGAAGCTCGAGGCCGAGCTTCATTTCCTCGAGACGGAGAAGCGCGCCGAGATCGGCGAGCGCATCAAGGTTGCCCGCGAGTTCGGCGATATCTCCGAGAATTCCGAATACGACGACGCCAAAAACGAACAGGGTATGATGGAGGCTCGCATCGCCGAGATCAGCCGCATCCTGAGCGAGGCTACGGTCGTTACCGTTCCGAAGCGTTCGAGCAAGGTCAACATCGGCTCGAGTGTGACGGTCGACATGGACGGCCGCGAGCGCGTGTTCACGATCGTGGGCGGCGCTGAGAGCGATGCCGCTGCGGGCAAGATTTCCAACGAATCGCCCGTCGGCTCGGCGCTTCTGGGCCACAAGAAGGGCGATGTGGTGGAAACGCAGGGCCCCACCGGCAAGAAGATCGTGATGACGATCGTCAAGATAGACCACTAAGAACGCGGCCCCGACAGAAGAGGGCCGTCATACTTCGGATTCGCAGGAGCGGAGCCGAACCTTTCGGGCCCTGGGAATCGAGGGCCCGTTTGCGTTTTCGAACGATACGAGAAGGAAGCACATGAGCGAGACGACGAGTACTGCCCAAGAAGGAATCGACCAGATCGAGGACGACCCGATCGAGGTTCGCCGCGCGAAGCGGGAGGCGCTGATCGCGGCTGGCAAGAACCCCTACGGCCACGCGTTTGCCTACAGCCACCACATCGACGAGCTCGATGCGAAGTACGCCGAGCTGCCCGACGGCGAGTCCACCGAAGACGAGGTGCAGATCGCGGGCCGCATCATGGCTAAGCGCGATCAGGGAAAGATCATGTTTCTCGAACTGCGCGACGCAACGGCCGACATCCAGCTGTTCTGCCGCATCAACACGCTCGGCGAAGAAGCGTACGCCGAACTCAAGGATCTCGACGTGGGCGATTGGATCGGCGCATGCGGAACGATGATCCGCACGAGGCGCGGGCAGCTTTCGGTTGCCGTCGAGTCGTTCGAGCTTCTGTCGAAGTCGCTTCGGCCCCTGCCCGAGAAGTTCCACGGGCTGGCCGACAAGGAGACCCGGTACCGCCAGCGCTATGTCGATTTGGTCATGAACCCCGAGGTGCGCTCGACGTTCGAAGCGCGCTTCAAAATCATTTCGGCCATCCGCTCCTACATGGAGTCGCAGGGCTTCTACGAGGTCGAGACGCCGATCCTCCACCCGATCCTCGGCGGGGCGAACGCGAAGCCCTTCATCACGCACCACAATGCGCTCGACAAGGACTTCTACCTGCGCATCGCCACCGAGCTGCATCTGAAGCGCCTGCTCGTGGGCGGCTTCGAGAAGGTGTTCGAGATCGGACGCCAGTTCCGCAACGAGGGGATGGATCCTTTCCACAACCCCGAATTCACGACTATGGAAGCCTATCAGGCGTATTCCGACCTCGAAGGCATGATGGAACTCACGCAGGGCTACATCCAGGCGGCCGCCATGGCCGCATGCGGCACGTTGCAGATCACGTTCCAGGGCAATGAAATCGATCTGTCGGGCGAGTGGCCGCGCAAGTCGATGATCCAGCTCATCGAAGAGGAGTCGGGCGAGAAGGTCGACTTCGGCATGTCGCGCGACGAGCTTGTGCGCATCGCCGAGAAGTACGGTGTGAAGGCCGAGGAGGCATGGGGCAAGGGCAAGCTCATCGCCGAGATATTCGAGGCGACGGCCGAGGACAAGCTCATCCAGCCCACATTCGTGATCGACCATCCTCTCGAGGTGTCGCCGCTCGCCAAGAAGAAGCCCGACAACGAGAACCTCACCGAACGCTTCGAGCTCTTCATCTGCGGTCACGAGTACGCAAACGCTTTCAACGAGCTGAACGACCCCGTCGATCAGGCGGAACGGTTTCAGGCGCAGGTTGCCGCCAAGGAGACCGGCGACGACGAGGCGATGGGCTACGACGACGACTACGTGCGTGCGCTGGAATACGGCATGCCGCCCGCGGGCGGAGTCGGCATCGGCATCGACCGTTTGGTCATGCTGCTGACCGACTCGGCATCGATCCGCGACGTGCTGCTGTTCCCGCACATGCGCGACGAGGCGAAGTAGCGCGGCCGTTTTCGGGACGCGCACGGCGGGTTTTTGGTGAAGTTGTGAGAGAGCGTTACGGCCAGGTGTCGTTTTAGCACTCACTTGACTTGAGTGCTAATATTATGCGGAAAGCTAAAGTTAGCGAGAATAGAGGCATGTATGAGCTTTGAGAAATTCACCGACAAGGCCCGCAAGGTCCTCGTCCTGGCTCAGGATGAGGCCCGTGCCTTGCACCAGCCCTACGTGGGCACCGAGCACTTGCTGCTCGGTTTGATACAGGAGGAGGACGGCCTTGCCGCCCAGGCGCTCGATCGTTTGGGCGTCGAGTACAACGCCGTCGTCCAAGCCATCCGCCAGGTCGTTGCGATCGACGAGGACACCGACGTATCGGGTCATCTGAGCTTCACGCCCCGCGTTAAGCGCGTACTCGAGAATTCGCTGCGCGAGGCCATGCAGATGGGCCAGAGCTACATCTCCACCGAGCACCTGCTGCTCGGCATCGTGCGCGAGGGCGACGGCACCGCGCTCGAAGTGCTCGGCCGTCTGGGCGTCACGGGCGACAACGTGCGCTCGGCGCTGAACGACCTCGTGGGCCAGAGCCCGGTCTATGCGGGCCGCGGCGCATTCGAGGCGCAGGCGACCTCGTCCGACAGCATGCTCAAGGAGTTCGGCACCGATCTCACCAAGAAGGCGACCGAGGGCAAGCTCGATCCGGTCATAGGACGCGCGGGCGAAATCGAGCGCGTCATGCAGGTGCTTTCGCGCCGCCAGAAGAACAACCCGCTCCTGATCGGCGAACCGGGCGTGGGCAAGACTGCCGTGGCAGAGGGCCTGGCGCAGCTCATCGTTTCCAACCAGGTTCCCGACATCCTGCGCAACAAGCGTTTGGTCACGCTCGACATCTCCGCGCTCGTCGCAGGCAGCAAGTACCGCGGCGAGTTCGAAGAGCGCCTGAAGAAGTGCATCAAAGAAGTCCAGGACGAGGGCGACGTCATCCTGTTCATCGACGAGATCCACACGCTCATCGGTGCGGGTTCGGCCGAGGGGTCCATCGACGCGGCTGCCATCCTCAAGCCGCCGCTGTCGCGCGGCGAAATCCAGGTTATCGGCGCAACGACGATCGACGAGTACCGCAAGCATCTCGAAAAGGATTCTGCGCTCGAACGCCGCTTCCAGCCGATCACCGTCGGCGAACCCAACGAGGAGCAGGCGCTGCGCATCATGGAGGGCCTGCGCGACCGTTACGAGGCGCATCATCAGGTGCACTTCACCGACGAGGCGCTGCAGGCGGCCGTGGCGCTGTCCGACCGCTACATCCAGGACCGCTTCCTTCCCGATAAGGCCATCGACGTGCTCGACGAGGCGGGCGCCCGCATGCGCATCCGCAACATGACGCTTCCGAAGGAGCTGCGCGAGCTCGACGACGAGCTCCGCCGCCTGCGCGCCGAGAAGGACGAGGCCATCGCCTCGCAGGATTTCGAGCGCGCGGCAAGCCTGCGCGACGAGGAGTCGCAGCTGCGCAGCAAGCGCGTCGAAGCGGAGAAGAAGTGGGAAGAGGACGCCCAGAAGTCGATCAACCAGGTGACGGTCGAGGATATCGCCGACGTCATCTCCATGACCACGGGCGTGCCGGTATCGAACCTCACCGAAGCCGAGACCGAGAAGCTCCTGCGCATGGAAAGCGTGCTGCACGAGCGCATCATCGGCCAGGAAGAGGCCGTTACCGCCCTCTCCAAGGCGATCCGCCGTAGCCGTTCGGGCCTGAAGGATCCGAAGCGCCCTGCCGGCTCGTTCATCTTCCTCGGGCCTTCGGGCGTGGGCAAGACCGAGCTTTCAAAGGCGCTCGCCGAGTTCCTGTTCAACTCCGAGGACGCGCTTTTGTCGTTCGATATGAGCGAGTACATGGAGAAGCATTCGGTTTCGAGGCTCGTGGGGTCGCCTCCGGGCTACGTCGGGTTCGACGAAGGCGGCCAGCTTACCAAAGCGGTGCGCCAGCGCCCGTATTCGGTCGTGCTGTTCGACGAGATCGAGAAGGCGCATCCGGATGTATTCAACATCCTGTTGCAGATCCTCGAAGAGGGGCGCCTGACCGACGCCCAGGGCCGTACGGTCGATTTCCGCAATACGATCATCATCATGACCTCCAACGTCGGTGCGCGCGAAATCGCGCAGTCCACGCCGCTCGGTTTCCAGAGCGATGCGAACACGGGGCTGTCCGACAAGGAGATCAAGAGTCGCGTGATGAGCGAGATGAAGAAGCTCTTCAGGCCCGAGTTCTTGAACCGCATCGATGAGATCATCGTGTTCAAATCGCTGACCGAAGCCGAGATCGCCGAGATCGTGAACCTCATGGTCGCCGAGCTTCGCGAGCGCTTGATTTCGCAGAACATGACCATCAACCTGACCGAGGCCGCAAGCAAGCACGTAGCCAAAGAAGGCACCGATGCGACGTTCGGCGCGCGCCCGTTGCGCCGTGCGATTCAGCGCCTGCTCGAAGATCCGATCTCCGAGCAGATACTCGAGGGCCGGTGGACGAGCGGTTCGGTCATCGACGTCGACTTCAAAGACGGAGAACTGACGTTTGCGGCGGGAAGCGGCTCTATACCTGCACCGCGCAAACGTGATAGCATAGCCAAGGACACCGAATTGCTCCTGACGAACTTCGATCTGGGCAACGCGGGCGTCTCGAGCGGCGGCTCGATGTCGGGCGGCGCCGCAGACTAACGCAGGTTTTGGCAAGGCAACGAACATGCGGAAGCCGTCGCAGCAACGCGACGGCTTCCTCGCATCGCCGATGAAGAAGGGTATGAAACCACATGGCGAAGACCATCGACCCCGTGTTCTCACCTCAGGTGCTGAAAAGGCCCGAGCTTCTGCTCGACGACCTTGATTTCGACGCGCTTTCGCAGAGCATGGGGGGTCTTGAGGGCAAGGTCGACGAGAACCCGAAAACGGCAGCCATCATCCTTGCCGGCGGCACGGGGGAGCGCTTTGGGAAAGAGGGGGGCAAACAGCTCGTCGAGATAGCGGGCAAGCCCATCCTCACCTGGTCGGCCGAGGCGTTCGATGCGGTGGGAGATATAGGCCTCATCGTCATCGTCTGCCCCGACGATCGCAAAGACGAGTACCTCAAACGCGCGGTCGATCCGTTCCCCTTCGTCACGCCCGTCGTGGTTGCGCCGTCGGGCCCGAGCCGTCAGGAATCGGCTTTTTCGGGCCTCGAATGCGTGCCCGATGATTTCGAATACGTGGTGCTGCACGACGGCGCCCGCCCGCTCATCTCGCCCGATCTGATCCTGCACGCCATCAACGTGCTCAAGGGCAACATCGATTGCGACGGTGCCGTGGTGGCCCATCCCGCGGTGGACACCCTGAAGGTCGTCGAGAACGGCGTTATCGTGGGGACCCCCGATCGCCGCGTGTTCTGGAACGCGCAGACGCCCCAGGTATTCCGTGCCGGCATCTACCGCCGCGCGCACGCATCGGCGCTTTCCGACGGGTTCATGGGCACCGACGATTCGTCGCTCATCGAACGTCTCGGCGGGCGCGTGCTCGTCGTCGAGGGCAAGCGCGACAACATCAAGCTCACGGTTCCCGAAGACTACCTCATGCTCGCCGCGGCCGTTCGCGCCCTGTACATGAAGGATGCCGAGCAGTGATCGACGGCGACCGACACGATGCGGGCAAGCCGCAGGGTTTTGCTGCCGATGTATCGGGCCGGGCGGCATTGCCCGCCGATGCGCCCGGCGACGCAGCGGCGGCTCCGGCTGCGGGTATTCCCGCAGCCGCCACGACGGTTCCCGCCGTACTCGCCGGCCTGAAAACCGGCCTCGGCTTCGATGTGCATGCGTTCGCCGAGAACCGCAGGCTCATCTTGGGCGGCGTCGATATTCCCCACGAGCGGGGTTTGCTCGGGCATTCCGATGCCGACGTGCTCGCCCACGCCATCGCCGACGCGCTTTTGGGGGCCGTGCGCGGAGGCGATATCGGCAAGCTCTTCCCCGATACCGATCCGGCGTACAAAGACGCCGATTCCCTCAAGCTGCTCGCTGCCGTGGCCGCATTTGTGCGCGAGCGGGGCTATGAGATACTCGACGTCGATAGCGTGGTCGCTGCGCAGGCTCCCAAGCTTTCGCCGTATCGCGATGCGATGCGCGAAAACCTCAGCCGCGCGATGGGCGTTCCCGTCGAATCGGTGGGCGTGAAAGCTACGACGACCGAGCATCTTGGGTTCGAAGGCCGCGAGGAGGGCATCTCGGCGCGCGCCGTTTGTCTCGTCTGTCGATGTTGCTAGCACTGCGACCAATCTGCGCACGTGAGCATGTGCGCTTCGCATGCAATGCTACAATGCACATTCGACTGGAAGACGGATGATCTATGAACATATTCAAAACCATAGGCGAAGATATCTTGGCGGTGAAGGAGCGCGATCCTGCCGCTCAGAACTCGTTTGTAATCTGGCTGACTTATCCTGGCCTTCACGCTCGCTGGTCCCACGTGGTGGAGCACTGGCTGTGGACGCATGGCGCAAAAAGCCTTGCGCGCATCTCGTCGCAGTTCACGCGTTTCATGACCGGTGTCGAGATCCATCCCGCCGCCGTGATCGGGAGGAGGTTCTTCATCGACCACGCCATGGGCGTCATCATAGGCGAGACCACGGTGATCGGCGACGACGTGACGCTGTACCAGGGCGTGACGCTCGGCGGTACCGGCAACGAAACCGGCAAGCGCCATCCCACGCTCGGCAACAACGTGCTCGTGGGCGTGGGGGCGTCGGTGCTCGGCAACATCACCATCGGGGATAACTCGAAAGTGGGCGGGGGAGCGGTCGTCGTGCGCGACGTGCCGCCGAACTGCACGGTCGTCGGCATTCCGGGCAAGATCGTCATGCGCGACGGCAAGCGCGTTGAAACCGAAAAGAAGGATGCGGCGAAGCATCGCGAGTGCTTGCCCGATCCGGTGACGGAGGAGTGCGAGCGGCTATCCGAGCGCATTGACGAGCTAGAGCGCGAACTGCGCGAAGATCAGGATGAACATGCGCTCGATCGACTGGCCGCGCGCATCGACGAGTTGGAACGAAGGTTGGGAGAGAAAGCATGATCAAGGTATACAACACCCAAACCAAGAGCAAGGTGGGTTTCGAATCGGTCGAGCGCGGGAAAGTCGGCATGTACGTATGCGGCCCGACCGTCTACAACTACATCCATATCGGCAACGCCCGCACCTTCATCGCGTTCGACATCATTCGCCGCTACTTCATATGGCGCGGTTTCGACGTGACGTTCGTGCAGAACATCACCGACGTCGACGACAAGATCATCGCGAAGGCGAACGAAGAGGGCAGGCCTGCATCTGAGGTGGCGGCCCAGTACACCGAGGCGTTCATCGAAGACATGCGAGCGGCGGGCGTGCTCGATCCCGATATCAGGCCCAAAGCCACCGAGGAGATCGACGCGATGATAGGACTCGTGTCCGAGCTCATCGAAACCGGTCACGCCTACGACGTCGACGGCGACGTGTACTTCTCGGTCCGTTCGTACCCGGCCTACGGCGAGCTGTCGCACCGCAACGTCGACGAGATGGAATCGGGCCATCGCGAACTGCGCGCATGCGCCGCTGGTCTCGAGGACCACAAGCGCGACCCGCTCGACTTCGCGCTGTGGAAAGCCGCCAAGCCCGGCGAGCCCTCGTGGCCGTCGCCCTGGGGAGACGGCCGTCCTGGCTGGCACATCGAGTGCTCGGCCATGTCGCGCAAGTACCTCGGGCTTCCGTTCGACATCCACGGCGGCGGCGCCGATCTCGTGTTCCCGCACCACGAGAACGAGCGAGCTCAGAGCGAGGCCGCTTGCGGGTGCCGTTTCGCCAACTACTGGCTGCATTCGGGCATGCTGCAGATCAATTCCGAGAAGATGAGCAAGTCGCTCGGAAACTTCCTTCTTTTGCGCGAGGTGCTCAAAACCACGAAACCCGCTGTGCTGCGTATGCTGATGCTGCAAACGCACTACCGCAGTCCGCTCGATTTCTCCGACGAGCGCATTGGCGAAGCCGAGGCGGCGCTGTCCCGCATCATGAACACGGTGAAGAACCTCGAGTGGGTTGTCGAGAACGCCGAGGACATGCCCTCGCCGCTCGACACCCGTACGATTATGACCCAGACAAGGGAGCTGCGCACAGCGTTCGTCCTCGCTATGGACGACGACTTCAACACGGCGGGCGCGCTCGGGGAGATATTCTCGTTCGTCGGCGAGCTCAACGCGCACCTCGGCGATAAGACGGTTTCGCTCACCGATGTGGCGGCGCTGCGCCAGGCGCACGACGCCATCGTCGAGCTCATGGGCGTGTTCGGCATCGAGCTTGTTGAAGATGAAGCGGGCAAGGATTATCCCGTCGAGGTCGTTGATCTCGCTCGCGAACTCGCCGCGTACGACGGCGCGAGCCCCGTCGAAGCGGTCGATGCGCTGCTTGCATGCCGCGCCGATGCGCGCAAGGAAAAGAACTGGGCGCTTGCCGACAAGGTGCGCGACGGGCTCGGCTCGCTCGGGTTCACGATCGAGGATACGCCGCAGGGTGCGCGCGTCTCGCTCGGCTAGACCTGTGCGGTAAGCGGGCGCTCGTGCCGTCTTCTCGGAAAAAGCCCGAGCTGCTTGCCCCTGCGGGGGGCATCGACCAGCTCGAATACGCCATCCACTTCGGGGCCGATGCGGTGTATCTCGCCTGTGATCGGTTCGGCCTGCGCCAGCGCGCTGCGAACTTCGCATTGGCTGCCGTGCCGGACGCGGTCGCGCTTGCGCATGCGGCGGGCGTAAAGGTGTACGTGACGCTCAATGCGGCGATGACGGCCGACGACATCGCAGCGCTGCCCGCCTACCTCGAGGCGCTTGCGGAGTCGGGCGTCGATGCGTTCATCGTGAGCGATCTCGGCGCTGTGCGCCTTGCGCAGCGATACGCGCCCGGGGTTGCCATCCATATCAGCACGCAGGCGTCGTGCATGAATGCGGAGGCGGCAACTCTGTGGCACGAACTCGGAGCGAAGCGCATCGTCTGCGCCCGCGAGATGAGCGTCGACGATATCGCAGCCATGCGCTCAGCCGTTCCGGACGAGCTCGAGATCGAGGCGTTCGTGCACGGCGCCATGTGCATGGCCGTATCGGGGCGTTGCCTCATCAGCGATCACCTCAACAGCCGGTCGGCTAACAAAGGGCACTGCACCCAGCCATGCCGATGGGCGTATTCGCTTGTGGAGGAAACGCGGCCCGACGAGCGCTTCCCCATCGAGGAGGACGAAGGCGGAAGCTTCATCCTGAGCTCGAAAGACCTCAATATGCTCCATCATCTCGACGACCTTGCGGAAGCGGGTGTCGATTCGGTCAAGATCGAGGGGCGGGTGAAGAAGGCGTATTACGTGGCTACGGTGGTGAACGCGTATCGCCAAGTGCTCGACGGCGCCGATCCGGCTACGTTCGATCGCGACCTCGAAGCGGTGAGCCATCGCCCGTATTCGACGGGTTTTTTCTACGGACCCGCCGAGCAGGCGCCGTACGGTCCGGAGTACGCGCAGACCCACGCGTTGGCGGGCACCGTCGAATCGTGCACCGAGCGAGAGGACGGCTTGTTCGATGTGCGCATCGACCTGCGGAACCGTTTCTTCGAGGGAGATGAGCTCGAAGTGCTTTCGCCCGCGCGCCCCGTGCGCACGCTCGTCGCCGCCGATGTGCGGCATGTCGTGGCCGCTTTCGCGTCCGTTGCGCAAACGGGCTTTGAATCGTTTCGTTCGGACGCCTCGCCGGAAGCGGCGGCCGAGATCGCGGAGCCCGTTTCCGTAGCCGACCGCGCAACCGATCGCTACGTGATAGCGAGCCCGTTTCCCCTGCAGTCGAAGGATATACTGCGCGTGAGAAAGTAGCTGACGAGGATCGCGTGCGCGCTTCGGTACGCTGCCGCACCCTCGGGACGACCGCGTCGTTTGCGAGCTACCGCAGTATGGGCGCTTGCGGCGATCGCGAGCCATCGCTTCCCGGCGCACCCGTTACAGATCGGTTGCCTGCGAACCGATCCGATACCCACCCGCTACGCCATCGAGACCGACGGATCCCTTCCGATTGGTAGACTCTTCCTAAACATGAGAGACGGCATCAGGTATTGCCGCAAAGAAGGGAGAGCAGCGATGGGCGATTCAGCGAGCAGCGCAGCATATCATCAGCGAAGACAATCGGTGGCGCAGGCCACGGGAGGAACGTGGCGAGACGCTGGCCGCTACGGGATCAACAGGGCACGCACGACGCGAACGAGCATCGCTCTCGTGTGGGCGGCGTATGTCGTAACGATTGCATGCAACGCCGCATTCGAGGTATTCGCTCTCGGGGGCACCACGTCGGCCGAGGTGTCGGGCGAGGTGTTCGCTTGGTTCACGCCGGCGGGCTACGTGTTCTCCATA
Organism: Raoultibacter timonensis; assembly: GCF_022845715.1. Lineage (NCBI taxonomy): Bacteria > Bacillati > Actinomycetota > Coriobacteriia > Eggerthellales > Eggerthellaceae > Raoultibacter > Raoultibacter timonensis. The sequence continues at coordinate 1,209,647 of NZ_AP025564.1, forward strand.
TGGTCGGTCATCTATCTCGCCCTCGCGGTTTGGCTCGTCGCCTATTCGGGCGATGCTTCGCACGACGAGCCTCTGGGTTCGTTGCAGATCGGGAAGACCGCCTCTCTCTTCACCGTATCGTGCGCGCTCAACATCGCATGGCTTGCGCTGTGGCACTTCGAGGCGTTCGTGCCCTCGATCATCGTGATCGCCGCTTTGCTTGCGGTTGTCGGGATGCTGTACGTTCGGGTCAACACCCAGTCGAGCCGACTGGTGGACAGGGTTCCCATCTCGCTGTACTTCGCATGGCTCGGCGTTGCTACGGTCGCCGATATCGCGCACGTGATCACGCGCTTTACGGGAGCCGAGCAGTCGATCTTGCAGCCTGCGAGCACGCTGGTGCTTGCGATCGCGTTCTTCGCGCTCGCCGTGTACATGAAGCGCACGTACGACGATTACGCGTTCGGCGCAGTGATCGTGTGGGCGGTCGTGGGTATCGGCGTGCATTTGATGAACGCGAACATCGCCATCGCCGTGCTCACCATCATGCTCGCTGGGTTCGGCGCGCTTGCGGTCTACTTTCCGTGGGAGAAGTATCGGCTGCAGCCGCGCAAGTAGGGCGCGCGCAGCGGCATGGGTCGATTCCGCAATCGATACCGCCGGCTGCGAACGGCGCCCGCCGGGCAACTGCGGACGACCCCTCGGGTAGATGCGCGAGAAACGGCGGGTTTTGGCGGAAAACGACAGGTTTTCGTTGCCATGAAGCCCCCGATGCGGAAGCACTCGCAGGGTTGATGCGGGGGTTCCGATTCGTTCCAGTTCAGCGAAACGACCTGGAAAGCAATTGCTGGGCGGCGCCGGATGGTGACGAAAAGCTTCCGTTTTCTGCCACGATTCGAGCGCGACCGATACCGGAAGCGGACCGGAGCCCCGCTCTGCCCGCAGGTGGCACCGCGAGGCCGCTCGATGGGATCGCCGTGCAGGGCCTCAATGCGAGATCGCGGCATGGGTCGATAGCAAGGCTCGTCAGATTGTTTCGATTGAATCGAGCATCCTCGCTCGGCGGCCGATCCGTCTTGCTATAATGCTCGCATGAAGATAGCAGACACATTCACGCAGGGCACTCAGCCCATATCGTTCGAGATATTCCCGCCGAAAGGGGATCTCTCCCTCGAAGCCGCCCATACGATGGCACGCGAGCTTGCGGCGCTCGAGCCCGATTTCATCAGCGTTACGTATTCGGCTGGGGGAAGCGGAAACTCGAGTGCGACGGCCGACGTTGCCCATATGATCCAGGCGGAGTTCGGTGTTCCCGTTATGGCCCATCTCACGTGCATCGGTTTGACCGAAGCGATGTTGGCCGAGCGTATCGCCGATATGAAAGCGAAAGGGATCGAGAACGTTCTCGCCCTGCGCGGCGATCGTGTCGCGGGAAGCGAGGCGAAGGATTTCCTCTACGCCAAAGACATCATCGGCAGCTTGTCGGACGAAGGTTTCTGCGTGGGCGCGGCCGCGTATCCCGAAGGCCATATCGAGTGCGAGCAGCTTGAGTTGAGCGTCGAGCACCTCAAGCAGAAGCAGGATGCAGGTGCGGCGTTTTTCGTATCGCAGCTCTTCTTCGACAACCGCTATTTCTACCGGTTTTTGGAAGCGTGCCTCGGTGCCGGTATCTGCGCGCCTATCACGGCGGGCATCATGCCGTTTCTCGGCAAGGCGCAGATTCAGCGTATGGTATTCATGTGCGGGGCTTCGCTTCCCTCGCCGATCATCAAGCTTCTCGCCAAGTACGAGGACGATCCGGAGAGCCTGCGCAAGGCGGGTATCGAGTACGCATGTGCCCAGCTCACCGATTTGCAGGCGCACGGAGTCGACGGCTTGCACGTCTATACGATGAATCAGCCCGACATCGCATGCGCAACCGTCGGGGCGCTGCGGGGCATGAGAGGCGCGGCGTTTCGAAAGCCTTGCTGGCGGTAAGGGGATTGCCGGGCATGAAGTACGGGGTGGATAGGGGCGAGGTCCTGCGCTACCTCGGGTATGCGGGACAGGCGATGGAGCCCGCGCTCTACGATCGGATCGACGGGATCATCGAGCGATGCGAACGCGAACTCGATCCCAAAAGCACCGTCGCGTACTTCGACGTCGAGGTCCATGGCGGCTCCGATGCCGCGTCGGCGGAGCGCGGGGAAGCGTCAGCTGCCGACGATCTACCGAGATGCGGGGCGAAAGCCGGCGATGCCGGACGGGCGGTGCGCGGCCGATCCGAATCGGCTCCTTACGTCGATGTGCTGGGCGCCTCGCTTCGACTTGATGGTTTCGACATCGTAGAGCACCTGCGCGGTGCACGGGGGTGCGCGCTTCTGGCGTGCACGCTCGGCGCGAAAAGCGAACAGGAGTTGGCGCGGCTCAAGGTTTCCAGCCCCTTGGACGCGCTCGTCTACGACGCGGCGTGCTCGGCGTTGGTCGAGCGCGTTGCCGATGCAACCGAAGCCCAGATCGTCGCCCAAGCGGCGCAGCAGCACCTGTATGCGAACTGGCGGTACAGCCCCGGCTACGGCGATTTGCCTTTGTCGGTGCAGCCTCGGTTTCTCGCTGTCCTGAGAGCCTTCGAGACCATGGGGCTTTCGGTTACCGATACCGATCTGCTTCTGCCGACGAAAAGCGTGACCGCTGTCGTCGGCTTGTTCGAAGATCCTCCTGCAGGCGAAAAGCCCCGGTCGTGCGGGTCGTGCCATATGAAAGAATTCTGCGCCATACGCGCAGCGGGAAAGGTTTGCCATGGATGAGAAAGCTGCGAAAAACATGAGGCTTGCACGGGGCGCTGCAATACCTGTTCCGGGGGAACCCTACGACAGGCTTGCGGGGCTCGTTATCAAAGACGAGCATCTTGCTGCCGTACTGCGGGGCGAGGAGTACCTTGTCCAAGACGGTGCTATGGGAACCATGCTGCAGGAAAGGAACCTCGTTGTTCCCGGCCAAGAGCCCGATTTGCTCACCATTGCGAACCCCGAGGCGGTTGCGGCGATCCATGCCGATTACGTTGCTGCCGGAGCGCAGATGCTCACCACGAACACGTTTTGCGCCAACCGCCGCAAGCTTGCGGGGGAGGCTACGGTCGAGGAGGTGTTCTCGGCGGCTATCCGCTGCGCGAAAGAAGCGGGCGGGCGCTACATCGCCGCGAACATCGGGCCGATCGGAGCGCTGCTCGAACCGCTCGGCACGCTATCGTTCGACGAGGCGTACGATCTGTTCGCCGAGCAGGTGGTGGCTGCCCGCGATGCGGGAGCCGACCTTTTGGCCATCGAGACGTTCACCGATCTGCTCGAAGCGAAAGCTGCGGTGTTGGCCGCTAAGGAGAACTGCGATCTGCCGATATTCATCTCGATGACGTTCGGTGAAGACGGAAGGACCTTTCTCGGCACAAGCCCCGAGGTGGCGGCGCTGACGCTTTCGGCGCTCGGCGCCCATGCCGTCGGCGTCAACTGCTCGCTCGGACCGGCGGAGCTGGCGCCCATCGTCGAGGCTATGATCGCACACGTTTCGTGCCCGCTGGTCGTGCGCCCCAATGCGGGGTTGCCGCGCGTGGAAGACGGCAAGACAGTGTTCGATGTCAAGCCCGACGAGTACGGGCGCGCCATGGAGCGCATCTTCGATGCGGGTGCGACGATCGTCGGCGGATGCTGTGGCACGACTCCCGCCTACATCGAGAAGATCGCCGCGTTGGCGAGCGGTCGGAAACCCGAGCCTCGGCAAGCCGCTTCGCTCTGCGCGGTGACGGGGTCTCAGGAGGCGGTTGTCCTCGAAGAGGGCATGCCCGCGACGGCGGTGATCGGGGAGCGCATCAACCCGACGGGCAAGCCGCGCCTCAAGGAGGCGCTTCGTTCGGGCAACCTCGATTACGCTATCGGGGAGGCTATCGCCCAGCAGGAGGCGGGCGCGCAGATACTCGATGTGAACGTGGGCCTTCCCGAGATCGACGAGCCGACCGTCCTGCTCGATCTGGTGAAGAAGCTCCAGGTCGCTACGACGCTTCCGCTCCAGATCGATTCGAGCGACCCGATTGCCATCGAGGAAGCCGTGCGCCGCTATGCGGGCAAGCCGATTATCAACTCCGTGAACGGCAAGCGCGAGAGCATCGAGACCATCCTTCCCATCGCAAAGCATTACGGATGCGCCGTTGTGGCGCTGACGCTTGACGAGAACGGCATCCCTGCGACCGCCGAGGGGCGCTTCGCCATCGCCGAGCGCATCGTGCGGGCTGCCGAAGCGTACGGCATTTCACGTCATGACGTGGTGATCGACTGCCTCGTTATGGCCGCATCGACCAACCAGAAAGAAGCGGCCGAGATACTCAGAGCCGTCACCCTCGTCAAGGAGCGCCTCGGTGTGCGCACGACACTGGGGGTCTCGAACGTGAGTTTCGGCCTGCCGCAGCGCGAGCTGGTGAACGCGACGTTTCTGGCGGCAGCGTTCGGGGCGGGGCTCGACATGCCCATCCTGAACCCCCTTTCGCAGCGCTACATGGACGCGGTGAACAGCTTCCGCGTGCTCGACGCCGAAGACGCTCAGGCGGCTGCGTTCATCGAGGAGTATGCGACCAAGCCCGATCCGTACAAATCGGGCTCGGTACCCGGCGCCCAACCGTCCGGCGCAGGTGCCGCGCAATCGGCCGAAGCCGCCGGCGTGCAGCCTCCCGATGCCTCTGCGGCCGCCGCGACGGCCGCGGGCGAGGCGTCCGAAGTCGGCGACGAGGCGGTTGCATCGGCGCGCCGCTTCATCATGACGGGGCGCAAGGAACAGATGGAGGAAGCCACGCTCGAACTGCTTGCCGATCGCGACCCCATGTCGGTCATCAACGACATCTTCATCCCGATACTCGACCTCGTCGGTGCGAAGTTCGAGCGAGGGGAGTTCTTCCTTCCCCAGATGATGGCCTCGGCCGAGGCGGTGAAGGCGGGTTTCGACACCATCCGTGCGCACGCCGAGCCGGAGGCGTTCGAAAGCGATAAGCGCATCGTACTCGCTACGGTGAAAGGCGATATCCACGATATCGGGAAGAACATCGTCAAGATGCTGCTCGAAAACTACGGATACCGGGTGATCGATCTGGGACGCGACGTGTCACCCGAGGCCGTGCTCGATGCGGTGAAAACATACGATGTGCAGCTCGTGGGCCTTTCGGCGCTCATGACCACGACCGTCAAGGCGATGGAAGAGACCATCCGCCTGCTGAGGAGCGAGGCTCCCGGATGCACGGTGTTCGTTGGGGGAGCGGTTCTCAATCCCGAGTACGCCGATATGATCGGCGCCGATTACTATGGAAAAGATGCGGCCGAGGCGGCGCGCATCGCGGGAAACTTCTTCGGCGGTCGCGAATAGGCACTTTCTGCGAATCTGAGTTCCGCACGTGGCGTTAAATTGCTATGATGGGTCAAAGGTATTTCCCGAAGAGAAGGGGGCCCGTATGGGAACGAAAGCAACGGAAGAGCTTGACGTGTCCTTTGATGAGCTGCCGATGTATCTGCATGCTCATCACTCGGTTTACATGGAGGTCAGCGGTACCTTGTACTACTTGACAGATGTGAACGACCGATACTGGCGGGCGCAGGACACGGCGAAGCTCAACGAAAAGGGACACTACACCGATGCGAGCGAGCTTGTTCCCACCCTTGCGGAATTCATGGGTCTGCCCTTCGTTGGCGGGAGAACGATCGAAGAGGTGTTCGACGATGCGGTTTTCTACGCATCCGAGAAAAACGCATAGCGACCGAAGGGCGGCTGGAGATCCCAGCCGCCTTCTGATTTATTGCGTATAAGCTGCTTTTGATCGATATCGCATCGAGCGCTATACTCGTCCGACACGCGAAATCGAAAGGGCAGCGATGATCATCGAATACAAGGGCAAGGTTCCCGATACGCATCGAGCGGCGTTTATCGCCGATACCGCTACGGTCAGCGGCGATGTGACGCTCGGCGAGGAGAGCTCCGTGTGGTTCGGGGCGGTGCTTCGCGCCGAGGTCGATTCGATCCGCATAGGTGCCAAAAGCAACGTCCAGGACAACGCCACGCTGCATTCCGATCACGGTTGCCCGGTTGTTATCGGCGATTGCGTTTCGGTGGGCCATAACGCCATCGTGCACGGCGCCATCGTCGAGGACGGCTGCCTTATCGGCATGCACGCCACGGTGCTGAACGGGGCTCGAATAGGGAAAGGGTCGCTCATCGCGGCTGGCGCGCTGGTGAAGGAAGGCGAGGTCATCCCTGAACGCTCGCTCGTGATAGGCGTTCCCGGCAAGGTGATCCGCATGCTCGACGACGCTACGGTGGAACACAACCTCGCAAACGCCCAAGTCTACGTCGACGACGCGAAAGAGTACGCGGCAAAGTGCCCGCAGGGCGGGCTTTCGGCGAAAATCAACACCAACTGTTGATGCGCGGCTGCGCCGTATCGCGCACAATGGGGCTGACGATTGGGGGCAGCATGCTGGGGACGGTATTTGGCAAGGTGGGCGAACCGCTGACGTTTTCGGGTTATGCCGACGATTTCGATAAGGCGATATCGGCCATCGAATTCTCCCTTGACGGGGGATCGACGTGGACGGGGCACGACACCGGCGGTGCCACCACCGACAAACTGCTCACCTGGCAGTTTTCCTATACGCCGCAAAAGCCGGGCCTCTATCGGCTCCGCGTGCGCGCGGTCAACGAAGACGGCGATCGCAGTCCGCTTGCCGATGTGGTGGAGTTTTTCGTAGAGTAGCCGATCTAGAGCGGAACGTGCTCCTCCTCGATCAGGTCGAGGAGCTCTTGGCGCGAATGGATTCCGAGCTTCTGGTATATGTGATGGATGTGGGAGTTGACGGTGGCGAGCGAAACGCTGAGGTCCTCCGCGATGCGCCCGGCGGAGCGGCCTTTCGCGACGAGGGCGAGCACCTCAAGCTCGCGCTCCGATACCCCCGTTCGCTGGGCGAGATGCTCGCATTGCCGCTTGAATCGCGACGTATGGGCGGGCAGGGGCAGGCTCGAGAGGATCTCGACGCAATCCCTCTCGGTGAACACGAACACGAACGCCACTGCCGCTGCGAGGCCGAACGCGACGGCGAACGCCTGGACGCCGTCGGGCCCTGCACCTCGGCATATCGCCTCCAGGCCGATTCCCGAAAGCGCACCCGCCGACCAGGCGATCCGCGCGCTGCCGAACACGAGCGCGGGATGCAGGTCGAAGCCCACGCTTATCTCGAAAGCAACCATGATGACGGTGAACTGGAAGAAGAAGGACCCGAGGTCGAGCAGGGTGTGCGCGATCCAGCTTCCCTCCAAAAGGTACGGTATGCACAGGACGACGCCGAGCAGAAGCACGAACGCCGTACGGTATATCGCCGAAACGCCGTCGGCGTTGCGGGCGTCGAAGATCGCGAGGAGCCACACCGAGCAGGAGAGCTTGAGGGCGAGCGCACCCAGGTTGACGACGCCCGCGTAGAAGCTCAGAGCCGTTCCGTTGAGCAGGAGGTTGCGCACGGTCTCTATGATCGCGATCACGAGAAGCAAGCAGAGGCAGAATCTCAGCAGAAGCCATTTCTTCCTCTTGTCGGGAACCGTCGTTTCGGGTGGCGGGACGGCGCCGGCGTGCTTGGGCCTGGCGCCTAAGAGCAGCACCGACACAATGGGCAGAACCGATGCGATCGAAGCGGAGACCCAGTGGTTCATCTGGTCCGACGAAAGCACGTTGGCGAGCGGGTAGGTGAGAACGGTTGCGATGACGACGCTGATCGCGAGGCCCATCATGTCGTGCGCTTCGACGAGAGCCTCAAACCAGGCGATGAACAGGCCTGCGAAACCGACGCCGACCGCGATCGCCGCGAGGTAGATCAGGGGCACCGAGGCGCCGGGCAGCAATGCGGAAACCGGGCCGAGGATGCTGCCGAAGGCCGCAACCGCCCCGATGGCCGAAACGAATCGCCGGCTGCGCAGGAGCGCCCCCGCTTTTTTCGAACAAACGACAGCTGCCGCCGAGAGCAGAAGCGCGGTCAGCAGCGACACCCATCGCAGATCGAGGAACGGCGCGGTGTAGGTGATGGGGTCGGGCAACGATATGCACAGGACATTCCAAGTCTGGCACAGGGCGAAACCGACTGCGAACGGCCAATTGACCGAGAGGAGGATGCGCGACGCGCTTCTCTTTTGCGGGAGGCGCATGATCTGCGCGAGCCGCCCGCCTTCCTGCTTGTTTGATTGAGCACCCATGATCTCTCCCTTACAGCTGAAAACGCATCAACAGAAACTGTTGATTCCCCCTGCGGCCCTGGCGAAACGATGCCGAAAACGCTCAGTAGACCGCTCATATTTTAGCACGTTTGCCTTTCAAGAGTTTTTCTGGATGACGCGGCCCCTTTCGTTTCGTACCCTTCGCTCACAGGGCTTCTCGGCGCAAAGGATCGGGAGGCCGAACAGAAGGGAGGGATACCATGAAGAAGCGATTGGTGGCAATGCTGCTCGTTGTGATTTCCGCCTGCGCGCTCGCGTGCTGTCTGTGGGCGTGTGCGAGCCAGCCGCAGCAAGGAAACTCGCAGGAACCGGCAACCGAGCCGACGGTCGATTCGTCCGATCAGGCGAAGGGCGAAGACGAGGCTGATCGCATCAAGATGCTCCAAGGGGAAGAGAAGGTGGCCGCGGCCAAGGAGTACTACGCCCCGAAGGTCACCGAGGCCAAAGACGGAACGCAGGTGCAGCTGGTCCCGTCGGATCCGTATATGTGGAATACGGCGATCCTGCAGGGCGAGAACCGCGGATGCCAAGCCGAGGGATGCCACTCCTCGCTCATCGACGCTCCCCAGCTTTTGCCGATGACCCATCCGAAGCTCTGGAACCCGTACAACGTGGATGCGTCGCTCAAGTTCTGCTACATGTGCCACTCGAAGGCGCTGTTCTTGCAGGACAGCATGCATGCGCTCCATATGAACAGCGACGAGTTCGACGGCGACTGCAACTCGTGCCATTACATCAACCCGGCGACGGGAGAGCATGAGATGTGGGATCTCGTGAAGTACGATACCGCCTATATGGGGATCACCCCCGTGGCGGAAGTCCAGGGCGATTTCAGCTTTACCCAGGATTCCATAACGCCGACCGACCAAGTGTTCTACTACTGGGAGAACGCTAACCATCAGGGCGTTACCCCCGATAACGACACGTCGGAAGAGGCGTACGAGAACTGGGAGATCAAGGTGAGCGGTTCGGTGGATTCCGAATTCTCGTTCAAGCTGTCCGATTTCGAGGATCAGATGGTCGAGCGCGTGTACAAGATGGACTGCCAGACCAACCCTCCGGGCGGAGCCTATATCGCCAACGTCAACGTAAAGGGCATTCCCCTGTCGGCCGTAATGGAAAAAGCGGGCGTCGACCCGAGTGTGAACTCGATGCACTCAATCGCCGATGACGGGTGGGACGTCTATCCGCTCTCGATGGAGTACGTAAACGAGTACAAAGACGACATCCTGCTGGTCACCGAGATCAACGGCGAGAAGCTCGGCATGCTGCAAGGCTACCCCGTGCAGATGTGGACCCCGACGCTCGGCGGCTGCCACTACACGAAGCGCGTCGTCGAGCTGAAGTTCACGACCGATCCGACCGAGCCGAAGTTCTTCAGGGGATTCACCAATCCGAAGACGGGCGAGATGTTCAACAAGCCCAACACGGCGATCTTCAACTACACGAATGGAACCGTATTTTCCGCCGGCGAGCCGATCGAGTTCGAGGGCTTCGCCGATGCGTACGAGATTCCGGTAACGGCGGTGGAGATATCGCTTGACAAGGGCAAGACGTGGACGACGTACGATCTGGGCGAAACCGATACGATGCGGTGGGTCAATTGGAAGCTTACCTATACGCCGGAAGCCCCGGGTTCGTATCTGATCAAGGTCAGGGCGGTCGCCGCCGACGGTTCCGTCAGCACCGATCCGTCTCAGCTGTTCTTTAACGTTCAGTAGGAAGGAGGAATCATGAACCATGCGATAACGAAGATCGTGGGCGCGGCGGCGGGCGTTACGCTCCTTGCCCCCGGGGCTGTTGCCTTCGGAGATACGGTCGAGGCGGCGGCGCCCGATGCGTCAGGGGCAACCTGGAGCCATGTTGAGGGAACGACCTCAACGGTGGAGTCGCCGGTCGTCAACGTGCCGAACGTCAGCGGAGGCTTCTCCTACCAGCAATCGGTCGTGACTCCGAACTGGAAGATAGCCGAGGTGTTCCAAAAAGCCGCAAACGCCCTCTGCAATGCGACGACCGAGCTTACGGTAACGGCGGCGGCCGATTGGAGCCTTACCGTATCGGGGGATGTCGAGAACGCGTACACGGCGACTCTCGGCGAGCTAGCGGCCGACGACGAGCAGACGACGCTCATGGGCTGCTCGTGCGCGGCCAACACGCCGGGAGGTGCGGCGGTCATCAACGCCGAGGTCACAGGGGTGCCTCTTGCGACCATCGTCGAGCGCGCCCAGCCGCTGCCGGGCGTGAACACGGTTACGCTCACCTCGGAGGACGGCTATTCGATGTCGGTTCCATTCGATTACGTTATGGCGCGTACCTCGATCTTGTCGTACATGATCAACGACGAAGGCCTCTCGGCTTCGGTCGGCGGTACGAACCAGCTTTGGATCGATTCGACGGCGGCGAAGTACTTCACGCGCAACATCGTTTCGATCGAACTGACCGCCGAAGACGAGGCACCTGCGGTACCGGGTAGCGAGGATGCTCCCGAAAATCAGTATGCGAATCGCCCGAACGTGGGTATAACGGGCGTTTCGTAACTCGAAGCTGCACCGGATGCGGTTCGGCTCGGTACGGCTCCCTCAACCGCCGTCGGACCGCATCCCTTCATGCAAAAGGGGGTTTGCAGAAGAGCCTGCAAACCCCCTTTTGCCGCCCGCTGGCGAATAGCCGCGAACCTGCCGGCTTGTTTTGCTAGTTAACGGCTACGAGGACGTCGGTCGCCTTCACGATGGCGACGGCAGCGGCGCCCTCGGCAAGACCGAGGTCGTCGATGGCTTCATTGGTGATCGAAGCGGTGATCTTCGCGCCGTCGGTGATCTCGATGGATACGTGGCCGTTCACAGCACCCTTGGCGACCTTTACGATGGTTCCGGGGAACTGATTGCGGGCGGAGATGCTTCCGATGCGCTCGCTGCCGGCGGCGACGAGCACGTTGGACGCCTTGATGATGGCGATGGCTTCTTTGCCTTCGGCGAGACCGAGATCCTTGATGGCCTCCATGGTGATGTCGCTCTTGATGGTCTCGTCGCCGACCTTGATGGTGACGACTCCGTTTACGGCGCCTTCTTTGACGGCGGATACGGTACCTGCAAGCTGGTTGCGTGCCGAAATCTTCATGCTGATCTCCTTTTCTGTGGACCGTCGCATTGCGCGGCGACCGTTTTCCGATGACACCTGCCACTCTACGGATTCCCGGCGGCAATGCAATCGACGTTGCAAAATCGTTGGGAATCCGCCCTGTTTCGTTTCATTTCGCACAAAACCGTACTATACTAGAACGAGAATAGAAAGGGAGGCCATGGAGTTCAAGCAGAAGGCTTTGGCTGCAGACGACGTTGCGCAGATGCTCGACGTGAGCAAGAACACCGTATACAGCCTCGCCAAGGAAGGTAGGATCTCGTCGTACAAGGTGGGCAGGAAGCTTCGGTTCACGCTCGATGACGTGCAGGCCTATATCGCGCAGTCGAAACAGGCGCCGCCGAAGCCCAAGATCGCCCAAGATGCGGCTTCGAACCCGATCGACGGGGTCTGGGTGCCTCCCGTGTCCGGCATCGGCAAGCGCATACCGCGCGCGGCTGCCGACGCGTTTCTCCTCGGCGGCTCGGATGCCATGGTCGACGGGCTTTCGACGTGTTTGGCCGAATCGGGCGTGTACGTGCTGCGAAGCTACCAGAACAGCTACCAAGCGCTCGTCGATCTCTACTTCGGATATCTCGATGCAGCTGCGGTAAGCCTCTGGGACAGCTCGAGCGAAACCTGCAACCTCCCTTATATCAAGCGGTTGCTGCCCGGTATGCCCGTGAAGGTGTTTCAGATGGCGTACTACACGCAGGGGCTGCTCGTGCAGCGGGGCAACCCGCTCAACCTGCGCTCATGGGGCGATCTGCTCCATTCGGGAGCGGTGCTCGCAAACCGCGAGCGGGGAGCGGCGGCGCGCGTGCTGCTCGACGAGCGTTTGCGCATCATGGAGGCCGATCCGAAGACCATTCCCGGATACGATCGGGAGGTTTCGTCGGCGCTCGTGCAGGGTTCCCTCATCGCGCGCAAGGATGCCGACGTGGGGGTGGGAACCGAGAAGGTGTTTCATCAGGTGAGGGGTCTCGACTATCTGCCCCTGCAGACCGAGCAGCTCGTACTCGTGGTTGCCAAGAAGCCCTCGACCGAGCGTCTGCTGCGTACGGTGCAGGCGAACTTGCGAAGCACTGCTTTCAAGCAGGGTCTTGCGAGCATGGTCGGCTACGACTTCCGTTTGCTCGGGGAGTGCATCTACGAGACGTAGGCGACGTTCTGCCCACTATAAAACAAGCCGGACGATCGTCCGGCTTGTGCTGTGTATGGTGGAGCCTAGGGGGATCGAACCCCTGACCTCATGGCTGCCAGCCATGCGCTCTCCCAGCTGAGCTAAGGCCCCGTAAAAAGTGCGAGATTTAGTATACCTGACTCAGGGCTTCGGTCAAGCCCTAATTTCTATATGGTTTGTGAAGCATTCGGCTGTGCTCCCGAAAATCCAAGCGATATCCAATACTGCAGATCACGTTGCAGAACCGAATACGCCGCCGAGGCGAGAAAGCTCCCGAAGCTACCCGAAGCGCCTGGAGCTTTCTAAAAATAGGATACAATGGAATCTATTATAGATGAGCTGCCCTGTAGCCGTTGGAAAGCCTCGGCGCGTAGGCATGAATTGGACGGAAGCGATGACCAGAGAAAAAAAGGTTCCCGTCGGAACCGACGGGAAGCCGATGACCCCGTGGCAGGTGTGGCTGCGCCGTCTGTGCATCGTTCTTCTCGTGTGGGCGGCCCTCGAAGTGGTGTTCGGCATACTTCTTGTGGTGTTCTCGGGGTTCGTACCGTCCGACCTGCTGAAGGGCATCGAGGGGCTGGGTGCCGACATCGATGCGCAGTTCTTCGCGAAGTTTCTCGGCGTATCGGCCATGGTGGGCGCCGTCATCAACGTTGTCGTGGCTCTGCTCGGCATTCGGGGGGCGAAGAATCCGCCTAAGATCACGTTGTTCTTCTGGATTGCGCTCGTCGATGCCGTAGTGACGGCATGGGCCCTTGCGAGCAGCCTTTCCCGGGGGGCGCTCGATCCGAGCAGTCTGGTGAGCGGCCTGTTCATCATCTCGCTTGCCGTGTGCGCATGGCAGGTTCGCAAGCAGACGGGCTACTTCGACATCCACCCGTAAACGCCGTGCTCCTATTCGGCTTCCGTTTCGTCTCCCTCGGCGGCCGGTTTCGCATCGATTCCCTCGACTGCTTCCGCCTGGTTCTCGGTCGTCTGGTTCTCGGTCTCCGTTGCGCCCGACGGCTTCTTTTTCGCGGAGCCTCCGGCCAACAGTTCTCCGACAAGTTTGCCGTGAGTGATGGCCATGCCGTGGCTTATGCCGGGGGCGGCAAGCGGGTAATCGACGAGGAATCTGCCCCCTTGGCAGTTGCCGACGGCGTAGAGACCCTCGATGAGCGAGTCGTCCTCGGCGTTGATCACCTGGAAGTTCACATTGGTGACGAGACCGCCCATGCATACAAGCAGTACGGTATCGGTCATCGGGTACGCGTAGAACGGCGGTTCGATGACGGGGAAAAGGCGATCGGCCCGCTTGTCGAAATCCTCGTCGACACCGGCTTCGGCGAGTTCGTTGTACCGGTCGATCGTGCTCTGCAGCGCATCGGGATCGACGCTCATGCGGATGGCGAGCTCCTCGATGGTGTTGGCGAAAACGCCATCGGCGCCCTCCGCGAAGTACGAGTCGAACCCCGGGGTGTTGCCATCCTCGTTATCCTTGCTCGCAATGTAGGCGTTCTTGCCGTACGATCCGTTCGGTACGTCGGCTGCGTCTTCCACGTACCAGTTCACGTTGCCGTGCCCGGTGTCCATGGAGCCGATCTGCTCGGGCCAGCGCGAATCGAACACCTGCCACGCCTTCTTTCCCGGAAGGCGCGATATCTGGTTCTGCAGCCACTGACCGCCCACATCTTCGTTCGTGAAACGGTCGCCGTACATGTCGACGAGCAAAAAACCGTCGACGCCGAGCGGCCCGCCGAGGTGATGCGTCATCGGGGCGTGGGGTCCCGCCTCCATCTTCGCGCCGATCCACATGCCCATTCGCTGCCCGTCGCCGGTATTGGTCTTGTTGCCCTTCGCGTCGACGTTGGGGAATATGCTCTGAAAGCGGGTTGCCCACCGCACGTAGTACTGCATCATCTCGGCGTTGCCCGAATAATCGCCTGTGGCCAAGAGGATGGCCTTTGACGCGGTGATCTTGCGGTAGCCCTCGTCGACTCCCATGATGATGACGGATTCGACGCGGCCCTTCCCGTCGTCGGCGCGCACGAGCTGTCGAGCCCAGGTCGAGAACCTGAACTCGACGCCCGCGTCGACGCAGATCCTATACGTTTCTTTCAGGTACGGGGCGAGATCGGGCAGCAGAGCCTGGCAGGTATCGAAAACGGGGTAGTAGTCGTCCTGCGTGTTCGCCGTTTCGGGATGCGGCCAATGGAGCTTTCTGACCGAAAGGCTCTCCCCGTCGTACGGATCGCTTTCGGCCTCGAGGACGTAGCTTCCCTCGCAGGGCTCGAGGAACCAATCGAGCGCTTCTCCCGAATGGTTCGCCCAAAGGTTGAGCAGGCGTTGGTTGGGGCGGTAGCCGCATTCTTTCATGAGCTGCGAGACTACCTTTTTGCCGTCTACGCTGATCTCGAGCGACTCTTGAACCTGACCGCCCACCGTGCCTACTTGGTTCGAGCGGCACTGGTAGGAATCCGCCTTCTCGACGACGACGATTCTCTCTGCGCCGTTTTCGACGGCGGCGCGGGCGGCGCACAGGCCCGAGAGGCCTGCGCCGATGATGACGATGTCGGCCTCGATGGTTTCCTTGAGCGATCCGTCGGAAATGAGGTCGGGAATTTGAAGGAATTCGGGCGTCGACGTGTCGTTGGCCGCAATGCCGGAAGCTCCGGTCGATCCGCTATTCGTTGCATCGATGGCGGTGCTGGAAACCGATGCCGAGGGTGAGCAACCGGCGAGGCCTGCGCCTGCGGTGACAGCTGCGGCGGCCCCGAGCCCCAAGAAGGCGCGGCGGCTGAGATCTCTTCTCGGACGGTGTTCGTCGAGCGTTCCGGTGTCGTGGTTCATGGGTCCGGCTCCTCGCAGGCAAAGAACGCCCCGGGAGGTTTTCCCGGGCGATGTAAACGTGTTTGGTTCATAGTAACCGATGGACGTTATTTCAAGCAAAGAAACCAAAAAAGCCCATGCGGTCAGCTTCGAGAACCGCATGGGCTACACCTGTGGTTGTACGTGGCTGCAGCTTCGTTGCGCGCTGCGCGATCGGTTCGGCCTATTCGGCCTTCCATTCGGCTTTTTCGATCTGTTCGACAATCGGGTCGAGGGCGTCGGCGACATCGTATTCCTCGACTTTGCCCGCGTCGCACAGGCGCGCGAACTCGGGGTCGATGGGAAGGGTGGCATACGCCGGAATCTCGTAGCGCTCGGCGACTTCTTTGCCTTGGGGATCGCCGAAGATATGGTGCTTCTTGCCGCAATCGGGGCAGGTGAAGTACGCCATGTTCTCCACGAGACCGAGAACCGGGACCTCCATGCTCTTGGCCATGTTCACCGCTTTGCCGACGATCATCGCAACGAGCTCCTGGGGAGCCGACACGGTGACGATGCCGTCGACGGGCAGCGATTGGAACACCGTGAGCAGAACGTCGGACGTTCCCGGAGGCATGTCGACGAACAGGTAATCGATTTCGCCCCAGTTCACCTCGTTGAAGAATTGGCGAACCGCGTTGGAGACGACCGGGCCGCGCCATGCGACGGGCATATCGTCTTCGGGGAGCATCAAGTTGGTCGAGATCACCTTGATGCCGCTCTGCGTCTGCGCCGGCAGGATGCCGTTCGCATCGGCGGAAAGCGGATTGGTGATGCCGAACGTCTTGGGGATGGACGGACCCGTCACGTCGGCGTCGAGGATGCCGACCTTGAACCCCTTTTTCTGCATGCTGCTTGCGAGCAGGCTCGTAACGAGCGATTTGCCGACGCCGCCCTTACCCGAAACAACGCCGATGACGTGCTTGATCGTCGATTGGTCGTTCGGTTTGAGCGTGTGGTCGACCGGCTGGCTGCGATCCCCGCAATCGGACACCCCGCAGCCAGAGCATTCGTGTGTGCATTCTTCTGCCATTGCTCTTCCCTCTTTCTTTCGCCCGAACTCGGGCGCTGCCTAACCAGGCTGCGCGCTTCTCGTCTTGCAGCTCGGCGCGCAAGCTCTATCTTGTAACACGCGGTATGGTATCACAAAGTTTGCCGGTCGAACCGCTTTCAGCCATCTATTGTGGCGATGGCCGCTTCCCACAGGCGGTAGGTTTCTTCGCAGAACCTTTGCGCATCGGCGATGCGGGGTGCGTTGATGCGCGCTGCGGGGGCTCCGGGGAAGGCGGGCTCGAGAAACCCTGCCGAAAGAAGCCGGGGGTCGAGTACGACATCGAACGGGCAATCTTCGAACAGGGCGGGCATGAGGATATAGGCGGGTACGAGTACATCCCAGCAGCAGAACTCATCGAGCCCGTACCAGCGTTTCATCGTGTCGAACCACGATGCGCATAGGTTTCGGACCGTGCCGCCGCCTTCTGTGCCGGAGTCTATGCGGGCGAGGAAATCCGTTCGTTCGAACGAGGCGGGCAGGCAGTTGTTCGCGGTTGCCACGACGATGGCGGCACCGCGCCTGCCTGCATCGAAGATCATCTCGGTAGCCTGTGCATCACACGAGAGGTTCAGCTCGTCCATGATGGTGCCGTTGAAGACGAGCGTACGGGTTATGCCTCCCATGAGCACGACTTCGCGATAGAGCGAGAGCACGTCGGGATCGATGGCAAGGGCGCCTTTGAGGTTGGTGGTCGAACCTGTAACGGCCAGTGAAAGCTCGCCGGGGTTTGCGTGCGCAGCATCGACGATGAACCGGGCGGCTTCGGAGTCAGGGTGCTCTTTGTCCGCGGCACCCTTAAGAATAGGCGCGTTCAGTCCGAACGCGTCGGCGATCTCGAGGGTGTTCGCGTACACTGCTTCGAGCGTGTTGTTTCCGTAGCTTGCGCATATGCCCTCGATCGAGACGGGTGCTCCCGTTGCAATGCACCCCATCGCGAACAGAATGGCCAACCCGTCATCGACATCGCAGTCGGCGAGGCCCATGGTCGTATCGGAATCGAAGATAATGCGCTTTGCGGCACCGTGCGGCTGATCCATGAAACCTCCGTTTGCAGAAATAGGCTTGCAACTACCAACTAATAGATATAATCTTATAATAGACTAAAACAAGCTATTTGGGAAGCGCATGGCATCGTCGGTTGCGTCGGGGCAAAACGGGTTTCGGCTGCCGGGCGGCATGCGAGGAAGGGAGCATACATGGCGATCAGCGAAGCGCGAAAAGGAAACGACGGGGCAGACGGTGCGGCTGCAAGCGAGCTGCCGAGGGCGATGACGCGCCGCCGGTTTGTGGCGGTTGCCTCGACGGCTGCAGCGACGATGCTGCTCGGGTCGGCGCTCGCAGGCTGCTCGAACGCTTCCGACGGCGAAGCTGCGTCGGGCGGCGACGCTGCGGGCGAGGTCGATTACGCAAACTGGGATGCGGTTCTCGAAGCGGCGAAGGGCCAGACGGTTTCGTGGTACGGATGGGGAGGATCGGAGCCGCGCAATACGTGGATCACCACGGTGCTCGCTCCTGCGCTCAAGGAAAAGTACGATGTCACCTTGAATCTGGTCGGCATGGATATCAACGACATCCTCACGAAGCTTTCGGGCGAAATGCAGGCGGGTGTCGAGGCGGGCAGCATCGATTACATCTGGATCAACGGCGAGAATTTCTATTCAACCAAGGAAAACGGGTATCTGTGGGGGCCGTTCACGCACTACCTGCCCAACTTCAACGACTACATCGACTCCGAAAGCAACGAGGTGCTCTACGATTTCGGCTCCCCAGTCGAGGGGTACGAAGCGCCCTACGGCAAAGCTCAGATGCAGATGTGGGTCGATTCTGCGAAGGTGAAGAGCACGCCGAAGAACCCCGACGAGTTTCTTGCGTTTTGCCAAGAGCATCAGGGCCGGGTTACCTATCCCGAACCGGGCGATTTCGCCGGTACGGCGTTCATCTCGTGTCTCATCGCGGGCGTCGTTGGAAAAGACGAGTTCGAGAAGCTTTCCTCGATGGAGAACCCCACGACCGAATCGGTCAAGGCCGTCATCGAACCGGGTCTCGAATACCTCCGCTCGCTCAATCCCTTCCTCTGGAAAGGGGGAGCGACGTTTCCGGCCGATGCCGCTACGGTGGACACGATGTACGCAGACGGCGAGCTTGTGATGAACATGGGCTACGGTGCTCCCGAGGCGCTCGTGAAGAACGGCACGCTGCCCGAAACAACCCGCTCGTTCATCTTCGAAACCGGTACGGTGGGCAACTCGAACTTCATGGCGATCGCCAAGAACGCAACCAACAAAGCGGCCGCGCTCGTGGCCATCAACGAGGTGATCTCCCCGGAGATGCAACTCTCTCAATACGAGGAGCTTGCGAATATCAGCGTGCTCGACATGGGCAAGCTTTCCGAGGCCGATCGCGCCGCGTTCGAAGACGTGCCGCTCGGCGTGACGCAGCTTCCCATCGACGAGCTTTTGGACCATCGCATCGTCGAGGCCGCCGGCCCGGTGATTCCGATAATCGAGCAGCTGTGGCTCGACGAGGTTATCGGCAAGTAGCGTTGCCGTTATACTGGTACGGTGCCGCTTGCGGCCCGGGCGGCGCGAGGTGCTGCCCGTTGGTTGCGTCGATGGAACGTCGGCGGCACCGTATCGGTTGTTGAAGGCGGGCGGGAGGTGAATGCGTAATGTCGTTGCGAGGGCGTAAGATCAAGGGCGCACTGGCCCCGTACGCGCTCATCGCTCCCACGGTCGTCCTCGTCCTCGTTTTCATATATGGCGTGGTGAACGGCGTGCTCCAAGGGTTCGGGATCATGCCGTTTCTCGGCAAGACCGAGTTCACGCTGCAATACTACCTCGAAGCGTTCGGACGCGCTGATTTTACGGCTTCGCTCGGGTTCAGTCTCTATATCTCGGCGGTGTCGTCGGCGCTCGCCGTTGTGGGGGGCATTGTGCTGTCTGCGGCGCTGACGCGCTTGTCGGCGTCGCGTGCGCTGCAGGCCGTCGGCATCAGCATACCGCTCATGACCGCGCACACCCTTGTCGTGCTGTTCGTGGTTTCGCTGTTCGCGGGTACGGGACTCGTCCCCCGCGCACTGTACGCACTCGGCCTCATCGACGGGATCGGGGCGTTTCCCTCGGTCGTGGGGGATCCGAGCGGATGGGGCATCGTCCTCGTCTACCTCTGGAAGGAGATACCCTTCGTCGCGTTTTGCACTATCGCCATCATGGCGAACGTGTCCGACCGCTACGGCGAGGCGGCTCTTACGCTCGGGGCATCGGCCCTGAGGAGCTTTTTCTCCGTTACGCTGCCCCTGTGCAAAGGGGCGCTTGTCAAGGCGTTTCTCATCGTGTTCGCCTTCTCGTTCGGCTCGTACGAGGTTCCGTTTCTGCTCGGTCCGACTCTGCCGAAGGCGATACCTGTTCTCGCTTACCTGGAATTCCAGAATCCCGATATCCTGAACCGCTCTTACGCTATGGCCATCAACGGCATCATGGTGCTCATCTGTACGGTTCTCGCCATCGTGTACTTCATCGTGTTGCAGCGCGAAAGGAGACGCTGATGGGTGGAAAACGTGCTGCAAAACTGTTCGTGGCTCTGCACCTTGTTTGCGTTCTCGTCCCCCTTGCCGTCGTTGCGGTATGGGCGTTCACGAGTTCGTGGCCATGGCCCGAGCTGCTTCCGCAGACATTCTCGGATCGGGGCATCGTCGAGCTGTTCGTAACGTCGCGCGATCTGGGCGAGGTTCTTGCGGTGAGCGTCGGCATATCGCTTGCGGTAGCGGCGCTCTCGACGGTTGTTGCAGCCATGGCGGCCCGCGCGCTCGTTTCGTACCGCTTCTTCGGCAAGGAGTTGTTCCGCTTTTCGACCGTGCTGCCGTTTCTCATCCCGGCGACGGTGTTCGCCATGGGCGTACAGGTTGTCTTCATCCACGCGGGCCTCGCGAATACGGTTTTCGGCGTTGTGCTCGCGCATACCATCGTTGCGCTTCCTTATGCGATCACCATCATGAGCGAAGTTACCGCGGCTGCGGGCGAAAAACTCGAGCAGCAGGCGCGCGTATCGGGGGCGGGTCCTGTGAGGGCTCTCTTCGAGGTGCAGATTCCGTTGCTGCTTCCCGGCTTGCTCTCGGCGGCTTCGCTTTCCTACATCACGTCGTTTTCGCAGTACTTCCTGACGCTTTTAGTGGGCGGCGGCACGGTGAAGACGTTCGCGCTCGTGATGTTTCCCTACTTGGCGAGCGGCGACCGCACGATAGCAAGCGCGTACGGTGTCGTCTTCATGGCGGTGACGCTCGGCGTGTTCTTCCTGTTCGAGCTGCTGCTCAAGCGGTTTGCGTCCGCCAAGACCGAGTACTTTACCGATTGACCGAAGCTGCGATGAGAAGGAGTTGCCCGTCCGTATGAGACTAACGGTGTCCGACATAACGATCGATTTGGGAACGAAACCCGCCAAACGTGTACTCGATAGCGTGTCGTTCGAGGCGCACGATCGGGAATTTCTTTCGCTGCTCGGGGCTTCGGGCGCCGGCAAATCAACGCTTCTCAAGATAATCGCGGGCATTCTCGTGCAGGACGGCGGCTCGGTGTCCTTCGATGGACGCGCGATCGACGGAGTTGCGTCGCACAAGCGCAATGTCGGCTACGTGTTCCAGGACATGAGGCTGTTTCCCAACATGAACGTCGAGGAAAACGTTGCGTTTCCCTGCAAGATGCGCGGCATGAAAAAACCAGCGCGCCTCGATCGGGCACGTGAGCTTCTCTCCCACGTGCAACTGGACGGATTCGGAAAGCGCGAGGTGTCGAGCCTTTCCGGCGGACAGCAGCAGCGCGTTGCTTTGGCGCGCGCCCTTGCGGCAACGCCGCAGGTGCTGTTGCTCGACGAGCCTTTCTCGGGGCTCGACGAGCACCTGCGCGACGACATGCGCTCGCTGGTGCTGAAACTCCACCGCGAATTCGGCATGACGACCATCATGGTGACCCACGATGCGATCGAGGCCATAGAGATGTCCGACCGCATCGTGTACCTCAGCGGGGGCAGGGTCGAACAGCAGGGCATGCCTGACGAGTTGTTCGAGCATCCGGCGACAAGCGAGATTGCCGCATGCTTCGGCGGTTGCTCGACGATCGCGGGTGCAGTTGAGGGCGGTGTCTTCTCCGCGGGGCCCTTGAGCCTTCCGGCGCAAGGCGTGCGGTGCGGCTCTGCGACGGCGGTGATACGGCAGAACGCCGCCTTCATCGACGAGGGCATGCCGCCGGTCTTCTCGGTCCGGTGCTGCGTGTACCGCGGCTCGACGCATCTGGTTCGAATCGACCTCGGGGACCAGACGCTGACCGTTCCCTCGTCGTCGCCGATTTCCGCCGGCTGCCTTGTCGGTGTGGCGTTCGACGAGGCGGGCGTGTTCGTGTATCCGGGAAGAGGTGGCGACGATGGCGATCGATGAGACGGCGAGCCGTCAAGCGAAGCGGACTTGCGTCGATGCGGCGCTCGGCGCATCGGAAACGTGCGGGGCGCCGGCTTCGCCCGACGGCCTCGATCCGCGTGAGGTTGAAGCGTACCTCGTTCGGAACACCGCTGCTCGCACGGCACTCGATCTGCCCGAGCGCGCGCCGATCGAAGTGCGGCCGCTTGCGCGGGGCGAGTACAACGCGAACTTCTCTTTCGTCCATCCCGTTACGGGAAGAAAGCTCCTGTTCCGCGTCAACCTCGGATCGCAGATGCATCTCGACGATCAGATCGGCTACGAGGCCCACGCCCTGACGCTGCTCGAACCGAGCGGCCGGACGCCGCGCGTTCTGTTCGTCGATTCGTCGAAGTCGTATTTCGGCAAGGGCGTGCTCGTTGAGGAATGGCTCGACGGCCGCCCGCTGTCTTACGATGCCGATTTGGACGTTGCCGCCGAAGTACTCGCCGATGTGCATGACGTGGCGCTGTCGGACGGCCACGGTCTCGTCGCGCCCGATGATCCTCTGGGAGCCGTCATCGACGAATGCGAGGCGATGTTTCGCGTTTATCGTCGCTGGGCGGGGGCGGACCGCACGACGCTGGACCGCATCGGCCGCCTGTTCGCACATGCGCGGAAGGTTGCATGCGAGCCCCGCGTTCCCGCGCACCGCCATATCGTGAGCACCGAGCTCAACTCCCGCAATTTCCTGATCAACGAACGGGGCACAAGCTATCTGGTGGATTGGGAAAAACCCGTGGCGGGCGAGGTCGAGCAGGATCTCGCGCACTTCCTTGCGCCGACGACGACGTTTTGGAAAACCGAAACGGTGCTCGATGCCCGCGACGTCGATCGTTTCATCGAGGCGTACGAACACGCGGTTGCGGGACGCTTTTCGCTTGCCTCGCTTCGCGATCGCACGGCCGCTTACCTGACGATTACCTGTTTGCGCGGGCTTACTTGGTGTGCGATGGCCTACGCCCAGCATCGGAGCGGCGAGCGATCGGTAGCCGACGCCTATACGCTCGGCAAGGTGGAATCGTATCTCGGCGATCCGTTTCTCTCGTTCGTCGAACGGGAGTTCTTCGGGCTTTCGCCTGAAGGCGGCGCACCGCGCCGTTGAGCAAGACGGACGCTCGAGAGTGATATAGTACTGGCTTGCGGGCGCGACGGTCCGCGAAACGAGATAAGGAGTTGCCCATGTTGTTTTCCGATATCGCGATACTCGACGAGCACTTCGAGGTGCAGACGAACCGGTGGGTCGGCGTTATCGATGGGCGCATCGAATACATCGGCGCCGAAGCGCCGTCGCCTGCGGAAGCAGCACGGTACGGCGAGGTGTACGACGGCGACGAGAAGCTGCTCGTTTGCGGCATGTACAACGCCCATGCCCATGCGCCCATGACGCTCTTGCGCGGCTACGCCGAGAACCTGCCGTTGCAAACATGGCTGAACGACCGGGTGTTTCCCTTCGAGGCGAAGATCAGCGGTGAGGACGCCTACTGGGCGACGATGCTCGCCTGCGCCGAGATGCTCCGTTACGGCACGGTGAGCTTTTCCGATATGTACTACCATTCCCGCGAGCGCATCCGGGCGGTCACGGAGTGCGGCATGAAGATGAACTCGTGCGAGGGTCTTATCGCCTTCGAGGATAAGCCGTATGCCGAATATCCCGATTGCGCGGTCAACGAAGAGCTCGTCCGCGAGTTTCACGGCAGTGCCGATGGACGCATTCGCATCGATTACAACATCCATTCCGAATATCTCTCGACCCCCACCGTCGCAGCCGACATCGCGCGCATCGCGAAAGAGAAGGGCCTCGGCATCCACGTGCACGTTTCGGAGACGAAATCGGAGCACGAGGAATGCAAAGAACGTCATGGCGGCTTGACGCCCGTGCGCTATTTCGACAGCCTCGGTGTGTTCGACGTTCCCGTGACTGCGGCGCACTGCGTATGGGTTGACGAGGGCGACATCGACATCCTTGCCGAACGCGGCGTGTTCGTGGCTGCGAACCCGGTTTCGAATATGAAGCTCGGGAGCGGCTTCGCGCCGATCGTCCGCATGCTGGAGCGGGGCGTGAACGTGGCGCTCGGCACCGACGGCGTCGCATCGAACAACAACCACGACCTGTACCAGGATCTCTACGTGTTCGCGCTTACCCAGAAGGGTGCAAGCCTCGATCCGACCGCCGTGTCGCCCGCTGTGGCGATGCGGGCGGCAACGCGCGCGGGCGCTCTTTCCCAGGGGCGCGAGGATTGCGGCCGGATCGCGATCGGCGCGAAGGCCGATCTGGCCGTGCTCGACGCGAGCGGACCCTCGTGGTGCCCCTCGACCGATTATCTCAACAACCTCGTGTTCGCCGGGCACGGCGGCGACGTGTGCCTGACGATGGTCGACGGCGAGGTGCTCTATCGCGACGGCGAATGGAAAACCATCGACGTGAAGCGCGCAAAGGCCGAGGTGGATGTGCGTACCCGCCGCATCATCTCGTCGTTGTAAGCGGCTGGGCGGGGCAAGCGCCTCGATAAGCAGCCAGACGAAAGGCCGCCGATCGCATGTCGGCGGCCTTTCTGCATACGGATACGCGCTTTACTCGGCTCGCTAAGCTCCGGCTTTGGTGACCGCCATCTCGAGATACGAGTACATGTCCTGTGCGCTTCCCGCAAACACGGTCGACACGACGCCATTCTCGTCGATGACGACGGTGTAGGGGATGCCGCTTGCGGGGTAGAGCGCCTCTATCGCGCCGTCTTCGTCGAGTCCCCAGGCGAAATCGTATCCGAGTTCTTCCGCTTTGGCCTGGGCATCGGCATTGCGATCGCCGCGGTTGATGGCGACGATCTGCACGCTGTCGAAAGCTTGATCGATCTTATCGAGCTCCGGCATATCGCGCATGCAGTATCCGCACCAAGTTGCCCAGAAGGTGAGTACGACCACCTTTCCCCGGTAGTCGGAGAGTTCGGCGGTTTGCCCGTCCATGGTTTCGAACTCGAAATCGGGCGCTTCGACGCCTTCCTCGACCTTGGCCTTTTTCTGAGCCTGCGCAGAGCCGTTCTCGTTTGCCGAACCGCTTGATCCTGCGGAACCCCGATCCGTTTCGGCGGCCGGCGCCGAGCAGCCAGCCAGTGCGGCGAGCGAAAGGGCGAGCGCAAGAACGAGCCCAAGGGCTCGGTGCGCATTCGAGTGTGCGGTACGTATCATGATCTCTGCTCCTCGCGTTCGGACGGCGCATCGTCGCGTCGAGAGCCGTCTATATGTAAGTTGTTTGCTAGCATATCACGAAGCGAGAATCGGATGGCGCTCGTTTTGCACGATGTTACGCAGGCTCCACATTGTATGCACTCCCGATCGCTTACCCTGCGAATATCGACCTTGCATACGTCGAGACATGCTCCGCAGTTGGTGCAGGCCTCCTCGTCGACGCGGTAGCGCAGAAGCGCGAACCGGTTGAAAAACGAATACAGCGCGCCGAGGGGGCAGAAAAACCGGCAGAACGGACGGTAGACGAACAGCGAGACGGCGAGCAGCGCTACAAGTACGCCGACCTTCCAGTCGAACAGCGCTCCGAGCATGAAGCGAAGATCCTCGTTCATGGCGACGAGCGGAATGCCCGCTTCAAGGGTGCCAGCGGGGCAGAGGTAGGCGCAAAACGCCGGCGTGCCGATGCCTGTAGCGTTGAGGAGCACAATCGGCGCAACGATGACGAGGCCGAACAGGATGACGTACTTGCCCCAGGAGAATGCACGGCTCCAGGCGCCCTTTCTGATTTTGGGAAGCGGTACCTTGTCGAGAAGGTCTTGGATGAAGCCGAACGGGCAGAGCCAACCGCATACCGTGCGGCCGAGAAGCGCGCCGAAAGCGAGGATGGTTCCGATGATGTAGAGGGGAAGCCGTTGGTCGCTTGCGACGAGCGCTGCTTGCAGCGAGCCGATGGGGCATGCCCCGATGGCGCCGGGGCATGAATAGCAGTTGAGCCCGGGAACGCAGACGCCTTTCGTGTCTCCCTGGTAGATGGTGCCCGTTGCGAAGCCCTCGAAGTTGAGGTTGTAGAGCAGGGCGGCGAGCAGCTGGATGATAGAGCGTTTGAAGCGCGCGATCGGACCCATCGGCTATCCGATCCCGATGCATTCGTAGCAGACGAGCGCCGCCTTGCGCAGCGTGTCCTGAAAATCGCCCTGCGCGATGCCGAGCGCGATCAGGATGGCGGCGAGTACGAG
The DNA here is from genome assembly GCF_022845715.1 of Raoultibacter timonensis. Taxonomy (NCBI): domain Bacteria; kingdom Bacillati; phylum Actinomycetota; class Coriobacteriia; order Eggerthellales; family Eggerthellaceae; genus Raoultibacter; species Raoultibacter timonensis. Next base: position 1,235,737 of record NZ_AP025564.1, read on the forward strand.
AACGACGAGCCACCAAGGTATGCGTTTTGCTAATTGTTTCATGGTGGCATTGTAGCGTAGGGTTGCCGGCTGGTCGATCCCGCCGAGGAACCGTTACCCGATAGGCGCGTCTTTCGACAGGGGTGCCGCCTGGCTGACGCCTGCCGCCTGCAGGAGCCTATTTCCCGAACAACCGTTTCGCCCCGCTTGCCATGAGGTAGATTCCGCCTCCGATGGCGAGCAGGCCGGGCCCGGGCAAAATGAGCATGGGAACGCCGACGAGCGTGCACACGCCTCCCGCCGCGATGCGGGCCGCACCGCCGAGGCGGCTTTTGGGCTGCCCGTTTTCGGGGGAGCCTCCCGCATCGATCACGTGGGCGTTCACGGGCACTGCGGGCCCGGCGCTGTTGCCTGTCGGCGCTCCGTTCGCTTCAGCGTGCCAGGAGGTGCCGTCGAACGTATAGTAGGGCTTGCCGGTCCGGTTCGCAGACCCCGCAGGCTGTTTGCGCGCCGGATCGTTTTGGGCTTTTGCCTGTTCGTGGGATTGGTCGACGGGGGTGACGTCGATGATGTCGTTGCGTTCCATGGCTGCCTCGTTTCCAGTCCGTTTTACTTAACGATTATACGGATGAGGCGGTGCAGTTCGGGTCTCCGATCTGCGCTGTCATCTTCTGGTAAAGAAAAGCCCATAAACCTGATCGAGACCGTCTGTCCTACCCGCCGAGCAGCGTGGCGGCCCCGAACCGCAACGCGCGGTTTCGTAAGGGCTTCAACGTTCCGTATCGGGGCGTTTTCGGTCCCGTCGACGGTCGCGTCATAGAGCGGGATCCCTTTTCGCCGTCCCGAAACGGGGGTTCCGTCAACGGTGGATCAACGCCGGAAAGCCCCGGAGTGCATGAGATTTGCGATTGTGAACCCAAAAAGTCTGATTTTAGGGAGATAATTCTATGCAGATGCACGAAAACGCAGGTCAACATTGGCGCTTCTTACCTTTCCGGGTTCACAATCGTAAATCTCATACATGAAATCTCATACATGAAAAGGGATCTCCGCCGTTAAACCGCCTTAGGCATGCCCTCGCAGGGTTTTTGCAGCGGAGGAGTCCCCACGGGAGCATGCCGGTTTCGATTCCCGGCGTCCGGTGCGAATCTGCGATCTGAAGCTTCGGGCGGACGCATGTCGACGATGGCTTGACGGCAGGCTCTGGATTTGGGAACGCGCTTGCTGGCGCGGACGTCGCAAGGCGTTTCGGCGTACTCGAGCGGCAGCCGCGCGCACCGCTTCGGCCGGCCGTGATTTGCTTGCGGTTCGCACGGCATTCTCGCTTGTCGAAGGCCTCATTTGGGTTACACTAGGTGCCGTACTGTTTTTGTACTTCCAGGTTGCTTTGTTTGTGTAAGGCTCGACAGTGGTTCGCGCCTTGGGAATAAACAAAAGGCGCGGGCCACGCAACAGGAAAGTTGGTGGTCATTATGGCAGCTCCTGCTACCGAACACGTGCGCAACATTGTGCTTGTGGGGCAAGACGGCGCTGGCAAGACTTCTCTCGCAGAAGCGATGCTGCACGTCTCCGGCAAAACGCCCCGCATGGGCACGACTCACGATGGGAAATCCTACCTCGATTACGACGACGAGGAAATCAAGCGCAAGTTCACGATCGGCACATCGATCGCCCCCATTCCCTACAAAGACTTCAAGATCAACGTGCTCGACACGTCCGGGCACCCCGACTTCGTAGGCGATACGCTCGCGACCATGCAGGCGGCCGAAATGGCCCTGTTCGTCGTCGATGCCGTTGCCGGACCGCAGGTTATGACCACCAAGCTGTGGTACGAGGCCGAGGATATGCGCCTGTCGCGTGCCGTTTTCATCAACCATATCGACCGCGAGCACGCGAACTTCGATTCGGCCATGGCGACGCTCCATGCGCGCTTCGGATCGCGTTTGGGCGCGGTTACCATCCCCATGGGCGTCGACGCCGATTTCAAGGGCGTCATCGATGTCATCCGCATGAAGGCGCGCTACTTCGAAGGGGAGAGCGAGCACGTGGTCGATATCCCCGACGAGTACGCCGATGCCGCCATCGTCGCGCGCGACAAGCTCTGCGATCTCGTGGCCGAGGCCGACGACGAACTCATGATGAAGTACCTCGACGGCGAGGAGCAGCTGACCCAGGGCGAGCTTGAAGATCTGCTCGACAAGGCGATCGCGCAGGAGCTGTTCATCCCCGTGTTCGTGGGATCGACGATCATCAAGCAGGGCATACAGGGCCTCATGGAGGATATAGCCACCTACTTCCCCTCGCCGCGCGCTCACGGGCGCTTCCGTTTGGCCAACGGGGAAGAGACGTTCATCGACGAGGCGGGCGAGCCCGCGTGCTTCGTGTTCAAGACGCTGTCGGATCCCTATGTGGGCCGCATGAGCTTCGTCAAGGTCATTTCGGGCGTCCTCGAACCGGGCATGGAACTCATCAATTCCCGCACGGGCAAGAAGGACCGCCTCGGCCACCTCTACGTCATGATGGGCAAGGAATCCAACGACGTGAAAAGCGCGAAGGCGGGCGACATCATCGTCGTCCCGAAACTCACCGACGCGAAAACCGGCGATACCCTTTCCAAATCGGGCGATCTGGCCATCGATCCGCTGCCCATGCCTACGCCGCAGTACCCCGTGGCCATCGAGGCCGCCAACAAGAAGGATGAGGATAAGCTCGGAACCGCGCTCGCCCGTGTAGCCGAGAACGATCCGACGGTACGCATCAGCCGCAGCGAGGAGACGCACCAGACCGTGCTCACTGCCATGGGCGATACGCAGGTCGATACCATCATCGCCCGCATGAAGGAGCAGAACGGCGTCGAGGCGGTGCTCGTACCGGTGCGCGTGCCGTACCGCGAGACCATCCGCAAGGTTGCCGAAGCGCAGGGCCGCCACAAGAAGCAGACCGGCGGGGCCGGGCAGTTCGGCGATTGCTGGTTGCGCCTCGAGCCCAACCCGGGCGGCGGCTACGAGTTCCTCGACGAGATCGTGGGCGGCAAGATTCCTCGCAGCTACATTCCCGCAGTCGACAAGGGCGTGCAGGACGCTATGGCCGAGGGCTTCCTTGCGGGCTATCCCATGGTCGATATCAAATGCGCCGTGTTCGACGGTTCCTACCACGCGGTCGACTCGAACGAAATGGCGTTCAAAACCGCCGCACGCATCGGCTTCAGAGCTGCGTGCGAGAAGGCCGATCCGGTCATCTTGGAGCCGATGGCGAATATGGACATCGTGGTCGGCGAGGAGTACGCGGGTGCGGTCATGGGCGATATCTCGACCCGTCGCGGGCGCATCGTCGGCACCGATTCCAACGATGCGGGGGAAACCGTCATCATGGTGCGCGTGCCCTACGCCGAAGTGGTCACCTACACCAAGGACCTGCGTTCGATCTCGCGCGGGAGCGGTTCGTACTACATCGAGATAGAGGGCTACGAAGAGGCTCCGCACGACGTGCAGAAGAAGCTTGCCGAGGAGTACCAGGCGGCCCGCGCAGCCGGCAACAATTAGCGGGGTTTCGCCGGGCAGCCGTACGGTTCTGCGAGCCTGGCTACGAGCGCCGTCCGCTTCGCGCGGGCGGCGCTTATTTTTACCGGAACCCTTGCGTCGCTTCGGCCGATGGTCTAACCTCGGCTATCAGTATCCAACGTCGACAAGATAAGCGCCCATGAGAACCGTTTTCCAGATATTGTTCCGCGATCTGCGCAGGTTGTTGCGCAATCCCGTGGCAATGATCATCGTCGTGGGCGTATGCGTCATACCTTCCCTCTACGCGTGGTACTGCATTGCGGCAAATTGGGATCCGTATGCGAATACTGCGGGCATCCGCGTTGCGGTGAGCAACAACGATCGTGGCGTGCAGAGCGATATTGCGGGAAACCTCGATGCGGGCGGCCAAGTGGTTGAGGAGCTGCGCAACAACCATGATCTGACGTGGGAGTTCGTATCGGAAGACGAAGCGCGCGAGGGGGTCGAGTCGGGCACGTACTACGCCGCCATCGTTATTCCCGCCGATTTCAGCGAGGATCTCGCAAGCGTGTTCACCGGCGATTTCGAGCAGCCGACGATCGCCTATTACGTAAACGAGAAGAAGAACGCCGTGGCACCGAAGGTCACCGATACCGGTGCCGCCACCATCGAAGAGCAGATCAACTCGACGTTCGTCTCCACGGTCAGCAAGACCGTCATCGAGATGGCCCAGAACGCGGGCACCTCGATGCTTGACAGGTCGGATGAAGCGAGCGAGGGGCTTGCTGCGAGCGTCGATGAGACGAACGGAGCCATCGATCGCGTTCGGGCGTTGCTCGACGGCATCGATTCGACCATCGAAGATTCGCGCAGCCCGCTCGATAACACGCGCCAAACGCTCGACGATCTCGAAGAGCGGATCCCCGTTATCGCCGACGCGCTTGATCGGAGTACGGCGCTTCTGGGCGATGTGCGTCAGTCGGCTCGCGAGCTCGATGCGTCGATTTCCCAGGCTATCAGCGAGGGCGGAACGCTTCTCGGCGATGCTTCGACGCAGGCGAACATCGCCATCGGCGCGTTTTCGGGCAACGTGGCAAAGCTGCAGGGCGGCGTCGATGCCGCCCTGGCCGATATGGGCGCGCTCGTCGACGGCAACGAGGGGATCATCGACGAGCTCAGGGGCCAGGTTGCCCAGCACCCCGAGCTTGCCGACGTGATCGCCGAGCTCGAAGCGCAGAACGAGCAGCATCGTCAGACCATCGAGAGCCTCAAGATCTTGAGCGGCGATATCGCGGCAATCGCCGATGCGGCGGCGTCGGCTTCGGATGCCGTTGACGGATCGGTTCAAGACGGCCTTGCTGCGGCGGGCGAGGCGCAGCGCCGCATCTCTGCCGAGGTTCTGCCGAAGCTCTCCGAGGGGCTCGATTCGTTTTCGCAGGTGTCAGGCGGCCTTGCGGGCACCGTATCGTCGCTGAAGCCGACGATACAGCAGGCCCGCGCGCTCCTCGATCAGCTTTCGGGGACGCTCGACCAGACGAAGGAGGTCGTATCCTCTACAAGCTCGTCGCTTGCGGAGATGCGCGACGAGCTGTCCCGAACGGTCACCGATCTATCGGCGTTGAACGACTCGGCCTCGCTCGACGAGCTTTCGGCGCTTCTCGGCATCGATCCCGAAGATGCGGCAAGCTTCATGTCGTCGCCGGTCACCCTCGAAAACGTGGCGATCTACCCGGTTTCGCCGTACGGGTCGGGCGTCGCCCCCTTCTATACGAACCTTGCGCTTTGGGTCGGCGGCTTCATCCTGATCGCCATATTCAAGCTCGAAGTGGATCGCGAGGGTGTGCGCTCGTTTTCGCCTACGCAAGCCTATCTCGGAAGGTGGCTTCTGTTCGTGCTGCTCGGTCTTGTGCAGGCGGTGATCGTGTGTGCGGGCGATTTGGCCATCGGCGTGCAGTGCCTCGACCCGGTTGCGTATTTGGCTGCCGGCATGTTCACGTCGTTCGTGTACGTGTCCGTCATCTTCGCCCTTGCGAGCACGTTCAAGCATATCGGCAAGGCGGTTGCCGTGGTACTGCTCATCATGCAGATTCCCGGTTCGTCGGGCATGTACCCCGTGGAAATGATGCCCGCGTTCTTTCAGGCGGTGCATCCGTTCCTTCCGTTTACCTACGGCATCGGTGCGTTGCGCGAGGCGGTGGGCGGCATGTACGGCTTAACCTATGCGTTCAATCTGGCCCATCTCGCTTTATTCCTACCTGTGGCGCTGATCATCGGGCTCGTGGCGCGACCGTACCTGCTGAACCTGAACCTCCTGTTCGATCGCAAGCTCGCCGAAACGGATATCATGGTGTGCGAGCAGAACAACCTGCCCCGCACGCGCTACCGGCTGCGCACGGTGATCAAAGTGCTCCTCGATACCGACGCGTACCGCGCGAAGCTGCTTGCGCGCGCCGATCGGTTCTACCGCAACTATCCGCGCCTCATCCGTGTGGGCTGGATTCTCGTCTTCGCGTTGCCGGTGCTGATCCTTGTCGTGATGTCTTTGTTCGATGTCGACGTGGACACCAAGATCGTCATGCTCGTGTTCTGGATACTCTCGCTCATCGCGGTGATCTCGTACCTCATCGTGGTCGAATACCTGCACGACAACCTTCGCTACCAGCTTGACATGAGCACGCTCGACGATGCCGATCTCGAGCAAAAGCTGCGCGAGCATGTGGTTTTGCAGGCGGACAGCGGAAAGCGTGATCGCCCGTGAAGAACATCCTGCGCATCATGTACGGGGATCTGACCCACGCGACGAAAAACGTCATCGGCGCAATCGTGCTTGTGGGCCTCATCGTGGTGCCCGCGCTGTACGCATGGTTCAACATCGCCGGCAGCTGGGATCCCTACGGCAATACCCAGGGGCTCAAGGTTGCCGTGGCGAACGAGGACGCGGGGTATCAAAGCGATCTGGTGCCGCTCGAGGTGAACGTCGGCGATTCGGTGGTATCCGCTCTGCGGGCCGACGACGAGTTCGACTGGGTCTTTACCGATGAGGAGGCCGCTGTCGAAGGCGTGCGGTCGGGCGCATACTACGCCGCCATCGTCATCCCCGAAAGCTTCAGCGCCGATATGATGACCTTGTTCTCGCCCGACATGCAGCACTCGAGCATCGTCTACTACTCCAACGAGAAAGAAAACGCCATCGCACCACGCGTAACCGAGAAGGGCGCGAGCACGATACAGGGAAGCATCGACGAGACGTTTGCCCAGACGGTTGCCGAGGTTGGCCTGAAAACCACCAACGACTTGCTTTCGTTCATGAGCGGCGATGAGGTGACGAGCTACGTTTCGGTGCTCGATCGCCGGCTCGGCGCTGCAGTGGACACGCTTTCCGATTCGGCCGAGCGCATGGCCGCGTTCGCGGCGCTCGTCGGCTCGACGGCGGCGCTCATCGATTCGACCTCGGGCATTCTTGAGGAAACGGGCAGCGCGCAAACCGATGCGCAGGCGCTGATATCGTCCTCCCAGTCGGGCCTTTCGGATGTTCGCGCTTCGCTTTCGGAGCTCACCGCGATCGTCCGCGAGGCGTTCGATCGAAGCATTGCCGGCTACGATGAGGTTTCCGCGGGCATCGATCGGGCGCTCGACGATCTGTCGGCGGGTGCAAGCGGTGCGGTCGGGGGATTGGACGAGGCCTCGGCCGAGATACAGGGGCTGATCGATGGGTCCGAGCGGGCGCGCGATGCGCTCGCGCAGGCCGATCCCGGCAATCCCGCAATTGCCGAGATCGACCGTGCAATCGAAGCGCAGCGCTCGCTCAAAACACGTGTCGACGAGATGGCCCGGACGCTTTCCGGCGCCTCGTCCGATGTCGAAAGCCAGCGTGCGGCGGTTCGCGATCTCATTGACCGGGCGAAACAGAGCATGGCGGGCGTGCAGTGGAGCTACGAGACGCAGCTGGAAAGCCAGATCGAAGAGCTCGAATCGGAACTTGGCGAAATCGCCTCGTCCTCCTCGTCGGTCGCCGACAGCCTCGATGCGGCGACCGAGGGACTCTCGCAGCTATCCGGCTCGCTTGCCGACGATCTCGAATCGGCCCAAGGGGCGCTGCAGGAGGCCGCTGATACGCTGAAGGCTTCGGCTGAAAAGCTCGGCTCGAATCGCACCGAGCTGCAGGAGGCCGCGCAGAGCGGCGATGTCGAAAAGATCAAATCGATCGTCGGGTCGGATCTTGACGGCATGGCCCGATTCCTTGCGGCCCCCGTGCACGAGGATCGCCAAGCGGTGTTCGGCATCGCGAACAACGGCTCGGCGATGGCGGCGTTCTACACGATACTGTCCCTGTGGGTGGGTGCGGTCATCCTCGTCGCCATGATGAAGGTGGCGGTGTCGGATCGCCGGGTTGCCGAGCTCGAGAACCCAAAGCCCTATCAGCTCTACCTCGGTCGCTTCGGCATATTCGCGCTGCTCTCGTTTTTGCAGAGCACGGTTGTGTGCCTGGGCGATTTGTTCTTCCTCGGCATCCAGTGCGAGCATCCGCTCCTCTTCATGCTGGCGGGTTGGGTGGCCGCATTCGTGTTCTGCAACCTCATCTACACGCTCACCGTGTCGTTCGGCGACGTGGGCAAGGCGATAGCCGTCGTGCTGCTCGTCATGCAGGTTGCGGGTTCGGGAGGAACGTTCCCCATCGAGATGTCAGCGGGCTTTTTCCAGGCGGTGTATCCGTTTCTGCCTTTCACGCACGGCATCGCCGCCATGCATGCCTGCATCGGCGGGATCTACGGCAACGAGTATTGGATCGAGATCGGATGCACGCTCCTTTTCCTCATCCCCTCCTTGCTGCTGGGGTTCGTCCTGCGTAACCCCGTTGTCCGCTTGAACCGTTTCGTGATCGATAAGCTCGAGGAAACCAAGCTCATGTAGGGTCGTTGCAAGCCGATCCGGGATCGGGGAGTCGAAGCGGGCGGGGCCGGGAACGGCCGGCGTTAGCGGGTCGCGTTGCCGGCGGCGTTCGATCCTGCCGGCGCGGTTGCGGTACTCGGGCCGACATCGTTTAGGGGTGTGTTGCGCTCGCAGACGCGATAGCTCCCGTCTTCGGGGTGCGAGGTGCTTTTCCCGCAGGGATATGCGCAGACGAGACCGCTGTGCGTACAGCGTACGGGTTTCGGCCGAACGAGCGCTGCCATGTCGGCACCGCACGCCTTGCAGCAAAGATCGGCTCCTTCGATGATGTCGTGCCGATCGAATATCGTGCAGGTACCGCATGCGGGGCAGCGGGCTGATTTTTTAGGGGCGGGTTGGCACTTTCCGCAAAACGGATTGCATATCCAGCATCCTCCTGGCACGGCGTTCCTTTCCTCGTCGGACAAAAGGTAAGATACCAGATAAATAGCCTGTTTCTATACTGTCTGCGGTATGAAAACGATGAATCTAGTACTCAGGGTTATATGGTCGGTCCGCGAAATGACGTACCTTATTCCCTATAATGCAACGAGTCAGATTAAGGTTCGGAGCAAGGGGGATTTGTATGGCCGAGCGTTCCAGTGCGTTTCTGATCGAAAAGAAAACCGCGAAGATGCTCGGGTTCAAAACCCTGCTCGCATGGCATTATCTCGTTTTGTTCACGCCGCTGTTCATCGGCGACCCCGAGGGCGGCTTCTTCCCGTTTTTCTTCGAACGCCAGCTGACGCTGTATTTGGCGCTCGCCGTGTCGTTCGGTCTGCTTGCGCTGGTGGGCAACCGCATGCTGCACAAGAACAAGACCATGCCATCGCCGGTGCTGCTCGGGGCGGCGTGTGCTCTCGGCGCCATCGCCTCGGCCGTGGCGGTTTTCGGCGTGGGGCCGGCCGATGCGCTGGTGCGGATTGCGGTAACGGCGGCCCTCGGGTTCAGCGAGGCGCTTCTCATGTTCCTTTGGCTTCGCTATTACGCGGTGGCGGCCGGCGAGTTCGTCTACCGATCGTTTGCCGTCGACATGATGTGCGGCGGGCTCATCGCATTTCTCATCTGCGTGCTTCAGTATCCTTTTTCATGCATTGCGGCCGTGGCCCTTCCGCTCGTGGCCGGCGCGTCGCTCGTGTTCAACTGGCAATCGGTCGAGCCTCAGCAGCAGCCGCCGACGCCTTGTCGATCGGCGATGCCGAGCGACAAGGAGGTACTGCGGCATTTCTTGAAAACCGTGCTGCCGACGGTTGTGTACGGATTCGTGTTCGGGCTCCTTCAGGGCGGCTACATTCTGAACGAGGTCGCGTTGCTCATGGCGTACGATCCGATCGTTCTGCTGGGCATTCTCGTCTGCGGGGTGCTCATATTCGCGATTCCCGAAGATCCCGGTGGAAACTCCGATATCGATACGATGCACCGCCTGTCGCTGCTTCTGTTCGTGCTCGGCATCGTGAGCCTGTCGTTTCTCAGTACGAGCGTCCACCAGGTGGTTGCCGAAACCGCTATCTTTGCGGGGTTCAACCTCTTCGACTTCGGCGCTATGATTCTCGCGCTCGGCATGTCGAAGCGCCTGTATACGCGCGGCTTGCTGTTCATAGAGGGGGGAAGGGCGCTCACGTATCTGAGCCTCGCGCTCGGCATCCTTTCGGGCGAGCAGCTCATGCTGTTGGCGAACGGCGACCCGATGACGCTCTACACCATAAGCGGCATCGCGATCGCGTTGCTCGTCATCACGACGCTTACGCCGTTTCGCGAGACCGAGAAGCTCGACGCCCGCCTTGCCATCGCGAGCTTCGAACGCAGTGCGGGCCCGATCCTCAGAACGCGCTTTTGCGCCAATTGTCCGGAGGCCGCCGAAGCGGGCCGCTCGGACGGGGCGAGAGCGCCTCGGCAAGACGATGCCGAGGCGGAGTCGGGTGCCGCAGGCTCGGCGCCGGATGCGGCTGATGTTGCAGCCCGCGCGAGCGGTTCCGGATCGGCCGGCGAAGGCGATGCGGCCGTACAGGACGCTTCGGGCCCTGCACGCGTCGAGCCGCGCGACGGGGCACAGCGCGATACCCCTTGGAGGCGCACTTGCAACGAGGTGGCGCGGATATACAAGCTCTCTCCACGCGAAACCGAGATATTCCTCCTCATCGCAAAGGGGCGCAACGCGGAATACGTACAGCAGAAGCTCGTCATATCGACCCATACCGCGAAGACCCATATCGCGAACATATACCACAAGCTCGGGGTGCATTCGTCGCAGGAGATGCTGAGCCTCGTCGAAGATTACAAGCGGCAGGGCAACGAAGGCGATTTTGCGGACCAATGAACAGGACAAGGCGAAGCTCGCCGAACAAGACCACGAAGGGATGACCATGACTACAGACCAACCGACCATCAGCGAGAATCCGATAGATCTTGCGCGGTTCTCCTTATCGGCATGCGATCGGGTGCGCATCGAGATGCCGCCGCTTTCCGACGTTACCGAAGACGATATCGATGCGCAGCTGTTCGCCTACGTGGCGAATGCGCCGAAGGACAGCCCGATCAAGACGCTTGGCGATCTCGACGACGCATGGGTGAAAGCGAACCTGCCGATGTACGAATCGATCGGCGAGGTGCGAAACGCAATCAGGGCGAGCCTTACCAAAGAGACGACGGTCGCATTCGATGAGATCAGGTACGCCAAATGCGCAGAGGCGCTGATCGAAAGGCTCGAAGGGGACATTCCTGTGGCCGTAATCGAGGCGCATGCCGAAACGGTGCGCGCACGCACCGAAGAAGCTGCCCGCGCGCAGGGCGTATCGCTCGCCCGTTATCTCGAGGACGCGCACATGACAAGCGAACAGTACGAGGCGAGCCTTCTCGACGAGGCTCGTCGAGAGATTGCGCTCAACATCGCGCTCGACAAGATGGTGGAGGTTACGGCGACCACCGTGCCCAACGCCGAGCTGACCGAGTACCTCGCGTGCGAGGATCCGGCGCGGTTCCTCGAGGAACTGCGCGAGTCCGGCAAGGTGGAGCAGGCGCGCAAGGCGGCAGCGAGGGTGAAGGTTATGCGGCGGGTGATCGAGACCGCCGAGGTCGAGACCGAAGGCGACGAATCATAAGCCGACGGTTCGTGCAGCGCGCCTTGTGCGGGCCCGGATGCGATTGGGCATCCGGGCCTTTTTCGTGCGGCGCAGACTTTGCGGCAATCGGTTCATGGGTTTGGGAAACTCCATGTCAAAGTCCATTTTCATGGTTCCCCTCACCAGGGTGAGAAACGTATAACCGCCAGTACTAGATCGCCTTTTTTCATACCCGCGAAGGGAGGGGCGCACCTCTTCGGGGTGGTAGGTTACGGTCGTGAATGCACCCAAGCCATTTACACGAGTTCGATCAGCATCCTACACGACGTACAAGGAGGAATCGCATGTGTTTTAGACCGCCATCATTCGACGAGATGATGAAGAAGTGTCCCTCATGCGGGTCGTTCAACCCGCCCGAGCTGACGAAGTGCAAGAAGTGCGGAACCGATCTTCCCGAGGCGGCCGGCGGAACCGGCGATGCGAGCATGCCCGCACCCGGCGCCCCGAAGGGCCCCGGCGCCCCCCCAGGCGCCCGGTGTTCCGAAGGCTCCCGGCGCCCCGAAGCCGCCCGCCCCGCCCGCGTAAGGGCGACACCGTGCGCTTCGGCGCACGCGACGCAGGTGTTTGAAGGCCGCCTGCCGCATGTCCGGGGGAAGGATTATGCGGTGCGGTAAGCAAGGGTACCGGCTCTGCGGACGCCCGGGCGGCCTTTGAAGCATACGAGTTTGACATTGGTTGGATTCATTACACGAAAGGGGGATTTTCATGATCAACGATTTCAACAAAGATCTTTACAAAGAAGACTGGCGTTGGTATGAGGACGGTTATGAAGTGACCCGAACCTCGGTCTGGACAGGCCCTGGTTGCCACAACGGGTGCGGCGTTCTATGCTACACCAAAGACGGGAAGCTCGAAAAGATCGAGGGCGATCCCAACTTCGGCTACAGCCAGGGACGTCTGTGCCTGCGCTGCCTGAACATGGTCGAGAATATCTACAACAACGATCGTCTCAAGTGGCCTCTTTTGCGCGACGGCGAAAAAGGCGAGAACAAGTGGAAGCGCATCACGTGGGAAGAGGCCTTCGACTGGCTCGAGGAAACCTACGGCAAGATCTGCGATACCATCAAAAACGAATACGGCGGAATTGGACCCGAGGGCATCGTCGCCCTATCCGGTACGGGTCGCAACGCCATGTGGCACGGCGCCATGTGCCTGCGCGCGGTCTTCGGCAGCCCGAACATGTCGTTCGGCTTCCTCTCCGCCGATTCCTGCTATCAGCCCCGCATGACGGCGAACCTGCTCAAAGAGGGCGATTGCTGGATTCTCGACGCATCGCAGCTGCATCCCGATCGCTACGACAACCCCGACTGGGTTCGCCCCGAAGTCGTTGTCGTTTGGGGCAACGAGCCGCTTGCTTCGAACGGCGACGGGTTCATGGGCCACTGGCTCGTCGATCTCATGCGCATGGGCACCAAGCTCATCGTCATCGATCCGGCGCTCACCTGGCTCGCTTCGAAGGCCGACATCTGGTTGCAGGTGCGCCCCGGCACCGACTGCGCACTGGCTCTCGGCATGCTCAACGTTATCATCAACGAGGATCTCTACGACCACGAGTTCGTTGAGAACTGGTGCTACGGCTTCGACGAGCTCACCGAGCGCGTCGCGGAGTACCCGACCGACAAGGTCGCCGAGATATGCTGGCTCGACGAGCAGGATATCATCGACGCGGCCCGTATGTACGCGGCGGCCAAGCCCGCAGGCGTGCAGTGGGGTCTTGCGATCGATATGCAGATCGCTGCCATGGAAGCGTCGTTTGCGATCTCCGACCTCGTTGCCATCACCGGCAACCTCGATGTGCCCGGCGGCAACGTGCTCGTGCGCTACGCGTACAACAGCTCCAAGAAGTACGGTTGCGGCCTCGAGTTCATCTCCCAGGAAATGCTCGATCGCCGTATCGGCACCGATCAGTCGCCGATCCACAAGGCCGGCTACACGCCGTTCATCCCGCCGGATCTGCTGCTCGAGGCCATGGAGACGGGCGAGCCCTATATGCCCCAGATGATGTGGGTGCACGGCACGAACCCGATCGCCAACATGGGCGGCGACGCTCCGCGCATCTACCGTGCATGGAAGAACGTCCCCTACACGGTCGTCGTCGACTACTATCTGACCCCCACCGCCGTGGCGTTCGCCGATCTCGTGCTGCCCGTGGCGATGTCGGTCGAGCGCGACAGCTTCCGCTCCTGGTGGCAGCCGCTGCGCACCATTACGGCTTCGGCCGAGCGCTACTACGACTGCAAGATGGACGAGGAGTTGGTGCTCGAACTCGGCAAGCGCTTCAACCCCAAGTTCTTCAACCAGTTCAACGACGTGCACGAGTTCTTGACCTACATGATCCAGGACGACGGCTACGGCGTGGATTACACCTTCGACGACCTGAACCACAAGGTCTACGACTGGTGGGACTTCAACGAGACGTACGAAAAGTACAAGAAGGGCCTGCTTCGCGAGGACGGCCAGCCCGGCTTCGTGACCGCGACCGGCCTCTATGAGATCTACTCGCCGTTGTTCGACGTATGGGGATTCGATCCTTTGCCCCATCATATGGAGCCTTACGAGAGCCCCGTGCGCACGCCCGAGCTCTACAAGGAGTATCCCTACATCTACACGTCGGGCCATCGCCATATCGGCCTGTTCCATTCCGAGCATCGTCAGCTTCCGACCATGCGCGAAGTGCACCCGACGGCCATCGCGGACATCTCGCCCGAGATCGCCGAAGAGCAGGGGATCAAAGAGGGCGATTGGGTATGGTTCGAGAACAAGCGCGGCAAGTGCAAGCAGCAAGCGCACATCGCCCCCGGTCTCATGCCGAACCTCGTTCGCGCCCGCCACGGCTGGTGGTTCCCCGAGCAGGAAGGCGCCGAACCGAACCTGTACGGCGTGTTCGACTGCAATGCAAACAACCTCACCACAATGGGCGTCTACGGCCCGACGCACTACGGCGCACCGTACAAGTGCTCGCTGTGCAAGTGCTACAAGGTGACGGAAGAAAACGATTGCTCGCCCAGCGAGATTGTTACCAAGGGAGGAGGTTTCGGTGGAAATGACTACACCCGATTCGAAGGCTAACGAGTACGGAATCCTCATCGACTACGAGTACTGCACGAACTGCCATACCTGCGAAGTTGCGTGCAAGAAGGTTCTCGATCTACCGGTCGGCCAGTACGGCATCAAGGTGCTCGAGGACGGTCCCCGCAAGAACACGCTCGGAAAATGGGAGTGGACCTATCTTCCGCTGCCGACCGATCTGTGCGATCTGTGCGCCGAGCGCACGGCCGAGGGGCGGCTTCCGAGCTGCGTCCATCACTGCCAGTCCGGAATCATGTACTACGGTACGCTCGAGGAACTGGCTGCAAAGCTGGCTGAAAAGCCCAAGATGGTGCTTTTCTCAAAGTAAAGCGAAAGGGGGTAATCGAGTATGGCTAAGCAAGAAAAAGGCGGGTTCAGGCCGCCTCCGTTGGTGAAGATCCTCTGGAAGTGCGGCGAGTGCAACACGTTCAACGCCGCCGATGCGGAGGTCTGCAAGAAATGCGGCGCCCCGAAGGTCGTTGACGAGAGTCTCGTCGGCGCCACCAAGCCGATCGACGACAGCGAACGTCACCTGAGGGAAGACTAGCGTTTACGGGGGCCTGCGTCCGAAGGGACGCAAGGCCCCTTGTCGGATCGCCAGCGATTCGCTTGAGAGGGTTTAAGGTCTATGAGGGGAGCTCGGGCATAGGTGTGTGCTTGGCTGCTGCGGGGGAGCCTAAACCGAGCACATCACGCTACTACGTACTAACAGCACATCAGACCGTTTTCTTTGTCTCAGCGATTCTATTGCCATCATCCCGGTGCGGCCGGCACGCGAGGCCGTGCGGGACATCTTGCAAGGAGCGGAATATATGAGTGCAGCAGCGAAAAGCCCTGGGAAGTTCACCATCTCCCAGGCTATCGACTCCATCGGAGTCAACAAGTTCACTATATCCATTTTCTTCCTCGTCGGTATCGCCATGATGTTCGACGGTTACGACTACATGATCATCTCGTATACGAATACGCAGATCGCACTCGAGTTCGGTGTCGACGACATCGCGAAGGGCGCCCTGTCGTCGTGGTCGACGATCGGCATCGTGGTCGGGTCGTTCGCCGCGGGCCCCTTATCCGACGGATTCGGGCGCAGAAAGATTCTCACGATCGGCACATTCATGTACGGCCTGTTCACCATTCCGTGCATCTTCGCACCGAACTATCTGATCTTCTCGGTTTTCCGCGTTATCGCGGGGCTCTTCCTCGGCGTGTGCACGCCTATCGTGACAACGTTGTTCACCGAGTTCACGCCAACGAAACAGCGATCGTTCTTCATCACGTTCGGTATGGCGTGGATGATCGTCGGCTGGGTTATGTCGGCGCTCGTCGGCACCATCGTCGTGCAGCTGTGGTCGTGGCACGTATGCTATGCGATCGGGGCTCTCCCGGTGCTTTACGCATTCGTGTTTCATAAGTTCACGCCCGAATCGGCTCATTGGGCGGCGGTGCACGGCAAACTCGGCGTAGCCGAGAAAACGCTTCGCACGATCGAGAAGCGTGCGGGCAAGGAGATACCCTACGATCTTCAGGGTTCGAACATCATCGTGCCGCCCGTTGCGGCGAAGGCGAGCCCTGCCGAGGTATGGAAGGGCAAGTACTTGAGGACGACGTTCGCGCTTGTGGTGCTCTACTTCGCGGGCAACTTTACGATCTACGGTGTGAATGCGTGGCTGCCGTCGATCATGTTGGTGCGCGGCTACGAGATCACCTCGGCGTACCTCTTGGCCATGGCTCAGAACGCCGCGGCCGTTATCGCGAACTGCACGACGGGCTTCGTGTCCGAAGCCATCGGGCGCAAGCGCAACATCATCCTCGGATACGCCGTCTCCATCCTCTCGTGCTTCCTCGCGGCGTTTGCCACGGGTTCGTTCTGGCTCGTGCTCGGTTCGCTCATCTTCCTGGGTTTCGCGTTGAACTACGCCATCACGGCCGTGCAGCCCATGATGTCCGAATCGTATCCGACGGAGTTTCGCAACTCGGGCGTTGCGACCATCGTCGCGCTCGGCAAGTCGGCGGGCATCTTCTCGCCGATCGTGCTGGGGGCGCTTATCGGCATGGGATTCGATTTCACGGTCCTGTTCAGCCTGCTCGCCATTCCGATGCTGGTCGGCGTTCTTGCGGGCCTTCTGCTGCCGAAGGGCGCAAAGGGCATGAACATCGACGATATCGCCGAAGAGACGACGGGCAACTAGACGCAGGGTGGCGAGGTTCTGCTGAGCTGTTTTCGGCAGAGCCGTCTGGCCCATTCGGCCGGTATCCGCCGGCCGGGCGTCGCTGCAAGCCGGGCGCATACCCTGCGACCGGCTTGCAGCCGCGAGGATCCCTGCTGCTTGGGGTCTTCGCGGCTGCAAGAATCGAAGGAGGCTTCTATGGTTTGTCCGTTTTGCGGCAAGGAGAGCGAATCCGATCGGCGCTGCACGAAGTGCCGCGTCGAATTCAACGACGAGATCCGCGCGATCGCGTCTACGAGCGATACGAGAAGCGACCGCGTCGGGCCGGTATCGACGCGCACGGCAAAGATCATGCTGTGGGCGTTCATGGTGCTTTTGCTGGTCGCGTTCGTTGCGGTGACCGAGTTCGGGTCTACCTGGTGGTCTTAGGCTCGGGCTTCGTCCATAGCGGCCGCTCGGCGGGCTTGCGCCTGGCGGGCGGCCGCATCGGGGGCGCAGGGGAGCAGCGGGCATCGAAGTGCGGCGGGTGCCGGAGCGCGCGGGGGAGCGGCGGGCGAGCCCGCGGGGTCGTGCCAGCGGGTGTGCGGATCTCAGATACGGGTTTTCTTTCGTTGTGTTGCGGTTTCGAAACGCACAAGGCGCGCCGCTTTATTCTCTTGCTGCGTATTGCCTGGTCGGCGCTTCATGTCAATGAGCTCGTTGCTGCAGGCGCTCGCGTCTGGGTCGAAAACCGGCCCCTTGGGGGTCCCAAGTACAGCACAATGAAGAAAAAAGCGTATTTCCGATCGAAGTCACATGCGCTCAACCGCCGTACGATGGACGCACGGCGGTTGAAGTCAATCGACCCGCTCTTCATCTTCAAGCGCAACATCGCCCATCCCCGCGGCCCAGAGCATGTACGGGTTCATAACGCGGCTTGCGTCGGGCGTTTGGCTAGAAGCGTAGCGGCGGCCGAGCACCTGATCCACCCATGCCGGATCGATCGGCTCGTACGGGAAGTCGAGCCTTCGCGCGACGAGGGTCGCCGGAAACGTATGCGCCGCATTGACGTAGGTTGCCACGAGATTGTTGTAGGCGAGGGCCCGTTCGGCGGCGGCTTCGGCTTTGCGGCTTTCGGGATCGTCGCTTCTGGCGAAGGCAGAGCCGTCGTGCGCTTTGCGGGGATCGCTGCCGTTCGCTGCGCTTTGCGCGCACGCTTGGTCAAACGCGTTGCGGGCGTGTTGGATTTCGTGTTGAAGCGTTCGCAGGTAGCGTAGCGTAAGCGCGAGCACGACGAAGAATCCCGTTGCAATCACGGTGATGATGAGTGCGAATTCCATACGGCGGTCCTCTCTGCGTTTCTGCGGGCAATCGCGGACGGGTTGCGGGCGGGTTTTCGCAGCTGCGGCGGGCGCTTGTCCGTACAGCGACTGCGCACCCCGCGCAAACCGACATCTGCAAATCGATATCGACACGCCGACATCGACGTGGTTTGCGTACGCGGCCTATACGCGGTATTGCTTGAGATCCTCTTTTGAGATGCCGCAGGATTGGCGCAGCTCGCGTATCTTCGCGCCGCTTTTCGTGAACTCGATGCTCGCGGTGCCGCCGACGATGGCAAGACCGAACGCGATGAGCATGGTAAGCGCACCGGCGACGATGCCGTTCGGATCGATAACGCCCTGCGAGGCGAGGAGCTGCTTGCCGGCGACTACGACGACGATGATCGCCAAGGCGGCGGCGCACTTGATGACGTCGCGCCTTCGGCGGGCCCGCAGTTCGGCTATCTCGTCGAGGCAGCGCGCTTTGCGCTTCGAGAGCTCTCTGGACATGGATCGGTTCCTTCCGTTCTATCGTGCGAAGCGTCCAAGCGCTCCGCACGGACGCGGTTACTGCGATGCCGACGACCGGCGTTTTTCGAGCATGGCCATATCGCGGTTCCAGATCTTGGAGAACGGCAGCACATTGATAGTTGCAGCTACCGAGAGCACGGCCATGACCGCGAACACGGCCAAGCGGTTCTCGGCGCCCCCGACCGCCGAGCTCACGACGATGTTGAGCAGCGAGCCGAACGCGATGGCGAAGTTGGCGAGCGAGAGGTTGAGCGGATAGTTCTTCGATCCGAAACGCTGGCGCGAGAACGCCGAGGCGACTACCGGTACGCCGCCGTAGCAGAAGCCGCAGCAGAACGCGCCCGCGATGTAGAGCGCCGAGATGCCGGTAACGAAGGCGCCGACGATGCAGAACGTCGCTGCGACCGCCACGAGGCCGTCGATGAGCATCGTCGTCTTGACGTTGGTCTTGTCGTAGACGATGCCGATGACGATGCGGGCGAGGCCGTTGCAGGTCGATACGAGGCCGACGAGCAACGTGGCGAACGTCGCATCGATGCCGACGAGCTGGGCGTCGGAAGAGCAGTTGCCGATCGTGGCAAGCCCGATGGCGATGACGATGATGGCCCATATCCAGTACACGTAGAACGCGGGGGTCTTGAGCGCCGCGTCCTCGTCGCCGGGGTCGTAGCCCGAAGCGGTCGCCTTCTCGGGCGCCATGACGGCGACGATGGTTGCGGGAGGTCGGTTGAGCAGAAGCGCGAGGGCGAACACGACCACGGCCGTGACGATGCCGATGGCGGCGAATACGGTGCCGAGGCCGAACGAGGGGATCAGGTTGACGGAAAGCGTCCCGAGCACGAGCGACCCCAGTCCGAAGCCCATCATGAGCACGCCCGAGGAAAACCCGACCTTGTCGGGAAACCAGACGTTGGTGGTGGCTACGATGGTGTTGTAGCCGATGCCGACGCCGAGGCCGCCGAACGTTCCGTAGAACAGGTAGAGCACGACGATGTTCCCGTCGCCGAACAGCCCCGTTCCCGCGAACCCGAGGAAGAACAGCACCGCCGCTACGATGAGCGATCCCCTCACGCCCATCTTCGCATCGATCTGCGATCCGACGACCGCGCCGATGCAGAACGTGATCATCATGATATTGAACGTGAGCGCCACCGCCGCTTTGTCGAGGCCGAACGCCGAGGTTATCGGGCCGGCGAACATCGAGAACGCGTAAATGAGGCCGAGAAAGAGCAATGCCAGCGTAGAGAGCGCAAGATACAGCCTGCGCCTGCCCTTAATCTGGCTTACTGTCAAATCAGACATGGAATCCCTCGCTTCTGTAGTTTTCCGAAGAGGTGCGGCGCGAGCGCGCCAAGGCAGGTTCGATTATAGGGAAGGGCTTCGCCTGTGACCCTATGCCAGCTTCGGTATCTTGCATGCGGCTGTACGCGCGCGTATGGCCGCGCGTACTAGATCGCCGTTTTTCATACTCGATGAGGTATACCGCGCTTCAAGCGCGGTGGTAGCGTGCAGAGCTTGGGACGGCGCGCCCGAAGCGCGCAGGAAAACGCGAAAGGCGGCAGGTGCGAGGATGGATGTGACAACAGAGGAGCTCGACGGCGGGAAGCTCGTTTTGACGGTGGCGCTTGCCGCGGGCGAGATGGGGGAGCGCATACGGAAAGCGGCCATCGCGATCGCCTACCGGGAGCATATCGCCCCCGATCCCGCCACCACGCCCGAGCGTGCTGTGGAAGAGAAGCTCGGGAGTGAAGAATACGAGGCGCGCATGGCCGAGCAGATCATGGACGATGCCGTGCCGTTCGCGCTCGATAAAGCCAGCTTGGATATCGTGGGGTTGCCGACCTATCTGTCGGCTCGGCCGGCCCGGGCCGGCCGAAGCTTCGAATTCACCCTCGAGTGCGTGCGCGTTCCCCGCATCGAGCTTCCCTCCTACGATCCGGTCGAGATCACGATCATGCCCGCCGAGTTGAGCGCCGATCTCGTTGCCGAGCAGATCGATGCGCTGGCCCGCCAGCATGTCGTCCAGGAAATCGATGCAGCCAAGCGTACGGTGAAGCGGGGCGATACCGTAGAGCTTGCGATGGAGACGGTGAAGGACGGCGAGCGGGTGCGCGGCCTGTGCCGTCCGAGGAACCGCTACACGACGGGTTCGGCTGCGATGCCCGACGGGTTCGATGAGGCTGTCATCGGCATGACGGTGGGCGATACCGCCGATATCGAGTTCGAGGGCCCCGGCTTCGGCGTCGACGGCAACGGCGATCCGATCATGGAGCGCTACCGGTCCACGGTCACCGTGAAGGGCGTCCTCAAAGAGGTCGTTCCCGAAGTGACCGACCAGTGGGTGGCTTCGACCGTTCCCGATTGCTCGACGGTGGCCGAACTCGAATCCAAAGTCGAGCAGACGCTCGCCGCGCAGCTTGAAGGCGAGCGTTTTCGGCAGAAGGAGCTACTCGCAGCCTCTGAATTGGCGAAGCGATTCGATGCGAAAATCGAGGATGCCGTATACGATGCCGCCATGCGCGAGGCCAAGAAGGGCTTCTTGGACGAGCTCGAGCGCCAGAACACGACGCTCGAGGCGTTCCTCGAACAGGAGCATATGGAAGAGCAGCAGCTGGGCATCGCGCTCATGATGCAGGTGAAGGAACAGCTTGTGCGGCAGCTATCGCTCGAAGCTTTGGCCGACCACCTCGATCTCGAGGTCGAAGAGACCGACCTCGACGCCTATTTCGAGGCCATCGCTCCCGGAAGGGCCGATCAGGCGCGCAGCGATTTCGCGCGGTCGGGCCGCATGAGGGCTGCGCAGGCGGCCGCCCGGCGCGCCAAGGCGAACCGCTACCTCGTCGAGCACGCCGTGATACACGAAGCTCCCGTTCGGTAGCGCGCATTCGTGGCCGCTTCGGGGAACAGGGCTTCGATTCTTCTGGTCGGCGTTGCGACGCTGCTCATGTTCGGCACGATCTACGCCTGGTCGATCTTCATCGCGCCGCTCGAATCGGAGTTCGGATGGACGAGGAGCCAGACGTCGCTTACGTTTTCCGTCGCGATGATCGCGCTGTCATTCGGCATGCTCTCGATCGGGTGGCTATCGCGGGTCGCGCCGCTCAGGGCGTGCTTCGTCGCTTCGACCGCTCTGGTTGCGGCGGGGCTGATCCTGTGCTGCTTCATCGAAGACCTGTGGCAGCTTTACGTGTTCTACGGCGTGCTCTGCGGTTTCGGCAGCGGTATGGGCTATACGGTGTGGACGACCAACGTGCTCGCCTGGTACGGCGACAGGGTGGGCTTCGCGAGCGGCGTGCTCGTCATGGGGTTCGGCATGGGGGCGGCCGTGCTCGGCTCGCTCGCCTCGGCGCTCATCTACTCTCCGCTCGGGTGGCGCGCGGCCTTCGCGGTCATCGCGCTCGCCGTGGTGGCGGAAGGGCTCGCCGCCCTCTGGTTCATCCGCACGCCGCCCCCGTCGGTGAGGGCGCTCGAACCGAAGCGGGATCGCATCGGCGTGAGCCTGCCCGCCTCTCGCGTGGTGCGCGAGCCGTCGTTTTGGCTGTTCTGCGTTTGGAGGAGTTTGGTGATGGGCATCGGCGGAGCGGTGATCGCCGAGGCTTCGGTCATGATGACGGGGATCGGATCCCCGGTAGCGCTTGCGACCCTTGCGGCGTGCGGCCTCGGCGCGGCGAACGGGCTCGGCCGCCCGATCGGGGGCATCCTGTTCGATGTGATCGGCCAGTACAAAACCCTGGTGCTACTGCCGCTTCTCGCGCTCGCCGCCTCTGCGGCGATGGCGGTGTCGTATTGGATGGGTGCGCCGATCGTCTTTGCGGGTGCGCTGCTTGCCGAAGGGCTGCTCTACGGCATGTTCGCTGCTATCAACACCTCGTATATGCGCACGACGTTCGGGCAGGACCACCTTGCCGCCAACACGGGCGTCAGCGCCGTGGTCCTCGCTCCGTTCAACCTCGTGTTCCCCTTGGCGGCAGCCTGGGTGTTCGAGGCGACGGGCGGCTACGGCGGGTTCTTCGCCGCGGTGCCGCTGTTCGTTGCGGTGTCGCTTGCCGCAGGCGTCCTGTGCAAGCCCGCGAACGAGCGTATGGCGGCGCGTTGGGCGGGGAAGGGCAGGTAGGGCATGGCCTGGAACGAGCAATGGATCACGAAGGTGGCCGTTTCGGCGGCAGGTGAGGATTACGCCGCATTCGAGGCGATCGGGCTGCAGGCGATCGGGGACGCCCGCGTGCTCGACGTGGGCTGCTTCGACGGGTTCAATACGCACTTCAAGTTCTCTCCGTACCGAAACATCGCCCGCGTCGTCGGCATCGATCCGGCAGCCGAGCGCATCGAATGCGCCCGCGAGCGGTACGGCGGGGAGCGGTTTTCGTTCGCGGCATGCTCGTTCGAGGACTACGAGCCGGACGAGCCGTTCGACGTCGTGTACTTCTCGCACGTGCTGCAGCACCTCGGGGATCCCGCCGAAGCCGTTGCGAAGGCGCATCGGCTGCTCAAGCCGGGCGGGTTCATCGTCGTGAAAACCGTCGACGACGGTGCGAAGGTGTCGTACCCCGATCCGCACGATGCGCTCGGGCGCGTGCTTTCGCTGTACGACCGCCATGTGCTGCCGAACGTTTCGTGGACGGCTCGCACCGATCGCTATCTCGGGCGCAAATGCTACACGCTGTTTGCGAACGCGGGGTTCGGCAACATCGCCGTCGCGTCGTTTCCCGCGGATACCGTAGGAAAGACGCGCGCGGAACGCCTCGAGCTGTTCGAGCGCTGCATGTACTTCCGCAGGGCGGTGCCCGAGGGGATGGACCCCGCTGCGGTACAGGCGCTGGCGCGCGCTCTCGACGAGCTCGAGGAGCTGTTCGAGGGCGATGACTACTACTTCGCAACGACGTCGACCGTTGCCGTGGGCCAGCGGCTTGGGCCGGGCGAGGACGGCGGGGCGTACTGCGACGGGCCGTTCGGAAGCGCCGCCGTGCCCGCCTGCGACGGCGACGTGCGGATGTTGGCTGCGCATCGTGCGGGCATCCGGGCCGGGGCGACGCCTGCGCAGGCGGACGGTGCGGATGACGAGGGTGCGCCAGCCGGGTACGCCTCGGTGAGGCCCATGCGGGAAACCGACATCCCGGCTGTTATGGCGATCGAGATCGATGCGTTTCGGGATCCCTGGACGCCGCTCGCGTATCTTGCCGAGCTCAGGTACAACCCCGCTGCCCGCTACGAGGTGCTTGAAGACGAGACGGAGACGGTTGTGGGATATGCGGGCGTTTGGCGCAGCGCCGAGGGAATCCACCTTGCGAGGATCGCCGTCGATGCGGCGCAGCGCGCGAAGGGGTACGGAAGCCTGCTGCTCGATGCGGTGTTCGCGTACGCGCTCGAATGCGGGTTGCCGGTCGTGACGCTCGAAGTACGTTCCTCGAATCGCGCGGCCCGCGCGTTCTACCGCGCGGCGGGCTTCGAGGAGGCGGACGTGTGGGAGCGCTACTACGCCGATCCGGCCGACGATGCGATCGTCATGGCGAAATCGCTTGCATGAGCCGATGCGAGGCGGTTCCCGGTTCGGATGGAACCACCTTTCCAAGCGATAGGACCACACGCTGAAGCCACCTTGAAACGCAAAGGCGGGCTCCGTGTGTGCCCCCACGAAGCCCGCTGTGTTTCAGACCGATCCTATTATAAGACATAATCTAGTAGTTGGCAAGAGCTGTAGGGCGCAAACCTTGATGGTCGCCTTGTCCGTGCGCTGCCCTGCGTTCGTTGCTCCCGATCAAGGCGGCGGCGTAGGCCTTGATCGCGCTCGGCGCGCGGCTTCGCGCCGAGTATTCGGGTCGCGTCGGGTCGCGATTCGAAGCTGCGCTGGCGCCACCCGTTACTCGTAGCGCTCGGCTGCCAGCGCGAGCTGGTCGATGATATCGATGCTCTGCGGGCACATCTGCTCGCAAGCGCCGCATTCGATGCAGGTCGATGCAGGACCCGCGGCTGCCTGCCAGGAGTAGAGTCCCTTCACGAACTCGCGGTCCTCGACCATGAGCTCGAGGTTGAGCAAACCCATGATCTCGGGAATCTTCACGCCCTGGGGGCATTCCTTCGCGCAGTAGCGGCAGTTCGTGCACGGTACGGTGGGCACGCTCTTCAGCGCGGCGACGGCTTCGTCGAGTGCAGCCTGCTCGGCTTCGGTGAAGGGCTTGTCCGCCTTGAAGCTCGCGGCGTTGTCCTTCACCTGATCGAGCGTCGACATGCCGGCAAGCACCGAGATCACGTTCGGCAGATGCCAGCAGAATCGATACGCCCACGAGGCCAAGCTTGCGTCGGGTGCCGCTTCGTGCAGAATTCGGGCGGCGCGTTCGGGCAGGTCGGCCAGGCGACCGCCGCGCACCGGTTCCATGATGACCACGGGTACGCCGTGGCGTGCAGCCACTTCCATGCAGGCGCGTGCTTCCACGACCGGATCGTCCCAATCGAGGTAGTTCACCTGAAGCTGCACGAAATCCATGTTCGGGTGCGCGGTGAGAAGGGCGTCGAGCGTCTCTGCTCCGTCGTGTATGGAAAAGCCGACGTTTTTGATGAGTCCCTCCGCTTTCTTCTGTTGCACGAAATCCCACATGCCGTATTCGTCGAACCGGGCAGTGCGGTTGCCTCCGACGTTGTGGAGCAGGTAGAAATCGACGTAATCGAGGCCCAGGCGCTCGAGAGAGACGGCGAGGTTCTGCTTAGCCTCCTCGGCGCTCTCGATCGCCCAGGCGAGGCATTTGGTTGCCACCGTGTAGGCATCGCGGGGGTAGCGGTCTACGAGCGCCTCTTTGAGCGCGCGTTCCGATGCTCCCTGGTGGTACACATGCGCTGTGTCGAAATACGTGCCGCCTGCGCCCATGAACTCGTCGACCATCTTCTTGAATTGGTCGATGTCGATGCTCGTCTGGTCTTCGGGATCGGTCAGCGGCAGGCGCATGCACCCGAAGCCGAACTTCGGGATGGATTCGAATTCTTGGTTCATGAGGCTCCTCTCGTAATGTTGCCCGCCTATCCTACGTCTTGGAGCGCACTCTAAGTCAAGAATGAATTTGGGAAGAATTCCGCCAGGCGCCGATGCGCGCGAGCGGGCGCATAGCTCAGATCGCGAACCTCATGCCGTCGAGCGCGACCTTGACGCGCCCGTCGTACTGCTCGACGTACGCTTCGAGTTCGGCGAGCGTGACGGGCTCGTCGTAGTGCATGGCGAGGTGCGTGAGGTAGACCGTGCCCGCATCGAGCGCAAACCCCTCTTCGATCGTCTCCTGCACGCTATGGTGGTCGTTCGGGTTCCAGTTGCGCTTCCAGAACGTCGCATCGAGCACGAGGACGTCGACGCCGCGTACGGCTTCGACGGTTTCGGGGGGCAAGGGACCGGTATCCGATGCATAGAACAGCTTCGTCTTCGGCGTTTCGACCAGATAGCCGAAGGTGCCGGGGGCGTGGGTGACCGGCAGGGCGGTGTAGCGCACCCCGTCGTATTCAACGTTGTCGAACGGTTCGAGCACGTGTTCGTCGAGACAGTACGTCATGTAGTGGAACTCCCGTCCGATGCCCTCGAGGGCAAGCGCGCTTCCGTACGTCGGGAGCGCTTCCTTCGTCACGAGCTGCACCATGTACTCGAGTTCGCCGAGGCCTCCGATGTGGTCGAAGTGCGCATGCGTATAGAGCAGCCGATCGAGGGCTTTCACGCCTTCGCGGTTGAACTGGTGGCGGATGTCGGGCGGGGTGTCGATGACGAGCCGTTTGCCGCCCTCGATCATGACGCCGCAGTCGCCGCGCCGCGCACGCGGATCGCGCCGAGCCTCTTCGCAGGCGGGGCATTCGCAGAAAAACGCCGGCACGCCGCATCCGGCGCCCGTCCCTAGGAAGGTGAACGTATGCGCTGTCTTGAGCTGCCCATCGCTCTTGTCGAGCGCGTTCGTCTGCTCGGTCCGGTGCTGTTCTGCGCGATCGGTGGTCATGGCTGCCTCGCTTCGGCTCGGTGTCGGTTCGCAGGTGGTGCTCGGGTTGTATGGAACTTAGTATAGGGCTTCGGGGCGCGGCGCGCGTCGGAAAGCCTGCAGAGGAGCGCGGGACGTTCGGGCTCGGTTCGCGGAGGCGTCCGGCTTCGGAGCGTGGACGGCGTTCGGCTCGTTTGCCTGCCTCAGGCCGAAGCGCACCGCCAGGTTCCCTCCGCACCGCACGTGCCCGCCAGCACCGCCCGGGCGCGTCCGCACCGCGCAGGTGGGTATGCACGGGTGGCGGGCGTTGCGGGTAAACGGGTGGCGAGAGCGGCGGGTGTTGCGGACGGGGCTGTTTCTACGGGTTTTTGCCGATTATGTTGCGTCCGGAGCCCGCCTGCAAGCCGGCCGGCTTCTTGCCAGCAGCATATTGCCTGGTCGCAGGGTTGTTCCGATTCGACCTCTTTCAAGGCTCGCCTTCAAGGGCGCCGAAAGCCGCCCCTGACGGGTCTTGAACGCAACATAATCGGCAAAAACCCGTAGACGAGGGCGATTCCGCCGTTGAACCAGGATCGACGCGCCCTCGCGGAGCGCCCGACAGCGGGCTGGCGTTCCGAAGTCGCACGCGGGCGCATGTCGATATTGGTTTAATAGCGGAATGCGCCGATTCGGGCACAAAATTCGAGGTTTGGCAAAATATACTACCTTATACATTTTGCGGACGAAAAACGCATCGCGCTGAACAGGCATTTCCCGAGCGCCTTAAATGAATGACCATCCCTTTATTGATAATAATTGCCAAACCTCCAATTTTGTGCCATTCCGTTGTCGACCGATGGTTTTGCGGGCTGTGCTGCTTCGTTGCCGTCGGGCATCCTTGGGGTGATGCCGCATTTTGGCTGCGGTCAAAGCCTTGGACGTCGGCTTTTGCGTGCGGCGCGGTTTTCGCGCAAGCGTCCAGCGGTCTCTCCGCCGCAGCCTGCCTTCGCGCCCGCCGCCCCTCGCTTTCGCGCTTGCGGCCCGCCGCCATATGCTTTCCGCAGTCGTACCTCGCCCTCGCGGTCAGCCATTCGCCGCCTGCTGCCTTCTGCCACCAACCGCCGCCCGCCTCCTGCCGCCCCCGCAGCCACCCGCTCGCAGCCACCCGCCGTCCCGTACTCCGCACGGCCGCCCCGTGTGCGGAACGCCCGAAAACGACTCTTTATCGGACGATGCCCACCAGTCACGGGAGCAGACGTTGCTCTTTTGTTGATTCTTGACTCGGTGCTATATAATGGATGCCGTCCAATAGGAGTATTGGTCGCATAATGGATTAAGGCGAATGTGTCAGGAGGAAAAGAAAGGCGAAGGTCGCGCGCGATCCGATTGGCGGGGGCGCCGGATGTCCGGCTGCAAGGCGAAACCAAGACGCGAAAGCCCGGTTCGGGGATCGAGCGGGCGAGCGGTGGGTCTCGTTCCGTCAGCGGCGTGGTCCGAAAAGCGGGAATTCCGAATTAGTACCGATAGGCTTACCTCCCATACTGGATTAAATCTTCTAGTGTGATGTATGCGGTTCGGGGCTCCCCTAAACTGGGCTCTGCGATCTGTATGAGGTTGCTCTTTTCCGCGTTTCATATGTCCCAATGTGCGAACGAAAATGTCAAGACGAGTAGTAGAGGGGAAGGTAGATGACAGAAATCGATATCCACGCCGATGGCGTCGAGATGGTCAAATCGCTGTGCTATTTCTGCCATGCGAACTGCGGCGTCCTAGCCTACGTCAAGGATGGCGACGTGATCAAGATCGAAGGCGATCCTGATTACTCCAACCATGGCGGTCTGTGCTGCCGCGGCACCAGTGCGCTTCTGCATGTCAACCACCCCGCCCGCATCAACCACGCGCTCAAGCGCGTGGGCGAGAAGGGCGAGGGCAAATGGGAGAAGATCCCATACGACCAGGCGATCCAGGAAGTGGCTGATAAGCTCAACCAGATCAAGGCCGAAAGCGGCGCCGAAGCGGTGGCAACGGCCGGCGGTACCACGCGTACCGACGACTGGGCGCGCCGCCGCTTCCTCAACCAGTTCGGCTCGCCGAACGGTTTCCACAACGCGCTTCTGTGCTGGATCCCCACGTTCATGGCCGAAACCTGCGTAGCGGGTTGGTCGCCGTTCGAGACCGATCTCGGCGGTGCGAAGTGTCTGATCCTCTGGGGCATGAACCCCGGCGCTTCGACGCTTGGCGGCATGGATGGCTATACCGACCTGCAGAAGGCGGGCCTCAAGATCGTCGTCGTCGACCCGCGCTATTCCGAAACGGCTTCCAAGGCCGATCTCTGGGTGCCGCTGCGCCCCGGTTCGGACGCGGCCCTCGCGCTTTCGATGCTGCATACCATCATCTACGAAGGCCTGTACGACTACAACTTCGTCAACGAATGGTGCGACGGCTTCGACGAGCTGCGCGAGCACGTGAAGGAGTACACGCCCGAGTGGGCCGCTCCCATCACCTGGCTCAAGCCCGAGCAGATCCGCGAAGTCGCCCGCATGTACGCCATGAACCGCCCCGGCTGCATCCAGTGGGGTTGCACGTGGGACCAGATCGGCCGCGCCTCCACCACCGGCAGCCATGCCATCGCGCTCATCCGCGCGGTTTGCGGCAACCTCGACGTTCCCGGTGGCGACGGCATGCCCGGTCCCTCGCTCGGCTTCTTGACCGACGAGGAGATGGAAGCGAACGAATGCCTGCCCGAGGAACAGAAGGCCAAGCAGATCGGCTCCAACAAGTTCAAGCTCACCTCGTGGCCCGGCTACCAGCTCATCTCCGATAACGCGAAACGCACGTGGGGCAAGACGCTACCTACCGAGTGGTTCTGCGAAGCCCATGGCCCGAGCGTGTTCAAGGCCATCATCACGGGCGATCCGTACCAGGTGCGCGCTCTCATCGTGAATGCCACGAATCCCGTGAACTCCTACGGCGATGCGAAGATGACGCTGCAGGCGCTCAAGCAGTGCGAGTTCTTGGTCACCGTCGATTACTGGATGACTCCCGCGGCGCTGTTCTCCGACTACGTGTTCCCGGCGGCAGGCGCGCTCGAGCGTCCGACCATCGTTACCCATTACGGTGCGACCGACTCGTTCATGGGAGGCAGGCGCGCCATCCAGCCCAAGTACGACCGTCACACCGACATGACGTTCTGGCGCAAGCTCGGCCTTGCATGCGGGCAGGATCCCGAGATGTGGCCGTGGGAGACCGAAGAGGAGGCCTACTACCACATCCTTGAGCCCCTCGGTCTGTCCATCAGCTGCTACAACGATTTCGTCGATTACTATCGCATGTACTATCCGCCGCTGCACCAGAACAAGTTCATCACCAACGGCGGCTTCTGGACGCCTTCGGGCAAGGTCGAGTGCAACTCGTCGATCCTGCGCCAGCTCGGCTACTCGGGCATGCCCACCTACATCGGCTGCATCGAGAACGAGATCGACACGCCCGAGATCGCCGAAGAGTACCCGATCGTGCTCACCACGGGCGGCGGTTTCATGCCGTACCACCATTCCGAGCACTTCCAGATGGAGGGCATCCGCTTCCTCTATCCCGACCCGTACTTCTCGATCAACCCCGAGCTCGCCGAGAAGCTCAAGATCGCCTACGGCGACTGGTGCTGGATCGAAACCCGTCGCGGCCGCATCAAGATGCGCGCGAACGTGGAGCCCGAGGTGGCCCCGAACGTGGTGTTCGCGCCGCGCGGCTGGTGGTTCCCCGAGCGCGACGGCTCTGCCGACCTGGACAATCCGTTCGGCTGCCTCGAATCCAACGTCAACGTGCTCACCTCGGTCGACGATTGGGACTGCGACCCGATGGGCGGATCGTGGGCGAACCGCGGCCTCATGTGCAAGGTGTACAAGTGCGGCGAGTTCGACAAGGACTACAAGCCCTCCGACACCCAGTTCTCTATTCCGGGCTCGTCGAAGGAGCCGGGCGTCACGGTCATGCCGAGCGATCAGCATCTGGCCCGCGAGCCCATCCCGTTCGAGGTTCCGCAGCCTCCCGAGGAAGTTCCCGAGGGATACGAGTGGGTGTGGCAGAGCGGCAACCTGTATACGAAGGACACGCACTTCCGCCTCGATGAATCGGGCTGGCTCATCAACCCGAGGACCAAGGGCTATCACGACGCCTACACCGGTTGGCGCTACGATGCGGCGGGCGAGTGCCTGGTCGACGACGAGACCGGCAAGATGTACACGATGGACCGCGAGGAGATCCCGTTCGTGGCCGGCATCCGCTGCTATCCGGGCGCCGAGGCGGCACCGTACGAGGTTCCCGAGAACCTCACGTGGAGCGTTGAGCGCGGGCATGCCGTGCTGGGCGATCTGGCTTACGTGTACGATCCCAACAGCGGATGGCTCATCGATCCGGAGACCGGCGCGTTCCATGACGCGTACTACGGTTTCGCCTACGATGCTGAGCGCGGATGCTTGGTAGACGGGGCAACCGGCAAATGCTACGACATGAGCTACAACGAGCTTGTTGCCGAAGATCCCGAGCAGGCCGCATCCGAGGGCGCGGCCGCGACCGAGGAAGGAGAATAGACATGACACGGTACGTGATGGTCATCGACAAACGTCGCTGCATCGGCTGCCAGTCGTGCACGGTTGCTTGTCGTACGTGGAACGACCTGCCGTTGGATATTGTGTACAACCCGGTTGTCACCGAGGGAACCCAGGGAACCTGGCCCAACGTGCATCGCGACTGGACGCCGCTTCTGTGCATGCACTGCGCCAATCCCGAGTGCGTTCCCTGCTGCCCCACGGGAGCGAGCCAGCAGGACGAGGACGGCACCGTTTGGATCGACTCCAAGAAGTGCATGGCGTGCAAGGTGTGCGTCAACGCGTGCCCCTACGGCATGCGCGACGCCTCCCATCTCGAACCCCGTCTGCACCGCTTCGTGCGCAAGTGCACGTTCTGCCGCGATCGCAGGCAAATGGATCCGAGCGCGAAGCCCTACTGCGTGGACACCTGCCACCAGAAGGCACGCATCTTCGGCGATATCGACGATCCCGAGAGCGAAGTTTCAAAACTCATCGGTTCGGTGAAGACCGAGCGTCTGTTCACCGAATTCGGAACCGACCCGCAGATCTACTATATTCCCGAGTTGGGAGGTAAGGCGTAATGAAACATCATTATTGGGAGATGCCCATCGTCATCTATCTGTTCTTGGGTGGCCTTGGCGGCGGCATCATGTTCCTTTCCGCCATCTTCGACTTCTTCATCACCCCGGGTGCGGGCGTTCTGTTCGCCTGGCCGATGTTCATCGCGCTCGCCGCGCTCGCCGTAGGTTGCTTCTTCTTGGTGTTCGAGCTGGGGCAGCCGCTCGTGTTCTGGCGCGTGTGGACCACCGCGACCGCCATCATCAAATGGGGCGCGACGCTCCTGGTCATCGCCATGGTATTCGGAGCGCTCTGGTGGGTGTCGTATCTGCCTTGGGAGTGGATCAGCGGGCTTGCCGGCGCTCTGGCCGGCGCACGCGGTCTGTTCCTCGGCATCGCCGGGTTCGCGGGCTTCGGCATCATGGTGTACACGGGCGTTATGCTCTCCACGCTGAAGGCCCATGCGTTTTGGGCGACTCCCGCGCTTCCGGTCCTGTTCACGATCTCGGCTATCTCCACCGCCTGCGCGGCCATCGCGCTCGGCCTCGGTGGATGGCCCGTTGAGTTCAGCCTCGAAGCCGTGTTCGTCACCGAAGTCATCCACGAGATCCTCCACATCGTCGATATCGTGCTCGTGTGCGCCGAGATCGTCGTGCTGCTCATCATGGTGCTTTCGTTCTTCGGTGCCGGCAACGTGACGGCCAAGGCCGTGGCGACCCGCTGGGTCAAGGGCAAGACCGCGCCTTTGTTCTGGATCGGCATGGTCGGCTTCGGTCTGATCATCCCGCTTGTCCTCTACATCGGCGGTGCCGGTTCCGCCGCTTCCTCGGTTGTTGCTCCCGTACTCGTTCTGCTCGGTGGCCTGCTTCTTCGCTACCTGTGCGTCTACTCCGACGAGCGCGCCGAGATTCCCGGCGAGAACCGCTATTACAACCGCATCGCCAAGGGCGACGAAAAATTCGTGTCCGAGTGGCGGGGCAAGGAGAATCTGTACTAGAGTTATAGCCTGAACGATTCAGAAGGCCGCCGCAGCCCAGTGCCGCGGCGGCCTGTCGAGAACTTCTTACAGCACGATGAAGGCGCCGAATCGTTTCGGTGCCTTCTGACGGATAGGAGATAAAACCGTGGGCCGCACGATTATGCGAGACGCATTGACGGGAAGCGCCGTGGCGCGCGATGGCTATGCGTACGCTCTGCTCGACGAGGCAGATCGTACGCATGCCCATACTTTTGTGCGCTCGCTGTTCTTTCCGGGCTGTTCGGTTGTCAACTTCGCCCCCTCGCTCATGGACAAGGCCTATGCAACGCTCGCCGAGGCGGGCGAGGCGGACGGCATCTCGCTTCTATGCTGCGGGAAGCTGCTCGCTTTCGAGCCCGAAGCGGATACCGTATGCCCTGCGTTCGAGGTGAATCTCTGCGGTGCCCTGGCGGCAACCGGGGTAAAGCGCATCATCGCCGCCTGTCCCAACTGCGCAGCCGAGCTGCGTCGGGTGATGGCGAAAGACGAGCGTACTGCGACCATAGAGGTAGCCGCGCTGCCCGAGGTGCTCGCTTCGTGCGGGGCCGCAATAGACGGGGCGGCCGCGGAGGCGTTCTTCGAGCGCAACGGCATCCCGTTTGCGGGAGCCTCGCCGAAGCTCGCGGTGCACGATTCCTGCCCCGACCGCAAGGACGGCTTGTTCGCCCACGGTACCCGTGCCCTGCTTCCCGCCGATCTCGTCGTGGAGATGGAGCACAACCGCGCATCGTCGCGATGCTGCGGATCGCTTGCCAAGGCGGCCGGCAAGGTCGAGGCGGCAACGCGGCAGGCTGAGCGGCGGGGCGCCGAGGGCGCCTCTGCCGGTGCCGATGCGATCGTGACCGCCTGCATGAGCTGCGCTTCGCAGCTTTCGAGTTTTCAAACCGAGCTGCCCGTGATCCACTACCTCGAGCTTCTGTACGACGAGCGGATCGACTGGGCGACGCTTCCCCCGTACCTGCAGGTACGGTTCTTGTTCGAAACGCATGCGGGCAAACGCGATTTCTGCGGTCTGGCGGATGCGGCGGACGATCGGCGCAAGGGATGCTGCGGCGCTTCGGGCGACGCCGATGCCGCTGTCGGCC
This sequence comes from Raoultibacter timonensis, assembly GCF_022845715.1. NCBI lineage: Bacteria > Bacillati > Actinomycetota > Coriobacteriia > Eggerthellales > Eggerthellaceae > Raoultibacter > Raoultibacter timonensis. The sequence continues at coordinate 1,269,499 of NZ_AP025564.1, forward strand.
CTGACGGCACACGATAGGAAACCCATGGATACCCGTGAACTGAAACCTACGAACTGCCACTTCTGCGGCTACCTCTGCGCCTTCACGGCTACGGTGGAAGACGGTCGGGTGATCGATCTCGAACCCGACACGTCGCGCTATCCGTACGATGAGAAGATCGTGCGCGGATGCAGGCGCTGGCGCATGAACCTCGACGTGCTTGACGATCCGAACCGCATCAACTGGCCGCTGCGCCGTAAGGGCGAGCGCGGGTCGAACGAGTGGGAGCGTGTGAGCTGGGACGAGGCGCTCGATGATATCGCTGCGCGCCTGAGCGCGCTCGCCGAAGAGCACGGACCTGCCACGCTTGCAAGCGCCATCGGCGGCCCCCATGCGTCGTTTTGGCCGCTGCACCGGTTCATGAGCCTGTTCGGATCGCCCAACAACATGGGCATCGGGCAGATTTGCTGGAATCCGCGCATCTGGATGGATGCGCTCACGTTCGGGTGGACCGTGGAAGCCGACATCGATCCGAACGTCACCGAAGCGGTGTTCATCTGGGGCACCAATCCCGCGCAGTCGGACAACTCGGCGTTCTGGCGCTCGCTCATCGGGATATCGAAAAGCGAGGTGCCTCTTGTGGTCGTCGACCCGCGGCGTACGCAGGTGGCGGCTCGCGCCGATCTGTGGCTTGCCGTGAAGCCGGGAACCGATTGCACGCTGGCGCTCGGGCTCGCACACGTCATCATCGCCGAGGACCTCGTAGACCACGGGTTCGTCGAGCGATGGTGCCACGGCTTTGACGAGCTCGTCGAACACGTGAAGCCCTACACCCCCGAAGCGGTCGCGCAGGTGTGCGGCCTCGACCCTGACGACATCGTGCGCGCTGCGCGCATCTTCGGCAAGGCCCGGGCCTCCGTGCTCGTGTCGGGCCGCGGCGTCGATCAGGTCGGTCCCGACGTAGCGCCGACCCATCGGGCCATCTGCTGTTTGCGCGCCATTACGGGAAACGTCGACAAGCCGGGCGCTTGCGTGCTGGCCGAGATGAGCGATTTTACGCCCGAGGTCGATCTCGAGATGAGCGCGTCCATGACCGATGAGCAGAAAGCGGCATGTCTGAACACGCCGTATACGCCCCTGCAGTGCTACGAGGGCTACGAGCGGGCTTGCGCGCTGACCGAGCGGCTCGGCAGGCGGCTTCCGGTGCGCTATCTCACCTCGGCGCATCCCGACCTTGTGCTCAAGGCCATGCTCGAGGGCGATCCGTACCCGGTGCGGGCGCTTATCGTCGAAGCCACCAATCCGCTCGTCACCTACGCCGACACCCATCGCGTGTTCGCGGCGCTCTCGTCGCTCGACCTGCTCGTCGTGATCGAATACTACATGACCCCCACGGCGAGCTTGGCCGACTACGTGCTGCCCGCTGCGGGTGCCGTCGAACGTCCGACGTTCCAAGCGCACGGCGGTGTGGCCAACATCGCTTACGGCGGGCCGGCTGCCGTCGAACCCTACTACGAGCGCAAGACCGATTACGACGTGTTCCGCGAACTGGGGCTGCGGCTCGGTCAGGCCGACTGCTGGCCCGATGAGACGCTTCAAGGGGCATACGCCCGCACGTTGGCCGATGCCGGCGTAACATGGGAGCAATACTGCGCCACGGGCCTGTATTGGCGTCCGCCCGCTTTCGCCAAGCACGAGCTTCTGGGCGAGGACGGCAAGCCGGCGGGCTTTGCGACGACGACGGGCAAGATCGAGCTTGCGTGCGAGATCCTCGGCGAGCTCGGCGGCGACCGTCTGCCGACGCCTTCGCCGCGGGCGGCGATTCCGCCTTTGCGCGGGACGGCCGACGGAGACGACGGCACCGAAAGCGTTTTGGCGGCAGCAGACGATGCGGGTGCTGCCGAAGCGGACGGCGCAGATGCGGCCGAGGGCCTCATTCTCATTACCGGGGCGCGCAAGCAGCCCTACAACGCTTCGATGTTTCTCTCGAACCCCGATTTCCGTGCGGGCTACCCCGACCCGCTCGTGGAGGTAAGCCCCCGAACCGCGACGCGATTGGGGCTTGCCGAAGGCGATAGGGTGGTGCTCGCGAACGAAAAGGGCGAGGCAAGCTTTATACTGAAAACAGCGCCCATGCGCGACGATGTGGTAAGCGCCGATTACGGATGGTGGTTTCCCGAACGGGAGCCCGGCGCTCCCGGTTTCGGCGGCATATGGGAATCGAACATCAATACCCTAACCGACTGCTCGGTGGCAGGCGGCGAGGCGATGATAGGAACCTGGTCGTACAATGCGATTCACTGTACGATCAGGAAAGACGAGGGGTCGACGGCATAGCGCCGATCGGCCGCAAGGAAACGTAAGGAGTCATGTCATGGCGGAAAAGAAACACGCCCTGCTCTTGTTCAGCAAGCCCCCGGTACCCGGCATGGTGAAGACGCGCCTGGTGGCGAGCGGCCCGTTCTCCGACGAGCAGGCCGCCGAGTTCTTCAAGCGGAGCCTGTTCGACGTGTCGGAGCTCTGCATGCAGGTGCTGCTCGAGCTGCAGGCCGAAAACGACGAGCTCGTGGCGGGCGATCCCGAGGCGACGAAGATCACCTACGACTTCTTTGTTTCGACCACCCCGGCCGATAACGTGGAGATCATGAAGGCCACCTACGACGAAATCGGCCCGTGGCCGATGGAGATACACTACATCACCGACAAGGGCGCCACGTTCGACGACCATTTCGACGATGCGTTCGCTCAGATTTTTGCGCTCGGCTACGAGAGCATCGTATCGGTCGGCGGCGACATCCCCACCATGCCGCGCACGCATATCTCGCAGGCGTTCGGGTGGCTCGATTACTACCAGGCGATCGGCACGCCGGGCTTCGTGCAGGCGCCGTGCCAGGAATGCGGCACGTCGCTCGTGGGGTTCAGCTACAACACGCCGATCAATCACCAAGGCGTGTACTACAACACGGGCGGGCGACCCGCGCTCGACGGCTACGTTGAGAAGCTCCAAGAGAAGAACATCCCCTCGGCGTTTCTCTCGCCGGTATCCGACGTCGACGAGATGGAGGATTTGGCGCACACCGTTTCCTGCATCCGCGCGATCGCCGAAGCCGCCAAGTCGCAACCCGGCATCTACGTGCCGCAACGCGTGCTCGACTGGGTCGATTTCATCGGCCTTCGCATAACCACGCCCCCGAACGACAACCACGATCCCCGCCAGTACATCGACGAATAGAGGTCAGCTATGGATCAGGCAGTCGGCCGCACGGCCATACATACGACGACGGCGCTCTGCCCGCAGTGCTTGCGCGAGCTTCCCGCCGAGGTGTACGAAGATGAAAACGGAGCCGTGTGGATGGAGCGCACGTGCCCCGAGCACGGCGAGCTCGCCACGCGCATGTGGCCCGACGCCGATCACTACCGCTGGCTGCGCTCCGAGGCGTTTTCCAAGGTCGCTCCTGAAAACACCATAGCTCCCACCGCCCCGTGCCCGTACGGGTGCGGCACGTGCAGCCGCCATGAGCGGCGCGCTACGCTGCTCGAGATCGAGGTCACGAGGAACTGCAACCTGCATTGCCCCGTGTGCTTCGCAAGCGCCGTGGGCGGCGAGGACGATCCGACGATGGACGAGATCTCCACCATGTACGACGTGATTGCGAATGCGGTCGGAACCGACGGTGCCGTGCAGATCACCGGCGGGGAGCCGACGTGCCGTAAGGATCTGGTCGATATCATCCGCATGGGCCGCGACAAGGGATTCTGGGGCATCGAGGTGAACACGAACGGCCTCGTGATCGCCGCACGCGACGGGTATCTCGAGGATCTTGTGGCAGCGGGCCTCACCGGCGTGTATCTGTCGTTCGACGGCCTGACCGGCGATGTGTACGAAGCGACGTGCGGACGCGACATCCTCGACATCAAGCTGCGCGTGATCGAGCGGTGCCGCGAGGCGGGCATCCAGGTGGTGCTCTCCGTCGCCGTCGTTGCCGGCTCAAACGATAAGCAGCTCGGCGATCTTCTGCGCTTTTCTCTCGAAAACGCCGACGTTGTGGCGGGCCTTGCGTTGCAGCCTGCGTTTACGTCGGGCCGCTTCGAGGCGAAGCGCGCCATGCCGATGTCGGCAGGCGATGTGATCTTCCAATTGGCAGGGCAGTCAGACGGGCTGATCGAACCCTACGACATCTGGCCGCTCGGGTGCTCGAACCCGCTGTGCGATACGGGCGTATTCCTCGTTCATGGCGAGGCGCCCGAGGGAGTGAAGCCCCATCCGTCGGGATTCTATCCGGCCACGCGCGCCATGACCGTCGAGGAGTACCACGGCGGATACAGCCCGGACAGCCCCCAGGGGTCGGTGTTCCTCGATATCCTGGCAGCGCGGGGCGTTGAAGTGGAAAGCGGTTTGTCGATCATCATCATGAATTACATGGATGCCGTGTCGATGGACACGCAGCGTTTGCGCGAGTGCAGCATGATGGTAACCGTGCCCGACGGGCGCGCCATCCCGTTCTGCTCGTACCACCTGACCGATGCCGCGGGCACGCGCGTGTATCCGCCTTGGGGGAAAGAGGAGCTTCGGTAACTCCCGCGGTTTACGTGCTCCATGACGAGAAAGGAACTGTGTCCGATGACCAACATGAGTGAAAACGAAGTTGGCTATATGATCCATGTCAACCGCGACCTGTGCACGTCGTGCGGGTTGTGCGAGGCGTTCTGCCCGGTCAACGTATTCGAAATGAACGACGGTCCGCAAGCCGTGCGACCCGAAGACTGCTGGGGATGCGAGACGTGCGCCGGACAGTGCCCCGTACACGCCATCCGCATCGAGGCATCGTCCGCCGCGAAAGCGGCGTTCGCCGACCGCGAGAAGGCTGCGCCGCTCGATCCCGAGATCAAGGCCCGGTACAAGGAGTGGTCGCGCGTTTTGCGCGACGTGCTCGGGTTGCGCTGGCATCCTGTGGCGATATCGCTCGTCAAGGCGGGCGCGCCGCTTCCCGATGTGCCGATTCCCGAAGAGCGCCTGCGGTTCTGCCAATCGCTCATGGCGGCCCGCCGCGGCCGTTCGCTCATGATGCCCGCGAACCGCCACGCCTGCCCCGACGGCACCTCGATCCTCGGTCTTACGCCTATGCCCGAAAAGCTTGCGAGCGGCGAGCTCTACATCCTGTTCCACAAACTCGATTCGGTCGAGGCGGCCAAGCGCATGGTGCACGAGCGCCCCTGCCTCGAGCCGCGCACCGTGGACGCCACGGTGGTCGCACCGCTCTCGGAGGCGGCGTGCGAGGCGGAGGTCGTGGCAATCGTCGCCCAGCCCGAGCAGATCATGTGGCTCTCGATGGCCACCTCGTACTACACGGGACATCGCCATGATTTCCATGCGAGCGGCTACAACGCCCAGTGCGTCGAAACCACGCTTCTGCCGATGACCACGGGTGAGATCAACATATCATTCGGCTGCTACGGATGCCGGGCGAGCTCGGATGTGGGCGACGACTGCATGATGATGGGAATTCCCGTGGAGCTCATGCCCCAGGTTATCAAGGGCCTCGAAGAACTCGGCAAGAAGGCCATCCCGCAGTCGCGCGACAAGATCTACCTTCCCCCGTTCTAGGATGCGCCATGGAAGAACTGGTGACTATACGAGATGCCGAACGTGACGACTGTCCGATCCTGACGGCGTACTCGGAGCTTGAGGGCATGGGGCCGATCGAAGCGAGCGATACCGTACGCGTGGCGGTGAACGGCGACGGCGATATCGTGGGATTCATCCGGCTCGTGCTCGACGCCGATGGCGTCTGCCACGTGAATCCCGTCGTGGTGTACTCGACGTGGCGGGGTTACGGGGTGGGCCGCCTGTTGATCGAGGACGCACTCGAAAAGTACGGCGAGCTCAGGCTCGTATCGCGTGGGTCGAGCCGCGCGTTCTACGAGGCGCTCGGTTTCGAGCCTGTCGGGTGGGAGACAATCCACCCCCCGATCGCCGCCGAATGCGACGAATGCGAGATGTACGAAGAATGCGCCCCGCTTCCCATGGGGAAAAGGCGCTAGTCCGGCAGGTTTTCCGAAAGCCGGCCGATCGACTGATGCGATCGGCCGGCCGATGCGACGGGTTGGCTCGCTTACCCGAAGAACGTCTGGTTGAGCCAGGGGCCGTACTCGCCGGTCCACATCGATCCGAGCTGGTCGAATATGAGCGCCCAGTCGATCGGCTCGCCGAACAGAAGCTCGAGGTAGTGACGGTTACCGATACCCTGTTCGGGATCGACCCCCAAACAGGCTTGCGCAACCGTATAGGTGCAGGTGGGACAGGCGGTCACCAGCGTATGCGCACCGGTTGCGCGCGCCTCTTCGATAACGCGCCATACCCTGCGGTTCGTGATGTCCTCGTCATAGGTTGCTACGGCGCCGCCCGCTCCGCAGCAAAGCGTCCCCCGGCCATGGTGATCGAGCTCGTGCTGCGAGGCGTCGGGAAGATAGCGTTTCGCCAGCTTGCGGATCGCCCTGCCGTGGCGTCCGTCGGCGCGGTCGTGACAGGAGTCGAAGAACGTGAGGCTCTCTTCTTCGAGCGGCGAGAACCCGCTCGGCTTCCCTGCGGCTTCGAGTTTGCCGCTTCCTTCGAGCAGCACTTCCGGCAAGGGGACGATTTCGATCCCGGTACCTTCGAGATACTCGGAGAACTCGTCTCCGCAACCGGGGCAGACGGTGATCATCCGCGTGATTCCCGCCGCGCGCATCTGGTCGATGACGCGTTGTCTGAGCGCCGCGGCCCGATCGAACAGGCCGGCGCTCATGAGCGGGCTGCCGCAGCATTCGTCGGAGAGCGCCCATGCGATGCCGGCATCGGTAAGCCAGTTTCCCACCGCTCGGACGAGATGGGGCGTGTAGCTCACGAGCGAGCAGCCGGGGAAGAACAGGGTGTCGACAGTGCCGGGTCCCGCCTCGGCGGCTTGCGGCAGCGAGACGAACTCCGGGTAGCCGATGCCGTATACGGCCCGATACGCGCTGAAGATATGCCATTCGTTGTCGACCATCACGAGGCGCGAATCATCGGGGGGCATGTAGTTCGCCCGCATGAACAGTTCGCGCCAATCGCGCATTCTGTCGGAGGCGAGCACGTGCGTTTGGCAGGTTGCGGTGCAGTATCCGCAGAAGCAGCAGCGCCTGAGCGCGATGAAGAGCTCGGGGCTCTCCTGCACGAGCTCGATGACCGCTGCGGGCTGATCGTCCAAGGGGAGTGCGGAGATCTGGCGGTAGCGCTCCTCGACGATTCCCACGTCGAGCCCCGGCTGGTCGAGCACCTCGCATCTGGTCGTGCAGCGTTTGCAATGGGAGCAGGTGAGGCGCTTGTTCGCCCAGGCTGCCAACGCGTTGAGGATAGGTGAATCGAGCTGCGCTACGGAAGCGAGCTCCTCGTCCGTCAGTTTTTGCGGCTTCATCTTCGAAAACTCCCGTCTCTCAGGATAGTAAGTGTAGCGCAGTCTGCCCGTTTAACGGGGGAAAACGGGCAGGCGAGCAGAAGCGTCGCCCCGTGGCAGAATCCGCTTCGCCCGGTGCGGCGTGCCATGGTCCTGCGACTCAGAGGCAGGGAAAAAACAGGGGCGGTCTGCCTACCCCGCGCAGCGCGGGGTGTCGGGCAGATCGATGCCGAGGGCGTCTGCGGCATCGGAGCGCAGTTCCTCGAGCGTGAGCTCGTAGCAGGCGAGCGCATCGATCCAGCGGCGCAGGCACCGACGGCCCTTGTCGGTCAGCGAGAACATGCGCTTGGCCGATCCCTCTTCGGGAGTATCCCACTTCGAGGTGACGAGCTCGTTTTCCTCCATGCGCTTGAGCGCACGGTAGATGCCGGTCGCGTCGGGCTTCTTTCCGCCGAACATGGGGGATTGGGCTGCGAGCTGCACGATGATGTAGCCGTGCAGCGGTTCATCCGAATTCGCGAGCAGCGTGAGGATGGTCGGCTGGGAGAGGCGGTTGAGCGATTTGCCGAGCTCGGCGCACTCTTTGAGATCGTCGTCGGACTTCGGATTGCAGCTATGCCACATGGTGTTCCTTCCAATTGGATACGATAAGGTTATCATCCCATAAATAGTTGCAAACTGCCAGTATTTACAGCGGAATAATGGGCAATGGGTATTTCATGCGATGCTCATGCGGAAAATCTGCTCGCGGGATGCTCGCACGAGAGCAGAGGTTACGGAAATGCGCGATGCGTTTCCCCGAAACCCGCATCGGAAACCTTGCGAAACCGTCCTCGCCCATAAAAAAGGGCCGTCTTGCGACGGCCCCGAGTATTCCGATGCCGGGGTTTTGGCCTATATCCCCATGGCCCCCACGATGAACGGCATCCAGGCGGCCATGATCAGCACGAGGGCGATCGAGGGCACGACGCCGGTCTTGAACATGTCGCCGAAGGTGTAGTACCCCTCGCCGTAGGTCAGCATGACGGTGGGGTTCACCGGCATGAGGTAGTTGCCGGCCACCACGACCGCGAGCGCGATCGTCGGGACGGCCGGGCTCACGCCGAATCCCGCGCACAGCGTGATCATGATCGGCAGGAAGATGCCGAGGATCGCCACGCCGATGGGGCACACGGTGTGCAGCAGGTAGATGAGCGCGAGCATGAGCGCGAAGGCCGCGAAGAAGCCGAGGTCCATGACGCCGGAGCCGGCGATGGCGCCCGCGAGGAAGGCCGCGCCGCCCGTCGCCTCGACGACGGCGCCCATCGACATGATGGTGCCGCACATGAGCACGATGCCCCACGGCACGGAGTCCTGGAACTCGCGCCAGGTGAGCAGGCTCATGCCGGGCAGGAACATGACCGTGAGGCCGATGAGCGCGACGACGGTCGCGTTGAGGACCGGCACCCAGTTGCCCGCGATCCACAGCACCAGCAGGCCGACGATGACGACGAGGGCCTTGACCTCGTGGGGCTCGACCTTGGTGGCCGAGGCGGCCTGGTCGCGGATGCCCTGCAGCGCCGAGTCGGCGATGGGCTCGGGCTTGATGAGCTGGGTGATGAAGAACCACGTGATCGGCGTCATGACGATCACGACGGGCAGCGCCACGACGACCCAGTCCAGAAACGAGACCGAGGTGCCGGTGGCCTGCTGCAGGATGTTCATGGCCACGACGTTGAACGAGGAGCCCGCGGGGGTGGCCATGCCGCCGGTGACCGCGGCGATCGGGATGCCGATCATGAGGCAGCGCCCGAGGTTGGACTGCAGGGGCTTGGCCCCGGTGGCCTTGAGGATCGTGAGCGCGAAGCCGAGGAACAGCACCGTGCAGGGCACGTCGGACATGACGGTGGACACGAGGGTCGTGGCGATCATGAAGCCGAGGACGAGCTTGCGCGAGCTCGTGCCGGTCCAGCCGATGATCATGTTGATCAGGCGCACGCCCCAGTTGGTCTTGAGCATGATGACGGGCAGCGAGAACACCGCGATGATGAAGAAGAGCGCGGGGCTCGCGAAGCCCTTGATCGCGTCGCCGAGGCTCGGGACGATCCCGAGCACGGGGCACATGACGATGATGAACAGGGCCGTGACGCCGAGCGGCAGGGCCGAGGTGACCCACAGCGACACGAGCGCGAGCATGAGCCCGAGGGTCTTGACGCCCTCGGCCGAGAGCTGCTCGGAGCCCGGTATGAGCAGCGAGGCCACGATGCAGAGCGCCGCGAGCCCGATGCCGACCAGGCGCTTCGACATGGGAACGTTGGTGTTTTCCATTTGGCTTGTACCTCCTTGTGTGATGCAGATCGATTGGTGGAACATGGATGATGCGTGCTTTTCCGATAACCCCCTATCTCGACGCAGCCGCTCATCCCTCGGTTCTGGTGCGTCCCTCAAACGAGCACCAAGCTGCCGAAAACGTTGTCGAGCACCTGCAGGAACGAAGTGGGATGCAAGCGGGCTGCCCGGATTCGCGTCTTCGGTATGGTTCGAAACGGATAATCCTTGCATACAGATCGTAGATGGCCAATTCTGCGCGATGGGCGCATGGATGCGTATCGCTGAATCGGGGTAGTTGATCTCGGTCATCTATGAGCCACATGCGAAAATTCGCGCTCCGACCAACCTGGTGCATACCTCCTCTCGTTTCGGGAGACGTACCATGCCTGAACTGTGGCGGCGTCAATGCTACCGCCTTCTTGTCGGCATTATAGGAAGATGTTCGAGTATGGGGCAAATACGTATATTGCACGGTCTGTTGCGCACGGATGTTTATCCGTCCATTCGTTTTTTGCAATATCAAATAACGGATTGTGCATACAAAGCTCGCATAAAGGTCTGATCAGGAGTTCTCGAAGTGTGTCGCGGTACCGGCGTACGGCTGATCGGCCGTACGTGTGCGGGGCAGCGGTGCGAATGCGCCCGGCAGCGGCGGCATTCGCATGCTCGACCGGCGTTATTCCGGGTATATTTCGGCGTAGAGGCGCTCGGCGTGCTGCTCGAGCTGTTCGGCGAAGAAGTCGAGCTCGGCGCGGCCCGAATCCTTCTTCATGAACGCGTAGGCGTCGACGTAGCGCTTCTTGTCCTTGAGGGCGAGCACGGTGACGTGCTGCTTGAGCAAGTCGGAGATCAGCGGCTTGTATTTGCGGTCGACCTTGGTGAGCAGATGAATGCCGTCGCCGGGATCGGTTGCATAGAATTCCAGGGGGTTGTCCGATGGCACGAGCGTGATGTTCGGGTAGAAGCCCACTTCCGAGCACATGCGGATGAAATCCTCCCTGAACCGTTCGCTGTGCCGGTTCGCTTGGAGGATGAAGCGCGATTGGGAGAGGTCTTTGAGTCCGAGGTCGGTGCGCGATGCCAGAGGCGAATCCTTCGCAACGCCCACCACGAGCTCGCCGTGGAATTCGGGAATCCAGATGGCCTGCACCGAGTCGGGCAGGTTGGGGTTTGCGGGGGAGGAATCGGTTATGACGGTCTCGAACGAGATGTCCACCTTGCCCGCCTCGATCATCTGCTGGGCGCTCAGTCCGCTGCTGTCCAAGTTGAGGAATTCGATGCGCAGCCCGGCGAAGTTCTTCTTCGCAAGCGCCATCGCCTCGTTTATGCCTATATAGAGGGCATTGGTGTGAAGCAGGTCGAGGATGAGGATGCGCCCGCTGCGCGAGGTGGGCAGGGTATGCAGCTCGGCGAGCATGTTGGCCTGGTCGCCGATGATCTTGCCGGCGTACTTCAGAACCACTTCGCCCGCTGCGGTGAGGCTCAAAGGCCGCGTTTCGTAGAAGAGCTGGCATCCGAGATCGTTGGAAAGGGCCGCCATATGGCGGCTCAAAGAGGGCTGCGACATGTTGAGATCGCGGGCGGCTGAAACGAAGCTCTTGTGGGCGGCGAGTACCATAAATTCCCTATAGGTTTCGATGTCCATCAAGAAGCCTCCAGTTTTCCTCTTTGTCCTTGGTTTATTTGAAATATGAATTGTTCGAATTCGAAACGAGCATAAACGGATAAACGGTTCTGCACGATGGGCTGTACAACATACGTATTTGTTTCATACTCGCGCATGTTCCTATAATACTCGAAAAGGCAGCATCCATGTAGGTCGTGGGATGGATATACGGTCGCTGCCCTTCGATCCTCAATTGCGCTTCACGTGAATATGGTCTGACAATCCGCCGAACTAACGAAAAGGAGCACGCGATGGACTTCAAGAAAACCGAGGAGCAGGAACTTTTGCTCGAAAGCCTCAAAACGGTTATGGAGCGGGGTGATTTCGAGAACTACTTCAAGGAATGCGACAAGAACCACGAATACCCCCAGAAGGCCATCGACGCGCTCGTCGAAGCGGGCTTCTCGACGCTCGGCATTCCCGAGGAGTTCGGAGGCACTCCCACCGATATCCTCACCCAGATCATGGTTGCCGAAGAGGCCCATGCCCTCGGCTACCCGTCGCTTGTCTGGATCAACTTCGCTACCGAGGTCGACGACATCCTGACCTTCGGCAACGAAGAGCAGCAGAAGGCCGTCCTCGATTACGCGCTTCAGGGCATCAAGCCCTTCACGCTCGGGTTCACCGAGCCCCAAGCGGGCTCCGATAGCGCCGCCATGGCCACGACGGCGACCAAACGCGACGGCAAGGTGTACATCAACGGCAACAAGACGTTCAACACGAGCGCCGACCGCGCTCCGTTCATGCTCTGCGTCTGCCGCAGCGGCATCAACGAGAACCCCTATAAAGACTTCAGCATGTACCTGTTCCCGATGGACCGCCCTGGCATCACCATCGAGAAGCTCGACAAGATCGGCAACAACATGTGCGGCACCTACGAAGTCCACCTCAACGACGTCGAGTGCGAAGAGACCGATATCGTCGGCGTCGAGGGCAAGGGCTTCTACCAGCTGATGAAGAACTTCGAGGTCGAGCGCTTGACCATCTGCGCCGCCAACGTGGGCATGGCCCGTTGCGCCTACGACGAGGCCGTGAAGTATGCGGGGGTGCGCGAGCAGTTCGGCAAGACCATCGGGTCGTTTCAGCTGATCCAAGAAAAGATCGTCGATATGAAGATCAAGATCGAGAACATGCAGAACATGCTGTACAAGGCCGCATGGAAGAAGATGAACGGCGAGTCCATCCAAATCGACTCCTCGCTCGTCAAGCGCTATACCGGGCAGGCCGCCTTCGAGGTCATCGACGACGCCATGCAGATCATGGGCGGCATCGGCTACACGCACGACTGTCGCATCTCGCGCCTGTGGCGCGATCAGCGCGTCTACCGCATCATGGCCGGCACCGAGGAGATCATGGTCCATACCGCCGGGCGCGCGCTCATCAAAGAGGCCCAGTAGGCCCACGAGAAAGGATGAGGCGAACAATGAATACCGTTGCATGCTACAAAGTGGTTCCCGATGCGCAGGACATCGACGTCAACCCCGACAAGACCCTGAACCTCGACAAAGCCGAGATGATTCTGGGCGAATACGATCTGGTGGCCATCGAGGAGGCGGCGAAGCTCGCCGAGGCCACCGGGGGAAGCGCGGCGCTCCTTTCCGCGGGCGGCGAGAAGCTCAACGATACGAAGCTCGTCAAGGCCGCCCTGTCGCGCGGCGCCCAGGAGCTCTATTGCGTTATCGATCCCGTCCTCGATTCGTCGGACGCGTTCCAGACGGCCTCCGTGCTCGCCGCTGCCCTCGGCAAGATCGATTACGATCTCGTCGTGTGCGGCGAGGGATCGGGCGATCTCTACGCACAGCAGGTGGGGTCGCTTGTCGGGGCTCTGCTCGGCGTTCCCGTGGTGAACGCCGTGAGCTCTATCGAGGCGAAGGACGGCGCGGTTGTGGTCGAGCGCACGCTTGAAAACGAAGTCGAGGTGCTCGAGGTTACGCTCCCCGCCGTCGTTTCGGTGACGACCGATATCAATCTTCCGAGGATCCCCCAGCTCAAAGACATCCTCGCGGCTGGAAAGAAACCGGTTGTCAAGTGGACGCTCGACGAGGTCGGGGGGCTTCCCGAAAGCCCTGTCGAGACCGTCTCGGTGCTTGCGCCCGAAAACATCGAGCGCAAGCACGTCGTGTACGAAAGCGCAACCGATGAGAACATCGGCGAGCTGGTAACCAACATCAAGGCTTCCTGGTAGGGGGTGCGGATAGGATGAACATGCTCAACAAAGTATGGGTTCTCGGCGAAACCCCTGAAAGTTACGCCGCATTGATCGCTGTCGGAAGAAGGATCGGCGAAAGCGTCGAAGCGGTGTGCATCGGCGATGCGACGGTCGGGGCTGCGCAGGGCGCGGGTGCGGATGCGGTTCTCGTCGCCGCGAGTCAGGGCGAAGGCCTCGTCGAAGATGCGGCTGCTGCCGTTATCGCCGCCGTCGGGGATCACAAGCCCGATGCGGTTCTCATCGCAACGACCAAGCGCATGCGCCTCGTTGCCGCTCGGATCGCGGCTGCGCAGAAGACGCGCGTCGTCAACGACGCCGTGCGCGTATGGGTCGAGGACGGCGCTTTGCTGGCCGAGCATATGGTGTTCGGCGGCAGCGCATACAGCGTCGAGAAGGTGAACGGCGGTCCCGCCATCGTGCTTTTAAGCGACGGCCTGCTCTTGAACGAATCGCTCGAAGGCCTGTCGGCATCCGATGCTGCGCCCGAGGAGCTGCCGGCTGTCGCCGCCGCTTCGGGCATCACGCTCGTCGAGAAGAAACCCCGCACGATCGAATCGGTGAACCTCGCCGCCGCCCGTCGCGTGATCAGCGTGGGCCGTGGCATCGAGAGCGCCGAAGACCTGCAGATCGTCGATGGCCTCGCACAGGCTCTCGAAGCCGAAACGGGATGCACCCGCCCCATCGCCGAGGGGCTGAACCTGATGTCGAAGGAGCGCTACATCGGCGTGTCGGGCGTCATGCTCAAACCCGACCTCTTCGTCGCCGTCGGCCTTTCGGGCCAGGTCCAGCATATGGTCGGGGCCGTAGGCGCCAAGACCATCGTCGCCATCAACAAGGATAAGAACGCGCCCGTTTTCAAGCAGGCCGATTACGGTATCGTCGGAGATTTCCGCGAGATTGCCCCCAAGCTCGCCGCCGGCCTGAACGCGTAACCGATCCGATTCGAACACAAGGAGCAATGCAATGGACGAGAACTTTTTCAAGGAACTGGCTAAAAACGTCAACGACGGTCCGACGCCCTATATCAACCTTGCCCAGATGAAGGCGGAGATCGTGGAGGAGCGCCACGTTCGCCTGCTGCTTCCCTTAACCGAGCTGCACAGAAACCACGTCGGCATCGCGTACGCGGGCAGCGAGTTCGTGCTGGCCGAGATCGCAGGCGGTACGCTGTTCATGGCCACCTACGGCACCGACGAGTTCGTGCCGATCCTCAAGAGCGTCGAGTCGAAGTACCTCAAGCCCGGCACCAAGGATCTCGTCGTCGAGCTCTCGCTGACCGAGGACGAGGCGGCCGAGAAGATCGCGCCCGTTCGGGAGCGCGGCCGCGGCGACTACTTCCTCGACGTGCCGGTGTTCGACGTGGACGGCGAGCAGGTGGCGCTCATGAGCTTCAACTACTACGCCCTGCCCGCGCAGCGGTAGGGCTCGGGCGACTGACGGAAGAGCGCGCTTCGGGCGCGCAACGCGACGAAGGGAAAGCACATGAAGCACTACGATGCTATCGTTATCGGAGCCGGCGTCGGAGGCCTTGCCTCCGCGCTGCTCCTCGCACAAAGCGGCAAGAAGGTCGCCTTGTTCGAAAAGCGCATGCAGCCCGGTGGCCGCATCGGCTCGTCGAAGCGCGACGACTTCACGGTCGACTTCGGCGTGCACCTGATCTCCCGCGGAGAGAAGGGTCCGCTGATCCAGCTGCTCGACCGGTGCGGCGTCGAATCGAACATCGAGTTCACGAAGGTTCGCCCCATCCAGTCGACGGGCGGTGAGAAGTTCAAGTTCCCGCAGGACCTCAAGGGACGCGTTTCCGACGAGGATTTCGAGGCCGTCATCAAGATGGTCACCGACGTCAAGAACATGACCGACGAGGAGACGGGCGCGTTCGACGGCCAGACGCTCGAGGAGTTCCTCGACACCTACACCACCGACCCGTTCGTGCACGCATGCGTGAGCCAGATCGGCTTCATCTACTGCTGCATCCCCGAGTACCGCTTATCGGCGGGCGAGTTCGCCCGTTGCCTCAAGTGGGAGGCCGAAGCCCATGCTTCCGGCTATCCGTCGGGCGGCTGCGTATCCATCCTCGCAGCCTATATGAACGGCCTTGAGAAGTACGGCGTCGAGACGTACTTCGGCAAACCGGTCGAGAGCATCGTCGTCGAGGACGACCGTGCCGTCGGCGTGATCGTCGATGGCGAGGAGTTCCGCGCCGACATGATCGTGTCGAACGCGGGCATCCAGGAAACCGTACGCGATCTTGTGGGTGCCGAGCACTTCGATGCCGAGTACGTCGAATACGTCGAGGGCCTCGAGATCTCGTTCGTGTCGATCATCGCGCGCTTTGCGCTCGATACCGTGATCAGCCCCGAAATCAAAATGCTTTCCGGGTTCTCTTCGGTTCCCGTCAAGGAGTACAACGACAAGCTCATGGCGGGCGAGGTGCCCGAGGAACTCAACTCCTTCATCGTCGTTCCCTCGAGCTTCGACCCCTCGGTTGCACCCGAAGGAAAGCAGCTGGTCATGATGACGACGGCGGTTCCCGCGGGCATTCCCGACGAGCATTGCCCCGCCATCCTCGAAGCGCTCATCGACATCGCAGAGGAAAGCTTCCCCGGCCTTCGCGAGCATGCGATTTTCGTCGAGAAGGTATTCCCGGCAGACGCGGCGCGCATTATGGGCGAAGATGGAGCGGGAATCGGCATCGCCCAGCAGGCGGGTCAAGCCGGCAAAGACCGTCCGGCGATCAAATCGCCGCTTGCGGGCCTCTACATCGTCGGTGCCGAAGCCGGTGGCGCGGGGGTCGGCACGGAGCTGGCTGCCAACAGCGCGATCGAGTTCTTCGACACTTACGTAGCGTAGTTCCGAAAGGAGATGGCTTCTGTGGCAAAGCATACCGATATTCCCGCATTCGGAAACCTCCAGGGCGTCAAGGTGGTGGTATCGGCCGTCTCGACGGCCGGACCCTTCGCGGGCGAGCTGTTCGCCGAGCAGGGCGCCGATGTGATCTGGCTCGAATCCCCCAAGGGCATCGATCCCTTGCGCTGGACGCAGGACGGCTGGGGCGTGCAGAACGAACGCCGCAACATGCGCACCCTCATGCTCGACGTCGTGTCGGGGGAGGGACGCGACGTGTTCCTCAAGCTGATCGAAGGCGTCGACATCTTCATCGAGGCTTCGCGCGGCGGGCAATGGGACAAGTGGGGCTATTCCGACGAGCTGTTGTGGGAGCGCAATCCGAAGCTCGTCATCGGCCACATGTCCGGCTACGGTTCGACGGGCGATCCGGCCTACGTGAACCTGCCCGGCTACGATTTCACCGTAAACGCGTTTTCGGGCCTCATGTACCTCAACGGCTACAAGGACGGCCCGCCCTATATGATCCAGAAGTTCGTGACCGACTACTACGCGGGCCTGTTCGCTTACGGCTCGGCGCTTGCCGCCTACGTGGGCGCGCTGCGCACGGGCAAGGGCGACAGCTTCGACCTCGCGCAGTTCGAGGCGGCCGTGCGCTGCCAGGGCGGGCTCTTCGGCAAGTGGTTCGAGAAGGGCATCCAGGAAGAGCGCGGAGCCGGCGCGCCGCGCGACAATATTTCGGCGGGTGCCGGCTACTACGAGTGCAAGGACGGCGAGGGCGTCTACCTCTTCACGGCCGGGCAGGGTCCGACGAAAAAGGCGCTCGACTTCTTCGGCCTCGAATACGGTTCGGAGCTGTTCCCCGAAGGCATTCCGTCGGTCGGCATCGATACGCCGGGAGCTCCGGTGTTCGACGGCGCCATCGAAGCGTACTGCGCCGAGCACACGGCGGCCGAGTTCGCCGACGCTATGGCGAAGATCGGCATCCCGTGCTCCGTCGTCATGAACTACGAGATGATGGAGGAGCATCCGCACTATCTCGCCCGCAACACGTGGGTTGAGTGGGATACCGTCGACGGCAAGACGGTCAAGGGGGTTACCTCGGTTCCGCGTTTCAAGAACAATCCGTCGACGATCTGGCGCGGTTGTCCCTCGCAGGGTATGGACAACGACGACATCCTCTCCGAGATCGGTTTCGACGAAAGCGAGATCGCCGAGCTCTACGAGAAGAAGATCATCCGCAAGACGGATTACGTGGGCGGGCTGTGATCAACCTCGTCGACATACTGGACGAATCGGCGCGGGCCCATCCCGATAAGGTTGCCGTGCGCTTCAAGGGGCGGTCCTTCACGTACGCATGCGTGAAGGACCGCGTCGACCGGCTCGCGGGGGCTTTGGCTTCTCGCGGGGTGGAAAAGGGCGACCACATAGCCGTGATCTCGCCCAATTCGAGCACATGCATCGAGCTCGTGTTCGCCTGCGCTCGTCTGGGTGCGGTGTGCGAGCAGTACAACATCCGCCTTTCGGCCCTGAACACCGCTCGCCTGCTCGCGCAGTCCGAGGCCGAGATCGTGTTCTTCGCACCCGCCGCCTATGCGGCCATGTGCGAATGCCTGGGCGAGGTCGGTCGGCCCCTGCAGGTCGTTCTGCTCGAACAGGGCGCCTTCTGCGATGATGCGGTGCTGTTCGAGGATATGATCGCCGAAGCCGAGCCTCGTTTGAAGACGGCCGACGTGGCCGCTTCGGACGATGCCGTCATGCTGTACACGAGCGGTACGACGGGCTTGCCGCGCGGGGTTCTCTTGTCGCACGGCGCGCTTTTGACCCGCATCGAGATCGATGCCCGCGAGCAGCGCTTCGTCCACGACGACGTGCTGCTGTGCGTGCTGCCCCTGTTCCACGTGACGAGCGTCTGCGTGTACGTGACGCTGTTCGTCGGCGGCGAGCTGGTCATCGCCGAATCCCGCAAAGCCCCCGATATCGTGGCCGACATCGAGCGCTACGGCATTACGCGGACGGGGCTGGTTCCGTTCATTATGCGAGGCCTGGTCGATTATGTCGAAGAGAGCGCCGGCGCAGTCGATCTCGGCGGGCTTCGCTACATCGTCTACGGCGGCGAGCCCGTAAGCCCCGTGCTGCTCAAGCGATGCAGGCGGTATTTGGGATGCGGGCTCATGCAGGGCTACGGCATGACCGAGACGGCGTCGGCCATCGCCATGTTGACCCCCGAGCAGCACGGCGACGACCGGCTTCTGTCCACCGTCGGCAAAGCGGTCGGCGGCATGGAACTCAAGGTGGTGGACGAATCGGGCAGCCCGTGTCCGAACGGAACGCCGGGCGAGGTGGCGGTCAGAACGAAAACCCTGATGACCGGTTATTACCGCGATGACGAACGCACTGCCGAAGTGGTGCGCGACGGTTGGTACCTTACGGGCGACATAGGCTTTCTGGACGACGAGGGATACCTTTCGGTCATCGACCGCAAGAGCAACATGATCATCTCGGGCGGCGAGAACGTCTATCCGATCGAGGTAGCCGATTGCATCAGGAACATGGGCGACGCGGTGCTCGACGTGGCGGTCGTCGGCATCCCCGACGAGCATTGGGGCGAATCCCTGGCCGCCTTCGTGGTCCGGGCGGAAGACTCGCCGCTCAAGGCGGCCGATGTGGTTGCGCACTGCGCCCGCGAACTGGGCGGATACAAGAAGCCGAGCAAGGTCCTCTTCGTCGACGACCTTGCCCGCAACGCCTCGGGGAAGATCCCGAAGACCCATATGGAAGATTTGAAACGACAACTGCTGAAGCAGCAACGTGATTAGGGGGCGAACATGGCAGATTTCGATGCGATAGTCGTCGGTGCCGGATGTGCCGGCTCTGTTGCGGCATGCGTCTTGGCCCGCGAGGGCAAGAGCGTGCTTTTGATCGAGCGCGGCGGCGATGCCGGCTCGAAGAACATG
Source organism: Raoultibacter timonensis (assembly GCF_022845715.1). NCBI lineage: Bacteria > Bacillati > Actinomycetota > Coriobacteriia > Eggerthellales > Eggerthellaceae > Raoultibacter > Raoultibacter timonensis. The sequence goes on from NZ_AP025564.1 coordinate 1,288,873, forward strand.
ACGGGCGGGCGCATCTACACGCACTCGCTCAGACCGGTGTTCCCGGACTTCGAAGACGAGGCTCCGCTCGAGCGCAAGATCACGAAGGAGAGGATATCGCTCGTTACCGAGAGCGAGAACACGACGGTGGAGTTCGCTTCACCCGAGTTGGGGCGACCCGAGAACAGCTCGTATTCCGTGCTGCGAGGACCGTTCGATCGTTGGCTCGCTTCCAAGGCGGAAGAGGCGGGAGCGGAGTGCATCTTCGGAATCACCGTCGAGGATCTTGTGTGGGAGGACGGCCGTATCGCGGGTGTCCGCGCGGGGGAGGACGAGATAACCGCCGAGGTGACCATCCTCGCCGACGGCGTCAACTCGCTTCTGACCGAAAAGGCGAAGCTTGCGACCAAGCCGAGCGCACACCAGCTTGCGGTGAGCGTGAAGGAGACCATCGAGCTGCCCGAGGAGGTCATTGCCGATCGGTTCCAGGCTGCGCCGGGGGAAGGCGCGGCTTGGCTGTTCGCCGGCGCTGCGACCCATGGGCATGTGGGCGGCGGTTTTCTGTATACGAACCGCGAGTCGATCTCCATCGGCTTGGTGGCAACGCTTTCCGATCTCTGCACATCGCAGGTGCCGATTTACCAGATGATGGAGGATTTCAAAAACCATCCATCCGTGGCACCCGTGCTGCGCGGCGGCAAGCTCATCGAGTATTCGGGACACCTCATCCCCGAGGGCGGCTACGATATGATTCCGACGCTCTACGCCGACGGGTGCTTGGTCACGGGCGACGCCGGCATGCTCTGCATTAATCTCGGATACCAGGTGCGCGGTATGGACTATGCAGTCGCGTCGGGCGAGATCGCCGCACGGACGGTGCTCGAAGCGCTTGAGGCGGGCGATACCTCGTCGGCGAAGCTCGCGTCGTACCGCGCGAAGCTCGAAAACAGTTTCGTGCTCAAAGATCTGCAGGCGTATCGCAACTTCCCCGCGTTCATGGAAGGTACGCCGCGTATCTTCAACGGTTACCCCGAGATAGCCGCGGGCATCATGAAGTCGATGTTCATCGTGGACGGATCCCCGGTTGAGCCCATCAGGAAGAAGGCGATGGCGCCCGTCAAGCAGATCGGCGTATGGACATTGCTCAAAGACCTGCGGAAGGGAGTGGGTGCGCTATGATCAACGAGATCACGGTCAACGTCGACGAGAAGCTTGCCGTCGACAAGTTCAACGTGGACGAAGCAAACCCGCACATCGTCTTGAAAGCCGACCCCGATGCGAGCGAGTTCGACAAGCTGATCCTTTGCTGCCCGGCGGGGCTCTACAAGCGCGACGCCGACGGCCAGACGAGCTTCGACTACGCGGGATGCCTCGAATGCGGGACCTGCAGGATCCTCTGCGGGGATACCATCATAGAGAAGTGGGAGTATCCCCAAGCGGGAATGGGCGTCTCGTACCGCTACGGGTAGGGCGCACCTGGCAAGGTGCGGCAAAGAAGGCCCGATCGACAAGGTGCTTTAACTCGAGCGGAAGCAAGGTGGACAGGCGATTGCCCGGCCGCTTTTGCGCGAGACGCATCGACTCTGTCGAGGTGCAAAATGCGACCTACCCGCGTAGCTGGTAAGAAGACGCGCGCACGCCGCGCGTGGAATCCACACGCTCGTCATGCCCGCTGTGCCCGTCATGTGCTAGGCCCGCCCGCTCGTGGCGCGTATACAGCTATTAATGCGCAAGTCGCTTCCGCTGTAAACCGGCATTGACATGCGCCTGCGCCTGTTTGGCGTCATGAAACGCCGGATCGTCATCAGGCGGTATGCGGCTATGTCAATGCCGGTTTACAGCAGGAAGGCCCGATTCTGGCACAAAATTACGGGTACGCGAATTTATGTAAGGTAAACCATGATCGCCAACTGGGGTTTTAGATTCGAAAATAGCTAGGCAAATCGAAAATTCGGGTTGATTGTTCCCGTGCCCGTAATTTTGTGCCAGAATCAGACGCCTCCGTTGCCGAATCACCGTTGGCACGGGGTTGTTCTGCCTACCGTCTGCTCAAAGCATTAAGTGCCAAATCGCATCGGGTGCTATGCAGGGATGCGTCGATCCTGATATGCTGGAAAGGTTCCTGTGCACGATTATGGGCAAGGGGATGATGCGGGTGCTCATGGACATCCTTGTGGGGTATATATCGGCGCTTGAATACTGGCGCACTGTAGGTCCTGGGTTTTTAAGGGATCGGAGCAGTCGCGTTGCGGCTACGAAGCATGCGCGCGCTGCGCTTTCCAATCGGACAAAACCGTGCCTTCCGGGCGGCACGCTCCGTCCCGGTGGGTGTTTGTTGCCTGTTCATGTCCTCGTTGGGTGCGATGCGATGCGAACCGAAACACATGCATTGGTAAGCCATACATGGAGCTGCGCGCTGCCCGATGGGGATCTGTTCGTCGATGCGGGCGAAGGATTCTTCGTGAGCACGCCCGAGTTCTGCTTTCTGCAGATGGCAAGCAAGCTGACTTTGGCAAATCTCATTCAACTGGGTTTCGAGCTATGCGGCACGTATTCGCTGCGCAAGGACGGGCCCGCAGCTCCCCGCAAAAAACCGCTCACATCATCGGACAAACTGAAGGCGTTCGTTGCGAAGGCGGCGGGCGCACCGGGGTGCAAGAAGGCGGTGCGTGCGTTGCGCTACGTGCTAGACGGCTCCGCTTCGCCGAAGGAGACCGAGCTTGCGATGTATCTTTGCCTGCCGTACGCGCTCGGCGGCTACGGGATCGAGCGACCGCGGCTCAACTACCACATCGATATTCCGCCGAGCATGAGAAAGTTTTCAAGTAAGAGCTATTGCGTGTGCGATCTGTGCTGGCCCGATGCGAACCTGGTGTTCGAATACGATAGCAAGCTTCATCATTCGGGCGAAGGGCAACGGGCACGTGATTCGAAGCGAAGCAATACGCTTATCTCGCTGGGGTATACGGTTGTTTCGGTAACGAGCATTCAGATCGGTAGCGGCGAAGATGTGAATAAGCTGGCACAGATAGCGGCAAAGTTTACAGGTAAGCGTTTGCGCTACCGCGATCCGGGTTTCACCCGAAAGCATTGGGAGCTGCGCGCCCTGCTGAGCAAACCGCCCATTTGATTCCGGGCTGCTCTTGGACCGAGCGCTATCCGGATTCGCCGTCTGCTCGCATGGTCTTCGTGCGGGACTGCGCTTCGAAGCGCAAGGGCCGCTGCTGTTTGGGCGGGGCAGGGCGAGATGACAACCAAGCGAGGCGGGCCGTGCGGGATGGCAGCCGGGTGGAAGCGATCGGGGAAGGGTCGTTGCGGGTTCGATCAATCGTCTGTTCGTAGAGGAAGGCCGCCCGCAGGCGGCCTTCCTTGCTTTGCGCCCGAGGGCGCAAAGCAGACGTTGTTTCTCGGAGCCTATATCCCCATGGCCCCCACGATGAACGGCATCCAGGCGGCCATGATCAGCACGAGGGCGATCGAGGGCACGACGCCGGTCTTGAACATGTCGCCGAAGGTGTAGTACCCCTCGCCGTAGGTCAGCATGACGGTGGGGTTCACCGGCATGAGGTAGTTGCCGGCCACCACGACCGCGAGCGCGATCGTCGGGACGGCCGGGCTCACGCCGAATCCCGCGCACAGCGTGATCATGATCGGCAGGAAGATGCCGAGGATCGCCACGCCGATGGGGCACACGGTGTGCAGCAGGTAGATGAGCGCGAGCATGAGCGCGAAGGCCGCGAAGAAGCCGAGGTCCATGACGCCGGAGCCGGCGATGGCGCCCGCGAGGAAGGCCGCGCCGCCCGTCGCCTCGACGACGGCGCCCATCGACATGATGGTGCCGCACATGAGCACGATGCCCCACGGCACGGAGTCCTGGAACTCGCGCCAGGTGAGCAGGCTCATGCCGGGCAGGAACATGACCGTGAGGCCGATGAGCGCGACGACGGTCGCGTTGAGGACCGGCACCCAGTTGCCCGCGATCCACAGCACCAGCAGGCCGACGATGACGACGAGGGCCTTGACCTCGTGGGGCTCGACCTTGGTGGCCGAGGCGGCCTGGTCGCGGATGCCCTGCAGCGCCGAGTCGGCGATGGGCTCGGGCTTGATGAGCTGGGTGATGAAGAACCACGTGATCGGCGTCATGACGATCACGACGGGCAGCGCCACGACGACCCAGTCCAGAAACGAGACCGAGGTGCCGGTGGCCTGCTGCAGGATGTTCATGGCCACGACGTTGAACGAGGAGCCCGCGGGGGTGGCCATGCCGCCGGTGACCGCGGCGATCGGGATGCCGATCATGAGGCAGCGCCCGAGGTTGGACTGCAGGGGCTTGGCCCCGGTGGCCTTGAGGATCGTGAGCGCGAAGCCGAGGAACAGCACCGTGCAGGGCACGTCGGACATGACGGTGGACACGAGGGTCGTGGCGATCATGAAGCCGAGGACGAGCTTGCGCGAGCTCGTGCCGGTCCAGCCGATGATCATGTTGATCAGGCGCACGCCCCAGTTGGTCTTGAGCATGATGACGGGCAGCGAGAACACCGCGATGATGAAGAAGAGCGCGGGGCTCGCGAAGCCCTTGATCGCGTCGCCGAGGCTCGGGACGATCCCGAGCACGGGGCACATGACGATGATGAACAGGGCCGTGACGCCGAGCGGCAGGGCCGAGGTGACCCACAGCGACACGAGCGCGAGCATGAGCCCGAGGGTCTTGACGCCCTCGGCCGAGAGCTGCTCGGAGCCCGGTATGAGCAGCGAGGCCACGATGCAGAGCGCCGCGAGCCCGATGCCGACCAGGCGCTTCGACATGGGAACGTTGGTGTTTTCCATTTGGCTTGTACCTCCTTGTGTTTAAACAGACATTGATTCGAACCGAATGATGTCGTCGTACCTCCTTATCTTTATTCCCCTTTTCCTGAGTTATGCTTTGGGATCTTCACGAGTGCGCCGCATACGGCGCAGACCGCAATGATTGCCGCGGTGATGTAGAACGCAAGCGTGCAGGTCCCGGTTGCGTCGAAGATGGCCCCGCTCATGACGGGAAGCGTCGAGGCGACCACCGTGGTGATCATGATGCCGGTGCCGAGGTTCTTCGAGAACGAAGACGCCCCGAAGTAGTTCGCCATCGCTGTCGGGAATACGGCGTTCACGCCGCCGAATCCGAAGCCCACGCAGACGTAGAACGCGTACACCATGATGGTGTTCTGCGCTGCTGCACCGGCTATGACGCCGATGAACAGTACCACGGTCGAGCCGACGATGAGCCTGATGGGCTCGATGCGGTCGGACACCATGCCCAAAAGCATTTTGCCCACAAGGCTGACGCCGCCCATGATGGCGACGCCGCCCACGATAAGGCCGTGATCGAACCCGAGCGAGGTGAAGTGGATCACTCCCTGCGCCGTCGACAGCGTGTAGGCGGCGAATCCCCCCGTAGCAGCGAGGGAGATCAGCCAGAAGTACTTGTTCCTGATCACGTCTTTGAAGGCGATTTGGGCGGTGTTCTTATACACCTTGAACCGCTTGCCCTCGCCGGCAAGCGAACCCGCATCGGCTGCGCCGTCGGGGTACTGGCCGATGTCGGCGGGCTTGTTCTTGACGAACAGCAGCGCGACGAGAATGAGGATGATGCTCAGGGCGACCAGCAGATACCAGCCTCCGCGCCATCCGCCGCCCGTTGCGTCGACGATGGCGTTGACGACCGGGGGTCCGATGAACGACGCGCTCGCGCCGATGACCATCATGGCCGTCATGGCCATGCCTCGCCGTGCGATAAACCAATCGCCGATGGTGCTTTGGACCGCGAGCTGCCCGACCATCATGGTTGCGGCGCTCGTCACGATACCGAATGCGATGAAATAGGCGATCGGCGAAGACACGAAGAATATCAGCGCGAGCATCGCGACGAGCATGAGCACCGCTCCCGACACCATGCTGAACCGCGCCCCTTTGCGGGAGATGAGTCCGCCGACCAAGGGGGCCGAAAGACCCTGTACGAGCACGAACAGCGAGAATCCCGTTCCGAGAATCGTCGCGTTCATTCCGAGCGACTGGTCTTCGAGCATCAGCGGATTGACGATCGTGGCGGTCGGCAGCACGATTCCCGACGAACAGAAATACATGAAACCGAGGACGACGATCAGCACGTATCCGTAAAACAGCTTCTTGGGCTTAGCGCCTTGCTTTTGACCGGGCGCTTCGGCGGCGGCTTCGATGCCCGCTACCTCCTGTGGTGCAATGTCGCTCATGCGTTACTCCATACTCATATAGTGCGGTCTTCGCCCGGGAAACCGGGTCGGGCAACCCGGACGAAGATCATATCAATTGCGATTGTCGGATTACCCGATCTGGTTCTTGAACAGCTCGACCACGCCGACGTTCCGGTCCTCGTCGGTCGCGTCGGTCTCGACCATGCGCGAGAGGTACCCCTCGGCCTCGACGTAGACGCGGTAGGGGGCGGCGGCCACCTGGTCGAACCAGAAGTCGCCGAACTCGTCGGTCTCGGCGGCGACGACCGTGCCGTCCGCGAGGTTCTCGAGGGTCACCGCAGCGCCGACGACCACCTCGTCGGCCTCGAGGTCGACGGCGACGCCCGCCACGAAGCGCTTCGGCTTGTTGAGGTAGTACACGCGGGGCGCATCGGACGCGCGCTCTGCGAGCAGCGGCTCGGCCGCGGCGATCTCGGCGGCGAAGTCCTCCTCGTCGCCGAAGCGGACGGCCCCGTGCGGGCAGACGTCGACGCAGTGCGGGACCTCGCCGGCGTCCACGAGGTGCGCGCAGCCGGTGCACTTCTGCGGGATATCGAGCTCCTCGTTGTAGAAGATCGCGCCGTAGGGGCACGCGTCGACGAGCCCGCGCATGCCCTTGGCCTTCCCGGGGTCGACGACGACGAGGCCGTCGTCGCGCTTGTAGGCAGCGCCGGGGGCCGCGTCCATGCAGGGTGCGCTGTCGCAGTGCTGGCACATGCGAAGCGTGTAGGAGACCTTCACCTTGGGAACGCTCCCGCGCACCTCCTCCTCGATGCGGCACCAGAACTGGCCCGTGTCGGGCTGGGGCTCGGCGTAGGGCGGCCACGCGTTGTCGACGTGCTCGTCCTTGCAGGCGATCTGGCAGTTGCGGCAGCCGTTGCACTTGGCGTGGTCGTAGACGAATACCTTTCCCATCTCTATGCTCCTTCCACGATGCGCGCCGTCGCGACGAGGCCGCAGTCGGGGTCGTAGTCGCGCCCGAACGCCTCGGGGTATTCCTCGGCGAGCGCGAACACGTCGACCTTCTCGATGTTGACGAGGAAACCGCTCGTTACCTCGCCTACGGTGTTTTTAGACGTTGTGGGGATCGGTGCGATCAGGTTGTTCGCACCGCCGCGGTCGAGGCCGCCTTCGCCCATGACGATCGAATCGACGCGTGCGCCGTGATCCTGGTAGATTGCGCCGGGGATGATGCGCTCGGAGACGATGACGCCGCCGAGTACGCCGCCGCGCTCGTTGTATATCTTGGCGATGTCGCCCGATTTAAGGCCGAGCTTGCCGGCGTCGATCGGGTTCACCCAGATGGGTTCGTACTTGTAGCCGTCGGGGCCGGTCACCTTGCAGGTTTCGATTTCGCGCAGCCACGTTACGTCGTCATGCTGGGCGTGCACGCGGAAATGCGGGTGGTTCGATACGAGCAGGAACGGATACTGGCGGCCGCGCTCGAGATACTGGCGCTCCTGGTGCAGCGGGCTCTGGTCGATCCAGTGCGGCACCGGGGGACGCTCTTCGTCATCGGGGAACGTGGCGGCGAGGCCTGTCGAGTAGTACTCGAGCTTGCCGGTGGGCGTGCGCAGCGGATGACCCTCGGGATCCTCGTAGAACTCCCTGAGGCCTGCCGGGATTTCCTTCCAATCCTCGCGTGTCGGGAACGGATAGTATCCCTTCTCCTTGAACTCGTCGTACTCGAGATCCTCGGGAACGCCGGAGGTCTTGAACCCGACCTCGATCCACTCCTCGTCGGTCTTGCCGCCGAGATAGCGGTTGTACAGGTCTTCGTAGGCACCGCCGAACTTCTCGAGTGCGCGCGCCACCTCGGCGACGGCTTCCTTGTCGGACTTCGATTCGCCGACGGGCTTGATGGCCTGCTCTTCGTAGAAGATGACGTTCCATTGGCCGGAGTCGTTGTCGGTGCCGATGTCGGCTGTTTCGAACTTGGTGTTCGTGGGCAGGATGATGTCGGCGAAGTAGCAGTCGTTCTCCATCCAGGGATGCTGCACGACGATGCACTCGATGCTCTCGTGGCGCAGGGCGTCCTGCATCGCGTTGCCGCCGTTCCAGCACGTCTCCCAGCACGGGGAGTCCGACCAGACCATGTGCAGGCGGTCGTTGCCTTCGAGCGGGAACGTGAAGGGGCCGGTGAACTGGTCTTCGCGCGGGAAGCCCGCTCCGATGTGGCCGTACCACTGCACGGGCGGATTCGTGATGGCCTCGGGTATCATGGTCTTGGGGATGAAGCTCGGAACCGTGCCGGTAACCCAGCCGCGATAGGCGGCGCCGATGCTCGGGATCGCCGTCGAGGGCGGCAGGGGCGTGACGGTCGGGATGCCGAACAGCGTCCACTCCATGAACTTGAACTGGTTGGCGCCGGGCTTGCCGACACCCTGCATACCGAGCAGCGCCACTTCGAGGCGGGCGGGCTCGTGCGCGAAGCAGGAGCGGATGTAGGAGCCGCCGTTGCAGTGCGCGATCGACACGGCGTGCTTTGCCCAGTAGCGGGCGAACGCCTTGATGGTGTAGGAGGGCACGCCGCAGATCTTCTCGGCCCACTTCGGGGTCTTCGGCACGCCGTCCTCGCCGCCGAGCACGTAGTAGCGGAAGTGGTCGAAGCCGACCGCGTGGGTGTCGAGGTACTCCTGGTCGTACGTGCCTTCGGTGATCCAGGTGTAGGCGATGGCCAGCTGGAGGGCCGCATCGGTGTTGGGAAGCACGGGGATCCACTTGTCGGCGTGCACCGCGTTGGTGTAGTTCACGTCGGGCGAGATGTGGATCTGCTTGATGCCGAGGTCGGTGAACCAGAAGCACAGGCGGCTCGCCATGTAGCCGCCCCAACCGAGCGGGGTCGTCTCGACGTCGCAGCCCCAGAACAGAACCGCATCGCCGTTCTCGGCGATGTCCTTGATGACGTTGTTCTGGAATGATTGCTGGCCGAGCGGATCCATGCCCCAGATGTGCTTGGCGCCCCAGTACCAGCCCTCCCAGCTGTCGGGCTGGCGCGACTGGAGGGTGAATCCTCCGCACAGCTCGAGCATCTTGGTTACGCAGCCGTGCGCGGCGTGGACGACCTTCGTTTCGCCGTGGCCGTCGACCTCGCAGAGGATCGAGTACGGGCCGTACTCGTCGTGGATGCGCTTGATTTCCTTGGCGACGATCTCGGACGCCTCGTCCCACGAGATGCGCTCGTAGCCGCTCGAACCGCGGGTCTCGGGGTGGCGATTCCCTTCGGGATCCCAGTCGACGCGCTTGAGCGGGTAGGGGATGCGGTTCTTGGAGTAGACGCGCTTCTTATAGCAGAGCGAAAGGGGCGACATGAGCGTCTTGAACCCCGGTTCGAACGTCTGGCCGCGGGCTTCGATCTTCCAGGCGTTCAGATCCTCGGGCGTATAGTGCTCGTCGAAGTGGAAGGGCCTGATGCGGAGAATCTTGTCGTTCTCCTCGTCGATGTCGACCGTGCAGGCGTTGCTGCCCAGGCCGAAGCTGTCGAAGCCCAGCCCCTTGATGATCGGTTTGCCGGTAACGTTGTTTCCCATCTTCTAATCTCCTCACTGTGTAAGAGCTGTGCGGTCGGTCTTGCAAGCGGCCGCGGTGGTTCGGCCGCCCTGCAGTCGCTCGCTTCGGACGCGCAGGGCGGCTTAGTCCTTGAGGCTATGCGTTCGGGGCCGGCGGCTTCGGTGCCGAGGGGGCGCCGGGCGCTCCGGGGGCTTTGGGTACGCCGGGAGCTTTGGGGGCTCCGGGGGCGCCGGGCATGGGGGGTACGCCGGGGGCCGGGGCGGCTTTCGCGCCGCAGCTCGGGCATTGGTCGAGCGTGGGATCTACCTCCGCGCCGCACTGGGGGCACTTGACGGGACCTGCCTCAACAGTTGGTGGTCTGAAGCACATGATGTCGTCCTTTCTGCGGTTTTACCGCATTGCGTGAAACGTATCTATGCACATCCCGAATCGAGCTCATGCAATATCTGTTTTCGCTGTCGAAAACAGCCTGCGAGACCTCGGCCCGGGTAGGTACCGATTGGAATAAACCATAATTTATCAGGGGAAATAAAGCTAATATGCAAGCGGTGCGTACCCCCGTGTTCGCCGCTTGCTGCGCTATGGATACAGTATTGTCGGTTGACCGAATTAATCTACAACTGCTAATGTTGAAATCGGTTTTTTTGGTAAATCCGTATCATACTGAGATGTTGAGAGGGCCGTTTCATGGGGGAAACAGACGAGTCTGCAGAGCCGAAGCGCACGAGGACGCCGGGCGATCTTCTGAACACGTACATCCTCGCGGGCATCGGCTTCTCCTGTCTTATCGGATGGGAGCTTTCGGCGGTTTTCAGCCCCTCGCTCGTGCTGCTCGACTTCTGCGACATCCATGAGGGCGTGATGCTCCGCATCGTTTCCATCCTCACGCTCGCCGCATCGTTCGCTTTCTTCATCGTCAAGCAGGATTGGATATTCGAGCACCGCAACAAGCTTTTCACGGTAGGGTCGCTGCTCGCGCTCGTGGCCGTGGTCAATACGATGTTCAACGCATCGTTCGAGTGGATGCCCATCTGGGTATCGGCGATCGCGTGGGGCTTGTTCGGCATCGCGCAGGCGGGCAGCATGATGTACTGGTGCATCTTCTTCAGCCTCATACCCACGCGCCGTACGGCGGTGACCATCTGCATCGGGGCATGCGGGGGAACGATGCTGTTCGTGTTCGCGAACGCTACCGGGGCGACGTGGCTCGGGTTGCTGGAGATATCGCTGCTCATCTTGGGTTCGGTGGGCCTTGCGGCGTTTCTCTCGACGCGGATTCCGGGCGAGAGCATCCTTCCCGTCAAGGAATACCGCCGAAGCGCGCTCTTGACCGTGCCGTCGATGCTCTCGGTCGCGTGCCATGGCGCCGTGTACGGTTTCATGTCGATCCTCATGTGCTCGATGGGCCCGGTTGCGGCGTTGGTTTGCGGTGCGAGCGGCCTTATCGGCTCGGCGCTCGCGTTCGTGTGGGGCTATCTCGGCCCGAAGGTCGAAGTCGATACGGGTATAGTCCAGCGCATCTCGCTTCCGATGATCATGATGGGGCTTTTGCTGTTTCCCTTCGCCGACGAGGCGGGAAAGATCGTGTGCGGCTGCTTGGCGAACGTCGCGCTCGCCCATTCTTCGGTGATCGCGTGGTATTCGACGAGCATCGACAACGCCGAATTCCAGTTGCACCCCGTCGACCGGTTCGCGAATCGGCAGGCTCCGAGTTGGGTCGGATTCTTCCTCGGCTCGATCGGAGCGTATCTGATCGTATTCGTCTTCGATCTTTCCGATTGGGCGTTCTGCCTCGTTGTGGTAGTGTTCGCGCTCCTTGTGATCACGGTGTTCTCGATATACGGGGGAGACGAGTCGAAAACGAAGAAGCGCTTGAACGATCTTCTGACCTCCGCTACGGCGGTGGAGGCCGTTGCAGAGGAAGACGCTGCCGATAAGCACGTGAACACGTTCAGGCAGCGCTGCGATCGGGTGATCGACGATTACGAGCTGACGCCGCGCGAGGCCGAGGTGTTCTTCCTGCTGGCCAAAGGGCGCAATGCCGAGTACATCGGCAAGCAGCTCGTGGTAAGCAGCGCGACGGTCAAATCGCACATCTACCATATCTACCGCAAGCTCGGCATCAATTCCCAGCAGCGGCTCATGACGATCGTCGACGACGAGACTAAGTAGCGCGGGACACGGCGCTTCGGATGGCGGCCATGACGGCTTTGATCCCGCTTTGCCGTTCTGCCGAGAACAGATCGGCGAGCCCGGTTTGCTCGAGGAACGTGAAATCGGTGGAAAGGATATCCTCGTCGGAGCGGTTCGAGTAGATCTGCACGATGGCGTTCAGTACGCCGCGCACGATGAGCGTGTCGCTGTCGAGCGCTATGGTCAGACGTCCTGTGTGCCCGCGGATCACCCGCAGCCAAACGCGGGATTGGCAGCCTTCGACAAGCGCTGCCAGCTCTCTTTCCCCGTCGGGCATCACCGGCAGCTCGGCTGAAAAGCCGAGCAGGTATTCATAGAGGGAAAACGGATCGTCGGAGAACTCCGCGAAGTCGGCGACGAGGCGTTGTTGTGTTTCGGCAGCTGTTTCCATGATGCTTCCATTATACCGAGCGGGTCAACCGCTGTACAACGGCGGAGCACTCGCCTTTGTACAGCGGTCGGCGAGCATTTTGCCGCCCATGCCCGGTTTGCGAGGCGGAAACCGGAACCGCGCTGCCGGGACGCCCGGCTGGCCGGTTGCCGTCAGCGGTGCGTTCGGTACGATTCGCCCCATTCGCTGCTGAACGACGCGAACTGCGAAGCCGGCATCGGGCGGGCGAACAAGTAACCCTGTCCGATCGCGCAGCCGAGTTCTTCGAGTGCTTTAGCCTGATCGTCCGTTTCAATACCTTCGCACACCGTGGTGATGCCCAAATCGTTCGAAAGGTCGATGATGCTTTCGAGTATCTTCGTTTCGCGACCCGTTGCATGCTCTTGCGAGATGAAGCGTCGGTCGAGTTTGAGGACGTCGATGGGCAGCTTGCGCAGCAGGCTCAGTGACGAGTATCCCGTTCCGAAGTCGTCCATCGCGATGAGGAAGCCGGCGCTTTGGAGGGCCTCCACGATGCCGATCACGGCGTCTTCGTCCACGGAGAATGCGGTTTCGGTGATCTCTATCTCGAGGGCGCTGCGGGCTATGCCGAACCGTTCAACCGTTGAGGCCAGCGTGTCGGCGAAGTCTTGCTGGATGATGGTGCTGCGCGAGAAGTTGACGGCGAACGTGGGTGGAGCCGCATCGAGCGAGGAGAGCTCAGCATAGGATTCGCAGGCCCGCTCGAGCATAAAGTAGTCGAGTTCGACGATGCGCCCGTTTTTCTCGAAGAGGGGAATGAAGCTGTCGGGTGCGAGGAAGCCGAGCGTTTCCGAATCCCAGCGGCAGAGCGCTTCGGCGCCGACGATCTCGTTTGTCGCGAGATCTATCTGTGGTTGCAGATAGAGCTTGAACTCGCGTTCGCTTATACCGACGGACATGTGCCTGACAATATCGTTCTTGCGTTTGATCAGGTCTTTGAAGGCATCATCGTACCACGCGACCCCATCGACGAGCCCACCTTCCTTAAGGACGGCGGTCGCGTTGCTGATCGCTTCGGTGATGGAGGAGCCTTTGACGACTCTGCATGCGCCGAGACCGTATTTGAGCACACCCGAAAAGAACAGCCCGTCTTGGTCCTTCAGGTGCTTCTGCAGCGCGTCGGCCATGTGCTCGACTCTTCCGGGGCGGTCTTCGAGCAGCAAGACGAAGTGGTCGGCGTTTGTGTGCGCGCAGATCTCGTCCCGTTCGCAACAGCTTTCAAGCAGTTCGCCCGTCGACACGATGATGCGGTCTCCCGCATCGTGGCCGTACGATTCGTTTATGAGCCTGAAATTGTAGATGTTGCTGTAGACAACGAGGTAGGAGCTGGATCTCCCGTTTGATATCAACGCGTCGGCCTCCTCCTCGAACGCGGCGAGATTTCTCCCGTGGGTGAGAAGATCGGTGCGGTAGGCCCGTTTTTCGTGGCGCAGGCTGCTGCGCTCCATGAGCAGCACCAACGAGGTGACGGCGAGGATCAGGACGAGTCCCACGACGAACGAGGTGAGAAAATCCTGTTCGGCGCGCGCCTGTGCGGCAAAGACCATCTCGTCAGCCAGCTCGAAGTGCCGCTCGCTCAGTTCGAGCAGACGTTCGGGCGAACCTTCTCCTGCGTCGAGCGCCGCAATCTCGTCTTTCATGAGACCCCACTGTTCGCGCGTCGCATCGATCTTCTCGATGAAGTTGCGCGTCGCCTGGCTTTTGAGGGGTCGCGATTGCTCGCTGGTCGATATCTCGTCGAGCAGCGCCTCGATGCGCTGCGCGGTTTCGTCGGCGTGTTGGCCGGCCAGCTCCATCTTAGCCACCCGTTGCGTGCCGCCTCGTATGACGCCCGCGTCGTTGATGATGCCGGCGTAGCTCTGCATCTGGAAGAAGAGGAAGAGAAGGAGAATCGCCCCGAAGAACCAGGCGGCTATGACGATGAGGTTTCTCCGTTTCACGGGCGGGATCCTTCGGGTGGCCGAATGCGTACATCGTATCAGTATAGCCTTCCCGCCGTAAAAGATAACAAGATTGATCATTGAAACTTTGCTTTGTCCGTGGTGGTTCGGTTGACATTCGGGTAACGGTGCTTGCGTCAGTCTCTCGTGGTGCTATACTTCCGCTGAAATAAAACTGACTAGTCAGTCAAAAAAGGAGACAGGAATGACAGGGCAACCATACATGGCGGCGCACGGTCTCGAGTTGAAGACGCTTGCGGGCTATGCGTACAAGGGAGTCGACCTCGAGGCTTCGCGCGGCGAGCTTGTGGCGGTGCGCGGACGCAACGGAAGCGGGAAGACGGCGCTGCTCCTCACGTTGGCCGGCCGCATGAAATCGACGGGAGGCACGCTTGCGGTGGGCGGTTTCGAACTTCCCCGGCAGCGCGCCAAGGTGGAGCGCAAGGTGGGGCTCGGCATCTTCGCCGGCCTCAACGAGCTGCAGGAGAGCCTGACGGCGGTGTATGCGGTCGGCGCCGAGTTCGAGCTGTTCGGCCGCAAGCCGAAACGCGAGCAGGTGCTCGCGTACATGCGCGCTTGGGAGATCGACGACATCGCCAACGTGCGCATCAAGGACATCTCGGCCGAAAAGATGGCGCAGCTCGGTATCGCGCTCGCATTCGTGGGCGAACCCGAAGCCGTTGTGATCGACGATATCGAAGATCAGCTTACGATGTCGCAGTCTGAGGGTCTCATGACCATGCTCCACCGGGCTGCGCGCGAGCAAAGCGCCGCCATCGTCGTCGGCGTGGTCGAGCGGGGCCTTGCCGACATGGCCGATGCGAAGGTATTTCTTGCGAAGGAAGGTGAGTAGCATGGCGTTCAAAGGATTGCGATTCGCCGGACTCGAATGGAAGAACATCACGGCATCGAAGGTGATGTGGGTGGTCATCGCCGCTATCGCCATCATGCCGCTGCTGTACGGCGCGCTGTACTTGGCGGCGTTCCAGGACCCCTATGCGCGGCTTAACACGGTGCCCGTTGCCGTGGTGAACGAGGACGCGGGCGCGGTGATCGCGGGGGAGAACCGAACGCTCGGAAACGATGTGGTCGACGAGCTTAAGGGCACCGACGACGGGCTGCAGTGGAACTTCGTGTCGGCTGAAGAGGCGCAGAAGGGCCTCGAGGACGGTACCTACTTCATGGTGTGTACGATTCCCTCCGACTTTTCCGAAAGCGTCGCCTCGGTCGACGGCGATTCGCCGCGCCGTGCGCAGCTCAAGATCGAGTACAACCAGAGCGAGAACATGCTGGCCTCCCAGATCGGCGAGTCGGTTTGGAAGGAGGTTCGCCAGCGCGTGAGCGATACGGTGGCCAACGAATACTGGACGACGGTGCTCGATCGCGTGGCCGATTCGGGCAAGGACATCAAGACCGCCGCCGACGGGGCAGGCGCCCTCAAAGACGGCCTGGTTACGGCGCAGGACGGCAGCTCGACCATCACGACGAACCTCGGTACCCTCAAAGACGGCGCCCTTTCCCTCGATGGCGGGCTTGCCACGCTGGCGAGCGGGGCGGATGCTCTCGAAAGCGGCATCGGCACGCTCCAAGCGGGCGCCGATCAACTCAAATCGGGCACCAGCAAGCTTGAAAGCGGTGCCGGTTCGGTGGTCTCGGGCGCATCGAAATTGAAAAACGAAGGCACGTCGGCCGTTGCCGAGGGGGCGAGCCAGCTGGCGCAGCAGACCGCCGGACTGCCCGGGCAGGCAGCGCAGCTCAACGAGGGAGTACAGCAGATCGTTGCAAGCATGAACGGGCTTTCTACCGCCATCGGCGCCGATGACTCCCAATCGAACCAGGAGCTCATCGGCGGCGTGAACCTCGTTTCCGGCGGTCTGAGCCAGGTGTCTGCGGGCGCATCGAGTTTGGCATCGGGCCTGCAGGACGCATCGGCGGGGGTCGCCCGGATCGGCGGTGGGGTAAACGGATTGAATGCGAAGGCGAACGATGCCCTCTCGGCGATGGCGGGCGCTTCGAGCGATGCCGAAAAGGCTGCGATAGCGGAGCAATACCTGACCGGCATAGCGAATGCTACCGATTCTGCGTCGGATCTCGCCGTCGGGGCGGCTACCTTGCAGCAAAAGCTTACGAGTACCGACCCGAGCAACCCCGGCGCCATCGCCGCCGCGCAGTCCATCGCGTCGCAAACGGGCGACGGATCGGCCTTGCAACAGGGTTTGGCCGGGGTCAAGGGCGGGTTGTCGGCGGCCCGCAGCGGCATCGAGAGCAGCCAACCCCAGCTCGAGAAGCTCTCCGATGGCACTTCGGCGCTCGCAGCCTCCGCTCCCGCGCTGGTGGGCGGCATCAAGAGGCTCGACTCCGGCGCGAGCGAAGTCGATGCCAACATGTCCTCGCTGGTATCGGGTGTGTCGCAGGTCGCTTCGGGAGCCAGCCAAGTCAACGAGGGGGTTTCGTCGGCGGCGTCGGGGGCCGACCAGCTGAGCGGGGGCGCATCGCAGCTTGCTGCGGGGGCGCAGTCGGCCAAGGACGGTTCGTCGCAGATCGCTTCGGGCGCTTCGCAGCTCGAGGGGGGCTCGGCGACGCTGACCGACGGTCTTGCCGACGCCGTTGACGGTTCGGGCGAGCTTTCCGAAAAACTTGCCGAGGGAGCCGAAACGGCGGCCGACCAGACGACGAACATCACGGCCAAAGCCGATGCCATGTCCGACCCCGTCGAGCTTGCAAGCGAGTACTACACGACCGTGAAGAACTACGGTACCGGGTTCGCCCCCTACTTCATGGCGCTCGGCCTGTGGGTCGGCGGCCTCGTTGCGGGCTTCGTGTTCAAGCCGCTCAATCAGCGCCTTATCCTCTCGGGCGGCAATCCCGTCATGGTGGCGTTCGCGAACTTCATGCCGATGGCCGTGTTCGCGATCATCCAGGCGACGCTTTTGATGGTGGTGCTTCAGTTCGGCTTGCAGCTGCAGATCGACAACGTTCCCGCTTTCTACGCCATGGGCTACCTTACGGCGATCGTGTTCGCGGCCATCATGCAGTTCCTCATGGCAACGTTCGGGTTCCCCGGCAAGTTCGTCGCCATCATCCTGCTCATGCTGCAGCTGACGGCGTGCGCCGGCACGTTCCCCATCCAGACGACGCCGCCGTTCTTCCAGGCGATCAATCCGTACATGCCGATGACGTACGTGGTGTCCGGCATGCGGCAGATCATGACCGGACTCGATTACGGCATCGTAGCCTTCGACTGCTTCGTGCTGTTTGCGATCGGTGCGGTGTGCTTCGCCCTGACGAGCGTGGTAGCATATCGGAAACGCACCGTTCGCATGGAGGATCTGCATCCGGTGCTCCAGCTCGGATAGGGCAGTTGTTTCGGGTCGAGATGCGCTCGGATAGGATGGCGAGATGGTTGGGATGATAAAAGCGGCGGTTTCACAGCGGGGGGAGAAGGGCGGCAAGGCGCGGGCGACGCGCGCCTTGCTGCTCGATGCGGCCGTGAAGGTGATCGGGCGCAAGGGCTATACGGGCGCCACCGTCGACGAGATCGTCGAGGAGGCGGGCGTATCGAAGGGTTTGGCGTACTACCATTTCAAGAGCAAGGCCGAGATGGCGTCGAGCATTCTCGACGACGGGATCGGCGAGCTTGCCGACGAGTTCGTCGCGATTGCCGAGGCGGCTGACAGCGGGCCGTCTGCCCTGATCGGCATGATCGAGCGCTTTGCCGTGAAGATATTCGAGAACAAGGAGTTCGGGCGCTTTTTCGTATCCGAGCTATGGCGCGAAGGGCGCGTGTGGTCGGGCTCCATGCGCGAGAACGAGGAGCGCCTGCTCGGCCTCATCAGGGAGCAGTTGCAGCGCGCGAAGGACGGAGGCCTCATCCGTCCCGAGATCGACGTCGATTTCGAAGCGGTCGCCCTCGTGGGCATGGTGCTCACGACGTCGCTCTACTACATCGACGAGAAAACCGATGTCAGCGAACGAGACTTCATCGACAACATCATCGATTTCGTGCGCCATGCAAACGTATGTCCCGAATGAGGGGCACCTCCGATCCGCTGCGTTCGAAACGTCCGGGCAACGTGATTTTGTTGATTGGGCGAGGCTAGAGCGCCTGCGCGCCTCCTGCGCTACAATATTCGGCATCAATGCGGGCCGGTGGCGGCCCTCGGTTCAGGCAGCCGCTCGGCGGCTGCGTTCGACGTAAGGGAGTTTGCGCCTATGTGCGGAATTGTCGGATACACGGGCATCGAGCCCGTCAAGGATATCCTCATCGAAGGCCTGAAGCGCCTCGAGTACCGCGGGTACGATTCGGCGGGCGTCGCCATCGAGAACGACGGCGAGCTCGAAGTCGTGCATTGCGTGGGCAAAGTCGGGGAGCTGGCCGACAAGGTTGCCGACAGGAGCATGCCGGGCACGTGCGGTATCGGGCACACCCGCTGGGCCACCCACGGGCGTCCGAGCGAAAAGAACGCCCATCCCCACACCTCGTGCGACGGTCGCATAGCCGTCGTCCACAACGGCATCATCGAGAACTTCGCCGAGCTGCGCGAATCGCTTATGGCGAAGGGCCACGTGTTCACGAGCGAAACCGATACCGAGGTGCTCGCCCACCTCGTCGAGGACGCCTACGAGGGCGACCTGCTTCATGCCGTTCATGCTGCCACGCAGCGCGTGATCGGCGCTTACGGCCTCGCCGCCGTTGCGGCCGACGAACCTGGCACGATCATCGCCACGCGCAAGGATTCTCCTATCGTCATCGGCAGGGGCGAGCACGGTTCGTACGTCGCCTCCGACATCATCGCGCTCATCGACGCAACGCGCGACGTGGTCATTCTCGGCGACCATCAGTTCGCCAAGCTCACGGCCGACTCGATCGAGTACTTCAAAGAGCCGGGCGAGCGTTTCGAGCCGGAAGTCACCCATATCGATTGGGACGTCGACCTGGCGGAGAAAGGCGGCTATCCCGACTTCATGCTGAAGGAGATACACGAGCAGCCGCGCGTTGTGCGCGATACGCTTGCCGGACGGATGGCGGGCGGTATGCTCACGATCGACGAACTCGATTTGAGCCATGACGAGCTCAACCTGATCGACCGTATCTACGTGATCGCCTGCGGCACGAGCTACCATGCGGGACTCGTGGCCAAGCAGCTCATCGAGGGCTGGGCGCGCATTCCCACCGAAGTCGAGGTGGCAAGCGAGTTTCGCTACCGCAACCCCATCATCACGCCCACGACGCTCGTGGTCGCCGTGTCCCAGTCGGGCGAAACGGCCGATACGCTTGCGGCCATCCGCGATGCGCGCGTGCGGGGCGCCAAAGTGTTCGGCATCACCAACGTGGTCGGCAGCCCCGTCGCCCGTGAAAGCGACGGCGTGATCTACACCAAGGCGAACAAGGAAATCGCCGTCGCGTCCACCAAATCGTTCCTCGGCCAGGTTGTGAGCCTTACGCTTTTGGCCATGCTGCTTGCGCAGAGCAAGGGCAAGCTGACGACGAGCCAGATCAAGCTTTTGTTCAAGGAGCTCGCCGATACCGCCGAACAGATCGAAACGATCCTCTCGGATACGGCCGCCATCGATAAGGCGGCGCTTGCGTGCAAGGACGCCTGCTCGTCGCTGTTCATCGGTCGCGGTCTCGGTGCGGCCATCTGCGCCGAAGGAGCCTTGAAGCTCAAGGAGATCAGCTACCTTCATGCCGAATCCTATCCGGCGGGGGAGATGAAGCACGGTCCGATCGCCCTTATCGACGACGGCTTTCCCGTTGTCGCCGTAGCCACCCAGAGCCCGACCTACGAGAAGACGATCTCGAACCTCCAGGAGAGCCGCGCGCGCGGAGCGCTGATCGTGGCGATCGCGACCGAGGGGGACACCGAGATCGAAAAGCATGCCGATTACGTGATCTACATCCCGAAAGTGCGCGATTGCTTCTCGCCGATTACCGCGAGCGTGCCCTTGCAGCTGTTCGCACGCGCCATCGCGGTTGCCCGCGGGTGCGATGTCGATCAGCCGCGCAATCTCGCAAAGTCGGTAACGGTCGAGTAGGGGTGCGCATGGCGGCAGGAGACGAGACGGTGGGGGCGGCACGCGGCGCTGAAGCTGCGCCGGGGCGAAGGCTGCGGACGCTCGAGGAGGTCGGCCTCGGCGTCGACATCGTCGAGATCGAGCGCATGAAGAAGATACTCGCGCGCACCCCGAGCTTCAGGAAGAAGGTGTTCTCGGAGGAAGAGCAGGCCTATTGCGACGGCAAGGGCGTGCCCGAGATCCACTACGCCATGCGCTTCGCCGCCAAAGAGGCGGTTCTGAAGGCGCTCGGCACCGGCTTTTCCGAAGGCATCGGCGCCCGTGATGTCGAGGTCGTGCGCAACGCGAAGGGAAAGCCCACGGTCGCGCTGCATGGCCGCGCCAAGGAGGTCGCAGCGGATCTGGGCGTCGTGGAGCTGCCGCTTTCGCTTTCGTACACCCATACCGAAGCCGTCGCGTGCGCCATGGCGATAACCGCCGAATCGGTGAAGGCGGCCGAGAAGCGCGTCGATCCGATGGAGGAGCTCGCCAAACAGTTCAAAGAGGCGCGCGCGATGCTCGACGAGATGGATGCGAAGCCCGAACCTGCGGCCGATGGGCTCTCGTCCGGCGGAGCTGCCGCCGAACAGCCGACGCCGGGCGATTCCGCGTCGGGCGACCCTGCATCCGGCGAACCGCCGGCAGACGGTACCGTATCCGATGAATCCGTACGAATCCCATAGGCTGCGCGGGCTGCTCCCGTATCCCGATCGCGAGGCGAACAAGTACTCGCGCGGGCATCTCGTGCTCGTTGCGGGCAGCGCAGCGTATCCCGGGGCGGCGTGCTTGGCTGCGTTAGCGGCGCAGCGCATGGGAGCCGGCTACACCGAGGTGGTAACCGATCCTTCGGCGCTTCCGATCGTGCAGTCGTTTCGCCCCTCGCTCGTGGTGAGAAGCGATGAAACCTGGCTCGACGGCGAACCGCTCACCGCTTCGCCGGCGCGTCCGGGCGCCTGCGCGGTGGGCTCGGGGTTCGATCCTGGCGACGAGCGGTCGAAACGCCTGCTGTTTCGCGCGCTCGATACTGCCGATGCCCCTGTGCTCGTCGATGGGGGAGCGCTCGCGGCCCTTGCGACCGATGAGGGTCGCAAACGATGCAGGGAGCGGTTCGTCTGCGGCTTGCCGACCGTCGCTACGCCCCATGGCGGCGAGGCGGCTCGCTTGGCGAAACTGCTCGGCTTGCCGACCGACGACGCCCGTTCTCTCGCGCGGTCGCTTTCGCTTGCGTACGGTATCGTCGTGGTTCTGAAAGGCCCCGTTACCTGGATCTCGGACGGCGAGGCCGAGGTGTGCATGGACGAGGGCACGCCCGCCCTTGCGAAAGCCGGGACAGGGGATGTGCTTGCGGGGATGATCGGATCGCTTTTGGCCCAGGCGCTTGCTCCCGTCGATGCCTGCGTGCTCGCGGCAACGCTCCATGCGCACGCCGCCCGCTTCGCTTCCGATGATCTGACATCGGTTTCGGTGACGCCGGAGGACGTGCTCGACTACGTGCCGCGCGCAATCGCTGCGATGGGTTTTCGCGATGGCGCTTCCCGCTGACGTGCGGGCATCGGAAGCACCCTCGGCCGCCTTTCGTTCCCTGAGAGCTGCGCGTATGGTTTTCGCTGAGGTGGCGGCCGCGTAACCGCTTCTTCACGAAATGCGGTTCTCGCTTTTTCGGCGGCCCGAAAAAGGCAATACTCTTATCGGTGGCGGCGGTTTGCGGTCGGCCGAGGCAGGCCCTGCTCCGTTGCCGCGCGGACAACGACAAACGAAGGAGCTGCGCTATGGAGACAACGAAAAAACGGGACTGGGGATTGGTCGTTGCGGGCATACTGCTCGTTTTATGCGGAATGTTCTTCGTGTTCGCCCCGGGTTTGACGCTGGTTACGATGACGGTGTTCGCGGGCGCGGCGTTCCTCGTTTCGGGTATTTTCGACATCGTTTCCTACATCCGCTTCAGGAAGGTGGCGAACATGTCGGGCTGGGCGCTCGCCTATGCCATCCTCGACATCGTCGTAGGCTTGATGTTTCTTATCCATCCGCTTGCGCTTGCGGCTGTCATCCCCTGGCTCATCGGGCTGTTCTTCATCATATTCGGCGTGTTCGAGATCGTCGGATCGTTTAAAATCAAGGGCACGGGTTCGAGCCTGTGGGGCTGGATGCTGTTTTCCGGCATCATCGGCGCTCTGTGCGGCGTGCTGTTCTTCGTGTTCCCCGCGAGCTTCGTCATCTACATGGCGGTGTTCGTGATCATGCGCGGCGTGTCTCTCGCGATCTACGGAGCGTCTTCGCGCACGATCGCGTAGCTAGACGTGTTCGGTGCGGGTGTCGACGTGTTTCCGAACGGTGCCCGCATCGCCTTTCTGCGGGCCGTCCTTCCCCTTCCATCGGTATTGTGACTTCTTGTTTTCGGCCGGTGCTTTTTGCTGGCGAACCCGACGCTTTGGCCTACAATAAGTGCCCGAGGCCGTTGCGGCGCGCGTGCATCCATGCGCGTCGCCGACCCGTGTTCCGAAACCGACGAGAGCGAAGGCGAAGGTGCTATGGCAGACCCGAATACCGATAAGCTGTTCGAATCCGACGATCCCGAACAGGCTGCGGCCGATGCGAAGGATCGTATCGATGCGTTGAGGCGCGAGATCGAACATCATACCTATCTGTATTACGCGAAGGATGCCCCTGAGATATCCGATGCCGCCTTCGACTCGCTCATGCGCGAGCTGCGCGAGCTCGAAGCGGCCCATCCCGACTTCATCGACCCCTCGTCGCCAACCCAGCGCGTCGGCGGCTACGTGGGCGAGCAATTCGCTCCCGTTACCCACGAGCGGCGTATGTATTCGCTCGACAATGCAATGGATTTAGACGAGCTCGACGCATGGCTCGAGCGTGTGGTGGAGGCGTTCGGGCGTATGGTGCCGGTGGTGTGCGAGCTCAAGATAGACGGGTCGTCCATCGCGCTCACCTACGACGACGGCGTGCTCGTCCGCGCGGCTACGCGCGGCGACGGCACGACGGGCGAGGATGTGACGGTGAATATGCGCACCGTGCGCGACGTTCCTTTGCGCCTGCGCGAAGCCGCCATGGCCGGCCTCGTCGATGCGGAAGCGGCGATCGAGCTGCGCGGCGAGGTGTACATGCCGAAATCGAGCTTCGATTCCCTCAACGCGGCGGCCGTCGCGAACGGCAAGAGCGCGTTCGCCAACCCGCGCAACGCCGCCGCGGGGAGCCTCCGCCAGAAGGATGCGAAGGTCACGGCCGGACGCGACCTCTCGACGTTCATGTACGCAGTCGCCGACGAGGGCAAGCTTGCCGCAACGGGGCAATGGGAGCTGCTCGCATGGCTGCGCGAAGCGGGCTTCCACGTGAACCCCGATGTCAAGCGCTGCGAGAGCGCCGAGGAGGTCCACGCGTTCTGCGAGACCGCGCTCAAGCGGCGTGAAGAGCTGCCCTACGAGATCGACGGCGTGGTGGTGAAGGTCGATTCGTTCGCCATGCAGGAATCGATGGGCTATACCGCCCGCGCTCCCCGCTGGGCTATCGCCTACAAGTTCCCGCCCGAGGAGAAGACCACGCTTCTGCGCGATATCACCGTGCAGGTTGGTCGCACCGGTGCCTGTACGCCGGTCGCCGAACTCGAGGCCGTAGTGGTCGCCGGCTCCACGGTGGCGCGCGCGACGCTTCACAACATCGACGAGGTGCATCGCAAGGACGTGCGCATCGGCGATACGGTGATCGTGCGGAAGGCGGGCGATGTGATCCCCGAGGTGCTCGGCCCCGTGCTGAGCCTGCGCCCCGAGGGGGCCGAACCCTGGGAGATGCCCACCGTGTGCCCGAGCTGCGGCTCCCCGCTCGTGCGCGAAGAGGGGGAGGCGGCGTACCGCTGCATCTCCATCGACTGTCCCGCGCAATCGCTCGAACGCCTGCGCCATTGGGCGAGCCGCGGGGCCATGGACATCGAGGGCATGGGCGAGGAGATCATCTCGCGGTTGATAGAGAGCGGCCGCATCACCGACGTTGCCGATTACTACAGCCTCGACGAGGTCGAGCTAGCACTCCTCGACATGGGCAGGGTGAACAAGGACGGCGAGCCCATCAGGCTCGGATCGACCGTGGCGGCGAAGCTCGTGGCGGCCATCGAGGCGAGTAAATCACGCAGCTTCGCCCGCGTGCTGTTCGGTCTCGGCATACGCCATGTCGGAAAGACCACAGCCGAGTTCATCGTGGGCGCGTATCCGACGATCGATGCGCTCGAGCAGGCGAACGAGGAGGACCTGGCGGCCATCGACGGAGTCGGCCCCGTCATAGCGAAGAGCATCTGGACGTTTCTGCGCACACCCGACAACCTGGCGGTGATCGAGCGCTTGCGCAAGGCGGGCGTGAACCTCGAGGAGCATGCCGTTGCAGGCGAGGAATTGCCCCAGACGCTCGCCGGCCTCACGTTCGTGCTCACCGGCAGCCTCGTGAAAAGCGGTATGACGCGCGATGAGGCGGGTGCCGCCCTCAAGGCACGCGGGGCGAAGGTGTCGGGCAGCGTGTCGAAGAAGACGAGCTACGTGGTTGCCGGGGAAGCGGCGGGGTCGAAATACGACAAGGCCGTATCGCTCGGGGTGCCCGTACTCACCGAAGACGATCTGCTTGCCGTTATCGAGACGGGCGAGGTTCCCCCATCGGCATAGCGGGCGGGCTTCGAATGCGCCAGAGCGCCTCGAGGTGGCAGAATAACGAAGTTATTCGTCGCTCGAAGGCCTCGCGCAGGCCGCAAGACGCCGCAAGTCGCAGACCCGTTTCTCGGACTTCGCATCGACCCAGTTCAGCGAATCGGCGATAAACGGGCTGCAGAAGACCGTTCTGGGCGATGACGAATAGCTTCGTTATTCTGCCAAAAAAACGGCATAACGCGTGCGCGGCGGTGAGATCGCGGCGGGGAATCGCACTCCCGGCTCTACGCTTCGGGCTGAACGGCTGAACGAGCGGTGGCCTGCGACCGCATCTCGTCAACCAGCGTGCAGTGTCCGGTCGGAACCGCTCCTGTCCGGGCGACGCCGTTCGCCTGAAAAAGTTACGGTTTTAAAATTCGTAACACCAAAGGATCCATTCTCTGGTATTCTGTGTTACGCAACAGTAATTCGTAACACTATGCTGATGAAAGGCGAATCGCGCAGAGGGCGATTGCACTCGTCAGCGTTTGAACGGAGGATGGGATATGGCGGTTTACACGCGTCGCACGTTCGTTAAACTGGCGGGTATCGCAGCGGCGGGCACGGCATTGGGCGGGGTTCTTTCGGCATGCGCATCGAACGACGGCGTGCCGACAGCGGATTCGCAGGGCGGCCAGGCAACCGACGCGGCTGCAGCCGATCAGGTGATCGTGGCGATGAATACCGGCAGCGAGCCTGCGGCGGGCTTCGATCCGTTCGTGTCCTGGGGCTGCGGCGAGCACGTTCACGAACCGCTCATCCAAAGCACGCTCATCACCACGAATACCGAGATGGAGTTCGTGAACGACCTTGCTACGTCCTACGAGATCAGCGACGACGGCCTTACGTGGACGTTCAAGGTTCGCGACGATGTCGAATTCAGCGACGGCGAGCCGCTGACGGCCGAAGACGTCGCTTTCACCATCAACGGCATCCGCACTGCCGATGCAGCCGAGGCGGATCTGAGCATGGTCGACGATGCCGTTGCGCTCGACGACACGACGGTCGAGCTCCACCTCAACAAGCCCTTCAATGCGCTGCTTTATACGCTTGCGGTTGTGGGCATCGTTCCTGCGCATGCGTACGGCGAGGGTTACGGCAGCAATCCGATCGGCAGCGGCCGCTACATGCTCGAGCAGTGGGATAAGGGTCAGCAGGTTATCCTCACGGCGAACCCTGGTTACTACGGCGATGCGCCGAAGATGAAGCGCGTGGTCGTCGTGTTCATGGAGGAGGACGCAGCGCTCGCTGCCGTGAATTCGGGTCAGGTCGACATCGCCTTCACCTCCGCTACGTACAGCGAACAGGCCATTGCCGGCTACGAGCTGCTCGCGTGCAAGACGGTCGACAGCCGCGGCATATCGCTTCCGACGATCGAGCCCGGTGCGACGAAGGAAGACGGCGGCACCGAATACGCTGCGGGCAATGCGGTAACGAGCGATCTGGCCATCAGGCGCGCCATCAACTATGCGGTCGATCGCGATGCGATGATCAAAAACGTGCTCAACGGCTACGGTACGCCCGCATACAGCGTTTCCGACAACATGCCCTGGTCTTCCGATGACATGAAGATCGCTACCGACCGGGAAAAAGCAAAGAGCCTGTTAGCCGATGCGGGGTGGGTTGCCGCTTCGGATGGTATCCTTGAGAAAGACGGTACGAGGGCGGCGTTCGACGTGTGGTATGCTTCGAACGATTCGGTGCGCCAGGCATTGGCGGCGGAATTCGCCAACCAGATGAAGGAGATAGGGATTGAGGTGTCGATCAAAGGAGGCAGTTGGGACGATCTGTATCCCAACCAGTTCTCGAGTCCCATCCTCTGGGGCTGGGGATCGAACTCGCCGACCGAGGTCTACGAGCTCAACTACTCGAGCGGGTGGGGCAATTATGCAAGCTATGAGAGCGAGACGGTCGATGGGTACCTTGACGAGGCGCTCGCCCAACCCGACATTGCGGATTCCTACGAATTCTGGCAGAAGGCCCAGTGGGACGGCAACGAGGGCATAGCTCCGCAGGGTGCGGCCACGTGGGTGTGGCTCGCCGATGTGGATCACCTGTATTTCAAACGCGAAGGCCTGCACGTTGCCGACCAGAAGCCGCATCCGCACGGGCACGGGTGGTCGCTCGTGAACAATATCGACGAATGGAGTTGGGCGTAGTCCTTCCGACCGCCCGATATGCATGATGCCCCGGTTCATCCTTAAGCATATAGCGAAGTTCGTGCTGCTCATCATCGCGGTGAGCATGGTCACGTTCGTTCTCGTGAGCATATCGCCCATCGATCCGGTGCAGGCGAACGTAGGCCAGGCCGCCTACATCAACATGAGCGAGGCGAAGCGCGCCCAGCTCGCGGAGTACTGGGGCGTCAACACGCCCTTGTGGGAGCGCTACGCGAATTGGATCGGAGGTTTTTTCCAGGGGGACATGGGCACCTCGCTTCGCTACAATGCGCCCGTGGCCGATGTGATAGCAACGCGGTTCGTCAATTCAGCGGCTCTCATGGCGGTTGCCTGGGTGGTGTCGGGCGTGCTCGGGTTCGCGCTCGGCGTGGTGGCCGGAGTGTATCGGGGCAGGTTGGTCGACCGGATCGTCAAAGGGTACTGCTTTCTTTTGGCGTCGACGCCGACGTTCTGGCTCGGGCTGGTGTTCCTCATCGTGTTCTCGGTGTGGCTCGGGTGGTTTCCGTTCGGATTCTCGGTGCCCATCGGGGTATCGGCTGCCGATGTGACTCTTGCCGACGCACTGCACCATCTGGTGCTCCCCGCGCTGACGCTCTCGGTGGTCGGCGTTGCCAACATCGCGCTCCATACGCGCGAGAAAACGATCGACGTGATGGGCAGCGAGTACTTCCGCTTCGCCCGCGCTCGCGGCATGGGCACGTGGGCCGCCATGCGTACGCATGGCCTGCGCAATCTCGCGCTGCCGGCGCTGACGTTGCAGTTCGCGGCCATATCCGAAATATTCGGCGGGTCGGTGCTCGTCGAGCAGGTGTTCTCGTATCCCGGCCTCGGTCAGGCGGCGGTGACGGCCGGCCTCGGCGGCGATGTGGCGCTGCTCGCCGGCATTGCGGTCGTATCGGCGGTGTTCGTATTCGGCGGCAATCTGATAGCCAACCTGCTGTACGGCATTGTCGACCCGCGCATCAAGCGGGGTGAGGCGCGTGGCTAGCGGGAAACGGTTCTCGCGTATGCGCGGGTCGGTCCGGGATGCGCGCGCCGCCGAAGGGCCGTCGGAGACGACGGATGCCATGGCGGCGGCTCGGGGGGCGTCCGATGCGGCCGCTTCTGCGGCGGCGGTCGCGGCGTCGGATGCACCCGTCGTCGTCACGACGACGTTGTTCCATGCGCCGCGCGCCAAGGATTCGAGCAATCGCATCCGTACGCTGGCCGTGCTCATCGCCTCGGTTGCGCTGCTTGCGGGCATCGTCGTGGCGGGCGTGCTCGTAACCGATGCGGCCATGCAGACCGATTTTGCCGCGAAGAATCTCAGTCCCAGCTTCGCTCATCTTTTCGGCACCGACTGGATGGGGCGCGATATGTTCCTGCGCACGCTTTCGGGCCTGTCGACGAGCGTGCTCGTCGGGTTGCTTGCCGCCGGGGCTTCGTCGGTTATCGCGCTGGCGCTCGGCGTGGCGGCGGCGCTGGGAGGCAAGAAGGTCGATGCTGCCGTTACCTGGCTCATCGACCTTATGATGGGCGTGCCGCACATCGTGCTGCTCATCCTCATATCGTTTGCGATCGGCAAGGGCTTTTGGGGCGTGACCATCGGCGTCGCGCTCACCCATTGGCCGAGCCTCGCCCGCGTGGTGCGCGCCGAGATCCTCCAATGCAGGGAATCGACGTTCATCGAGGTGGCGCGCAAGCTCGGAAAGAGCCGCACGAGCATCGCCGTGCATCACATGCTTCCCTATGCGCTGCCCCAGTTCATCGTGGGCCTCATCCTTCTGTTTCCCCATGCGATCCTGCACGAGGCCGCCATTACGTTTCTGGGCTTCGGCCTGCCGCCCGAGCAGCCCGCCATCGGTGTGATCCTGAGCGAATCGATGGGCTATCTTTCGGCTGGCATGTGGTGGCTTGCGGTGTTTCCCGGACTCGCCCTCATCGCAACCGTGCTGCTCTTCGATGCGGCGGGTTCGAATCTGCGCAGGCTCATCGATCCGCACAGCTCGCAGGATTGAGGGTTGGCTATGGCTGGCGAGTACGAAGGGAAAACGGTGACGATGGCGGAATCGGACAAGGCGATCGGGCAGGGGACAGCGAGCGTTTCGGCATGCGAGCCGCTCGATGTGGCGGCGCACGAAGCGGCGCGCCATGCGGCGGCCCACGTCCATCATGGCCACTCCCATGCCGCCACCTCGCATCATGCAGACGGGCATCATCTTTTGCAGGTGGAGGATCTTACGGTTTCGTTCTCGATGTACGATCCGGGCGCCCGTTCCTTTTTTGGAGCGGAGAAGGTCGAATCGCACGTGATCGAGCGTTTGAGCATATCGGTTCACGTGGGGGAGATCGTTGCGGTGGTGGGCGCGTCGGGATCGGGTAAGACGCTTCTCGCCGATGCAATCCTCGGCCTGTACGAGCCGAATGCTTCCGTGAGCGGGCGCATCTGGTTCGACGGCGTACTGCAGGATGCCGAATCGCTTGCCGCGCTGCGCGGCAACGGCATCTCGCTTGTTCCCCAAAGCGTCAACCACCTCGATCCGCTCATGAAGGTCGGCCGACAGGTATGCGGGTTCACCGGAGATACCGAGGCACGCGAGGCCGAGCGGAACCGGCTCTTCGCCCGATACGGCCTCGACGACGCCGTTTGCGATCTCTACCCGTTCGAACTTTCGGGCGGTATGGCCCGTCGCGTATTGCTGACGTGCGCGCTCATCGAGAATCCGAAGCTCATCGTTGCCGACGAGCCGACCCCTGGCCTCGATCTTGATCTGGCGGTCGCGGCGCTCGACGACTTCAGGGCTTTCGCCGACCAGGGGGGCGGGGTTCTGCTCATAACGCACGACATCGAGTTGGCGCTCTCCGTCGCCGATCGCGTGGCCGTGTTCAAAGACGGAACGGTGGTCGAGGAGACGGCGGTTGCCAATTTCGCCTCGCCCGACACGCTCGCGCACCCCTTCAGCAGGGCGCTGTGGCACGCGCTTCCCGAGCATGGATTCGAGGTGGTTTCGTGAGCGTGCTCGCAGCCGAGGGCGTTCGCTACTCGTACGGCAAGGGGGCACCGGTCCTCGACGGCGTCTCGCTGCGCGTCGAGAGCGGCCAACGCGTCGCTCTGTCCGCTCCGTCGGGTACCGGAAAGACGACGCTCGCCCGCGTGCTCGCGGGCTATCTCGCCCCCGACGAGGGACGTGTGACCATCGACGGCAGGCCCTTGCCGAGGCGCGGCGTGTGCCCCGTGCAGATGATCTGGCAGCATCCCGAGGCGGCGGTCGATCCGCGCATGCGCCTCGGGCGCACGCTCGCCGAAGCCGGACCGGTCGATCGGGCGCTCGTGGACGGTCTCGGCATCAGGGACGAGTGGATGGACCGCTTTCCCCATGAGCTTTCCGGGGGGGAGCTGCAGCGTTTCTGCATCGCGCGAGCGCTTGCGGCAGAGCCCCGGTTCGTAATCGCCGACGAGATGTCGACGATGCTCGATGCGCTGACGCAGGCGCAGATATGGCGCTTCCTCATGGATGAGGTCGAACGGCGCGAGGTGGGCCTCGTGTTCGTGTCCCACTCCCCGGCGCTCACCGAGCGCATCGCGACGGATATCGTCGAATTGTAGGCGCAAGCGGCTCCGCTATCCGCAGCTCTATCGATGCGGGCGGTGCCTGATGCCGGCAGGCCTTATTGCGCGGTGGTGATCCATCGGGCTTTTCTCGGTGCAACGATGCCGAAGTGCTGTTCGAGCAGCGCATGGAACTCGTCTTCCGAACCGATGATCCGCTGCTCTTTGACGCCTCGCCCCGTTCGCACGAATCGGTCGGCGGTGACAGACACGCTGCCTTCCCCGGTTCTCCGATTGATCATGCGCTGCTGCGTGAAGATGGAGTTGGGGTGCGTCGAGCAGTACAGCGAGAGGGCGACGAAATCCACTTCGTGCTGCACTGCGTCCATGAAGGCGAGCACGGGCTCGCGCTTCGGCTCGGCCGACGAACCGCTTGCGGCCGCCCCATCCGAGGATGCGCGCCCGCAGTAAAGGATGCGCCACCACGGGCTTTCCATGCGCTCGATGCGGAAAGTCTGCCCGCACGACGAGATTTCGGCGCCGTCCTCGAGCGGTAGAGCGCAGGCGGGCATGGGGCCGCCGTATCCGACGTCGCAGAACACCCGCTCTTCCCCGACAGCGACGATGGTGCCGCGGTGGGCGACGGGTTGGATGTATCCCCTGTCCTTGAGGCTGCGGGCAAAACACGGCGCAACGGCGAAGCCCGCATCGGCGAGCAGCGCGGTGAACAGCGCATTGAGTTCGAAGCAGTAGCCGCCTCGTCTGCCGAGGACGATCTTTTCGAACAGGTCGCCGATGCCGAGCGAGATCGGCGTTCGGTAGTCGCACGCATCGAGGTTCTCGAACGGGATGGCGCATTGGTGGGCGTAGACGATGCGATCGAGGCCTTCCCGATCGGGCGAAAGCCCGCAACGATCGATTCCCAGGCGGTTCCAGTAGCGCGCGGGGTCGGGCAGCGGCTCGTAGAGCTCTTCGAACACGGCATCCTCCTTGCTTGCGGCTTTCGTGCCCAGGCTGTTCGAGCACGGCGTTCGCCGTCGGTTTCACTGCACCGATTCTAGGGCGCAGGATCGGCGGCCGCATCGCCCCAGCAGAGCCATTCTGGGCCATCATCAGCGGTGACGGTCGGTTTTCCCGGACAGGCGCGCGCGGAGGTCATACCGGCGTGGCGATAAAAATCGGCTCGGCCTAGTACGCAGGGTTCGAGGCGGGCCCGCGCGTGCTCGTTAGACTTGGTGCATCCGTTGCATATCGAGGACCGTACGGCGTTGCGAGCCGATCGCAGGCTCGTGGATCGGCTGTTCGGCGAGAAGGGGGTTTTCATGCCAGACACGACTACCGAGTACATCAAGAGCAGGCGGCTGCTCTACCTTGCCCTGTCGACCGCCGCGCTTTTGTTTCTCGGGTTGATCTACGCGTTTTCCATGTTCTCAGCGCCCATGAGCGCCGCATTCGGGCTCGACAAGGCCGCCGTGGGCCTCACGTTCAACATCATGATGATTACGTTCTGCTTCGGTGCGATCGCCGGATCGCAAATCGAGAAATCGGTGGGTACGAGGGGCGCCCTGTTCGTATCGGCCCTGCTGTTCCTCTGCGGGTTCGCCGGAACGGGGCTTTTCGGAAACGGAAACATCGCGGTCGTGTACGCATGCTACGGGGTGCTCGGCGGACTCGGCGTGGGCGTGGGGTACAACTGCATCGTTGCAACGACGAACATCTGGTTTCCCGACAAGGTGGGATTCTCATCGGGCGTGCTCATGATGGGGTTCGGCCTGGGTTCTCTTATCCTGGGAACCTTGTCGGTGAACCTCGTTCCGGCATTCGGCCTAAGCAGCGTGTTCGCTGCCATCGGCGTTGTTACGTGCGTCGTGGTAGTCGCGCTCGCGCTGCTGCTTAGGCGCCCGCCCGCCGATATCGTTTCGCGCATGGCCCCCGAAAAGGCCACCGGTACCGGTTTCGATCCGGGCGAGCAGGACGCGGCGCTCAAAACCCCGACGTTCTACGTGTACTGGATCTGGGCCATCATCGTGATCGCCATCGGGCTTGCCACCATCGGCAACTGCGCCTCGGATGCGCAGGCGGTCGGACTCGACGCCGGGTTCGCCACGCTGCTCGTCGGTCTCGTATCGACCTGCAACGGCCTTGCCCGCGTCGTCATCGGGCTCATTTACGATAAAACCAACGTGAAGGTTACCATGCTCGTCGACGGCTTCATCGCCGTTGCGGCTTGTGCGTGCATCATCGGCGCGTTCACGACGGGTGTCGCGGCTCTGTACGTAGTGGGAGCGTTCTGCTGCGGGTTCTGCTACGGCGGTGTGCCTGTGGTCGCTTCGGCGTTCGCCCGCCAGCGTTTCGGGGCGAAGAGCTATCCGCTCAACCTCTCTCTCGCGAACTTCGCCATCATGTTCGGTTCTCTTTTGAACATCGTGATCCAAGCGGCGGTGGGCGGCGCCGATAACCGCCTTGCGGTGTTTGCGGTCATGGGGGCTCTTTCGCTTGTGGCGGCGTTCGACGTGCTGCCGTTCTCGAAGCTCTGGAACAAAGATATGCGCATGCTCGACGAGCGTAGGCGCAGCGTCGAAGCCGACGGTGCTTAAGCCATGGGCGGCGGAAAGCGGAGCGCCCGGAAAAGCGCAGCGCTCGAAGAGATCGGCTCCCTCAGGGGGAAGCGGCGGGCCGACATCGTCAAGTGCGCGTTCGCGGTCATGGTGGTCATCGTGGTTATCGCAGGCAAGCCCTTGCTCGAATCGATGGGGGTCATTCCGGCGGGAAGCATGGTGACGGCGGCTGCTCTGTTTTTGACAGCCGTGGTTCTGGCGGTGTTCGCCGGATCCGCGAGTACCGATTACGCGAAAAGCGGGCGGCGCATCGACGAGCTCTGCGCGAAGCACGCGATTACGAAAGAGGACATCCGGGCTTACGAGCGCTTGTAGGCCCGGGCGGTATCCGGGCATTCGGCTTTGCACGCTTGCGATCGGGTGCCTGCGAAGGCGCTGGGCGCACGCCTGCTGCTTGGCTGCGTCCAACGCCCGATTCGCGTTCGCTACGGGTGCCGGTTCTGGCCGAACGATCCTCGCAGCGGATCCGGGCGGGCCGTCTCGTCGGCCGTTTCCTCGACCATGAGGAGCAGCTCCTGCTGGTTGTGTATGTTGAGTTTGCGATAGATGTGCCCGATATGGGTTTTCGCCGTGCTCTTCGATATGCAGAGCTTGTCTTGGATGTAGGCGGCGTTGTAGCCCTTGGCCAGCAGAAACATCACTTCCGTTTCGCGCCGTGAGAGCAGGTACCGATCGGCGATCGTCTCGCATTGCGCTCTGAAGCGTCCGCTTTTGCGGGCGTTGTCGGCATCCCCCGCAGCCATTCGCACCGAGACGTCCGGCTTTGCGGCTTCGTGCGCTCCCGCATTCCCGATTCCCGCTCGCGCGGGCGCTGGCGGCCCGAACCCGTCATGGGTGCTGCGCGGCGCCGCGGCGGGCGCTTCCGCCTGTTGCAAGCTCCCTTGCGAAAGAGCCTGGTCGCGGTACATGCGCCCCGAAGCCTTGAGAGGTGCGGGCGGGACGTGCCGAACGGTGTCGCTTGACACCGCATCCCTCGCGCCTGGCAATGCGGCGTTCGGGCGCGCGTCGCTTGCGGTCGGCGCAGGATCGGCATCGTCCGGCGAAGCGCCCGCCCCGTGTGGCCTCTTTGCAGCGAGCTCGGCCTGGCGGTTGAACGAGGCGATGGCGGGATAGCCTTCCGGTTCCGGCTGGATGACGATGCGCTTGATGTCGCGCACGCGCGGCAGGAGCGCGTAGGCCATCACCATGACGAACATGATGAGCACGGCACCCCCCGCTTCGCCGAACGGTGTGAGGGAGGACAGGATCGAGGGATCGGCAACGGAAAGCGACCCGGCAAGCGAGCCGAGCGCCAAGCAGCCCCGCCCGATGCCGAACACGAAGATGGGGGAGAGGCGGAACTCCTGCGACATCTCGCCGAAGAAAACCCACATGAGCGCTTCGAAGCACATGTAGCCGGTTAAGAGCACGAGCGGTTCGAGCACCGAGCTTCCCAGCGAGAGCGTGGGCAGGAAGAACAGCGTGACTGCGATGAACGGGATGAGCGGGCGAAACAGGAAATCCCAATGGCTGCGCTTGTCGAGGCAGAACGAGGTGACGAGCAGCAGCACGGTTGCCGCACCTCCGGCGAACAGGGCGAGCAGCTGTGTGGTCAGATCGGATGACGGCAGGATGATCTGCGTGGATATGGAGCGCAGCGCCCCAAGGGCGAACCCGAACAAAAGCGTTGGGAGCGCGAGCCTGATCGAAAACGGCATTTTGCGAACGGGCAGGGGGTTGAAGATGGGAATTGCGTGGCGCACTGCGTAACTGACCGGGGTAAGCCGCCACAGGAGGGGAAGCTCGAGCAACGGCAGGCAGCCGGTGAGGATGCCTGAGAACGGCGGCGGGATGATGCGGAGCACGCACGAGTAGAGGGCGATGGCGATCACGATGGCCACGGCGGTGTTCATGACGATGGTCGCAGCGCCGTGCCGCGAGAATGCGATACCCCAGAACAGCAGCAGCAGCGCCGATCCGATGCCGGTCGATACCCCTGCGAATAGCGTAGCCGCAAAGCCGAGCACCCCCGGCACGTTGACGGCGAACACGGCGAACGTGCCGATGGCGGTGAACGCAGCCGCACCGATGATGGCGCGCTTCGCGGTATAGAACTTCAGCAGCTTCTGGTCGGTTGCCGCGGCGAACAGAAGCGATAGTCCGAACACCACGATGGAGATGAGGAAGACGAGCGATATGGACGATTCTGCGTAGGAGCCGAGGGCTTGGGGTGCATGGAAGATGGTCGTCGTACCGAACATCGCGGTGTAGATCCAAGCTTGGTGGATGCCGAACCCAAGTGCGAGGATGTTCAGCTCGCCTTGCGTTCCCGTGCCCCGATCGCCATCTACCGTGATACTGATTCGCGGAAACGTAATGGCCATGAATGAAACCTCGCTTTTCCCCAATTGACGCGGTCATGTGATCGCTCAGCGCTGCTCGGTTGGCGTTCGGTCCTTTGCGCTTCGAGCCTGCTTGCGTGTTGTTTCGATTGCCCATAAACCATTGGTGGTCATCATAGACGGAACCCCCTCCCTATTCAAATAACGATAAACCAACAAATAAGCCTATCATCAGGAAAAACAATGATCATCCTGCTGTGAGATCGATGAAAATCAACCTCTCGGGCCGATGGGTTTTCCTGCGAAAACGCATTTTTACCGCTTCTCGGCATAGGGCGTCGTTGTTTTGCTTCCCGGGTCTCGGTACCGTTTTTTTCGCCGCGACCGACCGCCTTTGCCCAGCTGTTTTGGCGCAGCTTTCATAAATCGATCCCTGGGGCCGATGATGGGGCTCTAAAGCGTCCCCATGAGACGATGACCGCCTAATCTGTGTTCCGTACCCTTCGATGTGCTGATTCTTTCGCCGCGGATCGATTGCCTTTTCAGGCGCGCGAAAGAACGACGAGGCCTGACAGACAAGAATCGTGGAAGGAGGACGCGCGCAGTCGTTTCTTCTGGGCGATGCGCGATGTTGCGGGTTGCGAGAGCCGTTTCGGCGGCGATCGAAACTACGGAAGCATCCGTTATTTCGGTTCGATGGTTCGCGAAATACTGAGGCGTCCGTAATTTCCCGTTACCGTGCGCGGGACTCGGTCTTGCCATTGCGCTTAATAGGGATTTCAAACCGAAGGGAGGCCCTTGCCCGTTTGGCGGCAAGCGCTCACCATAACGAATTCACATTGAGGGGAGGAACTGATGGATAAAAAAGAGTTTACGATCTCCGAGGTCATTGACTCTATTGGCATCAGCTCACACACATGGATCGTCTTCGTGCTTCTGGCGTTCGCTATGATTTTCGACGGATACGATTTCATGATCGTCAACTCGACCAACCTGTTCGTGGCCCACACGTTTTGGCCCGACAACGCGAACCCCGGCGCTCTCATGGGTTCGCTCACCACGTGGGGCCTGCTCGGTATGGTTATCGGCGGTGCCGTGGGCGGCATCATGTCTGACAAGCTCGGCCGCAAAAAGACGCTCATCGCGGCCGTTATGTTCTACGGCTTGTTCACGCTGCCGCAGGCGTTCGCGAACGACCTTGCGTTCTTCGCCGCATTCCGTCTGATCGCCGGATTCGGCGTCGGCTCGTGCATCCCCGTGGTAACGACGGTGTTTTCCGAAAGCATGCCCTCCAAGCAGCGCGGCGTGTTCGTGACGTTCGGCATGGCGTTCATGGTCGTCGGCTGGGTGCTCGCGGGGCTTATCGCGAACCCCATCTGCAACGCTACGACGCCGCTGCTCGGCGAGTTCACGAATCAGGTTACCTACATGACCGCAGACGGCGGCACGGCAACCATGTTCGCGAACTGGCGTCTGTGCTACCTGATCGGCGGCATTCCGCTCATCTACGGCATCGTCCTCATCTTCACGATGCACGAAACGCCCCACTGGTACGCCAACTCCGGTAACAAGGCAAAGGCGTGCGAGCGTCTCACGCAGATCGAGCAAGCCACGCGCCACACTTCGCATACCTACGATCCCAACCTGCTCATCGTGCCGCCCAAGCCCGCAAAGACCGGTCCGGCGGTTCTGTTCTCAAGCAAGTTCATCGTAGCGACATGTGCCATCTGGGCCGCGTACTTCGTCGGGCAGTTCTGCGTATACGGTATGAACGCCTGGATTCCCACGTGGTTCGTGGGCCTCGGCTACTCGGCGACGGACAGCGTTGCTCTCCAGACCTGGAATAACGTGGCGGCTATCGCATCGAACATCGTGGTCGGCTTCGTGTCTGACAAAGTGGGCCGCAAGCGCAACCTCGCGTTCTCGTGGCTGTTCTGCATCGTGGCCATCATCCTGTGCTCCATCTTCGTCGCCCCGAACAACATGATGCTCTGCATCGCGCTCATGCTGCTGTTCGGCTTCGCGCTGAACTACGCCATCACGGCCGTTCAGCCGCTCATGCCCGAAAGCTATCCGACGGCTATCCGCAACACCGGCACGTCGTGGTGTCAGGCGTTCGCCCGTTTCGGCGGCTCTGCCTCGTCGATCGTGCTCGGCGGCATCGCGGGCATGGCGTTCTTCCAGACGGCGGCAGGCACGACCAACTGGAGCACCGTCGTGCTCGTGCTCATCATCCCGTTCGCGCTCGGCTTCGTCTGCACGGTGCTGTTCGTAACGGAGACGGCCGGCAAATCGATGGATCAGCTTGCAGCCGAGGAAGAGAAGCTCGGCGCTTCCGAGAGCGATGGAAACGTACGGTTTATCGCGATGCTCGTCATCGTGGCCATCCTGGCGGTGCTGTGCATCGTCTGTCCGCTCGTCGTCGACAATTGGTCGAAGCAGCCCTATGCATTGCCTCTGATGGCAATCGGCCTGCTGTTGCCGTTCGCGTACTTTTTCGTCTTCGGCGGAAAGCAGCTCGCTAAGAACAAGAAACTGCGCGCATAGCATTCGCGCCTTAAGCCGCACGCAAGCGCAGAAGAGCCCCCGACGATCGGGGGCTCTTCTGCGCGCGGCTCGGTTGGCGCGATCGGGAACGACGGTTTATGGTCGGACAGCGTCTTCGGCAAGCAGCTGCTCGTAGGTTTTCCCCTTGCCTGCGGTAAGCCATCGTTTCGCTTTCGCGAGCTTGGACGCTCTCGGATCTTCGACGCCCTCGCTCAGGCCTCGGTATTCTTCCTTGATGCCCATTGCGATCACGGTCGCGACGGCTATGCGCAGCTTTGCCACGTCTTTTGCCCGTATTTCGAAGCAATCGCCGTGGCCCTTGAATGGGACAACGCGTACATGCACGTCTTTTTCCTGGTTGTCCTCGTTTATGAAAAAAAGCGGCGGCTCGCTGAGCGTGCCGCCGATCTGCCAGCGCATCCCGTTCACGTAGTAGTCTTGGAATATGCGGCGCGTATGAAAGACGTACTCCCAGCGCTCCAGCTTCAGATAGTACGTAAGCGCCTTGGCGTCGGGCTTTATCGCGCCCATCTCGCCGCCCATGCGTCCGAAAACGGACACGCTATCGTGCTCGCTCTGCCATGCCCCTTTGATCCTTAAGAATAAATCGCCATCGGCGTACCACACGTCGAAATCATTGTGACGTGCAAGTGCGTCAACGGGCATATACGCTTTGTTGTTCTTCACCGAACCCCCTGAGAATGCGGTTTGACGTTGGCGGGATTATAGCGCATCGGGCTCGCAACGGCAGGGCAAGCGCTTATGTGAATTAACGATCTACCAGGCACGACGAAAGACACCAACCTCAAAGGTCGAGGAAAATCAACCCATGGGGCCGATGGATCGGGCGATAAAAACGTCCTCGTGATTCGATGCGGCAACCCGTGCGGTCCGTAAGCTGTGAATCGCCAGCTTCTTTTTAACCCGCCCGCTTCCCTAAACGCAATCGTGCGGGCGAGCGACAACATCGAAGGTCTCAGGCCGCCGCCCTGTGCGGCTGCATGCGACCGAGCAAGCGAGAGAGAGGTTTTCTATGTGCTTCAGACCAGCAGATGCAAGCGCCGGCTCCGGCGTGAACAAGTGCCCCGAATGCGGCAAGACCATCCAGTCGATGGGTGGCGTCACGCTTAAGAGCTGCCCCTTCTGCAAATGCGATTTCACGCCGTACCTCGATGGTACGAAACCGCTGCCGAACGCGGCGCCGAGCGCACCCGGGGCTCCCGGCGCACCGAAAGCGCCCGGAGCCCCTGCGGCACCCGGCGCACCGAAAGCACCCGGCGCACCGAAGCCGCCGACGCCGTAAGGCAGGTGTCTCGCAGTCAAACGGCATGCAGCGTTTGCTCAGCCGTTGATCAGGGGATAGCGCAAGGAGGTGGTGCCGCGATCCGGGAGGATCGGATATCGCTCACAGTGTGTGCGAGACGTTTCTAAGGTTTTATTGAGTGAACCAAAGAAAGAAGGAAGGAAAACATGGCATACGGTAAACAATGGCAAACCGTGATGGAGGATGGAACGGTCGTAACCCGCAGCAATACGTGGTCGCCTCCGGGAAGCCATCCTGTCGGATACGGAGTCAAGGTCGTGACCAAAGACGGGGAGCTCATCCGTGTCGAGGGTGACGACGACAACCCGATTACCACCGGTCGCGTCAATGCGATGAACCTCGCCCTGCGCGAGTACACCTACGCTCCGGAGCGCATCATCCACCCGATGAAGCGTGCTTACGAGGATCGCGGCAAGGACAAATGGATCGAAACCACGTGGGACGAGGCACTCGACACCATCTGTGAGAAGG
This sequence comes from Raoultibacter timonensis, assembly GCF_022845715.1. Taxonomy (NCBI): domain Bacteria; kingdom Bacillati; phylum Actinomycetota; class Coriobacteriia; order Eggerthellales; family Eggerthellaceae; genus Raoultibacter; species Raoultibacter timonensis. The sequence goes on from NZ_AP025564.1 coordinate 1,328,878, forward strand.
TGCAGTACTTCAAGGACACCTACGGCCCCGAGTCCATCGTCGTCTTCGGCGGCACCGGCCGTGAGGCGTGCATCTTCTATTACGCGCTTACGTTCTCTGTTCTGCAGTCGCCCAACTGCTGCTACACGCAGTCCGGTTGGTCTTGCTACGGACCGCGCTGCTCGATCGCCGACTACGTGCTGGGCGCGGGGTATCCCGAGCTCGACTATGCCGGTCATCTTCCGGGCAGCTACAACGACCCGGCCTACACCGTTCCCAAGTGGATCGTGGTATGGGGTAAAGAGCCCCTGCCCTCCAACGGCGACGGCTTCTTCGGCCACTGCCTCGTCGACCTGATGAAGCTCGGCACCAAGATCATCTCCATCGACCCCCGCATCACGTGGGTCGGCGCGCACGACGGCAACATCAACCTGCAGGTTCGCCCGCAGACCGACACCGCCCTTGCGCTCGGCATCATGAACCTCATGTTCGAGAGCGGCGAATACGACAAAGAATTCGCCGAGAAGTGGATATACGGCCTCGACGAGATGAAGGCCCGCGCGGCCGAATACCCGGTCGAGAAGGTATCCGAGATCACCGACGTTCCGGTCGAGGACATCAAGCGCGTTGCCCACATCGTAGGCACCGAGCGCCCGATAGGCTGGGCATGGGGTCTCGCATTCGACCAGAACAAGAACGGCGTGCAGCTTTCGCAGGCCATGATCATCCTCGCAGCCCTCTCCGGATCCATCGACCGGCCGGGCGGCCTCACCCTCGGACCTCCGTCGGCTCTTCTCGGCAAGTGGCGTATGGAGCAGCGCGGTGCCATGGAAGACGACGTGTGGGCAAAGCGCATCGGCGCCGCTGCATGGCCGGGCCTTTCCACGGGTATGGCGACCACCCAGCCCGACGAGACGCTCAACACCATGGAAACCGACGAGCCCTACGCGCTCAAGATGGGTTGGTTCAACAGCTCGAACTTCCTGACCCCCACCTGCTCGGCTCAGCCGAAGCGTTGGCACAAAGCTCTCCAGAAGCTCGAGTTCGTCGTTGTCCAGGACCTCACCATGACCCCGACGGCCATGGCGGTGGGCGATTACTTCCTGCCGATGGCAACGTGGGCGGAGCACAACGGCATCGTACTCACGCACTACGGCCGCAACACCGTGTTCATGGGCCCCATGAACAAGGCGCTTTCGGTGGGCGAATGCAAGTCCGACGTCGAGATCTGCCTCATGTTCGGTCAGCGCCTCAACCCCTCGTGGTGGCCCTGGTACAAGCCTGCCGACGGCAAGTCGCTCGACCTCGACGCCCTCGCGGTTGCGGTCGAAGATTTCTACAGCGATCAGCTCAAGGAAATCGGCTACGACTGGAACTCGTTCAGGGAAGCCGGCCTCTATCAGCCCGGCGCCCATGGTTTCGAGTACGAGAAGTACGAGAAGGGCCTGCTGCGCTTCGACGGCGAGCCCGGCTTCAACACCATCACCGGCCAGATCGAAGCCTACTCGATCCTGTACGAGTCCTGGGGCGAAGATCCGCTGCCGTACTACGAGGAGCCGAACTACAGCCAGATCAGCCAACCTGATCTCGCTGCCCAGTACCCGCTGTTCTCCACCTCGGGTTCTCGCCGCTACAGCTCGTTCCATTCCGAGCATCGTCACGTGCCTTCGCTGCGCCAGATCGATCCGTGGCCGTGGGTTCAGATGAATCCCGAGACCGCTGCGGAATACGGCATCACCGATGGCGACTGGTGCGAGGTGGCCAACATGTTCGGCGAAGCTCGCTTCAAGGCCGAGATCACCCCGGTCATCAAGCCCGGCATCCTGAATTGCGCTCACGGCTGGTGGTTCCCTGAGCAGGACGGCGAAGAGCCCAACCTGTTCGGCGTGTGGAAGTCTAACTTCAACAGCCTCGTGCCCCACTTCAACGTCGGTAAGCTTGGCTTCGGTGCTCCGTACAAGGGCGTTATGTGCAGCATGCGCCGCGTCCGTAGTCTCGACCAGGACTAACTGAAAGGAAGTGGCATAAAATGGCAGATCAGAAATACGCTTTGCTCGTCGATTACACCTACTTCTCCGGCAACCATGCCGCAGAGATCGCCTGCAAAGAAGAACTCGGACTCCCGATCGACCAGTTCGGTATCAAGGAAGTCGAGATCGGCCCCTTCAAGAAGGGCGAGGGCAACGACGGCGACGCATGGGAATGGTTCTACCTTCCGTGCCCGACGTCCATCTTCTCCGAGCACTGGGGAACGGGCGGCGATAAAGCCGGCCAGCGCCCCTTGGCTGTCCAGGTAGAAGAGTCCGCGTCCATGTACTACGGTACCCTGGAAGACATGCAGGCTAAGATGGCGGAGTTCGATCGCCCGATGGTTCTGTTCCAACTGTAGGTTTTCTGTAAGAGACGGATGCCGTGGTCATCGGTCGACGAGGTTGATGACCATGGCGTCCGAGTTGAGAGACTGACAAGGAGGGCACTATGACCCGAGACGAGTTTTTGGAGCTCGACGCTCCCGAGGCGGCTGAAAAGCTCAACGCTCTTCTAGCTGAGGGCAAGAGCCAGGAAGAGGCCATGGCCGCTTGCGGAGTTGAAAAATCCGACCTCATGAAGGCCCAGATCTTCTTTGTGAAGGACAAGTACATCGCCCGCGCTTGGGGCGGCTACACCTCGACGAAGCGAACGGGTAACGAAGGCGCCGGCGAGCTTGGCCTCGGCGGCAGCTTCAAAGACATCAAGCCGGTGAGCTAAGCTTTAGGCGATACGTTTGCACAGAGGTACAAAGAGGACTCGCTTGTTGCTCGAAGTGAGTCCTCTTTCAAAATGGTGAGCACTGCGGTGCCGGCAACGCTTTACTGGCGAGAAAGCCTTACCGGCACCGTATTGGCAACGAGACAACCATGGGAAACGTGGATACCGAATCGCACAAGGAGGCAGACGCTTATGGGAACCGAGGACATCATCAAAGCCGAGATCGAGGAAATGGGCCGTTTGACGCCTGAGCAGGAAAACATTCTGTACAACATATCTTTGAAACAGGATGAGCTGGGTCGGGAATCGGTGAACCTTTTGCTCGAGAAATTGAAGGGGAATCCCGTGTACGAGCCGTTGCTTGAACGGAAGTACCTGACCTACGATGTGTTCAACCACGGAGGCAGCCACGAGATTGCGTGTTTGTACGTTACGCTCAAGGGACTGCGCTATTGCATTATGTTCGCTGACGAGCTTTCTCGCCGGCGCAAGCTCAATCCTGCGGGGGCGCCTTGGCAGGATGCGGAACTGAAGCGAGGGGCATAACATGGAAATCGGATCAACGGTAACGCTTACCTATACGGGCAAGCTCGATGACGGTACCGTATTCGGTTTCGCCACGCAAGACGAGCCCATGAGGTTCCAAACCGGCATGGATGCGGCCATAGACGGCTTCGAGAAGGCCGTGCTTGAAATGAACGAGGTCGGCGAGAAGAAGACCTTTACGGTCGGCGAGTACGAGGCGTACGGCGAGTACCTCGAAGGCCATACGACGAAGATCCCGCTCGAGCAGATTCCCGTCGACAACGTGACCGTTGGAAAACGGATCTGGCTCTCGAGCGCCGAGGACGGAGCTCCTACGCCCGCAACCGTGCTGGGAATCGAAGGCGGCATGGTTACGTTCGATCTTAACCATCCGCTCGCGGGGAAGGACCTTATATTCGAGGTCGAGCTGCTTGAGATCGAAGATGCTCCCGAGAATTTCGTCTCGGCGGCGGAGAAGGCGGCGCACTTGAAGGAGCAGTCGAAGCTTCTGGGCGGCGACCAGGGAGACGACTTCCGCTAAGCGCGCTTTCGGCATCCGAACGCCTTCCTCCGCACGCCCGAACGAACCGTGAAAGGTGAATGCCATGTGCTGGTCATGCAACCCGATATGCGGTGGCTGCCGCCCGCCGCGCAAACGCCCGGTCAAGTGTCCGGAATGCGGCGCGTTCAACGCAGTCGACCTCGAGCATATGGCTGCGTCGAACCCCTGCACCAAATGCGGGTTCGATCTGACTGAGCTCGCCACGCCCGAGTCCGTAACGTGCACGATCTGCGGCGAGATTTGCTACAACCCGTGCCGCAAGGGCAGAACCGAGCAACCCGGCGGCGAGTCGCAACCCTGCAACGTGCGGGTGTCGAAGCCGCTGTAGTTTTACGCTGACATGCTGCTGCGACGCCCTGCGGCTTCGAGCGCGCTTCGCGTCGTATGCGCCCTCTCTTTCTTGCCGTGTCGGACGACGGCTTTTCCATGCATGCTCGCACATGTGCGCCGGAGTCGGTTCGTATGGACAAATTCTTGCCAGGATTTCCCACACCGAGGAAATGGCCTAGAGGCGGGCTTCCGGTAATCTCAGTTCAGAACCATGCATCATTGGGGATGGTTTAGGTGCTCTGCGGAAGATCATCCATATGGAGCGATTCTTGACAAAGGTAATCGCGTCGGCTGCCCGGTGGACGGCGCGAACGGCCGGCGCTTAGCCGCCTTTTCGATTGAGTTCATTATGCATAAAACAGACGAATTGTCGTTGACTATATACTTAATAAAGGATAATATTGGGCAGCGTCGGGACGAAAACCGACCTATGAACTAAGGGAAACAAGGAAGGGAACGCATGAAGAAACACGTACGCATTTTGCTTACCGCCGTCCTCTCGTTTGCGCTCGTGGGGGCGTTCGCATTGGCCGGCTGCTCCTCTGCGCCCGCAGAGGAGCCTAAGCAGGAAGGGAACACGCAGGCCCAGGAGCCCGAGCCGACCCAGGAGGCCGTCGAGCTCCAGATCTTCGCCGCGAACTCGCTGTCGAAGGCGATGGAGGAAGTGCAGGACCTCTACATGAAGGACCATGATTGGGTGACGTTCGCCGACACCCAGTACGAGGCTTCGGGCACCTTGAACGAGATGCTCGGCGCGGGTTCGTACGCCGACATCCTCATTACAGCGTCCAAGGGCACGATGGACACCGCCGTCGACGAGGGCTACGTCGACAAGGCGACCCGTTTCGACATGTTCACCAACGAGCTCGTCATCGTGACGGGCGAGAGTTCGGATCTTAAGGACATCACGCTTGCCGACATCGCAACGGGCGACTACAAGATCTCCGTCGGCGACGACAACGTTCCGGCCGGCAACTACGCCAAGCAGTCGCTGTCGACCACCGATCCCGCATGCTGGATCGATCCCGACGGCAAGACCGGCGCCGATTCCGCGGGCAAGGGCGGCACGTTCGAGGGCACCCCGCTCGCTGGCATGGTGACCGAGGGCTCGAGCGTCGGCAACGTGTGCTCGTACGCCAATTCGGGCGACGTTGACCTCGCGATGGTCTACAGCTCGGACGTGTACCGCTTCGGCGGCGTGAAGATCGTCGGAACCGTTCCGGCCGATACGCACAAGAACATCATCTACCCGGCCGCCATCTGCGCCGAGTCTACGAACTCCGATGCCGCCAAAGAATTCCTCGATTGGGCCTTCACCAACGAGGACGCCATCAAGATCTGGCAGGAATGGGGCTTCGAGTTGGCTGCGTAAGCCGCCGTTTCACGGTATGATTAAGCGCGCCGCGCTTTCGACGGGAGGATGGAAGGCCGAGCTTTCCATCCTCCCGTTCGTACGCGAGGCTTGCCTGACGATGGGAACGCGAGAATGGAACATAGGATGGGAAAACGCATAAGCGCCCTTGCGATGGCTTTTGTGCTGGTATTCGCTGCGGCATGTCCGGGTCTTGCCTTTGCCGAAGACGCCTCCCTGGACGATTCCCCCGAAAGCGCAGATCCCTCGTCTGATAAGGCGGACAGCTCATCTCCGGACGAATCGACGGTCGTCGTCGACGACGTCGTCGTTTCGGCCGAAGGCGAAGCTGCCCTGATCGAGGGAGCTACGTTCGCCGTCGACGATTTCAGCCGAGCGCAGAAGGGTTCGAACCGCGAGCTCGACGGGCAGTACCTCGGATACAGCTACTACCAGGGCTCGACGGCCGACTACGCCGTCGCCGTCGCCACCGAGAGCTATGTGCTCGTCTACGTGCCGCCCTCGGCGCATGCGCTGTGCGATGCGGGCGATGCAGGTTCGCAGGAGACGCTCAAGCGGTACTTCCTTGCGCTCGACGAGGTATCGCTGACGGGCGGCATCGTTATGGACGATACGGTGCCGTGGTACTTTACGAGCGAACCGACCGAGACGGTCGAGGGCATCCGGTACAGCTTCGCCGTCGAAGCGGGCGAGGGGAAATACTACGTGTGCGCCATCGGGGAAGACGGCAGCGACGTGGTCTCGACCGCGGTCGAGGGCCTTACGCGTCCCACCCACGTGGACTTTCTGAAGATCGTCGAACCCGATGCGGTCGATATCGTGGCCGCTTCTACGGGATTCGCAGCGTTTACCGAGTTCTTGGGCGGCATCGACATGTCGCCGTTGTGGGTTACGCTCAAAACCACCGGTACCGCCATCGTGTTCATCTTCGTGTTGGGCTTGGCTGCGGCCTACTTCACCCTGCGCATCTCGAAGCGCGCACAGGATATCTTCGACACCGTCTTTACGATCCCGATGGTGCTGCCGCCGACGGTATGCGGCTTTCTGTTGCTTTTGCTGCTCGGGCGCAACACCGCGCTCGGCCAGTGGTTCATCGATATCGGCTTCCCGCTCATCTTCAGCTGGCAGGCAACGGTTATCGCTGCCGTGGTGGTGGCGTTTCCGCTCATGTACCGCAGCGCGCGCGGCGCCTTCGAGGGCCTCGATCCGAACATGCTCGATGCGGCGCGTACGCTCGGCTGGTCGAACGCGAAGATATTCTTCAAGCTCATGCTTCCTTTGTCGTGGAGCTCGATCGCGGCGGGAACCGTGCTCGCGTTCGCCCGCGCGCTCGGCGAGTTCGGGGCAACGCTGTTTCTGGCCGGCAACTACGTCGGCATTACGCGAACCATTCCCATCGCCATCTACTTCGAGTGGATGAGCGGCAATATGGACGTGGCCCTGTTCTGGACGGGGGTCATTCTCGTATTCAGCTTCATCGTGATCCTGTTCATCAATCTGTGGAGCAGGCGTACGACCAGATACCGTAAGGGGGCCTCCGAATGAGCCTCGAAGTTTCCATCAAGAAGCGGTTTTCGGGCTTCGAGCTCGATGCGGCCTTCGCTGCCGAAGACGAGACGCTCGGATTCCTCGGCGCATCGGGGTGCGGCAAAAGCCTCACCATGCGCTGCATCGCGGGCATCGAGAAGCCCGATGAGGGCCGCATCGTAGTGAACGGCCGGGTGTTCTTCGACTCCGAGGCCAGGATCAACCTGACGCCCCAGCAGCGCAAGACCGCGCTTCTGTTCCAGAGCTATATGCTGTTTCCGAACCTCACGGTGGCGGAGAACGTGGCGGCGGGCATCGGAAAGGATGTGGCGAAGGCCGACCGCGACGCCGTCGTGCAAAGCGAGCTCAAACGCTTCGGACTCCAGGGCTTCGAGAAACGCTATCCTGCGCAGCTTTCGGGCGGGCAGCAGCAGCGCGTAGCCCTTGCGCGCATGCTTGCGGCGAAGCCGGGCATCCTCATGCTCGACGAGCCGTTCTCGGCCCTCGACGCCCACCTCAAAGGGGTGCTCGAGCAGAACCTCGTGAGCCTGTTCGACGCCTACGACGGCACGATCCTCTACGTGAGCCACGACATCGACGAGGCGCTGCGGTTCTGCGACCGCATCGCGGTGGTGGAGGACGGCCGCATCGTGGAAGAGGGCACGGGTGACGATCTCGTGAACCGACCCCAGAGCCAGGCGGGTATCAAGCTTTCGGGCTGCAAGAACGCAACGCCGGCCGAATACATGGACGATCACCGCGTCCATCTGCCCAAATGGGGCATCTCGCTTTCAACGGAGCAACCCGTGCCGAGGGATGTGAAATGCCTCGGCGTACGCGCGTTCTTCTTGGAGCGCGTCGAAGAGCCGGGGGAGAACGTGTTTCGGGTGAGGGCGGACCGGGTGAGCGACTCGCGCTTCGACCGTACGGTGCTGCTGGGGTTTCTCGAGCGCAACGAGGCGGAGGCTCCGATCGTGTCGGCCGACGAGGACGATATGAAGTACCTGCATCAGCATGTGTTCTGGCGGGTGAACAAGCTGTCGGTCGCGCCCGGGAAGCTGCCCGAGGAGGGCGACGAGCTGCTCATCCGCATACCCAAGGACAGGCTCTACCTGGCAAGCAGGTAGCTGCGCCGGGCGAGCGGGCTCTATGCCGGGCAAAACCGGTCCGCGCTGAGGCGAAACAGGGCGAAACGGTACGAAACATGACAAAAAGCCGATCTGTTTTGCTGTTATGCCCCTGATTGCGCATGGGGATTGCTATAATATCCTCAACTGAGAAGAGAGGCGATCGGCATGAAAGACTCGCATGGCCGTACTATCGATTATCTGCGCATCTCGTTGACCGACCGGTGCAACCTGCGCTGCATATACTGCATGCCCGACGAAGGCGTGGAGCAGATGTCGCATGAGGACATTCTGCGCATCGAAGAAATCGAGGAGGCCGTGCGCGTCGCCGCCACGATGGGCATCACGCGCGTGCGCCTTACCGGCGGTGAACCGCTTGTGCGCAAGGGCGTGGTGGATCTCATCAGGTCGATCAAGAACACGCCCGGCATCGAGCATATCGCCATGACCACCAACGGCGTACTGCTGCCGCGGATGGCCGACGAGCTCAAGGAAGCCGGCCTTTCGCGCGTCAACATCTCGCTCGACACGCTCGATCCCGCGCAGTTCTCCATGATCACGAGGCGCGGCAAGCTCGAGGACGCGCTTGCGGGAATCCGGGCCGCGCTCGATGTCGGGTTCGATCCGGTGAAGATCAACGCGGTCACCGTTCGCAGCCTCAACCAGGATTACCTTGCGTTTGCCAAGCTCTCGATCGAAAACCCGCTTCACGTGCGGTTCATCGAGTACATGCCCGTGGGCGAGAGCTCGGGATCGTCGGGCTGCGGTTGGGGTAAAGAAGACGTCGTGCCGTCCGAGGAGCTTATCGAGATCATCGACGAGCGCGCGCAGGCCGAGGGGCTCGGCGCGCTCATTCCGGCCGGCGGCGCCCGCCCCGAGGGCTGGGGGCCGGCGCGGTACTATACGTTCGAGGGCGCATTGGGAACGGTCGGGTTCATTTCGCCGCTTTCACGTCATTTTTGCTCCGAGTGCAACAGGCTGCGTCTGACCGCCGACGGGAAACTGCGCCCCTGTCTGTTCTCGGACGTCGAATTCGACCTGCGGGATGCCTTGCGTGCGAACGACACGGAGGCCGCAAAGGCGGTGTTTGCCGAAGCGCTCGGCGCAAAGCCCGACGACCATCACGACAAAGTGGGTACCGAACGCGGTATGTCCCAAATAGGAGGCTAGAGCATGACCGATCAGAATCTCACGCATATCGACGAGAAGGGCGAGGTGCGCATGGTCGACGTGTCGCAGAAAGCCGACACCGAGCGCATCGCCGTGGCTGAGGGCTTCATCGCCATGAACTCCTCGACGCTCGATCTGATCGTCGAGGGCAAGGCGGCAAAGGGCGACGTGCTCGCCTGCGCCCGGGTAGCCGGCGTCATGGCGGCGAAGCAGACCTCCGCGCTCATTCCCATGTGCCATCCGCTCAACATCACGAAAGCAAAAGTCGATCTGGAGCCGGTGTTCGCGGGCGAGCGCGAAGATGGCAATGTGGGCATTCACGTGCTCGCTACCTGCGGTGTAACCGGTAAAACGGGCATCGAGATGGAGGCGCTCACCGCTTCGAGCGTTGCGTGTCTGACCATTTACGATATGTGCAAGGCGGTCGATCGCGGAATGGAGATCATGGACGTGCGCCTTCTTAAGAAAGACGGCGGCAAATCGGGCCTTTGGGAGCGCGGCTGATCTCGATGCACGCAAATTGTCGGCCGAAAAACACGGTTTTCGGGGCAATTCCGTGTTTTTCGGCCGACAATGTTCATAGTGCGTTCGACGTCGGCCCCCACGCGCTACGAACGGATCGCTAGCCGAGATCGCGGCTAGCGAAGCGGAGCGCTTTGACGCCGGCCGCGCAAGGTCAGCCTTGCTCCTCCGATGCGATTCGCTGCATCTCCTCGACGAACAGCCTTCCGTTTTCGGATGCGGCGAACCCGTCGGTGTACACGGCGTAGAAATCGGTTTCGAGCGGCAGGTCGTCGAGCGAAAAAGCGCGGCATTCCTCCCGTGCGTCGATGCCGAACCGCGGAACGAGCGTGGTCGGCACGATACCGAACATCTCCTGGAAATCGTAGGAAAAGTACTCGAAATGGTCGGCGAAGCTCATTGTCTGCAGCGCGATGCGCGCCCCGCATGCGGCGAATCGGTCGGCGACGCCATCTCGCAGGTAACCGTGATAGATGTCGGGCGGTAGCATGATGGTGGCGCCGTCGAGATCGGCGGCGTTGATCGACGACGCTTCGAAGAGGGGGTTTCCTCTGGTCATGAGGAGCTTGATCTCCTCGGTACGCACCTTGAACCCCTGCATGCCCTCTGCGAGCATCTGCCGTTTCGGGCTGGCCACGTAGCTCTTGCACCCCGCTACGACGATGTCGTTTTGCTGCTCGGCGAGCGCGTCGGTCGTGCTGCACGGTCCGCTGGCGGTGACGATCTCGATCTGCTTTCCCGGGTGCTTCTCCTGGACGGCCCGCCGTGCCTTGTAGAGGATCGATTCGAGCCATGGCAGGTTGGTCTGCGCGATCGTGACGGTGAGGAGATTATCGGCGATGGCGCGATATTCCCCGATGATCGCTTGAACCGATTCGATCAGGTGCGTCCCCGTTTGCACGAACCGCTTCCCGGCGGGCGTGAGCATGGCCTTTCCCTGCTGCTTGCCCACAAGCTCGCATCCGAGTTCGTCCTCGAGTTCCCTGATGTGCTCGGAAAGCGTGGGGCGAGTGATAAACAGGCGTTTTGCAGCCGTCGAGTAATTGAGCTCTGCGGCGAAAACGAGGAACTCCTCAACATGACGCGTATCCATCGATGCCTCCCATACAACGATGAGCGAGTTGTAAAGTTTATTTTACAGCATTGTACGTTCTTTTGGTATCGTGTTCGGTTTTTCGTCTTCCCGATAAAAAGGTCTCCACGGTTTCGGGCGGTCCTCAGCTGAAAATGGCAGTGCAATCGGTGTTCGGTTGGATGGCCGAACCCAAGGAGGAAGGGGATTGTCATGGAACTTGATCGCAGAAGCTTTCTGAAAGGTGCGGCGCTGCTCGGCGGCGCGGGCGCGCTTGCCGGCATAGCAGGCTGTGCGCCCGCTGCCGACAAGGTGTCGGGTAACAAAAACGCCGAGGCGGGCGATTCGTCCGAGCGTGCGGCGTTCGAGGCCGCCGCTGCACCTATCGAGCCGGCGGAGCCGCCTTCGTCGTGGGACGAGGAGGCTCAGGTGGTGGTAGTCGGTTCGGGGGCGGGCGGCATGAACGCGTCGATCCGCCTTGCGCAGGCGGGCTATCGGGTGCTCATGCTCGAGCGAAGCGAAGAGACGGGCGGCAATTCGAAGCACTCGTCGGTATTCTCGAACATCGGCGGCCATCGCCAGGCCGAGGATCTCCAGTGGGCCTATCCGTCGTATCCCTACGACGTCGACAACATCGTCGAGTACTTTATGGATTGCCAGCAGATGACGGGAGATCCCGATCTTTTGCGGGCGATGGCAACCGAGGGGCCGAAGTGCATCGATTGGATGAACGAGAAGGCCGGCGCGAAATGGGTGCCCATGAACCCGTCGCCCGCAGGCGCAGGGCTGCTCGAGTGGGAGGGCATGTCGACGCCAACCAACGGCATCAACGTGAACCTCATACCTTTTCAGGAGCTCGAGAAAACGGCGGTCGGGGCGGGCGTCGAGATCCGCACGGGGTGCACGGTCGACACGCTTGTTTTCGACGGCACGGCGGTGCTCGGGGTGAAGGTGACCGAACAGAAAGAGGAGAAGTTCATTCGCGCCGACCGTGCCGTCGTGCTTACGGCGGGCGGCATGGAGATGAACCGCGCCATGATGGCGAAGCATGCGGCGACGTGCTTGCACGGCATCGCCAACATCGCTACGCCGCCGAACGGCACGGGCGAGTGTATCCGCATGGGGCAGGGTGTCGGAGCCGATCTTTCGGGCTACGATTCCACCGGCGCTTTTGACGGCGGTGTATGGTGGCGCGACTACAGCGAGTTCGACACCATGATGGATTCGCATATCAACAAAGACGGCAACCAGGCGCTTCGCCAGCCGTGGTTGCGCATCAACCGCGATGGACAGCGCGTGCCCTTCATCTCCACGTCGGCAACGAGCTACCCGTACTCCACCGATGCCGCTCCCTCCTCGGCGGGACTCTGCGATACGGCCGCCATCGAGATGAACCAGCCGGGCGGCAAGACCTACTGCTGTTTCGATTCAAAGTTCGACCAGCTGGTAACCGATAACTTCTTCGGACAGATCATCTGCCGCAAGGCGAAGATCGTTGCCGACGACGATCCGTACATCGACCGCGTGCCCGAATGGCTGCGCGATTGGCACACCGGATTCCAACAGATGGTCGATGCGGGAGCCATCGCGAAGTGCGATACGATCGAAGAGCTCGAGGAAGCGCTCGGGCTCGAGGGCGGCGTGCTCGCGGATGCCGTTGCGCAGTGGAACAAGGCGTGCGCGGCGGGCGAGGACTATGCGGCGTCGTACAAGTACCCGCCCGAGTGGATGATCGCCATCGACGAGCCTCCGTTCTACGGGGCGAAGCTCGGCGGCCATGTGTTCGGTTCGAAGACGGGGCTGCGCGTGACCCCCTCGATGCAGGTTGTGAACACCTCGGGACAGGTCATCCCCGGCCTGTATGCGGGCTGGCACACGGCAGGCGGTTCGTCGGGCGAGGGCAACCCCTCCGGCAAGCCCCTCACGGGCATGTACGCCGATCTGGGGCTCGCGTTCGTCGGCGGCTATATGGTCGCGGGCGGCATCATGGGGGAGGACGGCAAGGTCGACGCGTAGGTTTGCGGAGCGAAACTGGAGCCGTCTGACGGCGGCTCCAGTCGGTATGAGGTGCGGTGCAGGCAAGGATATGCCGAAACCCGCAACTGCCGTTGGCTTCCCTGTCGATAAATCCCTTTTTGAAATATAAGGTGCACCTTGCTTTTCGGTTGGGCCGTACTGCCGCCCGCCGCACGGAGGCGCTCGGGTTGTCATCCGGGACAGCGTTCAGGGTGGCGTTCGAGGGAATGATCGTGGGCGATCGGGACAGCGCTCGGGGCCTTGCGATTCAGGAAACCCTTCGCCAAGAAGTCGTTGCTTTCGTCATCCTGCGCCCATCCGCAGCGCGTCTCAAAGTGTGGTTTATCCTGTGCGTCGCGCTTCCGCATCTTTTCGCAAGAGGTTCGCACGTGGTCGATAAAAAAGTTCTTGTCAATTAATAGACTAAGTCCTATACTTGTTCTGGTCTGAAACACAGGAAGAGCCGCATTCCCCCAATGCGGCTCTTCCTGTGTTCGGCGCGGTTTCGCCTTTGGCGATTGGGCGGCGGATCCCCTGCGATCCTCAAACGGAGCTCTCGCATTGCGGGGCGTGTACGGGGCCGAGGGAGGGACTCGGCCCCGTACACGTTTGCGCGCTACTTCGACAGAATGTCTCCGAGCAAGTACCCCCACGTGAGGGCGCGGCCGTTCGAGTTGCCTGCCATGTTGATGGGGTAGTCCACTGCGTAGATGTCGCCCGAGGCGTTGCCGGTGGCGTACAGTCCCTCGATCGGCTGCCTGTTCGCGTCGAGCACCTGCATGTCGGTGTTGATCTTGAGGCCACCGACGATTGCGAGCAGCGCCACACCGACTTTCGCCGCATAGAACGGCGCTTTCTCGACGGGGAAGAGGTATTCCTGCTGCTTGTGGAAATCGTCGTCGGAGCCGGCCGCTGCGATCTCGTTGTAGCGGGCAACCGAGGCCTTGAGCTTGTCGGCGGGGATGCCCGTCAGCTCGGCCAGCTCGTCGAGGGTGTCGGCTTTGAACACCTTGCCGTCATCGGCTTCGAGCCCTGTGTTCACGAAGTCGATGTAGTCCTGCGCAACGAACGGAGCTCCCACATCGCCGCCCATGGTGTCCCAGAACATGCCGCCGCCACCGGAGAACTCGAGCGTCTTCACGTTCTGCTCGCCGAAATCGGCGTCGAAGATCGACCAGGCGATGTCGTCGGTCTGATGCATGACGTTCATCGACTTGCCCTGCACCCAGGTGGCTTCGTTCATGAAGCGCTCGCCTTCCATGTTAAGGAACATGAACGCGCCGTGGAACTGCAGGCCGGCTTGTGGATGGAGCATGAGGGGGAAGGGGCCGTCCTGCACGGTGCCGCCGGCCCACAGCCCCATCTTGATGCCGTCGCCGGTCGAGTAGCCTACTGGGGTGTTTTGGCATTCGAGCACATGGTGCACGTTCTCCTCGCAGTAGTAGTCGACCATCTCGGGATCGTCGTGGATGCCGCCCGTAGCGATGACGACGCCCTTGCTCGCCTTGAAGAGCAGCACGTTTCCGTCCTTATCGGTTGCGAACACGCCCGTGACCTTGTCGCCTTCTTTCAGAAGCTGAGTTGCGGTCGTCTCGAACCGGTAGGTTGCGGGTTTGTCGTGCTTGCTGGCATCCTGGGAGTCGACGTAGAGCACGTTGGTAGCCTGGAAGTAGCTGCACTCGGCCGGCCATTCGGGCGTGGCATCGGTTTTGTGGAACTGGTGGTAGGAGAACGATTCGGGAATGATGGCCTTCGGCGCATAGGCGCGGAAAGAGTCGGGTTCGACACCGTACTCGGCGGCCTTGTCGATGAGCCAGTCTCCCGCTTCGCCGGATTTGTTGAACCACAGCGATACGAGTGCTTCGTTCACGCGGCTTCCGCAGCTGCGAACCCACAGGTGCTGGGCTTCGGGGATGTTGACGGTAAGGTCTTGGCCGATGGATTCACCGTAGGATTTCGTGAATTTGGTGTTGCAAAGCCCGATACCGCCTCCGCGACCCTGGACGGTGGGCAGCTTTTCGAGCACGATGGTCGACAGGTTGTGATCGGCGCACGATGCCGCCGCTGCGCAGCCCGCGTTGCCTGCGCCGAGCACGATGACTTCGGCTTCTTGCACCTCGGTCGCGTCGCTTTCGGAAAGCGCCTGCGGTGCCGTCATGAACGAGGGGTTCTGGATGCGGCCGTAGCCCATGGTGGTATTGCCGCCACCGCCGCCGAATCCGATGGCTTCCGACTGTTCCGCGGCGGCATCGCCTGCTGCGCTCGCCTTGTCGCCCGAACCTGTGGGGGCGGGTGAGCATCCCGCGAGCCCTGCGGCTCCGGCGGCGATGGCGGCGGTTGCGCCCAAACCGATAAACGAACGCCTCGACAGCGTGTTCTTCTTTGGCATGAATCCTCCTTTGACGGTGATGCGAAGGTGCGGCGCACCTTCCGCGGCTCCCTTCTGGCCGCAATGCCACGGTATCTTCGGGAGGATGCAGAGCGCACCGTATGAAACCTGCCGTTTTCCGTTTTCGTCAAAAATAGGAGGTTTCCTGCTATACGTGAGACGGGGAAGAATCGCCCGCATGTAGTATGCTGTGCCGATGGGTAAACGAGGGGAGTTTCATGGGAGTCGGCAGTGCAGAGAAAACCGAGACCGGGGATTCCCCGTTTTCGTTTCGACTGCTCGGTATCGGGTTTTGGCAGGCTTGGTGGATGCTCGTGCTCTGCACGACGATCGTCGTGCCGCCCGATCTCTCGTTTCTCGGCGTCAGGCCGAGCGTGTGGACGCTGCTGTTTACCTCGATTGGATTTGCGATTGCGGCGATCATCGCTCCGCGCGTCGGTTCGTTCATCGAGCGGGGGCGCATGTTCGGGGTTGCGGCGCTTCTGTGCACGGTTGGTACGGGAGTCTGCTTGGTCATGCGCGCGCTTCCGGGCCACGACGCGTTCACCGGCTTGCTACTCGCTTTCTTGATGATCGCGGCATTCGGCAATGCCTTGCTTTTGGTTATGTGGGGTGAGCTTTGGGCTACACTGGCCACCGATCGCGTGAGCCAGTACCTGTTCTCATCGTACGCGTTCGCGTTCGTTTTGTTCTTCGGGGTCCAGCTTTTGCCCGAGATCGTGACGGCTGCTGCGGTGTGTCTGCTTCCTCTCGCTTCGTGCGCTATCCTGTATTCGTCCCGCGACGAGACGCGGCGCGCTCCGTCGGCTGCCGTCTTCGCCGTCGACAGGCCGCTTGTTGTAAAGGCTATGGGCGCCGTTGTGGTAGCTGGCCTCGCCTACGGCATCGCCCAATCGTTCTACGCCAGCATGGCTGCTCCGCATATCGCAGAAGGTCGCCCCGACCTGCTCGTAGCGGGTGCGTGCTTCATCGCGCTTGCTGCGCATATTGCATTCGAGCGGTCGGCCGCGGCGCCGATTGCGATGTTTCGCCCCATCGTTCCGGCTCTCTCGATAGGGTTGATCCTGTTTGCAGTCCTGCCGATCGCCTACGGTTATTTCGGCAACGGGCTCGTCATCGTCGGAGGCTACTGCCTCGATATTCTCATCATGCTCGTTTCGGCCGACCTTGCATTTCGGGCGAAACGACCGGTTGCCCTTTTCTTCTCGTGCTCTATCCTCGTATTGCGCTTGGCTACGATTGCCGGCTTGGCTGCCGTCGACCTCGCCGCGGGGGTCGGGCTTGTCTCGCCCGACAGTCAGCTGCATCTCTTGATCGCGCTTGCCGTACTGGTCATATTGGTGGGGACGCTCGTTTTTTCCCAAAGCGAACTGCAGCGGTTCTACCAGCCCCAGCCTGCAATACGTCAGAACCGCGATCTCGAGGAGCATTGCGCGGTGATGGCGGAGCGCTGCGGGCTGACCGCACGGGAAGCCGAGGTGCTCATGCTGCTAGCGAGCGGACGAAACGTTCCCTACATATGCAAAGAGCTCTGCATCGCGGAAAGTACGGCTCGCCATCATGTGGGCGCCATTTACCGCAAGCTCGGCGTATACGATCGCCAGGGCATGATCGATGTGATTCTGCAGGGATAGCGGGACCTGCTTCGATCTGGTGCGATACCGATCTTTCGAAGGTTTTACCTGCGCCTTATACCGGCTTGACAGGACGGCGGTACAGTGAGCCTGAAACGATGCGAGGCAGATAGGAGACCGTATGCGGGTAACGGGTGTGATATTCGATTGCGACGGAACGCTGCTGGATACCATGGGGGCATGGCGCGGCGCCGAGCGCGAGCTTGCGGGCCGAGCCGGAGCGAAGCTTTCATGCGACGACGTCGCCCTGCTCAATACGCTGACCGTCGATGAGGCGGGCGAGTTCTTCCACGGGAAGTTCTCGGTCGGCGCGAATGCGCGCGAGGTGGCCGACCAGCTCCAGAATCTCGTTGTCGGGCATTACGCGCTCGCCGTGCAGCCCCGTAGCGGCGCGCTCGAGTTCGTACGTGCCCTCCGCTCTCTCGGCATAAAGATGGGCGTGGCTTCGTCGAGTCCGAAGCACCTGCTCGAGATCGGGCTCGGCCATGCCGGTCTGCGCGAATGCTTCTCGATCGTCGCATCGACCGACGACGTGAACGCTTCGAAGCGTTCACCCGACGTGTACGAGTACGCTCGGGCTTTTCTCGGTACCGCAAGGGAGGAGACGTGGGTGTTCGAAGACGCATCCTACGCCTTGCGAACGCTGGCGCGTGCGGGATACCATACGGTCGGCATTCACGACCGCGACGATTCGGGTACGTTCGACGAACTTTCCGCTCTTGCCGATTTGGCTATACGGGGATACGAGGACATCGATCTGATCGAGTTCGTGGCAGGCCGCTATGCACGCGAAAAACCTGTGTGCGAAGCGCTGGTCGGCGTTCGGTAGCTTCAAGGCTTCGCCCGTCGATGATGCCCAGCCGTAACCTGCGCGACATGCCGCAGGCACGTATCGGCAGCCGCCAGCGCCTATTGTGGAGAGCGTTCGCATCGAAATAGGCAATCGGTGCAGGTGTGATACAATAATCCGCTGGAAATGCATCAGAGAGTTAGGGTAGATATATGTCAGGGCATTCAAAATGGGCAACCACGAAGCATCGTAAGGCCGCGCAGGACGCAAAGCGTTCGGCTTTGTTCTCCAAACTGTCCCGTAACATCACGGTGGCAGCCAAGGAGGGTGGCGACCCGAACCCCGACAACAACGCGTCGCTTGCGGCCGCAATCGAGAAAGCCAAGGGCTACTCGCTTCCCAAAGACAAGATCAAAACCGCCATCGACAAGGCGTTCGGCAGCGGCAAGGACGCCGCCAACTACGAGACGGTCATCTACGAGGGCTACGGCCCGGCAGGCGTAGCCATCTACCTCGAGGCGCTCACCGACAACCGCAACCGTACCGCCGCCGACGTGCGCAGCGCGTTCTCCCATGCCAACGGCAGCCTGGGCACTTCCGGATCGGTGGCGTTCCAGTTCGAGCGCAAGGGCCAGATCATGGTTCCCAAAGAGATCGAGGGAGACAAGAAGGAGGGCATGAAGGCCAACGGCGCCGCGGGCGACGAGGAGGAGTTCATGCTCGCCGTAGCCGAGGCGGGCGGCGACGATTACGAGGACGCCGACGAGGAGTGGATCATCTACACGAGCCCCACCGATCTCATGGCCGTCAAGAAGGCGCTTGAAGAGGCCGGCCTTGCCACCAAGGGTGCCGAGCTCATCATGGAGGCCACTACCCCCACCGAGGTAAGCATCTCCGACGCAAAGAAGGTCATGCGCCTCATCGACAAGTTCGAGGAGCTTGAGGACATCCAAAGCGTGTACCACACAATGGACATCACCGACGAGATCGCCGCCGCCCTCGACGAGTAGGGCTTGTACGACAGATTCGATTCGGTACGGGCGCGCTTTCGGGCGCGCCCGTTGCATGCACGCGATGCGGTTCGCCTTCGACGTGCATTCTGCTCGGCGTGTTCCCTGTGCGGCTGCTGGGTTCCGGGGGTCAGACGGCGTGCCTATCGGTTGGATCGACTTCGGTCGATTCGAGCAGTGCCATGAGTTCGGAGTGGGAGTGGATGCCGAGTTTTGCGTAGATGTTGCGCGAATGCGAGCGCACGGTATTGAGCGATACCTGAAGGTGGTCGGCAACGTACTTGCGCCCATGACCGCGCGCGAGCAGCATAAGGACCTCCTGCTCCCGCTCGGTTAATCCGTAGGTCTGCGATACCGATCGGGTGCGTACGCGCATGCGATCCTCCGCGTCGAGCGATCCCGCCTTTCTCTTCGCCATGTCGATGACGTCTTCGTGCGAGACGGGCAACATGAGCCTATCGAGCTGTTTTGGGGGAGAAACGAGCAGGGCGAGCAGGATGAGGGCGTACGCTGCAATGAGGAACGGCGTGGAAGAGAGGTTTTCCTCCACAAGCAAGGGGGCGACGTTTCCGCCGATGAGGTAGCCGATCAGACTGCCGAACAGGACGGCGGAGTACCCTAATCCGAATATTCTCAGCGGCGATGCCTTCGATTGGAAGCAGATGTAGGCGAAGATGCAGAAGGCAACATTGCCCGTAATGCCGCTGAGAGTGCCGTTCAGCGCATAGAACAGGGGTATTTGATCTTCGAACAGCGGGAGGACAACCAGGATGATTGTTGTCCCGACGAACAGGAAATAGCAGACGCGCCCATAATCGACCTTCTTGCTGGCATTGAACGCGTAGCAGATGAAAACGAAGGCGACGAGCATTTTAAGGAGAATGTTGCCCGCGACGCCGAGCTCGATCGCCTCGGAAGTCTGAAACGTTGCGAGCAGCGTTTTGATGTAGTTCGAGCAGAAGCGAAACGCGAAAATCATGAAAACGAGTCGCGCGAAGGTTCTGCCGAACGATTTGGCGGCTTTGGGCTGCACCGAAGGATTGCTTTTTGCGGGGATCAGCGCAAAGGTTACCGCTCCGAATGCCGGCAAAAGGCAGAAAAGCGCAGTGGATATCGGGGTGGGGGCAACGGTGATGACGAGGTACAGGCATGCCGCCACAAGCTGCGATGTCATGAAGAGAAGCATCGCCCTCCAGGGGGAAAGCGCACTGTACAGGATCCCTGCTTTGACGAGCAGCGCCGCAGCGCCGAGCCCTGCAAGAAGCGCCCCGGCGTGCAGAAGCACCGGACTCGATTCGGGGACGAGCCACGATGTTGCAAGGCACACGTCTCCGGCAACCGCCATAGCGGCGGTTACGGGGATGGCTCTTCCGCTCTCGAACAACTGCGAGAGTTTGTTTCCGAGGATGGCGCAGCCGATAAGCGCGGCGATAAGCACCACCCGCGTTTCTACGTAGGCGGAGGAAAACGTCGACTCGGCACCCGATGACGGCGACAGCCAGTCTTGGACGCCGCTTGTCGAGAGAATCCATGCCGACCAGAATGCGATTCCGAGATAGCCGAGGAACGGCGCCTGTTCGTTCACCGATTCGAAATACGATGCGATTCGTTGTTTAACGGATTCGACCAAAGCTCCCCATATCGTAATCAGCTTGCCCCGTTCAGCAATTATAGGCAATGTGGCGCATGCGCACAAGGATGGTTCTGTAAGAGCTTGCCATGGGTGGTATTGCCGTCTCACCCCGAAAAGACTAGCCCCGTTTTAAGCATATCAACTGCGAAAACAGGATGTTTTGATCCTGTATTGACGTTCTTGTCGGGCTTCTTGCGAGCTATCGTGTGAGTCGTCGAAGAGACAGAGGGAACAGATGATTAGGAGGAATCAATGGGAAAGATGGCAACGAGGCGAGACTTCGTGGCGGCAACGGGTTTGGGTGTCCTCGGCTTAGCGGGAGGTGCAGCCTTGGGCCTTGCGGGTTGCGGCTCTGGAACCTCGCAGGGAAATGCGAGCGCGCAGGCGTCGGAGGTTTCGTGGGACGAGGAGTACGACGTGATCGTCGTCGGCGCGGGCCTCGCCGGCTTGGCTGCGGCGATAACGGTGGCAACCGAGGGCGACGGGGCAACCTGCCTGCTTCTCGAGAAAAGCGATCAGCCTGCCGGCGGCGGCAACAGCCAATTCTCTTCGGGCAGCGTAACCTACACAGACGATGCCGAGGCGTTCGGAAGCTACCTCAAAGAGCTGCGCGGCGACTACACGGGCACGCCCGACGATATCCTCGAGGTGTTCGCGCAGCGCAGCGCAGAGCTTCGCGATTGGGTTGTCGGCCTCGGCGCCGATGAATCGGACATGAAGTTCACGAACGAAGACGGATCGAAGAGGGGCGAGTTCGGCGAACTCGAGAACTCGGAATCATATCGCTATATGAGCTTCAACAAGAAGGAATCCAAGAGCTTCACCCACATATCGCACTTCGCCCTGTCTGTTGTCGAAGCCCATGCCGACGTCATTACCGAAAAGACGAAGGCTCCGTTGACGGATCTCGTGTGCGACGCCGAAGGCGCGGTTGTCGGAGTCGTGTACGACGAGCGTGGCAAAGAGATGAAGGCGAAGGCGAACAAGGGCGTCATCATGTGCTGCGGCGGCTTCGAAAACGATACCGTCATGCGCCAAGACTACCTTTCGGCGCCGCATGCCCATCCCGTAGCGGGCATCAACAACACCGGTGACGGCCATCGCATCTGCGCGAAGATCGGCGCCGATATGTGGCATATGCATTCGTGCGCCGGCTTCTGGACGAACGCCGTTTCGCTCGACGGCGAGAAGTACTGCGCTTACCGCAAGATCAACAAGCAAAACGGCATTACCGTCGGCATCAACGGGCGCCGATTCTATATGGACTACGACATGGCGGTTTCGGGCTGGCCCCAGTCCGACGAGCTCGTCAGCCTCGAGGGGGATGTCGGCTGCCGTCACGGGCATCAGCAGTTCGGCGGGGAGTGGCCCCTGCTTCCCCTTCCCTCGGTCATGTGGTTCATCTACGATCAGGACCATGCCGAAGACGCCTACACCGACGGCACCGGCGATCCCGTCGCCGACGGATTCGCCGTGTCGGCTGATTCGATCGAAGAGCTGGCTGCGCTCATCGACGTGCCCGAATCCGAGCTGACGGAGACGGTTGCTCTGTGGAACTCTTACTGCGAGGGAGGCAAGGACCTGTCGTTTCATCGTCCGCCGTCGACGCTGAATCCCGTTGCCAACGGGCCGTTCTATGCGATGAAGTGCTGCTGCGAGCTGCTCAACACCGATGGCGGACCGCGCCGCAACGCCAAAGCCCAGATTCTCGATACCGCAGGCGAGCCCATCGCCAACCTGTATTCCGCAGGGGAGTTCGGATCGTTGTGGGCCCATCTCTACCAGGGTTCGTGCAATCTTTCCGAATGCTTGGTGTTCGGTCGCCTCGCCGTGCAGAGCGCCCTTGGCATAGCGTAGACGCCTGTCTTTGGATTTTCGACCGCCTGCGAAACCCGCCTCGTCAGGGTTTCGCAGGCGGTTTTCGGCGTTGGGGACGTGCGGGTTTTCAAACCGTGCTGCGATCGTGATGATTGCATTTGAAATGCTGCTGCAGCTGTCGGTTGTGGTATCATCCGAACAAGTGTTTGTTGATTTTGCCTGATCTCGATCGGCGACTGTCCGCGTGGGCTTGTCCGATCGGGCGGTCGGAATACGGAAAGGGTTGTATGTCGTCGGTGCGCCGCGTTGTTCTCGGGATCGATCCGGGGCTGGCCAATACGGGTTGGGGAGTGATATCCCAGCAGGGAACGAGGCTCGCATGCCTCGCGTACGGCTGCGTGTCGACATCGAAGGACATGGAGCTCGCCCAGCGGCTGAAGAAGATCCACGATCAGATGGGTGCCGTGATCGCGCGGTTCGGGCCCGAGTGCGTCGGTATCGAGACGGTCTGGTTCGGCGAGAATGTTACGGCGGGCATCGGCACGAGCCAGGCGCGTGGCGCCGCGCTCGTCGCCTGCGCAACGGGAGATCTTCCGGTCGGAGAATTTACGCCCCGGCAGATCAAGCTCGCCGTCGTCGGGACGGGGTCGGCGGAAAAGGAACAGGTGCAGTATATGGTCAAGCAGCTGCTTTCGCTCGAATCGGTGCCCCATCCCGATCATGCGGCCGATGCGCTGGCGGCGGCCATCTGCTATACGACGCACGAAGGAGTGCTATGATCGCCTTTCTCAACGGAATCCTCGCCGGTAAAACCCAGGATACGGCCTTCATCGACGTGGGCGGCATCGGCTATGCGGTGGGCATGGCGGCAGGCAGTCTCGCCAAGCTTCCCGAAATGGGGGAGCGGGTGCAGGTCCATACCCACCTGTACGTGCGCGAGGATGCGATTTCGCTGTTCGGTTTTCTATCCGTCGAGGAGAAGAACCTGTTCCTCCGCTTGAACAGCGTGTCGGGTGTCGGGCCGAAGGTGGCGCTTTCGGCCCTCTCGGTATTTTCGCCCCAGCAGCTTGTTGCCGCCATAACCTCGCAGGATGTCGCGCTCGTGTCGAAAATTCCCGGTGTGGGCAAGAAGACGGCATCGCGCATCATCCTCGAGCTCAAGGGCTCGCTCGACGCCGATTTGCTCGGAGCGGCTGCGGGCGCGGCTCCGGTCGGCGCGGGTAGCGTATTGCAGGGCGTTGCCGACGCCCTGTTGTCGATGGGATTCACCTCCGCCGAAATCGAGATCGCGCTCAAGGGCGCCCCGGAAGATGCGGACGAGCCCGTCCTGTTACAATACGCATTGAAGCGCTTGGGCGAATAGCGCAGTGCACATCGTTGGTACGAACGGCTTTCAGAACGGGCGGTAATGGGTAACGAAGGAATAGAGATAGAAGGATTGGTGTTCTCGGCGGCGGA
Source organism: Raoultibacter timonensis (assembly GCF_022845715.1). Lineage (NCBI taxonomy): Bacteria > Bacillati > Actinomycetota > Coriobacteriia > Eggerthellales > Eggerthellaceae > Raoultibacter > Raoultibacter timonensis. Next base: position 1,352,560 of record NZ_AP025564.1, read on the forward strand.
AGCCGACGGGGCCATCAGCGCTTCGCGTACGGTCACCCCCGATCTCACCGAGGACGATCTGGCGCTCGATCGCAGCCTCAGGCCGAAGTTGCTGGTTGATTATGCGGGCCAAGAAAAGGTGAAGGACTCCTTATCGGTTCTCATCGAGGCCGCCAAGGCGCGCGGCGAAGCGGTCGACCACATCCTGTTCTCGGGACCTCCGGGTCTCGGGAAGACCACGCTCGCAACCGTTGTCGCCAACGAGCTCAACGCGAGCATCAGGACTACGAGCGGTCCGGCTATCGAGCGCACGGGCGACCTTGCGGCGATACTGACGAACCTCGAAGAAGGCGACGTTCTGTTCATCGACGAGATCCATCGCCTGAACCGCATGGTCGAAGAAGTGCTCTATCCCGCCCTTGAAGACTTTGTGCTCGATATCGTCGTGGGCAAAGGGCCTGCAGCGCGTTCGATCCGCCTTGACCTGCCGAAGTTCACCCTCATCGGGGCGACTACCCGGACCGGCCTTCTGACGGGCCCCTTGCGCGACCGCTTCGGTATGCTGTTCCGCCTCGATTACTACACCCCCGACGAGTTGGCCACCATCGTGCGCCGTTCGGCGGCGATCCTCGATATCGGTATCGACGAAGACGGCGCGCTCGAAATCGCCCGTCGCAGCAGGGGCACGCCGCGGTTGGCGAACCGCTTGCTCAAGCGCGTTCGCGATTGGGCGCAGGTTCGCGGCGACGGAACGATCGACGAAGATGTCGCAGCCCAGGCGCTGAGCTTCTTCGAGGTCGATTCGCTCGGCCTCGACATCATGGACAACCGTATCCTCGAGCTTCTGGCCGTACGGTTCGCCGGCAGGCCGGTCGGGCTCACCACGCTCGCATCGGCGCTCTCGGAAGATCCCGAAACGCTCGAAGACGTATACGAGCCGTTTCTGCTGCAGCAGGGTCTGATGATCCGCACGCCGCGGGGGCGCCAGGCAACCGAGAGAACCTACGACCACCTGGGAATCCAGGCACCTACGGCAGGCTAAGCGCCGACGCGCATGCATGCCGCCATCTGCGATCGAAAGAAGACACCATGTTTCAGCAAGATTATCTGATGCGCATATTCCTCCAGTTCGCCGAAGCCATCAGGCGCAGCATGCTCAAAGCGAACGGCGAGAACGATCCGGCATCGGCTGCCGAGATGCTTGAAGCGGCGGTCGGCGAGGCGACGGAGCTCGACGGGGAAGTGTTTCTGTCCCTTGCTCCCGAGTCGATGACGAGCATCCTTGCTGTTTCAGGAACCGATCCACGGGTTGTCGAATACCTTGCCCGCAGCCTCATGCTCGAAGCGGAATACCTGAGGGAGGCCGATCAACCCGAGAAGGCTGCTCTTCGGGCCGAGCAGGCGGCTGCGCTCGCGCAATCGTGCGGCATCAGCTTGTCGGAAGAAGCCATCACCCCCGAAGAGCTCGATGCGTTTTTCGAAGAGACCCAAAAGGGTTTGAAGTAGGCAGACGGCCCGTTGACCTCGGTTTCGCGAGACAGCGGGGGTTGCTCGTAAAACCGCAATTTCGGGGCACGGCCGTATTTCTGGTCTCGTTTCGGGATGCCGCAGTCGTCACTGGGCCCCGCCGCCGTTCCCGAACGCTATCCCGATCTTCGGTCGCGGCAGAAAACGGAGGTAATTCGTCGTTGCGGAGCGGGTAAGAGTCCCAAGCGGATCACCTGCCTTCAAGTGGCTGCATTGCTCCGGGTGAGAGACGCGCTCGCATTGCCCTTGCCGCAGACGGGCTCGTGTTGCGACGAAAACCTTTCGTTTTCTGCCATCTTTGGGTCATCTGCTGCAAAACTCGGATCAGGGGCCGATCGGCATGCGTTTGCCGGCCCCGTCCCTTACAAAACGCCACCCAATGCCTTACGGAGCGGTAAAAAAACGCGAATCCCGATAAATGAGGGGCGCAACCGCATCACTTTAGTGTAAAGTGGAACAAAGCCCCAGCAATGGGGGCCAAGTGTTGCCGCCATGCAGCACGAAGAGTGACCTTCCCCAGGATGGGGAAGAGGAAAGAGGAAACAATGGCGGAAGGTACTGTTAAGTGGTTCAACCCGGAAAAAGGCTATGGGTTCATCTCCCAGAACGATGGCGAAGATCTCTTCGTCCACTTCTCTGAGATCAAGATGGACGGGTTCAAGACCCTCGACGAAGGAGCTGCCGTGCAGTTCGACGTCACCACCGGCCAGAATGGCAAGCTCCAGGCGAGCAATGTGACGAAGGCCTAACTTTCGGGTTTGTCTTTCATATGCCAGAGACGACCCCGCGCAAGCGGGGTCGTTTTTTATGAGGGCCCAACCCTTCGCGTAGGCGAGGCGCTTGCCGGATTCGCGCGGGAGCGCGGATGTCAATCGCTCGATCCTGTTTTTCGGCAGGAGCGCCGAAGGAGCGCATCCGAAAGGATAAGCGCGATAAAACTTGCGGAGATGAGGGGGGCGAGGGCACCTGCCTCTAAGCCGTCTGCGGTTTTGGCAAGGGATCGAGCAGCTTCGCTTTGCTTGTCGTTGTGGTCGTGATCATTCGTGCCGAAGGGAGGCGATTCGATTGTTCCGGTGACAAAGGTATGGCCTTCGATGGGCACCATTGCGTTGCCGACGAGATCGACGAACCCCGAGACCTGTACCGTGTAGGTGGCATCGGAACGAAGTTCGCCGAGCGCTACGGTAAGGATGGTGCGTTCCGGGTTCCATTTGCTCGCATCGGTGAAATCGGGATTTCCTTCGATCGCGTTGGGGGAAAGGACGACTTTTCCGCCTCGAGAAGAATCGATGGGCTCGCTGAATTCGATGGCGAGTCTCGCCGTGCTTGGTGCAACCCCGGTACCTGCAGGCGTTATGGTCGCAGTGGGCCTTTCTCCATCCACGCTGAGGACCGCATAGTCGGAGAGGGCTTCGGGCTGGATGCCGTTAGACGCGACGCAGCGATACCATGTCTTGTTTTGCTCGGCTTCCAGGTCGGAAAACACCAATCTGGTGTCGGTGGCATTCGCGATGTCTTCCCAGTTTGCTCCCTCGTTTTGAGAGAATTGCCACCTGGGCGAGGGTGCGGGCGACCCCTCGGCAGCGGCTTCGAATACGACCTCGCCGCCCTCTTTGCTCGAACGGTCTTGCGGGTGCCCTGTGAACGACGGCGCGATAAAGGATTCGATTCCGACGAAGGTCCACCCGTTCACGGGTGCGCCGAACATGCCCGGGTCGTAGTTGGCTGCCGCTTCGGCGGGGTGGTATACCGTGCCCTCGTCGGGCGTATCGGCGAATGCGCTGCCTTTTGCGCCGGTGGGCGGCGAATCGCCCAAGAACAGAAGCGCATCTATCTGCGTGCCGGAAAACGCACTCGTTCCGATTTTCGTAACGCTTTGGGGGATGGCAAGCGAGCCGGAGAGCTTCGTGTCCCGAAACGCGTGGGCGCCGATAGCAAGCGATCCCGTTTCGGGTAAGACGAGCTCGGTGAGGCTCGTGCCCGCAAACGCGCCTGGTTCGATGTTCGCAACGCTCTGCGGGACGGTGAGCGAGCCGGAAAGCCCCGTGTCCATGAACGCACCCCAGGCGATGCTCGTGAGGTTCGGGGGGAGGGTGAGCGTACCGGTGAGCCCCGAGTCCCTGAATGCATTATCCTCGATTGAGATTAGATTCGATGCGTTCGAAAAATCGATGCCGGTTACGTTCGCTTGTTCGAAAAAGGCATCGCCGCCTATGCTTACCACACTGTAGTCGTCTTCGCTGTCGCTTGCTGTTGCCGGTACGGTTACGGTCGTCTCTTCGCTCGGATCGTTTTCGAAGCCGACGAGTTCGGCGGTTTTCTCGGGATCGCTCGTCAGCACCTTGTACTCGAGTCCTTCGTCTACGAACGTGTTGCCGGGTGCGGTTTCCCGTGGCTCGATACCGTAGGCTTGCGCAGGTGCGATGCCGATCAGGTTTGCGGCAAACGCGAAGGCCAACAGCCCTTGTGCCGCTTTGCTCGGTATCCTCATGCCGATCTCCTTCCGAAGGCGGTGGGAGGCGGCCTTTTGATGCTCTTTGCGCCGCATCGCTTCTTTCTCTATTATACTTCCGATGCCCGTTTCGCTCGGTTCTGTTTTATTGGCTTCGTTTCCGTTCGGGCAAGCGTCAATTCCCTCCTGGGATTATCCGATGCGGGCGGCGATCGGCTAAACGATGAACATCGCGTCGCCGAACGAGAGCAGGCGGTATTCCTGCTCGATTGCGTGCTCGTAGGCGGCCATGATGTGCTCGCGCGTCGAGAATGCGCTCACGAGCATCATGAGCGTCGATCGCGGCACGTGGAAGTTCGTTACCAGCGCATCGACAACGCGGAACTTGTATCCCGGCAGGATGTAGAGCGAGGTGGCTTCGCGGTCCCGCGCCCTGAGCCCGCCCGCTTCCTCATCCCATGCGCTCTCCAGGCTGCGAACGCTCGTGGTGCCCACCGCTACGACGCGCCCGCCGTGCTCTTTCGTGCGACGAACCGCGTCGACGACGCGCTGGGGCACGGTGTAGTATTCGGTGTGGATGCGGTGCTGTTCGGGGTCGTCCTCGTCGACGATGCGAAAGGTATCGAGACCCACTTCGAGTTCGACGGTTTCCCAATCGACGCCCTTCTCTTTGAGCAGGGCGATCAGTTCGGGGGTGAAATGAAGGCCTGCCGTGGGCGCTGCGGCCGATTTCTCGCGATTGGAGAACACGGTTTGGTAGAGCTCTTCGTCGCCCGCGTAGTTTTTGATGTAGGGGGGCAGGGGCGTATGTCCAACTGCATGCATCGCTTCGTCGAGGGTGCCGTAGGCTTCGGTGGCGAGCCGTGCGAGCCGTTCTCCTTTTTCGGCATCCTCCACCCAGTCGACGATTTCCGCGGTGAGCGCCACGGTGCCTTCGCTGTCGGTGAACTCGACCACGGCGCCCGGCTTCAACCGTTTGCCCGGACGCACCAGCACTTCCCAGTAGGCAGCGGTGTTCGAGGTCTCGCCATGACCGAACGATTCCCGCAGCAGAAACACTTCGGCGGCACCCCCGGTGCCCCGCTTTGCGCCGAGCAGGCGTGCGGGCATTACGCGCGTTTCGTTGGCGATGAGCAGGTCTCCCGGCTCAAGGTAGTCGGCGATGTCGCGGAATATGCGGTCTTCGAGCGATCCTGTCGCACGGTCCATCACGAGCATCTTGCACCCGTCGCGCTCGGCGGCGGGCTCTTGGGCGATGCGTTCTTCCGGAAGGGTGTAATCGAAATCGCTGGTCTTCATCGATGCATTCTTTCCTCGGGTGGCGTGCGGTTCGTCGCGCGGACTGGTTCGCCGTGCGGATTTTGAGCCCGGTTGCCGGGCGTCGGGTTGCCATTATAGGCGTTTCTGGCGCGATCGGCTCAGTTGCTTTGCTTTCCCCGCATCTCTTTGAGGATGCGCCGCTTGCGTTCCTGCTTCGCGGCGTAATCCTGCCGCTCGCGCTTCTTTTGGGCCCGAAGCGCTTCGGCCGCTGCGATCTCGTCTTCGTGGGCTGCGCGCTCCGCTTCGCGTTTCGCCGCTCGGGCCGCCTTGCGCTCGCGGCGCTCCGCTTCCGCTTCGGCCTGCGAGATGCGGCAGCCGCAGTAGTTCTGCCGGTACATGCCGAGCTCCCTGCTGCGGCGCGTAGCTTCGTCGTAGAGGGGGCGGAAATCTTCGAACAGCGAAGCGATTCCGTGAGCTCCGGCCGCGCGTTTCAGCTCTTCCCGGATGATATCGGTGTATTGGTAAGGGCTTACGGTGAGCGTGGTGGACACGCCGTCGAACCCGTGCTCGGAAGCGTAGCGGGCTGCCTCTTCGAGCCTCATGCGGTAGCATGCTCTGCAGCGATCTTCGCGGCTCGCGTAGGTATCCGAAGCCACCGTGCCGACGCAGCCCTCCCATGCGCGAACGTCGTAGGGTCCTTCGACGATGGGGAGGTTCTCGCGATCGGCCCAAGCGCGCAGGGTCGAGAGCCTGCGGTCGTATTCCGAGGCGGGGTGTATGTTCGAATTCATGTATGCGATCGTGATGTCGTGCCCCTCGTTCGCCAAGAACCTCGTCGGCTCGAGCGAGCAGGGGCCGCAGCATGCATGGAGTAGTAATTTCATATGCTTCTCGCACGCTCCTTTTCTCCTGCTTTATACTACCATGCGAACGTATACGCAACCTGATACATAAGGATTATCACATGGAGCAAACACCCTATCGCGCAGTGTTCTTCGACTTGGACGGTACGCTGCTTCCGATGGATCTCGGCGAGTTCATGCAATCGTACTTCGAGCGTCTCGCCGCTTACGTTGCGGCGCGCGGCATCGATCCCGAGATCTTTACCGCAGGTTTGAAGAAAGGCATCAAAGCGATGGCGGCCCACGACGACGGACGGTTGAACGCCGAAGCCTATTGGGATGCGTTCTTCGAGGTCGTCGATCAGGACGCTACCGATTGGGCAAAGCTTGTCGGCGAATTCTACGAACACGATTTCGGCGAGATCGGCAAAAACGTCGTGCCCGACCCGCATGCCGCCCGCGCGATCGAGACGCTTCGCGCAAAGGGGTATCCGCTCGTGCTCGCCACTATGCCCATGTTCCCGCTGCGGGCGGTCAAGTGGCGCCTGTCCTGGGCGGGCATCGATGCCGACGCGTTCGCGCGCATCACCAACTACGAGAACTCGACGTCGGTCAAGCCGAAGCTCGATTACTATGCCGAGAACCTTCGGGCGGCTGGTCTGAAGAGCGAAGACGTGCTCATGGTGGGCAACAACACCCACGAGGATCTCGCATGCCTCGATCTGGGCATGGATGCCTACCTCGTGACCGACCACCTGCTCGACCCCGTGAAGTTCGATCTGTCGCGCGTCAAGCACTCTTCGATGGCCGAGTTCGCAGCTTGGGCGGAAGCGCTTCCCGCCTGCGAGCATCCCGCAACCGGCATCGATGCCGGTCCGATCGCGCGCGAATCGTAGGTTGCTATGGCCCTGTTTGATTTTACCGTCGAGGGGACGAGCGGCCATGCGCGCGCCGCAGCGTTCGAGACTGCGCACGGTACCGCCAAGACGCCCATGTTCATGCCCGTGGGTACGCACGCCACCGTCAAAGGCGTCACGACCGACCAGCTTGCCGATCTCGGCGCTCAGGTCGTGCTCGCCAACACCTACCATCTGTCGATGCGTCCCGGAGCCGATCTTATCGCCGAGGCGGGGGGACTCCACTCCTTCATGCAATGGGACGGGCCGATTCTCACCGACTCGGGCGGGTTCCAGATATTCTCGCTTGCCGATACGCGCAAGCTCGACGACGACGGTGTGTGGTTCCAGTCGATCTACGACGGATCGAAGATCCGGTGGACTCCCGAGAGCAATATGGAGATACAGCAGAAGCTCGGAGCCGATATCGTCATGCAGCTTGACCAGTGCGCCCCGTATCCCGCAACCCGCGAGTTCGTCGAGGGCGCCGTCGACCTCTCCGCGCGCTGGGCGGCTCGTTGCCTGGCTGCGCATACGAAGGCGGATCAGGCGCTTTTCGGCATCGTGCAGGGCGGCATGCACCTCGACCTGCGCCTTCAGTCGGTCGAGCGCCTGCTCGAGGCGGGCCGTGCGAGCGTCGAGGCGGGTCACAAGGATTTCCAAGGATTCGGCATCGGCGGCTATTCGGTGGGCGAGGAGCACGATGTGATGTTCGAAACGCTCGGGCAGGTTGCCCGCGCGCTTCCCGACGCCAAGCCGCGCTATCTCATGGGGGTGGGCAACCCCACGACGCTCGTGCGCGCCGTTCGCGAGGGAGTCGACATGTTCGACTGCGTGCTTCCCACCCGCACCGCCCGCATGGGCACCGCGTTCTCGTCGACCGGCCGCATGAACATGCGCAACGCGAAGTATACGCGCGATTTCGGTCCGCTCGACGATGCGTGCACGTGCCCGGTCTGCGCGAAGTACTCCCGCGCCTACATTCGCCACCTCGTTAAATCGAGCGAGATGCTCGGCGGGATGCTGCTTTCGGTGCATAACCTCCACTACCTGCTCGACCTCATGCGCCGGGCGCGCGAAGCGGTGCTGGCGGGCGCGTACGAGGAGTTCTACGAGGAGTGGATGGCGTCTCCTGCGGCTAACGACTATTGATCGGGTAAAGGTTCGGCATCGACTTTGCGGGCCTATCTGGTTCCGAGGATAAACTTGTGGCACAATGTGAAGGTTCACGCGCAGCCCGCCCGCTCAGGGTGGCTTGCGGCGCGTACGAGGCAATCGGCTCCGTGTGGGCGTACGAGGAAGAAGACTCAGCATGGCGGTACAGACGAAGAAAAAGAAGAAGGGCTCGACCGACAGGCGCAACATATGGCTGCTTGTGGTCACGACGCTTCTGGTGGTGGGATCGATATTCCTGTTCACGCCTCCTGCGGAGAAGATCAACCAAGGACTCGACATCCAGGGCGGCCTTTCGGTCGTGCTGACCGCGAAGAGCACCGACGGGGGAGAGATAACCACCGAGGACATGGAGGCCAGCCGCGCCATCATCGAGAGCCGCGTCAACGCGCTCGGCGCTTCGGAGGCTACGGTCCAGGCTCAGGGAACCGATCAGATCCTCGTGCAGATCCCCGGCCTGTCGGATACCGAATCGGCGCTTAACACCATCGGGAAGACCGGCAAGCTCGAGTTCGCCCGTCTCGATTCGTTCACCGATGAGACGGTGAAGACGAAGATCGACAACGGCCAGTACATCACCCAGGAAACCTATACCGACGAAGCGGGCAACTCGCTTCCGTCCGGCAAGACGAGTTATCTCGAGGTGGAGCCCGGCACCTATACGCCGCTTGTCTCCGGCACGAACATCACGAACGTCTCGATCGGTCAGGGCAAAACCACGTCGACCGACTACGTGGTCAACGTGCAGCTCGACAGCGAGGGGGCGGCTGCGTTCGCCGAAGCCACCAAAGAGCTCGTTTCGACCAACGGAAAGATCGTCATCATCCTCGACGGCGAAGTGCAGAGCGCCCCCACCGTCGATTCCGAGATCCCCGACGGCAACGTGTCCATCTCGGGCAACTATTCGCTCGATGACGCCAAGGCGCTCCAGACCGTGCTCCAGAGCGGTTCGCTGCCCGTGAGCTTCGAGTACGCGCAGAGCCAGGTCGTCGGCCCGACGCTCGGCCAGGAAGCGCTGTACTCGGGCGTACTCGCCGCTGCGATCGGCCTTCTGGTCGTCATGCTCTACCTTTTGTTCTTCTACCGCGGTCTCGGGCTCATCACGGCCGCGGCCATGGCCATCTTCGCGATCATCTACCTCGGCATACTCGCTGCGCTGTCGGCATTCGGGCTGTTCAGCCTTTCCCTTGCGGGCATCGCGGGCATCGTGCTCACCATCGGCATGGCGGCGGACTCGTCGATCCTTACGCTCGAGCGGTTCCGTGAGGAGATCCGCATGGGGAGAAGCGTCCGCGCTTCCTCGATCACCGGCGTGCGCCATGCGATCGTGACCTCGGTCGACGCCGACCTCGTCACGCTCGTTTCGGCCCTGTCGCTGTTCTTCCTCGCCTCTGCCTCGGTTAAGGGCTTCGGGCTTACGCTTGCGCTCGGCATCCTCTGCGACATCGTCATGATGCTCTTGTTCAAGGCTCCGCTCATCCGCTTGCTCGCACCGCGCTCGATTGCGAAGCACCCCGGGTTCTGGGGCGTCAAGGACAGCCTTGCCGCTGCCGATGATTACAAGGCGCTCGCATCGGCTGAGGGCGAGGGCGTTGCCGCCGCCGAAGAGGGCGAGGCCCTCGACGCGAAAGCGAGCGAGGCGCTTGCCGAGTCGAACGACGGCGAGCGAGGCGCTCAAGCAGCCGAGGCGGCTGCGAAGCTGCGCGGCAAGTTCATCAAGCGCGATATCAATTTCCTCGGCCATCGCAAGGTGTTCCTGACGGTTGCCGCCGTGCTCGTGATCGCTTCGTTTGCGATTGTGGGCGTGAAGGGATTGAACTTCGGCATCGAATTCGTCGGCGGTACATCGGTGGCGTTCCATGCGACGGGCGATGTGACGACCGAGCAGATGCGCTCGGCATTCGACGAGGCTGGCGAACCCGACGCGGTCGTTCAGACGACGACGGCCGATGGCGAGGCGGGCTTCCTCGTGCGCACCACTACGACAAGCGCCGAAGAGGCCGCCGCAACCGCCAATAAGGTTGCAGGCGAGCTCGGGCTCGAAAGCGATAGCTTCGAGGTGACGACGATCGGTCCCGACTGGGGTACGAGCGTCATCCAGTCGTCGATTATCGCGTTTTTGGTGTCGATCATCCTCATCATCATCTACATCGCCATCCGGTTCGAATACAAGATGGGCGTCACGGCCATCATCGCGCTTCTCCACGACCTCGTGCTCGTGATGGGCATCTACGCGCTCGTGGGCCGCGAGGTCAACCCCAACACCATCGCGGCGCTGCTGACGATCCTGGGGTATTCGCTTTACGACTCGGTGGTCGTGTTCCACCGTATCAACGACAACATGCAGGAAACCGATATCAAGTGCACGTTCATGACGATGGCGAACCATTCGATCAACCAGGTGCTCGTGCGTACCATCAACACGACGCTCACCTCGCTGATCCCCGTTGTCGCGATGCTCCTGTTCGGCGGCGAGACGCTCAAGGACTTCGCCTTCGCCATGACGATCGGCCTCGTGTGCGGTTCGTACTCGTCGATCGCCGTCGCCACGCCGCTTTACGCCATGTGGAAGACGCGGGAGCCGCGTTACGCGAAGCTCGCGAAAAAGTACGGACCCGAGATCGGCCGTTTCGAGTTCGCCCACCCGAGCGTGAGCGCCCCGGTCGTTGCCATCAAGAAGGCCGAGGGCCCGAAGGCGGCGAAGGGAGGCTCGAGCGCTGCGGCCAAGAAGCCGTCGAATACGGGAAAGCAGGGGGCGAACGCAAAGAGCAACCATCGTTACCGTAAGAGTAAGAAGAAGCAGTAGCGCGTCGGAGCCGATTGCGCTGTTCGGGTGCGCGCCGTCCCGCGCGTGCCCGAGGGCTTGCATAGCGATTGAACGAACGCGGGCCTGCTGATGCGGGCCCGCTTGAGAGTGCGGCCCGCCGGTGCGGTCCGCATCTACGACTCGGAAGGAGCCGAATATGAGAGAGGGAAGCGCCCCGAATTTCTGTCCGCCCACCGAAGAGGGCATTACGTTCACGTTCGAGGACGAAGAAGGCGAGCTTATCGACCTCGAATTCCTCGGGTTGATTCTGCACGAGGATAAGCGCTACGGGTTCTTCTTTCCCGTCGACGAGGAGAACCCCGCCTGCTCGTCGGGCGAGGTCGTGCTGCTCGAGGTGACCGAGCTCGACGACGAGGACCAGCCTGCGGCGTTCGAGCTCGTCGAAGACGAAGCGATCGCTGCCGAGGTGTACGAGGATTTCCGCCGAGCGACGGCTGATCTGTACGATTTCGAATAGGGCGCCGTCAGGATCTCGGGTTCGGCGTACGGGTGCGGGATTCGGGCTGGCGCGCAGGTGTGCAGGTGCGCGGGCGCGCGGGCCGCATGTAGGATGCGCTTCGTCGGATGACGCCGTAGCCGCCGCTTAGCCGGCTGCCGGCAGATGCCCGATGTCAGTAGATGCCGGCTGCCGGAGATGTCGGATGCGCTTCGTCGGATGACGCTGGATGTCCGGCGAGCGCAGGCTTCCGGAAGCGCCAAATGTCCGCCAACCGCCTCCGTGCGAGGTATTTTTGATCCATGAACATGAGATGGCGTTCCCTATGCCTGGTCGCTTGATTCGGTGCTGCTAGATGGCTGAGAAAAACCTCGCACGGAGGCGGTTGGCGGACATCGAGAAGCGAAGATGGGTTACGATCGGGCGGTGCCGGCGGGTTTCGATGATCGGGCTTGCCTTCTCCGTTGGGACTTCGGGTGCGCGGCACTCGGACGCCAGTGCCCGAGTGCGCGGCGCGCTGCCGAACGCTTAGAACTCGATAGGCACCCAGCTGCCGTCGATATCGCACATCCAGGCTTGCGGCTCTTCGACCGAGAAGAACGTGAGCACGGGATCGTTCTCGCCTTCGTAGGTTTCGCCAAGGCCGCACATATGCTCGTATCCCGCACGGCGAACCTCTGCGTTCGCCTTATCTTCGAGTCCCGCTTTGCCGCGCAGGATGATCCAGCCGTGGCCCGGGTGCCAGCCGGAAAGTTCGAACTTGGGGTTCGCTTCGAGTTCGCGGTACACGTCTTTGGTGGTGGCGGTGCAGAACCAGATCTTGCCGTCCTGCTCGGCGGCGAAGCTGAACGGGCGCACGTGGGGTTGGTCGCCCTCGCAGGTTGCAAGGTACCAGGCGGGGATGTTGGTGAGGTAGTCGAGAACCTGTTCGTTTCCGGTCATGGTCTGTTCCTTTCTCGATGGGCTTTCTGCCCGCTTCTCGTGTGGTCGTGCGTTCTGCTCGGCTCGCGCGCGGCCCGCCTGGCCGCGCTCCTCCTTACAGCGGGATGAAGTTCGTAGAGAACACGACGGCGAACATGGCCGCAAGCACGATAACGGCGTTGCGGTCGAGCGCGCTGTAGTGCAGGGGTTTGAGCCGCGTGCGCCCCGGGCCTCCGTGGTAGCAGCGGGCGTCCATGGCCAGCGACAGCGTTTCGGCATGTCTGAAGGCGCTCGTGAACAGCGGGATCATGAGCGATGTGAGCATGCGCAGACCTCCCCTGAACGGGCTTGCGGCAAAGGTCGCCCCGCGGCTGATCTGCGCGCGGTAAATCGTTTGGAGCTCGGTTGTGAACTGGGGAAGGAACCTGAGCGCTATTCCCATGATCATCGAGAGCTCGTGGGCGGGAACGCCGATGCGCGCAAAGGGCTTGAGGAGGTACTCGAACGCATCGGTGATATCGAGGGTGGCGGTGGTGAGCGTGAGCAGGCTCATGCTCAAGAGCAGCAGAAACAGGCGTACGGCGATGAAGGCGGCCTGCACAAGACCCGCCTCGCTGATCTGGATGAACCACCACTGGAAGTACACGGTGCCGCCCTGCACGAAGAACACGTTCAGAAGCGCCGTGATGACGAGGATGAACGCAAGCGGCGCAATCGATCTGACGGCTTTGCCGAGCGGTATTTTGGCCAGCAGGAAGAACCCGGCCGTGAACGCCGCGCATACGGCGAGGCCGATGAACGATTGCGCGACGAAGATGTTCGCCATCACCACGAGCGAGAGCAAAAGCTTCGCCCGCGGATCCATCCGATGGACGGGGCTCGTCCCCGGCCAGTATTTGCCGAACATGGCTATTTCGGGCACGGTTCCTCTTTTCCCCCGCCGGTTCGAGCAGCCGTTCGGGTCTCGCCTTCGCCGTCCAGGGAAACCGGTTTCCCCTCGGCGCCGCGGTAGAGCGCAGCCAACGCGTCGGCGAGCGATGCGGTGTCGTAGAGCCTGCCGTTCAGGCCGATGCCCGCGTCCTTGAGGTCGTTTGCGAGCTTTTGGGCGGAGGGGACTCCCAGGCCGATCTCGCGCAGTTCGGAAGCGCGCGAGAACACCTCCTCGGGGGTGCCGAGCGCGAAGAGCAATCCTTCTTTGAGCACGAGGATCCGATCGCAATAGCGTGCAAGGTCGTCCATCGTATGGGAAACCATGACCACCGTGAGGCCGCCTTCGTGCAGCTCGGATATCAGCTTGAGGAAATCATTGCGCGCGGCGGGGTCGAGCCCTGCGACCGGTTCGTCCAAGATGAGTTTGGTCGGGCGCATGGCGAGCACGCCCGCGAACGCGACGCGGCGCTGCTGCCCGCCTGAGAGCTCGAAGGGGCTCTTGTCGCAGATATCGTCGAAATCGAGCGAAACCTGCGCGAGCGATTCGCGAACGCGCGCATCGACCTCGTCGGAGCCGAGTCCCATGTTGCGCGGCCCGAACGCCACGTCGTCGTAGACGGTGGCGGCGAACAGCTGGTGTTCGGGGTACTGGAATACGACGCCCACGTTGCTGCGCGCCGCGGCGGCCGCTTTCTTGTCGGCGATGTCGACGCCGTCGACGAGCACGCGTCCCGAGGTGGGGTGGATGAGCCCGTTCATGTGCTGGATGAGCGTGCTCTTACCGCTTCCCGTGTGGCCTGCGATGCCGAGAAATTCCCCGTCTTCGAGCGTGAAGGTGATGTTGCAGAGCGCCCACGTTTTGCCTTCGGGGTTTCCCCAGAGCGGTCTCGGGGCGTTTGACGCGGCGGCGTTCGTCGCATCTGCAGCGCAGGGCGCGATGTCGGCATCCGTCTGTCCGAGAGCCGGGGCGTCGCCGACGGCGGGGATCTCGGCAGCCTTTTTACCCCGCTTCTTCTTTGCGGGTGCGCTGTACGAGTAGCTTACCTGTTCGAAAGCAATTGGCATAGCTCCTCCTCAAGGCTTTGGTCGTCAACGTGCGTCGATACGGGCACGCCTCGCTTCTGGAGCTCGCGCGACAGCTCGCAGGCGAACGGTACGTCGAGGTTCAGGTGGTCGAGCTTTTCGGTTTGGACGAGCACCTCGTCGGGTGTGCCGTCGAGGGCGATCGTGCCTCCGTCGAGTACGACGACGCGATCGGCGAGCCCCGCCTCCTCCATGAAGTGGGTGATCATGACGATGGTCATGCCGCGCTCGTTGAGCTCTTTGCACACGCGCATGAGCCCGCGGCGGCCGCGCGGATCGAGCATTGCCGACGCCTCGTCGAGGATGAGGATCCGGGGGTTCATGGCCAATACGCCGGCGATGGCGACGCGCTGCTTCTGGCCGCCTGAAAGCGCGTTGGTCTCGTGTTTCTCGAACCCCTGCAGACCGACCTCGTCGAGCGAGAGCGTTACGCGCTCGCGCAGCTTGTCGGTGGGCACGCCGAGATTCTCGGGGCCGAACGCCACATCGTTTTCGATGAGGCTCGCAACGAGCTGGTCGTCGGGGTTCTGAAACACCATGCCCGCATTGCTGCGGATGAGGTAGGTGGCGGTCTCGTCGCGCGTATCGTGCCCGAGTATGGTGACGGTGCCCTCGTCGGGTACGAGCAGCGCGTTGATATGCTTGGCGAGGGTCGACTTGCCCGATCCGTTTCCGCCGAGTATGCAGACGAACTGCCCTTGGGGGATCGAGAGCCCGATGTCGCGCAGGACGAAGGTCTCGCCGTCGTAGGTGAAGCCCGTATGTTCGAATTCGATCATATGATTTCTTTCGGTTCGTGCGCGGCCGCCGCTCGGGCCGCCGCATCGATTGCTCTACTTGCCCTTTATCTGCTTCTTCTTCGGGGTGATGAGATTCGAGATGCTCTTGTACACGATGAGTGTCAGCACCGAGTTCAGCAGCGCCTTGAGCAGGTTGAAGGGAGTCAGTATCGGGATGATCATCGCGATGACCGCATCCATAGGAACGCCGAGCCACGCCGGGGTGATGATGAGGTTGCCGAGGATCGCGGCGAGCGTGGCGCAGACCGACGAGATCACGAGACCGACGATGGCACCCTTGAAGTTGTGCACCTTTTTGTAGACGAGCGCGGCGGGTAGGATGTAGCCGGTGACGACGATGATGTTCATGACCGCACCCGAGAAATCGCCGAGCATTATGCCGTGGATGACGGCTCCGATGATGCCGACCGACAAGCCGGCAGCAGGACCGTAGGCGAATCCGCACACCATGGCGGGCATGGCCGACGCGTCGTATTTGAGCCAGGTGGCGCCGGGAAGCAGCGGGAACTCGATGAACGAGAGGAGCACTCCGATCGCGCAGAGGAGCGCCATCGTCACAAGCTGACGCGTTTCCCATTTGTTCGTGTTGGTGAACTGGTAGCCGTTCGCTTTTTCTGCCATAGCAAACCCTTTCTCTTGCGAGCCCCGTACAGAGCAGGTATCGATTCCGGGCCCAGAAAAGAAACGAACCTGTATGAATTCTTTCATACAGGCTTCTCGGGTTTACAGGAACGCCCGCCTCGAAGCGATCGTCCCTGTAAGCTCTGCCTCTTCCATCCGGACTATAACCGTTGGTTTTGGAATCTCACCAAAATCAGCCTGCATACCCGATTACCGCGTTGCCGCAGATAATCGGTACCGCAGGGTCGCGGACTCTCGACGCGTTACCGAAAACCGGCTCGGTCGAATTACCGCCAGTGAGGAATTGCACCTCGCCCTGAAACAGAATTCATGGCCTGTATTGTATAGGGAGAGCGCCCGATGCGCAAGGGGGAGCTTGGCGTGGGGTTCGGGGTGCGCGGGTCTTCTGCGCCTCGCCGGGTCCGCATCGACGACGGACTGAGAGAGATCGAACTACGGCTTGTCGCTGTTCGCCATCTCGAGCTCGGATCTCTCCCTGTCAACGAGTTTGTAGAGTTCCTCTCGCGAATGGATGCCGAGTTTTTCGTAGATATGGTACGAATGGGTTTTGACCGTGCCATCTGAAATGCATAGCTTCTCGCGGATGTAGGGGCGCGCGTGTCCGGCGGCCATGAGCGCAAACACATCCTGCTCGCGTTCCGTGAGTCCATGTTTTTTCGCGATAGCGGAATAGGCGAGTCGCAATTGCTCGTCGGAACGCATGATCGCTTTCCTCACGATGCGCTGACGCTGCTTTTTGTCGATAAGCGTCGAGAACAGATAGCAGCAAACGAGCATGCTCACGTAGACGAAGACGGCTGAAAGGGGAATGGCGAAATCCTGTAGCGTTTCGGTTCCGATCGGTTGCGTTCCCAGGCTGCAGAGAGCGAATCCGAGGAAAACGGACATGAGGACTACCGCTTTTTCCGAGATCGCCAAGAACGCTTCGTCGAGTCCAATGTGCTCTTTGATGTCGGAAAGCTGGGTTGCGGAAAGGGCTATCCACGAAATCCACGCTATACACCCCGCCAGCAAGGGGAATGCATGCGACAGGTTTTCGAGGGGCAGCGCATAAGGAAATACGAGGGTGCCGAGCAGAATGAGCGGGGCGACGCGAAGAGCCGAGGATCCCGATCGCGCCTTGGCGGCAAGAGCCGCAAGCGTTGCGCCTGCGGCAGCGCACCCCGCGAGGCAGAGGGCTGGGGAGGGCGCGGGAAAACCGAGCGGTCTTACGAGTGAGGCGAGATAGAACAAAACGGCCATGCACAGGCCGAGAAACGCGCGATTGAGATAGAACGGGACGAGCATTCTGAGGCTATCGGGATCGGCTGCCCGCTCAAGCGTCGGAATGTGGGCAATACCGAGCAAGAAGGGGATGGTGCCCCCGTAACGCAGCAGCGCCGCAACGGGCGCTCCCCATGGCCCGATCGGTAAGAGCAATCCGAAATAATAGACTGCGAGGGCGATCAGCACGCTGAGGACAACCGCTTTTTCGGCGTCGTGCTTGCTCAGCGAAGTGAAAGCCAGTCCCCAGAACATGATGATGAACGCATGGTGGCACGCGTTGGTGAGCAGTGCGGCTATCTGGCCGACTATGCCCGACGCGGGGAACGCGAACAAGATGGCGTACAGCACCGATGCGGCGAGTCCGACGGCGGCAAGCGCCCATTGGCAGCGCGGCTTCATAAGCTGCTTGTGAAAGGCGAGCGTTATGCCGATCACCGCTGCGATCGCGAACCAGGAAAACGCAGGAGGCAGCAGCTCGTGAGCCGGGGAGGTTCCGATCTGGGGGCTCCATGCGGAGAGGTACAACAGCGAGGCGGCCCAATACAGTCCGCCCCCAACCGATATGTAAACTGTTTGCCCTAAGCGGCGGGTTGCTTTCATGATCCTCCCTATGCATGGATGAATCATATCATAACGCCCTCATCCCCCCGTCATGAGAAGGGACGCTCCCGCCAGGTGAAAGGAAGTTCAGTACCGAGTCCCGATTTTTCGCATGCATCGAACTGGGTAAGGTGAGCTCCGTAAAAGCGAGCCGGAAGCCCCAGTGCGTCGAGGCCTCCGGTAGCGCGGAATCTATCTTGCAAGGAGGGTAACCAATGAAAAAAGTGTCTGCAAAGCCTCTCGGGCGCCGAACGTTTCTCAAGGGTCTCGCCGTATCGGCGATAGGCGTCGCTGGGGCAGGCACGCTCGCTGCTTGCGCACCGGGCGAAGCAAGCGGATCGAGCGGCGAAGCGTTCGATTTCGCCCAAACCATAGCATGGGACGGCCAGTACGATGTTGTGGTTGTCGGATTCGGCTCTGCGGGCGCCGTAACCGCAAAAGCCGCAGCCGAAGAGGGCGCTTCTGTGCTGCTGCTCGACAAGGCCCCGCTCGGTCACGAAGGCGGCAACTCTCGCTACTGCGGGCAAACCTTCATGCATAGCAACGGCGACGAAGAAGCCGCCCGCTCGTATTTCGTTGACATGTGCGGCGTCTTGCCCGTTGCCGACGACGTTGTGGATACGTTTGCGAAAGGGCTTGCGACGCTCGAAGACGCATACGCAGAAGACTACGGGTTGGATAAGAGCGACTTCCGGACGGTAACCGAGCTCAATCCCGCATTCGCCTTCATGTGTCCGGAATACCCCGAGCTGTCCGGCGCAGATAAGATTTCCATGACTGCATTGCATGATGGGAATTCAGACGGGTATATGTGGCAGGTTCAGCGTGCCGGCGTCGCGTCGCTCAAGAGCCAGATCGACGTATGGTTCGAATCTCCCGCTCAACGCCTTGTGCAGGATCCGGTTTCCAAGACGGTCGTTGGAGTGGAGGTGCAGCGCGGGGGCGAAACGCGGATGATACGCGCTGTCAACGGCGTTGTTCTGACGTGCGGGGGTTTTGAGAACAATCCGGAAATGATCAAGGATTACCTTGGCCTGTCGAGCTGCGCACCGCTCGGCACCCTGTACAATACCGGCGACGGTGTGCTGATGGCCCAAGAGGTCGGTGCCGACCTCTGGCATATGAACTCGTACGAATCGATGATGCTGTTTGGCGGCATGAGCTATCTTGTAGACGAAGGCGAGCGCGGAACCAATCTGCCCCTTCCTGCTAAAATCTACCACGGAAGCCTCGTCCTCGTCGGTACGGCAGGGGAGCGCTACCTGCGTGAAGACGAGCTGCCGCGGCACGGCAAGATGAAGATCAACGGCGTGTGGAAAGCCCCCAAGCACCCATCGCATTGCTATCTGGTGTTCGACCAAGCGCAAGCCGACGCCCTCAACGCAAGCGGCCGCATGAACGCCGAGCGCTTTTCCGAGGCGCGCTCGGCTGCAACGATTGAAGAGCTGGCCCTATCGGTTGGGATGGATCCCGATACGCTCGCGCAGACCATCAAGGATTTCAACCGTGCCGCCGAAGAAGGGTACGATCCCGCCTTCAAGCGAGCGCCCGAATCGATGCGCGCATTTGGCGAAGGCCCTTACTATGCATTCGAGGTCATGCCCGACATCCTTAACACCCAAGGTGGACCGCGCCGCAACGGGCGGGCGGAAGTGCTCGATCGCGGCGGCGATCCCATTCCCCATCTGTATGCAGCGGGCGAGTGCGGTGGTATCGCATCGAACATGTACCAAGGCGGAGGCAACATGGCCGAATGCATGATCTTCGGCAAGATCGCCGGCAAGAACGCGGCTTCCGCCAAAGATCCCTTGCCCGCCTATGCGGTGTCTGCGGTCGAGGCGCCTCTAGCCTATACGCTGGGCGTCGAATCGGATTTGACGGAGGAGACGACGTACGAAACAGCTGAAAACGAATACCTCGGAAAAGGGCAGGGCATAGGTGGCGAGATCGTAGTGAAGGTGACCATGGACGGCTCTTCCATGGCCGCAATCGACGTTCTTGAGCAGAGCGAAACACCCGATATCGGCGGCAAGGCGCTCGAGACTCTGCCCCAGGCGGTTCTCGACGCTCAGTCTGTTGACGTCGATGCGGTGAGCGGTGCAACTACGACGAGCAACGCGTTTTTCACCGCTGTATCGGAAGCGTTGTCGCAAACTCAATAGAAATAGGCTGCTGATTGCGGGGCCCCTTTTCGTCCCTCGGGTTTTCGCTCGATGGGCGCGTTGTCAGGGCGGCCCCGCTTTGGGCTTTCGCGCGCGTCGATCGCGCAGCCGGGAGAGCTGCTCGTCTGCATCGCGTTTGGCGAAAGGAGCTTTTTCGCTCCCTTAGATCAACGATTTCCATCGAAGGCCGTGACTGCAAAGATCCGTTGCGCTGGACTGCGCTTCGGGCCATCCCGTACGGCGGCGGTTGCGGGGTTTTGGGGAATTCAACAGGAGAATATGTATTCTTTGCCCCATTCTATGAGCTGTTGTATGATGGCACGAAGGTAGATTAAACGCACCAGGAGTCTTCCATTATGGCTTTTGACAACGATTCGAACAATCAGGGCGATCAACCGGTAGGCCGCCACGCGGCCGGCAACCATGCCCGCAGGCAACCTCAACCGACCCAGGGCATGCCGCCGCAGGGCAATGCCACGCAGCGCCGTCAGCAGCAAACGGGAGCGTTTTCGCCCGTCGTGAGCGCAGCGGATGTCAGCCGCCCCGGCAGGGGCAAGGGCAACGGCCAAAACCCTTACATGAACCTCGGCCCGAAAAAGCGTTCGGGCGTCAAGGTCGCCGTTATCGCCGTGCTCGTCATCGTCGTGTTTCTCGGAGCTCTTGCCGGTCTCGAGTTCGGCCTCAACGACGGCAAGGTCCACCACGGCGTCAAGGTGCAGGGCGTGGAGATCGGCGGCATGAGCAAAGCCGAGGCGACAAGCGCGCTGCAGGCCGCCCTCGATTCGAAGCTTGCAGGTGCGAGCGTGCGGGTTACGCCGAGCGCCGATGTCGTCAAGCGGCTCGAGGAAAGCACCGTCAACGATACGAGCGGCGAAGCGTCGGGCGAGGCCGAGCCGCCTGCCGACGATGCTGCTGCCGACGGGGCGCAAGGCGATGCTTCCGACGCGGGCGCAGAGGCTCTTTCCTGGTCTTTCTCGGCAGCCGACCTCGGTGCGCACGTTGATGCCGCCGCCCTTGTCGACGAGGCGATGAACGTGGGACGCATCTCGGGTCTCGACGATTTCGTGAGCGGAGCGGGCGAGAGGATCCAAAGCTGGTTCGGCCAGGTCGATATGCCGGCTACCGTCGAGTACGATCAGGCGGCGCTCGAATCAGCCCTGGCCTCCATCGACGACGCCATCGGCGTGAGCATGGTGAACTGCGGCATCTCCATCAACGCCGACGGCGTTGCGCAGGTAACGGCCGGGCGCGTCGGCGAAAAGGCCGATCCCGAAGCGTTCGCCCCCAAGGCGACCGCCATGCTGCTCGGCACGTCGACATCGCCGTTCGAGGTCCCGATGACCGATATTCCCCTCGATATCGATTCCGGCGAGGCGCAGGCTGTAGCCGATTCGATCACGGCGGCAATTGCCGATCCCGTAACGTTCACCTACGGCGACGATTCGTGGCAGATCTGGGCTCCTATGCTCGGCGAATGGACGAAGGTCGAGGTCGAAGGCGAAGGCGACAACGCGAAGCTCGTTGCTTCCATCGACGCGGCCAAGGCCTACGACGGCCTGCAGGGGCAGATGGGGTCGGTCGGCTACGGCACGGCGGGCAATGCGACCTTCGACGTGTCGAGCGGCGTGCCCGTCATCACGGGCGGCACTCTGGGCATCGGCCCCGACATCAAGACGGGCGTCCATGCGCTCGATGGCATGCTCTACGGCGGCAGCGAGGCGGGCGATCGCACGATCGCGCTCGAAGAGGCCGAAGTCGAGCCCGAGATCACCGCCGAGGATGCCGAGAACATGGGCGTTGTGGAGCTCATCACCTCCTACAAGCTCGGCTACGGATCGAACGGCGGTACGAACCGCGAGTATAACATCGAGCTGTGCCTCGATACGCTCAACGGATCGCTCATCGCTCCCGGCCAGAATTGGAACTGGAACGAGATCGTCGGCAACTGCGACGAGGCGGCCGGCTACAAGGAAGCCAACGTCATCGTGAACAACAAGTACGAGAAATCCTCGGGTGGCGGCATCTGCAATGTGGCGACGGGCGTGTTCAACGCTGCCTACGAGGCGGGCCTTCCCATCGTCGAGCGTACGAACCACAGCCTGTACCAGCCGAACTACCCGCTCGGGCGCGATGCCGCCGTATCGTGGGAGTACCCGACGCTCGTCTTCACCAACGACACCGATCACTACATCCTCGTGACCGCCTCCTACGATGGCGTCGATATGACGATCAGCATCTGGGGTACGAGCCCGCACCGCACGGTGGAGAGCGTGAACAGCGATTGGTCGGGCAACGACAAGGACGGCAAGTCGATCACGAACTACCGCACGGTGAAAGATGCCGACGGCAACGTGATCTCGGAGGATACGTTCCCTTCGTACTTCCCGCCCGTACCGGAGGAAGACGACTAGGAAAGCTCAAGTATCCGAACGGCTTCGGGTTGGCAGCAGGTCTGTGAAGACCTGCAGATTCCGCTGCCGAATCGCCGCCGTTCGGGTACAATCCTCAAGCTATGATCGAATTACTCAACACTATCGACAGCTTCGTGTGGGGGCCGGCAATGATCGCGCTTCTGCTCGGCAGCCATCTGTTTCTCACCGTTAAGACGGGCTTCATCCAGCGTAAGCTGCCGAAGGCCATCAAGCTCTCGTTCACCTCCGATGCGGGTGCCGAGGGCGATATCTCGCATTTCGGTGCTTTGGCAACCGCTCTCGCTGCAACCATCGGCACCGGATCGATCGTGGGCGTGGCGACCGCCATCCTCGCGGGCGGCCCGGGCGCGGTGTTCTGGATGTGGCTCACCGGCGTATTCGGCATCGCGACCAAGTACTCCGAGGTGTTCGCCGCCATCAAGTACCGGGTGAAAGACCATAAGGGCGAGATGCTCGGCGGTGCGATGTTCATATGGGAACGCGCCTTCAAGCGCAGGGACGGCTCGACTCCTTGGTGGGCCCGCATCGGTGCGGTGGCCTTCGCGGCGTTCGCCGCCATCGCCGCGATCGGCACGGGCTCTGCGGTGCAGGCGTCAGCCATGACGGGCATCATCGTCTCGAACGCGCCGTGGATTCCCGTGTGGATCATCGGCATCGCCATCGTCGTGTTGGTTTCGGTGGTCATCTTCGGCGGCGTGGAATCCATTTCGAAGGTGTGCGAGAAGCTCGTGCCGTTCATGGCCGTCGCCTATGCGCTGGGATGCGTCGTCATCCTCGTTTTGAACGGCCCGTACCTCGCCGATGCGGTCGGACTCATCTTCGAATGCGCGTTCACGCCGAAGGCCGCCTTCGGCGGCGCGGTGGGCTCGGGCCTCATGATGGCGCTCCAGTTCGGCTGCGCCCGCGGCCTGTTCTCCAACGAGTCGGGCCTGGGCTCGGCCCCCATCGTGGCTTCCGCTGCCGCAACGCGCAATCCCGCCCAGCAGGCGCTCGTCGCCATGACCGGCACGTTCTGGTCGACGGTGGTCATCTGCGCGCTCACCGGCGTCGTACTCGTTTCCACGCTTGTGGCCCACCCCGATATTCAGGCCGAGATCCTTGCGAACCCGACGCTGTTCACCGGCGCGCAGCTTGCAAGCACGGCGTTCGCGAAGATCCCCTTCGTGGGCACCCCGATCCTCGTATTCGGCATGGTGGCGTTCTCCTATACGACGATCCTCGGATGGTCCTACTACGGCAACCGCTGCATCACGTACCTGTTCGGCATGAAGGCGATCGTTCCCTACGAGATCCTTTACGTGGCCGTGGCGTTTCTCGGAGCCATCGGGGTGGGGGATGTGGTGTGGACCGTATCGGACATCGGAAACGCGCTCATGGCCATCCCCAACATCATCGTCGTGCTGCTGCTTTCGGGGCTCGTTGCACGCGAGACGCGTCACTACGTGTACGAAGGCAACCTTGACGAGGTGGACGAAACTCCCATTCCGGTGGTCGCGGGGAAGTAGTTGCGCAGCATGGCGGGCTGTTCCGCCCGGCGGCCCGCGCCTTCGCCCACTGGCGCTGCATTTCGATCGAAACGGAGCTGCACGTCGCGCTTTCGCCGCCCGTATGGCGCCGTTCCCCCCGTACTTGGGTACGAATTTCGACGTTGTTAACAAACCGCCATGTGGTGACTGTCTATAATGTGCGCTATTACTTTAGCGCGGAAAAGTGCTTATACCGAAACGGTATTCCCGGCTTGTCTCAGCCGATGCCGGCAATCGGTTTCGGCGTCGGCTCTCTTCGCGTTTCTGTGGGGAAGAACGCAATCGAAGAGAAAGGGGTCTGCATGGACATCGTTCAGCTTATCAACGATATCGACGCAGCGGTGTGGGGACCTCCCATGATCATCTTGCTTTTGGGGTCGCATCTGTTCCTGACGTTTAGGACCGGGTTCATCCAGCGCAAGCTTCCGAAGGCCATCAAGCTTTCGGTTACCAAAGATCCGGATGCGGAAGGCGACATCAGCCAGTTCGGCGCCTTGACGACGGCACTTTCGGCAACGATCGGAACCGGCAACATCGTGGGTGTGGCGACCGCCATCCTCGCGGGCGGCCCGGGCGCGGTGCTCTGGATGTGGCTCACTGGTGTGTTCGGCATCGCCACCAAGTACTCCGAAACCTACGCGGCGGTCAAGTACCGCGTAAAGGACCACAACGGCAACATGCTCGGCGGCGCGATGTATGCGTGGCGCCGTGCGTTCGAGAAGAACGGCAAAGCCCCGTGGTGGGCTCTGCTCGGGGCGGGGGCCTTCGCCCTGTTCGCCGCCATTGCCTCGTTCGGCATCGGCTCGGCTGTGCAGTCGAGCGCCATGACCGGTATCATCACCGCCAACATGCCCGGCATCCCGACGTGGGGCATCGGCCTCGCCATCGTCATCATGGTGTCGATCGTCATCTTCGGCGGCATCAAGATCATCTCGAAGGTGTGCGAGAAGCTCGTGCCGTTCATGGCCATCGCCTACGCGTGGGGCTGCATCGTGATCATCGGCATGAACTGGGAGTACGTATGGCCCGCTATCTGCCTGATCTGCGAGTGCGCGTTCACGCCGAAGGCCGCCTTCGGCGGCGCGGTGGGCTCGGGCCTCATGATGGCGCTCCAGTTCGGCTGCGCCCGCGGCCTGTTCTCCAACGAGTCGGGCATGGGCTCGGCTCCCATCGTGGCTTCCGCGGCAACCACCCGCAACCCCGCCCGTCAGGCGCTCGTGTCGATGACCGGCACCTTCTGGGATACCGTCATCATCTGCGCGCTCACCGGCATCGTGCTCGTTTCGACGATGATCGCGAATCCCGATATCATGACGAGCGGCCAGATTACCGCGGGCGCCGATCTGACGAGTGCGGCGTTTGCGAAGATCCCCTACATCGGCACGCCGATCCTCATCTTCGGCATGGTGCTCTTCGCCTACTCGACGATCCTCGGCTGGTCCTACTACGGCAACCGTTGCGTCACCTACCTGTTCGGCAAGCGCGCCATCCGTCCGTACCAGGTGCTCTACGTGGTTGTCGCCTTCCTCGGCGCCATCGGCATCGGAGACTTGGTCTGGACCATCTCCGATATCACCAACGCGCTTATGGCCGTTCCCAACATCATCGTCGTGCTCGCGCTTTCGGGTCTCATCGCACGCGAGACCAAGCATTACGTGTGGGAGAACAACCTCGAGGAGAAAGACGAGACGCCCATCCCGGTGCTCGACAACAAATAGGGAGCGTTTCGCGGCGCTGCTGCCGCGAAACGCGCTAGGCGTCGGCCGTCGGACTCAGGTTCGGCGGTCGACGCTTGTGTTGCGGCTTCATGGTTGCGCGTACGGCTGGAATCGGCATGCAGCCCTTCGGGTGCCGAGCCGGGTCGGCACGCCTGCGGGGCCGCTTGGCGCTCAGGGCCCGAATGGGCGCATTTCGATGGCGGCTCAACGGCTAAGCCAGGCTAACATACGGGTTTTTGCTCATTGTGCTGCTGATTTGAGTCCCACGGGGCAGACTGCCGGCCCGAAAACAAGCGTCAAAAACAGCTGTGAAGGTGCGTAAAGCTTTGAGCAGGCAATACGCTTGTAGAGAAAAAGACTCGACAGCTTGTCCATTTCCATAATGCAACACAACGAACAAAAACCCGTATCCGGCTTGTCTGCTGCTGGGAGTCAAAGTCGACATACTATCATTTTCGGGACGGCTGCAAACGCCGTTTTTCTGTGAACAAGCGCCGCCCGATGCGGCGCATCGGTCTGCACCTCCTCGTTTCGCCTGATCAAAAAGCCCTCTACCCAACGCGGTATGAGTATCCTCAAACAAAAATGAATAGCGGTATTACCGCGCTTCGTATGACCTGGCTTTCGAAAGTTCATAGGGGTCATGGTAAGGCCGGTGTCCCGATGATCCTATGCTCCGTCTCGTCCATGAATGAAACGTGGACGCACGGTTCGAGTTGCATGGACTGTTCCATGCACAAGAGGCGAGAGGAGCATTATGTCGATGAAAAAGGAATGGAAACGCGTTCAGGATGATGGCACCACCATCTTCAGGACCTGCGCCTGGTCTCCTCCGGGCGAGCATCCGGTCGGATGGGGCATGGAGCTGACGGTCGACGCAGAGGGCAACCTCATCAAGGTCGAGGGGGACAAGGAGCATCCGATCTACCAGGGGCGCCTGAACGCCACGGGCCTCGATTTGGTCGAGTACGTGAACCATCCCGACCGCATCATCTATCCCATGAAGCGCGCCCGCGAAGACCGCGGCAAAGACAAGTGGGAACGCATCACGTGGGACGAAGCCTACGATATCATCGAAAAGAACGTCAAGGAGATCAAAGCGAAGTACGGCGCCCGCTCCATCATGGTGCATGGGGGGACGGGCCGCGAAGCGGTCATGTACAGCTATCCCCTCGCGTTCTCCGTGCTGCAAACCCCGAACTATTGCTATTCGCAGTCGGGCTGGTCGTGCTACGGACCCCGGACGACGGTATCCGACTTCATCCTGGGCGCCGGGTATCCCGAGATCGACTACGCGGGCTTCTTCGAGCAGCGCTACGACGATCCGCAGTACGTCGTGCCGGACTACATCGTATGCTGGGGCAAGGCGCCTCTGGCGTCGAACCCCGACGGCCTGCACGGCCACGCGCTCGTCGATCTCATGAAGCGCGGAACCAGGATCATCTGCATCGACCCGCGCATCACGTGGCTCGGCTGCCGCGAAGGCAACTGGACGATCCAGATCAAGCCGCAGACCGATACGTGTCTGGCGCTCGGCCTCATCAACATCATCGTCAAAGAGGATCTCTACGATCATGACTTCGTCGAGAACTGGTGCTACGGCTTCGACGAGCTCGCCGAGCGCGCCGCCGAGTTCCCGGTCGATTACGTGTCCGAAGTGACGTGGATCCCCGAAGACCAGATTCTGGAACTGGCCCGCTACCTCGGTACGCATCATCCGGGCGCTATGGCTTGGGGCCTCGCCATCGACCAGCAGTCCAACGGCATCCAGGCGGGTCACGCCATCCTCGCCCTTGCGGCCATCACGGGCAACCTCGACGTTCCCGGCGGGCTCACGGTCGGCGCACCCAACAGCTTCATGGGCAAGTGGCGCATGGACAGCCGCCAGTTCGTCGCCGAAGAGGATTGGGCGCAGCGCATCGGCGCCGAGGAGTACCCCGCGCTCGCCTACACCCATGCCACCACCCATCCCGACGTAACGCTCGACGTGCTCGAGACGGGGGAGCCGTACCAGATCCACATGAGCTGGTTCAATTCGACGAACCTCATCGCCCCCACCAATTCGGCTCAGCCGCATCGCTGGTACGAGGCTCTGAAGAAGGTCGATTTCGCGGTATGCACCGACCTGTTCATGACCCCGACCGCGATGGCGTTCGCCGATGTGTTCCTGCCCCTGTCGGCCTTCCCCGAGCATGACGGCATCGTGCTTCCGCACTACGGCCGCAACTCGGTGTTCTTGGGCTGCATGAACAAGGCGTCGAAGCGCGGCGAGTGCAAATCGGACCTCGAGATCGACCTCGAGCTGGGCAAGCGCTTGAACCCCGAGGGCTGGCCCTACGATTCGGTCGAGGACTTCTTCGATTCGCTCTTGGTACCCGAGTACGGGTTCACGTTCGACGACCTGCGCCAGATCGGCTGCTACCAGCCGAGCTACACGTACAAGAAGTACGAGAAGGGCATGCTGCGCCCCGACGGCGAGCCCGGTTTCAACACCGTGACCGGCAAGGTCGAACTGTACTCCATCGTGTACGAGGCCTGGGGCGAGGATCCGCTGCCGTACTTCGAGAAGCCCCGATGGGACGAGACGAGCCATCCGGAGCTTGCCGAGAAGTACCCGCTCATCATGACCACCGGCGCCCGCGACTACGCTTCGTTCCATTCCGAGCATCGCCAGCTGGCCCAGATGCGCGAGATCACGCCGTGGCCCGTTGTCGAGATCCACTCCGAGACCGCTGCGCGCTACGGTATCGAAGAGGGCGATTGGGTCGAGATCGAAAGCCCGTTCGGCAAGGCGCGCGAAAAGGCGCACATCACCGACATCATCGACCCGCGCGTCGTGCACACCCGCCACGGCTGGTGGTACCCCGAGCAGGACGGCGAGGAGCCCAACCTGTTCGGAGTGTGGAAATCCAACATCAACGAGCTGCTCCCGCACAAGGAGATCGGCAAGTTGGGCTTCGGCGCTCCCTACAAGGGCGTGATGTGCGATATCAAAAAAGTTGACGGACTGAGCGACTAGACGGAAGGAGAAGCAGATGAGCAAGGATTTTGCACTGCTTGTGGACTATAAGTACTGCTCCGGCTGCCATAGCTGTGAGGTCGCGTGCAAGAACGAGCATGGCTTCGAGATCGGCAAGTACGGCATAAAACTTCTCGAGACCGAGCCGATGAAGATAGGCGAGGGCGCAGTAGACGCCTGGGATTGGATCTACCTTCCGGTTCCGACGGCGCTCTGCGACCATTGCGCAGCGCGCTTGGAGAAGGGCGAAGAGCCGACGTGCGTGAAGCACTGCCAGTCGTTCTGCCTCGAATACGGCAGCTTGGACGCCATGCAGAAGCGTGCGGCAGAGCTCGATCACAAGGTTGCCGTGTACCTGCCTTAAACCGAGAACGGAGGAATGTCATGACGATTGATGAGTTGCTGGAACTCGACGACGATGCCCAGATCGAGTATCTGAACGGCCAGTTGGACGAGGGCAAGTCGGTTGACGAAATCTGCGCCGACCTCTCGACGAACCGCATGGATATGGCTCGCGTTGGATTTTTCGTGGTGAAGAACCGGTTCATGCTGAAGCCGACCCGCGGATACGCCCGTACGAAGCCTACCAAATTGGGCTGATCGGCTGGCAGTTTTTGCAGCAAGCGCTGCGCCGGACCGAACCGGGTGCGACGCAGCGCACAACCGAAACTCCCGAGAGAAAGGTATATACTTACCATGTGTTTTAGACCCGCTGACGCATCCGCCACAGGGCCTTCCGCGTGCCCCAGTTGCGGCAAGACCATCCAAAGCATGGGTGGCATAGCTTTGAAGAAATGTCCGTTTTGCGGGGTGGAGCTCTCCGCCGCGCCCGAGCCGCAGAAGCCGGCTCCCGCGGCACCTTCTTCCGCTCCGTCCGCTCCGTCCGCTCCGAAAGCGCCTGGTGCCCCCGCCGCGCCTTCGGCT
Organism: Raoultibacter timonensis; assembly: GCF_022845715.1. Taxonomy (NCBI): domain Bacteria; kingdom Bacillati; phylum Actinomycetota; class Coriobacteriia; order Eggerthellales; family Eggerthellaceae; genus Raoultibacter; species Raoultibacter timonensis. The sequence goes on from NZ_AP025564.1 coordinate 1,381,975, forward strand.
CCGAAGAATACTCAATAAACGCGGGCGGCAAGGCTATTCAGGTTAGGAGAAGCCATGTGCGGTTATTCGTGTACCGGCTGCGGAGAATGCAAGGGAACCGGAAAGCGCAAACAGATCGTTCCAAGGGGATTGTGCCAACACTGCGGCACGCTGAACGGACCGCGCGCTCTGGTATGCGCTGCCTGTGGGAGAAAGCTTCCCCCCGCGCAGGGGCGCACGGGAGAGCCGCTGCGTTCGAAACCGCACTGAGCTTCGACGTTTACCACTATCTGCTTCATTTGATTGGAAGGGGATTTGTATGGAAATGACCAGTGGCAAGGCTGCAAAGCCTGTCAAAGAGGCTGTTCCGAAAGGCGCGTGGGCGATACTGATCGCTGTCTGGATCGTGGCGATCGCGGCACCTCTGAACATGTTCAAGCCTGCGACGATCTCGGTCGAGATCATCCAGGCGCTCAGCATTCCGGGATCGTCGTACGGTTGGATCATGTCGGTGTTCTCCATCATGGGTTTGATCCTGGCTTTTCCCGCAACGGGGCTCGTGTACCGTTTCGGGTTGAAGAAGTCCCTGGCGGTTTCCGTGATATCGCTGTTCGTGGGATCCCTGATGGGCGCATTGTCGACCAGCTTCGAAATGCTGCTCGTATCCCGCGTCATCGAGGGCTGCGGCATGGGCTTCATCGGCGTGGCGGGCCCAACGGCCATCAGTCTGTGGTTCCCGAAGAGCCGGCAGGGCTTTGCGGTAGCCGTGTTCCAGACATGGATGCCGCTCGGCACGCTCATCACCATGAACCTCGCTCCCGTGATGGCGGCTTCGATGGGGTGGAAGTCGGTATGGTGGCTCGCGTGCGCGTACTGCGTGGTCGCGTTCATCGTACTCATGGTGTTTTTCAAGGAGCCGTCCAAAGAAGTCATGGCGGCGACCGCCGGAAAACGCATCGAGGATGTGGGCAAGGGCAACAAGTTCGCTGCGTTCAAGAACCCTTCGCTGTGGATCCTCTGCATCATGTTCCTCGTCTTCGCCCTTACCACGACGGGCACCACGAGCTCCTATTGGTCGCTGTACCTGCGCGAAGTGGCGAGCATCGACGCTTCCGTCGCGGCCTTTGCGGTAAGCCTCTGCACGGTGCTCGGCGCCGTCGGCATCCCGTTCGGCGGATGGCTCTCCGACAAGCTCGGTACGCGTAAATGGATGATCGTCGCGGCGTGGGTCGTCGTGCTCGTGTTCCTCTGGTTCGCGTTCTCCACGGTCGATCTGACGCTCATCTACGTGATCGCGGTCGTAAACGGCTTCTGCCAGGGCTGGATTCCCGCCATGGTGCAGACGTCCATCCCCGAGATCCTCGAGGATCCTTCGCAAAACGCGATGGGCATGGGCCTGATGAACGTGTTCCGCAACGGCGGCAACATCTTGGGCGGTATGGCGCTCGGCTACTTCGTCGGCCCGTTCGGCTGGTCGCTCGGCTCGCACATCCTGTGCCTGCCCCCGATCATCATCGTTGTTGCGCTCATGCTGATCATCACGCGTAAGACCCTTCGATAACGCAATTCGGCGCGGCTTCCGCACCCCTGTGCGGAAGCCGCGTGCATAGCTGACAACTAGTGTGGGGGTGAAAAGACTATGTTGAAAGACAAGTCGGTAGCTGCACGGATTGCATGCGTTCTCGTCGCCATCGGCATCATCGTCATAGCGTTGGCGCTGCCGTTGCCCGAGGGGCTTTCGTTTCCGGGGAAAATGAGTCTCGCCCTGCTTATCGCGGGCATCATCTTGTGGGTGGCCGAACCGGTCCCCTTTGCCATAACCGGCATCGCCATCATGATATCGCTGCCGGTGTTCGGCATCCTCCCGTTCTCTGCGAGCGAGGGAACGACGGTATGGCTCGCGTGGGTGAGCAGCGTCATCTTCTTCGTGCTCGCCTCGTTCGGACTTTCGGCGGCTCTGTTGAAAACCAAGATACCGATGCGCATCGTCTCGTTTCTGCTCAAGTTCACGAAAGGCAACGAGAAACTCGTCATCTTCGCCTTCATGGCGGCGACGTTCATATGCTCGATGTTCATATCGGATTTGCCTTGCAGCGCGCTTTTCGCGGGCATCGCCTCGAGCAGCATTCTGCAGATCGAGGGTGCCGAGCCGGGGAAGTCCCGTTTCGGGCGGGCGCTCATGATAGCCATCCCGTACGCCGCCTGCATCGGCGGACAGGCCCTTCCGTCGGGAAGCTCCATGAACATCATGGCGATGGGGATGCTCGAGGCGAGTACGGGCATCCAGATCTCGTTTCTCGATTGGGCCGTCATCTGCACGCCCATCGCGCTCGTGCTGCTGTTCGTGGCGTACTTCTCGGTCGTTGTGGTGCATAAGCCCGATCCCCTGTCGCCGAACACGCTCGAGCGCATTGCCGAATTCTCGGCGAACAAGGAGAAGTTCAATGCGCTCGATTGGAAGGTGCTCGCCATCTTCGTGCTGACGTTCGGTCTGTGGCTCGGGAGCAATTGGACGGGTTGGGATCTGACCGGCATCGCGCTTCTGGCGCTCGTGCTGTGCTTCGTGCCGGGCATCGAGGTGCTTTCGTGGGACGAGTTCGTCGAGAGCGTGTCGTGGAACGTGATCCTGCTCATCGGCTCGGTGCAGGCGCTTGCCGGCGGCATCCGGCAGCAGGGCTCGGCGAGCTGGTTTCTGCAGGCGTCGATCGGCAAGCTCGCGGTGGGCACGGGGCTGCTCGTGGTGGCGACGGCGGTCGTGGTTCCCCTCATCCGCCTGTTCATACCGGTGGGGCCGGCGCTCATCGGAACGACGCTTCTGCCGCTGTGCATGATCGGCGACGCGTTCGGCATCAGCCCAGTGTTCTTCACGATCGTAGTCGCCATCAGCGCCTCAACCTCGTTCGCGAACGGCTTGGAGAGCGCGAGCATGGTGGTGCACAAGTACAACTACTGGACGCTCGTGGACTACTTCAAATCGGGCATCATACCGACGATCGCCCTCATGATCCTGCACGCGACGGTACTGCTTCCGTTGGTGACGATGATGGGGTACTGATTGGGCATGCGCCGCGTCGCACGGTAGCGGACCGCATCGGATCGGTGGCGTTTCTGCTGTATTGTTTTCAGGGGCTTTGTCCGAATGCGGGCAAAGCCCCTTCGCTTCGGCGGGTGCCGCATACCGCGGCCGCGCTTCTAGCGCGTGGGGCTCGCGGGCTGGCGGTCGATGGTGTCGACCAGGTCCATGAGCTCCTGCTGGCTGTGCACATCGAGCTTGCGGTAGATGTTGCGCATGTGGGTTCTCACGGTGCCCTCCGATATGACGAGCTCCTTTTGCACGTAGGCGGCGTTGCGGCCCTTCGCCAGCAGGCAGAGGATTTCCAGCTCGCGCTGCGAGAGCAGAAACGTGTCGGCCACGAGATGGCAGCGCTGGGTGAACGGGGCCCGGTGCGCTTTCGGGCTGTCCGGAGAGGGGGTCTCTTCGGTTTGCGCGGTGGCGAGCGTTGCGATCTCGCGCATCTGGTCGTTGGTGACAAGCGATAGGTAGCCCAAGAGGAGCAGCGCGATCCGCGCGAGGGTTATCAGGTAGTAGGGGATCGCTTCGAGGGGGAGAAACGCGTTGACGGCGAACACCGCGAGCAGCCCGAGCGTGAGAAAGCCGTTGAAGAACCCGAACGTGATCATCGACGATACGCGGTAGCGCATCGTGAGCTCGGCCGGATAGAGCCAGAACACGACGCTCGCCAGCGCCAGCAGCGCCACGCAGGCGTAGTTGGGGCTTCCGGCATCGAAGAGGCCTTGGGAGCACGAGAACAGCACGAACACGAGGAGGAAGGGCACGAGCTGGTGGGAGGCGTACGAGCCGTCCTCGTGGCGGTACGGCCAGAAGAAGAGCCCGGTGAACAGCAGCACGGCCATGAGGGGGCACAGCGTTTCGACGGGGAAATCGTTGACGAGGGGCGTTTTCCACAGCAGCGAACGGTAGCCCTCGAGCAGAAGCGACCCGTACACGATGCCGAACGGAACGGCGCTCTTGCCCAGCCTGAGCGCGAAGGCCCGCTTGCTGATGCGCAGGTTGTGAAACGTTTCCACCCAGGCTTTGCCCTCTTTGGCCCGCGTGGTCCCATCGGGCAGGGTAACGAACTCCTGCGGCTTGAAGTAGCTCTCGTTGTCGTGCTGCGCCTTGTAGACGAACACGACCGAGAAGAGGGGGCACATGCACGCGACGATCACGATGCCGAGGGTGCCGGCTTCTGCGAAGTAGGCCAGGGCGAGGATGAACGCGAAGGCCAGAAGGAGCGAGAGGATGGTTGCGATCGCCAGGATGCTCTGGTCGCGCCGCCGCGCCGCTTCGCCCCATAGCAGCGTCGAGGGGGCGCAGGCGAAACTCGTGAGCACGGCTCCTGCCAAGGCGAGCGCGAAGGGGGCTTCGCCTCCTGTCAGCATGATGCTGCCCGTGCCGAGCATGCCGACTGCGCCGCAGAGGCCCATGAGGAAGTGGACCGATTTTTTCCGGAGGTATTTGGTAACCCGGTCGCGGTAGTACCCGATGGCAAAGCACGTTGCGGGAAACACGACGAGGAAGGACAGGCTCAGAAGCGTGGAGCGGGACTCGTCGAGGTAGTGGTAGCCGTCGAGAAAGAAGGGCGCCTGGAAAAACAGGATGAACAGCCAGAGCAGCTGAATGGCGAACCCGACGACCAGCGGACCTTCTATGTACAGGGCGTAACTGAGGGCAGTGGCCTTGTCTCGAAGTGAACCCGCTATCGTATTTATCATGATGCCCCCTGACGCCCATGCCGGGCAAGCTCTCTGCCTTATCGCGCACCCGATCAAAACCCGTTGCCCCCGCCGCCTTAGCATTATAGGGCATTTGGCGCATGCGGCACCGCGGCGGGTTCCGCCCGTTTGCAGCCGTGCGGCGCGAGGCGCGCGTGCGCAGATGGTGGGAGTTGCCGGCGCATCGGCGGCAGATGCGGGAGTATGCGCTATCATGGGCCTATGAAAACGCTAGCAATCATAGGGGGCGGGGCAGCAGGCCTCGCGGCGGCCGTCGAGGCGTCACGCGAAGCCCGCGCGCGCTCTTCGGAGGTCGGCATAACCGTCTACGAAGCGGACGGGCGCGTCGGCAAGAGCATCCTCGCAACGGGAAACGGCCGCTGCAACCTGTCCAACGCGAAATCCGACGCGAGCGCGTACCGCAACGCCGGCTTCGTCGGCGATGCGTACCGAGCGCTTCCCCCTGCCGAGGTGCGTTCGTTCTTCGGGGATCTGGGGCTTGTGATGCGCGAGGACGGCGAGGGGCGGCTCTATCCGCTGACGAACAAGGCGAGCTCGGTGCTCGACGTGCTGAGGTTCGCGGCGCGCGAGGGCGGCGTGCAGGAGGCGTGCGGTGCCGAAGCGGTTGCCGTCACGCCCGTCGACGGGCGCTTCCTCGTCTGCTTCGCCGATGACGGCACGGTGTTCGCCGACGCCGTCGTAATCGCGTGCGGGGGCGGTGCGGCGCAATCGCTCGTTCCGCCCGGCTACGGCTTCGCGGACGTCCGGCCCGTGCTCGGGCCGCTCAAAACCGAGCGCGCCCCCCTCAAGGGCCTCAACAACATCCGCGTGCGCTGCGAGGCCTCGCTGTACGGCCGTCCGGCCGAAGCGGGCGCGCGCGATCGGCGGCGGTTGCATGCGGGCGGCGCGCTCAAGGCGCGTGAAACGGGCGAGGTGCTGTTCCGCGACTACGGCGTTTCGGGCATCGCGGTGTTCGACCTCTCGCGGTTCGCCGAAGCGGGCGACGTGCTTTCCCTCGATCTGGTTTCCGGGATGGGCGAGGCCGAGCTTGCGGCCGACCTCGCTTCGCGCGCGGAGCGATTCGGCGCACGAAGCGCCGTCGACCTCGTATCGGGCATGCTGCTCGCCCCGGTTGCGCGGGCGGTGCTCGCCTCGATCGGCGTGCAGCCGGACGCCCCCCTTTCGCGCGGCCGCACGGCGGATCTCGCCCGTGCGGCGAAATCGTTCGCGCTCGAGGTTGCGGGCATCGGCGACGTTCGGCAATGCCAGGTGAGCCGCGGCGGTTTCGACGTGGCTTCGTTTGCGCCCGAGACGATGGAGTCGCGGCTGCATGCGGGCTTGCACGTCGTCGGCGAAGCCCTCGACGTGGATGCTCCGTGCGGGGGGTACAACCTTCATTGGGCTTGGACGAGCGGCATGCTCGCGGCCCGCAACGCCGTCGGGCGGTTGTGCCGATGATCGAGGTTTCGAACCTGCGCGTGGCGCTCGACGCCTTCTCCCCCGGATCCGATGCCGATGCGGCGCTCTGCGCTGCGGCCGCCCGCGCGCTGCGCATCGCACCCGATGCGATATCCGCGGTGCGGCTCGCGAAGCGCAGCGTCGATGCGCGCAAGAAGGCCGATGTGCACTTCGTCTGCACCGTCGTCGTCGCGCTCGCCGACGAAGCGCTCGAAGAACGCCTCGTTGCGGGCGGGGCGAAGCGCCATGCGGCGTATGCGCCCCTTCCCATTCCCGATCTGTCCGGTCGGGCTCTTGCCCCGCCGCAGGATGCGCCGGGCGTTCCCGGTTCGCGCGGCGCGGCGCGCCCCCTCGTTGTGGGAGCGGGACCGGCGGGGCTGTTCGCGGCGCTCTATCTTGCGCGTGCGGGATTGCGGCCGCTGCTCGTCGAGCGCGGTCCCGCCGTCGAGGACCGCGTTCGCGCCGTCGCCGCGTTCGAGCGGACGGGGCTCCTCGACGAGGAGGCGAACATCCAGTTCGGCGAGGGCGGGGCGGGAACGTTTTCCGACGGCAAGCTCACCACCAACACGAAGAACCCCTACACGGCGCATGTGCTGCGGTGGTTCGTCGAGGCGGGCGCGCCCGAAGAGATCCTCTGGCAGGCGAAGCCGCACGTGGGAACCGACAGGCTCGTCGGCGTGGTGCGCGCCCTGCGCGAGGCGATCGTCGAAGCAGGGGGAAGCGTGCGCTTCGAAACGCGCCTCGAATCGCTCGGCTTTTCGGACGGAGCGCTCAAGACCGCCACGCTGTTCGACGCACGTTCGAACGCGGCGCAGACCGTGGAGGCCGAGCGCGTCATCATCGCCTGCGGGCATTCGGCGCGCGATACGTTTGCGATGCTGCGCGATGCGGGCGTGCGTTTGGAGCGCAAGCCGTTCTCGGTGGGGGTGCGCATCGAGCATCCTCAGAGCATGATCGATGCCGCCCAGTACGGCAGGGCCGCCGCGCATCCCGCGCTCGGCGCAGCCGAGTACAAGCTCGCCGTGCATCTGGAAAGCGGCCGGGGCGTCTACACGTTCTGCATGTGCCCGGGCGGCGAGGTCGTCTGCGCCGCGAGCGAGCGCGGCGGCGTGGTGGTGAACGGCATGAGCCGCTACGCGCGCGACGGGGCAAACGCCAACAGCGCGCTGCTCGTGGGCGTCGACCCGTCCGATTTCCCCGGCGACGATGCGCTGGCGGGCGTGGAGTTCCAGCGCGCGATCGAGCGTGCCGCCTACCGGTGCGCCGGGCAGGCGGACGGCGCCCCCTTCGCAGCGCCCGCCCAGACCGTCGGGGACTTCCTTGCGAACGCGGGCGGAAGCCCGTCGAAGCACGTCTCCCCGACCTACGCGCGCGGCGTCGTGTGGTGCGATCTGCGGGAGTGCCTTCCGGGTTTCGTCGCCGACGCGATCGCGGAGGCCCTGCCGCTGCTCGACCGGAAGCTGCGCGGGTTCGCCGACGCCCAGGCGGTCATGACGGGCGTCGAGACCCGCAGCTCGTCTCCGGTACGCATCGTGCGCGACGGGCGCTTCCAAGCCCTTTTCGCCGAGGGGCGTACAAGCGCGGCGGCGGGCGAGGGGCCGCGTTGCGAGGCCGGGGGCCGCAAGGAGGCGGGATGCGGGCTGTACCCGTGCGGGGAGGGCGCGGGCTATGCGGGCGGCATCATGAGCGCGGCCGTCGACGGCCTGCGCGCAGCCGAGGCCCTCGCGGCCGAACTCGCCGAGACGCCCTAGACGCCCATCTCCTTCTTCCAGTCGATGTCGGGCGGCGGTGCGAGCCGATCGGCGTCGGGCTCCCAAAGGCAGGCGTCCATATCCACGTGCGTATCGTCGAGGAACGCGACGCCTTCGCTCTCGAGAAGCTCTCGCTGCGCATCGGGCCCGCCGAACGCGTAGCCCTCGCAGATGCGGCCATCTTTGAAAATCACCCGATGGCACGGTGTGGCCACGGGCTCTTTGTTGCCGCGCAGCGCCCAGCCGACGTAGCGCGCCGACCGCGGCGATCCCATCATGCGGGCGATTTGCCCGTAGGTTGAAACCTTGCCCTCGGGGATCTGCCTCACAATATCGAAGACGCGTTCGGAAAACGTCGGCATGAAAACCCTTTCGTGCACGGTAAGCCTTTCGGTGACGGTTTCGTAGGATACCACAGATATCTGAAGCGGTTGCGCGTCCGTATAGCGGGCGTCAGTGTATAATCTGCCGAACGAAAGAAGACGTCTCGATCGAGGGAAGCCGGGTGAGATTCCCGCGCGGTACCGCCACTGTGACGCGGATGCTTATCCGTTCAGTCAGAACACTCATCGGGAAACGTGTTTGCGCGTGCAGCGAGTTACTGCAGGCGCAACCTGGGCGCCGCAATGCGGCCTCGGCTTGCCATGCGGACCCGAAGCGGGTAGCGGTCGAGAGACCGCAGAAGCGATGCTGTCTTCTTTTTTCGGTATTGGTTGCAACGGAAGGAAGGCAGTGAATCGAACCGCTTATTCGGCTTCGTCGCCGATTCGCTCGAATCAGACCATCTTGATGAGGCTCGGGGCTGTAATTCTGGCTCTGGCGCTGTGCGTGGGAGCAGTGCCGCGAAGCGCCTTTGCCGAGGGCCCGGGGATTTCTTCTGCGGCAGACGAACAGGTTGCGGGAACCGCAACGCTGACGATCGTGTACGGGCTCGGCATGGACGGTTCTCCGACCATCGTCGTGAACAAGACGTACGGTTTCGCCGACGGCGCGACGGTCGATGATCTGTTCGCGGCCGCAAAGGCGGCGGGGGATATCAAGGACTACACGTTTTCGGGGGGCTATCTGTCTTCGGTGACGACGAGCGGAGGCGCAACCGCTGCGAACGAGGCCGACTATTCGCTGTATTGGGCAAGCTATAAAAACGAAGCGTATGCCTCGGGAACCGATGCGCAGGGATCGGAAAAGCTCGTCGATGCGGTGAGCTACCAGTTCGCATGGGCGAGCAGCCCCACGGCAACCGCGCCCGCCGATTGGCAGCCCCTCGTCGACGATGCGACCGAGAGCTCGCAGGTGGCGGGCGGATCGGTGTCGACCGGCGACGCGGCGACTCTCACGATCGTCGGCGGCATCGACTACGATGGCGAGCCTATCGTCGTTGCGAACAAGACGTATCGATTCGCCGACGGCGCGACGGTCGATGATCTGTTCGCGGCCGCAAAGGCGGCGGGGGATATCGAGGACTACGAGTTCGAAGATACAGGGTACGGCCCCTCTCTCGTTGCGGTTACGGCGAAAGGCGGCTCCGAGGTGCATAATGCATCGAACGGCTCTCTGTATTGGGCTGCATACAAGGATTGTCGCTATGCGGGGGGAGTCGAAGGCCAGAAAAACGAGGCCCTTGTCAACGAGGTGACCTATCAGTTTGCTTGGTCGAGCTACCCGACCGCGGTTGCTCCATCCGACTGGGCTGCCATCGTGGCTGCAGCCGGCGAAGGCTCGGGCGTCGCGACCGGCAGCGGGTCGGGCGATGAGGCGTACTTTCCGATCGATCTCGACAGTGCGTCGTACGGTCGGCTGTTCGGCTCCATCGCCGCTTCGTTTGCGGGCACGGCGGATCCGTGGGAGGCGCTCGATCTTGCCGCGATCGGCAACGGCTCGGCGGTCGATCGCGAAGGCCTGATCGCCGAAGCGAGAGCAGCGCTTGCATCTCTCGACCGAACCAACATCCAAAAGGCTATCCTTGCGCTTACCGCCCTCGGCATCGACGCTTCGACGATAGCCGATGCGGACGGCACGAGCCTCGTCGACGCGCTCGGATCGACTCCGATGGCGACGGAATCGATAAACGGTAAGTTGTTCGCCTTGCTTGCCTATCGCGCGGCAGCGCGCGGAGCATCGGCGGATGCGACGCTTTCGAGTGCCGCATCGACGGCGTCGGGAGTCGAGGAAACGCTTCTCGAGGAAGTGCTTGCGAGCCAGAAGCCCGACGGCGGGTTTGCCTACTCGGGTTCGTCCGCCGACGCCGACGTGACGGCGATGGCCATCGCCGCGCTCGCCCCGTATCGCGGCGACGCTCGCATCGAGTCCGCTCTCGAGTCCGCGCTTGCCGCCCTCAGAGGCCTGCAGCGCGAGGACGGCGGTTTTCCGATGACGGTCGCAGGGGGCTACGAAGACCGCTCGAACGTCAATTCCACCGCCATGGCGGTGATAGCCCTTGCGGCCGTCGGCATCGACCCCGCTTCGTCATGGGTCGTCGAGAGCGGTGCAACGCCGATGTCGGCGCTTCTCTCGTTTGCGGATTCTTCGCAAGCCGGCTTTCTCTACGGGGGCTCGGCCAACGAGATGGCGACCGAGCAGGGGTTCAGGGCGATGGCCGCTTATCAGGGCCTCAAGAACACCGGCGCCGCCTACAACGTGTACCTGCAAGCCGTCGACGGCGTGGCCGGTTTGCCCGGCGCAGCCGACGGGGAAGGCTCCGTCGCGGACGGCGGCTCCGGCGGCTTGGCTCAGACGGGCGATCCGACGTCGGCCGCAAGCGCTGCGGCGCTGTCTTTGTGCGCGCTGGCGGGTGCGGCTCTGGCGCTGCGCAAGCGGAGCCGTCCTGCTCGGCCTTCCGGCGTCAGGTAGTGGGGTCCGATGCCGGAGAAACCCGAAAACATCGAATCGGCCGAAGTCGGCGAGCGCGCTGAGGGCTGCGTACGGGAAACCGAGGCGACCGCAAGGATAGCGCCGGTAGCCGAAACCGACGACGGGCGCGATGCGGGCGACGGCGCGGCCGAGAACGAAGCGAAGCGGCCGTTGCGCAAGCGGCCGAGCCTCGTGATCGTCTCATGCGCGGTCGTCGTGCTTCTGTGCGCGCTCGGCTTGGCGGCCGGCCACGCGGCGGGATTGGTTTCGATCGTCCCCGACGATATGCTCCGCACGACAGGCGAGGCGACTACGGCTGCGCACGACGGCACCGAAACGGGCGATACGGAGCGTCCGGCTTCCGTCGATCGGGAGGCCGACGAATCCGACGAGGCCGATGGCGCTGAGGGCGAGGGCGTACCGGGGGAGGGAGAAGCCGACGCCCGGGACGCCTCGGCCGCCGAAGTGCCGCCCGAGGCTCCGGATGCGGTGTCCGAAGGATCGGGGGCGTCCGGCGGCGCTTCTGCTCCCGAAGCGGCCCCAACGCCCGCGCCGGAGCCGGAACCCGCTCCGGCGCCCGCCACCATCACCGTGTCGGTGTACGTTGACAGCTCGCGTGCCGCGAGCTTCGGCTATGCGTCGTGCATGGCCTCGACGTCGGTTACGCTGCAGCAGGGGGCGAGCGTCTACGACGCGCTGGCGGCCACGGGCGTTTCCATCGGCGGATCGAGCACGTACGTCAGCTCGATCAACGGGCTCTCGGAATTCGGGTGCGGCAGCAGCACGAGCGGTTGGCTCTATTTCGTCAACGGGGTTTCACCCGGATACGGACCCGGATCGTACCGCCTTAACGGTGGCGAGAGCATCACGTTCGTCTACACCCTCGATATGGGAAACGATCTGTAGGTCGATGCCGATGGGCCCTCGATCCGACAGCGGCATTCCGACAACCGTTTTCGACCGGTACCACCCGGTTGTCGCCCTCGTTTATTTCGCTTCGGTGCTCGTATTGGCCATGGCGGCCATGCAGCCGGTGTATCTTGCGCTCGCGGTTGCTGCCGCGTGGCTGTGCAACGCATGGCTTAAAGGCTGGCCGTCGGCTTTGAGAACCGCGGCGTGGCAGGTGTCTGTCGTGCTGATCGTCGCCGTGCTCAACCCGCTGTTTTCGTCGACGGGCTCAACCGAGCTTTTCCGTATCGGCTATCGGGCGGTCTACCTGGAATCTTTCGTCTACGGCATATGCATGGGCCTGATGCTCATGGCGGTGCTGCTGTGGTTCTCCAACGCTTCGCGCGTCCTGACTTCCGACAAGGTGATGGCCCTGCTCGGCAACGTTGCGCCCACGGTTGCGCTCATGCTCTCGATGGCGGCGCGGCTGGTGCCCCAGTTCGTCGGGCGCGGTGGAGAGATCGAGGCCGTCCAGCAAGCGTGTTCGAAAACGCGGCCTGCATCGTTTCGCGATCGCGTGCGTTGGCGCGGGCGCATCGTTACGGTGCTCATGGGATGGTCGATGGAGGATTCGCTCGAGAAAGCCGATGCCATGAAGGCCCGCGGCTGGGCCTCGGCGGAAAAGCGGACGCAGTATCGGCCCTATCGGTTCAGGGCGGCAGACGCCGTTGCCTGCGCCGTGCTGGCCGCGCTCGTGGCCGGCAATGCGTTTCTGGCTTGGATCGCCTGCTCGCAATATCATTTCTATCCCGTTGCGAGCACCCTTGTCGCATGGTGGGGCTACGTGCCGTACGCGGTGCTCGTGTTCGCGCCGCTTGGTGCCGATGCGTTCGACCGCATGCGTTGGCGGCGCATCGAGCGCAGGATGCGCGCCTATAGGGGGTCGTCGGATGGAGGCGCTTAGGCTTCGGGGCTTCGGGTTCGCCTATCCGGGCGAGGTGCCGGTGTTTGAAAACCTCGACCTCGCCGTCGAGCGGGGGGCGTTCGCCCTGCTTGTCGGAAAAACAGGCAGCGGCAAGACCACGCTTTTAAAATGCTGCAAGCAAGAGATCGCGCCCGTGGGCACGCGGTGGGGCTCCGTCGAGGTGCTCGGGTGCATGCCTGACGGCGAGGGCACTCGTGCGAAAGCGCTTGCGGTGGGCTACGTGTTTCAGAGTCCCGAGAACCAGATCGTCTGCGATACCGTGCTGCACGAGCTCGCTTTCGGGCTTGAGAACCTCGGCGTCGATCCCGACGCGATGAGGCGGCGCGTTGCCGAGGCTGCGGCGTTCTTCGGCATAGAACCGTGGCTGCACGCCGAGACCGCCCGCCTTTCGGGCGGGCAAAAGCAGCTGGTGAACCTTGCGGGAATCCTTGCCATGCAGCCGCAGCTGCTGCTGCTCGACGAGCCGACGGCCCAACTCGATCCGATCGCCGAGAAGAACTTCCTCCATGCCCTGTTCCGTATGAACCGCGAGCTCGGCATCACCGTGGTCGTGGCAACCCATGCGCCCGAGTCGATGACCGATTACGCAACCGAGGCATTCGAGCTTAACGGGGAAGACGGCATCGAGCGAATACCCCTCGACGGGCTTTCCGGGCGTCCGATGGGGAAAGGTACGGCGGATGCGCGGCGTACGGCGGAAGGCGCGGCGGCCTCGCCGCGCCTCGATGGCAGGCCGTGCATCGTCTGCTCCGATGCGTTCTTCCGCTATGCGCGCGATCGCGCGTGGGTGCTGCGCGGAGCCGACTTGCGCGTTCGCGCAGGCGCCATCCATGTGCTCGTGGGAGGCAACGGGTCGGGCAAATCGACGATGCTGCGGCTTGTTGCGGGCGTGCTCGAACCCGAACGGGGAAAGGTGGAAAACGGGCTTCGCCGCCGTCAGGCGCTCTTGCCCCAGGACCCCAAGGCGTTGTTCGTGTGCGATTCGGTGCTTGACGAACTGCGCGAATGGCAGAAAGCCTGCGGTTTCGACGATGCCGCGGTCGACGCGGCGGCCGAACGGTTCGGTCTCGCCGATGCCCTCGGGCGCCATCCGTTCGATTTGAGCGGCGGTCAGCAGCAGGGTCTCGCCTTTGCGAAGCTTTTGCTGACTGGGCCCGATCTGCTGCTGCTCGACGAACCTACCAAGGGGCTCGATGTGCCCTCGAAGGTTGCGCTGGCGCGAGAGCTCGAACGGTTGCGCGATCGGGGCGCTACGATCGTCGTCGCCACGCATGACCTTTCGTTCGCTTCGGTTCTCGCCGACGAGCTGTCCATGCTGTTCGACGGCGAAGTCGTGAGCACTGAGCCGACCGAGGCGTTCTTCTCCCACAACCTGTTCTACCGCTATCGGGAGGACGGGTTCTTGCGGGCGTGGGCTGCCTCGTCTTCTGACGGGGGATGCATCTGACGTGATCGCCCGCGTTCTCCCCAAGCTCGAGATCCCCGCGCTCGCTGCCGTCCTGGCGGCGTTGGCGTTCGGCGCTGTCGCGCAGTTCGATCAGACCGCGCTCCTCTCGCTGGGCGTCGTCGTCGGTGCCCTCGTCGTGTTCTTCGCGCGATTCGAGACCTCCAAGCCGGCGCTTCGCCAGATCATGCCGACGGTCGTGCTTGCGGCGCTCGCTGCGGCGGGGCGCATCCTGTTTGCGGCTCTTCCCGATTTCAAGCCGGTGTCCGCCATCGCGATCGTCGCGGGCGCCGCATTCGGCAGGCAGGCGGGGTTCATGGTGGGCGCACTGGCGGCACTCGTCTCGAACCTGTTCTTCGGGCAGGGTCCGTGGACGCCGTGGCAGATGTACGCTTGGGGCCTTATCGGGTACTTTGCCGGGGTTCTCGCCGACCGCGGCGCCTTCGAGAAGCGACCTGTGCTCTACGTGTACGGGTTTGCGGCGCCCTTGCTCTACGGGTTTCTGCTCAACAGCTACTACATCGTGGGGTTCGTCCATCCCCTTACGTGGCAGACCGCGCTTCTCGCCTACGGGGCGGGGCTTCCGTTCGACCTCGTCCACGGTGCGGCGACGGTCGTGTTCCTCGCCATCCTCTATCAGCCGTGGCGAAAGAAGCTCGATCGCATCAAGCGCAAGTACGGCATCTGAGCGCGTTGGCGGGCTTGCAGATGCGGGGCTGCCGGAATCCTCGGTACCTATGCGCATCGGGCCTCGGCGACGGCTCGGTTCTCGGCGGTGCTGCGCGCCGAGCCCTGCTTTGCGACGAATGCCTTCCGTTCCCTGCCATCTTTTCCGCCATCGCCGAGGGCGTCCACTGCAAAACCGAGATCGGCATGCGGCCGTATGGAGCCCGACGGTTGGCTGGTATTTCAGGGTCCTGAACGAAAGCGCGACAATGATTTGACGGCGGTCAACGTTTTTCTGCCGTCTCGCGCTGTCGTGCTACAATGCTTGCCCGGCATCGGGTCGTACGGCGGCCCTGCCGATTTTCGAACAGTGAGGCGGACGTTGATCCGCTTGTGCAAACGATAGGATGCGATGCGATCATGGAGTACGGCGAGACGAACGAGCGGGATCTCACGAAAGCGGTTGCGGCCCTGTCTGCGGGACTTCCGATCGTGTTCCCGACCGATACGGTCTACGGCCTTGGCGTTGCCGTCGGCATGGCGCAAAGCCCCGAGATACTCTACGACATCAAACAGCGCGATCACGGAAAGCCGGTGGCGTGGCTCGTGGGCAATCCCGAGGCGCTGTCGCTGTACGGCAAGGTGGTTCCCGATCTCGCGCTCGCCATCGCACGGACGTTCTGGCCCGGCCCTTTGACCCTCGTGGTGAAGGCGGGTACGAACGTGCCCGTGCCGTTCCGCGCGCCGAACGGCACCATCGCGCTGCGCATGCCCGACAACGGGCTTGCGCTTAACCTCATCGAGCGCGTCGGTTTCCCGTTGGCTACGACGTCGGCCAACATCAGCGGGCAGATGCCGCCGCGGATGTTCGAGGACATCGATCCGGCTCTGCTCGAGCGGGTGTCGGTTGCCCTGCGCGACGATGCGGAAAAGAGCGGCGTCGCCTCGACGGTGATCGATTGCACGAGCGGCCATCCCGTGATGGTTCGCGAAGGCGGCATTTCGATCGCCGACATCCAGGCGCTCGGATAGTCGCACGGGCGCCGATCTTCGACCCCGCGCAGACGCGCGGGCTCTCGGCAGGCGCGGGCGCGTTGCCGGGCGACGGCCGAGTTCGGGTATAATGGTGTTTCAGCAACCTTGAGGGAGGGATTGCCATGAGTTCAAACGCCACGCGCGCCGATGTGCGCTCGGCTGTGAAGACAGGCAGGATCGGATACCGTTCGAGTGATGGAAAAACCCAGATCAGAGCTTTAACATGGGAACCCGAGAAAAATCCCGGCATTGCGCCTGCCGGCATCGTGCAGATCGTGCACGGCATGTCCGAGCACGTCGAGCGCTACGACGAGTTCGCCCGCTACCTCGTGAGCCGCGGCTACATCGTGTGCGCGAACGACCACATCGGGCACGGCGAGAGCGTGGCCGATCCGAGCGAGTGGGGATGCCTTCCGAGCGTCGGCGGCAAAGAGGTGCTCATCAACGACGTGCACGAACTGCGTAAGACGGTCGCCTCGCGCTACGCTCGCCAGACGCCCTATATCATGTTCGGCCACTCCATGGGAAGCTTCATCGTCCGCGCGTACCTCGCGCGCTTCGCCGAAGGTTTGGCCGCTGCGGTCATCTGCGGAACGGGGCAGCAGCCCTTGCTTCTCTCCAAGTTCGGCAACCTCGTCGCCCGCCGCATCGCCGCGTCGAAGGGCGACGCGTACAAGAGCACGTTTCTCGACGGGCTCGGCGCGGGCTCTTTCGCCAAGAAGATCGACAACCCCCGCACCGAGTTCGATTGGATCTCGACCGACGATGCGGTCGTCGACGCCTACATCGCCGACGAATCGTGCGGTGTTATGTTCTCCGCAGGCGGGTATGCGACTCTTACCGATCTGACCGGCGAAGTGGTTACGGCCGCGGCAGCGGGGGCGGTGCCTGCCGACCTCCCGCTCCTCTTCATCGCGGGCGCCCTCGATCCCGTGGGGGACATGGGCAAAGGCGTCGAGCGCGCTGTCGAGCAGTACCGGCGAGCCGGCGTCGAAACGGTCGACCTCAAGCTCTACGAAGGCATGCGCCACGAGATTCTCAACGAACCGGGCCGGGCCGAGGTGTACGCCGACGTGGCCGATTGGATCGACGAGCATAGGGCATAAGCCCCGTCCGTGTCGGGCGCCCGTTTCGGGAGTGCGCCGCTGCGCGAGACGATCCCGCCCCGGGCTTTGTCGAGCATGGGCCAAGGCCGTCTTGCGCTTTGCGCGCCGTTGCGCGCCCGCCGCCGTTTGCCTATCATGGGATGCGCTAAACCGAACGGATCGAAAGGTGCACGTCCATGTCCAAGAAATACGTCGTCGCGCTCGACCAGGGAACCACGTCGTCGCGCGCTATCCTGTTCGATCGGGCGGGCAGGCTCGTCGATATGGTGCAGCATCCCTTCGAGCAGCTGTACCCCGAGCCCGGTTGGGTCGAGCACAACCCCCAGGATATCCTGTCGTCGCAGCTCGCGGCTTTGACCGAGCTGCTCGTTTCACGCGATGTCGGCCCCGCCCAAATCGACAGCATCGGCATCACGAATCAGCGCGAGACAACGGTGGTGTGGGATCGCGAAACGGGCGCGCCGGTGTCGAACGCGATCGTATGGCAGTGCCGCCGCACCGCGCCCATAATCGAAAAGCTCTGCTCGGCGCCCGAAGTGTCGTCGCGCATTACAGCTAAGACGGGGCTTCTTCCCGATGCGTACTTCTCAGCGAGCAAGATCAAGTGGATCCTCGACAACACGCCCGGCGCCCGCGAGGCGGCCCGTGCGGGCAGGCTCGCGTTCGGCACGGTCGACAGCTGGCTTGTCTGGTCGCTTACCTACGGCAAGGTGCACGCCACCGACGTCACCAACGCGAGCCGTACCATGCTCTACGATATCCACGAGAACCGATGGGATCCGTGGCTGCTCGATCTGTTCGACATACCCGCATCGATGCTGCCCGAGGTGAGGCCCTCGTCGTCGTACTTCGGCGAAACGGCCCATCCCGGCGTGTTCGGAGGCATCCCGCTTGCAGGCGTCGCGGGAGATCAGCAGGCCGCCCTCTTCGGGCAGTGCTGCTATGCGGAAGGCGAGGCTAAGAACACCTACGGTACCGGGTGCTTTCTGCTCATGCACACGGGGGCCGAAGCGTGCTCGTCGTCGAACAACCTCGTGACCACCATCGCCGCCTCGGCGCCCGATGTCGGGCATACTGAATACGCGCTCGAGGGCAGCGTGTTCGTCGCGGGAGCGCTCGTCCAGTGGCTGCGAGACGAGCTCGGATTGATCGATTCCGCCGAAGAGACCGAAACGCTTGCCCGCTCCGTTGCCGATACGGGCGGCGTGTACGTGGTGCCCGCATTCACCGGACTCGGCGCCCCGTACTGGGATGCGGAAGCGCGCGGGGCGATCTACGGGCTGACGCGGGGCACGTCGCGGGCCCATGTGGTGCGTGCGGCCCTCGAATCGCTCGCCTTCCAGGTGCACGACCTCGTTCACGCCATGGAGGCCGACGCGGGCAAGCGCATGCGCGTCCTCAACGTCGACGGGGGAGCGTCGGCGAACGATTTTCTCATGCAGTTCCAATCCGACCTCTTGCAGACGCCGCTTGCCCGCCCGCAGAATACGGAGACGACGGCGCTGGGCGCCGCGTATTTGGCGGGATTGCGCACCGGGTTCTGGAAGAACACCGGCGAGCTGTGCGACAGGCGGGCGGGCGACACGACGTTCGAGCCCGACATGCCCGATCAGGTGCGCGATGCCCTGCTTGCGGGCTGGCATAAGGCGATCGGCAGAACGCGGACGGCGTAGCGATGCGCGCAGCCGAGCGAAACGGGCAACCACGGGCGATGAAAGGTTTACGATGAGGATTTCGATAGCAAGCGACCATGCGGGATTCGAGCAGAAGCAGCAGCTGGTCGATTATCTCGTGTCCCGGGGGCACGATGTTGCCGACCGCGGCCCCGATAGCGACGATCGCGTCGATTATCCCGATTACGCGGTGCTCGTCGCGGGCGATGTGGCCGAAGGACGCGCCGATAGGGGCGTGCTCGTATGCGGCACCGGCATCGGCATGGCCATGGCGGCCGACAAGGTTGCCGGCGTTCGCGCAGCAAACATTGTGACCCCCGAGTTCGCCGCCCTGTGCCGCGAGCACAACGACGCCAACGTGATCGCGCTGTCCGGCAGATTCGTCGAGCTTTCCGAGAACGAGAAGATTCTCGATGCGTTTCTCGAAACCGCGTTCGGCGAGGGCCGTCATGCGGGCCGTGTCGAGAAGATCATGGCCCTCGACGAGTGCTAGCCGAGCGTCTTTCTGAGCGGGGTCGTCGACCGAACGCCTTCCTTGCGCCGCCGTTCGCCGACGGGCGCAAAATGGTATAAAGGTAGGAACATAAATTTTCTACTTCGTCGCTCCCTTGTATACAACATCTTGTATACTGGCAAGGTGTACGTGTACGGTATTTGAGGAGGGACATTGGAAACTGCAAGGAAATCACTGACCAAGTGGGCGCTGCTCGTGCTCACCGCCGCTTTGGCGGCGACGATGCTCGCAGGGCTTACGGCGTGCGGTGGAGAATCGGCCGAAGACGTCATTCGCAAGGGCGTGACCGAAGAGCTCGAGAGCATCAAGAACCTCGACCAGGCAGCGCTCGATGAGATCATGGCGGGCGCAGGTGCCGCCGATGCCGGTCTTGACGAGTACGGCATCGACATGGAGGAGTTCTGCCGCACCTGGCTTACGGGCTTCGACTATTCGGTCGACAACGTGACGGTCGACGGCGAGAAAGCCACCGTGACGGTAACGATCACCTGCAAGTCGCTCATGGAGGGCGTCAACATCTTCATGGACAAGGTGACCGCGCTTACCGAGGATCCCGAGGCGATGAGCCAGTCGATGGACGAGCTCAACCAGCAGATGGGCACGATGCTCATGGAGGCGATCGGCGAGGCTCCGGCCGAGACCAACACAGTCGACCTTCCCTATGTGCTCAACGGTAACACCTGGGAGCCCGGCGCGGGCTTCGACACCGCGCTCGGCCAGGCGTTTGCCGGCGGTGCGATGTAGCGTTGATCGCGCCGTCGCGTCGCGACGGCGCATCCCGATGCGTTTTGTCGCATTGCGAGGGCCGATCCGCCAAGCGGATCGGCCCTTTTTCGTGCGTTGGCTGCGGCAGATGCGCACGTTGTGCTAGCATGGGAAAAATCATTTACCGGGTATGCTGAAAGGGGTATGCGCCATGCCGCTGCATTACGTTTCAAAGGAAGATCCACAGGTTGCCGATGCCATATCGCAGGAGCTGGCACGCCAACGCGGCAGCGTGGAGCTGATCGCATCGGAGAACTTCACTTCGCCGGCGGTTATGGAGGCGGTCGGCAGCGTGCTTACCAACAAATACGCCGAGGGCTATCCCGGCAAGCGCTACTACGGCGGCTGCGAGAAGGTCGACATCGTCGAGGACATCGCCCGCGAACGCGCCTGCGAGCTCTACGGCGCCGGATTCGCCAACGTTCAGCCCCACTCGGGTGCCAACGCGAACTTCGGGGCGTACACGGCTCTTATCGAGCTCGGCGATACCGTGCTCGGCATGAGCCTCGATCAGGGCGGGCATCTCACGCACGGCTCCCCGGTCAACTTCTCGGGCGAGTTCTACAACTTCGCGGCGTACGGCCTCGATCCCGAGACCGAGACGATCGATTACGACGACGTGCTCCGCATCGCCAAGGAGGTGCGCCCCAAGCTCATCGTGGGCGGCGCGTCGGCCTATCCGCGCACGATCGACTTCGAGCGCATGGCGGCCATCGCCAAGGAGGTCGACGCCTACTTCATGGTCGACATGGCGCATATCGCCGGCCTTGTGGCCACAGGTGCCCACCCGAGCCCGGTGCCCTACGCCGACATCGTCACTTCGACGAGCCACAAGACGCTGCGCGGACCGCGCGGCGGCTTCATCCTCGCCAACGACGAGGACATCGCCAAGAAGATCGACAAGGCGGTGTTCCCCGGGGCGCAGGGCGGTCCGCTCATGCACGTTATCGCCGGCAAGGCGGTTGCGTTCGGCGAAGCGCTGAGGCCCGAATACGCGACCTACATCGAGCATGTGGTGGAAAACGCCAAGCGCCTCGGCGAAGGTATGATCGACGGGGGATTGCGCCTCGTATCGGGAGGCACCGACAACCATCTGTGCCTCGTGGACCTCACGCCCGCCGACGTGACGGGCAAGGACGCCGAGAAGCTCCTTGAGACGGTCGGCCTCACGGTGAACAAGAACTCCATCCCCAACGAGCCCCGCTCCCCGTTTGTGACGAGTGGCATCCGCGTCGGTTCGGCCGCCGCTACCACCCGCGGCTTCACGGCGGAGGACTTCTATCAGGTGGGCCAGCTCATCGCGACGACGGTATTCCACGCCGAAGACGACGCGATGCTCGCCGACGTGCGAGCAAAGGTCGACGCGATGCTCGACGCTCATCCGCTCTATCCCGAATACACCTGCGCATAAACGTTTCGGGACCGGCCGCGAAGCGTTTATGCCCGCGACCGGCCCCGAAACTTGCACCGATCCGTACATCCGACTCGACGAAAGGGTTTTTCAGCATGGCTACCGAATACGAACGCGTGACGCTTGTCGATCATCCGATGGTGCAGCACAAGCTCTCCATCCTGCGCGACAGGGACACCTCGTCGAAGAAGTTCCGCGAACTGGTCAAGGAACTCGCGTTGTTCGAGGGCTATGAGGCGACGCGCAACCTGCCGCTCGCCGACGTCGAGGTCGAAACGCCGCTGTGTAAGACGACGTGCAAGAAAGTCAGCGGAAAGAAGCTCGCCATCGTGCCGATCCTGCGTGCGGGCCTCGGTATGGTCGAAGGCGTTCAAGAACTCATGCCTGCCGCCCGCGTAGGCCATTTGGGCATGTACCGCAACGAGGAGACGCACGAACCGGTCGAATACTACGCGAAGCTTCCCGAGGACATCGCCGATCGCGAGGTCATCGTCGTCGATCCGATGCTCGCCACCGGCGGTTCGGCAACGGCCGCCATTGGATATCTGCGCAAGAGGGGCGTTTCGGGCACGATCAAGCTCATGGTCATCGTGGCGGCGCCGGTCGGCATCGAGACCGTTCTCGCTGCAGACGACGATGTGCAGATATTCACCTGCGCTATCGACGAGTGCCTCAACGATGCGGCCTACATCGTTCCAGGGCTCGGCGACGCGGGCGACCGTATTTTCGGAACCAAGTAAGGGGATCGTATGAGTTACGACGACCGTCCATCCTGGGACGAGTACTTCATGAAGCTCGCAACCGAGGTTGCGACCCGCACGACGTGCATGCGTCGCGGGGTGGGGGCCGTTATCGTCAAGGACCGCCGCATTCTTGCAACCGGTTACAACGGGGTGCCCACGGGTCTGCGCCACTGTGCGGAGACGGGCTGTTTGCGCGCCGAGCTCGGTGTTCCGAGCGGCCAGCGCCACGAGATATGCCGCGGCTTGCACGCCGAGCAGAACGCCATCATCCAGGCAGCGCGCTACGGCATCAACATTACGGGCGCGTCGATCTACATCACCACGCAGCCGTGTGTCGTATGCGCGAAGATGCTCATCAACGCGGGCATCGAAGAGGTCGTGTACCAAAACCCGTATCCCGACGAGCTTGCCATGTCGATGCTCGAAGAGGCCGGCATGCAGATACGCGTTTTCGAGGAATAGGGATTGCGCGTCGCGACGCCGTCCGCGGCGCGCAAACTTGTGAATAGGGGTTTTCGAGCCGGGCGGGCAGCCGCGCCGAAGCCGTCGGCGAACGGTTGCCCCGGCTCGTTTCCGCACATCGGAGCCTTACTTGCACGGCTTTATACAGTTTTTCTGATCAATCGGCTCCATTTACCAAGTTTTTTCTTCATTTTCGCCGCTTTCTCGCGGAAGGTTGTTGAAGTTCCGTTACCATACTGATGGTTTTGTATGACTAGTACACGTTTCTGGATAGAAAGCAGAACATGATACTTCCGATTGTGCTCGGAGCGGCTTGCGGGGTTCTCGGGTTCGCCCCCTTGATAGTGGGATTAAGGCTTGCTCGGAAAGCTACGCCGACCAGCAATCTCGGTCATGCGGGCGCTCTGCTCCTAGGGGTGTTCGGATCGTTCGTGCTTCTTGCGGGAACGCTTATCGTCTGCATCGTGGTAGCTCGCGATGCGGTTTTGCCGTTTACGCTCGCCGAGGTCGTTGCTTTGATCGTCTCGGCTGTCGTGTACGGCGCGAGCAAACTGGTTAAGAAGTAAACAAGGAAAGGGTTGATACGTGGACGCTCTTGCAGAACTCTCAAAAGGGGCCGATCACCTCGTGCATTCGTTCGATTCGGCGTACATCGTCGGATCGGGTGCATTCGGACTTACTCAGTACACCTTTTGGATGATCATCTGTCTCATTCTCACGGTTGTCGTGGTTTTGGTGGCCTCGAAGCGGCTCACGCTCGTCCCCAACAACAAGTTCGTCAACATGGTCGAGTACGGCTATCAGTTCGTGCGCAAGGATATGGGCGAAGACCCGATCGGGCATGGCTACAAGAAGCACATCCCGTTTCTGGCGACGCTGTTCTTCTTCATTCTCATCAGCAACTTCGTCGGTCTTATCCCCGGCTGCAAGACGCCGACCGGTTCGATCAGCGTCACGTGGGCGCTCGCCATCATCTCGTTCGTGTACTTTAACTATTGGGGCATCAAGACCAAGGGTGGCTTGGGCTACCTCAAGTCGTTCGCCCCTTCGGGCTTGCCCGTGGTCATGGTGCCGGTCGTATGGTTCCTCGAGCTCTTCTCGACGATCCTGCGCGCACTCACGCTCGCCGTTCGACTTTACGGCAACATGTTCGCCGGCCACATGGTTCTCGGCATCTTCGGACTTGCTACGAGCGTTTTCATCACGGCGGCTATCCAGAACGCCGATTTCGTCATGGCGCTTCCGGCTATCGGCTGGATCGCGTTTTTGCTGTGCATGTACGCCCTCGAGGTGCTCGTTGCCTTCTTGCAGGCATACGTGTTCACCATCTTGAGCGCCGTGTACATCGGTCTGGCTACGTCGGACCACTAAAATTGGGTTTCGCCGGCGCTTCCACTGCCGGTCGAAGATATGTTGCTAAGTGTTTTTGAGAGCAGACTCAAAAACGGTTAAAGGAGGAAATTGTGGAAATTACACTTGGACTTGCGGCCTTGAAACTCGTGGGCTACGGCCTCGCAACGTTCGGCCCCGGCCTGGGCATCGGCATTGCCTGCTATGGTTGCTGCATGGCTACCGCGCGCCAGCCCGAACTGCAGGGACGTCTGTTCACGAACTTCATCATCGGCGCAGCCCTCGCTGAGGCCCTCGGCCTGATCGGCTTCGTTCTCGCGTTCATCGTCTAACTTCTGGCCTTTATTCGGAAATCTAGCCGTACAAAAGGCTTTAAGGAGGAAAGCAAGTGAAAGCAGGAGCGAAAAAAGCAATAGCTCGCACGGGTGTGGCAACACTCGCTGTCAGCGGCATGTCTGTTGCTTTTCCCGCACTCGCGTTCGCGGCTGAGGAAGAGTCCGGCGGCATTTCGGCGATTCTGCCCAATATGGCAGAGTTCGTCCCCATGCTCGTCTGCTTCATCATCCTGTGCGTAGTGCTGGGTAAGCTCGGCTGGCCGGCTTTCGCCGCAATGCTCGATAAGCGTGAGAAGACCATCAAGGATTCTCTTGAGAAGTCCGAAGCCGCTCGCATCGAGAGCGAGCGCGTGCTCGAAGAGTACAAGCAGCAGCTCGCCGAGGCGAAAACGCAGGCAGCCCAGATTGTTGCCGACGCCAAGAAGACCGGTGAATCGGTGAAAGCCGACATCACGGTCAAGGCGCAAGAAGAGGCGGGCGACATGATCGCGAAGGCGAAGGCCGCCATCGAGGCGGAGAAGAAAGCCGCCATCGCAGAGCTTCAGGGCTCGGTCGCCGACACTTCGATCGCCGTCGCGTCGCGTTTGATCGGAAACGATCTCAACGACGACGAGCATCGTGCGATCGTCGAGCGCTATGTGAACGAGGCAGGTAGTTTCAATGCCAACTAATCGTCTTGTCATCAAGGAAGAAGTAGCCACCTACGCGAGCGTCCTTCTCGACGCCGCGGCGGAGGCCGGTGGACAGGACGCCGTGCTCGAGGTGCGCGACCAGGCTGAACAGATCGTCGGCTTTATGCGTTCGAACATGGATCTTTCCAACGCTCTGGAAGATACGAGCTATACGGCCGAGCAGCGTGAACGTATCGCACGGGGCGTGTTTGCCCCTTACGATCCGGTGCTGGTCGACGTACTGGCCGTTATGGCGGAGCGCGGGGATATCGCGTTGTTCTCTCGGGTTCTTCGGAGCTACGAGGAGCAGATCGAAGGCAAGCTGAACATCGCTGTAGTGGACGTCACGACCGTGGTGCCCCTCGACGACAGCTTGCGCGAGGTCATAAAGAAAAAAGCCGAAGCCGATCTGGGCAGCGAGGTCGTGTTGCGCGAGCATATCGACAAGTCCATTTTGGGCGGCATTATCATGAGTGCAAACGGCAAGCGAATCGACGCAAGCGTCCTGTCGCAGCTCGAAAGCGCTCGCAGCGTGCTAAAACTATCAACAGATGGAGGTGAATGCTAGTGACTGAAATCACCGCAAAGTCTATTGACGAGGCACTGCGCAAGCAACTCGATGCCCTCAATACCAGTGTCGAATCGCGCGAGGTCGGAACCGTCATCCAAGTGGGCGACGGTATCGCACGTGTCGACGGGTTGAAGGACGCTATGGCAGGCGAGCTCCTCGAGTTCGTGGGCCAAAGCGGCCAGGTCGTCTACGGCTTGGCTCAGAACCTCGAAGAGGACGAAGTCGGCGCCGTGCTCCTCGGTGACGTCACCGCAATCAAGGAAAACGATCAGGTCAAGACGACCGGTCGTATCGTGGAAGTACCCTCCGGCAAGGCCATGCTCGGCCGTGTCGTGAACCCGCTCGGTATGCCCATCGACGGCAAGGGACCGATCAAGGCCGACGGCATGCGCCCGGTCGAGTTCAAGGCCCCCGGCGTTATTTCGCGTCAGCCCGTGCATGAGCCCATGCAGACCGGTATCCTCGCTATCGACTCGATGATTCCGATCGGCCGCGGACAGCGCGAGCTCATCATCGGCGACCGTCAGACCGGTAAGACCGCCATTGCGGTTGATGCGATCATCAACCAAAAGGGCAACGACATGATCTGCATTTACGTCGCCATCGGTCAGAAGGCGTCCACCGTTGCGGGCATCGTCGAGACCCTTGAGCGCTACGGTGCCATGGACAACACGATCATCGTGAGCGCCTCGGCGTCCGATTCCGCTCCGCTGCAGTACATCGCGCCTATGGCCGGTGCTGCGATGGGCGAGTACTTCATGTACAACGGCGATGACGGCAAGCCCGCGACCGCCGAGAATCCCGGTCGTCACGTGCTCGTGATCTACGACGACCTGTCGAAGCAGGCTGTGGCCTACCGTCAGATGTCGCTGACCCTGCGCCGTCCTCCGGGACGCGAGGCTTATCCGGGCGACATCTTCTACCTGCATTCGCGCTTGCTCGAGCGTGCGGTCAAGATGTCCGAGGAGAACGGCTCCGGCTCGATGACGGCTCTGCCGATCATCGAAACCCAGGCGGGCGACGTTTCGGCGTACATTCCCACCAACGTGATCTCGATCACCGACGGCCAGATCTTCCTCGTGACCGACCTGTTCTACCAGGGTCAGCGCCCGGCAGTCGACGTCGGCATCTCGGTATCCCGCGTTGGCGGCTCCGCGCAGATCAAGGCCATGAAGCAGGTTGCCGGATCGCTGCGTCTCGACCTCGCGTCCTATCGCGAACTCCAGGCGTTCACCCAGTTCGGCAGCGATCTCGACAAGGCTACGCAGGATCAGCTGAACCGCGGCGCCCGCATGACCGAGCTGTTGAAGCAGGGTCGATACAACCCGATGCCGGTCGAGGAGCAGGCTGTGTCGATCTACGCAGGCAGCCACGGCTTCTTGGACGATATCCCGGTCGAGGACGTGGTCCGCTTCCGCGGCGAACTCCTCGAGTACCTGCGCGCTTCGCATGCTGAGATCTTTGCGAACATCGTGAAGGAGAAGAAGTTCACCGATGCGATCGAGTCTGACTTGAACGGTGCCATCGAGGCGTTCAAGAACCAGTTCTCGCCCTCTGCTTCGGCGTAAGGCAGGTAGATTATGCCCAACCTTCACGACATAGAAAGACGAATCAAATCCGTCTCTTCGACGAAGCAGATCACGCGCACCATGGAAATGGTTGCGGCTGCCAAGATTCGCCGTGCCACCGAGCGCGTCGAAGCGGCTACGCCGTACTCCACGTCCATGGTCGAGATTCTCGCGAACGTCGCCGAGCGTGTAGGCGGCTCTGAAAACGCACTGCTGCAAAAGCATGACGAAGTAAAGAACGTGCTTGTTGTGGTTGTCGTGTCGGACCGAGGTCTTGCAGGCGGGTTCAACAGCAACGTGCTGCGCCACGTCGAGCGCCTCATGAAGGAAAAAACAGCCGCAGGCGCGCAGGTTCACATTGCCGCCTGCGGTAAGAAGGCCATCGGTTATTTCAGCTACCGCAAGATCAAGCCGGTGCTGGAGTTCAAGGACCTTTCTGCCGACCCGACGGTCGAAGAGGCCACTGCATTGGCGACCTACGCCATCGCAGGGTATAAAGAGGGAAGCCTCGATGAGGTTGTCGTCGTTTATAACCATGCGAAGAATGCGGCCGAACAAACGCTCCGCGAGGAGCTGGTGTTGCCGGTCGACACCGCGTCTCTGATCGAAGAGATGGCGGATGCCGCAGCTGAGCCTGCGGCGACCAGTTCGAAGGACGAGCCCGCGCTATCGGGCGACGTCGTGTTCGAACCCGATGCGGCCGCTGTGCTCGATAAGCTGCTTCCTGCTTACGTGCGCACGACGCTGTACCACGCGCTGATCGATTCGGCTGCCGGCGAGCAGGGTGCCCGCCGTACGGCCATGAAGTCGGCAACCGATAATGCTAACGAAATGGTCGATTCGCTGACCAGATTGTACAACCGTGTTCGCCAGGGCGCCATCACCACCGAAATCTCGGAGATCGTTGGCGGCGCCGCGGCATTGGAGGATTAAATGGCTGAAACAATGAATAATGCATCGGCCAAACAGGGAGCGGTGGGGCGCATCGTCCGCATCGTCGGCCCTGTCGTTGACGTTGAGTTTCCGCCGGATGCGATGCCGGCGATCTACAACGCCCTGACCGTGCATGCACAGACCCCCATCGGGGAAGTGGACACTGTACTCGAGGTGCAGACGCACCTTCCCGGCGACCTCGTTCGCGCGGTCGCCATGTCGTCGACCGACGGTTTGATCCGCGGTGTCGAGGCTGTCGACACCGGCAGTCCGATCATGATGCCGGTCGGCCCCAACACCCTGGGTCGTATCTGGAACGTCATCGGCCAACCCGTTGACGGCAAGCCCATGCCCGAAATCGCCGAGTGGATGCCGATCCACCATCCGGCTCCCGATTACGATACGCTGACGACCACCACTGAGATCTTCGAGACCGGCATCAAGGTCATCGACCTCATCGAGCCGTTCGTCAAGGGCGGCAAGACCGGCCTCTTCGGCGGCGCAGGCGTCGGCAAGACCGTTATCATCCAGGAACTCATCAACAACCTCGCCCAAGAACACGGCGGCACTTCGGTGTTCACCGGCGTAGGCGAGCGTACCCGCGAGGGTACCGACCTGTACCTCGAGATGAGCGAGTCGGGTGTTATCGACAAGACCTGCCTCGTGTACGGTCAGATGAACGAGCCTCCGGGAGCCCGTCTTCGCGTGGGCCTCGCCGGCCTCACCGAAGCGGAGTATTTCCGCGATCAGGGCCAGGACGTGCTGTTGTTCATCGACAACATCTTCCGCTTCACCCAGGCGGGTTCCGAGGTATCGGCCCTTCTCGGCCGTATGCCCTCCGCTGTTGGCTATCAGCCCACACTCGCTACCGAGATGGGCGACCTGCAGGAGCGCATTACCTCGACCGAGACCGGTTCGATCACGTCGGTGCAGGCAGTGTACGTACCTGCTGACGACTTGACCGACCCCGCTCCGGCAACGACCTTCGCCCACCTCGACGCGAAAACGGTTCTTTCCCGTGCCATCGCCGAGCTCGGCATCTACCCGGCCGTCGATCCGCTGGAGTCCACCTCCCGCGCGCTCGATCCGGAGGTCGTCGGCGAAGAGCACTACCGTGTGGCCGTCGGCGTTCAGGAGATCCTGCAGAACTACAAGGACCTTCAGGACATCATCGCGATCCTCGGTATGGACGAGCTTTCCGAGGAGCAGAAGCTCGTCGTGAACCGCGCCCGTAAGATTCAGAAGTACCTGGGCCAGCCGTTCCATGTGGCCGAAGTGTTCACGGGCAACCCGGGCATCTACGTCAAGATGGAAGATACGATCCGCTCGTTCGCCGAGATCCTCGACGGCAAGTGCGACCATATCCCCGAGCAGTGCTTCGTGTACAAAGGCGCCATCGAGGACGTGTACGCTGCCTACGATAAGATGACGAAGGAAGACTAATGGCGAAGTTGATATGCGACATCGTGACTCCTGCGGCTAAGCTTTACTCCGACGAAGCATATATGGTGGTCGTACCCGGCGTCGAAGGCGAAATGGGTTTTCTGCACGGCCACGTGCCGCTGGTTTCGGCGCTCGCGGATGGCGTTGTTCGCATCCAGAGCGACAGGGAAGCCGACAAGCAGCGCTTTGCGCTGCAAGGCGGTTACGTCGAGGTGACCGGCGACAAGGTCATCATCCTTGCCGACCGTGCGCTACCGGTGTCTGATATCGACGCGGCTGCCGCCCGCGCGAAGCTGAGCGAGCTTGAAGCCCAGCTTGCGGCGCTCTCCGAAGAGGAAGCCAGAAGAACTCCGATCAGCTCGGACATTGCATGGTGCAAGGTGCAGATTGCGGCCGTCGAGGCGTAAGGGCCCCAACGGCGCGATCCGCTAGCATTACATCGGTTGAAGGCCCTGGGATCGTCCCAGGGCCTTTTTACGTGCAGGATACGGACGATGCGTCGCTCAGGTGCGCGATTCGCCGATGATCCAGGCTCGGTAGTAGTCGTAGCGCTGGCCGCCGGACGGCTCGGTTGCGCTCAGAAGATAGCTGCCGACAAGGCGAGAAGGCCGAATGCCCTGCCTACGCGCCTCTTCGAACAGCGATGACGCGGTGCTCTCGCTCGCGTCGAGCGATACGCGCAGCAGGCATTCGAGGCACGGACGGTGCGCAGCGTCGGGCGTTTTCTTCCAGAGGGGGGAGGCGTCGGGAAGGTCGGTATCCGCAAGGGCTTCGACTATGGTTTCCGGGTGCGCCGCTTCGATGAGGATGCCGTAGCGCCACGGCTCGCTGACGAGGAGCTGCCAGATCTCGGGCATCCGATAGTCGAGAGCGCGCAGCTGCGTTACGGCAGGGGCGCTGAATCTCGCACCGTGCTCCGCAAGATCCTTGGCGATCGCATTGAGCTCCTGCTGCTTTTCGAGTTGGAGCTTCATGGAATCGAGTTCGGCGATGCGTCGCGCAAGGTCGGTTGCCGTGCGCTCGAGCGTATCGTCGAGCGCTTCGATGGTGAGATCGTGGTACCCTTTGAGCTCTTTTACGGAAACGCCGAGCTTGCGGTAGAAGGCTATCTCGCTTGCGTCGATAAGGCTGTGCAGGGAGTACTGGCGGTAGTCGTTTTCGGGATTGCGCTCTGTCCGCACGAGCCCCTCGCTTTCCCAGTAGCGCAGCGTCGAGGGCGCAACGTCGAGGTAGCGGGCGGCATCCCCTATATCGTAGCGCTTTGCGGGCTCCATGGCATCCTCCTTCGATTTGGAGATTTCGAGAACCCCGGCAGGTTCTCCCTTTACCTTCAAGCAACTTAAAGGTTTAGAGTATCATCTGGCAAACGGCAAGGCAAAGGATTAAACGGAGCGCATCATGATAACGAAATCCATGGTCAGGGAGTATTTGAAGTACATCGTGCCGACGATGCTCACGTTCACGCTTGCGAGCGTGTACAGCATCGTCGACGGCGTTTTCGTGGGACATGCGGTCGGGGATGCCGGCCTTGCCGGCATCAACGTGGCGTTTCCGCTCGTTGCGCTCGTCATGGCGGTGGGTACCGGCATCGGCATGGGCGGCGGCGTCATCTCGTCGATTGCACGGGGTGCGGGCGACGATGCGAAATCGCGGCGTGCGGTCGGGACGACGTTTCTCATGCTGATCATCGCCGCCGTGCCCATCATGGCGGCGCTCATCGTGTTAGCCGAACCGATTCTCACGGCGCTCGGCGGCAGGGGAGAGACGCTCGATCAGGCCGTCTCCTACATTTCGGTCATCGCGTGGGGCGTGCCGTTCCAGATATTCGTGACCGGTTGCACGCCGCTCATCCGCAACCAGGGTAAGGTTGCCTATGCTATGGCCGTCCAGGTGTTTGCCGGCCTCATGAACGTGGCGCTCGACTTCGTGTTCGTCATCCTGATGGGATGGGGGACCGCCGGTGCCGCGGCGGCGACGGTCGCCTCGCAGATCGCCGCCTTCGTGCTCGTGGCGGCGTTCTTCCTCCTGAAGCGCAACCGCATCGCGATGGCCGACCTGCGAATCGACAAAGCGATAGCCGCCCACGTGCTCAAGCTCGGTATGGCGCCGTTCGGGCTGACGCTTCTGCCCGAAGCGACCGTGGTGGCCATCAACGTGAACGCGGTCGCCTACGGCGGCGAGACGGCGGTAGCGGCATATGCGGTCATCTCGTATACCGCCTGCGTGATCCAGATGCTCATCCAAGGCATCGGCGACGGCAGCCAGCCGCTTATCAGCAAGCACTACGGGCAGGGGGATGTCGACGGGGTGAGACGGTTCCGCAATACGAACTACCTCATCGCCGTCAGCATCGGCATTCTCGGGCTTGCGGCCATGTTCGTCTTCCGCGAACAGATTCCGCATTTGTTCGGCGCTTCGGGGGAAGCCGCATCGCTCATCGCATGGGCGCTGCCCATCTTCTCGGTGGCGTACGTCTTCTACGGGTTCACCCATGCGTCGACCTCGTATTTCTATGCGGTCGACGATGCGCGGGCCTCCAGCATCATCGTGTACGGGGAGGCGGTGCTCGTTGTGCTCGTCGTGTTCGGCATGGCCCGCATCGCCGGCCTCGACGGCATCTGGGTGTCGGTCACCATCGTGCAGATGGTGCTCGCCTGCGTGGCGGGGGCGCTCTTGAGAAGGCGCCATCGCAGCCGTGCTTCCCGGGCGAAGATGGAGCCCGCGCTCGATCGGCCGTAGGGGCTTATTCGCCCCTCTGGGCGCGCTTCTCCTCTTCGATGATGTCGAGCAGCTCCTCGCGCGATCCGACGTTCATTTTACGGTAGATGTTGTACGTGTGCGTTTTGACCGTGTGGCTCGAGATGTAGAGCTTGTTTTGGATGTGCTCGATGCCGCGGCCTTTCGCAAGGTAGTAGAACACCTCGGTTTCACGCGGGGAGAGCGCGTAGCGCTCGGCGAGAGCCGCACAGCATGCCCTCCAATGCCCCTTCTCGTGTTCGGCCTGCCGCTCGGCGGCTTCCGCGGCACTCTCCCCGGTTTTCGCCGCGGAAGCGCCGTTCGCCGGGGCGGGTTCGACGGGCGCCGGATCGTGTATCAAAGGCTCTATCGGCGCGAACGTAACGAAGGCAGCGAGCAGGACCACGAGACCGAGGGCGATTCCCGAGAGCATCGAGAGGTTGATCGCGCCGGTGGCCGAAGCGGCGAACCCGAGTCCGTATCCGATGACGAGGCCGCCCGACAGCGCCGTCTGGCTGGTTCCGATGAAGAACAGATACGACGCCTTGCGGTTGCGGGCCGTCTGAAATTCGAATGCGATGCTCGTGAGGAGCACGAACACGTAGGCGCCCAAAAGCAGCAGATTGCACAGCGTGTAGACGACGTCGGACATGAACGACATGGGCACGAGTGCGATCACGAGGAAGGGAAACACCATCCGAAGCATGTTGCTCTGTTCGATACGGCCCGAAAAGCGCCTCATGAAGGCGAAAGCGGCGAGCGCGCCGAGAGCCGCGAGCGCCGCGATGCCGACGAACAGGGTCGCATCGCCCGCTATCTGGGTGACCGAGCCCGATCCAAGGCCGAAAACGATGCCGTAGACCACGTAGATCGCCCCGAACGCCCACGACAGACGCGCGTTCTTCTTCGACTCGGTGAGCGGGATCGCCTCGAGGTTCGTTGCGCTTTCGACGGTTTGATCCGCTGAAAGCGCAGGCCTTGCAGGCGCGCTGTCTGCGGCGGGCGGGTCTTCCGGCTCCCTCGGAAGGGTTTTGAGGATGCCGAGGCTGATGAGCGGGCAGATCGCCAGCATGGCGATGTTGAAGGGCGAGGGGAGCATGGTGATCACGAGATAGAAGCCGCAGCCGCATACGACGGAGAGCGCGAGGCATTTCACGATCGACGATTGCGAGACGGCGGTCACCGTTTCTATCCAGAGGAAGAACAGGCAGCAGAGCCCCGCTCCCGACAGGCCCCACACGATGAAATCGAATGCAAGCGGATGGGCCGTCTGCGTGACGAAGTACGATGCCGACGAGCCCGCCGCGATGACCGAGAACAGGATGGCGAACACCGTCATGATACGACGCTGCCCGGTTCCGATGGCTCCTTCGGGTGTTCGGGACAGCCCGAAGCTGCAGGCTCCGAATCCGATGAAGAAGGCGATTCTCAACACGAGGTGATACCAGAGGTTCTCGATGTCCACATCGAGAAATGAGTTGCGCATCAGCATGGAAAGAAAGACTGCCCAAAAGAGGGAAAAGCCCCCGACAGCGACGAGCAGGAATGCAGATGATGCCGATTGACGTGGGGAAACGTTTTCACTCATGCTTTTTTCCATAGGCTCGTCTTGCATGTTCCCCCGTTAAAACCATTCGATCGGTCGATGGCATTCATGATAGACGGTCTCTAGAGTAATGACAAGTTGAGGGTGCGCAGCGGCGGATCTGACGATCGGCCGCTTGGGCCTTCGGATTCGAGGCGATCCGCGCCTGCGGGGACCTCGAAAATCGTGCAAGACGAAGAAGGAAGCTTGAGGAGGTAGGAATGGAAACCGATTACAGACTGGTAGACCATGAAAAGCCGTTCCGCTATCGCGAGGGGGATTACGACGTCACACGCGGATGCGCATGGACGGGCCCGGGTTGCCATTTAGGCTGCGGCGTCATCATGTACACCGATGCGGATGGCAAGCTCGTCAAATGCGAGGGCGATCCCGAGGATCCGTGGACCGACGGACGTCTGTGCATGCGCTGCCTCGACGTGCCCGAGGTGACCAACCACAAAGAGCGCTTGCAGTATCCTATGAAGCGCGACCCCAAGGACCGCGGCAAAGATATCTGGGAGCGCATCACGTGGGATGAGGCCTATGAGCTCATCACCGAGAAGTTCATGGACATGAAAGAGAAGTACGGCGCCGAATCCGTCATCTTCGCGCAGGGAACCGGCCGCGACATCGCCGCCTACATCACGCGTCTGTGCTGGTCGTTCGGATCGCCCAACTACACGGGTTTGCTTTCGGGCCAGGCATGCTATCTGCCGCGCATCGCCGGCATGGCTGCCACGACGGGCCATCCGTGGATTCCGGATGCCGCTCAGCAGTTCCCCGAGCGCTACGATCATCCCGATTACGAGGTGCCCGAGGTCATGTTCATCTGGGGTAACTATCCGCTCAAGTCCAACATCGAAGGCTTTTACGGCCACTGGGTCATCGACCTTATGAAGCGCGGCATGAAGCTCGTGACGGTCGATCCGAAAGTCACGTGGCTCGCTTCGAAATCCGAGCTGCACCTGCGCGTGCGCCCCGGTACCGACGCTGCACTCGCCCTCGGCATGATGAAGGTCATCATCGACGAGGACCTCTACGACCACGAGTTCGTCGACGAATGGTGCTACGGCTTCGAGGAGCTCAAAGAGCGCGCCGCCGAGTTCGACGTGAAGCGCGTTTCCGAGATCACCTGGGTGCCCGAAGATCTCATCATCAAGGCGGCCCGCATGCTCGGCAATGCGAAGAACTCGACGCTGCAATGGGGCGTCGCCGTCGACATGACCCGCGAGGCCATGCCCGCCGGCCAGGCAATCCTCGCCCTCTGGGAGATCACGGGCAACATGGAGCGCCCGGGCGGCATGATCGTGGCTCCCGAGATCCTCTCGGTTGCCGGCGGCTGGGGCCGCGAGGTGCTGGGACCCGAGCAGGAGGCCAAGCGCATCGGCATCCAGGATTACCCGCTCTACAACTTCGGCTTCGCGGTATCGCAGCCCGACGAGACGGTGAAGACCATCGAGACCGGCGTTCCCTACGAGATCCACGGCGCCTGGCTTCAGACCACGAATCCCATCGCCTGCATGGGCGCCGATCCGCAGCGTCTGTACCACGCGCTCAACAAGCTCGACTTCATCGTGGTCGTCGACCTGTTCAAGACCCCGACGATCGCCGCATTGGCCGATGTGGTCCTGCCTGCCCAGACGTTCCCCGAAAGGAACGGCATCGCGTTCGTATCGGGCGCGCAACGCGGAAGCACCATCAACAAGGTGACCGATGTGGGCGAGTGCAAATCCGACATGCAGATCAACCTCGAGCTTGGCAAGATGTGGAACCCCGAGGCTTGGCCGTGGGACAACGTCGACGAGATGTACACCGACATGCTCAAGCCTACCGACATGACGTTCGAAGAGCTGCAGGAAGTGGCTCCGGCCTACCAGCCCATCGAGTACTACCGCTACAAGACCGGCAAGCTTCGCGCCGACGGCAAGCCCGGCTTCAACACGCCGACCGGCCGCATCGAGCTGTGGAGCAACTTCTACAACCAGGCCGGCCTCGATCCGCTTCCGTACTTCGAGGAACCCGAGCCCGGACCGACGTCGACTCCCGAGCTCATGGACGAGTTCCCCTTGGTCATGACGAGCGGCGCGCGCTTCTGGGGCATGTTCCACTCCGAGCATCGTCAGATCGAGCGTATGCGCCACTACCGCCCCTGGCCGCTCATGGAGATCCATCCTGAGACCGCCGAGAAGTACGGCATTAAAGACGGCGACTGGGTGTGGATGGAGGGCCCGATGGGACGTGCCAAGCGCAAGGCGAAGCTCACCCCCATCATGGATCGTCGCATCGTGTCGTGCGACCACGGTTGGTGGTTCCCCGAGGGAGATCCCGAGAAGTTCTACGACGTGTTCGACCTCAACATCAACAACACGCTGCCCTGGATCCCCGGCAAGAGCGGATTCGGATCCAATTACAAGAGCTCGATCTGCAAGATCTACAAAGTACAGGACGGTGAGTAATCATGGCTAAATTCGGAATCCTCGTGGACGCCCAGTGGTGCTCGGGCTGCCACTCCTGCGAGATCGCCTGCCAGATGGAGCATGGATTGCCCGTCGGCCAGACCGGTATCCAGGTCGTGAAGATCGGCCCGTGGCCCATCGGAGACGAAGCCGACAACAACTGGCAGTTCTCGTATCTGCCCATCCCGACCAAGCAGTGCGACACGTGCGCCGCGCGCCGGGGGCTGGGTAAGGTGCCCACCTGCGTGCAGCACTGCCAGTCGAAGTGCATCGAGTTCGGCCCGCTCGACGAGCTGAACCAGCAACTTGATGCGAAGCAGAAGACGCTCTTCGTGGTCGCATAGGCTCGAATGCGCGCGATCGGGTGCCGGACTTCGGTTCGGTGCCCGCACGAATGCCCCGGGCGCGGCGTGCCCGCCGAGCCCGGGGGTCGGATGCGATGCGTCCAGGCCGTTCGGTTCGGGCGCGGCGCATCCCGTCAACGGATTTCGGATGCGGAAACGACCGCATCCGAGGACAAGGAGATCGGCGATGTACAGCAAGAAGTACTATATTTTCTACGGTCTGTTCTTCTCCCTGATCGTTGCGGCGATACTCTGCCTTGCGCTCACCTTTGCGCAGGGAATCGCCCACATCGATCCCATGTTCTTCCTCATGAGCTTTGCGATTGCATTCGTCACCTCGTTCGTGGTGACGGCGGTCATCCCGCTCGCCCGCATCGCGGGTGCCGCGGCCGAGTACTACGATGCGAAACCCGGCACACTCGGCTTCCGCATCGTCCAGAACATCTTCTTCAGCACGCTCATCATGTTCGTGCTCGGCATCGTCATGACGGCGTTCATGACGGGCGTGGGCATTACCGAGGCTGTGAACCCGATGACGGGGCTTGTCGATCCGGTGAACCTGTTCGACCGGTTCGCAGCGCTCTGCATCCAGTTCTGGCCGACCATCGTGATCGTGGCGTTTCTTTCCGATCCTGCGGCAGGCGGCTTGGCCAAGCTCTGCGTGAAACCGGCCGACCGCTTTGCCAAGACGCCCGATGCAGTAACCGACGAGGCCGTCCATGCCTGATCGGCTGCATACCGATACGGCTTCGGGTGCAACCCCCGCGGATTCCAGGAATCCCGCGCGTGGTGCGGCTTCCGCAGGTTCTGCAGGTTCCGCGGCTGTCGAAGCCCCTGCGGCTCCCTCTTTCGAGCGGGGGCCGCAGGGCGCGCTCGGGCCGCGGGGCAATGAGGCCGATGCCGAGATGGGGCTAGAGCGGTCGAAAGAGAGCCTCGTCAACGGGTCGAACGCTTCGGAGGACGAGGTGCAGGACCTGATCGACGCCGTAGCGGGTGCGACGTGGAACACGCGCAACCGCATTATGGAAGAGCGCTTTCTCGCAGCACTCGACAAGGGAGAATCGAGGGTTCCGGCCTTCAAACCGCCGGGAAGCTCGTTGGGAAGCGCGTAGTTCGGGCGGCGTGATGCCGCCCGAAACCGACTTCGGCGTGCTGAGCTTGGCGTATCGGGCTCGTTTTACGGCATATGCGTAAATTCGCCGCCGAACCGATGTCGGCATGCGCCCGCCCGGGGCTTTGGAGCGCCGGCCCGCTGTCGGGCGCTCCGCGAGGGCGCGTCGATCCTGGTTCAACGGCGGAATCGCCCTCGTCTACGGGTTTTTGCCGATTATGTTGCGTTTAAAGACCCTTTGGGGCGGCTTTCGGCGCCCTTGAAGGCGAGCCTTGAAAGAGGTCGAATCGGAACAACCCTGCGACCAGGCAATATGCTGCTGGCAAGAAGCCGGCCGGCTTGCAAGCGGGCTCCGGACGCAACACAATCGGCAAAAACCCGTAGAAACAGCCCCGTCCGCCGCCGAACCGATGTCGGCATGCGCCAGCTCGCGCTTGCCTCGCGAGGACGGACGCGCAGCCGAGAAAACCGTGCTGTTCCAGATCTTGCAAGACGGAGACGTTCCGACGGGCCCTGACGTTTTCCCTACGTCGGCGCGCCTACCCGATGTTGAACAGCACGATGTAGAGCACAGCGGCGCTTGCGATGAGCATGCAGACTGCGAAAGCGACGAAGGCCAGCACATCCGAAGTGCGGCTTCGCGCACTTGTCTGCCGCCGCAAGAATACGCGGTACGCGCAGGCGAGTACAAGGTTGCTCGCCGCCATGATCGCGGCGAAGAGGAACACCTGGGTTCTCGGCGCCCATCCATCGGGTCCGCTTGCGTCGAAGTGGACGGCGACGGTGTCGGGCAACGCGCCGAAACCGCAGGCCGCGATGATGAGGGGCAGGACGCACAGAGCACCGAACAGGACTTTCCGGGCGGTGCTCATAGGGATTGCGACGCTTACGGGGGCGGCGGCGGATGCGGACGGCGTTGCTTCGTCGGGAAAGGTCGACGCTGCGGCATCGCTGGGGAACAGCTTTTTGAGATCCCGCTCTACCACGGGGATGACGGCCACGATGCCGACGAGCGGTACCCCCACGTACAGAAACGACGCTACGGCGAAGCCCGCATCGGTCGTCGTGAGCGGCGTGGCGGCATCGATCACGGCGGTGGCGATCGACAGCGCGAGGCCGACAAGGCCGACGATGGCCATGAGCGATCCGGCTTTCCGGTTCGCGTACGCCCACGCCTCGGGACTCTGCATGGAGCGCGTCGTGCGGTAGCCGAAGGCGGGGTTCGGATCGAAGGCGGTATAGCGCATGAGCGCGCCAAGGCC
Organism: Raoultibacter timonensis; assembly: GCF_022845715.1. Lineage (NCBI taxonomy): Bacteria > Bacillati > Actinomycetota > Coriobacteriia > Eggerthellales > Eggerthellaceae > Raoultibacter > Raoultibacter timonensis. The sequence goes on from NZ_AP025564.1 coordinate 1,420,846, forward strand.
GATGAAGAGCGGGTCGATGATGAGCGCACCGAAGAGCACGAGCGTATCCTTTCAGGATGAGGAAGATTGCTTGCAGCTCGATTATATACCGGGGGGGGGCGTGTCCACTGCCTTTTCGGCGGGTTTCGGCTTGCGCAGCGGGGCTTGTCGAGACGGAGTGGGGCACGACAAGCCGTTGCGGTCCCGGGGCGAGGCACGATGGGTCAGCGCGGGCCGAGTGCGCCTACCCATCGTGGACGGCTGTGCTAGCGGTAGTTCGTTTTCAGGAAGTCGACCCACCCGTCATAGAGGGAGGCTTCGTCTTCGCCGAACGCATCGAGATAGTCGTTCGTTCGGGCGAACGACACGACATGCTCCCACCCGAACGTCTCGTCCAAGTATTCGATGTAGGTATAGGCGAAATCGTAGCCGCCGACCTCGTTGAACTCGACGGGGTTCAACGTATGCGTTTGCTCGATGCTGGGAACGAAGTAACTCGTGCTGTAGAGATCGTCTCGGGGGTCGCCGTTCGCCAGGTAGAGCGCGAGGCCCTCGTTGACCCAAAGCGACATGTTCTTGTTCAGCAGCGAATTGTAGGCATGCACCATTTCATGCGGCCCCGAGTTTTTCACGCTGTCGTAGGTGTGCGCGCTGCCGGGGTTTGCGGGGGAGGTCAGCAGCACGTTCGTTCCCCGATTGTCCCCGATGTACCAATCCATGTTCAGCAGCAATGCCACCAGGCCGTACTTCTTGGTTTGGAATGTGCTCTGATCGTCGTATACGTACACCTTGATGTCTTGCGGGGAATCGAACCCGAGCATTTCTGCAATATGCTCGCTCTGGGCATTCATCAGGGTGAAAACATCCTGTGCCGCCGCTTCCTCCCGCTCGTAATACACGGTTACGTACGCGCCCCCTATCGATTTCATACCGGGCGTTTCGGGGGAGAGCGTCGGGATGAGGGTTGCGAAAGCGGCCAATATCGCAACGCCGAGCACGAGCAGGGCGATTCTGAGTCGCTTGCCGGCCTTCGACCCGTTCGATTTTTCTTTCACGAAGCCCTCGTTCCTACTGGCAAATTGCGCGTCGTTTCCTCATATATGAGAGTACCATTTCGGGGGTGATGTGCCTACCGGTAGGCGGGCGGTCGGGGATTTGCCGCCCGCGAAGCGCGGAGACTCGCCCGCACTTTGCGGTTTCCTCGTGCGTCGCCCTTGCCATTCAGCATGCAACCTGTTACCATATGCGGTCATAAGATTCACTCACGAACGCGTAAACGCTAGAAAAGGATTGCTTGATGTCGGCGGTTATAAAGGTCGCTTTCCTCTAAAACCTCATACCGAGGATGATCCGCGTATGCCCGAGAACGCTCGGCGCGCCCATCCACCGCCTTTTGCATCCCTGTCGCGTTTCCCGCATCGCAGGCGCCCGCTGGCGCTGCGCATGCATCGAAGACACCCTGAGTATACCGACGATCTCGTCATACCCCTTGCGAAGGCAGCGGTTGCGGGATCGTTTTGTATGAGGCTCTGGAAAGCAGCATTCGAAAGGAACGACGTTGAACGCAATGCTAGTGAATCTAGGAGCACCAACCAATGAACATACAGGATTACGGGTTCGACCCACGCTGCCGACCCGAGAACATACAGGGAATACCCGCACGAATCACCGCAGTTCACAGAGGGCTGTTCGAAATCGTCTGCGATAAGGGTTGCGGCCTGGCGCACCTCAAGCAGGGCTCATACCGCACATCCGAGGCCGACTATCCCACCGTCGGCGATTTCGTCATGGTGGATTGGGCGGGCGACGGTGAAAGCAGGATACGCGAAACGCTGCCGCGCTCGACGTTCTTTGCGAGGCGCGACCCCTCGTCGTCGGGTCACGGCGAACAGGCTATCGCTGCGAACTTCGACTACGTTTTCATCATGCAGGCGCTCGACCGCGATTTCAACGAGCGCAGGCTCGAGCGCTACCTGACACTTGCGTGGCAATCGGGTGCGGCGCCGGTCGTCGTTCTCACCAAGGCGGATTGCGTCGGCGACGCGTCGACGCACGTGCAGATTGCGGAGAGCATCGCTTTCGGCGTCGACGTGTGCGCCATCAGCGTCAAGACGGGTTCGGGTCTCGGTGCGCTCGACCGCTACCTCGAACCGGGGAAGACGATCGTGCTGCTCGGATCGTCGGGCGTCGGCAAGTCGAGCTTGGCGAACGCCCTTTCGGAAGACGAGCTTATGGCCACAGGCGAGATTCGCGAAAGCGACGGACGGGGAAGGCATACGACCTCGCATCGCCAGTTGATGCTTCTGGAAAACGGAGCCATGCTGATCGACACGCCCGGTATGCGCGAGCTTGGCATGTGGAACGCCGACGAGGGGTTGAGCCAGGGCTTCGCCGACGTCGAGAGCTACTTCGGCCAATGCCGGTTCAGCGATTGTCGCCACGACGGCGAGCCGGGCTGCGCGATAGCGGAGGCCATACGCGATGGAAGCCTTGCGCCCGAGCGCTGGGAGAGCTACTTGAAGCTCAAGATCGAAACGCGCCTTGCCGACGACAAGGAGGGCTTTCTGCGAGACAAACGGCAGTGGGAGAAGAACCTCTCCAAGCTCGTACGCCAAATGAAGCAAGCCGACCGTACGGCACCCAAGACCGGGCGCCCGCCGGTACGGATCGACCGTGCTCCAGCGCAGATCGAACACGGGATGTCGGATAGCCGAAACGCGCCGAACGCCGAACGCGTATCCCGCGATCGGCCCGATTACCGTACGCAGGCCTGCACCGAGAGCTTCACCTGCGCGGTGTGCGGAAGCGTGGTGGTGCCGGAACATGCAGGAAGCGACCATCGCAACCACTGCCCGCATTGCCTCTCGAGCCTGCATGTGGACAACCGGCCGGGAGACCGGGCATCGCTGTGCAAAGGCGTCATGGAGCCCATCGGCGTTTGGGTGCGCAAGAACGGGGAATGGGCCCTCATCCACCGCTGCTCGTCGTGCGGCAAGATCGTGTCGAACAGGATTGCCGCCGACGATAACAGCGTACTTCTGATGTCGATCGCGACCAAGCCGCTCGCCAATCCGCCGTTTCCGCTGTGGGACATGGGCGCTGCGACGGCGAGCGGATAAACTGATGCGTTGCGCCGTCCGGTCTTGTATCATGGGATCGTGGCCGTTGGGCGCGATCCCACGATCGGCCGGTATCTAAATCGGAAAAGAACGGAAACGAAGGGCGGAGTCGCATGGAGCAGTACAAGCAGGAGTTCATCGAGTTCATGGTGGAAAGCGGAGTGCTCAAGTTCGGCGACTTCACGTTGAAGAGCGGGAGGAAATCCCCGTTCTTCATGAACGCGGGAGCCTACGTGACCGGTTCGCAGCTCCATCGTCTCGGCCGATGCTACGCCCGTGCCATCCACGATGCGTTCGGGCTCGAGTTCGACGTGGTGTTCGGTCCAGCGTACAAGGGCATTCCGCTTTCGGTCATCACCACGATGGCCATACACGAGCTGTACGGCGCAGAGGTACGGTACTGCTCGAACCGCAAAGAGGTCAAGGATCACGGGGACACGGGCATTTTGCTCGGGAGCAACCTGAAGGACGGCGACCGCGTCGTCATGGTTGAGGATGTGACCACCTCGGGCAAGTCGATCGAGGAGACCTATCCCATCCTCAAATCGCAAGCCGATGTCGACATCAAGGGACTCATGGTGTCGCTCAACCGCATGGAGGTCGGCAAGGGCGGCGAGGTGTGCGCGCTCGACGAAGTGCGCGAGCGCTACGGGTTTCCCACCGCAGCCATCGTCACCATGGACGAGGTGACCGAGTACCTGTTCAATCGGGAATGCCAGGGCAAGGTCGTCATAGACGAAACGGTGAAAGAGGCGCTCGATGCCTATTACGAGCGCTACGGAGTTCGGTAAGGAGGCGATGGCTCGCTCAAACGGGCGCGCCCTCGGCGTTCGGCGCACCGCTTGGGTCCGGCATCCCTCGACTCGACGGTGCTTCTCGTGCGAACGAAAGGAGCCGCAGCGTGCATGCTGCGGCTCCTTGACGTTGCCTGCGTTTTGCCGGGCTGCCGATTGGGGTCCGATCTAGTGGTTGCGGCGCCTTGCCATCGCGTAGGCTCCGCCGCCTACAAGCAAGCTCGCGCATGCTGCGGCCGCGAAGAGGAGCATGCTCATCTCGTCGCCTGTCCGAGCCATCTTTGCGTAGCTTCCCGTTTTGCTCGAGGTCGGCGTCTTGCCTGAGGGGTCGCTTCCGGGCTTCTCGGGATCTTTCGGATCGGGGTCCTGCGGGCCGCTGGGGTCGATCGCCTTCCAGATGGCATAGAGATCCACGTCGTTGGCCGGCATGGGGAACGTACCACCGGGGCCGTACAGCGCCGTTGCGCTCGCCGGGTCGGTGTGCCATCCGACGAACTCGTAGCCGTCGCGCACGAGCGTGTTCTTGCCGGATACCGTGACCGTGTCCCCTGCGGCATGCTGGCTGCTTGCGGGCGCGTCGCCCGCGCTGTGGCCGTTTCCGTGGTAAGTTACGGTATAGAGGACGGGAGCCTTGGCCTTCCAGATGGCGTGGAGGTCGACATCGTTGGCAGGCATGTTGAACATGCCGGTGGGCGAGTACAGAGCCGTCTCGCTCGTCGGGTCGGTGTGCCATCCAAGGAACTCGTGGTCGGTGCGCTCAAGCGTGTTCTCGTCGAGTACGGTGACGGGCGTTCCTGCGGCGTACTGCGCGCTCGGGTGCGGGTCGCCCGCGCTATGGCCGTTTCCGTGGTAGGTCACCGTGTAGAGCGTCGGGGGCGTCGCCTTCCAGACGGCGTAGAGGTCCACGTCTCGTGCCGGCATGGGGAACGTGTCGGTTGCCTCGTACTCCGCATCGGTTGCGGTAGAGGAGGTGTTCCATCCGAGAAAGTCGTGGTCGGTCAAGGTGAGCGTACCCTCGTCGGACACCGTTACGGTGACACCCGCAGCGTAGAGCTGGCTCGGCGGAGCTTCGCCGCCGTCGTTGCCGTTGCCGTAATACGTCACGCGGTAGACGTTCGTGGGGGTGCCGCCGGTGAAGTTGATGTCGTAGTTGTTGAGCGGGTGGTAGGGAACGAGGCCGCCGATGCTGATGCTCGCGAACTCGATCGAGGGGTAGTCGTCGAACACCGTCGTCGGCGGGATGTAGGCAGCAGAAGCGGTGTTGCGCTCGAATACGGTGTCGGACCCGATGACCATCTGGCCCCAGTACGGCTCGTTGCTGTAGATGCCGCCGCCGTGGCCGTTGGGCGCCGCGTTGTCGACGATGACCGCGTCGCCGCCGATGGTGAGTGTGACGCTTCGATCCGACTGGCCGTCGAAGAAGATGCCCCCGCCGCCCTTAACCGAGCCGAGCGCGGTGTTGCGCGCAACCGTACCGCCGTTCATGACGAGCGATGAGGGGTTCGTTGTTGTGGCGGCCGAGTACTCGGTGAAGATGCCTCCGCCGTTTTCCGCCGCCGTGTTGTCGACGACGGTCGCCTGGTCGTTCATGACCATGCCCGCTCGGTTGGATACCGAAACCCCGCCGCCGCTCGAGGTGGTCGCGTTGTGGTGCACCGAGCTTTCGTCGTTCATGGTAAACAGCTCGTTGCTCCAGCAGGCGATGCCGCCGCCCCAGCCCCCTGCGGTGTTGTGGCGGATGGAGGTTTGGTCGTGCATCGTGAACTCGGTGGAGATCGAATCGACGCCGCCCCCGCTGCGAACTGCGGTGTTGTGGTGGATCGAGCTCTTTCCGTACATGTCGAAGGTGGTCTTGGTTCCGCCGCTCGTGTACACGCCGCCGCCGACATCCGCATGGTTCTCGGTGATCGTTGCGTTGTCGCGCATTTCGATGGTCGCGCTCGCCGTATTGTAGCGGTTGAGGCCGCCGCCCTGCTCGGCGGTGTTGTTCTTGATGAGGCTCTCGCCTGTCATGGTGAACGTTATGTCGCGACCCGACCAGTCGGCGTACAGGCACACGCCGCCGCCCGATTCCGCCGTGTTGGCGTCGGCAGCGCTGTCGCCGCCGATGACGCCGCCGTTCATGATGAAGCTGCCGGCGCCGTTCACAAGCACGCCGCCGCCATGGATGCCGGCGATGTTCGCGCGTATCGTTCCGCTGTTCATGGTGAAGGACGATCCGTCCTGCAGCACGTTGACGCCCGCGCCGCGGTCGCTCTCGTTTTTCTCGATAAGGCTTTCGCCGCTCATGGTAAACGAGCTGCCTCCCGCAACGAGTACGCCGCCGCCTTGGTTGACGGTGCTCGTGTTGTTGCTGATAGTACCGCCCGTCATGGTGAAGGTGGAGCTGCTCACGAGGTTGATGCCGCCGCCGTTGCCTGCGGTGTTGCTGCCGACCAGTCCGCTCGACATCGTAAGGGAGCCGTCGGTTACGTATATGCCGCCGCCCCCGACGCTGCGGTCGCTGATCGTGCTCTTGTTGTTGCTGACGGTGCCGCCTTCGATCACGAGTGCACCGCGATTCACGCGCACGGCGCCGCCGGCGACGTTGCTCGTGCAGTTCTGGATCGTGGCGCCCGCCTTCAGGGTGAGCGTGCCCCTTTTGCCGTCGACGAGCACGCCGCCGCCGACGGTGCCGCCGTCGAGCACGACGTTCTCGAGGATGAGCGACATGTTGTAGGTGGAGCTGCTGCCGTCGACTTTGAAATGGCGCGCATTCGCCGTTGCCTGCGTGATGGTAAAGGTGTTGCCGTCTTTCGAGGTCAATGTGACGACCCGATTGAAGGGGGCGTCGATGGTGCCCGATATGGTAAAGCTGTTCTGCAGCTCGATGGTACCTGCCGTGCCGACGGGGATGTCCCACATGGCGTCTTGGAGCTCGGTCTGGTTGGTGACCGAGATGGGCTCGGCGCGCAGTTCGGCTTCGGTGCCTGTCTGGTCTTCGTCTGCGGCCAAGGCCGTCGCTTCGTTCGAGTTCGCCTCGGCGGTGCCGGCAAGGCCTTCCGCATCGATGCCTGGAGCGCTGTCGGCAGGCGGTGCCTGCTCGGGGTCAAGCGCCGTCTCGCCGGACGGGTTCTCGGTTGTATCGTCTTCTGCTTCGCCCGGTTCGCCTTCAGCCTGTTCGCCGAGCGCTGCTTCCTCGGTTGCCGAGGGGTTCGGAGCCGCCGGCGCATCGGTCGAGGCCAGTGCGGATCCGCCGGAAACGCCCCAGAATGCAAGCATTGCAGCAAGGGCTATGAGGAGGAGCTTTGGGGGTCGTTTGATCGTTGGCATGTGTCTCCTTCGTCGTATGTACACCGCATGCTGTGCATGCACAAGCGAAGAATATAACATCTTGCATATATAAAGGCAAGATGTTTCATAGTTTGCCACAAATCAACATCTGAAATGGGGTTATGAAATAGAGAAAGTAATATAATAAACTATATATCATGATGAAGGGGAAGACCGCAACGCGGAAGCGGGCGTTGGGATCCGGGATCGGATGGGCAGGGCATCACTGCCGGCAAGGGCACGTTGTCGGTTGGGCGCGCTCCTCTCTCGGCAGCCGGGCGGATGCCGGTTGGGATACGCTATGCTGTCGAGCGCCTTGCGCCATCGGTTGATCGGATAAAAATCCACGCTTTATCCTCAGCGGTTGCGACGGTAAGCTGCTATCATGGTGACGACACCAGAGAAGGCATGCGAGAATTTACAGAGGCACAAGATATGGCATTCGTTCACCTGCACAATCACACCGAATACTCCCTGCTCGACGGCGCAACGCACATCAAAGATATGGTGCGCCGCGCCGCCGAACTCGGCATGCCCGCCGTTGCCGTCACCGACCACGGCGTCATGAGCGGCGTCCCCGAGCTGTGCGATGCGTGCGATGCCGTCGAGGCCGAGACCGGCATCCGCGTCAAGCCCATCTACGGGTGCGAGGTGTACTTCACGACCGACGAGGAGCTGCGGAAGGACACCAAGCCGAAGCTCTACCATCTGCTGCTGCTCGCCAAGACGAACGAGGGGTACCACAACCTCGTGCGCCTCGTATCCGAGTCGCACGTCGATAACTTCTACTACAAACCGCGCACCACGTTCTCGATGCTCGAGAAGTACGGCAAGGGCATCATCGGCTCGAGCGCGTGCATCGCGGGCATCATCCCGAAGATGCTCGACGACCGCCGGTTCGACGATGCGGTCGAATGGGCCAAGAAGTTCGCGAGCTGCTTCGAGCCGGGCGATTTCTACATCGAGCTGCAGAACCAGGGCATCGTAACCGACGCAGGCCTTACGCAGACCGAGCTCAACCACCAGCTTACGAAGGTCGCGCAGACGGCGGGCCTCAAGACCATCGCCACGAACGACTTCCATTACCTCGTGCAGGAGGATGCGCGCGCGCAGGACATCATGCTGTGCATCGGCACCGGCTCGGCGGTCAACGATACGAACCGCATGAAGTTCGAGAACGATCAGTTCTACATGAAGACCGAAGAGGAGATGCGCGAAGCCCTCAAGGATTTCCCCGAGGCGTGCGACACCACCGTCGAGGTTGCGGAGAAGTGCGATGTCGTGCTGGAGCGCGATTCGATCCTGCCGCGCTTCCCCTTGCCCGAGGGCGAGACCGAGGAGAGCTACTTCAAGAAGCGCATCCAGGAGGGCCTCGTCAAGCGCTACGGCGAGCCCATACCCGCCGAGGCGCAGGAGCGCGCCGACTACGAGGCCGGCATCATCATCCAGCAGGGCTTCCCGGCCTACTTCCTCATCGTGCAGGAGTACATCGAATGGGCGCGAAGCCAGGGCATCGGCGTCGGCCCCGGCCGCGGTTCGGCCGCTGGCGCCATCGTGGCCTACGCGATGGGCATCACCGACCTCGACCCGCTTTCGAACGGGCTTCTGTTCGAGCGCTTCCTTTCGCCTGAGCGCGTGGAGATGCCCGATATCGACGTCGACTTCGAGGACGAGCGCCGTGGCGAGGTCATCGAGCACATCAAGGAAGTGTACGGCGAGGATCACGTGTCGGGCGTCATCACGTTCGGCAAGCTGCAGGCGAAGAACGCCGTGCGCGACGCCGCGCGCGTGCTCGACTACCCCTACGGCGTAGGCGACCGCATCGCCAAGCTCATCGGCGACGAGCTCGGCATCACGATCAGCGACGCCCTCGCGAAGAACCCCGACCTCAAGAAGGCCTATTCGACGGAGGAAGACGTCAAGCAGGTGCTCGACGCAGCCCTTTCCATCGAGGGCCACGTCCGCGGCGAAGGCGTGCACGCGTGTGCGACGATCATCTGCCGCGATCCGATGGCCGACCACGTTCCCATGAAGCGCGACACCAAGGGCGGCGGCATCATCACGCAATACGATGGGCACTACACGCCCGATCTGGGCCTTCTCAAGATGGACTTCCTCGGCCTGCGCACGCTCGGCGTTATCAGCCGCGCTTGCCGCAACATCGAGGCGCGCTTCGGCGAGCATATCGTGCCCGAGGAGATCCCGATCAACGACGAGAAGGCGTTCGAGCTCATGCGTTCGGGCAACATGGACGGGCTCTTCCAGGTGGAGGGCGCCCTGTACGTGAGCCTGTTCGCGCGCCTTCCCCCGAAGCGCTTCTCCGACATCGTCGCTTCGATCGCGCTCAACCGTCCGGGCCCGCTCGAGTCGGGCATGGTCGACGACTACATCAAGGTGGCGAGCGGCAAGACGTCGGTCCACTACTACGACGACCGCCTGCGCCCGATCCTCGAGGAAACCTACGGCACCATGGTCTACCAGGAACAGATCATGCAGATTTCCATGGCCATGAGCGGGTTCTCGGCGGGCAAGGCCGACAAGCTGCGCAAGGCCATGGGCAAGAAGAAGCTCGACATCATGCGCCAGCTCCAGGAAGACTGGAACAACGGCGCGGTCGAGAACGGCTTCTCGCTCGATATCGCCAAGCAGATCTGGGAAGACGCCGAGAAGTTCGCCAAGTACGCGTTCAACAAGTCGCACTCGGCGGCCTACGCCATCCTGGTCATGCGCACGGCGTTTTTGAAGGCGTACTACCCACACGACTTCATGGCCGCTGTGCTTTCGTCCTACATGGGCAACTCGGACCGCCTGATCAAGTACATTGCCAGCTGCAACCGTTCGGGCATCCCGGTTTTGCCCCCCGACATCAACGCGTCGAACCTCGAGTTCACGCCGACCGACGAAGGCGTGGTCTTCGGCTTGGCGGGCGTGCGCGGCGTCGGCGAGAAGGTGGCCGAGGAGATCATCCGCGAGCGCGAGAAGGGCGGAAGGTTCTCGTCGCTCCACGATTTCGTGAACCGCATGGATTCGAAGGCCTACAACCGCAAGACGCTCGAAGCGCTCATCAAGGCCGGCGCGTTCGATTCGACGGGGTACACCCGCAAGCAGCTCATGTACTTCATCGAGGAGACGCCGCTGCTCGAGGGCGCCTCGAAGCGGCAGAAGGACCGCGATATGGGACAGGTGAGCATGTTCGACCTGTTCGCCGACGACCCCGATTCGGATTTCAAGGAGGAGATTCCCGAGCCAGACAACGTCGAATGGGACAAGCGCACCAAGCTCGCCTACGAGAAGGAGATCCTCAAGATCTACGTGTCCGACCATCCGCTGCGCCCGTACGAGGGGCTCATCTCCAGCATGACGAAATTCTCGCTGGGCGACCTGGCCGATCGCGAGAAGGATATCGCGAGCGCGACGTTCGTCGGCATGGTGTCGACCGTCGTGACCAAGCTCACGAAGCGCGGCACGAAGATGGCCACGTTCACGCTCGAGGATACGACGGGGCATGTGGACGCCATCTGCTTCAAGTACGACGACAACGCCGAGGCGATCCAGGAAGACGCGATCGTCAAGGTGAAGGGCAAGTTCGAGCACAGCGATCGCGGCAACCAGCTCATCGCCTACGAGATGGAGGTCATCGAGCTTTCGGAGGACGATGTGCGCCCCTCGCATCTCGAGCTGAAGATCGCCTCGTCGGATTTCGACCAGAACACGTCGATGCGCTTGAACCGCATCCTGAAATCATATCCGGGTCGCGACGGGGTGGTGCTGTTCATCAGCCAGGCCGACGGGCGAAAGTTCAGGGCGGAGCTTCCCGTTACCGTGGACGCCCGCAGCCAGGTCATGCGTTCCGAGATTCAGGATCTGTTCGGAAAGCCGGTCTGGATGGCGTCGTAGGTCGCTGTGCGCCCGATGCCGGGCGTCGGTCGTGCGCGGGCGGGATCGAATACGCCCCTCGCCGGCGCGTGTCGAGCGGCGCTGTTCGGGTCTTCGAGAGCCGTGTGCGGGTATATTGGCATCGCTGCCATCACAAAATGCTGACGATTCGGCTGTTCCGCTATGTGGGGCAGCCGTTTCTTCTATACTGGAAGGATATGGAAAACGTTATGGAACATACGGTTGCGCTCGAGGTCTCCTATGACGGGGCTCCGTTCTCGGGTTTTGCCCGCCAGCCGGGGCAGCTGACTGTGCAGGGGTCGATCGAGGACTCGCTCGCTCTTTTGTACGGCCGGCCCGTTGAAACCACCTGCGCCGGTAGAACCGATGCGGGCGTGCATGCGCGCGGTCAGGTTGTCAGCTTCGATTTAAGCGGAGACGAGTTTGCGTCGCGCCCGCTTTCCGCGTTGGCGCGCTCGCTGAACGCCCTCATCGACGATCGTGTGGCGGTCAAGCGCATAAAGGAGGCGCCCTTCGGCTTCTCGGCGCGCTTCGATGCCGTTTCGCGGGAGTACCGGTACTTCATATACGAGGGAGCGGACCGCCCGGTACTCGTTTCCGACCGCGTGTGGCACCTGAAGCGGCCACTCGATATCGAAGCAATGGTCGAAGGCTCGTCTTATCTTGTGGGGGAGCATGATTTCAAGAGCTTCTGCATGGCGGCATCGGCTGAGGGGAAGCCGACCTGCAGAAACGTTTTCAAAATTGCGATCGACCGCGAAGAGCTGCTCGGCGAAGAAGTTGTGGTTGTCAAGGTGATCGGCAACGCGTTTCTCCACTCCATGGTCCGAACGATCGTGGGCACGCTCGTTGCGGTGGGCGCGGGCCGTCGCAACCCTTCGTGGGTCGGCGAGGTTCTCGAGGCGCGCGATCGTTGCGCGGCGGGAGAGAACGCTCCGGCTGCGGGACTCGTTTTCTGGCGCGTCGATTACGGCTCGGCCGCGTCGGTGCCTATGCGAAAAGAGGAAGACCGTGTTTAGGAAAAGCGCCGAACAGCAGATCATGCGCGAGGCCGATAGGATCGTGTCCATGAAAGAAGACGTCGATGCCATGTCGTGGGGCCGTGTGACGGAGATAGCCAAGCTCCTGCAGGTCGACCATACCGAGGAACAGCGTCTGGAGTGGGCGCGCGAGCTGCTTTCCATTGCGCGCACCAACTCGTGGGTGCTCGACAAGTTCGGCGTTGCTGCTGAAAGCATGACAGGTCAGGTCATACCCTCGGGAATCGAGATCCAGCAGGGTGATCGCTACCTGAACGAGATGGCGGCGGGCGATCTTTCGTCCGCGGGCGAGCAGCCGTCGGCGGCGGATGGCGCAAAGTCCGATTCGCGCGTATTCGCATCGACGGATCCTCTGCAGCCTGAGCCGGGTGCTCGCATATCGTCCGATGCGGCGTGTGATGCGTATTGCGCGTGCGAGGACGCCGAGCCGAAGCCGACGGCGGATCCCGCCGCTTCCGCTTCCGGGGGGACCGCCCCCGAAGCGATTGCGCCCGAAGCATCCGTTATCGACGGGTCCTTCATCGAGACCAAGGGCATGCTCAGGAAGAAGCGCCGCGCCGAGAAGCGCGCCCAGCGAGAGCAGCGCGATGCGGAGGCCTTCAGCATTCCGACCGCTCGTCCCGCAGACGATGCGGTATTCGGTTTCGAGCAGATCGCCACCCCCGCTTTGGGGCAGGATGCAACGAGCCTCGACGAATTAAGGGGAGCGAAACCGCAGGTGCAGGCGGAATTTGCTTCGATGCAAGCCGAGGAAAGCGCGTCGGAACCCCCCGATTCCATCGATCCGTGCTCAGCGGGTCGATCTGAGCAAACGGCGGACGGCCGGTCCGAGGAAGCTGCTCCGGGGCAATCCCCTCAGGATTTCGCGCGGTTCAAACACCTCTATTCGAACAAGAAGGGGAGCCTGTGTCTGTACGAGGATGCCGATGGGCATCTCGTCGCCGTGGATCCTTCGAGATTCGCATAGACATAGTCAAATACTTGCTGTAATCTCATATTAATCGAACCACCACTATGGCGCGTAGCGCCGATGCTCAAACGCAAGGAGATTTTCATGAGCGGCTGTTCTACGGCAGGCGGCAAACGACGCAACTTCAAGGATGCGGGCAGGGTCTGTCCGATCGACTACCGGCTTGATCCGAGCCTGTTTCGAGCCGAACCCGCGTTTTCCTGCGACACACTTTTCGTCGTGGGGGGCGTGTACGGCAATCCGTTCGCACTCGATGCGCTCGATGCCCTTGTTTCGGCTGAGTCGGGGGAGGTTCGCGCGGTTTTGAACGGCGACGTTCACTGGTTCGATCAAACGGCCGAGAACTTCGAGATCGTCGAACGCCGTGCAGCGCGCTACGTGCCGCTTGCGGGCAACGTCGAGGCGGAGCTTCGCAGGGAGACCGACATCGGCGTGGGATGCGGTTGTTCGTATCCCGATTGCACGTCGGATGCCGATGTCAGCCGCTCGAACCGCATTCACAAGATGCTGTCGACGGCGCTGTTCCACCGCCCCGAACTTCGCGATATGCTTCAGGACCGCCCTGCCGCCTTGACGGCGAAGGTCGGATCGCGGACGGTCGGAATCACGCATGGTGACGAGCGGCTTATCGGGGGTTGGGGATGCTCGCGCGAATCGCTGCAGGATCCCATCAGACAAGACGAGCTGTCGCGATGGATGCGGGAAAGCGGTATCGATGTGTTTGCCGCAACGCATACGTGCTCGCCGGTTGCGATGGCTCTTGCCGACGGCGTCGTGATCAACAACGGGGCGGCGGGGTTGCCCAACTTCGCCGGCCAGAACTTCGGCATCGCTACCCGCATTGCGACGACCCCCGCAGCCGACGCGCTGTTCGGCGCTGAATACGAGGGGCTCTACATCGAGGCCGTGCCGCTCAGGTACGATCAGGATGCTTACGTGAAATGGTTCGATGGATTGTGGTCGGAAACCAGCCCGGCGGCCGTTTCGTACAGGGACCGCATCGTGGCGGGTCCCGACGACTACATCGAAGATGCCCTTCTCGGCGGTTTTTCGGTTCGTCCGACGTATCGGGCGGAGTCTCGCCGTCCTCGGACGCGGGCGACGGCGCATGACGTCGAGCTGGCGCTCGCGCGACTCATGTACTTCGAAGACATGCTCGAACCCGATCATCTGAAAACCGCGCCTCGGTTAAGCGTCTTGCAGGCGAATATCGGCAAGTTGTGCAATCTCGCCTGCGAGCATTGCCATGTCGAAGCGGGGCCGGGCAGAACCGAGCTGATGAGCCGCGCATGCATGGATGCGATTCTCGACGTGATGGAGTCTCGCGGCATCGAGACGCTCGACATAACCGGCGGCGCACCCGAAATGAACCCCGATTTCGAGTGGTTCATCCGCGAGGCGGCCCGGCGCGTCGGGCACGTCATGGTGAGGAGCAATCTGGTCATTCTGCTTGAACCGGGCTTCGGGCATCTGATTGACCGGTATGCGGAGCTCGGCATCGAGGTGGTCGCGTCGCTGCCGAACGTCAGTGCCGCGCAGGTGGATAAGCAGCGCGGTGCGCGGGCGTTCACCGGATCGCTCGACGTGCTGAGGCGGCTTAACGAGAAGGGGTACGGAAACGGGGAGGGGCTGGTGCTCGATCTGGTGTTCAATCCCCAATGGCCCGTTCTCGCCCCGAAGCAGGACGAACTCGAGCGGGTGTACAAGCATCGGCTCGCAAAGGATTTCGGTATCGTGTTCGATAAGCTGTTCGCTGTTGCGAACAACCCGATCGGGCGTTACGGAGCCCACCTTATGGCAACCGATCGATTCGACGGCTACATGGACCTGCTCATGGACGCGTTCAACCCGGAAGCGTGCGAGGCGATGATGTGCCGCCACCAGATCTCGGTCGGCTACGACGGACGCATCTACGATTGCGATTTCAACCAAGCCGTCGGCATCGTGCAGAAGCGCGACGGGCGCGATCTGACCATCTTCGATTATGCCGACGATTCCGCTTTGCCGCTTACCCGGTCGATCGAATTCGGCAACCATTGTTACGCGTGCGCTGCGGGGTTCGGATCGAGCTGCGGGGGAACGCTCGTTCAGGAATAGCCGTTCAATCGGGTGCGAGCGATGGACCGGCGCTCGAGGTAGTCACGTCGCACGCTGTACGAAGCGGATGGGCGGCAGCACGTAAAAGATGTAATCTTCTATTGGCAAAACAATATTATTAGATATAATCCAATAATAATATGAGCAGCCGTGATCGGATTTTCGCGGTATCCGGCGTCGGGCTTCCGAAACGCGATGACGGCTGCTCATCCCAGTCTGCAGCAATAAGGAAGGGATGTACGGAATGGACTCGACAACCGGAATATTCTTCTGGGGATTTCTCATCGTGTACGGCATCGTCATGTTTCTCCTTTCTCCGAAAACCGTCAGCTTGGGCGGGTTCTTCAAAGGGGAAGACAAGCACGGACGCGCCGCCAATCCGTGGATGATAACCGCATCCATCTTCATCGCATGGATCTTTGCGAAATCGGTCACCAATGCGGCCAACATGGGTGCGCAGTTCGGCATTGTCGGAGGCATCGGATACGCCATGTACTGGCTCTGCATACCCCTGACCGGTTTTGCCCTCTATCGTTTGCGCCGCAGGTTCGGGGCAACGGGAACGGTGAGCTTTCTGACGAAGCACTACGGTGTCGCGGCGGCGCTCTGCTTTTCGGCGGCCATCCTCGTGCGCCTCTTCAACGAGGTGTGGTCGAACACCTCGGTCGTGGGCGCCTACTACGGTGATTCGGGTTCGGCGCCGTTCATCGTTGCAGCCCTGCTGTTCACTGCCATTACGGTGGGATATTGCTGCTGGGGCGGTATGCGCGGCTCCATCATTACCGACATCGCCCAGGCCGCATTGTTCGCCGTGCTGCTCATCGTCGTGCTCGTCTGGGTCGTGCCGCAGGACAATCCCGTCGACTACGTCACCTCGGGCGTGTGGTCGCTCGAGGGCGGTGTCGACTTCATCATAGGCGCGGGGCTCCAGTGCCTTTCGTACGGCTTTCACGATGCGGTACTCACCGATCGCGGGTTCATCTGCGAAGAGAAGAAGATGCTCAAGTCGTTCGTGGTGGCCGGGCTGTTGGGCTTCGTGGCGATCGTGCTCTTCTCGCTGATCGGCGTGCACGCCTACGTCAACGGGATGAGCATCGCGGGCTCGAGTGCGCCGGTGGTGGTGGCGCAGAGCCTCGGCATCGTCGCGTTTTTCCTGATGGCCGTCATCATGATAGCTACGGCGGGCTCGACGCTCGATTCGACGTTCAGCTCGCTTGCGAAGCTGACCGCGCGTGACCTTCCGGGCATTCTCGGCGTGACGCCCCAGACGAACCCGCGTATCATCGGCATCATCTTCATGGTCGTCTTCGGCATTGTGGGCAACCTGCCGATGATCATGGGCGCCAACATCATCGCGGCGACCACCATCTCGGGCACGATGATCATGGGATTGGGCCCGATCTTTCTCATGCACGGCGTGGTCAAGCCGACGAAGGTCGGTTTCCAACTGGCATTTTGGATCGGCATGGTGCTCGGCATCGTCGATACGGTCGCGCCTGCGTCGCTCGGTTTCATGAACATCGGCCAGGGAACGTACGCGAATTTCCTCGGCGTGAACCTGTGGGGTGCGATCGCCTGCTGGGCGGCCTATATCGTTCCCGGTCTGATATCGCAGTCCAAGGACAGGAAGAACGGCGTCGAGCCCACCTGGAAGGGGCTCTCGAAGGAAGAGCTCGCCCGCCTTGATGCAGAACGCGCCAAAGGCGGCTGCGGCGAAGCTATGCCGGAAGCCGACGAACTTGCTCCAACGGGGGCGTGAGAAGCTCGCTTTTTGTCGATACAGCGAAGTCCCTGGATCGTTCGTGGTTCGGAGGCTTCGCTTCGCCTTGGCCGAACGAACTGGCTCGATTTTCTTCCGTCTGACGTGGCTGACATCCCTTACGTGCAGCACAGGCTCCTCCGACGGTTGTGCCGACGGCGAAATTTCGCAAAACTCGCCCCGTTGTCCGAAGGAAGACCCGGATCAACGACCGCTCGGACGTTCCGGTGCCGCCATTGCGATGCGCGGCCCTTACGAAACCGCAGGCTTCTCGGGCACGGTCTGATCGACAAAGAAGATCCTGTACCACATGAGGAACATGTAGACGATCCAGATCTTGCGCGTGTTGTCGGCAAGGCCTGCCCGATGGTCGTCGAGCAGCCGCATGAGCTTGTCGACCTCGAAGAACCGCGCGGCCTCCTCGCCTGTGAACCAGGCTTTCACCTGCTCGTAGTAGCGGTCCTGCTTGAGCCACGACTTCACGGGGACGGGGAAGCCGAGCTTCTCCTTCTGAGCCCATTCCGCAGGGATGGTGCGCATGGCCGCTTCGCGCAGCGTTATCTTGGTCTGCTCGGCATCGGCTTTGAGCGGCGTCGGAATCGTGCGGGACACGTTCCAGACGTGCCTGTCCAAAAACGGCACGCGGCTCTCGAGCGAGTGGGCCATCGACATCTTGTCGGTTTTCAAGAGAATGTCGCCTACGAGCCAGAAGTACAGATCGACGTACTGCATGCGCGTCGTCTCGTCGAGTGCGGCGACTTCGGCGTAGACCGGCGCGGTGAGCTCTTGGGGCGAGGGGCCCGCAACCGGGCGCTTGAGGATCTCGGCGCGCTCGGCGGGCGAGAACGCCACGCCGTTCGCGTTCGTGTAGTACCAGTCCTCGGCCGTCTCCGATGCGCGCTCGAGGTAGTTCGCGCCGCGGACGCCGAGTGTGCGTGCGATTCGCGACGCTCCCTTGAGCAGCGGCTTCGGGCACCAGGAGAGCTTCTCGTTGGAGAACGGCACCTGGTAGATACGGTAGCCGCCGAAGAACTCGTCGGCGCCTTCGCCCGAAAGCACCGCCTTCACCTTCTTGGCGGCCTCCTGATCGACGAAGTAGAGCGCGACGGCGCTCGGGTCGGCGGAGGGTTCGTCCATGTGCCACTGCACGCGCTCGAGCACGTCCCAGAACTCGGCTTCGGTGATGGTTTTGGAGTTGTTCTCGATATCGAGCTGTTCGGCCAGTTCACGCGCCCACGCGATCTCGTCTTTAGCACCTTCGTATTCGGCGAATCCTACGGTGAACGTCTTGATTGCGGGGTTCTCTTCGGCAAGGCAGGCGGCCATGTAACTCGAATCGATGCCCGAGGAAAGGAACGATCCCACCTCCACGTCGGCGACGTTATGGTAGCGCACCGAATCGTGCATGGCCTCGTCGATGGCCTCGACCGTATCCTCGCGGCTGCGGTTTTCGTCGAAGTCGTAGGTTGGAATCCAGTAGCGCTCATCTTCGATCGAGCCGTCGGCTCGCACCGTCAGGCAGTGCGCGGGGGCGAGCTTGAAGATGCCTTTGAAAAACGTTTCGGGAAGCGCTGAGAACTGGAAGCACAAGTACTGTTCGAGCGCCTCCTCGTTGAGCTCTCGTTCGTAGGCGGGGTGCTCGAGGATGCACTTGATCTCGGAAGCGAAGATGAACGAGCCGCCCGCAACGGTGTAGTAGAACGGCTTGATGCCGAAGAAATCGCGCGCGCAGAACAGCTCCTGCTTGTTCGCATCCCAGATGGCGAACGCGAACATGCCGCGCACCTTCTCGAGCAGGCCCTTGCCCCAGGCCAGGTAGGAAACGAGCAGCACCTCGGTATCGGAATTCGTCTTGAACTCCCAACCCTGCGCCTTGAGCTCGGCTTGGAGATCTTGGTAGTTGTAGATCTCGCCGTTGAACACGATGGCGAACTGGCCGCGGGTGTAGGCGTTTGCGGGTTCGGTTACCGGCGAGGTGACGGCGGCATCCTTCTTGCCGCTTGCGCGCACCATGGGCTGGTTGCCGCCTTCGAGGTCGATGAGCGAGAGGCGCCGGTGCCCGAGGGCGATTCCCGTGTCGATGTACTGGCCTTCGCCGTCGGGGCCGCGATGGGCCATGATGTCGCACATGGATTTGAGGATGGAAGCATCGTTTTCGCCAGCGCCGGTGAAGCCGCAGATACCGCACATAGTAGTCGTTCCTCGCAATCGATTGCCCTCGGGTTTTCAGCAACTATCCATCATAGTGGAAGCCCTGCCGTTTGCCGAGCGGCCTAACCAAAAGCGCACAGCGAACCGAGGCCGATCTTCGCGTCGCTTCGGCTGCATCTGCCGCCCGCTCTCGCCGCGCGGCATCCGCTCGCCCCTGCCGCCCGGCCCTCGCCTTGCCTGGCCGCGTCCGGAGTCCGCCCCTGCCGCGCTGCCGTCCGTCCGCCCGGAGTTCGCCCTGCCTCGCTGCCGCCGTCCGACCCGGCTCCGCTCGGACCCCGCTCGGCCGTCGGATACGGCGAGGCCAACCGACGGTTGTCGAAAACCAACCGTCCGTTCGTCGACGATCGAAACGCACCCCCGTACAGTAAAGGCAGGGAAAGTGCGCAGGACGCACTGATCGATAAAGGAGGAACCATGGAAGAATCAAACGGACAAGGGAAGAGCCTTTCGAGGCGCGGATTTCTCTCCGGTGCGGCGGTTGCCGGTGCGGCTGCGGCGTTGAGCGGTTTGATCGGCTGCTCGCCTGCCGGGGCTTCGGCGGAAGGAGCCGGCGGCGCCGCGGGAAACGGCGCGCAGGCACCGACGGGCCAGCCTTCGTTCATGACGGCGCCGACGGCGATAGCGGATGGCGATATCGCAGAGACCGTCGAAACCGAGGTGCTCGTGATCGGCGCCGGCTATTCGGGTCTTGCCTCTGCCTTGTCGGCCGCCGAAAATGGATTGCAGGTAGTCGTTGCCGAGAAGACCGCACAAGCGAACGGCCGCGGGGCGGGAACCGGCGTCATCAACTCGTCGTACGCGGTCGAGCAGGGCGCGGAAGTGACCGATAAGGCGTCGGCGGCGTTCCGCTGGATGCAGACATGCGGAAACCGCGCGAACGAATCGCTCGTCAGCCTCTTCTTCGAGGAGTCGGGCAAGGCGATGGACTGGCTGCTCGAAAAGGCCGAGCCCTACAACGTCAAGGTCGATCTCTGGGACGGCTATTCGCGCAATCCGCTTCTGCCCGACGAGCCGGGCTACCATATGCTCTCCGTCGACGCTGGGGCTGCGGGCGTTGCCGATTTCGATCAGAACGCGTTCTTCACCGTCGAGTTGCTCTATCACCTCGTGCAAGACGAGGGGGTCGAGTTCTTGTTCGAATCTCCGGCCGTACAGCTCGTGAAAGAGGGCGACCGGGTGATCGGTGCGATTCTCGATACGTCCGACGGGTACAAGAAGGTCGTCGCATCGAAGGGCGTCGTCCTTGCGACGGGCGACATCGCCGGAGACGAGGAGGTGGTCGACTACTACTGCCCCGTCGCGAAAAAGGCCCAAGCCATCTACACCCCCGTCGGCGTGAACACGGGCGATGGCCACAAGATGGCTCTTTGGGCTGGCGCCGCGATGCAGGACGCCCCGTTTCCGCCCATGCTGCATCCGCAGCGCTACTGCGACAAGTCCTCCAATCAGCTCCAGGGTCCGTTCATGTTCGTCAACCAGGGCGGGAGCCGGTTCTTCAACGAAGGCACGTGGGTCCAGCCGAAATCGCTTCAGATCATGCAGAACACCGACGACGGAATAGCCTACACGATATTCGATTCGAACTGGCAGAGAGACCTGCTCGACAGCCTTCCCCATGGGGGCGGGATGTTCTGGGACAGCTTCCGCTACCTCGGCACATCGAGCTACGAGGACACGATTTCGTACTACGAGAACTCTTTGCAGGAATGCCTCGAGATGGGCACCGCTTTCCAGGCGGATTCGATCGAGGAGCTCGCCGAGCAGATCGGCGCTCCCGCAGACGTGCTGAAGGCGAGCGTCGAGCGCTACAACGAGCTGTGCGCTGCGGGCGAAGACACCGATTTCAACAAGGACGCCCAATTCCTCTACCAGGTAGCCGAGCCGCCCTTCTACTCGACGAAGGTCGGAGCCTGCCTGCTCACGATCGTCGGGGGCGTGAAGGTCGACAGGAACCTCCAATGCCTCGACGGAGAGAACCAGCCCATCGAAGGCCTGTACGCCGTCGGTAACGCTTCGGGCAGCGTGTACGCCGTCGACTATCCCATCAACGTGCCGGGCAACTCCCACGGACGCTGTTTGACATGGGGCTACCATGTGGGACGCGTGCTGGCGGGTCTTGCCTGATAGGGCTGCTGCATACGGGTTATAGGCGGGGTCGTCGCGGTTCGCTGCGGCGGCCCCGTCCGCGTTCTTGCCCGGCGCCGAAGCGCTGCGGGCGGCATCGCGCCCTCGGGTTCGTGTGCGGCCGGTCAGCGCGGCATCGCGCCCTGGTCCATGAGGCGGATGCAGAACGAAGCGAACGCCCTCTCGTGCGCCGACAGCGCGCGCCCTTTTTTGTAGGAGAGGCCGAACCGCCAGGGCAGCTCCGGCACGGGGCGGGCGGTTATCGAGCGATCGTCGCCGAACAGCTCTGCCTTGTGCCGCACGGTGAGGGAGAGGCCTTCGCCCGTCCCCGCCATATGGTGCAGCCAGTCCATCTCGCCCGAAACGGTGCTCTTCCCGAGCCGGACGCCCTTGCTTTCGAGCAGCCTCTGCAGCTCGTTGTGCCCCTTGTATTCGGGCCCGACCGAGTGGAGGGCCTTTCCCTCGAGGTCCTCGATCGCGACAGCGTCCTTCTGCGCAAGCGGGTCGGTCGAGGCCATCCAGATAAAGTGGCTGTCTCGGTACAGCTCGATGGTTTCGAACTCGTCCGCGTAAGGCCAGAGCGTGAACGCCATGTCGTAGTACCCGTCGCGAAGCCGCTCGTCGCACAGGTAGTCGGGGATGTCCTCGCGCTCGACTCGCACGTTGGGGTAAGCGGCCTGGAAATCGTCGAAAACGGAGAAGGGGACCACGCCCATCACGCCGATGCAGGCCCCGATGCGGATCACTCCGGAGCGGGAGCGTCGGATCGTATCGAAATCCGCATGCAGCTCGCGTATCGATTGGCGGTGTTCGAGCGCGTAGCGATAGAGGCGCACGCCGTACTCGGTTGGGATCTGGGCGCCTGTCGAGTTGTCGAACAGGGGAGCCTCGAGCTCCTTTTCGAGCGATCTGATGGCTTTGGCGAGGCCCTGGGGAGAAATCGGTATGAGCTTCGCCGCCTGGGCGAAGTTATGCTCCTCGTATGCGCGGGCGAAATACTCGAGAGTCCTGCCGTCCATCATTCCCCATATCGAACGCAGCCGTTTTCTTGCCAGTATATCGCTTTTCGCTCAGGCGGGCGGCGCTCGTTGCCGCCGGTTCTCGCAAGCCCCTGCCACCGCTCGCTGGGATCGCTTTGACGGGGCGGTGCCGATAAGCGTATGATCGTGGCATGCCACTTCTGAGAAAACAGTTGGATCCCAAGGTCGTCTTGGGGATCATGCTCACGGGGACGTTTTTCGCATCGGTAAGCCAAAGCATGCTGACGAGCGCCCTTCCCACGATCATGCACGAATTCGGCATCAATGCGACGCTCGGCCAGCTGCTGACCACCTCGTACATCTACGTGCTCGGCATCGTGGCCGCTTTCTCAGCGTACCTCATCACGCGCTGCAACGTGCGCCGGCTCTTCCTCGGCGCTCTGGCGCTGTTCTGCGCGGGATGCGCGGTGGCCTACCTGTCGACCGGCTACGGCGCGCTCCTCGCATCGCGGCTCATGCAGGCGTGCGGTACGGGCGTGCTGATGCCGCTCATGCAGGTGATCGCGCTCGAGCTGTATCCCAAGGAGCGCCACGGCCATGCGCTCGGCCTCGTCGGGCTCGTGTTCGGATTCGCGCCCGTCGTGGGGCCGACGCTTTCGGGCGTGATCACCGACATGCTCGGATGGCGCACGATCTTCGCGATCCTCGGATGCGGCGCGTTGCTCTCTTTGGCGGGTTCTTTGTTTGCGGTTCGCGATGTGGGCAAGCACGAGCGCACCGTTCTCGATGTGCCCTCGATGCTGCTCTACACGTTCGGACTCGTCGTGTTCATGGTGGGGGTGACCGGTCTCGAGCAGTTCGGCTTCTTCGACGCTCGGGCGTTCGGACCCACGCTTGTCGGGGTCGTGCTCGTTGCCGTGTTCGCGGTCCGGCAGCTGCGCGTGGACCGCCCGTATCTCAAGCTCGCCCTCTTCCGCAACCGAACCTTCGCCACCGGGGTCGTGCTCCTGGTCATCGCGCAGGCGGTGATGATGTCCTCGGCTCTGCAGGTGCCGCTGTGCATACAGGAGATCCATGGCTACACGCCGACGGAATCGGGCCTGATCCTGCTTGCAGGCGCTCTGTGCATGCCGCTGCTCAACCCCTTGACGGGCCGTCTGTACGATCGGTTCGGAGGAAAGCTCAACGGTATGATCGGCTTCTTCCTTCTTGTCGTCGGCACGGGCTCGTTCGTCTTCTTCTCATCGGACATCAGCCCGCTGTGGATCGCGGGGATGTACATGGTGCGCATGGTGGGCATCGCGTTCGTGCTCATGCCGATGACCGCCTACTGCATGACCGATCTCGAGGGGGCAGACGTGCCCCAAGGCGCCGCTATCGTGAATTCGTTTCGCCAGATATGCGGCTCGCTTGGCTCGTCGGTCATGATGGCCGTGGTCACGTCCGTCTCCGTCGATGCGGGCAGCATCGACGTGAGCATGGTCGGATTCAGCGTATCGTTCGCGATCCAGGCGCTTTTCGCCGCCGTTGCGTTCATCTGCGTGCTTCTGTTCGTGAGGGGAAAACGCCAGACCCGCAAGCCGATGCCGTCTGCCTGAAAAGGATTGTTCCGCTCCCAAGGCATTTCTATACTATAATTATCGAGTTTATTTCGCAGGTCTTCGCATCGTTTTCGATGCGGTGATCGTCTGCGATGGGTTCCGCATGGTTTAGCCCAAGGCGCTTTCCTACGGCAACTATGCGATACCCAGGGGTTTGTACCGGTTGCGGCGCGTGTTCGCCGCTGACACAGGAGGAGTTATGACAACTTCGGATAAGCCCGCCCGTTCCGCGTGGTCGGGCAAGTGGGCGTTCATCCTCGCTGCGGCCGCATCGGCCGTCGGCTTGGGGAACATGTGGCGTTTCCCGTATCTTGCAGCAAAATACGGCGGTGGAACGTTTCTGTTCACCTACTTGGTGCTCGTGTTCACCTTCGGCGTATCGCTTCTGCTGCTCGAGACGGCGCTCGGCCGCAAGACCGGCCAGTCGGCCATCGGCGCGTTCAAGGCGTTCGGCAAGAAGTACGCGTTCATCGGAATCCTGACCTCGGCGATTCCGTTCATCATCGTGCCGTACTACTGCATCATCGGCGGCTGGGTGACCAAGTACACCGCGTCGTATCTGACCATCGGTCCTGAAGCGCTTGCCGACGGCGGCGGGTTCTTTACGGGCTTCATCACGAGCAACACCGAGAGCTACCTATGGATGCTCATCTTCATGGCCATCGTGTTCATCATCGTGGCCCTCGGCGTCAAGGGCGGTATCGAGAAGGCGAACCTCTTCATGATGCCCGCGCTCATCGTCATGGCCGTTGCGATAGCGATCTATACGATTACCATGCCCGGGGCGCTCGACGGCGTGGCGTACTATCTGACGCCCGACTTCAGCAAGTTTTCGCCCGAGCTGGTCATCGGGGCGTTGGGGCAGATGTTCTACAGCCTGTCGTTGGCCATGGGCATCATGATCACGTACGGTTCCTACCTCAGCAAGAAGGACAGCCTGACCCAGAGCGTGACGCGCATCGGCGGCTTCGATCTCGGCGTTTCGTTTCTGGCCGGCCTCATGATCGTGCCCGCGGCGTTCGTCGCCATGGGTTCAGGCGATGCGGTTGCTTCGCAGGCAGGCCCCTCGCTCATGTTCATCACGCTGCCGAGCGTGTTCAACGACATGGGGGGAGCGGCCTCGATCGTGGGCTTCCTCTTCTTCCTGCTTGTGCTGTTCGCGGCGCTCACGAGCGCCATCTCGCTCACCGAAACGTGCGTGTCCATCATCGCCGACGGGGCGGGCTGGTCGCGCAAGCGTTCGCTCGTGACGGTCATGATCGTCATCGTGGCGGCGGGCGTGTTCATCAACGCCGGCTACAACGGCCTCTCGTTCATCGAGCCGCTCGGCCCCGGCTCCTCGATGCTCGACTTCTTCGACTTCATTTCCAACTCGGTCATGATGCCGATTGCCGCGTTGCTCACCTGCGTGTTCGTCGGTTGGATCATCAAGCCGAAGGTCATCGTCGACGAGGTGAAGCAGTCGAGCCCCTTCAGGTTCGAGAAGGCATGGACCGTTATGATCAAGTACGTTGCGCCCGTGCTCGTCACCGTGATCCTCGTCGCGTACGTTGCGCAGCAGTTCGGCCTGTTCAGCATGTAGTATTGACGCTGGCTGCCCGAAGGTCGGCGGCTGCGGATGGAAACGTACTCGAAAGCGGGTGCCGGCATCGGTCGGCACCCGCTTTTTCGCAAGGGGCCGAAACTCCGCAAGGAGCTGAAACGCTATGTTTCTACGTGTTTTTCTTCGTTGTGTTGCGTTTTTGCGCCTCCGATGGACGGCATTGCGATTTCAGGGGCGATATCGGCTCTAGCAATGGGCGGCTCAAGTCTGTGATCAGGCCTTATGCAGGCGGTGAAAGAGACCGCTGCTTCTGGGCGTCTTCGCAATGCAGCACAACGAAGAAAAACATGCAGAAAGGGGGGTTTCCGTGTTCCCGAGGCCCCGAGTTTCCAGATGTTTCTGAATCCGGGGTTTCGGGTGATCTGGGGTTCCAGTGCTCCGAGGCCCCGAGGTTTCGGTGGTCCGAGGCCCTGGGGATCCGAGATCCCGGGGTCCCGCGTTTCCTGATTTTCGAGTGCAGCAGTCTGGTTGAAAGCGCGAGCGTCGTTTATCGGGAGTGCATTACTTGTCAACGGTAATATTTCTATAACATTTCGATAAGGAAAAATGCAGGGAAGCGGCATAGAGGTTCCGCGGCGGGGTATTTAGACTAGTCAGTGGCTAGAAACCTATAGAGGAGAGAAGTTCCCATCGGGAACTCCGAAAGGGGGAAGTATGGTTCAGGAAGCCGCTGGGTCGACGTTACGGTCGCCCGGAATCAGCCGCCGCTCGTTTCTCGCGTGGTCCGGTTTGCTCGGAGCAGGTGTAGCACTCAGCGGGTGCGCGCCTCATGTCGAAGACGAGAAGGCGAGTACGGAGGAACCGGCTACCACGTTCGAGTACGATACCGTCACATGGTCCGGTTGCCATGTGAACTGCGGCAGCCGCTGCCCGCTCAAGATGTACGTGAAAGACGGTACGGTCGTGCGCGTCGGCAACGACAACGACGGTACCGACGACTTCGAGCCGGGCGGCATCTACCAGATGCGCTCGTGCGTGCGCGGTCGCACCAACCGTCAGCGCATCTACAACGATACGCGTGTCCAGAAGCCGCTCAAGCGCGCCGAGGGCACCAAGCGCGGCGAAGGCGTGTACGACGAGATCTCGTGGGAAGAGGCGATTCAGACGATCGCCGACACCATGAAGGAGATCAAGGACGAGTACGGCAACGATGCCTTCTACATCCAGTACGGCACGGGCCAGCTCGGCGGATCGGTCGCCAAATCATGGCATCCCGACTCGACGGCGTTCGCTCGCCTCATGAACCTGTGGGGCGGCTACCTGCGTCACTACTGCGATTATTCGACCGGTCAGATCAACTGGGAGCTTCCGCTGTTCAACGGCGATGCGTACTCCAACAACGAAGTGACCGACCTCGTGAACTCCAAGAACATCATCCTGTTCGGCAACAACCCCGCCAACACCCGCATGAGCGGTTCGGCCATGCAGTACCTCATCACCCAGGTGCGCCTGCAGAATCCCGAGGCCAAGATCGTGGTCGTCGACCCGCATCTGTCCGATACCGCCGTCGGCGTTGCCAACCAGTGGGTTCCCATCCATCCCGGCACCGACATGGCGCTCGTTGCGGGCATGATCCACTATCTGCATACGAACGGCAAGCTCGACGAAGCGTTCATCCGCGACAAGTTCGTCGGCTTCTACAGCGATACGTTCATCGAAGACGTGAAGCAAGCCGAGCCGAAGGATACCACCTTCATGGGCTTCGATAAGGACGGCGCCCTCGAGATCACCGAAGATTTGTCCTACGAGGCCTACCTCATGGGCACCGGCGCCTATGCCGGCTCGGGCGAGAAGACCCCCGAATGGGCGGCGGCCATCACGGGCGTGTCGGCCGACACCATCCGCGAACTCGCCGACCTGTTCGTCGACGGTCCGACCGCTACGATCCAGGGCTGGGGTCCGCAGCGTCACAGCAACGGCGGCAACAACGCGCGCGCCATCGCCATGATCGCCACGCTGACGGGCAACGTCGGCATCTCGGGCGGCGGCACGGGCGCCCGAGAGGGTACGGGCGGCGTTCCCTACAAAGTGGCCACTGCGATCCCGACCTTTCCCGAGAAGAACGGCGTCGACGTGTGCGTCTCCTTCTTCGATTGGTACCAGGCCATAGAGGACTACCAATCCATGAACGACGCCACGTGGGGCGTGCGCCACATCGACGAGACCGGCACCACCTCCTATGCCGAGACGCCGGGCGAGATCACGCTCAAGGCTCCCATCAAGTTCATCTGGAACTACGCTTCGAACGTCATGATGGGCCAGCATGCCGACATCAACGAGTGCCTGCGCATCTACAACCTCCCCGACGAGAAAGATTCGGGCGTGCGCATGATCGTAACGGTGGACTGCTACCTTACGCCCACGGCTCTAGTCTCCGACATCATCCTGCCGGGTACGACCGCGTTCGAGGAAGACGACATCATCACGGGCGGATCCGCATGGACGGGATTCGTGTGCTGCGAAACCGCCGCCATCGATCCTTTGTTCGAGGCGAAGCCGGTCTACGAGATCTGCACGCTCATCGCCGACAAGCTCGGTATCAAGGACGATTTCACCGAGGGCAAGAGCCAGCTCGATTGGGTGCAGTGGTGCTACGAGCAAGGCGTCGAAGCGGGCGAGGATCTGCCGGCGACGTTCGAGGAATTCCGCGAGCAGGGGCTGTTCAAGAAGACCGACGACCACACGCCGGCCATCGCCAAACCCGAGAAGATCGCTACGCCCTCCGGCAAGTACGAGGTGTTCTCGAAGCAGGCCTACAACCTCTCCCAGCAGTGGGACCTCACGTGCGGCGGCTACGTCCCCGACGACGGACGCGACCAGATCACCGGCCTTCCCATCTACTACAGCAACGTCGAGGGCTTCGGCGACGAGGAGACGAAGGCGACCTATCCCTTCCAGCTCATCGGCCATCACACCAAGACCCGCACGCACTCCTCCTACGGCAACGTGGAGTGGCTTAAATCGGTTGCTCCCCAGCAGTGCTGGATCAACGAGCAGGACGCGGCCGAGCTGGGCGTGAAGAACGGCGACGACGTCGTCGTGACCACCGAGCGCGGCCGTACGCAGCTTTCGGCCAAGGTTACGCCGCGCATCATGCCGGGCGTCGTATCCATCCCGCAGGGTGCCTGGTACGATCCCGAGACGCGCGATCCCGAGACCCTCGGAAGCAAGGACGTACTCGACAAGGGCGGCTGCATCTCGGTGCTCACCTCGATGAGGCCCACGCCCATCTCGAAGGGCAACGGAGTCCACTCCAATCTGTGCAAGATCGAGAAGGCGTAAGGGGGCGTAAACGATGGAACAGTACGGATTCTATGTCAACACCGATATCTGCACCGGCTGCAAGGCGTGCATGACCGCGTGCTTCGATCGCAATGATCTCGAGGTGCCGCAGAAGTTCCGCAAGGTATGGGAATTCGGCGGCGGCGAGTGGGAGAAGGGCGACGACGGGGCCTACACCTCGACGGCGTTTACCTACTACACCTCGCTCACGTGCAACCACTGCGACAACCCGGCGTGCGTTTCGAACTGCCCGACCGGGGCCATGCAGAAAGACCCGGAGACGGGCATCGTCAACAACGACAAGGACGTCTGCATCGGCTGCATGACGTGCGAGAAGACCTGCCCGTACAACCACCCGGTCCAGCTGGCCGACGGGCTTTCGCACAAGTGCGTGCTCTGCAGCGACGAGAACGCCGAGGGTGTGCCCGATCCGGTCTGCGCGAAGGCGTGCCCGGTGCGCGCCCTCGAGTTCGGCAAGATCGAGGAGCTTCGCGAGAAGTACGGCGATAACTCCGAGATCGGCACGCTTGAAGACAGCACGGCGGCGAACGTCGTGATCGGGCTGCATCGCGACGCCGAAAAGGGCGGCGAGATCCTCAACCCGATCGAGATCAGCCACTAGCAACGCTGCCGCCCGCGCTTGTGCGGGCGGCGGTTTTCGAGCCGACGGCGGATCCCCGGTCGGGGTCCGCCGTTTTGCCTGCTGCGGCACCATGCCCGGCAGGTGCGGTGCTCCGACGGCGCGACGGCGGGCAGGGTTTCGCCTGCTTCGTAATCGGCGTCTTGTGGGGTATCATCTGGACAGTCCGGTCTATCGAGAGGAATCCCTATGGCCACCGAATCTGCAATGACGGGCGATGCGGCGCAGGCGTACCGTGTGCTCTGCGACTTCTGCTCGACGATGCTTACCGAAAGCCCTTCCGGCGAATTGCTCGGCCGGCTGATCGATCAGCGCGAGCTTCTGCTCGAAGAGCCGTTTTCCGCGGTTGCCCTCGAGGCGGCAACGGGTTTGCACGACCTGCTGGCTTCGGCCGACAAGCAGGGGCGCGAGGATTTCGAGACGGCTGTGAAGCGGGATTACACCTACCTGTTCTACATGGTCGGCGCAAGCCACACCTCGCCGTTCGAGTCGGTCTACCGCACCGACGATCGCACGATGTTCGGCCCCACGACGCTCGAGGTGCGCGAAGCGTACCGCGCTTGGGAGGTGCAGGTCCCCGAATTCGGAAGCACGCCCGACGATCATCTGGGATACGAGTTCGCATTCCTCGCCCATCTGCTCGGTGCGGCCGCCGATGCGCAGGGCGTTTCGGAAGACGATGCCGCCAAGCGGGCTTTCGCCGATGCGCGTACGTTTCTCTCCGACCACGTGCTCGTATTCGCACGAGTGTACCTAAAGAACGTGAAGGCACGGGCGAGGGAGCCGTTCTACCGCCATGTTGCCGGCATCGCCGAGGCGACGGTGGCCTCTCTCGCAGATGCACTCGATGCGCGGGCTGCCGACGAGATAGACGAAGCTGCCTACCTGCTTGCAAGGTAAGCCGTATAATGGCACAGGATTCGAGGGATGCGCTTTCTTAGCAGCGCGGACGAGGCGGTGCATGGTGGCTGGGCGGAAAACCAATATCAGCATGAAAACCAAGATCATCGGCATGCTGTCGGTGGTGTTGCTCGTCCTGCTCGCCGTCGATATCGTATGGACGTACGAATCGCAGAAGGAAGCGACCGAATCCATGCTGCTCGAAGAGAGCAAGGTGCTCGTCAAAGAGATGGATGCCGTGTGGGATTTCATCTCCATCAACCAGGACACGATCAACTACACGCTCGACGGGGAATACGAGTACAAGGGGCTCCATTGCGCGATTGCGGGAAAGTCAGTGGCGGCGTTCTTCTCGAAGGACAACGACTACAAGATCCGCTTCACCAACACCGAGCCGCGCAACCGCCACAATGCGCCCGATGAGTACGAAAGGGCTGCGCTCGGCGAATTCGCCGACGGATCGGGAACCGAGGAGTACTACGGGTTCGACGAAACCGAAGACGGCGAAACGGTGTTTCGCTACGTTTCGGCCATGAAGGTGACCGAGCACTGCATCGAATGCCACGGCAAACCGAAAGGCGAGATCGATCCCACGGGCTATGCGAAAGAGGGGTGGGAGACCGGCGATTTGGCCGGGGCGGTGAGCGTCGTCATCCCCACCGAGATGCCCTTCGAGAGCATGCGCGCCGCCGTGGTGAACAACGTGCTGTTCTTTCTCGGAATCATGCTCGCCATGGCCGCTATCATCTACGTCGTGCTCACGCGTTTGGTAACGAATCCGCTCGAGAGCCTGCAACGTTCCTTTGCCAAGATGTCGGACGGTTCGCCGAGCGAGCCGCCCGAGGTGCCCGAAGACGTGAACCCGGTGTACTCGACGCGCGAGATCGACGAGCTGTTCGGTCGCTTCGATGCCATGGCGACGAGCCTCTCGTCTTTGTACGCGAACCTCGAATCCGAGGTCGACGAGCGCACGATGCAGCTTTCCGAGGCGAATGAGGAGCTCGAGCGCCAGCGCGCCCACGTGGAAGAAGTCAACGACAAGCTCAAGCGCGAGAACCAGTACAAATCCGATTTCCTCGCCATCGTGAGCCACGAGCTGCGCACGCCGCTCACCTCGATCCTCGCGTTCACCGATCTGATGGCCGATAACGTTTCGTCCGAGAACGCGCTTGTGCGCAAGCAGCTCGAAGAGATCGACAAGAACGGTCGCATTCTGCTCGAAATGGTGGATAACGTACTTGAAACGGCGCGCATTCAGGCGGGGTCGGAAAAGCTCAACCTCGAGCTCGTCGACATCAACGATGTGGTCGGCATGGTGGAGGCTTCGAGCGAATCTCTCGCCGTGAAGAAGAGCATCGCCCTTTCGACGCGCGTTGCGCCCGATGTGCCGCTCATCGTTTCGGATTGGGAAAAGGTAAGGCGCATTCTCGTCAATCTGGTGAGCAATGCGATAAAATTCACCCCAGAGAACGGTTCCGTCGAGGTGCGCGTACGCTACAACGAGGGCGAAAACACCGTTGTCGTCGAAGTGATCGATGACGGCATCGGTATACCGGCAGACAAACAGGATCTCATTTTCGAGAGGTTCGAGCAGGAGAACATGTCGACGGTGCGCCGCTATGGGGGCAGCGGCCTCGGGCTTTCGCTCGTGAAGGATCTGACGGACATGCTCGGCGGCGCGGTGTCGGTTGAGAGCGTGCTGGGCGAGGGGAGCACGTTTAGCGTCGTGCTGCCGGCCGAGCTGCATACAGAGGAGAACGATGACGAAGATAATGCTGATCGATGACGATGAGAGCCTTCAGGTTCTCATCGGGCAGATCGCCGAGCGCGACGGCTATGAGTACTGCTGCGCCGCCAACGGAGCCGAGGGTCTGTCCATGCTGCGCGCCGAGCGCCCCGATTTTCTCATCCTCGACGTGATGCTGCCCGATACGAACGGATACGACATCTGCGAAACCATACGCGGCGAAGGTCGAAAGATTCCGATCATGTTCCTGTCGGCAAAAGGCGATATCGTCGATAAGAGCATCGGGTTCAAGATGGGTGCAGACGATTATCTCGTCAAACCGTTTCAGCCAGAAGAGCTGTCGCTGAGGGTGAGGGCGCATCTTCGTCGCAAGGGGTCTTCCGGCGAGGAGGAGCGCACACCCGCTCCCAAGAAGCACCGATCCTATCAGGTGGGCGATCTCGAGCTTATGTTCGGCCGCTACGAGGTTCGCCTCAAGGGGAAGCCCGTTTCGCTTTCCTCCCGCGAGTTCGAGCTTTTAGAGCTGCTCGCATCCGATCCGGGCAGCGTGTTCACACGCGATCAGATCATGGAGCACGTCTGGGGCGACAAGGACGCCACCGACCCGAACAGCGTGACCGTGTTCGTCCGTAAGATCAGGGAGAAGATCGAAGAGGACCCCTCCAAGCCCCGCTACCTCATCACCGTGTGGCGCGTGGGCTACAAGATCGCCGATCGTGCGCTGTTCGAAAGCGGAACCGAATCCTGATCCCGTGCCCGTTGGATTACGGCGGCGTTACGGTCGGCCCGCGACGGTGCCGTGCCCGCCGATTCTATCGTATGATGTCTGCGAAGCTGCGGAGTCCGACCCGCGGCTTCTTCTCGCTATGCGCGCATGCCGCACCGCCCTCGTTGGGTGCGGGTTGCAAGACGGTGTCGTTTCGTACTCCTCGCGGCTTGCTTTCCCGTGGGCGAGCGTTCCGGTTGCCTGCGGCTTGCGTGTTGATCTGAGGTATCGGGGGTTGCGCTTTAGCTCGGCATTCAAATCCTCTATAATGGCTTCTTGCTATCGTAGAAGGAGCCTGTTCAATGTCGCTATCCATCGGAATCGTCGGCCTGCCCAACGTGGGTAAATCAACGCTGTTCACCGCGCTTACCAACAAAGGGGGCCTTGCCGCCAACTACCCGTTCGCTACGATCGAGCCCAACGTGGGCGTGGTGCCGGTTCCCGATACCCGTCTCGACGCCCTCGCGAAGATCGACAATCCGGCGCGCCTCGTTCCCGCGACCGTCGAGTTCGTCGACATCGCAGGCCTCGTCGCGGGCGCATCGCAAGGCGAGGGGCTCGGCAACCAGTTCCTCGCGAATATCCGCGAAACCGATGCGATCTGCGAGGTGGTACGCTTCTTCAGCGATCCCGATGTGGTTCACGTGGCCGGCAGGGTCGATCCGCAAAGCGACGTCGAAACGATCAAGACCGAGCTCATCCTGGCCGATATGGCAACGGTTGAAAAAGCGCTGCCGCGCCTCGAGAAGGAAGCCAAGCGCGACAAGGCGGGCGCGCTCAAGCTCGAAACGGCCAAGAAGGTATTCGCGGGGCTCAACGACGGGCATCGCGTGGCGCGCATGGATCTGACCGAGGACGAGATCGCGAGCGTGTACGACCTGCATCTGCTCACCGTGAAGCCCATGCTCTACATCGCCAACGTCGACGAAGACCAGTTGAGCGCCGATCTGCCCGAGATCGACGGGTGCGCGCCGGTGCCCATTTGCGCCAAGGTCGAAGCCGACCTGGCCGAACTCGATGCCGAAGAAGCCGAGGAGTACCTCGAGGCTATGGGGCTTGAAGAAAGCGGCCTCGCCCGCTTGGTACGCGAGGCGTATCGCCTGCTGGGGCTGCAGTCGTTCTTCACGAGCGGCGAGACCGAAACGCGCGCATGGACCATTCCGATCGGTGCGAAAGCGCCGCAAGCCGCCGGCGTCATCCACACCGATTTCGAGCGCGGGTTCATCAAAGCCGAAACCGCGAGCTTCGAGGACTATGTGGAGCACAACGGGGAAGCGGGCTGCCGAGCAGCCGGGCGTTTGCGCCAGGAGGGCAAGGAGTACGTCGTCGCCGACGGCGACGTCATGCACTTCAAGTTCAACGTGTAGGAAGCGCCATCCGGCTATATCTTCACGGTGTTTACGGTACGGGATGGCCGCTGTCCTCGCGGCATCTGCGCGCTACTCCACGCCGTCGAACAGTTCCGATAACGTGAGGCCGAATCCGTCGGCGATCTTCTTCAGGTTGTGGAGCGAGACGTTGCGGTAACCCGATTCGATCGAGGCGAGGTACGTTCGATCCATCTCGATCTTGTTCGCGAACTTCTCCTGGCTCAATCCCGTCTCGGCGCGCAGCGCCTTGATGCGGGTTCCTAAAACTATCTGCAATCGTTTATCCATTCCCCCATACTGGGGAATTGTTTTATATATAACAACGGATTCTATACAACAATCTGTGCTACAATAACGCCGTATTGATGACTATATACAACATCGATACGAGCGGTATGCGCGTAAGCAGGGGAGCGATCGGCGCATATCGCCCAGCTGTCCGTGCGGGCCATGCAGCGCCTGCGTTCAGCGGTTTCGCTGCATGGCCGAGAGGGAAAGGTCGGTTGATGAAGCATACGAGGGGATCGGCGCGGTTGGCGCTGTGCACAGCCTGCGTCGCGGCGGCGCTTGCGCTGGCGGGATGCGCGCCTCAGGCGCCGAGCGAAGAGGGCAGGTCGGACCGGCCGTCACCGGTGGACGTCGAATTCACCTGGGCGGCGGATGCCGACTGTGCTACCTGCCACGCCGAGGAGGCGGCTTCGATGGCGACGGCGGGCTATCCTGCGGCGGTGCACCAGGCAGACGGCGAAACCTGTGCGAGCTGCCATGCGGATAACGCGGCGATCGCGAGCGCGCATGAGGGGGCGTTGCCGTCGTCGACGATGCCGAAGCGCCTGACGAAAACGAAGGTAGACGATACGTTGTGCCTGACGTGTCACGACCAGGAGGAGCTTGCGGAGAAAACGGCTGGAAGCACGGTGCTCGCCGACTCGCAGGGGCTTGTCGAAAACCCCCATGCGCTTCCCGAAACCGAAAACCATACCGCCATCGCCTGCTCCGATTGCCACAAGATGCACTCGCCCGGAACGGCAGCTGAAACCGCCAAGGCGAAGTGCCTCTCGTGCCATCACGAGGACGTGTTCGAATGCAACACGTGCCACGAGGAAATGTAGCTCTGCATCGGAGCCGTAGCTTCGCATCGAGGGGTTTCGCGGGCAACCGCCCGCAGCTAACGAGGAAAGGGGAGATTATGGGAAGCGATGTGACAAGAAGGGGATTTTTGGCGGGTGCCGCACTTGCGGCAGCGGGAGTTGCGGCGGGAGGTCTGGCGGGGTGCTCGAGCGAGTCGTCCAAGGGCGCGACGTCCGAGCCGTCTGCTCCTGCAAGCGCGGGCGTTCCCGCGTCGTGGGACGTGGAGTACGAGGTTATCGTTGTCGGCGGCGGCGTCGGCATGGCTGCGGCAATCGAGGCGGCTGAGGCAGGGGCGAACGTGGTCGTGCTCGAAAAAGGCGATCATGCAGGCGGCTTGTGGATGACCGCGGGTGGAAGCTGCACGATGGGAGGCAACCACGTCGTGCAGCAACGTGAGGGCATCCAAGACGATGCCGATTCGTGGTTCGAAGCCGAGATGCGCAGCTGCGAGTACCGCGGCAATCCCGAAATCATGCGCATGCTCGTCGAGAAGGGCCCGGATACCGTGAAGTGGATGGAGGACCTGGGTATGATCTGGGGTCCGATGACCGCTGGCGTGCTCGGCGGCGACGTGAAGCGCGGGCTTGCTCCCGATCCGAATCCGGGCGTGTACGAAGGCGGTAAGGGAACGCCGAACAGCGGTATCTGCTGGACGCAGCTTTGGGAGAAGAAGCTCGCCGAGCTCGACGTCCCGATTCTGCTCAACAGCCGCATGACGCGCGTGTACCGCGAGGGAGATGGGCCGGTCGTCGGCGTCGAAGTTGAAACGCCCGACGGCATCAAGAACCTTAAAGCCGCCAAGGGCGTTGTGCTCTGCACCGGTACATGGACCGATAACGCGCGCATGGCAGCGGGTTGGGATCCCCGTATCGTCGGGCCCGACACGTACGGTGACGGCGGCATTCCCGCCGAGAACCTGCTCTACGTGAACAGCTCGGGCGACGGTCATCTTGCCGCATCGAAGGTAGGGGCGGCATTTGCCGACATGTCGTTCGTATCGTATCTGTATCTGTTCTTCGGAGCGCGTTCGTACTGGGGCTGGGGAGAGGATCCGCTCGACTGGACGACCAACGAGAACTATGCGGCGGGCAAGGGCCTTTCGAGGACGGCCGATCTGTACCAGAAAAGCATCATCGTGAACGGCAAGGGCGAGCGCTACGTCAACGAGGCGTCGGCTGCCGATAAGCTGCCCGAGGGCATGGGCGCGCTTTCGGAGAACCCCGAAATGCCGTTCATGGCCGCGTATCTGGCTCTCGACCAGCCGCGCAACGTGTGGCTCATCGCCGATTCGGCAGCTGCCGAGGAAATGAAATGGCCGATGGACCAGATCGAGAATCCGAATCCGAAGACCGGGAACATGTTCGATCCCGCATGCCTCGCCAAAGCCGATACGATCGAAGATCTTGCGAGCCAAATGGGCGTCGATGCCGCGGCGCTCAAGGCGACGATCGACGCGTACAATGCCGATGCCGACGCGGGCGAGGATTCGGCGTTCGGTAAGCCGGGCCCGCTCAGCAAGATCGAAACGCCGCCGTTCTACGGTGCGAAAGCGAGCCTCATTCGCCATACGCAGCGAAACGGTTTACGGGTCAATACGAAATCCCAAGTCATCGATGCATGGGCCGATATTGCCGACCCGACCGTTCCCGTCTCGTCGATCGACGAGGAGCCGGTCATCCCTCATCTGTATGCAGCCGGCGAACTGGGCGATGCGCTCGGTTGGCGCCGCGTCCACAATTCCCTCGGGCATTACACCACCGCAGCGCGCAATGCGGGTGCGAATGCTGCGGGTGAAACAGCGGTATAAACCTGAGGCATCGGGCATTTGCGCATACTTGGGCGGTTCCTTTCGGAGCCGCCCTTTGCCTTCGCGGATCAAAAACGCCTACAATACGGTGTGTGCGAAACAGGCGTTTTTCTCGACGAGACAAGGAACAGCGATGACATATACCGGTGGGAATATCCCGAAGCTCGGATTCGGCTTCATGCGGCTTCCCGTGATCGAGGGCGACGAGAACGCGACCATCGATATCGAGCAGGTTAAGCGGATGGTCGATGTGTTCATGGGTGCGGGCTTCACGTACTTCGATACGGCTCGCGGCTATCACGGGGGCAAATCGGAGGCGGCCTTGAAGCGGGCGCTCATCGAGCGGTACCCGCGTGAGAGCTTTCAGGTTGCAACGAAGCTTCCCGCATGGATGGCCGCCGATGCCGAAGAGGCTCGGTCGATGTTCGAGACGTCGCTCGTCGAAAGCGGCGCGGGGTATTTCGACTTCTATCTTCTGCACAACCTCGGCGAAAGCAGATCGGCGCTCTTCGAGGATTACGGGTTGTGGGATTTCGCCCGCGAGCAGAAGGACGCCGGGCTCATCAGGAACCTCGGCTTCTCGTTCCATGACAAAGCCGACGAGTTCGAGCGCATCCTGGAAGCGCACCCCGATGTCGATTTCGTGCAGCTGCAGATCAACTACGCCGATTGGGACAGCGAGTCCATCGAGTCGCGGAAATGCTACGAGATCGCCCGCTCTCGAGGTTTGCCGGTCGTGGTGATGGAGCCCATCAAGGGCGGCTCGCTCGTCAAGCTGCCCGAGAGCGTTGCGGCCATCCTGAACGAAGCCGATCCGAGCGCGTCGCTCGCTTCGTGGGCGTTGCGCTTCGCAGCATCGCTTCCCGGTATCGTTACCGTGCTTTCGGGCATGTCGACGCTCGATCAAGTGAAACAGAACGTCGAGATCATGAAGGATTTCGCTCCGCTCGACGAGGGGGAGCGCGCTGCGGTGGACCGTGCACGCGAGGCGCTTGCGAAGCTGCCCGTCATCCCGTGTACCGATTGCCGCTACTGCCTCAAAGGCTGCCCCGAGGGCGTGCGCATTCCCGTGGCGCTCGCCTCGCTCAACATCCTCATTGCCTTCGCCGACGAATACCGTGCGCAGGAGAATTACGATTGGAACGCCGAGGGAGGGGAGGCGTCGAAGTGCATTGGGTGCGGCGCATGCGAAGACGTCTGCCCGCAGCATATCGCGATCATCGACGAGCTGAAGAAAGCCGCGGAGGCGTTCGAATAGCCAGGGCTTCTTAGCGAAGCGCCCGCCATCGGGGTATGGATGGCGGGCGCTTTTGCTTGCAGCGGGTTTGCGAGCGAGCGTGGTTGGCGCTGATGCCGCTAGGCGGCCGCTCGCGCGGTTGGCGCTGCCGGGGCGGCAGGAGCTTCGGGGGCCGATGGTGCCTCGGGTGCTGACGGTGCCGAGGGGCTCGAGCCGTCCGAATCCCCTCGCGATTCGCCGCCTCGCGAATCCGACGGTTCTCCGGCTGCGTCGAGCATCGTGAGGCGAATCGATCCGCTCGATGTGGCCAGCGACAGATGCTTGTCCGCATCGAGCGCGCCGCGAGGTGCGTTGATCGATCCGCTCGAAGACGAGGTCATGATTACGTACTCGCTTTCGATGCCTTCGATCTGCGCTGTGATATCGCCGCTCGAGGCTTCGAGCGCGATGACCTCGCCCGAGCATCGGGATACGTCGATGTTTCCGCTCGATGTGCCTGCGCCCATCGACACCGTGTCCGTATCGGCGATCCGCACATCGCCGCTCGACGCGTTGGCGGCAAGGCTCGTGGCCGTGGTGCCGGTAATCGAGATGTTGCCGCTCATGGCCGAAGCGGATAAGCCTTCCGCCCGCAGGCTGTCTGCCTCGATGCGTCCGCTTGACGTTTGGATCTCGATGCTGTCGGCATCGATGCCGCGCAGGGTCACATCGCCGCTGTGAGCCCTTACCGTTACCCGACCCGCGAGGGCGGTATCCGCTATCCGCACGTTGCCGCTTGCCGTTTCCACGGAAACGGAGCCGGTGTAGGAGGTGGGTATTCTGATGACGGTCGTCCGATCCTGGAGATCCATCATGAATATCTTGAACACCGGTTTCGACACCCCCTCGATCGAGAGCACGCCGTCTTTATCCGCTACCTCGAAGCGCTTGCCGTCGTTCTCCCAGTACTCGATTTCGATCGAGTCGGAGGAGGTGGATTCGACGCGTACGTTCTCGGAGCCGTCCCGTACGACGATCTCGGTGTGCGCTGCCTCCGATTCGGGTGCGAGCGTATCGGTGATCTCAACCCAGTCGCGGGTGGTGGAGAGGTTGCCCAGGTTGAAATCGGCGAGCGCGAGTACGGTAAAGGAGAGTCCGAGGCCGCCGACCAAAAGAACCGTTGCGACGACGAGGGTGATCTTCTGAGCATTAGACATGGTAGGGTGCTCCTTCCGCCGTGCGCGGATCGAACGGTTCGCCGCTTCTGCGGTTTGCTTCCACGCCGTTTTCCCGGCGCTTAACGAACAGGCTTTTCACCCATTGGGCGAACGAATGCGTGAGTTTGACGAGGCCCTTGCTTGCTGCGAGCACGCCGAACCAAGCGAACAGACCGACGCCGGTTCCCGCGAGCCCGCATCCGAGAATGTAGAGGCCCGGAAGCTGATACCCGTTGACGTAGCACCAGACGAGGCCCGCGATGCCGATCGGCGCGCACAGAAGCAGCAGCACGACGGTGGCCCAGAGCGCGATGACGACCATCCATATGGAAAGATAGACCATGAGCGCTGCCATGGCGAGAGCAAGCGCAAGGGGTACCCAGATGGGGGAGAAAACGGCCAAAAGCACGATGTTCAGGGTACGCGAGCCGGTATTGGCCTTCGCGATGGCTTTCGGGATGGCCGGGGTTTCGGCGATGATCTGCGCCGCTATGGCTTCGACCGATCCGAGCGCCGCAACGGCATCGGCTTCGGGCATGCCGTCTTCGATGCGGTCATCGATCATCTCGGTGTAGAACGTGATCGTTTGCTCGACCTCGTATGAGGGAAGCTTGCCGAGCGCGCGGCGTAACGCTGCGAGAAATTCGACTTTGTTCATGCGGTGGCACCTCGTTTCACATATTCGTAGACGGCTGCGATGTCGTCCCATTCCTTTAAAAAGTCGTTGAGATAGGCGATGCCTCTCTCGGTGATGCGGTAGTACTTGCGAAGCCGCCCGTTGTGCTCGACGGAGTAAACCGTCAGCATGCCGGCGGTCTCCAATCGCTTGAGCAGGGGGTACAGCGTCGATTCTGTCAAGTGCAGGCTCGGGGGCACGTCCTTGACGATCTGGTATCCGTACGAATCCTGACGGTTGATCGAGGCAAGTACGCACACGTCGAGAAACCCTCGTTTCAGTTGTGCGTCCATATATACCTCCTTTCGCAAGATACTATATGACACATAGTATATTGTGTCAACGGGTATTTGCGGCGAATAAACCGATTTCGTGGGAGCATGTTTTCACATGCAAGGCCTCTGTGTGAAAGAAATCCAAGGAGCGGCTCTCTATACTGACCCCGTAAACCGCGTGAAAAGGCGCGGATGAGGGAAAGGGGCTCGCATGGGAATTCTCTACCAAGCTGCCGATATGTCGTATTGGGTTATCTGGCTGTTCGTCCTGTTCGCCTTGATGGCCTTTAACGAGCTGGGAAGGACATCGCTGTGGGCGGGCATCGCCCTTTTTGCGGTCGTTCCCGTCTTCCTGACGATCTTCGTCTGGCCCGAAACAGCGGCTCCCGGCAACGAGTACGGAACCGGCACCTGGTTCAACTGGGTTAAAACGTATTCGGCGCTTGCGGGGTGTCTCGGGTTCATTGCGCTGCGGTTTGTGAAGTGGCGGGGCAAGGACGGCACGGTCCATCATCTGTACGAGAAGAAGTGGGCGCTCTGCTTCCCTCCGCTCATCCTTGCCGTCAACATCGCCGAAGCGGTATTGCGCGACTTCCAGGTGTTCAGCTTCGGCTTGTGGTCGGGCGGTGTGGTCGAGAACCTGTGGACGATCTCGGGCCCGTGGAACATCATGAACGGCATTGCGGGCATCCTGAACATCCTCACGATTTGCGGATGGTTCGGCATCATCATCTCGAAGGATTCGTCGAAGGACATGATCTGGCCCGACATGATATGGGCGTGGATCATCGCGTACGACCTGTGGAATTTCGCCTACACCTACAACTGCATCTCGGACCATTCGGCCTACTGCGGGCTTGCGCTTCTACTCGCCTGCACGATTCCGACGTTCTTCATCAAGAGGGGCGCGTGGCTGCAGCACCGTGCGCAGACGCTCGGGCTCTGGATCATGTTCGTCATGACGGTCCCGCAGTTCGCCGACGTGCTCGCGCCCATCCCGACGACGCACAACCCCGCGGCGTTCTTCATCGTAAGCCTGCTGGCTCTCGCCGCGAACGGCGCTCTTGCCGTCTACCAGTTCAACAAGATCCGCAAGAACAGGCTCAATCCGCTCAAAGACGAGCTGTACGCCGATACCGAGGCGTATAAGCGGGTCCTCAAGGAGAACGAATAGGCTTGCCGCTGCCGTGGAACAGCGCGAACAACACCCTGTACCGTATAATGGACCTGCCCGGACATCGTTGCCCGGGCAGGTCCATATCCGTTTCGGTGCGAGGGGGCATGCGATGCGACTCGGAAACCGGCAAACCATCTATCAGCCGATTCGAAGCGAATGCGGCCGATCGCTCACCGAGAGCAGAAGGATGTGCGGTCAGGCAGGAGAGATCGTGCTCGCAGCGCGCAAGCTCTTCGAAACGAAGGGTGTTGCGGCGACTACGGTAAAGGATATCGCCGAAGAGGCGGGCGTGACCCGCGAGCTCGTATACTACTATTTCGAGAACAAGCGGGCGGTAACCGATGCCGTGCTCGACGATTACGTCGAAGATCTGGTCGAAAGCGTGATCGTGTGGAACGAGTCGCGCGAGTTCGGCGACACGCCGGGCTCCCTCAAAAAGTGCATCGCGGCCTTTCGCCGCGCCCTCTACGATTCGAACGGTCCGCGTCCGATGATAGGCGTGCTCGAAGAGCTCGGGGTGCGCGACGAGTTCGATGTGCGCGCCGTGCGCGAAACGGTCGATTGCATCAACGCCCACATCGTCACCGAATACGCCGCCTATCACGAAATCGAGATCGAGCTCGTGTACGAAATGTTCTGCGTCGTGATATTCGGGCTGGTCGGACTTGTGAAGATCAATCCGAATATCACCGACGACGCGCTCATGAAAGTGGTTGAGCAGACGCTTCACCTCGATATGGTTCCGCTTGAAAGCTGATGTGCAAGCGGGCGATGCGTGCGGTATGCCGTCTGCGTTCTCAGAACGTAACGGTGCGGGGTTTCTCGGTGAACGAGCAGAACGCTGCCTGGGCGTTCTCGAGGAAGAGCACTTCGCAGTTGCCGTCGTCGGCTGCATACAGCGATTGGAGCTCGGGATACTCGTCGAGTACCGCTTGGCGCGCTTCGAGCCGATCGTCCTGCACGGCATCGGCGACCACGCGCAGCCACGTCGTCCCGCCTGCGTTCGTCGCCGATATGGCGATGCGCGGGTGGGCTTTCATCTGCTCGAAAACCGCTTTCGAATTGCCGGTTTGGATGTAGAGCCTGTCCTCGAACTTCGCAATCGTGCCGAACGGGCGAATATCGGGATCGCCGTTCTCGTCGACGGTTGCGAGGAAGTAGGTCGGGTTCTCTTTCAGATAGGCCAGCACTTCGTCCATGGTGCCCCTTTCTCGTGCAGATATACTATCCATTCGTCCATTGTATACTCATGCAAGGATATTCGGAACGGTTCTTTTCCATGCTGGCGCCACGCTCGGCGGGCGCGACGTCGATCGACTATCGGGGGAAGCGATGAGGACAGCGGTTATCGGATATAGCGGAGCGGGGAAGTCGACGCTGGCAAAACGGCTTGGCGAGCGGTACTCATGCCCGGTACTGCATTTCGACCGCATCGGCTGGACCGAGGGGTGGGTGCAGCGCGATAAAGAAGAGGGAAAGGCCCTGACGGCGAGATTCCTCGATGAGAACGATGCGTGGATACTGGAGCGGTTGCCGTAACGGCTTTTCCGTATACGTGGATTCCGCCTGTCAAGCATAGCCCCAGAACAGGGGGCTCAGTAGAAATTGCGTAAAGCGTTTTAGGCGGCTTTATTACGTAATTTCGGCGCTCGCGACGTAGCTCCTTCAGCGCCGATACTGGTTTCGAGGGAAGCCGGATCGGCGGGTCTGGCTTCGGAAGCAAACCATCAAAGAGGGAGCGATAGCATGGAAGAATTACTGCAATCAAGGCGCGCTTTTATCAAGACGGCGGGTGTTGTGCTCGGCGGCATTGCTGCGGCAAGCATGGTAGCATGCGCCCCTGCTGCGACGGCGGGCAACGATACGGCGGCGTCGGTGAACGAAATCGACTGGGATGAGGAGTACGACGTCATCGTCGTGGGCGGTGGATTGGCCGGCATGGCGTCTGCGGTTACCGTGGCAACCGAGGGAGAAGGTGCGAAATGCCTGCTCTTGGAGAAGGGTCCGCTTGAAACAGGCAACGGTAACAGCGCCTATGCGGCGGGTATGGTGTTGTGGACCAAGGAAAAGGACGATTTCGCCGAGTACGTGCGCGAACTGCGCGGTGCGATGGACAATACGCCCGACGACGTGATCGATGCGTTTGCCGAGGGGATCGCCGAAAACCTCGATTGGCTGAAGAGCCTGCCGGGCTACAGCGACGACGAGGTTACCATCACCGAGTATTTCGAAGAGGGGACGGGGGAGAGCTGCTATCCCGAGCACAGCGAGCTGCCCCATGCCTATTCGCTCGGCCGCATTCGCTGGAATTCCGATAATGCAAGCGGCAACACCCAGGTTACGCTGTTCATGAATTCGGTTAAGAACAGTTTTTCCGATTCGATCACTCACAAGACCAACGCTCCCGCGACAGCGCTTGTGCAAGATCCCGAGACGAAAGAGATCCTCGGTTGCGTATACACTGACGGCAGTTCGAGCAAATACGCCAAAGCGACGAAGGGCGTTATCATGTGCTGTGGTGGTTTCGAGAACAACGCCCAGATGAAGGCCGACTATCTGAGCGCTTCGTGGGCGCGACGGATTGCGGGTGCCTGCAACGACGGCGACGGCATTACCATGTGCGCCAAGGTGGGTGCCGATATGTGGCATATGAACAGCTGCGCAGGCTTTTGGACTTCGATGAGCGCCATCGACAGCGACATCTGCCTGATGAGAACCCCGAAGGAGGAGGGCATTACGGTCGGTGTCAACGGCCGCCGCTTCTACATGGACTGGGATAAGGATGTTGCCGAAGACTGGGAT
This sequence comes from Raoultibacter timonensis, assembly GCF_022845715.1. NCBI lineage: Bacteria > Bacillati > Actinomycetota > Coriobacteriia > Eggerthellales > Eggerthellaceae > Raoultibacter > Raoultibacter timonensis. The sequence goes on from NZ_AP025564.1 coordinate 1,465,338, forward strand.
ACGTTCGCCGAGGGAGATCTCTCCACGCACGTGGGTTCGCGCCATGGGCATATGCAGTTCGGCGGCGAGTGGCCGCACCTGCCCATGCCCGAAAAAACCTGGTTCATCACCGATGCTGAAGGCTACCAGTCGATCCTTGATAACAAGATGATGGCCATCGACTTCGACCCGATGGACGGCTGGGGTTACACCGCCGATACGATCGAGGGTTTAGCCGAGCTCATCGAGGTTCCGGCAGACGAGCTGGTTCGCACGGTATCCCAGTGGAACGAGTGCTGCGCAAACGGCGAAGACGTTTACTTCCACCGCCCGGCTTCGACGCTCAATCCCGTTGAGGGCGCTCCGTATTACGCGCTCTTCTGTCCACCGACCATGCTGAACACCGATGGCGGTCCCCGCCGCAGCGCGAAGGGCGAAATCCTCGACCTCGAAGGTCAGCCCATCCCTCATCTGTACAGTTCGGGGGAGTTCGGATCGATCTGGTCGAACATGTACCAGGGCGCAGGAAACCTCGGCGAATGCCTGGCCTTCGGACGCATTTCAGCGAGGAACTGCCTCGGCATCGCTTAAGCTTGCCGGTTCCGCGCAAGGGCGCGTGTTCTGCGGGCGAAGATCCCCGTTGCGGGGTCTTCGCCTTGGCTTTTGCTGCGGATGGCTTTCCGGTTCGCATTCGCTCGATCGGCGCAAGGGCACGTGCTATCCTAGAGGTGAATGAGGTGGCGCTGCACGCAAGGAGTATGGGATGCTTCGTTTTCTTCGGTCGAACAGGTCGATGGTTCTCGCGTTGCTCGGTCTGAGCTTTCTCTGGCCGTACTACCAGCGGTCCTTTTTTCGCGTTACCCTGTTTCACCAGCTTGGAGATCTGTCGGAATTTTTCTTCGGCCTGTTTCTCATCGTGTTTCTTGCGGGCTCGCTTGCTTTCGTCGTGTTTCATCGGAGGCTGGGCGATTATCTAGCGAAAGGCAGGACGGCGGCGTTGGTGTTCGCCGCACTATCGCTTATTTCCACCATATACCTTTCGGGCTTGGTTTCCCCCTCTGCCGAGGGGGCTCGGTCGCTTTGCTGTTCGGATGCTTGGCCACGGTGGGCTATGCGTGCTCGCTGCTTTTCGTATCGATGCTTTGGGCTGTTATGCTCATGCGCATCGTGTATGCCACGGGCCTGTTCCATGCCGTCAGCGTTCTTGCGGCATCGAGCATTCTTGGATTCCTGCTTTCTCCGACGTTCGTTGCATCGAGCCTGTCTATGGGCTTCATGCCGGTATGCGGCGTCTTTGCGGCTGGGGTGCTCGTCTGGATCGAACTCGGGCTTGTCGAAGAGGATGCCGACTCTTCGCAATTCCAGCCCCTATCGCAGGCTCCCTACGTTAAAGCCTGGACAGCGCCTCTGATCGCTTACCTGCTGTTTGCTGTTTCGCATGCGATAGGCTATGCGAACGGTACAAGCCGCGAAGTGCACGTGACGGACGGGCAGCTTATGGCGGCGACGTCCTCGTTCGTCGATTATGCCGTCTTCCTCGTTTTTTCAGCCGTCATCCTTGCGGCGGCGGTGAGGTCGTGGCGCGAGTCGCAGCATTACCAGGAAAAAACAACGTTTTGGGTAGCGAGCATGGGCGTTTCGATCGGCCTGTTTTTCGGGCTGTTCTTCGCCGATGCGATCAGCCAGCCCGCCTTCAGTGCGTTTTCGGTCATGTCGGCGATCAGCCCCTGCTTCCCGATACTCCTTGCTTTCATTGCGCTGCTTATGACGTATCAAAGCCGTCTTTCTCCGCTGCAGTCGTTCGGGTTGTTTTTCTTCGCTATGCTCGCCGTCGAAAAACTGCTCGCTTACGTTGTATTGACACCGGTTTTCGAGGCGCTGGGAACGTTTCCGACCGAAATCACGCGGGCCATCGATGTTGCAATCGGGGCGGTGTCGCTGATTTCGCTGCTCGTGTTCTTTATCAAATTCTGCCAAAGCAACACGCTGCGCATGCTCTTTTCGGCGGCCGACGGCCGGCCTCATGCAGACGAGGGGTGCAGTGCGGCGGTTCCGCATCATGCGATATGCCTTTCGCTTGCTCGCGAACACGATCTGACGAAACGGGAACTCGATATCCTCAACTACCTAGCGCTTGGCTACAGCGCAAAGCGGATCGGAGAGATGCTGTTCATATCCGAGCGAACCGTGCAGACCCACACCCGCAACATCTATCGAAAGCTCGATGTGCATACGCGCCAGGATGTCATCGATCTGGTGGGTGCTGGGGTTGTTCGGTAGCGATCCGCGCCGTAAAGCGGGTTCTCGAAAAACGATGCAAGATGGGTTGTCGTCGGCATGTTGCTTGCCTCCGCATCGCGGTAGCTCGCCTGGCGCGTTTTGTTTGCAGTGCTTTTCGTATAGCGGAAGGCTCGAACCCGTCGGTTTTCTGCAAGCCCATGGTGGTATCCCAGCAGCGTTTGCGAGGGGTCCTGCGCGCACTGGGTGCCGGTTGATCGGTTCGTGCAAGAGTGGTAAACTGTTCAACAGGTAAACGGTTTACCATGGAGGTGCGCGATGGTTGATTCTGCAGCGGAGAAGCAGGCTTCGGGGAAAGAGGCCTCGAAGAAGGCTCGCGGCAAAAAGGCCCCGGGCGCTGCTGTCGTACGACCACTCGTTCGCAAGATATCGAGCAAGGGGCAGGTGAGCATCCCGAAGGCCTGGTTGGGGGACGGGGGCTTCAACGAGTACGCCACCATTGCCTTCACCGACGAGGGTATTTTGGTGAAGCCTATCGAGTTGTCAGACAACGACGAATTCGATGCGCTCATTTTGAGGGAGCTCATCGCGCAGGGCCTCGAGGGGGATGAACTCGTCGATGCGTGGGCCGCCGAAAAGCAGGTGCTTCGCGAGGGTGCTGCCGCGTTTCGCAAGCATGTGTTTGAGTCTCTCGATGATCTGGAAGTCAACCCGGACCTCGAATCCGCCTTTGGATGCTAGGCGTTCATATGGAATATCGATTCTGGCCATCGTTTCAAAAGGATTTGAAAAAGATACGGCAGAAGAATCTCAAGGAGAAGGTTGTCGAGGGGATTGAAGCGGTAAAGCGAGATCCCCTGTCGGGCGATGGCAAGGCAGGCGATTTAGCGGGCTTTTCGACGTATGAATTTCATGTTGCAGGAGTGTCCTATCGAATCAGATACGTGTACTACGAAGAGTTCGATGAGCCCGTTTTTATTCTTGTCGATTCTCGCGAGAGTTTTTATAGTCGCTCCCGAAGGCTTTTTGCGAGTGTCAAGCGGCTAATGGGTTGATTCGAGCTAAGTCTGCAAACCGCATTGGTCCAACAGCACACCTCGTGTAAATCCTCTGTGACGAAAACGGGTTGCGCGGTGTTGCGGACGCGCGCCCTTTGCTATCATGTACGGCGAATGTTTTTGCCGCTCGTTTCTGAAATTCCACAAGGGAAAAGCGAAGGAAGTCCAATGCCCCAACACGTGACCGAAAAGGATGTGCGCGATATCGCGACCTACACGCGGATCGGCCTCACCGACGACGAGGTTTCCCAGATGACCGTCGACCTGAACGAGATCATCGAGAGCCTGGCTCCCATCACCGAGTACGATTTGGATGGCGTCGAACCGACGTTCCATCCGATCGGGGCCTTAAGCAACATCATGCGCGAGGACGAGGAGCTTGGGAGCTTCTCGCAGGAAACCGCGCTCGAAAACGCACCGAAGCAGCAGGACGGATGCTTCCTCATCCCCTCGATTCTCGGGGAAGGGGGCGATCGCTGATGACGAACTACGCCGAAATGAGCGTACGCGCCATCCTCGAGGGCCTCGATGCGAAAGAGTTCTCCGCTCGCGAAATCGCCGAGGCGTCCATCGCGCGCATCGCCGCCGTCGACCCCGCTATCCACGCGTTTCTCGAAACGACCGAGGCGCTTGCCCTTGAGCAGGCCGCCCGGCTCGATGCGGCCGTAGCCGCGGGAACGCTTGCCGAATGCGGGCCGCTCGCCGGCGTGCCGGTTGCGTTCAAGGACAACATGAACCAGACGGGCACGCATACCACGTGCTCTTCCCGGATGCTCGAAAACTACGTGGCGCCCTACACGGCGACCTGCGTCGAGAAGACCGTTGCCGCGGGCGGCATTCCGCTCGGCAAGCTCAACATGGACGAGTTCGCGTTCGGTTCGTCCACCGAAACCTCTGCGTTCGGTCCCACGAAAAACCCGTGGGACACCTCGCGCGTTCCGGGAGGCTCTTCGGGCGGCAGCGCCGCGGCGGTCGCCGCGGGCCTTGCGGCTGTGACGCTCGGCAGCGATACCGGCGGATCCATTCGTCAGCCGGGCAGCTTCTGCGGCGTCGTCGCCGTCAAACCCACCTACGGCGTGGTCTCGCGCTACGGTGTGGTCGCGTTCGGCTCGTCGCTCGACCAGGTGGGCCCCTTCGCGAAGACCGTCGAAGACGCGGCGTACGCCCTCAACGCCATCTCGGGCCGCGATCCGCTCGATTGCACGAGCCAGGATATCACGACCGACTTCACCGCGAACCTCGAACAGGGAGTGCGCGGCATGAAGATCGGCATCGTGCCGGCGTTCATGGAGGCCGAGGGCCTCGACGCGGAGGTGAAGGCGAAGGTCGAGGAGGCCGCCGCCAACCTCGAGAAGCTCGGTGCCGAACTCGTCGAGATCGATCTGCCGAACGCGCAGGCTGCCATGAGCGCCTACTACGTGCTCGGCCCCTGCGAGGCGTTCTCGAACCTCGCGCGGTTCGACTCCGTTCGCTACGGATACTGCGATCCCGGGCATGCCGACCTCGGCAGCCAGTACGAGGCCAGCCGTGCAGGCGGCTTCGGTCCCGAGTCCCGTCGCCGCATCATGCTCGGCAGCTACCTCCTGTCTGCGGGCGTGTACGACAAGTACTACTATCCCGCCCAGCAGGTTCGCACGCTCATCACCGAGGACTACGCGAAGGCGTACGAGAAGGTCGAATGCATTCTGGCTCCCGTTTCCCCGCGTACCGCGTTCACGTTCGGCGAGGTATCCGATCCGACGTCGATGTACCTTTCGGACATGTTCACGATCTCCATCAACATCGCGGGCAACGGCGGCATGAGCCTGCCGGTGGGCCTCGGTGCCGACACGGGCCTTCCCGTCGGCGTGCAGCTGATCGCACCGCAGTTCAAAGACCAGAACATGTTCCGCGTGGCGGCTGCGCTCGAATCCTGCTACGAGATCGAGCGCATCGCCCCCGCTTTCGCCGACGGTAAGGCAGGTGCCTAAATGAAGAAGCTCGAAGAAGTCCTGCAAGATTGGGAGGCTGTGATCGGCCTCGAGGTCCATGCCGAGCTCACCACGCTCGAAACCAAGATGTTCTGCGGCTGCAAGCTCGAATACGGTGCCGATCCGAACACGCACACCTGCCCGGTTTGCTTAGGGCTGCCCGGTGCACTTCCCGTGCCGAACAAGGCGGCTATCGAGTCGATCGTGCTTGCGGGTTTGGCAACCAACTGCGACATCGAGAAGCGCTCGATGTTCTACCGCAAGAACTACATGTACCCCGACATGTCGAAGAACTTCCAGACCACCCAGGGCCCCGTTGCCTTTTGCATGCGCGGCTGGCTCGACCTCGAGGTCGACGGGCCGGCGGCCAAGGAGCGCATCGATCTGCCCGAGGCGACCGAGGCGGGCAGCTACACCGCGCACATCGGCATCACGCGCATCCACATGGAAGAGGATGCGGGCAAGATGAACCACATCGGCGGCTCCGAGGGGCGCATTGCCGGTGCAACCCATTCGCTCGTGGATTACAACCGCTGCGGCACGCCGCTCATTGAGCTCGTGACCGAGCCCGATCTGCGCACGCCCGAAGAGGCGCGCCTGTTCATGCAGAAGCTCCGCCAGATCTACCTGACGCTCGGCATCTCGGACTGCTCGATGGAGGAGGGGTCGCTGCGCTGCGACGGCAACGTGAGCCTGCGCCGGCGCGGATCGACGGGGCTCGGCACGAAAACCGAGCTCAAGAACATGAACAGCTTCAAGAACCTCCACGACGGCCTCGCCTTTGAGATATGCCGTCAGGCCGAAGTGCTCGAAGAAGGCGGCATCATCTATCAGGAGACCCGCCATTGGGACCCGTCGGCCAAGCGCACGATCGTCATGCGCGTCAAGGAAACGGCCGACGACTACCGCCTGTTCCCCGAACCCGACCTTGCTCCCTACGACCTGTCCGACGGGTTCATCGAGCGCGTGCGGGCGAAGCTTCCCGAACTGCCCGATCAGAAGGCCGCGCGCTATGAGGCCGATTTCGGCCTTTCCGCCTACGACGCCCGGCATTTGGTCGAGCATCGCAGCACCTCGAGCTTCTTCGAGGAATGCATGGCGCAGGCAAGCGACCAAGCGCTTGCCAAGCCGCTTGCGAACCTCATCATCAACGACGTGACGGGCTACCTCAACGCCAACGACGGCGTCGAGTTGGCCGCGACGCCTCTTACGCCCGCTCGCGCCGTCGCGCTCGTGAAGCTGCTTGCCGAGGATGCCGTGTCGTCCAAGCAGGCCAAAGAGGTGTTTGCGGCGATCATCGACGAGGACAAGGACCCGGCGGCCATCGTCGAGGAGCGCGGTATGAAGCAGGTGTCCGACACGGGCGCCATCGAAGCTGTCGTCGACAAGGTGCTCGCCGACAATCCCGACAAGGTGGAGCAGTACAGGGCGGGAAAAACCGGCCTCATCGGCTTCTTCGTCGGCCAGTGCATGAAGGAGATGCGGGGAGCCGGCAACCCGAAGGTCATCAACGAGCTTTTGGCTCAGAAGCTCGGCTAGCCACGGTTGGCTTTGCCTGCGCCGGCGCGTTTGCCGGGAAGCAATGGCGGATGCGGCGATCGCGGCGGGCGCCGTTCGATTCGCTGGTTTCGACGGCGCTAGATTACGGGAAGGCAACGAATGCGGGGCGCTTCGGGCGCCCCGTGCGATACGCGATACGATTTGCGGAAGAGTTGCAGATCGATCGCAGGAGGAGCTCGACATGACCGATGGAAACCGCAGGGCGGGGGATTGGCAGCACAAAGAGCAGCGAAAAGACGCCAACGATCTGATGCGCGATCCGAACGAGAAGAAATGGTCCAAGCAGACGTTCTGGATCGTCTTCTTCCTTTTGATCTTCTGGCCGGTTGGCATTGTGATCTGCTGGAGAAGCGATTGGCATATTGCCATCAAGATCATCGCCACCGTCTACGTGGCCTTTTGCGTCTACATGTCGTGGAACATGTGGCAGATCACCATGCAGATGGGAATGTAGGCTCGTCTATCGCAGCGGAGTCCGCATCCGCGAAAGCTGTTTCAGCGGCTCCGATCGATGCGGAGCCGCTGCCGTTTAGATCGCTCGCCCGTCTTTCCCCGTGCTTACGCGGTCGGTTTCGACAGGATGATCCAGTGGCCCTCGTCATCGTTGTTGATGATGACGAGATCTGCGTCGGTATGTGCGAAAAGCGCACGGTACTCTTCGTCGGCAAGCGCCTTCGAATTCTTCCTGTCGAAGCAGCGCGGCCCTTCGCCGCCGGTTGCATTCCGGGCTTCGGCCATCGCGCGTTTGATCTCGTCTCCGAGCTGCGCATTGCCGAGGCCGCCGCCGATGTACGCCCAGCCGCCGGGGGCGAGTAGGTCGTAGATGCCCGAAAACGCTGCGATCTGATCATCCCAGAACGGCATGCTGCCGCGTGATACGATGAGGTCGAAGCTCTCTTCGGGCAGGTCGAGCGCGCAGGCGTCCTGTAGGCTCGTTTTCATGACGGAACCGAAGCCTCGTTCGAATCCGCGCCGCTCGGTCGCTTTCAGCGCTTCAGGGTTGGCGTCGGCGAACACTGCGGTGGAATAGTTTCCGCGTTTCAGCAGCTCGAATCCCAGATGCCCCCCTCCGCATCCGAGATCGAGGAGCCGACCGCTGCCGACGCCGGTTTTTTCGAGGATGGCTTCGGCGATAACGGGGTAGATGGGCGAGAAAAACTTCTCAGCGATTTCGTCGTAGGGGAATCCCTCGGTCTCCATGGCTCTCCTTTTATCTATTTTCAGGATAATTACTAGTATATACCGAATTCGGGTCCGGTTGCTGGATTCGCTCGCATGGTTCAGGCTCGGCTCTTCGGCGTCGATCGAATGGAACGCGCGTTCTCGAACCCCGATGCCGCGTTTTTGAGGCTGCGATTGCGGTGTGGCGTAGGTTCGCGACGCTGGGCGGGCCGGGGCAGCGTGCCCAGCGCAGGGCGAGCCGGGACGGCGCAGGCGGTGCGACGTGGGCGGCACGGCGTGGGCGATGTGGGGTGAGCCAGGTGCGGCGTGGACGGAGCTGAGTTCTCGGCGCACCATGCGGCCCTTGGCTGTTTTGCGGGAAAAGCCTCGTTGTGTTGCGTTTTGGGGTCTTCGAAGCTGGTCGAAGGGCGCCGGCTGGAACCTGCGGCTGCGAGCAAAAACTCTGCGGCGCACTGACCAGGCGTTATTGGGAAGGGAAAAGAACGAAGGCCGCTGGCACTCTCGCGAAGTGCAACACTTTCGTGAAAAACACGCGGAACGAGAGCGTGGAGGTTTCTCGGGTTCGGTGCGCAAGGCGCACGCTGCTCGGTTTCCGAGAGCGGCGTTCCCTGAAAGCGACCGTAGTGCTCCTTGCGAGCTTGGATGTTTTGTAGCGGATGAAAAAACATGTTGCTTTACTACTCTACTGTGCTAAAGTACATTGGGCAACGTGAAGAATGCGAAGCGGCCCGGAGCGCCTGCAGCAACCTGGGCACGCATCGCAACCCGGAGCTCGATGCGACGGCGTGCCGCGTTTCGCGCTTCAGCGTGGCGTGCTTCGGAACATGACGACATCGTGCCGAATGGGCGTGCGGGGTCCGCATTGGAATCGTTGCAGGTAGAATTGGAAGATACGATGATATCCGATGGCCGATCGCCCGTAGGGCGGCATACGGCGAACATCGGTATAAACGAACGGACAGAGGAACGAGACATGAATTTCGTCACCCCGGCAGGGTTCAGGGACGTGTTATCCGACGAGGCGCGCGTGCGCGAGGAAATGACCCGCAGCGTGCAGCGCTGCTTCGACGAGCGGGGCTACGTGCCCATCGAAACGCCGACGCTCGAAGTGATGGACGTATTGCAGGCGGGCGGCAGGATGCCCGCTGCTCCGTTCAAATTCTTCGATTCCCAGGGCGACTTGCTCGCCATGCGGCCCGACGTTACCTTGCAGGTGGCGCGCATGTGCTCGACGCGCCTCAAGGGGCAGCCCGGGCCGTTTCGGTTCCGCTACACGCAGCGCGTCTTCCGCGAGGCTGAGTCGGAGATGCAGGCGGCGGCGCGCGAGCTCACGCAGATGGGCATCGAGTGCATCGGCGAGAGCGGCCCTGCGGCCGACGCCGAGATGGTCGGCCTGCTGGCCGAAGCGCTGCGTACGTGCGGCGTCGGGGGATTCAAGCTGGCCATCGGCACGGTCGGCGTGCTTCGCGCGCTCCTGGAGCGAAGCGGTGCGCCCGCCGAATGGAGAGAACTCGTCTTGCAGGCCTACCACGCGTCGAATTTCGTCGATCTCGACGTCCTGTGCGCCGATGGGACGGCTGCTCCGGCGTTTGCCGACGCCATCCGCTCGCTTCCGCGCATTCGGGGCGGCAAGCAGGCCATCGGCGAGGTGCGCTCGCTCGTTTCTCCGCTCGGCTGCATCGACGGGCTCGATGCGTTCGAGGAAACCTACGATCTGCTTGCCGATGCGGGGCTGGCCGAGAGCATCGTGGTCGACTTTTCGGTCATGAGCTCGTTCGACTACTACACGGGCATCGTGGTGGAAGCCTACGCGCCCGGGCTCGGCGCTCCGCTCGGAAGCGGGGGGCGCTACGACAACATGCTCGCGGCCTACGGGCAGAGCCGCCCGGCAGCCGGGTTCGCCTTCTCGCTCGAACAGGTGATGGCGGCTCAGGCCTCGGCTCCGTCGGCTTGCCGGCCGGTAGATGCCGCCGACGTTGCGGAAACCCTCGCTGACCCGAGCGCACCTGCGACTGCCGCCGAGGCGCTTTCTGAGCGTCCGCTGCGCATCGCGGTTCCCAAGGGGTCGCTCAACGCCGACACGATCGCGGCGCTCGCCGCTGCTGGGCTCGACACGACGGGGCTCGACGATCCCGGGCGCCAGCTCATCATCTCGAATCCCGGCGTCGACTTCATCATCGTGCGTCCCACCGATGCGCCCGCGTTCGTGGCGCTCGGCGCGGCGGACTGCGGCATCTGCGGGAAGGATTCGCTGCTCGAAGCCGATCCCGACGTGGTCGAACTCGTCGATCTGAAGTTCGGCGCCTGCCGCTTCGTGGTGGCCGAGCCCGCGGGCGCAGGCCCCTCGGTCGAGGAGCATTATCGGCGCTTGGGCTCCATTCGCGTCGCGACGAAGTATCCCAACATCACGAGCGCCTACTACAGGCGGGCGGGCATGCAGGTGGAGATCGTCAAGCTGCACGGAAACATCGAGCTGGCACCGCTGACGGGCATGGCCGAGCGGATCGTCGACATCACGGCAACCGGCACGACGCTTCGCGAGAACAACCTTGCGATCGTCGACGAGGTGCTCGCCTCGACCGCCCGCTTCTTCGCAAACGCCTGCGCATTCCGCATCGATGCGCGCATCGTGGAATTGACTGAAGCCTTGCAAGGATCGCTTCGATAGAGCATCGCTGCAAGATTCGCTACAATAGGGTGGCCCCGCGGGGCCGATACGATAAGGAGGAACCATGCGCAGGATCGTCTTGCAGCCTGGGAGCCAGTTTAAAAGCCGATACCTCAACCGCACCGGTGCGTTCAACGCCGATGCGCTCATTGCGGCCACCTCGATCGTCGAGGATGTGCGCGAGCGCGGCGATGCTGCCCTGCGCGAATACACCGAGAAGTTCGACGGCGTGAGGATCGAGGATTTCCGCATCTCGAAGCAGGCGATCGACGAAGCCATCGTCGACGTCGATCCGAAGACCGCCGAGGCCCTGCGCCAAGCAGCGGCCCAGATCCGCGATTTCCACGAGCGCCAGCGCCAGCAGAGCTGGTTCACGGTGCGCGCGGACGGCGCGCTCGTCGGCAGCAAGATCGAGCCGCTCGAGTCGGTCGGCATCTACGTGCCGGGCGGCCGTGCGCTCTACCCCTCCTCGGTGCTCATGAACGCGCTTCCCGCCGCCGTGGCGGGCGTCGAGCGCATCGTATGCGTGACGCCGCCAACCAAGAGCGGCAAGCTCGATCCGGCCATCCTCGAAGCGTGCCGCATCGCGGGCGTCACCGAGATCTACGCGGTCGGGGGAGTTCAGGCCGTGGCTGCTCTTGCCTACGGCACCGAGTCCATCGAGCCGGTGTGCAAGATCACCGGGCCCGGCAACGCGTACGTGGCCGCCGCCAAGAAGATCGTCTCGGGCGACGTGGGCATCGATATGATCGCAGGCCCCTCCGAGGTCTGCGTTGTCGCCGACGAGACGGCAGAGCCCGCGCTCGTCGCCATCGATCTCATGGCCCAGGCCGAACACGATCCGCTCGCGAGTTGCTATCTCGTGACCTTCTCCGAAGCGTACGCCGATGCGGTCGAGGCGGCGGTCGAGAAGCACCTGGCGTCGTCGACCCGCGCCGAGATCACCACGGCATCGCTTGCCGACCAGGGCCTCATCGTCGTGTGCCCCGACATCCCGAGCGCGATGGAAGCGGTCAACGTGATCGCGCCCGAGCACCTCGAGATCCACATGGACCATGCGTTCGACCTGCTCGGCATGATCCGCAATGCGGGAGCCATCTTCCTGGGCGCTTGGACGCCCGAAGCCGTGGGCGATTACGTCGCGGGGCCGAACCACACGCTGCCGACGGGCGGAACCGCCCGCTACGCCTCGCCGCTCTCGGTCGACGAGTTCGTCAAGAAGTCGAGCGTCATCCAGTACTCTTCCGCTGCGCTCGCCAACGACGCATCGGCGGTGATGACCATCGCCGAGCACGAGGGGCTGTGGGCGCATGCGAAGAGCGTCGAACTCAGGTGCAACCTCATGAGGACCGGAAACCTGTACGGAATCGAAGATGCCGATGAATAACGTCAGACCGTCGTGCGAGCGCATCGCGCCGCTCGTGCCCTACGATCCGAAGTACCTTCCCGCCGAAGCGTACCTCTCGGCCAACGAGAACCCGCAGGACGTGCCCGAGGAGGTGCGCCGCGAGATCAACCGGCGGCTCAAGGCCATGAGCTTCAACCGCTATCCCGATCCGCTGGCCAACGGTTTGCGCGACAGGATCGCCGAGGCGAACGGGCTCGAACGCGAATGCGTGCTTTTGGGCAACGGGGGAGACGAGCTCTTGTTCAACATCGCGCTCGCCTGGGGCGGCCCCGGCCGCACGTTTCTGAACCTCCCGCCGACATTCTCGGTGTACGAGCAGAACGCGCGTTTGACGGGCACCGAAATCGTGAACATCCCGCGCCGTGACGACCATTCGATCGACGAGGAGGCGGTACTCGCGCGTGTGGCCGAAGGCGGCATCGACTACCTTATCGTTGCGAGTCCGAACAATCCCACCGGCAAGCTTGCCAGCGAAGAGTTCCTGCTTGCGCTCCTCGACGCCACCGACGCGCTCGTGATGGTGGACGAGGCGTACTTCGAGTTCTCCCGCATGACCATGCGGCCCTACCTTGCCCGCCACAAGAACCTCGTCATCCTGCGCACGTTCTCCAAGGCCTTCAGCCTCGCGGGCGTGCGGCTCGGCTACATCCTCGGCGATCCGGCCATCGTCACCGAGTTCATCAAGGTGCGCCAACCCTACTCGGTCGATGCCGTTTCCCAGATCATCGCCGAAACCGTGTACGAGAACCGCGCGAGCTTCGAGCGCGGGATCGTCTCGATCATCGAGGAGCGCGCCCGCCTCATCGAGCAGCTGCGCAAGCTCCCCGAGGTCAAGGCGTATCCGTCGGACGCGAACTACATCCTGTTCAGGGCGGAAGGCGCCGGCGAGGTATGGCGGGCGCTCTACGATCGCGGCATACTCGTACGCGACTTCTCGGCTGCGGAGCACCTGACCGACTGCCTTCGCGTCACGGTGGGATCGCCCGAAGAAAACGAGCGGTTCTTAACCGCATTGAAAGAGGTTCTGATAGAAAGGCGGAAGGCATGACCGATCGCATCGCCTCCCTTACGCGCACCACCAAGGAAACCGATATCGCGCTTACGCTGAACCTCGACGGGACGGGTGTGACCGACATCGAGACGGGTGTGCCGTTCTTCGATCACATGCTCGATGCCTTCGGTCGCCACGGTCTGTTCGACTTGACCGTGCGGGCTCGAGGAGATATCGAGGTCGACGCGCACCACACCGTGGAGGACGTGGGAATCGTGCTCGGCCAGGCGTTCGCGCAGACGCTCGGCGACAAGCGGGGTATCGTGCGGTTCGGCTCGAGCTACGTACCCATGGACGAGGCGCTCGTGTTGGCCGCCTGCGACATATCGGGGCGCGGTCAGCTCCACTACGCGGTTGACCTGCCGATAGAGATCATCGGCACGTTCGACACGACGCTCGCCAAGGAGTTCATGATCGCGCTCGCCACGAACGCGGGCGTGACGCTGCACATCCGCAGCGTCTCGGGCGAGAACGCGCACCACATCGTCGAGGCCGCCTTCAAGGCGAGCGGCCGGACTCTCTGCGATGCGACGCGCATCAACCCGCGCATCGCGGGCGTACTCCCCTCGACGAAGGGCTCGCTGTGATGGCGGGTCGGCCACGCGTCGTTGTTGTCGACTACTGCAAAGGCAACCTCATGAGCGTCGAGCGCGGCCTGCGGGGCGCGGGCGCCGAAGCGTTCGTCTCCGCCGATCCCGTCGAGATCGCGCGCGCCGATGCCATCGTGCTGCCCGGCGTGGGCGCCTTCGCCGACGCCGCATCGACCATGCACCGTATGGGGCAGACGGCGGCCCTGCGCGAGCGCATCGCAGCGGGCGTGCCGTTTCTGGGGATATGCTTGGGGCTCCACCTCATGTTCGAGGAGGGAACCGAAGGCACCGATTTCGAGGACGACGAGGCCGACAACGCGCACGGGCTTTCCGTGCTGCCGGGCGTGGCGAGCGCCCTTCCGCGCACCGACGAGCAGGGGATAAGCTACAAGGTGCCCCACGTCGGCTGGAATTCGATCGAGTACGACGACGCCGAACCGAAAGCGCTGCTTGCGGGCATACCCTCGGGCGAGTACTTCTACTTCACCCACAGCTTCATCGCGCCGGACACCCCCTGCACGGTGGCGACCACCACGCATTCGGTGTCGTTCCCGAGCGTGGTCGCCTACCGCGAAACCGCGTTCGGCGTGCAGTTCCACCCCGAGAAGAGCTCCGATGCGGGGATGGCTCTGCTCCGCAACTTCGTCAGCATCGTTCAGCACTCGAAAGGCGCGTGATCCCATGTATCTGCTTCCCGCGATCGATATACTCGACGGGCGCGCAGTGCGCCTTGCGAAGGGCGACTACGCGAAGGTGACCGTGTACAACGACGATCCTGCCGATCAGGCGCAGCGCTTCGAGGAGGCGGGTGCGACGTGGCTGCACGTGGTCGATCTCGACGGGGCCAAATCGGGCGTTCCCGAAAACATCGCCATCATCGAGCGCATCCTGAGAAAGACGCTGCTCAAGGTGGAGGTAGGCGGCGGCATCCGTTCGCTCGAAACGATCGAGCGGCTCTACGAGGCGGGCGTTTCCCGCGTGGTGCTCGGCACGAGTTTGGTGGCCGATCCCGCATTCGCCGAGGCGGCCATCGCCCGCTATCAGGGCATGCTTGCGGCCGGCATCGACGCCAAGGGCGGCGAGGTGGCCGTTTCGGGATGGCGCGAGGGCGCGGGCGTTCCCGCCGAGGAGCTTGCCGCACAGGTGGCGAGCGTCGGGTTCAAGCACCTCGTGTACACCGACATCGCGCGCGACGGCATGCAGACGGGCATTGACGAGGCCGCCTACGTCCGCATGGCCGAGGTGTTCGGCAGTCCCGTAACCGCTTCGGGCGGCGTGGCCGACCTGTCGGACATCGAGCGGCTCGGCAAGGTCGCCGGCAGCATCGAGGGCGTGATCGCGGGCCGCGCGGTCTACGAGGGCACGCTCGACGTGGCCGAAGCGGTGGCCGCATGCGAGGCGGCCACGAGGGCCTTTGAGGCGATGCGCGCAGGCGAGAACCCGTGCGGGATTGCGCTCGACACGGCCGTAGCCGGTCGGGTGGCAGGCTCGTCTCACGAGCCCGCGACGTGCGTCGGGGGCGCCGACGGATCGACCGAAGATGCGAGGGGAGGTGGCCTCGATGCTCACTAAGCGTGTCATACCCTGCATGGACGTGAAGGACGGCCGCGTGGTCAAGGGCGTCAACTTCGTGAACCTGCGCGATGCGGGCGATCCCATCGAGCTCGCGCAGCGCTACGACGAGCAGAAGGCCGACGAGGTGATCTTCCTCGACATCACGGCGACGAGCGACGATCGCGCTACCACGGTCGATCTGGCCAGCCGTGCAAGCGAGGAGCTGCACCTGCCGTACTGCGTGGGCGGCGGCTTTCGCAGCGTTGCCGATATCCGCACGATGATCGCTGCGGGCGCCGACAAGGTATCCATCAACTCTGCCGCCGTCGCCGATCCTTCGATCATCACCGCTGCAGCTGCGGCGTTCGGCACGCAGGCGATACTGTGCGCCATCGACGCGAAGCAGCGTGCGGGCAACCCCGACAAATGGGAGGTGTACGTGCACGGAGGCCGCAAGGCGACCGGCATCGATGCGGTCGAATGGGCGACGGAGGCCGCACGCAGGGGGGCGGGGGAGATCCTGCTCACCAGCATGGACCGCGACGGCAGCCGCGACGGGTTCGACTGCGCGCTCACCCGCGCGGTGGCGCGCGCCGTGGACATCCCGGTCATCGCCTCGGGCGGCGTCGGCTCGATCGAGCACTTCGCCGAGGGGATCATCGAGGGCGAGGCCGACGCGGTGCTCGCCGCGAGTGTGTTCCACTTCGGCGAATTGACGATTCGCCAGGTGAAGGAGTACATGGCGAGCCAGGGTATTCCGGTTAGGCTGTAGGCCGGGCAAAGCTGCGCAGGCGCGGCTACGGGTTGAAGCTGCTGCAGATGCGTGCGGCAACATCAAGCGAAGGGATCGATATGGATGCGGTGGAACTGAAGTACAACGAGGCGGGCCTCATTCCCTGCATCGTGCAGGATGCGGAAACCAGAGAGGTGCTCATGATGGCATGGATGAACGCCGATTCTCTGTCCCTCACCATGGAGGACCGCACCATGTGGTTCTGGTCACGCTCGCGCCGAGAGCTCTGGCACAAAGGTGCCACGAGCGGAAACACCCAAAAGCTCGTCGAGCTCCGCTACGATTGCGATGCCGATACGCTGCTCGCACTCGTCGACCCCGCTGGCCCCGCATGCCATACCGGCGAGCGCACCTGCTTCTATCGGGCGTTCTAGGCTCGATGGTTCTGACGCGGGCCGCTTTTGCGATTGCGGCGAACGCGAATACGGCGAACGCGAATGCGAGCCAACCCGATTCGCGCACAGGGGCTGCGCGCAGGTTGCGTCCCGTGCCCTTTCGCGCTCATGTGGAAAAACTCCCTTGAAAGCGCAGGCCACATACGCTACCATGAGTCGCAGTTCTTATATCTCTTGAAAGAAAGCCTATTTTCAAAGATCAAAACCCCATTATGAAAAAAGCGCGTTTCGCCGCGCCGTATGTCTTGAGGCCTGAATTAAAGGAGGACCCAGGTGAAGTTTTTTCTGGATACCGCTGATCTGAACGAGATCGAAGAGGCGGCGAGTTGGGGTGCGCTCGCGGGCGTGACCACCAACCCCTCGCTGTACGCGCGTGTCGGTGGCAAGCTATCCGATTTCCATAACCACATCAAGCGCATCTGCGATATCGTGGACGGGCCGGTGTCGGCCGAGAGCGTTGCGATGAGCCGCGACGAGATCGTGCGCGACGGCCGCGAATTGGCCGCCATCGCCCCCAACGTCGTCGTCAAGGTTCCCACCATGGTCGAAGGCCTGGCCGCAACCCATACGCTCGCCGCCGAGGGCATTCCCGTCAATATGACGCTGTGCTTCACCGTTCCGCAGGCGATCCTCGCCGCGCGTGCCGGCGCCCGCTACATCAGCCCCTTCGTCGGCCGCTTCGACGACATTTCCGAAGACGGCCTCGGCCAGCTCGAGAACGTTGTGGCCGCCATCAACAACTACGATTTCACCCCCGACACCGTTAACGGCGAGCAGGTTGAGATCATCGCGGCATCCATCCGCAGCGCGAACCACGTGACCCAGGCGGCGCTCATGGGCGCCGACATCGCCACCGTACCCTTCGGCGTGCTGAAGAAGATGGTTGCCCATCCGCTTACCGATCGAGGCCTCGATGCCTTCATGAAAGACTGGGAGAAAGTTCAAAACGCATGAGTGATACCGAAACAACCGTAGCCGATCAGGCTGCTCCCGCCGAAGAAAAAGCTCCGGCAAAGCGCAAGCCGCGCGCACGCAAGACGGCAGCCGCATCCGAGGCTCCGGCGTCTGCCGAGCAACAAGCCTCCGATACGGCGAAAGCCCCGGCGCCCGCAAAAGCACCCGAAGCCTCCGAAGCAGGAAGCGCCTCCGAGGGCGAAGGGAAGAAACCCGTTCGCAAACCGCGCGCAAAACGCGTAGTCGTAGAGACGGGCACTGCTGCCAAGCCGAAGGACGAAGCGCCTGCCGAGCAGGCCGCCGACGAAGCGAAGCGCCCCGCGCCCAAGAGGAGGGCGGCGAAGCAGGCCGCCGAGAAGCCCGCCTCCGAAAGCCAACCCGAAGAGCAGCTGGCCGAGCGCTCGCAGTCCGAGCGACAGCCCGATCGGCAGGCCGAGCGCCAGTCCTTCGAGAAACAGGATTCGCAGCGCCAGCGGCCCCGCCAGAACAACAAACAGCAGAACAACAACCAGAATCAGAACAAGAGCAAGCAGAACAACAAGCAGCAGAACAACCGCCAGCAGAACGGCGGCAGCAACAGCAACGCCAATCAGCGCAAGCAGCGCCGCCAGCATCAGGGATCGAACCGCGAACCCGCCGTTCCCCAGACGACGCGCGAGGATATCGAGAAGCTCAAGGTTGCCGAGCTGCGCGCCAAAGCCGAGGAGCTCGGCCTCGACGTGGGTGGTCTGCTGAAAGCCGACCTCATCGAGAAGGTGTACGAGGCCTGCGTCAAGGCCGAAGGCTTCATCGAGGTCAAGGGCGTGCTCGACATTCTCGCCGACGGCTACGGATTTTTGCGTACGCAGGGCTACCTGCCGAGCGAGACCGATGCGTACGTGGGCCTTTCGACCATTCGCCGCAACGGGCTGCGCAAGGGCGATTTCGTGGTGGGGCAGACCCGTCCCCCGCGGGAGAACGAGAAGTACGCCGCCGTGCAGAAGATCCTCTCGATCAACGGAAAATCACCCGATGAACTCGGAAAACGTGTTCGCTTCGCCGATCTCACGCCGGTCTATCCCGACGAGCGTCTGTGGATGGAGCACGGCAAGAACACCATCACGGCACGCGTCATCGATCTGGCCGCCCCCATCGGAAAAGGCCAGCGCGGCCTCATCGTCTCGCCCCCGAAGGCGGGCAAGACCACGGTTCTCAAGGATATTGCGGCTTCCATTTCGGCCAACAACCCCGAAGTGCACCTCATGTGCCTGCTCGTCGACGAGCGCCCCGAGGAAGTAACCGATATGGAGCGATCCATCCGAGGCGAGGTCATTTCTTCGACGTTCGATATGCCCTGCGAGAACCACATCGCGGTTTCCGAGCTCGTGATCGAGCGTGCGAAGCGCCTCGTCGAAGACGGTGCCGATGTGGTGATCCTGCTCGATTCGCTCACCCGTCTGGCGCGCGCCTACAACCTCGCGCAGCCTGCGAGCGGGCGCATCCTCTCCGGCGGCGTCGATTCGACCGCCCTCTATCCGCCCAAGCGCTTCCTCGGCGCCGCCCGCAACATCGAAGGCGGCGGCAGCCTCACCATCCTCGCATCGGCTCTGGTCGAAACGGGGTCCAAGATGGACGAGGTCATCTTCGAAGAGTTCAAGGGCACGGGCAACATGGAGCTCAGGCTCGATCGCAGCCTGGCCGACCGCCGCATCTTCCCGGCAATCGACCCGGTCTCTTCGGGTACGCGCAAAGAGGATCTGCTGCTCGAGCCGCAGGAGGCGCCGCTCATTTGGGCCGTACGCCGCATCCTTGCGAACATGAACAGCACCGAGCGGGCCATGGACATGCTGATCAAGTCATTGAAGCAGACCAGCACGAACCAGGAGTTCTTGCTGCGCACGGCCAAAAAGGCCCAGATGAACAAGTCCGACGACAACTTCGAACTGTAAGACGAAGCCGATACCGTAAAGGTTCTGTAACGAAGGGTCGTCGCACCGACTTATATAATGGAAACCGCGCATGCACTGCGCGGTTTCTTCCCTTTGGGAAGACGATCAGGCGGACGATAAGGAGACAGCATGTCCGATCAGAACAACTGGCAGCAGCAGGTGTGGCAGCAGCCTCAGCAGCAGCCCCAAGGCTATCCCCAGCCGCAACCCCCGTATTACGCGCCCGAGCCGCCGAAAAAAGGCAAGGGCTGGATCGTCGGCTTGGTGGCCATCTTGGCGATATTCTCGATAATCATCGTCGGCATGATCTCGTGCACGAGCATGTTCACCTCCTCGGTAGGCTCGTTCTCCTCGCTGTCGGGCGCAACGGTCAGCGATGTCGATTACCTGACCAGCGATGCGGTCGGCATCATCAACATCGATGGGACGATCCAGTACGACGGCACCACGTCGAGCCCCGAGGGCCTCAAGGCCCAGCTCGACAAGGCGGAGAACAACCCGCATGTGAAGGCTATCGTACTGCGCGTGAACTCGGGCGGCGGCACGGCGACGGCAGGCGAGGAGATGACTTCCTACCTCAAAGATTTTTCCAAGCCCGTCGTGGTTTCGAGCGCCTCGATGAACGCGAGCGCCGCCTACGAGATCTCGTCGCAGGCCGATTACATCTTCACGGCTAAGACCACCTCCATCGGCGCCATCGGCACCGCCATGCAGATCACCGACTTGTCGGGTCTCTACGAGAAACTCGGTATCCGCATCGACGACATCACCTCGGCCGACAGCAAGGATTCGAGCTACGGCAACCGTCCTCTCACCGAAGAGGAGCGCGCTTATTACCAGGATATGGTCGACCAGATCAACGAGACGTTCATCGAGACGGTCGCCGAGGGCCGCTCCATGTCGGTCGAGGAGGTCCGCGCTCTTGCGACCGGGCTCACCTTCACCGGCATGACGGCCGTCGAGAACGGGCTCGCCGACGAGATCGGCACGCTTGAAGACGCTGTGGAAAAAGCTGCCGAACTGGCAAACGTCACGGCGTACACCACCGTTACCCTGCAGAACAACTCATCGCTCGACATGATGGATCTGCTCGATATCCTCGGATCCTCCTCTTCGACCGATGACCTTTCCGCTGCGCTGAAGGAGTTGGGACTCGATGGTGCCATCACCCGATAAACCGAGCTGGCCCAAGCGTGCCGTTGTCACGGCGGGCATGCCCTACGGAAACAAGCCGCTCCATTTCGGACACATAGCCGGCGTGTTCGTGCCGGCCGACTGCTACGCCCGTTTCCTGCGCGACCGTATCGGGGCCGAGAACGTGCGGTTCATCTCGGGTACCGATTGCTTCGGTTCGCCCATCAACGAGGGGTACCGCAAGCTCGTCGAGGCGGGCGAATTCGACGGAACGATCGCTCAGTACGTGCAGGGAAACCACGATGCGCAGAAGAAGACGCTCGATGCCTACAACATCAGCCTGTCCATCTACGAGGGCAGCGGCATGGGGCATTCCGGCGAGGTGCATCAGCAGATCAGCGAGGCGTTCATCGAGAAGCTCTACGAGAACGGCTATCTGCATAAGCGCGCGACGCTGCAGTTCTACGATCCGGAGGCGGAGACGTTTCTGAACGGCCGCCAGGTAATGGGCCGCTGCCCCGTGCAGGGCTGCAAGAGCGAGCACGCCTATGCGGACGAATGCGATCTGGGGCATCAGTACGCCCCCGAAGACCTCATTGCTCCCAAATCGTCCATCACCGGCGTTACGCCCGAGATGAGACCCGTGGAGAACTGGTATTTCGACCTGCCCGCCTTTGCCGGGTTCCTCCGCGCCCGTACAGCCGAACTCGAAGCCGATCCCGAGGTACGCCCCGTCGTGTACAACACGGTGAAGGAGTTCTTGGCTCCGCCCGTCGTCTACATCAAGAACGAGGCGTACGACGAGTACCTCGCCATCGCCGACGAGCTGCCGGTGCATTCGTACCGCGAGGCCGAGAAGGGCAAGCAGAGCTTCGAGATCGAGTTCGCCACCATCGACGACCGCGATGCGGCGCGCGAAGCGCTTACGCGTGCGGGGCTGCGCTTCCGCATGGGCAAGACGCTCACGCCGTTCCGCATCACGGGCAACATCGAATGGGGCGTGAAGGCTCCGGTCATCGACGGCCTCGAGGGGCTCACCGTATGGTGCTGGCCCGAGAGCCTGTGGGCGCCCATGTCGTTCACGATGGCCGCGGGCGACAAGATGGGTATGCCGCGCGGCAGCTGGCGCGATTTCTGGTGCTCGGAAGACGCGCATGTGTACCAGTTCATCGGGCAGGACAACCTGTACTTCTACGGCGTGGCCCAGCCGGCGCTGTTCGAGGCCATCCGGCCGGGCGATATCCTCAAGCCCGGCATTGCCGAGCATCCGCTTCGGCAGACGCAGCTCATCGCCAACTACCATATCCTGTTCGGCGATAAGAAGGCATCGTCGTCGGGCGCGGTCAAGCCTCCGACGGCCGACGAGCTTTTGGACTACTACACGCCCGAGCAGCTTCGCGCCCACTTCCTCGCACTCGGTCTCGACCAAAAATCGGTGGGATTCAAGCCCAAACCGTTCGAGCAAGACGAGACGAAACGCGACGATCCGCGTGCGGCCGATCCGGTGCTCAAAGAGGGAGCGCTGCTCACCAACGTGTTCAACCGTTTGGCGCGCAGCTGCTTCTACGAGGCGCAGAAGAACTTCGAGGGCTACATGCCGATCGGTACCGTGTCGCCCGAGGCGGTCGAAAAGGTGCATGCGACGCTTTCCGCGTACGATTTCACCATGCACAAGGCCGAACTCCATACGATCATGTCGATCATGGACGAGTACATCCGCTGGTCGAACAAGTACTGGACCGAGCGGATCCGCGAGGTCGAGAACGCCGCTTCGGCGCTTGAGGAGAACGGCGACGTTCGGGGTGCAGCGGCCGACGAGTTGTTCGCCGAACGCCGCCAGGTGCTCGTGGACTGCTTCTTCCTCCTGCGCATCGCGACGCTGCTCATGCATCCGGTGGTACCCGCTGGAACCGAGAAGATCTGCGATTACCTGAGCTTCGAGTTCGACGAGTTCTTCAGTTGGAACTACGATTTCGAGGACAATGCCGAGCTGTGCGGAGCGGGGGAGATCACCGAAGGGCGCCATCGCATCCGCGAGCTGCCGCCTCGGACCGACTTCTTCGAACGGCACCCGAGCCAGTTCAAGTAGGCGGAAGCCGGAGGCGCGCTCATCCTGAGCGCCCAACGCATAATGCGGATATGCGGAAACAGTGCGAAGGGCGCCCCCGGGCGCCCTTCGCTTGCATGGGGGAAATCCACCGAAAGCAGGCTCGCTTGCGGCAGCTTTTGGGCGATGTCCGCCAAACGTCGCGGGCAACAGCGGGAGGAAACCGCCATGCCGACAGCCCTACGGCGCGAGACCGTCGAGAGACGCCCCGCAGCGCATCGCCGGCTGCGCTCCTTGCGGTGGAAACGGTCCGATCGACACTTTTTTGCCGTAGCGTTACGGCTGATTTTGGCTGGCAGGTGCCGTAATTTCCAGCCGTTTCCAAAATGCCTGATTGCAGCTTCCCGTCGGATTGTCTGGGGCTTGGATTTCAGCTCCGGACTGCCGACCGGCTTGCCTGTGGGCACCGAATGCAACACAAAGGGCAAAAACGTGCGCAGCGGAGTCCGGAAGCCTCCATGCGCAACGCGACCGGCGGAGGTGTGCAGACCCGGGATCCCTCTCGCCCCGAGCCGGAACCGGGTGACGCAGGAGGCGGCGCGACGTTACGGCAGGGGCGCGTCCGAAAGGCGCCTCGTCGTTCTTCGGCGCGTGCCGAACATTTCTTCTTGACAAATCATAGTTAATACCTATGATTAATGATCACCATGAACGGGACGAATCGACATAGCGTGTTGCGGGGAGATTTCGCAACCAGCTTCGGCTGGCTTGGCCTCCCGTCGGGCACCGCCTTCGAAACAGATTTCTGCAGACTCGGCATAGGCGGCAGATGCTTCGACGGTGGGCTCTTTTGCGCTGCCGCGCATCGTGCCCCTCATTCGTTATGCGTCATGCGCATGCTCTAGCCCAGGCTCTCGACTCGTCGTCTGCGCGATGAGAGCCGCCTGGGCTCACCGCACCCGCCGCCCTGCGGGCGGCCTTCGGCTCGCAATCGGGTTTTACGTCGGCTCGACGGCACCCGCTGCGCGCACCGCTCCCGCGGCCCCGCGGCCGCCATCATCCGCATACGCATACAAGGAGAATCGTCATGACGAAATTCGATACGCTCGCCATCCATGCGGGCACCCGCCCCGATCCCGGAACCCACGCTCGGGCGCTTCCCATCTACCAAACGACCGCTTACGCGTTCGACGGCGCGCAGGACGCAGCGGATCTGTTCGCGCTGAAGAAGTTCGGAAACATCTACGGGCGGCTGACCAACCCCACCGTCGAAGCCATCGAGAAGCGTCTGTCGGCGCTCCACAGCGCGAGCTACAGCGTTGCCGTCGCATCGGGCCATGCGGCCGAAGTGCTCGCGCTGCTCAATGTGGCGAGGGCAGGCGATACCATCATCGCATCCGACTCGCTGTACGGCGGCACATGGAACATCTTCCTCCATACGTTCAAAAACCTCGGCATCGAGGTGCGCTTCGTCCACGCCGATGCTCAGAGTTTCGCCGAGGAGACCGATGCGGTCGAATCGGCCGACGGCCGCAAAGCCGTGAAGGCGTGGTATCTCGAGACCATCGGAAATCCCCGTCTCGACGTGCCCGACATTCCGGCCATTGCAAAAGCGGGTCGCAACCTCGGGATCCCCCTGCTCGTCGACAATACGTTCGCAACGCCGTACGTGTGCCGACCTGCCGAGCTCGGGGCGTCTGTCATTCTCGAATCCTTGACGAAGTGGATCGGCGGCCACGGCACTTCGCTCGGCGGCGCGGTCATCGATGCGGGGACGTTCGACTGGGCGAGCGATCGCTTCCCAACGCTTTCCGAGCCCGATGCGAGCTATCACGATCTGGTTTTCAGCGAAGCGTTCGGCGCTGTTCCCGATTTGGGCAACGTGGCGTTCGGTTTGCGCGTACGCGCCCAGATGCTGCGGGATTTCGGCCCGACGCTTGCTCCTCTTTCGGCGCACGAGATAGGCCTCGGCATCGAAACGCTTTCGCTGCGCGTGCAACGCCACTGCGACAACGCGCTCGACGTCGCGCGCCACCTCGAGGCCCACCCGAAGGTCGCATGGGTGTCGTATCCCGGACTCGAGAGCCACCCGTCGCATGAGGTTGCGAAACGGGTGCTCGAGAACGGCTTCGGAGGCGTGGTCGTGTTCGGCGTGGTCGGCGGGCGGGAGGCTGGCATCGGCTTCATCGAAGGCCTCGAACTGTTCTCCAATCTTGCGAATGTGGGCGATGCGAAGTCTCTCGTCATCCATCCCGCTTCGACAACGCATTCGCAGCTTTCCGACGAGGAGCTAAAGCGGGCTGGCGTGGGAAGCGATCTGGTGAGGCTTTCGGTGGGGATCGAAGACATCGACGATATCATCGAAGACATCGATCGGGCGCTTGCGAAGGCATAGGGTCCTGGGGTCGCCGCCCGCGCTGCGCTTGGTCCTGTTGCAGCGCGGGCGAGCGGTGCCGCTTACGCGATTTCGAATGTCAGCGTCGCTTCGAGGGGGGATACCACGCCGTCGGCGGTTTTCGCCCGTACGGTCATGCGGTAGTCGCCCGTCTCGTCAAACGAAGTGGTGAACTGCCAGTTCACCCATTTGTCGGCGGTTGCGCCGTCCGTTTCGCAGCTCGTCCAGGTGGCTCCGTTGTCGAAGGAGAACTCGATTGCGGTGATGGGGCTTCCCAGATCGTCGGCCACGCCTTCGAACGTGATCTCGTCGCCCGCCTTGAACAGGCACTCGTCGGCGTTGTTCATGATGTTGATCTTGTTGCGGTACGTCGGATCGACCTGCTGTACGTCGGGCACCTGCTCTTCCTGGGTCAGCTCGATCTGCACGATGCTGCGCGTGAAGTAGCGCGCAACGGTTTCGGGCATGAACAGCTGCAGGCTCGATCCCGAACCCGTGGTGGTGAGCTCCTCGCCGTTGACCTGGTAGACCAGAAGTGCGTTCTTCTCGAGCGCGTATTCGAGCGGAAGCGGCTGGCCGAATCCGTCGGCGCCGTAGGCCGTTACCGTGTTCACGCCGTCTTCCAGATCGGCCATTTCGACTACGGCGGAAAGCGGCACGCCCATGACGGCGACCTGCCCGAAGGGAGACCCCGTCGCGCACGAGCAGGCCATCATCGCCTGATCGCTGACGTCGTCGGAGAGGTCTTCGACGTTCACCGTGAAGTTCTTCTTGATGTTGCCGCCCACGTTGACGTAGTAGTTGGCAACGCCGCCCTGTTCCTCGGCGAGTTCGGCCGCCGGCTTCGAGCACATGCTCGTGAGCGCGGCGCCGAAGATGTTGAACAGCTCGTCGTTGGGGGTCACGCCCTCCTGGTTGAAGGCGAAGGCGCCCTGGGCGTTCGCCACCTTCACGTAGGGGCTTTCCTCTTCGCCCATCCAACGGGCGACGATCTCGCGGTCGCCGACGGTGTGGGTGTTTGCCTGGGGCTCGGCGTTTTGCGCGCCGTCTTGCGATTGCTGGATCGGCGAGGCGATGGCCGTAGCCGTTCCGAAGAGAAGCAGGGCGGAGCTGGCCACACCCGCTGCGATCTTTTTCGGTGTGTTGAATGACATCGTGGTCCCCCTTACTTATCTTCCTCGTTGGTGGCTTCGGCGCTGACCTTCGGTGGGATGAGCGATCCGGAGGTGAGAACCGTGGTCTCTTCGGCCGCAGGCAGCTTGTCCTTGGCGTTGATCATGACGGTCTGGGTCTCGAAGCTCTCCGCTCCGCTCTCGGTGGTGGCGCGCACCGTGAGGCAGTAAGCGCCTTCGAGCTCGGGGGTGTAGGTGAAGCTCCACCAGACCATCTTGTTGCGGTCGGTATCGCCGAGATCGTACTTGGTCCAGGTAACGCCCCCGTCCATGGAGAACTCCATCGAGGCGATCTTCTCGTCGTAGGCGTCGACGTAGCCTTCGAACGTGAAGGGCTGCCCGTTTTGGACGACGAGTCCGTCGGGCACGCCTAAGATGGTGGCGTTCGGCTTGTTCATGGGAACGTTCGCCTCGTTCTGCCATCCGTTGGGATTGCCCGCCCACTTGTCGGTGTAGTCGATGTCCTCGCTGGTCACCTCGTAGGTGTCGATCTGCTTGGAGTTGATCTGGGCGTCGACGCCCTCGACCCAATTGGTGCACGGGTAGCCGCGCGTAGCGTCGAGGTACTCGCCGCCGATCTTGTACACGAGCAGCGCTTCGTCGCTGTCGACCTTGTCCTTCGGGAAGGCGCGCTTGGAGCTGCCGTCGGCGCGAAGGGCGCGCACGCCGGTCGTATCGTCTTTGTAGCCGCCGGCCTTTTCGATGAGCCAGCTCACCGGAATACCCGTGATCTCGGTGTTCGTCACGCCGCCGCCGCCGACCGGGTTCCAGTTGCAGACCATCTTGGAGGTCTTCTCGACTACGACGCCCGCTTCTTCGGCCTCTTTGATGAGGTCGGGGAGCTTGGCGGTGTATTCGTTTTCGACGTTGCCCGCAACGGTGATGGTCCATTCGTCGAACAGGCTCTGCGGCATTTCGAGGTTCAGGCCGTTTACGCCTGCGCCATGACGCATGTTGTCGTAGTACGCGTGCATCCAGTCATAGGAGAACACGCCGTCTTGGTCCTGGGTCTTCTCCTGGTCGATCTTGAAATCGCCCTGAACGTCGGCGACCTTGTTGATGCCCCAGAGGCGGTCGTACTTGGTGAGGTCCCACAGCTCCAGACCTTCGCCGTTCTCGGTGGCGTTGTGGCAGGACATGCAGTCGCCCTGGAATTCGGTGGCGAATTCGGTCTTGTTGCGGGTGCCGAAGTGGATGCCGTGCATGAGCGTTCCGAACTCGTACTGCTTGGCGATGTAGCCGGGAGCGTACGAATGGCAGAACAGGCACTGCTGCAGCGTGGTCTTGTTGTCGAGCTCGTCGTTCCACGCGACGGGATGCTCGTAGGGCAGGTTCTTCAAAAGCGAGTTCATGTCCGGGTGGCACGATTCGCATCCGCGGTTATCCGCGTCGAGCCAGTACGTGTTGTACGAATTGCTGCCCGCTTGAATTTGCCAAGCGTCGGGATTGACCTCGTACTCGGTGGGCGTGCGCTGCACCATCTGGCCGTTCGGGAGCGTGCGGATTTCGGGAGCGTATTCCTCGGCTATCTGATCCCAGCGGTCCCACAGGCCGTTGAGGTATTCTTTGCCGGGATAGAGCTCCTCGTTGATGTCTTCGTTGGTGGTGCCTTCGGCGCCGTCGATGATCGCCTGTTGATCGGGCGTGAGGCTTTCTTCGGATGCCGGTTTCGTATCGCCTGGCTCGCTGCCGCCCGAAGACGGCTGCTGCGCTTCGTTGCTCGGCGAGCAGCCTGCGATCAGACAGAAGGTGCATGCCAAGCACATCGTCGTGATGACGAGTCGCTTCTTGACTGACATAGGTCCCCTTTCTCTCTACTCCTTGTATGCGGATTCGGCTTCGGTTTGCATGGCCGGCCGTTTCAACCCGCTTCGTCCTGAACCCGTGGCGTCTGCCTCCTTTCTCCGTTGCCTTGTTTTGCGCCTATGGGTTGAATCTGATGGTATTCACGTTGGGCGACGCACGCCATCACCTAAAGGTCCGATTTGATAAATGCAGGTCATCGATGCATCGGCCACTTTGGGCGATGTTCGGGTCCGCCGAACGACAGGGATGAATTTGCCTTCTTGGCGCCGTTTTATGATGCGCGGGGATGGGCAACGTGCCATAATGGTTTACGATGCGCAAGGCGGGTTGAGCTGCGGCGCGAGGGATGTGTTGGAAGGCAGGGAGTAGCAGGCGAATGCGCATGCGCGGTGTGCATATGAATAGGTGTGCGGTGTTCGCGGCCGTTGGGTTGGGCCTCAATCTCGTGTGGTGTACGCTCATGGGCCACACGATGGGGTTCATGTCTTCGGCTGTCGGTATCGAAGCATGGGTCAATCCCCGTATATTCTTCTTGGCGGGCATTCTGGTTATTTCTGTCTTGTACGTGGTCGTTCCGCGCACCCTCAAACGGTCCGATCGGGTGCTGCGCTATGTGCTTCCGCTTCTTTCGGCATTCGGCACGGCCTGTTTCGGCCTCTCGTACCATCAGACGTTTTTCGATCCGAGCGCCCTTGCCGTGGGCGGCTTGTTCGTTGCAGGGATCGGGTACTTTTGGCTCGTCGCCCGCTACAACCTTATGCTCGCCCGCACGCAGGGGTTCTCGTGCGCGGTGTGGTCGGTCACGGGCGGCTTGATCGTCAAGCTCCCGATCCTGTTCGCGCTCAGCATGCTCATGGGCCCCGAGTGGCAGGTGGTTGTCGCCATTTCGCTGCCGATCATCTCGGCTCTGGTGTTCGAGGTCGCATGCGCGCTGGCCCGAACCGACGCAGAGCACGACGAGCACGCCGTCGGAAACGAAGAAACGCCGAAGGTGCGCACCGTATACGGCGTACGCGCTAAACCGAAAACGGTCATGCCCGCATCGCAGACGTTTCGCCGCAACACCTACATCATGATGGCCGTATCGGCCATTCTGCTCGCCGTGATCAGATCGGTAAGCTATCTGGGTGTATGGGGAAACACCAACGCGAACATATCGCTCTCGACGCCATGGCTCATGGGCTTCATCGTGCCGGCGATCTTCCTTGTCGCGTTCGCGTACTTTGCGCTCATCCGCATGGCGGACTTCACTCTGACCATGCGCTTTCAGCCGGCGATGCTGCTCATCTTGGTCGGCCTGTTCGTCGTCGCCCTGCAGGCGACGCCCGACAGCGAATCGCTGCCGTTTTTGACCGATGTCATCCAGATCGACGAGTTGTTCGCCCACCTGCTGTTCTGGACGGTCGTCATCACGGCGCTCGACGCCCTCGACACGCCTTCGTATCGGGTCATCGGCATCTCGGGCACGATATACGCGGCGGCG
Organism: Raoultibacter timonensis; assembly: GCF_022845715.1. NCBI lineage: Bacteria > Bacillati > Actinomycetota > Coriobacteriia > Eggerthellales > Eggerthellaceae > Raoultibacter > Raoultibacter timonensis. The sequence continues at coordinate 1,494,703 of NZ_AP025564.1, forward strand.
TCCATCGCGTGGGTCCTGATTCTCGGCAGCTCGGATATCATGAACAACATTTTCGTTCTGCTCGTCACCTATGTGGCCGTGATAGTCGCCATGTACGTGACGTGGCTCGGCGGCAAACGTCGCACGGGCGATTCTGCGGGGGCGTTTGCCGTCGAAGCTGCGGGAGCCGTTGCCGATGCCGCCCCCGGCGCTGTCGGCGGCGCGGGATTCGACGCTTCGCCTGCCGGCGCTTCGGCATGTCCGCCGCTCACGAAGACCGTAACCGACACCTGCCTGGCCATGGCGAGCCATTACGCGCTTTCGCCGCGCGAGACCGAGGTGTTCGTGCTGCTTGCCCAAGGGCGCACGCGTGCGTTCATCCAAGACGAGCTCGTGCTGTCGAGTAGCACGGTGAAGACGCATGTGAGCCACATCTACGCGAAAATGGAAGTCCATGACCGTCAGGAGATGATGGACCTCATCTGGCAAGGGGGCCGCACCTAAGCTTCTCGGTCGCTGTAGGCGGGGCTTCGCACCATCGCAAGACTGCCGTTGGCGCGCCTCCGCAGGGCTCCTGGCGGCAGCTTGGCGCTTCGGGATTCGCTTCGCGATGCCGGGCGGCCGGGGTGTGCGGGCTGTTTACGAGACGGCTTCTTCGATGCGCTTGCGCAGCTCGTCGATGCCCGTGCCCTTCTCGGCGGAGCAGGGGATGACCACGTGGTCTTTCGGCAGGCGGAGCTGCTTGCGCAGCGCTGCGACCTGTTTGCCGCGCTGCATGTTGGAAAGCTTGTCCGCTTTGGTGAGCGCGATGATGAAGGGGAGTCCCGTCTCGCTCAAAAACTCGACCATGCCCACATCGAGATCGGTTGCAGGATGGCGGATGTCGATGAGCGAAACCACGAGGGCGAAGCGGCGCTCCTGGTTGAAGTATCCTTCGATGAGCTCCGACCAGCGCGCCTTTTCCGATTTGGCAACCTTGGCGAATCCGTATCCCGGCAAGTCGACGAAATCGACGTCGTCGACCGAGAAGAAATTGATAGTCGAGGTTTTGCCCGGCACCGAGGAGACCTTTGCGAGAGCCTTGCGGTTGAAGAGCTTGTTGAGAAGCGACGATTTGCCGACGTTCGAACGCCCCGCAAACGCCACTTCGGGATGCTCCGAGGGCGGCAGCTGCGAAGAGGTGCCGTAGGCGGCTTTGAATGCTGCGGTGTTGTAGTTCATGTAAAACCCTGTTCTGTCTGCGCGCTCTTGTGCTCGCCTCGACCGTTTGGCGGCCGTGTCCTGTACCGTGCTCTATGATACAGGATTTCGGGGTCGCATGCGCATCGGTTGCGTATCGTCGAAAAAGCGCGGATGGCGCGGATTTCCGTCAACTTCGCTTCCATTCTCGCGTTATCCGCGTGTGCTTGCAGCGCCAGTTTCTGCGTCGCACGTGTCGTCCGCATGTCGTCTCTTGCATTCCCGTATATCGGTGGTATACTTTGCAAGTTTCTAATTACACATGCGTATGCGACCCGGCACCGCCAGTGGCCACCTCGAAAAGGCTGCGGGACTGGGGATGACCATGCGCAGAGGACTAACGAATGGAGAGAACATGACTAAGGTCAGCATTAAATCGCTGCTTGATGCAGGCAGCCACTTCGGCCATCAGACGCGCCGTTGGAACCCCAAGATGAAGCCGTACATCTTCGGCAGCCGCGGGGATATCTACATCATCGATCTCAAGCAAACCCTCATCGGGCTCGACAGGGCCTACACCTTCATCTCCGAAACCGCGCGCAAGGGCGGCACCGTGCTGTTCGTCGGCACGAAGAAGCAGGCGCAAGAGGCTGTGGCAGATGCGGCGAACCGCTGCGGCATGCCGTATGTGAACGCCCGCTGGCTCGGCGGTATGCTCACCAACTTCGTGACCATCCGCTCCCGTGTGACCCGCATGGAGGAGCTCGAGGCCATGGAGGCCGACGGTCGCATGGAGCTTCTGCCCAAGAAAGAGCAGATCCTGCTTCGCAAGGAGCTCGCCAAGCTGCAGACCAACTTGAACGGCATCCGCAACATGAAGAAGGTCCCCGAGGCCGTGTTCGTCATCGACACCAACCGCGAGGCCATCGCGATCCACGAGGCCCGTCGTCTCGACATCCCGGTCGTGGGCACGCTCGATACCAACTGCGATCCCGATGACGTCGATTACGGCGTCCCTGCCAACGACGACGCCATCCGTTCGGTCAGCCTACTCGCCGAGTTCATCGCCGACGCGGTTATCGCCGGCGGCGTTGTGCCGGTGACCGTAGCCGATATGGCGGGCGACGCTCAGGGAGCTGCCGTTGAGGCCGAAGCCGTTGCAGCCATCGCCGAAACCGAGGCTGCAGCCGCAGTCGAAAAGGCCGCTGCCGACGCCGTTGTCGCCGAAGCCGCTGTCGAGGTTGCCGTCGAGGCCGAAGCTGCCGCCGAGGTTGCCGAGGAAAAGGCTGCCGAGTAACGCGCTTTGCACGACCGAAACGATACGACCAGAGCGCGGGCTCTACCCGCGCACCGTTTGATCGAGAAAGGAAACCACCATGGCTGAGATCACAGCATCTATGGTTAAAGAACTCCGCGAGATGACCGGCGCCGGCATGATGGAGTGCAAGAAGGCGCTCGTCGAGGCCGAGGGAGAAATCGAGAAAGCCGTCGACGTTCTGCGTACCCGCGGACTCGCTGCCGTTGCCAAGAAGGCCGGCCGCGCCACCAACGAGGGCACCGTTATGGCCATCGTCTCCGACGACTGCAAATCGGGTGCCGTTATCGAACTGAACTGCGAGACCGACTTCGTCGGCATCAACGACAAGTTCAAGGCCTATGCCGAGAAGATCGCCAAGGCCGCGCTTGCCGCCAAGCCCGCCGACCTCGACGCTCTCAAGGCCGCCGACGCCGAAGGCGAGACGGTGGAAGAAGTCGTCACCGACGCTATCCACACGCTCGGCGAGAACATCCAGCTTTCGCGCTTCGCGGTTGCCGAGGCCGGCGCCGTTTCGTCCTACATCCACGGCGGCGGCAAGATCGGCGTGCTCGTCGAGTTCGACGTCGAGGGCATCGATCCCACGTCGGCCGAGTTCGCCCAATACGGCCGCGACGTCGCCATGCAGGTAGCGGCTGCGTGCCCCGTTGCCGCGAACCGCGACGCCGTCGACCCGGCCGTTGTGGAGCACGAGAAGTCCATCTACATGGCCCAAGCCGCCGAGTCCGGTAAGCCCGAGGCCATTCAGGAGAAGATGGCGACCGGCCGTCTGGAGAAGTTCTTCAAGGAGAACACGCTCACCGAGCAGGCTTACGTGAAGAACCCCGACCAGAGCGTGTCCGAGTACACTGCCGAGGTTGCCAAGAACCTGGGCGGCGAGATCAAGATCGCAAACTTCACCCGTTTCGTGCTCGGGGATGCCGAGTAGCTCTTAGGCGAAACGCAGCGCTTGAGCGCTGTATGTCGATTCGAACGCCGGCGGCCGTTGTGCCGCCGGTTTTTTATTCCGGTGGCGGCGCCCGCCTGCGCATCCCGTATCCCGTATCGCGCGTTCGCGCTGCTTCGACCTGCATGCGCCACCGCAAGGCGCCCGTTCGGCACCTTGAGCCGTCGGATTGCTGGATCGCCGGACCGTCGGACTGCGGGATCGCCGGTTCGCCGGATCGCCGGATTGCCGGTGGCGATCCGTGGTGGTTTCGGAAAATTCCGAAAATACGTCCGGTTCTGGTTGAGATTTTCGATTCTGATCCGCTGAAGGTAAGATACGGTATTTCTGACCTGCGGTTCTGCGCAGGCGCATAAAGTTATCGGCTTCGGATGCGTCTGAAAACCAGCTTTTGCGGGTCAGAATCGTAAATCTCAGCCAAAGTTAGGCGATTTTACGAAATACACCTGTCGGCGACCGCCGAAGGAGCTGGCGACTGCCGAAGGAGCTGGCGACCGCCGAAGGAGCTGGCGACCGCCGAAGGGGCCGACGGCGGCGCAGCGCATTCGTCGAGTTTCGCGACCGTGCGCGTAGCCGTGCGGTCGCGCGCAACCGCACGTTGAAACCCTCTGCTTTCGTTGTGGATGTTCGATGGTAGGGCATGCGCATGCGCGTGCCTTCTTTTATGGTGGATACGGACTATTCCAAGCAGAAAGACGGGGTTATGCCAGAGGAAATCATCATCGTCAGGGGAAACTCAACGCTTGCGGGTACGGTTGCCGTATCCGGTGCCAAGAACTCGGCGCTCAAGCTCATTGCGGCGGCGATTCTCGGTCAAGGGGTTTCGGTGGTGCACAACGTGCCTCTCATCTCCGATATCAACATCATGGCCGACGTTATCAGGCGTCTCGGCGCCACCGTCGAGCGCGACGGCCATACCCTCACCATCGATGCGACCGATATCGCGAAATACGAGACTCCCTACGAGCTCGTATCGAAGATGCGCGCGAGCATATCGGTGCTCGGCCCGCTCGTCGGGCGCTTCGGGCGCGCGCGTGTCGCCATGCCCGGCGGCTGCCAGATCGGAGCGCGTAAGATCGATATGCACATGATCGGCCTTGAGGCCCTCGGCGTGCATTTCGAGATCGAGCACGGATTTCTTGAGGCTACTACACCGAACGGCCTGCACGGTGCCCATGTCGTCCTCGAGTTCCCGAGCGTCGGCGCTACCGAGAACATGGTTATGGCGTCGGTCGTGGCCGAGGGAACCACGGTTATCGAAAACGCCGCGCGCGAGCCCGAGATCGTCGATCTGATGAACATGCTCAATGCGATGGGCGCGCGCATAAGCGGAGCGGGCTCGTCGATCATCGAGGTCGAGGGCGTACCGCTCTCGTCGATGCATCCATGCGAGCACACCACCGTCGGCGACCGCATCGAAGCGGGCACGTTCCTTGCGGGCGCGGCGCTCGTCGGCGGTCCGGTTACGGTTACCGGTATCGATCCGTCGTTTCTGCGCATGGCTCTCATGAAACTCGAGGCAATGGGCTGCGATATCGAGGTAGACGGCGACGCCGTTACGGTTTCGCGTACCCGCCCCATCGGAGCCATCGATATCCAGACTTTGCCCCATCCCGGGTTTCCGACCGACCTGCAGGCGCAGTTCATGCTGCTCGCGGCGCTTGCCGAAGGAAACTCGGTCATATCGGAAAACGTATTCGAGAACCGGTTCATGTTCGCATCGGAGTTGGTCCGCATGGGTGCCGACATCACGATCGAAGGGCATCACGCGCTCGTCCGCGGCGTAGAGCGGCTGCAGGGCGCTCCGGTTTCTTCGACCGACCTTCGCGCCGGTGCTGCGCTCGTGCTCGCGGGCATTGCGGCGGAGGGTGAAACCCATGTACACGAGATATCCCATATCGACCGAGGCTACGAAGACTACGTGGGCAAGCTGCGTTCGCTCGGAGCCGATGTCGTAAGGACGGTTCTTTCGTAAGAACCCGTCTGCCATAGACGTTAGGACCATCGTATGGCGTACAAGCCGAGGAAGGTTTCAGCTTCCCACTCGAACCGCACGTCGCGCAAGATGCGCGATGCGACCATAGGCACTCACGTGCCGTCGGGCACCCGACGGACCGCCAACCGCGTTAACGGGGGAACGGTTCAGTTCTCGAACCCCCGCAAGTCAACGCGCGCCAAGCGGGGCGTCGTCGATCACGTGCTGCCCAGCACTTCGACGCGCGAGAGCGATTCCGCGTACTCGAAGCGCGTTTCGAGCCGGGGGTTCGCAGACGGTATACAGCGCCAGGCGCGCATCAGGGGCATTGCCATCGTAGTCGCTGTCGTACTGCTCGTTGTCTGCGTGGCGGGCGGCGTCGGCGTTGCCGCGTACTTCGGATCGGTATCGGATAAGATGGGACTCGGCGACTCGAACGCCAAAGGCGCACTTGTGTCTCCCGCAGAGGGAAAGGCGCCCTACGTGCTGCTCGTCGGGGAGTTTTCCAAGCCGGGGCAGGCTTACGACGGCCCCGATATGCTCATGCTCGCCCGCATCGACTCCGACAACAAGCAGGTTTCGCTCGTGTCGATACCCGCGAATGCGCAGGTATCCTTGAGCGACGGAAACGTGCACCGCATAGCCGAGGCGCAGCTTCTCGGCGGCGACGAGTACCTCGTGTCAACCGTTGCCGCCTATACGGGCGTGAGCGTTTCCCACCTCATCAAAACCGATGCCGATGGGCTCGGGGATCTGGTCGATGCCCTCGGCGGTTTGACGATCGACGTGAGCCAGGAGGTCGACGACCCGAACGCGGGCGACCTCTACATCCCCGCCGGCGAGCAAACGCTCGACGGCGATGCCGTGCTCACGCTGTGCCGCGCGCTCAACTTCGCGGAAGGTGACGAGGCACGTGCGGAGAACCAGCAGAAGGTCGTTCTTGCGCTTGCGGGTAAGCTGCTCGATACGAATGCATTCAGCATCGTTCCCACGCTCGATACGATTGCGGGAACGGTTCGCACCGATTATTCCGCCTCCGATGCCATGGGCCTCATCGATTCGCTGCGTGGCATCGACCTGACGCAGGTGCATGCGGTTCGCATGCCCGGATACCAGCTTACGAGCTCGTCGACGGGCCAGGAGTACTTCATCGCTTCCGACGACGAGTGGACGGCCATGCTCGCCGCCATCGAAGCGGGAGAGGATCCGACGCCGGCAGAGAGCGAGGGGCCGACGGTGGATCCCGCGAGTTTCACGGTCACCGTGCGAAACGGCTCGGGCATCACGGGCGGCGCGCAGCAGATGAGCGACGCGCTTGCCGAAGGCGGCTTCAATGTAACCGAAACCGGCAACGCCGACCAGTACGTATACAACGAAACGCTGGTCGTCTACCAGGATAACAACTTCAAGGAAGCGGCGGAATCGATCGTGAATCATCTGGGGGCGGGCAGAGCCATCGCCTCGAACGGGTTCTACACGTTCGAGACCGATGTGCTCGTCGTACTCGGAAAGGATTGGCAGCCGCTGAATTGATCCGCTTGCCGCATCGCGAAGCGCAGCGCTTGCGGTATGCTACAATCGATCGGAACATTCTTCGAAGAAGGGATTTGCATCATGGTAGAGAAAAACGATGTGGCCGCAGTGCTCGAGCTCATCCGTCCGAGCCTCCAGGCCGATGGCGGGGACGTCTCGCTCGTCGACGTTGCGGAGGACGGCACTGTGACCGTCGAGCTGCAGGGTGCCTGCAAGGGCTGCCCCATGTCGCAGATGACGCTTGCCAACGGCGTCGAGCGCATCCTCAAGGAGCGCGTGCCGGGCGTAACCAAGGTAGTGCCCGCGATGTAGCCCGAAGGCTACCGCGAGCGATATAACGAGAAAGGTCGGCAGGAACATGGCTGTATGCTGGGAGATGCGGGGCTGCGACGACGAGATGCAATCGCGATGCCCTCACAACCAACCGGGCGAGCCGTGCCCTGCCGACTGTCATTATGCAGCATGCCATCGCGAGACGCATGCCGTAGCCACCGATTTCGAGCTTCTGCTCAATCCCGAACTCGACTACGAGGCCTCGGTCAAAGAGGTCTGCCGCTTCTGCGAGTTCTTCCTGTCGAGGGGTCCGGCGCTCGCCGACCGCGCGAGCGATGTTCCGCGTCAAGGAAATCCCAACCGTTTCCTTCTCTGATCGATCGTTCTGCTACAATGTGCTTGAGAGCACAGCACGCAGCGACGGCGAACGGGAGGAGCAGTGAGATCGATGACGGATAACCTGACCTGTCCCGCTTGCAAGGCAACCGATCTCGACGTATGCAAGTACGATTCCATGATGGTGCTGAGGAAGGATACGGCGCTGTTCTCGCTGCGCTGCCCCCATTGCGGTGCCTCGGTTTCCTCGGTTCATGCGATCCCCGCCCAGCTGCGCGAGGAGATCAGGTTCGCGGCCATCGAGGTAGGCGCGGGCATGGGCGCGGGGGAGTAGGACGTGCTCTTTTCGGCGTGATGCGCTTGCGCGATACGCGTCGGCGAAACGGTGAAATGCGACGGCGCGCCGCTTGAGAGCGGCGCTTTTTCATGGAGGATGCATGCTCAACGACATCTATCAAAGCCTCGATCCGATAGCGTTCTCGTTCGGGCCCATCGTGGTCAGATGGTACGGGATAGCCTATGTACTCGGTTTCGTATGCGCTGCGTTCGTGATGTACCGGGTCTCGAAGCGCTGGAAGGTCCGCATCGATGCCGATTCGCTCATTACGATTATGTTCTGCGTGATCATCGGCGTGATCATCGGCGGCAGGCTCGGATACGTGCTGTTTTACGGCAACGGCGAATACCTCAAGAACCCGCTTGAGATCCTTGCGTTCAACCATGGCGGCATGAGCTTCCACGGGGGGCTCATCGGCGCGCTTGTCGCGGGCATCGTCGCGGCGAAGCTCACGAAGATCCCGTACCTGACGCTTGCCGATCTCGGGTGCATCGGCGCACCGATCGGCCTGCTCTTCGGGAGGTGCGCGAACTTCATCAACGGCGAACTGTGGGGCGCGCCTACCGATGTTGCCTGGGGCGTGGTGTTCGGCGGCAGCGCGGGAACGATGCCCCGGCATCCGTCGCAGCTGTACGAAGCCCTGCTCGAGGGCGTGATCCTCTTTGCCGTACTCTATTTCCTGTCGCGCAAGCAGCCTCCTCGGCGCCGCGGCACGTTCCTCGGTCTGTTCCTCATTATGTACGGTTGTTTTCGGTTTGTCATCGAGTTCGTCCGCGAGCCCGATGTGCAGCTAGGATATCTGTGGGGCGGATGGCTCACCATGGGCCAACTGCTCTCGGTGCCCCTGATCCTTGTGGGTATCGGTGTGCTGGTTTATGCGATTAAGATGAAGCTGCCCCAGCAGGGACTTCCAGAATTGCTACCAGTAGAATAGCATATAAAGAAAGACGAAAACCACCGAGGAGGAAACCATGGACGTCAAGTTCTATCATTGCACCCATTGCGGAAACATCGCCGTGAAGCCGTTTGATTCGGGAGTACCGCTGGTCTGCTGTGGCGAGAAGATGGAAGAGCTCACCGCTAACACCGTCGATGCGGCGGTCGAGAAGCATGTGCCCGATGTGAAGATCGATGGTGCGAACGTTCATGTGCAGGTGGGAAGCGTGCTGCATCCCATGACCCCGGAGCACTACATCACCTTCATCTGCCTGGTGACCGAGAACGGCTACCAGATCGCCGAACTGACCCCCGAAAGCGCTCCCGTGGCCGATTTCGCCATCGCCGAGGGCGACAAGCCGCTCAAGGTGTACGAGTACTGCAACCTCCACGGTCTGTGGGTTGCCGAGGTGTAAGCAGCTCGATCCTGCTCGCTGCGGTGCTGCCGTAACGGGCGAAAGGACGTCCGGCGAAAGCGCCGGACGGAATCGCGTGCATGAAAGCCGATGGCCTTCGGGCTGTCGGCTTTGCTGTTCGAGGGAGCCTCGCCGCTCTGCGCTGTATGCAGGCTTTGTGATGGAAAACGACGAATGGGCATCCGAGGGAAACGCTGAGCGCAATCGGTCGCGCTTGTGATATTATATGAAAGCTTGTCTTCGCCTTGGTCGGAAACCAAGGCCCGTAAAGGAGAAACCAATGAAACAGGGAATTCATCCGGATTATATGGACTGCACGGTTACGTGCAGCTGCGGGAACACTTGGCAGACCCGCTCAACCAAGCCCGAGCTGAGGATCGACCTCTGCAACAAGTGCCACCCGTTCTTCACCGGTCAGCAGAAGTTCATCGATACCGGTGGACGCGTCCAGCGCTTCGCCGACAAGTTCGGTTCCGCCAAGGAAACCGTGGCAGCACGCGAGGCGGCAAAGAGGGCCGAGCGCCAGGCAGCTATCGAGGCGGCCGAAGCCGCCAAGAAGGCCGAGCGCGATGCGAAGGCAGCCGAAAAGGCCAAGCGCGCAGCCGAGTTTGCCAAGAAGGCCGAAGTTGACGCCGTCAAGGCAGAGCAGGAAGCCGTAGCTGGCGAGGTAGAGGCAGCCGAGGCAGCCATCGCCGAAGCCGAGGCAGCTCCCGCAGCTGAAGCCGCTCCTGCTGAGGAAGCCGCTGAGTAAGCGCACTTCGACTGGTTCTTTCAAGCTCCGAGCTTGAAGGCCTCGGGTACTTAACGGTACACGAAAACGAACGCCGACGGTTGAGTCCGTCGGCGTTCGTTGTTTCAGGGGCGAGCCCATGGTAGCGCGTCTCCGTGCAGGCGTAGGGCGAGAACACCCGTATCAGGTGCGAAATTGCGGGTGAGCGAAAAGGGTTGCGCGCGTGCGCGCAACCGATGGCCGACGGGCTTTTCGTCAGGCGCGGCGCACCGTCATCATCTGCAGTGCTTCACCGAACAGCTTGCCTGCCCCCGACATGACCGCAAAGCGCGTTTTCTCGGGGTCGGCAACGACGCTGCCCGCGAGGGCTTCCACGCCCCAGTCGAACAGGAAGGGCGAGGCTACGACGCTCGGGCCGACCATGACGGTTGCGGCGCTCTTCGTCAGATCGAGCAGCCTCGGCGCCGTCTTGTTGATGATCGTGACACCGGTGATGAACGCGAAATCGGTCGAGGGGAGCACGTATTCGCACGCAGGGTCGGGCGTATCGAGCGCTTGGGAGCAATTGCGTTCGAGCACGGTGAGCTCAGCGGTTTCGCCGATGCGCTCGACATGGGGAAAGTGCCCGATCACGGTAACCTTCTTGCCTTCCATGCGGGGAAGGTACACCTCGAAGGCGTCCATCTTGCGCGTGGTGCCGTCGGGCAGTTCGACCGCTTCGTCGTACACGGCACCGAGCGGGTCGAGCAATTCGGGACGCGAATACCATGCGTTGAGCGCGGCCACCCCGAGCGACGCCTCCTCGAAGCACCATGACTTCGAGAGTTCTGCTACGGTTTTGAGGGGCATTCCCCTCAAATCGCAGGTGTAGGAACGGCGTGCTCCTCCCTTGCAGGTAAAGCTTACGCCCATGCCGCACTCGGCTTCGACGTAGGACCAATGCGTGCCCAGGCAGTAGTCGGTAACGTGGATATCGTCGGGGATGCGGGCGATCAGATGGTTGTAGAACTTCCAAGGCGTGGCATGGTCGTAGGTGCCCGGAAAGGCGATATCGGTCTGGGTGAGGTTTGAGGCGCAGCAGTCTTTTTCGGGGCAGCCCATCGGTTTCTCCTGTCGTTTCGTTGTGCTGAGCGCCGGCATGAGCAAGGCGCATTGTATCCAATGCAGTATAATACTCCGAAAACGATGCGAGAGGAACTCTTCGATGCTCTTTATCCTGACGGGAGGCGTGCAAACCGGCAAGACCCGCTGGCTCGAACGGCTGGTTGCCGCCATGGCCGAGCAGGGCGTGCCCTGCTGCGGCGTGCTGGCTCCCGGCGTATGGCGGGTTGCCGATGCGGCGACGGAAACCGCGCTTGACGGCGGCGCGCCCGAGCGCGAGAAGATCGGGATCGACAACGTGCTGCTTCCCGGAGGCGATCGCGTGCGCTTTGCCATGCGGAGGGATTCGCTTGCCCGCTCGCATAGCGATGCGCTTCGGGCAGGGGTGGCCGACGATGCGGGGACGGTGGGCGCTGCCGGTCTTTCGAAGGCCACCACGCAAAGCGACAGGGCTTCTCTGGGTTGGGCGATCTTCGATGACGCGCTCGCGTGCGTCAACGCGCATTTCGAATCGTTGGCTTCGGAGTCCGAATCGATTGGGGGTGCGCCATCGGAATCGGCGGCGCCATGCGGTTTGCTCGTGGTCGACGAACTCGGCCGCCTTGAGCTGCAGGGTGGCCGGGGCGGTGGACTCGAAGCGGCCTTGCGCCTGCTCGACAAGGGGCCGACGCCGCGGTTTCCCCACGCCCTCGTCGTAGTGCGCGACTGGCTCGTCGGCGAGGCAGAACAGCGTTTCGAACCCGTTTGGGGTGCACCGCGCGTCATCGTTCCCGATGAAGCTGGCCGCGCAGCCGTCGAGACGGCCTTTTCGATGCGCGCCTGCGATCGGGGGCAAACTGCCGATCGGGTGCAAACTGCCGATCGGGGGTAGTTCGCCGGCTAACGTTGCCGGCTTTGTTGGCTCGCGGCAGCGGGATGGGCGGGCACCGAGGGGTCGGCGTCCTTCACGCCGACGAGCGGAATACCCGAACGCAGCAGCGCGAACCACGAGATTCCCGCGACGGCCATCGAGAGCACGATGATGGCGCCCACGCCGACGATGAAGTTCGGCCAGGGCAATACGGCGAGCACCATGCCGACGCACCCGATCGCCGTATGGGCGAAGTTGATGAGCGACGATGCCGCACCCGTATCGCCTTCCTGTTGGGATAGGAGGACGTTCGTGCTGTACGGACGCACGCACGCTTCGGTGATGGCGAACACGAGGAACGTCGCGCAGAACAGGTACGGCGATAGCTCGCCGAGCGCAAGCATCGCAACACCGGAAACCAACGCGACGGCGATGATGATCGTCGTGAAGCGCCGCGTGCTCGTATAGCGCGACGCTTTGAGCCAGATGAGAGGTCCTGCGGCGGTGAGCAGGGCGGCGATCGCGAAGAAGTAGCTGTACTCGAGTTCGCTCAACCCGAAGAACGTGATGTAGATATAGGAGCCTACGGCGATGTAGGCCATGAACGGCAGGTTGTACAGCCCGACGATGCACAGAAACGAAGTGAAGCCCTTGTTCTTGGCGACGGTGCCGAGCTGCGCGATGCTGCCGAAAACCGTACCTTGGTACCGCGCTTGCGCGGGAAGCGTTTCTCGGTAGAGCAGAGCGAGCACGGCGCACACGAGTCCGATTCCCGAGAGAACCCAAAACGTCATGTGCCAATCGGCAACCTGGAGGATCAGCGCGCCGATAACCGGTGCGAGCACGGGTCCGACCACGAACATAACCTGCACGATCGAGAGGATCGCTTCGCGTTTTTCGGGGATGATCGCGTCCTTGACGATGGCGGTCGAAACGGCGCTGACCGCTCCCGCCCCGAGCGCCTGCACGACGCGCATGCCGATGAGCACCCAGATGTCGGGAGCCATTGCGCACAGGGCGCTCGCCGCCGTGTAGGCGACCATGCCGGCGACCAACACGGGCTTGCGGCCGTAGCGGTCGCTTGTCGGCCCGAAGACGAGCAGGCCGATTGCGAAGAAGAGGTAGTATCCCGCAAGCGTCAGGTTGACGGTGCCCGCGTCGGTTTCGAAGTACTCGGTCATATGGGGCACGGCGGGCGTGTACATGTCGAGCGAAAGGGGCGTCACGAGGCTTGTGACGACAAGCAGGGCGACGAGCCCGATGGGTCCGAGGTATTTTTGTGGTTGGACGAGCCACCGGTTCAGGTTCATAGAACATCTCCTCCTGTTCATAGAACGCGACCCGATTAGGGGATTACAAGGGAGGTACTTTAGCGAAACGTTGCGCCGACGCCGCGCAATCTGCCGATCACCATAAAGACACCATTTCTTCATGGGCGGTAAACGGGCAGATGAGAGACTTAGCACCTAAAGGAATATCTTCGGTTCGTGATAGAATAAACGACGGATTGCCGGCGGGCACGCAAGGGGGCGCAGCAGTGAAGAAACTCGGAATACTCGGTGGAATGGGTCCCGAATCGACGCTTATGTACTACAGGGAAATCGCCATGCGCTACAGGGAGCGTATGGGCGCCGACGAGTTTCCCCGCCTGACCATCGAGGCGCTCGACATGTACCGAGCCGTTGGTTTGTGCAAGTCCGATAGGCTTGACGAACTGGTCGAATACCTTGTCTCAGGGTTGGAGAGCCTCGAAGCGGCCGGAGCCGATTTTGCGGTGCTCGCGTCGAATACGCCCCATGTGGTGTTCGATAGGCTGCAGGAACGCTCGCGCATTCCCCTCATCAGCATCGTCGAGACCGCATGCGACGCTGCGGCCTCTCAGCGGATCGGCAGGATCGCCTGGCTGGGCACGGGGTTCACGATGGCGCATCCCTATTTCGAAGAGGCGTTTCGCCGTCATGGCATCGAAGTTGTGTCGCCGAACGAGGAGGATCGCATCCGCATCGACGGAATCATCGCCGACGAGCTCGAGTTCGGCATCGTGCGTGCCGAATCGAAGCGCGCGATCGACGCCGTACTCGAAGCCCTACGTGACGAGCGGGGCATCGAAGCGGCGGTTCTCGGATGCACGGAGCTTCCGCTCATGTACGACGGCGCATCGGCACCCGTCCCCCTGTTCGATACCGCACGGCTCCATATCGAGAGGATCATGGACGTTTTGTTCGAAGAGAATTGAAAGGACCAGCATGATTGACGTCAACGCGTTTCGCAGCATCTCCTATGGGCTCTATCTCATAGCTTCCCATGGCGACGGTGGACGAGCGGGGTGTACGGTGAACACGTTTACCCAGGTTACCTCGGATCCTTTGCAGGTGAGCGTAGCGGTGAACAAGGATAACCACACCGCTTCGATCATCGAGCAGGCCGGCAGGTACACGGCGGTCAGCCTGTCTCAAGACGCGTCGATGGACCTTATCGGCAAATTCGGTTTCTTCTGCAGCCGCGATGTCGACAAGTTCGAGCCGTTCGCGGTCGAAACGGATGCCTCGGGCTGCCCCTACATCGCCGAGCAGGCGGTGGCGCGCTTCTCGGTCGAGGTGACCGATTCGGTCGATCTCGGCACGCATATGCTGTTCATCGGAACCGTGGTCGAAGCGGAGCGGCTTTCCGACGACGAACCGATGACGTACGCGTACTACCATGCGGTCAAGGGCGGGAAAACGCCGCCGAAGGCATCGAGCTTCATAGCCGATCGCATCGGGGACGCCGTGCCCCCGTCTGCCTCCGGCGATGCCGACGCGCATGAGGACGCTCCGAAAATCCGCTACGGGTGGCGGTGCACCATCTGCGGCCACGTCGAAGAGGTCGACGAGCTGCCCGATGGTTTTTCCTGTCCGATCTGCGGGGTGGGCAAGGAGCTGTTCGAGAAAATCGAGCTGTAGGCCGTCCGATCGAGCTGAAGATCGTCTGGGAAAGACAGGCCGCCTTCCGGGCGGCCTGCAAGCGGTCTGCATCTTATCGACGAGCGGTGTCCCATGCAAGAAACGCCCAGGTTACGATGCGTGTGCAATCGAGCTTGAACGGCTTTTGCGGCATGCCCTTCTTGTCGGGTTCGCCCGCCTCGGGATTGGCGACGAGGTGCTGTTCGGTCCATGTGCGAAGGCGGTCGAGCGCTGCGGAGGTTTCGGGCGACTCCTTGTCGGACACCGCGTCGAGCACCATGCGCGAAAAGCCGTCGTAGGCGTCGTCGAAGCTCTCGAACGTGTCGGTTCTCGTGCTTTTGATGTAGCTCACCTCGGGCATGATCCCTTCGCCGACGAGGATGTTGAACGCGTAGAGGAAATCGTTGCCGAACTCGTTTTTCACACCGATATCCGAAAGGATGCGCTCGTCCATCCGCGGCGAAGAGCCGGTCGAGAGCGTGATGCACACGCGGCGGCGCGCTACCGAGGTCAGGCGCATGAGCGCGGCCTTCATGTCCGATACCGCGATCGAGCGCGATGCGATGGCCACATCGGTCATACCCTCGCGCACGCCGTGTGCCTCCCAGTCGTCCTCCCAGCTCATGAGTTTGGGGAACACGGTCGCAATGCCTTTCTCGGCGAGTTCTTCGTCGAGTATGTCGAGCATGCCCTGCGAGAAATCGGCGGCGACCACCTTATGGCCCTCGCGTCCGAGGGGAATGGAGAGCGCGCCTGTTCCGCAGCCCATGTCGAACACCGTTTCGCCCGGCTCGATGCGGGCGAGTTCGAGGAAGCGGTCGACGTAAGCGTTCGGGGCGTCTTTGGTGGAGAACGTCTTCGAGCGTTTGTCCCAATACGCGGAGTTATCCGCCTTGCGTCGAGCGATCTGCAGGCGCTTCCATTCTTCGTTCCAGTCGGTCGTGGAAAGCAGAGGTGTGAAGTTTTGCGTCATGGGGTCCCTTTCGCCGTACGGAGCATCCAAGTTCAAGTACTATACTAGCAAACTGCGATTCGGTTCGCGCTCTCGGCGGCCGAACAATCTCTCGAACCGATTGGAGCGTACGAGCTAATGCAAGTCGAGCTTCTCTACCATACCCCCGATCCCGAGCGCGCCATCGCAACGGCGGCGCGGCTGTGCTATGCGCCTGTCGGCGCGTCGGAGCTCATGGAAACCATGCCCGAGGATCGGGTGAAAAGCGTGCTCTCGACGATCATGAAGA
The DNA here is from genome assembly GCF_022845715.1 of Raoultibacter timonensis. Lineage (NCBI taxonomy): Bacteria > Bacillati > Actinomycetota > Coriobacteriia > Eggerthellales > Eggerthellaceae > Raoultibacter > Raoultibacter timonensis. Next base: position 1,510,792 of record NZ_AP025564.1, read on the forward strand.
GCGGTCATTTCTCGACGCTCGAGCACGCCAGCTACACGTTCGCCGTTGACGGCGTGTCCCGTGCACTGACCCACCAGCTCGTGCGCCATCGTATCGCGAGCTTCAATCAGCAAAGCCAACGCTACGTGAAGTACACCGAGGGCCTGTCGGTTATCAAGCCCGAGAGCGTTGCCGCCGACGCTGCAACCGAGCGGGTTTTCGACGAGGCCATCGCCGCGTCGCTTGAGGCCTATGCGAAGCTGCTTGAAGCGGGCGTTCCCGCCGAGGATGCGCGCTACCTTCTGCCCAACGCCGCCGAGACGAAGATCGTCATCACCATGAACGTGCGCGAGCTTCTGCATTTCTTCGGCTTGCGCTGCTGCAACCGCGCGCAGTGGGAGATACGCGCGATGGCCGACGAGATGCTCGCGCTCGCGAAGCCGACCGCGCCCTACATCTTCATGGACGCCGGTGCGCCCTGCATCCGCGGAGCGTGTCCCGAGGGTAAAATGACCTGCGGAAACCCCTATCCGCGCGTAACGAGGGATTAACATGGCCGAAAAGAAGAGCGATCTTTCGCGCGCGTTCAAGGAGGACGGCGCGCTCAAGACGCACGTGGGCGGCCAGGCGCTCATCGAGGGCATCATGATGCGCGGCAAGTACAATTGGTCGGTCGCCGTGCGCGAGCCGGGCGGCGACATCTACACCGAGGAGCACGATCTCAATTCGGGCAAGCAGAAGAACGGCTGGATGTACAAGCCGCTCGTGCGCGGGTGCCGCGCGCTCGTGGAGTCGCTCGTGCTCGGCTACAAGGCGCTCGAGATCGCCGCGCTCCACGCGTTCGCGGAGGAGCCCGACGAGAAGGAAACCGGCCAGGCGATCCCAGGTGACGAGTCCGCTCGGGCGGCGGTGCTCGCCGAGGCCGACGGGGAATCCTCGGGCACGATGGCCTCCGGCGCCGCCGAGGCGAAGGCGGATGTAACATCCGATGCCGATGTCCCGCTCGGTGCCGACGGCGAAAAACCCTTCTCCTGGAAAGACGATTTCGGACGCCCCGATACGATGATCGACGCCTTGGGCGCGCAGGCCGAGCTCAAGGTCGAGCACATCGAGGAGTCGGCTGGCGAGCGCGAAAGGCGCGCCGAGGAGATGGCCGCCGCCGAGGGCGCGCTGCTCGAAGGCGAGTTTTCCGAGCCGAACGAGAAGCAGAAGAAGTCGTTCATGGACGAGGAGGTCGAGTTCGGCAAGAAGGAGATGGCCATCTCGATGGTGCTCGGACTCGTGCTCGGCGTCGTGCTGTTCATCGTGGCCCCCGCCTTCATCACCAACCTCATCGTAGGCGAGTACGATCAGAACACGCTTCTGTGGAACGTGGTCGACGGCCTGCTGCGCGTGGCGGTGTTCGTATTCTACATCTGGCTGATCGGTCGGATGGGGGAGATCAAGCGCATGTTCGGCTACCACGGCGCCGAGCACAAGACGATCCACTGCTATGAGCACGGCCTTCCCCTCACGCCCGAGAACGCGCGGAGCTTTCCGCGCCTGCACGTGCGCTGCGGCACGGCGTTTCTCATCATGGTCATGGTCATCGCGATCATCGTGTACACGATCACGCCCCTGAACGCGCTCATCGCCGCGCTCGGTGTACCCGACGGAGCGCCGAAGCTCATCCTGGTCATCTTCGTGCGCATCCTGCTCATGCCCGTGATCGCCGGCATCTCCTACGAGATCACGGTGAAATGGGCGGGCAGCCATCCCGACAACCCGCTCGTGAAGGTCATATTGTGGCCGGGCATGCAGATGCAGTACCTCACCACGAACGAGCCCGACGACGGTCAGATCGAATGCGCTATCGCGGCCATGCAGCTCGTGCTGGAGCGCGAGCAGGCCGAGGAAGCCGCGCTCAAGGGCGAGGCGGTGCCGAGCGAAAGCAAGCAGGCGGATGAAGCCGTTGCCGTGCGGGAGCCTGCCGAGGTTCGCGCCTGGCATGCGGGTTCGCCCGATCCCGAGCGCGAGATGGCGGCGGACTGGGTGACGGAGGCTCGTGCCTGACATGCGGGTTCGCCATCGCGCAAAGCTCGCATGCGACGGTGAGCGTTTGCCTGCGGGAAAACCCGTGCGACGCGCGGGCTGCTGCGGAAGCGAGGGCTCGCGTCTGACGGCGTCCGTTACATGTACGAGGCGATCTTGCGCGCTTCGGCGAGGTCTTTCGCGAAGCGCGCCGCGTTCTTGGCGGGCAGTCCGTCGCGGTTGAGCCAGATGGGTTCGATGCCGAGCGAGGCGGGGCAGCGGTAGTCCCCGTCGACCGAATCGCCGATATGGACGACTTCGTAGGTCTTCAAGCCGGTCTGATCGAGGGCGTAGCGGAATATCCGCGGGTCGGGCTTCGCGTAGCGCGCCTGCTCGCTGGTGAACACGCCCGCGCACGCGATGCCGTGGGCGGCCATTGCGGCTTTAACGTATTTGTCATCGCTGTTGGTGACGAGGTACACGGGCACATCGACGCTTTCGAGAAAGGGTTTCGCGTCGTCGTACAGCGGCGGCGCGCACCAGTGCTCCACCATGAGATCGCACAGTTCGACGGGATCCTCGTCGGCATCGAAGCGCTCGACGGTCTCCTCGAAGCTCTTGAGCGCAAGCTCGTACTGCGGGCGGTAGGCGTCGCCCGAGAACTCGTCCATAAGCTGGTGGAACGAACGATGCCAGTACCTGACGACGTCTTCGGCGCGCTCGGCGTTCCCGCTTTCGAAGACGCGGTTGATAACCTCGTAGGACTTCGGTCCGTTCTCGTGGACCAGCGTACCGTAGAAATCGCAGAACACCGCTTTAACCATTGCCATCCTTCCCTCGGTGCGACCTTTCGCATTGTACGATAAGGGCGCCGATCCGCAAAATCGACGCTGCGCGAGCTCGATCGGCGCTGCCGTCCGAGAGCGCCCGCCACCGCGCTGGAACCGGCGGGCGCCCGCAGGATCTTTGCAGCGCGGGGTTGCCGTCGGTGCTGTGCGGGTACGTGTCTCGGCAACGGTGCGGATTCGGCGGCGTTGGGGCCGTCCGCCGTTCAGCAAGGATCGCCTATGCGGGGCAGCTGGTGGTTGGCTGGCGTTTTACTGCGTCGAACGGACGCGTGCCGGTTCTGGCTGTGCAGCAAAGGCGAATCTGGCAGAAAATTCGACCTGTGTCAATTATGTAACCAGCTACCTTGCTATCGATACGGCAAATCTTCGAGAAATGCCTGGTCGCAAATTTTGCATGTCGTGAGTGGCAGATACTTACCCTATTATATTTTGACACAGGTCGAATTTTCTGCCAGATTCGGGCATCTCGCGGCTAAACCGCCATCGGAGTACGTCCTTTCGAAGCGCGAGATCGCTTTCGGGCGTTGCGGGGCCGTCGGCGGCGGTTTGCAACGGTGGGTGATTTTTCGAAAACCGCCGTCGCCGCGCGCCGATGAGGACTGTATCAGCATTGGCTTAACGACGGGAGATCGACAACGGGAGCTAGCGAAGGGGTCCCTGAGCAGCGTCTGCATCGGGGGCGTCCCGATTCGGCAACGTAACCGTCAAGCCGCCGTTACCAAACGTGTTCCCTTGCAGCGCTACAATACGTCCATGCATTTTCGCTGTTTGGCGGCATGCCGCGTTTGGAGGCGGCTGCCGCGATTGCGGCGGTTTCGCCATACGGGCGTGTCGGACGAGTGTACGGGAGCAACCATGATATCAGTTCGCAACATTACGAAGAACTTCGGCAGGGTCGAGGCGCTTAAAGGCGTTTCGCTCGAGGTCGAAGAGGGGGAGAAGGTCGTCGTCATCGGCCCGTCCGGCTCGGGCAAGAGCGTTCTCATCCGCTGCATCAACGCTTTGGAGGTACCCGATTCCGGGGAGATCGTCGTCGACGGCATGAACCTTTCCGACCGCAAGGTGAATTCGCGCGCGCTGGCGCGCGAGGTCGCCATGGTGTTCCAAAGCTACAACCTCTATCCCCACAAGACCGTGCTCGAGAACGTAACGCTCGCGCCCGTGAAGGTGCTCAAGGTGGATAAGGCGGAGGCCGAGAAAACCGGTCGCGCCTACCTCGAGCGCGTGGGCCTTTCCGACAAGGTCGACAAGTACCCCGACCAGCTTTCAGGCGGCCAGCAACAGCGCGTGGCCATCGCCCGCGCCCTCAACATGCATCCCAAGATCATGCTGCTCGACGAGCCGACGAGTGCGCTCGACCCCGAGATGGTGCAAGAAGTGCTCGACGTTATCAAATCGCTCGCCGAAACGAACATGACCATCGTGATGGTTACCCACGAGATGGGGCTCGCGCGCGAGGCGGCCGACAAGGTCGTATTCATGGAGAACGGACTGGTCGTCGACCAGGGCACCCCCTCCCATATATTCGACGAGACAGGCAACGAGCGCATCCAGAGCTTCCTGTCGAAGATTCTCTAGGTGATGCGCATGCTGACCAGGAGAGATTTCATACGTTTTTCGGCGCTCGCCGCAGGAGCCATAGCCGTCGGCGGGGGTCTTGCGGGATGCGCGAGCGGTGACGTGCTGCGCGTGGGCACTAAGATCGACGTGCCGGGCTTCGGCTTCCAGAACCCCGAATCGGGCAACATCGAGGGCTTCGAGGTGGACATCGCCCGCGAGCTCGCCGCCCGCATCAAGGGCGACCCGAACAAGCTCGAAGTGACGGGCGTGAACGTGACCACCCGCGGCATCATGCTCGACAACGGCACGCTCGATGCGACGCTCGCCACCTTCACCATCACCGAGGCTCGCAAGAAGAGCTACAACTTCTCGCAGCCGTACTTCACCGACCACATCGGCGTGCTCGTGAAGAAGGATGCGGGCATTACCGAACTCGCCGACCTCGACGGCAAGACCGTCGGCGTGGCTTCGAGCGCGACGACGCGCGACAAGCTCACCCAGGCGGGCGACGAGATCGGCATTCACATGCAGTTCGCCGAGTACGCCACCTACCCCGAGATCAAGATCGCGCTCGTGACGGGGCGCGTCGACGCGTTTTCGGTCGACCGTTCGATACTCATGGGCTATCTCGACGATTCGACGATGCTGCTCGACGCGCAGTTCGCGCCGCAGGAGTACGGCATCGCCACCAAGAAGACCAACACCGAGCTGGCCGGGCAGATCGACGATGCGCTCCAGGACATGATGGACGACGGCACCCTTGCCGCCCTCGAAGAGAAATGGGGGCTCGAAGATGCTTGATGCGTTCGCACCGTTCAAATGGGAGGCGCTGTTCGCCCGTTGGCCCGAGATCCTCTCGGCCTTCGGCACGACGGTTCTCATATCGTTTTTCGCGCTCATTCTGGCGCTTGCGCTCGGCGTGATCTTCGGCGTGCTATCGGTTTCCCGCTTTGCGCCTTTGCGTGCCATCACGCGCGTCTACGTGGAAGTGGTCCAGAACGTGCCGTTGCTTCTGCAGGCGTTCGTGTTCTACGCGCTTCTGCCGCTCATCGGCATCAACATGACCACCATGTACATCGGCATCTTCGCCATCGGCATCTACCACGGCGGCTACATCTCCGAGGTTGTGAGAAGCGGTATCGGGTCGATCCATCGCGGGCAGTTCGAGGCGGCGAAGAGCCAGGGCTTCAGCTACTGGCAATCGATGTTCATCATCATCCTGCCCCAGGCCATGCGCATCATCCTGCCGCCTTTGGCCGTGCAGGCCGCCAACCTCGTGAAGAACACCTCGATTCTGGCGTTCTTCGTGGGCGGCGAGATCATGTACTTCTCCAACTCGTTCGCTGGATCGACGAGCTACTACGGCCCGGTGTATTTGGTGGCGGCGGTGCTGTACTTCATCATCTGCTTCCCGCTTTCGCGCCTGGCGCTGTACCTCGAGCGGCGCACTCGCTCGCACAAGCACGTGACCACGGGCGATGCGACCGAGCACTTGGCCACCGACCCCACCGAGGTTACGCCCGGCTCGCACGACATCACCGGCCATACGGCTGCCGAGAGCTTGGCGGCGGGCATCCAGACGATGCATGAGACCGTCGACATCGCGCCTGCGGTCGTGGCCCCCTCGCCGCGCCACCCGCTCCACGTGATCGTCGATCCGAACGACCCCGATTCGATCCGCCGCGCCTATCCGATCACCGGGCGGCGAGCTGCCGAGATCGCCGACGAGATCGGACGCGAGCTGCAGCAGCAGATCGAGGACGAGTGCGACGGCGACGAAGCGTGCATGCGCCGCAAGACCCATACGAAGGCCGGGCGCACGGGCGCCAAGCGCAAGCTTCTGGCCAAGAAGATCGTCCAGGAGGCGGCGGACAACCCCGAGGTTGCCGACGCGCTCGCGGACCGCATGGCCAAAGGAGCGCTCTCGGTGGAGCGCACCGAGGCGAACAAGCGGGCTGCGCGGGAGGCCGCCGAGCGGGCGAAGGCCGCGAAGCAGGAAGCCGCGCAGGTGGTATCCGAGGCGAAGGAGGCCGTCAAGAAGGCCGCTGCCGCCGTCGAGGATTCGGGATCGCTTCCGAAGATCACCGATGCGCAGGCGGCTTCGGCGAAGGCTGCCGAAGAGGCGGCGCTCGGCGAGGAAGCGTTCGGCGACAACGAGTTTCTCGCCGACCAGATCGCAACGCTCGAGAGACTCCATGAGAGCCTCGGCGGCGACGCGGGCGAAAGCCCGAGCGGCACAGCCGAGTCGGGCGACGGCGAGAACGCGCGCGACGTCGAGCCGATCGACGCTGCGGGCACCGATCCCGAGGACGCGTTCTTTGGCCGCGAGGGCGCAAGTGGCTCTGGCGCGGGTGGACCAGCCACACGCGGCAGCGACTCTGGCGCGAGTGCGGAAGGCGCCGATAACGGCGGCGGTTCTGCCGCGCACGGCGGCGACGGCGGCTCTGCATCGCGCGGCACCGACGGACGAGGGGAGGCGAGGTAGCTATGGCAGAGCTCTTTACCTGGATCAACATGCGGTTCTTGCTGCAGGGCCTCGGCATGACGCTCGTCATTTCGGCCATCGCGATCGTGTGCTCCATCGTGCTCGGCACGGTCATCTCGATCATGCGTACCTCGAACAACCGCGTGCTCTCAGCCATCGCGACGGTGTACATCGAGATTTTCAAGAACACGCCGTTGCTTCTGTGGATCATGTTCACGTTCTTCGTGGCCCAGCTGCCGCCGCTCGGGGCAGCGGTGCTCGCGTTCACGCTCTTCACGAGTGCGAGCGTTGCCGAGATCGTGCGCGGCGGCCTGGCGAGTGTGCCGTTCGGCCAGTACGAAGCGGCTAAGAGCCAGGGCTTCTCGATCGTGCAGACCTACGTGCTCATCATCCTGCCGCAGGCGCTGCGCAACATGATTCCCGCGCTGCTCTCGCAGTTCGTGACCACCATCAAGGATACGAGCTTCCTCTGGGGCGCGATGGCGGTCCAAGAGCTCATGGGTCGCGGCATGATCCTCATGAACAGCTACAACTCAACCGAGCAGATCTTCGCGATCTTCGGCATCATGGCCGTGCTGTACTTCATCGTGTGCTTCACGCTCTCCCAGATCGTGCGCGCCTACCAGCGCAAGCTCAAAAGGGAGCGCACGAGCTAGCCGCGCTGCCTGGAATCAAGCCAGTCGCCAAGCACCGCTCGGGCATTCCGGGCGGTGCTTGGCGTTTCTGCACGTATCCACCTACCGAGTGCGGGCTGGGCTTCGGCCAATGTCCGCGAAGGGCTTTCGTGCGATGTTTTCGAATGTGAAAACACCTTCTCTGACGGCATAAAGCCTGGTCGCGATTTTCGAAAGAGCGATTTTGCGTGTAAAATCGTCGCACGAAAGCCCTTCGCGGACAGCGAACGGTGCGCGGCAGGCGGCTGGTGATGGGCGGCGGACAGCGAGCGGTGCGCGGCAGGCGGCTGGTGATGGGCGGCGGACTGCGAGCGGTGCGCCGCAGGTGATGCGCCGCGTCCGCCGCGTTGGGGTGACGATCGGGGCCTACGCCGCCTGGTCGAGGTACTGCTCGGCGTATTGCAGGTAGGGGAGGTAGGCCTGTGCCGTTTCGGGGATCTTCATGGTGACGTTTTGGCCGTAGGCGTTGACGGTGATGTACTCGGGATCGTCGTAGTAGGTGATCGTGCCGTCGAGGCCGGCGTAGCTGCCCGAAAGCGAGCCCATCTCCTCGGCGCTGTTCGGAAGCACGGCTGCCTCCCAGTTTTGGATGTCGAGGCTGTAGACGATCTGCGCGCAATCGGCCTCGCTCAAGCCGGTTGCTGCCGAGATGGTGTCGAGGTTGTCGTGAAGGGCGTTGGCTGCCTTGTCCTTGAGGCCGCTCATGTCGATGAAGGCGTTCATGCTGGCGGCCTTCACGCCGGCCAGCGGGTCGTTCTCGTCGGACGAGGCCACCGAGGGAACGAACACGATGACGAGGATGCCGACGATGAGGAGCATGATAAGCCCGGTGAAAGCTGCGATGACTTTTTTCACGGTGTGCTCCTTTCGGGTCCGGCCCTGTACGGTTTCTGACGGGTGCCGCCGCTAGTGCATGTATACGTCGTCGATGCTGCTGTTGTTTCCGGGATGCGTTCTGGCTGTGTTTGGCAGGTCGACGGCTTCCCGTGCGTCTAGAGTAATCCAAAATGGAGCGATCCACGAAATGTGCGCCGTATCTTCAACGGGTGCGGACAACATCTCTACGGATTAACCAAAACTACCCGATAAAAAACAATGCTGTCACACGGCTCGAAAATCGTGTATGCTAACAAACTGTTTTGGCTCCGCTGGTGTACCCGCCGTCCAGATTCGATCGGAATCGGCGTGTCCGGACCGAAGCGAGCACCATCCCCGCACACGTAAATAAACGAATGGGGCATCGTGTGGACGAGAGCGCCGGACGGTATCCGGCCGCAAGAACAGGAGGAACCGCGTGAAGCTGGTTGTAACGGAGAAGAACGACGCGGCCCAGAAAATCGCCGACTTGCTCGGTGCGAGCAAACCTAAAGCCGATAAGGTGTATTCGACGCCGGTCTATCGGTTCGAGCTCAACGGGGAGGAATGGGTGACGATCGGCCTGCGCGGCCATATCCTCGAACCCGATTTCGCGCCGTCGCTCGTGTACAAGAAAACCAAGGGCTGGCAGGGCGTGACCGAGGAAGGCGAGGTTATCCCCGCTGCGATTCCTGCGACGCTCGCCAAACCGCCCTTCAAGAAAAAGAAGCCCTTCACGACCGACGGCGTCGAGCTCAAGGCGTGGAAGATGGAGGCGTTGCCGTATCTGGTGTACGCACCCATCGAGAAGCTCCCCAAGGAAAAGGAAATCATCCGCAGCCTCAAGAACCTTGCGAAGAAGGCCGATTCCATCGTGATCGCCACCGACTTCGACCGCGAGGGCGAGTTGATCGGTTCGGATGCTCTCTCCTGCATCCAGGAGGTCAACTCGACCGCACCCGTCTCGCGCGCCCGCTATTCGGCGTTCACCAAAGAGGAGATCACCACCGCGTTTTCGAACCTCGTCGAGCTCGACACCGACCTCGCGTCGGCCGGTGCGTCGCGTCAGGACATCGATCTTATCTGGGGCGCCGTGCTCACGCGCTACCTCACGCTCGTGAAGTTCGCCGGCTACGGCAACGTGCGCTCGTCGGGCCGCGTGCAAACGCCCACGCTCGCCCTCATCGTGGCGAGGGAGCGGGAACGGCTCGCGTTCGTCCCCGAAGACTACTGGGTCATCAAGGGAGCGTTCGGCGAAGGCGACGATGCGTTCGAGGCGCCCCATGAAACCGCCCGCTTCAAGGTGGAATCCGAGGCGCAGGCCGTCATGGCCCACATCGAGGGCAAGACCTCGGCGGTGGTGGCGTCCATCGAGAAGAAGAAGCGCACGGTTGCGCCCCCGGCTCCCTTCAACACCACCTCGCTCATGGCGGCGGCCTCCGCCGAGGGGCTCTCGCCCGCGCGCACGATGCGCATCGCCGAGAGCCTGTACATGGACGGCTACATTTCCTATCCCCGCGTCGACAACACGGTGTATCCCTCATCGCTCGATCTGGCTGAGACGGTGCAGAACCTTGTGGGCAACCCCGCCTACGCGCCGTACTGCAAGGAGCTGCTCGCCAAGGGCAAGCTCACGGCGACGCGCGGCAAGAAGGAAACGACCGACCATCCGCCGATCTACCCCACGAACTCGGCGACGCCCGACGATCTGCCGGCCGCGGAGTACAAGCTCTACAACCTCATCGCGCGGCGCTTTCTGGCCACGCTGTCCGAAGCCGCCGTCGTCGAGGGTACCAAGGTGGGCCTCGAGGTCGGGGGAGAGATGTTCGTCGGCCGCGGCGATGTGCTCGTGAAACAGGGCTTCCGCGCCATCTACCCCTACGGCCTCAAGAAGGACGAGCAGATGCCCGCGCTCGCGGAGGGCCAGTCGATCGCGTTCGGCGGCGCCACATGCACTAAGAAGCAGACCGAGCCGCCCGCGCGCTACAGCCAGGGCAAGCTCATCCAGGAGATGGAGCGCTTGGGGCTCGGTACCAAATCGACCCGCCACTCGATCATCGAGCGCCTCTACGCCGTCAAGTACATCATGAACGATCCGATCGAGCCGTCGCAGCTCGGTATGGCGGTCTGCGACGCGCTCGACAAGTTCGCGCCGCACATCACGCATCCCGAGATGACGGCTGAGCTCGAAAGCGAGATGGACAACATCGCAGCGGGCTCGACCTCGAAAGACGTGGTCGTCACCAACTCGCGTAACCTCCTCTCCGAGCAGCTCGGCGAGCTGATTCCCCATTCGGAAGAGGTCAAGGAGGCGCTCGCCGATGCGGTGGCCGCCGACGCCTACATCGGGAAATGCCCGAAATGCGGCAAGGATCTGCAGCTGCGCGCATCGCAGAAGACCCGTTCGATGTTCATCGGATGCTCGGGATGGCCCGATTGCGACGTGACCTACCCGGTGCCCAAGGGCAAGGTGGAGTCGGTCGAGGAGCCGTGCCCGACGTGCGGCATGCCCCAGATCAAGGTGACCGCATTCCGTTCGAAGCCGCGGACGCTCTGCATCGATCCTGCGTGCGAGACCAACCAGGAGCCCGACGTCGAGGTGGGCGAGTGCCCTGCCTGCAAGGCGGCGGGCAAGACCGCGAAGCTCATCGCGCAGAAGAACCCGCGCACCCTGAAGCGCTTCATCCGCTGCGAGAACTACGAGGAGTGCAACACGGGCTATCCGCTGCCGCAGTACGGCAAGCTCACCGCCACCGACGAGGTGTGCGAGCACTGCGGCGCGCCGATGGTCATCGTCACGACGAACCGAGGCCCCTGGAAGCTCTGCCCGAACTTCGACTGCCCGGGCAAGGAGCAGGACAAGGACAAGGGTGCGAAAAAGGGCGCTTCGGCGAAAAAGGGCACGAAGAGGAGCACCGCGAAGAAGAAATAGCGGTACAATTCTGTATCGATAAGAACCGAAAGGCGGATGCTTTGGTGCTTCCGCCTTTCTCGTCATGGGCATGCGCCCTGACGGCTGTTGGCAACACGAACCCAGAGGAGCGATACAATATGCCCAAGGTAACCATTGTCGGAGCAGGCAACGTCGGAGCGACGGCGGCCCACATCATCGCGTCGAAGAACCTTGCCGACGTCGTGCTCGTCGACGTCGCGGAGGGCCTGCCCCAGGGTAAGGCGCTCGACATGATGCATATGCGCAGTGTCGAGAAGTTCACGGTTTCCGTTACCGGCACGAACGACTACGAGGCCACGAAGGATTCCGACGTGGTGGTCATCACCGCAGGCATCGCCCGCAAGCCCGGCATGACGCGCGAGGATCTGCTCGGCGTGAACGCCGGCATCATGTCCTCGGTCATCGACGCTGCGCTCGAGGCGTCTCCCGATGCCGTCTACATCTGCGTGACGAACCCGCTCGACGTGATGACGTACCTTGCGTACAAGAAGTCGGGCTTGCCCGTAAATCGCCTCATGGGCATGGGCGGCGTGCTCGACTCCTCGCGTCTTTCGTTCGCCGTGTGCGAGAAGCTCGGCTGCATGCCTGAAGACGTGGTCGCCTGGGCGCTCGGCGCGCACGGCGAGGGCATGGTGTGCTGGCCGCGCTACACGACGGTCGAGGGCACGCCCATCACCGAACTCATGAGCGAAGACGACGTGGAAGCCGTCGTCGAGCGCACGGTCAAGGGCGGTGCCGAGGTTGTGGCGCATCTCAAGACCGGCTCGGCCTACTATGCGCCCGGCGCCTCTATCGCCAAGATGGTCGAAGCCATCCTGACGGACAGCAAAGAGGTCATGAGCGTGTGCTCCTACATCGACGGTGAGTACGGCATCGAGGATCTCTACATGAACATCCCGACCCGCCTCGGCAAAAACGGCGTTGAGGAGATCGTCGAGTTCGATCTGACCGACGACGAGCTCGCGAGCCTGCAAGCTTCGGCCGAGAGCGTGCGCGCGGGCCTTGCGAACCTGCCCGAATAGGGAGCGGCACGTGGCCAGAACCATCACAGCGCACGAGGTGGCCGATGCGGTATACGCGGCCATCCCGCGCCTTGCGTGCGTGCTGCCGCCCGATGTGCTCGCCGGTCTTAAGGCCGCGCGGGAGGCGGAAGGCGATCCGCGCGGGCGCATCGTGCTCGACCAGCTCGTGGAGAACGCCCGCATTGCAGAGCGCGACCAGGTGCCCCTTTGCCAGGACACCGGGACGGTGTGGGCGAGCCTTGAGATCGGCCCCGACGTGCTCGTCGCGGGCGACGTGCTCGCGGGTGTCGACGATGCGGTCGCCCGTGCCTACGACGAGGCCCTGCTTCGCAAGTCGGTTGTCGGAAACGCGATCTTCGATCGGACGAACTCGGGCGACAACACCCCGGCGTTCACCGATATCCATCCGGTTTCCGAACCCGGCGTCGCACGGCTGCACATCATGCTCAAGGGCGGCGGTTCGGACAACGCGAGCCGTGTGGTCATGCTCGTTCCCGGGGCGGGCAGGGCGGGCATCGTCGACGCGCTTGTGGACTGCGTGCGGGAGAAGGCGGCCAACGCCTGCCCGCCGCTCGTTATCGGTATCGGCATCGGCGCGACGTTCGACAAGGTGGCGGGGCTCGCGAAGCGCGCGCTCATGAGGCCGATCGATGCGGACGCCCCCGACGAGGAGACGAGGGCTCTCGAAGGGGAGCTGCTTGCCGCCGTCAACGCGACCGGCATCGGAGCCGGCGCGCTCGGCGGATCGCATACGGCGCTCGCCGTACGCGTGGAGACGGCTCCCTGCCACATTGCAGCGCTGCCCCTTGCGATCAACATGGGATGCTCGGCTATGCGGAGGTGCACCGTTGATCTGTAGGAACCTGCCATGCGGCGGCGCGCATATCGTCAAAAGCCCGTTATGCGGAGGTGCACCGTTGATCTGTAGGAACCTGCCATGCGGCGGCGCGCATATCGTCAAAAGCCCGTTATGCGGAGGTGCGTATGAATTATAGGAACCTGACGCTGCCGCTTGCTCGCGAAGACGCTGCAAGCTTGAACGCGGGCGATGCCTGCAAGCTGTCCGGCCCGATGTACACGCTGCGCGACGCCGGCCACATCCGCCTTATCGCCGAACTCGAGGAACGGGGATCGCTTCCCTACGGGCTTTCCGGCCAGACGATCTTCTATGCGGGCCCCACGCCGCCGGCTGCGGGCAGGCCGTTCGGTGCCGTGGGGCCGACAACCGCTTCGCGTATGGACTTTGCAGCTCCCGACCTGCATCGGGCGGGAATCGTGGCAACCGTTGGCAAGGGCGTGCGCTCGGCAGCGGTACATGAAGCCTGCAAAGAGACCGGTTCCGTTTATTTTGTGGCGTGCGGCGGCGCTGCCGCGTTTCTGGCGCGCTGCGTGGAAAGTTCGGAAACCATAAGCTATGATGAACTTGGAACGGAGGCGCTTCGCCGCATCGTGGTGAGGGACTTTCCCGTATTCGTGGGCATCGACGTTCACGGCAACGACATCTATTCGCTGTAATCAGCGGTTTACAAGAGGAACGCATTCGTGGAACAAGGGAAACAACAGGACGGGGCGCATGCCCCCGGCATCTTCATAACGTTCGAGGGAGGCGAGGGCGCCGGTAAATCGACGCACATCCGCTTTCTGGCCGAGGCGCTCGAGGAGCATGGCCGCGAAGTGCTGTGCCTGCGCGAACCCGGCGGCACGGCGGTCGGGGAGCAGCTTCGCTCCATCGTGCTCGACCCCGAAAACGCCGCGTTGTCAGACGAGGCGGAGCTGCTGATCTACGAGGCCGCTCGCGCCCAGATCGTCTCGGAGGTGATCGCGCCTGCGCTTGCGCGGGGCGCCGTGGTGCTGTGCGATCGGTTCTACGATTCGACGATCGCCTACCAGGTGTTCGGCCGTGGGCTCGACCGTTCGTTTGTGGAATCGGCCAACGAGTTCGCCTGCCAGGGCGTCCATCCCGATCGTACCATCCTGCTCACCGTGGGGGATTCTGCCGAGAAGGGCTTGGAGCGCGCTACGCACCAAAGCGCAGCCGATCGACTCGAGCTCGAAGGCGGAGCGTTCCACTCCGAGGTCAACGCGGGCTTCATGGAGATAGCCGCCTCCGAACCCGATCGCATCCGCATCGTGGTTTCGGCTGACAGGAAGTCGGATACGGCACGCAAGGTGTTCTCGGAGCTGTCCGACATCTTTGCATGGATGGCCGATCCCGCAGTGGCCGATGCGGCGTTCTTCAGCAAAATCGACAAGGGCTATTACGGCAATAAGAAAGCATCCGCGTCCCCTGCTCGCGAAGCCGAGCGGACCTGCGGGCGGTGATCGGATATGGCTGACGCGTTCGAGAACATACTCGGCCAGCCCCAGGTGCGCGAGTTTCTGCGCGCCACGATAGCGGGCGGCAAGGTGAGCCATGCCTACCTGTTCACCGGTCCCGCCGGATCGAACAAGACGCTTGCGGCCTATGCGTTCGCCCAATCGATACTCTGCAGCCAAACGGGGTGCGGCGAATGCGACTGCTGCCAGCGGGTCATGCGCAAGAAGCACCCCGACGTGCGCTACTTCGCCCCCGAAGGTGCGGGCGGCTACCTGGTCGATCAGATTCGCGACATCGTGGCCGATACGTCGCTCGCGCCGATCCGCGCGCACAAGAAGGTCTACATTCTCGACCGCGTCGATCTTCTGGGATCCTCCTCGGCCAACGCGTTCCTCAAAACGCTCGAAGAGCCTCCCGACGACGTGGTGCTCATCCTCTTGGGCCGCACGCGCGAAAGCGTGCTTCCGACCATCGTGTCGCGCTGCCAGGTCGTGCCGTTTCGCCACATTCCGGCAACGGAGGCTGCGGGCATCCTCGTGCAGAACACCGGGGCCACGAAGATGGCCGCCGAGATCGCGATACAGGCCTGCGACGGCTCGATCACCAAGGCGATCGAGTTTCTGAAATCGAACGAGCGCATGACGTTTCGGTCCCGCATCCTCGAGGTCCTCTCGTCGCTTGCGCTTGCCGACGATTGGGACGTTCTCACCTACGCCGAGGATCTTGTGGTCCGTGCGAAGGCGCCGCTCGACGTGGTGCGCGCCTCTCAGGAGGAGGAGCTCGCCGAATCCGCCGACTTCCTTGCGAAATCGGCGATCCGGCAGATCGAAGCGCGCAACAAGCGGGCCCTCACCGCGAAGAGCTTCGAATCGCTCCGCCAGATGACCGCCATCATACGCTCGTGGCTCCGCGATGTGCTGGCGGTATGCGCGGGCGTGCCCGAACTTGTCATCAACGCCGACGTGCGGGCAAGCATCGAAGAGGCCGCTGCGAGGACCGACGAGGCTCGTGCTGCGGCGGCGCTTGCGGCCTGCGTCGAAGCCGACAGGGCGTTGACGTATAATGTATCACCTGAAACATGCCTCGATGCGTTGCTGTTCGAGATAAGGAGTACCCTCTATGGTACGGGTAGCACCCATAAAGCTGCAGTATAATCCGAGGACCCTGTGGTTCGATCCGCAGAACCTCGAGATCGGCAAAGGCGACCCGGTCGTTGTGAAAACGGCTCGCGGCACCGAATTCGGCCATGCCGCCGACGACATCATCGAAGTCGACGAAGCCGATATCAAGAAGCTCAAAAGCGAGCTCAAGCCCGTGGTGAGAATCGCAAGCCCCGAAGACGAGTCGAAGGCCGCTGAGATGCAGCGGAAATCCGACGAGGCCCTGCCCGTGTTCAAGGAGATGGCCGCCGAGGCGAGCGAGGACATGCATCCGGTGTCGGTCGAGTACCTGCTCGACGGCGATAAGGCCGTATTTTATTTCGAAGCCGAAGAACGCGTGGACTTCCGCGACCTCGTGCGCAAGCTCGCCTCGCATTTTCATGTGCGCGTCGACATGCGCCAGATCGGCGTGCGCGACGAAGCCCGCATGGTGGGCGGCTTGGGCCATTGCGGCCAGGAGCTGTGCTGCAAGCGGCTCGGCGGCGAGTTCTGCCCCGTCTCGATCCGCATGGCCAAGGAGCAGGACCTCTCGCTGAACCCCCAGAAGATATCCGGCGTATGCGGCCGCCTCATGTGCTGTTTGCGCTACGAGTTCGATGCGTACAAGGAGTTCAAGTCGCGCGCTCCCAAACAGAACGCGATGATCGAAACACCCGAGGGGCCGGCGAAGGTCGTCGAGCTCGATATGCCCAAGGAACTTGTGAGCCTGCGTACCCAGGAGGGTAAAACCGTCAAGATCCCGCTTGCCGAGATGGATACGATCGACGGCGCTACGAGGCCCAACTCGGTGAGCGCCGACGTATTCGACGCGTACGCGAACCGCACGGTGCTCGATGCGCTTACCGATTCGCTGCTCATCACGCCGCACTTCACGGGCGAGGACAAGCTCGGCGATGCGAAGGCGCGCAAATCGTCGAAGGGTTCCAAGAGCCGCTCGGGCGCATCGAAGCAACGCAAGGGTTCCGAGCCGGCACCCGAAACGCGCAAGCCGCGCCGCAGACGTTCGACGACGGTGGGCGCCGATGGCGAATCTTCGGCGGGCGAAGCCAAGAAGCAGGGCGGATCGGGACAGCAGAAGAAGCGTTCGGGTCAGAGAAAGAAGCAGGGCCAGGGGCGCGGACAGAACCAGAGCCAGAACCAAAATCAGAACCAGAGCCAAGGGCAAAGCCAGAACAAGGGGCAGCAACCCAAGAAGCAAGGCCAGCGCCAAGCGAACAAGCAGGGTCAGCGCCAGGGTCAGGGTCCCCGTCCCGGGCAGAAGTCCTCGGGCCTGCGCAACGCCGAAGGCGCGCAGGCCAAGAATGCGCCCAAGCAGCAACAGCGCACTCAGTCGGACGGGGGCGAAGGAGCCCATCGCAAGACGAGGCGGCGCAGCCACAAGGCCGGAAGCGGCGAAGGAGGAAACCCTGCGGGAGGCGGCAATGAATAGCGGCGAATCCTACGAATACGCGCTTCTGACCGACCTCTATCAGCTGACGATGGCGCAGGGCTACTGGGAGTCCGGCAAAACCGACGACATGGCCTGCTTCCATATGTACTTCCGCGAAAACCCGTTCAAGGGCGGGTTCGCGATAGCGTGCGGTATGGCTCAGCTCGCCGAAATGGTGGAGACGTTCTCGTTTTCGGATGACGATATCGAATACCTCGCATCGCTGCCGGCTCCGGGCACCGGGATGCTCTTCGACCCCGCGTTTCTCGAGTACGTGCGCGCGCTCGAGCTCGATGTGGACATCGATGCGGTGCACGAGGGCACGGTCGTGTTCGCAGGCGAGCCGCTCGTGCGCGTCATGGGTCCCATCATGCATTGCCAGTTGCTCGAGACGGCCCTGCTGAATTGCGTGAACTTCCAAACGCTTATCGCAACGAAAGCGGCTCGCGTCTGCCTTGCGGCGGGCGATGCGCCGGTGGCGGAGTTCGGGCTGCGCCGCGCCCAAGGTGCGGGCGGCGGCCTTTGGGCGAGCAGGGCTGCCGTTGTGGGCGGCTGCGCTTCGACGAGCAACGTGCTTGCGGGCAAGCTCTACGGCATCCCCGTTTCGGGTACGCACGCCCATTCGTGGGTCATGTCGTTCTCGTCCGAGCTCGAGGCGTTTCGAGCCTATGCGAAAGCGATGCCCGAGAACTGCGTGCTGCTCGTGGATACCTACGATGTGAAGCAAGGGATCGAAAACGCCGTAACGGTGGGTCTCGAGATGCGGGAGCGAGGCGATAGGCTCGCCGGCATCCGCATCGATTCGGGCGACCTTGCGTGGCTTTCCAAGATGGCGCGCGCCCGCCTCGACGAAGCGGGCCTGTCCGACTGCGGCATCGTGCTTTCCAACGATCTCGACGAGTACACGATCCAATCGCTGCGCGACCAGGGTGCGAGTGTTACGTCGTACGGCGTGGGCACCAAGTTGGCGACCGCCTACGATCAACCGACGCTCGGGGGCGTGTACAAGCTGTCTGCTACGAAGAACGCAGGCGAGGCCGTATGGCGCGATCGCATCAAGATCACCGAACAGGCGGCCAAGCTCACCGTTCCCGGCGTACTCGACGTACGGCGCTACTACCATGAAGACGGGCGCCTTGCGGGCGATATGGTATTCGACGCGAACCATGGCGTTTCCGAACGGGAGCTCATCGTCGACCCCTCCGATAGCCTGCGACGCAAGGTTCTTTCGGGCAAGCGCTTTGAAACGCTGCTTGCGCCTCTCGCGCGCTCGGGGAAGGCCGTGCTCGAGGCGGGCGACCGCGATGCCATGAGCGCTCGCGAGCGCGCGTTCGCCCAAGTGGCCACGCTCGATGAGAGTCAGAAGCGCATGCTCAACCCGCATTCTTACCCCGTCGGTCTGGAATGTGGTCTTTTTGAGCGTCGAAACAATCTGGTTGTGCAATTGCGGGGCTTTGAGTAGTTTTAGGGGAAGCGCTTGCGCATCGAACCTCGGACCCCGGTCCGAGGTTCGATGGGCGGTTGCAGACGAAGACGAGAGGATACCATGATCAAGATCATCACCGACTCGGTAGCATCGATACCCTCTGACATGCTTGCTGGCAAGCCGGTCGAGGTTGTGACGCTCTACGTCAACAGGGACGGCGTCGAGTACGCCGATGCCGCGATGGACCTCGACGAGTTCTACGCCGACATCTACGATATGATCGACAGCATTCCCACTTCGAGCCAGCCTTCGCAGCACACGCTCGAAGAGGTGTTCGAGCGCGCCGCTTCGGCGGGCGACGAAGTCTTGGGCATCTTCATCTCGTCGCATCTTTCGGGTACGTTCGACGGCGCTCTGCGCGCCGCCCGTGCCGTCAAAGCGCGCAATATCGATTTCACCTATCGCATCGTGGACTCCACCTCGTGCGGCTTCGACGAAGGCTGGGCGGTTCTCGCCGCAGCGGACGCTGCGGCGGCGGGAGGGGATCTCGATGCGTGCACCGCTTCGGCGCTCTCATCGATGCAGGCGAGCCGCTTCCTCTTCACTCCCGAAACGCTTACGTTCTTGCAGAAGGGCGGTCGCATCGGCGGTGCGGCGGCTTTGCTCGGCAACCTCATCCAGCTCTCGCCGGTGCTTACCGTGCGCGACGGGAGCGCCACGACGTTCGCGAAGGTGCGCACGCGTAAGAAGGCGCTCGAGAAGATCGTCCAGACGTTTCTCGACGATGTCGAGGCGCACGGGCTCAAGAACGTGGTCGTCCACTACATCGGCGACAAAACGCCTGCCTTGGAGTGGGCGAAAAACGTTATCGAGCCGCTCGTCGGCTCGTCGGTGCGCGTGCTTCCCGTGAGTCCCGTCATCGGATTGCATGTGGGTCCTGCCGTAGGCATCGCCTACGAATGCAAGCAGGCTTTGCAGAATAAAATCAACGGTTCCGTCCAGTCGCTGTGCGTACAATAGGAGAATGCGATGTGTAGCATGCAGCACCAGTGCAATCTGATCATCGATTCATGCTGCGATCTTCCCTTCGAGGTGGTGAACCGCGAAGGCATCGACCTCATCGAGTTTCCCTACATCATGAGCGACGGGGAGCATGCCGACGACCTGTACCAGACCACGAGCGCACACGATTTCTTCCAGGCGATGAGGGACGGGGAAACCCCCTCGACTGCCCAGATATCCGTGGCGACGCTGCAGAAGGCGTTCGGGCGCGCCGTCGAAAGCGGTATCCCGACTGTGTTTTTGAGCTTCTCGAGCGGTCTTTCGGGCAGCTTCGACGTTGCCGCTATGGTGATGGATCAGGTAAAGGCCGAAAATCCCGATGCCGAGCTCTACATCGTCGATACGAGGCTCGCTTCGGTTGCCGAGGGTCTGCTCGTCTACGAAGCCATACGGCAGCGCGACAAGGGGCTGACGGCCAAGGAGCTCGCCCAGTGGGCCGAAGAGGCTTTGAACTACGTGGATGCCGAGTTCATGGTCGACGATCTCGAATCGCTCAGACGCGGCGGGCGCATACCGGGTTCGGTAGCCTATGCAGGCTCGAAGCTCGACGTGAAACCGCTGTTGACCATCGACTGCGAAGGCAAGTTGACCCTGTCGGGCGTCGCCCGTGGGCGCAAGAAGGGCATCAAGCAGCTCGTCGATTACTATGAGAAGCGCGTAGCATCGAAAAGCCCCGGCCAATGCGTGGTCATAGCGCATTCGGACTGCCCAAAAGATGCCGAGCGGCTCAAAGACATGCTATCCAAAGTTGACGACAGCATCCTGTTTCTGGAAAGCTTTATCGGCCCCGTTATCGGCAGTCATGTCGGCCCGGGGATGATCGCCGTGGTATTCTGGGGATACGATCAACGCGAGGAAATGTCGGTTGCCGATAAGATCGCGCGTAGGGTTAAGGGAAACTAACGCTCGGCTATCGGGTCGAAGCGATGTAAGGGGTGCGATGATGGGCAAGACGTTTGTGTTCGCGGGCGATACCGCTATCGGGGCCGTGTTGGCCGACAACTTGGTGAAAGCCGGATACGAGGCCGCTTGCGATGTCGCCTCCGCCGACGTGGTTTTCACGTTCTGCGCTTCGCAGACCGATCTCGAGGACGTGTACTTCGATTCCGAAGGACTTGTGCAGATCGCGGGGAAAGGGGCCTGGCTCGTCGATTTGAGCCCCTCGACGCCCGGTTTCGCGCGTGAGCTCAACGCCGTTGCCATCGTGAGCGAACTGCATGCCATCGAAGCGCCGCTCGCCGTGCGCGATGCGACTATCGAGCGTGCCTACTCCGACGCCGCGAACCTCATCTGCTTCGTCGCATCCGAAGACGAAGCGGAGATCGCCGAAATCACACCGATGCTCAAGGCGCTTGCCGGCACGGTCGAGCCGACCGGTACGCCCGGGTCGGCGCAGCTAGCCCGCGCGACGCTCACGCTCAATACCGCATCCCAGCTCGTTTCGGTCATGGAGGCCGATGCGCTGTGCCGCGCCTCGGGCGCGCAGAGCTCGGGCGCATTCCGTTTCGCCCGAGAGCAGGGATTCATCACCGAGGCGGCGGCGCGGCTCTACGGCGCCGTAGTCGAGAAGCGCTTCATGGGCGAATATTCGGTGCGCATCTGCATGGCGGAGCTTTCCGCCGCGCTCATGGCTGCCGACGATATCGATCTTATCCTGCCGGGAGCCGAAGCCGGCTTGCACCTGCTCGAGCTGTTGGCGGTCATCGGCGGTACCGATATGGCGGTTTCGACGCTCAGCCTCGTGTACGGCGAGGAAGCGGCCTGCGCAGCGCAGGGCCTCGACTGGACGCGAGCCGAGCAGGCGTACGGCGACATGGAAGACGATGACGAGTGCGATTGCGGCGGAGAGCACCATCATCACGACGAGTATCCCGGCGGCTTCGGCGGGTATTCGGCCAACTAGCTTGCGGCGTACGGCAGCCTTGCCCGAAAACGGCGATATCAACGAATTCGGCGGCGATCGTCTTCTCGCGGGTTCCTCGCGCATCCCCGAACCGCCGGCGATCGCCCGTCAAGCCGACGGCGAATTCGATTCGTCGGCGATCGCCCGTCAAGCCGATAACGGGTTCGATCCGTCCCCGAGCGCTCCCGAGCGCTGTATGCTCTGTCCCCGCGCATGCGGAGCGCGGCGGTCTTCGGGGGAGCGCGGGATCTGCGGGGCGGAGGACGGCCTCGTCGTCGCGCGCGCGGCGCTCCATTTCTGGGAGGAGCCGCCGATCAGCGGAAACGCGGGAAGCGGAACCGTGTTCTTCAGTCATTGCCCGCTTCGATGCGTGTACTGTCAAAATCACGAGATCGCTGCTGGGAGGGCCGGCAAGCGCATCACGGCCGAGCGGCTTGCCGGGATATTCCTCGAGCTTCAGGACGAAGGTGCGCTCAACATCAACCTGGTTACGCCGACCCACTACCTTCCCCAGATCAAACACGCCATCGATGCGGCGCGCGAGCGGGGGCTCGCGCTTCCGATCGTATACAATACCTCGGGCTACGAAACGGTGGCCGCCGTGCGGTCGCTTGCCGGTTACGTCGACGTCTATCTGACCGATTTCAAGTACTGGTCGAGCGGGGCGGCCCGCGCCTATTCCCATGCGCCCGAATACCGCGATGTCGCCGCTTCCGCCCTCGACGAAATGGTCGCGCAGGCGGGGGCGCCAGAATACCGCGAGGTTGCGGGGGAGGACGGCCCCGTTCTGGCGAGCGGGGTGGTGGTGCGGCACATGATGCTGCCCGGCCTTCTTGACGATTCGCGGCATCTCGTGGCGTTTCTTGCCGAGCGCTACGGCGCATCGATCGCACTCAGCCTCATGAACCAATATACGCCCCTGCGCACGTTTCCCGATCATCCCGAGTTGAACGAGCGGGTGGGCGATGCCGATTACGAGGCGCTGCTCGACTTCGCCGACGAGCTCGGCATCGAGGAGTATTTCTGGCAGGAAGGCGAAGCCGCCCTCGAGAGCTTCGTTCCCGCTTTCGACGGGAGCGGGGTGTAGGGCCCTAGCGCCGCGATCCCGCGATTTCCCTTCCCGGCAGCGTTTCCTTCATCTCGGTGATGTTCCTCCAGAAGCGCTTGGGCATGAACTGGCGGCGCAGCTCGGGGTTGTAGCGCGCTTCGACGGCGACGGTGTCGTAGAAGCGCTTCCAGGCCGCCTGCATTGCGCGTTCCTCGGCGGAGCGCTCGGGCAGCACGAGCTCGTCGGTTTTGACGAGGTACCAATCCTTTCCCTCGTAGACGCCCGCGATGCGGTGCACCTCGTCGTAGATCATGAACGCCTGGGTGTTGAACCTGCCTGCGAACCAATCCATGAGAAGCGGCACGACCGAGGCCAGGGGGTTGCACTGCGCGAACCATACGTCGCCTTCCATATGCTCGAAGCGCAAGAACTGCATCATGCGGTGCCGCTCGTTGTAGACCGTGCGGTTGAGCTCGTGAAACGGCGCGACCGACGGATGGGCGATGTCGTTCAAGGCGCTGTTCTTCTGCCCGCGCGTGCACAGTCCCCCGCAGCGCATCCTCCGTGTGCATCCCGCGCAGTCGTGCGGCTTGTGCTTGGCCATGGCGTAGCGTACGAAGCGGTAGACGATGCTTCCCGTAGCGGGATCGTCGGAAAGCGAGGTGCTCTTCACGGCATCGAACGCGATGGGTCCGCAGGTTCGGCAGATGCCCTTCTGCACGCGCAGGGCGAGCTCCATGCTCGTCTCCACGTCGCGCACCTCTTGGCCGAGCCGTGGTTGGAGGTTTTCGGCACGGGCGATATCGCTCGGGTCTTCCTTGCTTGCGTATGCGGTGAAGATGGCGCTCAAAAGGCCTTCGAGCGACCCGTCGTAGGTGTAGGCGATATCGGTCATGCGCGCACGCTCGCGACGGCGCGCTCGCGGCCGGCGAAACCCTGCGTGGCGATGCTGCCGGAATCCCACCGAGGCGAGGCGATACGGGAGGGCGATGCGTCCGGCTTCGGCTGGCGCGATACCGCCGGAGCGAACCATTCCGGGATCGAGGTGGCGAGGGGGTCTGCCGAAGCCTGCGGGAGCGCCCGTGCTTCTGCAGGGCTTGCTGCGGACATCGGGGCGTCGGCGAGGCTCGCCGCGTCCGTCGACGCTGCGAACCTTTGGCACTCGCCCGGTCGCATGATCTTCGGCTTCGTCGTGTCGACCTGTTCGAACAGGCTCAGCTGTCCGGGGATCGCCTTGTCGGCGCGGCGACCGTGACGCCCCCCTTGGATGGGTGCGGCCAACTGCGCACGCAGCCCCTCGCGCGAAAAATCGGCGCCGGTGCCTGCGTAGCTGCCGTTGCAGGTGATGAAGTAGCGCGCCCGCTTGTAGGCGATGCCGAGCTTGCGGAGTTCGGGCTCGCGCAAAGTCGAGCGCTTGCGGGCCCGAACGATCGACTTTGCACCCCGCACGCCGATGCCCGGAACGCGCAGAAGCATCTCGAAGGGGGCGGTGTTCACCTCGATGGGGAAGCTGTCGAGGTTGTTGATAGCCCAGTTCGCTTTGGGGTCGAGCAGCGGATCAAGAAACGGATGCTTTTCGTCGATGATCTCGTTCACGTCGAACTGGTAGAAGCGCAGAAGCCAATCGGCCTGGTAGAGCCGATGCTCGCGGTTGAGCTCGATCGCATCGTTGGCGGGCAGGCGGGCGTCTTCGTTCACAGGCAGGTACGCGCTGAAGAACACGCGCTTGAGCGAGAGCGTGCGGTACAGCGATGCCGAAAGGTTGAGGATGTGGAAATCGCTTTCGGGGGTGGCGCCGATGATCATCTGGGTGCTCTGGCCGGCGGGCACGAACGCGCGGGTCTTCTTCTTCGGCTTGCACTCGGCCATATAGGTGGTGCATTTGCGCATGATGGCGCGCGTATCCTTGTCCTCGGCGATGTTCTCCTTGATCTGCCTCATGGGGGCGAGTATGTTCTGCTTGTTCTTCTCGGGGGCCAGAAGCTGCAGGCTCTGACTTGAGGGCAACTCCATGTTGACGCTCATGCGATCGGCGAGGTGCCCCAGCTGGTCGACCAGTTCGGGCGAGGTGCCGGGCACGGCCTTCGCGTGGATGTAGCCGCGAAAGCCGTGTTCGAAGCGCAGGATCTCAAGCGTTTGGATCATGAGCTCGGTCGTGTAATCGGGGCTTCTGATGACACCCGAACTCAAGAACAGGCCCTCGATGTAGTTGCGGCGGTAGAAGCCTATCGTGAGGTCGGCCAGCTCGCGAGGCTTGAATGCGGCGCGGGCCACTTCGTTGGAACAGCGGTTCACGCAGTAGGCGCAATCGAACACGCAGACGTTGGTCATGAGCACCTTCAGAAGCGTGATGCAGCGCCCGTCGGCGGAGAAGCTGTGGCAGATGCCCGCCGCCAGCGTGTTGCCGAGCTTGCCCCTCTGCGCATCGCGGTCGATGCCCGAGGAAGTGCAGGCGACGTCGTACTTCGCCGCATCGGCGAGGATCTCCAGTTTGTCTGCGATGTCCATGCGGCTCCCTGAAACGAATGTTTGTTCGTGTTATGGTATGCAAACGAATGTTCGTTGTCAAGGTTTCCCGGCCTGCTTTCATGCAACTTGCGCGCGTCTTCGTGCAGGATGCGCAGATCCGCTTGCCCGGTACGGCGTCGGCCGCGATACTGGATTGTGCCGCTCGGAGCTCGAACGGCGCATGCGATCGGATCGAAAGGCGGAAACCGTGCAGGTATCCATAAACGAAGAGCGGGAACTCGATGACATCCATGTCGACATCCGCTGCCCGCGCGTGGACGAGCGCGTCGGGCGCATCGTCGCGAACCTCGAGGCGTTCGACAGGCGGCTCGTGGGAAAACGCGACGGAAGCACCCATCTGCTCGACGCGACGCAGGTCCTCTACGCCGAAGCGGTCGATCGTCGGGTGTTCGTCTATACCGCCGAGGGCGTGTACGAAACGGCTCTGCGCCTCTACGAGATCGAGGACGGGCTTTCTGCGCTCGATTTCGTGCGCATTTCCAAGCAGACGATCGTGAACTTCTCGAAGGTGCGCGCGATAAAGCCCGACTTCAATGCGAGGTTGCAGCTTGTGCTGGACAACGGCGAAGCGGTGATCGTATCGCGCCAGTACTCGGGTGCCATCAAGCGGAAGATCGGCGCATTCTAGCCGCGTGAAAGGAGCAATGCAATGAAACGGTTTTTCGGGAGGGTCGTCGTTACCGCCTGCGTGGTGTTCACGGCGATCATGGTTGCAAGCCTGCCGTTCGCCTATGCGTTCGCAGGTCCGAGCGGAGGCCTCGACATGAGCGTCGGCATGCTGGTTGCAGCGTTCGCTGCAGCGTTGTTGCAGGGGTTCTGGTTCAGCGGCCTTATCCTCAAGCGGATGCGGTATGCGGTGCGGCTGGCGGGATTCGCCCTGACTGCAGCACCGGCGATCTATCTGTGCGGGTGGTTCGCGGGTTGGTTTCCCCGGGATATCGAGTACGCGGTATCGTTTTTCGCCATCTTCCTCGTCCTGTTCGCGGTGATATCGATAGGCTATACTGTCCACTTCAAGAGAGTCGCGGGGGGCTACCAAGAGGCGCTCGAGGCCTACCGGCGCCGGGCGGCGGATGAGAAGCGGTGAGCTTGCCTGCCTTAGGCGAGAAAGACGCGTCGGCGCATCGAACTAGACGGGGTTGGTTGCATGAGGAAGATGGCAGTTCTTTGCAGCGTGTTGATGAGCATAGCTTGTCTGACGGCATGCTCGGATGCGGGCCCCCATGCTCCCGATGCGAATGGTGGAAACGAAAAGACCATCACCCTGGAATTGGATCGGGACTATGACGAGGCCGATCCCTTCGTTAACGAAAAACTGTTCTGCGTCTCTGAAGATCTCGATGCCTTAACCGCCGAAGGTACGTTGGAGGCGAATGGCGGCAGCGTGGTTTTAGAGATAAAGAACAACAGGACGAACGAAGTCCTATGGAGCAACGCCTGGCGGGGCGACGTTGAATCGGAAACCTTTTCCGTGACGCTTGAAGACCTCAGGGCGGCAGACGAATACGTCGTCTGCCTTATCGGGAGAGAGATGCACCATGCTACGCTGGGGATCGCCTTCGACGGCGCCTTCGTTCGGGAGAGAGCGAAGCCTCTGCGATAATCCCGTGCGTGTCGGGCGAGCGCAGCTTGGATTCGCCCGGCACCCGGCTCGGCAAAGCCGTGAGGCTGCGTGCTTTGTTTGCAGGATCGAGAAGCGCCTGATTCATATGGGCGGAACATATAGGGGAGATATCGCCGTCTGGCGACTGTTGTTTCGATGCGGTGCAGTAAAACCGGTGCATCTGCGTTCCGCGCGCGCCTCGTCGGGTATCATGTTCAGCGTTATTCCGTTTTCGAGCGGGAGCCGAAAGGAACCGATGAATCGCGCCTACCTCTCATATTTCGCCGCCCTCGTGCTGTTCGGCACGAACGGCATCGTTGCGAGCATGATCGATCTGCCGAGTTACGAGATCGTGCTCGCCCGTACGCTCGTTGGCGCTTTGTTCCTTGCGGTCGTGTTCGCCGTGAGCCGCAGGAAGATGCAGATCGTGCGCGTCGGCGGCAAGCAGGTTGCCTGCCTTGTGGTTTCGGGCGTTGCCATGGGTGCGAGCTGGATGCTTCTGTTCGAGGCCTACCGGCTTGTCGGCGTGAGCGTCTCGACGCTTTTGTACTACTGCGGCCCCGTTATCGTCATGGCGCTTGCCCCTGTGGTGTTCAAAGAGCGGATGAGCCTTGCCCTGGTTGCGGGGTTCGCCGCCGTGCTCGGAGGCATGGTGTGCGTGAACGGGTTTGCGCCGCCTTCGGCGGAATCGTCATGGGGTTTTGCGTGCGGCGTCCTTTCGGCGATCATGTACGCCGTCATGGTGATAGCGAACAAGCTGGCCGAAGGCGTGACCGGCATCGAGAACTCCCTGTGGCAGCTCGTGTTCGCCTGCGTGTCGGTTTTCGTGTTCACGGTGGCGAACCATACGGGCGAGATCTCGATCCCTGCCGAGAGCATCGCACCGATCCTGTTTCTCGGAGTGGTGAACACCGGCCTCGGCTGCTATTGGTACTTCTCCTCCATCAAGCATCTGTCCGCGCAGACCGTTTCGATTTTCGGGTACCTCGAGCCCTTGTCGGCGCTTGCGTTCTCGGCGGTGTTCCTCGGCGAGCAGCTCGCCCTCGTGCAGGTTGTCGGTGCCGCCCTCATCCTCGGGGGAGCGGCGTTCGGCGAGCTCGTTGGCAGGAAGAAGCGAATCGACGCCGCGCCGGATGCCGGCTCTGCGAAGTAGGATATCTTCCCTCGCTCATATCGAACCGCCAGCCGGCTTGCATCACCGCGTTCGCGACGGCACCGATGCGTCACCGCCAATTGTTGCTCAAAATCGTATTCAGGCAATTGACCAGCGTATATGCAAATACCCCCCAGAGGGGTGTACTGCTTTTCCCCGTGCAGGGCTAGGCTCTTTTCGTCAATGCACAAGCCGCGGTATGCGGCCGCGAAAGGAGTGATCGCAATGGGAGGAAAAGCTTCGACGGGAATCAGCCGCCGTGCGTTTATCGGTGCGGCAACGGTGGCGGGCGTTCAATTCGCCGTGTTCGGCCTTGCCGGCTGCGCGCCGAGCGCCCAGGGGGAGAGCGGCAAGGCAGGTGGATTCACTGCGGGCACGTATACGGGCGAAGCCGAAGGCAAGTTCGACGCCATCGTCGTCGAAACCGATTTCACTGAAGATTCCATCGCCGAAATCCGCATCGTGAAAAACGGCGATACGGCGCGCATCGCGCAACCCGCTCTCGAGAAGATGCCCGAGCGGATTCTCGAAGCCCAGGGGCTGGGAGTCGATACGGTTACGGGGTCGACGCTTACGAGCATGGGCATCGTGGGTGCGGTTGCCTCGTGCGCAGAGCAGGCGGGCGGCAACGTATCCGCCCTCAAGAAAAAGGGGGCGCCCGAGCCGAGCAGCGAGCACGTCGACCTTGAAACCGATGTCGTCGTCATCGGCGCGGGAGCCGCCGGCATGGGCGGCGCCATTGCGGCGGCGCAGGGCGGCAAGCGCGTTGTCGTGCTGGAGAAGAATTCGAACATCGGCGGCAACTGCCTCGTGTCGGGCGGATACCTCGAGTATTTGGCGGCCCCCGATAGCGCTCGCCCCGACATGACGCCCGAGCTCGAGCGTTACGTGGCCGACGTTCTAGCGAGCGACATCGCGGCGTCGTCGAACCCCGAAGTGGTGCAGGCCGTACGCGACGAGTTCGAGGCTCATCAGGCGTCGGGCGCTACGAAATTGTTCGATTCGCCGAACTACTATGCGCTCGATTTCGCGGTTACGGCAGGTGAAGGTCTTCCCGTCGAGTCGTACCTTCCCGTGGGGCGCAATATCTCGGCGCTCAACGAGTGGATGACCGAAAACGGATTCGAGTGGATCACCCCCACGTTCGCGATCACGGGATACCAGTATCCGCGTTGGTCGGGTCCTGCCGAGGGCGTCAACGGCGAAGGCTACTTCGATTTCTACGACAAGGTCATTTCGAACGGCACTATGGATGTCGAGATATACCTTGCCGTGGCCGCAACCGACCTGATCGTCGAGAACGGCGCCGTTGTCGGGGTAGAGGCGACCGCCGAGGACGGATCGACCTACACCGTCAAGGCGGAAAGCGTGCTTCTTGCATCGGGCGGGTTCTCGGGCAATTCCGCTATGCTCAAGGAATACAATACCGAGTGGCCCTATCCCGAGAGCACCATTCCGACCACCAACGTCAACGGGCACACCGGCGACGGCATCGCGATGGCGACCAAGCTCGGCGCAGGCGTGGTGGACATGGGCAACCAGATGCTCTTCCCGTTCAACGATCCGGTGAACTTCTCGTTCGAGGATATCATGGGCTCGTTCGGCGACAGCCCGGTGGTCAACCAGAGCGGAAACCGCTTCGTCGACGAAACCACCGACCGCTTCACGATCTCGGCGGCGATGATGGAACAGACCGACAACCTCGGATTCTTCGTCTGCGATAAGAAGTGCAGCGATTATCCTTCCGAAGAGCGGCAGGAAACGCTGCTGCGCCGCGGCCTGCTCTACAAGGCGGACACGCTCGAGGATCTGGCGGAGCAGATGGGCTGCGACAAGGCGACGTTCGTCAAGACCATCGAGGCGTTCAACGAGGCCGTGCACGCGGGCGAGGACGAGGAATTCGGCCGCTACCTCTTCACCGAACTGAGCTCGGTCGAGGAGCCGCCGTTCTTTGCGTCGCCGGTAACGTGGGCCGCCCATATCACGATCGGCGGCCTGTCCACCGACGAGAGCACGCACGAGGTTCTCGATGAGGCCGGATCGCCCATCCCCGGCCTGTATGCGGCAGGAGAGACGCGCCAGGACATCTGCGGCGTCGGCAGCATGGCCGACGGATTCGCTGCGGGAACGGCGATAGCCGCTCGATAGCTGATCGGCGGCAGCATTGCGCCCGTCGGGCCGTCCGCACCCGACGGGCGCGCGGCATCGGCGGGCGGCCTCCTGCGCCGGATCGCGTACCGGTGGGCTGTGCAGAAAAAACCGCACCGAACCCCCGGGTTTTTCTGCGCGAAGCGTTTTCGACCCTGAGAATCCGGGCTTCTCACGCGGCAGCTCCTTTAGTTGACAAGTAAACTTGGCACGAGCTATACTCCATTATGTCAAGAAAACTTGGCAGAATGGCACCGGTCGAGCACGAGCCCGCGGTGCAGGGATCGGAGGCGTTCATGGATAAGGAAGAGATCCTCGAGAAGAGCCGCAAGGAGTACGGCATTGCCGATGAGCGCGAGAGGCAGAACGAGACCCGGGCGGCATCGGTCGGTATGTGGGTCACGTTCGCGATTGCGGTCGTATACGCTCAGGTGAAATCGTTTTTGTTCGGCCAGCCTGCAAACGACATCATGGGCCTGGCGTTTTTCGGCGCTTCGGCGACGTTTCTCATGTACTTCCGCTATTCGCGCTATCGCGCGCATCTGGCAGGTGGAATTATCTTTGCCCTCGGCGGGCTGCTGTTCCTGGTTGCCTATATCCTGCGTTTGAACGGGATCGATATCTGATGGACGACAAGCTCATCCTCAAGAACAACCTGCCTGCCGCACGTAAGGAGGCGGGGTACTCGCAGCTCGAATTCGCCCGGCTCATCGGCGTGTCGCGCCAAACGATCTCTTCGATCGAGACGGGGCAGTTCAACCCGACGGCCAAGCTCGCGCTCATCATCTGCATCGCGCTCGACAAGAAGTTCGAAGAGCTGTTCTACTTCGATTGATCCCCTGTGCCCGAAACGTGAGAACGGCGGCCCGCGAAGTCGCCGTTCCCTGCATTCTTATCGCGGTGGGTCCGGCGCATCACCGGTCGGTACGGGTGGCGTTGTCGGGGTCGATCGACATGCTCTGGAAGCGGTGCTCCATGAAGCTGTTGTCGAAATGATCGGCGAAGAACTGCTCGATCGGGGTGTCGGGGGTTCTGCCCGCTTCCCGTTCGTACCAGCAGTCGAGCGACATGAGCGTCATGGCTCCGTCCACGATCATGAGCGCCGCAGCCACCGTCGTCACCGCATAGCGCCAGTTCCATGGAATCAGATTCACGACTTTGAGCATCTGCGGCAGCAGCAGCTTGATCCATGCCACGCCGAGGATGCCCCACATGATCATGAACATGCCGTTCGTGCGGCCGTCGATCGAAAGCCAGCTTCCCGTGTAATCCCAGGCGACGATGCCGAAGGCGAACTGCATGAACCAGCTCGTCAGATACTCGAACGCACCGCCGATGACCGCGCTCACCAAGAAGATCAGGATGATCGGCTTATCGTGGAAGCGGTTCAGGGCGACGGTCATGAGCACGGCGCCGAACCCGTAGATGGGCGAGAACGGGCCGAACAGAAGGCCTGCGCGGTCTTCGTACCCGCCGAACAGCATGAAGTGGTAGATCGTTTCGAGGATGAGGCCGAGCACGCAGCACACGACGAAAATCCAGAAGACGTTGAAGAAGTTCAGGGTGATGAAGCCCTTGCCGGAAAGATCGTGGCCGGCTTGGTCGCCGAGCTCTGCCTGCGAGCGGTCTTCCATGAGGCGGAGTTTGCGCTGCAGCTCTCGCTCCTCGGCGAGCGAGGGGTCGACGTAGCTCGAAAGCGCGATGAGTACGACGAGGACCACGGCGTAGAAGATATCGTCTTCGTTCAGGCCGAAGAGCATCATGTCGCACAGTACGATGAGGATCGTGAGCACGATGAGCGCTTCGGCGGTCTGGCGCGCTCCGCGCCGCTTGTTGCGCAGGAGCCTCGCTCCGAGCACGATGAACAGCACGGTAAGCGCCGCCATGAAACCTATCTGGGCGAAGAACAGGATGTTCGAGACGATGGAGTCGTCGGAGAACGCGCCCTCTTGAAACGCTTCGACCATCACGAAGCAGACCAGGCCGATGATCGGCAGAACCGCGATACCGCCAAGAAGGCAGAGGACGCCGAACACCTTCATCAGGATGGGGATCTTCTTGCTGTCGAGCGGGGCATCGGGATCGGGCGGGACGTTGTCGGTTTCGGGCTCGAGGTCGTGTTCGCTCGAAAGTTGAGCGTCGTGATCCTGCATTCGGTGCTCCTGTCGATGGCTGCATAGTCAAAACGGCCGATCGACCGTTTTGCGTTCGTCGCGTATGTTCTTTTCTGCAAGAGGTAACTTAAATCCTGAAAACTGTATCACGGCAGTGCTGTTTTGCCAACCGAAACACGGCAAAGCGCATGCTCCGCGCAGCTCGCGGATCGCGCTTCCGCAGTGGGATCGTACCTCGGCAGAAGTACGGAAGAGCGAATCGGTGGAGGTTCTCTGGAACGCATGGCGCGTGCGAAGATCATGGGTTTCCCGACGGTAAGGTGTGTCTTGTCAAAATTACTAGTAAATAACTAGGAATTAAGATACGCCGCCGCGGGAGATTCGGACTCGAGGGTTTCTGGTCTTTGAAGCATCGGGCTTTTAGCCATGAGCAGCCCGGACGAGCCGGGCGGTACCGATACATCTCGCCGGGAGACGATCGAGCGATCATGCGTCCCGGCATGACCTTTTGGAGGAAACCCCATGAAAGGAATAATTCAGAAAGCGTCTCTGGTCGGCTGCACCGCCGTGCTGGCTCTTGCGGTTGCGGGCTGCTCCTCGGGAAGCGAAACCGAAGGCCAGTCCGATGCGGCGGGCGCCCCTGGGCAAACGGAATCCGCCCAGGGATCCGCAGGACAGCGGGAAGAAGCTAAAAACGAGGTGGTCGTCGTCGAATCGGGCTGGTCGGTCGACGATCAGGGCTACGTGCATTACGGGATCGTCCTCGAAAACGAGGGAGATATGGCAGCGATGTTCCCTGCCGTCAAGATAACCGGCAAAGACGCCGACGGCAACGTCGTTTCTTCCGACGAGCAGATACTGATGGGGCTCAAGCCCGGTCAGCGCGTGGCATGGGCGGGGCAGGCCGGTACCGGCACGGCTCCCGCAACCGTCGAGTTCGGCGTAAACGTTTCGGAAAGCAGCTGGCAGAAGGCCGAAGCCGCAGAGGATGCGTTCGAGATCAGCGGGACGACGGCGCAGGAGAGCGGCTTCGGCACGGTCAACTTCGTCGGTGAGATCACGAGCCTTCTCGAGGATGAAGATCTCGGCATGGTTGCGGTGAGCGTCTTGCTGCGCGACGGCTCCGGTGCGATCGTGGGCGGGTATTCCGGCTTCGTGAACAACCTCGCCGCCGGATCCACGACCTCGTTCGACGTTTTGGGCTACGGGGTCCCTGCGTACGAGACGTTCGAGGTGTTCGCCCAGTCTTGGACATAGGCCCGCAAGGCGCATTCGGAGCAATCGGCTCCGTGCGAGCAAAGGCCAGCCGCATCGATCGGCTGGCCTTTTTCTCCGTGGAGCCAGTGACAGGATTCGAACCTGCAACCCGCAGTTTACAAAACTGCTGCGCTACCGTTGCGCCACACTGGCACGTCCGAGGACGCGAAAGCGTATTGTACGACAAACCGGCCGAAAGAAAAAGCGGAAACGCCTGATGCCTGCGCGGGATTGCGCACATGAATGGCACCCATTCCGTTTGGGAATGATTCCCATAGGGTTCCGGTTCGAGCGGCGAAGCGAATCGGAAGCCGTCCTATGCCGCCCCTTCGCTATCGGGCGCGCACATTTGACTTTTTCGTATGCCCCCCTTCCCCTATACAATCGCTGCCCAGCGAGGTTGATCGGCCGTCGGCGCCGCGCTTTTCGAGATGCGTGCAGGCGGTAGGACGGCTTGGGACGAGAGAAGGGAGTGTTGATGAGAAAAGGAATGAATCCTGATCTCTATCGCGAAGAGTGGCAATGGCAAGAGGGGGATGTAACCGTCACGCGCAGCTGCCAGTGGTCGGGCCCCGGTTGCCATCAGGGGTGCAACGTTTTGTTCTACACGAAAGACGACAAGCTCGTGAAGATCGAGGGCGATCCTCGTTCACCGGTGAACGAGGGCAGGCTGTGCATGCGCTGCTTGGCCATGGTCGAGGCGGTCAATCATCCCGACCGCATCCTCCATCCGCTCAGGCGCGTGGGGGAGCGCGGCGAGAACATGTGGGAAGAGATCACGATGGACGAGGCGTACGCTATCATCGCCGAGAAGGCCCGCGAGGTTACCGAGGAATACGGCCCGAAGTCCATCGTCACCGGCATCGGCACGGGACGCAACGCCACCTGGCAGACGTCCTCGCTCGCATTCGCCGGATTCCAGACCCCCAACGATACGGCGGGCATGCTTTCGGGAGACTGCTGCTATACGCCGCGCCTGCAGGCCATGAACGCCATCTTCGGCTCCGATTTCATCGCCGACTGCGCCCAGCTTTCCGCCGAGCGCTTCGACGATCCCGAATACCGTCGGCCCGACGTGGTTCTCAATTGGGCGTGCAATCCCGTCGTTTCCAACGCCGACGGGTTCTTCGGGCACTGGATCGTCGATTGCATGCAGCACGGAACGAAACTGTTCGTCGTCGACACGCGTGTCACGTGGATGGCTGCGCACGCCGACATCTTCTTGCAGCTTCGCCCCGGCACCGATGCCGCTGTGGCCCTTGGCATCTGCCACGTCATGCTCGAAGAGGATCTCTACGATAAAGAGTTCTGCGACAGGTGGGTGTACGGCATGGAGGCTTTGGCCGAACGCGCTGCCGCCTACACCCCCGAGGTCGTCGAGAAGATCTCGTGGGTGCCCGCGGAGAAGATCGTCGAAGCAGCCCGCTATCTGGGCAGCGCCGGCACGGTAGCCCTGCAGTGGGGTCTGCCGCTCGATCAGACGAAATGGGCCGTAGGCGCCTCGCTCGCCGTTGCGGCCGTCGAGGTCCTGACGGGCTCCATCGACGTTCCCGGCGGTTTCGTGAACGTGAAGTACGGCCACGTGCAGTCCGACATCCGCGAGAACATCTGCAAGGGCATGGGCAAGCAGGTACGCGAGGGGCGGCTCGGCGACGGCAAGTACGCGCTGCGCACGGTCGGATTCGGCCCGCACTCCATGGGCGACGACATCCTGCTGGCCATGGAGACCGGCGAGCCCTATCCCATCAAGATGGGCTTTCTCTGCTCCACCAACAGCTTCATCAACATGGCGGGAGAATCCAAGCGCGTCTACGAGGCGTGGCAGAAGGTTCCCTTCGTGGTCGTATGCGATCTGTTCATGACGCCGACGGCTGCGGGCTGCGCCGATATCGTGCTGCCCATCGCCATGGGCTGCGAGCGTTGGGGCATCCGCGCCTGGTTCACGCCGCTTCGGGCCATCAACAAGATCCTCCAGGCGGGCGATGCGCGCGGCGACGAGCAGATCATGCTCGAACTCGGTCAGATCCTGAACCCCGACATGTTCTTCTGGGACACGGTTCCCGAGATGAACGAGTACGTCATGAAGAACCTCTCATCGATGCCGTTCGACATCACGTGGGAGGAGCTGCAGGAAAAGACGCTCGTGTATCCGAAGTTCCAGTACCGCAAGTACGAAACGGGCGACATGCGATTCGACAAGCAGCCGGGCTTCAACACGACCACGGGGCGCATCGAGCTGTACTGCACCATGTACGATTCGGCGGGCATCGATCCTCTGCCGAGCTTCAAGGAGCCTACGTGCAGTCCCGTCTCCGCACCCGAGGAGGCGAAGGAATACCCCTTCGTGCTCACGACGGGCCGCCGCAGCTGGGAGTTCTTCCACTCCGAGCACCGTCAGCTCAAATCGATGCGCGAGTTCCATCCCTGGCCTCTGTGCGAGATCAACACCCAGGATGCCGAAGCGCTGGGCATCCGCGACGGCGACTGGGTGTATCTGGAGAACCAATGGGGCAAGATCATGCAGAAGGCCGAGGTGTCGGACGCCATCTTGCGCGGCACGATCATGGCCGAGCACGGATGGTGGTTCCCCGAGCGCTCCGGCAAGCTCGAAGACGGTTTGTACGGCGCGTTCGATTCGAACATCAACTGCCTGACCATCCAAAACGATATGGCGACAGCCGGCTACGGATCGTCCTACAAGACGCAGATCTGCAAGGTCTACAAGGTCGAAGACGGAACCGAGCCCAAGGGCGATATGCCTGAAAACATCGGACGAAACCAGTTCGAAGTCGTGAATCGATAGAAGGGAGGAAGAGGCATGTTGAACGGTTTGCTTATCAATTACAACTTTTGCACGGGATGCCATAGCTGCGAGATGGCGTGCAAGGTGGAGCATGGATACCAAGAGGGCGAATGGGGCATCAAGCTCACCCAGCAGGGTCCCGACCTCGTTAAGGAGGACACCTGGGAGTTCAACTTCATCCCCACGCCGACCGATCGTTGCGACTTGTGCGCCGACCGCGTGAAGGAAGGCCGCCTGCCAACGTGCGTGCACCACTGCCAGGGCCTCTGCATGCAATACGGCCCGGTGGACGAGCTGGCGAAGCAGATGACGTCGTCGCACATGGTGTTGTTCGTTCCATGCGAGGAATAGGGGAAGACATGAACAGGGAAGACGTTGCAGAGAAGTACGGCGAGCTTGTGAGCGACTGGTATTGCGTTGAGGCCTACCTCAAGGACGGTGCGCTGTACTACCGCTACGATGCGGCCGATCCGGTCACTGAGCCGGGGCAGATCACCTTCAACAAGATCACCGACGACGCGGGCGAGCCCGTTCAGGTGACCACGGTCGAGTTCCACGAGGCGCAAAAGGGCGACAAGCTGAAGTAGACGAGGGGTTGCGCCCGAAGTCCTTCGGCCGAGGGCGCAGCTTCGCCGATGGTATGGCTGGATCGAGTGCCCTTGCCGGTTGACTCCAGCCGGCAAGGCGGGAAAGGGGCTGTGATGGAGCTTCAGGAGATCAAGGAGAGGTACGCCGATCTGCTCGCCGCCGAATCGACGGTGGAGGCGTATCTGCTCGACGGTGCATTGTACTACCGCTACGAGTGGCTCAACGAGGTGGAGATGATGCCCGAGATCGTGTACTACCGCCTCGTCGGCGATGAGGATCCCGCCGAGAGGGGAGAGATCGTTCCTTTGGGCAGGTACTACAAAGCCCAGAAAAACGGGGAGAAAGTCAAGTAGATGCTCGAGAGGCCGTAGAGCGGTGCGAGCAGGTGCGAGTAAGGAGCAACTTCTATGTGTTTTAGACCGGCTGATGCGCAAACAGCAACGAAGCAGTGCCCGAAGTGCGGGGCTGAGAACAGCTACTTCGATACGGAATGCAAGCAATGCGGTACCGAGCTCTCTTCGGGCGGGCCGCGCCCTATGGGCGCCCCCGGCCGCCCTCCCGCGCCCAGCGCCCCCGGAGCGCCGAAGGCGCCCGGCGCACCTGCGGCACCCGGCGCACCGAAGGCTCCCGGCGCCAGGTAGCACATGGGCGGGATCGGCCGTGCGCATAGGGGCGTGCGGCCGCGCGGGGCGTTGAGCGAGGATCGATAGGGGAGATGTCATCATGGTTCAAGCTGGGTTCACCAAGCTCGCTGCCGAGGAGAAGGACGGCGGCCAGCGCATAGAGGTAGCAATCGAAGTCGAAGCCTCGCGGGTCGACGAACTGCTCGATGAATTCTACCGTTTGATGGCGCGCGTCAGGGGGATCGACGCGATGGCAAAAGATCGTACCTCTTTGGCGTCGGGTCTCGAAGAGGCGCTCGGAGCCGAGGAGGTTCAGGCCGCAAGCAGGGACTTTCTTCTCAATCGGCTCACGACCGAAGCGGTACGCGAGCTCGGCATCGATACCGTGCTCGCACCGGGCGTTCATGCCGATGAGCCGCCCGCCTTCGGCTGCCCCTTTTCCTTCGCGGCCAATCTCACCCCCCGACCCGAACTCTCGCTTCTCGATGCGGGGCCCGTTAGGATACAGCGCCCCGTCGTTGCGGTAGAAGAGAGCGACATCGATGCCCAGATAGCCTATTCCGCGCAGCAATGCGCCGAATTCCAGCGCGCCGATCACGAGGACGTCCGCAAGGGCGATTTCGCGCTCATGGACGTCGACATGCTGAAGAACGACGAGCCCTGCAAAAGCCTTTCGGGCTTGAGGCGTCGCGTTGAGATATCCGAAGGGCTCGTACCTCGGGGATTCGTCGACAACGTCTGCGGTATGGCCGTTGGCGAAGAGCGCGCATTCGCGTTCGACGTGGCCGACGGCAGCGCCGACGGGGGACGCGATCGCTACGAGGCTTCGGTTCGGCTGTACGAGGTGCAGCAACGGGTCGTTCCCGTCGTCGACGACGAGTGGGTCGAGCGCGTGCTGCCCCAGTTCGGCGATCTCGGGGGCTTCCGCTCCCATATTCGTGCCGATCTGGAACAGCAAAGGGGGAAAGTCGAGCGGCAGGAGCTCGTGCTTCGGGTTCGGTCGGCTCTCGAGAAGAGGCTCGTCGGCACTATTCCCGACGAGATGTACCAGGAAGCGAAGGATTCGCTGATGGCATCGACGCTCGATTCGATCGATGCCAAGGGCATGACGCTCGAGGAATACTGCGACGAGCACGGCACCACGAAAGACGCGTTCGCCATGCACGTGTTCATGCAGGCGGCCGAGACGCTCCGTCAGAATCTGGCGCTCGACGCGTTGGCGCGCGAGCGGGGAATCGAGGAGACGGACGATGAGATCGCCGCAGCGAAGGCAGAACTTCCCCAGGCTCTAGCCAAACTGTCAGACGAGGAATTCGAGCGGCGCGGTTTCAGGGCGTCGCTCGGCGAGAGCATTCGCCGCAAGAAAGCCTTGTCCTGGCTGATGGAAACAATGATTGTCGAAAACTGATCCGATGCCGCGTTTTGTTCGAGCCGCCGCATTCGAGGCGCTGGGCATCTCGGCATCAAAACGGGAGGTGGTTTGCGCTACGGGGACTGTGCGCATAAAGGATGCAGTTGACATCGAAGGCATCGCACCTTTGCGTGCGAGGAGGAAAAGGGGTTAAAACATGACCGATACGACGATTTCCGCTCCCGAGCCTCAGGGGGGTGCTGTGGGGAAGATCACGAACGCCATATCCCAGAAAATGGGACTCATGTATGGCCTCGGCATGATGTTCTTCTCCGGGTGGAATCAAATGCTGAGTTCGTATTGGAACTACTTCCTTACGAACGCGGTGGGCATGGATCCTGCGCTGATGGGCACCATGACCACCATATCGAGTTTCATGGCATGGATCATCGTGTTCATTGCCGCCGTCATCATCGAGCGCGTGTGGCTGCGCTGGGGCCAATACCGCTCCTACATGCTGTTCGCACCTGTGTGCGCTCTGATATTCATCATGGGCGCTTGGACCGATTGGACCTGGATCGGTGTCGAGACCGGCAGTGTGGCCCAAGCCGTATTGATCGGCGGCTGCTACATTATCGGCCAGTTCTTCATCAACCTGTTCATGATATCCGCGACGTCGATGATTACGGTCGCGTCGAGGACCGAGGCCGACCGTGCGCTGATGTCCGCCCGTAAAGCTCAGGGCAACCTGATCATCAAGCTTCTGTTCGCCGCGGTTTCGCTGCCCATGATCATCTTCTTCGCCGGCGGCGACGTTGCCTCAAACACCCGCCCCGATACGGTTATCGGCTACACCATCACGGCTTTCATCTGGGGCATCGTTTTCGTGCTCGCGTACGTCTACCTGTTCAAGATGTTCAAGGGCATGGATCCGACCGAGGAGTACTGCCGGCGCCGCTACGAGGCGAAGAAGGCCGGGGAGAAAACCGAGGAGGTCAAGAGCGACATCGAGAAGGTGTCCATCTGGAAGTGCCTCAAGTACTTTTTCACGAACCTTCCCGCATTGGGCCTGTTCATCGGCGAAGTCGGTCGCGCCATCTGGTCGATGCTGCTCGGCGCTATGGCCGTGTACTACTGTACCGTGGTGTTCGACCAGCCCATGCTCTACGCCGGATGCCTGACGCTTGCGAACGCAGCGGGCCTGGTCGGCACGTTCTGCGGCGAGGCGATAGCCCGCAAGCTCGGCAACCGCATCACGTACCTCACCGGCATCGCCATCGTCATCGTTTCGATGGTGTTCGGCTACTTCGGCGCCGCATCGTCGACGTTGATCTTCACGATTGCGATCGTCGTCAGCTTCTTCGGCGGCAACATGATGATGGCCGTCGAGTTCTCCTGCATGGCCAACGCCATCACCTACCAGGAGTACAAGAAGGGCGAAAGCGCCAAGGCGTTCATCATGGGCACGATCCAGTGGTGCCCGAACATCGGCAAGATGTTCCAGGGCGCCATCATCGGCTTCGGCCTGGCATCGATCGGATACAGCGCTTCGGTCGAGGTGGTATCCGAGGCCATGGTCCAGGGCATCACGTTCATGACCTTCATGGTTCCGGCCATTGCCATGATCGTCTGCTTCGTCGTCTTCTTCTTCCTGCATCGTCTGACCTCCGCTCAGATGAAAGAAGCGGAAGAGGCGTTGGCTGAGCGCAACGCCAAATAGCTTCGTGCCCGACTTCCGAATCCGGCTGAGCGCCTTTTTGCCGGATTCGGATCGGGCGGCCGGGAGTATCCCGACGATTCGAGGATGCATCCGGTTTGCAGCGGCAATCGATGAATGAGAGCAGGTCGAAATGATGGACACCATACTCCTTGCAATCGCCGTAATCGTCACCTTCGCGGGTTGTGCGATCTTGTTCGTGGACGTTGTGGCTACCAAGAAAACCGACTTTTGCCAGGAAGCGACCCCTGCGCGCTATATCGGCAAGGAACCGGGGGACCAATCGGAGTCGAACAGGCTATCGGGTTTTTTCGTCCTTGCCGTACCCGAATTTCGCTACGAATTCGAGGGCCGATCTTACCAGGGTAAGAGCGCGAACGTGTTCTTCCATCTCTATCTGGGGCGCGGGCGGCTCGCCGTACCGTTTCTCGATGGCAAGACCTATTGCATATACGTCAATCCCGCGCAACCGACCATGTACGTGACATCGGGGGAGCAGCGGTTTGCGTTCATGCACCTGCTCGGCTGCTCGGTGTCGGTCGTCGGTATCATGCTGCTGCTGTTCGCCATGGGCGTTTTCTGATGATCTGAAACCTGCCGTCGACCGTTTGCGTGCGTGTTCAGCCAAGGCGGCATGTACCGGACGAGGGGCGGATCCAACGATCGGGTAAGGGGGATTGCATGCGCGGGCATTGGAGCACGCAGCGCTTTCGCAGGAGGCGCGCAAAGTTCAGGCCTCCGCCTGAGTGTTCGGCGAGGGGCGTCGTCTTTCGGGGCGATGCGAATACGACGAGAAACCAGAAAGAAGGTATCAGAGTTGGCTACTTACATTGATGAACATGCCGCTCCGCGGGTACGCGTGCTCGAGGACGGCACCGAAGTCCACCGTACATCCCCCTGGTCGCCTCCGGGCTGCCATGGCATGGGGTGCGGCGTGCTTGCCTACGTGAAAGACGGCAAGTGCGTGAAAATCGAGGGTGATCCCGATCATCCCACTACCAAGGGCCGCCTATGCGTACGCTGCCTGCGTGTGCTCGATCTGATCTACCATCCCGATCGCGTCGTGCATCCGATGTACCGCGACCCCAAGGACCGCGGAAACGCCGATGCCTGGAAGGTCGTTTCGTGGGATTGGGCCTACGATAAGATCGAGGAAGAGATCAACAAATGCAAGGAGCAGTACGGTCCGAACAGCCTGACGGTGCTGACCGGCACCGGACGCGAAGCGGGACGCTACATGACGAACACCTCCGCCCGCATCTGCGTGACCACGAACCAGTGCTATACCCAGACGGGCTTTTCCTGCATGGCTCCGCGCGACACGGTATGCTCCATGATCGGCGGCGCGGGCTACATCGAGTACGACTTCGCCAACGGCCTGCCCGGGCGCTACGACGATCCCGAGTACGTGCAGCCGAAGTACCTGCTCAACTGGGGCCGCGACTCGCTGCGGTCCAATCCCGACGGAACCTGGGGCCACTCCATCATCGAGCTTCTGAAGCGGGGCACCAAGCTCATCAACGTCGATCCGCGCGTGAACTGGCTGTCGACCCGTGCGCTGCACTACATGCAGCTGCGCCCGAACACCGATACGGCGCTCGCCTTCGGCCTTCTGCGGGTGCTCATCGATGAGGATCTCTACGACCACGAGTTCGTCGAGAAGTGGTGCTACGGCTTCGACGAGTTCAAAGAGCGCGTCATGGAGCACACGGTGGAGTGGGCGGCCGAGGTGACCGAGGTTCCGGCCGAGACCATCCGCGCGGTCGCGCGCTGCCTGGCCGAAAAGCCGTGGGGGCTCAACATGGGCCTCGCCAACGACCAGAACCCCAACGGCGTGCAGAGCGTGCACTGCCTGTATGCCCTTGTGGCCATCACGGGCAACCTCGACATCCCCGGCGGCACGAACATCGGATGGAACATCACGCTCGACTTCGGCGGAAACCAGTTCGACAACGTCGACGGCGTGGCGGGCAGCAAGAAGCGCGAGACCGTGCCGCCCAACCCGGTAACCCAGGAGCAGCGCGACAGCACCGTCGGCCTCGACGTGTATCCCATCTACAAGCTCCTGCTCGGCAAGGCGGTGCCCGACGAGTTCTTGCCCACGCTCGAGACCGACGAGCCGTATCCGGTGCGCTTCTGCTGGATCCTGCACACCAATCCGGTCGCACCCACCAACACCGCCC
The DNA here is from genome assembly GCF_022845715.1 of Raoultibacter timonensis. Taxonomy (NCBI): domain Bacteria; kingdom Bacillati; phylum Actinomycetota; class Coriobacteriia; order Eggerthellales; family Eggerthellaceae; genus Raoultibacter; species Raoultibacter timonensis. The sequence continues at coordinate 1,553,592 of NZ_AP025564.1, forward strand.
AGCCCAGCCGTTGGCACAAGGCGCTCAAGCGGATGGATTTCGTGGTGGCTCAGGACATCTTCATGAATCCCACCATCGCCTCGTGCTGCGATCTGTTCCTGCCTCTGGCCACCTGGCTCGAGCACGACGGCTACATCACGCAGCTCATGGGCGAGCATCCCGGACCCGTGGCCGCCATGGTGAAGGCGGTCGAGCCGGTGGGCGATTGCAAGAGCGAGTTCGAGATCGTTCACGACCTGGCTCAACGTCCGGCGTTCCGCGACAACTTCTACGTGGACGGCGAAAGCAAGGTCGAAAGCATCGAGCGCTACATCTCCGAGGACCTCACCAAGGTGGTCGGGTTCGATCACGATTGGGAGTACCTCAAAGAGCACGTGCAGGTATGCCGTAAGACCGAATACCGCAAGTACGAACGCGGCATGCTGCGCCCCGACGGGCAGCCCGGCTTCAACACCACGACGGGCAAAGTCGAGCTGTTCAGCCTCATGTTCGCCGCGTGCGGCGGCGATCCGCTTCCGTACTACGAGGAGCCGATATTCAGCGAGTACTGGCAAGACGATGCGGACGACCTGCATTCCTGCGCCGCCTCCCGCTTCATGGCCGATTACACGAACGAGCATCCCAACTGGAAAGACGAGTACCCCATCACCATCACCACGGGCGCGCGCAACTGGGCGTCGTTCCATTCGGAGCACCGCCAATCCAAGATGCTGCGCGAGATCAAGCCGTATCCGGTCGTGGCCATGCACCCCGATCTCGCCGAAGAGATCGGCGTAACCGAAGGCGAATGGGTGTGCATCGAGAACCCCTGGGGCAAATGCTATGAGAAGGCCAAGATCACGCCCATCATCAAGCCGAACGTGGTCATGGCCGACCACGGTTGGTGGTATCCCGAGGAGGACATGAGCGAGCCGAACATCGGCGGCGTGTGGAAGTCGAACATCAACGAGCTCATCCCCAACAACCTCGTCGGACACTACGGCTTTGGCGCACCGATGAAGTGCATGATCGGCAGGCTCAGCAAGGCCGATCACGTGCCGCTCGTCGAGCACGCACCGCAAGACCTTCCGAGCCTTCAGAACTTCCCCGGCTCCATCAAGAACGATCCCGCCCTGCAGAATCTCATGGCCGAATAGGAGGCTGGAATCATGGCTCAGAAATACGGCTTGCTCATTGACAACTACTGGTGCACCGGCTGCCATTCGTGCGAGGTGTCATGCAAGAACGAACACGATTACCCCATCGGCCAATTCGGCATCAAGATGCTCGTCATGGGCCCTTGGGAGCTGATGGAGGAGGGCACGTGGGAGCACACGTACTACCCGCTCATCACGTCGTACTGCGACCTGTGCGCCGACCGTGTAGCCGCAGGCGAGATTCCCGCCTGCCAGCTCCACTGCCTGGCGAGCGCCATCGAGTACGGTCCGGTCGAGGATCTGGCGGCCAAGATGGCCGAGCGCGATCGCAGGACCACGCTTCTTATTCCCTAGGGTCGGTTTGCCGGGGTGGCGGGCTATCCGCTGCTCCGGCATCGGCCGAGTCTCGCATGTTCGAGAGAAAGAAGGACTGCCATGTGTTTTAGACCAGCAGCTGCATCGACGCCGAAGACGTGTCCCGCATGCGGCATGATCAATCCCGCTGTGGCGGAGAAATGCGTGAAATGCGGCGTCGAACTTCCCGAGGATCGCATCAAGTGCCCGCACTGCGGCGAGATGAACATCGCGGGTGCAACGGAGTGCTCCGAATGCGGAATCGATCTTTCCGCTGTCGCGGGAGCGGCCCCCGCACCCGCCGCCCCGAGCGCTGCGATGCCCGGTGCCCCGAAGGCTCCGGGTGCCCCCGCGGCTCCCAAGATCCCTTCGGAATAGCGTTGCGGAAACATTCGGTGCGGTCGTAGGCGAGGTGGCGTCAACCATGCATCCCGGCAAACTGTGGAACATCCGATTCGTGCATCTGCTGCTCATCGAAGCGGTGTTCCAGTTTGCGACCTATATGATGAACCCGATCATCTCCAGTTACGTGGTTTTTCTGGGCGCATCGCTGGCCGCGGCGGGATTCGTGGCGGGTCTCGTCGCAACCTCGGCGCTGGTTATGCGCCCGTTTACGGGATGGATCGCCGACCGGTTGAGCAAGACTAGCTTGCTCGTGCTGGCTGCGGCGCTGTTTACCGCCGCCTCCTTCGGGTGCGCGTTCGCGCCGGATGTATGGTGGATCGGCCTGTTCCGCGTTCTGCAGGGCGTCGCCTTCGCCCTTCGATCAGCCGTGGTCGTTTCGCTGGTCACCGTGGTGGTATCGCACGACTTCCTCGGCCGAGCCGTCGGCTGGGTCGGCGTCGTCACTACGGCGTCGTGCGCCATCGCGCCCTCGGTGGCTGCGGGTATCGGGGCGCGTGTCGGGTATTTCGACTGCTTCATGATAGCAGGCGTGCTGTTCGCCGTCGGTCTTGTGCTTGCGGTGCTGTTCAAACTGCCGCGCGACATTCGCACGAACCATCGGGCGATGCGGGAGCAGGGGAAGCGCGTCGGCGCGCACGTGTTTCGATTGCGCGACTTCGTGTATGTTCCGGCTATTCCCTATTCGGTGATGGCCGCTCTGTCCGGGGTGCCCCACGGCATCAACGTATCGCTGCTGCTCGCCGTTGGGGATGCTCGGGGCATCGCGGGCGTGTCGCTGTACTTCACGCTGTACGCCCTGTCCGCGCTCGTCGCCCGCCCGCTTGCGGGGCGCTTGTGCGATACGAAGGGGTTCGGTATCGTGGTTGTACCGGTTCTGATCATCGAGTTGGTGGGCTGTGCGGTGTTGGTGGCTATGCATTCTGTAGCCGCCGCCGCTCTTGCGGGGGTGCTCGTCGGCATCGGGCAGGGATCGGCGTATTCGGCGCTGCAGGCCGAGGCGGTGCGAAACGCCGAGGTCCAGGAGCTCGGAAGGGCGTCCAACACGTTTTACATCGGGCCGGATATCAATATGGGCATGAGCCCGTTTGCGGGGGGATTCATCATGCAGACCTGGGGAGTTGCTGCAATGTACATAGTTTGCTTCGGACTCGTTTCCGTCGCACTGGTTTTGTTTCTGTTCATGAAAAGACGATCGGACTCCTTCTCTTCCCGAGGTACAGCGAGCGGGACGAGGGAGACTCGCCCTTAAAAACACTCCCGCTAAGCACCGCTTTGCTTATGCGGCTTGCGGGAGCCGAGTCGATTATCCAATTTTGATTGCCTAGTCAGTGAGGTGGCTGCAATGAAAGAGCTACTGAGGAGCATTGCGGGCTATTTTCGGGTTCAGCATGCGCTTTTCTTGATACCTATTGGGGCTTTTGCCATATACGACAGCGTGTTCTCGGCGTTTTCTTCCGTCTTGGCCGTGCTGTGGGAGATGTATCCGGACGTTCCCCGCGCAGGGATTCAGATGATCCTTGCCGTTCCCTCGCTCGCCAGCATTCCCACCACGTTGCTGGCGGGGGTGTTGACGTCGTACATGCACAAGAAGACCATCGCCGAAATCGCCTTGGCGTTTCTCCTGGTCGGCGGTCTCGCCCCGGTGGCGATCGCGGAACCCCATATAGGCCTGCTGTTCGCAAGCAGCGCGCTCATCGGCATCGGGCAGGGCCTGTTGCATCCTCTGGCGAGCATGCTCGTGTGCCAGTATTGGGAAAGCAAGAGCGAGCGAAGCCGCGTGCTCGGCTTCAAGCAGGCGCTCAACTACCTCGGCGCTGCCGTCGTATCGCTTTTGGTGGGCCTTTTGGCCTTCATGCAATGGAATTTCGCCTACCTGATCTACGTGGGGGTGATCCCCGTTCTGATCATTACGGCCACGCAGCTGCCGAAAGGCCAGTTGGAGGATCGCCTGATCGACTGTAGGCATCTGTCTTCCGGCGTGAGGAAGCTGCTCACTCCCGCCTTGATGTACGCATGCTTCATCTTCTGTGCGGTTTCCCTTTTCAACTTCGCCTTCCAGTCGAATATCGCGATGCTCATCAACGAGAAGGGCTTCGGCGATGTGGTGGACACCGCCGTCATCACGGCAATCCTTCAGATTGCCTCGTTCGCGGTCGGCGTGTTCTACGGCCAGATCGTCAAGCTGTTCCGCAGGTACGTGCTCTTGCCGGGTCTGGCTTTGCTCGCGACGGGTTTTCTCATGGTTGCGTTTGCGCCGAGCATGGCGGTGGTGCTCGTGGGGGGAACGGTATTCGGCGTGGGGGCGGGTATCCAGTACGTGACGACGCTGTACAGTACGTCGAAATCGGTAGATCAGCACGTCGTATCCATGGCTCTCTCGCTCGTTCTGGCCTTGACGTCGCTCGGCTTTTCCGTATCGCCCATCGTTATCGAAGGCGTGAAGGACCTGCTGTTCGGACCGGGGGCGGGTGCCGATGTGTCCTTGGCGATCGCAGGCGTCGGGTGTGCCGCGCTGTTCGTCGTCGAGTGCGTGCACTGCCGGTTTTTCGCGAAGGAGGACCGCCTCGACGACGTGGTTCCCGACGAATTAGTCGATTGAAGATAAAGCGGCGCCCCGTCTGCTCGCTGGCCGGCAGCTTGGGCGGAGCCGCCGATGGGGTTCGTCGACGAGTGCCGTCTCGGCGGTATGCGATGGAAGGAGTATCTATGCCCGATTGTTACCTGTGCCTGCCTACGTGCGAGAACTGCAAGCCGAAAATGGTGACGTGCTCGAAATGCGGTACGCGTACGCTTCTGGATCTCAAGATGTGCCCGCTCTGCAAAGAGCCCATCACGGACGAGGACCGCGAGCGGGCCTGGAAGGAATGGAAGACGCGCCGCAACGCATAGGATCGTCGCATGCGGCAAAGGCGACACCGATGAATCGAAAGGACCGGTTCCATGTGCTACCCATGCGTAAACTGCGGAAAGTGCGGCGCAAAGCTTCCGCCTGCGCAGATTCGTTGTCCGAAATGCAAAGTAGTGCTCACCGAGGAGCATCCGGTGTGCGAGAAGTGCGGATGGCATCTTCCGTTGCCGCCCGGGGCAGCGAAAAGGAAGGATGCCGACAGTCGGCGTATTTGAGCGAAGCAACGCGTGCGCTCGAGCTCGCTCGGCGGAAGCCGGGCGCAACCGGCTTTCTTACTCGATTTCTTTCAGATACGAGACTTTGTCGTGGTGGTCGATGTCGGTGGAGATGACGCATTCGATCATCTCCAAGAACTTATCGATCGATTTCTTCTGATAGTCGGCGCGCAGCACGAGATACGACGTTATGCGCGCGCGATCGTCGTCGATGGGGCGGCTCATCATATTGCGTTGCATGCCCAAGAGGGGAGATGCGGCGACGGCGGAGGTGACGAGGAACACGGCGTTTCGATCATGCGTGTTCATGAAGAACTCGTTGAGCGTCTCGCTCGAGTACGTTTGTAGGTTCGGTCGCACGCCGAGCGCCTTGTTGAAGAGATCGAGGATGGCGAACCTCATGGGGTCGAGGCTGCGCGTCGAGGTCATGTTGATGGGCGTGTGCACGAGATCCTCGAGCGTGAGCGGTTCCTTCGTTGCGCGGGGGTTGCCTTCGTGCATCCACGCGCACAGCGGCTCCTGCAATACGGGGAAGAATATCAGACCCTTTTTCTCGCTGACCTTTTCGATGCGCTCCGTACCGACGCAGTCGATGGTCAACGCGATATCGATTGTGCCCTGTTCGAGCAGTTCGATCGATTTCCGGCCCTTTTCCGAATAGTACTTGGTCATGACGTAGGGGTTGGCAAGCTTGAAACGCGATACCGATTTGAAGAGGATCTCGCTCATCAGATCGACGATGTAGGGCTCTTGTATGGTGAGCGTCTCGATGTTCTGCTTCGATATCTCGCGCACGCGCTTGACCGCGTCTTTGTAGAGGTGGTGTATCTGGATGGCGTCTTTGAGAAACGCCGTTCCGGCGGCCGTCATTTCAAGGTCCTTGCCTCGCGTGATCAGGTCGACGTCGAGCTCTTGCTCGAGTTCGGAGATATGCTTGCTCAAGGTCGGCTGTGACATGTTCAGGTTGTTCGCCGCAGTTGTGAAGTTCAAGTAATGCGATAGGACAATGAACTCGTACAGAGATTCGATTTTCAACGCAGATCCCCCGTTCTTCAAGCTGCTCTCGCTCGTTATATTGTAACACCAGAAATGATCGGGGCTCCCGCCGCAGCGCGGTTCCGATCGTCGTGGCCGATGTCCGCCAAGGCTCCTCGTGCGACGTTTTCAATTAAAAAAATGCATCATCGATTCCTGTAATGCCTGATCGCGATTTTGAGCGAGGCGATCTTGCGCAAAATGGCCTCGCACGGGAGCCCTTGGCGGACATCGGAAGCCTTTTTGGCGAGAAGAAAGGCCAGCCGCATCGATCGGCTGGCCTGCTTGTTTATGGAGCCAGTGACAGGATTCGAACCTGCAACCCGCAGTTTACAAAACTGCTGCGCTACCGTTGCGCCACACTGGCACGTCCGAGGACGCGAAAGCGTATTGTACGACAAACCGGCCGAAAGAAAAAGCGGAAAACCCGAGGGCTCCCGCTTTCGCTGCGTTTTCTTGGCTGTACGACGGCTCGTGCCGCACGCCGCTCGCAGACCGACCTTCTTACACCGTGCCCATTTCCCAGGAATTCATATACTTGAATTGTTCTTCGGTGAGTTCGTCGATCTCGACGCCGAGCGTCGCGAGCTTTACCTTCGCGATCTCGCTGTCGATATCCTCGGGTACGTCGTAGCAGGCGGGCTCCAGATCCTCGGCGTGGGCGAGCATGTACTCGGCGCACAGGGCCTGATTCGCGAAGCTCATGTCCATGACCGAAGCCGGGTGCCCCTCGGCACCCGAAAGGTTCACGAGGCGGCCTTCAGCCAGAAGCACGATCGTACGTCCGTCGGCGAGCGTGTACTCGTCGACCATCGGCTTGAGCTTAAGCTTCTCGGTCGCGTGCTCTTCGAGCCAGGGGATGTTGATCTCTGAGTTGAAGTGCCCGGAGTTCGCGATGATGGCCCCGTCCTTCATGTTCTCGTAGCACGGCTCGTCGATGACGTTGAGGTTGCCCGTTACCGTCACCCAGATGTCGGCGATCTTCGCCGCTTCCGTGCGCGGCATGACACGGAAGCCGTCCATATGGGCTTCGAGCGCCGCGGTCGGATCCACTTCGCACACGACGACGTTGCAACCCATGCCCTTTGCCCTCATGGCAAGGCCCTTGCCGCACCAGCCGTAGCCGGAAACAACGAACGTACGGCCTGCGAGCAGGCGATTCGTCAAGCGGACGATGCCGTCGAGCGTCGATTGGCCCGTGCCGTAGCGGTTGTCGAAGAAGTGCTTGGTCTTCGCCTCGTTGACGGCGACGATGGGGTACTTGAGCGCCCCTTGGGCGGCCATTGCTTCGAGGCGGATGACGCCGGTCGTGGTTTCCTCGGTGCCGCCGATGATGGTTTCGAGCGCATCGGGGCGGCTTTCGTGGATGCGGCCGACTACGTCGGCTCCGTCGTCCATGGTGATCTGGGGCTTTGCGTCGATGATGGCGTCGACGTGACGGTAGTAGGTCTCGGTGTCCTCGCCCTTGATGGCGAAAACCGGCACGCCGAAGTGCTTGACGAGTGCGGCGGCGGTGTCGTCCTGCGTCGAGAGCGGATTCGACGCGCACAGATACATCTCCGCGCCGCCGGCCGCGAGCGTTCGCACGAGGTTGGCGGTTTCGGTCGTGACGTGCAGGCAGGCGCCGATGCGCACGCCCTCGAGCGGTCGCTCGCGCTCGAAGCGCTCGCGTATGCTTGCGAGTACGGGCATGTCGCGGTCGGCCCAGAGTATCCTCTCGAGTCCCGCGTCGGCTAACGATAGGTCTTTGATGTCGTAATTCATGGTTGTCCTCCTAAAACTACAACAGGGTAGCATATGGATCGTCTGCAGGGTTCGCTAATTATGGAGGCGGTGTGCAGAACCTCTGTTGAATCGAACGATTCGTGCGGTTAAATCGGAAGAAAAGGTAACGAAGAGGTCATCTGGGGGACTTTCCGGGGCGAAGTGACTATAATTTGTCCAGCTTAAACACCCCTCACATGCTCCCTCGGCGCACCGGCACCTTGGATCATCGTGTGTCGGGCAAAGGAAGGCAGGTGCCGTAAGAAGACGGTGCCGAACAAAGGAGCTTAGGAAAAGTGTTCGACCAATTCTTTTCGCAGATATCGTTCGTCGACGTGTTCAACTTCTGCGTGTTCATTACGTTCAGCATCTGCTATACCTATCAGCTCTATTACGTGTTCGTTGTGCTGACGCGCAAGCCTCCCAAGCATGTAGCCGAACGCAACCACAAGTTTGCCGTCATGATCTCCGCCCGCAATGAGAGCGCGGTCATCGGCGATCTCATTCACAGCATCAAGGTTCAGAACTACCCGCAAGAGCTCATCGACATTTTCGTTATCGCCGACAACTGCGACGACGATACCGCGGGAGTGGCGCAGGAGGCCGGTGCCACGGTGTTCAAGCGCTTCAACACCAAGGAAGTGGGGAAGGGCTACGCCCTCGACTACGGGTTTTCCTGCGTGCGCGATCGTTATGCCGACCGCGGTTACGAGGCGTACTTCGTCTTCGACGCCGACAACGTGCTCGACGTGAACTACTTCCGCGAAATGAACGCCACCTTCGATTCGGGCGCCAAGGCCTCGACGAGCTACCGCAACTCCAAGAACTACGACTCCAACTGGATTTCGGCGGGCTATGCCGTCTGGTTTCTGCGCGAGGCTAAGTTCCTCTCGCAGGCGCGTCTGACGCTCAACACGAGCTGCGCAATCTCGGGCACGGGCTTCTTCATCGCCGCCGACATCATCGAGAAGCACGGCGGCTGGAAATGGCATCTGCTCACCGAGGACATCGAATTCTCGGCCCAGAGCATTCTCGAGGGCGTTCGCATCAGCTACTGCCCGACCGCGATTCTCTACGACGAGCAGCCCATCACGTTCCGCGATTCGTGGAATCAGCGCTTCCGTTGGGCCAAGGGGTTCTATCAGGTATTCGCCCATTACGGGGCGAGGCTTGCCAAGGGCGTCGTCGCCAACCCCAAGGGCAAGCGCTTCGCCTGCTACGACATGCTCATGACCATCGCTCCGGGCATGTTGCTCACCATTGTGGCGGTCACGTTCAACGCCATCATCCTCGCGCTTTCGGCGGCGGGGCTCATGTCCACGGGCATCGCCATCGCCTCGTCGGTATCGTCGATCTTCTTCTGCCTGTTCAACTATCTGGTGTTCATGTTCATGTTCGGCGTGCTCACCACGTTCGTCGAGTGGGATTCCATTCACTCCACGACGGCGAAGAAGGTCCGCTATATGTTCACCTTCCCGATCTTCATGCTCACCTACATCCCGATCGCGCTCGTCGCCCTCGTGAAGAAGTGCCAGTGGACGCCGATCCGCCACAGCATCTCGGTGGATGTGGCCGAGCTTTCCGATGCCCACAGCCAGAAAAAGGGCGAAAGCATCTAGCGCGCGATCCTGCGGCAACCCGATCGATCCGAACGGCGGCCACATGGCCGCCGTTTGCGTTGGGATCTGCGGTTCGATGCATGTCCGGTGAGGCGCGCTTTCGCGGGAGCCCGTTCGCCCGAGGGTTACCAGACGCGGGCGAACGTGAGGCAGCGTATCTCGGCGCATCCGAGCGCGATCAGGGCGTCGCTCGCATCGGCGAGCGTGGACCCGGTCGTGCACACATCGTCGATGAGCAGGACCCGCCCGCGGGGTTGCGCGTTCGGCAGGGACGAGAACCGCCCTGCCATGTTGCGGGCACGCTCCCTTCTACCGAGCGCGCGCTGGTCTTTGCTGTCCGGGCGGGCGAGCAGCGGGCGCACGGGAATGCCCAGCCGCTTGGCGGTCTTTGCTGCTAGAAGCTCCGCGTGGTCGAAGCCGCGGCGTCTGAGCGCCGCCCCCGTCGCGGGAACGAAGGTCGCAACTGCGGGCTCGTTGCCGTACGGAGCGATCCATTCGGGTGCGACGGCGAGCGCCATCAGCTCGGCCATCGTTTCGGCAAGCCGCTGCTCGCCCCTATCTTTGTAAGCGGTGACGATACGCGCGGCGGCGGTTTCGTATGCGAGCGCACTTGCGCACGATAGATACGGCAATTCGGCTCGGCCGAGCGAGCCTAGCATGACGGGGTTGCATTCGGTGCAGAGAACCGATCCGAACGGCGCGCCGCAGCGGGGGCAGGTGCGCCAGAAATCGATGTAAGGGAGCGTTCTGCGGCAGCGCTCGCACAGCACAAGGCCCTGTTCGTCGCACACGGCGCAGCGGGTGGGCCAGAGCGTTTCGCATACGGCGCGCAGAATGAAGGCGCCTGCAGCGGCGGCCAGGTTCGATGGGGGTATGTCGTCGGCACGGTTCACCGTGCTAGCGTAGCATGACGGCCTTGCACGGGTTGTGCCGCAACCTTGCGCGGTTTGAGCGCGGATCAAACGCGACTGCACCGACCTTCTCGACGCGGTTCGGGCTTGTCGGGCAGGTGGGGTACGAAGAGCGGCGCGCTGCGGTTTTTCGGTGCGCTCTACTAGCGCGATTTCATTTCTGCTACACTATCAGCTACGCTTCTTTCGAGTCTGTAGTTGCGGGATGATTCCCTAGTCCATGGCAGATGCGGTCGAAAGGATCCACGTAAGTTATCGACGGCACGCCGTTCGGTAGCGAGCATGGCGCATCCTAGATGTAAGTCGTACCGCCCGCTATTTGCGCAGCATACGGTTGCCTCGGGCGAGAGGGTCATGGGTGCAAGCTCATCCCCGGTACGCGGGTGTGGGGGCAAAGACTAGGTCAGTCGAAGGAAGCGCACATGACAATAACTAGATGGAGGCATATCAGTGTTTAAGCGTCTAGGAACGCTCGTGCTCGGGTGCATGCTCGCCCTCGGCACGGCTTTCGCGCTGGCGGGTTGCGCGACCCAGGACTACACACCTGAAGAGAAGAGCCCGACCGTTTCTCCCGATACCATTATCGAAGCGGGAGTGCTCCGCGTGGGAGTCACCACCGAGAACAACACCCCGTTCGCCGGGCAGGCGTCGGGCAAGATCGTCGGCCTCGACGTGGATATAGCCGCCGCCCTTGCCGACAACCTCGGTCTCAAGCTCGAGATCGTCGATGTGGGCACCGATGTCGATTCGGCGCTTGCCAACAAGCAGGTCGATATCGTTATGGGCGTAGACAAGACGAGCGCCCAGGTTACCTGCTGGCGTTCCGAGGTGTATGTGGAAAGCGCCGTCGCGCTGTTCGCATCGCCTTCGGTAACCTCTGTACCCACCAAGGACTCCGCTCCGAAGATCGCCGCTCAGAGCTCGTCGATGAGCGCGTGGGAGGTAACGAACCAGTTCGGCGACGATGCCCTGAATGCGACCACCGATCTGAAGGGCGCGTTCGATGCGGTCAGCTCCGGTACGGCTCAGTATGCTGCAGCCGATGCGGTTATCGGCACGTATGCCGCCCACACCTCCAACGTCGACGTTCATATCGTGGCGCTCATGCAGAGCCCGAGCGGGTACTGCATCGGCGTGCTCGACACCAACACCGATCTCAAGACGACGATCAGCGATGCGCTGGCTAACCTTACGGGCGGCGGAATCATTTCCCTCATCGAGAGCAAATGGCTCGGTACGCCGATCAATTTGGCGAACGTGCCGATGACCGAGGGTGCCTCGGGCGCAACGTCTGCGGGAACCTCCGGTGCCGCGGGCGGGGCGGAAGACGCCCAAACCGGGGAGAACGCCGACGAGCAGGAAAGCTCGTCGGGCGATGCGTCGGGGACGGGTGGTGACGGCTCCGATCTCGAACCGGGATCGAATGCCGTCCAGCAACCAGGGGGAACGGGCGATTCCGCGTAGCCGGTTGTCCGAAACCCGACGGCGCCTGGTTCTACGGGACGCAGTACGGGATGCGCCGTTCGTATCGAACGGTTTACCGCAAGAGAAGAGAAAAGCCCGCGCAAGCGGGCTTTTTCATGTGCGCGTCCCAGTCTGGCCGAAGTGCGGCCGGACGAAGGCTAGCTCAGGAAGTCCTCGAGGATCTCCTGCTCGGCTTCTTCCTCGTTGAGTCCGAGGGTCATGAGCTTCGTGATCTGGTCGCCTGCGATCTTGCCGATGGCCGCTTCGTGCACGAGCATGGCGTCTTCGCTCGCCGCCTCGATGCCGGGGATGGCCGTGACCTTGGCCTTGCCCATGATGATGGCGTCGCATTGCACGTGGCCGCGGCTTTCGGCATTGCCGATGACGAGCGGGTTGAATACCTGCACCGAGTTGTCCTGCGCGACGCTGCGCGAGATGACCTGCACGCTCGAACCCTGTCCGTTGAGTTCGATCTTCATATTCGACGTGGCGATCTGATCGTCGTGGGTCAAAAGCTTCTCGGTCAGTACGAGCTTCGTGTCGCGAGCGAGTTCGGCGTTCGTATCGCGCACCGTCGAGGTGACGCCGCGCAGCTGGGTAAGCTCCATCTCGCAGCTCGAGCCGTCTTCCATGTACACGTTCGTCACGGGGTTGAGGATACGGTCTCCTGTGCCCTTGCCTTCGCCGTAGTGTTTCTCAACGTATTTAACGTGGGAATTCTTGCCGCAGTAGAAGCTGTGGATGCCGTCGTGCTCGGAGGCTTGGTGGCTCTCGTTGTGGATGCCGCAGCCGGCGATGATGGTGACGTCGCAATCATCGCCGATGTAGAACGTGTTGTACACGACGTCTTTGAGACCGGCCTGGGTAACGATAACCGGGATGTACACGGTCTCGCCTTTGGTGCCGGGTTTGATGTGGATGTCGATGCCGGGGTTGTCGGTCTTGGTTGCTATCTCGATATTGGCGGAAGAGTGGCGCTCAACGAGCTCGCCGTCTTTTCGGATGTTGAAGGCGCCTTTCGGCATGCCGTGGATATTCGCAATTTCCGCTAACAGCCCCTCGTCGATGGGGGATAAATCGACTGCCATGATTACTCCTTATGAATTAATCTGACGGCTCTAGCACGTCGTCGGTATTTCGGTCAGATGAAGCTCGGGGGGTTGCGTGAAGCTGCAGACGGGATTGCTTTTCGCCATGAGGCCGAGCTTGGGGATGAGCTCCGCTGCGGGGCCTTGCGCTTCAACCTGTCCGTCCTTCAGCCAGACGATGTCGTCGGCAAGCTGTATGATGCGTTCCTGATGCGAGATGATCACGATCGAGCGGCCGTCGCGCGCCTCGTGGATATCGCGGAACGTTTCGGTCAGGCGGTCGAAGCTCCACAGGTCGATGCCCGCTTCGGGCTCGTCGTAGATCGCAAGCTTCGGGTCGCGGGCGAGGATCGTGGCAATCTCGATGCGCTTGACCTCGCCGCCCGAGAGGTTCTTGTCGACTTCGCGGGTGAGGTAGTTAGCCGAGCAGAGGCCGACTTTGGACAGGTACTCGTTGCAGGACAGCATCGGCAGCTTCTTGCCCGCCGCGATGTCCAGGAGCTTCTTCACCTTCATGCCTTTGAAGCGGGCGGGCTGTTGGAACCCGTATCCGATGCCGAGCTTTGCCCGCTCGTCGATGGGCAGTTCGGTGATGTCGGTTCCGTCGAACACGATCGAGCCCGATGTGGGTACTTCGACGCCCATGATGAGCTTGGCGAGCGTCGATTTGCCGCCGCCGTTGGGGCCGGTGATGACGGTGAACTTGTCGTCATCGATGGTGAGCGACAAGTTGTCGATGATGCGCCTCTTCTCGCTCGATCCCTCCGAAACGGGAACTTCGAACACGAGGTCCTTAATCTCTAACATGCTATTCTCCGTCTCTCGTACGATTTGATACTCTACAAGTAACATTATGGGCGGTCACCGTCAAGCACCAAACCGATCAATACGTTTCATCGGATTATTCTACCGTTAAATGCCATAGCGGGCACGGGATTTTACCCAAGCAGGTCAACGATGTCGTAATCCGCCTTCGAACCCTCGATGATGCCGCGGTTGCCGAACGCGCATCGAACGTCGCGCTCGGTTACACGGGCGAGCTCTTCGCCGTGGGCGCGCAAATCGGCGGGTTCGGTTGCGAGCAGCTGTTCGCGCGTCTTCTCGCGGTAGCCCGACGGGCGATCGCAGAAGTAGTCGCCGTCTTGACGCCGTGCCATGTTGCGCGGTTTGACCGGGGCATCCATGCCCGCCACCGAGCTGATGATGTAGCCGCGCATTTCCGTTTCGTCCGGATCAAACGTTGCGAGCCAGGATGCGGCGCCGTCGAAGCGTGCGATCGTCTCGTCAAGGTTGGGATCGCGGTACGAGTAGAACTGCATGGATCCCTGCCTGAGCGCCCTGAATCCGGCACCGTATGCGCCGCCTTTCACGCGCACCTCGTTCCAGAGGTAGTCGTACGAGAGGGCTTTGGCCGCCACCTGCCAGCTTCCCTCGTAAGGAATGTCGAGAAGCTGCGCGTTGTAGCCCTTCGCCGCAAAGCATACGTCGGCAGGCACGATGAAGGCCTCGTTCTTTACGTGCGGTTCGGGGACGGTCAGGCGAACGGTGTTTTCGACGGGGGAGAGACCGAGGGTTCCAGCGAGTTCCCAGAACCGGTCGCGATCATCCGGCGTTCCCGTGAAGCTCACGATGGTTCCGTCAAGTGCGAATATACGCGCTGCCACGTCGACGAGCCGTTCGACGACGGCATCGAAGGATGCGTCGAAGTCGGCGAGCAGCCCTTTGAGGAACCGGTAGAAATCGACGCCGCTCAGCTGTTCGCGGAGAAGCGCCGTTTTGGAAACGTAGGAAGAGCATCGCAGGAGCGCTGACGAATTGCCCGATGTGGTGTATCCCTGTTCCATGCGAATGCGCGTCTGGGTGAGGATATCGCGAATCTTGTCGGGATCGTTGAAGTCTGTCGAGTTCTTGATCTCGCAGGTGAGGCTTACGGCATGCTCGATGTTTTCGGACAACGCGCTCGTGGCGATGACGAACTTGGGAGAGATGGTTCGGGGATCCTCTTCGCTCGTGTACACGTCGACGAAGAACCGCAGGCTGCCCAGATGGGTCTGCGTGAGCTTGTCAAGCTCTTCGGCGGAGTGATCGCTTGTGTCGAGCTTGCCGAGGAGCATTGCGAGCAGCGTCGCATAGGGCAGATCGTCGAAGGCCAGCCTGTTCATGTCGAAATAGGCGAACACGTAGTCGATGCCGCGCGTAGGCACTTCGTGGTACAGGCAGGGCAGGGGCGTCGAGTCGATTCGCTCCCAGGCTGGTTCGGCCGGAGCTTCGGCGATATCGTCGGGCGTGAGCAGCGGAAGCGTGGCGAGCGCTTCGGGGGAGTCGGGCTCTTCCTGCAGTGCCCTCAACCGGGCGACCTCGTCCATGATGGCGGCGATGTCGGCCTCGTCCATATCGGCCTTGATGGCCGCCAGGCGCGCCTCCTCGCAGCTTTCGTCGAGGGTTTCCACCGGTTCGACGATTGCGAGGGCTTTATGATCGTTTTCGAGGACTATCTCGCGGAGCAGGTCCTCGAAGTACCCTTGCGCCGCGCGCTCGCGCAACTCGGCGAACGCGTCTTCGAAGCGGATGTAATCGGTTGCCATGGAGTCGTCGTACAGCCAGCCCGCCATTGCGCTCATGGCGAGCACGACGCCGTCGGCCGTTCCGAAATCTCGCTCGCGCAAGATGAACTCGGCACGCGCCATGGAGGCTTCGATGCGCTCCCGATCGAATCCCTCTGCCACGATCGTGCGAGCGGCATCTTCGACCGTCTGGCGAAACGCCTCGGCGGTGTTCGGCTTCGAGCCCTTCGTCATGACGAACAGCGCGGGCTGAAGCTGGGCGTCGATGAGGTAGCCGTCGACGTCGTCGGCGATATCGGCTTTGAGGAGGGCCTTTTTCAGCGGCGCCTCGTTGGATCCCAGAAGCACGTCGGCGAGGATGTCGGTTGCGATAACGCGCAGCCGATCGGTTGACGAGCCGACGACGTAGCCGAGGCCCATGCAGGCGTTTTCGGGCGCGGTTTCCATCTTCTTGATCACACCGAGGTTCGTGACGGGCGCCTGCGGACTGAGCGGATTGGGCTCGCCTGCCGGCGGCTGCTCCTCGTTGAGGTAGCGTTCGTCGAGGAACGCGAGCACGCGATCGATGTCCATGTCGCCGTAGAGCACGATGTAGCTGTTGTCGAGCCGGTAGTGGCGTGCATGTTCGTCGAGGAACGCCTCGTAGGTGAGCTCGGGGATGACGGCGGGGTCGCCGCCCGATTCGTACGCGTAGGCGGTGTCGGGGAAGAGCGCCGCCGAAAGCGCGTTGTAGAGCACCGAATCGGGGTCGGAGAGCGCGCCTTTCATCTCGTTGTACACGACGCCGTTGTACTTGAGGGGCTCGTCCACTCCGTCGATCTCGTAGTGCCACCCCTCCTGTTCGAAGATGGCGCGCTTCTCGTAGATGGCGGGGTGGAGCACGGCGTCCATGTAGACGTCCATGAGGTTCAAGAGGTCCTGCTCGTTGGTGCTTGCCACGGGATACATCGTCTTGTCGGCAAAGGTCATCGCGTTCAAAAACGTTTGCATCGAGCTCTTGATGAGGTTGACGAACGGCTCTTTGACGGGAAACTTCCTCGATCCGCAGAGCACCGAGTGCTCGAGGATGTGGAAGACCCCGGTGCTGTCGGCGGGGGGAGTTTTGAACGCGATCGAGAACGCTTTGTTCTCGTCGTCGTTTTGCAGGTAGAGGAGCTTGGCTTTGCTCTTCGCATGGCGGAGCGTATAGGCGTTGCCGTCGATCTCTTCAAGGGTTTGCGCGGACTCGACGGTGAATCCGTGCAGGGTTTCGTCGACGCTGAGGCTGTAGCTGTGTGCCAAGGCAGGCCGCCTTTCTTATGTCGGGTGCGCGCGGATCGACCATCGCAGCGTTTTGCGCTCGGGGGTCGCAATATCGATCACGGGCCGGTCGAGCTCGCCGGACGAGTCGGGCCAGACGCGCTTGTTCGTGTGTCGCCGACTATGATACCGCGAATGCGGGAGCGCTGAAGCGGGGTTCGCGGATCGCCATCGGAACCGTTGCAAACCGGTTACGTTGCCTGCGCTGGTCTCGCGTCGGGCTTGCGGCAAAGCAACGGGCTGCTCGGCGACGCTCGCTTTGCCGACGACCGGCCGGACAGCTGGTCTGTTGGCCGGGCGCGCAGCGGATGGTCGGCGCGGATGGACGGCGGGGCGACCCGGTATCCGGATGCCGGGCGGCGGCGCAGAGATGGGCGGCGGTCCACCTGGGTGAGCGGTGGGCGGTGTCGAAATGGCACAAAATGACGGGTTGGTGGACGATCGAGCACCATTTTCTGCCTGCAGCAACCGGCATCGCGCTAAAACCCCAGGTGAAAATTTAGGATTTCCTTACCTGAATTCGCCAACCCGGCATTTTGAGCCCGATTGCGGCGGATCCGTTGCTGCCCCACCGTTGCCGCGCGCCCGTTGGAGCTTCGGAGTGCCGAGCCGTCGCAGGACGCACCGGTGCCGTATCGGCCCCGGCTCAGCGGCGCACGAGCCCGATCGAGAGCGCGGTCTGTGCGAGACCGACGATCAGGTAGATGATCGAGGCGGCGTTCGGGAAGTAGAGCATCTCGAACGCGCACCAGCAGATGAGGAGGGCACCCGCGGCGAGCGCCCATCTTCGCGCCGCGCTAGGGCGGCTGAAGAACAGTGCGGTGGCGACGAGGTTGGCCACGCCGTTCACGAGCAGAAGGGCGAGCCCCGGCCAGAAGAGGTTTTCGGTCATAAAGGCGGGAAGCGGCATCGTCTGGATAAGCGGCACGAGTTCCGAAAGGCCCATCGGCGCATCGTTTGCCGCTATCATCATGATCGCCCCGAAGGCGACGGCGCACAGGCCGTTCAGCGCGCAGATGATGCGCACGGCCGTTTCGGCTTTGGAATGCGGTGTGCCGTCGGCTTCGGGCTGCTTGCGGTGCGAAGCGTTGCCGCGGATGCTCGCCTCGCCGCATTTCGTCGGACGGGTTTTCTCCATGGTTCCTCCGCTTCTCGGAAGTTTGCTCGGGTTATGCGGTTTACTGGGCTTCGAGGCTGCGGACGCAGGCGATCAGCGGTTCGAGGAGGGTGCGGTCGGTCCCGTCGAATCCCTCGCGCATGGCCTTGTCCATCTCGGCCGCCTTCGGGTCGCTCTCGGCGAGCTTCCCCGTGCGCTTGAAGAACAGCTTCATCATCGTGCGGTCGACCGCGCCGAGTTTGTCCATCGCGAATCCCCCGCGCAGATAGAACCAGGGAAGGGTGGGAAACTCGCTTTCGGGAAACGTGCGGCGGACGGCCTCTTCGATCTCCTCGGCCGATCCTCCTTGTTCGGGCATCGGGCTCGCCCCGGTGGCAAACAGCACGAAGCGCTTACCGGGATGGGCGGCTATCTGCTGCTTGAGCCATTTCGATCCGGGAACGGATGCCGCGTGAAACCAACTGCCGAAGATCACCGTATCGACGTGCGTTAGATCGAGGCCGCTCCGATCGCTGTATGCGACGGCTTCGCAGCCGAGCTCGTCGGCGATCCAATGGGCGTAGCGTTTCGTGTGGCCGGTCTGCGAGCAGTAGACGACGACGGGGTTCATGGGAGCTCCTTTACGGTTGCGTGGGCGAGGTAGAACGATTCGAGGTGCGTCTCGAGAACGGGCTGGGCTTCGGACCAAGGAGTGCCGGCATGCATCATGAGGAACAGCGGGCCGTAGAACTCCAGTGCGAACAGGCGCGCATCGCCCTGTTCGAACTCGCCCGATTTCATCAGGTGCGAGAATACGGTTTCCTGAAGCCTGAGGGGCTGCTCGGCGAAGATGAGGCGGTAGACATAGGTTGCCCGCTCGTTTTCGAACTGGTTGATCACGAGGAGCTTGCGGAGCCGAACCACATAGGGGTCGCAGAAGAGGTACTCGAAGGTGCCCGTGATCTTGTCGCGCAGTGCGGAGAAGGGGATATCGCCGTATATGCTGGCATCGTCGGTCGTGAGAAACAGCGCACCGCGGCGGTAAAAGCCCTCCTTCATGGTATCGAGAGCCTGCTCCACGATAGCGTCGAACATCGCCTGCTTGCTGGGGTAGTGGTTGTAAAGAGATGCGTCCTTGATGCCGACGGCCGAGGCGATGTCCCGTACGGTCGTCGCGCGGAACCCCTGTTCGGAAAACAGCCGCATCGCCTCGTCGAGGATCGCCGCCTTCGTATCGCGGGAACGTTCTTTGGGCATGGGCGTCCTTTCTCTGACACTGCGTACGATTCGTTCAATAAACTAGCGTTCGCTAGTAAGAATACTAGTAGTCGCTAGTTTTGTAAAGCGTCGCGCGGCGGCGAATTTGCACGGCTTTGCGCGATTCGGGGTTGCGCATCGCGCAAAGACGGGTATACTAGCCACCAACCCGAACGAAAGGTTTTCATGTACACGATCAACGGCAACCGCATCATCGCAAACGCGCAGGGCGCGTCGATGAGCTGCGCTTGGTGGTGGACAGGAAAGCAATAATTCGGGTTATCGACAGCTTCTGTTCTCGCTTACACAAAATTTGAGAGCTCTCGGTGATCCGGGAGCTTTTTTGTTGCCCGAAAGCCGAAGCCGGACTCGAAAGACCAAAGCAGGCGGGCGGGCACGCAAGGGCGAAACCGAAGCGCAGGTATGCAACAGCCAAGCAGCAAAGAGGAAAGGATCCGTCATGGAAAACGCAGTACCGCATCGTCTGTACCTCAAAGAAGATCAGATCCCGACGCAGTGGTACAACCTGCGCGCCGACATGCCCGAGCCGCCCGAGCCGATGCGTCTGCCCAACGGGGCCGTCGCCAAACCCGAGGATATCGCACCCGTCTTCTGCGACGAGCTCGTGGCCCAGGAGCTCGACGACGTTACCGCGCAGTTCGATATACCCGAGCCGGTACGCGAGATGTACAAGATATACCGACCCTCGCCGCTGTGCCGCGCATACAACCTCGAACAGGCGCTCGGCACCCCGGCGAGGATATACTACAAGTTCGAGGGCAACAACACGAGCGGCTCGCACAAGCTCAATTCGGCCATCGCGCAGGCCTACTACGCCAAGGCTCAGGAGCTCGAGGGCATCACGACCGAGACCGGGGCGGGGCAGTGGGGCACGGCGCTCGCCGAAGCCGCCGACCACTTCGGCCTCGACCTCGACGTGTTCATGGTGAAGTGCTCCTACGAGCAGAAGCCCTTCCGGCGCAACATCATGGAGACGTTCAATGCCAACGTGACGCCCTCGCCCTCCGACACGACCGAGATCGGCCGCAAAATGCTCGCGGAGCACCCCGATTCGTCCGGGTCGCTCGGCACGGCTATCTCCGAGGCGGTCGAGCGAGCGCTCAACATCCCCGAGAACAAGGGGCGCTATACGCTCGGATCGGTGCTCAACCAGGTGGTTCTGCACCAGAGCATCATCGGCCTCGAATCCTACGAGGCGTTTAAGGAACTGGGCGAATACCCCGACATCGTGATCGGCTGTGCGGGCGGCGGCTCGAACCTCGGCGGCCTTATCGCGCCGTTCATGCGCGACAAGCTCAAGGGGGTCAGGCCCGACACGCGCTTCGTCGCCGTCGAGCCCGCGAGCTGCCCCTCGCTCACGCGCGGCCGCTACGCCTACGACTTCGCCGACACAGGCCAAACGTGCCCGCTCGCCAAGATGTACACGCTCGGAAGCGGCTTCCTGCCGAGCCCCGACCATGCGGGGGGCCTGCGCTACCACGGCATGAGCCCGATCGTATCCAAGCTTAAAGCAGACGGCTACCTCGAAGCCGTGGCGGTCAAGCAGACCGACATCTTCGCCGCCGCCGTCGAGTTCGCGCGGCTCGAGACGATCCTGCCCGCACCGGAGAGCGCGCACGCGATCTTCCAGGCCATGGAAGAGGCGAAGCGCTGCGCCGAGACGGGCGAGGAGAAGACGATACTGTTCGGCCTCACGGGCACGGGTTACTTCGACATGGTCGCCTACGACGCGTACAACCGCGGCCACATGACCGACCATATTCCCACCGACGAGGAGCTCGAGGTGGGATTCGCCACCATCCCGAGCATTCCCGGATTGCAGTAGGGCTGCGCAGCCACCCCGATCTGGGCGGTTGCGCGGCGCGCGGCGGCCGTTTTAAAAACGGCCGCCGCTATCGTTCGGGTGGCCTCGGGCGCTCGCGTTGCGCGGCTTTTCGTCGTGCGGGGTCCGCTCGCGGCGACGGCCCTCATTCGGCCGCTTCGGTGACGCGCGGGCAACCGCCCGCCTGCGCGCTATGATCCCTTCGGCAATGCCGCTATACTGACAGAAGTGGAAGCGAAGTCGATCGAAGGAGGCAGCCATGGCGGCATCGACGGCGATGTTTGCCGATATCGTGTTCTGCGCGCTGCTTATCGGCGCATGGTGGTGGAACAGGCGGCAGAAATAACGATGACGCTGTTTCGCGCAGAGGGTCTTACCGTGTCGTTTTCCCGCGCAGGCGAACGCGCGGTGCTTTTCGAGAATGCGGCGCTCTCGCTCGAGGAGGCTGCCGTCTACGATCTTGTGGGACCGTCGGGATCGGGTAAATCGACGCTTTTACGCGCATGCGCGCGCATGATCGAGCGCGACGGCGGCGCTCTGTACCTCAACGGCGCGCCAAGCGATGCCGTCGCCTTGACGAAGTGGCGCAGGCAGGTTTGCCTTGTTCCCCAAAAGCCGTCGCTCGTTTCGGGAACCGTACGCGATAACCTCGTGCTTCCCTGGACATTGAAAGTGCATGCAGGAGAGCGGCCGCCTTCCGATAGCGAGCTTGCGAACCTGCTCGATCGGGCTGCCTTGGGGGATGTCGAACTCGGTCGCGATGTTTCGCAGCTTTCGGGAGGCCAGCTTGCCAGGGTCGCCCTGCTGCGAGCATTCGCAACCAAGCCCCCTGTGCTCTTGCTCGACGAAGTCGATGCGGCGCTCGATCCCGATTCGGCGCGAGCGATCGGGCGGCTGACCAGACTGCTCGTGGGCGAGAACATGACGTGTTTGCGCATCAGGCATCGGGCGGCCGACGGGTTCGCTGCCGGCACGTTCGAGCTCAAAGACGGCGCGCTCTCTTACCGTGAAAACCCCTCGCAAGCCGCGATCGGTGGTTCGGCTCCCGGTCGTACGGGATCCGCTCGGCAATCTGCGCCGGTAGCGGCAGGGCGGGAAGGGGGGCTCCGGTGAGCGCGGGGGTCGTCGACATAGGCTACGTCGAGCTCTTCGCGGCGAGTGCCCTCATGCTCGTTGCGGGCATCGTGTCGTACAAGCTCGAGCTGGGGCAGACGCGGCGCATCGCGGTATCGGTCGTGCGTTGCTTCGTTCAGCTTTTGGCTGCGGGGTTCGTGCTCGAGTACCTCTTTGCATGGCAGACGTGGTGGCTTGTACTGCTCGCTCTCGTATTCATGATCTCCGCTGCAACTCAAATCGCAACATCGCGAGTAAAAAGCGAGGTCAAAGGGTTGATCCCCGCAGTGTTCGTGTCGCTTTTCGTCTCATCGGTCGCCGTGGGGCTTATCGTGGTCGAGGGCGTGATCCACGCCGACCCGTGGTACAACGCGCGCCAGCTCGTGCCCATAGCGGGAATGATCATCGGAAACGCCATGTCGGCCATCGCCGTTGCGATCGACCGCCTGTTCTCCGATCTTGATTCCCGCTCAGACGAGATGTTCACGCTCGTGGCGCTTGGAGCGACTGCCCGCGAGGCCGCCTTCCCGTCCATCAAAGCCGCGATTGCGGCGGGCATGACGCCGGTGCTCGCCACCATGTCGGCAGCGGGCATCGTGACGATCCCCGGTATGATGAGCGGCCAGCTGCTTGCGGGGGCCGATCCTCTTGCGGCGGCGAAATACCAGATCGTCGTTATGCTCATGCTTTCCGCCGCCAACACCATCGCTATCGTCATGGCATGTTTTCTCACGTACCGCAAGCGTTTTGCAGCCGATGGATATTATTTGGACAAGGGCATCCGGGAATAGAATCAATCTATAATCGCTCTAAACACGAAAGGGTGCTTATGGATCGGGATCAAACATACTCTCTCATATCGGTGAATGCCGACGGTGATGAAGAGGTCGTCATCCAGACAGGCGTTTCCCGTCAAGCTGCGGGAAGCGACCTCGAGCCTGCGCGCGAGCGAGAGCAGGGCGCCGTTGTCGTTTCCGACGGGAGGGAAGACGATGCCGACGCCGCCGTCGAACGCGCAGCGGTCGCAGACGTCGAGGAAAGGCCTGCGGAAGCTGCTCGCAAGCCCCGCTCGTCCCAGCCTCGGTATCGCGAGACCACACAGGAAGACCTCGACAGCGTCGAGCCCATGTCGAAAATGCAGAAGATCGTTATCGCCTGCGTGTTTCTTCTTATCGTTGGTTTCGTCGTCTACTATCTGTTCTTCCGCTGATTTGCGGTAAAATAGCGCTGCTTCTCATGCGCTTCGAGCGCAGATTGCCAGGAAGGTTTACACGATGCCAAAACATGCACGAACCGACAAACGCACTGAAGAATTTCTCGAAGATGAATACCCCGATGCGGTCGAGAGCCTCGAACCCGAGGTCGTAGCTCCTTTGCTGTTCGACGACGAGCGATCCGCCCAGGCGGGCATGGTGGTTGCCGAGCAAACGGGCAAGCGCGGCCGGCACGGCGATCGAGCCGACAGACCCGAGCTTTCCGCCCAGCAGAAGAAGTCGCGGCGCATGCGCCGGCTTCTCATCGTCGTCGTGATTCTGCTCATCGCCCTGATCGGCGCGCTCGGCTACTTTACGTGGATGCTGTTCCAGGAAAGCCAGAATCTGGCAACGCAGCAGGCTCAGCAGCAAAGCGATCAGGAAGTCGATGCGCTGCAGGGAAGCGAGGCGCAGGACGCTTCGACGGCTACCGCTAAAACGACCGAAGTGCCCGATCTCGCGCAGCTGATGGGCATGACCGAAGACGAAGCGGTCGATGCGCTCAAGCGCGGTGCCACCGTGTCGAGCGAGCGGCAGGTCAACGAAGAGGGCAATCCCATGAAGCGCTCGCTTACCGTGGCGCTCACCGACGAGCCGGCCGACTCCCGCTTGGGAACGCCGACGGTGTATCTCGGCCTCGACGAGGACGATGCGGTCGTGATGTCCGGTTACTCTGCGGCGATGTCCGCCCTCGGGTTCGGTACGCTGAGCTTTGCCGATGCGGTGAAGAACGAGAACATTGTGGAGAAGACGCTCGGCGAGGCGGGGATCAAAGTTGAAGCGGGTACGGTGGAGCTTCCGGAAGACAAGGCCGATTACTCGACCTACGCGTCTGACGGCACGACGCTCGTGCAGGAGAAGTGCTCGTTCTCGGGTACCGTCGAGCTCGACGGTACCGAATACAACTGGTCGGCCGTGCTCGTGTACGACTACAAGCTTGCGAACGCGTCGGGCAACCTCGCCGATACGATCAGGCAGATCTACCTATACTTGGAAACCCCTGGGGCCGAAGCCGAAGAACCCGAGGCAACCGAAGCCGAAGGCGAGGGCGAGGGCGAACCAGCTTAGCCGAAACACCTTGTATTGCTGATTGACCTCGCATAACGGTGCGTGGTAGAGTTCGTTGATATCTGGTAGCGCTGCATACAGGAGGTTCGCGTTGATAGACAAGCGCACGTTGTCGGCCATGCTGTTGGAAAGCGCCGGGCTGCTCGATTCCGAAAGCGATCTTCTGAGCGAGATCGATTCGAAATTCGGGGACGGCGATCACGGTATCACCATGGCGAAGATCTCCAAGCTGATCGAACGGGAGGTGGCCGCATGGGACGACGAGCCCATCGGCGAGTTCCTCGACACCCTCGGATGCAAGGCGATGGAGGTGAGGGGAGGATCGGCCGGACCGCTCTACGGAACGCTCATCGGCGGCCTTGGTTTCGAGCTTGACGACGATGAGGACGAACTTGGCCCCGATGCGGTGAAGCGCATGTTCTCCGGCTGCCTAACCGAAATGCAGGACATCACGACGGCCCAGGTGGGCGATAAGACCATGATGGACGCGCTCATCCCCGCCTGCGAAGCCGCAGCCGAAGCCGCCGACGACATCGAGGCCATTCTCGAAGCCGCCGACGATGCCGCCGCCGGCGGTGCGCGGGATTCCGAGCGCTATCCTTCGAAATTCGGTCGCGCCAAAAGCTACAAGGAGGAAACCATCGGCACGCCCGATGCGGGCGCGGTTTCGACGTCGCTCTTTATCCGCGGCTTGCACGAGGGCTACGTGAAAGCCCAGCAGTCGCAATAACGCTTTCGTTGGCATCAACCTGCCGCCCGCTTGGGCGGCAGGTTCTTATTCGGGCCTACAGGTCCGCAAAAAGTATCCGCACGAAGGAGGAGCATCATGAAGATGAAGAAGTTCATCAACGATCCCGACAACCTCACGTCCGAGCTGCTCGAGGGACTGGCCATGGCCAACCCCGACATCCTCGAGCTCGGCGAGCAGAACATGGTCATCAACAAGTTGCTCGGCAGCGCCGACCGCGTGACCATCGTCACGCAGGGCGGCAGCGGACATGAGCCCGCCATCGAGGGTTTCGTGGGCGAGGGTATGGTCGATATCGACGTCGTAGGCGACGTGTTCGCCGCTCCCGGACCCCAGGCGTGCGTCGACGCCATCAAACTTGCCGACAAAGGCAAAGGCGTGCTCTACATCGTGCTCAACCATGCGGGCGACATGCTCACGGGCAACATGACCATGAAGCAGGTCAAGAAGCTCGGACTCAACGCCGTGAAGGTCGTTACGCAGGAGGATGTGTCCAACGCGCCGCGCGAGAACGCCGACGACCGCCGCGGACTCGTGGGGTGCATTCCCACCTACAAGATCGCCGGGGCCGCCGCCGCCGAGGGCAAGAGCCTCGAAGAGGTTGCCGCCATCGCCCAGCGCTTCGCCGACAACATGGCCACGCTCGCGGTTGCCGTGCGCGGTGCGACCCATCCGCAGACGGGGACGCTTCTGGCCGACCTCGGCGATGACGAGATGGAGATCGGCATGGGCCAGCACGGCGAAGAGGGCGGTGGCCGTCAACCCATGAAGTCGGCCGACGAGACGGCTGCCATCATGGTGAATGCGCTCGTAGCCGACATCGGCATCGAAGACGGCGAGAAGGTCATGCTCATCATCAACGGGTCGGGGGCGACTACGCTCATGGAGCAGCTCATCGTGTACCGCGCTGCCGTGAAGGAGCTTGCCAAGAAGAACATCGAGGTCGTTGCCAATTTCGTCGGCGAGATGCTCACCGTGCAGGAGCAGGCGGGCTTCCAGATGTTCATGGCCCGCATGGACGACGAGCTTCTGCGCTTGTGGAACGCCCCGTGCAACACGCCGTACCTGAAGAAGTAGGGTCGCCATGCTCGCAACGATGAAGGAGGTCCTCGATTGGGCCGAGCGCGAAGGCTGCGCGGCCGCCGCGTTCGACACGCCGAACCTCGAACTGCTCTTGGCCGCCATCGGCGCCGCCGAGAAACGGGGCGAGCCGGTGATCATCCAGCACGCCCAGCTCCATGAAAAGGAGACGCCGATCGAGCTCATCGGACCCATCATGGTGATGCGCGCCGAAAAGGCGAGCGTTCCCGTATGCGTCATGCTCGACCACGGCGAGGACCTCGAATACGTGAAGCGCGCCGTCGGAATCGGATTCACGGCCATTATGTACGACGGGAGCACCGATCCGTTCGCCGAGAACGTACGGGTGACGCGCCAGGTCGTCGAACTCTGCCACGGCCGCGGCATTCATGTTGAAGCCGAGATAGGGTTCACGACGGGGCACGAGGGTCTGGAGAACTCCGACGATACGCGCGAGAACGTCTACACCGACCCCGACGACGCGGAGCGCTTCGTGCGCGAGACGGGCATCGATGCGCTCGCCGCTTCGGTGGGCACCGTGCACGGCTTCTACAAGGTCGAGCCGAAGCTCGATTTCGACCGCATCGCCGAGCTGAAGCGCCGCTTGGGCGTGCCGCTCGTCATGCACGGGGGATCGGGCCTTTCAGCCGAGGATACGCGCCGCGCCATCGCGTGCGGCATACGCAAGATCAACTATTTCAGCTACATGAGCAACGCGGGCGTGCGCGGCGTCGAAAAGGTTTTGGCCGAAGAGCACCCCAAGTGCTTCCATACGCTCGCCCATGCGGCGACCGAGGCCATGCAGGCCGACGCCGAGGCGGCCATGGAGCTGTTCTCGATGAAGTGACGACGAGGTGCCGCTTGTCGGGCGGCGCCTGGAAAGCGAGGGCGATATGCCAACTGCAACCTACATGCACATCGGTATTCCGATCACCGAGAAGAAGCCGAATATGACCTACAACGAGGACATGAAGTTCTGGGTGTCCAACGTGGACGACTACGATTACAAGGTCGAGTACCTCAAGTTCGAGGAGGGCACGCCGTTTCCCGAGGAGCTGCACCGCCGCTGGCACGTGGCCTTTGCGGTTGACGACCTCGACCATTACGCCGACGATGCCGACCGCATCATCTGCGGCCCGATGGATGCGGGCCCGGGCGTGCGCCTCGCGTTCGTCGAGAAGGACGGTGCCGTGATCGAGCTGTACGAGGACAAGAACTGATACGCATATGCCAAACGTGCGGCGGGTCCCGATCGGGGCCCCGCTTGCGGTGAACGCTCTCTCAAATGACGGAAAACGGAAGGTTTTCGTCGCGCCGCAGACCGCCTGAGGGAAGCGCATGGTTTAGCGTGTCGCTCATCTGGGGAAATGCGGTCGTTTTGCTGCGGATCGTTTATCCGGGGTCCGCCTGGTGTCCCGCAGTGACGAATCTGGCGTGTTTTCTGCCACGAATTTGGGTTCGTCGATCCCGGGTTCGTTTACCCGAGCGAAATCGGTACGGGACCTGCGCACCGACGCGTCCGATCAGCCTACGCCATCTCCGCAGCGTTCTTTCCGGCCTTTCTTCCGAAGTGGGCGTTGGCGGCCATGGCGGTACCCGAGCCGGGATAGAACGGCCCAACCCAGCCGCCCGTGCACAGGCCCGCAGCGAACAGGTGCGGGATCTGCGAGCCGTCGGGGCGCAGCACGTGCGCTTCGACGTCGATCTTGAGGCCGCCGCACGGACCCATGATCT
This sequence comes from Raoultibacter timonensis, assembly GCF_022845715.1. Taxonomy (NCBI): domain Bacteria; kingdom Bacillati; phylum Actinomycetota; class Coriobacteriia; order Eggerthellales; family Eggerthellaceae; genus Raoultibacter; species Raoultibacter timonensis. The sequence goes on from NZ_AP025564.1 coordinate 1,581,546, forward strand.
CGGGCCGCATGCGATTGGCGTAGTAGGTTGCGCCTTCGATGCGCTCGAAGCCGCTGATGCGTCCGTACTGGGTGTCTTCGCCGGCGGGCACCACCGTGTCGTTCCAGTACTGGATGGTGTTGGCGAGTCCCGCCGCATCGACGCCGATTTCGGCTGCCAGCTCTTCGATCGAGGCGGCGGCGATGACGGTGCCGTCGGCTACTGCCTCGTCGATGGTGGTTGCATCCCATGCGCGGCAGTTCTCAAGGTTGCTCTGCGCCCACACGGCGTAGCAGGGATGTCCCGTCGAACGTTCCATCTGGAACTGCATACGCGTCTTGTAGGCGTAATGCGCGTCTTCGCACACGTAGCGCATGCCCGCTTTGTTGACGAAGATGAGCCCCCATACGTCTTTTCCCGATGTGAGCTTCAGGTCGAGGATGGCGTCCATGCCGCTGCCGAGGTTGCGGATGTCGGCGCCGATCTCCATGCCCATACGGATGCCGTCGCCGGTGTTGGTGGGCGCGCTCAGGCAGTCGGCAAGCTCCATCGCCCATACCTGTTGCGGGCAGAACTGGCGGGCCATTTCGGTGTTGTGGTCGATGTTGCTCGTGGCGACGACCACGCCCTTGTTGGCCTTTACGGTCTCGGTGCCCTTCTTCGTTTCGGCTTCGACGCCGATGACGGCTCCCTCGGCGTCGATGATGAGGCGGGTCACCTCGATGTTCGTTTCGATTGCGGCGCCGTTCTCCTCGGCTTTCGCTTTCATGGCGGCGATGAGGGCTGCACCTTCGCCGTCGGGGCGGTGGATGCGTACCGCGTAGTATTCGTCGGCGTAGGGTACGTGCGATTGACCCGAGAAGTCGCCGATCGTGAGGCCGAGGTCCTCCACGTACCAGCGGATCACTTCGGGGCAGCCGTAGGCCAGGTCTTTGACGAGTTCTTCATCGACCCATTCTTCGCCGAGGGCCATGTACCACTTGAAGTGGTTTTCAGGAGTATCGTCCTGATATTCGGTGAACTTCTTCTGATACTCGGTTCCTGCAGCCTGCGTGATGCCGGCCGAAAGGGCCGTCGTGCCGCCGACTACGCCGCCCTTTTCGAGCACGAGGGTGTTTGCTCCGGCTCCTGCGGCCTCGATGGCCGCAGACAGGCCCGAGCCTCCGCTTCCGACAACGATGACGTCGACCTCGCGATCCCATGATTCGGGCGCGCCTGCGGCTTGTCCACCCGCTTCGCCTTGCGCCTCGGGTGCGCAGCCGGCAAGCCCGAAGGCTGCCAGTCCCGCCGCCCCGACGGCTGCTCCTTTGAGAAAACCGCGCCGATCCAATCGACCTGATTTCGAAATGCTCATGATGCTTCCCTTCCAACAGAGGTTTCGTTACTGCCGTTCGGCCATCCGACGCGGCGACGCGAGGGGCATGCGCTCGTCTGCATCGGATGGTTTCGAACCGAGCACACACCCTACAGCCGAGCGGTTGCGCACGGACGTTTAAACGTGTTTAAACGTTGTGCGCGATGTTTAAAACGGGTATCATCCGTGCATCGTGCATGCGTAGCCGGGCGTTTTTTTTGGAGGTAGTGTCGGTGAACGAAAGCCTCGGGAAGCTGTTTGCGTTCTTTCGGAAGAACGCGCTCATTTTCTATGCGGGGATCGGCATGGGCATATATCGGTGCGCTCACGAATGGCCTCTGTGGTTCAACGCGACGGTGACCCAGGTGGGCGTTGCCCCGCTGTTCGTCGGCGACTTTTTCTTTCTGCTTGTCGACGTCGGCAAGGTCGTCGGCTTAAGCGTCTATCTGATTCTGTGCTACCGCTTCGACCGGTATCGCAGAAGCGGGGTGTTGCTGGTTTTGCCGAGCGCGCTTATCGTGGCCGGGTGCATGGTGCCGCTCGCGGTCGTGCTGGGGCTCGACCTTGGGAATGCCGCGGTCCTCTCGAGCCTCGTTCTGATCGGGGGCGGCGCGGGGATGCTGTTCGGGCAATGGATAGAATTCTGCGGAAGCCTTCCGCCCGTGAAGGTGATTCAGGTTTTTGCGATCTCCTTTGCGGCGCGGTTCGTGCTGTTGCCGATCATTACGGGGGTCGATGAGCTTCTGAGCACGATTGTCATCATCTGCCTGGCGGGTCTGTCGTTTATCCAGGTGTCGTTTTGCTTCAGCAAGATATCCATCGTGGAGGAACGGCCTCGCGAGGGGTTCGGCGCACGGGGCCTTTCGGGCTACGGCATGCTGTTTCTGTTCGTATTCGTCTTCGCGTTCGCCTACGGGGTGGGCGGCAGCGCAACGCAGCTTTCCCATTCGACGCACGAGACGGGGGTTGGCAACCTCGTGCCCTCTCTCGTCATCCTGGTCCTCGCGTTCAAGATGGGCGATCGATTCGATCGTACGATCCTCTACGCCATCGCGCTCCCGCTCATGACCGTCGGGCTCATCGGCGTGGAGTTCCTCGGCATTTCTCTCTCGTTTTCCCAGGTGATGGTGAGCGCCGCGTACTCGACGTTCGACCTTTTGGTGTATACGATGGTCTGTTCGAACGCGTACCGCAGCAGGACGTCGGCGATGCTGCCGGGATCGTGCATCAGGATCATCGCGCTCGTCGCCGCCGACCTTGCGATCGTGCTCATGCGCCTGAACATGTCGTGGAACAGGGGGGTCCTCGTTACGGTGACCATCCTTGCAACGCTTGCCGTGGGCATTGCGGTGTTCGCGCCCCTCCTGGGCGGCCGGAGCGACTACTCCCGCTTCCAGCCCGAGGGCGAGTCGTCCGAGCGCAAGCGACTCGAGGGGCTCGCCGAAAGCGCGGGGCTGTCGGCGCGCGAGACGACGGTGTTCCAATTGCTGGTGATGGGAAAGAGCTCCACTGAAATCAGCGAGGAGCTGTTCATATCCAACGGAGCCGTGCGGGCTCATTCGAGCCGGATCTACGACAAGTTCGGCGTTCATTCGCGCAAAGACTTCGACGCGCTGTTTGCAGGGGAGTGAGGCGGTCGGAAACGCGTCCGTCTCGGCGCGGGGTTTCGAGCGCGTGGGGTGGGGTTCGGGTTTGGAATGTGGTTTGCATCGCCGTCCCGCTTGATTGCGCGATTTCCATTGCCGTTGCTTGTCGTGATTATTTCTTGCACAAACCGTTAAGCGTGCTATACTATGCAGGCTGTTTACTCAAGAGGGGTTCAGACCCCCACCTGGTTCGGCGCTTCGGCTGCTGATGGGTTGCTTGGATAGAAACCGCGAATACGCGGTGCACATCGAATGCGAACCCGCGGCCTGTGCCAGCGGGTTTTTGTTTGCGCGAAAGCGCAAGAAAGAGGAGGTGAGCGCGATAGCTGCTCAGGAGCCACGGCTCAACGAAGAAATAACTGCCAGAGAGTGCCGTCTGATCGGCTACGACGGTGAGCAGCTCGGGATCTATGCGGTCTCCGAGGCTCAGCGGATCGCCGATGAGCAAGGCTACGATCTCGTCGAGATCGCTCCGAATGCGGAACCGCCTGTGTGCCGCATCATGGATTACGGGAAGTTCAAGTACGATCAGGCCATCAAGGCAAAACAGGCCCGTAAGAACCAGAGCAAGATCGAAACGAAGGAAATGAAATTCCGCCCCAAGATCGATGTGGGAGATTACACGACCAAGAAGAAGCACGTGCTGCGCTTTTTGGATGCGGGCAACAAGGTGAAGATCACCATTATGTTCCGCGGTCGCGAGATGGCCCACCCCGAGCAGGGTTTGACGATTTTGGAGCGTTTGGCGGATGATCTGAAGGATGTAGCGGTCATCGAGAACCAGCCCAAGATGGAGGGCCGCAACATGCATATGCTCATCGCGCCTTTGCCCGCAGCGGCTAAGAAGAAAAAGGAAGCAGAAAAGCAAGAAGAAGGAAAGGACGAATAATGCCTAAGATGAAGTCCCATCGCGGCACCGCCAAGCGATTCCGCGTTACCGGTTCCGGCAAGATCATGCGCTCCAAGCAGGGCCGCAACCACATTCTGGAGAAGAAGAGCCAGAAGCGCAAGCGCAACTTCCGCCACGAGACCGAAGTGTCCGCGGCTGACAAGAAGGTCGTGTCCCGCAACCTCGGGCTCCGCTAATCGATTAGGAAGGGTTTGAACAATGCCTCGTGTAAAGCGTGCAGTAAACGCTCATAAGAAACGCCGTACCGTCCTCAACCGCGCGAAGGGTTATTACGGTGCCAAGTCCCGCTCCTACCGCGCCGCGAAGGAGCAGGTGCAGCATTCGCTTCAGTACATGTATCGCGATCGCCGCAACAAGAAGCGCGAGATCCGCCGTCTATGGATCACCCGCATCAACGCTGCGGCCCGCATCAACGGCCTGTCCTACTCGGTGCTGATGAACGGCCTCAAGAAGGCCGGCGTCCAGCTCGACCGCAAGGTGCTCGCCGATATGGCCGTAAACGATCCTGCTGCGTTCGCCGCCGTGACCGAGGTTGCCAAGAAGGCCCTGTAGGTCCGTTCCTGCATTTTTGAAACGCTCCCGCACCGGGAGCGTTTTTTATGAAGAGACCCCCGTTGCCGATTGCCGCAACGGGGGTCTCTTCGTCGAATATCCTCGATGGTTTACGCTTCGGCGTAGTCGGGGGCTTCCTCGTCGTAATCGCACCACTCGTCCGAGCTGATAAGCGTTTTGGCGAGGTAGGCTTCGGTCGCGGCACGCGCGGTGCCGACCACTCCGAAAACCACCTCGATGTTCGCTTCGGTCAGGGCATGCGCCGATGCCCGCTCCATGCATCCGGCGATAACCACGTCGACCTCGAGTTCCACCAACAGCGATGCGAGGCTGCCGTACTGCAGCCGGGGGTTGGGCATGTTCTGGCATTCCGCGATGATGCCGCAATCGATCGTATATATGGTGAAGCTGATGCAGTGCTCGAAATAGGGGGAAACGTCAAGGCCCTCGCTTGCAACCGCAATCCTCATGGCGTTCCTTTCTTGGCAACCTTGTAACGGTTACAATACGCGATTCTAGGTATTGGATGTTCCTTCTTCCGCCAAGCGGGAAGAAATAGTAAGCTTGCGGCATGAGAAAACTGACTGAATCACACTTCGATGTCGTGGTGGTCGGTGCGGGCGTTGCCGGGGCGTGTACGGCGCGCGAGCTCGCACGATACGATCTCGCGACAGCGGTGCTCGAAGCGGGCACCGACATTGCGTGCGGTGCAACGCGCGCCAATTCCGGCATCGTGCACGCCGGCTACGATCCCGAACCGGGTACCCTTAAGGCTCGCTACAACGTTCGGGGGTCGGCGCTGTACCCCCGCTATGCAAGGGAGCTTGGATTCGCTTACGTAAACAACGGATCTATCGTACTCGCGTTTTCCGACGAAGAGCTCAATGCGCTACGCGATCTCGTGCGGCGAGCCGAACGCAACGGTGTCGAGGGCGTATGCGAGCTTTCGCAGGCGGAACTGCAGAAACGCGAGCCTCGTGTTTCCCGCGCCGCGGTAGGCGCGCTTTTTGCGCCGACCGGTGCGATCTGCGATCCGTACGAAGTGGCGTTTGCGGCGGCGGAAAACGCTGCGGCAAACGGCGTCGCGTTCTTCTTCGGTGAGGGCGTTCGCACCGTTCGCCTCCTCGGCGAAGCTGGGGGCGCGCGTTTCGAGCTCGTCACCGAATCGGGTGCGCGCATTACCGCGAATGCCGTTGTGAACGCTGCGGGCGTATACGCCGATGAGATCAACAACCAAGTCAGCTCGGAAAAACTTCGCATTACACCGCGACGGGGCGAGTACTGCCTGTTCGATACCGATATGGGCGAGACGTTCACCAGCACGATGTTCCAGGCGCCGTCTTCGGTGGGCAAGGGCGTTCTCATGACGCCGACCGTGCATGGGAACCTGCTCGTCGGGCCGAATGCGGTTGCCCAGGCGAGCAAGAGCGACGTGTCCACGACGGCGGGCGGTCTCGCCTTCGTGCTCGACGCGGCGAAAAAGACTTGGCCGGAGCTGTCGGCGCGGGGCATGATCACGAACTTCGCCGGCCTGCGTGCAAGCGGCGACAGCGGCGATTTCGTCATCGGGGAAGCCCCCGATGCTCTCGGGTTCTTCAACATCGCCTGCTTCGACTCCCCGGGACTTACGTCGGCACCTGCCGTTGCGGAGGACGTTGCGCGCGACGTGGCTGCTCGGCTCGATGCAAAGGCCAATAAAGCGTTTGACCCCCTGCGCTCGCATCGCAAGCCCTTCTCCCTTATGAGCAAAGCCGAACGGGAGGCCGCTATCGAAGGCGACGGTCGCTACGGGCATATGGTGTGCCGTTGCTGCGAAGTGACCGAGGCCGAGATCGCCGACGCCTTCAAAAGCCCGCTGCCGGTAAACTCCCTCGATGCGATCAAATGGCGCACCCGTGCGATGATGGGCCGCTGCCACGGGGGGTTCTGCTCGCCCGAGATCGTGCGCATCATGGCGCGGGAAACGGCGACGGCACCCGAGCTGCTGGACAAACGGACGCCGGGATCGTTCGTGGTTTCGTCGTCGCGGCCCGACTACCTGGATCTTTGCACGCGCGGTGGAGCCGGTTCGACTGCGGGCGTCTCCTGCGAACGGCAGGCGGGCCTTCGGGAAGCGGCGGATGAGGCGGCTCTGCTGTTCGACGTTGCGGTGGTCGGTGGCGGCGCTGCGGGAATCGCTGCTGCCCAGGCGGCCCTTGCGGGCGGTGCCCGGCGGGTTGCGCTCGTCGACCGCGAAGCGAAGCTCGGCGGCATTCTCAAGCAGTGCATACACAACGGGTTCGGACTCCATCGCTTCGGCGAAGAGCTAACGGGGCCCGAGTACGCGCAACGCGAAATCGCTGCGCTCGAGCAGAGCGGTGCGACCGTATTCGCGGGAGCCTCGGTCCTGTCCGTCGAAACGGCCGACAACGGCCTTTACGGGATCATCGTGGTGAGCGGCGACGGCCAGCGTACGATCCGTGCGAAAGCCGTTGTCTTGGCGACGGGATCGCGCGAGCGGGGGCTCGGCGCCCTCAACGTGTCGGGTGCGAGGCCGTCGGGCGTGTTCTCGGCTGGCAGCGCGCAGAACTTCATGAACCTGCAGGGTTGTCTGCCCGGGCGAAACGTGGTCATCCTCGGTTCAGGCGACATAGGGCTCATTATGGCACGCAGGCTCGTCTCCCAGGGGGCGAATGTGCTCGGCGTGTACGAGCTTATGCCGTATCCGTCGGGGCTTCGCCGCAACATCGTGCAATGCCTCGATGATTACGGCATTCCGCTGCATCTCAGCAGTACGGTGACTCGCCTCGAAGGCGAGGGACGGTTGACTGCCGTATACGTTTCGGACGTCGATCCTGAAACGATTCGGCCCGTACCGGGTAGCGAACGACGTGTCGCCTGCGATACGCTGCTTTTGTCGGTGGGCCTTCTGCCGGAGAACGAGGTGGCGAAAACCGTCGGCGTGACGCTCGATGGGGTAACCGGCGGGGCCCTCGTCGACAACTACTTGGAGACCGATGTGGCGGGCGTATTCGCTTGCGGCAATGCGCTGCATGTGCACGACCTGGTCGATCATGCTTCCGACGAGGGAGAGATTGCGGGACGGGCCGCCGCCGCGTTCGCCTTGGGGACGCGCGGTCCGTCGAACGGCGCGGTTGCGGTGGTCGCGGGCGATAACGTGCGCTACGCGGTACCGCAGCGCATAGCGGCCAGCACCCTCCCGGACGATACCGTCACGCTTTCGTTTCGCGTGACGAGGACGTTGCACAGGCCGCGGTTCCATATCGAGGGCATCGATCGGGCGGGGAGGGCCCACCTTATCAAAACCGCGAAGACCATGGTCGCCGTTCCCGCAGAGATGGTGCAGATCAAGCTCAAGGGATCGGATGCGGTTTCGTATGCCGCCATCCGTGTCAGAGCGGAAGGCCGCGAGGGCGCCGAGCGCGTCGATGCGGCGCTGCCTTCGGTAGCGGCGCGTGCGGAGCAATCCCAGGGCGGAGGTGCCGAATAGATGCAGTACGCAACCGAGGTTAAAACCTACACCTGCATATGCTGCCCGTTGGGGTGCCAGCTCGAGGTATCGTTCGACGAAGGCGGCGCGATATCGGAAGTGACGGGCTACACGTGTGCCCGCGGTAAGGAATACGCTGCAGAAGAGGCGGTGCGGCCCGTGCGCATGGTGACGGCTATCGCGTGCGCAGAGGGGAGCCTTGAGCCCTTGAGCGTGAAGACGGAGCGGCCCGTTCCTAAGGATTCCATTCCCGATGTGCTCGCCGCCATACGCGACCTGCGCCTGGAGGCTCCCATCCGAGCGGGCGAGGTTCTCGTGGAGGATGCGTGCGGTACCGGCGTCGCGATCGTGGCGACCAAGAGCATCCCCTGAGCTGAAACCGCAAGGGAGCGCTCGCATGCCAAGCGGCGGCGTGCTCCGGAACATCGGAAAAAACGCCGCTCGTGAGATGGGAGGCGTTCCCTGTGCGCAGGCGAAGGAAAATGCGCTAGGCTGCTGATCGGCAGGCGAAACCGGATACGGCCGAAGGCGGTCGAGGAGATGATGAGATGGCTGAAGATCAGGACAGCAGAAACGCTCGGATGCGCATCGCAGGCACGGCCATCGCAGCCGTGGGAACGCTTGCGGTCATCGTCCTGGCAACGGTCGTGCTCTTCTTGACGCTCGCTGCGCTGCTGCGTTCCGACTGGCTGTTCGCGGTCGTCGGCGCTGCGGCGTTCGTTCTGATCCTTTTTTTGCTGGGGCGGCTGATCCGCGTGGCGGCAAACCAGAACAAGGATCCGCTCGAGTAAGGCGGCTCGGGCTTTCGGGCGAGCGCATGCGAGGGCGCTTCATCGGTTATCGAAGGTGGTTGCTTCGCCTGTCCGAAAAGGCGCTTCGGCTCGTATGCCGCGTGTGCGGATTGCGGCATACGCGGCAGAAAAAGCAAGCCGTTCGTCGCAACCGCGCCGTTTCATTCCGCTGCCTGCCGGCTACCTGCTCCTGCGTTTGGCGACGGCGGCGCGATGCGCACGGCCCGGCCTCATATCCGAACCTGACCTCTTCGGGGTCGAAGAAGACGGTTTCGAGCCCGCTTGCGCTTTGCCTGCGGCTTTCTTCTGCGAAGGTTTCGGTTGCGAGGGCTTCGCCTTTTGGGGTCTTGCCGCTTTCTGGTTGGTCTTAACGGGCGGCTGTCCCGGCGTGCGCGTTTTCTTCCGGGTGTTCTTGCCCGCCCGCGCCTGATCGGACGCAGCGGGTTCGTGGGCGCTTTGCGCCGCCCGCTTCTTTTGCGTTTTCGCGTATTCGGCGGCAGCGGCGGCGAGTTCGGGGTCCCGTCTTCCAGCGGCCCTCGTAGCACGGGCCGCGGCATCGGCTTCGGCTTGTGCGGGGTCGAAGTTCGCGAGCTCCATCTCGGGTATGGTCTTCTTGATGAGCTTTTCGATATCTTTGAGCCACGGTTGCTGCTCGGGGCTTACGAACGATACGGCGAAGCCCGTCTCGCCCGCGCGACCGGTGCGGCCGATGCGGTGAACGTAGTCTTCGGGTTGGTTGGGAAGGTCGTAATTGATGACGTAATCGACCTCGGTCACGTCGATGCCGCGGGCCAGCACGTCGGTTGCCACGAGCACGTTGGTTTTGCCGTTGCTGAAGTTCTCGAGTGCGCGCTTGCGTTGCGCCTGCGTGCGATCGGAGTGGATCGCCTCTACGGCGTAGCCCGCTCGACGAAGGCGTCTCGTGCACGAATCGGCGCGCGAACGAGTGCGGGCGAACACGATGACGCGGTTCGACCCTTTCTCTTCGAGCACCGCTTTGAGCAGGTCGGCTTTCGTTGTTTGGGTGGCGGGGATGACGAACTGATCGACGGTGTCGGCTGTTTCTCCCCGGTGTGCGATCTCCACGTAAGCGGGATCGTGCAAAAGCGATCCGACGCTCTTGGTGATCTGGTCGTCGATGGTGGCCGAAAAGAGCAGGGTTTGGCGCTTGCTCGGGCAGGCGGCGATGATCTTCTTCATCTGCGGCCAGAATCCCATATCGAGCATGCGATCGGCTTCGTCGAGGATGAGCACCTCGACGTTCGACAGGCGTACCGCTTCGCGTTCCATGAGGTCGATGAGGCGCCCCGGCGTTGCGATGAGGATGTCGACGCCGTGCTTGAGCTGCTTGATCTGGGGATCGAGCGAGAGGCCTCCCACGACGGTGAGAATACGGTGGTGGGTCGAGGTTGCGATGGCGCGGCACACCTCGCCGATCTGGTCGGCGAGCTCGCGCGTGGGGCTCACGACGAGCATGAGCGGCCCTTGACCGCGCTGGATGCGGCCGAGCCTGTCCATGGTAGGCAGGGAGAACGCAGCGGTTTTGCCGGTACCGGTTTTTGCGGCAGCGATGATGTCGCGGCCTTCGAGTACAAGCGGAATGGCCTGCGCTTGCACGGGGGTGGGTTCGGAATAGCCGAGCCGCTCGACGGCGGCGAGTGTCTTCTCGGACAGACCGAGTTCGTTGAATGGTGTAGTCATGATCTCCGGAAATCTATAAGTAGTGTGCGCCACGGGTTTTGCCGGGCGTCTGTCGTACAGGGTGTCCGTCTCAGGTACCGACGGTGCGCGCCACGCGGACGTACCGATCTATTATCGCGCATCGAAGCCGATGAGGGCAAGGGTTTCTTGAAGGTCATCAAAGGAGCAGAGATCGGCGAGCAGCTTCGGCGCATGCCGATCTCTGCCGAACGGGCCTTGTCCTTCGCCTCGCGGCTTCAAGACGAAGAACGGCTGCGCTGCACCGCGGGCGGCGCAGCGCATGGGCGGCAGGGCCCGCTATCTGATGTGCGCCGGCTTCTTGCCCCAGTAGAGCCAGAGCAGCCGTTTGCGGTGCTCGGCAAGATCGCCTGCCTTCGTTTTCTCCACCAGGCGAAACGCTGCGCGTGCGATGTCGAGTGCCGCTTCGGGGCGGCGTATGATACCGCCGTTGATGAGCATGGCCTGAGTGCTTTGCGGGTACCGGGCGATGTGGCGCAGACTTTCCAGCAGCTCGCGCGCCGTGGTCACGTGCATGGCTGCTCCGACGGCTGTGAGCATCTGCACATTGGCCTTCTCCTGGCCGTATGCGCGGCCGAGCAGGATCATCGGCACCTGGGCGCACAGGCATTCGGTCACCGTGAGCCCCCCTGATTTGCAGATCACCAGATCGCTTGCCGCCATGAGCGCCGCCATGCCGTCGACGTAGCCGAGCACGGTGGTGTTCTCGAGACCGAGTTCAAAGCATTGCTGGCGCATGTGCTCTGCGTAATGCTTGTCGCTTCCCGCGATGAACACGAAGTGCATGTTCGGATAGGTGTGCAGGTAGGGGAGTACTTTATCGAGCGTGTCCCTGAAGTGCACGTACGGGCGCGGCAGGTAGGCTCCGGCAAGGGCGAGCACGACCATCTTATCCTCGGGGAGACCGAGCTTCTTGCGCGTCTCGATCTTGTCGTAGGTCTTGCGAAAATCGTCGCGGGTCGGAATGCCGGTGATGAGGATGTTCTCGTCGGGCACTTTGCGCGGGCGAAGCGTTTCGGCCATCGATTCGGTGGCGACGCAGAACAGGTCGGTCGTCTTATGGGGCCACAGCCCTTCGGTCTCGTAATCGGTCGGCACGCAGAGGATAGGGTAGCGCTGGCCGGTGATCATGCGGGCACCCACGGCCACGTTGGCTGCCGTGATGTGCGTGCAGATGATGGCGAGAGGTTGCTTTTCGCGTATGTGATCGGTGAATTTGGGGAAGTTGACGTGCGACCAGATGGTTCCTCCCCCCCAGAGGAGCCGTCCGGTGAGCGTGTAGCGCCACGTAAGATCGTACAGGGGGCGCGTCGCGCCGGTGAACAGGCTCGCCGCATGGTCGCCGTCGAAGACGTGCCGCCCGAATTCGAGGATATCGAGCACTTCGATTTCGAGATCCTCGGGCACGGTGAGGCCTTGGAGCAGCTCGGGGTCGTCGGTATCGCGTAGTATCTCGAGTGCCTGCGCCGTTGCATTGGCGGCACTGCGGTGGCCTGAGCCGACCGAGGCGTGCATGACGATGACGGTGGGGTGCAGCGGAGGTGCTTCCGGGACGCTGTCCTGTTCGGGGAGATCGGCTGCCGCGTGGGCGGTCAGCTGCTCCGATGGCTCGACTTCCGCCAAAGCGGTGCCCGGATCGGATCTTTGAGGGGTGTTCGCGTCGTTTTCCATGGAGCCTATCATAGCAGAGATGGCCGCAACTTCGCACTGAGGGAGGGGAAAGCGAAGCTGCGGCCGTATGGTTCGGGAGCCGGAAAAGCAGGTGCCCGACGGGGTGGTGGTATCGGATAGGCTTAGAGCGCGCCGACCGTCCTGCCGACGAGGTAGCCCTCGGTGTAGCAGCGTCCGAGCGAGAGGCCGGGAATGGTCATCGGGTAGTCGACGCCGCCGTAGAACTCGCCCGAGCAGTTCCCGATGGCGTAGAGCCCCGTGATCGGCGAACCCTCGGTGTTCAGGCACTGGTGGTTCTCGTCGACCTGCACGCCCGAGCAGAGGGCCGAAACGCGCAGCCAGCGGTGGATGCCGTAGTACGGGGGCGTGTCGATGGGTTTCAGGTACTGCGACGGCTTGCCGAAGTCCTCGTCGGCGCCTGAGGCGACGAGCTCGTTGTAGCGCTCGACGGTGGCGACGAACGCCGCGGTATCGGTGATCTCGAGCTTTTCGGCGAGCTCCTCGAGCGTGTCGGCTTTGAACGTGCGGATGAGGTCCTTGAACACGCCGTCGCGGTCCGCGTCCTCTTCGGGCATGTAGAGAGCGAGCTCTTCAGGGGAGTAGAGCTTGCCCGGCCAGTCGGCTGCCTGCTCCATGTAGTTGGCGTCGAATACCTGCGAGTACCAGCCCTGGTCCTCGGCGCTGCGCAGGTAGTTGTTGAGAAGCGACATCTCGACGACCTCGTTTACGAAGCGGGCGCCGTTGTTCTTCACGGCGAGGAAGGGCATGTCGCACATGGATGCCGGGCCCGCATCGAAATCGTGGAGCATTTTGGTGTGGTTGATGGGTTCCATGGCGCCGCCCGCCCAGATGACCATCTTGTGGCCGTCGCCGGTCTTGTTCATCTGCTTGCGCGTGAAGTTCGCGAGGTCGGGCAGGTAGTACGAGCTCATCTCCTCGTCGTTTTGGTAATCGCCCGTGGCGATGATGACGCCCTTGCTCGCGTTGAACTGGATGTAGCCGTTCGAACCCTTCGCTATAACGCCCGTGACCGCGTCGCCATCCTTGACGAGCTGCTCGGCCGGGGTCGAATAGAAGATCTCTACGCCCTCCTTTTCGGCGGTTTCGGCAAGTGCGCGCATGGCGTCGCCGGCGGTGAGGGGCTTGGGCCCTGCGAAGGAGGTGACGAATTCCATGGTCCAGCCGTTTTTGGCGATGGTTGCCGCCTGCTGCTGGCTGCCCTGGTCGATGATGGGCCCGCCGCTCTCAGCCGAGCGCTCGATGACCCACTTGACCGCCTCGCCGCCGTGCTGCGCCCACAGTTCCAGAAGCTCGCGCTTGGTGCGGTGCTGGCCCTCTTCGATGAGCACCGATACGAGGTTCTGTACATCGGCCGGATCGCTCTTGGTCAGATCGATGCCCGAGCCGGTGTTGCCCTGCGATATGGCGGTCGCTTCCTTTTGGATGAGCGCGACTTTGGCACCCGCTTCGGCTGCCGAGAGGGCGGCCGGCACGCCGGCTGCTCCAGCGCCTACCACCACGACGTCGAACTCTTTGGTCTCGGCGATGTCGGTGATGGGCTCGGGCGCTTGCAGAAAGCTCGGAAGACCGGTCCTCGTGTGGCCTGCCGCGGTCGTCGTGCCTTCGTTTGCTGCGACTGCGGTGCCGGCCGTGGCGGTGCTCTCGTTCGGGCTGCAGGCGGAAAGCGCGCTTGCGCCCATGACGCCTGCGGCTGCGATGCCTCCGAACTTGAACAGGTCGCGCCTCGTTACTCCTGTTTTGTTGAATCCTCCCATGAACTCCTCCTCGGATCGCGGTGCACATCGGTTGTGCGTCTAACGGTTTCGGCGAATCGAACGTGCCTTGAACTGCACTGTACGCGCTGCGGCGGAAGCCGTCATTCGTCCACGGGCCGAAACGGGGGATGATTTCGATAATCCCCTCGTATCACCCTATTGTGATCAGGCGTTATTCCTATTCTCTGCGGGCGGATTCGCTCTTTGCGGTTGGTCCAGGATGCTCTTTCCTATACAATGGCAGGCGGATCGGACGGCCGTTATACGGATCGATGGGATGGAGTCGTGGTGGATCAGACAATCGACAAGCGGGACGAGGCGGGAGACGAGCCGGGTAGCGCCAGGCCGGCCCTGCTCGATCGAGTGCCCCATATCCCCTTGTTCTTCCTCGGGCTCGGCGTGTACCGCGCATGGATCGAGATCGTGTTCGTGGGGTCGTTCGTCGGGTTCCCGACCGCGCAGTACGCGGGCCACAACGTGTTCGACATAGCCATGATCGTGACGCTGTTCGCCAGTGCGCTCGCTTCGAAGAAGCTCGGGGTGTTCTACCGCAAGAAATCCCTGCACTGGGTTGCAGGCACTGCGCTCGTCGTCTCGACGGCGGGGGTGTTCGCGTCGATGTACGCACCCGAACTGGCCGCCGCCATCGCAACGCCGGCGGCGGTTCTCGGCGGGTTCGGCATCGCGCTCGTCATCCTGTTCTGGTCGGAGCTCTACAGCTGCCTGAATCCGGTGCGCGTCGCCCTGTACTACTCGGCATCGATCATCGTCGCTGCGGTCATCCTCTATATATGTCGGGGGTTTCTGTATCCGTGGCTCTTTGCTGCAGCCCTTTCGATGCCGCCCGTGACGCTTCTTTGCCTGGCGCTCGGCTTTCGATCGCTGCCCGAAAGCGAGCTGCCCCGCACCCTCGGCGGCAAGTTCTCGTTTCCCTGGAAGCCCGTCATGCTCATGGCCATCTACGCGTTCGCCTACGGACTCAAAGAATCGTCGATGTACGCGGGCTCCTTCGGCCCCCATTCGGCGTTCGGGACGCTTGCGGTGGCGCTGGCCATATTCGCGGGCATCGTCGCCCGTGGCGGACGGTTCGATTTCGGGGCGATCTACCGGATAGCGCTTCCGCTCATGGTGGCTGCGTTCCTCGTTTTGCCGAGCCTCGGCTTCCTGAACAACGTCGCCGCCGACTTCTGCGTGACGGCGTCGTATACGGCATTCTCCATCCTCATCATGCTGATTCTTGCGAATATGAGCTATCGTTACGGTATTTCGGCGATATGGCTGTTCGGCATCGAGCGCGGCGTGCGGGCGCTGTTCAGCTTGCTCGGGCGTGAAACCGAGACGGCGCTTTCGGGGTTCGAGTTCGCAGGTGTGCCCTCGGAGTTCGTGCTCAACGCGATCGTCATCATACTCGTCGTGGCCATGACGATGATCCTCTTTTCCGAGAAGGAACTTTCGAGCAGGTGGGGCGTCACGTTTCTCGGCGGATCGAACGCGGAAGGCGATAGCGTTATCGTGAAGAAGCAGGAGCTTGCGAACCGCAGCCACGAACTAGCCAAGCAGTTCGGGCTCTCGCAGCGTGAGGAGGAAGTGCTGCTGCTTTTGGCACAGCGTAAAACGGTCGGCGCCATCGAGAAGGAACTCTTCATCGCCAACGGTACGGCGAAGACGCATATACGGCACATCTACCGCAAACTCGATGTCCATTCGCGCGACGAACTCATAGAATTGCTCGGTCTGTACTCCTGACGGAGTACCCATTCTTACGAAAAGGTGACGGGCGCGAAATTGCACCGTTCGCGCCCGTCGATGCGCTAAACTTCACAGCGCGACGAATTGAGCGCACCGCACATACTCGGGCTAACGCGTGCGGCGCGCGAGCGTCGGTACCGTACACAGGTGCAGGCGGGTCGGGCGGATGCTGGCGGGCAGACGTCCGACCGCAGCACATTGCGCATTGGAAGGCGACATGTTTCAGAAACTCGGCCAAAAATTCCAGCAGTTCATGATCGGACGCAACGGTCCCGACGACCTCTCTCGTTTTGCGCTGTTCGCCGCATTCGTCTTCATGCTCGCAAGCGTGTTCGTGGGCGATGCCATCGTGAGCCAGGTACTGATCTTCATCGCTTTCGCCGGCATCGTGTACTGCTATTTTCGTGTCTTTTCTCGGAAAACGGGAAACCGTTCCAAGGAGAACCGCGCGTACGTGAGCGTTCGCACCAAGGTGACGGCACCGTTTCGCCGCACATACTCCCACTTCAAGGAGTGGAAGACTTACCACAAGACGCATCGCATCTACACGTGCAAGCAGTGCGGGCAGAGCCTGCGGGTTCCGAAGGGGAAGGGTACGCTCAAGGTGACGTGCCCCAAGTGCAAGAATTCCTTTACGACCAAGTCGTAGCGTTCGGGATAAGGGCGAATCGTCGATTCGGGGCTATAGGCAAATGAAAAGGCACGGATAAAATCCGCGCCTTCGATGTGTTATGGTGCCCCCAACGGGAATCGAACCCGTGTCTCAGCCTTGAAAGGGCCGCGTCCTGACCTCTAGACTATGGGGACCTGCATAGCCTGCAATCCTGTTTCCAAAAAAGCAGCTTGAACATTATTGCAAAGGCCTATCGGGAATGCAAGAGAAAAATCAGCGAATCGAAAAACGAATTGTTGCGCGCGCGGAGGCGCCTTGCAGCACGTCGAAAACCCTGCCTTGGCCCCGACGGGATTTCGACGGCGGATTACACCATGCGCCCGATAAGGAAGCCGATGACGGTGCAAAGCATCGCGAAAGCGCCCGATATGAGTACGAGCAGGTAGTCGCGGCGCTGCTGTCTGCGCACTTCGCGTTCCCTGCGCGCCTTCTCCGTGAAGAACGTATAGCCTGCCGACGTGATGGTTACAACGGGATTGTCCGACCCGTCGGGCGCTGTTCGGGGGATAACGGCGAGCGCGCCGAGCGAGACGAGTTCCGCTTGCAGTTGGTTGTCGGGGCGGAAAGGAAAGGCGCAGCGGCGGCCCTGGCCTTCGGCGGTTGCGCTTTTGGCGCGTTCGAATTCGATGAGCCTGATAAGCTCCATTTCCTGTTGAATGTTCAAATGGATCTGGGCCATGGACGTACGCGTACTCCTTTTTCCTGTTCCGTTTCACCCGCTGCGGGTGTGCGCTTTCGTAGTCGCTGCGTTCATTGTGCCACAGTGCGATGCGAAGTACCGTGCTAATTTACCGAGCCGTTAGCATGCGTTTCCTTGCGAGCACGCGGCTATCCGGCCGCACTGCGCTCGCGGGCGCTTTTCACGAGGTTCGGAAGCTGCGAAACGACGACGCCTGCAATGATGACAACGACGCCGACGCCCTGCAGCGCGCTGATGGGCTCCTGCAAGACGAACACCGATATGAGGATCGCTGCGGGCAGCTCCGACGAAGCCATAATCGTCGATATGCCGGCCGGAAGATGGGGTGTCCCTATGCCGAACAGAATAACCGGTGCGAACAGGCCGAAGAAGCCGAGGATGAGACCGTATTTCCAGATTCCCGCCTGAAGCGCGCCGGAAGCGAAGTAGTCGGGGCACGCGATGAGCGCGAGGATCGCGGCACCGCAGCATACGATGAGTCCGCGTTGAATGGACGGCATCTCGGTTTCGATTCTGCCCGAGAGATATACGAAGGCAGCGCAGCTGATCGCCGAAAGCAGGCCGCAGAGGATGCCGAGGGGATTGAGGTCGGGGTTCAGATTCGCTTCGAAGACGCCGCTTGCGAGGAACGTTCCGAGCAGGATGATGGCGACGGCGGCCAGCTCGGCGGGCCTCGGTGCACGTCGCGTTGTTACGATTTGGATGACCGTGCCGATCCAAGTGAACTGGAACAGGAGCGTTATCGCAACCGAAACGGGGAGCATGGTAAGCGAGAAGTTGTAGAGAAGGCAGGTCGTACAGGTGGTCATGCCGAGCCCGAGGAGCCGCAGAACCCGTCGGGGCCCAAGCGCGACGCCCTTGGCTCCCATGAGCGCACGAACGATGAACACGACGGCGAAAATGAACACGCCGAAGCACGCTTGGCTCGCGGCCGTTTGGGTCCAGGCGAATCCTTCGCGATAGGCGAATTTCACCGTGGTGGCCATAACGCCGTAGCTTGCTCCGGCTAAAAAGACGATGAGGGCGTATTTCAAGGGATTTGAGCGCATGACGGATATTCTACTGCAGGTTCGGGGTTTTTACGAAGAATTCTTGCGGAACAGAAAAAGGAAAAACGCCCAACAACCCATTTTCCCCGAAAAGGGGCAAGGAAGATAGATCTGTCTTTTGACCTGCGTATTTGATACTATCTCCAATAAGGTGGCGGCAAGCGATTCATAGGGAAACGGTCGTCGGGACACGTAAACCCCGCTTGCCGCCACCTTATTGCTTTTGATGCGCGTTAGCCTGGTGCGCGTTTCTCCGCATCTCCTCGTAGACTCTCGTCACCTCGAGCTCGTACTCCTTGCGGTTGCCCTTGACCACCGTGTCGAGGATGAGCCCGCACGAGAAGCTCAGGAGGCCCGCGAACACGAAGGCCACGGCCAAGAGCGCCGAGGGGAGCTTGGGCACGAGGCCGGTCTGCGCGAACTCGACGATGACGGGGACGCCGGCAGCGAGGCCGAGGGCACACAGCGCGAGCGCCACCCACGAGAACAGCGCGAGCGGGCGGTAGTCCTTGAACAGCGATGCGATGGTGAGAAGCACCTTCGTACCGTCTGAGAAGGTGTCGAGTTTGCTTTCGGACCCCTCGGGCCGGTCGCGGTAGGCGATGGGCACCTCGACGACGCGCCAGCGTTTGTCGACGGCGTGGATGGAGAGCTCGGTCTCGATCTCGAAGCCGGGGGAGAGCACCGGCATGGTCTTGGCGAACACGCGGTTGAACGCGCGGTAACCGGTCATCACGTCGGAGAACTCGAAGCCGTAGATCCACTTGATGAGCGTACGTACGAGGTCGTTGCCGAACCCGTGGAACGCGCGGTCGTTCTCCTCGCCGTACGTGCCGTTGGAGAGCCGGTCGCCGACGGTCATGTCGGCTCGGTCGTCGAAGAGCGGCGCAAGGAGCTCGCGCACGGCTTCGGCGGGGTAGGTGTCGTCCCCGTCGACCATGACGTAGTAATCTGCGTCAACGTCGCGCAGCATCTGACGCACGACGTTGCCCTTACCCTGTCGCGGCTCGGTCCTCACCACGGCCCCGTGCGCCCGCGCGACGTCGGCCGTGCCGTCGGCGGAGTTGTTGTCGTACACGTAGACGGTCGCCTCGGGCAGTTCTCGTCTGAAGTCGTCGACGACCTTGGCGATGGTTACTGCCTCGTTGTAGCACGGTATCAGGACGGCGACGGTCGCGCTGTCGCCGGCAGCGTGTTCTCTCACGGTGTCCGGTTCCTCTTCCTTCGCCTGGGCGGCGGATCGATCCGATGTTGGTTTCGTGAGCCCATTGTACACAAACCGTCGTCCATGCGTGTTCTCAGCGGGTGTTTTGCCATAGTTTCTACGGCGAAGCGCTATCTCCCATTAAAAGGTTACATGTTACAATAGCTCGACTTCCGGAGTCGCGCAGTCGGCTCCGACGGCGATCGGGGTGTATCGGTATGGAAGAAAACGACAAGCATAAAGACAAGCGGCGCCTTGCGGGCATCGTCGTCCTCATCGTCATGGCGCTCGCTCTTATCCTTGCGTTCACTTCGGCAACCTCCAACGACGAGGCTGAGGTCACGATCGAGAAGATCAACACCATGTACCTTGAAGAGTTGAGCTCTCAAACGATCGCATATCTTGATGCGGGCAAAGACAGCAAGATAGATCAGATGGATGCGATCGCCACCGCCCTTCGCTACATGGATGTCGATGAGGACGGGCTGAAGGACTACATTGCCGAGCAGAAGCGGGAGAGCGGCTTCGAAACCTTCTATTTGGTCGACGAACAGGGTCGTTGCTTTTCGGCCAACGGGTATCTCGAGGGGGACTACGATGCCTCTGCGGTGCTCGCATTGCTCGACAAGGGTCCTTCCATGATCTCGTCTTCCGAGGTTCCGTTCGACGTGTCCGACATCGTGTGCGTGGATTCGATCGATGCGGTGCCCTACGGCGATACGGAATTCATCGGAGCGATCGCATCGTTTGAAACGTCGGTACTCGGCAGCGAGCTTGTCATGAGCCGCCATGTTGGCAACTCTCACTCGAGCATCATCTCCCGCGATGGCACCTATATCCTCTATTCGCCGGCAAAGTACCAAGCGCCCGAAGACGACAACGTCTTCGATCTGTTCAGCGAACATGCGGTGTTGGGCGGGGGGCATACGCTTGACGATATCCGCGCCGCGCTCGACAGCGAAACCGTGTTTGTAACGCAGCTCGTGTTCGACGGCATGCACGAGTATTTGTATCTCGCGCCCATTCCCAACACCGATTGGTATTTGTACACAGCGGTTCCCTACAACGTTATCGACGAACAGGTGAGCGCGTTCGGCTCGACGCTCACGCGAAACATCGCGCTTGTGGCTTTCGCCGTTTTTGCGGTTCTCGCGCTTTCGGCGGTGTTTTCGTACTTCCTCATCCGCGAGAACGAAAAGCGTCTGCGCGAGGAGAAGGAGCGCGCCGAACGGGCGTCGCTTGCGGCCCAGCATGCGAACATGGCGAAAAGCGATTTCCTCTCCCGGATGTCGCATGAGATCCGAACGCCGTTGAACGGCATCATCGGCATGACCGACATCGCTGCGCACCACCTCGACGACGAGGCGAAGATGGAGGAATGCCTGCAGAAGATAACCATGTCGTCGAGCCATCTGCTGTCCCTCATCAACGATATCCTCGATATGTCGAAAATCGAAAGCGGCAAGCTCGAGATTAAGCGCGAGCGGTTTGATTTCCGAAGGCTCATCGAGTCGATCACTGCGGTGTTCCACGTTCAGGCAAGCGAGAAGGGCGTCGGTTACGAGACGATTCTCCTCGGCGAAGTCGACGAGGACATCGTCGCCGACTCGCTGCGCATCAACCAGATCGTGTACAACCTGCTCTCCAACGCGCTCAAGTTCACGCCAAAGGGCGGAACCGTGCAGCTTCGGCTCTCGAAAGCGGATAAGGGCGATGGCCGCAATTGGTTGCGTTTCGAGGTGGTCGATACCGGATGCGGGATCGCACCCGAAAACATCGACAAGGTGTTCAGGTCGTTCGAGCAGGAGAACGCCGACGTGTCCCGCAAGTACGGCGGCACGGGGCTCGGGCTCGCCATCACGAAGCGGCTTGCCGAAACCATGGGCGGAAGCATTCGCGTGACCAGCGAGCAGGGGGTCGGCTCTTCGTTTGCGGTCGAGCTTCCCTACGACTTGTCCGAAGCTCCCGATGAGATGATCGAGAGCTTCGGAGACGTACGCGTGCTTGTGGTCGATGACGAGCCGGCGACGTGCGAGCACGTCACCCTGATGCTCGCAAAGCTCGGTATCGATGCCGATTGGGCGACAAATGGAAGCAATGCCGTCGGCATGGCCGAGCGCGCTCAGGCCGATGGGACTCCGTACGGTCTGTGCTTCATCGACTGGAAGATGCCCGGTATCGACGGGGTGGAGACTGCACGCAGGATCCGTGCGATAGAAGGCAGGCGGAAAGCCTCGGTCGTGCTCATCACCGCCTACGATGTGGGTGCGGTCGAAAACGAGGCGAAACGCGTGGGCGCAACCGAGGTTATCGGCAAGCCGCTGTTCGAATCGTCGATCATTGCGGCGCTCGGGCATGTGCGCGACGATCGCGTCGCGGAGCGCTCTTTCGCCAACGGGCGAACCGGTTCGGCGCCCGCCGAAACCCGGGTGCATGATTTTGCCGGCAAGACGATTCTCGTAGTCGAGGACAACGAGCTCAACTTGGAAATCGCAGCCGAGCTCATGTCTATGACGGGAGCCGCGGTGGAAACGGCGACGAACGGGCGGGAGGCGGTCGATGCGTTCGCTTCGTCGGATCCGCACCATTTCGACCTCGTGCTCATGGACGTGCAGATGCCGGTGATGGACGGCTACGAGGCAACGAAGGCGATCAGGGCGATGGAGCGCTCGGATGCGAAAAGCGTGCCGATCTTCGCGATGACGGCGAACGCGTTCGCCGAGGACGTTCGCGAGAGTTTGGCGTGTGGAATGGATACCCATATCAGCAAACCCCTTGATATCCAGAACGTTTATGACAAAATGAATGAGTTTTTCACCGGAGAAGGAAGTTCGGAAAACTCAACGACATGAAACGATTAATCGCGCAGATCATGAAGTTCGGCGTTGTCGGAGTCATCGCGTTCGCCATCGACTACGGTCTGCTCATTTTCTTAACCGAAGTATTCGGCATCGATTACCTTGTCAGCGCTACCGTTTCGTTTACGGTATCGGTGGTGTTTAACTACCTGGCTTCCATGCGCTACGTATTCGCGCACAGGGAGGGCATGAGCCGTCGGCGCGAGTTCGCCATCTTCGTCGTCCTTTCGGTTATCGGGCTTCTTATCAACAACGCATGCCTATGGCTCGGCGTCGATATGCTCGGCGTCGATTACCGCATATCGAAGATCGTCGTAACCGCCATCGTGATGGTGTGGAACTTCGTGACGCGCAAGATATTTCTCGATGCGGGTACGCAATCCGAGCGCGAATCGTAGGCAGCCTCGTGCTTTTCGGCGATTTTTCGCCAAAGACAGGTAATGACGTAAATTGTATGTGGCACAATGGCGGTTGCGGTTTGCATTATCGGAGCGGACTGCTCGCTGTTCCCGCCCGCCGAAAAGAGGACCATGGCCCGTTTTCGCATACTTTTCTCGCTAATCGTTTCATGTGCGCTTGTGCTCGGTGCGACCCCTACGGCCGCATGGGCGGATCAGGATGCGTTCGAGCAGAACCCGATCGCACAATCCGTATCCGATCCGGAGGTCGGTGCCGAATCCGTTGACGAATCGACGATGGTTCCGTTTGCCGAGCTTTTGTCGGATGGTGATGTGCCCGAAGTGGATGAATCGGGAGGCGGGACCCTTTACGTCGAAGACGAAGTGATCGTAGCGGTTTCACCCGATGAATCCGCTGATGCTATCGAGGAGGCGCTTGCTTCGGCAGGCGTTGTGCCGACCGAGACGATAGAGACATCCTCTCTTCGCCAGCAGAAGCCCATTGCGGTCGAGATTGCGGATGGTGCATCGGTCGCCAGCAAGATCGATGAGCTTATGGAGTCCGATGGAATCGTATACGCGCAACCGAACTACCTGTACACCGCAGATTACATACCCAACGATCCGGTTCTGTCCGGCAGCCGAGCCGATTGGTGGCATCTTGACGACGTGGGAGCTTTCAAGGCGTGGGATCTCGCTAAGGTCGGAAGAACAGTTCGGGTTGCCACTATCGACAGCGGCGTGAGAACCGACCATCTCGATCTCAAGAACAACATCGATCTCGGCAACGCGTACAACACGGTGACCGATATGAAAGGCTGCGCTGCGGCGTGGGATGCGTACGGTCACGGCACCCATGTGGCTGGCCTCATAGCTGCCGATGCCGATAATGCGATCGGTACGGCGGGAGCGTCGTTTAACGCCGAGATCGTACCGATCAATGTTGTCCATGCGAGTGGATCGTATGCGGGCAAGAGCACTACGGCCGATTTCGTCGAGGCGCTCGACTATATCATGCGGCTCGGCGACGTTCGCGTCGTCAACATCTCCATGGGCACCTACGTGCACGATCCTGCGCTTGAAAGGAGCGTTGTTGCGGCTGCGGAGAAAAACATCGTGATCGTCGGCGCGGGCGGGAACAAAGGCGTAGCGGACGCCTCGTATCCCGCCGATTACGCCGACGTTTTGTCGGTTACCTGGTACAAGTCGACCGGCGATATCGATAGCCGTTCGGATCACGGGGCGGGGAAGGATATCGCTGCTCCGGGAACGAGCATCTGCAGTACGCTCAATACGGGTGTCGACGCATACGGGATGAAATCGGGGTCTTCGATGGCGGCGCCTATCGTATCGGGGGTTTGCGCCCTCGTTCTTTCGGCGAATCCGAACCTTACCGTAGACCAGCTCAGGCAGGTTCTCTACCGTACCGCAGTCGATGCCGGCGACCTTGGCAGAGACGATTATTTCGGCTGGGGCAAGGTCGATGCTTACGCAGCGGTTGTCGAGGCGCTGACGACGGCACCGCCTGAGCAATCCGACATAACATCGATGGAACTCTCCGGCGCCGATCGGGTTGCTACGAGCATCGCCGTCGCGAAGGCGGCTTACCCGAGCGGTCCATGCGGCATCGTTCTCGTGCGGGCGGACGATTTCCCCGATGCGCTGGCCGCGTCGACGCTGGCAGGTGCGAAGGGCTATCCTGTTGTTTCCTGCTGGCCGAAAAGCCTATCGCCTGCGGTGGCCGACTATCTTAAGAACACGCCTTCGATCACGGAGGTTATTCTCGTCGGCGGAACGAACTCGTTGTCTTCGTCGGTAGAGCGCTCGGTTGCTTCGCTCGTTTCCAGCTCCAGCCGTATCCAGGGGATCGACCGCTACGACACGGCGCGGCTTTTGCGGGAAGCTGCCGCCCGCGCCGGCGCTCAGAGCGATATTGCCGTCATCGCGCGTGGCGACGATTTCCCCGATGCCTTGTCGATGTCGTCTTTCACCGCTTCGACGGGTTCGCCGCTGTTTCTGATCTCGCCATCGGCTACTCCCGATTCGGCAACGCTCGCCGAATTGGCGCGCTATCGGCAGGTATTGATTCTGGGGGGATACGGCTCGGTCTCGAACAAAGTAGACGCTGCGCTGAGCGGGGCTTCGATCCCCTCGATGCGTTTAGCGGGGGGCATTGGGAACGGGCAGGAAGACAGCCGGTACGGAACATCGGCCGTTATTGCCGATTGGGTGGTTACCCGGTCGGGGAAAGGGTTTACCTACGAATCGGCCGTTTTTGCGACGGCGCTTGATTTTCCCGACGCCCTTGCGGGCGGACCCCTGTGCGCCAAGTTGCGTACGCCAGTGCTTCTGGTGGACGGCGGGGGATATGCGGCGGTTGGGCCCGCTGCCTTGTCAGGACAGGTTCGTTCGGTTTATTGGCTCGGATCCGAGAATACGCTTTCTGCTTCGGTGCGCGCGGCGGTGCTTTCCATCCTTCGCGCATGATATCGGCCCGCTTCGGCGCGTTTCGCTAGGAAAACGCGAACCCGATAGGTATACTTCGTAGCTGCGGTTCGTTTTCGGATTGTAGCGACGGTGGTGAAGCGGTGCGAGTTGGGCTCGGCTTTTTTCGGTCGAAACTCCCTTCTGGGATCATTGCGGGTAGCGCAGCGGGCTTTGCTGCGATGTGAGGGGTTGTATGTGGGATTTGTTTTTTCTCGCGGTTTTCGTGGGGTTTTTATTCATTTATATTCCTGGGTTCGCTGTGCTTCGCGCCTTTGGCATATCGCGCATCGCATGTTTGGCGTGCGCCCCGATCGTGACGATCGTCGCCTACAGCCTGCTTCCGATTCTTTACGAGAAGATCAACGTCTCCTGTTCGTGGGCTGCGCTGGTCGGTCCGACGCTTGCCGTTGGCTTGCTGCTGCATTTGGCTTTTCGATTGGCGGCGAGAAGATGCGCCGCCGATAGCGGGTCTGGATGCGGTCGCAAGAACGCCGGAGTGCAGGAGCCTCTTCGCGATTGGCTATGCTTCGGTCTTTATGCGCTCGTCGGAGTCGTCGTTACGAGTTGCGTCTTCATGGGGACGTTCGAGAACGCCGGTTCGTATGTCCAGGAGTTCGACAACGTCCACCATCTCAATTCGATACGGGCGTTTGTCGATTCCGGCATCTGGTCGTCTCTGTCGAGCACGCTGTATCCGGTCAACATCACGGATTTTCCGGCACCGTTTTCGAGCGGTGCGTTCTACCCGTCAGCTTGGCACTGCGTTGCAGCTCTCATGGTGAATGCGCTTGGGGTCCCCATCGCCGTTGGGGCGAATGCGGCGAACTTTCTGTTCGTTGCCGTAGTGTTTCCAACGGGGATGTTCCTTTTGCTCAGCAAGCTCTTCCCCGAAAACCGCGCCGCTGTGTTTTTCGGAGCATTCGTTGCGCTGGCGTTTGCGACGTTTCCATGGAAGCTCCTTGCTTGGGGGCCCCTCTACCCGAATCTGGCCGCTTTTTCTCTGCTGCCTGCAGCCCTCTCTCTCTTTATCTCTGCGAGCGATGCTGAACTCGATCGGCGGAAACGGTTTTTTGCCGGTGCTCTTTTCTTTGCGGCGCTTGTAGCGTTTGCCTTTACGCAGCCGAACGCCGCCTTTACGGCGGGTGCGGTTCTTTTGCCGCTGTGCATCCAACTCGTTGCGCGGTTTGCCGGTGCAACGTCGTTTCCGAAGGGCGTCTCCCGTGCCGTGCGGGTGGCGGTTGCGTGCGGGTTGTTCGTTGCGGCGGTTGCTGCAGCATGGGTCGTGCTATACCGGGCTCCGTTCATGGGCGGCGTTACGTCGTATTCGTGGCCGGCATTCGCCGATTTCTCCCAGGCAATTGCCAACGTCTTGTTCGTGGGATCGAAAGAGACCTTGCCGCAAACGGCTCTCGGGGTGGTTGTGCTGATCGGGTTCATCGGCGCTCTGGCGCGCAAGGAGTGCCGCTGGATAGCCTGCTCGTATGTGGTTTTGTGCGTTCTGTACGTTACGACAGCGTCGTTCGACGGACCTCTCAAGCAGCTTTTGACGGGGTTTTGGTACACCGACGCCCTTCGCTTGGCTGCCAACATGGCGATCGTTGCCGTCCCCCTTGCGGCTTTGGGTCTCTACGAGGTGTATGCGGCTTTGAGGCGGCTGCTCAAAGCGGCGTTCGGCCGGATGGAGCGCCATCGTCCGGCAGCGTATGTCGTTGCGTGCGTTGTGGCGATAGGCTTCGCGGCGGTGAACTTCTACCCGTTTTATCCCCCCGACGAAGACGGTTCGGCAACATCGGCCTTCGGCGCGGAGAAGAACTTCTTGCATATGGCCTATGGCCTGGGAGGCGTCAAGATGTACGGGCCGGAGGAGATGGAGTTCATCGAGGAAGTGAAAAGCATCGTGCCCGCAGATGCGGTCGTCCTCAACGAGCCGAACGATGGAACGACGTTCGCCTACGGCATCGACGATTTGAACGTCTACTATCGATACGTATCGAGCTACGGGGGGTCGGACGAGAGCGACGTGAGCAAAACCGTAAGGCGAAGCCTTGATGTGATAGCGTTCGATCCTTCGGTTGCGGAAGCGGTTGAAGCGATCGGAGCCGAGTATCTCGTGAAGCTCGATCTCGATGGCCGGACGGACGGTAACCATTTTCTTTTTTCGTATGAAGAGGAGGATTGGTTCGGTATAGATCGCGTCGACGACGATACGGCTGGCTTCGAGGTGGTCTTGAGCCGGGGGGACATGCGGTTGTACCGGATCGTGCTTCCCGAGGCATCGTAGCGGTTCTTAATGCGGTGTTTGCCGGGGTTTGCTTTGCGAACCAAATCGGTCTGTCCCGTTTTCGTTTCGCACATGCTGCGATATGGAAAAAATCAGAGGTAAACATGTACGCGTGCTTATCAAAGAAAAGGCTTGATCAGAGGCGTGTTATAATGCCGCAGTTATATAGTGCACCGAGAGAATTAAACGAGGCTAACATGAACCAGAAACGTAGAACGAGCTTCTCGGCGGCAGCGTTTTCCCTTGTTGTCGCCTTGTCCCTCGTCGTGGGGGCGATGCCGGCGTGGGCGACTGTCGAGGAGGACCAGTCGGATCTTTCCGAGGAGGAGATTGCAGCTGCAATTGCAAGCGGTGAAGTCAACACCGTCGACGAGCAGGCGGTCGAGTTGTTTTCCGAAGCGGAATACACCCCCTTGTCAAGCGATGCGATGAAGGCATTTTCGGGTTCCGACCGCTACGACACGGCGGCCAAGCAGGCCGTCTACGGCTGGTCGGCCAGCAAATCGGAGTACGTCATCGTTGCGGGGAGCAACGGATGGCCCGACGCGCTCGCCGCTTCGAGCCTCGCGGGCGCCCTCGAATGCCCGGTGCTCCTCACCCCGGCGGACTCCCTCGCCTCGTCGACCTCCGACGCGATCGCGCAGATCGGGGCTACCAAGGCGATCATCGTGGGCGGCGAGCCGACCGTGAGCGCCAACGTCAAGAAGCAGCTCGAAGGCAAGGGCCTCGCCGTGGAGCGCCTCGAGGGAACCACGCGTATCGGCACCCAGCTCGCGATCTACCAGTACGGCATCGACAACAACCTCTGGGACGGCAGCCGGTACGTGGCCGCCACATCCGGGTACTACTTCACCGATGCGCTCTCGTTCGCGCCGGTAGCCTACCAGCTTAAAATCCCGGTGTTCCTCACCGATGAGGCGGGCAACCTTTCCGCAGAACAGGAACGCGCGCTTTCCGATGCCGCAAAGAACTCGTCGAGCCTGTATGCCAACCAGACGATCCTGCTCGGTGGCACAAACCGTGTTTCGGTCGAGACCGACGGGTATCTCAAGGGCCTTTCATCGGGTGCGGGCGGCGCTGGCTCCACCAAGCGTTTGGCCGGCTCCGATCGCTATTCGACAAGCGCTGCTATTGCATCGTGGGCGGTGAACGATGCCAAATGCCTCAAATGGGACGATGCGGCTTTCGCTACGGGCACGTCGCCCAACGACGCACTCGGCGGCGGCGCGTTGCAGGGCAAAGATAAATCGGTGCTCCTGCTCGTTGCCGACATTCCGAACAATCCCGTGATCGCGGCAGTGGATAAGGGTCAGGTTTCGACGGTTAAGTTCTTCGGCGGCAAACCCTCTGTGCCGATGACGGTGCGCATGGACATTGCCGATAAATTCGGATTCTCGTACTCCGATATCGTCGGATTGAAGGTGTACATCGATGCGGGCCACGGGCCGAACTCCAGCAACGATGGCGCGCTTGACACCGGTGCCACGGGATCGGGCACCACCGAATGGGCTCTCACGAAGGAGCTCTCGCAGAAAGTCGGTGCAGAGTTGAGGGGCAAAGGCATAGACGTGTACGTCAACGATAAAGGCGGCTGGTACAAGCTCAGGCAGGCCGAAGCCAAGGCGCTCGGTTGCGACCTCGTTGTATCGATACACTTCAATGCAGGCGGCGGATCGGGAACCGAATCGTATATTCACACGTACAATGCGAGCTGGATGTCGGCAAGTTTGCAGTCGAAGGTGCACAAGCCGCTCGTGAGCGCCATGGGGCTTGCGGATCGCGGGCAGAAGAAGATGGAGCTTGCGGTATGCAGCGGCATGCCCGCTGTCCTGCTCGAAATATGCTTCATCGACAAGCAGAGCGATGTGAATACGTACAAGAACAGGATCGATCAGGTTGCCAAGGGCATAGCCGATGGCATTGCGAGCTAGTCCGACCGAACGAAGAAAGGTGAACGATATGGTTTTGACAGAAACGAGCCGACCGAAAAAGGTCCTCGCGTGCCTGCTTTCCCTTACGCTGGCGTTCGGCATGGTTCCGTACGCCTATGCAGATGATGGCGAGCCGGTTGACTCGCAAGGACTTCCAGCCAACGAGGCGACAGGCGAGAACGCCGGCGCCCCGACCGACGATTCGGCTCAGGATTCGGTGCAGGATGATAAGGCGGCATCATCCGACGATGCTCCAGAAGGGCTGTCCGAGGAAACCGAATCGAGTGAAATCGCAGACTCGAATTTCGAGCAGACGGGCGATTATGCGAGCGCCATTACAAGCGAGGAGATCGAGGAGGCGCTTGCCGCGCTCGACGGCGGATCGGTTTCTGCGCTCTCGCTGGATTCCTCCGATGGCGTAGAGGTGCTGGCGGCCGGCGATACTTCGGTTGCGCTGTTCTCGGGTTCCGACCGCTACGACACGGCGGCCAAGCAGGCCGTCTACGGCTGGTCGGCCAGCAAATCGGAGTACGTCATCGTTGCGGGGAGCAACGGATGGCCCGACGCGCTCGCCGCTTCGAGCCTCGCGGGCGCCCTCGAATGCCCGGTGCTCCTCACCCCGGCGGACTCCCTCGCCTCGTCGACCTCCGACGCGATCGCGCAGATCGGGGCTACCAAGGCGATCATCGTGGGCGGCGAGCCGACCGTGAGCGCCAACGTCAAGAAGCAGCTCGAAGGCAAGGGCCTCGCCGTGGAGCGCCTCGAGGGAGCCGATCGATTCGGCACCCAGCTCGCGATCTACCAGTACGGCATCGACAACAACCTCTGGGACGGCAGCCGGTACGTGGCCGCCACATCCGGGTACTACTTCACCGATGCGCTCTCGTTCGCGCCCGCTGCCTACAAGCAGAAGATTCCGATTTTCTTGACAACCGAAGCCGGCGGATTCACCGAGGCGCAGGAAAGGGCGCTCGGCAACGCTGCCAAAACGAAGTCGAACCTGTTTGCGAACGCACCCATCCTGCTCGGCGGCACGAACCGCGTCTCTACCGCCACCGCAGCGTATCTCAAGGGCGTTTCCGCTTCGGCGGTTGGGGGCGCCGCCTCGACAACCCGTCTTGAGGGTGCCGATCGCTACGATACGAGTTCGAAGATCGCAACGTGGGCGGTTTCCAACGCCGGGTGCACGTGGAACGGCGCGGCTTTCGCTACGGGCACGTCGCCCAACGATGCCCTCGGCGGCGGCGCGTTGCAGGGCAAGGATGGCTCGGTGCTTCTGCTGGTCGATTCGGCCTCGTACAACCCCTGCCTCAACGCGCTCTTGCCGAGCAAAGGGTCGGTGACCAGCCTTAAGTTCTTCGGCGGCACCCCCTCGGTATCGACGGAGGTGCGCAATCAGATCATATCGAGCCTTGATGACGTAAGCATCTCCTACACTGATTACGCGATCGGGCTCGATCGGCTTACGAGCCTCGAGTATAGTGCGACCAAACCCTATAACGGTTCGCTGACGACGTCGGAAGTGCGCAGCGCCCTCGATCCTGCGACGAGCATGTACGGCACGTCGTCGTTTTTGCAGTTCGCTGTTTTGTCCGACGGGTACTCCGGCATGTCGGCAGCGCAGCTCGATGCGTTCATCGCGTCTCGGGTCGGCTATTCTGAAAGAGCGTATGGCGTTACGAGCAAGCTGCGAAACACGGGCGCGTACTTCATCGCTGCAGCGAAAAAGTACAACATCAACGAGGTGTACTTGGTGTGCCATGCCGCACTCGAGAGCGGCTGGGGCTGCTCGAAGCTCGCCCAAGGAACGGTGAGCGGCTACAGCGGATATCTGAACTTCTACGGCATCGGCGCCTACGACATCGATCCGAACAACGGCGGTGCCGCGTTGGCGAAGAGCAAGGGGTGGACGACTCCCGAAAAGGCCATACTCGGGGCAGCCGAATGGATCAAGAACAACTACGTCAACCCGACGGTCTCGTCGGCGGGCGTATCGGGAGCGCAGAACACGCTGTACAAGATGAAGTGGGATGTGAAGCGCGCCGTTTCGTCTTCGCAGGTGTGGCACCAGTACGCAACCGATATCTACTGGCCGTCGAGCATCGCCCGCATCATGAGCGAGTTCTACAGCTACAGCAACGTCTCGCTCAAGGACAGCGGCTTGCGCTACGAGGTTCCTCGATACCAGTAAACCTCCGATACCTATCCGATATAAAGAAGAAGGACCCGCAGGGGTCCTTCTTCTTTATGGGATCTGCCCACGATGGTTCTCTGGGCAACATGGCGCGCCGGTCTACGTGAGCTTTTCTCTCCAGTATGCGAGCATTTCGGCGATGGTGTCTCTGTAGGCTATTGCGGGGCTCCATCCGGTATCGCGCACGAGCTTGGTTACGTCGCCGAGGATCACGCGCTCGTCGGTGGGGCGCAGCAGGGCGGGATCGACTTCGAGCTCGAAGTCGATCCCCGTAAGATCTTCGATGGATTCGATGAGGTACTCGATGCTGTGGGCCTTCGTGGCCGAGATGTTGTACGCTTCGCCGGGCGTTCCCTTCTCGGCGAGAAGGAAGAGCGCTTCGATGAGGTCGCGGCAGTCGAGGATCGCCCGATGCGTTTTAACGTTGCCGACGCGCAGCACGGGATTTTCCGCACCGAGCCGTTCCTGTTCGATAGCCCGCAGCGTGAAGTCGGACGTGACGTCGTTGACCTTGCGCGTTCCCGTCGTATTGAAGATACGTGCTCTGATGGTTCTGATGCCGTCGTTGCGAAAGTACTGGTAACCGAGCAAGTCCTGTGCGACTTTGCTGACTCCGTAGGGATGGAGCGGCAAAAGGGGCGCATCCTCGGTCACTGCGGCACCGTCGAGGTCTTCGAGCGTTTTACCGTATTCTGCGCTCGAGCACGCGATGATGACGACGGGATCGTAGGCTTCATCGGCCTCGCGGATCTTCTTTACCGCTTCGCAGACGGCGATGGTGCCGCCCGCATTGGTATCCATAGTTTCGTACGGGCGATCCCAGGAAACCGTGGGGTAGCTTTGGGCTGCAAGATGGAAGATCGCATCGGGCCGTTCTTCGGCGATGATCCTCTCGACGCTTTGCGGATAGCGCACATCGCATTCGGCGAGCCTGATGCTCTCATCGAGCTCGTTCAAATCGATCGTCGGTTTGTAGTAGGTGCCGAGCGCGCTAATGCCTCGCTCTTGAAGCATTTCCATCATGTGCGAGCCGATCATTCCGCCCGCACCCGTTACCAAAACCGTCATGCCGTCTCCCTCTTTCCTGTTTGCGGCCGTCCTGCTGTATTCCCTTAAAGCTATCGGGCACCCTGTCTGATGCGGTCGATGAGCGTGTCGTTTTCGCCGCAGTATTCGTTATGGGCGGCGAGTGCGTTTTTGATCTGAACGTCGTTGCCCCCGCCTTCGTTCATGTGGGGCCATCGGGCGACTGCCTGGGATCCGTCCACCAAGATATGGCTCGGCTTCTCATCGTCGCAGACGACTACGGGGATGCCTTTCGTCAATTCGATCACCTTGAGCCAGATATCGTCCGCTTCGATGCAGGTTTTTTGGATCTCGTCAACGGTCATGAGATCGCTGTCGAGGCTGTGAGGGGGATAGAGGACACCGCAGACGCCGGTCGCTAGAAGGTCCATCCGGGGCTGCCCCAGTTGCTCGGTATACTCGAACACCCAATCAGTGTAGGGCCTGATGGCGCCCGTTTCGTCGAACGTTATACGGTGGGCTCGCATGGCGGATACCGCTTGGGGATTCGATCGGTAGGAGTCGAGCAGCGTTTCGAGCACGGTGGGGCGGTATAGCACATCGTCGTCGACCGTGATGATGATGTCGTCGTTGTGCTCGCGAAGCGTCCAGAAGTACTTGTTGTGCACTTTGAGGTCGATGTCGGCGAAGCGCACTTCGAGACCTTTCTTGCGCAATGCGAGTACGTCTTCGGGTAGCGAGGCGAGCCCCTCGGGGAAGTCGCTTGCTATGAGCCAAAGGTACACGGCATCGGGTATACGCGTTTGGTTGAAAATGGTTTCGAGGCTCCTGCCGACATGCTGCATGCGCGGCGGGTAGGAGGTGAGGGTTACGATGACGCGGGGTCCGTTTTCGGGTCGTTTCGAATTCGATCGGAGTCGGTCGAACAGCATGGTGCTCCTTTCGGTGCCGATTGGGCTGCATTGGATTCTGATGATATTATACATTGACAAAAATAGCAGCTCTTCCGTTTTCCCTATGCGGTATCGTTTCTGCATGGTTTCCGTAGGGAAGCGCAACGCCGCGATCCGGTTGGACAAGCAGAATGGATGAGAGATGACAAAAATCCGCTCCAAAGCACCCTTGCGCCTTGGGCTTGCTGGGGGAGGAACCGATATCGAGAGCTATTTCAGAACGTGCGGCGGGGCGGTGCTCAACGCTACGATCCGAAAGTATGCGCACTGCATCGTTGAACCGCGCAGCGATGATACGGTCGTATTCGACGCCGTCGACATGCATGAGCGATTCGAGTGCAAAGCGGTGCCGAGGATCGATTCCGATTCCGGCCTCAGGCTCCATAAGGGCGTATACAACCGCATCGTATCCGAATACCGAGCGGGCGAGCCTTTGCCGCTTACGATGACGACGTATTGCGACGCTCCAGCCGGTTCGGGTCTCGGTTCGTCTTCGACCATGGTCGTAGCCATGATCAAGGCGTATGCCGAGTTGCTGAACTTACCCATCGACGATTACGAGATGGCGCAGCTCGCCTACGATGTCGAGCGGAACGATCTGGCCCTTTCGGGCGGTATGCAGGATCAGTACGCCGCAACGTTCGGCGGTTTCAATTACGTCGAGTTCCACTCCGACGGTACCGTCATGGTGAACCCGTTGCGTGTGAAGAATTGGGTGCTCAACGAGCTCGAAAGCTCTATCGTACTGTACTATACCGGCGTATCGAGGGAAAGCGCGAAGATCATCGATGAGCAGATAGCGCTGTCCGAGCGAGAGGATCGCCATACGATCGAAGGCATGGCGGAACTGAAAGATGCGGCCTACGAGATGAAATCGTGCTTGCTCCGTGCCGACTTCGACGGTTTGGCTGAATGCGTGAACAGGGGATGGCAGGCGAAGAAGAAGACGTCCCATTACGTATCAAGCTCACATATCGAGCAGTTGTACGATCTCGTTATGATGCATGGCGGCAAGGCGGCCAAGATTTCGGGAGCTGGGGGCGGCGGATTCATGATGATATTCTGCGATCCCGCGAAAAGGTACGGGCTTATGGAGGCTTTGAACGGCTACGATGGGCGGGGTCGTGCCGAAAGCGTCTCGTTTTACGAGCGGGGCGCCCAGGCGTGGACCCTCTACTAAGGAGCGATATGAACGAACGGTCGGCGGCGATCTTCGCCGAACTCTACGAGCGCCATCCGCGTTTGCGTGTGTGCGAGGCGGGCATAGTCGAGTCGTTCGAGATGCTCGTCAGAACGTTTCGCTGCGGCGGTAAGCTTATGCTTTGCGGCAACGGCGGCTCGGCTGCCGATTGCTCCCATATCGTCGGCGAGCTCATGAAGGGCTTCTGTTTAGAGCGGGCCGTACCGTCCGACGAGGCGCTTGCGATTGCGAGGGCGGCTGCTCCCCTCGGGATCGACGGTCAAAGGCTTGCCGATTCGCTGCAAGGGGGTCTTCCGGCCGTAACGCTGACGGAGAGCTCCGCATTGCTTACGGCTTTCTCCAACGATCGCGTTCCGCAATACTCGTTCGCTCAGCAGGTGTATGTGCTGGGCGCAGCAGGCGATGCGCTTCTGGCTATCAGTACGTCGGGTAACTCTGAAAACGTACTTGCGGCGTGCGCCGTAGCGAAGGCCCGGGGGGGTCGGCGTGGTGGCCTTGTCGGGAGGGGACGGTGGCAGGCTTTCCGCTGCAGCCGACGCCTGCGTGCTCGTTCCCGAACGCGAAGCCTTTAAGGTTCAGGAGCTCCACCTGCCTTTCTACCATGCGCTTTGTTTGGCCCTCGAAGCAGAGTTCTTCGAGGAGTAGCGCTCATGGAAGCTGTCGTCCTCGCGGGGGGATTCGGTACGAGACTCGCCGATGTTGTCTCCGACGTGCCCAAACCTATGGCTCCGGTATGCGGAAGGCCGTTTCTGCGCTTCGTGCTCGATGAGTTGTTCTCCCAGGGATGCGAATCGGTTGTATTGGCCGTAGGGTATCTCCATAACCGGATCAGCGAGTATTTCGGTTCGACGTATAAGGGTATGCGCCTTATCTATTCGGTTGAAGATGCTCCGCTTGGAACCGGGGGAGCAATCAAGCAGGCGCTCGGGATGTGCTCCGAAGATGTCGTTATCGTACTGAACGGAGATTCGCTGTTCCGCGTTGGGTATCGGGCTCTGTACGAAGCCCTTTGCGCTCGCCCGCAGGCTGTCGCCGCGCTTGCCGTTAGACGGTTGAAGCGCTTTGACCGCTATGGGTCTCTTACGGTCGTGGGCGGGATCATCAGCTCGTTCGCGGAGAAGTCGTATTGTGAAGAAGGCCTTGTCAACGGTGGGGTTTACGCCCTGAAGAGAAGCGCGCTTGCCGCGATGCCGCCCGCCTTCTCGATTGAGCACGACTATTTCGAGCGGTTCGTTTCGGACGGTGCGTTTGTCGCTTGCGAGAGCGGCGGGCTCTTTCTCGATATCGGGATACCCGAAGACTACGAGCGCGCGCAGACGGTATTTTTCGATCTGGTTCCCCGTGGCACCCGCATAGCGTTTTTCGATCGTGATGGAACGATCAACGTCGATACGGGACATTTGTACGAGCCGGAAAAGCTTGCACTCATCCCCTCGACGGTCGACCTTATGCGCTCCTACCGACGCAAAGGGTACCGTATCGTCGTGGTCACCAATCAAGCGGGCATCGCCAAGGGCCTTTATGCCGAAGAGGACATGCATAGACTGCACCGCATACTCAACGAAAAGCTCGATGCGCTCGGTGCCGGCGTGGATGCGTTCTATTTTTGCCCGCATCATCCCGCCGTTACCGGCCCGTGCTCCTGCAGGAAGCCGGCGGGCGGCATGGTCGAGAAGGCCTTGTTCGACTTCGAGGCCGATCCCGAATGCTGCGTTCTGTACGGCGATAAGGAAACCGATCTTCAGGCCGCAGCGGCTTGCGGTGTGAGGGGTGTGCTCGTCGGCGCGTAGGCACGATGGTCTTATGGAATTCATCATGAAATATTCCCTCAGCCGTTCGTGTGCTATCATGCGGTTTCGCACCGCCATGCGCGGCAGCTCGTTTCGTTTCGCAGTATATGGGGAAAATCGATGTCATCAACCACTCAACTAGCTTCCGCGTGGAAAGAGAACCGCTCTTTCTATGCATTGTTCGCCGTGTACCTTGGCGCCCTTTTTGCGGGCGAATCCGGGATGCTTGCAAGCGTCTGCGCTCATTACGAGTCGGGATGGCTTACATGGCAAACGGGATGGGCGGCGATGGGGTGCCTTGCTGCCCTCGCCGCGTTGGTTGGGCTCTGGAGCCGTTCGGTGCGAAAAATCGAGACGATTTTTCTGCTTGTGGCTCCTCCGCTCTTAATAGGTTTTGCCCTGTTCATGATGCCGTTTGCCGTACCAGACGAGTTTACTCACATCAACAGGGTGTTCGACAATCGCTCGGGGGTGTGCCCCCTCACGGTTCCGGAGCAGCTAAGGGATGCAGAGGCGTGGATCGGGCCGTACTCGGGGCTTCAGGCGTGTTTCGACATACCGTTCGACTACTCGCTTACACGCGAGACGGAAAACTGCGCTGCCGCGTATTCGAGCATTAACTATCTGCTTCCTTCGCTCGCGACGCTTATTGGCGTTCCGCTGGGCATCAACGCATACGTTCTCATATTCGCCGCCCGTTTGATCAACGCGATGCTGTACCTGTTCGCGGGCTACTGGATGCTTTGCAAGATGCCCTTCGGTAAAAAACTTGCATTCGTTTTTCTCTTGAATCCGATGTTGCTTCAGCAGGAGGCGTCGTGTTCGGCCGATGCGCTCTGCAACATCGCGGCGCTCTGTTTCATCGTGCAGGTGCTTGCCATGCGCTTCGGCCAGTGCGATCCGCTTCCGAAGCGGGAGTGGGTCGTTCTTCTCGGATTGGCGTTGCTGGTCGCGCTGTGCAAATATGCCTACCTTCCTCTGATATGTGCAGCCGTCATTCTGTATCCGAGGATTGAAAGCCGAAAAATCAGATGGGTGCTCCCTTTCGCAGCGGCGTTGTTCATGGTGCTTGCTGCGGTGTTCGTTTACATGATCGGGTATTCGGCGATGCTCGAGCGCGTGCTTTCGTCGTTTAGCTTCGATGCTTTCTTCGGTTCGCTCGGCGCGACGATTGCGCAGGAAGGCGGGACGATTCTCTGGCAGTTTGCGGGCGGGAACCTTGGATGGCCCTATATGAACGGCGCCGATGCCACGGTGACCGTGAGGGTTCCTTTCGCCTGGGTCGTGTATCTCGCGGTGCTGCTCGTGGCGTTCCTTGCGAGCTTCGGCGAGCGGAAGGATCTCTTCAGGCCATGGGAGCGGGTTGTCCTGATCGCTCTCGGCGCAATCGAATCGCTTTTGTTGTTCTTGGCGTTATGGGAGGCGCTTGCGGGACCTACAGCCGTTACCTGGATGCAGGGTCGCTACTTTATTCCCCCGGTTTTCCTTGTGCTGTGCGCGCTCGTATTGAGGGAGAAAACGCCGGCAGCGAGGCTTCCGAACCTCTTTTTCGGCATTGCGATGGTCCTTGTGAACGTGTTTTCGCTTGCGTATGTGATCCGCTTCTTTATGTAAGCGGATCGGCTCCGAAGTGCGCCGATGCCCGCATGCAACACGATGCACGGGCGTATTTGGGCGTTGGCGGCCGCTTTGCGTGGGAGTCGTGGAGACCTTCTCGGGTCGCAGGCTTGCATGCTATGATTGATTGGTTATTCGTTTGCATGAACTGGATGAAAGCGAAGGCTTGCAGCATATATGAATACGAGGCACCTCAATTTCAAACGGGATGGTTTCGTCCTCTCATCGCTTGTCTCGAAGGACTTTAAACTCAAGTACCGTCGCAGTGTTCTGGGCGTGCTATGGTCCATTCTCAACCCCTTGCTCATGATGATCGTGCTTTCGGCGGTGTTCTCGTTCGTGTTTCGGGGCGATATCGAGAACTTCCCGCTCTATCTCATTCTTGGGACGACGCTGTTCAACTTTATGGCTGCGGCAACGAACGGCGGCATGATGTCGATCATCGAGTCGGCATCGCTCATTAAGAAGATTCGTATCAACAAGATGGTGTTCCCTCTCGAGAAGGTTATTTTCGAACTCGTGAATTTCGTCATATCGCTCATTGCGGTTGTCATCGTCATGTTGTTTTTCCAGGTGGCGCCAACGTGGAATATTCTGTTCCTGCCGCTGCTGCTCGTCTATATGATCATGTTCTGCACGGGGCTCGCCCTCATTCTTGCTACGCTTACGGTGTTCTTCCGCGATGTCATTCACCTGTGGGGCGTCGTAATCACCGCTTGGACCTATGCCACACCTTTGTTCTATCCCATCCAGAGGCTGCCTGAATTTATGATTGCGATCATGGAGTTCAATCCCATGTACCAGTACGTGACGTATTTTCGCGAGATTGCTCTGTGGGCTCAAACGCCGAGCCTTGAGATGAACCTCGTTTGCTTTGCGATGGGGGCTATCACGCTGGTGGTCGGCGTTGCCGTGTTTAACCGGTCGCAGAAGAAATTCATCCTCTATGTCTAACCGTGTGGGGTTGTCGATATGAAGAAAAACAAGAACCTAGCCCGCCCGCTCGGCTCCAAGGAAATGGACGAGCTCGATCTTGCCGTAAAGGTCGATGCGGTTACCATGGTGTTCAACATGGCGAGCCAGCAACTCAACAGCCTTAAAGAGTTCTTCATCGCCTTTGCACGCCGCGAGCTTTTCTTCAAAGAATTCATCGCGCTCGATACCGTGAGCTTCGAGGTGCATAAAGGCGACGTGTACGGAATCGTCGGCACGAACGGATCCGGCAAATCGACCATGCTCAAGATCGTTGCCGGGGTGCTCGAGCCGACGAAGGGTGCTTGCAGCATAAACGGAAACATCGCACCGCTCATCGAGCTTGGGGCGGGTTTCGATATGGAGCTCTCCGCGCGCGAGAACATCTACCTCAACGGCGCGCTTCTCGGCTATCGCAAAAGCTATATCGACGAGCATTTCGAGGAAATCGTCGATTTTGCCGAAGTACGCGAATTCCTCGATCTTCCCATGAAAAACTATTCGTCGGGTATGATCGCCCGCGTCGCCTTTTCGGTGGCTACGGTCATCGTGCCCGATATCCTTATCGTCGACGAGGCGCTTTCGGTCGGTGATATGTTCTTCCAGGAGAAGTGCGAGAAGCGGATCGGCGAGCTTATCGAGAAGCACAACACGACGGTCCTGTTCGTGTCCCATAGCATCGAGCAGGTGGAGCGGGTGTGCGAGAAAGCCATCTGGATCGAGAAGGGCCATCTGCGTATGAACGGTACGGTCGAAGAGGTATGCGCCGCTTATCGGTCGATGAGGGAATAGCATGTCTGCGCCTGCCGTCAGCATTGTAGTACCCGTGTACAACACCGGAAGCTTTCTGCCTCGGTGCTTGGCGTCGCTTGAGCGGCAAACGTTCCAAGACAAGGAGGTCATTCTCGTTGACGACGGTTCGACCGACGGCTCTGCGGCGTTGTGCGATGCTTTTGCGCAGCGGCATCCGTGGGCGAGGGTTTTGCGTCATGTGCGAACCGAGGGCCTGTCCGCGGCGCGTAACGACGGGGTGGCTGCAACGATCGGGGAATTCATCGGCTTCGTCGATTCTGACGACTGGATCGCCCCCACTATGTTCGAGACCCTGCATCGCGTCGCAACGGAAACCGAAAGCGACGTAGCTCAGATTCAATACGTGCTCTGTTCGGGTGAGCGGCAGGTTGATAACCCGAACGAGTGCGTGCGAACCTTGACTGCGGAGGAGGCGCTCGCCGAAATGCTTTTCGATGAGCGCTATGCGGTGTGGAACCGTTTGTATCGTCGCAGTCTGTTCGACGCATGCGGCCCCGAGTGCTTTCCCGTCGGCAAGACGTGTGAGGACCGTGTCGCCAACTTCAAGCTTCTTCCGAATGCAAAACAAGTTGCCGTTTCGAATCGCATCGAATACTTCTACTTCCAAAATATCGGAAGCATCTCGAACGGCGGTCTCGACAGGCGGGGTCTCGATCTCATCGAGGCGGATCGCCTCATGGTCGAACTTGCGCGTGCGCTCGGCAGCGACCGCGTGTTGAAGCTCGCCGAAGATCGTGCGGCGAAAAGCTCGTTTTCGCTTCTCGTCAAATGGGCTCGGTTCGGAGTCGTCGATCCGGCGCTCGACGAAGACGGTACGGTGACCCGGTTGTTCGACGACTTCGAGAAAAACTATCGCCGTCTTATGGAATCCCCCCTGTCTTTCGGAAAGAGGGCGGTGGCTTGGCAGCTCAGGCATTGCCCGTCGCTCGTGCGGTACGAATTCAAGGCGTACGACACCCTTTCGCGGCTTGGCCGGAAGGGGGATAGTTAGCCATGGGAAAGCTTCTCACCATCGCCATGCCCTGCTACAACGTCGAAGCGTACCTTGAGCGAGGTCTCGGTTCTCTTGCGGATGACCGGTTTGCAGACGATCTCGAGGTTCTTATCGTCAACGACGGCTCGACCGATTCGACCAAGGAGATCGCCTTGCGCTACGTCGAGTCCCATCCGACGATCTTCAGGCTCATCGATAAAGAGAACGGCGGTCATGGGTCGGGCATCAACGCCGGTATCGCCCATGCGGCAGGAACGTATTTCCGCATTGTGGACGGAGACGACTGGGTCGACACCGACAATCTTGCCACCTTGCTCGATAGGCTTCGCTCCATCGATTCCGATATCGTTGTCGACGAGAAACGCGAGGTCGATATGGGCTCGATGAGCGGTAGCCTCGTGGAGTTGCCAGCGTATATCGAGGTGGACAAAGAATTGCAGTTTGCCGACATATGCAATCTGCATGATACGGAATCGTTCATAGCCATTCATACGCTGACGGTGAAGACCTCCCTGTTGCGAGAGCATGGCATCAGCATACTCGAGGGCATCTTCTACGTCGACTACGAATACATCGTCAAAGCAACTTGTTTTGCCGATACGGTTACGTTTATTCCCCTTGAGATCTACCAGTATCTTGTTGGCAACGCGAACCAAAGCGTTGCTGCCGAGAATTGGGTGAAGCGGTATTCACATCACGAAACGGTCGTGAAGGAGTTGCTGCGATTCTCGGAAACCGATGGTTTCAGCGCACCTATTCACGAGTACCTGGTGAGGAAAACCCAGCTGCTCATCAATACCCACTACAAGGTGCTGCTCATATTCGACAAGGACAGGCGGCGGGGCGCTTCACGTGCGAAAGAGTTTCGCTTGTGGCTCAAGCGCGAATACCCCGCATTTGCCGCCTTAACCGCTGCGCGATATCGGCAGGCTCTCGGTATGCATTATCTCGGCGTCGACGCAGCCAGGCTTGATGCGATCATGGGGCGCTAGCATGGATACGTCGCGCAAGGCTCCCCGCATATCGGTTATCGTTCCCGTGTACAACGTAGGCGCTTTTCTCGATCAGTGCCTGAGCAGCGTTCGTGCGCAAACGATGAACGATATGGAAATCATCTGCCTGAACGATGGTTCGACCGACGATTCCCTCGCTATCATGAAGCATCATGCGGCCCGTGACGGGCGATTGCGCGTTGTCGACAAGGAAAACGAAGGCTACGGTGCGACGTGCAATCGCGGAATTGACCTTGCGCGGGGGGAGTACGTTGCCATCGTCGAGCCGGATGACTATCTCTTGCCAACCATGTACGAGGACCTGCTCGCATTCGTCGATTCGTTTTCCGGGAAGATCGACGTGGCGAAGGAAGCGTGGTTCGATGTGATCGATTGGGACGATCCGTCAGTTGAACGTATCGTTTCGGGGTATCTGTATAAACGGCTTCCTACCTCGCGCACGGTTCATACCGTCGATGAGCTCCCCGAATTGCTCGAAGGGCACCCCGCGATATGGTCCGCGTTGTATCGGCGCGAGTTCCTATCGCAACGGGGTATCCGCTTTCACTCTTATCCTGGTGCCGGCTGGGCCGATAATCCGTTTCTCGTCGATACCCTCTGCCAGGCTGAACGTATCGTATACCTCGATGCAATGCATTATTGCTATCGCAACGAGCTTTCAGGGGGCAAGGGGAGGCCCGTTGACGAGGAGCGGCTTGCCATGCCTTTGGCCAGGTGGGAGGACATGACTCAAGGCATTGCCGCTTGCGGGGTGGACGACCCACTCGTGTGGCAGGCTCATTACCAACGGGGTTTCAACTACATCGACGATATCATTGCGCAAGGGGGTTGGGAGAGCCCTCGCATCAAGGCGGGCATACGCGATGCCCTTCTCACGATGAGGGAGGATCTCGTGCTCGGCCACCCCAAGCTCTCTCCTGCGAAAAAGCGCTTTTACCTCGAGCAGATCGGGAGGACCGATACTCCAAAGCTGTCATCATGGCCTTATATGCGCCATCTTGCTCGGGAGTTCGCTGTTCGGTTGAGAGCACAGGGGCTGGCTGGCGCATGCAGGGCCCTTGGGGGCTTCTCGAGGCAGAAGGCCTCGGGGCGTGATGCTGAAAAGGTGAAATAGGCGTTTCTTTGCCCGTTTTCGTTGGCTAGGTTCCCCTTGTATTGTTAAGATCATACGTCAACGGGAAATACGATTCCCGCTCAGACGTAGCGATGTTGATTTGAGGAGTTGGTGTGGCGGATAGAGTTTCGGTAGTCCTTACGGTGTACAACATGGAGTCGTGCCTGCGGGAAACCATGGACTCCGTGCTTGAGCAGACGTATCGCGACCTCGAGGTTATCTGCATTGACGACGGATCGACGGACAAGTCGCTTGAGATTCTCGAAGCATATGCCTCCGACGATGATCGGGTTTCTGTCTACACCCAGGAAAACGCTGGTCCAG
This sequence comes from Raoultibacter timonensis, assembly GCF_022845715.1. Lineage (NCBI taxonomy): Bacteria > Bacillati > Actinomycetota > Coriobacteriia > Eggerthellales > Eggerthellaceae > Raoultibacter > Raoultibacter timonensis. The sequence goes on from NZ_AP025564.1 coordinate 1,624,774, forward strand.
CGCAGTCTCGCAATAGGGGCCTCGATCTGGCTACCGGCGAATACGTTATGCTGCTCGATTCCGATGACCTGTACGACCGCGAGATGATCGAGAAGCTTCACGGCCGGGCTATCGATACGGCAGCCGATGTTGTCGTGTGCCGCTCGGCGGAGTACGATCATCGTACGAAAACCGTTTCGAAAGCTCCGTGGACAGCCAAGGTCGAACAGATTCCCGCAAAGGACCCGTTTTCGTGTTCGGACATGTACGACTACGTTCTCATGGCGTTTATCGGGTGGCCTTGGGATAAGCTGTATCGGCGTTCGTTCATAGAAGCGCATAGTCTCAGATTTCCCGCTATGAGCAATAGCGAGGATCTGTATTTTGTGTTTCTCTCGCTCGTGCTAGCTGAGCGAATGAGCTTTTTCGATGAAGTGCTCATCAGACATCGCGTCAACCGCACGGGGTCGGTGTCAAACACCCGCACCGCCAATCCGACTGAGTTTTATCGGGGGATATGCCTGCTAAAAGAAAAGCTGAAGGAAGACCCCGTTCGCTACGAGCGAATGTCGTGGGGTTTTCTCAATTGGGCTTTCGACTACACTCTTTGGAATATCGAAACGCTTCCCGAGGGGCCGGTTCGCCGCGAACTCATCGAGAAGCTGGCAGGCGGCGGATTTCCCGAGATCGAGCTTTCGTATCATGGAACAGCGTATTTTACTCTCATGCCCGACTGCATCGAACGATACGAAAGCCTTCTCGCGGAGCTCGGGGGAAATGCGCCTTGCAACCCGCGCGAGAATGAGAAGCATCCCCGCCTCAGCTACGTGACGGCGTTTTTCGCTGAAGCTCAGAAGAGGGGGTTCAAATCCGCTATAGGCGATGTGGTCTACTGGGCCATCGATAAGATCAAGGGCGAGGAGCGGGACGAGAAGCGACTTGCGAAGGACCGCGGCGCACTTCTTTTGTTTGCGGATGCCCGAGAGGCGGAACGGACCGATACGACAAGGAGGAAGACGGGTTATGAGCGAGGGTAAAGGGGCCGTACGGCCAGCTGTTTCGATTGTGATTCCTTGCTACAACGTCGAGGCATACCTCCCTGAGGTGCTCGATAGCGTCTTGGGGCAAACCTTGGAGAACATAGAAGCGATTTGCGTCAACGACGGATCGACGGATGGCACGCTCGATGTTATCAAGTCCTACGCCGCGCGCGATTCGCGCATCGTGATCATAGACAAACCCAATGGCGGCTACGGCCATAGCATGAACAAGGGAATGGACATGGCGACGGGCGAGTACATCGGCATCGTTGAATCCGACGACTACATTCTTCCAACCATGTACGAAAAGCTCTATGCGGCCGCAGAAGAAAACAACGTCGATTTCGTTCGCTCCGACTTCACGAAGTTCAAGACGGGCGCAAACGGCGAACGCGTATTCTGGGAGGAGAAGCTGACTCCGCACAGCGAGTACTACAATACGGTCATGAACCCTGCCGATAATCTCGACGTGTTCAATATGCAGATGCTTAACTGGACCGGCATCTACCGCACCGATTTTATCCGCGAGCACAACATAAGGCACCATGAAAGCCCCGGCGCCTCATACCAGGATAATGGGTTTTGGTTCCAGACGTTTTGCTGGGCGAAGCGGATATACGCGGTGCCCGAGGCATTTTACTGCTACCGCCAGGACAATGCGGCGTCGTCGATCAACCAGAACAACAAAGTGTTCTGCATGCCCGACGAGTATGCGTGGATCAGAGACTTTCTGGCTGCTCATCCCGCGCTTGAGCAACGCTTCATCGGGGTGTTCCATTACAAGAAGATGCACAACCTGAACTTCGCCTTCTCGCTTTTGGCCCCCGAGTTCCAAATGCCGTTTCTCGAACGCTATGCGGCCGAATATCGGGAGGCATCCGCCAAAGGCGAGCTTGACGAATCGCTGTTCTGGCCCGAGGAGTGGACGGCTGTCAATAAGATTATGGCCGACCCGCAAGCGTATTGTGCCGAATACAACTTCCAAATCGAAAAGCAGGCGGCTTATAATAAGGCGCAGAGCGGCGGCTCTCTTGCATTGTTCCGCTTTCACGCGAAGTACGATGGGCTTGCGGAAACTCTGAAGATCGTTGCGAGGAGACTTGGGGAAGATAGGTAGCAGCATGGTTGATGACGGTCAATCGCCGGGAGCGGAGTTTCCGCTCGTATCGGTAATCGTTCCCGCATACAACGTGGGTTCGTACATCGATCGATGCCTGGCAAGCATCGAAGCCCAAACGTACGCTAATCTTGAAATCATCGTCGTAGACGATGGTTCGAGCGACGATACGCTTGATCGGATACGCCTACATGCGGCAGGAGACGCCCGCATAACGGTTCTCACTCAAGAGAATCGCTATGCGGGCGTAGCTCGAAACCATGGGTTCGCTCACGCCCGCGGCGAATATGCGGCGTTTCTCGACGCAGATGATTTTTTCGAGCCGAGCATGATTGAAAGCTTGGTTGCGCGGGCCATCGAAACGAGTGCCGATGTTGCAATATGCCGCTCGAATTATTTCGACGATATAACCGAAGAAGTCAAACCAATCGACTTCAGCTTGCTTTTCGTCGATCCCGCCAAGGTGTATTCGGGACGTTCGCTTCGGGATGTCATGTTCCGTTTTTGCGTCGGTTGGCCGTGGGACAAGCTGTTTCGATCCGCTTTTGTTCGGGAGCACGATCTGGCATTCCAGGATCTGCGGACCACGAACGACGCGTATTTCGTATTCATGGCGCTCATGCTTGCGGATGCTATTGCGTTTGTCGACGAGCCGCTTGTCATGCATCGAACGAACAATGCCGCATCGCTTGAACGCACGAGGAGCAAATCGTGGGCCAATGCGATCAAAGCTGCTATAGCCATCGGCGAGGGACTCGAAGACCGCGATATGTACGACATTTTCGAGCGGAGCTATGTCAATTGGTGTCTCAACTTCTCCCTGTGGAACCTTGAGACGCTTGAAGACGACGCACGCAACGGGCTTGTGAGAGAGATGGGAGAGCGGCTTGCGCCAAAGTTGCCCCTGGACGCCTCAAGGGGGTTCTATTTCGATGAGAGGGAGCGAACGGCGGCCGAAATCTTGCAGACCGATCGCCTTGGAGCGCAGTGCAGGGGTTTGCTGCTCGCATCCGAAGTCGCTCACTTGAAGAGCGATGTTGCCTGGTTGCGCGAGCATACTGCTGCGTTGAACGGCGAGCTAGCGTGGCGCGACGAGGCGATCGATCGGCTTCAGCGCGAAAAGCAAGAGGTGCTGGACTCGCATACGTATGCGGTCGGGCGGAGGGTCATGGCCGTTCCCTGTGCGATAAAAGACGTATTGTCGAAGAAGGAATCAGGATGAACATCACCGTATGCGGAACCGGGTACGTAGGCCTTGTCGCTGCAGTTGTTTTCGCTTCGAAGGGCCATCGCGTAATCGGTCTCGATATCGACGAGTGCAAGATTTCGTTGCTGAGAGGCGGTGCATCGCCGCTGTTCGAGCCGGGCCTCGAGGAACTTATGGCGAAATCGTCGTGCAATCTCGAGTTCACTGCCGATTATCGCAAAGCGTACGAGAGCGCCGATGTTATCTTCGTTGCAGTGCCGACGCCCGAGAAAGCCGACGGTTCTGCCGAGCTGTCGTATGTCATGCAGGCGTGCGACCAGATAGCCGAAAGTAGAGAGCGGGGATGCATCGTTGTCGTCAAGTCAACCGTTCCGCCGGGGACGAATGATCGCATCCAGGCCTATTTCGACGATATAGCGGGCTCTGCCCCGGGTCGACGGTTCAACGTGGTATCGAACCCCGAATTCCTCTCGCAGGGAACTGCGCTACGCGACATGCTGTATCCCGCCCGCATCGTTGTCGGTGTTCAGGACGACGACGCCGCTGATCTCATGCGTGCTCTGTATCAGCCGTTCGATGCCCCGGTGATGGTCATGGATCTCCGCAGCGCCGAGTTGGTCAAGTACGCGAGCAACGATTTTCTGGCACTCAAAATATCCTATATCAACGAGATAGCCAACCTGTGCGATGTGGTCGGCGCCGATATCGAGCGCGTTGCTGCGGGTATGGGGGCAGATCCCCGTATCGGCGATAAGTTTTTACGGGCGGGTATCGGTTACGGCGGCTCGTGCTTTCCCAAAGATACGAAGGCCCTCCATTGGCTGAGCACGTGCCACGGGCACGAAATCAAGACGATCAAGGCGGCCATCGAGGTGAATACCGCCCAAAAGACGATGCTCGTAGCGAAAGCCAAGGAGCGTTACGGATCTCTTGCGGGCAAGCGGATTGCGGTGCTCGGTCTCACGTTCAAGCCCGATACCGACGATCTTCGAGACGCTCCGTCTCTTGACGTAGTGCGCATGCTTCTTGACGAAGGTGCGCAAACGGTGCTGTACGATCCGTGCGGCATGCCTGCGTTCGAGGGGCGCTATCCGGCATCTTTGGGCGTTCTCGAATACGCTGGAGATCCGTACGAGGCATTGCGGGATTCCGATATGGCGTTCATCCTTACCGAGTGGGAAGAGTTCGCTTCGATCACTGCCGATCAGTATCGAAGCCTCATGGGTACTCCCGAGATATACGACGGACGCAACATGTATTCCCTCGATGCGTTTCGGGGCACCAGCGTGCGCTATGTTTCGATAGGAAGGCCTGTCGTCGAATAGGCTATTCCGTCGCTTCGCCGGCCGCTTCCCGCTGAGCCCTCTCGCATGCGGAGATTGCCCTTCTCGCTGTTTTTTCCCAGGAATAATCGGTTCGTACGAGTTTTCCCAGCAGTCGGCCTTTGTCGGCGGTTTGCCCGGGGTGATCGGCTGCTCGGCGAATGGCATCCGCGATTGTCTGAGGCTCTGCGTTCGGGATTATGGTGCCGTAAGCTTCGTCGGGCATCAGTTCTCTTCCGCCTCCGACATCGGTGGCGACGGCGGTCGTGCAGCATGCCGCCGCCTCGAGCAGCGAAGTTGCGAATCCCTCGGAGCGCGAGGGGAGGCAGAGAATGTCGGATTGCGCGAGCAGAGCCGCGATGTCGGGGGGATCGAGGCGACCGAGAAGGTGCATCCTGCTTGATGCCTGCTGCGACGCCGCTTCGCTCAGGGGGCCGTCTCCGGCGACGATGAACGATATGTCGGTTCTGTCTTCGAGCAGGCGGGAGGCCTGGGCGAGTTCCTTTACCCCCTTTTCCGGCACAAGTCGTCCGACGAATGCGACGACGAAATCGCTGGCGGATAAGCCGAGCTCGTCCTTGTACGACCGCTTGCTTGCCTGCGCGCAGTACGCGTCGGCATCGATCGAGTTCGACAGTTCTCCCTGCGACGCTATGCCGAAGTGCTTGAGCCAAGCGCTCGATTTTGCCGATACCGCCCAGTACGATGCGCGGTAGCGCTTGCCGATGCTTGTCAGCGCGTGTTCGACGAATGCAACGCCTTTGTCGATCAGGGGGTTTCCCATGGTGAGATGCGCGGACCCGTGCTCGATGAGAATCGGGGTGATGCCGCGTTCTCGGGAAAAGCGGAGACCGCGATTCGACAGCAGGTAGAATCGCGTGTTCACTATGATGTAGTCGATCTGCTGTTGTCCGAGCCACGACCACAGCTCCTTGAACGAACGATCTGCGCGCGGCACGGGGTAGCGTCCACCCAAAAGCGGCAGACACGGCAACCTGACGATTTCGATGGTTCCGTCGTTTTCCCTTGGGGCGGCATCGTGGGTGTTCGATGTGACGATGATGACGCGGTACCCGAGATCGGCAATCGCGCGTGCCAGGTTGCCCGTATAGGTTTCGACTCCGCCGACGGCTGGCGAGTACAGCGTCGAGAAGATGCAGATACAGGGCTTTGTCTCGGTTGGCACGGGTTCCTCCTGTGCAGTTGATCGGGTTCAGGGCGCGTTCGTTCGCCACGAGCGCCGACAAGCATTATACTTGTTCTTCTTTGCGGATGGTGCGATGCTATTCGTGCAGATGCTGTTCTGCGCGGTGAGGCATCGGGTACGTAGACTATAATGGAGCCATGAAACTACTTGCGATCATACCTGCCTACAACGAGCAGGACTGTATTGTCGAAACGATACGAGAGCTCGATCGGGTTGCACCCGATGTCGATATCCTCGTCATCAACGACGGGTCAACGGACGGGACGGGCGATCTGTGCCGCCGAGAGGGCTATAACTTTCTCGATCTTCCCGTGAACGTCGGTTTGTCGAGCGGCTTCCAGGCGGGCATGAAGTATGCCGACCGCCAAGGATACGATTGCGCCATCCAGTTCGATGCCGACGGACAGCATCGTCCCGAATACATCAAGCCCCTGCTCGAAGCGATGGAGCAGTCGGGTGCCGATATCGTCATCGGCTCGCGGTTCGTAACGAAGAAAAAAGACGTTTCTGCTCGCATGGCCGGTTCGGCCCTCATATCGTTTCTCATCAGACTCACAACGGGCAAGAGGCTTTCTGATCCAACGTCGGGTATGCGCATGTACAACCGAAGGGCGATGGCCGAGTTCGTGAAGCGCTACGATTTCGGTCCCGAGCCCGATACGCTCGCCAACCTCATTCGCAAGGGGTTTAAGGTCGTGGAGGTCCAGGTGGAGATGAGGGATCGCGAGACGGGCGAAAGCTATCTGAGCTTCTCGAAATCGATTATGTACATGGCACGCGCGTTCGTGTCGATTCTGATCGTACAGTGGCTCAGGTGATGCGCCTATGAGCATTAACTATCGTATCGTCCTTGTTCTCGGCGCGATTGTCGTCTTTGCGTTCGTGCTTCGCAAGCTGAAGAAAACCGAGATGAGCGTTGCTAATTCCGTATTCTGGCTCCTTTTCGCCGTGGCGTTGGTTATCGCGGCGGTGTTCCCCTCGGTTGTATTCTTCTTCTCGGGTCTCATCGGCATCGAGTCGCCTTCGAATTTTATCTTCCTCTGCGTCATCGCTCTTCTGCTTATCAAATGCTTTACTCTCACCGTCGAGGTTTCCAGCTTGAGGGAGAGACTTGACGTTCTTGCTCAGGAGATAGCCTTGCGCGACAAGGATCGGCATGAGCGCTATAAGACGAAGCGGGAAAGCGTCGATAATGACGTACGATGACGAAGTGCTGAGAGCTCTGCAGCTTGAAGAGCTTGCGATACTCAAACGAATCGACGAGCTGTGCGCCGCTCGCGATATTGTCTATTTTCTTGATTCCGGTACCGCCTTGGGCGCGGTACGTCACGGCGGTTTCATACCGTGGGACGATGATATCGACATCGGCATGCTCCGAGACGATTACGAGCGATTCCTCCAAGCGGCGAAAGAGGATCTTGGCGATGAATACGAGATCGGCATTCCGGGCGTTACCCCGGGCTACGCTCCTCTTTTTGCCAAGGTCTGGAAACGGGGAACGAAGTTTTACACGCAAGAGACGATCGAGGCCTCATTCGATCAGGGCATATTCGTCGACGTGTTTCCGTATGACCCTGTTTTTCCCGATGGAAAAGCCAGAAAGAAGCAGTTTTCACGCTGCACGTTTTGGCAGCGTGTGTCGTATCTTTATCACGCGAAGAGCGTGCAGGTGCCTCATGGGGGTCTGCTCGGGTCTTTCGAGCGAGCCGCCTGTGCTGTTGCTCACCGGATATGCCGGATGCTGTTCGAGCCGGAGAGGATCGCCCGATCCTTCGACGAGTCAGCGCGAGCTGCCGAGGGAGGGGGGGTGGCTGGCTGCTATGCCGCCATGTCGTATCCTCCCGATCCGCCGTTCGCGATCGAGACGCTTTTGCCTCCCGCTATCTGCGAGTTCGAGGGAATTGCGCTGCCCATACCCCATGATTCTAAAACGTATCTTGAGACGTGGTACGGTCCGACGTATAGGGAAATACCCCCCGTGGAGCTGAGAACGAACCACGCGCCCCTTGTTCTCGATTTTGGCAGCGGCGCCATCGATGCGCATGCTTCGGTTTGACGGAAGGACGAGGATGGAGCGAATCACCACCGATGACATGAAGCGCATCGAGCTCGAAATCATGGATGAAATCGATCGCATTTGCAGAGAGAAGGGCCTTTCGTACTTTCTCGCATACGGCAGCTGCCTTGGCGCTGTGCGTCACGGCGGTTTCATACCATGGGACGACGATATGGACATCTTGATGCCCCGAGCGGACTACGAGCGTTTGATCGCGGAGTTCGATGCAGCGAAAGCATCCGATCGCTTCGGCCTTGCGACATACCGTGACAAAAGCGGAATCTACCCGTTCGTAAAGGTGGTCGACAAGACGACGAAGGTATACGAGAATTTCGTGCAAAAAACCTATGCGACAGGGGTATGGGTCGATATTTTCCCGCTTGATGAAGCCCCCAACGCTCGCGATAGGGCGTATGTGCGGGGAACGCGGCTCGCGCTCGTGCGAAGCCTGATGGTGGCGGACCCGTCGGTGGGTTCGAGTCCGTTCGTGAAGTTGGTGAAGCGCATCGCCCATCCGTTCTTCTCGCGTATGGATCCCTATGCTGCCGCTCGGAAGATCGACGAGAACGCGCGCAACGCATGTGCGCGCGAGACCGATTTCTACGGTGACATCATTGGGGAGTACGTTGCCGGCACGCTGCTTCCCAAAGCATGGTTCGAGCCGCTTGAAGTGCCGTTCGAGGATCGCCGCTACTTCATTCCGAAAAGCTATGAGGAATACCTGACGAAAACGTATGGCGATTGGCGCACACCTCCCGCGGAGGAAGACAGGGACGTGCATGTATTCGAGGCGTATGCCCTGTGACGACGCTATTGGATCCGCTTCGGGCCCGTTCGGACAGCTTTGCAAAAGGGTGCAACGATGAGCGTTAAGCAATTGTCGATCAAAGCGAACATGATCTGGAATTCGGTCGGATCGCTGGCTTACCTTGGCTGCCAGTGGCTCATGACCGTCCTGATTGTGAGGATGGGCGGTTTTGCCGACAGCGGCTTGCTCGGCATTGCTATGACGGTCGTCGGGACGTTCGGTACGTTCGCCAACTACAAGATGGGTACGTATCAGATTTCCGACATCAAGCGGGAAAACGAGCTAGGGGAGTACTTTGGCTTTCGCTGCATAACGCTTGGGATTGCGTTCGTTGCCTGCATGGCGTACTCGTGTCTTACGAACCCGCAGGCGCTCCTTACCATTGCCCTCTTTTTCATCTACAAGTCGGTTGGACTTCTGATCGACATATTGCACGGGCTCGACCAGCAGAACCGCCGGATGGACTACATTGGCAAATCGTTCATTGCACAGGGGGTGGCTCTTCTTGCGGGTTTTGTTGGGGCTTATTTGGCTACGAGCAGCCTCGATATCGCCATCATCGCGATGACGGTGCTTTCCCTTGGCGTTCTGTTCTTGTTCGATATCCCGAAGGCTAGCCAATTCGAGAAGCTCAGGATCGGTATCGGTCGAAAGAAGGCCCTGTTCTTCTTTAAAACGTTGTTCCCGGCGGTCCTCGCCTCGGTGGCGGCGAGCGCCATTTTCATGGTGCCGAAGCAATACCTCTTCTGGGCGGTTGGAGACGAGGCGCTCGGCATATACCAAGCGGTTGCCGCGCCTGCGCTCGTCATACAGATGGGCGCTGTCTATCTGTACGGCCCCCTTCTGGATATATTCCCGAAACTATTCTTCGGTGGCGACAGGGCGGGATTCAGACTCTTGCTCCTCAAAACCGTCGCAGGCGTTGCGTGCGTGGGGATCGTTTGCTCGGTTGCACTTGAATTTTTCGGTTCATGGGTTCTTCAGCTGCTATACGGCGAGAGTATCGCTCCTTACGTTTACCTGTTGCAGCCTATCATCCTCTCGACGATCATGACGGCCTATCTTTGGTTTTTCGGCGATTTGCTCATAGCTCTGCGTGATTTCAAAGCGAACTTCCTCGGCAACGTGGCGGCGTTCGCAGTCGTGATTCCGCTGAGCTTTCTGTGCGTGAACTTGTGGGGCATGAACGGCGTGAGCTTTGCCGGTGCCGCCGCGTGCCTTGTCGGTGTTGCGGTGCTCCTGGTGGCGCTTGTGAGGAGGTCTCGTGCGGGGATCGGGGATGGTGGATCCGCCGTGGAAAAGGGCATCGCCGCCGAGCAAACGGATGATGGGGCTGAGTCGGATCCAAGGGAGGCGACACGGCGATGATCAGGGTCCTGCATGTGATCGGCGCGATGGACCGAGGCGGCGCCGAAACGATGATCATGAACCTGTACCGGGCGATCGACCGCTCCCTTATACAGTTCGACTTCGTCGTGCATGAAGAGAGGGCGTGCGATTACGACGCGGAAATAGAAGCGCTGGGCGGACGGATCTTTCGTGTTCCGAGGTTCAAGGGGACGAACGCGCGCGCGTATCGAAAGGCGTTCCGCGCGTTCTTTGCAGAGCACGGCGAGCATCCGATCGTCCATGGCCATATCGGGAGTAGCGCGGCGCTCTATTTGTCGGAGGCAAGACGGGCGGATCGCTTCGCGATAGCCCATAGCCATGCCCAGAAATACCCCGTGAGCCTTTCCGAGATAGCGTTTCGCGCCCTCTCGTATCCAACTCGGTACGTTGCCGATTACTTTATGGCCTGCTCGCAGGAGGCCGGCCGTGATCGGTTCGGTCGCTTTGTTACGGAAGGCCCGAACTTCAGCATCCTTAAAAACGGAATAGACCTTGATCTATACCGTTGCGACGACGCCATGCATAAGGCATGCAAGAAGGCGTACGGCTACGATGAAGAGATACCGCTCGTAGGCCACGTGGGGAGGCTCGATCCGGTAAAGAACCATCGGTTTTTGTTGCAGGTGTTCTCGGGGGTGAGAAAAGAACTTCCGCGCGCGCGGCTCGCATGCGTTGGCCGGGGTTCCCTTGCCGAGGAGATCGAGCGGGAGGCATGCGAGCTCGGCATAGCGGATGCAGTCGATTTTTTCGGTGTGAGGGAGGACGTGCCGGGTCTGCTCAAGGCGTTCGATGCATTCGTGTTCCCGTCGTTCAAGGAGGGGTTGGCCATAGCCGTTATCGAAGCGCAGGCGACCGGCCTTCCCGTTGTGGCATCGACGGGTGTGCCGCAGGCTGCAATGCTCGTCGATTCGGCAAAGCGCATGCCGCTCGATGCCGGTGCGGATGCGTGGGCGTTAGAGGTCGTTGCCCTTCTTCGCGAAGCGAACGCGCGACACGATCATGTTGCGGAGGTTGGCGAGCGGGGGTTCGGCATCGGGGAATCGGCTCGGTGGCTCGAGCGGTTCTACCGATCGGTTGTCGAGAGCGGGGGAGGCTGCGGCGCCATACGGTAGCTCCGTGTTCGCGAGGCCGCAGCCTGTCGGCTTCCTTCGAAGGGATGTGCAGGTTTTAGCTCCCTATCATGTTCAGATTTGACTTTTCCTTTACATAATTGAACGTTCACGCTACACTTACTGGCATGCTTATTCAAACATGTACAGAACAGGGTTTTGAAATGCGTCGTTATTCCGGGCGATCCATAACCCGTCGAGGGGCGATAGCCGTCGGTTGCCTGTTCGCCGCTTCTATGCTGTTGCCAGGTTGTGGCTCGGCTAACGAGAACACGGTCGTCATTTACTCATGCGGGGAGGGCGAAGCCAACGAGCTCCTGCTCGCCGCCATGCACGAGGATCTTTCGGAGTACGATATCCGATTGCATTACGTCTCGACGGGATCTGGTGCCGCCCGCATCAAGAACGAGGGCGTTCAGAGCGAGGCGGACATCATTCTCATGCTTGAGGGAGGGTATCTTCGCCAGATCGAGGATGTTCTTGCTCCCCTTGATTACGATTTCAGCGTATTCGAGGACGACCTCCTTGACGGAACGGGCAAATATCTTCCGTTCAGGCGAGAGAGCGCCTGTATCGCCGTGAACGCAGAGGCTCTTGAGTCGCGCGGGCTTTCGGTGCCGCAATCGTATGACGATCTGCTCGATCCCCAGTACAAAGGGCTCATCTGCATGCCGAACCCCAAATCATCGGGTACTGGCTACAATTTTGTGAAAAGCCTCGTGAACGAACGGGGAGAGGATGAGGCGTTCGCCTATTTCGATGCTCTTGCGGAAAACGTTTACCAGTTCACCTCTTCGGGTTCGGGTCCTGTCAACGCGCTCGTCCAGGGCGAGGCGCTTATTGGCATGGGGCTTACGTATCAGGCTGTTTCCGAGATCAACCAAGGCGTTCCGATCGAGATAGTCGAATTCGAAGAGGGGTCTCCTTGGACGATGAACGGAGTTGCCGTGATCGAGGGCAAGGAAGGCAAGCCGGCTGTTCGAGCTGTTATGGATTGGATGTACGAGAAGGGGATATTGCTCGATAAGCAGGAGTTTGTTCCCGATCGGGTATTTGTTGAGCAGGATACCTCCATCGAGAACTATCCAACCGATGCCGAGTACGCCGATATGACGGGCATTTTCGATATCGACGAGAAGAAGCGGCTCCTAGAGAGGTGGAAGTACTGAACCATGAGCGAAACGACCAAGCTGTCCATTAGGGGACTTACCAAGCGATTCGATGGGTCCGATACGCTTCACGGTCTTGATTTCGATGTGTATGACGGAGAATTCCTTTCGATTCTCGGCCCGTCGGGGTGCGGTAAAACGACTACGCTGAGGATTCTCATCGGTCTACTTGCCCCTGACGAGGGTACGGTATCGCTTGACGGGATGGACATCACGCGCGCAAGGCCGGATGAGCGGCATATGGGCATTGTATTCCAGGACTATGCACTCTTCGAGAACATGACGGTTTTAGGCAATGTCGAGTATGCGCTCAGGTTCAATGCCGAACTCAAGTCTCGGCGTCGTGAAGTCGCTACCGCGGTACTCGATCAGTTGGGGCTTTCGGAGCACCTCGACAAAAAGATCCACCAGCTATCCGGAGGCCAGCAGCAACGGGTGAGCATTGCGCGTACGCTGGCGCTCAATCCGGACATTATTCTGTTCGACGAGCCCATGAGCGCTCTCGATGTGGAAACAAGGTTATCGCTGCGCGGCGAGCTCAAGCGCATTCAGCGTGAGTTTGGCACGACGATGATATATATCACCCATGATCAGGAAGAGGCGTTCGCTTTGTCCGATCGCGTTATGGTGATGGGCGAAGGAAGGATCCACCAGCTGGCGACTCCCGAGGAGATCATAGCGAATCCGGCTGACAAGTACGTGTCCGATTTCGTGGTCGAGAACCTTCGCATCAAGATGGATTCTCTCGCGCGATTCATGGAGGCGTAGGATATCGTGGGAGGAGGAAAGGCAAGGCTCACGGTAACGCGCATTGTGCTTGCGCTTTTCTTTTTGTTTGCGGCTATCCTGCCGTTGCTGGGGCTGTTTGCGAACCTCGCGAACCCCGGAGCCCAGGCGGTTTTCGGTACCGAACAGTTTATTACCGCATGCATCAACTCGGTTGCGGTGGCGTTGACGTCGACGGTTATCGCGGTCGGGCTGGCGATCGCCATGGCCTGGGTGCTCTGCCGCACCAATATTCGCGGGAAGGCGGCGATCGGCGTGCTCATGACGCTGCCGATGCTCATTCCGTCGCTCGCCCATGGAATGGGTTTGGTGTTTCTTTTCGGCTCGAACGGCATCATCACGAACCTGTTTTCCCTTGACGGGTCCATCTACGGGTTCTGGGGCATCGTTATGGGTTCGGTGCTCTATTCGTTTCCCTCGGCTTTCCTTATTGTTTACGATGTGCTCAAATACGAGGACGCGCTGCCTTACGAGGCGGCGGATATTCTCGGTATTCCCAAGACGCACCAGTTTCTGAGCATCACGTTGCCGTATCTTCGCAAGCCCCTCATATCGGCCGTGTTCGCCACGTTCACGCTCGTGGTAACCGATTACGGCGTTCCTCTTATGGTGGGAGGCAAATGCACGACGCTTCCGGTACTCATGTATCAGGAGGTCATTGGTCTGATGAATTTTGATACCGGTGTTGCTATCGGTTTCGTACTGCTCATTCCCGCCGTGGTAGCGTTTCTCGTCGATATGCTCAATGCCGACAAGGGAAAGCTCTCTTTTGTATCAAGGGGGTTTGCCATTGCGAAAAACCGGGTACGCGATGCGTTCGGCTACTTGATGAGCTTGGGCATGTCCTTGTTCATTCTGCTGCCGCTCTGCTCGTTTGCAATCGTGTCGTTCGTGACCAAGTATCCGATCGACCTATCGTTTACCTTTGCAAACGTCGGGCGATCCTTCAATATGAACGCTGGCGACTATTGGGTGAACTCGTTGCTGATCGCCCTTGCGGTATCGGTGATCGGTACGCTGCTTGCTTATTTCGCCGGCTATATTACGGCGCGGATAAAGGGTCGCTCGGCGAAGATCCTGCATCTCGTTGCCATAACAACGCTCGCCATCCCCGGCATCGTTCTCGGCTTGTCTTATGTGCTGTTCTTCAAGGGGACCTTCATCTATGGCACGTTTGCGATACTCATTCTTGCAAATCTGGTGCACTTCTTTGCGTCGCCGTACCTCATGGCCTACAATTCGCTCGGCAAGGTAAATGAAAATCTCGAAGCCGTCGGCTCGACCATGGGGATCAGTCGGGCGAGCATTCTGAAGGATGTTCTCATTCCTCAGACGTCCGAGACCATCGTTGAAATGTTTTCGTACTTTTTCGTTAACTGCATGGTGACCATTTCGGCGGTGGCGTTTTTGGCCACGACGCTCGATATGCCGCTTGCGCTGCTCATCACCGACCTTGATGCGCAACGGCTTACCGAATGCACGGCGTTTGTTTCTCTGATGATTCTCGGCACGAACGTTGTGCTTAAACTGATAATGGCGGGTATTAAAAGGGCAATAAGGAGCAGGCAGGAATGCGCGGTTCGCTAGAGTATAAAGAGTTCAAGATACTATCAACCCTCGAGGCGAGCGATTCGCCCATGACTCAAAGGGAGATTGCGGCAGCGGTTGGCTTTTCGGTTGGAACGGTAAACAAGGTTGTGTCGGAGCTTGTCGAGCGCAACCTTATCGATGAAGCTGCGCTTACTTCGCGTGGGCTCGAGGAGTTGGAGCCGTATCGGGTAAAACGGGCTGTGCTTGTTGCGGCCGGGTTTGGCACGAGGCTCGTTCCCATTACGCTCAATACCCCCAAGCCCCTTATTCGCGTGCATGGCCGACGCATTATCGATTCGCTTCTCGATGCGGTGTACGCGGCCGGTATCGAGGAGGTATACGTTGTTCGCGGCTATCTTGCCGAGCAGTTCGATCAGCTTCTCTATCAGTACCCGAACATTCGATTCATAGAGAATCCCCAGTACAACGAAGCAAACAACATATCGTCTGCTTTGGCGGCTAAAGACCTTCTCGAGAACGCCTATGTGCTCGAATCCGATCTTTTGCTTTCGAATCCCAAGCTCGTTTCCAAGTACCAGTACGATTCCAACTATCTCGGCGTTCCCGTAGAGGTTACCGATGATTGGTGCTTCGAAACGAAGCGCGGCGTCATCACCAACCTGACGGTTGGGGGAGTTGATTGCCATCATATGTTCGGGATTTCGTACTGGACTGCAGAGGACGGGAAAAAGCTCTCTCGAGATATCGTTGCAACCTATGAAATGCCGGGCGGTAAAGAGCGTTATTGGGACGAGGTTGCGTTGAGGTACTTCTCGGAGCACTATACCGTGCGCATCAGGGAATGCTCGTTTGACGATATCGCCGAGATAGATACATTCCGAGAACTCCAGGAAATCGATGCCGCCTATGTATCATAGGTTCAATTATTAATACAGTTTATATGAATTGAACAAATATTTATCAATTATTGGTAAATATTGTTCAAAATTATCGTAAAATATCTTATTGTGAACGCTTAATACGATAGGGATATTTCATGCAGTTACTGAAGAACGAATTTTCGATTCTTTCGACGTGCGCTTTGCGCGAGGTCGGGTCGCAGCGCGATATCGCCGAAGCGATCGGCGCGTCGCTTGGAACGGCCAACGCGGCGTGCAAGAATCTTCTGGATGCGGGGCTTCTCGATAAATCTTACGAGGTTACGCCTGCGGGATTTGCCGCATTGGAGCCGTATCGCGTCGATAACGCGATCATCATGGCGGCGGGTTTCTCGTCGCGGTTTGCCCCTATTTCCTACGATAAGCCCAAAGGGGTTTTAAAGGTTCGGGGGGAGGTGCTCATCGAGCGGCAGATACGTCAGCTCCAAGAGGCCGGCATAGACGACATAACGGTGGTTGTCGGGTACATGAAAGAAGCGTTTTTCTATCTAGAGGATACGTTCGGCGTTACCATCAAAGTGAACGACGACTACGTGACGAGAAACAACAACTCTACGTTGATGCTGGTGAAGGAGCAGCTTGGCAATACGTACATCTGCTCTTCCGATGACTACTTCACCGAGAACGTCTTTTCTCCGTACGAGTATCAGGCGTACTATTCGGCCCAGTATTTTGAAGGCGAGACCGACGAATACTGCTTGACGGTCGGACCGGGGAACCGGATCGTCAAGGTTACGGTGGGTGGCGTCGATTCCTACGGCATGCTTGGGCATGTGTATTTCGATCGGGATTTTTCAAACCGCTTCAAGAGGTTCTTGGAAGATGATTATGGAAAACCCGAAACCGCAGGAAAGCTTTGGGAGGACATTTACATCGACCATATCAAAGATCTCGATATGGTTATGCGCCCCTTCGAGCCCGGTGTTATTTTCGAGTTCGACTCCCTTGATGATCTGAGGGACTTCGATCATGATTTTATCGACAACGTCGATTCGGAGATTCTTGACAACATATGCAGCGTTCTCGAGTGCGAGCGTATCGATATAGTCGATATTGCTCCGCTTAAAGAGGGCCTCACCAACCTCTCGTTTCGATTTGGGTGCCTTGGCGGGCTGTACGTCTACCGACATCCCGGCGCAGGAACCGCTGAGATCATCAACCGGGAAAGCGAAGCGTATTCGCAGGAGGTCGCCAAAAGGCTCGGCATCGACGATACGTTCATATACGAAGATCCTCGCAAGGGGTGGAAGCTGTCTCGGTATCTGCCTGATTGCGTAGATTTCGACTACCACAATCCTTCGCATGTTGAGAGAGGATTAGCTCTTGCACGCAGGCTTCATGGAAGCGGAGAGAAGTCCGAGTGGTACTTTGATGTGTACGAGAAGGCGCAGGAAATCGTTGTTCTGCTCGGAGAGCGGGCATATCCGTCGTTCCCCGATTTCGATGAGCTGTCCGATCGAGCGCATGCTCTCGATCGGTTCGTGAAGTCGGATCGAGTTGAGCCTTGCTTGTGCCACAACGATTTCTACAATCCGAACTTCCTCGTCCGCGACGACTTCATGTACCTTATCGATTGGGAATACTCGGCTATGTCCGATTACGCGAGTGATCTCGGTACGTTTATCTGCTGTTCCGATTACACGCTCGATGAAGCGAGAGGCGTGATTTCCGAGTATTTCAAAGGGAAGCCGACGGAAGCGGAGATGCGCCATTGTCTCGCATATACGGCGATAAGTGCGTACTACTGGTTTGTCTGGGCTCTTTACAAAGAGTCGTCGGGCGATCCCGTGGGGGAATGGCTCTACCTGTGGTATCGCGCCGCGAAGACGTATGGCAGGTATGCCATCGGGCTTTACGAGGCGGCTTTGTAGGCAGCTCTGGACGGGCATCGCGGGATCGTCTTCTAGCATACATGCATCAACGGCTTTAGTTTGTTCTGCCGCCGCCGCGGCATGCGAGAGAGGGAAGCAATATGGAACTGTTCGGGACCATCGTGGTCTACATCATCATGGCATGTGCCTTTGCAGGTGCCGTTGCGTCGGTAATCAAGCCCGAAAGCGAGCTTGGGCAGCAGTTTGTGGCGGGCATCGATTCCATCGGGCCTATCTTTTTGCCCGTCGCAGGCATCATGGCTGCTGCACCGTATTTGACTGCATTCGTGAGTTCGGTATTCGGTCCGGTGTACGGGGCGCTCGGCGCCGATCCTGCGATGGCGGCCACAACGTTCATCGCCGTCGATATGGGGGGCTATCAGCTCGCCGACGCCCTTGCGCAAACGCGTGAGAGCTGGATGATGGCTATGATCACGGGGTATATGGCCGGTGCGACCATCGTGTTCACCATTCCCGTTGCTTTGAAGATGCTGCAGAAAAAAGATCGCAAGTACCTGGCCCTCGGCGTTATGAGCGGGCTTTTGGCCATTCCGATCGGCGTGCTGGTGGGAAGCGTCATCATCGCCGTTGCGAACCCCGTTATTCGCGAGGTTGTTTCGACCAACTCCGAAGCGACGTATCAGCTTGCTTTGAGTTTCGCACAAATAGGATTGAACCTTGTTCCCCTCATCATCATCTGCGTCGCCCTTGCCCTGGGGCTGCGGTTTGCGCCGGATGCCATGATCAAAGGCTTCATCGTATTTGGGCGCGTACTCGAAAGCGTGCTCAAACTCGTGTTCGTGCTGGCTGTCATCGAATACTTTACCGGCGTGTTTACGACTGTTTTCGGCTCGTTCGGATTCGATCCGATCATCGCTGACGAAGAGGATATATTCAGGGCTCTCGAGGTATCGGGTGCAATCGGCATGATGCTGTGCGGGGCGTTTCCGATGGTGTACCTTATCAGGAGGTATCTTGCCAAGCCTCTTGCGAAAATAGGTGGGGTTTTCGGATTGAGCTCGGATGCGACAACCGGGCTGCTCGCTGCATCGGCAAACGTGCTTGCGCTGCTCGCCATGGTCAAGGACCTCAAGGCGCGCGATAAGGTGATCACGCTTGCCTTCGCGGTCTGCTGTGCGTTTCTGTTCGGTGACCATCTTTCCTTCACTGCCAACTTCCAGCCTTCGATGATCGTGCCGGTGCTCATCGGCAAGCTCTCGGCGGGGATATGCGCGATCGCGTTTGCCATGCTGCTCGCGGTCAAGAAAGCAGAGCAGCTCGAAGCCGAGGACAAGCTCCTCGATGCGGAAGAGGCCGAAAACCGCGCTCTCGAGGCTGCTCCCGAAACGGCATAGGCCGGGGTTCAGGCGTTCTTGTCTTCGTCGACGAAGACGCCTTCGCGGGCGAAGACGACCGCGAACGTCTTGAAGAATATCTTCGCATCGAGCGCGAACGAGATGTTGCGCACGTAGTAGACGTCGAGCGCAAGCCGGTCATGCCAAGGCAGCGAGTTGCGGCCGCTCACGGCGGCGTATCCGGTGATGCCCGGCCTTACGAGGAGCTTCTCGCGCTCGTCGCCTTCGTAGAGCTCGGTTTCCCTCTCGAGATCGGGGCGGGGGCCGATCAGGCTCATATCGCCTTTGATCACGTTGAGGATTTGGGGCAGTTCGTCGATGCTCGTTTTGCGCATGAACGTACCCATACGGGTCATGCGCGGATCGTCGGCGCCGTTGTAGGTCGAGCCGTCGGGCATCGTGAGGTCGGGTGCATTCACCTTCATGGAGCGCAGCTTGTACATCTTGAATTCGCGGCCGCCTTTGCCAATGCGCGGAGCGTTGTAGAAGACGGGCCCCTTGTCCTCGAAGTGGATGAACGGGGCTACGATGAGCAGTATGATGGCAACGAAGGGTAAAGCGACGATTCCGATCAGGATATCGAGCAGCCTCTTGCCGAAGCGGGCGTACATCAATCGGACTCCTGCAAAACTCTGCTATCCGCCTCGATGAGGGCGCGTTTGAACGAGGCGACCACGTAGTCGACGTCGTCGTCGGAAAGCTTCGTATGAAGCGGCAGCGTGATCTCGCAGCAGTACTGCCTGTAGGCGTTCGGGTAGTCGGCGATGTCGAACCCGAGCGTGCGGTAGGCGGTGAACAGGGGGAGCGGTTTGTAGTGCACGTTCGTCGCGACGCCGTCTTCGGCCATGACCTCGATGACCGCGTTGCGGAACGCCTCGCTTTTTCTCGGCATCCGCACGAGCATGAGATGGCCGCTTGAATTAGCCCAGCCGCCGTAATGCCCGAGCAGGATCGCATCGGTGTCGGCGAGGCCCTTTTCGTAGCGGGCGATGATCTCGCGCCTGCGGGCGAGCAGGGCGGGGTAGCGCTCGAGCTGTACGAGGCCGATTGCGGCTTGGATGTCGGTCATGTTGCATTTCCAGCCCGGGAAGGCGATGTCGTACTCCCAGGCGGAAGCCTGCGTTTTCGCCAGCGCATCCTTCGTCTGTCCGTGAAGCGATTGCAGCATGATTCCCCGGTAGAACTCATCTGAATCGAAACCGGCATCGCGCCAGGCGAGAGCGCCTCCCTCGGCTGTGGTGAAGTTTTTGACGGCATGAAACGAGAACGTCGTGAAATCGGCGACCGAGCCGCTCTTTCTGCCGTGGTAGTCGGCTCCGAGCGAGTGGGCCGCGTCGGCGACGATGATGACGCGGTCGAAGAGGCGCTGGAGGTCGTTTTCCGGCTTCCAGAGCACCCGTTTTGTTGCAAGCACCCCCTCGATGCGATCGTAGTCGCACATCCTTCCGGCGATATCGACAGGAACGATCGCCTTCGTGCGTTCGGTGATGAGGTCGCCGAGTTCGGCGTAGTTCATTTCGAACGAGCCGGGTGCGGTGTCGACGAGCACGGGGGTGGCTCCCACGTGGCAGATGGGGGAGCATGAGGCGGTGTAGGTGTACGCCGAAGTGATAACCTCGTCTCCCTCGCCGATCCCCAGCGCCCGCAGGGCGCATTCGAGCGCAGCGGTCGCCGAAGAGAGGCAAGCGACGCCTGCGGCTCCCGTGAACTCGGTGAGCTTTCGCTCGAGCTCCTTCGTCTTCGGTCCGGTGGTTATCCAGCCCGAGCGCATCGCGTCGGCGACGGCGTCGATTTCGGCCTGGCCGATATCGGGCGGGGAGAATGCTATGTTTCGCTTGTCGTCCATGGGCATTCATTATAGGGCAAGCGGGCCTTTGCGGTGCGCTTGCGCAAAGAAATCAAATCAGCTTGCGGATCATGTCGACGATGCGCAGGTAAGAGCGGGATTGATCGAATTCGCTTTCGGCAACCGCGCGCGCTTTCGCGCCCATGATCTTACGAAGGCTCGGATTGACCGCAAGCCTTTCGATTGCTTCGGCAAGCGCTTCGGCGTTTTCGGCCTCGACGTTCACGCCGAAACCGCTTTCGCTGACGAGATTTCTGAACTCAGGGCTCGTGCCGGTGTTGATCAGGGGATGTCCGCTTGCAAGGTAATCGCCGATCTTGGTCACGATGCTCTGGACGGCTGATTTTACGAGCGAGTTCACGGTGATGTCGGACGCATCGAGGTAGGCCGCCATATGGGGGTAGTCCATGTATCCGAGGAAGTCGACAGGCGCTGCGAGCTCGGAGGCGAGCTCCTCGAGTTTTTTGCGATCGGGGCCGTCGCCGAGAATCTTCACGCGGGCGGCAACGCCCGTCTTTTCGAGCAGAGATGCCGCTTCGATGAGCGTGGAAAGGTCATAGCTCGCTCCGAGCGTGCCCGCGTAAACGATCCATACTTCGCCTTCGGGTTTCTCGATTTCGCTTCGATGCTCGGCGACGCCTGCGTCGAAGTCGGCAAGTACGTTTCCCACATATACGGTGGTTTTCGGGTACGGCTCCGAGCGGTCTTGGGCGGGACGCATCGCATACTCGTCGGAGGTGCCGACAGCTCCCGAAAGCAGGGTGTACACGCGTTTTGCATCGCGGGCGAACGGATAGAAGGCGATATCGCTCACGAGGGGCACGTTGACAACCATGCGCATGGCTTCGGGCCATAGATCGTTGATGTCCGCCACAAAGGGAATTCCCTGTTCGTGGGCGTACTCCGCGCATACGCGCGCCACGTCGTTGGGCGGGATCTCCGCGTAGACGAGCGCGTATTCGGATCCGTGCTCGTCGAAATGAGACCGGAGGTTCTTCGCTGCGACCGCATGGCTTTTGATGCGCGAGAGGTCGAGGTTCTTCTTGTACCCCGGCTCGTCGATGAAAACGATCGAATAAGGGAGGTCGCGATAGCAGCTGCGAGACGTGTCTCGGGGGGCTTTGTCCCAATGCTGGAAGCTCGAGGTGATGAGGTCGACTTCGAACCCCTCGCGGACGAGCAGTTCCGAAAGAAAACGGAATCGGGTGTAGCCCCGCGTCTCGTCGCCGAGCTTCACCCCCATGGTCACGACCGCTATTTTTTTCCTTGTGCTGTTCATCCGAACCATTATACACAGATGCACCCCATCTTCGCCTCCGATCCTAAAACGCGTTATCGGGTGCGACGGCGGTAAGGGCCGGGATCGGGTGTCGGGACTCTCGCAAGTATGAGCGGTCAACAAATCGTTGCGGGTCTGCATACCTGCTTGTTTATGTTCCCGAGGCTGGCTGCCTGTCAGAATTGTTCTTGAAACGGCCGAGTTGCGCCGTTGCTCGATTGGGTGTGGCCGAACGGGTCGGCCAGGCATTCATCAGGTTAGGGGGATTTATGGCATCATCCGTTTCTCGTTATGGCGTGCAGAGTCGCCAGCTCGACTCGACGGAGCGTTGGCTGTGCTTCGCTGCGTTGTTCTTCCTCGGCTTTACTGCGACGTTCAACCAGTTCAAAGCCGCACCTGCTATCCAGTTCATCGGTGCCGATTTGGGAATGTCCGTTGAGATGCTCAGCCAGATCATGGGCGTGTTCTCCATTGCCGGTATGCTGCTGGCCTTTCCCGGCATGTTCGTCATGCAGCGCCTGGGTGTAAAATTCTCCATCGTCGTTACGTCGGTGTTGCAGCTGGTCGGTTCTCTCATCTGCGTATTCGCGCCCGATACGGCGTTGTTCTTGGTGGGACGCACGCTCGAGGGCGTAGCCTACGGCTTGATTTGCGTCATCGGCCCCAACATCATGCCCCGTCTGTTTCCCTTGAAGGATCAGGGTCTGTGCATGGGCGTCTGGTCGCAGTGGACGCCCGTTGGCGTGGTTATCGCGTTCTTTACGGCTCCGATGATCTTCGATGCTGCCGGCGGGGCCGCGCTTGCGTTCTCGTGGAGACCCATCTGGTACGTTTCCATCGCCATGGAAATCGTATCCATCGTGTGGCTGCTGGCTTGCTGTAAGATGCCCGCCATTCCTGAAAACGAGTTGGTCGACGGTGATCCCACCCGCCGCAAAAAGCCGGGCCGCAACTACATGCTGGCCGGTTTCGTGGTGTGCGCGTTCTTTTTCGTATGGGTGTTCGACTACGTTGCGAACATCAACACTTTGTATCCGACGTTCCTGCAGAACGTCAAAGGCCTGAGCGTATTCGATTCGGCCATGCTTCCCAATTGGACGGCTATCATTTCCATACCGCTCGGCATCGCGTTCGGCGTGGTTGCCGACAGGCTTAACTTTCGCAAGTGGATGATCGCCGGCGGTTATCTTCTGGTGGCCCTGTGCATGGCGTTCTTCTACTTTACCCCCGGTACCGACATGACGGGCCCCTGGATTGCAAGCATCCTCATGGGTTTGTGCGGCGCGCTTGTGCCCACGGGAACCCGTGCCATTGCCCCGGTGCTTGTCCCCGAACCGAAAAAAACCGATCTCGTGCTGGCCACCATGGCGTTTGCCACGGGCGTGGCGCAGGTTGTGGGCGGCTACATCGTTTCGCCCATCGTTGCGAACGCGGGGTGGCAGGCGAACGCGCAGTTCGTTTTGGCGCCGCTCGCCGTGCTTGCCGCTGCAGCCGTCATCGTGTTCGTCAAGTCCGACAGAAAGATTTCCGAGGTGCGAGCCGAAGAACGCGCTCGTCTCGAGCAATAGCCTTACATCGAAAGCGAACGAGAGAAGAGAGAAAGGGATCAGACGTTGATAATTTCCGAGAAAACCGTCGTGCACAACCTCGGGTTGGAGTCGTTCGGGGGAGGTGCGAACATCGTCGCCGCCGATGTGCTGGATGGCAGGCTTGCGCGCATTCGCCCCGTTCACTTTGAAAACGACTATACGAAAGAAGAGCTTAATTACTGGACCATCACCGGTCGCGGCGGCAAGACGCTCGAGCCGGGAATGAAGTCGTATACGCCACCGTTTCCGCTGGTGTACAAGCGGCGCACGTATTCCAAGAACCGCATTCCGTATCCGATGAAGCGCGTCGACTGGAATCCGGGGGGCGATCGGCATCCGGAGATGCGCGGTACCAGCAAGTACGAGCGTATCAGCTGGGACGAGGCATGCGAGATCATCGCAAAAGAAATAAAGCGCGTGCACGACGAATACGGCCCGAATTCCATCCTTTGCCAAGCGGACGGCCACGGCGAGAGCAAGGCGATCAATACTCCGCACGGCTGCATGACGCGTCTTTTGGGGGAATGCGGCGGCTTCACCATCCAGAACCGCAACCCCGACAGCTGGGAGGGCTGGTACTGGGGGGCGAAACATGCGTGGGGCATGGATCCCGTCGGGCAGAACACCCATTCTACGAATACTGCTCAGGATATCGCGCAGCATTGCGATGCGCTTCTGTACTGGGGGTGCGATCTCGAGACCACCACGTGGGGCTGGGGCGGCCAGATGGCTTCTCGCATGGCGTTTTGGTTCGAGGACTGCGGCATCAAAAACATCGCCATCGCTCCCGATTGCAACTACACGGCTGTCGTGCACGCCGACAAATGGTTCCCCGTGTTTCCGAATACCGATGCCGCGCTGCAGCTGGCTATCGCGTATGTGTGGATGACCGAGAACACGTACGATCGCGAATACATCGAAACGCACTCCGACGGCTTCGACTGGTTCGAGTACTACGTGCTCGGCAATGAAGACGGCGTACCTAAGTCGCCTGAATGGGCCGAGCCCATCTGCGGAATTCCCGCGTACCGCATCAAGGCGCTCGCTCGTTACTGGGCGAGCCATGCGGTCTCCATCGCGCACTGCAACGGCGGCTCGTTTATCCGTGCGGCGTTCGCCCACGAGCCCGCTCGCTTGGAAGTGTATCTGCTGGCCATGCAGGGCGTGGGCAAACCGGGCCGCATTTCCATCAAGTACATCGAATGGGTTCTGTTCGGCATGTCGTCGTGCAGCCCGCTGCCCCTTTCGAAGGTTATCCCCAACACGGCAGCCTGCTACAACGGCCCCCTCATCGGCCAGGGCGGCGACAGTTTCGTTCCGAAGGTGCATATTCACAAGGCTCTGCGCGGCGAGAAGCTGGAGTGGTACGGGCACGGGACGGCTGCCGATCCGCGCGCAGACCAGTTCAAGCACTTCCGATTCCCGCTCGAGGGCGATGCGGGCGTGAAGATGTTGTGGTCGGACAACCCGGCATTCACGACCAGCCTCAACGGCGGCTACGAGTTCCAGGATGCCCTGAAGAGCGAGAATCTGGAGTTCTATCTGGTGCAGGCCCCGTGGTTTGAAGACGACGCCCGTTTTGCCGATATCGTACTGCCTATCTGCACGAAGTTCGAGGTCAGCGATTTCGGTACCGACAACGACTCCGGGCAATGGAGCGCCGTCACGTTTGAGGAGGCCGCAATCGATGCGGTTGGGGAGGCGAAGTCGGATTGGATCGCCGTGCAGGAGATCGGCCGAGCGCTCGAAAAATTCGGCGGGGTGTACGAGGGCGTCGTGCAGCGCATGACGAAGGGCAAAACCATCGAACAGCAGGTGAAGGAGGGCTACGAAGCTTGCGGCATTCCCGAGGAAGATCGCGACTTCGAGGCGTTCAAAAAGCGAGGCTACCAATTGATTCCCACCGAAGAGGGGTGGGAAGACCAGCCGGTCGGCCTGGCCCCGTTTGCGGAGGATCCGGCAGCTAATCCGCTCGAGACGCCGACGGGCTTGATCGAATTCTACTCGCAGTCGTTGGCGACGATGTTTCCCGACGACGAGCTGCGCGGTCCGGTTGCGCATTGGCGCGAATCGGGCGACGGCCATGATGACCGCCGCAGCTCCGATCGTGCGAAAAAATACCCGTTCCTCATTGTGTCGAACCATCCGCGTTGGCGCGTGCATGCGGAGTTCGACGATGTCGAATGGTTGCGCGAGATTCAAACGTGCAAGGTCATCGGCCCTGACGGCTATGCATACGAGCCGCTGTGGATGCATCCGACTGACGCGGCGAGCGTGGGTGTGGCCGACGGCGATGTGGTGAAGGTGTACAACGAGCGCGGCAGCGTGCTGGGCGGCGTTCGCGTGACCGAGCGCATTCGTCCCGAAGTCGTATACATGGATCACGGCGCAAACTCCGACGTTATCGTGTCGGGCGTGGGCGGACTCGATCGCGGAGGCGCCATTAACCTCATCTGCCCGACGGCGACGACATCGAAAAACGCTGACGGTGAAGTGACAAGCGGCTATTTGGTGGGCGTGGAGAAGGTCGACGTGTTCGAGCTCGCCGCGAAGTATCCCGAAGAATTCAACAGGAACCGGTACTACGACGCTTCCTACGGCCAGGACGTACGTGATTACATCGAGGGGGCATAACGGGTATGAAGGCACTGATAGTTGATCTGAACAGGTGCAACGGCTGCTACAACTGCCAGCTTGCTTGCAAGGACGAACATTGCGAAAACGATTGGGCTCCTATCGCCCTCGCGCAGCCCCAGACCGGGCAGTTTTGGTGCCGCGTGGACGAGGAGGAGCGCGGTCGCGTGCCGGTCGTGCGCGTGGCGTATACGCCCACGTTCTGCGGGCATTGCGACGCGTGTCCCCTGATCGGGTTGGCACCCGAAGCGGTTTATCGTCGCGAAGACGGATTGGTGGTCATCGACCCCGAAAAGGCGCGTGGACGCCGCGACCTTGCCGAGGCTTGCCCTCTGGGCATGGTGTACTTCAACGGCGACGCCCAAGTTGCCCAGAAGTGCACGGGTTGCGCGCATTTGCTGGATAGTGGCTGGTCGCAGCCGCGCTGTGTCGATGCTTGCGCGACCGATGCACTGCGTTGGGGCGATATCGAGGACTTCGCCGACGAGATTGCCGCGGGTGCTGCGGACGAGCGTCTGGAAGGCCTGGGCTCGCATGTGTACTACGTCAACCGTCCGAAGCGCTGGATTGCCGGCACGGTGGCGAATCGCGGTGAGAACGAGGTGATCATCGGCGTACCCGTAACCATCTTCGATGCGGATGGCGAGGTTGTTGCGCAGGTGGAGACCGACGAGTTCGGTGATTTTCGCTATTGCGAGTGCGAGAAAGCGTCATATCGCGTACGCATAGAGGCGCCGGGCTACGATGCGGTCGAATTCGATGCCGACTGCGCCGATCGAGACGTTGTGCTCGATGACGTATTCGTGGACATGCTGCGCTAGCGTCTCCCAACAGCTTTCATTGGCAAACGATCGAAGGGGAAGAAATGAAGGAGAAATCGGCGGTTATCCGCTTCGGGATTATCGCACTGGGAGTCATCGTGCTCGTGGCGCTTGGTGTGACCCCAACACCAGAGGGATTGAGCTGGGCTGGGAAGATGTCGCTGGGCATTTTCGTGGTGGCGATCGTGTTCTGGGTTACCGAGGTCATGCCCATCGCGATAACGGGGTGGGCTATGGTCGGTCTGGCTCCCCTGCTGGGCATTCTACCCGCAGCGGATGCTTGGACGGCCTCGATAAACAATGCGATCATCTTCTACCTGTGCTGTTTCGCATTCGCATGCTTCGTTGCTCGGTCTTCGTTCGCCGTGCGTTTGACGGGTGTTATCCTCAGGTGGGCCGGCACGAACTCTTCGCGCGTTCTGCTGGGTTTTATGGTTGGCACGGCGCTCATCTCTACGCTTATGGACAACTTGCCGCTGACGGCTGTCATGTTGCCCATCGCGTATGCGGTACTCGATGCCAACAACACCCCCACGGGCGGTAAATCCGCTTTTGCCAAGTGCATAGCGATCGGCATTCCGTGGGCTGCCGCTCTGGGCGGTGCCATGACTCCTTCCGGCTGCATCATCAACGTGTTGGCCATGTCGCTGATCGAGCAGAATTTCGGCGTGCACATCAGTTTCGTTCAATGGATGGCCTTCGGCGTGCCGCTCGCCCTTATCACCATTCCGGCCGGCTGGTTCGCGCTCATCAAGATCTTCAAGCCCGAAGCCTTGAGCCAGGAGGCGGTCGATACCGGCATCAAGCGCGCTTCCTCGTTGGGAAAGCTGCCTCGCCACGAGATTGCCGGCTTGGTCGTTATGCTGGTCACCATGGTTATCTGGATCGCAAGCTCTTGGGTCACCGCTATCGACATCACGGTCGTCAGCCTGCTCGCCCTTGGCCTCATGTTCTTCCCCGGCGTCGAAGCCATCAAGTTCAATCACTTTTTGGAAGATTCGCCTTGGGGCATGATGCTGCTCATGATGGCTGTCAACGTTTTGGTGGCCGCGCTGATGGGCACGGGCGCCACCGCTTGGCTTGTGAGCGTCGTGATGGCGCCGATGACCGCATGGCCGCCCATCGTTACGCTCATCGCGCTGTCTGTGCTTGGCTGCCTTCTGCATAACGTTATTCCCGCAGGTCCCGCATGCGCCGGCCTTATCGCCGTACCGTTTGCGACCATCGTGGCAAGCATGGGAGGCTCCATTGCCGCAACGTGTGCCATGGTCGGTTTCTGGTCTGCCATTGCGCTCATGCTCCCGCTCGACGGCGTGCCGCTGCTGTCCTACTCGAGCGACCGCAAGTACTTCAGTTTCGGCGACATGGTGAAAGTCGGCTGGGCTCCCAGTTTGGTGATGGTCGTCATCACGGTGACCATCACTCCGATGACCGCCGGCTTGCTCGGCCTTCCGTAAAGCCTTCGGGCTTTCAGGGTGGCCCGCGTAGGCGGGATATCGGTCCGAGGTGTTGTTTCATGCCCGATTGCGGTTATAATCGCAATCGGGCATCGGGGCATCTGCGCGCGAGCTGCTTGCCTGCCTTCGACGAAGGCTTCTCGGTGCAAACCCTTCGCGTGCGGATAGCGGCTCTCAGGGGGTTGTCATGCAGACGAACTATCTGAAGTACTTTGTCGACGTTGCTCGGCACGGGTCCATTTCGGCTGCGGCCAATATCAATTTCATATCTTCGCAGGGGATGAGCCGGTCGCTCGGGGTTCTGGAAACCGAGTTGGGTTGCAAGCTGTTTCGGCGCACGTCGAACAAAATGGTGCTGAACCGCTACGGCGAGGCGCTGTTGCCGTATGCCAGCGAAATGCTGCGTGCGCAAGCGGACATGCTCGCATGCGTCGCCGAACTCAGTGCGGACGAGCAACGCGGCGAAGACGATGGGGTGGTCGCCTACCTGAACAACGTGTGCTTCGATTCCGCGTTCTTCGGCCCGTTGGTAGACAGCTTCGACGAGGTCTCCGCGCGTGCCCGGTACTTTCAGTGCGACAACGACGAGGTGGTGGAAAAGCTCTTGTCGTCGGATGAGGGCGATCCCGTCATCGGGTTGCTGTGCCTGTTCAGCATCGACGAGGAGCGAAACGCGCACTTCGTCCGCTCTTTGCAGCAGCAGGGGTTCAAATACCAGCCGTACCTGCATTCCTACGATGAGGTGCTGGTTTCGAAGGGGTCCGATCTCGCCAAGCGGCCGGCATTGTCGAGAGCCGATATCCTGTCGAAGCGGTTGATCGTGCCGAAGGGAGACATTCGGCGCGTTGTGGAATCGAAATTCGGAAGCGACGCGATATCGATGGTTACGAGCGACAACTCCTTTCGCTTCAAGGTGGTCGCTGCCGACGAGGCCATCTCGGTGGTACCTGCGTTTTACAAGCTGCTCGACCCGCTCAACATCATGCGCGACAACGATTTAGCCACCGTTCCCATGAAGGATCCGTACTATCTGGAAATCGGGTTTGCCGCCCGTCCCGAGGTGCTCGACAGCCTGTTCATCAAAGATTTCTTCTCCAAGCTCAACTCGTATTACCTCGCTTTCTCCAACTCCCAGTACATGACGCTGATCACGAGCGATTTGACCGTGTACCGCCCGGACGGGACGTTCGACGAGCGCTCGGATGCCGAATCGCTCAACGCCATCGAAGACCGGTTCGGGATATCTCCGCGCGAGCGCGATGTGTTCGAGTGCTTGGCCGAAGGCGATACGGCCATGGCGATAGCCGACAAGCTCTACATATCGACTGCCACAGCCAAAAGCCATATCTACAGCATTTACAAGAAGCTCGGCATTCATTCGCAAAACCAGTTGCTTGGAATCGTAGAGGTGGGGAAGCGATCCTGAGCGGATTCGAGATATCGGGCCGCAGGCTCGTGGCTCAAGGTTCGTCGGGCGGGCATGGTGCCGGGATAAGCCGAATGCCTTTCCCCGCTGCGGGTCGCTTCGCCGTCTCGATTGCTTCCGATATCGGTTCCAGATCAGGTCGGATCGCTCCGAATTGCGGTTTAACGCTTGACATCCCGAGAGCTTCGTCTAATATTGACCCGTTATGAATTTCGAATTCGTACATAGCATGATGATGTGCATGCCCAAGCCTGGGTTCGTCGGCGTGCGCGCGGACACTCAGGCCTAGCTTCACGCGGCCATATCTCAACCATGTACGGCCGCATATCATGTTAGTTATTCTGTACGAGGTAATCTGAACAATGATCCAGATAGAGCATCTGTCTAAAACATACGATGGCGCATCGAAGCACCATGCGTTGATCGACGTCGATCTGACGATCGAGGATGGCGATATTTTCGGCATCATCGGTGAATCCGGTGCGGGCAAATCGACGCTTGTTCGCTGCATCAACCTGCTCGAGAGACCCACGTCGGGCCGTATCGTCATCGACGGCGAAGACGTGACGGGCTATTCAGGCAAGCAGCTGCTCGAGCTGCGCAGCTCGATCGGCATGATATTCCAGAACTTCAGCCTGTTCCAGCAGCGCACGGTTCTGAAGAACGTGACGTTTCCGCTCGAGCTCGTCCACGAGAAGCGGGAGCATCGCGAGAAGCGCGCGTACGAGCTTTTGGAGCTGGTCGGCTTGACCGAGAAGGCGAAGAGCTATCCGAGTCAGCTCTCGGGCGGCCAGCAACAGCGCGTTGCCATAGCCCGCGCCCTTGCGAACAACCCGCGCGTCATGCTCTGCGACGAGGCAACGAGCGCGCTTGACACGCGTACGACCATATCGATCCTCAAGCTCCTGAAGGACATCAACGAGGAGCTCGGGGTGACGATGGTGGTGATTACGCATTCGCTTGCCGTAGCCGAAAAGATATGCAACAAGATTGCGGTCATCGACAAGGGCCGCATCGTGGAAACGGGCGAAACCGCCGCCGTGTTCTCGAACCCGCAAAGCGCGGTAACCCGCGAGCTCTTGGGAAGCGACTACCTGCCCGGCGATTTCGACGGGTCTGCCGGGACGTCGGCGTCCGGAACCGACGCGCGCGGGAGATCCGCCTCGACGATTCTCGCCGACGCGATCGATGCGGCTTCGAATCCGTTCGTCAACGCGGGGAGGCCCGAGGTTCACGCCTCGACGTCCGAGGGCAAACCTGCCGGAAGGCGGGTGAAGTAGCATGGAGTGGCTTCAGGGGTTCTTCGCCGATTACGGGGTCATGCTTGCTCAGGAGACGTGGAACACCATCCTGATGATGCTCGTTCCGACGGCGGTCGCCTATCTGGTGGGCATCCCGATCGGCGTACTGCTGCTCGTTTCTGCCCCCGGGGGTCTGCGCCCGCATCGTGTCCTCAACGCGGTGCTCGGATGGATCGTCAACATCGGGCGCTCCATTCCGTTCGTCATCTTCATCGTCGTGCTCATTCCTGCAACCCGTATCGTTATGGGCACGTCGCTCGGCGTTGCCGGCGCGATCTTTCCGCTCGCCGTCGCGGCGATTCCGTTCATGGCGCGCATGGTGGAGCAGAGCTTGGCGGAAGTCGATAGCGGGCTCATCGAAGCGGCTCAAAGCTTCGGCGCGAATATTTGGCAGATCGTCATGAAGGTGTACCTCAAGGAAAGCGTGCCTTCGCTGCTTCGCGGGGCGGCGATCTCCCTCATTACGCTTCTGGGCTATTCGGCTATTGCGGGCATGATCGGCGCCGGCGGCTTGGGCGACGTGGCGGTCAGGTACGGCTACCAGCGCTATGAAGTCGAAGTCATGATCGCCGCAGTCCTCATCTGCATCGTGCTCGTTCAGATCATCCAAAGCATCATGAACGTGGTCGTTCGTCGTGTCGACAAGCGGAGCAGATAGCGCGTTCACCGTTATCGTCCGTCGTCAGACTGGGTTTTACTTCGTACATGTACTAGAATCCGAGATTCGTACACAGCATTCGTGTACCGTTTTTTTGAAAAGGGAAGGGTTATACCATGAAACTGAAAAATGTTGTAAAGATCGGCCTTGCTGCCGCATTGGCATGCGTAACGCTTGGGGTGCTTGCCGGCTGCGGATCGAACGGTTCGGGGGATTCCGCCTCGAACGGCTCTGCAGACGACAAGGTTATCAAGGTCGGGGCTTCTCCGGCACCCCATGCCGAAATCCTCGAGCAGATCAAGGCCCAGCTAGCCGATGAAGGCTATACGCTCGAGATCCAGGAATTCTCCGATTACGTTACGCCGAACACCGCGCTGTCCGATGGCGAGCTCGATGCGAACTACTTCCAGCACATCACCTACCTCGAAGACTTCAATGCCGAGCGCGGCACCGATCTTGCCTCTGCGGGCGGCATTCACTTCGAGCCTCTGTGCGTCTATCCCGGCAAGAGCGCGAGCTTCGATGCGCTTGCCGACGGTGCGAAGATCGCCGTGCCCAACGATGCGACCAACGAGGCGCGCGCTCTTCTTCTGCTTCAGGATGAGGGCCTCATCAAGCTCAAGGACGGCGCCGGCCTGACGGCGACGAAGAACGATATCGCCGAAAACCCGAAGAACATCGAGATCATCGAAGCTGAAGCCGCAGCGCTTCCGCGCACGCTCGACGACGTCGATCTGGCCGTCATCAACGGCAACTACGCTATCGGCGCCGGCCTCGATCCTTCGACCGCCATTGCGAGCGAGGAAACGGATTCCGAAGCTGCCGAGAAGTACGTCAACGTGGTCGCCGTGCGCTCGGGCGAGGAGAGCTCCGAGAAGATCCAAGCGCTCGTGAAGGCGCTTCAGAGCGATACGGTCAAGCAGTACATCGACGCCACCTACAACGGGGCGGTTGTCGCAACGTTCTAGGCGCTTCTCGGTTTTCGACCGGGAATAGCCTAACCTCGGTTCGGCCCGGCCCGCCTTGGCAGCGGCCCGGGCCGAATCGTTTCCGGAATGGATTCTTTTCGGCGCGCACGGCCCCGCTTCCCTCGGCGAAAGCAGCGCGTGCGCACGGGAGCGCGCGCCGAACGAGCCGCGCACGAGAAACTGCCACCTGGGTGCAGTTATTTTCGTTTCTGCGTTGCGAAAAGGCGGTGATCGATGATCGCGGCAGGATGCTCGATCGAGCCATCAGGCGAAACGCAGAAGCGGCGTCGACGAAGTGCGCTAGCTGCCGCGCTCGCGGGTCGTTTCCCGCGGTTTTTACACGCAGAAACGAAAAAAACTGTACCGACCCCCGGCATTTCCGTGCGCAAGGGCGGCCCGCCGCCGCTTCGGCGTACATCAACGAATAGCGTGCATCGCCTGTTGCCGGGCTTTATTTACTGTAGCGAGCAGTTCACGGGATTTCCCGGTAACACGCTCGAAACGATCCTCGCTATAATGGAATCACCACAGAAAGCAGCATCGTACTTTGGCGACGCGCCGTACCGCGACCGAAAGAAGGCAACCATGGCGACAAACCCCGATCAGGATTTCGTGCTCAAAACCATCAAGAGCCGCGACGTCCATTTCGTCCGCTTCTGGTTCACCGATGTGCTCGGTACGATGAAATCGTTCGCCGTTATTCCAAGC
This sequence comes from Raoultibacter timonensis, assembly GCF_022845715.1. Classification (NCBI taxonomy): domain Bacteria; kingdom Bacillati; phylum Actinomycetota; class Coriobacteriia; order Eggerthellales; family Eggerthellaceae; genus Raoultibacter; species Raoultibacter timonensis. The sequence continues at coordinate 1,658,365 of NZ_AP025564.1, forward strand.
GAGCTCGAGAACGCGTTTGCCGAGGGGATGGGTTTCGACGGCAGTTGCGTCGAGGGCTTCTGCCGTACGCAGGAGTCCGACATGCTCGCCTTTCCCGAAGCCTCGACGTTCCAGGTGCTTCCGTGGCGCCCCGACTCGAATGCCGTTGCACGTATGTTCTGCACGATCAAGACGCCTTCGGGCGAGGCGTTCGAGGGCGATACGCGCAGCGTGCTCAAGCGGGTCGTCGATCAGGCCGCCCAGATGGGTTACGCGTTCAACGTAGGCCCCGAGCTCGAATACTACTATTTCAAGGATTCGGAAGGCACCGAAGTGCTCGACCGCGGCGGATACTTCGATTTGACCTGCCTTGATTCGGCGAGCGATCTGCGCCGCGATACCGTGCTCACGCTCGAGAAGATGGGCATTCCCGTCGAGTACTCCCATCATGAGAACGGCCCCTCCCAGCACGAGATCGATCTGCGTTACTCCGATGCCCTTTCCATGGCCGACGCCGTCATGACCTACAAGCTCGTCGTGAAGGAGATCGCGATGAAGCACGGCGTCCACGCTTCGTTCATGCCCAAGCCGATGGCCGGCGAAGCGGGAAGCGGCATGCATGTGCACCAAAGCCTGTTCGACATGGACGGCAACAACGCCTTCTTCGATCCCGACGACGCGCAGGGCTACAATCTGTCGAAGGTGGCCAAGCACTATATCGCGGGCCTTTTGAAATACGCCCCCGAGTTCTGCGCCATTACGAACCAGTACGTGAACTCGTACAAACGCTTGGTCGATGGCGGGGAAGCGCCCCTCTATATCTCGTGGGCGCAGCGAAACCGCTCTACGCTCGTGCGCATTCCCGGCTACAAACCCGGTAAGGAAAGCGCGTGCCGCATCGAGTTGAGGAGCCCCGATCCCGCTGCTAACCCCTACCTTGCCTTCGCCGCGATGCTTGCGGCGGGACTCAAGGGCATTGAAGACGAGCTCGAGCTGCAGCCTCCGACCGAGGATCGCGATCTGTTCCGGCTCTCGCGCCAGGAGCTGCGCAAGCTCGGTTTCGCGACGTTACCCGACAGCCTCGGCGAAGCCGTCGAGCTGTTCGCGTCGTCCGACTTCATGCGCGAAGTGCTTGGCGAACACATCCACGGATACCTGGTCGAAGCGAAGCGCGAAGAGTGGAACAGCTATCAGCGCAACGTGACCCAATGGGAGCGCGATCGCTATCTGGCTGCCCTATAGGAGGCGCGCATGCAGAGAAAACAGGTCATATTTATCGCGGACAGCCTCGATAACGCCCACAAATTCCAAGCGGTGCTTTCGGCTCTCGATGTCGATGTGGCGGCTGGGTCGTCGGTGCAGTTCAAGCGGTTGCTCGAACAGCATCCCGGATGCGATCTCGTTGTGTTCGAGGCGCGCGGCGATGCGCTGCAAAACGTATCGCGTGCCGAGTCGACGTTGCTTGAGGACGGCTGCGGATCGCTTTTGGCGATCGTCAACGAGGATCAGCTCTCGGAGTTTCGGCTTCCCGTTCAGGTGAAGAGCGATTTCGTCGTGCACGGAGCGAGCCCCGACGAGTGCTCGGCGCGCATCCGTCAGCTTCTATGGCCGGGCAACGAGAGCTCGACGTCGGATTACATCGCCGTCGATGCGATGACCATCAATCTGGCAACCTATCAGGTAAAGGTCAACGGGGAGCCGCTCGATTTGACGTATCTCGAATACGCGCTGCTTGCATTCCTCGTCACGCATCCGGGGCGCACCTATTCGCGCGACGCGCTCCTGCGGCGCGTGTGGGGTTTCGATTACTACGGCGGCTCGCGAACGGTCGACGTGCACGTGCGGCGCGTGAGGGCGAAGCTCGGCCCCGATCTGGCGCAAAGACTCGAGACGGTACGCGGGGTGGGCTATCTTTGGTCCATGTAGGATCGGTCGGGGCCGCGTATCGCGATCTGTCGCAGCCTTGGCGGCTCCATCGGCTTGCCGCCGAACGACGCCGCCGTAAGCGACGCGGTCGTGTGATCCACGGCTCTTTTCGGCAATGCGGTATCGCCACGATTCGAATCTGTTCTATACTTTCTCGGGACACAAGATAACGGAGGACGCACAGATGTCGAAAAAGATCGCCGTCATCGACGGAAACTCGCTGATGCACCGAGCCTATCATGCGGTGCCCCCGACCATGAACGCCCCCGACGGCAGGCCCACCAATGCCGTGTTCGGCTTCATCTCCATGCTGCTGAAGTTCGTCGAAACCGAGCAGCCCGATGCGATCGTCTGCGCGTTCGACGAGGGCCGCCCGGCGTTTCGCATGGAGGCAATCGAAGCGTACAAGGCGCAGCGTCCGCCGATGGACGACGACCTCAAGGTGCAGTTCCCTATGATCGAAGGCTTGCTCGATGCGATGGGCATCCCCGTCGTGTGCGTCAAAGGCTGGGAGGGCGACGACATCCTCGGAACCATCGCGTCGCGCGACGAGGCTCTCGGCTTCGAGACGCTGCTCGTGACGGGCGATAAGGACGCCTATCAACTGGCAAGCGAGCTCACCCGTATCGTAACCACCAAGAAGGGCATTTCCGACGTTGCCGTGTACGGGCCCGCAGAGGTTGTGGATCGCTACGGCATCGAGCCTTCTCAGGTACCGGATTACCTCGGTCTCAAGGGCGACCCGTCCGACAACATTCCGGGCGTGCCCGGCATCGGCGAGAAAACCGCTTCGAAGATCCTGCAACAGTACGGATCGCTCGAGGAGGTGTACGCGAATCTCGATAAGTTTCGCGGCAAACAGCTCGAGAACCTCCGCGACAACGAGGATGCGGCGTTTGCGAGCCGCAAGGTTGCGACCATCGTGCGCGACCTCGATTTCCCGCTCGACCTCGAAGCGGTATCGTTTCCCTCGTTCGACGAGGCGAAGGTGTCGGAGGCGTTCGGCGCGCTGCGCTTCAACGCTCACCTGAAAAAGGTGCTCGCCCTTGCAGGCGGCGGGCGCAGCCAGGTTGATTTGAGCTGGGAGCCGATTACGCGCGGGGGCGAAGCGCTTGTCCTCGTCGATGAGGCTCTGAGGGCGGGCGAGCGGGTCGGCGTCGCTTTCGAGGAGAGCGATCAGGCGTCGTTGTTCGACGCAGGGTTGACGTTGGCTGTCGGGACGTCGGGGGGAACGGCGTTGTTCGAGCAGGACGATGCGCTCGCGGTGTTTGCCCGCATCGTACGCGAGGGATCGTTCGCGGCGCTCGACGTGAAGAAAACCGTGCAGTACGTCTATCCCGCCGACACCTCCGCCAAAGGGCTCGTCGACGATCGGGACCTGCTTGCGATGGATGCGTTCGACCTGGGGCTCGCTGCCTACGTTATGAACTCGTCGGTTAGCGAGTATACCTATAACGCCCTGCTTGACGGGTACTGCGGCGGTGTTATGCCCGAAGCGGAGAACGACGAGCAGGCTGCCGCTATGAGCGCGGCCGCCGCACGGGCCTTGATCGGGCCTTTGAAAAAGGCGCTCGAAGAGGACGGGGGCTGGGAGGCGTGCGGCGAGATCGACTTCCCGCTCGTTGCGGTGCTCGCTATCGTCGAGCGCACTGGTGCCGCGATCGACGTGGAGCGCCTCAACCGTCTCGGAAGCGGCACGCAGGAGGATCTCGACGAGCTTTCCGCGCAGATATACCGCATTGCGGGCGAAGAGTTCAACATCGACTCCCCGAAACAGCTCGCCCACATCCTGTTCGACGTTCTCGGCCTTACGCCGATGAAGAAGACGCAGCGGGGCTATTCCACGAACGCAACGGTGCTCAAAGAGCTTGCCAAGGTCCACGAGCTTCCCGATCTCATCATCAGGTATCGCGAACTTGCCAAAATCAAGTCGACCTACATCGATGCTCTGCCGCGGATGCGCGGCGGCGACGGGCGGCTCCATACGTCGTTCAACCAGACGGTTACGACCACGGGGCGCCTCTCGTCGTCCGATCCGAACCTGCAGAACATTCCGGTGCGTACCGAATTCGGCAGGCACATCCGCGAGTGCTTCGTGCCGCTCGATCCGGCGCACAAGTTCCTCTCGGCCGACTACTCGCAGATCGAGCTGAGGCTCTTGGCTCACCTTTCGGGTGACGAGGGGCTCATCGAAGCGTTTTGCTCGGGTGAGGATTTTCACGCCCGCACCGCGTCTCGCGTATTCGACATCCCCGTCGACGAGATCACTCCAGAGCTTCGCAGCAGGGCTAAGGCCGTCAACTTCGGTATCGTGTACGGGCAGCAGGCGTTCGGGCTCGCCCAGAGCCTTGATATCCCGTATGCCGAGGCCAAGGAGATGATCGAGCGCTATTTCGCGGCGTATCCGGGCGTGCGGACCTACCTCGATCAAACGATCAAGGATGCAACGGAAACGGGCTTCGCCGTGACGATGTTCGGCCGTAAGCGCCATATCCCCGAGCTCACTTCGGGAAATCAAGTGCAGCGCGGATTCGGCGAGCGCACGGCCATGAACCATCCCATGCAAGGTTCGGCTGCCGATATCATCAAGCTGGCGATGAGCCGCGTCGAGCGGCGCTTGGCGGAAGGCGGCTTCAAAGCGAAGCTCCTCTTGCAGGTGCATGACGAACTGGACTTCTCGGTACCCGAAGACGAGATCGAGGCCCTGTCGGCCATGGTGCGGGATATCATGGAACATGCAGCCGAGCTCAGGGTTCCCCTCGACGTCGACGTTTCTTTCGGCGATAACTGGGCCGAAGCCCACTGAGCTCCTTCGGTGGGCGGCATCCGGCGACACGGGTTTCGCCCGCTGCCTTGACGGCTGTTCGCCCGTTGCGGCGGCTTTGCCCGGACGGTGCTCTCCGCCCGGTGTCGCCGATTGCTTTGAACTGCGAAAACATGTCAGTATTGTGCTGCTTGCCATCTTGCGGTGCGCAAGTGTTTTCCCCTGGTATGATAGGCACCGCCCAAAACGGCAGTATTTTCACGGCTTATGCGGGATGCGGAAGCCAAGATCTCGCTCGACATCCGAGTTTTGTGGGTCTTCGGAATAAATGCCGCTCGTTTTATTGACTTGGGCATTGGCGGCTGATAAGATATCGCCTTGCGTTTTGACACATTTCAAGGAGAAATAACTAATGTACGCTATTGTGAAAACCGGTGGAAAGCAATACAAAGTTGCTCCCGGAGACATTCTGGAAGTTGAAAAACTCGAAGTCGAGCCGGGCAAAAAGGTCGAGCTTGAGGCCATCTGCGTCGTCGACGGCGACAAGGTCGAGGCCGATCCGGCCAAGGCTGCCAAGACCAAGGTCGAAGCTGTCGTGCTCGAACAGTTCAAGGGTGAAAAGCAGCTCGTCTTCAAGTTCAAGAAGCGCAAGAACTACAAGAAGATGCGCGGCCATCGCCAGAACCTGACCCGCATTCAGATTGCGGCCGTCGGCTCCGCTAAGGCGGATGTCAAGGCCGACAAGCCTGCAGCCAAGAAGGAGGCTCCCGCCAAGAAAGCCGAGGAGAAGCCCGCTGCAGAGAAGAAGACGGCAGCGAAGACCGCGGCGGCGGAAAGCAAGCCCGCAGCTAAGGCGACTGCCGAAAAGAAGCCTGCGGCCAAGAAGACCGCAGCTAAGAAAGACGACGCGGCCGAGAAGCCCGCAGCCGAGAAAAAACCGGCAGCGAAGAAGACCGCAGCCAAGTCCGAAGACGCTGAATAAGTAAGGAGGAGGATTCGACATGGCACACAAGAAAGGTCTTGGATCTACCCGTAACGGCCGCGATTCGCACGCACAGCGTTTGGGCGTCAAGAAGTTCGGCGGCGAGAACGTGACCGCCGGCAACATCATCGTTCGTCAGCGCGGCACCCATTTCCATCCCGGTGAGAACGTGGGCCGCGGCAAGGACGACACCCTGTTCGCCCTCTGCGACGGCACCGTCGAGTTCACCAAGGGCAATCGCCGCAAGGTGCACGTCCGTCCGGGCGCATAGCTCAAGGCGCAACGGCAGCGTACATTGACCGTGTACTTTGTGCCCCCTGCTTCGCAGGGGGCATTTTCATATACAATGGAAGAAACATCTGCAGGCATTCGCACGCATCCGAGGAGTACAGCACATCCATGTTTATCGATAAGGTACGTATATTCGTAAAGGGCGGCAACGGAGGCGCCGGCTGCATGTCGTTTCGCCGCGAGGCCCATGTTCCCAAGGGCGGTCCCGACGGCGGCGACGGCGGCCACGGCGGCAATGTGATCGTCGAAGCCGACGCCGGCGTCTCCTCGCTCATCGACTACCGCTTCAAACACCACTTCAAGGCGACGCGCGGCACGCATGGCAAAGGGTCGAAGATGCACGGCGCGAACGGCGATGACCTGGTGCTCAAGGTGCCGGTGGGCACTGTCGTCCGCGAATACTTCGAAGATGCGCGGGAGACGGGCGAATTGATCGCCGATCTTACCCACGATGGCGAGCGGGTCGTTGTGGCGAGCGGCGGCATCGGCGGTCGCGGCAACATCCACTTCGTAACGCCGACCCGTCGTGCCCCTGCGTTCGCCGAACTCGGAGAGCCGGCCCAGGAGGGTTGGATCGAGCTCGAGATGAAGCTCATGGCCGATGCTGCGCTCGTAGGCATGCCGTCTGCGGGCAAGTCGTCGCTCATCTCCAAGCTGAGCGCGGCGCGCCCGAAGGTTGCGGATTACCCGTTCACAACGCTGGTGCCCAATCTCGGTGTGGCGCGCAGCGGAGATTACAGTTTCGTCGTTGCCGACATTCCCGGCCTCATCGAAGGCGCGCACGAAGGCAAGGGGCTCGGCCATGAATTCCTCCGCCATATCGAGCGTACGGCGCTCATCGTACACGTGGTCGATCTGACGGGCGACTACGAGGGGCGCGATCCGCTCGAAGACTACCGCGTCATCAACGAGGAGCTCGCTTTATACGCCGACGAGCTTGCGAAGCGCCCGCGTATCGTTGTTGCGAACAAGATCGACGTTGCAGGTACCGAAGAGGCGGCCGACCGGCTTGCGGACCTGGTGAGGGCTGATTCGATCGAGGCTGCGGGCGGCGATGAGTTTGCCCCGAGCCCCGTCGATCCGAAGCTGTACCGCATCAGTGCGCTTACCGGCGAGGGCGTTGAGCAGCTCAAGGCGGCTATCGCGGCGAAGGTCCATGCTTTGCGCGAAGCGGCTCGCGAGGAGCTTGCCGGCGAGATCCAGTACGATCATATCTGGGAGCATAGGCGGGAGGAGCGCGATAAGCGCTTCGAGGCGGTCAAGCTCTCCGATAACATCTTCCGCGTGCAGGGCCCCATGATCGAGCGCATGGTCGTGCAGACCGACTGGGAAAACGACGAGGCGATCGCGTTTCTCCAGCATCGTCTCAAGCGGGCGGGCGTTGAAAAGGCGCTCGAGCGCGCAGGCGCCGTCGACGGAGACGAGATCCGGATCGTCGGGCGTTCCTTCGAGTTCGAATCGGCGCAGACCGCGGAAGATATATACAGGGACCTCGATATTTAGGATGCGGTTTGCGTGGGTAGGAAAGTCGTCATAAAAATCGGATCGTCGACGCTGACCACAAGCGAAAGCTCGATCGACTACGAGTTCATGAACGCGCTCGTCGACCAAGTTGCCCGCGTGCGCGCACGCGGCTGGCAGCCCATCGTGGTGACCTCTGCCGCGATCGCCTGCGGACTCGAGGCGCTCGGGATCAAGCGGCGGCCGAGCGACATGCCGAGCTTGCAGGCGGCGGCTTCGGTGGGGCAGAGCGTTCTTTCAACCGCGTACGCGGAGGCGTTTCGGGCCTACGGCATCACGACGTCTATCGTGCTTTTAACCAGGCGCGATACGGCCGATCGAAGCGCGTACCTCCATGCTCGCGATACGCTGTCGCGCCTGCTCGAACTCGATGTCGTACCGATCGTGAACGAGAACGATACGGTGTCGGTCGAGCAGATACGTTTCGGCGATAACGACACGCTCGCGGCGCTCGTAGCCTGCCTGGTCAATGCCGACCTCATGGTGATCCTCTCCGATATCGACGGACTCTACGATGCGAACCCGCATTTCAACAGCGATGCGAAGCTCATCGAGTGCGTCGAGAAGATCGACGAGTCGATCATGGGCGTTGCCGGCGAGGCGGGAACCACCGTCGGGTCCGGCGGGATGATAACCAAGATCAAAGCGGCGCGCGTGCTCATGGTTGCGGGTATCCAGATGGTCATCTGCAACGGGCGGGAGCCCGAAGCGCTGCCTCGCATCGTCGGCGGCGAATCGGTGGGGACGAGATTCGTGGCGGCGAAAAAGCCGCATGAGATCACACCTAAGAAGCTCTGGATTGCGCTCGGCGATTCCGCGCGCGGCGCGCTTATCGTCGATGCGGGTGCGAAAACGGCGCTCATCGAAAGAGGCAGCTCTCTTCTTCCCGTCGGCATCGCTGCGGTCGAGGGGGGCTTCGAAGCGGGCGACATCGTGGATATCAAAGATGTGGCGGGCCATCTGTTCGCCCGCGGCAAGGTGTCGGCCTCAAGCGACGAACTCGAGCTTGCGCAGGGCCTGTCCCAGCAGGCGCTCAAAGCGAACCGGTTGCTTGCCGGTCTTTCCCATAAACCGGTGGTTCATCGAGATGAATTGGTGGTGTTCGAATGACGGATCAGATGTGTATGGCGGAATCGGTGCGCGACATCGCCCTTGCGGCGAAGGCTGCCGCGCAGAAGCTCGCGACGACATCGGGAGTCGAGCGCAACGCCGCGCTCGATGCCATGGCTCGCGCGCTGCGCGAGCATACAGGCGAGATCGTGGCCGAGAACGAAGCCGATATGGATGCGGCGCGCAGGGCGAATACGAGCGAGAGCCTGCTCGATCGCCTCATGCTCGACGCTTCGCGCATCGAGGCGATGGCGGCGGCGCTCGAGGATCTCATGCGCCTGCCGGATCCGTTGGGTGCGGTGCAGATGCAGAGAGAACTGGAAAGCGGCATCGATTTGAAGCGCGTGAGCGTACCGCTCGGGGTGGTCGGCATGGTATACGAAGCGCGTCCGAACGTGACGGCTGACGCTGCGGGCATCTGCATCAAAACGGGCAACGCCTGCGTGCTTCGCGGCGGATCCCTTGCAGCCCGCTCCAATGCGATCATTGCGCACGTACTCCATGATGCGGCGATCGGTGCGGGCATGCCTGCAAACTGCATCCGCGCGATAGAGACGACCGACCGTGCGGCAACCGATGAGCTCATGGCACTTCACGGTATCGTCGACGTGCTCATTCCCCGCGGGGGAGCAGGCCTTATTCGGCACTGCGTCGAGCATTCCAAGGTGCCCGTCATCGAAACGGGAACGGGCAACTGCCACGTATACGTGCACGAATCGGCCGATTCGGCTATGGCCCGCGCTATCGTGCTGAATGCGAAATGCCGCCGCTACGGGGTGTGCAACGCCGCTGAGACGCTGCTCGTGGATCGCTCGATCGCGCACGATTTCCTGCCTGGACTGTTCACTGCTTTGGCAAACGAAAACGTGCTGCTGCACTGTGACAGGGAGTCGTACGACTGCGCGGTGCAGCTTCGGGATGCGGACGGCCGAGCAGACGCGGGGATACGTTTCGTCGAGGCGACCGACGACGATTGGGCGACCGAGTATTTAGCCCCTGAGATCGCGGTTAAGTGCGTCGAGGGCGTCGATGAGGCGATCGAGCACATCAACCGGTACGGAACCATGCATTCTGAGGCCATCGTCGCAACCGACGAGAACGCTGCGAATCGCTTTACGGCCGGCGTCGATGCGGCGGCGGTGTACGTGAACGCTTCGACGGCTTTCACTGACGGGGGAGAGTTCGGCATGGGTGCCGAAATCGGCATTTCCACGCAGAAGCTTCATGCGCGCGGCCCGTTCGCACTCGAGGCCCTTACCTCGTACAAATACGTACTCAACGGCTCGGGGCAGGTGCGTGCGTAGCATGGCGGTCGTATCAGAGCGCTTCGATGGGCTCGGACTCGACGATCCCGAGAAGACGTTTCGCCTCGGTGTCATGGGCGGCACGTTCGACCCCATCCATATCGGACATCTTGCTTGCGCGGAGCAGGTGCGCGAGGCGTACGGCCTCGACGCCGTCATCTTCGTTCCCGCGGGAAACCCGGTGTTCAAGCGCAATCAGAAGGTGACCGCGGCGGCCGACCGTTTGGAGATGTGCCGCCTTGCGGTGCGCAGCAACCCCGCGTTCGATGCGAGCGCGATCGAGATCGAACGGGGCGGCGACACCTACACGGTCGACACTCTCAGGCAGCTTCGATCCCACTATCCCGACAACGTCGAGCTGTACTTCATTACGGGTGCCGATGCGGTGTTCAGTATCGTGAAGTGGCGGGAAAGCTCAAAGATCGCCAAGCTTGCTAAGCTGATCGGCGTGACGAGGCCGGGGTACGCGCTCTCGGATGAGAAGAAGCGCTTCCTCGCCGAGCAGTCCGATTTCTCGGTGTCCTACACCGAAATCACGGCGCTCGCGATATCCTCGAGCGATCTGCGCGCTCGCGTGCGCGATGGCAGGTCCATTCGCTACCTCACCATGCAGTCCGTATTCGATTACGTCGCCGAGCACGGGCTCTACCGGAGCTGAATGGGGAAGCCCGACGATGGCCGGGCTTCCCTTGCGTCGTATCGTGCCGGTTTATTCCAATCCGGCGAGCTCGCGTCCCACGAGGTAACCCCATGTGACGCACCGCCCGTGGCTGACAGCGCTTAAGTGATGCGGATACGTTCCGTTGAACATGCTCCCGCTGACGTTTCCGAGCGCGTAGAGGTTCGGGATGACCGAACCGTCCACGCCGAGGACTTGCGCGCGAGCATTCGTTCTCAGTCCGTTGACGCTGACGAGGCAGCACCCGCTTTCGTCAACCGCATAGTAGGGCCCCTCTTCGATGGGCAGAAGCGCGGTTGGGTTCTTGCCGAAATCGACATCTTCTCCGAGTTCGCATAGTTCGTTGTACCGGGCTACGGTCTTCTCGAGGTTTTCGTAATCAATACCGCACTTGCTTGCAAGGTCTTCGAGGGAATCGCCTTCGATGAGCACGTCCTTGATCGAGTCGTACATGTCCTCGGGCGTCCAGGGGGCGCCGCCTTTTGCTTTGTCGAGCGCCGAGAGGATGTCTCCGGACATAATGACGAATCCATGCGCTCCGGGCTGGTACATGATTGCGTTTGACATGTACTCGAAAGAAAGGTTTTCGTTCACAAAGCGCTCTCCGTTCTCGTTCACTCTCAGAAACGCAAGCATGGCTCCGTTTGCTCGGTTGCCGGTTTTCGCTCCAGCGGGATCGTTCATGAGGATATGCGGGTAGTCGTCTTCTGCGGCACCCGCCTCGAGGCCCATAAGATGGCCGTCGCCAGTGTTGGTCAGCGTCGGATTGATCCAGGCATAAACAGCTAAATCGCGGGGGCGGATGGTCTTGCTCATGATGTCCCAGTTGTACTCGTAGCCGCCCGTGGCGAGCACGACGCCTTTCGATGCGGTGAACTGAACGTAGCCGTCGGATGTCTTGGCAACGACTCCTGCGACGGCGCCGGAATCATCGCTTGCGAGTTTGCACGCTGGGGTTTGGTAACGGAACTCGGCACCAGCTTCCTCGGCTGACGACACCATTGCTTCGACGAATGAGGCGATGCCCTTTTCGACGCGTACGCCGGTCCCCCATGTGGTTACTCCGGCGAATACCGAATTGTTGCTGGTACAATAAAAATCGCCGCATGCGTCGCCTACCGTGTCCATGCCCCAGTCGAGCGCTTCGCCCGATCGTTCGACCCATGTTTCCCAAACGGTGCGATCGCAGCGAAAATGCGCCGTCTCGAGCGCATCGTTGAGGAAATCATTGCCGTCAAGTTCAATCCCGGCTGCTTTGTGCGCCCGGTCGCCTATCGCCCCGATTTCGGTTCCACGGGCGGCAAACGTGTTGCCTTTTTCGAGGACAACCACCTTGAGCCCGTTTTGAGCCGCTGAGGCGGCGACCGTCGATCCGGAGATGCCGGCCCCGCAAACAACTACGTCGCATTCGATGGTTTCCGTAATCTCGCTAGGGTCGATTTCTTGCGAAACGAACGACACCTCGGATCCTTGCGGTCGGGAAAACTCCAAGCCGCAAGGATTGGGGAGCAACGTCTCGTTCGAACCGGAGCTGCTTGTTTGGGTGCTGTCATTAACTGGCGTTTCGGATGCTCCTCCTTGCGAATTCGCTTGCGACGAGCATCCCGACAATCCTCCCGCAAGTGACATTGCCGCGATGGCGGTTGCGCCGACAAACCCACGGCGCGATATGCTCTTTGCGCTGCGGTGCTTTGGCTTGTCTGATTCGTTTCGTTTCATGGTGCCACCCTCCTTGTAGTATGAGCTGAGAGGGCAATGCGATCGGTGCTATACTTTCGTTTGTCGCCGAAAAAGTCGTTTCGCATTGCCCCCGCCCTGCTTACCGGGCGTAGCGAGTATAGAAAGCGAGTGCGTACAATGGCATCCTACGAAACGGCCAAACATGAGGGCATTCCTGTCCACCAAAAGGTAGGAATGGAAATTCATAAGCTTCTCATCAGCGGAAACGCTTTGCTTTATATTTTTGGCCTCGCTTCGTTCTACGCATGGAACCTGATCGATATCTACGCTCAGCCCATAGCCGTTTCAACGATTGGCGCTGGCTGGAGCCTATGGGGATCGACGGTGGTCTCGTCGGTTTGCAATACTGCGGGGTACGTAGCCATAGCCCTGCTGCTGTTCCGCGCGAGACGTTTCAAGGTGATTGCGCTCGCGGCTGCCTTTATTGCGGGAATCAGCGGAATTGCGGTGTATGCGCTGTCGATGGGGCTTCCCGAGTACGGTGAGGCGTTTTTCTTCGGATATCGGGGGATCAGCAGGATCTGCGCCGCATGCGTGATCGTGGTATGGGGATCGAAGTTCAGCTCGCTCGGTTCGGTACGCATAACCGTATTCACGCTCGCTTCGTTTCTCATAGCCTGCGTAGCGTACCTTGCCGTTGATGCGACGGAGGGATTTCTGAGGGTAGCGCTTATCTCCCTATTGCTCCCCGCATCGATGGTTCTGCTTTTCAGGGTTCAACGATCTTCCGCTCCGAAGGCTACCGATCTAGAGCATCCTCGTTCCTTCATCTCCACGACATGGCGAGTTCTTCTCGTGTTCTACATGTTCGGTGTTGTTACCTGGATAGTGATCTTGAACTCGCAAGCTCGACTTGGGTACGGTGAACCGATGGGCTCGATTGTTGCGATGGCGAGCTTTGCCGTCGTTTTCGTGCTTCTCGTCGTCTCGCTGGTTCTCGGATCGACATTCTCCCTTTCCTATATCTACAAACTGGTTCTGCCGATGGTGATGGCCGGGGTTGCCCTGATTATCGTGTTCAGCTTCGAGCGGAGCATAGGACCAGCCTTCGTATCTACGGGGTTTACCTGCTTCGATTTGTTTTGCTTTGTCATGATTGCCGATGCCGCTAACAAAACGAAAGCAAACCCTATCAGGGTATTTGGTTGGTGCCGCGCGATCGAGAGCAGCCTTCCCCTGCTCTCGATCGGCATAATCTTCATTGCCCAGAACGTATTCGGAGTCGAAGAGAACACCCTCATCTATCTCTTTGCAATCGCCTGCATCGTCGTCATGAGCGCTTCTGTAATACTGGAGAAAAACGGCATATTCGAGCGTGCGCACCTGAATCCCTCGATTGAGTATCCTCGGGCGGAAGTTATCGTTTTCGCGCGCCAATGCGAGAAGGCGATAGACGTGTATGCTCTTTCGGCTCGGGAAGCGGAGGTGTTGAGCCTTTTGGTTCGGGGGAGAAGCGTACCTCATATCGCCGAGCGGCTCTATATTGCGCGGAGTACCGTAAAGACCCATATCACGCGTATTTACCAGAAGATAGGAGTCGAGAGCCGACAGGAAATGATCGATGCTATCGAATCGCTTGACGTTTCAGTCGTTGATGCAGGCGAGGATATCGAATCTCGCGTTGACTGAAACGCGGTTGCGAACGGGGAACATTCTTGCGAACATGTCGTGAGCCTGCTTGCGGGAATCGCACGATTGCCCGATACTGGGCAGATGCGCGATCGGCGAGGAAGGAGGATCCCGTGGCCGAAGAATCTCTGACCGATGAGTTTTACGAACAGGCGAAAAAGAGCCTGAGGCAGCGCCTTGCCCCCCAGCGGTACGAGCATTCGCTCAGCGTTTCGGACATGGCCGTCCGTCTTGCACGGGCCTATGGCGTCGACGAGAGAAAAGCCCGCCTCGCGGGCCTTCTCCACGATTGGGACAAAGATTATTCCGACGACGACGCGCGCATGCGTGCTCGCGAACTCGGCGTGCAGACGAATCCCGTCGTACTCGAGAGCATGCCGCGTCTTCTGCACGGGCCGACCGCCGCGCTCGATCTCGCACGGGCGTATCCCGAAATCGGCGACGATGTGCTGCAGGCGATCGCCCGTCATACGTCGGCCGAGGTCGGCATGACGGATCTCGACATGGTGGTGTACACTGCCGATGCCATCGAGCCGCTTCGCCCCTTCGACGGCATGGCGGCCGTGCGGGAGCGGATCGGCCAGGTAAGCCTCGAAGAGCTGTTCCTCGCGACGTTTCAGCATGTGATCGCGTTTCTCGTTGAGAAGAAGCGCAGGATGCACCCCGATACCGTAAACGTATGGAATTACTACGTCGAGCGTTCGCGCGACGTGAGGAAAAAACCGCGAAAAGCGGAACAGAAGAAAGGAAGCAAGTGACGCAAACGCCGACCGCAAAAGAGTGCGCGCTCATCGCAGCGCGCGCAGCCGATGAAAAGAAGGCGACCGATATCATGGTCCAGGAGGTCAAAGACCTCATTTCCGTGACCGACTACTTCGTGATCGCAACTGCGGCGAACAGCCGCCAAGTAGAATCGATTATCGATGAGATAGAAGAGCAGGAACGAAAGATCGCTGGCGTGAAGCCCCTGCATCGCGAGGGTACAGCCGACGGGTTGTGGGCGCTGCTCGACTACGGCGAGTTCGTCGTACACGTGTTCCAGCCTGAAACGCGCGAATACTACCGCCTCGAAGCGCTCTGGAACGATGCGCCGATCATCGATTTGGCCAAGGAGGCGGGCCTTGTCGATGTGGAATACTCCGAGCGCATCGCCAAGCTGCTCAAAGAGGCTCGTTCCCGCATCGAATCGTAAGACCCCGCTCACCTCGTTGAAGCGAAGTCGGGCGCAGCTTGCGCAAGCTGCGCCCCTTTTTCGTGCTCGGGGCCCGCTCAAGCAAAGCCGATCGGGTGCACGCGTCCGCCCGCGTTGTCGGATCGGCGCTTCGGGGGTCCGACTGGACGCTTGGCGGCTGCAAGGGGATGAGCGCGTCCGGTGCTACGAGGTGCCGGTTTTCCCGACCGGTTTCCCCCCGTCCCCTTCATTGGCCTTCTCGCTCGGTTTCGCAAGGGACCCATCCTCGGGCTGAAGGAACTTCGGCAGGGGGATAGCCGAGCCGATGATGGCCCCCACGAGCATGATGACGACGCCTTTCACGGGGAAGCACAGGAATAGCAGCAGCACCGCCATGAGCGGCTGGCGCATAACGCCGCCGCAGACGGCGGCCGTGCTGGCACAGAGGCAGAACACGGGATCGGCCCCGGTGAGCAGCGCACAGCCGTAGCCGATCGAGATTCCCGAGAAGATGACGGGGAAGAAGTGGCCGCCGCGCCACCCGGTATGGATGCAGAAGGGCGTGGTGAACAGCTTTGCGAACCCGGTCAGCAAAAGCACGATGGCGGGCATCGTCGTCCAGATGCCGGATAGGGTATGGGTCTGGCTTTCGCCCGCGAACATCGTGAACGGCAGCACCATGCCGCACGAGGCGAGCACCATGCCGCCGATGACCGCTTTGATGACCGGGCGATTGCCTAAAAGCGTGCTGAACCCGAGCGAGAAGCGGTCGAACAGGTGGTAGAGCCATCCCCCGGCTGCGCCGACGAGCGTGATGGGAATCAGCCAGACGAGTTCGGTTGTTCCGATGTGTATCTCGGTGAAGCGGGGCAGGCCCATGCCGCCGCCGAACAAGGCGCCGAGCCCCATGAACGCGCCGAGGGCTCCGGCGATGGCGCACAGGTACACGATGATCTTCGAGGTTTTCGGTAACACGAGCGTGTCGTCATCGTCGCCGTTCTCCTCGCAGCTTCCGTAGAGGGGCGCTGCGAATCCGAACAGCGGCGCGGTGAATATGGCGGAGAGCGCCGCCGAGGTGCCGATCGAGGTGAGGTTCTTGAAGTCGGAGCCGAAGCGCTTCATACGGTCGCCGACCCACGTGCATAAGCCTGCGATGGCGCCGGTGAGCCCGGCTTCGGGCCCGATGCTGCCCCCGAACAGGAGCGGTAGAAGCGCCGCAACCGACGAGATGCCGATATCGTCGTACTCGTAGCGCCCGTTCTGCTTCACCTTCTTCATAACCGAGTTCAGCTCTTCGGGATAGGGGCCGAACCTCTTTTGGTACAGGCCGATGACGAGGCCTCCGATCGTGCAGACCACGAGCGGGAAGAACGCGAATCCTATGCGGTCGGGAAGCGTTTTCCAGACGAAGTTCAACCCGATGTTCATAACGAGGAAGAACGCCCATACGAACGCACCGGCGAGGGCGCCGGTGAAGATGACCGCCGCAAGAAAGAGCGTGCGGTTTCTGATCTTATGCGAGTCCATGGCCGTCCTCACGCGATATCGTCGGCAGCGGGCAGGCCGTACGCCGATGCAGCCGAGGTGACGGCTCGGCAGATGGCCTGCTGCATCGCCTCGGTTCCCATGACGGCTACAAGATCGCTCGGGGCGGCGATATCGCCGGAAGCGAACGTGAAGATCGTGTCGCCGTCGTTTGAGGTGTGAACCGGCTTGATGGCGCGCGCGTAGGCGTCATGGCAGGTTGACGAGACTTTGGTCGCCTGCGCCTTGGTCAGGCGCGCATTGGTGACGACGACGCCGATCGTCGTGTTGGCGCAGGGGGTGCCGCCCGGTTCTGCCGGCGACTCCGGCGCTTCCGCCGCCGTTTGAGCGGCGGCCTGAGCCGCCATCGCCTGCGCGGCGAATTCGAATGCCGTAGTCCCGTCCATGACTGATCCATCATCATCGCGGCATCCGGCGATCCAGACCCCATCCTTGTTTCGAACGTTGCCGAGCGCGTTGACCGCTACGAGCGCCGCTACGACGAGGTCGCCGAATCGCATCGCGTTGATGCCGAACCCCGATTTCATAGCGCGTTCGCTCCCGAGGAGCTTGCCGACGGTTGCGCCGGTTCCCGCTCCAACGTTGCCTTCTCCAAACGGCTCGCACGCAAACGCCGCTTCGGCGGCGCGGCGGCCCATGGCTTTGTCGGGGTGACCCGGTTTTCCGATCAGCAGATCGAACAGGCACGCACTGGTAACGATGGGTACCCGTGCGGTTTCGACGGGGAAGCCGACGCCCCGTTCGGCGAGGGCGTCCATAACGCCCGAGCTCGCTTCGAGTCCGAATGCCGAACCGCCCGAAAGGACGACTGCATGCACGGCCTCGACCATGTTCTCTGGTTTGAGCAGATCGGTTTCCCGGGTAGCGGGTCCGCCGCCGCGCACGTCGATGCCGCACACGGCCCCTTCGGGTGCGATGACGACGGTGCATCCGGTTGCGAGTTCGGCATCGGCGGCATGGCCGAAACGAAACGAGGCAAGGTCTTCGAGGCTGGCTTGTTCGAACATGGGGTTCCCTTCGGTTTTCTTTCGGCCTCGATTGTACTACGACTGCGTTGCCCCGCTTGCGGGATGTTCCCCTTCGGGGCGGGGGCGCGCGTCGACGAGGGGGTGTTTGGCGAGATACGGGCTGCATGTTTCCTCGATGCAGGCTTTAAAGCGGTCGATGTAGGCGAGGGTAGCCGCGTCTACCTGCTCGACGGACGAGTAGAGAAACCCGACGGTGAAGGTGGCTGCGTGTCGTATGGGCAGATACAGCGCGTCTTCGGCTCCGGCGCTCAGATAGGCGCTGAAGGCATCGCTGAACGTGACCGCCCGTCCCGATTCGATGTACTCGTTTATCATCGAGAGGTTCGATGCGTGCATGATGACGTTTTCGAACGGATGGCGTACGAACATGCTCTTCAGGATGCTTTCGAGAACGGGTTCGTTGTAGTAGGCGATGGGAAGCCCGGCAACCTCCTCGATCGTATAGCATCGCTTTCGAGGCGAGAGCAGGGCTTTCGTGCCTACGAGCACGATGCTCGATCTGAACAGGGGGACGTAGGCCGCTGCTCGGCTTTCGGCGATGCGGCCGAGGGCCGCATCGGGTACGACGACCATGGCCGCCGTTTCGGGGCTTTGGGTGGGGTCGGCGATGTCCTCGAGTATTTCGGGCATGCTCTTTTCGGCGAGTATGACGTTTCTGAGATCGTATTTGTCAAGCGAATCTCTCATAAGCGTGAACAGTCCTGCTACAAACGGCATAGCTGTCAGCTTGATGGTTTCGCATGAGCGGGATGCTTCGGCGTGCTTGCGCATGGTCTTTTCAAGGGCGGCGTAGTCTTCGACGCATGCGGTGGCGAGAGGTACGAGATCGAACCCCGCCTCGGTCAGGCGAATGCGTTTGCCCGTTCGTTCGAACAGCGCTGTTCCGAGTTCCTTTTCGAGCGACTGTACGGCTTTGCTGAGCCCTTGCTGGGAAACGTAGAGCTGGCGGGCGGCAAGCGAAAATGAGCCGATCCGTGCGACTTCGAGAAAGTAGTGAAGAGATTCGATTCGCATGTGCGCCCCCAAACCCCACCGAACCTTGTGCCATGATAGCAAAATTTCGCGCTGCGTGCGCGGTTCGCCCGAGACGTTGGAGCCCGTGAAACGGTAGCAGGCAGGCGGCGGCCCTCAAGTTGGCAGAAAACGGAAGTTTTTCGTCGTTCTGTGGTCGCTCGAAGAGAAACGTATGCGGAGACGCGTCGATGATCAGGAAAAACGTAACCGTTCGGTCAGGAACGGCCCACCGAGGGCCCGTCGAGAGCGGTTTGCTTCTTTTCGATGACGAAAAACTTCCGTTTTCTGCCACAAGCTTGGGGTTTGCCATTCGGGTAAGGCGGTGGGCCGGATGCCGGCATCGATCCACAACGGAAGGTTGTACGTTGCGAACCGTTCTGTGTTGGACGGGCGGTTTCGAGGATCGTAGGATGAAGGTACCAGATGCATCGGGCGGGGGCTGCCCGATGCGATCCGCACGAACCGAAGAGAAAGGAAGCTTTGAGGCGTACGTAAGACGAGCATGCGAAAGGAGCGGTTATGGGAGTTAAGAAGACCAAGACCATGTGCACGACGTGCCACGCGCGATGCGGGGTGATCGTGTACTCCGACGAGGACAACAAGATCATCAAGGTCGAGGGGGATCCCGACAATCCCAAATCAGCCGGCGTCATATGCGGTGCAGGCATGTCCCAGCGCGAGATACACAACAACACCGAGGGGCGCATCCTCTACCCGATGAAACGCGTCGGCGAGCGCGGATCGGGGGAGTGGGAGCGCATCACGTGGGACGAGGCGCTCGACGCCATCGCCGACAACTGCAAGCGCATCATTGCAGAATACGGCCCCGAGGCCATCATCACCGGGCAGGGCACCGGTCGCACGTCGAACCATTGGCACTGCCGCCTGAACTCGTCGCTCGGGCTCGAGGGCTGGTCGCTCGTGCCGACGCACGTGTGCCTCATGCCCCACATCCTCCCGAACGCCATCAGCCTCGGCATCTACAGCCCCGCAGCGGGGGATCTCGGTAACTCCAAGACCATGGTGCTCTGGGGGCAGAACCCCGCCATGGAGCGCGCCTTCACCAAGATCATGTACGACAACCAGGCAGCCGGTGCGAACCTCATCGTCATCGACACGCGCTACCAGGACATGTCGAAGCACGCCGACCTCGCCATCCAGCCGCGCCCGGGCACCGATGCGGCGCTCGCTCTGGGCATCATGCGCGAGATCATCCGCAACAAGTGGTATGACCGGGAGTGGATCGACAACTGGACCTACGGTTTCGCCGAGCTTGCCGAGCGCGTCGAGGAATGGACGCCCGAGAAGACGGCGGCGGTGTGCGAGATAACACCCGAGGAGGTTATCTCCGCCGCCCGAATGATGGGAACGCAAGGCCCTGTTGGCATGATGATAGGCCTTGGGCCGGGTTGCATGCACTCGAATGCCATCCAGAACGGCCGCGCGCTCGCCTGCTTGCAGGGGCTGCTCGGCTGGATCGACGTGCCGGGCGGCGTGAGCGTGCCGCTTTCGTTCTCGGTCATGCTCGACGACAGGATCACGCTGTGGGACGGCAAAGACCCCGGGCGCCCCGATCTGTTCACGTTCGGCGGCGAGGAGCATCCGCTGTACAAGTCGTTCGGCCGCTCGAACGATCCGCACGCCACCTTCGAGGCCATGATCACCGGCGAACCCCGACCCGTGAAGGCGTTCATCGCCATCGCGAACGACCCGCTTCTGTGCTACGAGAACACGAACCTCACCTACGAGGCCATGACGTCTCCGAACCTCGAATTCATAGCCGTAAAGGATTTCTACTTCTCTCCGACGGCCAAGCTCGCCGATATCGTGCTGCCCTCGGCAGACTGGTCCGAGCGCTGCACGTACGACGAGGAACTCGACGGCAACCTCATCTTGGCGTTCGACCAGGCGGTCGAGGCGCCGGGGGAGTGCTGGGACGATTGGCGCTTCTTCCTCCAATGGGGCAAGCGCATGAGCCCCGAGGATTGGCCGTGGGAAAACGAGAAGGAGATGGTGCTCTGGCGCCTGAGGGAGTTCTACGGCTTCGATGTGACGTGGGACGAGTTCCAGGCGGTTCCCGTGCGATCCACCGAGCCGGGCGGCCAGGCGGGCGAGCCCGTGTTCAAGAAGTACGAAAAGGGCATGCTGCGCCCCGATGGGAGCCCTGGGTTCCCGACGCCTTCCGGGCGCGTCGAGTTCTACTGCGCGACCATGGCGGCGTTCGGCTACGACCCCCTGCCCGATTACACCGAGCCGGCGGAGAGCCCGATCAGCCAGCCCGAGCTCGCGAAGGAGTACCCGCTCACGCTCATCACGGGCCATCGCGTGTACTCGTTCTTCCATTCCGCGTGGACGAACATTCCCTCGCAGCGCAAGCTCTACCCCGATCCGTTCGTACTCGTGCATCCCGACGATGCGCGCGCCTACGGCATCACCGACGGGGAGTGGGTCACCATCTCGTCGCCGCGCGGGCATATCATCTCGAAAGCCGAAGTGACGCGCGAGATCAAGAAGGGCGTTGTCGCGGTGCCGCGCCCCGGATGGCGCGACGAATGCCCCGAGCTCGGGTTGCCCGGCTACGGCTGGGACAAGGCGAACGGCAACATCCTTGTTCCCTCGGTGCCGGCCGAGCCGGGATACGGCGCCACGCCCATGCGTTCGTCTCTGTGCAAGATCGAATCCGGAAGGGGGGATCTGTGATGAAAAGGATCGACGGCGAAGGCATCGCCCTGCTCCTCGACCTCGACGACTGCACCGGCTGCTTCGGGTGCGAATCGGCCTGTCGCGAGACGCATCGCTACCCGTACGACGAAGACTGGATGAAGACCGAGCGACGCGCCCCGTTCCTCGTCGACGGCAAGCTGCGCCAGTACCACCTGGTCGCGCCGGTGCTCGACAAGTGCCGCGCCTGCTACAACGACGATCCGAACCCCCTGTGCGTGACGGGCTGTCCCGCGGGAGCGCTCAAGATAGGCTCGCTCATGGACATGGTGCGCGAAGCCGAAGGACGGCACTGCACCATCTTCACGGCGTAATCGCGTTCGTAGACTGCTTCACCATAAGAACGGAAGCCGCTGTTGCCTGCTGGGCGCGGCGGCTTCCATCCGATAGACGGGCGGCGGCGTCCTGCGGATGGCTGCTGCCATCGTCCGGGTTCGAAATCCCATATCTCAATTCCTCGCACGACGAAGGAAAGGCTTGATTATGGAAGAAACACGAAGCAAACGACCTGCTATGGCCGCCGCGGGGTGCGCGATCATCCTCGCAGTCGGCATCGGATCAACCTCTGTCCTCAACGCGATCGCTCCGTTGCTCATTGAGGGCATGGGGGCTACCGTCACCGATTATTCGTTCGGACCCATGCTCGCAACGATCTTCGCGTTCGTCGGAAGCCTGATCGGTGCGAAATTCATTACGAAGATCGGAGCGCGGCGCTGCCTGCTCATCGGAACGATCTGCGTGTGCGCAGTGCTGTGCCTCATCGCTTCGGCTACGAGCACGGCGCTCTGGTACGTGGCGAACGTCATCAACGGAGTGGTGCTCGCCATTGGCGCGCATGCGGCGGCAGCGGGCGTACTCGCTGAGTTCTACGGGGAGAGGACCCCCACGGTATTCGGTATCGTAGTCGGTGTCATGAGTTTTCTCGTGGCGGGCGAGGTTCTGATCGAATCGATGATGCTCAACGCGCTCGATTACCGTATGATCATATACATCTTCGCGGCCGCAACCCTCGTGTTCGGTTTGCTCTCGAACTTCGTGCTCATCGGGCGCCTCCCCTCGGAGCGCGCGGCGAAGCAGGCGGCGGGCGCAGGGGCCCAGCCGACGCCCGGCGCACCTGCCGATACCGACGGCCACGAGGCGGTTGCATCCCCGGACCAACCTGCCGAGACGGTCGAGCCTGCGGGCTTCACGTTGCGCGATGCGATGCGCTCGCCGACCCTCTACCTGTTCTTCCTCGCGATGGTGCTCGCCTCGTTCCCGCTGAACGGGTTTTCGGCGTATGCATCCTATTTCTTCGTGGGAAACGGGCTGTCGGCTTCGCTTGCGGCGACGCTGCTGTCGGTCTTTGCGGTGATCGTTGCGGTCATCAGCCTGGTTTCGGGCAGCGTATCGAAGAAGCTCGGAGCCTCGATCACCTCGATTATCGTGTTCGTCGGATTCGCCGTCGGCGTCGGCATGATGGTGGCCTGGACCGATGGGGGATCGTTGCCCGTAGCGGTGGCAAGCCTTGTTCCCTGTGCGCTCATCGGCCCCGTCCAGATACTTCCCGCGCTGTTCATTCCGCAGCTGTTCGGCATGAAAGACTATACGTCCATCAACGCGTTCGGTATGGGCGGGTTCTACCTCGGAGGCGCGGCGGTGTTCGTTATCGTGGCCGCCGTCATGCAGAATCTCGGCTACAACATGGGGTTCATCGTGCTCGCGGCGTGCGGCATCGCAGCGCTTGTCCTGTTTCTGGCCGCCATCGCCCTTAGCCCCATGAAACGCCTGGCGGCAAACGGGGGGCATCCGAAGCAATAGGTTCGGGTCAAGCGTGTTTGGGCATGGTCCTCTTCGGGCGCCGGCTTATCCCCGGCGCCCGAAGATGCAAACTACCTCGGTGTGATAGGTCTGGGGAAACAGGTCTACGGGGCGGACGCTCACGGGTTCGTAGCCGACGGCCTGGAAGCGGGCCACGTCGCGCGCCCAGGTGGCAGGATCGCAGCTCACGTAGGCGACGCGCGTCGGTGCGGCGGCGGCGATGCTTTCCGCAACCCCCTTGGCGAGCCCCGCGCGGGGCGGATCGACCACGAGCGCATCGAGATCGCCGAGCATCGGAAGCTCGCGCGCGCTGTCGCCCCCGATGACCTCGACGTACACGCTGTTGGCATCGGCGTTTCTCCGAAGGTCCCGCACCGACGAGGACGCCGATTCCACGGCGAGCACATCGGCTCCCGCTTTGGCGAGCGGAACGGAGAACGTGCCGCCGCCCGCATACAGATCGGCGACCACGTCGCCGTCCGAAACGCCGAGGCCCTCGAGAACGGCATCGATGAGCTTTTCGGCTTGGGCGGTGTTCACTTGGAAAAACGACGGAGCGCTCGTCCTGAAGCGGTTTCCCGCCATGTCCTCTTCCCAAAACCCCTTGCCGCTGAGCGCTTCGACGCCCTTGATCTTGCGGGTTTTGCCCGGGTCGGCCATGACGCGCACGATGCTCGTGGCCTTGAGCGCGCTTTCGAGGGTGGCGGCAACCGCTTTGCGGGGGAAAGCCCCCGGTTCGGTCCAGAGCGCAATCTCCATATCATGGGTGCGCATGCTGTGGCGGACGCCGACGCGGAAGATGCCGAGATCCTGAGATCGTTGCAGGTAGCCGAGCGCTCCGCGCAGCGCTTTGGGCGCCTTGGCGATGGCGGCGTGGGCGACGGGGCACGATTCGACGGCGACGAGGTCGTGCGAGTCCTCCTTGCGAAAGCCGAGCAAGAAGCGCCCCGCGTCGTTGCGCGCGGTGCCGAGTTCGATCTTGTTGCGGTATCCCATCTCCCGCTTGCTCGGAAGGCAGGCGGATACGAGTTCTTCGGCGGCGTTCCTCTCGAAGCGCGCGGTGCGGACGAGTGCGGAAACCACGTTCGCGCGCTTGGCTTCGAGCTGCGCCGCGTACGCGATGTTCTGCCAGGGGCACCCGCCGCATACCTTGGCATAGGGGCAGGGCGCCTTCGTGCGATCTGGGGAGGGTTCGACGATTTCGACGATGCTGCCCGTGCAGAAGCTCGGTTTCTCGTCTTCGATCGCCACGCGCACCGTATCTCCCGGTACGCCGCCGTGCACGAAGATGGTTTTTCCGTCGGTCCGATGCCCTATGGCATCCTTTCCGTAGCTCAATCGCTCGATGCGAACAGTGTCTTCCATGGGATCCTGTGAATTCTTTCGAAACTTGTTTTTATGATTGGGACATAATAGCGTATAATCTGCTCCCGTGCCCTTGTAGCTCAGGGGATAGAGCGTCTGCCTCCGGAGCAGAAAGCCGCAGGTTCGAATCCTGTCAAGGGCACCACTTTGATTGCGCGAGGCCGGAGCTTGGTTCCGGCCTCTTTTTCTGGTCGTAGCATCGGTTGGCGTACCCGTTCTCGTTTCCCGTGGGTGTGGTTTTGAAGTCGAGATAAAAGGTTTTTGGACAGCGCCTGCACTTACCTGCTAAAATCTCCTTTCGTGTATGTTGAAATCCGTGGTTCCACCATCGGGCTTCCGTCTTGCAATGACGGTATGCGCCCGGTTTGGGGCCGAAGCGATGCGAGAAGGAGCCATACCATGGCGTTATATACTCCCGAGTACCAGCCCTCAGGCGATGAGATCGCCGTTATCAAGACGTCCAAGGGCGATATCCGCGTTCAGCTTGCCGGCAAGGACGCCCCGATCCACGTGGGCAATTTCGTCGAGCTTGCGCAGAAGGGTTTTTACGACAACCTGAAGTTTCACCGCTACGTTCCCGGTTTCGTCATCCAGGGCGGCTGCCCCAAGACGCGCGAACTCGATCCCGAACAGGTGAAGGCCGCTGAGGGAAATCCCTTTGCGGGATTGGGCACCGGCAACCCCGGCTACTCGATCAAAGAGGAATTCTCCACCAACCCCAACAACGTCCATGAGGACGGTGCGCTTGCCATGGCGCGGTCCCAGGACCCGAATTCCGCAGGTTCGCAGTTCTACCTGTGCCTCGGGCCCCAACACTCGCTCGATTCGGGCTATACCGTGTTCGGGCAGACCATCGAGGGCAAAGACGTCATCGGGCAGCTGCGCGTTGGCGATGTGATCGAGGGCATCGAGATCGAGAACGCCAACGCCTAAAGGCGGGCTTGCTCGGCGGCTCGAACAAACGACACTCAAAGGAAGCAGATGAACAACGAGATTTTCCAGCAGGCTCGCGCTGCGTACGCTTCGAGGAACTACGAAGCGGCGCTCGGTGCGTATACGCAGTGTTTGCAGGATGTCAGCCACCCGCTGGCTCCGGGGGAGATGGGCCTTCTGTACCACCAGATCGGCAACTGCCTTGTCAAGCTGGATGACTACAACGAGGCGATCCACGCCTACACCCAGGCGACTGCCGATTCGACGTACGACGCGGTCGGCGCGGTCAACTATAACCTGGGCATGGCGTATGCGGCTCTCCATGATTACGAGGATGCCGTCAGGCACTTCGAGATTTCGGTCTCCGATGCGAAGTACGACACCCCTCACAAGGCGTATTCCGCGATGGGCAGCGCGCTTCTGAAGCTCGGGAAATCGGCGGAGGCAGGCGTAGCGTTTCGCCAGGCGGCGCTTGACGAAGGCAACCCCGATCCGACCAAGGCGCTTCTGAACCTCGGCATCTGCTTCATGGCTCTCGATCGTCCTGCCGATGCGGTGACGTCCTACGAGAGCGCTTTGCAGTTCGATATGCCGGCGGCGACGAAGAACAAGCTGTTCGCAAACCTCGGCCAGGCATACGTCGCCTGCGGGCAGATGCAGAAAGCGGTTACCGCATTCGAATCGGCCTTGGCCGACAAGACGTACTTCCTCAGCGATTCGGCAAACGTCGACTACCAGCGCGCGGTCGGATCCGTTGCGAGTGGCACCTCCGAGATGACCGCCATCATGTCGCCGATCGGCGCCGACATGTCGGGTCTCGACGTCCCCGCCGACGGAACCCCGGCCTATCCGGCGGACGACCCGTACGCGTACGGCAATCCGCAGGATGCGTACTACTACAACGAGCCCTACGGTGCCGAAGCGATGCCCGGCTACGCTCCCGACGACCGTTTCTTTAACGCGAGCGACGAAGAGCTCGAGCAGTGGTCGAAGGGCCTTGCGAAGCAGGATCGCAAACGCCGCAACGTCGGCCTCAAGATCCTCGTGGTGTTCATCGCGCTGATCCTGATCGCCCTCGCTGCCGGCGTGTTCCTTTTCACCCAGGGCTATGGGTATCCGAGTCAGGAAACGGTGGTCGCGGAGCTGTTCGCCGATCCCGAGGCTGCGTCCTCGTCGGTATTTGCGAAGGACGTGTCCGAGGACAAGGTCCAATCGATGCTCGCGCAGGTTACCGCAGATCCCAGTGCGACGATCGACGGCATGAACAAGTCGATGAGCGAATCGACGGCTTACGTTACGGCCAAGACGGCCGACGGGGGAGAGGTTCAGTACGAGGTGTCGCTCGTGCGCGACGTCATCGGCTGGAAGGTTTCCAGCGTCGAGCTGTATTTTGCCTCCCAAAACCAGTCATAGCAGGTGACGAGCCGGATTGCCCTGCGCAGCCCGACTCTTCTTGCCCTGATCGCATAGCTGTGCGGCATGCCCTGCGCAGGCCGTATGCGCAAACCAGGTACCATTCGAAAGGAAGAACATGGCAGTACAGAAGACCTACATCATGATCAAGCCCGACGGCGTGAAGAACAAGCACATCGGCGAGATCGTCAACCGCTTCGAGCGTGCGGGCCTTAGCGTCGAGCGCATGGAGCTTGGCATGGTGACCCCCGAGCAGGCGGCAGCCAACTACGCCGAGCACGAGGGCAAGCCGTTCTACAACGGGCTCATCGAGTACATCACCTCGGGTCCCGTCGTCAAGATGATCATCTCGGGCGACGGCGCGGTTGCGAAGTGCCGCACGCTCATGGGCGCCACTAATCCCGCCGATGCTGCCCCCGGCACGATTCGCGGTGATTTCGGCCTCATTATGGACGAGAATGTCATTCATGGTTCCGACTCCCCTGAGTCGGCCGAGCGCGAGATGGGCATATTCTTCGCGTAAAGCCAATCGGACCTGCCAGACGGGACCGTTTATCCATAAACGGGTTTTGAAAGAAGAGGAGCAGGTGCATGCTATATCGTGTTATCGACGCGACAGAGCTTCCCTCACTCGTTCGGGCTTTCATGGATTCGTATGAAGTCGTAGCTCCGGTCAAGCAAGGCCGGGGCTACGTGTTTGATGCGATCGAAAGCCCCGACGAAATAGCACTCGACTACGATACGACGATCGTGTCGCCTAAAAAGTACTTCCTTCCCCCGAAGGAGACGCTATTCGAATTCGACGCGACGGTGAACGAAGTGACCGATTTCGCAGTGGAGATCACGCCGCGGGTCATCTTCGGCGCACATGCGTGCGATATCAATGCGATCAACCGACTCGACCTCGTGTTCAAAGACGGGAAATACCCCGATCCCTACTATACGGCGCGTCGCGAGGCGACGCTCATCGTGGGGATATCCTGCATGCCCAGCGAGCATTGCTTCTGCGATCTGTGGGGAAGCGACGAAGCGCGGTTCGGCTACGATCTGTTTTTACAGGATATCGGCGGAAAATATCTGGTGAGCATTTCGAGCGTCGAGGCCGCTAACATCCTCGAGGCCGCATGCGACCCGCGTGTCGCCACCGATGAAGACCGTATCGAGTTTCGCCACGCCACCCGCAAGCGTCAGGAGAGCTTCAATCGCGAGGTGCCCGACATCCAGGAAGTCGCCATGCTCATGGATGCGTTCCACAAGGATCCCTACTGGGAGGAGCTCGGTGGCAGGTGTTTGGCATGTACGGCGTGCTCGGCGGTGTGCCCCACGTGCTTCTGCTTCGACATTCGCGACACGCTCGACGCGAACGGCAAGACCGGAAAGCGGGAACGCACCTGGGACGCCTGCACGGCTCCCCAATTCGCGCTGGTAGCGGGTGGGCACAACTTCCGCGAGAACGGACGCAACCGCGTGCGGCACCGTATGTACCACAAGCTCAACGGGTTTCTTGCCAACCACGACCGCATGCTCTGCGTGGGATGCGGCCGGTGCGTGAAGGCATGCAAGGCGAACATCAACCCCATCGAAGTACTGAAATTCTTCGAGAGGAAGGGGGCCGAAGATGGCGAATAGCTGTGCGGCGAACACCGTGCACGTGTCGCCCGTAGCCGATTACACGCGGCCCATGACGGGCGATGAGATGATGGCGGCAAACCCGTACAGGCCCTGGCCTGCGCGCATCACGTCGATCATCGAGATCACGCCCACCGAGAAGCTCTTCGAGTTCCGCCTGATCGACGAGCGGGTCCGCGAGGCGTTTCGCCACGAGCCCGGCCAGTTCGTCGAGGTGAGCATCTTCGGCGTGGGCGAGAGCCCCATCTCCATTTCGGGATCGCCCTCCAAGCAGGGGTTCATCGAGCTGTGCGTGCGTCGCACCGGCGAATTCACCGAGGTGCTCCACAAGATGCAGTGCGGCGATATCGTGGGGCTGCGCGGACCGTTCGGCCGCGGCTTTCCCTTCGAAGAGATGAAGGGCCACGACATCCTCTGCGTTGCGGGGGGTCTCGGGATTGCGCCTCTGCGCTCGCTCATCAACAACATCCACGACGAGCGCAGCGAGTTCGGCAAGGTCACGATCATCTACGGCGCGAAGAATCCCAGCGAGGTGATGTTCCGCAACCAGTTCGAGATGTGGCGCCACCGCAAGGATTTCGACCTGTACCTGACCGTCGACGTGCCCGACGACACGTGGGATGGGGAAGTGGGCCTCGTAACCAAGCCGTTCGAGCACCTCGAGCTCGACGCCACCAACACGTTCGGAGCCATCTGCGGGCCGCCCGTCATGTACCGCTTCGTCATCGACGAGATGCGCAAGAAGGGCATCAGCTACGATCACATCTACGTGAGCTTCGAGCGCCATATGAAGTGCGGCATGGGCAAGTGCGGCCACTGCCAGATCGGGCACCAGTACGTCTGCATCGACGGACCGGTGTTCAACTATTGGGAAGCCAAGAATATCCAGGGGTCGATGTGATATGTGCGCGAACTGTATAGCATGCGACGAGAAACCCATGCCGCCCCGTGTGGTGATCGTGGGTCTGGCCAGCTGCTTCGGCTGCCAACTGCAGATAACCAACGTCGAATCGCATCTGCTCGAGGTGCTCGGGCAGATCGACCTCACCTACTGGCAGCTCGCGTCGAGCGAGCCGATGCCCGACGATTTCGATGTCGCCATCATAGAGGGCGCCGTGACGACCGAGGAATCCGAGGCGCTCGTGCGCGAGCTTCGGTCCAAAGCCAAAGCGGTCGTCGCGATCGGCGCGTGCGCCAATACGGCGGGCATTCCCGGCATGGCGGCAGCCGACTACCGGTCACGCCCGACCGAGGTGTACGCGAGCGTTCCCGAGGCATGCGGCTCCATGATCGCGCCGCGCTCGGTGCCGAGCGTCATCGACGTGGAGTACCGCGTGCCGTGCTGCCCGATCGATCCGTTCGAGTTCATCGAAACGCTCACCCGAGCGCTGTACGGCTCGAACGCCACGCAGTCAACGCGCACGATGTGCGGCGATTGCAAGCGCAATGAGACGGGCTGCTTCTACGGCGAAGGCACGATGTGCCTCGGCCTCGTGACGCTTGCCGGATGCGGCGCGCGCTGCGTGAACCTCGGTCGCCCGTGCAACGGCTGCCGCGGCATATCGCCCGATGCCAACCTGGAATCGGCGCGCGAATCGGTCGAGCGCTACGGCGTATCGGTCGAGGCGTTCGACAAGGCCCTTGAGATGTTCAACCAGACGAACCCTCACAGATAAGCGAAGGATTAGGTTTCAGCCATGACGAAAACCTCCATACAGGTCGATCACATCGCCCGCATCGAGGGCCACGGCAACGTGCACGTGGTCATCAAGGACGGCGTTGTCGAGACGGTCGAAATGAACGTCGTCGAGCCTGCGCGCCTGTTCGAGAGCATGGTTCGCGGACGCAGTTACACCGAGGTGTCCTACATCTCCTCGCGGATCTGCGGCATCTGCTCGGCAAGCCATGTGGTCACCGACCTGAAGGCCATCGAGCGCATTTTCGGCGTTCGGCCGACCGACCGCACCCGCGCGTTGCGCGAGCTTTTGATCTACGGATCCTATCTGCAGAACCACGCTACGCACCTCTTCGTGTTCGCTGCCCCCGATTTCGTGGGCCTGCCGAGCGTGTTTCCGTTGGCCGAAAGCGATCCGGCGCTGCTCGAGCAGGCGCTTGAGCTCAAGGCGCTCGGCAACGAGCTGTGCACGAAGGTCGGCGGCCGCAGCGTCCATCCGATCACGGCGGTCGTCGGCGGGTTCACCCACGAGATCGAAGCCTCGGAATACCTGGAGCTCGCCGACAAGATGGACGCCATGGTGCCGTTCGTGCTCAAGACGGTCGATCTGTTCGACTCCTTCGACGTGCCCGACATCGCCACCGAGGGCGATATGCTCGCCATGGTGATGGACGATTACTACCCGATCGAATGCTCCGATACCGCGCGTTTCTTGAAAGCGGGCATCGAGTTCGATGCGAACGACGTCGACGACCATATCGAGGAATACCCCGTACCCCATTCAGGCGCCCTGCTCGCGCGGGTGAAGGACACGGGCGCGCCCTACATGACCGCAGCGCTTGCGCGCATCAACGCTTCGTGGGCGAACCTGAGCTCGCAGGCGAAGGTGGCCGCTGCGAAAGCGGGCTTGCGGCCGCCCGAGAAGAATCCGTTCATGAACAACGTCGCACAGGCCGTCGAACTCGTCGACGCGCTCGATCGGTGCGCGGGGATCTGCCGGGCGCTCGCCTCGGGTGCGGTCGCTGGATCGAGCGAACCCGTCGAATTCGAAGTGAAGGCGGGCCGCGGGGTCGGGTTCACCGAGGCGCCGCGCGGAGCCCTGTTCCACGATCTGACGCTCGATGGTGAGGGAAAGGTCGTTCATGCGTCCATTATGACGCCGACCGCTCAGAACGTGGCGAATCTGGAGGCCGATATGCGCCAGCTCGCGGAAAGGCTCAGCGGCGAGGGTCGGCCCGAGGACTCGATTCGGCTCGAGATCGAAAAGCTCGTGCGGGCGTACGATCCGTGCCTGTCGTGCAGCGTGCACTGAGCGACTGCCCGAAGTCTTGGAATTGCGGGGTCTTTGCCCAGATGGGCAGAGACCCCGTTTGCGTTCGCGCGATTCAATCGCAGCATGTACCACCTGTGGATTTTGGCACAGTCCATTTTGCCCTGTGCTAAAATGCAGGTTCGCATGTTTAATGATGATAAAGGGGTTAGCCTTTATGTCCATTTTCGATATGTTTTCGGGATTCGGGGGCCAGATGTCGTCCGACATGGCCATCGACCTCGGGACTGCCAATACGCTTGTCGCCATCAAGGGCGAGGGTATCGTTATCAACGAGCCCTCGGTTGTCGCTATCGAGAAGAGCACGCATCGCGTTTTGGCGGTCGGCCACGAGGCGAAGAACATGATCAACCATACGCCCGACGCGTTTTCGGCGGAGCATCCGCTGCGTGACGGCGTCATCGCCGATTACGATGTGACCGAGGCGATGCTCTCGGCGTTCATCAGCAAGGCATCGGTGCGCAAGTACCCCTGGCAGGCCAAACCCCGTATCGTCATCTGCATTCCCTGCGGCGCAACCTCGGTCGAGAAGCGCGCCGTGTTCGAGGCGGCCATCCAGGCCGGCGCCCGTCAGGCGTACCTCATCGAAGAGCCCATGGCGGCTGCGATGGGCGCCGACCTTCCGGTTACCGAGCCTACAGGCTCGATGGTCGTCGACATCGGCGGCGGCACCACCGAAGTGGCCGTTATCTCGCTCGGCGGCATTGTCACGTCGTCTTCGCTGCGCTTGGCCGGCAACCGTATGGACGAGGCCATTGCCGTTCATCTGCGCGATCTTCTGGGCATCAAGATCGGCGAGCGTACCGCGGAGGTCATCAAGATCAAAATCGGATCGATCCTGCCTTTCGAGGACGGCCGCGAGCGCGATATGATCATCTCGGGCCAGGATGTGGTCACCGAGCAACCCAAAGAAGTTACGATCCAATCGGAGGATGTGCGCGCCGCACTGCAGGCGCCCATCGACGAGATGGTCGTGCACATAAAGGAAACGTTCAAGAAGACCAACCCCGACTTGGCTTCCGACATCATCCAGAACGGCATCCTGCTCACCGGCGGCGGCGGCCTGCTTTCCGGCCTCGACCGCTACCTTACCGACAAGCTCGAGATTCCCGTATGGGTCAGCGAGACTGCGCTTACCAACGTCGTAACCGGATGCCTCAAGGTACTCGAAACCCCGACCGCGCTCAAACAGACCCTTATGCGATCGAAATAAGGCGGTGAGAAGCGCCTCGTGGCCCTCAACCAGCAAAGGAAACCTCTTTCAATCGGCGGCCCTGTGCTGCTGATTGTTCTTTTGGTGCTCTCGCTCGCGTGCATGGCCGTCTATGCCCGCGAAAACGGCAAGGGTCCGCTCCATTCCGTCCAGAATGCAGTCTCGGGCATTGCGGCGCCGTTCAAATTCGTCGGATCGTTCGGCGGATCGCTCATCGGCTCGGCGGGAACCGCGATCGCCGACGCAACGGCCTCCGAATCGGCGCGGGAAAGCCTGCGCGAGCAGAACCGGCAGCTCGCCGACCGCATCTCGCAGCTCGAATCCTATACGCAGACGGATCAGGCTCTTCAGGAGGCACTCGGCCTCACCGACGCGTACGGCTTCGATTCGGTTGCCGGCCGGGTGGTGGGGAGGAGCACCGATTCGTGGAACCGGATCGTCACCGTAGATCGGGGCTCGGACAGCGGCGCGGCTTCCGGACTTCCCGTCATGGGACAATCGGGCCTCGTCGGCACGATCGTCTCGACGACGCCTACGACGGCCGAGGTGCGGCTTGTGCAAGATGCGCAGAGCAGCGTATCGGCTATGGTGCAATCGAGCCGCGTCGAAGGCGTCGTACGCGGGTCCCTCGAAGGCGTCTTGTACTTCGAGGATATGGCTTCCGATGCGGAGGTCGGGGAGGGCGACGTCATCATCACGTCGGGCCTCGGCGGCTCCTCTTCGCGGGGGCTTATCATCGGCACGGTTACAAAGGTCGAGAAGAATGCGAGCGGCTCGATCGTGCGGGCCGTCGTCGCGCCCAACGGCGAGATCGGGTCGATGCAGGATGTCCGGATCGTTTTGGGCGAGAGGGCTGCGGGATCCGAGGCGGGGTCGTCCGGCGAACAGGAGCAGAGCAGCGAAGGCGGCGATTCGGATCCATCGACCTTGAGCGGGCTGAAGGCGCAAAACCAGCAGCTTCGTGAACGCGTTTCCCGGCTCGAGGAGTACATGCAGGAATCCGAGCGCCTCCAGGTTCTCGCGAACATGCGAGAAGCCTACGGGTTCGAATCGCTCGGCGCTCGCGTCATCGGCAGAAGCCCCGATTCGTGGAATCGGACCATAACCATCGACAAGGGGTCGGATGACGGGCTTCGCAGCGGCCTTCCCGTCATGGGGCAATCGGGCCTCGTCGGCATGATCGTGTCGACGACGCCTGCGACGGCCGACGTGCGGCTTGTCAAAGATGCGCAGAGCGGCGTTTCCGCTACGGCGCGATCGAGTCGCGTTGACGGCATCGTGCGCGGATCGGTCGAGGGCGTCCTGTACTTCGAGGATATGGCAGCCGATGCGACGGTGGAAGAGGGCGACGTCGTTATCACGTCGGGCCTCGGAGGCAGCTATTTCAAAGGCCTTATCATCGGCACGGTGACCAAGGTCGAAAAGAATGCAAGCGGTTCGACCGTGCGCGCCGTTGTGGCGCCGAACGGCGATAGGGGGCTTTTGCAGGAAGTGCTCGTCGTTTTGGATATGACCTCCGAAGGCGCTGCGTCGAGCACGTTCAGGGATCCGAACGCCTCGGCGTCGGGTTCTGCCGCGTCGGACACGGGTTCAGCGAAGCCGGACGATTCGAACGCGGGCTCAAACGACGGGGCTTCGGGGGATGCAGGCGATTCCGGGGATGACGGGGATGACGCGGGCGGAGCCGATCCGTCCTCAACCGACCCGGAAGGAGATGCAAGCCATGAATCGTGACACCCTTGCGGTGCTTGTCGGCGCCGTGATTGCGGTTCTCGCCCAGATCGTCATCGCGCCGAACATAGCCATCCTTTCCGCTATGCCGAACTTCATAGCGGCGTACGTGCTTGCGATCGCCATCGTGCGTCCGACGAGCTCGACGCTCGTGCTCGCGTTCGTACTCGGGCTCGCCTACGATCTTCTCGGCAACGGTCCCGTGGGAGCCATGGCGTTCCTCCTCGTGCTGGCCGCGTTCGCCGCGTCGCGCGCCTTTACGGTGCTTAACAACGAAACGCTGTTCATGCCGCTGACGATCCTCGTCGCCTCGATGCTCGCCATCGAGCTTCTGTACGCGGTGATCCTCGTCGGGCTGACGGGTATGTCGGGCATGGCCGACGCGCTGGTGCGGCGGGCCATCCCCTGCGCACTCTACGACTGCGCGGCCGCCCTCGTCTTCTATCCGCTCGCTCTGCGGTTCGCCGTTGCCGAATCGCCCCTGGGCGGCTCTGCTCCCGCGGCGGGCCCGATCGTCGGATCGACCGCCGCCAGGGCGGCAAGTCCCATCGTCAAATCGACCGCCGCGCCGACGGCAAGCCCCCTTTTGAGGCCGTCGGCGAAGTCGAAGCGTCGCCGATAGGGCGGGGGATCCATGCTAGCTGCAATCATCGCAACCATCGTCACCGTCGTCGTGCTCATCATCGCGCTCGTCGTGGTGTTCACAATCCGCAACCGCACGAAATCACCCAAGGCCTCAAGCAAGCGGATGGACGTGCGCGCCATCAACACCGTCGGCGTCGGCGCGCGCTCCCGCGGGCGAGGCCATGCCGACGCGCGGGTCAATGCGCCGCAGACATCGGCGACCAATCTGGGCGAAACGCTCAGGCCGCGCTTCATCGCCATGGGCGTGCTCGCGGCCGGCATATTCGGCTCGCTTGCGGTGAAGGCGTGGAGCCTTCAGTCGAACAGCGAAACATACCGCAAGGAAGCCGACGAGAACCAGTACACCACCGTCTCGACGCCGGCGCCGCGCGGCTACATCTACGACGCCGACGGCATCGAGCTCGTGCGCAACCGCAAATCGCTCACGGTGCTCGCCGATGTGGAGGTGGCCGACGATCGGACCGTCGTGCAGCGCCTGTCTGCAGTGCTCGGCATTCCCCACAACGTCGTGCGGTACCGCATACAGGATGCGACGACCGGCGCGCAGAGCCAGCGCGTGGTCGCAAGCGACGTCGATCTGCGCAACATCGCCTTCATATCCGAGCACCTGTCGGCCTTTCCGGGCGTGACGACGCAGGAGCGCTCGGTGCGCGAGTACCCGTGGGGCGCGCTCGCTGCCCACGCGCTCGGCTACGCGAGCACCGCCGACGATAAGGACCTTGAAACCCCGATCGACGGCGCAGAGCTCGAAATGGGCGATGTCGTGGGCAAATCGGGCGTGGAAGCGGGCTACGAGCGGCTGCTCGCCGGCACGCACGGCCAGCGCGTGCTGGTCGCCGCTGCAGACGGGACGGTGCAGCGCGTGGTGAGCGAGACCGACCCCGAGAAGGGCAACGACATCTACCTCACCATCAAGGCGCCCGTTCAGTACAAGATCGACCAGATGCTCGCCGATCTTGTGGCACCCACCGACGCGACGATCGGTACCGGGAAGGGCGATTCGGCTTCGGCCGTTGTCATGGACGTGCGCGACGGCTCCATCGTCGCGATGGCAAGCTACCCGACCTTCTCTCCCGAGGTGTTCGTCGGCGGCATCGGCGATGATATGTGGAGCCTGTACACTAAGGATTCGGAATTCCAGCCCCTGCTCAACCGCGTGATTGCGGGAAACTATGCGGCGGCTTCGACGTTCAAGGCGTTCACGGGCCTTGCCGGCCTCGCGTACGGGTTCGCCGATACGGGCAGAAGCTGGGACTGCACGGGTTCGTGGGACGGCTTCAACACGGGCGCCCCCCAGAAGTGCTGGCTGCGAACCGGGCATGGGCCCATCAGCTTCAGGGAGGGCATCGTGCAGTCGTGCGACACGGTGTTCTACGAGATAGGCAAGAACTTCTTTCAGGCGGGCGCCTCGCAGGGCGGCACGATCAGCGACACCGCCATGCAGGAGTACGTGGAAAAGTACGGGTTCGGAAAGACGACGGGCATCGACATCCCCTCCGAAGCGGCGGGGCGCGTTCCGACGCCCCAATGGAAAGCCGAGCACTTTGCGGATTACCCCGAAGCGCAGCAGTGGATGGGCGGCGATCTTACCAACATGGTCATCGGCCAGGGCGACGTGCTCGTCACGCCGCTGCAGATGGCAGTCGCCTACGGCGCGATCGCGACCGGCAACCTCATGCGGCCCCATCTGTTCAAGGAAGCCCGCAACTCTTCGGGCGAAGTGGTGGTTTCGTTCGAGCCCGAGGTCACGGGTGTGCCCGACGTGCCGCCCGAGAACCTCGAGATCATGCGCGATGCGCTCCATGGCGTCGCGACCGAGAACGAGAGCATAGCGAAGCTCTTCGGCGAGCACGGCATCGATGCGGCGGCCAAAACGGGTACTGCGGAGTACTCTGACGGCAAGAACGAATCGGCCTGGTTCGTATGCTACGCCCCCTTCGACGATCCGAAGTACGTGGTCGCCTGCCAGGTGAACCACGGCGGAGGCGGCAGCGAAGTCGCCGCACCGCTCGGCGTCGAGATCATGGCGGCCGTTCTTGCAGCCGATGCCGGCGAGCTCGATCCTACCGTGGGCGTCGTCGCCGCGTCCTCGGGCAAGTACATACCGCTGCCGCTCAAGAGCGACGGCTCGGGAAGAACGGACTAGGAGCGCCGATGCCTCAGCTGCCGCAAATACAATCGGTCAAAGCGCCCGACAGAGCCGTCGTCGATGCCACGAAACCCCGCCGGTTCAAGTACTTCAACCTGCCGTTCCTCATCGTTCTCGCGCTGCTTGTCTCCTACGGCCTCGTCATCGTCTACACGGCGGTGTACAACGATGCGGATTACAGCTTCTCGCGCCAGCTCGCCTGCGTTGCCATCGGTGCTGTGGTCATGATCGTCATCGGACGCTTCGACTACCGCAACCTCTCCGATTTCACGACGGTTCTTCTCGTCGTCAGCGTCGCACTCATTTTATCGCCCCATATTCCGGGTCTCGGCACCGATGCGGGCATGGGTGCCCAATCGTGGATCAAGGTCGGCATACAGGTGCAGCCCGGCGAGTTTGCCAAGATCACCGTCATCCTGCTGGCTGCAAGCGTCGTCTCGCGCTACGGCGGAAGGCTCGACGACGTGCGCGAGTACCTCAAGGCGCTCGGCATCATGCTCGTGCCGTTTCTCTGCATCATGACGCAGCCCGACTTGGGAACCGGCCTCGTGTACCTGTTCATCACAGCGGTTGCGCTCGTGGTCGGCGGAGCGCGGCCGAAGTTCCTCCTGATCACGCTTGTCGCGGGCATCGCCGCCATCGCCGCCGTGTTCGCCATCGACCAGGTGCTCTACGATGCGACGGGCGAGTACAAGCTGCTCAAGCAGTACCAGAGAAACCGCTTGCTCGTGTTTCTCGAACACGATAGCGTGAACCTTTCCGACGAGGGATGGAACCTCAAGCAGGCGCAGGTCGCCATCGGATCGGGGGGGCTGTTCGGCAAGGGGCTGTTCAACGCCACGCAGGCGACGCTCGGCTTCCTGCCCGAGGCGCCGACCGATTTCATCTTCTGCGTCTTGGCAGAACAACTCGGGTTTTTCGGTGTAATGGCGCTGCTTGCGCTCTACGCCGCGCTCGTTTTGATATGCTTCCGAATTGCCGGCGCCTCCTCTGACCTGTTCGGTACGATTATCGTCATGTGCACCGTCGGCATGTGGTTGTTCCAGATTCTTGAAAACATCGGCATGACGCTCGGGCTCATGCCGATCACAGGCATACCCCTGCCGTTTGTGAGCTACGGGTCGACGGGCATGGTCATGAACTTCATGCTCCTCGGGCTCATCGGGTCCGTATGGGCCCATAACGGCCGCTAGACAGGAGAAAGCGAATCATGCAGATTCCCGTGGACATCAAGGCCGTTATCGACGAGGCTACCAATATCGACGAGGCGCGCGAAACCCCGATTTCGGTGAGCATATACATGGACGAGACCGCTCCGGGCGATGTGCAGGCGCATGTCCGCCAGGCGTTCGCGAGCGCGAGCGTCCACGCACGCGTCAGCATGGTCTACTTCCCGAGCTTTCCCGTGGTCGCCGCACCCGAAGCCGATATGGCGGTCATCGTGGCAGGGCTCGACGAGCACGTTGGGCGCTACGCCGCCGATATCCGTGCGGCGGGCGTCCCCGTCATGATCGTGACGACGCTTCCCGAGCTCGTTGCGGAAATCGCCGAAGCGAGCGGGCACCCTGTTCTGCACGACGATCTCGTTGCACCCGCTATCGACGACGTGCTCGCCCTTCCCGAAGAGGCGAACGGGGTGCACGAACCCTACCCGCTCACGGTGGACGGGGCCCTTTCGCTCAACAAGCGGATGGGCGAGTGGGTGATCGAGGCGTGCCGCGACAAGCGCCTTGCGTTCGCGCTCGCGTTTCGGTTCGTGCGCAAGCCGCTCTCGCTCGAGGCCGTCAACGCCACGGCTGTGCAGAACGCGGGGATCGGACTTGTGGTGATACTGCCGGGCGCCGACATGCCCATTATGACGCTCAACCAGGCGAAGATGCTGCTCCAGATCGCTGCGGCCTACGGCCAGCCCATGGCCGTCGAGCGCGTGAAGGAACTCGCAGCGGTGGTGGGCGGCGCGTTCGCCTGCCGCGCCGTCGCGCGGCAGCTCGTTGCGTTCGTACCTGCGTTCGGATGGGCCATCAAGGCTGCGATCGGCTATACCGGAACGCTTGCCATGGGCCGCGCCGCCGTCGAGTACTTCGAGGGCGACGGCAAAATCGACCACCTTGCCGAAGTGGTCGGCCGTGCGCGCGACAAGGCCGTTATGGCGGCGGACTCCGCCCGCAAGCAGCCGAGCGTTGCCGCTGCGGCAAAGGCTGCTGCGGCAAAGGTCGGGCGTGCTACAAGCAATGCGGCGGGCAACGTCGTCCCCGTGGCGTCTTCGATGGCCTCTTCGGCGGTCGACGCCGTCGCTTCCGCGGGAGTGGTTCCGGGGCCTGCTGCGAAGGCGGCGACGAACGTCGCCCATCGCCTGAGCGATACGGTGGCGAACCGCTTCGGAAGGGGCTCTCGGGCATGACCGATCTGTGGGGGCGCCTTACGGCGCTGCTCGGCGATGCCGAGCGTCCGGCGCGTTACATTAACCACGAATGGGGCTGTACGTACAAGCCCCACGAGCCGTATCGGTTCTGCATGGTCTACCCCGATACCTACGAGCTCGGACAGGCG
This sequence comes from Raoultibacter timonensis, assembly GCF_022845715.1. Classification (NCBI taxonomy): domain Bacteria; kingdom Bacillati; phylum Actinomycetota; class Coriobacteriia; order Eggerthellales; family Eggerthellaceae; genus Raoultibacter; species Raoultibacter timonensis. The sequence continues at coordinate 1,698,202 of NZ_AP025564.1, forward strand.
AACCAGGCCATCCGCATCCTCTGCAACGTCGTGAACGAGCAGGCGGGCATGGCTGCCGAGCGCGCCTTTCTGCCCGCCCCCGAGTTCTGCGACCTGATGCGCGAGAAGGGGCTGCCCCTGTTCTCGCTTGAAAGCTGCGCGCCGCTTATCGAATTCGATGTCGTGGGCATCACGCTGCCGCACGAGCTTGCGGCGACCAACGTGCTCGAAACGCTCGACCTTGCAGGCATTCCGCTTCGCTCCGTCGATCGCGGCGAATCGGATCCGCTCGTGTTCGCAGGTGGCCCTTGCGCGTTCAATCCCGAACCGTACGCTCCGTTTTTCGACGCCTTCTCGATCGGGGAAGGGGAGGAATCGGTGCCCGAGATGCTCGCGCTGCATCGCTCGCTCAAAGAGCGCGGCGCGTCGCGCACCGAGATGCTGCGCGAGCTGGCGAAGCTGCCCGGATGCTACGTTCCCTCGCTCTACGATTGGGCGGGCGAGGCGGAGGCTCAGGATGCGGGTTCGTGGATTCGCCCGAAGCACGAGGACCTTCCGACCGAATTCACCAAGCGCCTGTTCGACGGCTTTGCCGACAGCCCCGCATGGGAGCCTTGCATCGTGCCGTTCACCGAAGCGGTGCACGACCGCCTCAACGTCGAGATACTGCGCGGCTGCACGCGCGGCTGCCGCTTCTGCCAAGCGGGCATGATGTATCGGCCTGTGCGCGAGCGTTCGGCCGACAACATCGTCGAATCGGTGATCAAGGGCCTTGAGGAGACGGGTTACGACGAAGTGAGCCTGACTTCGCTTTCGTCGACCGACCATTCGCAGATAGCCGATATCCTCACGCGTCTCAACCGCGCATGCGAGGGCAAGGGCATTAGGATATCCATACCGTCGCAGCGCCTCGATTCGTTCGGCGTCGATATGGCGGGCCTTGTGGCGGGCCAGAAGAAGGGCGGCCTTACGTTCGCCCCCGAGGCGGGCACGCAGCGCCTGCGCGACGTCATCAACAAGAACGTTACCGAGGACGATCTGTTCAGCGCCATCGATGCGGCCTTCGAAGCCGGATGGCGGCGCTGCAAGCTGTACTTCATGATCGGACTTCCCACCGAGACCGACGACGACATCAAGGGCATCGCGAGCCTCGCGCAGAGGGCCTACGATCGCGCGAAGGCGGCGGTCCCCCCCGAACAGCGCGGACACGTGCGCATGAGCGTCTCGTGCGCGCTGTTCGTTCCCAAGGCGCAGACGCCGTTTCAGTGGGACGGTCAGATTCCGCCTGAAGAGGCCATGCGCAGGGTGAATCTTCTGCGCTCGTCGGTGAAGTACCGTGCGGTCGACGTGCACTGGCACGATCCCTCGACGAGTTTCATCGAGGCGGTTATGAGCAGGGGCGGTCGCGAGTGCGCCGATTGGGTCGAGCGCGCATGGGAGCACGGCGCGCGCTTCGACGCGTGGTCGGAGAGCTTCGATCAGGCGGCGTGGGACGCAGCATCCGAGGAACTCGGGTTCGATCCCGTATCCGTGGCCCAGCGCTCCTACGATCTGTCCTACGTTATGCCGTGGAACCACATTTCGACAGGGGTGAGCAATGCGTTCATGCGCCTCGAGCGTAAGCGCGCCGACGCGGGGGAGACAACGCCCGATTGCTCGTTCACCTCGTGCACGGCATGCGGGGCCTGCCCCGTGCTCGATACCGATATCGTGACGAGGGAGGTGCGCCATGCCTGATCCGTCGAACTTCCGTTTGCGCGTGTACTTTCGCAAGAGCGGCAGGTGCGCGATGCTGTCCCATTTGGAAGTCGCCCGCGCGCTCGAGCGCGCCGTACGCCGCGCCGGCTTGCCGTACGCCATCTCGCAGGGGTTTTCGCCCCATATGAAAATCGCCTTCGGCGCCGCATTGCCCGTGGGGGTCGGCGGAGCGAGGGAGTGCTTCGATTTGCAGATGACCCGCTATATCGCCCCCGAGAAGGTATCCGATGCGCTCGTGGAGGCAAGCGTGCCCGATCTCATGGTTACCTCGTGCGAGTACATCGGATCGCGCGACCTTGCCGCTTCGGTGGCGTATCCGGTGAGCACGTACCGCGTGGTGCTTTCCGGCACGCCCGAGCGCCTCGAGGTGCCGCAGAGCATTACGGTCGTGCGCAAGAAGAAGGAAAAAATACTCGATCCCCGCGAATTCCTCAAAGGGGAAATCGAGCAGAACAAGAACATCCTCGTCTTTTCGCTCGAGGCGAAGCCGACGGGAAGCCTGCGTCCCGACGTGCTGCTCGCGAACCTGCTCGCGAACGACCCCGACGTCTACGCGCTCTCCATCACGCGCACCGAGCAGCGGGCGGTGTGAGGCGGCGGCGCGTTTCGCTGCGGGCGGTCGATGCCGCAGGATCCGGTGGCATCAGAGCGAAGGCGATTGCCGCAGCATGCGGGCGAGCGCCCCGATTTCAGCATGTTTCCGAATGATGAAAAAAAGTTTGAAAATAGGGTATTGCGCAAGATCAGGTTGTCCAGTAGAATATCCAACGCTGCTGAAAGCACGGGGTGTTAGCTCAGTTGGTTAGAGCGCCGGCCTGTCACGTCGGAGGTCGCGAGTTCGAGTCTCGTACATCCCGCCATCTGAAATCAAACCTCCTTCGGGAGGTTTTTTCATAGCGGGGCATAGGTCAAGCGAGTTTGCGGAGCTTTGCCGAAACAGCTTTCCAGGAACCGTTTGTCCAAAAGCCGCTTTGACCGCCTGCCGTATCCCATCCGATGCTGAATTCGGTGCAGGTGCGCCCATGACGGCGGTATCAGCGCGTCCGGGGCGCTTCGGCGATAGCGAGCCGAGTGCGATGCGCGCACGGCGCATCGGCTGCGCGTTTCGCGGGCCGCCATCGGCGCGCCTGCATTCGGCTTGTTGTCGGGCTATTCGCTGGCATGCGCTGCGTGGCATCGCCTGGGAGGCGCCACGCGTATGCTCGGCACCTGGTCCCTCGGTTGCGGAAAGCCGTTCTTCGCCATAGGCTGTGCAGCTGCGCCGAGTATCCAAGCGTCTGTTCGCCGCTTTCCGAGTCGAGGATTTTTACTGCGGAGCTGACGCCTGCGGTCCGTTTGCGCTGCGGGGTTGCTTTCGTACCCGCCCGCCGCATGGGGTGCTTTGCGCCGGGCCCTCAGCGCCGTCGAATGTGCGAACTGTGAAAGGTTTCCTACGAAACGATAACCCTGTTGCAAAACAATTAAGTAGTGATATTGTTTAGAAGCTAAATTGTATGGCCGAAACGAGGTTGCTTGTGCGGCGGATTCCTCGCGGAAGCTTTTCGCGGAGGAAACGAAAAGGATGCAGTATGGCCGATTTGCCAAAGGAAACCAAACAAGGGCTGCTTGAGATCATGAGGCGATTCAGAAAGGGGGCCTATATCCCGTTTCTTACCCCGGAAGGGCTCACCTTTTCGGAGTCTCGCATTGTCGTGGGCATCTACACGGCCCGGCTTGAGGGCGAGCGGACCATCCAGCCGCGCTTCCTCGCCGAGCGCATGCACATGACGCCGAGCGCGCTCTCGCAGACGCTCAAGCTCCTCGAAGAGAAGGGCTACGTGGAGCGCCATCGCGTAAGCGACGATTTCCGCGCCGTTTCCCTCGAGCTTACCGAGCGGGGGGCCGAGATCGCGAAGGAGGCCGATGCCATGCGCGAACGGCACCTGAGCGAGATGGTCGAGTACGTCGGCGTCGAGGACATCGATCATATGGTCGCCACGCTGCACAAGATCCTCGACTTCCATGAAAAACAAGCGGAGGAGGGAAAGATCGAACGCGTCGATCATCATTGCCCTCGGACGAAGCAATAGTACGGTTCCCACAGGTTTGATTCGAAAAGGATACCCATGCGAATAATCCGTTATCTCAAGGATTCCAAGATCGCGGTCCTGCTGGTCGTGGCGCTGCTCATCGTGCAGGCGTTCACCGACCTCTCGCTGCCGCGCTACACGTCGCACATCGTCGACGTCGGAATCCAGCAATCGGGCGTGGAGCATGTCGCGCTCGACGAAATGCGCGCTGAAACCTTCGACGAGGTCTGCATGCTCGTGCCGGCCGAGGACGAGGCTATGGTGCGCGCCGCCTACACTGAAACCGATCAAGGCACCTACAAGCTCAACGACACGGGCCGAGGCGAGATCGAAGAACTCGATTCGGTCATGGCCATGCCGCTTGTGGTCATACACTATGCGGGGCAGATCCCCGACGTCGACATCGCCCAGCTCAAGGCGGCCTACGATTCGGGCGCCGTCACCAAAGACCAGCTTCTCGAGATGGTCGACGAGGCGAAGGCGAAGATGGGCGACGTGGGCGATTCCCTGGTTGAGCAGCAGGCTATCCAAGCCGCCATCGGCGAGTACGAAGAGCTCGGCTACGACATGGGCGCCATGCAGATGGGCTACCTTCTGCGCATCGGCGCCATCATGCTCGGGCTTGCGGCGCTCGGGATGGTCGCGGCCATCCTCATCGGGCTCATCGCTTCGCGGACCGCGGCCAAGATCGGACGGGGCCTTCGCGAAAAGCTGTTCAAGAAGGTCGTTTCCTTCTCCGATGCCGAAGTGCAGAGCTTCTCGGCCGCCTCGCTCATCACGCGCGGCACCAACGACATCCAGCAGATTCAGATGGTCACGGTCATGCTGCTGCGCATGGTGCTGTATTCGCCCATCCTCGCCATCGGCGGCATCATTATGGTGTCGCAGACCAACTTCGCCATGAGCTGGATCATCGTCATAGCGGTGGTGATCATCGGCATCCTGGTGGCGCTGCTCATGGTGGTGGCGATGCCCAAGTTCAAGATCATGCAGAAGCTCATCGACCGCGTGAACCTCGTTTCGCGCGAGATCCTCACGGGCCTGCCGGTCATCCGCGCGTTCGACCGCCAGCGGTTCGAAGAGGAACGCTTCGATGCGGCCAGCACGAAGCTCATGAAAACACAGCTCTTCACCAACCGCGTCATGACGTTTATGATGCCGGTGATGATGCTCGTCATGAACGGCATCTCGGTGCTCATCGTGTGGGTGGGCGGCTCCTATATCGACAACGGCACCATCCAGACGGGCGATCTGATCGCGTTTATCACCTATTCCATGGTCATCATCATGTCGTTCTTGATGATCGGCATGATCTCCATCATGCTGCCCCGTGCCGACGTTGCCGCGCAGCGCGTCAACGAAGTGCTCGATACCGAGACGACGATCTGCGATCCCGAGCAGAGCGAGGACGACCGCATGGCGTCTGGGGGCGGTGCGCGCATCGCATTCAACGATGTGTGCTTCAAGTACGAGGATTCGAGCGAGTGCGTGCTCGAGCATGTCGATTTCACCGCCGAGCCGGGGAAGACGACCGCCATCATCGGGTCGACCGGATCGGGCAAGTCGACGGTGATCAAGCTTATCGAGCGCTTCTATGACGTAACGAGCGGATCGGTGACCATCGACGGCGTCGACGTGCGCGACCTTTCCCAGGGCAAGCTGCGCAGCATGCTCGGATACGTGCCCCAGAAGGCGTTTTTGTTCTCGGGCACCATCGCTTCGAACATCGCCTACTCCGACGAGGGCATGTCCGAGGACAGCATCGAGCGAGCCGCGTCCATCGCGCAGGCGACCGAGTTCATCGATTCGAAGGAGGAGGGCTTCCAAAGCGACATATCGCAGGGAGGCACCAACGTATCGGGAGGTCAGCGCCAGCGCCTCGCGATCGCGAGGGCGTTGGCGACGGGAGCGCGCGCGTTCTTGTTCGACGACAGCTTCTCGGCGCTCGACTACAAGACCGATGCGGCGCTCAGGCAGGCCCTCCATACCCAGCTCGGGGAGGCGACGGTGGTGATCGTGGCGCAGCGCATCTCGACGGTGCTCAACGCCGATCAGATCGTCGTGCTCGACGAGGGGCGCGTGGTAGGCAAGGGAACCCATGAGGAGCTCATGGTGGATTGCGAACCGTACCGCGAGATAGCGCTTTCGCAGCTCTCGGCGGCGGAACTCGGGGGAGGTGATGCGGCATGAGCGCAGCAGAGACGAAGAGGGCGCCGCGGCGCGGATTCGGCGCAGGGCACGGCCCCGGCGCCATGATGGCCGGCGAGAAGCCCAAAGACCTGAAAGGCACGCTTCTGAAGATGCTCAAGTTCATGGGCAACTTCAAGGTGGCCATCGCCATCGTGTTCGTGTTCGCCATCGGCTCCACCATCTTCAACATCATCGGTCCCAAGGTGCTCTCGACGGCGACCACCGAGCTGTTCAACGGCATCGGGGCCAAAATCGCGGGAACGGGCGGCATCGATTTCGATGCGATCGCGCGCATCCTTCTGTTCACGCTCGGACTCTACCTCCTGTCGGCGATCTGCTCTTTTATCCAGGGTTGGATGATGAGCTCGGTCTCGCAACGGACGAGCTATCTTATGCGCAAGCGCATTTCAGAGAAGATCGACCGCATGCCGATGGGGTACTTCGAGCGCAACTCGGTGGGCGATACGCTTTCTCGCATCACCAACGACGTCGACACGCTCGGCCAGAGCCTCAACCAGGGCGTAACGCAGCTCATCACCTCGATCACGACCATCGTCGGCGTGTTCGTCATGATGCTTTCGATCAACCCGCTCATGACGCTCATCACCGTGGTCATGGTGCCCATCTCGATCGTGCTGATCGCCGTTGTGGTCAAGCGGAGCCAAGGTTACTTCAAGGCCCAGCAGAAAACGCTCGGCGCGATCAACGGCCAGGTTGAGGAGACGTTCTCGGGACACGCCATCGTGAAGGCGTTCGGCCAGGAAGACGCGACGGCGGCCCAGTTCGATCAGACGAACGCGAAGCTCTACGAATCGGCGTGGAAATCGCAGTTCATATCGGGTCTCATGATGCCCATCATGACGTTCGTAGGCAACCTCGGCTACGTGGCCGTGGCCATTGCAGGCAGCTTCTTGGCCGTCCAGGGCATCATCACGGTCGGCGACATCCAGGCGTTCATCCAGTACGTGAAGAACTTCACGCAGCCCATCACGCAGCTTACGCAGGTTTCCAACGTGCTGCAGCAGATGGCGGCCGCTGCAGAGCGCGTATTCGAGTTCCTCGACGAGCCCGAAGAGACGCCCGACGATGCGCTGGTGGCATCGAAGGACGTCGAATGCAAGGTCGAGTTCGATCACGTCCGTTTCGGGTATTCGCCGGACAAGATCGTCATCAACGACTTCTCCGCGAAGGTGACCGAGGGCCAGACGGTTGCACTCGTCGGACCGACCGGCGCGGGCAAAACCACCATGGTAAAGCTGCTCATGCGCTTCTACGACGTGAACTCGGGAGCCATTCGCATCGGCGGACACGATATCCGCGATTTCGCCCGCGACGACCTCCGATCGATGTTCGGCATGGTGCTGCAGGATACGTGGCTGTTCAAGGGCACGATACGCGAGAACATCCGCTACGGTGACTTGAACGCGACCGACGAAGAGGTCGAGGCCGCCGCCAAGGCCGCCTACGCCCACCACTTCATCCAGACGCAGCCCGGCGGCTACGACATGGAGATCAACGAGGATGCGAGCAACATCAGCCAAGGCCAGAGGCAGCTTCTGACGATCGCACGCGCCATTCTTGCGAATCGCCGCATGCTCATCTTAGACGAGGCGACGAGCTCGGTCGATACGAGAACGGAAGAGCGCATCCAGAAGGCGATGGACAACCTCATGAGGGGCCGCACGTCGTTCGTTATCGCGCACCGCCTCTCGACGATCAAGAACGCCGATCTGATTCTCGTGATCCGGGACGGCGATATCGTGGAGCAGGGAACGCACGAGGAATTACTGGCGCTTGGCGGTTTTTACTCCGAGCTGTATAATTCACAGTTCGTTGACTGCATCGACGAAGTGGAAGAGTAAGCCGCAAGCGCGCACGTCTCACGCCCGCTGCGACCCACGCGTCGAGTTCGGACTGTAGAGATTAGGGCATGGCTGACATTCATAACGATAAGCAAACGGCTGCTCCGGCGAACCTGTCGGGGCAGCCGCAGACGTGCGGCGAAGGCGCTGGAAGCCCGATGGGGGGCGAAGTTGCTGCGCCGTCTGCGGGCGATGGGGCCGGATCTGCAACCGAACCGGTTGAGCTTGCGGTGTTCGATTTCGACGGAACGAGCATCTCGGGCAATTCGCCGGTGATGCTGGTCCGCTACCTCATGCAGCACGATATGCTCGAGAACACCGTCGTGCTGAGGATCCTTCTATGGGCGGCTGCCTACAAGCTGCGCCTGCCGCAGAACGAGAGTTGGGTTCGCGGACTGGTGTTCAGGGCGTTTCTCGGAATGCCGCACGAGCAGGCCGATGCGTTCATGCGGAAGTTCTACGACGAGAAGGTCGATCGGCGGTTTCGCAGGCAGGCCGACGAGACGATGGCCGCCCATGCAGCGGCCGGCCACGATGTCGTGATCGTGTCGGCAACGTTCGAGCCGATCATCCTGCGCGCCATGGAATTCCACCGGTTCGACCATCAGGTTTCCACGCGCATGCGCATCGATGGCGGGGGCTGCTATACGTGCGAGGTCGAGGGCCTGCCGATCGAAGGCGAAGAGAAGGTGGCTGCGATAAGGCGCTACGCGGACGAGCGCTACGGGCGGGACAATTGGGAACTCGGCTACGCCTACGGCGATCATCATTCGGATAGGGCGCTTCTGTCGGCGGCCAAACGCGCGTTCGCGGTCACACCGGACAAGCCGCTTGCGCGGACGGCGCGGCGGAAGGGCTGGGAGATACTCGATTGGGATTGACGCCGGCCGATGCGGTCGGATGATACTGTAGTATATTACCTGTAAGCGCGATGCACGCGTGGACGTACGGTGGCGACGACGTCTCGGTTGTGTGACGTTTTCTGCATAATACGATCTTTACCGCCTGGGCAAGGCGTTGGCATATTAAAATGATACCCGAACTTACACATTTACTCCGTACCAGACACGCGAGCGAAAAGGGGTGAGAGACGATGTTTGAAAACGATGCGGATACGAACAGCTCACCAAGTCAGAACAACGATACGAACAATACGTCGGCAGAATACCTGCGCCGCGCCTCCCAGGCGTGCGCGGCAGGCGATGCCGTTTTGGGCATGCACCTCTACCTGGCGGCCTTCGAGAAGGCGACCCATGGAGCCTACATGCCCGATAGCGCCGCGATCGACGGCTTGCGCCAGGCATGGCGCTTGGCCTGCAAGCTCAAGGAGCGCTCTTTGGCCGAGTACATCTTCGAGAAGCTCGAGCCGTACATGACTCCCGAAGAGGTCGCCGACTGCGCCGAGCAGCTGCAGCGCTTGGCTCTCGACAAGCTCGAGGAGTTCGGCCTTACGCGCGAGGACCTCGAGGACATGACCGACATGATCTCGCAGGATTTCCTCGGGCTGTCGGCGCATCCCCTCATGATGAAGGTCGAACACCGCCAGGCGGGCGCACCTTCGCTCATTCCCCTGCACGGGGGGACCGCGGGGGAGAAGGCCAAGGGGCTAGGCGGCGGCGATGCATCGGGCGGCACCCAAGGAAGCGATGCTCAAGCCGACAAGGCGGACGATGCGTCTTCGGACGTAAAGTTCGTCGAGCGGCTTACCTACCGCGACATCGTGGGCTTCCGCGATGCCGTGAAGACGATGAACGGGTTCGGCGTGGGAATGCAGGACGACCCCCAGTTCCAGGAGCTCGTCGAAACGCTCAACGTGCGCCACGGACTCAAGAAGATGCCCATCATCGACACCTACCTGTTCCGCGCGCCGGTGCGCGAGGACGCCAACCAGTTCATGTCGGCGACGCTCGGTGAAATCGGGCTGCCCGCGATTCGCATGCATATGGAGGAGAACCTCCAGGGCATGCCGGTGCTCTGCGTCATGGCCCAGGCCGACAACCAGCCCAAGCTCAACGCGGCCCGCAACGCTTTCGAGGGCGGCGGCATCCTCGTGCTCGAAGACGTCGACCTGTGGGGCTCGCCCCTTGCCGATGCCGGTTCGGACGACATGGGCATGTTCGCGTACGCCCAGCTGTCCCGTGGCGCCCGCGAGGCGATCAACCTCATCCGCTCGGCGGTCGAGAACCCCGAGGTGTACGTGCTCGCATCGGCTGGCGGCGACGGCGAGATCGACGGGTTCTTCTACGACCTGCTCGATCCGGTGACGGTCGTCGACATCGACGACCCCTCGCCTTCGGAGCGTGCCGATCTGTGGATCCGGATCGCTTCGGAGCATCCTTCGATGCGCTCGATCGACCGCTCTGCGCTCGTGCGCTATTCGGCGGGCATGTCGCGCTTCGACATCTACATGGCCGCCCGTGAAGCGGTGGAGGATGCCTATAAGGCGAGCCTGGTGGCACGCCGCTACATGCCGGTTTCGGCCGATAACATGTTCGAGAAGCTGGCGGCTTACCAACCGCTCGATTCCGAGGAATACCGGCAGCTCGAGGACGCTGTCGTTGAGGATTTCCGCGCTCAGATCGACAAGATCGACGACCTTCTGAATGGGATAGGGGAGTAACGAGATGGATGTAACACGACGCTGCGATTATGCGTGCCGTATTCTGCGCGCCGCGTTTCAGAGTGGAGAGCAGTACGTTTCGGTTTCGGAGATATCCGAGAAGGAGGACATACCGTACGCGTTCGCACGCAGCATTCAGCACGACCTCGTCAAGGGCGGGCTCATCAAGACGGTCCGCGGCGCACGCGGCGGGCTCGTGCTCAACTGCGATCCCCATAAGGTGACGTTGCTCGATGTGCTCGAGGCGGTGCAGGGGCCGGTGAGCGTCGCGCTGTGCTCCGTCGATCCCGAGTATTGCGAGAAGCAGGGCGGCTGTGCGTACAACCGCGTGTGGCAGGGTGCCGATAAGCTTCTCAACGACTACTTCGCCGCCTTCACGCTTGCCGACATCCTCACCTTGGGCGATGAGCATCCGAAGGTGATCGAGGTGCTTGGACCCGATGCCCAATACGACAAGTGGATGTGCGCGGGGCGCGTGAAGCCGGCCGATGCCGAAGCGGGGGCGCCCGAGAGCGCCGATCGCGTCGAAGCGGTCTAGCGGCGGTCTTCTATCGTGGCGGATTCTGCTATCGAGCTCGAAGCGTTCGATCTCGAACGCTTCGTCGAGCGGGTCTGGGCCGAGGGCGCGTCCCGCTATCGCGAGCTTCCCTGGCGCAACATCGACGACGCCTACGGCGTGCTCGTGTCCGAGGTCATGCTGCAGCAAACCCAGGTATCGCGCGTACTCAAGCATTGGGAGCGTTTCATGGCGCTGTTCCCGACGATCGACGCCCTTGCGGCCGCCGATACCGCGTTCGTACTCGAACAGTGGCAGGGGCTCGGCTACAACCGTCGGGCGCTTGCCCTCAAACGAGCGGCCGAACAGTGCTCCGAGCGCTACGCGGGCGCGTTGCCCCGTACGCGCGAAGAGCTCGCCGAGCTGCCGGGTATCGGGCAGGCCACGGCGGCGGGCGTGATATCGTTCGCGTACAACGAGCCGTCGGTCTACATCGAGACGAACGTGCGCACAGTCTTCATCCACGAGCTGTTCCCCGATGCCGAGAAGGTGGCCGATCGGGAGCTTGTGCCCCTTGTCGAGGCAACCTGCCCGGTCGATCGACCCCGCGCTTGGTACTATGCGCTCCTCGATTGGGGCGCCCACCTCAAGCAGACGACTGTCAACCCCTCGCGCCGGAGCGCCCATTACGCGCGGCAGAGCGCGTTTGAGGGCTCGCGCAGGCAGAAGCGCGCCGAGATGCTCAGATGCGTGCTCGCCGAGTCGGGGATGGCTTCCGACGAGCTGTTCGCGAAGCTCGACGCCTTCGAGCGGGAAGCCGGTCGCGGCGGTGTCGATCGGGCCGATTTCGAATCGATTCTCGCCGATATGGTGGCGGAAGGGTTTTTCAGGCGCGAGGGTGAAGTTCTCTTCGCGTAGGCCTTGTTATGTGGTAGGATACCCGAAACCCGTAGGGGAGTAGTCGGCGGCGAAAAGGCCGCGGCCATGTCAACATACTGCTTTTTGAAGCTGGCTGGCCTTAATTGACAAGACTTGCGGTGTGACGAGACGTCGCACCGTTTTTTTATGGCCGGTGCGATGCACCGGTTTTTTTGCGTCCGCGTGCGGTGAGAGGCCGGTGGACTGCAAGCGAGAGGAGAAACCTATGGGGTTCGTTGAATTGGCGCTCATCGCCGTCGGATTGTCGATGGACGCGTTCGCCGTATCGGTATGCAAGGGGCTTGGCATGCGCAAGCTCAATTGGAAACACGCGCTCGTGATCGCGCTGTTCTTCGGCGGCTTCCAGGGCATCATGCCCGTGATCGGCTGGGCGCTCGGCACCCAGTTCGAAAGCTACATCACGAGCATCGATCATTGGATCGCATTCGTGCTGCTCGCGTTCATCGGCGCCAAAATGCTGTGGGATGCGTTCCACGAGGAAGACGAATGCACCGAATGCAAGGAGGACGAAGAGCGCCTCGACATCAAAGAGCTTGTCATGCTCGCGATCGCCACGAGCATCGACGCGCTCGCCATCGGCATCACGTTCGCGTTCCTGCGCGTCGACATCGTGCCGGCGGCTCTAGCCATCGCTGCCACCACGTTCGTGCTGTCGTTCGTCGGCGTTGCGACGGGCAATCAGTTCGGATCGCGGTTCCGTAAGCCCGCCACCGTAGCGGGCGGTGTCGTGCTCATCCTGATCGGCCTCAAGATCCTGCTCGAGCATCTGGGCTTTCTCGGGTAGCCGGCGCTGCGGTGCGCGTTCCCGCCGGGCCTGCGGCGATGGTGTCGCCCTATAAAACAGAACGGATGTTTCACGTGAAACATCCGTTCGCTTTTTTGCGGGCTGCCGGGGTGTCCGATCGGTGCGACGGGTCGGCTGCGGCCGGTCGCTGCAGGTGCTAGGCGATCGGGTAGCTGCCGAGCACCTTCACTTCGCGTAGCTTGAGGCGCAGGCAGTTGAGCGCGGTCTGCACCTGGGGATCGCTCACCGAGCGCTCGAAGCTCACGAAGAACATGTAGTCGCCGAGCGCCTGCTTGGTGGGGCGCGATTGGATCATCGTGAGGTTGATGCCCGCATAGGCGAACTCCGAGAGGATCATGGAAAGCGTGCCCGCACGGTCGATCTGCATGAACAGCGCAAGAAACGTCTTGTGGCGATCGCCTTCGAACACGCTCGGATGGCCCTGGCGGGCGATGAGGGCGAACGACGTCTGGTTGCCGAAGTGGTCTTCGATCTGATCGTCGAACACGATCGCGCCGTACAGCTCGGCTGCGAACGCGTTCGCGATGCCGGCGATGTGCTTGTTGGAGGCGGCGAGGCGGGCGCTTTCGGCGGTCGAGGAGGTGGTGATGGTGTCGCGGCCGGGCAGACGCTCGGCGATGTAGCGGCGGCACTGCGCGAGCCCCTGGTGGTGCGAGGCGATCGTGGTGACGTCCTCGAGTTTGGCTTCGGGGTGCAGGATCAGGCTATGGTGGATGTCGAGCACCTCTTCTCCGAGGATGTTCGCCGAGCTGTTGAAGGCGAAGTTGTCGAGCGTTGCCGTCACCGATCCCTCGAGCGAGTTCTCGATGCCGACGACGCCGTACTCGCATTTGCCGCGTTCGACGCAGTCGAACACCTCGTCGAACGAGGAGCACTCGATGAACTCGGGGTCGGCGATACCGAGGCGTGCGGCGAAGGCGCGGGCGGCCTCGTGGGTGTAGGTTCCGAGCGGTCCGAGATAGGCGAGAGCGTGCGGTTCGGTCATGGTGCATCCTTCGGTTTCGGGCCGCGGGCGGACAGGTACGCGCGTCTGCGGCGTTTCGATAACCCGACCATCTTAGCCGTAGATATGCACGCCATGCGATCATCTGGGGAAAGTTATCGGAATATTTCCACGACAAGGCCGCGTTTGCGCCCAATGCTCTATAGTGCATTCTACGGTCGGCTCGAACGCGATTGCGCGCGGGTGCCGGGCGTACAGACGGAAGGCAGATGGATGGCCGGGGTCATCGGGCCCGGCACGAGAGGAGCGAGGACATGGAACTCAAGGGTTCGCAAACGGAGAAGAATCTCTGGCACGCGTTCGCAGGCGAGTCGCAGGCTCACACGAAGTACGAGTACTACGCATCGCAGGCCAAGAAGGACGGTTACGTGCAGATCCAGAACATCTTCTTGGAAACGTCGAAGAACGAGGCGGAACACGCGAAGCTCTGGTTCAAGGCGCTGCACGGCGGGGCCATCCCCACGACGCTCGACAACCTCGCCGACGCCGCAGCGGGCGAGAACGAGGAGTGGACCGAGATGTACGCCGAGTTCGCCAAGGTCGCACGCGAGGAGGGCTTCGAGGATCTGGCCGAGCTGTTCGACGGCGTTGCCGGCGTCGAGAAGGAGCACGAGGAGCGTTACCGCACGCTTATCGAGCGCATCAACAACGGCGAGGTGTTCAAGCGCGGCGAGGTGTACGCATGGAAGTGCAACAACTGCGGGCACATCCACATCGGCACGGAGGCTCCCGAAGAGTGCCCCGTGTGCGCGCATCCGCAGGCCCACTTCGAGATTCGCTGCGAAAACTACTAGACGTTCCGCCGAAGGAGTGCATCTTTCGAGGACGTGCATTTCGATGCAGAATTCTGCATGAATATGCGAAAACGACCCCGCTTTCGAGCGGGGTCGTTGCATATCATCCTACATTTATGCAGGAGATCGGGTATATATGTTACGAGTAATCATGTTTGTAACATTTTGATGCCATTTGCGGCTGAAAAATGGCACTTGGCTTAACCGTCCACAACAAAAAATTCATCCTCGGGGACAATACCCACAGTAGTAGTAAGACGAGAGCACCTGAGGAGGTGTGCACATGGAAACAGAGGCCACTGTATCAGAGTTTCAGGAAATGCTATCCGAACGCGGGGTAACCCGTCGCGATTTCATGAAACTCTGCGGCGCTGTCGCGGTGGCGGCCGGATTAACCGAGCTCGCTGCTCCGCAGGTAGCCCAGGCCCTCGAGAGTTCTGTGATCGGCGCAACTAAGGGCAACCTGTATCCGGTTATCTGGATCGAAGGAGCATCCTGCACGGGTTGTACCGAATCGTTCGCCCAGGCCGATGCACCGGACCCTGCGACAGTAGTTTTGGAAATGATCTCGCTGAATTATTGCGAGACGCTTTCCGCCGCAGCCGGTTGGTCGATGGAAGAGGCGAAAGAGCAGACGATCGAAGCTGGCAACTATATATTGGTGTACGAGGGCGGTGTCCTGAAGAATTGGGGCGGCCAGGCTCTCCGCGTTGCCAACGAGACGGGAACCGATATTCTCGTCCATGCGGCAGAGAAGGCCAATGCGGTCGTTGCGCTCGGTTCGTGCGCAGTCAACGGCGGCTGGATGGCCGCGCATCCGAATCCTTCGAATGCGCTCGGCGTGCAGCAGTATCTCAAGGAGGCCGGTGTCGAGACCCCCGTCATCAACGTTCCGGGTTGCCCGGCGAACCCCGAGTGGCTCGTCGCGATCCTGGTCGACGTGGTGCTCATGCAGCGGCTTCCCGCGCTGAACGGCGAGAACAAGCCGTCGGTTATCTACGACCAGACGATTCATGACAACTGCCAGCGTCGTGGCCACTTCGAGAACGGCGAATTCGTGTACGAGTTCGGCTCACCCGAAGAAGCCATGGGCTATTGCCTGTATCCGCTCGGTTGCCGCGGCCCGCAGACCAAGTCGAACTGTGGGATCGTTCGCTGGAACCACCGCCGCAGCTGGTGCGTCGAGTCCGGCGCCCCCTGCATCGGTTGCTGCGAGGCTAACCCGATGAACCCCGGCCAGAACTGGGTCGAGGTCAACACCCCGTTCTACAAGCGCCATCGCGATCTGCGCGTCGGCGATTTCGTGTTCCAGCCCGGCACCGTTGCGCTCATCGTGACCGCAGTCGTCGCCGGTGCGCTCATCGTTCACGGCTTCGGCATGAAGGTGTCCGGCCGCATGGACGGCGGCGCCGACTTCGAGAAGAAGCGCGCTTGGGATGCGAAGCACCCCGATAAATCCATCGGCAAGTACGATGACGACGACGCGAAGGGAGGCCAGGAGTAAATGACCCGTTCAATTATCGATCCGATCACCCGAATCGAAGGCCACCTGCGCGTTGAGATGGAAGTTACCAACGGCAAGGTTTCTGAGGCTTGGGTATCCGGCGGCTGTTTCCGCGGCATGGAGCTCGTCGTTCAGGATCGCACCCCCGAAGATGCCGCTCAGATCGTGCAGCGCATCTGCGGCGTGTGCCCTGTATCCCATGCGCACTCTTCCGCTATCGCGGGCGAGCATGCCTACGGGATCAAGATCTCCAACAACGCCCGTATCATCCGCAACCTCCTCGAGGGCGCCCAGTTCCTCCACAGCCATATCCTGTGGTTCTACAATCTGGCCGCACTCGACTACGTGAACCCGATCAATGCGCTCAAGGCGGATCCCGCCGATGCGTACGATCTGGCTCTCGCGGCAGGCACCTCCACCAACAGCGACTTCGTCGCATTGAAGGAGCGCCTCGCCAAGTTCGCCGACAACGGCCAGATGTCCATCTTCTCGGGCGCTTGGTTCGAGGCCGACAAGGGCCAGGCCTACAAACTCGATCCCGAGCTCGACCTCATCTGCACCGCCCACTATCTCGAGGCCCTGCAGATGCAGGCTAAGGCCTCCGAGGTCGCTGGTCTGCTCGGCGGCAAGATGCCCCACGTCATGACGCTCGTTCCGGGCGGCACCATGTGGGTTCCCACCGAGGAGAAGCTCGACGATCTGTGGGCGCTTGTCAACGAGATTTACAACTGGGTCGAGTCGACCATGATTCCCGACACCCTTGCCATCGCTCCGGCGTATGCCGACGCGCTCAACTGGGGCAAGGGCGTTGGCCGCTACATCGCCTGGGGCGTATTCGAGAACGAGAACATGGAAATGAACGACCGCTACCTGCCGGCCGGCGTTCTCGACGAGAAGCTCAACCTCTCCGATGTCGAGGAGAGTATGATCACCGAGTACATGGGCCACTCGTGGTACAAGGGCGACGAGACCTACACCTCGCCGTACTTCGTGACCGAACCCGAGTTCACCGAGTACTACAAAGAGGGCACCGACACGGTGAGCGACCGCTACACCTGGGTCAAGTGCCCCGCTTACGACGGCAAGCCCGCAGAGGCCGGCGGCCTCTCCCGCGTGCTCGTCGCCTACAAGCGCAACGTGCCGTTCATCGTCGAGCAGGTCAACGCGTTCACCGCGGCCCTCGGCATCCAGCTCGGCCAGGCTCAGTCCACGCTCGGCCGTACCGCCGTCCGCCAGATCGAGACGCTCTACATCGCCGGCCTCATGAAGGAATGGGTGCAGGAGCTGATGGAGGCTGTCAAGGGCGGCGATTCCGAGTACTTCCGCAAGCCCGAGACCATCACCGGTTCGGGTACGGGCTTCTGGGAGGCTCCGCGCGGCGCTCTCTACCATCACGAGGACGTCGAGAACGGCAAGATCAAGGGTTACCAGATCATCATCCCGTCCACGTGGAACCTCGCACCGCACGACGCCCAGGGTAACAACGGCCCCATGGAGGAAGCCCTCATCGGCGTTCCCGTCGAGGATATCGAGATGCCGATCAACGCGCTGCGCACCGTGCACAGCTTCGACCCCTGCACCGCATGCGCCGTGCACGTAACCGAGCCTGCGACGGGTAAGAGCTTCAAGACCGTCACAAGCCCTTGGGGGGTGAAGTAAGATGGCACATCTCGCACACTACCGCGAAGCACATCCGATGCCGTTCGTCATTACGCACTGGATCAACCTCGTCTGCATGATCCTCCTGATCATCACCGGGTTCTCGATTCACTTTCCGTTTTGGCCGATGTTCATGGGCGTTGCCCGCGGCGTCCATGTGTTCTGCGGCGCGATCCTGCTGATCAACTGCATCGTCCGCGTCATCATGGCCTTCTTCGTGAAGAGCTCGCCGACAGGCGGCACGCGCGCGCAGGTTGCCGACTTCAAGACCTGGCTTCCCCAGACCGACAACCGCCACCAGCTCGGTGCGTGGATCAAGTACTACCTGTTCCTCAAGAAAGACCATCCGCTGGGAGCCAAGCTCGGCGTTCCGCAGAAGATCTCCTATCTGCTGATCCCGATCCTGATCCTCGTCATGGCCTACACCGGCTTCGCCCTGTGGGCTCCGACCATGGACCTCGGCTTCTTCTCGGCTGGCACCAACCTCGTGGGCGGCCTCATGTCGATGCGCATCATCCACTACTTCATGATGTACGTCTTCATCGTCTTCATGTTCATCCACATCTATCTGGCGAACATCGAAGGCATCTCGCCGACGCTGCTCATGTTCTTCTGGAAAGAGCACGGCGGACTGGTCTACGACCCCGAGAAGCACACGATCGTCGGAGAGGATCGCATGGAGCATTAGCTCGCTGCGGACATCCGATAGTTTTGGGAACCCGGCTCTTTCGAGCCGGGTTCTTTTTTACCCGCCGCACTGCAGTGCGGATCCTGCGGCAGGAATCGCATCCATGCGCAATATTGTTCAAGAACGCAGCCTTGAGGAGGGCTATACTCGTCCGACGGAAGAAAGGATTCGCGTGCAACAGGATATCGAATCGGGAGCCCGCAGCGTAGTGCTGCGCGACTACGGCAACGGCGTCAAGGTGGAGCTCTGTACGCTGTTCGGCGTGATAGAGCCGTTCCCCAGCCATTTTCATGACTACTATATGGTGGGCGTCGTCGCCGGAGGCAATCGCCGTTTGACGGTGGGGGGACGCGACTTTGATCTGATGTGCGGCGATCTTCTCGTCATCAACCCGGGTGACCCCCATTCGTGCGAGTCGGCCGACGGTACCAAGCTCGAATACCGCAGCTTCAACATCGCGGCTCCGGTGATGGATGCGCTGCTCGCCGATTTCGGCGTTTCGTACGATGCAGCGAGAGGCCCGCTGTTCCCCGAGCCGATCATGCGCGATCCCGGCTTGTTCGCGCTCGCGCTCGATTGCCACGTTCAGGGATGCGAGGACGGCGACGAGTGCGGGCGGGCGAGCAATGCGGAGCCGTTCTACCTCTTTTTCGAACGGCTGCTTGCCGAAAGCTCGGCGCGCCGTGACGAGCTGGGTTCGGCTGCCGCCGTACCCGATTCCGAAGCGGTCGCTTCGGTCTGCCGCTTCATCGAGCAGGGCTATCGCTCGAAGATGACGCTCGACGATATGGCCGATGCGGGCGGTATGGGCCGCTACGCCCTCATCCGCGCGTTCACGCGCGAAAAGGGGATAACGCCGTATCGCTACCTGTTGACGCTCCGGATCATCGAAGCCAGGAGCCTGCTTGCGGCAGGCGCCGGCCCCGCCGAGGTCGCTGCGAAGCTCGGATTCGCCGATCAGGCCCATTTCGGACGCACGTTCAAAGAGGTTACGGGAGTATCCCCGGGGGCGTATCGCGCTTCGCGTTTTCTTGGGGGGAAGTAGCGTGGCGGCAACCGACACACGCGGGCACCTGCTCGCGTTTCTGACGATTGCCATCTGGGGTACCACCTTCGTTTCAACCAAGGTGCTGCTGACGGAGTTTCAGCCGGTGGAGATTCTGTTCTACCGGTTCCTCATAGGGTTTCTCGCCCTTTTGGCACTGCGTCCGCGCCATCTCAAACTCGCTTCGTGGCGCGAGGAGGCGCTCTGCGCGGCGGCGGGACTCACCGGCGTGACGCTGTACTTTTTGCTCGAGAACATCGCGCTCGTGTACACGACGGCATCGAACGTGGGCGTGATCGTATCGGTCGCCCCGTTCTTTACGGCCATCGTCGCGTTCTTCGCTGCTCGCGACGAGAAGCTGCGACCGAGCTTCTTCGTCGGGTTCGTCGTGGCCATGGCGGGCATCGTGCTCATCAGCGCGCAGGGGTTCGACAGCGTCTTCGGGGGCGGTTCGATCGTAGGCGATGTGCTCGCGGTAGGCGCTGCGGCGGTGTGGGCCGTGTACTCGGTCATCACGCGCAAGATCGGCTCGTTCGGATACGACAATATCCAGATGACCAAGCGAACGTTTCTCTGGGGGCTTCTGTTCATGGTTCCCGCCCTGTTCGCAACGGGGTTCGAGTTCGGCATCGAGCGGTTCGCCGATCCGCTCATGGTGGCCAACATGGCGTTTCTCGGGTTCGGTGCTTCAGCGCTCTGCTTTGTGACCTGGAACCTTGCCGTCAAGATCCTCGGCGCGGTGAAGACGAGCGCTTACATCTACCTCGTGCCGGTGATCACGGTGGCGGCTTCGGTGGCGGTGCTCGGCGAGCCGATGACTGCGGCGATTGCCTGCGGCGTCGTGCTGACGTGCGCGGGCCTGCTCATCTCGGAGTGGGGCAAGGGCGAGCGCAAGGCCGCTGCGGACAAGGAGTGAAGCCGGCGCGCCCGCAAGCCGTCCGAACCGGCTAAAGCCGCACGCCGCACGCTGTCCGGCTTTTGCGCGAGACCGCGTGCCCGGAGCAGCCCGTGTGAGACCGCGTGCGGGCACGCGGTGCCGTTGCCGAACGCGCGGCCTCGTGCGTGCTCTATCGGGCGAGCCGAGGTCGATCAGAGGGCTTGGCGCCGCTCGATGAAGCCGACGAAAGCCGCCGCTTGCTTTTCGAGGTAGGGCGCGGAGCTCGAGAGCGAAAGCTTGCCGCCGTCCATCTGCTGTCCGATATGGGGAATGGCGAGCCGCGGTGCGTTCATGATGTCCGCCTGCAGAAACGAGAGCATCGTAACGAGGTGGTCCTGCGCATGTGCGGTTCCGCTCATCCCGGGCGATGCGCCGGCGAGTGCGAAGGGCTTGCCCCGGAGCACCTGGCCTTCCGATTCGCTAACGGGGCGCGAGAGCCAGTCGAGCAGGTTTTTGAGCGTACCGGGGAAGAAATGGTTGTATTCGGGGCTGAACAGCCAGATGCCGTCGGCCTGCTTGACCTTTTCCCTCACGCGGGCGACGGGCTCGGGCGCGGGGTGCTCGATATCCTGGTTCATGAGCGGTACATCCGCCCAATCGAGTATCTCGAACTCCACATCGGGATGGTTTTTCGCAAGTACGGTGCCCGCTGCTTCGGCGAGTTGCAGGTTGTAGCTTGCCTTGCGCAGCGATCCGACAATGGCGAGTATCTTCATGGGATCCTTCTTTCGTGCGAGCGCCCGACGGGCGCGTGGTGTTTGCTTGCCATGCTAGCACAACGAACCGGCGTTGATCGCGGGCGGCCGTTCGCGTTTCTTTCCTGCAAAGCCATCGGCCGTGAAACTTGCCGATATGCGGGGGAAGGCGGATTCGTTTGGCTATAATGGGGCCGATACACGAACCGCCTGCCGATCGTTTGATCGGATGGGCCCAAGCGATAGGTGAAAGCCGTGGCCGAGCTGACCGACGAGCAGATTGCGCAAGAAGAGAAATTCCTCAAAGGCATCCCGAGAGTGAACGTCGGGGCGTTGTTCCTGCCGCCCATCTGGGGTCCCGCCCATGGTATATGGATAACCATCCTGTGGTATCCCATCTGGCTGTTCGCCGACAACACCTTCTACGCGGCCTTCACCGAGCGCTCGGCGCTTTCGATCGTGGTTGCGCTGCTCGTATTCGCGAGCCTCACGGTCGGCACGGTGGTGTTCGCCATCGTGAGCCAGCCGCTTGCCGCCCACCGCGCGGCTGCACGCGGAGTTTCCAAAGAAGACTACCTGAAGCGCGAGCGCATCTGGGCGATCGTCTGCGTGATCATAGGCTGCGCCATGATTGCGGCTGCGACATACTACAATCTGGTCATCCGTCCGACGCTGGGGGCGTAAGCCATGGCATCGAAGAAGCGCATCGCGGTGTTCTGCGTGGGAAACAAGCTCATGCTCGACGAAGGCATCGGCCCTGCCGTTTACGACGAGCTGACGGCTGTCTACGAGATGCCCGACGAGGTGACGCTGTTCGACGTGGGATGCATGGGACTCGACATGCTGCCCCATGTGCGCGACTACGACTACCTCGTGACGGTCGATGCGGTTGACAAAACGGGCAGCGCGCCGGGGACGATCTTCGAGTTCGAACCCGAAGATATGGCGCGCCGGACGGGAGCCATGCAGTCACTCCACGATCTGAAGCTCGTCGATTTGTTCGATGCGGCGGCGCTCATGGGCTACGCTGCCGAGGGCCGCTGCTTCGGCATGCAGGTGGAGAACATGAATCCCGCCGACTTGACGATCGGTTTGACGCCTCCCGTATACGAGGCGCTGCCGATGCTCGTCGATACCGTACTCGCCGATCTGACGAGGGCGGGCGCTACCGTCCGCGTGAAAGCGACCGGCGAGGAAGTCGGGCCGGGCTGGCACCATGCGATGGTGCCGGAGTCCGGCCAGGATGCCGTGTAGGCGTTCGGGTATCGGGCGGCTTTCGGGAGGCTGCGGCTTCGGGCGTATGCGGCGGCGCGTGTAACGGCGAGCTGACGGGTTGTCGTCGGCTGCGCAAGGAATCGGCTTGCAGGCGTCCGATCCTCGGCGCAATGGTTTAGGATGTTCGCAAACACCGCTCGATGCGTCGAATTCGCGACTGCGCCTTTCATGTGGCCGCTGTCTTCCGTATCGGGGATCGACCGATGGGAGCGTTCATGAACGTCTACACGATCAGCGCCTATGAGATTACCGCGAAGGATTTCTTCGAAGATCTGCTGGGGGAGAACGTCGATGTGCTCATCGATACGCGCCGCAAGAACACCAATCAGCTTGCGGGTTTCACGAAGAAATCCGATCTCGAATACTTCGTTCCGACGATCGTCCGCGCCGAATACGTGCACGATCTGCTGTTCGCGCCTGAGCCGATGGCGCTCGAGCGCTACCTCAAAGGAGCCATCGGGTGGGACGAGTATGCGGCCGATTATCGTGTTGATATCGCCAAGCGCGGCGCGATCGATCACTTCTTCGAGGCGTACGGCGACCGAACAAGCGTGTGTTTGCTCGGAACCACAACGCATAAGCGGCGCAGCCACGTCGAAGTGCTCGAAGAAATGATTGCGGAGCGCCTGTAGCAGGCGGCTTGCTTCGGTTGGCTGGTGCGTGCATCTGCTCGCGTCGACGGTGCGCACGTCTGCCTACAGGCTCGCGAGCAGCCGCTCGAATCCGGCTTTCGGGTCGTCTCGGGCGAGGTCCAGAGACGCCACCGTTCTGCGCGCATCGCGTAAGCTCGCCGATCCGGCATACGCCGAATCCTGCAGAACCATGCCGCATTCGATAACTGCCGCGGCGAACGCCCAATCGTCGCTCGGATCGGTGGTGAAGCTTTCGCTGCCGACCGGGTAGGCCCGCTCGGCCGATTCCCGAGAACCGACGGGCTTGTAGCGCATCGAGCAGGTGAGCCATTCGCTGCTCTCGGCACGCGATGGGCCTGTATCGGATTCGACGCCGCTTCGGCCGCCGTACTTCAGATCGGGTACGGGAATCTCCATCGGCGAATCGGCGGTCACGAGCTCGTAGGCTATCGTGAACTGGTGGCCGGCTCCGATCTCCCCGGCATCCACCGAATCGTCCGTGAAGTCCTCGTCGGCGAGTGCGCGATTCTGATACCCGATCAGCCGATACCCTTTGATTTCGCCGGGATTGAATTCGATCTGCAGCTTCACGTCGTCGGCAAGGGGGACGATGTTGGCGCAGAGGTTTTCTCCGAGCACCTTCTCGGCTTCTTCGATGCAGTCGATGTAGTGATACGTTCCGTTGCCGTGGTCGGCGAGCGTTTCCATCTTGTTGTCCTTGTAGTTTCCCGAGCCGAAACCGAGCACCGAAAGGTATGTACCGGTTTCGCGTTTTTCGCTCACGTAATCGTGAAGATCGCTCTCCGACGACATGCCGACGTTCAGATCGCCGTCGGATGCCAGGATAATGCGGTTTACCCCGCCTTCTCGATGGTAACGCTCGGCTATGCGGTAGGCCTGCTCGAGCCCCGCTTCGCCGTTGGTGGAACCGCCGGCGGTCAAACTGTCGACGGCACGCGTGATCGCTCGTTTGTCGGCTCCCGAGGCCCCTTCGAGCACTACGCGCTCCTCGCCCGAGTACGTGACGATGGATACGCAGTCGCTTTCGGAGAGCCCCTCGACGAGTTCCGCGAAAGCGTCCTGCAAGAGGGGAAGCTTGTCGGTGGTGCCCATGGATCCCGACGTGTCGATGAGGAACACGAGATTGGCGCCTGACGTGCTCTCGTAGGCAGCGGACTCAGTGGCGAAACCCATGACGAGCAGCTTGGTATCGGGGTTCCAGGGGCAGTCGGCTATCTGGCTTGTCACCCCGAACAGATCGCCTCCCTCGGGCGGCGTGTAGCCGTAATCGAAGTAGTTGAGCATCTCCTCGATGCGCACCGCTCCGCTCGGTACGTCGGAAGCGCGAGCGCCTTGCGCTACCATGCGGCGCAGATTGCAGTAGGATGCGGTATCGACATCGGCGGAAAACGTCGAAAGCGGGCGAATCGCCGTCGATACGAAGCCAACCTCTTCAAAGCTCGAGTACTCCTCGGCGCTTTCGGTGTAATACGGATCGGGGGGCATGAGGGTATCGGCGCCGTAGGGGGCTTCGAGCGCCGAGCCGACCCCGAAGTCGTCGGCCGCATCCGAGGCGCCTCCCGCTTTGCTCGCCTCTAATCGTTGGTCGGCGAAGGGGGAGCAGCCGGCAAGGAGCGAAGCGCCGAGGGCGAGCGCTAGGGATACGCAGACGACCGGTTTGGGTGCTGTACGCATAGGATCCTCCTCTTGCATTCTCGTTCGCCTTGGATACGAGCGAGGCGTAAGGATTGTCGGAGGAAGCCGCGGACAGGCTTCCATCTGCGGCGGCGGGCGGGCGGACGTCTAGCCGGCAGGGGCTTCGGCGAGGTAGAAGACGGAGCCGCCGTCGTAGCGCACGGCATACGGGTAGCGTTCGTCGCCGTATGCGAAGACGGTGCATGCCATGCTCGAGACGCCGCCTTCGCCCGTCGCTTGCGCCCGGTCGAATTCGGTGCCGACGAGTTCTTTGGCACCGACGATAGGATTGCCGTTTTCATCTGCGGCGATGTGCAGCAGGACGCCCGTTTCCGTTCGGATTGCGGGAAGGTTCTTCGCCGCATCGCCGGGTTCTGCCGATTCCGCGGACGGGGCGGCGCCTTCGGGCACCTCTTCGGACAGCTCGTCTTCGAGGAGCATGGCACCTACGGGTTCGTCCGTGCCGCTCATGCTGGCTGCAAGGTTGCCGTTGAGGGCGTCCAGGTACGAGAGAGCCGCCGCCCCGATGCCCGCGAGGATGACGAGGCAGGCTGCGAGCGGAAGCAGGAACGCGCGCGCGGATCGCCTTCTCGGTGCTTCGGCGGCGTGCTTCGGCTTCCTTTTCGGTTCGGCTACGGCCGCTCGGCCGTCTTTCGGCTCGGCTGCATGCGAGGCTGCCCGACCGTTCTCGGCCAGCAGGGCTGCAAGCATGCGCGCTTCGGCCTCGGGGGTGGGGGTCATGCGCTCGTACGCTTCGCGAACATCCCTATCGATCATGGCTGTCACCGCCTAGGGTGCTTTTGAGCAGCGCCCGGGCTTCGCTCAGGTGGCTTCTGACCGTCGAGGGGGTGCGCCCGGTCATATGGGCTATCTCGTCGGTCTTGTATCCCTCGTAGTAATGCAGGTATACGCAATCCTTGTATTTGGCGGGCAGCGCGAGCACCGCTTCGAGCGTCTCGTCGAAGCAATCGGACGCGCGCTCGTCGGCTACGTCGTCGGGCATGGCGCCCGCTTTGGAGCGGGCTGCGCTCTTCAAGACGTCGCGGCAGTGGTTCGACGCGCACACGATGAGCCACGCCTTCTCGTGCTCGGCGCTCTCGAACTGCTTATCGCTGCGAATGAGTTTCATGAAAACGCTCTGCACCGCATCCTCTGCATCGGCGGTCGTCTTGAGAAACGAAAAGCATAGGCGGTAGACCGTCTTGACGTGACGGCGGTATATCGCGGCTATGTCCTCGTTCGTTAGCAGAGGATTTCCTTTCTGGTACGGATACGAGCGGGCGCGCCGGATTGTCGGAAAGCATTCGCGGCTGATTGTATCATTGCGGGGCAGCCGTGCGAGTGCGTATGCGCCGCCCCGCACGGCGGCATACGGCGGCATACGGCGACGAGCGGTGCGCAGCAGGGCCGGAGCAGCGTGCATTTCTGCTGATCGGTAATGTGCAACCTACGACGTTTTGTGAAAGAAATCCCTCGGGAAACGGTATCTTGCATTTTGCCATCTGGGCTATCTCTGATCTACCGGAAATGAAACCTGCTGATTCTTTCACAAAACAGTGCAGGTTGCACATTACCTAATAAGCTTGGCAAAGCGAACGGCAGCAAGGGGTTTCTTGAGCCGCGTGCAGCAAGGATCGCACATGCCCTCGGCAAAGTGCCGGATTACGTGCCGCGAACCCCGTCTGCGTGAGGCGGAAGCCGGACAGCGCCCTGCGACGTGAGGCCTTAGGCTCGCAGCGCAGCACGGCACCTCTCAACCCTTGGCCTTTTCGGCCGCCTTGAGCGAGGCCGCATACGCGGGGCACAGGTCGTTTATGAAGCACGTCTCGCATTTCGGGCGGCGCGCGATGCACGTCTCGCGACCGAAGAGCACCCACTGGTGGTTGATGGACCCCCAGTACTCGCGCGGATACAGCTTGAGCAGGTCGGTCTCGGTTTTCGCAGGGGTGTCGGCGTTGGAGAACTTGAGCTTGTGCGCGATGCGGAACACGTGCGTGTCGACTGCGATGCCCTCGACGATGCCGAACGCCTCGTTGAGCACGACGTTGGCGGTCTTGCGGCCCACGCCCGGAAGCTTCTGCAGCTCGTCGATGTCGCGCGGTATCTCGCCGCCGTAGTCGGCGAGGACCATCTGGGCGCACTTGATGCAGTTGGCCGCCTTCGTGTGATAGAAGCCGATGGTCTTGATGATGGCCTCGACGTCGGCGACGTTCGCCTGGGCGAGATCGGCCACGGTGGGGTATCTCTCCCAGAGCGCGGGCGTGACCTTGTTCACGCCCTTGTCGGTGGTCTGCGCCGAGAGGAGCACGGCGATGGTGAGGCGGAACGGATCGCCCCCGTAGTGAAGCGCGCATTCGGCTTGCGGGTAGTGCTCGTTCATGCGGTCGGCAACTTCGATGGCTCGTTCGAGCTTGGCTTGTTTGGTTTCGCGGGGCATGCGCAAACCTCCTCGGTCGTTTCGCCTATGATACCCCATCGGGTTTTTTTGGGAAACGGGACGGCCGATGTGGCAGCCGCATGCGGCACGGCGTTCGAGCCGCGGTTCTTGTTCGCGCTTTGTTGCCTGCGCTGTTTGGACGTCATGCGCGACAGCGCAAGGGCGAGCGCGGCGGCTGCGATGGCGAACAGCGCTCCGGCGGGTCCCGTGGCCAGAAGGCCTCCGGCGTTCACCACGACGCCGCCCGCAAGCGATCCGATGGCGATGCCCGCGTTGAACGCCATGGGGTGCAACGATGCCGAAAACGTCAGCGCGCTGGGATAATCGGTGCGTGCCACGTCTTGGAACAGCATCTGCGCGGTCGAATTCATCACATACATGAGCAGCCCGATCGCAAGGATGTTCGCGACCCCGATAGCGCCCAGGGGGATGCTTGCGGCCAAGAGGGCCAGCAGCACGCCATGGGCGGCGAAGGCGAGGGGCAGTGCGCGTATTCCGAACCGGGAGGCCACCCAGCCCGACAGCAGGTTCGATCCCACGCACGCCGCGCCGAACAGCAGAAGCACCAGGCTTACGCTTTCGCTGCCGAGGCCCATGACGTCTTTCAGCATGGGGGCGAGGTAAGTGTAGAACACGTAGGTCGAGGCGGCGCCTGCGAGGATCATGGCGATGTTGGCCAGCACGCGACCGTCGCCCAAAAGGCGCAGCTGAGAGCGAAGCGTCGCCGCCGCCTGCGCGGCTCCGCCCGTGCGCGGCAGCAAGGGCAGCAGAGCTGCGCTCACGACGAGGCCGAGGAGGAGCACGCAACCATAGGCTGCCTTCCAGTCGAACAGGTCGGCGAGCGTTGCGCCCATGGGCACGCCGATGACGCTCGATACCGAGAAGCCTGCCAGCAGCAGTCCGACTACGGAAGCCGTTTTCCCCTTGGGGACGATGTCGGATACGTAGGTGAGGGCGATGGCCAGAAGGGTGCCGGATGTGGCTGCGGGCAGCAGGCGGGAGATCAGGAACAGCGTGTAGCCGTTTGCGAGCAAGGTGAGCAGATTCCCTGCGTTGAACACGATCAGCAGCGTTGCCATCAGTTTGAAGCGGTCGGCGCGTGCGGTGGCGAGCGCTACCACCGGAGTGGCGATGGCGCAGGCGAGCGCATAGTACCCCACGATGTCGCCGATGAGGGTAAGGGGTTCTCCCAAACCCGAGGCAACATCGGGCGTGATGCCGATGAGCACGAATTCTGCGAACCCAAGCGCGAACGCCAGCGCTACGAGCAGCGCGGTTAAGAGGGACGAGCGGCCAGACGTTGATGCGGTCATTTCTACACGATCCTTCCAAGGAGAACGTTGGGCTTGTTACGGCTTTAACGGTACTCCCAGGAAGAGAATTTGAATAATACTTATGTGAGATAGGAATCCATAGCTATAAGTTATACCGGCTCGGCGCGACACGCGGTACGGCGCAAAGCATCGAGAAAGCGTTCTGCCGGCTTCGAGAACGCGGGATACTTCTTCCAAGCGACGGTCAGATGCGATTCGGCCTTCGGTGCCAACGGCACGAAACGCACATCGCTTTCGCCCGACGTCTCCACCAGCCCGTCGAGGCACACCGCGCATCCGCAGCCTTCTCGCACCATGATGGACGCGTTGAACACGAGGTTGTACGTCCCGGCGATGTCGAGTTCTTCCATCGGGTGTCCAAGCCACCCGATGAACTCGTCGCGTTCAAGCGACTGGCGCGAGACGAGCAACGGAACGTTTGCGAGATCTGCGGGTTCGACGAAGTCGCGCGATGCAAGGGGATGGTCGCAACGCACCAAAAGACCCAGTTCATCGGCCCGGGGCAGGTCGAGCTGGCTGTATCTGCCGGTGTCCGAGAAGCCCACGAACAAGCCGAAATCAACCAGCCCCTTGTCGAGGCGTTCGGCGACCTCGACGCTGTTTCCGCTGAAAAGGTGGAACCGCACATGGGGGTAGCGCTCGCGCACTTCGCGCGCGGCGCGCGCGATGAAGCGCATCCCCTGGGTTTCGCCGCATCCGATGTGCACGTCTCCCTCGACGCTCTCTTCGTCGGCTGTCAGTTCCGCCTCGGTTTTATCGGCTAGATCCACGATCTCCTGCGCGCGCCGACGGAGCAGCATGCCGCCCTCGGTGAGCGCGACGCCGCGCGGTTCGCGCACGAGAAGCGGCTTTCCGAACTCTGCTTCCAGGTCTTTCAGCTGCTTGGACAGCGCGGGTTGCGACAGGTGCAACTCGGTTGCCGCACCGGTGATGCTTCCCTTCCGGGCGATGGTCAGAAAATAGCGGAGAACGCGCAGCTCCATGGTGGCTCCTCGTTTCGGTAGCTCATAACCATAGATAATGGTTATGGATAAATATAGCACATACGTATTTGATATTTCGGAGTGCGGCCCGTATGCTTTTCCCGATACGTTGAAAGGAGCCGCCATGCGAGCGAAAGCGAATGCAACCGATCTACACGTTTTATCAGCGTGCGCTGCGGCGCTTGCTGCCGTACTCGCATTGAACGGCTGCGCCGCAAACGGTGCAGCGCAGCAGCCGACGCCGGTGCCGAATACGCCGCAGGGCGAGCAGGCGGCGCCTGCAGGGGAGCAAAAGGCCGATACGGCGCAGGGAGGCGAGCGCGCCGACGAGGATGCGCACCGCGATGCGGGTGCGGAAGGGGAGGAAACGGGACGCATGCTGATCACGGTAGGCACCCAGAGCTTTGCGGTTTCGCTCGAGGACAGCGAGGCGGCACGCGCCCTTGCGGCGCTCTTGCCCTTCGAGCTCGAACTGCGCGACGTCAACGGCAACGAGAAGTTCGCCGAGTTGCCCGATGCGCTGCCGGTCGATTCGTCTGCGCCCGGTCGCATCGAGGCTGGCGATCTCATGCTGTACGGCGACGACAGCATCGTTCTGTTCTACGAGTCGTTCGACAGCCCGTACAGCTATACGCGCCTTGGCCGCGTGGACGATCCCGCTCCGTTGGCGGACATAGCCTTAGCAGGCAGCGTTCGTGCGACCTTCGAGCAGATGTGAACATCGTGGCCCGTCGGTGAATGCGATGGTTCGCTCGTGTCTTTTGCTGGAACTCTGTAGGCAGGCGTTCGAAGGAGGCCGCAGTCTGTAGTACAATTATCTTTTCTGGAGGCAGGAGCTCGTATGCCTTGCCTTCGCATTGACGGATTGAAGCAGAGCCGCGGGATCGCGGCTTTTCGTGCTGCCCGAACCTCGGCGAATGCCCTTGTGACGGTGACGGGTGCCCCCCTGACGCCATCAGAGGGGCGGATGCGCGGAAGATCGTAAGCGCGAACGTTTAGATAGGGAACAAGCATGCTCATCGATGCATTGACTAAGGCGCTCGAGCGCTCGGGTTCGCTCGACGCTTTCTGGAACAAGCTCGACGCCGGCGACGACGCCTCGCTCGGCGTCGCCTCGTCGGCGCGCCCGTTCCTCGTCGCATCGCGCTTCACCCATAAGCCCCAGCCGACGCTCGTCGTTGTCGCTGGGGAGGATGCAGCCGATGCCTTTGCGCGCAACCTCGCAGCCTATGTCGGGGAGGAGCGGGTGCTTCGCTTCTTCGAGCGCAGCGATTTCCCCTTCAACCCCAAAGCGCCCGATCCGCGTCAGGTGGCGGGCAGGATGCGCGCGCTCGGCGCGCTCGCAACGGGCGAGCAGTGCCTGGTCGTCGCTTCGGCGCGCTCGATGCTGCGGTGCTTGCCGCCCGCGGGATCGCAGACGTGGACCCCCCTCGTTCTCGCGAAGAGCGACGATCTGTCCGTATCGGAATCCGAGGAACTCACCTCATTCGAGGATGTGGCCCGCGCGCTCGAGGCTCGCGGCTATCAGAACACCGGCGAACTCGAGGGACCGGGAACGTTCGCAGTGCGCGGGGGCACGATCGACGTCTACCCGGGAAACCTTGTCTACCCGGTGCGGCTCGACTTCTTCGGCGACGAGGTCGACGAGATCAG
Source organism: Raoultibacter timonensis (assembly GCF_022845715.1). Classification (NCBI taxonomy): domain Bacteria; kingdom Bacillati; phylum Actinomycetota; class Coriobacteriia; order Eggerthellales; family Eggerthellaceae; genus Raoultibacter; species Raoultibacter timonensis. The sequence continues at coordinate 1,729,254 of NZ_AP025564.1, forward strand.
GCGCATCGTGCCGTCGACGGGGCAAACCATCGCCGAGCTCGGCTCGGTTGCGATCTACCCCGTGCAGGAGTTCGCGCTTTCGGCCCGCGGTGCTCATCGGGCGCGCGAGAAGCTCCTCAATCCTGCGAAAACCAATCCTGTTTTGCGTGAGATGCTCGAGAAACTCGAGGGCGGCGCTCGATTCGACGGGTCGGACGCCTTGTTGCCCTATCTGTACAACACCACCTCGACGCTCGGCGACTACCTGCGCGGCGACGGGCTGACCGTGCTCGTCGAGCCGCGGTCGCTCTTCGACGATGCGAGCCATGCGTTCGAGGACATCGAGGGTCGAGCCAAGGGTTCGAGCATTCCCGTCAAGGGACTCTACGCGGCGCCCGCCGAACTCGACTTCGGGAAGAACCAGCGCGCCACCTACGTTTCGATCATGAGCGTGGGAGCCCATGTCGACGAGGAGCTGCCCGTCAAGCGCGTGGAGGTTGCGGGCCACCCCGATAAACTGTTCGGCAGGCTGCGCACGCTCGTCGACGGCGGCTACACTGTGGTATTCTCGGCACCGAACTACCGCGCGCGCCAGGACATGAAGCTCGCGTTCGTCGATAACAGCCTGCCCATCGTCGAGGCGCTCGACGTGGAAGACGGCGTTCCGGCAACGCTCAAGCGCGGGATCGTCAACGTGGTGGATGTGGATATCCCCCTCGGCATGATCATCCCCAAGGCCAAACTCGCGCTCGTCTCCATATCCGATACGCAGGGCTCAACGGCGCTTCGTTCGAGCAAGCGCGTCGACGTGACCGAGCTCACGTTCCCGTACAAACCGGGCGATTACGTGGTTCATGCCGCGCACGGCGTCGCGTTCTTCAAAGATCTCATACGCCAAGACGTGGGCGGCGCCATGCGCGACTACCTGCTGCTCGAATACGCCGAGGGCGATAAGCTCTACGTGCCGGTCGAACAGCTCGACCGCGTGACGCGCTACGTGGGCCCCGAGGGTGCAAGCCCCCGACTCACCAGGCTCAACACTTCGGATTGGTCGCGCGCGCTCGCCAAGGCGCGCAAGGCGACCAAGCAGCTCGCCTTCGACCTCGTGGACGTGTACACCCGCCGTGCGGCGAGCCAGGGGTTCAGGTACTCGGCCGATACGCCGTGGCAGCACGAGATGGAGGAGGCGTTTCCCTATCAGGAAACGCCCGACCAGCTTGCGGCCATCGCCGACGTGAAGGCCGACATGCAATCGGCGAAGCCTATGGACAGGCTCGTCTGCGGCGATGTGGGCTTCGGCAAGACCGAGGTGGCGCTGCGGGCCGCGTTCAAGGCGACGCAGGACAAAAAGCAGGTCATGGTGCTGTGTCCGACGACCATCTTGGCGCAGCAGCACTACACGAACTTCAAGGAGCGCTTCGAGCCTTTTGGCGTGACCGTCGAGGTGCTCTCGCGCTTCAAGACGCCCGCCGAGCAGCAGTGCGCTCTCGCAGGTTTCGCCGAGGGCAGCGTGAACGTGCTCGTGGGAACGCACCGCCTGCTCTCGCGCGATGTGAACCCGCACGATCTCGGGCTCGTGATCGTCGACGAGGAGCAGCGCTTCGGCGTGGGTCACAAGGAGCAGCTCAAGAACCTGCGCGAGTCCATCGACGTGCTCACGCTCTCGGCCACGCCCATCCCGCGTACCATGCAGATGTCGCTTTCGGGCGTGCGCGATATGAGCCTCATCCTCACGCCTCCCGACGATCGGCGTCCGGTCGAGGTGCACGTGGGGGAGTGGGATCCCGATATCGTATCGGGCGCGATTCGCCGCGAGCTCGCCCGAGGCGGGCAGGTGTACTACGTGTCGAACCGCGTCCGCTCGATCGAGGATGCGGTGCGGCGCGTGACGGAGGCCGCAGGCGAGGCGCGCGTCGGCGTAGCGCACGGCCAGATGGGCAAAGACGAGCTCGAGCGCGTCATGGAGGATTTCGTGGCGGGCGAGCTCGATGTGCTCGTGGCGACGACCATCATCGAGAGCGGTATCGACAACCCGCACACCAACACACTCATCATCGAGGATTCGCAACGGCTCGGCCTTGCCCAGATGTACCAGCTCAAGGGTCGCGTGGGCCGCTCCGCTGCGCAGGCGTACGCCTATTTCATGTTCCCCGAACACATGGCGCTCACAGAGGAAGCCGCAGCCCGTCTGACCGCCATCGACGAGCACAAGGATCTGGGAAGCGGCATGCGCATCGCCATGCGCGACCTCGAGATCAGGGGGGCGGGCAGCCTGCTCGGTGCCGAACAGTCGGGCAACATGAGCGCGGTCGGCTTCGACCTGTTCGCACAGATGCTCGCGCAGGCGGTCAATGCGACGCGCGAAGGCGACGAGAAAGCGGCCGAAGCGCTCCCGCCCGCCCTCTCCGACATATCGGTAAACCTGCCAGCCCACACCTACCTGCCCGAAGAGTACATACCCGATACCGACGAGCGCGTGCTGCTGTACCGCCGGATCGCTTCGGCGGATACGGTCGATGCAGTCGACGAGCTTTACGGTGCCACGATTGCGCGCCGTCCCGAAATGCCGCAAGCGGCAAGGAACTTCTTCGACAAAGCGCGCATCAAGGCGTTCGCCAACGAGCGCGGCATCAAGACCGTATCGGTGGTCGGGGGGAAGCTCACGGTCGAACCCGTTACGCTCTCGCGCGATACGGTAACCAAGCTGCGCCGCCACAGCGCCCGCTACATTCCGGCTTCGAAGAAGTTCTCGATTCCCCTGCGGTATTTCGATGTCGGCGAGGATGACGGGTTGCTCGATGCGATTGCAGGCTTTCTCAAGGAGCTCGTATGACGGCGCGCTTCTCGGGCGGCTCGGCACCGGGTTTTGCTGCGGGAATCGGGTACGCGTGAGCGCGCAGGGGCAAGCGGTCCGTCCGCAGCATTTCGTGCGCGGGGTCGTCTGCACGCTTCTCGGAGGTACGCTTTGGGGTTTCTCGGGCGCGTGCGCGCAGTTTCTCCTTGCGGGCGGTTACGGACTCTCGCCCCTGTTCATCACAAGCGTGCGCATGCTCGGCGCGGGTTTGCTGTTCCTTGCCTACATGCTTGCTGCAAAGCGCGGGATGCTCAAGGCGATGTTCTCAGACCGTCCGACCATGCTGCGCATCGCCGTGTTCGGCGTTGCGGGGCTGTTCGCGAACCAGATCACCTACACGGTTGTGATCGGGTACACCAACGCGGGCACCGCGACCGTGCTCCAATGCACCGGTATCGCCTTCGTCATGGTGTTCACCTGCTTCTTCGCAAGAAAGCTGCCGAAGGCGAAAGAGCTTGCCGGTCTCGTGCTCGCCGTCGCGGCGACGGTGCTGATCGCCACGCACGGGGACCTGTCGACGCTCGCTATCCCGTTGCCGGGGCTCATCTGGGGCATCGCGAACGGGCTCGCCTGCGCGTTCTACATCATGTATCCCAAGCGGATGCTCGAGCGGTGGGGCGCGGTCGCGGTCACCGGGCTCGGGATGCTCGTCGGCGGCGCAGCGGCGACGCTGCTCGCGCAGCCTTGGGCGGTACAGGTTTCTCTTGACGGCGGCGGCGCAGCGGCCCTTGTCGCCATCGTGGTGCTCGGAACGTTTGCAGCGTTCACGCTGTACCTGCAAGGTGTGGCGGACATCGGCCCGGTGAAGGCGAGCCTGCTCGGCGCTATCGAGCCGGTATCGGCAACCGTTTTCAGCTGGGCATGGCTGGGCACGCAGTTCCCGCTCATCGATTGCATCGGATTCGCCCTCATGATCGCGATGGTGTTTCTCGTGACCACGTCGAAAGGCGATTCTGGGGCCGGCGGCGCCGTTGACGGACGCATCGCATCTCGGGAAAGGACGGACCATGGACGGTAGGGCTATGAGGGAAGGGCGGGCATTGGGGAAAGGATCCTCGTCGAAGCGCGCGGTGTTCGATTTGCACTGCGATACGCTCGATCGACTCGCTCTGCACGGTTCGTCCGCGTATCCCGCGTTCGCGCCCCAAGACGAGGCGGTGCCGCATGCGCGCATGAGCTCGCTTGCCGATAACGACGCCCATATCTCGCTCGACCGTATCGAGCGGTACGCGTGGTGCCAGTGCTTTGCGGTGTTCGTGCCCGACGGGCTCTCCGGCGATGCGGCCTGGCGCTTCTTCGAGCACGTGCGCGCGTACTTTGCCGCCCAGATGCTCGAGCAAGCCGATCGCATCGAACAGGTGCTCGATGCGCGGGAGGTCGGGTCGGTTCTCGCGGCGGGCAAGTCCGCGGCTCTCCTCACCGTCGAAGGCGGCGCTTTCTTCGACGGGAAGTCGTTCGAGCGGGTCGACGGCATCGCCGAGGCGGGCGTGAAAATGCTCACGCTCACGTGGAACGGCGAAAACGCCGTAGGCAGCGGGCATGATACGGAATGCGGGCTCAAACCCTACGGCAGACGCGTGGTGGCGGCGCTCGAAGACCGCGGGATCGTCGTCGATGTGTCGCACCTCAACGATCGGGGGTTTTCCGATCTCTGCGACGTTGCGACGCGTCCGTTCGCGGCTTCTCATTCGAACGCGCGCGCCGTGTGCGAACACAGGCGCAACCTCGCCGACGCGCAGATTCGCGCTATCGCCGAGGCGAAGGGCATCATCGGCCTCAACTACTGCAATCAATTTCTCAGCGCAACATCCGCAGATCCGACGCACGACGACGTGCTGCGCCACATTGACCGCATCGCCGAGGTCGGCGGGGAGGACGTGCTTGCGCTCGGCAGCGATTACGACGGTTGCGATGTTCCGAGCTGGCTTGCGAGCGCCGATAGGGTCTCAGGGCTCTACGCGCTCGTTGCCGCGCATTTCGGAAGCGCGGTGGCCGACAAGCTGTTCTTTGAGAACGCGAACAGGTTCTTCGCGCGCAACGAAGAACGCTAGACGTTGGCGCTGCGGTCGTTGCGGTCGGGCGAATGCGCCCGGCATGCGCAAGCGGACGTGCCGCCGATCGTCAGCACCGTGCCGCGTCCGGTCCTATTCCTTGCCGCCGAGCCCCTTGAGCACGTCTTGAGCGGACGACCCTAGGCCGTCGCTTAAGGAAGACGGCACGGTTACCACGGTACCGCCCGACTTCTTGATGCTTTCGTACAGAAGGTGCATCGTCCTGATTTTCAGGGCGCTGTCGTTGTTTTCGTATACGTCGCTCGATGCCGAGATCATCTCCGAAATGTCCTGTTCGGCGCTCGCCAGCACGAGCCGTGCGTTCTTCTCGCGTTCCGCCTGGGCTTCAAGGGACATGACGTCTTGCAGCTCTTCGGGGATGACGATGTCGCGGATCTTCACCGAGAGGATGGCGATGCCCCACGGTTCGGTTTCGCGCTCGATGACCTCTTTGAGCTCCTTGTCGAGCTGATCGCGGCTCAAGGCGACTTCGGCAACGCTCGCGCGGCCGATCGCATCGCGCATGGCCGTTTGGGCGATGTAGAGCACGGCGGCGCTGTAGTTCTCCACTTCGACGCACGCCTTCTCGGCATCCCATACCATCCAGAACAGCACGGCGTCGATGTCGACGGGAACGAGATCCGAGGTCAACGTTTTCTCGGCTCCGAACGTCGTTGCGATGGTGCGCATGTCGATGCGGCACGCCGCCTGCTCGATGACCGGGATCATGAAGATGAGCCCCGGCCCCGCGACGCGGTTGAACGCACCGAAGCGGAAGATGGCGATGCGCTCCCACTCCATGGCGATATGGACGGTCATGGAGGTTGCGACGGCGATGACGAGTGCCGTCACGAGCACCCAGAGGTTGAGCGCGCCGAACCCGAAGAACGCGACCGCCGCGACGGCGATGAAAACGACGGCCGCCTGAACCACGGCGAACAGGGTGGCGCCGCTTCGGGTCGCCTTGGGCGGTACGAAGGCGTTCGGCGGATCGGCGAGCGCGGTTGCGCGGGGCGATTCGCTGGTGCCTGCGTCGGTTTTCGAGGTGCCTGTGCGTTTCATGGCGTTCCCTTCGTTCGAATGGCGCGGCACCCGCGGTGCCGGCCATGGGCTGTGCTAGTCGAAATTCTCAAGGACCTTTTCGAAGTGGTTTTTCACATCGTCGATCGTCATGCCCAGCTCGAGGCATTGCCTGATGCTCTCGGTGAGGACGACATCTCCCGAGATGTCGATGCCGTCATCGCCGCCCCCGGCTTTCTCTACGAAGGCGCCGCGCCCTCGCTTCGAGCTGATGTAGCCGTCGTGTTCCAGGCTCGTGTACACTTTGTTCACGGTGTGGTAGTTTACGTTCAGGTCGGCGGCGAGGGCCCGCACCGTCGGAAGCCGGTCGCCGGTTGCGTAGTAGCCCGAATCGATGAGGTACATGAGTCGATTGCGCAGTTGGATCCAGATGGGGATGCCGCTATGTTCGTCTAATTCGAAGAGCGCCACGCATACCTGCTTTCATATCGATCCATGCCTTGTGCCGAACGGGATTTATCCATAGGGCGCGTTCACCATACAATACCGCAGAAGGTACCCGCCGATCAGGATGAGGGGGATCGCCAGCGCGGGCAATGCGGCAGTACCTATTCTAGTGTAAGCCGCATCGATTGCCAAAGGCAGAACCATGCCGAGGCAGACAAAACCCATCCAGAACAGATCGCGCAGGTCGCCTGAGACGAGAACCCCGATCGTTTGGGAGCCGTTAACGAGGAGCGCGCCGTACGCGAGGTACGCGGCGAGGCTGACGAGCTCCAAGACGATGGCGAGGGCGTCGATCCGCACCAGCGCATCGACGAGGCGCCCCTTCCTTTCGGGCGCTTCGAACAGGGCGCAGGCGAGAACGCACATGGTTCCGCACGAAAGCGATGAGAAGGTGAACAGAACGGGAAGCAGAGGATTGCCCCAGAGCGCAACGAAGCCTATGTCGGCCAGAAACACGCCGGTATAGGCCATCGTGCAGAATCCGAGTACGATAGCGAGCGCTTCGACGATGCGGATGGCAAGCGCCGGTATGCGGGTGAGGTTGAACAGCGCTATCGAGCAGAGGAACGCAGCACAGAGCACCGTTCCGGCAAGTACGTAAGAGCCGAAGGTCAAAACCGAAGCCGTTGGATGCACGAGTACGTAGAAGAAACGTTCCGGATGCCCCAAATCGGTGAGGAGGCAGAGCGCTCCGAGCGCGAGGAGCATGGTGGAGACGGCCAATCCCCTTGCAAGGAAGGACCTTGTCAAACCCGTCGTCCAGGCAAGGTGCCGAGCGGGCCTTTCGCCGTGCCGCCAGAAGAGGAGGTCGGCTCCGGCGAGAACGGAGAGGGCGCCTGCGCCCGTTCCGCCGAGAAACAGATACCATACGATGGAGCTGTCGAACACCTTCTCGCCTCCTCGGTTTCTTTTCCGCTCGCCGCTAGTTCCGCGCGTCTCGGGCGCGCGTTTTGCCTTGCCCGCCGGTCTTTCTCTTCGCCCTGCTTCGCTTCGCCGATACGCCGAGGGCCGTGGCGGTTGCGGCGGCCGCCACGGCGGCGGTGCCCACCACGGCGGGGTTGAACGGGGGAGCTTCGGTTTCCTGGCGCTCTCGGTCGGCTTTGGCGGACCGGTAGTAGTTCTCCGTGATGAGCGCCTTGGCATCCAGATTGCGCGTTCCGAACCCGTAGTACAGCGATGAGCCGGGTACGGGCGTGCATCCGCGTTCGGCGATGAAGGCGTTGACGGGGCTTGCGGGATCGTCGAGATCCCCGAATGCGCGGACGCCGGCGATGCAATCGCTCACGCAGGCCGGCTGAAGGCCGTCGTCGATGCGCTCGAAGCAGAAGGTGCATTTGTCCGCCACGTTGATCGGCTGCATGCCTTTGGCCTCGTAGGGTGCGGGGCTGTTCTCGCCGTAGTGAAACCCATCGCGCACGTTAATCGAGCGGGCACCGTATTCGCAGGCGGTTATGCAGACGCCGCAGCCGATGCACAGCTCGTGATCGACCACGACGATGCCGTCGTCTCGTTTTTTACTCGCGCCCGTCGGGCAGACGTCGACGCAGAGCGGGCTTTCGCAGTGGATGCACGCGTGGGCGAAGAATGCGAGATCGCCTTCGGGCCATCGACCCCATTCGAGCATGTCGACGCTGTTGCGGGATGTTCCCGGCCGCAGGGCGTTGTTGAGTTGGCACGATACGACGCACGTTTGACATCCTATGCAGTGATCCATATCGATGGCCATCCCGTATCTCGTCATGACAGCCTCCTCCCGCAATCGCTGCCGCAATCTTAACACAACAGGCGTCGTGCCTTCGGCGGCCGCGGGCCCATTCTAGCCGAGCAGCGCGTCGAGGTAGGCACCGTCCTCTTCGAGGAATCCCGTTAGAAACAGCGCAAGCCCCCGGTAGAACTCGGTTCGCGCGTAGGCTTCCATCGTTTCTGCGAAGGCGGGAACCCAGTTGTTCAGGTGGTTTGCAAGAAACGCCCGCTGTTTCGCCAGAAGTCGAGCGGCTTCGGTTTCATCTTCGCGCCGCAGTGCTTCGGCCGCCCGAAGGCAGAGCGTCTGCTCGAATTCGAGCTCGAGCGATACGTGGTCTTCCGGAAGGGTCCACGAGGGGCTCTTGTCGAGCCCCTCTTCGCGATAGGCTGCGAGCGCGCGGTCCCGTGCATCGCCCATGGTCGTCCGATCGGGTGCGGTGTGCACGGATTCAAAGGGGTAGGGCGCGTTAGCCGTGCGCGCCGTTCTCACGATGAAAAGCCGTGCGAAATCGACCGCGAGCTCGCGGATCGTGTCCGGTCGTTCTTCGGCAAGGTACGCGCGCATGAGGCGCGACCCTTCGTCTATGGCGTCGGAGCTTGTTTCGTCGCCGAGGGGCAGATTGCCCACCGCCTCGAGAAGGTCCTCGTCGACCTCCCGGTTGAAAAGCCGTGCAAGCAGACCGTAGGTAGCCCCGCGGTCTTCAAGGGCTTCGATTGGGTTCGTGTGCATGATGGTCCTTCCTCGGACTTTCGGGCGATGCGGTGTTGACGCGAAGCCCCGAGTCGCGCAGGGCGCCGCTCGGGGCTCGGTCGTGTGCGGGTTAAGCCTTCTCTATTTCGCAGAGCGCATCCTTGAACGTCGGGAACCCTGAGATCGGATCGAATACGCGGTCGATGAGCAGGCAGGAGTTCGCCTGTTCCCAGCCGTGGAGGATCTCGACGTTACCGGGATGCATCATGTTGGTGATGGCAACCTTGAACCGGACTTCTCCGAACTGGTTGTAGATTCGCACCGTATCGCCCTCCTCGAGGCCCCGCGCTTCGGCATCCTCGTGGCTCATGTTGACGATGGGTTCGGGCATGAATTGGTTGAGCCACGGCGTATGGCGGTACTTGCTGTGCACGTACCACGGCACGCGGTTTCCGGTGGTGAGGATCAGAGGATACTGCTCCAGCAGTTCGGGTGTGGAAACCGGGCTGATGTGCGGTTCTTCGTAGACGGGCAGGCCCTCGAAGCCGAGCTGTTCGAGCAGGCCCGACTTGAACTCCGCCTTGCCCGACGGGGTGGAAAAACCGTTTTTCTCGTACTGCTTCGGCGACCATTCGCCCGCCATCGGCAGCTCGTAGACGCCGGGCAGCGCATTTTGGATATCGTCGACCGTCGCGCCCGACCCGCCGGCGTCGAGGTAGGCCTGCATGGCCGCTTTGAGGTCGCCGTGGAAGCATTCCTCCTCAAACCCGAGCGCGCAGCCCAGGTCGAGCAGGAACTGCCAATCCTCGCGCGCTTCGCCTGCGGGTTGCATGGCGGCTTGGCTCCCTATGATGCCGTTGGGCTGCGACTGGAAGGGGGCGACTCTCTCCCAGCAGACGGCGGCGGGAAGCACCATATCCATGTAATCATGCGTCCAGGGGTTGAGGTGCATGTCGACGGCAACGGCGAAGTCGAGCGTCGAGACGGCTTCTTGGACGAGCTGCGTTTGAGGGAAGTTCATGAGGTTGGTTCCCAGAAACACGCCGGCGTGGATGATGCCGTCGTTGATGTATTCCAGAAGCCCGTTGTTCTGGTAGTACGTCGACATGGCCGACCAGACCGGCCAGCGGTCGACGCCTGCGCGCTGATCGAGCAGCGGGCCGGAGAGGTCGGTGAGACGGAATTCGGCATCGGCCGTGCCGGTTACGCCCGGAGTGAGCTTGCGGCAGCCTTCGCGATCCCAATACCCCATGAGCGCGAGGAGCAGCGTGATTGCACGAGTGCTCTGCACGCCGTTGGAATGATGCGTGGTCGAATGGGGGCTCACCCACATGGTACCCTGCCCGGCTTCTGCCCACATGCGGGCGGCTTCCCGTATCTGATCGGCGGGAACCCAGGTGATCTCCTCGGCCTTCTCGGGGGTGAACTCCGCGACGTATTCTTTGTATTCGTCGAAGCCTTCGGTCCAGTTCTCGACGAACTCGTGGTCGTAGAGATCCTCCTCGATGATCACGTTCGCCATGGCGAGCGCGAGCGCCCCGTCCGAGCCGGGTCGGGGCTGCAGGTAGAGGTCGGCGAGCTGTACGGCGGTCGGGGTCATGCGGGTGTCGATGACGATGTACTTGCAGCCTGCCTTCTTCGCATCGAGCATGCCCTTGTAGGCGGTCGGCTGCGGGTAGAGCGACCAGGCGATGTTGGAACCCCATTGCAGGTGCACTTTGGTTTCGGGGCTCGGCATCGTGGTTACCGTCGCGCCGTAGCAGAGGATGCCCGACATGGCCAAGGCGAACGCGCATTGCGCGCCGCCCCACGATACGTTGGGCGTGCCGAAGAGCGCCGCGACGCGCTGGAATAGGGGCAGGTGCTCCTTGGGATCGCCCGAATGGAAGGTTACCGACGGCGCCCCGTAGGTTTCTTTGGCCTTGTTGAATTCCGCCGCGATGGTCTCGAGCGCTTCGTCCCAGCCGATGCGCTCCCATTGGGGATCCTCCCCGATGCCCTTTGCGGGATTGGTCCTTTTGAGGGGATAGAGCAGGCGGTTCGGATCGTACAGATACTGAAGGCTCGTGAGGCCTTTGAGGCACGGCTTGGGCTTGGAATGCTGCTCGTTGCCCTCGACGCGTACGAGCTTACCGTCTTGTACGGTGCCCTTCAGCCCGCAGAACACCGATTGGTTGCACATCGGGCAGGAGGTGTACACGTAGGTCTCGTCGCCGTCGCCCTCGGACGCAAGGGCCTTCTCGGGCGATACGGCTTCGAGTCCGCCCGCCATGACGGCGGCTGCCCCTAGGGCGGTTGCGCCGATGAAGGAGCGGCGCGATAGCGTACCGAGCGTGGAGTTGACTTTCGTTGCCATGTTATTCGCCGTCCTTTCCGGAAGCGCTCATCGGTGCCTTCTTCTTTCCATGGCTGTTGCCTGCGGCAAAGCCGATGCCGGCTGCCGCTGCGGCCACTGCGACGCCTGCAGCGCCTACCACGGCGATGTTGACGCCCTGCTGTTCGCCCTGCGGCTGTGCGGACGGTTCCTCGAGCATGATGGAAGGCACGTTCGAGACGTTGGTCATGAGCACCTCGCGAAGGCTGATGTCGCGGTCGCCCTTAACATAATACACGGATGTGCCGCGAAGCGCCTCGGCGCCGTTCTCCTCGATATAGGCGTTGATCTCGCTCTGCTGATCATCGAGGTCGCCGAAGATGCGCGCCGCGTTAGGGCAGGCGCCGACGCAGTGGGGCATGAGGCCCTCGTCGACGCGTTCGGCGCAGAAGATGCATTTCTCGGCTGTGTCGGCATGGGGCGTTCCGTAGGACTCGTAGGGCGCGGGCTCTTCGGCACCGAAGTACCAATCGCTGCGGAAGCTGATGGTGCGCGCATCGTACGGGCAGACCATCAGGCATGCGCCGCAGGCCAGACAGGTGTCGTAGTCGACGGTTACAATGCCGTCTTCGCGCTGCGCGCTCGCGCCCGTCGGACATACGTGCACGCAGGGTGCGTTTTCGCAGTGCATGCAGGCGTGGGGAAGGGCGAAGCGATCGCCTTCGGGCCAGGTGCCCGTTTCGATCGTGTCGACCTTGCTCCAGGCTACGCCCGGCCTTTGGTTGTTGTTCATTTGACAGGTTATGACGCAGGTTTGGCATCCGGAACACCGCGTCATGTCGATTACCATGCCGTATCTCGACATAGTATCCCCCTTTCACTGAGCGGAAGGTTCTCATCGTCTTTTCATACGCCGCCTCGATCTACGGGATGGGTCGAGGCGCAACCGAATATCGAGTGCGAAGCGAACATCCCTTTCGCCCACCCCTAATATTCTATATTTATATTATTATAGAACTATAGAATAATCAAGACGAAATACGAAAGATTATGCAGCGTGCGATTCGGGTGATTCGGGTGAAAACGAAAACGCCCGCTAAGGAACGGCGGGCGTTGGGTGCGAACGCGGTGTGCGTCTGGCGCATTACGGCGACGCGATCGGGGCGTTATCGATAGCAGGTGGCGGTCATCTTGGCGACGCATCTTCCGAGGTCGTCCTCGACGGTTACGGTGTAGAAGCCGAGCGAGCGCCCCGATCTGTCGGCTGTGCAGGTGGCGATGAGCCGAGAGCCTTTCGCCGCCGAGATGAACTCGATGGAATTGCTGACCGAGACGGTGGGCGCTTCGCCGACGTTCGAGGCGATAGCCAGTGCGAAATCGGCGAGGGTGAAGATCGCGCCGCCCATGACGTTGCCCATGGCGTTGCGGTGGACCGTTTCGATCGGGCAGGCGCAGACGGCGTAGCCCTTGCGCGCTTCGACGATCTCGGCCTTGCATGCCTGCGTGGCGAACCGATCGTCGGCGAAGAACGCGCGCACCTCTTCGAGCGACGCGCCGTCGGGTACCATGGGTGCTTGTTCGGACATCGACTCGCTCACCGATCCTTACGAGGAGGCTTCGACGGGGGTGAGCGTCACGGCGTACGCTTCGACCCACTGTCCGTCTTCCACGGTTATGGTGTGGCTTCCGCCTTTGGCGGCGTAGTACTCGTCGGTGATGCTGTCGTCGTCCCACTCGAGGTCTTTCATGATGTAGGCGGCCGCTTCCGCCGAGGCGTTGAGCGCCGCGTCCTGCTCGTAGGTTACGGTGTACGTGCCGGCGGGGATGTCGGTGCCCACCAGGTACAGGCCGCTCGAGTACGGGGCGGTCGGCGCGAACGTCGCATCGGCGACGGCCATCATGTGCTGGTCGGCTGCGGGAGAGAAGACGATGATGTCGCCCTTCTCGAGGTCGGCGTAGTAGTTGCCGAAGTACACGATCGATTCGCTCATTTCGTAGCTGTCGACCGCATCGTCGTTGGGCTCGTACAGGCCGTAGCGCCCCTCTGCGGTCGGATCGCCTTCGATGAAGTAGCGCCCGGGCTCGATATCGACACCCACCTCGTAGATGCCGTTCGAGATCATGCCGTTCTCTATCGTGTTGTCGTAGAGGTCCTTGTTCTCCATGATCTCGGAGTAGCTGTACGTGAACAGCGAGGAATAATCGTCGGGGTCGTATCCGTATTCGTCGCCATAGTTGTAATTGTAATCATAGCTGTCATCGTAGGGGTAGTTGTAGCTGTAGCTGTTCGATCTGCCCGAGTCGGCCATATAGGCCGTGCAGGCTACGCAGCCCACGCACCCGCCGAGTCCGAGCAGGCCGATGAGGATGCAGCCGACGAGCACCCACGGCCAGACCTTCCGCTTCGGCGGTTCCTGCCCCGAAACGCCATAGGGCTGGTATGGGGGCTGCGGGGGCTGCGGCGGTTGGTAGCCGGCCGACCCCCCGTAAGGGGGCTGCTGCGGCGGTTGGTACGGCTGGCCGTAGGGCGGTTGGCTGGTGGATTGGCCGTACGGCTGCTGGGCGTTCTGCTGCCCGTACGGTTGTTGCTGGTAGCCGTACGGGTTTTGCGCCGGGGCTCCGTACTGCTGGGTCGGAGGCTGCGGTATGTGCTGCGTATAGCCCTGGGGCATGGCCTGTCCGACCGGAGCCGTTTGCTCTTGTGCGGCTACGGGTTGCTGGGGCGTAGCCTGTCCTTGGAACGTATCGTTTGCCGCCTGGGGCTCGGGCGGCATCGGCGGCGTGCCGTACGGGGAAGGCGGTGCGGCCGGAGGCGTCTGCTGCGCCCCGTCCGCAGTATCGCAATCCGGGGCAGCGATAGGCTCGGGGATCGGTGCTTGGGCGGGTTCTGCATTCGGGTTGGTCGGATCGGCGGGAATGCCGGTGTTTTCGGGCTCGGCGTTGTTGCCGTCGAGGTTCTGGTCGCTCATCGTATCTCCTTGCGTGTTCTGCATGGGCGGATCGAGTGCTTTTTTGACTGCCAAGCATGATATCACAGCGCATTGCTGGACTTCCGACCGGCGAACAAGGCTGCTCATAAAGCGCATCGTCGACACAGGCATTAAGGAGATCTTAAGCCGACCGGCGGGCAAGCTCGTCGACATGCTGCGAGCGGGATTTCGCGCAGAGGGCATCGGTCCGCCTGCGTACGTGCGCCAACATGCCCGCGCGTACGCAGGCATGTTGGCGCACGGAGGATCGCCGGGCTTTTGGGGTTCGGGGCTTACCCTAGGTTGACGGTTGCGAGCTTGTCGATGAGCTTGCGATAGATGTGCTCGGCTATCCACGGCTCGGTCGAAAGGCCGATCGCGTTGTCCAGCTCGACCCATTTCACGCCGCTGTTCTCGTCCGGTTTGATGCGCAGCGGTTCGTCGGGCGACGCGATTGCCAGGTACGTAACGTTCAAATGCAGGTGGGAGCTCACGTATTCTCCGTGTTTGGCATGTCCGTCTACGGTGAGGACTTCAAGCGAGTAGATGCCGCAATCGGCGAGTCTCGCATTCGCTACACCCGTTTCCTCTTCGAGTTCGCGCAAGGCGACCGCCGCAAGGTCGTATTCGCCGTCGGCGTGTCCGCCGATCCACGACCAGGAATCGTAGATGTTGTGATGGACCATGAGCGTTCGGGTCTTGCGGGGGTCGATCGTCCATATCGAGCAAGCCATATGGGCAAGTGCTGAACGGTCGAAGCAATCGGGATCCGAGGCAAGCTGCGCGAGGATGACCCGCTTGTCCGCTTCCTCCTGTTCGTTGAACGGCTGATAGCCAAGGACGTCGTTGTAAAGGGGTAGGACGCATGCGGCGATAGATGCTTGCGATCGCTTGAAGTGCCCCATGGAAACCCGGTCCTTTCCGTCCCTTTTACCGATGTTGCGTTGCGGTAAGTATACGCTTTTCCCCGTCTAACGGAACCCTGTCCGGCATGCTGCGCAACCGATCGGAAGGTGCTTGCATGCGGCTGCCCGCACGGTCGAATGAGATGATTCTATCAAGATGACCTCTTGCGGGATCGGATGTATTCTCGCATAAGATATACTGGTAATGCGATCAGGCACAGTGCCGATCGCCAGTGGGTTTTACTCTTGGGTGTTTTTCGCTCGGGCGCGCCGCCCGAGCTCATCTGTCCGCACGGTCGTGCGGTTTTGAAAGCCTTAAGTCAGGACAACCGTGCATTGATCCGGGAACCGGGCGATTGCGTACGCCCGCACCTTGTGCGGGCGACGGCGGTGCGCGCGATTCCGAGGCGCGTTTGCCCGCTGATAAACCGTAGGGAAAGAGAGGATCAACGCAACCTATGAACCAAACGCAGCAGATACGCTACATGGATTGCATCACCGGGAAAGCGGGCGCCCCGCACGATAAGACGGGCAAGACGGTTTTTCAGATCATGATGGTTTTCTTCATGGTCACCGTTATGGTCACGTTCAATTGGAACCTTCACACCGACGACCATTCGCCCTTGCACTTCGCGCTCTCCCTGTACGAATACCCCGTCATGTTCATTCTCGCGCTCGCCGTGCGCTTGTTCGTTGCAAACCCGATCATCGGGCCCCTCATCGACAACGTGGTGGCGAAACGCCTCGAAGGAACCGTGCGATCGGTTGCCGTAACGCTTGTGAACGTGCTGTTCATGGGTTCGATTATGGGGCTGTTCGGACTGACGGTGACGGGCGGTTTGTCGAGCATCACCTGGGATCATTACGCTTCGCTGTACCCGGCTACATGGATCGCCGCATTCCTGTTCAACTTCTTTATCGTCGGGCCTCTGGTGAAGATGCTCTACAGCGGCTTCGTCGCTCCGGCGATGGAAGCGTACCGAAGCACGGCGAAGGAGAAGCGCGTTTCCGCAGCGCTGCGCGCGCTGGTGGGCAAGAAGGCGCTCGTTGACGGCAGCCAGGGAGAATCGATCTAAGGCGGCGCACTCCTTTCGGCCGCCGCATCGTTCGGCCCCTCGCTCATGAAGTTCCGCAATCATCGACGCGGCCCCGAAACGTTCGGGGCCGCGTTCACTTTTCTCTGCAAGAGACGGTTTGCCGTCCGTCGTGGCGGCCGGGCTATTCTTCCGCGGCGTCTTGGGCGCTCGCATCCGTGTGCTCGGCGGCAACGATAAGCGCTTCGGCCGTGGCCTCGATCATGTCGATGGCGCCTTCGGGGCATGCTTCGACGCAGATACCGCAGCCGATGCAATAGCGTGCGTCCATCGCGAGGATCCCCGTTTCGGGATCGGGGAATCGCGCTCCGGTCGGACATGCTTTCGTGCATTCGAGCGCATTGGTGCACCGCTCGCAATCGGTTTCCGAGAGGTACACGGGAACGCGCGGTGCGATCGCGGGCTTGCGGTCGATCGCTTCGAGCAGCAGCTGCCGTTTGGGCGTCATGGTCTTCTTCGTAAGGCCCATGGGGACGAAGTCGTTGAACACGTCGTCTTCGGCAAGATTGAGCCGTGCGATGGCTCGCGCCCGCTCGCGGCGTTCGTAGAACTGCTGGAGCACCTCGGAGTTGCGCAGGCGGCGCTTGCCCGAGGCTATGTCGCCCACGTCGCCCACCAGATTGGTGAATGCGGCGCGGCGGTCGACGCCTGTCGGGTTTGCGAGGTTTTTCAGGAGCTGTTCCTTTTCGGGGATCTCCTTGGAGAACAGGACCTTCTCGCCCGTCCACGCCTCCGCCGATTCGATGGCGTGGGTGTAGAGCATCTCGGCCATTTCACCTGCCCGCTCGCAATCGGCGCAGTAGCTTAAGTCGCAGGCGACCTTGACCTTGATGTTCTCGGCAAGAACGAGCGTCCAGATTTCGGGGGAGAGGCACGCCAGACACGGCAGCACAACCACATTGGCGGCGGGTTCGAGGCCCGGGAAGATGTTCTCCTTGCAGGTGAGATACACGTCCTCGCCGCGCAGGGCGATCCGGCGGATGCGGGCGTGCAGGTCGATCATCGTGATGCGCGTCGAGGAGAGCGCATCGCAGATGCCGAAGCAGATGCCGCAGCGCGTGCAGAGCGACTCGTCGATCGTGGGCAGCTCCTCCTCGGAAAACCCGATGGCCCCTTTGGGGCACGCTATCTCGCAACGGTTGCATGCCGCGCCCTTGTGGCGGACGCAGTAGTCGCGTACGACGATCACTTTGCTCGGCGCTTTGCGCGGTTCTTCGCCTGTCTCCTCGCGTTCGAGCTCTTCGGCCATGGCCGCATCGAACGTTTCGTCGGACATCGCGCCGGATGCGTCTGCCCCCGCTGCGGCTTCGAGGGTTTCGTCGCGTTCGCTAGCCACCGAACACCTCCGCGATCGTCTTGTCGATGCGGGCGAGCACGTCTTCGCGATCCAGAAGCTCGATGCTTTCGAACAGCGGCGGCGATACCATGTTGCCGCACACGGCTACGCGCAAGGGCTGGAAGACGAGCTTCGCCTTCATGTCGAGGGTTTCGGTGAGCGCGCGGCACGCCTCCTGCAAAGGCTCGCATTCCCAGGGGATGCTCTCGTCGGCAAGGACGGCCCGGCAGCCGCGCAGCGCTTCCTCGGCGCGGGCGCCTTCTTTGGCAAGCACCTTGGAGACGCTTTTCTCGTCGAGCTGCACGTCGGCGCCCCAGAACATGTAGGCGAGCTTCTCCTGCGTTTCGTCGAGCCGCACGAGGCGTTCGGCCACGAGCGGGTAGAGCGCGAGATACCACTCGGGGCGGGCCTCGATGTCTTCAAGCGTGGCACCGGCCCTGAACAGCCACGGCAGCGACGCCTTGAACCACTCGTTGGGGCTCATCTCGCGGATGTACACGCCGTTCATCCAATCGAGCTTGGTCTCGTCGAACACCGCGTCCTTCTTGGTAACGCGGTCGAGCGAGAACTCGCGGGTGAGCACCTCGCGGGGGATGATGGTGGTTTCGCCGTCGAGCGACCAGCCCAAAAGCGCGAGGAAGTTCACGAGCGCATCGGGCAGGTAGCCGCGCTCGCAGTACTCTTCGACCGAGGTCGCCCCGTGGCGCTTCGAGAGCTTCTTGCCGTCGGGCCCAAGGATCATGGAGAGGTGCGCGAACACCGGGGTCTCAAAGCCGAGCGCCTCGTAGATGAGGATCTGGCGCGGGGTGTTGGACAGGTGGTCGTCGCCGCGGATGACGTGGCTGATCTGCATGTTGGCATCGTCGCATACGACGGCGAAGTTGTAGGTGGGAGTGCCGTCGGTGCGCACGAGGATCATGTCGTCCATGACGTCGGCGGGAAAGCTCATGGGTCCGTACACCGCGTCGGTGAACTCGATGGTGCCGCGATCGTCGGGAACCCTCAGACGCCACACGTGAGGCTCTCCCGCCTCGATGCGGCGCGCGGCCTCGGCTGGGTCGAGGTTGCGGCAGGTGCGGTCGTAGCCCGCGTAGCCGCCCTCGGTCTTCTCGGCGGCCTCGCGCTTGGCGTCGAGCTCTTCTTTGGTGCAGAAGCACGGGTAGGCGCTGCCGTTCGCCTTGAGCCGCTCCAGGGCCTCGGCGTAGGTGTCGGTGCGCTGCATCTGGAAGTAGGGGCCCAGGGCGCCGCCCGTTTCGGGGCCTTCGTCCCAGTCGAGTCCGAGCCACTTCATGGCGCGAAGGATGATCTGGGTGTTCTCCTCGGTGGAGCGTTCGGGGTCGGTGTCTTCGATGCGCAGGACGAACGTGCCTCCCGTCGCACGTGCAAACGCCCAGTTGTAGATTGCGGTCCGCGCACCGCCGATGTGCAGCATGCCGGTCGGGGAGGGCGCGAAGCGAACGCGTACGGGTCGGTTCGAAGGGGATTCGGTCATCGGGGGTCGTTTCCTTTTCTTCTGGGTTCTGTCTTCAGGGCTCTGCAGGTGAGTCGGTTCTCATCTTGGTTTCGCCTATTTTACTGCAAGAACGCCCTCCGAACCACAGCGCCCGCTCGTCTTCGCTTTTTCGGCACGCGTCAAGCGGCGGGAAGCGAGCGGGCGTGGCGGGATGCGCTTGGCAGTATGCGCCAGGGCATGCGTCAGGGCGTGCCCTGGCGTCCGCTCGTCTCTGCCCCTTTGCTTATCCGGGTTTTGATTTCGGCCACCTCGGGTTTCGTCGCCAAGGATTTCGATTCGCAGGTTTTTCTTCGATGTGTTGCGCTTGGCGATCGCTGGCGGAATGGTTGGCTTTCGTGCGCATCGAAACCGCCTGATCGTGGCTTTGCAGTCGTCAACGCATCATTGTGGTTCCTGCTGCGGGGCGCGAATCCTACTGCCGAGTGTGCAAAAATGCAGCATTTCGACGTTTTTCCTGCGATTCGGCTCATGCGAGGTGCTAGAATCTCCCGTACGCAGAGCCAGTGCAAGCGCCCTTCGCCATGCGAGGCGGCCCGTTGTGGAAGCGATGCCCTCGCTTTCTGTACCACGCTTGCAAGATCCTCTCAAGCCCAAGGGCGGGAGGAGGCTCTATGCCTGTTTCGGATTCTCATGCGGCGACGCCCGCTTCACCTTCGTGCACGACAACGGATCAGCGGGTTTATTTTGGGGGCAGAACGGCTCTGCAGATAATGAGGATGACGAATCCTCGTGACCTTGCTCCGGCGATCGGCGCGGCACGCGCTCTGCCCGATCGGCCGCCGCGTAAACGTCAGATAGAAGATACGATCAGGTACGCGGAATCGGCCTATCCGGGCCTTTCCATAGAAAGGCCCGCACATGTTTTGGTCGGCAGCTCATCGAGATGCGGGTCGTCGATCGCATGCAGTCAGCACGTGTGCTCATCGCGCCTTGCGGGCACGTCGTTTTACCGTTTCGGCAGCGGTGCCTACATCAGCACCCCAGCCCTTGCCTTTGTGCACGAGGCTCTGTGGGGAGACGACATGATTTCCCTTCTCGAGCTTGGATACGAACTATGCGGGACATACGAGAGCCAGCGAACGGGGGTCGCGACGCGCTATCAGGTGGAGCCCCTCGTGTCGCTTCGCGCGCTGCACACCTACGTGTCCATGAACCCATCCGTAAAGGGAGCGAAGAAAGCAGGGCGCGCGATCCGCTATCTTGCCGATGGCTCGGCTTCGCCGCGTGAAACGAAGCAGGCCCTTGTTCTGGGCCTTCCCATGATGTACGGAGGTTATGGCCTGGGCATCCCCCGTATGAACTACGAAGTGCGCGCGAACGCAGCGGCGCGGGCGATATCGGGCAAGTCGAGTTTTCGCTGCGACCTGTGTTGGCCCGAGTGCAAGCTTGATGTGGAATACCAGAGCAAGGAATGCCATGAGGGGGAGGCCCGCAGGATTTCGGACTCGAGAAGAACGAATGCGCTGATGGCCATGGGTTGGACGGTGGTCTGCATCACCAACGACGAACTGGACAGCTTTGCTGCAACGGAGGCGATAGCGCAGACGATCCGCAGGCACCTCGGAAAGCGATCGGAGGTTTACGTTTCGGATTATCACGCAAGGAAGCTGAGGCTCAGACGGCAGTTGGGTCTTCCCGTCGACCGTTGGTGAAGTCTCGAGGGCTCCCGTTACGGGTTTTTCTTCTTTATGTTGCATTGGCCGCCCTGCATAGCTCTTCCAATCACCGTCTTC
Source organism: Raoultibacter timonensis (assembly GCF_022845715.1). Taxonomy (NCBI): domain Bacteria; kingdom Bacillati; phylum Actinomycetota; class Coriobacteriia; order Eggerthellales; family Eggerthellaceae; genus Raoultibacter; species Raoultibacter timonensis. The sequence continues at coordinate 1,749,963 of NZ_AP025564.1, forward strand.
TTTTTCACCATCAGGGAAAACGTTATGCGTGACGCATGGAAGCAGAATCGGGTCGGAGGTTTTACTTCCCAAACGCAGCACAACGAAGAAAAACCCGTAAAACGGAGCCGCTTATGCTCGGAAACGCGATCTCGGTTGAGTTCGGAAACGCGATCTCGGTTGAAGGTGCGCCCTGGAAGGTGCGCCCTGGAAGGTACGCTGCCGGAAGCTCCCGGCCCCGGAGGTTCGCTGCCGAAATCGCCCCCGGTCCCGGAATCGCCACTGGAAACGCGGCGGCGATACGGGAGACGCGCCCGGAAGCGCCGGACTTGGAGGAATCCGGCGCTTCCGGGGGCGGGACGGCTAAGTGTCGCTGCTACGATGCGAAGTTGGCGGCGTTTTCGCCGGCGATGCGGCCGAACGTGTAGATGTCGGCCATCGAGGTGGAGCCGAGGCGGTTCGTGCCCATCTTGTGGCCTGCGACCTCGCCCGCAGCGTAGAGCCCGGGGATCGGCTCGCCCGCCTCGTCGAGCACTTCGGCGTCGACGTTGATGTGCAGGCCGCCCATGGTGTAATGGACCGCCGGCTTGCACGTGAATATATAGTAGGGGCCCTCCTCGATCGGCACGAGGTCGGCACGGAAGTTGAAGTCCTCGTCCTTGCCTTCTTTGCAGAACCCGTTCCAACGCTCGATGGTCTTCTTGAGCTCTTCGGCGTCGATCCCGAACGGCTCGCACGCTTCCTCGATGGTGTCGGCGGTGGCGATCAGGTTGCGTGCCGTCAGGTTCTCGTACTCGTGGATATGGGTCTGGACGACGCCCGTCTCGTCGGCGGCGTCCTGCGTGAACAGCTCGTAGGCGACGCCGCCCGTTTGGGCCACGATGGCCTTCGAGATGACGTCGCGGCGGTCGAGCTCCTCGACGAAGCGGTCTCCCTCTTTGTTGAACATGATCGTGCGGCCCTCGAGGCGCAGGTCGTCGATGTAGATGAGCGCGCCCGTTTCGACATCGCACACGGGGTAGGTCTGGATGTATTCCATGTCGATGAGCTCGGCTCCGATCGCCGACGCCATATCGAGACCTTCGCCCATCGCGCCGACGCAGTCGGTCGAGCCGATTTCCTTGCCCATGTCGGCGTTGTACTGCGTGCGCTTCTCGACATTCGATCCGAATCCGCCCGTGGTGAGCACGACCGCCTTCGCTTTGAACTCGTACGGCTCGCCCGTGACGGTGCTTTCCGCCTTGACGCCAGCGACCGCGCCGTCCGAACCCTTGACGAGCTCGGTTGCCTTCATGTAGTCGACGAGCGTGATGTTGTCGAGCTTCTTGCAGCGCTCGGTCAGGGCCGTCGTCATGGCGTTTCCGATGTGCCCCTTGGGGATGATGCTGCGCCGCACGGAATGCCCGCCGAAGAACAGAAGGTTGTTCTCCCAGGAGACGCCGCCCTCGTAGGTGAGCCACTGCGTTGCGTCGAGCACGCCGTGGGCTATCACGTTTACGAGATCGGGGTCGCCGATGTAGTCGCCGCCTTTGAGCATGTCTTCGGCGAGAAGCTCGGGTGAGTCCTCGATGCCCTCGCGTTCCTGGATCCAGTGGTTCGGGGCGGCCATCTCGCCGCCGGAAAGGGCGGTCGAGCCTCCGCGCACGCCGAGCTTCTCCAGGAAGATGACTTTCTTATCGAGGCGTGCGGCGGTGATGGCGGCAGCGAACCCCGCTCCGCCCGATCCGACGACGATCACGTCGGCTTCCGTCGGCAGGTCGTCGGGCACTGCGGGCGTTGCATGGCCGTTCTTCTTGAAGTCGCTCGCCTTGGCTCCCGACGCGTCGATGGCATCGCTGACCGCCTGCATGAACGCCATGCTCGTGAGCGAAGCGCCCGAAACGGCATCCACGTCGAGCGTTTGGTTCTCCACGATGAGGTTCGAGAGCGTTTCCATGGCGACGTCGCCGATGCCGAGCGTCTCGTTGGACGAGAGTACGGTGATGCGGTCGATCGCGCCGTCCTTCATAACGACTTCGATGTCGAAGTTCCCGTGCTTTCCCATGCCGCTGCCGACGTAGGCTCCGTTAGCGGCGGACGAGGATGCCGCCGACCCTTCCGAAGAAGGGGAGCAGCCCGCGAGAGCGAGCCCGCCGCAAGCTGCTGCCAGTGCCGAGCCGGTGAGAAAAGAACGTCGTGATAGTGCTTTCATGTGATTCCTCCTTTGTCTGGGTGCCTGCGCCGCATCTGCCTGGGTCGGCGCGGGCTGGTGTAGCGGGCGGCCTCATCGCCTTCGATGCTTCCCTTGCCGCCGATCGCAACCTTATGCTCGGCGTCGGCAGCCGTCCATTGGCCCTGGGGGTTAAATGCATAACCCCCTTGTAACCCCTTGATAACAAGAAGCGTTTCGCTATGATTGAGGCTCGTGCGAGGCATGGGAGGACGGATGCGCAGGGTGATTGCTTCGGAGCAGAATCGGTCGGGAGAAAGCGGGGCGGGGTTTTCGGGCGAGGGCGTCGGCTCGGGAAGGGGAGACGCGCCGCACGACGATTCGCGCGAGCGCGAAAGCGGGCTGCTGTCTCAGTGGCGTACTATGCTCAAGATCGTCGGATCGATCCCGTTCGCCTTTCTCGGCGTGGGCATCTACCGGGCGTGGCTCGCGACGTTTTTCAGATACGAGGCGTTTCCCACGATCGGCTTCGCCGATTACGCCGTGTTCGAAGGAGCCATCGCCGTGGTGTCCTTCGCCCTGGCGTTTTCCGCGCGGCGCGTGGTGCCTCTCTGGTCGAACCGCACCGCCTCGATCGCGACGGCCGTGTCGCTTGTGGGAGGCTCGGCTCTCATCGTGCTCGATTGCTTCGCGCTCCAGACCGGCGCGGTCAAACTCGCTGGTTTGGCGCTCGCGGGAGGCGGGCTCGGCTCGCTCATCCTCATGTGGGCGGAGTTCTACGGCTCGCTCAATCCGATGCGCGTGGCGCTCTACCATGCGCTCGCCATCATGGTGGGGTGTGCAATCAAATGGGTGTTCATGGGGCTGTCGGCGCCGTACCTCGCCTTTTTCGCCATCGTGCTGCCGCTCGTCTCGCTCGCGCAGGTCCGCTCGAGCATGAAAAGGCTGCCCGAAAGGGATTTGCCGCATAAATACGACAAGGCCGAAGGAGGCGCTGCGTTTCCCTGGAAACCCGTTCTGCTCATGTCGGCCTGCACGTTCGCCTGCGGCTTCGGCACGCTTCCCATGCAGACGCTCGGTCCGGGCAATACGCTCGGGGTTCTTCTGGTTACGGTACTTGTCGTGATCGGCGTGCTTTCGGAGTCGAAGTGGTTCAACTTCGATACGATCTACCAGCTTGCGTTTCCCTTGTCCATCATCGCGTTTCTGTTCGTGGCGCCTTCGGTGGGCGCGAACTCCGTGGTGATGGCCGCCTGCTACGACGCGGGCTACACCATGCTCTCGATGTTCATGATGCTCGTGCTGAGCAACATCACCTACCGGTTCGGCATCAGCGCCGTTTGGATCAACGGGATAGAGCGGGGGATACGCTATCTCGTCGAGATAGCCGGGTGGGCGCTGTCGGCCACGCTGCCCCTGCTTGCATCCTCGTCGGTGGTCTCGGGGATATACACGGGCATCGCGCTCGTGATGATCGTGGTGTTCGTGGTGGTGTTCTTCACGGAGCGGGGCCTTTCGGCCAAGTGGGGCGTGAGTCTGCACGGGGGCGGCGGTATCGACGGCGCCATGTCGTCGAGCCGTCTTGCCATGCGTGTTTCGGACGTCTCGAAAGAACACAATCTGACGCCTCGCGAAGAGGAGGTGCTTCAGCTGTTGGCAAGGCGGGAATCGCCCTCGCAGATCGAGAAGAACCTCTACGTCGCCCACGGTACGCTCAAAGCCCACATCAGCCACATCTATCGCAAGCTCGGCGTCCACAGCCGCGAAGAGCTGTTCGAGATGCTCGAAGAGGATTCCCCTTCTCGCGAGGACGACGGGGGCGTTTCTGCGGTGCTGCCGCGCGGTTAGGCCTTCGCGCTTCGCCTGCCTTTGACCGCCATGCCGACGGCTATCGCCACCGCGCTTGCAACGAGCGTGGCGGCGAGCCAAACCGCTCCCATGCCGATCCAGAAATCGGGCGGATACATGCAGATGAGAAGAGAATCGACTGAAAACGTCCAGGTGCCGTTCGCGAAGAAGAGCGAGTGGAACGCGGCGAAGAACCCGTTGAAGTCGACGATCACCCATGCGGCAAGCAGGGCGAATGCGACCACGACGACGATCGGCGCGGCGACGAGCGTGAGCCCCGCGCGCCGTCTTCCGCCGACGAACCCGAGTGCGGTCAAGCTGGCGAGCGCTACAATGGCACATCCGACGAGAACGGGTACCGCCGTCGAGATGACGGCGTACACGTCGTCGAGATGCGAGAGCGCGTCTGCGGGCAGGGTATAGCGCTCGGAAGCGCCTGCGAGCGCTATCGAGGGGTCGTCGGAGTCGGCGAGCACATCGGGCGCTTCGAGCTCGGCAGCGGCCATGATCTGCTTGAGCACGTCTTCGCGCGGGATGCCGTCGACCGTGTAATCGCGTGTGGCGACCGCCAGATCGATGAGCGTGCCCCTCGAGTACGGCGAGACGTCGCTTGCGCTCGTTGCCTGCGAGAGCATCGCGGTCGTGGGGCGTGCGCAGCAGGCGGCGAGCCCTACGGCGACGAGCGTGACGGCGAGTGTGACGGCGGCGACGACGGATAGGACGGCGGCAAGGACTCCGCCTCGACGCGGCGATTTCGATGATGCCATCCGAGCTTACCGGCCTTCCGTGTCAGACGGGTCGTTTTCGGCGGTTTTTTCGGCATCGACCCAGATGGTCGCCGCCGTAATGCCCGCCATGTCCTTCGAGATGGTGGGGCGCGGCCCCAGGCGCGAGAACACGCCCTGGAACGTGCCGTTGTACAGATAGAGACCCGAGAGGTTGTTGTACGGCGCGCTACTCGTTCGCTCGCGCACCTGCTCGTCGGTCATTTCGGCGATGTGCGTGTCGGGCGGCAGCGTCGCGGTCTTGTACGGTGTGATGTAGCGCTGCACGAGGAAGGGCTCTCCTGCGGCGCCGTTGGCGAACCGGTCGATGAGGCGGTTCCATTCTTCCTCGTAGACGTAGGCGCCCGCATATACGTCGTCGGCGCCGTAGTGGTCGGTGGGCTTGATGATCCACTCGTTTTTATTGGCGCGAATTTGGTCGAGATTGGCATGTTCGTCGTCGAGAAACGACGTTGTCGGAATCGTCTGCTCGATGAAGTCGATCTCGTCGGCGTCGAGCATCTCGACGGTTTTGGGATGGAACAGCGCCTCGAATATCTGCTTGTCGTGTACGATGTGGCCGGCGAAGCTGCCGATGAGGGCAACCTTTTCGGCGCGAACGGCTTCGATGAGGCCTTGGGATTCGTCCCAGTGCTCGATGACGTCGTTGGTGACGCTGCGCCGCCAGATGGCGTCGACGCGTTTTCCATCCGAGCCCACGAGGGCACTCCCGTCGAAAGAGAGTTCGCGCACATCGTAGATGCTGCATTCGACGCCGCGCGCCTCGAAGAGGCCTGCAAACACTTTGAACTCGTCGATGACGGCGTTTTCAAGGTAGTCGCAGATGGCTACATGCGGGTTGTCGACGCGGTGCTCGTAGGTTGCGTATATGGCGAGGAATTCGTCTACCCACGATTCGAACAGCTCGCAGGGTTTGACGGCATGGTTCTGCGAAAAGCGCTTGAAGCTCTCCGAGCCGAGCAGGGAGTTCGTGATCTCGCGATTCTCGTTCATGCCCGACGAGCCGTCGGCGTTGAACTCGCAAAAGCCGATACGGTAATCGTCCTCGTCGAGGAACACGTCGACGCGGGCGAACGGGAGCAGTGCATCGTAGCCGCGCGGGAGCAAGATGAGCTCTTCGAGACGCGGGTCGAATGAGAAGATCGTGCGGTATTCGGGGTCGTCGAGGTAGCGCTGCATGACTTTGACGAGGATGCGGTGCGCGGTTTCGGCCGTCTGCTTGAACACGTCGTAGGTTCTCGCGTTGAAGAGCCTCGGCACAAACGAGCAGGCGACGACTTCGTGGTGCACGATGGCCGTGGACGACTCCATGTAGGAGTATGCGGCGCGACGGCTTTCCACATCGCCCCCGAGTCCGTCGAGGATATCGAAGTATTCGCTGGTGTAGTCTGCATTGGTGGACATGGGCAGATCCTTCGTATGCGGGTGGTTTCTTTTCCGAAAAGTGTACCATGCCCGATCGCGCCCCATGGGGTTTCGCGCACGACAATCACAGTTCGGTTGCTCGAATGTTTATTGCGTCCGCTTGGCTTTCGCGGGCTTTCCCGAGCCTTGCGCCCCCTGTGCTTTTGGGTTACCATCGATTGGCTTGCGGCCGAGTCCGCGAGCACTTCGTACGTACCCGTTTTATCAAGAGCCGGGGAAGAGAGTTGGCTCGAAGATCCCGGCACCAACCTGGCGCATGAGCCAAGGTGGTCCTGCCGACACCGATAGGAGAGGAATTCATGGCAAACCAGCAATCATCGTATTTGTTCACATCCGAATCCGTAACCGAGGGTCATCCCGACAAGGTATGCGATCAGATATCGGACGCGATCCTCGACGCGATCCTCGAGAAGGAGATCGAGCTTGCCGATGCGGGTTACGTGGCTCCGGGCGGCATGCCCGCCGATCCGGCGGCCGTGCGCTGCGCGTGCGAAACGCTTGCGACGACAGGGCTCGTCATGGTGACCGGAGAGATCCGCACCCAGGCCTACATCGACATCCCCTCGATCGTGCGCGGCGTCATCGCCGACATCGGCTACAATCGTGCGAAGTTCGGCTTCGACAGCGAGACCTGCGGAATCATGAACGCCATCCACGAGCAGTCGCCCGACATCGCGCTCGGAGTCGATACGTCGTGGGAGGCGCAGAGGGGCGTTGCGGGCGACGAGTACGACAAGGTGGGCGCGGGCGATCAGGGCATGGTGTTCGGCTACGCCTGCAACGAGACCAAGACGCTCATGCCGCTGCCGATCTATCTGGCCCACCGCCTCGCCGAGGAACTTGCCCGCGTGCGCAAAGAGGGCGTGATGCCGTATCTGCGCCCCGATGGGAAAACGCAGGTGAGCGTGCGCTACATCGACAATAGGCCCACCCAGGTGGAGAAGATCGTCGTGTCGACCCAGCATGCCGAAGACGTCGAGCACGAGGCTTTGCGCCGAGAGCTTATCGACAACGTCATCATGCCGGTTTGCGAGCGCGAGGGCGTAACGCTTGCCGAGGATGTGGAGATACACGTGAACCCCACCGGTCGTTTCGTTATCGGCGGCCCCATGGGCGATGCGGGTCTCACCGGACGCAAGATAATCGTCGACACCTACGGCGGCATGGGCCGCCACGGCGGCGGCGCGTTTTCGGGCAAGGATTGCACGAAAGTCGACCGCTCTGCCGCCTATGCCGCCCGGTGGGTGGCTAAAAACGTCGTGGCCGCCGGTCTTGCCGACCGATGCGAGATCCAGATCGCCTACGCCATCGGCATGGCGAAGCCCGTCTCGGTCATGGTCGAGACGTTCGGCACGAACCACGTTTCCGAGGATGCGATCGTCGAGGCCGTCGGCAAGGTGTTCGACCTGCGGCCCGGCGCCATCGTCGACGCGCTCGACCTGCGCAGGCCGATCTATCGCAAGACCGCCGCATACGGGCATTTCGGCCGCGAGATTCCCGAGTTCACGTGGGAGCGGACCGATCGCGCAGCCGAGCTTAAGGATGCTTGCGGGGTCTCGTGAAGCTCGCGCAGATCATACTCGACATTCCGACGCAGTCACTCGATTCGGCCTATACCTACGCAGTGCCCGACGAGCTTGTCGACGCCGAGGTGGGCTGCGCGGTGCTTGTGCCCTTCGGCAACCGCCAAGCTATAGGTTACATCGTCGGCCTCGAGGAGGTCGACGAGGCCGATCCGTCGGCGTTTGCCGCCCTCGGGCTCGATCCCGATCGGATCCGCGCGGTCCAGCGGGTGCTCTCCCGTTCGTATTTCGACGAGCTGGGTGCCGCGTGCGCCCAGCATATGAGCGAGGAGTACATCGCGCCGCTCTGCTCGTGCGTGCGCCTGTTCACGCCGCCGGGCGGCGTGCCGCGTATGGTGCGCTCCGGAAAGTACTGGCGGCTCGAGGAGCCGCAGATCGGCCCGGTCGACGATCGCTGGGTGCGCCTGGGGCCCGCCGCCGAAGGCTTCGAGCCGAAGAGGACCGCCGTCAAGCAGAAGGCCATCGTGGACGCGCTCGCCTCAGGCGAGTTGCGCGTCGCCGAGCTCTCGATGGAGCTCGGCTCCATCTCGTCGGTGCTCAAGACGCTTTCCGACAAGGGTGTCATCGAGATAGAATCGCGCCGCAGGCTGCGCGGGGTGGATGACGGCGCGGCGCGTGCAACCCGGCAGGGCGACCGGTCGACGGCGTTCGTTCCCAGCGCGAAACCGGAGCTCACCAAGGGGCAAGCCGAAGCGCTCGACGTTATCAGCGCCGCCCAGAAGCGTGCGGCGGGCGATGTCGTGCTCGTCGACGGCGTGACCGGTTCGGGCAAGACCGAAGTGTATCTGCGCGCCATCGAGGAGACGCTCGGCGAGGGCGGCGGCGCCATCGTCCTCGTTCCCGAGATCTCGCTTACGCCGCAGACTGTCGCGCGGTTCCGCGGCCGCTTCGGCGATACGGTCGCCGTCATGCACTCGCGCATGAGCCAGGGCGAGCGCTACGATCAGTGGGACCTCATCCGCTCGGGTGCGGCCCGCGTCGTGGTGGGCGCCCGCAGCGCGCTCTTCACCCCGATGCCGGCGCTCGGCCTCGTCATCATCGACGAGGAGCACGAGGGTTCCTATAAGCAGGATTCGTCGCCGCGCTACATGGCGCGCGACGTGGCGGCGTGGATGGTGCGCGAACGCGGTGCGACGCTCGTGCTCGGCTCGGCCACGCCCGCGATCGAGACGCTCTACAACTGCGAGAAGCGCGACAACTGGCACCGCGTGGTTTTGGCCGAACGTGCGAACGGCAAGCCGATGCCCAAGGTGGAGGTGGTGGATATGGCGCGCGAGTTCGGCAGCGGCCATCGTTCGATGTTCTCCCGCAAGCTCACCTGCGCCCTGCTCGAAACCATCGAGGCGGGGCAGAAGGCCGTGCTCCTGCTCAACCAGCGCGGGTTCGCGAGCTTCCTTCTGTGTCGCGAGTGCGGGTTCGTGCCCGAATGCCCATCGTGCTCCACCTCGCTCACCTACCACGAGAAGGGAAGCGTGCTCGTGTGCCACCACTGCGGGCACAAGGAGCCCGTGCCCCCGGTGTGCCCCGAATGCGGAAGCCCCTACCTCAAGAAGTTCGGAGCCGGAACCCAGCGCGTCGAAGCCGAGCTCGTGAGCGTGCTCGAGGGCACGGGGGCCCACGTCGTGCGCATGGACGCTGATACGACGTCGACCAAGGGCGCGCACCAGCGCCTGCTCGAAGAGTTCGCCTCGTCGGGTGCGGCGGTGCTGCTCGGTACCCAGATGATCGCGAAGGGGCTCGATTTCGACGACGTGACGCTCGTGGGCGTGATCAACGCCGATACGATGCTGAAGCTCCCCGATTTCCGCAGCGCCGAGCGAACGTTCGCGCTCATCGAGCAAGTCGCCGGCCGTGCGGGGCGCGCCGAGCTGCCGGGCCGTGTCATGGTGCAGACCTACTGGGCCGATTCGTGCGCCATCCAGGCTGCGGCGACCTACGACCGGGCGCTCTTCCTGAAAGACGAGCTTCCCAAACGCAAGCTTCTGCGGTATCCGCCCTACGTGCGCATGGCCAACGTGCTCGTATGGGGCAAAGACGAGCGGGAGGTCGAGAGGACGGCCCGCGAACTTTCCGTCGATATCGAGCGCACGGTTTCCGAGCAGGCGGGCGGCTCGTGGACGGTGCTGTCCGCCAACCCCTGCACGCTTTCCCGCTTGAGGGGAACGTACCGCTGGCATATTGTGGTGAAGGCTCCCGCGGGCGAGAACGTATCGGGGGTGCTCCTGCCGCTGTTCCGCAAGCGCAAGGCGAGCAAGACCGTCAACGTTGCCATCGACGTCGATCCCCACGACATGCTGTAGACCGACTGTTACTGTCTTTTCCCATCGATGAGCGCTACCCTAACGGTAACGGTTGATTGTCAGTCGCCTTCGAGCTGTTCGGTAGGTTATAACATAAATTTCGGATCGGTTCGCGCATGCGCGATTCGGTGGGTTTCAGCGTGTTGTTGGAAGGATGGTATTCATCGATGAGAAGGCTTGCGGCCGTTGCTTTGGCGGCGATCCTTGCCGTTGCCGCGCTTCCCTGTTCGGCGTTTGCCGCGGGGGAGGCTGCGATATCCGATGCGAGCGCGTACGGCTCCCGATCGTCGAGCTCCGATGCGGCATCCGGCGCCGATACCACGCGGGACTCGTCCGCCCGAGCCGATCTTCCCGACGTCGACATGCACGCCGATTCGGGCCGCACGCTCAAAGTTGCGTTCCCTCAGGCCAGGGGAATCAGCGAGACCGACCAGAACGGCATCCACACGGGAAGCTTCTACGATTGGCTCGTCGAGATATCGAAGTATACGGGTTGGAACTACGAGTTCGTAACCGGTGATATCGAAGAACTGCTGCCCGGCATGCTGGCGGGAGAATACGACCTGATGGGAGGTATGTTCTATCGGGAAGAGCTCGCCGAGGACATCATCTACCCCGATTACATCATGGGCTCGAACTACTCGGTGCTGCTGTACAAGAAGACCAACACCGACATCAAGAGCTTCGATCTGAACACCCTGAACGGCAAGTCCGTCGGCGTGCTCGGCAAGGCGTCCGACAAGATCGACCGCCTTACGAACTTCTTGGAGTTCAATAGCATCGAATGCGGTATCCGCTACTACGACGACGAGGAATCCTACCTGCGCTGCCTCGATAACGGCGAGGCGGATATCATGCTGAGCAGCGATATCGAGATGCGCGACGATTGCGATGTGGCCGCCCGCTTCAAGGCGGAACCCTGCTACATCGTGGCGGCGGGCGACGAGCCGGAGATCGCATCCGAGCTGAACCAGGCGATGACCAACATCTATTCCGCCGATCCGAGCTTCGCCGACGAGCTCTACGACAAGTACTTCTCCGATGTCCACGTGAACTCGATCAGCTTCACCGAAGAGGACCGCGCCTTCGTGGAGCAGGCGCCGACCATCCGCGTTGCCGTGGTGGGCGATCTGTACCCGGTGTACTACGAACGCAACGGGGCGTACCGCGGCATCGTCAAGGGCGTGTTCGACCTCATCGGCGAGCGCACGGGCCTCGCCTTCGAATACGTGAAGGCCGAGAACTACCAAGCGGCGCTCGATATGGTACTCGCGGGCGAGGCCGACGTCATGGGCGGCTTCATGGACGACGAGTACTACGCAAACGACATGGGGCTCGCGCTCACCAAGACCTATACGACGCTCGATGTGGTCGTGCTGCGCAACAAGTCGTCGGAATACCCTTCGGACGGCCTCGTGCTCGCGTTGCCGCAGGGCAGGGATAAGCCTGCGGGGATCAAGGCGGCCCGCGTCGAATACTATCCGTCCTACGAGCTGTGCCTCGAAGCCCTCAACAAGGGCAAAGTCGATCTCACCTGCCTTCCGGCGTCGTATGCGGAAGGCCTCTACACCGATCACTACTACGCCAACATCACGCCGGTCGCCGTCGACCATATCGAATCGAACTTCTCGATCGCGTTTCCGCAGCCGGTCGATTCGGAGCTGTATTCCGTCGTGAACAAGGCTGTCAACAGCTTTTCTGCCGAAGAGGTCGAGACGGTGCTCTCGAAGAACGTCATCTCGCTGACCAACCGCCAGGTGTCCATCCAGTCGGTGCTCTACGACAATCCCGTGGCAACGCTTGCGGCCGCGCTCGTCGTTCTGCTGCTCATCGTGGGGGTGATCCTGCTCATCGCGCGTTCGAAGATACGCACGCGCATCCTTGCACTCAAGCTTGAGAAGGCCGAGGAAACGGGTCGTGCGAAGTCGGATTTCCTCTCGCGCATGTCGCATGAGATCAGGACTCCCATGAACGCGATCATCGGCCTTTCGACCATCGCCTCGCAGTCGGGGGAGGCCACGCCGGGCATCAAATCGAGCCTCGAGAAGATCAACACCTCGGCGCAGTTTCTGCTCGCGCTCGTCAACGACATCCTCGACATGTCGAAGATCGACAACAACAAGATGCAGCTCGAATGCGCGCCGTTCGCCGTGCGGGCCCTCGCCGAGCAGATGCAGAGCATGGTGGGCATCCAGGCCGAGGAGAAGGGCCTTGCCATGGTGACCGAGTGCGTTGCCGAGGACGGATGCGTGGTAGGCGATCACATCCGTCTGCAGCAGGTGCTTGCGAACCTCCTCTCGAATGCGTTCAAATTCACCGACCCTGGCGGCACGGTCACCTTGTCCATCAGGGAAGTCGCGCGCGACAGCAAGACGGCGCGCATCCGCTTCGGCGTGCGCGATACGGGCATCGGCATCGCACCCGAGGACGTCGAGCGCGTATTCGAGTCGTTCGAGCAGGCCGCCGAGAACCGCACGAACGTGCAGGGAACGGGCCTCGGGCTCGCCATCAGCAGCAACCTCGTGAGGATGATGGGCGGCACGCTCAAAGTGGATAGCGCGGTGGGCAAGGGATCGGAGTTTTACTTCTCGATCGAGTTGCCCATTTCGGACGAGTGCGCGACCAGTGCGGGGGAGGAAGACGATTACGCGAGCGTGTCGCTCGAGGGATCGAAGCTCCTGCTCGCCGAAGACAACGATTTGAACGCCGAGATAGCCATTGCGCTGCTCGAGATGGAGGGCATCGAGGTCGAGCGCGCCGCCGACGGGCGCGAGGCCGTTGATCTGTTCGAGGCGAGCGGCATAGGCGGATTCGACTTCGTGCTCATGGACGTGAAAATGCCCGTCATGGACGGCCTTTCCGCTGCGCGGGCGATCCGCGGCCTCGAGAGGGCCGATGCGAAAACGATCCCCATCATCGCCATCACCGCCAACACCTTCCAGGAGGATCGTGACAGCGCCAAGGAGGCCGGCATGGACGGGTTCGTGCCCAAGCCCTTCGACGCCGAGCAGCTCTACGACGTGCTGCGCGAATTCAAGGGGCGGGCAGGCGGCGGCGAAAGCCGTACTGCGCTGGTTTAGGCCGCTCGGTCGGTTCTGGCTGGATCCGGGTGCCGTCGGCGTGTCTCGGAAGCGCAGAGCGTTTTGGACGATCGAACACCGCGCTGTTGACTCGCATATTATAATGTGAACCGAAGCGGGGATATCCTCTGGGATGCCTCGCAATTCCTCTTTTGCCGCGCTTTGGGTCTTGCCGGGCGATTGCGTGCGGAGGTACATGGCGGTGCGTACGACACGGGGGCGCTATGCAGATCGAATACATGAGGGAGTTTTTGGCCGTTGCCGACGAGGGCAGCGTTTCGGCTGCCGCTTCGAAGCTGCACATCGCGCAACCGGTACTGAGCAAGCACATTCGCGCCATGGAGGAAGCCTTGCACGTGCAGCTGTTCCTCCGCTCTCCCAAGGGGCTCACCATGACGCCCCGGGGAAAGCAGGCCTACCATACCTTTCGGGAAATCGTCGGCAAGTACGACGACATCCTGTGCTTGTTCCAGTCCGAGAACAACGTGCTGTGCGGGCAGCTGCGCATGGGCATCCTCACCATGGGGTTCGACAGCTACATCGCGCCGGTTGCGGAGCGGTTCAACCAACGCTACCCCAACATCGCGCTGTCATACGCGACCGAGAACCCCCTCGCCATCATAGAGGGCGTTATCGACGGCTCGCTCGACATCGGCTTTTTGGGACAGACCCGCTTCGACGACCGGGGGCAGATCGCCTATCGCTGCATCGGACAAGACGAGCTTCACGCCGTCGTGCCCAAGGGCGGTGCGATCGCAGAGCGGGGCTACATAACCCCCGCGGACGCTGCGGAGGCGACGCTTGTGTGCCTGAAGACCAAAGAGACGACCGATGTGCTGAACGATCTGGTCGTATCGGCGGGGTTCCGGCCGAGGCGCATAGTCGAGGTCGACGAGGTTGAGGTCTCTTCCTCGTCGGTTGTCTCGCTGAACGGCTTCTTCGTCATCCCCGATTTCATGTGCAGCGTGTTCAAGGCATCGCGAAACGTCGATATCGTCGAGTTCGACACGCCGCTGTACCTTCCGGTGTACTTCGCCTATCGCAAGACCGTCAGAAACCAGTTCGTTTCGCTGTTCCTCGATAGCATACCGTTCGATGAGGAGCAGCGTCGTCTCGACGGTGCGGGCTGCGCTGACGAGTAGCAAAACGGCTCTCGCGTACCGAAACGCGTGTTTTTGATCGAAGTGTCGCAAGTTTTGGCGCTCGGAGGGCGATTGTCGGTTCCGGCGACGGCGCGGACGGCGTCGGGCAGAGCAACGCGAAGCCACGATCTGGCATAACGATCCGAGCGAAGAACCGGGACCCTTCGAGCCCGCCCGACAGCGCAACACTTCGCGCAAAAACAGGTATTCCGGCGTGCATCCGTCGGTTGGCGAACCGCCGCGCCCTCGCCGAACTTTCGGGGGGAGGCGACTTCGCGCGATGCGGTCGCGCATGAGCGCGCTCGGCATCCGCTCAGGTGGGATGCGGCCATCGAAACCCGCGCCGCCACAACGCTGGAGACGTATGGACGCCTCCGCTTCGGCACGCCTTCTAGCAGCCCAAACGCGGTATTCCATTTCGGCATACGACGTATGAAAACAAGTTGTCTACCCAGAAGCAGCCCCCGCTTTTACGATGCAAGTGCATGTCAAGACGGGTTCGACGAAGCAGCCGTATCGAAACCAGCAGGGAACCACGGATGAAAGGGGAAGTGCGGTTTCGGTGTTTCGGCGGCATTCGAAACGTAAAGTAAAGGGGGTTTGGCTTATGCCGGAAAAGACAGTCTACAAATCGACTGGCATGAATTCCTTCGGCATCGGCGCGAATGTGGCCGAGGTCGACGTGAAGGACGACAAGATCGTACGCGTGCGTCCCATGCGCTACGACAAGGAGTATTCAGCCGAGTATCTGAAGCCGTGGACCATCAAGGCCCGCGGCAGCGAGTTTCATTCCACGATGAAATCGCTTCTTCCGCCGTACGCGTACGCCTATAAAAAGCGCGTGTACTCGAAGAACAGGATCCTCCATCCGTACAAGCGTGCCGATTGGGATCCGCGGGGCGAGCGCAACACCGAGAACCGCGGCAAGAGCAAGTTCGTCCGTATTTCCTGGGACGAGGCGACCGATCTCATCGCCGGAGAAATAAACCGCATTATCGACGAATACGGCTTGCCCTCCATCTTCATTCAGGGCGACGGCCACGGGGAAACTAAAGTCGTGCACGCCTCTCACGGCTGCGCTACGCGCCTCATGAACGTCCTCGGCGACGATTGGACGTACCAGGCGCGCCAGCCCGACAGCTGGGAGGGTTGGTATTGGGGTGCCAAGCACATGTGGGGCCAGGATCCGCTCGGTCAGTTCGACATGGGCAATCTCTTGCTCGATATCGCCGAGAACACCGATATGCTTATCTTCTGCGGGTGCGACATGGAAACCACCACCTGGGGCTGGCAGGGCCAGCTGCCGAGCCAGTATTGCTTCTGGTTGACCGAAATCGGCGTCAAGCAGGTATACGTGTGCCCCGATTTGAACTACGGAGCTGCAGCGCATGCTGACAAGTGGATTCCGGTGCTTCCCAATACCGATGCCGCTCTCATGGCGGCCATTGCCTACGTGTGGATGACCGAGGGGCTCTTCGACAAGGATTACGTCGATACGCACTCGATCGGCTACGATTGGTTCGAATACTACATCCTCGGCAACGAGGACGGCGAGCCGAAGACCCCCGAATGGGCGGCGCCCATCTGCGGTGTCCCGTCGCGCCAGATCAAAGCGCTCGCGCACGAATGGGCGAAGAAGCGTACGAGCATGGCGCACGGCAACGGCGGTTCGTTCATCCGCTCCTGCTACTCCCATGAGCCCGCCCGATTCGAAGTTGCGCTCATGACCATGCAGGGCCTGGGCAAGCCGGGGCGCAACGTGGTCAAGTTCATCGAATGGTACATGTACGGCCTTCCGTCGCAGCAGCCGGCCCCGTGCTATTCCAGCAACATGACCGTGGGGGCCGCGTACCGCGGATGGGACTTCGTGCAGACCAAGTCGTTTATCCCCAAGACGCTCGTGCCCAAGGCCATCATGGGCGATTACACGCCCGAGGATCCGCTGACCTGGCAGGGCTACACCGTCGCCGGCTGGCCGCGCGAGGATCAGTACAACACGTACCAGTATCCCATCCCCGGAGCCCAGGGCATCCACATGATCTGGACCGACACGCCGTGCTGGACCACGTGCTGGAATGGCGGGAACTCCATGATCGAGGCGATCCGCAGCCCGAAGATCGAATGCGTGGTCGCCCAGCATATCTGGATGGAGAACGACTGCCTGTTCGCCGACATCCTCCTGCCCATCAACACCAAGTACGAGGAGGAGGACATCGGTCAGGACAACGGCGCTGCGCCCTTCGGCCTCATCTACTACGAGGAGAAGGCCGTCGAGCCGATCGGCGAATCGAAGAGCGACTGGGAGGCCGTGGGCGAGGTTGCCAAGAAGCTCGGAGTGTACGACGAGTTCGTCGAGGGCAAGAGCGTCGACGAGTGGATCAAGATCGGCTTCGACGGAGCCGAGAAGCCGAGCGATATATCGTTCGAGGAGTTCAAGGATAAAGGCTACTTCATCGCCCCCACGCTCGACGATTGGGAGGAGCTGCCCCGTGGATTCGGGCCGTTCTGTGAAGATCCGGAAGCGCATCCTCTTTCCACGCCGACCGGAAAGGTCGAGTTCTACGCGACCGCTCTGGCCGAGCATTTCCCCGATGACGACGAGCGTCCGCCCGTACCCCACTTCATCCCGTACGGAGAGCGCCATCAGGAAAGCCTTTTGCACCCCCGCTCCGAGAAGTACCCGTTTTTGATCGTGTCGAACCATCCTCGGTGGCGCATCCATGCGAACATGGATGACATCCCCTGGTTCCGCGAGATCCCGACCTGCAAGGTGGTAGGCCCCGACGGTTACAAGTACGAGCCGGTGTGGATCAACCCCAAGGACGCCGAGAAGCGCGGGATCGAGAGCGGCGACATCGTCAAGATCCTCAACGATCGCGGATGGGTGCTCGGCGGTGCGTACGTGACCGAGCGAATCCGGGAATCGGTGGTGTACCAGGACCATGGCGCACGTCTCGATCCGATCGAGTCGGGCGTATCCGATCGCGGCGGCGCCAACAACCTCATCGCGCCGACGAAGACCACGTCGAAGAACGCCCCGGGCGAAGTGACGAGCGGATTTCTGGTGGATATCGAGAAGGTCGACGTGTTCGAGCTGGCCGAGCAGTACCCCGAAGCGTTCAACCGTCCCTACGATCCGGACGAGGGCGTTGGCATCACGAGTTGGACCGAGGAGGCGTAAACCATGAAAACATTTGTTGTCGATTTGGGAAAATGCAACGGCTGCTACGGCTGCCAGATTGCCTGCAAAGACGAAACCGTCGAAAACGACTGGATGCCCTATTCGAAACCGCAGCCGAACACGGGCCACTTCTGGCTGAAGATGCACGAGAAGATCCACGGTCAGGTGCCGAAGGTGCTTGCCGAGTACCGTCCTGCGCTGTGCAACCATTGCGACAATGCCCCCTGCATCGAAGCCGCTCCCGAGGCGGTGTACAAGCGAGCCGACGGCCTCGTCATCGTCGATCCCGAGAAAGCCAAGGACAACAAGGCCCTCGTGGACGCATGCCCTTACGGCGCGATCTATTGGAACGAGGAGCTTTCGATTCCGCAGAAGTGCACGGGCTGCGCGCATCTGGTCGACGAGGGCAAGCTTCCGCATTGCGTGGACGCCTGCGCGACCGGGGCTCTCATGTTCGGCGAAGAAGAAGATCTCGCCGATCTTATCGCCCAGTCGACGCATCGGTGGGATATCGAAGGCACGGCGCCGCGCGTCCACTATCTCAACCCGTTCGGCTTGTTCGTTTCGGGCGAGGTATGGGATCCGGCGGCCGACCTCATCATCGAGGGCGCAGCTGTGAGGTTGACCGACGAAGCCGGCGAGGTTCTCGAGACCGTAACCGACGGATTCGGCGACTTCTGGTTCAAGCACCTCGACGCGGGCACCTACACGCTCGAAATCGCATCGACGGGCTTTAAGGGCGTGCGGCGGACCATCGAGCTTACCGATAGTTTGAACATAGGGGATTTCCCGCTTGACAGGGAATAGCGATATCGATTGTGTTTCAGAAAGGGGAACAATGAGCGCTACGGATATTAAGCTGAACAGCGGTAAGAGCTGGCTGCAATTCTTCATCGTATTTCTCACGGGCGTCACCATCGCCTTCGGCATGTTCAAAGTACCCGTCAACATGCCCAATATCATGAACTTCTACGGAGTCGAGATGAGCCAGGTTGGTTTGCTCATGTCGGTTGTCGGCCTCACCTGCATCTTCACCGCCATTCCCGCAGGCGCGATCATGCAGAAGATCGGTGCCAAGAAGTTCGGCCTTATCGTCATCGCGGCAGCCATCATCGAGAATGTGATCGGAGCCTTTGCACCGACCTTCGAGGTGCTGCTCGCCACCCGCTTCCTCGAAGGCATCTCGTACGGCTGCATGACCATGGTCAGCGTCGCCATCATCACAGCGAACTTCTCCGCCGATAAGCGCGGTTTGCCCAACGGCATCTGGGTCATTTGGGTGTCCCTTGCAAACCTGCTCGTCGCTCAGCTGGCTAACGTGCTCGTACCTTCGTTCGGCTGGCAGGGCGAATGGATCGCCGCGGCGGTCATGCAGGCTGTCATGCTCGTTTTGTTCATCCTGTTCGTAAAGGATCCCGCGATAGAAGAGCCCGAGCCCGTTGCCGGCGGGAAGAAGCCGTCGGTTCTCGAAGGTTTGAAGGAACCGGCGGTGGCGCTGATGTCGCTTGCCCTCGGTTTGCTCGCCGTCGGCTGCGGCTGCTACACCGGCCTGTACCCGACCTTCCTGCAAACCGGACTCGGCTTCGATCCCACGACTGCCAACAACATCATTTCCATCTCTACGTTCGGCGGCATGGTGGGCTCGCTGCTCGTCGGCTGGGTTATCAACAAGACGGCTATTCGCAATCGCGGTATCCTGTTGGTCGTCATTGCCGTCATCAGCGCCGTCGCTTTCGCGTTGCAGTTCAGGATTCCCTCGTCCTTCGTGATCGTAACGGTGTTCGCCGTGGTCCTCTCCGCAGTGACCCAGTTCAACATGCCCGTCGGTTTTGCGATGGCACCCGACGCCATGAAGCGCCCTGAGTTTTTGGCCATGGGCCTCGGGCTCGTCATGATCGGCGCGAACGTGGGCGGCGCTCTTTCCACCTTCCTGCCCGCCAAACTCGTCGAGGATGCCGGCGGTGTATGGACCGCGTGCGATTTCCTCGTGGTCGGGTTTGCCGTGCTGGCGGCGCTGTGCGCTCTTGGAGCGACCCTGTACCAGCGCAAATACGTTCTTAAGAACAAAGACGAGTCTTCTGCAGCATAGCGGCCGTCGCTCGCGGGTGCTGAAAATAAGGTAAGCTGTTTCGCTCAACGCATCGCCGGCTTTGGTTCTGGCCGACGGCCGGCGATGCGCATGCGGACGGGTGGGGGTCAAAGCCTCACGCGGGGCCTTGGGCTTTCATTCGCGAGCGCGTATTTCTTTGGGGGAATTGTGAAAAAGGATTTCACGGAAATGAATCCGTACGTGTTGGCTATTCCTGTTTTGGCCATCGGGCTGCAGGATTCCGCCTCCGCGTGCATATCTCCGGCAATCGCTTCGATCTGCGCTACGTATCCCGAGATACCGGTCTCGATCGTGCAATTGCTGGTTACGTTGCCGAGCATCGCGTGCTGCATCGTTTCGATTCTGTACGGCTGGCTTTCGGTGCGGGTGAACCCGCGAACGTTGGTTATCGGCGGACTTGTCCTGTTCGTCGTGGGAGGCATGGCGCCGATGTTCCTCACGTCGTTCGAGGCTATTCTCGCGTGCCGTGTGGTTTTGGGGATGGGCGCCGGGTTGACGCTTCCCGCATGCGACTCTATTATTCCCCGCCTTTACAAGGGCCGTCTGCGCGAGAATATGATGGGATGGAACATGACCGTCGGCGCGATCGGCTGTACGGTGATGATCTTCATAGGCGGCCAGTTTGCCGTTCAAGATTGGCATCTGAGCTTTCTGGGCTACGGCGTCGGCCTGATATCGCTTGCGCTGGTGTTGCTGCTCTTGCCGCGCATTCCGATGGTTAAAGACGACAAAGGGGGAAAGCCGACGTTGTCGGTGGTCATGTCGGGAATCAAATGGCTCGCTTGGGCCGAGATCGCCGTGTACTTCATCGGCAATATGTTTGCCACGCTGGTGACGTCCAACCTGTCGCTGTACGTTGAGGGCACGGGGATCGGCACGGCGGCGGACACGGGATTGGCCCTGTCGATCCAGATGATCGGTGCCGCGTTCGGCGCGTTCTTCTACGGATGGCTCAAGCAGCGGCTCAGGTATTTCGTGATTCCGGCATCGTGGCTGCTTATGGCTGCCGGGTTCTTCGCGGTATCGCATGCGGGCTCGCTTTTGGGCGTGTATGCGGGCATGGTGGTTGCGGGCATGGGAGTGGGCATCGTGTGGCCCGCGTACTGCATTCGCATCACCGAGCTGTGCAAGCCGGCCTCGCAGGCTATGGCGATTGCGGCGGCGGGTGCGCTGCAGGGCTTCGGGAACTTCTTCAACCCTATCGTCGGGGCTTGGTGCGTAGCTCTTCTCGGTATAGGCTACGGCGCCGATCTGATCGTGGTTTCGGCTGTAGCGCTTACGGCGATAGGGGTGCTCGTGCTTGCGGCGTCGATCGCCCTTCGGCGGCGAGTTCGCGTCGGGGGATAGGAAAGGCGCTACGGGCGAAGCGACTTGCGCTTCGGCGCGGCGACTCGCCGAAGCGCGCTCGGCCCGTTGCCCGCTGGGGTCGCATGCTTGCTTTCGGCTCAACGGTTTTGTTCGACTTTGTTCAACCATGCGCTGCCACTGCGCTTGAAGTGGCTCTAACGAGAAAGGAAAGAATCATGTGCTTTAGACCGCCTACTGCCCAAATGGATGAAAATGCAACGGCGGGCGCTCCCGGTGCGCCCGCTGCACCGGGAGTCCCTGGTGTTCCCGCTGCCCCAGGTGCACCCGGCGCGCCGTCGGCACCCGCTGCGCCTGGCGGCCCGAAGGTGCCCTCTGCGCCAAGTGCGGCCAAACCCGATGACGGCGAGGGCAGCAGCGCCGACTTCATGGGCGACGCCCCCGGTGCCAAGGTGCAGTCGTGCGTTCCCACGCTGAAGGTGCAGTCTTCCGGAACGAAGAAGAAGCCCTTCGTTCCGCCGGTGCCCGGCAAATAAAAACGCATATCGGCACGTTCGTGCGAAGCGATGGCACGCTGGTCCGCCCCGTTGGACATGGGTTCCGGGGCGGGCTGTTTTTTGGCCGCGAATCGGCTGGCGGGCGTTATGCTGAGCGATCAGCCGGGCCGATTCGGGATCGGGCCGGCTCAGGGCATCGACGCGCGTTCTGCGTGCGTAGCAAATCGGGAACAGATGCGCTTTCGGAGTGCGCGAACCGACGCGTGCGTTTACCATGGCAAGGTCGGCAATCGGTGAGGCGGTGCGCTATGAGGCAATCCAAAGGCGCAATACGATTCCCTTACAGCGAGTCTGTCGACTACGATTTGATCGCGGACATCACGGCGTGGCGCATCGCGACCATCGAAGGCAGCGTTCGGGCGGGGGACTGACGGCGGATTTCCTTCCGTTCGGCGAAAGAGCAAGGGAGTTCGGAATATGGCAAGCGCAAAACCGCGGATCTACACCATGATCTTCGCAAGCGTGTATCCGCTCTACGTCCGGAAGGCCGAAAGAAAGGGTCGTACCCGCGAAGAGGTCGACGAGATCATACGGTGGCTTACCGGTTACGACGAAGCGGGGCTGCGAGCGTGCATCGACAGCGGTGTCGATTTCGAGACGTTCTTCGCCGGCGCCCCGCGCATCAACCCGAACGCCTCGAAAATCACCGGAACCGTATGCGGCGTGCGTGTCGAAGATATCGAGGATGAGCTCACGCAGCGGATTCGCTGGCTCGATAAGCTGGTTGACGAGCTGGCGAGGGGCAAGGCGATGGATAAGATCTTGAGGGGTTGATCGGGGTAAACTTTTCTTTGGGCATCTCGCTTTGAGGCGACGGGCTGAGGCTCGCGGAGATTTTCGGACAAGCTCTCTCCGCTTGATTTTGCAATTTCCGCTCTTTTCAACGAACGAGAATAGCTCTTCTAGCCTGGCAATTTTTGTGGTATATTAATTCGCTGAATCTTTGCGCCCAAAAACAGGTTACTTCCGTTTGGGCAACACGTTGATCGGAAAGGAAGACTACGTGGCTCCAGCCTCTAAGAACATCTCCTCTGCAGAAGACCCCATCAGCGAGAATACCGAAATCGAAGAAGATATGATCGAGGACGACGACCTCGACGTCGAACCCGACGCCGATTCGGTCATCGACGATTCGTCGGTCTCCGATTCTCTCGACGACGATAAGATCGATACGAACTTCACCGACGACGAGCTGCTCGAGGACATCCCCGAAGACGAGCTCAAAGCAACGGTTGAGATACCGCTTCCGAAAGTGGGCGGCAAGAGCAAGGTAAAATCGCGCAAGCGCTCCACCGATACATCGGTGACCATGCTGACGGGCGATCCCGTGCGCATGTACCTCAAGGAAATCGGCAAAGTGCCGCTTCTGACCGCCGCCGAGGAGATCGACCTCGCCATGAAGATGGAGGCCGGCATCGAGGCGACCGAGCAGCTCGAAAAAGCCGAGGACGAGGGCATCGAGCTCGAACGCCGCGAACGCCGCCGCCTGACCCGCATCGAGCAGGTCGGCCTCGACGCGAAGCAGCAGATCGTCGAAGCGAACCTTCGCCTCGTCGTTTCCATCGCGAAGCGCTACGTGGGCCGCGGCATGCTGTTCTTGGATCTCATCCAGGAAGGCAATCTCGGCCTCATCCGCGCGGTCGAGAAGTTCGACTACACCAAGGGTTTCAAGTTCTCCACCTACGCTACCTGGTGGATTCGCCAGGCCATCACGCGTGCAATCGCCGATCAGGCCCGCACGATCCGCATCCCGGTGCATATGGTCGAGACCATCAACAAGCTTGTCCGCATCCAGCGCCAGCTTCTCCAGGAGCTCGGTCGCGAACCCACCCCCGAGGAAATCGGCAAGGAGATGGGTCTTCCCGCCGAACGCGTTCGCGAGATCCAGAAGATCTCGCAGGAGCCGGTATCGCTCGAGACGCCCATCGGCGAAGAGGAAGACAGCCAGCTCGGCGATTTCATCGAAGACGATGCCGCCGTGGTGCCGCCCGATGCCGCCAGCTTCTCGATGCTGCAAGAGCAGCTTTCCAAGGTGCTCGACGGATTGGCGGAGCGCGAGCGCAAGGTGATCTCTCTGCGCTTCGGCCTCGAGGACGGGCATCCGCGCACACTCGAGGAAGTGGGCCGCGAATTCGGCGTCACCCGCGAGCGTATCCGTCAGATCGAGAGCAAGACGCTTGCGAAGCTGCGCCATCCGTCCCGCTCGTCCAAACTGAAAGACTACCTGGAAGACTAGAACGGATAACGTGGAAACCTACGAGTTTTTCGCACGGTGCGCGAGTGGCTTCGAATCGCTGCTCGCATCCGAACTGAAGAATCTGAAAGCACAGCGCGTACGTCCCCTTAAAGGGGGCGTTGCGTTTTTCGGCACGGTACGCGACGCGTATCGCGCCTGCCTGTGGTCGCGCGTCGCATCGCGCGTTCTGCTCGTGCTCGCCCGTGTCGATGCACGCGACGCCGATGCGCTCTACGCAGGCGTGAAGGATATCGATTGGGCGGCGCATGCGGGAGAGGGCGGAACCATCGCCGTGTACGCGCACGGCATGAACGACAGCCTGCGCAACACCCAGTTCACCGCCGTCAAGGTGAAAGATGCCGTGTGCGACCGTCTGCGCGAGGAGCGCGGGCAGCGCCCCGACGTGCAGCCGAAGCGCCCCGACGTCGCCATCGACGTTGCCGTGCGCAGCGAAAAGGCGACGATCGCGCTCGATCTGTCGGGCGAGCCGCTCCATCGGCGCGGCTACCGCAAGGAAAGCGTGCAGACCGACGCTCCGCTCAAGGAGACGCTGGCGGCGGGCATCGTGCTCGCTGCGGGATGGAGAAAGATCGCCCGGGGCGGCGGGATGTTCATCGACCCCATGTGCGGATCGGGCACGCTCGCCATCGAAGCCGCTATGATCGCCGCCGACATGGCACCGGGCATCATGCGCGACTACTGGGGGTTTTCCGGTTGGCAGGGCCATGACGAAGCGGTGTGGAACGCGCTTCTCGACGAGGCCGACGAACGGTTGGCGATGGGGCTTGGGAGCATGCCGCGCATCGTCGGGGGAGATATCGACGAGGCGAGCGTTGCCATCGCGCACGAGAACGCGAAGCGCGCGGGGCTTGCCGACACCGTGGAGTTTCGCGTTGCCGATGCCGCCCGGCTCGGCGGATGGCTGGGGCAGGGCGGGCGCGCGGGCGCAGACGCTGCAGCGCCGATGGGCGACGGCAGAGCGCTCGGCCTCGTGGCGGTCAATCCGCCCTACGGCGAGCGGCTTTCGTCAGAGGCCCAGCTGCCTGCCGTGTACGCCGCCCTTTCCGAGGGTGTGAGCGCGGTACCCGACGGCTGGACGCTCGCCGTCATCACGCCCGACGCTTCCATCGATACGGCGCTCGGGCTTGCGCCTACCGAGGCTGCGCCACTCTACAACGGCCGCATCGAAACCTCGTTGCGCATCTACGAAACGGCTCCCTCGACGCGCATCGAGCTTCCCGTCGTCTCGCTTGCCGGCGACGAGCGGTCGGTTACCGTGGCCGAAAAGAACAGCGATCAGTTCGCAGCGCGGTTTCGCAAAGTCGCGAAGGAGCGCATGAAGTGGGCCCGCAGAAACGACGTGCTCTGTTTCAGGCTCTACGACGCCGACCTGCCCGATTATGCGGTTGCGATCGACCTGTACGGGGGTGCGGGCCGCTCGTCGGGCGAGCGGTTCGTGCACATTTCGGAATACGAGGCGCCTTCGTCGGTTGATGCCGAGCGGGCGCAGCGGCGCTATCGCGACGTGCTCGCCATCGTGCCCGCGGTGCTCGGCATCGACGCATCGCACGTGTTCTCGAAGACCCGTCGGCGCGATAAGGGCGGCGGGCAGTACCGCGACATGCGCGGTCGTTCCCGCGTGGCCTGGACGGGGGAGTCGGGCTACGTCTTCGAAATCGATCTCGGCGGCTACCTCGACACGGGCATCTTTCTCGATCATCGCATGACGCGCGAGCTCGTAGGCTCGATGGCCGAGGGCGCGCGGTTTCTCAACCTGTTCGCCTACACGGGAACCGTCACGGTCCATGCGGCGGGCGGCGGTGCGGCGAGCACCGTAACGGTCGACCTCTCGCAAACCTACCTTTCGTGGGCTGAGCGCAACATGAAACTCAACGGGTTTTCGGGGCGCAACCATCGGTTCGTGCGCTCTGACGTGGTGCGGTGGATAACGGAGGAGCGGGCGAGCAAGCGGCGCTACGACCTCATCTTCGTCGATCCGCCGACGTTCTCGAACTCGAAGGCGATGGGCAAGGATACCTGGTCGGTGCAGCGCGACCACGCCGAATTGCTCATCGGGGTTTCGCGACTGCTCGCCCGAGGCGGCAAAGCCGTGTTCTCATGCAACCTCCGCTCGTTTAAACCCGATACCGAGACACTCGAGCGCTACGGCGTGCGGCTCACCGACATCACGGCCGATACGATCCCCGAGGACTTCGCGCGCAATCCCAAGATCCACAGGTGCTACCTCGTGGAGCGCATCGAGACTTCGTAGCGACGCGGGAGGCCTTCTCTCGTTCGCTGCGCCGGGTGCGCCAACCGTTCTTGTCCGTCTTCGTTTGCTGCGCACTGTCTTGCCTCCGCAAGCCGCCCGCCCTGTCCGCCAACCGCCCCGCAAGCCGCCTGTCTTGTCCGCCAACCGCCTCTGTGCGAGGATTTTCGGGATGTCGGCGAAGCATGGATTCTTGCGACCTGCGGATATGCGAGCAAGTTGCCTTCGTCATGCGTCTGATCCCTCGCACGAAGGCGGTTGGCGGACACGGCTTGCGCCCGTATGCTCGGCCGTTGCCGAGGCGATGCTGTACGCGCGGCGGGCATGCGCGGTACAATCGAAGCGACACAGCATCGGACGAAGGAGGCCGTCATGTCGCTTGTAGCCGCGTACGTCGTTCCGCATCCCCCGCTTGCCGTTCCCGAAGTGGGCAGGGGGAGCGAGTCGGGGATCGCCGCTACCTTGGCCGGGTATCGCGAGGTCGCGCGCCGCATCGAAGAGATAGCTCCCGAAACGATCCTGATCGTAAGCCCCCATAGCGCCTACTACGCCGATTGGATCTACCTCGGCGCGGGCGACGGCGCTGCGGGATCCCTTTCTCAATTCGGGGCATCTGAGGTCTCCTTCGCGTTGCAGTACGACGAGGCGTTTCGCGATGCGCTCGCCGCGTGCGCCGATGCTGCGGGCTTACCGGCGGGATGCGTTTCAGAACGCGCCCGCGAGCTCGACCACGGCGTGCTTGTTCCCCTGTACTACCTCGAACAGCGTTATCCGTCCGAGAACTACCGTGCGGTCTCGATCGGCGGCTCGGGAGTTGCCCGCGAAGAGCTGCTCGCGTTCGGTCGGTGCATGGCGAAGACGGCGGCCGACCTCGATCGCAAGGCGGTTCTGCTCGTGAGCGGCGACTTGTCCCATAAGCTCAAGGCCGACGGCCCCTACGGGTTCGATCCGGCCGCCCCGCGCTTCGACGAGGCGTTTGCGGCCGTGGTCGAATCGGGCGATCCAGCCGGATTCGCCGATCTCGATCCTTCGATGTGCGAAGACGCCGCCGAGTGCGGGCTTTCGGGATTCATCATGCTGGCCGGTGCGCTTGGCGAAGCGCAAGCCGGGGGCGCGGCGTTCTCGTCCGAGCTGCTGTCGTACGAGGGGCCGTTCGGTGTCGGGTACGGTGTTGCGGCATTCGAGCCGACCGGCGAAAAGCAGGCTGCGGCAAACGGCGAGGAGACCGCGCGCGGGGTTGCAGACGCCTCGGATGCCGATCACCTTGTCGCGCTTGCGCGGGCGACCGTCGAGCAGTACGTGCGCACTAAAAGCGTGCCAACGGCGCCGACGCTGCCGAGTAGCTTGCCCGAGCGGGCGGCGTGCTTCGTTTCCATCCACACCGCGAGCACCGGCGAGCTGCGCGGGTGCATCGGCACCATCGAACCTGTGCAACCGACGCTTGCCGACGAGGTAATCGAGAACGCCGTCTCGGCCTCGACCCGCGACCCGCGTTTTCCCGCCATAGCGCCCTGCGAGCTCGACGATCTCTCCATCAGCGTCGATGTGCTCTTTCCGCCCGAACCCGCTACGGTGGCCGACCTCGATGAGAGGCGTTACGGCGTCATCGTCACGCAGGGGTTCAAGCGCGGGCTTCTGCTTCCCGATCTCGAGGGGGTCGATACGGTCGAGGAGCAGATCAGGATCGCGTGCATGAAGGCGGGCATCGATCCGCGCGGCGGGTTCGATCGCATCGACATCGAGCGGTTCGAGGTCGTGCGCCATGAGTGAGCGAAGCGGCATGTCGCATAGCGGCCGGTTCGCCGGCGCGCCCGAATGCGGCAGCGAGACGCGGGGGGCAGACGCTTTCGGCACGGCCCTCGTTCCCGAAACGCTGCTCGAAGCGCAGGGCGCGCGCGACCCGATCGTGTGCACCGTATGCCCCCACGAATGCCGATTGCGCGAAGGATCGTTCGGCGTGTGCGGCACGAGAACCGTATCGGCGGGGCGCATCGTTTCTTTGAGCTACGGGCAGGCTACGGCTCTCGCGCTCGATCCGATAGAGAAAAAGCCCCTGGCGCGCTTTCATCCGGGTTCGCTCGTCCTCTCGTATGGAAGCTTCGGGTGCAACCTGCGCTGCCCGTTTTGCCAGAACAGCGATATTTCGATGGCCGATGCCGAGGGCAGGGCCGCAAGCGGCGCCCGCTTCGTGTCTCCCGAAGCACTTGTGGCGCATGCGCTCGATCTGCGCGACCGCGGCAACATCGGCATCGCCTACACGTACAACGAGCCCTTGATCGCGCCCGAGTACCTTTTGGATTGCGCCGCGCTTGCCCGCGAGGCGGGGCTCGCGAACGTTGCGGTGACGAACGGGTACATCTCGGCGGATGCGTGGGATGCCGCCCTGCGCTGCCTCGATGCGGTCAACATCGATCTGAAATGCTACTCCGAGGAGGGCTATCGTTCGCTCGGTGCGCCCGGGGGGCTTGCCGTCGTCAAACGCTCGATCGAGGCTGCTGTTGCAGCCGGTGCGCACGTGGAGGTCACGACGCTCGTGGTTCCCGGCTTGTCCGACGACGAAGAGCTGTTCGAGCGGGAATGCGCATGGCTCGCCTCGATCGACCCGTCCATCCCGCTGCACCTCTCGCGGTTCTTCCCGACGTACCGCATGGCCGATGCTCAGCCGACGTCGCGCGAGCTGCTCGAGCGGTTCCGCCGCATCGCGGAAGCGTCGCTTGCGCACGTGTATCTGGGCAACGTGTAGCCGGGATCCGAGCTGTTCGCAGCCGCAAAGCTCGTCGGAAACCGAGGGCATCGGCTTCCGGAAGGTCGGGTTGCCTTACTTCTCGATCAGCTTCTTCAGCTGGTCGATGGCGAGCAGGTTCACGGATTCGAACTCGCCCCGGTAAAACGTGGCCCAGTTGTTGAAGACGCAGGGGAGCTCCTTCGCCTTCTGCAGCGTATCCACCTGGATCAGGGCGACGGCGACGCCGTTCTCTTTGCAGTACTGCCGTATCGATTCGACGTACTGGGGCACGAAGGGGCACTGCATGTCGTAGTAGATCGTCAGATCCTGGTTCTCGATGCGCTCTCTTTTGGCGTTTTGCGTGAACTGCGGCTCCGTTCCGTCGAACGAGAGCGCGAGCAACTCGTAGCCGCTGTCGGTCGTGTCGACGACTTCGAAGCCGTGCTTTTTCGCAAACGCTTGGTTGGACAGCCAGTTCTTCTGCCTCTTCGACCCGAGCATGCAGATGCCCGATTTGCCCTTTTGCCGAGCGTCGGCGATGCAGTATTCCAGCAGCTGCTTTCCGTATCCGTGCCCTTTGCAGGCACCGGTGACCCAGAGGCAGTACAGGTACACGTAGTTGTCGCCGACTATGGGAACCCAGGCTGTTTCGAGGGGCGCGTACTCGATGAAGACCGTGGCCTTCGCATCGAGCTTCCTGAAGACGTGGCCTTCGCCCAGCCGGTCTGCGAGCCATTGCCTCTTCGCTTCGACGCCGGGGTGCGGTTTCCTGCTGCGGATGATGCAGCACAGATGCTCGGTCGCTATGTTCTCGGGCGTCAGGTTGATGAACTCAGCGTCCATGGGCTCCCTCGTTTCGGGTCGGGTTCGATGCTTGCCTCGGTATGAACCCATCGTACCCCTGCGATGCCGCGTGCGTCTCCACGAGCGGCACATTGCTTAAAACAAACAAATGTTCTCCCTGAGGCGCTTGCTCGATGGGTTTTCGGCAAGCGCCTCGCTTTCATGGGGTTGCAGGCGTTACAGGGGGATGGTTTCCGATGCCGGCTTCTCGCAGGGGGTCGCCATCGGCTCGGCGCCGGTACCTGCGCCGGTACCGAATTCCTTGCGGAACGTTTTCGCCGCGAATACCGAAATGACGAGCATGACGAGTACGACGCATACGGCGAGCGCCGGCACGGAAACGGCATCGAAGCCGACGCCGTAGACGAGCTGACCTATAGGAAGGGCGATGTTCGCCGCCGACATGGTGAGGGCGATCACCTTGCCGATGAGGTCGGACGGCGTTTCCATCTGCAAAAACGATATGCCTATGATGGAGAACATCGAGCACATCGCCATGATCCAGGTGAGGCTGACGAGTAGGATCGCATACGTTGCCATCGGGCCTATGCCTGCGGCCATGACCACGGCGATGGGTACGAAGCCGAGCGCTGCCCCGAAGAGAAACCGGGGAGCTCTGGTGATGGGGAAGAGGCCGGGCTTCACGGATATGAGGATGCCGCCGATGAGTCCGCCGAGGGCGAGCGACGCTTCGGCGAACCCCATGAGCTGGTTGGAGAGCCCGAGCACCTCGGTGATCATGTAGGGGGTGCCCACCATGATGAAGGCCGAGGACACGAAGTTGATGACGGTGGCGAGCAGGATCGTCTTTCCCATGATCGGATTCTGCTTGAGGAATGCCGCCGCTTCTTTGATGTCGCTTTTCAGGATGCCGAGCGGGCTTCCGGTCGATTCGTGCTTGACGGGGGGAATCTTGACGAACAGGATAATGAGGATCGACGAGACGAAAAACGCAGCGATCGACACGATGACGATGGGCATGACGCCGAAGAATCCGAACACGAGTCCGCCGACAACGGGCCCTACGAGCCCCGTGAGCGCGCTTACCTGCGTGACGATGGCGGTAGCCGAGGGAATGCGGTCGTGCGCGACCACCGAGGGAACCGACGATTGGACTGTCGGCTGGTAGACGCTTTGCGCCGCGTACAGAAGCATGAGGATGACGATGGTCAGCACGACGAGATCGGCTGTTTGGGAAAGCAGGACATAGGCGAGCGCCGAGACGGCCATGACGAGGTCGAGTGCGGCCATGACGTACTTCTTGTTCACGCGATCGGCGAGCGCACCTCCGATGGGCGTGAGGAAGATGTAGGGGAGAAACGCGCACGCGACGACGATGCCGTAGAGGGTGGCCGACCCTGAGAGGTTCAAGAGGTAGAGCGGCAGCACGAACTTGAGGATGGCCTCCCCGAGCAGTGAGAACAGCTGGGCGGAGGCGACGGCTGCGAAGGGGGGCGTGAAGAGGCGATTGCGCGTTGCTTTCTGGCTTGACATTGCGGTCCTTTCAATTAAACATACATACGGTCGGTATGTATAAAGAGTAAAAAGAATGCTGCGTGAGCAGCGGTTGCGCGCTTATGCGGCAGGGGTCGGGTTTGGCGCGTGCGCGGAGCAGCGCGTTGTTCGGTCAAGCGGTCACGATACGCCTTCCTTCCCTTCGCTGAAGAGGTCTGCACGCTCTTCGAATACGACACGGTAGCGCTTGAGGGCTTCGGTCATGCCCGAATCGGCGAGCTCGACCCCGAGGGCGCTGGCGAGTTCGATGTAGAAGGCGATGCGCCCGCCCAGCTCCTCGGGCGTCGATGTGCGAAACATCGGACCGGCCCAGAGGTTGGCGAGGAGCACGAGCACTTCGCTCAGCTCCCTCGGATGGTTTGTCTTAATGCTCCCGTCGCGCACCCCTTGCTCGACGATCGGCAGGACGTAGTAGGGTACCGTTTCCTCGAGCACGGATTGGTACTGCAGGCCGAGCAGCCGGGAGTTCTTAACCGGATCGGTTGCCGGTGCGATCGTGGACCAGATTTCGAGCTGCGAGCCGTTGACGGAAGTTTCGAACAGCGCTTGGAGCTTCTGCGCCCCGGTCATGTGCGCGTCGTCGCGGATGCGTTTCAGCTCGCGGTACAAAGCTTCGTTCTCGCGATCGAGCGCGGCGGAGAGGATCTCGTCCTTCGACTTGAAATGGTGGTAGACCGCTCCTTTG
The DNA here is from genome assembly GCF_022845715.1 of Raoultibacter timonensis. Classification (NCBI taxonomy): domain Bacteria; kingdom Bacillati; phylum Actinomycetota; class Coriobacteriia; order Eggerthellales; family Eggerthellaceae; genus Raoultibacter; species Raoultibacter timonensis. The sequence goes on from NZ_AP025564.1 coordinate 1,781,680, forward strand.
GTGAGGCCTCCCAGGTTGTCGATGATGTCCTGGATGCTCGTGTTGTCGTAGCCTTTGGTGAAGAACAGCTCGAGCGCAACGTCGAGGATCTTGGCAACGGTCTCTTCGGGGTGTTTGTTGCGGGCCATCGATCCTCCTATCCTTCTGTGCCTGCGGGCGAGCGTTAAACATACCGTTGGTATGTATGATAGATCTCCAAATCATTCAGCGCAAGCGTTTTCTGGTCCCATCCAAAATGTTTCGGGATCAGTGGTGTTGGCGATCGACGGTATCTCACCACAGCGCCTGTTGGCCGGGGGCTGCCGGTTTGATCGGCCTCGCGGCGATCGCGGGCATGTTCGTCGCATCGGGCCCCTGCGCGGTGGCGGCAAGCGCGATGCCCGTGCGGTCGAACAGGTGCTCGAAATCGGGCGAAAACCACAGGGGCAGTTCGTGTTCGAGCAGTACGACAGGCATGCGGTCGTGCACGGGTTCGACCGCTGCGTTCGGGGCCGTGGTCATGATGGAGAAGCGGTCGTTTCGGTAGATGCCCGCCAAGAACAGCAGGCGGCGCGGACCGTCAAAGCGGTACTGCCGCTTGATCGGTTTGCCGGTCCGTTCGCTTATCGACGTCTCGGTTTTGTGCGGCTCGAAGAATCCGAATGCGGGCACCGCGCAACGGCGGTTCAGAAGGGAATCGCGCCACATGCTCGTTTCCGAAAGCGCGGTTTCCGAACGGGCGTTGAACACGACGCCGCTTTTGCCGGAAACGGTGTACCCCCAGGTCATATCCGCCACGCGGAGGCCTTCGGTGCACGGCACCACGAGCGGAACGGTCGAGCCGGGGTAGGCGTCGGTTGCCCGCGCCGGCCAATCGGGCATGACGTTGACGTGATTCTCTATCTCGATGTCGCGGACGATCAGCTCGATGACGTCGCGCGGAACCATGATGAAATGCCCGCACATGCCCGGTCTCCTTTCCTTGCCGCCTCAGGCGATCATAGCACGAGCAAACGCTCGTAGGCGATGCGATCCTCATCGGTAAACACGTTGAAAACCACGGTTTCGAGGGTCGTGTCGCGTGCGAGGAACTCTTCGACGGTGCGCAGCGCGATCTCGGCCGCCCGTTCGCGCGGGAAGCGGAACTCGCCCGTCGAGATGCAGCAGAACGCGATGCTTTCGAGCTTCTCTTCCGCCGCGGCCTCAAGGCACGAGGTGTAGCACGATGCGAGCTCGCGTTCTTGGCTCGCGCTCGGCGTGCCGAAGGTGACGGGGCCGACCGTATGCATCACGCGTTCGGCGGGCAGGTTGAAAGCGGGCGTGAGGGTTGCGGTGCCGGTGGGCTCGTCGCGTCTGCGGACTTGCATGATGTCGTTGCAGGCGAGGCGCAGCTGCATGCCGGCGAAGGTGTGGATCGCGTTGTCGATGCAGCGGTGGTTGGGAACGAAGCACCCGAGGAGCCTGCTGTTCGCGGCGTTGACGACGGCGTCGGCGGCGAGCGTGGTTATATCGCCTTGCCAAAGCGCCGTTCGCCCGCTGCGGCCGAGCGGCGCGATGCTCGATGCTTCGGTTGTGCCGCGGACGTCGCGGATGCGCGCGAGCACGCCGTCCTGCAGCTCGAGCAGGGCGTCGGCGGCGGGCACGGGCTCCCGCGTGTTCATAAGCGCCCGTACGAGGCGCCAGCGTTCGAGCGGGTCGTCGGGTACCGGGAGCCCGTGCAGATCCGGGCGCTCGGCAAGCAGCATTCCTGCGAGTTCGGCCGTGTCTGCGGGTTCGAAGAGGTCCGATGCGGGTGCTTTTGCGGGACCCGTGCGGTCGGGACGGAGGTTTTCGGTCACGGGCGGTCTCCTTCCCGGGTAAGGTCTGCGATCACCTGGGACATCTCTTCGGCGAAGGTTACAGTGCATTCCCCGTTTTCCGCCCATTCCCTCGGCTGGTCGCGGTTCAGCCTGACGAGCGTGACGTTTTCGGGATCGTTTAAGGCCATGTTCTCGAACGGGTAGCGGATGATGCCGGGCGTGTTGAACCCCACACCGAGCTCGAGCAGCACGGTGCGGGCGCTCGCACATGATCGGACGAAGGCGCCGTAGCGCTCGCTCGCTTCGCGCCAGGTCCCGTCCTCGACGAAAAAGGCGTCTTTGCGCACGTGGATATCCATGGGGCCGCCGCATACGGGGCATGCGGGCACGAGCTCGCGCGGGATGCGCAGGTCCTCGGTGCGCGCGGCCATGGCGCGCATGAGCCTCTCGTCGGGATAGAGCGCGTCGTGGCAGCCCTTCGCGCACTGGATGAAGCCGTAGTTTCCCTGCACCTCGAAGATGCGCGTGGTGGGGAAGCCCGATTTTTCGAACTGACTTTCCACGTTGGTGGTGATGACGAAGAAATCCCTGCCCTCGATGAGGCGGAGCAGGTCGGCGTAGAGGGCAAGGGGCGGCTCGTCGAAGTGGTTCGCGAGGACGTGCTTGGCCCAGTACGCCCATCGCTCCTCCTCGGTGGGGTAGGGGTAGAAGCCTCCCGCGTACATGTCGGGGATGCCGTAGCGCTCGATCCACGGAGCGAACAGCTCCTCGAAGCGCGCGCCGCCGTACGTGAGGCCCGCCGCGTCCGAAAGCCCGGCTCCGCCTCCGACGATGATCTTGTCGGCACTCGCAAGCGCCCGGCGAGCCGCTTCGATGCTGGTCCGGTAGTCGTATGCGGCCATCACGTGCTCCTCCCGATTGCGTCGTGCGGGCAGGTTTCGGCGCAGGCTCCGCAGCCGGTGCATGCGTCCGTGACGCGGTAGGGGCCTGCGAACGCGCATTCGCGGATGTCCTCGTGCAGGAAGCGGAGGTAGCGTTCTGCGTCCATGTCTTGCCCCTTTGTTCGTCAAGTTGGTATCATATATACGCCAACAGCCTTTGAGAAACCAGTCCGGAAGGACCGCCATGCCCGACGAGACCAAACCGCACCTGCCCGCCTGCCCGGTGGAGACCACCCTCACGCTCATCAGCAACCGATGGAGGGTGCTGATCCTGCGCGACCTCATGGACGGCCCGCGCCGCTTCGGCGAGTTCAAGCGGAGCATCGGCGCCATCACGCAGAAGGTGCTCACGGCGAACCTGCGCGCCATGGAGGAGTGCGGCCTTGTCACGCGCACCGTGTTTCCCGAAGTGCCGCCCCATGTCGAGTACGAGCTGACCGAGCTCGGGCACAGCCTCAAGCCCGTCCTCGACAGCATGCAGGAGTGGGGTGCGGGCTACAAGCGGGCGATCGGCTGATTCTGCCGCGCCTGCCTTGCGCGCGTTTTGCTCTTACGACCCTAGCATACAAGCGCGCCGCCCGATTGGTAAGTAAGCACTTCGAAGTGCGCTAGGTTTCTTTGGGATACTATAGGAGAAGAGCGCAGAGATGAGCTCTGCGGGCACGGAGGTGCACGCGGGAAGCCGATACGACCCTTCGGGTGTAAGCGCTATGTTCTGCCTTCGACGGACTCTTTGATAGATGGAAAGCCCCCAGGCTTCTAGCCATCGATACCGAAGCGAAGCCTTTGCTTCTGACACCTCTTCGCTAGAAAGGCAAGGAGGATCCTTTCGTCGTTGTCAATCTTCCTTGAGGATAGGCAAGACAATCCGATTTCCCAGAAGTCCTCGCAAGGAACCGCCGTCACCTGATCGCTTTGCCCAAGCAGAGAGACCACGTGAGCCGGCAAAAGGCAGACACCTTTGTTCTCCGCCGCCAGAGCATAAAGCCAGAACAGCTCGCTTGAGTTGATCCAGGAAAGAGGCGCGATATCTCCCTCATCGAGTATCCCGCTGAGTCTGTCAAACGTTTTGTACTGATACCCGACACCCAAGACCACCTCTCCCTGAAAATCCCGAGGCGTGAATCTTTCCAATTGTGATTTGGGGTTCTCCTTGTTAACGGCCACGAAGCCGCGAATCCTGTCGATGGTATGCGTTCGAAACCGCTTGTCGTACGGGGCCACGGTGATGGCGAAATCGTAATCCCCCTCCGCAAGACCTTTGTCCACTATAAAGTCAGGGCACTCCTCTACCCGCAAGGAGAACTCAGGATGGTCTAGCTCGAAATCGCTGAAGGCATCAAGTCCCAGATAGCCCATGACCCCCGTTGCGACGCCGAGGCGGATGGTCCTTTTCGCATTCCCAAGCATTCTGCTAAACTCGAATTCAAGGTATCGGATATCCTCGGCCCAATCTAGGGTCTGCTGGTAAAGCTTATCGGCGTACTCCGTCGACTCCAGCCGTGAGTTACCTGCAGGTTTGAACAGGCAGACGCCCAGCTCGGCTTCGAGCGAGCGGATCGCCTTCGCCAATCCCTGATAGCTTATGGGGATGGATCGCGCCGCATCGGCATAGTTACCGATTCTGTAGACCGCCATGAAGTAGGACAGACGCTCTGAGAACAAGTAGCGGTGCATAGCACACCTTCCATAGATAGGGTCGAACCGCATCCTGCAGCTGAGCAGTATATATGATCAAAGGCTCTGAGGTCCAGCGAGCATCTTAGACGCACGCTGGACCTCAGTTTTCTCATTGACTTTTCGTGGTCGCAAGCTCCCGTGCTGAGTCCTTCCTCGGTTCGGGAGCTTTCAAAGGGAAGCCATGCACCACCCTTAGGCGATATATGCTGCCGCCTGCTCAGCTGCGACCCTGCCCGTATAGATGCACCATGCCGCCTGGGAACCGGGAGCGACGTACACATTGTAGGTGTCGCCGTAGAGTCCGCCCGCATCGCAGCCGCCTGCATACAGGCCGGGGATGACGCTGCTGTCATCGCGAAGGACCTCAGCGTTGGGGTTCACCTTGACACCGCCGACGGTAGTCAGGTAGGAGACATAGCAATCCATCAGGTAGTATGGACCCTCCTCCATGGCGATCATGAACTCGGCGGGCTTGAACATATCCTCGTCCCTGCCATTTGCGCACATCTCGTTGTAACGATCGAGCGTTGCACGAAGCGCGTTACCGTCAAGGTCGAACTGAGCCGCCAAGTCCTCGACGGTGTCACCCTTAGCCACAATACCCATCTCGATAAGCGACTCCAGCTCCCTTGAGAGGTTGGGCATCTGAGTGCCTTTGAGGATGTGCGTGCCCACGCCAACAAGAGCGCCTTCGCCGCTCTCGAACCTGTCGACGAGAGCTTGGTTGACGAATGAGAGCACACGCTTTTGCTGGGCGCTGGACTGGCCGGCGTAGGAGAAGTTGCGCTCGAACATGTCTTCGCGTACGTAGCGCTGAGCCCTTTCGTTAAGCCAGATGGCAGGCTGGACACCGCAGGCGAACGCCTCGGAGACGCCGAAGGACGTTCCGATGACGCTGGGTCCACCCGTCATGAGGGTGCCGGGCGAAGACACCATGGCACCTCCGGCGGCCTTGACCATCTTGATGCCGTCGCCTGTGCGTCCGTTGTCGAGCATCGCCGCGACGAGGTCGGGGTTGTTGCCTAGCTCCTCGACAAGGCCCATGTTGTTCGAGAAACCGCCGGTGCCGACGATAACTGCTGGGCAGTCGATCTGCACGACCGTTCCATCGGCTCGCGCGGCCAGCAGGCCGGCGACGGATCCGTCTTCATTCGTCAGCAGCTTCTTGCCGGAAAGTTCGAACTCGGTTCTTATCTCGTGCTTCTCGACCGCCTTGATCATGTTCTCGACGAACTGGGCACCGGGAGCCGGCGCACCTTCGTACACATGCCAGCAGGGATCAGAGGCGCCCATGGCGCGGACTTCGGCAAACTTGATGCCGAGGCTTTCGCACCACTCAATGTTCGAGGCGCTCTTGTCGAAGAAGGCTTTGTAGAGCTCCTGGCTGGCCACATAATGATGGAACTCAACGGCCTTCACGAGGAGGTCGTCCTTGTTTAGTTCGATTCCGGCATCCTTCTGCCACTGGGTGCCGATGGCGAACATGCCTTCCGTTCCGGAAAAGCTTCCGCCAAGCTGGCTATGCTTTTCAATCAGGAGAACATCCAGTCCGAGCTGCTTCGCCTGAATGCTGGCAGCCATGCCGGTACCGCCACCGCCCACAACGCACACGTCGGCGGTAAGGGTCTCCGCGGGTTCGCCGAGCTCCTCGATGTCCCAAACCGACGGAGCTGCCTGAGCGGGTGCGGAGTCGTCTTCTCCCGACCCGTTCGCAGATGAGCACCCGTAAAGTCCGGCTCCCATGGCAAGGGAGGCCACTGCTGCGCCCTGCAGAAATCCGCGCCTCGAAATACTGTTTTGGTTGAGTTTCATAGTACCCCTCCATTTGTGATCGTCCTTCATGACGAGAAGAGATTACGAGCTTGCATGAATGAGGACAACAAATGCGCGTTTAACGCGAGGTTCACTCGATTGAACTGTTTGCTCAATGCTGGGAGCAACTGAACGATTCGCGGCAATCGAGACCCCTTCCAGCGTCACATGCAAGCCCGTCGAGTCAAACGCAGGTTCTTTCGCAAGGCCTTCACAATATTGGTACGCAGAATCAGTACACCGAGGTGAAAAACATATTTCGCGTCAAGCATCTTGCCGATCATCAGGTGGAAAAGAGTGCCAGCCTCTTATGCTGAAGCGAGTTTTCGCGTCAACGGGCTTCTCCTGTGCGCACCTTCTCCTCCACGAACCAGCGGGGGTTCTCGTAGAAGAGAAACGTATCCCTGTCCCGGATGCGCACGAGGAAGCGCACGCCGGTGCCGCCCACTTTGAGCGATGCGGCGCGGCGCGTGTCGAGGATCCGATCCACCTTGAACCGGCGGCCGTCTTCCCAGACGATCGAGAGCGGCCGCACCGACCCGTCTTCGCGGTGAAGCGCCACGACCTCCACGTAGCGCTTCTTCCTGCTTTCGATTCCCTTCATGGCGCATGCCTCACGAATGCAGGTATCCGACCGGGTGGACCGTGTTCTCGCCCTTGATGTCCACGCCGAGGAGCGCCTCGTCGACAAGCTCGGCGCCGCGCTGGATGCAGAGGTTGCCGAACCGCCGCCTCAACTCGTCGATCGTGAAATCGAGGCGCAGGGCGATGTCGCGTTTGCTCTCGAAGAGCGAGAGCTGCTCGGGCTCGCTTGCGGCTACGAGGTCGGTCGCGCGCACGTGGAGCCCGCGGATGGGCCGCGTGCCGTCGAACCGCTCGTTTGCGAGCACGAGCGTCCAAGCCGTCCGCGCCACGTCGCGCGTGGCGGCCGTCGCGTACGGCAGCTTGGTCTGGCGCGTGTAGCTCGTGAGGTCCTCGCCGTCGCGCACGCCGATCGCGATGGTGCGGGCGCGCATGCCGTCTTCGCGCAGGCGCTGCGCCACCGATTCGGAGAGCAGGTAGATGAGGGCCTTGGCATCGCTTGCGGTGAATATGTCGTGCGGGGCGGTGAGCCCGTTGCCGTAGCTCTTCACCGTACGCTCGACGTCCTTGCGCGCGGGGTCGTAGGCCTTCACCGGCGTCGCGTCCTCGCCGCGTGCGAAGGTGCGCAGCATCAGTCCGATCGTGCCGAAGCGCCGCTTCAGATAGGCGTCCGAGGCGTGGGCCAGATCCCCAATGGTTCTCACGTTGTAGGCGGCGAGTTTCCGCTCGGTGGCGTGCCCCACGTAGAGCAGCTCGCCGACAGGGGAGTTCCAGACGATGTCCTGGTAGTTCTCGCGCGTGATCTCGGTGATGGCATCGGGCTTTTCGAAATCGCTGCCGAGCTTCGCGAAGATCTTGTTCCACGAGATGCCGATGGACACGGTCACGCCGAGCTCGGCGCGGATGCGCTCGCTGATTTCCTCGGCCACAACGCGCGGCTGCCCGCCGTGCAGATGGATAGAGCCCGTGAGGTCGAGCCAGTTCTCGTCGAGGCCGAACGGTTCGACGAGGTCGGTGTACTGGTAGTAGATGTCGCGCGCCAGGGCGGAGTACTTCTTGTAAAGCGGGTAGTCTGGCGGCAGCACGACGAGGCCGGGGCACTTCGCCCGCGCCTCCCAGAGCGCCTCGGCCGTCTTGATGCCGTAGGCCTTCGCCTCCTGGCTCTTGGTGAGCACGATGCCGTGGCGCAGCTCCTCTTTGCCCGCCACCACGACGGGTTTGCCCCGAAGCTCCGGGTGCTCGGCCTGCTCGACCGACGCGTAGAAGGTGTTCATGTCGACGTGCATGATGATTCTCTCGTCCATAGCTCGCCCCGTTTCGATGTCGGCTGCCCCACGCAACCGGTAACTTCTTCAATAAAGTACAGATGTTCGCATCATTGAACGGGGAGCGCAAGCGAACAAACCGTGGAGATTGCGGGGCGAGAGTCGGGGCTGGGTTAGGGTTGGGGTTGGTTTGAGCGTAAAGTCGCGTTCGCCGTGGAACCCGGAGACGTACGGGAGCTTGACAACATCGACGGGTGCATCCACGCGAGCGGGATGTCGATGAGGGCGGCGCGAACACTTCGACGGCTTCCCGAGCGCCCGCACCCCGAGGTTCGTCTCCGAAGAGGGAGCCGGCCTCCTGCGGCCACCCGTGTTGTTAATGTAGGAAAAATGAATTATAATCACACCAATAAAGTTTTATCGGATCGCCGACTTTTCTTATCCTGGAGGCGGTGCCTATGTCGACCGAAGAAGAATCTTCCGATCGCCGGCCGGAGCTGATCAGCTTCAGGCGGTACCTCATCTAAACCAACTTTATCCCGTGTTGTGGTACCGCGCCCTTGACCGAAGCGGCCGTGTAGGATAGTCGTTCTTTTTCATGGAGCGGTTTTCGGGCGAGTAGGGAGCCATGGCTTCTCAATGAAAGGGGTGGTGCTTATGCGTGTCGAGACAATCAGCCTGAGACGGATTTTCGGGAAAAGGGTTCTAGGATACCTTTTCTTGATGTTGGCGGCTAGCATGGTCTGCATGGCTGTTCTCCAATCCTGCGCGCCGTCGCAGCGGGAGTCGTCGATCGAGGCAAATCCTGTTTCCGAGGAGCCTGTGTTTTCGGATGGGGTTTCTGCCGTCAATGCCGCAGGGCTCAACGTCGACTATCCCGTCAACGACTACGGCGAGACGTACGGGGGGCTTGATGACGTCCCCGAAGGGGCTTGGGGATCGTACGAGGATTTCGTCGGCATGTACCCGGATCTCATCCGCGTCGAGGCCACGAACGGAGCCGTCGGCTACGTGAAGAAGGAAGATTTTTTCGGGTCGCCCCCGGAGAGTCCAGAGGATACCGTCTGGGCGCAGACGGATAAGGCTATGCATGGAATTCCGCCCCTGACTGTCTACGATGTGGACGGCAGGACGGAGCTTGGGAGTTTCGCTATCGGATAGGGAGTGGAACGAAGAAAGATAAAGCATCGAGAAAAGGGTTTTTTTAGTCCGATATTCTCTATCTCAGCACCTTTTGCCCGACAAGAGATGCTGAGGCAAGAGCCCTGTGCTTCCCGTAAGAGCATCGTCGACGAATTCAGGTACCCAAAAGGGTGTCCGTTCCCATCAAGAGTATTGCAGCCCCGCGAGCTCCCAGTTCATCTAACCGACTGATTGAACGACTGCGTCACTAGGGTTTTTGTCTTTTTCGACTTGATATGCTGTGATGGGTTCATCGTTTTGCAGCGGGTTCCCTGCTACATGAACAGTCCATTTTCCTGAACCATCAACTTGCACTGGATCGCAGTAATAAGGCCTATCGGGCAACAAGACGTAGACCGTTGCATAGGGTACGCCGTCTCCGGAGATGGTGGAACTGCCAGCTGGCGTAGCGTCTATCGTGGGTTCGTCGCTCTTGAGCAGAGGCATGTTTCCGATGGTAGCCTGTTCTATGGGCTGGCCATCGATGTTCACGCCGCGCGCAGAGACCGTAATCGTGTAGGTGGAAGTCCCGAGGTGATAGCCGGCAGGTGCTTTGGTCTCAACCAGGCTATGGGTTCCGAAAGGTATATCGGTAAAGCTCACCGTGCCGCCGGAGCCGGATGTGGCAGTGCGTACGCTGCCGTCTTCGAGGGTCAAGGCAAACTCCGCTTCCGCTAAAGGATTGTAGGGCTGCGAAGCCTTAATCTTCGAGAAGCTGAAGTCCTTGGTTTGAAGCGGCATCGTATAGCTCGCTTGTGCTTCTAGCTCGTAGGCTTCGCCTTTGACCGTGATGTTTTCTTTGGCCGACAGGCTCGATTCGCCTGCAAAAGCCTCAGGTGATGGCACACTTACCGAAATCGGTAAGGCGAAGGCAAGCAGAAGGGCAAGCGTGAACAGACCGTGCCTCCCTTTGATCTTCTTGCGTGAATACGCGAGCACGAGGATGGATGCTACGAGCACGGCAAAGACCAGCAAAGCACCGGCCACGGCTTCGTCGTAGGTCTTAGCGAGGCCGCTCGATTGACCGGGTGTTGTGTTGTTACCGAGGTCAGCAGGCTTGGTATCGGCGGGAACGCGTGCCGTGAAGTCCAGCGTAAGCGACTCCCCCGAAGCGAGGCTTGCCGCGTCTAGGCTTTGGCCGCTGAGAGAAGAATCGAGACCGGCGGGAAGGATAGCATCAAGCGTCACATCTTCGATCGCGAAAGAATTGGTGTTGGTGACGATGGCGCGCCCCTCGATGGTGTCACCGGCACTGTACTGTGCTTTGTCGGTGGTGAGCTCTAAGACGACACCGTCTTGAGAGGCTTGCGCGGCGTATGCGGTATGGGGATGAGAAGCACCGTGCAAACTGCGAGCATGAATGCAATCGGCATAAGCGGATTTCCCAAAGGCTTCGTTTTCATGTGTAACCTAATATCGTATGTTACCTTTCTCTATTCTAGCATGTCATTCAGTGCATTTTCACCCAAAGAATGCAGAGAAAGATTGGAGGTTACCTACCGGGGACGGCGGATACGATGAACCCTGGTGCTGAAAACGGCCGCACTCGCAACGAGCTGCTATGCCGAGGGACACCACGCTCTGTGCGTTTATCGAAGGAGCTTCGAACGGAAGACGATCTCGCTGTCTGCCTATTCGCTCTTGATGAGCGAAAGAGCGATCCCGTCCTCAGGCCAAGCCAGGTACTTGATGCAATTCGAGAGCAGCACAACGGCCCGTTCTCTCTTTTTGCTGAACGCCAGAAAAGCATGGAACGAACCCGTTCTTCCGTTGTGCCAAACGGTATCGTCATCTTTTTCGATCATCCAGCCGAGGCCCACGTCGAGATGCTTGTCGGAAACTCGCTTCTGGTGGCTGTAGGCGAGGTGGCTTCTCTCGCCGTAAAGGTTCATTTTGGCAAACGCGAGCATGTCGGATGCGTTCGAGCAGATGCATCCGGCGGGAGCGTAGGCCGAATCGTCGGACCATGTCCAGTTTCCCAGGTCGGCCTCTTTCTTGAAGCCGTGAACCATGCAAAGCTCATTCGAGTTGCACGAGGTCGCTGCCAGTCCAAGGTCTTCTTTGATGTAGGTGGTGATGCAGTCGAAATACCTTTTGCCCATCGCTTGGCCGAGCGCGTGCCCCAGCACCGAATACCCGAAGTTCGAGTACTGAAACTTCCCTTCCTTTCGCGGTTTGCGGGAAGCCTCGAGTATCGAGTCGATAAGCCAGTCCGACGTAAAGCCGTCGAAGGGGTTGCTCTGTTTTTTGCCCGAAGAGAAGACATAGGAAAGGGCATCGAGTTTGGAGTCGAAGAGGTCGGGATCAGCATAGCCCGACGTATGGGTGGCGAGCTGCAGAATGGTCGGGTAGGAAAGCCCGGCGGGCAGATCGATGTGACGATCGACGGTGTCGTCGAGGCGCAAGAGGCCTTCTTCCAGGCATTTCGCAAGCAGGGTCGCGAGGAACACCTTCGAGATGGAGCCCACTTCGTAGGAGCGGCTCTCGGGCGCGACGGGCACGCCGCCGCTCCCGAAGCTCCTGATATCGTCGACGCCTTTTTCGTGCGTCGCAACGGTTAGGACAACGTGCGGCTTGTTCTTGCAGTACTTCTGGATATCGCTTTCGTCGAGGTGCATGAGAAAACCGCCTGTTCCTTGTTTCGTCTTCGTGCTAAGCCGGGTGCGCCCGGTGCTTCGTTGGTTGGGTGCTTCGAGGAGTGCATACGCATTCTATCATGGGGCCTTCTCGGCTCAGGGGCCCTAGCGGTATCGGAAAAGACGAATCGCGGCCGCGCTCGCGTTTGCGCGGAAAGCCATTCGTTTGCGCAATGACGCCCAGGTAGTCCATGATCGCGTGGATGAAGATGGGGACAAAGAGCGATTTCGACTTGTAGAGCGCGAAGGCGAAGGTCGTGAACAGGAGGTAGGCTGCGCAGACAGCGAGAGCTCTGCAGACCTCGCGCCAGTCGTTTTTCGGCTTTTCGTCCAGGCTGGTTTGCACTCGGATCTCTCCTAGGTGGTTGCGTTCCGGTCCGATGGTATGCCCAAAACAGCGTTCCTCGGTGCGTTCGGCGGCGAAAAGGCGCCCGCGATTCCGACGAATCCTTCGCATTTCCGTGCCTCCGTTACAGCTTCGTTAGACTTGGCCCTCATGCTGGTACCAGTAACCGAGAACGACGTCCGCTGCGAGGCGGACTCAAACGAAGGGAGACGGCATGGATTGCATGCTCGAAACGCGGGGGCTCACCAAGCGCTTCGGCCGCGGCGACAACGCCCAGACGGCTGTGGCGGATGTGAGCCTGCATATAGGCAACGGCGAGGTGTACGGGCTTTTAGGCCCCAACGGCGCGGGTAAATCGACCACGCTCAAGATGATCTGCGGGATGCTGCGCCCCACGGAAGGCCAGATGATCTTCGACGGGCACCCGTGGCAGCGCGACGACCTCTACGCCATCGGTTCGCTCATCGAGGAGGCGCCGATCTATCCGAACCTCACCGCCCGCGAGAACCTCTGCGTGCGCGCCACGCTCTTGGGCCTGCCGAAGGAGCGCATCGACGAGGTGCTCCGCACGGTCGACCTCGAAAACACCGGCAAGAAGCGCGCCGGACGCTTCTCGATGGGCATGAAGCAGCGGTTGGGCATCGCGCTCGCGCTCCTCGCTCATCCGCGCCTCCTCATCCTGGACGAACCCACCAACGGGCTCGACCCCATCGGCATCGAAGAGCTGCGCGACCTGATCCGATCGTTTCCGACGCACGGCATCACGGTGCTCGTGTCGAGCCACATCCTCACCGAGGTGCAGCAGATGGCCGATCGCATCGGCATCATCACGCAAGGACGCCTTTCCTACGAGGACGTGCTCCGTCCGGGCGAGGATCTCGAAAAGCTCTTCATGGACGTGTGCCGGAAGGGAGGGGCTGCATGATGGAAGCGCATCTTCAAACGACGCTCATCTCGGCGCTGCGAGCCGAGGCGCTCAAGTTCCACCATGCGGCTCCCGTGCGCCTGGCCATCGTCATGGCGCTGCCGTTCGCGCTTTTGGGCGCGATGACGGGCTTTGGCGGCATGCTCTCGTTCTCGCCATGGAACTACTGGTACGCCCTGCTCATGCCTGTGACGATCGCGCTTGTGACGGCGTGTGTGGCGAACGCAGACGCGCGGCTCAAAAACCGCTCGATCCTCGGGGTGGGAACGTCGCTTCGCACTTCGTGGTGGGCGAAAGTCCTGTACTGCCTCGGCCTCTCGCTTCTGTCCAACCTCGTCGTCTTCGCGATCTACCTGGTTACGGCGGTCTTCGGTGCGGGAGGGCCTGCCCCAGACATGTTGTTCGCAGGCGCGCTTACGATGCTCTCGGCGGCGCTCGCCGTAGTGGTAACGAGCGCGTGGATGATTCCGGTCGGGTTGTTCCTTACGGCCCGCGCGGGCATGCTCGCGGGCATCTTCGTGCCTCTGGCGGTGCAGCTCGTGGGCGGGTTCGCCTGGTCTGCGATACCGGTCCCGCAGCTCTTTCCGCCTTCGGCCACCATGGTGATACCCACGGCGTTTCTGCCGGTGCTGCCGAGCGGCGAGCCGCTTGCGGCCGACACGGTGCTCGGCGGGGCGCTCGCTGCATCGGGCTCGCTCACCGTGGCGGGGCTTGCAGTGGCCGCAGCCGTGTTCGCGGCGCTCTCGGTCGCGGGCGCCGCATGGCTCAAGAGGTCGGAGGAGCTATGATGCCCCGTATGACGTTTCTGCGAGCTCTGCGCTGCGAGTTCATGCGCCTTCTGCGCTCGCCGCTCGCGCCTGCGCACGGCGTGTGCGCCCTTGCAGGCGGTCTTGCCTGTGGAGCGTACTTCGCCGTCGCACCGTGGGATCCCTCGATGGGAGCGGACGCCTACGTGCAGCTGCTCGGTGCCATGATGCCCCTCATGGCGGGCATCGTCTGCGGCCTTTCGGTGGAAGAGGAGCGGCGCGCAGGCGGGCTTTCCAACCTCACGGCCGTTCCCTCGCGGCGCATCGCCGTTGCGGCCAAGGGCTCGGCGCTCTGGCTCATGGGGCTTCTCGCCCTCGCGCTCGCCGTCGGCATCTTCGCCGGCATCCTCGCCGGGGCAGGCAGGCTCGCACTGGGAGCAGGCACGCTTGCGCTCTCGGTCGGCGGCCTCGCTCTCGGCAGCGCGCCTCTGTACGCGCTCATGCTGGCGCTCTCGCTTCGCTTCGGGCGCAACGTCACCATCGGAGTGGGGGCGGCGGGTCTCATCCTCGCGTTCTTCTCAATGGGCGGCCTTGCCCACGGCCTCATGACCGGCGAGCTCACGGCGGTGACTTCGGGGCTGCTCGGCCTCGAGCCGTTCGCCCTGCCCGCGCGTTTGGGTTCGCTTGCCGTGGAGGGGGCCATAGCCGAAGCGCTCGGATCCGCGCAAGCCGCTTCGCAGGTATCCGCCGCCGCGACAGACGCGTCGCTTCTGTGCGCGGCCCTCACGCTCGTTGCGGTAGCGGCGCTTCTCGCATGGTTCGAACGGTTCGAAGAAGGGAAAACCTATGTCTAGCTCTGAAAGGCGGACGCACCGCTTTGCCGCTCTGCTCCTCGCGCTTGCGGCTGCGGTTGTCGCATTGGCTCTGGCGCTTCCGGGCTGCTCCGGCGGTTGGGGCGCGGCGGCGCAATCGGTCCTCGACCGGCTTATGCCCGGTCCCGAGACGACGATGTGGGCGCCGGTGCCGCAGCCCGATTCCTATACGGACAGCTACAGCGATGCGACGGGCGCGGGCACCAACTACGTGTACAGAATCGATGCAGCTACCGAGGGAGGCGACCGCCGCGAGCTTACGATCATATCCTTCGGAAACAAGGCGACGGGCGAGGGCTATCTCGAGATCGATGCCAAGGGCTCTTCGGGCGTCCATTACCGTGCCGTCGACGAGGCCGAGGTGCCCGAGGGCGCCAAGGATGCCCTGTAGGGCATGCGGCCCGGCTTGGAAGGCCGTGAAGGCCGAGCGGAAAACCTGCGTGGCGGGCGGGGCTGGCGGATAGGGTTCGCTGTCGAACTGCGGACAATATCAGGTATCATGGCGAGAACACGACGGACAGGGAGGTGCGCAAGCGATGGCGCGCATACTGGCTATAGACGACGAGCAGGCGATACTTGCCGCGCTTGAGCGTGTGCTCAGGCGAGACGGGCACGAGATCGTATGCGTTACGGAGCCAGCGGAAGCGCTTTCCATGGATCTTGCGCGCTTCGACCTTGTTCTCTGCGACGTGATGATGCCCGAGCTCGACGGGTTCGACCTGGTGAGGCGGATCCGCCCGTGCTTCGACGGCCCTATCGTCTTTCTCACCGCCAAGGTTGCCGAGGAAGACGCCGTCGTGGGCTATGGCTTGGGAGCCGATGACTACGTGCGCAAGCCCTTCGGCGCAGCCGAGCTGCGCGCGAAGGTCGCCGCTCATGTAAGGCGCGAGCAGCGCGAGCACGCGAACGCCCTGACCCTCGGAAACGTGCGTGTGAACCTCGGCACCAAGGAGGTCTTTGTGGGCGACGCACTCGTTCCCCTCACGCCCACCGAGTACGAGATCTGCGAGCTTCTGGCACGTCGCCGCGGGCAGGTGCTCTCGCGCGAGCAGATTCGCGTATCGGCGTTGGGTTGGGACAGCGATGCGGACGATGCCGCCATCTCCATGCATGTGAGCCGCGCACGCAAGAAGCTCGCCAGCGCGGGCGTCGATCCCATCGCAACCGTGTGGGGAGTGGGGTACAAGTGGCAGCTGTGAGGCTTTCCGGGCGGGGCATTCCGCTTTCGCTCGTTATCGTGCGCTACTTCATCTACGTCATCGTTGCCGTCGCCGCTGTGTGGATGGTGTCGTTCATGGCCATCTCGATGGCGATCAACGCGGGCGCCGTGTATCCGGCAAGCTACGGGGCGGGGCACGTCGACGAGACGGTCGAGGCTCTGCGCTCCGCGCCCGAGTTCGACCCCGATGCGGTTCCGACCGCCTACCGCTATCTGCGCATAGACGATGCGGGCGCTGTGCTCGACGGCGACATGCCCGACGAGGACCTGGAATCCGCGCTGAGCATCGCCCGCGAGCATCTTGGCGACGGGGGGACCGCGAGCGAACAGGCGGCGGTAATCGGGAAAAACGGCATGACCTACACGGTGTTCGGGCTTCCCGATGGATCGACATGCCTGCTTGCGAGTGAGTTCATGCCGCAGTTCACCTCCCGCGAGCTTCGCGACGTGCTTCCCAACCCGCAGAACATCATGCTCGTCGTCGCCTGCGCGGGAAGCATCGCCTCCATTCTGCTCATCTCGCACCGTGCGAGCCGCGTCATAGCACGCAAGATGGCACCGCTCACGGGCGCGGCGGAGCGTATCGCGCAGGAGGATCTGGATTTCACGGTGGACTCGAGCAACGTGCGGCAGGTGAACGAGGTGCTCGAAGCGATGGAACGCATGCGCTCTTCGCTCAAGGAATCGCTCGAAGCCCGCTGGCGGGCCGAGCAGGCGCAGCGCAACCAGGTGGCCGCGCTTGCCCACGACCTCAAGACGCCCCTTACCGTGGTGCGCGCGAACGCCGACTACGTGGCGGAGGAAGCCTGCGGGTTAGCCGGTTCCGAAAGCGCTTCTGCGTCGGGAGAACTCGAGGACGTTACCGCTGCGGCCCGCGACATCGCTGCGGCGGCGGAGCGGCTCGACGAATACGTGCGCCTGCTCATCGAGGCGTCACACGGCGAGGCTGCGGCCTGCACCAAAGCGCCCGTTCCGCTCGACTCTTTTGCCGATGAGCTCAAGGCGGAGGCGGCGGCGCTTGCGCGAACGGCGAACATCGAACTCGGTATCGTGTGCGGCCGGCTTGCAGGGGCCTGCATCGAAGCGGATCGGGAGGCGCTCAGGCGGGCCGTCATGAACGTCGTCGCAAACGCGCTCGATCACGCACGCGGGCGCATCGAGCTCTCTTTCGGATTCGACGAAGGCGGCACCTCCTTCGCGGTGGCGGTAGACGATGACGGACCGGGCTTTTCCGCGGAAGCGCTCGAACGGGGGTGCGAGCGGTTTTTCCGCGGCGATTCGTCGCGGAGCGCCGCCGCGTCCGTTGCGCACTACGGCATCGGGCTCTCTGCCGCATCCGAGGCAACGCATGCGCACGGCGGGACGGTCGAGCTTTCCAACAGGACAGACGAGGCGGGGCGCATCGTCGGCGCGCGCGTTATCATGAGCATTCCCTGCTCAAGCGGGGGTCCGCTTCGGGTGTGACCTCGTAGGTTTCGCATCGAGCGGACGGCGTGCCCGTCATTTGGTCGACGCCGCGCCTGAAAAACGTAAGAATGGACTATAATCGAATATCGGAGGCGCTGCGCGCTTCGCCGAACGCATGGCTCGCCGCGCCGATGTGCCGGGCTATCGTATGCAAAGGAGTGTGCTTCGTGACAACCGTCGACGTATCCGCCCGCCTGTTGCGAGGTGTAGGCGCATGATCGAGTACTTCCGCACCGATGAGCACTGTTCGCTCAAAAAGATCGACAAGGAGGAGCCCGGCTGCTGGATAGCCGTGTTCGAGCCGACTTCCGATGAGCTCTCCCATGTGCGCGCCGGGTTCGGCTTCGCAGAGGAGGACGCTCTCGCCGCGTTGGACCTCGAAGAGGTCTCGCGCATCGAGGACGACCACGGCTACACCATGTTTATCCTCGACACGCCGGTGCGCGACCGCTCGTCCAACGAGCGCAGCTACAAGACCATCCCGATCGCGCTGTTCGAGACGCCACAGAACGTGGTGACCATCTGTTCGGTGTACAAGATACCGCTCATCGACCAGCTCAAGGCGTCGAAGGAGCTCTCTCCGACCGAAGACGTGCATGCGTTTGCGGCCGACATCCTCATGGCCTCGTCCTCGGCCTACTTCATGGCGCTGCGCATCATCAACCGACGGCGCGCCGAGCTCACGTCCACGACGAAGCGCCCTTCGCGCAAGGCGCTTGAGGATCTCTACGTGCTCGATTCCTCACTCGTGTACTTCAAGACATCGCTCGTCACCAACGATGCGATCTTCGAGAAGTACCTGCGTCGGTCGCCCTTTCCCACTGAAGACGACCGCGGCCGCTTCGACGACGTGCTGATAGAGAACCGCCAGGCGCTCGAGACGACGCGGATATACTCCGAGATCCTCGATTCCACGATCAACCACTTCAGCCTGCTCATGGAACACGATCTGAACCGCACGATGCAGGTGGTGGCTACGGTAACGCTTGTGCTGTGCATACCCACGGCGGTGGCGGGGTTCTTCGGCATGAACCTCTTGGGCATACCCCTTGCGGACTACCCGTGGGGCTTCGCCGTGGTGGCCGGCTGCACGACGCTCGTCGCTCTGACGCTCCTGTTCGTGCTGAAGAAGCTCCGCTGGTTCTGACGCCCAAGCGCACGGATGCAGGATGCCTGCGGTCGCCATCGTTTGCGGGCGGGTGCGGGTGAGGGCTCGCTCGGTTCGGGCGGGCGGTTAGACGTCTTTGCGCAGGTAGACCATGTCTCGCAACTGGACGCCGTCCTCGAACATCGGGTGGTCGTAGTTGTCGATGAAGAAGTTCTCGTCCCTGTGCGATATGCGAAAGCCGCATCGCTCGTAGAACCTCAGGATCTTCGGCACGTCGCCTGTGCCGACGTACATGGTTTCGAACTCGCCCAGGTACCGACCGGACAGGTAATCGACCATAGCCTTGCCGTAGCCCTTGTTCTGGTGCTCGGGATAGGTGGCGATGTTCTTCAGCTCGCATTCCTCCGCGTTCAACGCAACGACCACCGCAACGCATTTGACGCCCTCGTCGTCGAGGACGAAGAGAGAGCCGTCGTCGAGGTACCGATCGATCATGTCTTCCTGCTCGTCGGCGAGCAGCAGCAGATCGAGATACTTCTTCTTGTTCGCGGTTACTTCGGCAATTCGGTAGTCCATATCCTGCCCTTCTGAGGTTTCGGCCTGCGGGTGCATGCTGAATGCACGATGCAAGTATAACCCGTAGCGGTGAATGAACGTTATACGAGTCCGGTTCGGCTGCCGTTTCGGGATTTTCTCTTTGTTCTCGGGCGAACCGTTGCGCTCGAAAGAGCACACAGAGCCCGTTCGCGGGTTTTTTACCGAAGTGTTGCGGTTGCGCCTACGAAAGCGGTCGGATGGTCTGCAAATCACGTCCACGCTCGCAGCTGGTTTTTTGGGCAAGCTTGTGACCAGGTGTTATTGAGCGGTTGAAAGACAAGAGCGTTCCTCTGCGCCTTTCGGCCGCAACACAACGAGCAAAATCCTGCATTTCGGAAACCCCCGAGCGCTCGAAGCGTTCACTGCATCGGTTTTCTGAGTCCATTCGTGCAGCGGAGCTTCGACAGGGGCCGTGGTAGTGGGCTGCGGCTTGCGGTTCGAAGGCGGGAGGGGCTCGCTGCTGCCTAGCGGCCCTCTCCTTCCTCGCCCGCATCCTCGAACAGCGCGGCGAGCTCTTTCTTGCTGTGTACGTCGAGCTTGGCGTAGATGTGCTGGATGTGGGCCTTGAGGGTGCCGCTCGCGATGACCAGCTCGCGCTCGATGGCCTGGTTCGACGTTCCCCGTGCGAGCAGCCGCAGGATCTCGTCCTCGCGCGGCGAGAGGCGATAGCGGCGCGCTATCTCGTCGCAGCGCGCGGCGACGAGCTCGGTGCGACGGCTCTCTTCGGCCAGATCACCCGTGTCGAGCAGGCGGATGCCCCATCTTGAGGCGAGCTCCTTTTCGGAGAGCAGAATGAAGGTGCCCACGAGCACGAGCATGATGACTGCAACCATGAGGACGGTGTCTTGCGTCTGCATGGGCAAAGGAGACGTATCGAGCAGGGAGGCGAAATCGTTTCCCCATATCCTGAACAGGTAGGCCGCCTTCTCCACGCCCATGAGCGCGATGATGGCGATCCCCATGCGCTTCGAGAGGTCGAACAGCAAAAGCCCCAGCAAGAGCCCCGTCAACGTCATGCCCATGGAGATGAGGTATCCCGAGGCGACGTTTCCGAGGATCCCCTCCATGGGGATGAGGAGGAATCCGCACACCATGAGCAGAAGCGGCGAGCGGTACAGGGCGCTGATGGGCAGTTTTCCCGCGCATAGGCAGACTATCATGAGTCCGCCGGTGACAAGGGCGGTCGAGAGGGACGAGTGCATGCCCGCCCCGCCGACAGCCATGAGATGCTGCTCGCGCAGCCCGTAGGCGAACATGTAGATGGCATAGAGCGCCACGAGTTTCCAGGGGAACGTGTAGCGCGGCCACGTTCGGTTCGGGCGGCCCGAGGCGGGTGCGGTTTTGTAGGCGAAGGAAACGCACCATACGGCGATCATGGGCAGGAGGAAGAGCGCCAGTTCGAGACGTTGCTGATCGAGTCCTTGGCAGAAGTAGGCCAGCGGGACTGCGATGAATTGAGAGGAAGCCCAGTATAAAAGGATGCGCAGAAGGCTCAAAGGAACGAGTGCCTCGGCGTTGAGCAAGACTATCAGAAGAAACCCCGCTCCACCTGCGATCGCACCGCACAAGGAGAGGGGCGCAGCCGTTTCGGGCAGGCGAGCGGCCGCGAGCATGCAGGTGGACGCGATGAGGCACAAAGCGAGCGCCAGCGGTTTCGCCCAGCGGCTTTCCTGCAAAGGCGCGATGCGGCGCGCTGCGAGCGCGACGGCGATGCCGACGAGCGCGTAGGAGTAGTCGAAGAACACGTGGGGGTTGAACGGGATCGCGGCCGACGCTATTGCGGGTTCGGCGAACAGGAGCGTGAGCCAGGTGCGAGCGCAACCGAGTGCGAACATATAGGGAATCATCTGCTCGAGATGATCGATGCGCTTCATGCTGCTTCCTTCCGCTTGGTGGTAGACAACCATGCTACCAGAACGGGAGGCGAAGGCGTTGGCGGGCTTCGCGGTCGCGTCCATGGGCGCTGACGAACAGCGGTGCCGCCGCGGGAGGGCGGCGGCACCGGGAGGGAAGACGTGTGCGGTGGTTCCAGACGCTAGAGGCCGGCTACGTATCTGCCGGTCGCAAAGCCCGTGGTGATGGCGCGGCCGACCGAGAGGCCCTCGATGTCCATCGGATAGTTGCCGCCGCCGAAGAAGCGACCGGAAGCGTTGCCGACGGCGAACAGGCCCTCGATGGGCTTCCTGTCAGCATCGAGGCACTGGTAGTTGCCGTCGACCTCGAGGCCATCGAGCATCGCGTCGATGTTGTTCGCACCGCGGGGAACGGCGTAGCAGGGCGCTTCGATGGGGGTGAGGTATTCGGGGCGCTTGCCGAAATCCTCGTCGGCCCCCTTGGCGACAAGCTCGTTGTAACGTTCGATGGAGGCCACGATGGACTCGACGGTGTAGTCGTGGTCCCAGGGCTGCTCGTTCGCGTAGTCGATCATGGCCTGGGCAAGCTCCTCGAACGTGTCGCCGTGAATCCACTTCTCGGGATCGACCTTGCGGTAGGCGTTGTTGGTCGAGATGTCGTAGGGGGCAAGCGCGTCCCATTGCTCGTAGTAGTCCTGCCAGTTCGAGGGCACGATGCTGAAGAACTTGGTGGCGGTTGAATCCTCGAATCCGGTTTCTGCGAGGTACTGCTTGCTGAACTCGTTGAGGTAGCCCATGCGGCAGCAGCCCTCGTCCATGAAGCGCTCTCCGTGGCGATCGAGGAACAGAAACGGCATCTCGAAACGTACCGGTGCGCCTTCGCCGTGCACCATCTTGGTGTGGCTGGGGGCGCACATCTGCGCGCCCGCTCCCATGGCGGCGCACAGTCCGCTGCCGTCGCGGAACAGGATGGCCTGATGGAGCCCCTTGGTGTCGGGTGCGTAGAAATCGAGCATCTCGCGGTTGCCCACGTAGTCGCCCGTGGCCATGATGATGCCCTTCGACGCCTTGAACAGAATGTGTCCCTCGTCACCTTCGCCGACGACGCCCGTCACGCGATCGCCTTCCTTGTAGAGCTGCACGCACGGGGTGTTGAAGAAGAATTCCGCTCCGCGCGAAGCGAGGGCGTCGCCGATGACGAGCGCTGCGGCCTGATGGGCTCCCTCGATATGGAAGTAGGTGTTCGCGTGCAGGTAGAAGTCGTATCCGTTGTAGGTGAGGCTGTAGTCGTAGGGTTGCGATTCGATGCCGCCCTTTGCCGCCTCCGCCTCCCACCAGGCGAGCGCTTCTTGAGAGTTGCGCGCCCACACCTCGACCACGTCGCGGTTCGAGCGCCAGTCGCTCTTGTAGTTGATGAACGAGATGCAGGCTTTGATGCCGGCCTCGTCGGTCTTGTCGAGATCGAGCGCGGCAGCCATGTTACCCGCCGTCTGCACGGTGTTGATGTTCTGCACGCAGGCTACGCTCGCACCCGCCTCGAGCGCGGCATGGACGGCGGATAGCCCCGATTCGCCTGCGCCGACGACCACGACATCGAACTCCCTGGTGTTGGCGAACTCGGTGATGGGTTCGGGCTGCTGCAAGAACGCCGGATAGCCCTCGCTACCCGATGCCGTCGCGGTTCCGCTTCCGCTTCCATTCCCGGCGGATGCGGCGGGTGCGCAGCTTGCGAGCGCGGTGGCTCCGAGGGCGCCGACGGCGGTGAGACCGCCGAACTTGAGAAGGTCGCGGCGCGTGACTTCCATTTTCGACATGATGGTATCCCTTCCTTGATGATTGCATGCACGGCATCGCGGGAATCGTTTCTGCGGATTCGGCGATGCGGGACATAGCTTGTGCCGAGGAAGCGGGCAGCGCATCGGGCGAACGCGTAAAATCGGGTTAAATGTTTAACCCGCGGTATAACCCAAGACATCTACCTGCGGTTTTGGAAAGAGCGAAAAGGGAGCAGATTCGGTGGGAATGCAAGCAGACGCGACCAACGCGGCTGAAATCTAGCGCATATCGCCTCCGTTGCGTTTTCTACAACCGGGAAAACTCGTCTATTGCTCTTTCGGGATCTTCGATGAACCTTTGAAGGACGGTCCATTCGAGGGATTCTTTGGGATCGATGCGTGAAATCTCGTCATCGAACTGGAACGCCTCCGAATCGGGCGTGCACAGGAGGATGGGCGAGTGGGTGGCGATGACGAACTGGGAGCCTGCGCCGACGAGCCTCTTTATTTCGCAGAGAAGCGCGATCTGGCCGATTTGCGACAACCCGGTTTCGGGCTCGTCGAGGATGTAGAGGCCGTTGCCCGCGAACCTCCGCGATACGAGCGCCAGGATGCCCTCCCCATGCGAGCGGCGGTGGAGCGAGCGGCCTTCGTAGTACCTCTTGTCGTCTTCGAGCTCGTCCATTGCCGTTATGAGGTTGAACATGGTGTCGGATCGGACGAAGAAGCTGTCGCTCGGTCGGCGAAGCGAGCGCTCGATAGCCAGGTAATCGTGGAGCTCCGAATGGGTCTTTTTGACGGAGAACAGGTAGTTGCGGGAGCCTCCTTCGGGGTTCATCCCTAAGGCGATGCTGATCGCTTCGAGCAGGGTCGATTTTCCCGTACCGTTTTCTCCGCAGAAAAAGGTGACGGGTGCATCGAGATGCAAGGTGGTCAGACTGGACAGGGATGCTACGTTGAAGGGGTAGACGGCGGTGTCCGGCACCTCGTTCCATTTGATCGAGATGGAATCGATGAAGTTGGTGGGGATGGCGCTGTCGTCCATGATGCCGTCCTTGCAGCGGATACGTGCTTTCTCGGGCGTACTCAGGTGTGCTCGGTATATTCTACTCCAGTTTCCCGGGGTGCTACTCGATAACCCCGAACGGCAGATAGCCCGCTTTGCTCGGGATGCCCGCATCGCGAGCAAAGGCGAAATCCCCACCCGCTTTTTTGCATGCTAGGGCGTAGTGGCACAGGCCGATGCCCATATCGATATCCGAAAGCTTGTAGGCGAGCGAGATGGGCGGCTTCAACTTCTTTTCGTACACGAGAACCCTGTCGCCCTGCTTCTCGAAGTACCACGGCTGGGTGTTCATGCCCGAGGGTGCGAGGTGGGCCGCCTGTATGCACGCGTCGTCGGGGGCGTTCGTCATATCTTCGATGGGCTGGCGCTTGAACTGGTCGATCGTGCGGTGAACCGATTCGGGGCAGTTTCCGAAGGCGAGTACGATGATGTCTTGGTTCGTGTCCGAGGTTTCGGTGTCTTTCGAGGATCCGAGCCAGACGCAGCCGATGTCCATGGCGTCGAACCAGAGGGCGAGCTGCTCGAACAGGAAACCGGCGGCTTCCTGTTCGCCGGGTGCTCCGTTTCCGCTTGCAACGAGGTAGTGCGGCGCCTCGACGCGGAAGCGGCCCTTGACCTTTTTGGTGAAGCGATGCTCGAGCTCGACGGTGGGATACAGGTGGTCGAAGCCCTCGATTGCCCGCTCGATTTCGTCCATGACTTCGCGACTCAAGGGTTCCATGTCGTATTTCCGACATGATTTGCGCTGTGCGATCGAGGCATATAAATCCATGGCGAACTCCGTAACGTGGATGGGAACATTGTGCATACCCTTATGGGCAAGGTCATTGTACAGCAGCTTTTCGCAAGAGCCGTCTCGGTGGCTTCTCATGATACGGGGCTGTAACCTTCGCCTGAAAGGCGGTCGTGCGTTCGGAATGCGTCCTCGAGATGCTTTTCGACGAGCGGAAACAGGTATTCCCTGACATTCGAGAACGCAAACCCGAGTCGTTTGGCCTTGTCGGTGTTGATGCTGTAGGATGGTTCCCCGTTGTAGGGAGCCGCCTCGCCCGAATCGCTGAGAATTGGGCGCTTACCCGTCTTCTCGTATACGAAACCGAACACCTCGTTGAGCGCGATGGTGCCCTTGGAGGCCGCATTGACGCCACCTGTGCAATCACGGTCTGCAAGGAAGGCGAGAAATCGAGCTGCTTCGTCGCGCGAAATGAAGCTCATCTGCGAGAACTCGTTGTCTACGTAGAGGGGGGCGCCTGAAACGGCATGCTCGATGTAGAAGAGCAGCCGCAGCGTATAGTCGTCGTCCCCGATGACGAAGGGGAAGCGGACCGCAAGCGCCGGTATGCGGCCGTATGCCTGGAAAAGCGCTCCCTCGGCTTGTCGCTTGCCTTCAGCGTAGGAAAAGCCGGCCCGTTCGCCCCAGGATACGGGTTGTGCCAAGGGGTCGAAGTCGGTCTCGACCGTGTTTATCTTCTTGTCGTATACGGCGGTGCTCGATGTGAGGATGTAGCGATCCGTTCTCACGGTATCGAGTAGACGGCGAACGTCGTTCGACGCATAGGCTATATTGTCGTACACGAGATCGTAGTCCGCACCGCCGAGCGCATCGCGCACGCTGCGGGAATCGGTTCTATCCAAAGCGATCCTTGTAACGCGGCCGCCGAACGGGTTGGGCGTCTTTCCGCGTGTTGCCACGGCGACGGTATGGCCTTGGCCGAGCAGCTCCCAGACGAGTTGCTTTCCGAAGAACCGTGTGCCTCCAACGACGAGGATATTCACCTGTGCTCCTTAGGCGCGATGGGCAATGGAATCCACTGGCAGTCGATGTCTATCATTCTATAGCGAACTTCTGGCGTCCGGCTCGACGTTTCTCTTTCGAGCGAGGTCGCCGTTCGACGGTTTCGCCGAGCGCGGGCGGCTTCTCATATGCCCGCTTCCGCGCTGCCGCAGTGGTAGAATCGGGATAACTGCTCGGATGGCTGCGTGCTGAATGGGGTTTAAGCGATATGGATACCGTCGAAGCGAGTGCGGCTCGCAACCATAGGCTTCGCGCCCATCATTTGGACGGGCGCGTACTGCTCGGGCGCGTCGAGGAAGTCGTCGGTGCGTGCGGCGTGCAGAACTCTCCGCCCGGCGCTTGGGAAACGGCTCTATGGAACCGCGTGGAGAACTGCACGCTCGGTGCGATTCGCGAGGCTCTGTACGAACGGAAGAGCCTTCTCCAGGCTTGGAGCTACCGAGGCGCTCCCGTCGTGTTCCCGACCGATCAGAGCGATGTGTTCCTTGGATCCCTCATTGCCCGAGCGGGCGAGGGCCCGTGGATCTACACCTCGGGAATCACCGGTGCGCTCGACCATCTGCAGATGCCGTTCGACGATCTTTTTAATCGGACGAAAGCGGCGGTCGGGTACCTCGACGGACATACCGTCAGAAGCAAGGAAGCGCTCGATGCGACGATCGCCGAACTGATTGAGAGGGATCTGCCTTCCGATCGGAAGGCGCGGTGGAGAGATCCGTCGATGTACGGGGATCCCGAGCGGCAAACGGTTGGCCAAGCGGCCGTCTCGTTTCTGCTGAGGCCGTGTTCCTTTTCGTCGCTCGTGGTGTTCGGCGAGCGGCAAGAGTCGAGTCCGACCTTCACTTCGTTCGAGAATTGGATCGGGCATGCGCCGGATCGCATACCTGATGCGGATAGGGAGCTGGTTCGCAGATTCGTGCATTGCTACGGTCCTACCACGCTCGATAGCCTGAGGGCTTGGCTCGGTAGCTCGCGCAAGCAGGCGCGGCGCTTGTGGGAGGCCGCTTCCGAAGAGATGGAGCCGGTTCGGTTCGAGGGAAAAACCTGTTTCGCGCTCTCGTCGGACAGGGAAAGCCTGCTTGACGCATCGGATTGCACTGCGCGGCTCCTCCTCCTTGGGGTTCATGATCCGTATCTCGATCTACGGGATCGAAACGTCATCCTGCAGGACAGGTCGCTTCAGAAGCTCGTGTGGAAGTACGTCGGCAATCCCGGGGCGATCCTCGATGGCGGCAAGGTCGTCGGCATATGGAAGACGAAGGCGATCAAGGGGAAGATCGACGTGTCGATGACGCTTTGGGACGATACGCCGCACGTGAAACGAAAGCAGCTCGTAGCCCTTGCCGAGCAGTATGCGGCATTCAGGTCATTGGAGCTGCGAAATTTCCAACTGGGGTAGGGGTATAATAAGCGGCTATCGTTGAACGGCAGTCGGGAGTTGCAATGCGGAGCATCCACATCCAGAATGCGACCGAGGGAAACCTCAAGCACGTCTCGCTCGAGATACCCAAAGAAAAGCTCGTGGTGTTCACCGGGCTCTCGGGATCGGGCAAATCGACGCTGCTCGTCGACGTGCTCTTCAACGAGTGCCAGCGCCAGTACCTCGAAGCGATGAGCATGCAGGGCATCCAGAAGCCCCGCGTGGAGCGGATTCGCAATGCGTCGCCCGCTATCGTGATATCCCAAACCGACAACAATAGAAATCCTCGCTCCACGGTCGGTACGGCAAGCGACGTCTACACCGATCTGCGCATGGTATACGAGAAACTCGGCGTGCGCCAGTGCCCCCATTGCGCACGGACGATATCGGCTGCCGATTGCGTGGAGGAAACCGAAAAGATCGACGGCGATTTCTACGTGTACATGTACTGCAACCTGTGCGGGAAGCGGATGGACAAGGTGACCCGAACCGAGTTTTCGTTCAATACCGAAAGCGGGGCATGCCCCGTATGCGAAGGCCTCGGGCGGGTTTTCGCCATCGATGAGGAACACGCGGTCGATGAGAGCCTGTCGCTTGCGGGGGGTGCCGTTTCCTTTTGGGAGCACAAGTACAAAGAATACCAGATAGGAGTGCTCTTCCAGGCTTACCGTGCGCTCGGTGTGCCCATCCCTGAAAACGTAGCCGTTGCGAATTTCAGCGATATTCAAAAGGACATCCTTCTGAACGGGGTGGGCAGCGACGGCGTTCGACGGGCGTTTCCCGATACCGAGATCCCGAAATCGGTTGCGAGCGGACGGTTCGAGGGCGTCTATCCGATGCTGTGGAGAAAGCTCGCCGAGAAGGGCGGCGACGCGAAAAAGCTCGATCGGTACTTCGCCTCCCAAGTGTGCCCGACCTGCCACGGGGAGCGCCTCGGCGATCTCGGTCGCTCGATTACCGTGGAAGGCGTGCGGCTGCCCGAGCTTTCGGGGGTGTCGATCGAGGAGCTGTTCGCATGGGTGAGCGGGCTTTCGGAAACGCTTGACGAGCGCCGGCGTAGCCTTGTCGAGGATTACCTTCTCGATATAAAAACCAAGTTGCAGAGGTTTTTGCGGGTGGGGCTCGGTTACCTTTCCCTCGATCGGCAGATCGTTACGCTTTCGGGAGGCGAGCTGCAGCGCGTGCGCCTTGCGGGTGTGCTCGATTCAGAGCTTTCGGGGATCATATACATACTCGACGAACCGACTGTCGGTCTTCATCCCAAGGATACGGCGGGCATGGTCGCCGTGTTGAAGAGCTTGCGGGATCTCGGTAACACGGTGCTTGTCATCGAACACGATACCGATGTGATGCGGGAGGCCGATTACATCGTCGATGTGGGTCCCGGATCGGGGGTGCGTGGCGGTGAGATCGTGGCTTTCGGCTCGCTTGAGCAGATAGAATCCGCGCCGCGATCCGCTACGGGGCGTTGGCTTCGCGAGGCCCATCCGGCCAAGAAGGCCTATCGGAATCCCGCTCAGCGTGCCGTTCGGGTGAGAAACGCAACGCGTTTCAATCTGCGCGGCATCGACCTCGATATCCCGCGCGGTTGTCTCACTTCCGTAACCGGCCCCTCGGGTTCGGGCAAATCAACGCTGGTTTTCGAGGTTATAGCCCGCGGCGATCGCGAAGGCGACGAGAACGCGGTGGACGGATGCGCGCAGTTCGACCGGATGGTGGTGGTCGGCCAGGCGCCGATAGCGAAGATGAAGCGCTCGAACGTGGCGACGTATTCCGAAGCGTATGCCGACGTGAGAAAGGTGTTCGCCGCTACCGCCGATGCGAAGCGCCTCGGTCTCGGCATCAAGCATTTTTCTTTCAATACGCCGGGCGGCCGCTGCGAGAGATGCGAGGGACTCGGCTTCGTGACCAGCAACATGCTCTTCTTCAACGACATCGAGCTGCCGTGCCCGGCATGCCAGGGGAAGCGCTTTTCCGATGAGGTGCTTTCCGTTCGGTTCGGGGACCTCTCGATCAGCGATGTGCTGGATCTTTCCGTCGAGGAAGCGGCCCGGGTCTTCTGCGATCATCCGCGGATCGCCCGCACGCTCGGCCTGCTCGACGAAGTGGGGCTGGGCTATCTTGCGCTCGGCCAATCGCTCACGACGCTTTCGGGCGGCGAATCGCAGCGCCTCAAGCTGGCCAAGGAGCTAATCGGCATGCGGCGGGGCTCGAACGACCTGTATCTGCTCGACGAACCGACGACGGGCTTGCATCCGCAGGATGTGAACCACTTCTTGACGCTTGTCGACCGTCTGATCGACGCGGGGGCTACGGTGGTCGTGGTCGAGCATAACGCCCAGGTGATCGAACGCAGCGATTGGGTTATCGACCTCGGCCCCGAGGGCGGCGATAAGGGCGGATCGGTCGTTTTCGCAGGGACGCCGGCCGATCTGCTCGAATGCGATGCGAGCGCAACGGCACGCTGTTTGCGCTCAGCCAACGCGCGCTGAGCGTTCGTACGTGCGTTGGTTGCGATTCTCCGCAGCCGACTGCGCGATGTTGTTGGCTGCGGCGGACTCCGACAGGCGCGGTGCACGTACACCGCGAATGCGGGGTTGACGACCCCCGCTGCGCAGGCGAACCCAGCGCCACATGTCGGTTTTCTGACAGTTGCCGGAGCATCTCCCCTTGTTGGATAATTCTGTTACCATACGCAATAAGGTAATATATGATCAGGCATTAATTGAATGCTTGATGAGGACGATCTCAAGATTGAGGGAAAGCAAGGGCCGATGGAAGAAAACCTGGTGATGGGTACTCCTGTTGCAATACTCTTGGCGGTCGAGCCGGCAATGAGGCCGCCGTCCGGGCCGTTCGGCGGCACAGCGCTCTAAAGAGGGTTTTGCGGGAAGGAGATGCGGGAGTGCACCGTATGCGAATCCTCATAGCCGTTGCCCTCGGGGCCGTTCTGCTCGTCGGCGTGTTCGCTGGCTATACCGAGCTAGTCGAGCGGGTGGTGTACGACGAAAGCGTGTTCGCCATCGCCGCACTCGTCGGCGTGTTCGCCGTACTTGCGCTTGCGGCGATCCTGTTCGTGGTCGACAAAAACAAGAAGAGACTCAACGCCAAAGAGCTCGAGATCAAGTATCGCGAGCAGTTGTTCGGCATGCTGGTCGACAACACCGATGACATATACATCATGTTCTCGCCCGAGGGGTTCGCGGTGGAGTACGTGAGTCCCAACATCGAGAAGCTCCTCGGCGTTTCCGCAGATGATGTCAGGCACGACATTCGTGCCCTCGTCGATTCGGCGGTCGACCCGTCGTGCGATCCGGCGGCGGAAGATATTGAATGCCTCGGCGAAGGCGAGTGCCTCCAGATCGACCGCGAGCGCATCCGCAAAAACACCGGGGAGCGCCGATGGTACCAAGAGACGTTGTACCGAGAGTCCATCAACGGAGTGGACAAGTACATCCTCGTGCTTTCCGACAGGACGAGGGAGGGCATGAACAGCGCCCGGCTGGAGCAGGCTCTTGCCATAGCCCGCTCGTCGAACGAGGCAAAAAGCCTGTTCCTCGCGAACATGTCACATGATATCAGGACCCCCATCAACGCCATTGTGGGCATGGCGAGGATCGCGCAGGAAAGCGGCGAGGCGAGCGAGAAGGTCGAAAGCTGCCTGCATACCATTATGCTGTCATCCCAGCATCTGCTCAACCTCATTAACGACGTACTCGAGATGTCGCGCATCGAAAGCGGGCAGATGTCTTTGCAGGAAGAGCGATGCACGCTCGATGCTATCGTCGAGGGCGTCGAGGCCATTATCCGCCCGCAGGCTCAGGCGAGAGGGCAGAAGATGCGCATCGACTGCTCGAGGCCGTCTCATCGGGAGTATACTGGCGACGAGCTTCGCATCAGCCAGATCCTGCTGAACCTGCTGTCGAATGCGGTGAAGTATACGCAGGAGGGGGGTGCCATCGTTCTCGATGTGAGGGAACTCGGGCAGGCAAGCCCCAGCTACGCTAAGATCAAGTTCACGGTTTCCGACAACGGGATGGGCATGCCCGAGGAGTTCGTCGAGAGGATATTCGAGCCGTTCGAGCGCAGCAGACAGGCGTCAAGTTCGAAGATACAGGGAACGGGACTCGGCATGTCGATCACCAAAGCTCTCGTCGATGCAATGGGTGGAACGATCGAAGTCGACAGCAAGGAAGGTGTCGGAAGCGTTTTCTGCGTGACCCTCGATCTGAGGATAGCGGTTGCCGGCGAGGCGGAACAGCCGATCGACGGTCCGGCTTCCGAAGACGAATACGACTACGGGGGAAAGCGGTTCCTTCTCGCCGAAGACAACGAGCTCAATGCAGAGATATTGATCGAATTGCTCGGACTGCGGGGGGCGGAGGTCGAGTGGGCCGAAAACGGCGAAGAGGTTGTTCGGATGTTCGCGGAAAAGCCCGCAGGGTACTACGATGCCGTGTTCATGGACGTGATGATGCCGATT
This sequence comes from Raoultibacter timonensis, assembly GCF_022845715.1. Taxonomy (NCBI): domain Bacteria; kingdom Bacillati; phylum Actinomycetota; class Coriobacteriia; order Eggerthellales; family Eggerthellaceae; genus Raoultibacter; species Raoultibacter timonensis. The sequence goes on from NZ_AP025564.1 coordinate 1,813,228, forward strand.
ATGAACGGATACGAGGCGGCTCAGGCCATACGGGCGTCGGACATTGGGTGCGCGCACGACGTCGCGATCATCGCATTGACGGCGAATGCGTTCGCCGAGGATGTGAAGGCGGCTCTGGACGCAGGGATGGACGCCCACGTTGCCAAACCTGTCGATCTCGAAGATCTCGGCCGCGTTTTGTGCAGGCTATGCGGCTAGACGGGCTGCCGGTTGGGCGCATCGGCTAGGTGGGCTGATCGACGAGGCCGCTAGCGAACGGGTTCGTAGCCGATGGCGGACTCTTCGTCGGTGGCCTCGAGTTTGAAGATGACGGGACGCAGCCCGTCGTTGCAGCTGCAGATGGCGACGCCGGGCGTGCGAATCCAGTCGCCGTAGTAGAACGTGCCCGCATCGGCACCGTGCGCGAGCGCGAAGGCGTATTGGTAGAGAGCCTTCCATGCTTCGTCACAGAACCCTTCGGGTTTGGCGTAGTCGGCGTAGTAAATCTGCCCGACCTCATGCATGGGGCACGCCTTAAGGCCTTCGGCGCCGTACTCGGCGGCAAGCTCCTCGTCGAGCGTGGTTTTGAGAACCGTTATCTTCACCTTGTTCATGCGTTCGTCCTCTCGGTCGGATCGTCCCATTGTAGACGATGCCGGACTGTGCGCTCGGAAATGAAACGAGTGCGGTGTTCCATAGGTCTGCGGCTTTGCCAAAGCGGTTGGAATCGCGTGCTTCGCTAAACGCCCTCGGTAGGCGGAGCGCTCCGATCGCCCGATCTGCTCGCGTTGTTGTCGACGGCATCGATGAGCAGCTGTTGCGAGTTGATGCCCATTTTCTGATAGATGCGGTAGATGTGGGTTTTCACCGTCGATGAGCTGATGCAGAGTTTCTCCTGGATGTGCTTTGCGTTGCGCCCCTTTGCGAGCAGGTAGAATATCTCACCTTCCCTCGGCGATAGGTCGAAGGCAGCGATCACCTCGTCGCAGCGTTGGTAGAAGTGCGAGGGGAGCTTTACGAACGATTCGGCTTCGGCGGGCGAGCTTTGATCGGTCAAAAGGCCGTTGAGGAACTCCTTGTTTCTGCCGTCGTTGCCGTTGTAGATCGAGAATGCGGTTACGACGATTCCCGCCATTATGACGATGACGAAGTTGAATACGACGGCATGCTCGGGGATCGCCGTACCGAGGACGAACGCGACGAAGGTTCCCACGAGGAACCCGAACCAGCGCGGCACCTGCCGCTGCGCGTAGCGATCGACGGGATGGAGCTGAAACTCGGCGTTCTCGATGCAGGAGTTCCCTCTGATCAGAAGCGAGCTGAACGCGAGCGCGTTGTTGACCAGGCACCCGCAGAAAACCTGCCCCGTCTCCCCGACCAGCGGCAGGAGCAGCAAACCCACCACGATGACCGGCAGTGAAACGCGTTGGATGAAGCTGTTGTCGAGGTCGATCTTCGGCTCGTAACGCGAGAACAGGAGCGCGGCGATGCTTCCGATGATGCCGCTGCCGCCGACGATGATGGCGGCGGTCGGGCTGATGAAGAACATGCACGCCGTTATGAATCCGTACAGAATGCCATGCGCTCCGACTGAAATCGAAGCAGCTGCGCTGAGCGCTGGCGCGCGACGATAGTTCTTGACGGGCAGGATGCTGGCTTGCGGAAGGTTTTTGAACGAGAACACGAGGAGGGAAAGCGAGAACATGGGGATAAGCGTGATCGCGAACAGGCTGACGGACGCCGGCGAGGCGCTTGCCGCGATAACGAAGATGAGCGTACCGAGGCAGGCGCCCGCGGCTATGGTCGAGAGGGTCCGCCGCGTGGGCAGCAGGCTCAAGTAGGTGCACCAGATGAGATCGAGGATGCCGCTTCCGATGCCGAACAGCACCCACGAGACAACCGACAAGGGCACGGGAATCGAGAAATACCTGCCTCCGACGGCGTTAGCGACTACCGCGAGCGAGAGCACGGTGCTTATCACCGCCACTTTCACTCGGTTCTCGAAAAACCAATCGGCGTTGAGCTTGCAGGCGAAGTAGGTGAGTACGAGCGCGCCGAGGCTTACCAGCCTGAGGATGAAGGCGTCGGGTATGTCGGTATAGGTGAGGAGCACCGTAGCGGGACTGAAGGCGCCGATGAGATCCCATCCGATGAAGCAGCCGAAGCCCAGACTGGCAATGAGGTAGGTGTTCAGGAGGTCATGGGAGGTAGGCTGTGCCACCGATGCTTGCTGAACAGGTGTTTCTTGCATAGGAAACCCACTTTCAACCTTCTGGTACGACAAGATTATACCTGCAAAAACCCTTTTCAACATTACCACCCGACACAGGATATGGCTAGAAAGATTTACGCTTTCGCTCAACGAAAGGGCGATTGCGTGCGGGCGGGGAATCGGATGCAATCGGCCTCGACATCCGGGGAAGGAAAGCCGGAAAGGGGGTAGAGCGCGGGGCTTTTCTTACGTTTCGGGATGCTTCTTTTCGTATCCATCCGACGTTGCCGCCGTTGCCCAAGCGAACGGTCGGCGAGGAAAAGTGAGGAGATATGGCAATAAACGCAAAAGGTACTCCTATCGTGAAAGGCCTCGGGTTCAACAGCTTCGGCATCGGAACCAACGCCTGCTCGGTCGACATCGACGAGGAGAACGACAAGATTCTCCGCATCAGGCCGCTTCGCTTCGACGAGCATTACACACCCGAGGATCTGAACGCCTGGAAGCTCGAAGCCCGCGGCCAGACGTTCGAACCAGGGTTCAAGACGCTGATCTCGCCGTTGTCCCTCTGCTATAAGAAACGCGTCTATTCCAAGAACCGCATACCCTATCCTCTGAAGCGCGTCGACTGGGATCCGCACGGCGAGCGCAACCCGCAGAACCGCGGAACGAGCAGCTACGTGCGCATCTCGTGGGACGAGGCGGCGGCCATCACCGCCGAGGAGATCAAGCGGATCCACGACGAGTACGGCCCGTACTCGATCCTCTGCGAGCTCGACGGCCACGGCGAGACGAAGTTCGTTCATGCGCCGCACGGCTGCCAGAGCAGGATGTTCGACCTCATCGGCTCCTATACCTTGCAGACGCGCCAGCCCGACAGCTGGGAGGGCTGGTACTGGGGCGCCAAGCACATCTGGGGCATGGATCCGCTCGGGCAGCAGTCGCTTCTGAACAACGTCATCAAGGACATCGCCGAGAACGGCGACGCGGTGCTGTTCTGGGGCTGCGACGTCGAGACGACCCCGCTCGGGTGGGGAGGGTATCTTGCGAGCCGCCTGTGCTTCTGGTTCACCGACCTCGGCATCAAGCAGATCCACATCTCGCCCGACGTGAACTACACCAACGCGGTGCACGCCGACAAGTGGATCCCCGTGAAGCCCAACACCGATGCGGCCCTCCAGCTGGCCATCGCCTACACCTGGATCACCGAGGACATCTACGACAAGGACTACCTCGACACCCATGCGATCGGCTTCGACCACTTCCGCTACTACGTGCTCGGAGGCGAGGACGGCGTGCCGAAGACCCCGAAGTGGGCCGAGAAGATCTGCGGGATTCCGTCCTACACCATCAAGGCGTTCGCCCGCTACTGGGCAAAGCACGCCGTGTCGATCGCGCACTGCAACGGCGGCTCGTTCATCAGGTCGTGCTACGCTCACGAGCCCGCCCGCCTCGAAGTGGCGCTGCTCGGCATGCAGGGGCTCGGCAAGCCCGGCGCCAACCAGTTCAAGTTCATCGAGTGGACGCTCTACGGCATGCAGACCGTCACGCCGCTGCCGCCCTCGTCGGAGATCCCCGATTGCAGCCCCGCGTATCGCGGCTGGTACCGGAGCTTCCCTGAGAGCTTCATTCCCAAGACCATGATCCCCGAGGCGATCATGAACCCGCCCGTGCAGTGGTACGGCCACATCGGAGCGGGCTTCCCGCGCGAAGACCAGTTCACCGGCCCCTTCACGTTCCCGCTCGAAGGCAACGAGCGCCTGCATATGATCTGGTCCGACACGCCGTGCTGGGAGACGTGCTGGAACGGCGGCAACGAGATGCAGGAAGCGCTGCGCCACGAGAGTATCGAATTCATCATCATCCAGCATCCCTGGATGGAGAACGACTGCAACTTCGCCGACATCATCCTGCCCACGAACACCAAGTTCGAAACCGAGGACATCGGAACCGACTCCGACAACGGCCAATGGAACCTCGTGTACTTCGAGCGCCAGGCCATCAAGCCGCGCCTCGAGTCCAAGTCCGACATGGAAGCCGTCGGCGAGGTGGCCAAGGCGCTCGAGAAGTTCGGCGGCATCTACGAGAACCTGTTCGACCGCTACATGGGCGGCAAGACCTGCGAAGAGTACATCCAGGCGGGCTTCGAGAACACAGGAGCCGCCAAGAAGATGACGTTCGAGGAGTTCAAGGAGAAGCAGTACTACCCGTTCCCGACCATTGAGAACTGGGAGGACATTCCCGCAGGCTTAAGCGAGTTCTACGCCGATCCCGAGGGCCATCCGCTGCAGACGCCGTCGGGCAAGCTCGAGTACTACTCGACCACGCTTGCGAGCATGTTCCCTGACGACAAGGAACGCGGCCCGGTTCCGCACTGGATCGACGAAGGCGCGGGCCATCAGGAGCGCCAGTACCTGCCGCGCGGCAGGAAGTACCCGTTCCTCATCGTATCGAACCACCCGCGGTGGCGCGTGCATGCGAACCTCGACGACGTAACCTGGTTCCGCGAGATGGAGGAGTACGTGAAGGTGACCGGTCCCGACGGCTACAAGTACGAGCCGGTGTGGGTGAACCCGGTCGACGCCGGTGTTCTCGGCCTCGAATCGGGCGACATCGCCAAGATATACAACGAGCGCGGCGGCGTACTCGGCGGCGTCATCGTCTCCGAGCGCATCATCCCCGGCGCAATCTACCAGGATCACGGCGCACGCGTCGATTCGATCGTCATGGGCGAAGGCGGCCTCGACCGCGGCGGTGCGAACAACCTGATCGCGCCCTATGCGACCACGTCCGAGCATGCGTTCGGCGAGGTAACGAGCGGTTTCCTCGTCAACATCGAGAAGGTCGACGTGTTCGCGCTCGCCGAGGAATACCCCGAGGCGTTCGGGCGCGACTACGACCCCGACTGCGGCCTCGTCGCGACGGCGCGCATCGTGGAAGGAGCATAGAGATGGGAAAGGTATTCGTCTACGACCACGCCAAGTGCAACGGCTGCCGCAACTGCCAGATCGCCTGCAAGGACGAGCACGTCGACAACGCGTGGCCGCCCTACGCCGAGCCCCAGCCCGACACGGGCCAGTTCTGGTGCCGCATCGAGGAGGAGGTGCGCGGGAGCGTTCCCAAGGTGAAGGTCTCCTACACGCTTCGCATGTGCCAGCACTGCGACAGCGCACCCTGCATGGACGCGGCCCCCGGCGCTGCCTACAAGCGCGACGACGGCCTCGTCGTCGTCGACCCCGGGAAGGCCAAGGGCATGCGCGGGCTCGTCGACGCGTGCCCCTACGGCGCGATCTTCTACAACGAGGAGCTCGATATCCCGCAGAAGTGCACCGGCTGCGCGCACCTCGTGGACGCCGGCGAGGTCCCGCACTGCGTCGACGTCTGCCCGCACGGGGCCGTCCGCTTCGGCGACGAGGAGGACTTCGCCGCCGAGATCGCCGCGGCCGAGCCGCTGCTCGCAGAGCGCGCGTCCGATGCGCCCCGCGTGTACTACCTCAACAAGCCGAAGCGCTTCGTGGCGGGCGTCGCCGTCGACCTCGAGGCCGACGAGGTGGTCGTCGGCGCTGCGGTGACCCTCGAGAACCTCGCGGACGGCACGGTCGTCGCCGCCGAGACCGACGAGTTCGGCGACTTCTGGTTCGACCAGGTGGCCGCCGCCCCCTACCGCGTCTACGTCGAGGCCGAGGGGTACCTCTCGCGCATGGTCGAGACCGACGCGACCGACGAGGACCGGAACGTCGGCGTGGTCGAGCTGTTCAAGAACCAGATCGGGTAATGAGTTTCTGCCTGCCGCCTACGGGCGGCAGGGCTGCTGGATCCGGGGATCTTCCGAGATCGTCGGACCGTATAAGAGCCGATCGCCGCTCGGTGCAACGGGCCCGGCCGAGCGGTGTAAGGGGATATCACATATGCCGGTAGTTGCTTTCTGAAAGGAAGACAAATGGCACAAGAAATGGTAACCAAGTTTTTCAGCAAAGAGGGGTTTTTAAACAAGAAGGGCGTTGGCATCGTTCTTGCGGTTGCGGTACTCGTGATCGCCATGTTCGTTCCCGCAACGCCCGAGCTTTCCCGCGAAGGCATTATGGCGATAGCGACGCTGCTGTTCGCCGTGTCGCTGTGGGTATGCGGAACGTTTCCCGTGGGCGTCACGGGCATTCTCGCGCTCGTGGTCGCCGTGGTCATCGGTGCGGCAACGTATAAGACGGCCTTCGGCGGATTCAGCGCATCGGTCGTCTTCTACGTTATCGCGATCTTCTCGCTGCCCGCGTTGCTCCTTAAGACCGAGTGGGGCGTGCGTCTGGTGAACAGGATATTCAAGATCACCGGCGAGAGTTCGGAAAAGCTCATCCTGGCGTTCATGATCGGTACCGCACTCGTATCCACCATCATGTCCGACGTTCCTGCGGCGGTTCTGTTCATGGGCATTTCCTACGTTGTTTTAAGGGCGGCGGATGCTCAGCCCGGAAAATCGAACCTCGGCAAGTGCATGATGATCGCCATCCCGATCGCCGCGGTTATCGGCGGCGTCGTCACGCCCGCCGGCAGCTCGTTCAACGTCGTGGCCATGGGTCTCATGCAGGAGCTGACCGGACAGACCATCAGCTTCTTGAACTGGATCGTCGTCGGCCTTCCGATCGCCATCCTCTGCATTCCGCTCTGCTGGTTCTCGATCGTCAAGATCCTCAAGCCCGAGCCGATCGAATCGTCGGCGTTCGATAAGCTCCGTCAAGCCGCCGATGAGGCGGGCAAGCCCAACTCGTTCGAAATACGTGCTCTCATCATGATCCTCGCGCTTCCCCTTCTCTGGATTCTCGGCAGCTGGATTCCGATCCTCAACGTTACGACGGTGGCAATCATCGGTCTCGGTATCATGTTCTTCCCGGGCATTAACCTTCTTACGTGGGAAGAGTTCTCTGCGCAGGTTCCGTGGAGCATCATCCTCATGGTGGGTTCGGTTCTTTCCATCGGCGGCATCTTCTCGTCGACCGGCGCCGATCAGTTCGTGACGAACATGTTCATGAACAGCGGCGTTACTTCGCTCGACTTTACGTTGTTCCTGCTGGTAACCGTTGTATTCGTCTATCTGCTGCACACGATCGCACCGGTAGGCGCGGCCATCATCAGCTTGTTCCTCCCGATCCTCATCGGCATCTGCGTATCGCTCGGCGTTTCCCCGGCCATTCCGACCATGCTGCTTGCGTTCATCGTTGCGGGCAACTTCCTGCTTCCCGTCAATCCAACGCTTATCGTCACGTACGGCGAGGGCTACTACACCTTCGGCGACATGTTCAAAGCGGGTGTGATCCCGGCGATCATCTTCTGCGTCTGCATGGTGCTGTGGGTCCCGTTCATCGCGGGCGTGCTGGGACTGTAGCCGCGGCTAAGCACAGGCAAGTTGCAGGAAGCGTATGCAGAAAAGGGCCTTCGGCGCATGCCGGAGGCCCGGACTGCGCGATGAGGAGAAGGTTTGAAAAGCAAATCGAAAAAGTATCAGAACCACGTACTGGTCGCGATCGTCGTCGTGCTTGTGGGCATTGCGATCGCGCTCGGGCAGTTCAAGGTGCCGTCCGTCATGCCGGCCATCATGGAAGAATTCTCTATGGATGTCGGGTCGGCTTCGTGGCTTATGTCCATCTTCACGTTCGCAGGAATATTCCTCGCCCTGCCCACCGGAGCCCTGGCACGTAAGTTCGGACCGAAGAACATGATGATGGCCGCAGTGGCCATCATCGCCGCCGGCACGCTCATCGGCGCTTTCGCCACCAGCGGCAGCATGCTCGTCTTTTCGCGCGCCATCGAGGGCATCGCGCTCGTGTTCTGCGGAGTGGCGGCTCCGCTCGCCATTCAGCGCTACGTCGCGCCCGACAAGATCGGGTTCGCGATGGGCGTTTGGGCTCTGTGGTTTTCGCTCGGATCGTTCTTCGGCGGCGTGCTCACGCCTGCGCTGTTCGAGGCTATCGGCTTTCGGGGCGTGTGGTTCTTCATGGCTGCGGTTGCCGTCGTTGCGGGCGCGGTCCTGTTCTTTCTGCTTAAACCCTCCTCGGGCACCTTCTTCGAAGCGGTTGAAAGGGCGAGCGCTCAAACGGGCCCCAAGGCAAAACCCGACTACCGTCTGCTTGTGAAACCGCGGGTGCTGCTTGTGCTCGGGAGTTTCCTCATGTTCAACATGGTGCTTCTTTCGATGCTGTCGTTCTCCCCGACGTTTCTGCAAAGCCAGGGTATGGATGCCGGCCAGGCGGGGTTCGCGAGTACGCTCCCCATGCTCATCGCCATCGTGAGCTCTCCGGTGTTCGGCATGCTCGCCGATAAGACGGGCAAGGTGCGTCTGCTCTCGGTGGTGGCCATGCTCGCGATGGGACCCTGCGCCTGCGCGCTGTTGACGACGACGGGCCCCGTCATGTGGATCGCCGCCGTCGTCATGGGGCTGGTGGGCCTCGGATCGCCGACGATGTATTTGACCGTCTATCCCCGTGCCGTCGGCGACGAAGCCGTTATGCCGGTGGCTATGGGGCTCTTGATCCTCGTCCAGAGCCTCGGGCAGTTTCTGGGCATCGCGCTTATGCCGCTCGTGCTCGAAAGCGGATGGATGGCGATGGGCCTTACCGTAATGGTGCTCGGCCTGGTGGGTGCGGCCTTGCTCGCTTTCGTGAATCTGAGGGGGAGCGGGGAAGGGGCGGAGTCTACAGTTCGATGAAACCCTCGAGCCCGCTCGATCGCACGATCGAGCCGTCGTCGAGCACGAGCAGCGCTTCGATGCCGCAGGTGCGTTCTACGAAATCGAGCGCATCTGCGGAGCCGAGCGCGAAGACGGTTGTGGAATAGCCGTCCCCGTCGAGCGAGCGTTCGGAAACGATCGAGGCTCCCGCGATGTCGGTTTGCACGGGGTAGCCCGTTTTCGGGTCGAGGATGTGGTGGTAGCGGATGCCGTTCTTTGTAAAGCAGCGTTCGTACAGGCCGCTCGTAACCACCGACCCCTGAGCGATCGGAACGGCACCGATGAGCGTCGAGGGGGCGGCGGGGTTTCTCACCCCGATGGTCCAGAGCTTGCCGTCGGGCTTCGAGCCGAACGTCATGACGTTTCCGCCGAGGTTGATGATGGCGTTGGAGAATCCTTGCTCTCGCAAGAGGTCGCACAGATCGTCGGCTATGAACCCCTTCGCCGTACCGCCGACGTCTATCGAGGCGGCCGGGTCTTTCAATTGGGCCCAAAAGCCCGTTTCGTCTTCGGCGATAACCAGTGCATGCCAGTCGACGTGGGCGAGCGCTCGTTCGAGTTCGTCTGGCTCGGGCAGGGTTTCGTCGGCGAAATTCCAGAGCCGGCACACCGCGCCCATCGTAATGTCGAAGACGCCCCCGCTCGCTTCGCAGTAGAAGAGGCTCGAAGCGAGCACCCTGTAGGTGTCCCGTTCGACGGGAACCGCCTCGCCCGCCGATTCGTTGATGCGTACGATGTCGCTTCCGGCGAGGTGGCGCGAGAGCAGGCGCTCGAACGTCCTGCAGCGCTCGATGGCGGCGGCGAAGCCGCGCCGTAGGACGGATTCGGCAAGGTCGCCCGGGTACGTTTGAAGCAGGATTTCGGTATTGAAGGCGAAGAAGCTGCACGACCAAGCGCCCTTGGCGTCGGGCCCGGTAACGCTCACCGAGTCTTCGAGGGGTATGTCGGTCAGTAGTTGCTGCATGGGTCGATCATACCACTATGTTGCGCCGACGTTTTCCTTGTGACGCGAACGCACGGTTTCTGGCGATGAAAAAAGGGCGCTTCCTGGGATTGGGTGTGGTGGGAAGCGCCCTTCGGGAAATGCCGCGCGGGGTGACGCGGCCGAGTGGTTGCAACTCGAGGTCAGTCGACTTTCGTGTACTCGCTGTGCATGCATGCGGGGCATGCCGGCAGCTTCTCGTCGTCGCGGTAAAGATGCACGAGGAAACCGCATTTGGTGCAGCGGTAGGTGCCTTTGCCGGGCGTCTCGCCGGTTTTGTAGATCATAGGGTCCTCCGTTCAGCCCTGCGAAGCCCATTCGTGGTATTTCCGCAGCTTGTAATCGGTTACGGCATCGATGACGGTATAGAGGTACGTGTGGATGTCGTTTCCTTCGCGCTCCTCTTCCATAGCGTTGTCTAAAATGATGCATTCGACTTCCGCTTTGCTTTCATCGCTGGCGAGAATTCTCAAGAAATCGTTGAAGTCCTTCATGGTGTATCACCTCGTTTTCGCATCAATCATAGCAGCTCGGAAGGCGTATCCGTTGTCGGGAAGGAAACGGGGAAGATACGGTTGGATGAACTGAAAGCAAGCTCGCTTCGGCGTTGTTCGCGGCGACGGCCGCACCGGAGGACTGGTCGATGCCCGAGGGTCGGGTAGGACGTTTGCCTGCGCGGCAACGAGAATCCGCTTTCGAATCCGCATTGCGCGCTTCCGATGCGCGGCTATTTGCTCCTGAGGAACTCGAAGAACGCGAACGCGATGGAGACGATGGTGAGTACCGAAACGATTAGCTGCGACATGCCGGTTGCATAGTCGACCTGCTCGGGATCGATGGCTCCGAGTACAAGGTAGTAGCAGCACCAAACAAGCCCCTGAGCAAGGATGAAGAACGTCAGGTATTTGGCGACGTTTGAGGCCTTTTTCTGAAACGCAGCGGTGCGTTTCACCTGCTTTTCGCTGTAGGTCGGTTTCTTGGCGATTTTGGCCGCGCCGAAGGAGAAGCCGATGATGATGCCGAGCGATAGGGCGAGGCAGATGGTGTAGGCGAGCTGCATGGATTCCTTTCGGGTTTGCCGGTACCGGCTGAAGTTGCAGTTAAGGAAGATGATGCCGCGAACGGCATCGAAAGACAAGTCCCTTTCAGGTCGAGGCTCATTTGCTTCGTGCGGTTGGGCGCGCTCGGCGCGGCGGGTATTCGGATTAGCGCATGACGAGAACGGGAACTTCGGATTCGGCGAGGACGGCCGAGCTCACGCTGCCGAGCATGCTCATGACGGCGCCGAGGCCGCGCGACCCCATGACGATCAGGTCGCACTCGTGCGCTTCGGCTACGTGGACGATCTCCCTTCGCGGCGTTCCGACGCGCATCATGACCTCGACGATGTCCTTGAAGTCCTTCGTTATCGCGGCGATTTCCTGCGCGACGGCGGCTGCGTCGTTGTCTTCGAACGCTTCGGTGTCGCTTGCCGCCATCATGCTGCCTGCTTCGAGCATCGGCTCGACGCCTCGATGGGTTGCGACCACATGCAGGACGATGATCCTGTTGGCCATATCGTGATCGACGAGATCGAGGGCTGCTGCGAGGGCTTGTTTTCCGTGCTCCGAGCCGTCGTATGCGACGAGTATCTTGTGGTAGGGCATGAAGCGCTCCTTTCGGTTGCCGGATCTTCGGAAAAGCTTAGCAAACGGACGTAAAAACTACGTGTCGTATCGGTTACGGTTTGTGCTTCGTCCGTGCGTTCGGCTGCGTTTTCGGTAGCGCAGCACTCGGCACCGTGCGGGGGAACGGTACGCGCATGAGGTTTGCTTCGGTCGTCAAAGTTTTTTCGCTGCCGCGATCGGGCGCCTTGCGGGAATCGGTATACTGGGCTGTGCGGCTCAACGAGTCGACAGATGACCGGCGAATCAGGAAACGAGGCCCATGGAACCAGCCATCCGCGCGCAGGGTTTGCGGAAAACCTACCCGCTTTCCGCAAAGCAGCGCAAACTCGAACGAACCGACCAACGGCACAAGACCGCTGTCGAGAACCTCTCTTTCGAAGTGGTGAAAGGAGAGATCTACGGACTGCTCGGCCCGAACGGAGCCGGCAAGACCACGACGCTGAGAATGCTCGCAGCCCTTATCAAGCCCGATTCGGGCGACGCGTGGATCAACGGCGCGAGCATCGTGTCCGATCCGATGGGCGTGCGCAAGACCATCGGGTTTCTCACGAGCGAGCTCAAGCTCGAGGAGGTGTTCTCGGCCGACTACCTGTTCGATTTCTTCTCCGAGCTGCATCATATCGAACCGGCAAAGCGCGACGCTCGCAAGAAGAGCCTGTTCGCGCGCTTCGGCATCGAAGCGTTTGCGCAGACCAAGGTGGCCGATCTCTCAACCGGCATGAAGCAGAAGGTATCGCTCGCCGTGTCGGTCGCCCATGATCCGAGCGTCATCATCTTCGACGAACCCACCAACGGGCTCGACGTGCTGACCGCGAAAACGGTTACCGATTTCCTCTTGGAGCTCAAGGGGGAGGGGAAGACCATTTTGCTGTCGACCCATATCTTCAGCCTGGTCGAGAAGGTATGCGACCGTGCGGGCGTCATCATCGGCGGGCGCATGGTCGCAAACGGAACGCTCGACGAGCTGACCGGAGACCGCTCTCTCGAAGATGCTTTCTTCGACATGTATCGCATGACGGTGGGTGATGCATCGTGAAGAGCAGTGTGCTGACTATCGCGAAGAAGGAACTCGCTCGCTTCTTCAGTAACAAGGCATCGGCCCTCATCGCTATCGTCCTGCCGGGCCTTCTGATCTTCGGCATGTGGTCGATCATGGGCAATGCCATGTCGGGCATGATCTCCGGAGACGGGACCGATCAATCGACGATTGCCGTCGTCGGCCTTCCGGCGAGCGTCGAGCAGATGGCCGACGCATCGGGGATCGACCTTGTCGAGAGCGCAAGTATTCCAAGCGCCGAAGAGATGCGCGAGCAGATCGACAAGGGGGATGTTTCGGCTTTCGTCGTGTTTCCCAACGGATTCGACGAAGCGGTCGCTTCCTACGATACCGCTTCGGGCGCGGTGGCTCCGCAGGTCGAGGTGTACTACAATTCGGCCGACTCGTCGTCGAGCAAAGCGTATGCGTCGTTTGTGGCCCTGCTCGATGCCTACGAATCATCGCTTTCCAATAAGTTCGACGTGAATGCAGGCGAAGCAACCTACGATGTCGCCGAAGACAAGGACCTCGCGGCTACGATTATCGTGTCGATCGTGCCGATGCTGCTGCTTATCCTTTTGTTCAGCGGATGCATGTCGGTCGCATCCGAAGCCGTTGCGGGGGAGAAGGAGCGCGGAACGATGGCGACCATGCTCGCGACGCCCATCAAACGCAGCGATATCGCATTGGGGAAGATCCTCGCACTGGCGCTCATCGGGTTGGCTATCGCCGCTTCGAGCGCTATCGGCATCTTTGCCAGTTTGCCGAACCTCACCCAAGGCGAACTCGATATAAACGTGTACGGCGCGCCCGAGTACCTGTTGCTTGCGCTCGTCATCTTCTCGACGACGCTGCTCATCGTCATGCTGATCACCGTGGTATCGGCGTTGGCCAAGACCACGAAGGAAGCGCAACTGTACCTGACGCCGCTTATGATCGTGGTCATGGTGATCGGACTGCTCGGCATGTTCGGCGATGGCGCGAAGCCCGAGCTGGGGTACTACTTCATTCCCCTGTACAACAGCGTGCAGTGCATGATCGGCATCTTCACGTTCGATTTCCAGCCGGCGGCTGTGGTGACATGCGTGGCAAGCAACCTGGTATACACCGGCATCGGAATATACGTGCTCCAAAAGATGTTCAAGAGCGAGCGGCTCATGTTCGCTCGGTAGCCAAGCCGACGATCAAGGGGCTCGGTTCGTACGAAAGGCCGGCGAGGGGTTGCAGTCCCTCGCCGGCCTTCGCAGTCGATTATGCGGTTGTGCTCGGGTGCGGTTTCGTTGGCGGATGCCGCGACCTCGGCGAACCCGCACGCCTATTTGCCCATGCTGCTCTCAAGATCGGTCTTTGCGTCTTCGGCGGCATTCCTCGCATCGTGTGCAGCGTCTTTTGCCGCGTTGCCGGCGTCGTGGGCGGCATCCTTAACGGCGTTTTTCGCATCGTTAGCGGTGTCTTTGATCTTGTTCATGATATCGGACATGGGATCCTCCATTCGTTGATGTTCTCTGTCAACGAATATTCTAGGAGGAAACCTTTGGCGCTGGATGAGGTACGGAAACGAATGCCCAACAAGACGGTGTCGGCTGCAGCCGCCTCTATTTCTCGGGCGGGTCGATGACGAGGGAATCGGGCGGTTCCGACCCTTTGGGAACGAGGACGAGCGCGTAATCGCAGGCGCTTGCGATGCCCGCCACGGTGCCGCACTCGAGCGTGCCGCCGGTGTTATCGGCCTGAGTGACCAGTGCGTTTACGTAGTTGCGCGTTTTGCCGATGCTCTTGCTGATGCCCGCCTGACTTTTGCCAGACGAGCTGATTGCCACGCGCAGTGCGTCCTGTGCTTTCATCGAACGACCCCCTTTGCCTCAATATGATACCATACGCCTAGTATGTATTGTGTGTATATGATGAATTGACCTACCATATATTGTGCATAGTTTCTAATGGGCATATAGTGAACCTACGCAGAGGAAGGGACATGAAGACGGGTATCCACGCAGCCTTGCCAGTCAAGGGGTGCTCACCGCCGATTCGGAGCGATGGCTCTAGGAGGGTGACTGTATCGTGGGAGGTCTTTTTTGTGGTGGCTCGGTTACGGTATCCATCGAATTCATCGACAATTTAAGGATTGCGGCAAACTCCGCCGGCGATTTGGCTCGTGCGATCGAATGTACGCGCATGGCCGTTTGCTCCGAGCTGAGCGATCCGGAAATGTACATCGAAGGCACGCTCAACGTGCTGCTGCTTTCTGCCGAGCATGTGCGTGCGAGCACGGTTGCGCTCTGCGAAGAGGCCGAGAGGATTTTAGAGGATCGGCGGACGGAAGCGCTCGGGCATCCGAAATAGCGTCATGAAACAAATCAGGCCACCGGGAGCCGATGGCCTGTTGTTTATGGTGGTCGCTACAGGATTTGAACCTGTGACCCCCGCCGTGTGAAGGCGATGCTCTCCCGCTGAGCCAAGCGACCGAACGCGCATTCGAAAAGCCGTGCTTTCCGCGTGCTCGAAGTATTTTAGCGGTCATGTCGTCCGAGCGCAAGTGAGAATCTGATATTCGGGGCTTACGGTATAGACGGACTTGCGATAGAATACTGACTCGCGCGAGAAAGCATGCGCGAAACCCGCGGGCCTATAGCTCAACGGTGGAGCAGAGGACTCATAATCCTTTGGTTGCAGGTTCGAATCCTGCTGGGCCCACCATTCTAAATTCAGATGAAACTCCCTCGTTAGGGAGTTTCGTTTTTCACGATCCGCAGCATTCACCGTCTTCGCTGTAGGGTTGCGCGGCGTCCCTTGCGTCCTTTACAGCACGAGCCTTGTCTGCGCAACGAGCAAGCTCGTTGCCTTCCTGTCGGCGATGACATCGCCCGGTTCGGTACGGTCGCACAGCATTTCGGATAAGGGGTCGTACGCGTCGAACCTCCTCGGGGCGTTGCGTTCGCCGCCGCCGTTCGCATAGCAGTACACGCAACCGTTCGCGCAGGTGTCGTACGCGCCGATGTCGACGCTCGGTATGCAGTAGCATCCCTCGCGCGAGCTCTCCGTACCCGTTTCGGCGACGTTGAGGCCGGTTGCCCGTTCTACGAACGAGGCGTCGATGCAGCCTACGCGCTTCATGCCCGCCGCTTCGAGATCCATCGAGCCGCAGCCGCCGCATTCGATTCCGCGAGAGACCGCGATGGCGCTAAGCGATTTCGCAAGAAAGGTTTCCTTCTCGGGTGCTACGCATTGCAGTCCCCGTCTGCCCATAAGGCGTTCTATCTTCGGGTACACGTCGAGGAAGCTGATGCGACATTGCGAGGTGAAGCCTTCGAGCCGCTTGGCGAACGTTTCAAAATAGTGAAGATGGTGGGAAATCGTATAGCGCTTGCTTATGAGGATGGGGCTGTAGCGCCATACCATGCGATGGGGCCCGACGGCGGCGGAGAGTTCTTGGAAAGTCCGAATGAGATCGGCTTTCGGTGGCAGCGCCCCTTCGATATCGGCCCCGTATGCATTCAGCGTGAACTGCACGTAATAGGGGTACGGGGAAAGCTCGTCGAGGCGCTCGAGCATGGGTTCGGGATTCTTCGTCCAAAACGCAATGCAGTCGATGGCTTCCGGAGTAAGGGGCACACGGGAAACGCTTGAGCGGTTCATGGGGTTTCGGACGAGAGCGTAGCCTTCCGAAAGGCGGTTGAGAAGCCAGTCCATATGGAATCGAGGTATGTCGGTGCGACGCGACGCGCTGACGATCATGATGTTTTCAGGCTCCCTTCATCCGTTATCGCATCATTCAGTATAGCAAACAAATGTTCGTAGTAAAACCTTAAACATTCTGAAGGTTGTGCACCCGTTCTCCAACGAAACGATGAAAGGCTGCCGATGTCCATCGGGCATCCATATGGCGGCGGTAGCGTGGTGGGGATATATGAACAGCGAAACGGCATACGGCGAAAAGGATGTGGACGCACCTGTGGATGCGGTAGCTCGAAGCAACGTGACGCTTACGATGGGCGACTATCGCGAGTGGCTTGGCGGAACGCATCTCAAGGTGCTCAATACGCTTGCCCTTCCCGTTGCGCTGCTCCTGATGTTTATTTGCGCCGTCCTCTTGCCGTTCGATGCGTTTTTCCATATCGCCAATCACGATATCATGATGGAAGCGGCAGGCGTGGCCGCCGTGCTGCTTGCGATGCGCTTCATCGTTCCGATCGTTTTCGGATACGTCGCATTCAAGCGAGCGCGACCCCGCGGCGGTGCGGTGGAGCACGAGGTGACGTTCTTCGGCGATCGGGTCGAGGCGGGAGGCGAAAACGGCGAGCTTGTCGTTTTCTACGAAGATGTCGAGAGAACCGATCAAACGGAGCACCTGTTCGTCATGACGTGCAAAAAACAGGGAGCATTGATCGTGAAGAAGGAGGCGTTTTCTTCCGAGGAGCTTGCCACTATCGAGCGTTTGACGAAGGGATCGGCGGTTTGAGGTAACCGCATGTCAAAAAGTATTCGAACGGTTTAAAATTCGGTATTGCCAAACATCCGGGTTGCGGTATAATTTCCACTTGCGCATGAAGCGCAGCCCATTCCTCGGTAGCTCAACGGCAGAGCATCCGGCTGTTAACCGGAGGGTTGTAGGTTCGAATCCTACCCGGGGAGCCATAGTTGATTCGTTCGAACCCCTTTCGGGGTTCGAATTGTTTTCGGATCAAGAAGCGAAGGACCTACGCGGGCTTCGCCGTCGGCAATCCGGCTGAAAACGCGCATAGGGGCTCCTCTCGGATGCCCCGATGCGCGGACAGAGCTTCTGAGGCGGGATGCTAATACACCATGCCCATCGTCGCTCGCACTTCGTCGAGCGTAGCGTCGGCGATTTCGTTTGCGCGGCGATTGCCCTCGTGCAGCACTTCTTCGATATAGCCCATATCCTGAGCGAGCTTTTGCCGGCGGGCGCGGATGGGGGCGAGGTAGCCGTTCACGCTTTCGGTGACGTACTTCTTCAGCGTGCCCGATCCGCCATCGCCGATCTCGGCGGCGATCTCCTCTTCGGTGCGGCCCGTGCACAGCGCCGCGGTGGTCAGCAGTGCCGATACGCCGGGGCGCGCTTCCGGGTCGAACGTGATGGTGCGATCCGCATCGGTTTGGGATTTCTTGATGAGCTTCGCCGTCTCCTCGTCGGTGGAGGAAAGCGAAATGGCGTTGCCGTAGCTCTTCGACATCTTGCGGCCGTCGAGGCCCGGGATGGCGGGCGAGTTGTTCAGCAGGCCGTCGGGTTCGGGAAACACGTGGCCGTAGCGCTCGTTGAAACGTCGTGCGATCTGGCGGGTCTGCTCGATATGGGGCATCTGGTCTTTGCCGACGGGTACGATGTTGCCCTTGCAGAACAGGATGTCGCACGCCTGGTGCACGGGATAGGTGAGCAAAAGGCCTGTAAGCGTGTGGCCCGAGGCCTCCATTTCCGCCTTAACCGTGGGATTGCGTAGAAGCTCGGCCTCGGTTACGAGCGAAAGGAACGGAAGCATGAGCTGGTTTAAGGCGGGAACGGACGAGTGCGTGAAGATGATGGTCTTCTCGGGATCGATGCCGCAGGCGAGATAGTCGATAACCATGTTGCGTACGTTGTCGGCAATGTTTTCGGTCGAATCGCGATCGGTGATCACCTGGTAGTCGGCGATGATGATGCGAGTTGCCACACCGAGGTTCTGGAGCGCCACGCGTTCGCGGATCGTGCCGAAATAATGGCCGAGGTGCAATCGCCCCGTCGGCCGATCGCCCGTCAACATGGTGTACTTCTCGGGATGTTCGGGAAGGTCGGCGCGAATCTCGTCGGAGCGCTTGCGGCTCGCCTCGTAACTGTCGATGCTCATAGCGGTTTCTCTTTCGTGGTCGTACGGATATGCGAATACGATCACACCAGTATAGCGTTTTTCGCGTGCGCGCCGAAGAGCTTTATGCGCCTCGCGCCCTGATTGCGCCCGACCGTTGCATACGCATACGGGCTGCATGTCCCTTTGGCGCATGCGCCGTGCGCCCTGGTGCTCACGCGGGTCTTAGCGGCGCCGCGCTGCGCGCGCCGCGGGGCTGCTTGGATGAAAAATGCGCCTCGCATGATGGATGCGAGGCGCCTGGGGTGCGGTTTGCCGTGTGGGATACAGGCTTCTAAAAATGACCGAACTGCAAGACCGAGTACACGGCACCGGCGATGCCGAGCGCGATCACCACCGCAACGATGATCTTTTCTTTATTGGTGAACAGCTTCGCCTTCGCGTCGTGCTGTTTGACCCCCGCGATGTAGAGCGGGATGCCGACGGCGTACACGATGCAGGCCACCATGAGGTAGTTCAGGCCCGCCGCGTAGATGAGCCAGAGCCCGTAGACCGATCCGATCACGCCCGTGACGATGGCGCTCGTGCGGCTCGCGAAGATGCCCGTGGGGTAGCTGTCCTTCTTGAGGGCGATCTTGAAGAGGAACAGCGTGCAGAACAGATAGCACGGCAGCGCCATGACGCTCGTGATGCTGATCATGGTCGTCCAGGCGTTGCTGCCGATGAAGTACGATGCGACGAGTACCACCTGGATGACGATGGTCGTCCACAGAAGCGATGTCGACGGTGCGCTCTTCTTGTTCTCCTTCTCGAATGCCGTGGGGAAGATGCCGTCTTTCGCTGCCGCGAACGGCATCTCGCCGAGCATGAGCATCCAGACGAGCCACGAGCTCAAAACCGAGATGATGACGCCGGCGTTCACCATGATCTCGCCCCAGCTGCCGAACGACTGGAGCATGATGGCGGCCATCGAGGGATCGGCCATCTTGCCGACGGCCTCCTGCGAATCGACGCCCAAAGGCAGCAGGGAGACGATCACGTACAGCCCGAGCGTGACCAAGAAGCCGATCATGGTCGCCTTGCGCACGGCGGTCTGCGACTTCGCCCTGCCCGACACCACGACTGCGCCTTCGATGCCGAGGAACAGCCACAGCGTCACGAGCATGGTCGACTGCACCTGCGGCATGACGTTGGCCCAATCGAGCGTGAGGGCAACGCCGTCTTTCATGCCCCAGAAGTTGTCCATGAAGACCGAGAACTTGAAGATGGTCGCAACGGCCAGAATGAAGATGATCACGGGTACCAGTTTGCCGATGGTGCCGATGATGTTCAAGAAGCTCGTCTGCTTTGCACCGCGCAGCGCAAGGAAGTACATGATCCACGTGATGATGGACCCGCCGATGATGGAAGGTATGTTGTTGCCTCCGGCGAAGTCGGGAATGAAGTAGTTCAGGGTGGCCATGATGAGCACCGAGTACGCAACGAGTGCGAAGCAGTTGCAGATCCAGTACCCGTACGCGACGAAGAACCCGACGAGCTTGCCGAATCCCTTCTCCGCATACGCATACAGGCCGTTGGTCAGCTCGGGGCGCGCTGCCGAAAGGATGCGGAACGTGTTCGCGATGAACCAGATTCCGACGCCTGTCACCAGCCAGGCGATGATGATGGCTCCCGCGGAGGCATCCTGCGCCATGTTCTGCGGAAGGTTGTAGATGCCTCCGCCGATCATGGCGCTGATGACGATGCCGACCAGGCCGATGAGGCCTACTTTCTTGGTGCTGTCTTGGGTCGGTGCTCCGCTGGAACCGGAAGATGATTTGTCTGCCATGATTCCAGTCCTGTCTCAATTACCCTTGCGCGATATCGGTAAGGGGTTGGAAGTTCATTTCCTTCAGCCATTCGGTCAGGTTGATGTCGTTGAGCGATGTGAAGCCGTCTGCGGGAACCGCGTTGCGCGCGAGCGTGACGTAGGGGCCGACGGTGATGGCGTTGCCGATCTCGCCGGGTTTCATCATACGGTAGGCGAAGCCGACGTAGGTGCGGTCGAACAGCACGTTGGAGTCGCGTCCGCACTCGACGACGGACCAGACGATCTCCTTGCGATGGTCTTCGAGGAATGCGATCATGTCCTCTTCGTTATCGTTTTCGGTCCATACGCCCGCATCCTCGATGAACAGGTCTGCCGAAAAGTCGCGGTCGGCGGAAAGGGATATGGCGATGAAGGACCACACGCCGTACGCCTCGCCGTCCTGAAGCTCGCCCGACTTCGGGCGGTATGCCGTGATGCCCTTGTTCGCGCAGATGGTGTGAGCGCCGGGGATGAGGTGGTAGCGGCGGTTCTCCTCGGTGCCGAAGAGCTCCTTGCCGGCATCGAGCAGCGGTTGGGCGTCGAACACCTTGAGTTCGGAGCCATCGAACTGCTTCACGGAGAACAGCGGCTGGCTCTTGCCCGACGTGATATCGTCATGGCGGGCGAGGTCGTAGCCCCAAACCTGGCCGGCCATGCCGCAGAAGGACGAGGCGGTGAGCATGTTGATCTGCCCGATGTAGGCATCGGCCGCTTCTGCCTTGTCGTAGGTGACGATGCGGTCGATGAGCCCGTCGTCGGTCTTCTCGACGGTGCCCGCCGAGACCTTCAGGATCGACACGTAGCCGTTGCCGTAGGCGCCGGGCATGCCGTAGCCGTCGCAGTAATCGTCGTAGGGGCTGATGGCGGTCTTGTCGATGTGGGGGGCACGCATATGCTCGTGCTTGTGCTGGGACAGCGCGAGGGCGCGGTTCCTTCTCTCTTCGAGACTCATGGGTGGTTCCTTTCGTTCGTGACGCTTTACAGATTCGGTTCGGAGCGCTTCGCTGCAAGCGTTCGGTCCGCCGCCTTCCGTCAAGGCCCTGCTGCTTCGGCGATTCCGGTGGGCTGAGCGTTTGCTTGCTCGGTTAACCTTGGCCCGATACTACGACCTGAAATTGCGTCGCGGTACCCGTATCGGGCGATCGAAAACGTATCGTGCTCCCTTTGAAACTGTCCCGTCACCTTCTATAATATGGTACCTAGTTTGTGCTATAAGCGGGCAGGATAGGTAACGACGAAACGGAAATCGTGACTGCGAAAAGGCCGGCTCCGCTTATCTGAATGTACACTCGAACTGCGATTATGCGTTTTGTTGTGCTAGTACGTTAATGCAGGGGGCTCGATACGGCCGAGCCCCGCCGCAGCATAGCGGGCTTCAAGGCGCCGATGCTGTTGTTCGGGTTATGCGCCGCATTGCTCGATCGGCAATGCGGGATTCATCTGGCAGGCCGTTTCGTACGGATGGCGTCCGCTGCGCTTTTTCGATCGATCAGCAAAGCGCAACGGGTCATTGCCATTCCTTTCTCGATCTCGTGCATCATGCAGATGCTGTTCTTGCGGCTCGCACCGAACCTGCTCTCGCCAGGTGATTGGGAAGCGATGCTTTTATGTTGCAGTCGGGTCGCGATCGCTTGGCTTTTCTGCGACATGCAGACTCCGCCGCTAAACCGCCATCGACATGCAGCGCTCCGGAGTCCCGGCCGTGCCGCGGATCCCCGGGTCCGCGGCAGGGAAACGGAGCCGTCGCCCGGACCTCCTTTAAGCGGCCAAACGCGCGGCCGGCGAACCCGGCCGTTTTCATCGCACGATATCGCAAAGCTATCCGACGTCCCGATTGGTGAGCCGCTCTCGGGTGAGGAGCCGGCCAGCGTCGCCGAGAGAAGCGGCGGGCTTTCGCTTTACGATACTAATGCACGCTTTTGTCAAGCAAAACCGCTTGGAAAGGCGCAAAATGCTTGACAAAAGCGTGCATTAGTCGGCCGGGGGGGTACGGTGCGAGACCGGTCGGGGGATGGCCGGAAAACTGGCTGCGGAAGAGGCCGCAACCGCAAACCCCGCCGAAACCGAGCCTCCAACGCGGAACCGAGGCCCGCCCCGCCCGTAAACCGCGTCCCCGGCCGGGGTTTTGCCGGAAAACGCCCTTCCGATGGCGGCCAACCGCCGAGATTCGACGCGCGGGCGGGAAAGCTACCCGAGCTATGGAAACGCTTTTCAGCTCCATGGATCTGCCGCCTGGTGTCCACCTGGACAAACGGTTGCTTTTTCAGCGCATCGTTTCGGCAAGAGCCTTGGCGGAGGCCGCTTGCCGGAGATTTGTTCGCAAAAACGTAAATTCGTGCACCGAAGCCCCGTTATTCTTTGCGCAGAGCACAATGGTTCGGACTCGGAGGCTGACCGGGCGACCGAAACGGGGTCTGCAGCGCGGCAACCAACCCGCCGTCCGGATCCCGACGCAACCCGCCGTCCGCCACCCGGTCCCAACCCGCCGCTCGGTCCCCGGCGCTCAGACCGGATGCCGGAGCGCTGTCCGTACATCGTACTCCGGACTCCGCGCTGAGCGTTGAGCGCAGCCGGGCACCCGCTTTATCGCGAAACCGTGCCGATTTTCTGCTGCTCCCGAACAACGCCTATAATGGATGAAACCGACGGAGGAGTCAGTATGGCGTTCGTGGAGTTTCGCGATGTGCGGAAGACATACAGGATGGGCGAGGTCGAAGTCGCTGCGGTCGACGGTATGACCTTCGATATCGAAGAAGGCGAGCTCGTCGTGGTCGTAGGGCCTTCGGGCGCCGGCAAAACCACGCTTCTGAACATGCTCGGCGGCATGGACTCGTGTACGTCGGGAACCATCGTGCTCGACGGTCGCGAGGTGAGCTCGTTCGACGCGAGGGAGCTTACGTACTACCGCCGCTACGACATAGGTTTCGTGTTCCAATTCTACAACCTCGTGCAGAATCTCACGGCGCTCGAGAACGTGGAGCTCGCTTCCCAGATATGCAAAGACCCGCTCGACGCCGCCGACGTGCTCAGACAGGTCGGCCTCGGCCATCGTCTCGACAACTTCCCGGCGCAGCTCTCAGGCGGCGAACAGCAGAGGGTCGCCATCGCACGCGCCCTTGCGAAGAACCCGAAACTCCTTTTGTGCGACGAGCCCACCGGCGCACTCGACTACCAGACGGGCAAGGCGATCCTGAAGCTGCTGCAGGATACGAGCCGGGTCATGGGCCGCACCGTTGTGCTTATCACGCACAACCAGGCCTTCACGGCCATCGCCGATCGCGTGATCCACGTCCGCGAGGGCAGGGCCGCAGGAGTGGAAGTCAACGAGCGTCCGGTTTCGGCTGAGACGATCGAGTGGTAAGGGTCCATGCGAAGCGCCTTCTCTAAAGATTTCTGGCGATCGATTTCGCATTCGTGGGGCCGCTTCCTTGCCATCGCGGCCATCGTCGCGCTCGGGGCGGGCTTCTACGCGGGCCTGCGCATGACGGCTCCCGACATGGAGCTTGCAGCCGACGCCTACTACGACGGCACCGACCTGTACGACATTCGGGTGCTCTCGACTATGGGCTTGGCCGACGACGACATCGCCGCGCTCGAAAAGATCGAGGGCGTCGGGGGCGTGATGGGCGCCTACCAGGTTGACGCCATGTCGCTCATGGGCGGCGAGCAGGTGACGGTGCGCATCCACTCGCTCGACATCGACGCGGCGCACGCGAGCGATACATCGGACGGGTTGAACGCGGTGTCCGACGATTCCGACTATCTGAACAGGCCGTTGCTCGTCGAGGGAACGTGGCCTGCCGAGCCCGACGAGTGCGTGGTGTCGGCGGACGCCGTGATGGCGACGCCGTTGAAGGTCGGCGATACGATCGAGCTTTCCGAGGGGTCGCAGGATCTCGACGATACGCTCGTTTCGAAAACCTATACGATTACGGGATTCGTGCGGGCTTCGTACTACATGTCCTCGGGAAGTCTCGGAACGACGAGCCTCGGAAGCGGCGCGCTTGCGCAGTACATGTACGTGTCCACCTCGTCGTTTAAGGCCGATCAGCCCTACACCGAGGCCTACGTCGCCGTCGCGGGCGCAAAAGACGAGTTCGCCTCGGGCGAGGGGTATGCCGAAAGGGTGGCGGCCGTGCTGGCGCGCATCGAGGACGCGGCCCCCTCGCTCGAGGCGCGCAGGCTTGACGAGGTCAAGCGCGAGGCTCAAGACGAGCTCGACAAGAATAGGGAAGAGTACGAGCGCGAGCGCGCAGACGCCCAGACCCAGCTCGACGAGGCGAAGCAGCAGCTCGACGACGCCAAGCAGGAACTCGATGCCGCAAAGGAGACGCTCGACGCGACGCCGTCGCAGCTCGACGGGGCGGCGGCGACGATCGCTTCGAGCGAGCAGCGGATATCGTCAGGTCAGGCCGAGTACGATGCCGGGGTGTCCGAGCTCGCCAACCAGCGCACCGAAGCGCAAGGGAGGTTCGATGCGGCGCAGGCGGAGATCGACGAGCAGCAAGCGCAGCTCGATACGGCCCAGGCGACGCTTTCCCGGCTCGAACCGCAGCTCGAGGCTGCGAAGCAGCAGCTTGCGGGCATGCAGCCCACGGATCCCGGCTACGGGGAGCTGGCCGCGCAGGTGGCGGCGCTCGAAGAGAGCGTCGAGAAGCTCAGGGAGGCGCTCGCGGGCGGTATTCCAGCCCTCGAACAGGCTCGATCGGAGCTGGCTGCCGCAAAGGACACTGCCGAGCAGCAGTTCGCCGCCGCCCAGGCTCGGCTCGACCAAGCCGCCGCCGAGCTATCGGACGGCAGGGCTCAGCTTGAGCAGGGTCGCGCGCAGCTCGCTTCGGGGCAGCAGGATTACGAGAGCGGGAAGCGGAGCTACGACGAGGGCCTCGCCGAATACGAGGACAGCCTGGCCGAGTACGAGAGCCAGAAGGCCGAAGCCGAAGAGAAGTTCGCCGATGCCGAGAAGAAGATCGACGATGCGCAGGCGGAGATCGACGACATCGAGGCGCCCGAAATCTATGTCATGGACCGCACGAAGAACGTCGGCGCCGAGAGCTTCAAGTCGGATGCACAGCGTGTCGACCAGATAGCCCAGGTGTTCCCGTTCATCTTCTTCCTCGTGGCAGCGCTGGTGGCTCTCACGACGATGACGCGCATGGTCGAAGACGAGCGCGTGCTCATCGGAACGTTCAAGGCGCTCGGCTACAGCAGGGCTCGCATCTCGATGAAATACCTCGCCTATGCGGGCATCGCGAGCGGCACCGGTGCCCTCGTCGGAATCCTCGCGCTTTCGCAGCTCCTTCCTGCGGTCATCATGAACGCGTACGGCATCATCTATACGGTGCCCGTCGCGCCGACGCCCATCGACCCCGTGTTCGCGGCCATTTCGGCGGGCCTCGGCATCGGAGTGACGCTTGCGGCCACGGCGGCCGCTGCGGTTGCAACGCTGCGCGAGCAGCCTGCGACGCTCATGCTCCCGCGTGCGCCCAAGGCGGGCAAGCGCATCCTGCTCGAGCGCATCGGGCCTCTGTGGCGGCGCATGTCGTTCTCGTGGAAGGTCACGTTCCGCAATATCTTCCGCTACAAGAAGCGGTTCTTCATGACGCTCATCGGCATCGCCGGGTGCACGGCCCTGCTGCTGACGGGTCTCGGCCTTTCCGATGCCATCAACGACATCATCACCAAGCAGTTCGGGCAGATATACCAGTACAACACGACCATCGGCCTATCCGACGATCCGACCGACGACGATATGGGCAAGGTGCGAAGCGCCATCGACGACAAGAACGCGATCGAGGCGTACACGTACGCCGATACGACCTCGATGACGGCAAGCGCCCCCGGCGAGAAAGACCAGAGCGTCCATGTGATCGTGCCGGAGGATCCCGAAGCGTTCCAATCGTTCGTCACCATGCGCGAGCGCGTGGGGCACGTGCCGCTCGAGCTTTCGGGCGACGCGGTGCTCGTCAGCGAGAAGATCGCTACCGAGCTCGGATTGCAGGTGGGCGACCCCATCACGCTCTCCAAGCAGGACGCGATCGGCAACACCACCGACGAGGGCTATACCGTAACGGTTACGGGTATCATGGAGAATTACGTGAGCCAGTACGTGTTCATGACGCCCGAGCTCTATGAGCGCGTCTCGGGGGAAGCCCCCGAGTTCACGACCATCTTCGCCAAAGCATCCTCTGACCCGGCGGTGCGTTCGAGCTTAAGCGACGAGCTGCTTTCGATCGAATCGGTTCGCACCGTGGGTTACAACGACGAAACCATCGATTCGTACGAGAAGATGCTCGGCAGCGTGAACTCGATCGTCGTCGTGCTCGTGGTAGCGGCGGCGGCGCTCGCGTTCGTGGTGCTCTACAACCTCACCAACATCAACATCACCGAGCGGCAGCGCGAGATCGCGACGCTCAAGGTGCTCGGCTTCACGACGCGCGAGGTGGACGCCTACATCTTCCGCGAGATCATGCTGCTCACCGTCATCGGCTGCTTGGTGGGGCTTGTGTTCGGTGTGTTCATGGAGAACTTCGTCGTGGTGACCGCCGAGGTCGATCAGGTCATGTTCGGCCGCGAGATCCATGCGATGAGCTTCGTCATAGCGTTTCTTCTCACGATGGCGTTCGCGGTGCTCGTGGCGCTTGCTATGCGCCGCAAGCTCGCGAAGATCGACATGGTGGAGAGCCTCAAGTCGATCGAGTAGGGTGTCTGGCAGACCGGCACGCTATGCGGCCTTGAAGCCATGCGGCTCTTTGATCAATTGGCAGGGGATGCTTCGCCTTCAACGATGTTTATGAGATCCTGCTGCGAATGAACGCCCATTTTCTGGTAGATGTGATACGTGTGGGTCTTGATTGTTCGCTCGGCAACGAATAGCTGATCGGCAATGGATTTGGCGTTGTGACCTTTGGCAAGGTAAAATAATATCTCCCCCTCTCGTGGCGTGAGGTCATACTTTTGAGCAGCAAGCGAGCACTTACGTTTATATGGCCGTTCGATGACAGCGGGTTCGCTCTTCGGTGGGTGATTCGTGTCCTTGTCGGGAAAACGTTCGTTGTCTGTGTTTATGATAAGCGGATACTTGTTCGGGTTTATTGCAGCAACGGTAATGTAGAGGCATACCGATGCAATGAGAACAATGATGAACACAGGCATGGCCATCATTCCGAGTTCCGTGGTGAGAAACGCGCCGCACGCCCATCCGATACCCTGTCCGGCAACGATGAAGAGGCGACCCTTCGAAAAACAGTAGCATGCTGAAATCGAAAGAAGATTGCCCCTCAGGGAGAGTACGGCTGAGTTTGTGAAATCGAAGAGATAGAGCACGATGAACAGCACAAGCGAGAACACGAGCTGCCATGGGGCTTCCGTGAACTCCATAAATAGCAGTCCGCAGACGATTATAGGAAGAAACACAAGTTGGCTGTGTTCCAACGAGAGCAGCTCGGGGCTATGCGTTCGCAATATGAAGAACAAGATGGCGGTGCCGATGAGGGCGACGCCTAATATGGCAGGCGTGAGCCCTGTTTGTTTAATCGAGTAAAAAAGGAAACAAGCGACTATGCCAATGAGGATGCCGTCTACGAGCATGATGTATGATCCGTTGCGATTGAACTTGCTCTTCTCTATAAGCCACTCCTCGTCATGAACGTCCGATTCGGCATAGCCATGGGGAAACGCGCGCAATAGCAAAATAAACGATGCAATGGTGGAGACAGCCATTGCTACGATATTGGTTGGCGATGTCATGGCCGACATGCCGGTTACGAGGCAGCTGCCAAGGGCGAACGACCAAAAGCTTATCTTGGTTATATACGACTCGTCGATGCTTCCCTGTCCGTCGACCCACGCGCAGGCAAAAAAACCGTTTGCTATACCCCAGAATGCCCAGGCCAGGGCGACGAGGGCCAAAGGCACCTCGATGCCGGTCAGCCGATCGACCAACACGGTTGCTGGCAGCAAAAGCTGCAACAGGAAGAAAGCCGTTCTGACGGTGTTCGATCTGACGAAAGAGTCCCGCTTCCTCACGAAGCGGTACAGGACGAAAAACACTGCGGCCATGCTGACGAACATAATGCTTCGCAAGCATCCGATGATAGTCGGTGATTCGGATACGGCGGTGAAGAACACCGGGCTGTATACGCTCGTCAAGCTGCTTGCGGTAAAAAGGGTGAATCCCACGATACCAAGCGCGGTTTTCTCCGAAAACATCCCGTTGATCTGGTTATCCCCGAAACTAATACCCTGAGTCATACCCCCGCCTTTCCGCCCAGATAGTATCCTGAGTCGCATTTCAATCAGGCTAATCATATCCAACAACAGATGTGCAGAAGAATCCGGAATGAAAAACTCATCCCGTCGGTTTTGCATGCTTCGAATTGGGGTTCGTGCATGCATCGTGGTTCGCGAAGGGGGGTCTAAGGCAACGTATCGGACAGGTTAATCGGGCGACTTAATTGTAAGGAGGTTCAAATGGCAGATCAAGAGGTGTTGGACAAATATGCGCCGACTCTCGACTTGCTGGAGACCAAAGAGGCGTACCTGTACGAGGGCGAACTCTACATCAGGTACGAGTTTCGCGATCCAGAAGAGCTGCAGGCTCGCATGACGTATCACAAGGTGGGCGACGACAACGTGGTGTCGGACGAGAACCTGATCATGCTGGGGGTATGGGCGCGTGCTCAAAAGAAGGGCGAGCGCGTCAAATAGCGAAGTCGATGTTGAAAGGAGTTTTGCATGAGGGAATGCTTTGATCCGAACGTATACAAAAAGGATTGGCAGTACCAAGAGGGCGACCTGACCGTCACCCGCACCTGCCAGTGGTCCGCGCCAGGCTGTCATCAGGGCTGCAGTGTCTTGTTCTACACCGACAAGGACGGCAAGCTGGTGAAGATCGAGGGGGATCCCAACTCGGCGGTTACCGACGGTCGCTTGTGCATGCGCTGTCTCGCCATGGTCGAGGCGGTGTATCATCCTGATCGCATCATACATCCCATGAAGCGCGCCAAGGAAGACCGCGGCTTCGACAAATGGGAGCAGATCACCATGGACGAGGCATACGATCTTGTCATAGAGATGGTGAACGATACGACTGAGAAGTACGGCGCGAAGTCGATCTGCACCGGTGCGGGCACGGGAAGGAACGCTACCTGGCAATCCAACGTGCTGGGACACGGCGGGTTCGGCACGCCGAACGACAACGCCGGCCTTCTCGCTGGCAACTGCTGCTACACGCCGCGCATGCAGGCGATGAACGCGCTGTTCGGCTCCACGTTTATCGCCGACTGCGGGCAGCTCAACGAAAAGCGGTTCGACGAGCCCGAGTACCGTCGTCCCGATCTGTTCATAATCTGGGGAAACAACCCCGTCCGTGCCAACGCGGACGGCTTCTACGGGCACTGGATCATTGACTGCATGCGGCGCGGCAGCGAGCTGTTCGTTGTCGACCCCCAAGTCACCTGGCTGTCGGCGCATGCGAAGATGTTCCTTCAGGTGCGCCCAGGCTCCGATGCGGCGCTCGCTTTGGCAATCTGCAACGTCATGATCGAAGAAGACCTCTACGATCACGAGTTCGTGGAGTGCTGGTGCTACGGGTTCGACGAGTTCAAGGAACGCGTAAAGGAGTACACCCCCGCCATGGCCGCTGAGCTGTGCTGGGTTTCCGAAGAGAAGATATACGAGGCAGCGCGCCTCATCGCCAACGCCGGCGTGACGACGCTGCAATGGGGCGTTGCGGTCGACCAGACGAAATGGGCCAACGGCACGTCCCAGGCGATCGCCTCAGTGCAGATCCTCACCGGCAACATCGACAATCCCGGCGGGTTCGTCGCCATCGACTTCGGTTACGTCCAAAGCGATATCCGCGAAAACGTCTCGAAGCAGCTCGGGCCCGAGGTCCGCAAGGATCGCCTCGGCGATGACGGCAACTGGGGTGCGCTCAACGCCATCGGCAAAGGCGGGCATGCGGTTCCCGAAGCCATCCTCCATGCTGCCGAGACGGGCGAGCCGTACCCGGTCAAGATGCTCTTCCTGTGCAGCACCACCGCGTTCACCAACATGGCGGGGCAGGCGCGGCGCGTATACGACGTGTACAAGGAGATGGACCATGTTGTGGTATGCGACTTGTTCATGACTCCAACGGCCATGGCGTGCGCCGACCTGTTCATCCCGATGGCCATGAGCTGCGAGCGCGATGGCGTACGCGGCTGGTATACGCCGCTGCGCTCCATCGTGAAGGTCACTCAGACCGGCGAGGCCATCGGCGACGAGCAGATGATGCTCGAGCTGGGCAAGCGCATGAATCCCGATCTGTTCTACTGGGATGACGTTCCCGAGATGCTCGAGTTCTGCACGAACAACATGGCCACGGTTCCGATCGAGGTCAGCCTTGAAGAGCTTCGCGAGAAGGTCATCATATACCCGAAGTTCGAGTACAACAAATTCCGCACCGGCAAGCTCCGCTTCGACGGAGAGCTCGGATTCAACACCATTTCGGGGCGTGTCGAGCTGTTCTGCAACATGTACAACAACGTTGGCATGGATCCGCTTCCGTACCACAAGGAGCCGCCCGAGAGCCCGTATTCGACCCCGGAGCTGTTCGAGCAGTATCCGCTGGTGCTCACCACGGGACGTCGGTCATGGGAGTTCTTCCATTCGGAGCACCGCCAGCTCAAGTCGATGCGTGAGTTCCATCCCGATCCCATCTTCGAGATCAATCCCGCCGATGCCGAGCAGGCGGGAATCAAGGAGGGCGATTGGGCCGTTCTCGAGAATTCGCATGGCTCGTGCAAGCTGCGTGCGCATCTGACCGACACCATGCTCAAAGGCGTTGTGAGCGCCGAGCACGGCTGGTGGTTCCCGGAAAAGGACCCTGAAGAGCCCTCGCTGTTCGGCCTTTGGGAATCCAACATCAACTGCCTGACCGTCCAGGGAGATTTCGGCCCGAGCGGTTACGGGTCTTCGTACAAAACGCAACTCTGCAAAGTGTACAAGGCTGACTAAAGACGACTGAGAAAGGAGGATGAGCCATGACGCAACACGGTCTTCTGATTGACTACGAGTTTTGCACGGGCTGCCATTCCTGCGAGATGGCCTGCAAGGTTGAAAAGGGTTTCAAAGAGGGCGAATGGGGAATCAAGCTCGCCGAGATTGGCCCATGGAAGCTTGATGAGGACAGGTGGGAGTGGGACTACCTGCCGATGCCAACCCAACGGTGCGATCTTTGCCAGGACCGCATCGATGCGGGGAAGGTCCCTGCCTGCGTGCACCATTGCCAATCGCTTGTCATGGAGTTCGGCCCCATCGAGGAGCTGGCAAAGAAGGTTACCAAGCCTCGCATGGTGCTGTATTCGGTCCAGTAGGCGCCTCCCGGCGCCGGGAGGCGCCGGGACAGTGCCCATTGCTTATCAAAGGGGGTTTCATGAGCACAACAACAGCTTCACTAGGGGAAAAGGTTGAATACGCTGTCAGGAACAACGTAACGCAGGCCCTCGGTCTCATCTACGGCCTCGGCATGCTTACCTGGACGGCATTCAATCAGATGAATAGCAACTACTGGTCGTACTTCCTGACTGAGATCTGCGGTCTCGAACCGACGGTCATGGGTACGGTCAAGGCGGTAACCGGTGTTGGCGAGTGGTTCTTCGTCATCATCGCAGCCATTATCATCGAGCGTGTGTGGCTCAAGCACGGCCAGTATAGAAGCTGGCTTCTCATCGCTCCTCCGGCGACGTTCGTATGTCTGCTTATGACGTTCGTCGATCCGAGCTTCCTGGATATGGGTGCGAAGACGGCGTGGATGATATTCTTCCAGATCGTCGGCGGGTTCTTTGCGAGCTTCTTCATGATTGCAGCCACGTCGATCGTGCCGGTGATCAGCCGTACCGAAGCCGACCGCACGCTGCTCTCGCAGCGCAAGGCTCAGGGCAATATGCTGGTCAAGGTGCTGTTTGCGGCCATATCCCTGCCGGCTATACTCGCCATCAACGGGCTGGTGTATCGTGTTCCCGCCGGAGAGAATGCGCAGAACGCGGGCCCCATGGGCTTTACGGTGCTCGCTTTGGTTTTCGGCATCATCATGATCGTCATGTTCATCGTCATGTACAAGCGCATCGATGGCATGGATCCTACGCAGAAGCTGTGCGAAGAGCGGGCAGCGGCGAAGAAGCGCGGTGAGAAAGTGCCCCCGATCGACCCGGGCGAGAAGGTCGGGTTGGTTGAGATGATCAAGTACTGGATCACCAACCTGCCGGCTATCATCGGCCTGTTCGCCGAGATCATTCGCTTCATCGCTCAGATGACCATTCAGAGTATGGCCATGTACGTGTTCACGTATGCGTTCGGCGATGTAGCCATGGCTGCCGTGATGCTCACTGCGGCCAACATCACCGGTTTGGTCGCGACGTTCGTCTCCGAGCCTATCGCGCGAAAAGTCGGCATCCGCATCACCTATTTGGCGGGCATCGCCATCTCGTGCATCTCCATGGTTTTCTGCTACTTCGTCGGCGCTTCGGGCGAAATGGCGTTCATCGTGTGCATTTGCGGCGCGTACTTTGGTATGAACTTCATGAACGGCACAATGATGGGTATGCAGTCCAACGCCATCGCATACGGTGAGTGGCGCGACGGCAAGACTGCGAAGGCGTTTATCATGTCCACATTCCAGTGGTGCCCGAAGATCGCCAACGCCGTAGCCGGCGCTCTGACGGGTTTCGGATTGGCCGCCATCGGGTTCGTGTCGGGCATGGAGGCATCGCCGGAGCTTGCTCAGGGCATGATCAACATCATCTGCCTGATACCGGCAATCGCCTTCGCCATTGCATTCGTTGCCTTCTTCTTCGGATACCGTCTGCCTCCGAAGAAGATGGAGCAGATTGCGGAGGATCTTGCACGGCGAGAGGCGTCGAAAGAGGCTGACGCATCGGCTTAGGTACTTGTGGGCCTCGACTGCGACACGGTTTCGCAGTCGAGGCCGTATGAAAAAAGGAAAAGAAAGAGGTAAACGACATGTGCTTCAGACCAGCTGAAATCGACATGAGCAAGACGTGCCCCCAATGCGGCGCGCACAACGACTTTGGCAACGATACGTGTGATCAGTGCGGTGCCAAGCTGCCCGGAGCCCCGAAAGTGGGATCGGCTCCGGGCGCGCCGGGAGCACCGGGAGCACCGAAGGCGCCAGGAGCTCCTCAGGCGCCCGGTGCACCGAAGCCGCCGAGTGCACCCGGAGCACCCGAATAGCATGCCGCGAGGACGTGGCGACAGAGAGGAGCTGAACCATGGATTTGGGATCGATTTTTGCCCGCACCATCGCTGATACGCACTATGACATGCTTCCTTGCGATGCGGTCGAGGCATCCAAGATGGCGGTTCTCGATACGCTGGGATGCATGCTTGCGGGAAGCGGGGCAGGTGAGGGGATCGAAAGCGTCGTCGGTCTTGTTGACACGTTGGGGGGAGCCGGGCGCTGTACGGTGGTCGGCTGCGAGAAGCGAGGAAACGAGCTGCTCGCAGCTATGGCGAACGGATCGCTTGCCCACAGCATCGACTACGACGATGCGCACGACGATGCGTTTGTCCATCCGAGTGCATCGGTTGTTCCCGCAGCGCTGACGCTCGGGGAGAGCGTTGCGGCATCGGGCAAAGACCTTATCGCTGCGGTGACCGTCGGCAACGACCTCATCTGCCGCCTCGGTTTCGCCGTCTCGAATCCGCGGGAGAACGAAGGGCTGCTCTGGATGCTTCCCGTACTGCTCGGCACATTCTCGGCGACCGCCGCATCGGCGAAGATACTCGGCTTGAGCGCTGAAGAGACCGAAAACGCGCTCGGAATCGCCTACAACAGGGCAGGCGGATCGAAGGAGCTCGTCATCGAGCCTGGTGCGCTGCGCGGCCTGTACGGGATGTTTCCCAACATGACCGGCGTTTTGTCTGCTCTTCTCGCGAAGAACGGCGTCCCCGGTCTCAAGGAGACGTTCGAGGGCAAGGCGGGCTTCTTCTCCGTCTACTACGGTGGCGTGTACGATAAAAGCGCGTTCGACGACTTGGGCGCGAGGTTCGAGGGCGCTGGCGTGTCCATCAAGCCGTGGCCGTGCTGTCGTTTCACGAATTCACACGTTGATGCCGCACTCGGCTTAGCCGAGGACAACGACATCGATCCCGCCCGAGTGGCGCACATCACGCTTTACTATGCCGCCGAGGACGTCAAGCGGTGCCT
Source organism: Raoultibacter timonensis (assembly GCF_022845715.1). NCBI lineage: Bacteria > Bacillati > Actinomycetota > Coriobacteriia > Eggerthellales > Eggerthellaceae > Raoultibacter > Raoultibacter timonensis. Next base: position 1,847,675 of record NZ_AP025564.1, read on the forward strand.
CGAGCCCGAAGACGTGCGCAAGAACCCGCCGTCGATACCTGGCGCGAAGCTGAGCCTTCCGTTCACCGTTGCCCAGGCGATCGCGTACCGCAAGATCGAGATCGGCGACTTCTCGGTTGAGGCGCTGAAGGATCCGATGCTGCTTGAGCTGTGCGCGAAGACATCGTACGAGTACGACGAGAGCCTTGCGAGCACGCTGTCAAAGACCATGCTTCCGGGTAAGGTTCGCATCGAGCTGGATGACGCACGCGTCTTCGAGCGCCGCGTCGATGCGGTGTACGGACATCCGAGAAATCGAATGCAGTGGCCTGACCTCGCTCGCAAGTTCCGAGACTGCGCCTCATACGCCAAGCACGCCATGAAAGCCGAGGCGATCGAGTCGATCATCGATGCCGTGCAGCATCTTGAAGAGGTCGATGATGTGTCACGGATCATGGAGTTGGCAAGGTAGCTGCAGGTGGGAACTGTTTGCTTGGCAATCGCTGACGTGAGGACATGCTATGGACTTCGAAAAACTTGAGGTGAATGCAACCGGGGCAGGTGCCGTTGAGATCGAGGTGTCTGCGAGCGCAAACGACATCCACGCTCTTCTCGGCGAGTTTTACGATGCTTTGGCCGAAAGCCGAAATCTGCAAAACGGCGCATCGTGGGCAGAAATAGAGAAGGAGCTCGCGGATTCCCTTCCTAGCGAGCACCTTCGCGAGCTGCGCCGCGACTTCGTTATCGGACGGGTGACGGGTGAGGTTTTGAGGGCGCTGGATGTCGCTCCCGCCCTGACTCCCAGGATACATGCTCTCGAATACCCCGAGGACGGCGAGGCGTATTCGTACGCCTTGGCCGTGATCGAGCGACCCGAACTCACGCTGAGCTCCTACGATCCGGTAAGGATAGAGATGGAGGAGTCGATCGTGACCGACGAGCACCTTGCCGATTGCGTTGCGGAGATCCTCGATCAGCATGCTCAATACGTTGAAGATGATCCGCGTCCGATTCGGCAGGGCGATCACGTGAAGGTTGACGTTACGACGCTGCTTGGCGATCAGACCGTCGCACGCCTGTCAGGCAAGGGCATGCTCTTCGACGTTGACGAGCACGCTATGCCCGCGCCCTTCATCAAGGGGATGCTCGGCATGCACGTGGGAGAGACGCGGACGATCGAGTACGCGGTCGAGCGCCCGCGCGCCATTGCGCCCGATGATGTGGACCGCTACGTTGCGACGGTTACCGTGCTGAGCCAGCAGCGAAAAACCACCCCCGAGCTGACCGACGAGTGGGTGCGCGAAACCTTTCCCCCTGTCGAGTCGGTTGCATCGTTTCTCGAAGAGCTGCGCCGGGATATGGAGTTTGATGCAAGGGCACTCAACAAGGACACGAAAGCCCGCTTGGCCAACATCGAGCTCGAAAAGCGACTGCAAGGCGAGATTCACGATGATTTCTACCGGGCTTCGTACAAAGCCCAGATGGACAAGCTCGAGCGAGAGCTGGCGATGCAGGGCAAGACCTTGGACGACTACTTCGAGGAAGAGAAAACCAACGAAGAGGAGTTCAGCATGAAGATGCTCATCAGATCCGGGGAGAGCCTTCGCCAGGGCTTCGCCCTGGAAACGCTTTTCGAAGGAAGGGGCATGACGCTTTCGGATAAGGATATCGAGGCGGCATGCGTGAGGCTTCTGGGGTCGGATTCCTGCGATGAAGAGGCGCTGCGGAGCAGCGGCAAGCACCGCGTGGTGGAGGAGGCCGCGAAGAGGATGAAGGCGATAGGCTGGCTTGTCGAGACGGCGGAGGTAACGACGCCGCGCATGAAGGCCTGATCGCCGTGCGGCCGCGAGAGAGCCATGCAGGCACCGTCGCTTACGGCTGGGATGATCGGAGGATGACCGAGCAGATTGGATACGAGCGAAATGCATCCCGAACGGCTGTGGAACCGCAAATACGTTCACGTGCTCTTGATGGAGATCGTCATGCAGATGGCGCTCTATCTGACGAGGCCCATTACGGCGAGCTACGCGGTATCGCTTGGGGCCTCCGTTGCCGCCGCCGGATTCGTCGCGGGGCTTCTTGCGACGGCTGCCGTGGTGGTTCGTCCGCTGAGCGGGTCTTTTTCAGATCTGTTCAGCAAGAAAAACCTTCTTGTGGCGGCAGCGGCGCTCTTTGCCGTTTCCGCGTTCGGTTGCGCGACCGCCACAACTACGCTCATGCTCGGCGCATGGTGCGCCGTGCAGGGTTTCGCCTTCGCGTTCAAGTCGACGCTGATCATATCGATGGCTTCGCTTGTGGTTCCGAGGGAGTCTTTGGGAAGCGGCGTGGGGTGGTTGAGCATCGCCTACACCGTTGCATGCGCGCTCGGCCCGGCCATAGGCTCCTCTTTGGGAGGCTCGTTTGGGTACTCGGTCGTGTACCTCCTGTCAGCCTGTTTGCTTGTCGTGGGGTTCGTTCTCGCGGTTACGTTCAAGGCTCCGGCCGCCTCGTCGCATCATGCCCCCCTGCTTCGGGGCGCCGACGTTCGCTCGAAGATGAGCTTGGCGGTGCTTTTCAGGCCGAGCACGATGTTTTACGGGCCCGCGATCGCGTACTCGCTCGTAGCGGGGCTCATGATGGTCGCTCAGGGGACGACCAATACGTTTCTCGTTTTCATGGGCGAGCGGGGCGAGGTTCAGGGGGCACCGCTCTACTTCGTCGTTTATTCGATAGTCACGCTCGCTTCGAAGCCGTTAGCGGGCAGGATCAGCGATCGCCAGGGAGTGGCTGCCGTCGTCGTTCCCGCGCTCGCTGTTGCCGCGATAGGCATGGTGCAGCTTTCGCTGATTCGCTCGGCTTTGGCTGTTTGCGTTGCTGCGGTGTGCATGGCAGTGGGGCAGGCGTCGGCATACGCGGCGCTTCAGGCGGAGTCGGTGCGAAAGGTCAACGAGAGGAAGCTTGGAAGGGCGGCGAACACGTTTTACATCGGGCCGGATATCGGAATGGGACTGGGCCCTGTCCTGGGCGGCTTCGTGCTGCAGACGTTCGGCGCCTCGGCGACCTTTGCGTTCAACGCGGCGGCGCTGCTTCTGTCGCTGCTCGTGTTCTTGGCGTATAGAAGGCGAAGTTAGAGCCGGCCCGAGCCGCGAGGGCCGAAAGCCGGACATCGCACCATCACTGGGGATCTTCGAAATAATGGGGGTAGGGTCTATGCACTCATGGATAAAAGGCATTGTAGCGTATTTCAGAGTCGAGCATGCGATTGTGCTGATACCTGTCTGCTCGTTTGCCGTGTTCGATAGCGCGTTCAGCGCATTCTCATCCGTGCTGGCGATGATCGGCGATCAGTTCCCCGATGTTCCGGTTGTCGTCATCCAGATGGTTCTCTCGATACCTTCGCTTCTCTCGATTCCGGCAATGCTCCTTTCGGGCTTTCTGGCGTCGTATGTGAGAAAGCGCTCGATCGGGCTTGTTGCGCTGGCGATCCTGTTCGTCGGCGGCATGATACCCGTGCTGTTCCGAGCCCAGAGCATCTACATCCTCTTTGCGAGCAGCGCGCTCATCGGAATCGCGCAGGGTCTTATGCACCCGCTCGCCTCGGCGATCATCTGCGAGGGGTGGTCCGGCAAGCAGCGAGGCAAGGTGCTCGGGTTCAAGCAGGCTGCAAACTACGTCGGGGCGGCTGTCGTCGCCTTGGTGGTCGGGTATCTGGCCCTGACGGGGTGGAGCAACGCATATCTGGTCTACCTTGCGGTCATTCCCGTTTTTCTCATCACGATCTTTCGCCTGCCGAGAGGAGGCCTTGAGAGAAAGCTCATCAACAGAGAGGATAAGGCCCAAGGACTCAAAGAGCTGTTCACACCGAAAGTCGTCTATCTGCTCCTTTTGTTCATGATGGCCGCATTGTTCTCGTTCTCCTTCCATTCGAACATTGCCATGATGGTCGGCGAGAAGGGCATGGGAACATCGGCTGATGTGTCAAAGATAACATCGCTCAACTATCTGGTGGCGTTCGTACTGGGGATAACGTACGGGAAGCTGTCCGGCGTGATGAAGGACAGAACGCTTGCCTTCGGGTTTGCCGTTTTGGCGCTCGGTCTGCTGATCGCGTCGTTCAGCTCATCGTTTGCGATGCTCATGATCGGGGGAGTTCTGTTCGGCTTCGGCTCGGGGATCCAGGAAGTGAGCACGATATACTACTTGAGCAACGAAGCGGAGAAACGCGCCACGATGGCCATTTCGCTCGGCCTCGTGTTCGTCAACATTGGCATCACCTTCTCTCCCCTTGTGATAACAACCCTCAAGACGACGTTGCTTTCGTCGTCATCGGCTGCAGCGGGGATGCTCGTCGGGGCAGCGGGGTTCGCGCTGCTCGCTGGAGTCGAGCTTCTGTATCGAAATCATATGCGAAAAAGCAAGCCGAGCGTCAAGGGAGAAGGGGAATAGGACAAAATCATGGCCGGATGCTACGAGTGCAATCATTGCGGGAAATGCACGATGCCCGATCTTCCAGTCGCGAATATGGTCCTCGTCTGCAGCGACTGCGGGCGGGAGATACAGCCAGGGGAGAGCCCGAAGAAATGCGCGCGCTGCGGAGGCGAGCGCATCGAGTACAGACGGGCGACGACGGAAGGTAGTACTGAGAGTCATAGGGCGCAACGCTCGATCAGGCGTGTTTGAAAAACCTTACCTGATCGGCTCTTTCATACCTCTCAGCAGATGACGGGATCCCCTTTCGCAACGATGATTGAAACGCGGCAGCGAGGGTCGCTGATTGGGTGTTAGCGGGCTTTGCCGTAGGACGAATGCACGTGGCTTTCGCAAGCCCGAACGGGCAGTCGAGAAAGCTGCATGCGCTGTGCAAGAGACAACGAGCAGGAAACAGGAAGGAGTATGCAGGATGAGTGAGTTACGTAGAGTGTCGGACACTCCCGCCGTCGAAGAGCTGGCTGACGGCACAAAGGTGTTTCGGACTGCCCAATGGTCACCTCCGGGGTGCCATGGAGTCGGCTGCGGGTTGAGGGTGTTCGTGAAGGATGGAAGGCTGGTAAAGGTAGAGGGGGATCCCGATCAGCCGATCACCAACGGGCGTTTGTGCGTGCGATGCCTGACGCTTCCCGAGTACTACTATCATGAGGATCGACTGCTCTATCCAATGAAGCGCGCTCGCGATCAGCGAGGGAACCCCGAGGCTTGGGAGCGGATTTCTTGGGACGAGGCGTACGACATTCTCGTCTCCAAGTATTGGGAGATTCGCGAGAAATACGGACCTGACAGCATATCGGTGTGGACGGGCACGGGGCGCGAGGCGAGCGCCTACCAGTTCCAGCTCTGCAATCAGGTGTTCCATAGCCGAACCGCCATACACGCCAACGGAGGCTGGTCCTGCATCATCCCCCGCCAGACGGCAATGGACTGGGTTCTCGGGTGCGCATACGTCGAGTACGACGGTGCGTTCGGGTTCGAGGACCGCTACGACGACCCGCGCTACGAGCTTCCGAAGTACATGCTCGTGTGGGGCCGCAACCCGCTCTGGTCAAACCCCGACGGCCTGTTCGGGCACAGCGTCATCGACATGATGAAGCGCGGAACGAAGCTGATCGTCGCTGATCCGCGCGCCAGCTGGCTCGCCATGCACGCCGAGTACCATCTCCAGCTTCGCCCGGGCACCGATACGGCGCTTGCGATGGCGCTGAACAACGTCATCATCGAGGAGGACCTCTACGATCACGAGTTCGTCGAGTACTGGTGCTACGGATTCGACGAGTACGCAGAGCGCATGAGGACCATGCCTCCCGAGAAGGCTGAAGAGATCACCGGCGTTCCGGCCGACGATATCCGGGCGGCCGCCCGATGCCTGGCTCAAAAGCCCTCCACCGCTTCTGTCGGGTTGAAAGTGGACCAGAATCCGAACTGCATTCAGATCGGCCACGCTGTTTGGGGCATTTTCGCGATTTGCGGCAACCTCGATAATCCCGGCGGCGTCAAGCTTGGCCAGACGATGAAGAACGGCGGATCGACCGGCCGCGGCGGTGTCGGCATGACGGTTCAGAAGGAGGATGAGAACCCCATCCCCATCGCCGGTCACGAGCAGTACCCTGCGATGGATTTCATCATCAACACGACGCAGCCCGACTGCACGCTCGATACGCTGCTTACGGGAAGCCCGTACCCGATCGAGTATCTCTTCATTCAGAGCTCGAACTTCATCTCGTCGTGCATCACGCAGCAGCCGATGCGCTGGCTTGAGGCGTGCCGTCACAAGGAGTTCTGCGTCGCCACCGATATTTTCATGAATCCCACGATCCAAGCGCTCGCTGATCTGGTGCTGCCGGTATCCACTGCGCTTGAGCACGAGGGTCTGGTCACCTTCCATGGGTGTAATCAGCCCGGCCAGTTCAATGCGCTGACGAAGGTCCTCGAGCCCGAAGGCGAATGCAAATCCGATCTTGAGATCATGCTCGACATCGACCATCGCATCAATCCCGACCGCGACCCGAGCGAGAAGAAGTGGTTGGATACGCAAAGCTATCTGACCGACAAGATCCGCTCCATTCCCGATGTCGATATCGATTATCCCACGCTTCAGGAATGGGTGTACGGCCAGTACGAGGTTCCGTACAAGCAGTACGAGCTCGGCCTTCTGCGTGCCGACGGAAAGCCCGGATTCAAATCGCCGACCGGTCGCGTTGAGCTGTTCAGCACGGTGATGCAGCATCTTGGCGAGGATCCCCTGCCGTATTACGAGGAGCCTCGTTTCTCGAAGATATCGCGTCCCGAATGGGCCGAAGAGTATCCGCTCACGTTCGTTACGGGCGCTCGTCAGGTGACCTCGTTCCACACCGAGCATCGCATGATCGATTCCCTGCGCGAGATCCACTCCTATGCAACCGTTGAGATACACCCCTCGATGGCTGAGAAGCAGGGGATACACGAAGGCGACTGGGTGTACATCGAGAACCCGTGGGGACGCTGCAAGATGGTTGCGAAAATCACTCCGGTTGTAAAAGAGGATGTCATAAGCTGCGATCACGGCTGGTGGTATCCCGAAGACAAGGATAAGGAACTCTACAGCGTCTGGAAATCCAATATCAACGAGCTCATGCCGCACAAAGAGATCGGCAAGCTGGGCCTTGGCTCGCACTATGGAGCCATACCCTGCAAGATCTATCGTGCTGAGGGCTAACGACGGGAAGGTGGAAGGAGGTTTAATATGGCTACTTATGGATTGATGATAGACAACGAATACTGCACGGGCTGCCACTCCTGCGAGATCGCGTGCCGCAACGAGCTCGATCTCCCGAAAGGCCAATGGGGCATAAAGCTTCTGGAGCTGGGACCCTGGAAAAAGCTTGACGGGAAATGGGAGACAAAGTTCGTTCCCGTTCCGACGACGTACTGCACCCTCTGCGCCGAGCGCGTTGAAGCGGGAGGGATCCCGGCGTGTGCCCTTCACTGCCTCGCGGACGTCATCGAATACGGTACGCTCGAGGAGCTGGCTGTCAAAATGGCGGAAAAGGGAAAGCAGTGCTCGATGTTTCTGCCCTAAGATGTTTCTGCCCTAAACCGGATTCGCTTCGAATACCGAGCATGAGCTGATGCACGCGTTAGCGCTCCCGAGCCGCGGCCGGGGGCGCTTTCTGCCTGTCCCGGTGGAAAACCATACCTATGCAAAGCGTGTGCAGACGTCAGCGGATCCGCCTTTTCCGTTTGCGTTCGAGCGGTTGAACCGATACCATATGCCCTCGTGATTATGCAACTCGAACATATCTCAAAAGCGTTCGGCAGCCGCGTGCTGTTCTCCGACGTGACGTTTCGGCTCGAAGAACACGATCGGCTTGCGCTTGTCGGGCCAAACGGCGCCGGCAAGACCACGCTTTTGAACATCATCTCGGGCGAGGAGGATGCCGATGCGGGTCGCGTGCTCTTCGCCAAGGGCGCAGCGGTCGGCTACCTCGAACAGGAAGCGATCGAGATGGAGGATCGCTCGATTTTCGAGGAGGTCATCTCTTCACAGGTCGAGATCCTACAGGCCGAGCAGCACCTGCGCCGCCTCGAGCACGCGCTCGGCGACGATCCGACCGATTCAGAGCTTGCGGCGTGCGGTCGTGCGCGCGACATGTACGAAGCGCTCGGCGGCTATACGCTCGAGCCCCGCGTTCGAAGCGTGTTGTTCGGCCTCGGGTTCAAGGAGGAGGACCTCGAGCGCTCGACGACCGAGTTCTCGGGCGGGTGGCAGATGCGCATTGCGCTTGCCAAGCTGCTCATCAGAAACCCCGAGGTGCTCCTGCTCGACGAGCCGACGAACCACCTTGATCTCGAGAGCGTCAAATGGCTCGAGGGTTTTCTGCGCGGCTACGCGGGCACCGTTATCGTGGTCAGCCATGACCGCGCGTTCATGGACAACATGGTCGACCGCGTGGCCGAGATCGACAACGGCGAGGTGACGCTCTACAAGGGCAACTACTCGGCGTATCTGCGTACGCGCGAAGAGCGCATCGAGCAGCTCAGGGCAGCCGCCGAGAAGCAGGCCGAGGAGATCGCCCACATGGAGGCGTTCATCGAGAAGTTCCGCTACAAGGCCACGAAGGCCAAGCAGGTGCAAGACCGCGTCAAGAAGCTCGAGAAGATCAAGCGCATCGAGGTTCCCGAAGAGAAGAAGAAGGTGCACTTCAACTTCAAACAGCCGCCGCGCACGGGCGACAAGGTGGTCGGCGTCGAACACGTGCAGAAGCGCTTCGGCGAGCACGTGGTGTACGAGGACCTCAACGTGACGCTGTACCGCGGCGATAAGGTGGCGCTCGTAGGGCCCAACGGCGCTGGCAAATCGACTCTGCTCAAAATGGTGGCAGGCGCGCTTGCCCCCGATGCGGGCTCGATCGATTACGGCATCCACGTGACGAAGACTTACTACGCCCAGCACCAGCTCGAGGAGCTCAATTCGGGCAATACCGTGTTCGAGGAGCTCGACCGCGTGGCGCCGGGTTGGTCTATATCGCAGGTACGTACCCTGCTCGGCGCGTTTCTTTTCGTGGGCGATGCGGTGGAAAAGCGGGTGAGCGTTCTATCGGGCGGCGAGAAGAGCAGGCTTGCGCTTGCCAAGATGCTCGTGGCTCCGACGCCGTTGCTCTGCCTCGACGAGCCGACGAACCACCTCGATATCGCGAGCGCCGACATTCTCGAGCAGGCCTTGAAGCAGTTCGAGGGAACGATACTCTTCATCACGCACGACCGTCACCTCATCCGGGGCGTGGCGAACCGCATCATCGAAGTGAAGCCCGGCAAGGTTACCAACTACGACGGCGACTACGACTACTACCTGTTCAAGAGCGGCCAGCTCGACGGCGAGCAGCCCCAGGGCCAGTCGCTCGTCGACGAGATGGTGGGCGAGGGTTCGCGTCCGGGCGCGAAGGGATCGCCTGCGGGCAAGAACGGGCGCGGCTCGTCATCGGGCTCGAAGGAGACTGTTGTCACGGTTAACCGGCGCGGTCGAAAGGCGGAGGCGAACTCCGACGAGCAGCCGGAAGCCGTACTGCTTACCGCTCCGCGTGGCAGTGCGCCGAAGACCAAGGAGCAGAAGCGCAAGGAGGCCGAAGCGCGCAACCGCGCTTACGCTGCCCTCAAGAACCACCGCAAGCGCATCGCGCAACTCGATCGTCAGATGGAAGCCGACAACGCGCGCATGGACGAGCTCATGGCCCTTATGGCCGATCCCTCGTTCTACACCAACGAGGACGCATCGAGCGACGCGATCGCCGAACACGCCAAGCTCAAGCAGCGATTGGCTGCCGCCGAAGAGGAATGGTTCATGCTCACCGAAGAGCTCGAAGAGGAGCTGCGCCGCCAGCAGGAGGACGCGTGATGACCGAGTCGGCTTCGCCCGATCGAGAAAGCGAAGCGCCGAGGGGGTCGAATGCGGGGCGGAGCGAATGCCCGGTTGCCAAGGACCCTGATGCGGGAAGGGCGGGAAGGGCGGCTTTCGAGGGCCGCCTGCACATCGTTCTTTTCGAGCCGGAGATACCGCAGAACACCGGAAACATCGCCCGCACCTGCGCGTGCATCGGTGCGGTGCTCCACCTGGTCGAGCCTATGGGCTTCCGCCTGACCGAGAAGCATCTCGGGCGCGCGGGGCTCGACTATTGGGACGAGGTAAAGATCGTGCGCCATGCATGCACGGCTGCGTTTCTCGAAGAGCATGCCGATTGCGAGCTCCATTTCTTTACGGGGAAGGCCGAACGCCGATATGCCTCCGTGGCTTACGGACCCGAACCCTATCTCGTGTTCGGCCGCGAGAGCCGCGGTATCGACGACGCGATTCTCGAAGCTCATCCCGATAAGCTCGTGCGCATCCCCATGCGCGAGGGCCTGCGCAGCCTCAATCTTTCCAACGCCGTCGCCGTCGGTGCGTACGAGGTGCTTCGGCAACGGGGGTTTTCCGGCTTGCGGTAATCCTCCGATGCCGGAGGCGGCTCTTTCGGAAGGGCGGTGCCCGGATCCAACGGCGGCTGATGGGAAAGCGGCGCACGGTTCTTCTCGAAGATGAGCGTAGCGAAACCGATTACCGGAATGGCGACAGGCCGCGAACCCTGGATTTTCGGAGCGGTTTGCCTGCGATAGGGCCGAATATGGCACAAAATTCGACCTGTGTCAAAAGGTACTACAGTACGTTGTTGACACATGCGTTTTCGGGGGATCGGCGACCAGGTGATTCTCTGATATCAGGCGCATTATCAATAAAGTAATAAATTCTATAATTGACACAGGTCGAATTTTCTGCCAGATCGGATCCGATCCGCCCTTGCCGCGATGGGCTGCGCCTTCCGCCGAGCGCCCGCAATCCATGTATCGGGTCCGATTGTTGCGCTTCTCGCTTTTTCCCGCTCGCAGAGTCGGGTTTTCGGCTTTCGGCATTTCGGAACTTGTGAAATTTTGCAGGCACGCTGTCTTGGGCGGCGTTGTCAGGGTAGACTAGCTACCACTATGAATTCAATCGATATCCCATACCTCATCTGCAGTGTCCTGAGCTTCATTCCCGCCATCGTGTTCCACGAGGTGGCGCATGGCTTTGCGGCCTACAAGCTCGGCGATCCCACGGCGAAGAGCCAAGGGAGGCTTTCGCTCAATCCGCTCAAGCACGTCGATCCTTTCGGTACGGTCATCATGCCGGCGCTGCTCATGCTCATGAACATGCCGGTGTTCGGCTACGCGAAGCCGGTGCCGTACAATCCGCGCTACTTCAAGAACCCGCGCAAGGGCGATCTTATCGTGGGGCTTGCGGGACCTGCGGCAAACCTCGTCATGGCGTGCGTTGCCGCGCTGCTCCTCTGGTTCATAGAGCTCGTCGTGCCCACTGCGGCGTTCCAAAACGAGCTGCTCGTGTACTTCTGCTACCTGTACCTGCCTTTGTTCGGACTCATCAACCTGTTTCTCATGTTCTTCAATCTGCTGCCGATACCGCCGCTCGACGGGTCGTCGATCTTCGCGTTCATCTTGCCCGAGAAGTATTTGCCGCAGTACTACCGCATCCAGCAATATGCGCTGCCCATCTTCATGATCGTGGTCATCGCCGTGCCCTACGTGCTCAAGGTGAACCCCATCGGCATGTACCTCGATGTCACGGCATACAACCTGGCGCATCTTATGGGACTTATCTGATAGCGGGCGCCCATGTCGTACAAGGTTCGCATAGAAAGCTTCGAGGGGCCGTTCGATCTGCTGCTGTATCTGGTCAGCAGGCAGAAAGTCGATATCGGGGCCATATCCATCACCGAGATCGCAGATCAGTACCTGGCCGAGGTGTCGCGCATGAGCAACCTCGACCTCGATGTGGCGAGCGACTTTCTGCTTGTGGCTTCGACGCTGCTCGAGATCAAGGCCGCAAGCCTCATTCCGCAGGAGAAATCGGCGACTGCCGAGGAATTCCAGGAGATCCCGCCTTCCGAGGCGCGCGACATTCTCGTCGAACGCTTGCTCGAGTACAAGAAGTTCAAGAACGCGGCGGCGGGGCTTCACGCCCGGTTCGTCGCGGAGGGCCGCATGCACTCGCGGCCTTTCGGTCCGGACCTGGATTTCCTTTCGCTCGTGCCCGATTACCTCGAGCACGTCACACTCGACGCGCTCGCCTATCTATGCGCTGCAGCGTATGCGCGCCGCGATGTATTCTTGCTCGAATCGGAGCATATCGCCGCGAAGCCCATTCCGGTGGAAGTGCATGTACGGGCGATTCACCAGCGCGTAAAAAACAGCAAGCACCTGCGTTTTTCAGATCTCGTCGATGCGCAGACGCCCACGCCCATCGTGGTCGTGACGTTCCTCGCCATTCTCGAGCTGTACAAGCGCTCCATGGTCACCATCAAGCAGAAAACCTCGTTCGGGGATATCGATATCGATTTCATCGAGGGGTCGGGCGAACTCATCTTCGACGGCGACGACGCCATCACCTCGATAGGGGAGGAATAGGTTATGTTCTCGGGTTTGCAGGACTACCAGCTTAAGGGCGCGCTCGAGGCGATGCTCTTCGTGACCGACGAGCCGGTGAGCACCATCACGCTCGCCGACATGCTCGAAGTCGAGCCGGGCGAGGTGGAGTGCGCGCTCGTCGATCTGCGCGCTCAGCTCGAAGACGAGAACCGCGGCATCCAGCTGCGCGAGGTTGCAGGCGGATGGCGCCTGTTCACGCACCCGGTATACCACGAACTCATCGAGCGCTACGTGCTCTCGTGGGATACGCGCAAGCTTTCGCAGGCGGCTATGGAGACGCTCGCGATCGTCGCCTACGGCCAGCCCATTACCCGCGGCGGCGTAGCGTCGGTGCGCGGCGTGAACTCCGACAGCTCCATCAACTCGCTCGTCGAGAAGGGGCTCGTGCGCGAAGCGGGCACCGAGGACGCCCCGGGCAATCCGACGCTCTACGCGACGACGCGCACCTTCCTCGAAAAGTTCGGGCTGCGCTCGACCGCCGATCTGCCCGACATCGCCGAATACGCTCCCGACGACGAAACGCGCGCGTTCATCTGCGAGCGGTTGAGTGCGACGAGATCCGATGCGCCCGTCGACGGGGAAGACGGATACGGCGATTTCGAAGCCCGGTTCGACATCGACGAGATGGCCGAACGTGCAGGGGCGGGCGGCGCTGGGAACGCCGAGCCTGCAGGCGGGCCTTTGCCGGTTTCGGACGGTGCGGGATCGCCTGAGCGAACCGGGGGCGAAGCGGGCGAGAAAGAACAGGCGGGACGATCCGACGGAAAAGGGGATGCGGCGCTGCACCCGGAGCCGACGGGTGGCCAGGCGATGCTCGCCGAGGCGATGGCGGCAGGGTTCGGTCTGGTGGAGAAGATCGATTTCGATGAGCTCACCTTCGAAGAAGAATAGCGGACGCCGCGCGGATACCGCGGGGGCCGCCGAACCCGAGCGGCGTGCGACCGAAGCGCGGACTGCCACCGCGAGCAGCGCTCAGCCCGAGGAGCGCATCGTCGTCATGCGGCTGCAGAAGTTCCTCGCCCGTGCGGGAGCGGCATCGAGGCGCGGCTCCGAAAACCTCATGACCGCGGGCCGCGTAACCGTCAACGGCCGGGTGGTAACCGAACTCGGCAGCAAGGTCGATCCGCGCGTCGACGAGGTGGCGGTCGACGGGATCGTCGTGCGGCTCTCCGACGAAGCGGTTACCCTGGCGCTCAACAAACCCGCCGACGTAGTTACCACGATGAGCGATCCGCAGGGCCGCCGCTGCGTGGCGGAGCTTGTGCCCACCGATCGCTATCCGGGGCTCTATCCGATCGGCAGGCTCGATCGCGACACGACGGGCTTGCTGCTCTTCTCGACCGATGGCGAGCTGGGGCATGCTCTGCTTCATCCGAAGAAGCACGTCGAGAAGCGCTACGTGGCGCTCCTCGAGGGAAGGCCGAGCGAATCTGCATTGAAACGGTTGCGGGGCGGCATCGAACTCGACGATGGCATGACGCTTCCCGCGGCGGTCGAGCTGCTCGAAGGGAAAGAGGCTGCCGCAGCGCTGTCGACCCTCGTCGAAACGGCGCGCACGGTGCAGAAGGCATCGGAGCAATACGTGCGCGAGCTGGCGAACCGGTCGGAGCACCGATCGGTGGCGAGCATCGTCGTCCACGAAGGGCGAAAGCGTCAGGTGCGTCGGATGTTCGAGGCGATCGGCCATCCGGTAGCCGCGCTCCACCGCACCGATTTCGGGCCCGTTTCCATCGGCGACCTTGTGCCTGGTTCGTGGCGGCGAATCGAAGGCGAAGAACTTGCCGCGCTGTATGGCGCTTTGCGCCGATGATGCTAGAATAGCCCTACTGAACCGATCGATTCAAGGAGTTGAGCAGCAAGCATGTCCGCATGCGTTACCAGGATTGCAGTTGTGGGCCTCGGCCTTGTGGGAGCCTCGTTTGCGGCCGCCTACCGCGCCCAGTGCCCCGAATCGGAAGTGCTCGGCGTCGACATCTCCCCGGAAACGAACGCTTCGGCGCTCGAGCGGGGATGGGTCACGGCTGCGGCCGAACCAGGCGATGCCTCTTTCGAGGAGTTCGTCAAAGGGGGATGCGAGATCGTCGTCATCGCCACGCCCATTGCTGCGGTCGACGAGTACTTCGAGCGGTTGTCGGCATGGGACTATCGAGGCGTTGTCACGGATACGGCATCGACCAAGGCCCACATCCTTGCGGCGGCCTGCGAGCTTCTTCCCCATCCCCATAACTTCGTGCCGGGTCACCCCATGGCCGGTTCCGAGGTCAACGGCATCGAAGGTGCGCGCGCCGACCTTTTCAAAGGGGCCCACTGGATCCTCTGCCCCGACGAGAATACGGCGGCGGAGCATTTCCAGCTTCTGCACGAGGTCATCACGAGCATCGGTGCACGCGTGATCTCGCTTCCGCGCGAGGATCACGACGAAGCGGTCGCCGTGGTAAGCCACGTACCGCACATCATCGCCTCGTCGCTCGTCGAGCTTGCGAGCAGGCACGCCGACGACCAGCAGGCGCTGTTCCGCCTTGCGGCGGGCGGCTTCAAGGATTCTACGCGCATCGCCGCCGGTTCGCCGAAGCTGTGGTGCGGCATCGCATTCGACAACGCCGCCGCACTGAGCCGGGGCCTCGCCGAGATACGCGATATCGTCGGGCAGTTCGCCCAAGCGCTCGAAGCGGGGGACCGCGAGGCCATGACAGCGCTTTTGAGCCATGCCGCCGAAGCCCGCCGAGCCCTTCCCGCCGCATGGGTGCCGAGCACCGAGAAGCTTCTCGAGGTGCGCATTCCCATGGAGGACCGCAAGGGCGTCGTCGCAGAGGCGACGACGATAGCGAGCCAGGCGGGGTGCAACATCCAATCCATCGAGATCGACCACATCACCGAAGACAGCGCCGTTTTGAGCCTCGTCCTCACCGACGAAGGCGATGTCGGCCAGCTTTCGGCCCAGCTTATCAAAGCAGGTTTTTCGGTATCGTTTTCCCCATTGAGCCCTAAGGAGCACACCCATGTCGAATGAAGCAGGAAAGACCGCCATCCGCCCGCTTTCGGCCCCGATCGCCGGTTCGACGCACGTTCCGGGGGACAAGAGCATCTCCCATCGAGCCGTGCTGTTCTCGGCGATGGCCGAGGGCACGTCGCAGATCACGGGCATCCTCGATTCCGCCGACGTGCGTTCGTCGATTCGCGCGATCGAAGCGCTCGGAGCCGAGGTGTCGCTCGAGAAGCAGCCCGACGGCAGCCTGGCGGGCGGCATCACGGGCTGGGGCGAAAAGGGCCCCGTGCAGCCCGACGAGCCGATCGACTGCGGCAACTCGGGAACGACGGCGCGCCTGCTCATGGGCGTTCTGGCCCCGTGGCCCGTGCAGGTAACCATCACGGGTGACGATTCGCTCCAGAAGCGGCCGATGCGCCGCATCACGGCGCCGCTCATGAAGATGGGCGTCCGCTTCGCCCCCGAAGGCCAGGAGAACCTGCCCATCACGGTGTGCGGAACGAAATCGCTGAAGCCGATCGCCTACGACGCGCCGATGGCTTCGGCCCAGCTGAAAACCGCCATCCTGCTCGCAGGCGTGTACGCGAACGGCACCACGACGGTCAACGAGCCCTCCGAGTCGAGGAATCACACCGAGCTCATGCTGCCCGAGTACGGCGTGAAGACGACGGCGGCGGCGCGTACGGCGAGCGTGGTCGGTCCGAGCGTTCCCGCCGCAGCAGAGGTCGTCGTGCCCGGCGATCCCTCGTCGGCGGCCTTCCTCGTGTGCGCGGCGCTGCTCAAGCGCGGCAGCTCCATCCAGGTCGAGAACGTCAGCCTCAACACGGCCCGCATCGGCTTCACCCGCACGCTCGAGCGCATGGGCGCCGACATCTCGGTGCGCCATACGGGGTCGGAGGGCAAGGAGCCCTACGGTATGATCGAGGCGACCTATACCGGCACCCTTCGCGGTTGCGAAGTCCCGGCCGATAAAATCGCGAGCATCGTCGACGAGGTGCCCGTGCTGGCGCTCGTGGCCGCCCATGCGCGCGGCGTGACGGTGTTTCGCGACGTGAGCGAGCTGCGCGTGAAGGAGACCGACCGCTTGGCGGCGATCGTCGAAGGTCTCGATCTGCTTGGCGTGGACGCATGGATCGATGGAAACGATCTGTTCATCGAAGGCCAGCCCGGGCTGAAGGCCGAGCCCGGCACGGTGTTCGATTCCAAGTGCGATCACCGCCTCGCCATGACGTGGGCGCTCGTGGGCTTGTGCGGTTCGACGCCGATCGAGGTGGAGAACTTCGATTCGGTGAAAATCAGCTATCCGGAATTCTTGGACGATATTGAAAGGTTGACGCGATGATCATAGCTATTGACGGCCCCTCGGGGGCGGGAAAATCGACGGTTGCAAAAGCCGTTGCGAAGAAGCTCGATTTCTCCTGCCTTGATACCGGCGCGATGTACAGGGCCGTTGCGTGGCAGGCGCTTTCCGACGGCGTAGCCCTCGACGACGAAGAGGCGCTCGGCCGCATCGCTTGCGAGAAGAACATCGAGTTCGGGCATGCGGACGGGGATCCCGTACCCAAGCGCGTGTTCATCGACGGCATCGAGGTGACCGAGGCCATCCGTACGGCCGAGATCGATAAGGCGGTCAGCCCCGTATCCGCCGCGAAGCCGGTGCGCGAGGCGCTCGTCGCCCAACAGCAGCGCATCGGGCGGGCGGGCAACTACGTGGTCGAGGGGCGCGACATCGGCACCGTGGTGTTCCCGGAAGCCGAAGTGAAGGTGTTTTTGACCGCATCCGACGAAGAGCGCGCCCATCGTCGCGTTCGCCAGAACGTCGATCGCGGTATCGGGTCGATCGATTACGGCGAAGTGCTCGCCGATCTGCAGCGCCGCGACGAACATGACTCGACGCGCGCGACTTCGCCTCTGAAACCGGCCGACGATGCCGTGCACATCGACTCCACCGGAAGCTATATAGAAGATGTGATCGAGCGCATCTGCGAGATGGCACGCAACAAGATGAACCGCTAGAATAGGTTGCTGCTGCCGAAGGCGGCATTCGAGGTGCAACGCGATCTATCCAAAGGAACCCGATGAGTTTGTTTCTGCCATACGAGAAGATGTGGGATATGCCGCTCGGCGGCGAGTCCGACGAGAAGCAGGTGCCCCACTGGGCAGGAAACATCATATACGGGTTCCTTGCAGCCGTGTTCAAGGTGTGTTTCCGCTACCGCGTCGACGGACGCGAGAAGCTGCGCGGGTTCGAGGGAAAAAGCGGCGTGCTCGTGGTGAGCAACCACACCTCGTTTCTCGACGTTGCCTTCATGTACCTGGCTGCACGTCCGAACCAGTGGATTCGCTTTCTCGGTCGCGAGGATCTGTTCGACAACGCCAAAGGGCTTGTCGGCCAGATCCTCTCGCGCGTCGGCGCGTTTCCCATCAAACGCGATTCGGCCGATCGCTCGGCTATCAAGCGGGCAACCCGCATGCTCAAGAACAAGGAATGCGTGGGCATTCTCCCTGAAGGCACGCGGCGCGGCAAGGGGTCGAAGGATCCCGAACTGCACAGCGGCGCGGCCTTCATCGCACGTATGGGCCATGCGCCCATCCTGCCCATGACGGTGCGCGATGCCGAGAGGGTCAAGGAAAAAGGGCGATTCTTCCGCTTTCCCAAGATAACGATCGAATACGGCGATCCTCTGCTGGTTTCCGATTTCGATTTCCTTCCGAAGGAGGAGCGGCTCGACGCGTGCACGTGGTACGCCATGCGCGAGTGCTTCGCCCTCTCGAGACGATGCGCTCCCGAAGAGGTGGACATGCGGGAACTGTTTCCCGCCTCGCGCGACTATGCGGCCGTGTTCGCGGAGCACCCCGTCGTCCGCCATACGACGCAGGAGCTGGTATCGGAGATCGAGCGCAAGGCGCAGCAGGAATCGAACGGAGGCGAGCGCGCGGCATGAAGGTTGTAAAAGCTCGTCATGCGGGGGCATGCTACGGCGTCCAACGCGCTCTCGACATGGCCTACGCCGCCATCTGCGATGGAAGCCGCGCCTACACGCTCGGCCCGCTCATCCACAATCCCCAGGTTGTGACCAGGCTCGAAGAGCGCGGTGTAGCCGTCGCCTCGACCCTCGACGATATCGACGAGGGTATCGTCATCATCCGAAGCCACGGTGTCGTTCCGCAGGTCAAGCACGATGCGGAGGCAAAAGGCCTTCCCATAATCGATGCGACCTGCCCGCATGTGGCACGCGCCCAAAAGGCGGCGTCGGGTCTTGCCGACGAGGGATATCACGTGATCGCCGTGGGCGAGGCGGGCCATCCCGAAGTCGAGGGCATGAAAGCGCATGCCGAGGTTGCCGGCGGCGAGTGCATCGTCGTGGCAGGCCCTGAGGAGCTTCCCGAGCGCCTCGAAGAGCCCGTGGGCATCGTCGTGCAGACCACCCAATCGAAAGAAGCGCTCGACGCGGTGGTCGAAGCGCTGCGGGATCGGGGCATCGAACCCCAGGTGAAGAATACGATCTGCTTCGCGACGCGCCAGCGTCAGGAGGCGGCGGCCGAACTTGCCGAAAGCGTCGATGCGCTCGTGGTGATCGGCGGACGGAACTCGTCCAACACGACGCGCCTGTACGATATCTGCAAAGCCATCTGCTTCGAATCGCACCATGTTGAAACGCCTGACGAGATCGACCCCTCGTGGTTCGACGGCTGCGAGACGATCGGCGTGACGGCGGGGGCATCGACCCCCGAAGATCAGATCGACGCGGTTGTCGAGCGGTTGGAATCGCTGTAGGGCCATGGGAGATGCACCGAGAGCGCTCATAGCGTCGGTTGAAGCGGGAAGCCCTGCTGACGATGCGGGGTTCTATGCCGGATGCTCGATCACCGCGGTGGACGGAATCCCCGTACGCGACATCATCGACTGGCGTTGGATGAGCGCCGAAGACGAGATCGAGCTCTCCTACATCGACGGCGACGGCGACGAGGGATCGGTTACGCTCGAGCGAGACGGGGGTGAGGAGTGGGGCATCGAGTTCGAAGGCGCCATCTACGACGATGTGAAGCTGTGCCGCAACGCCTGCACGTTCTGCTTCATGCGCCAACTTCCCGACGACGTACGCCCCTCGCTTGTGCTGCGCGACGACGATTTCCGTTTGAGCTTTCTCCAGGGAACGTTCGTCACGCTCACGAACCTCGGCGCCGAGGATGAGGCCCGCATCGTCGAGCAGCGCATCTCGCCTCTGCGCGTATCGCTGCATGCCGTGACGCCCGAGGTGCGCCGCGGTCTGATCGGCAAGCACGCCGCCCACGGGATCGCCGCCTTGGACCGGCTGCTCGAAGCCGGCATCGAAGTGCATGCCCAGATCGTGCTGCTGCCGGGCGTGAACGACGGGGAAGAGCTCGACCGTACGCTCGCCTGGGCCTACGCGCGACCCAACGTAAAGAGCATCGGCATCGTGCCGGTCGGATTCACGAAGCATCAAACGGCGTTCGATAAGAGCTTCAACGACGAGACGGACGCCCGTGCGGTCATCGCGTGCATCGAACCGTTCCAAAAACGAGCTCTTGTCGAGCGCTCCACACCATGGGTGTTTGCGGCCGACGAGTTCTATCGCAACGCCTACCCGAAGGACCTGCTCGACCACTTGCCTCCGGCCTCGTATTACGGCGATTACGACATGTTCGAAGACGGCATCGGCATCATCCGGTCGTTCGTGGACGACTGGGAGTCGAGCGGCGATGCCGAAAACCGGCTCGCTTCGCTGCTCGATCGCACCGGGAGGCGCGTCGCTTACGTGGTGGGATACGCGCAGCGGGAGTTCCTCGAGCCGCTCGTTGCCCGCGGACCGCTTGCGGGGCTCATGGAGGTGCTTCCCGTCAAGAACGAGTACTTCGGCGGCAACGTCGATGTGACGGGGCTGCTTACCGCCTCCGATATCGTGCGGGAGCTCAAGCGCGCACGAGGTTTCGATTTGGCGGCGATTCCCCGGGTGGTCTTCAACGCCGACGGCATGACGCTCGACGATATGGATTTGGGGAAAATGCAAAACGAACTCGCCGTTCCGCTTGCCGTGGTATCCTGTAATGCATCCGAGTATTTCGGGGAAATTGCAGCGCATGTGGAGCGTCTGGCCCCTGATGCCGAATGCTAGCCGCCACCCTGTGGAAGCGTGGATCGAAATAAGGAATTAACATGACATTACCGATAGTGGCAGTGGTGGGAAGGCCCAACGTGGGCAAATCCACCTTCGTGAACCGCATAGCCGAGGCCGACGAGGCCATCGTGCACGAGATGCGCGGCGTGACCCGCGACCGATCCTACCATGAAGCCGATTGGAACGGCGTGCACTTCACGCTCGTCGACACCGGCGGCATCGAAATGGGAACCGACGACGCGTTCCAGGGCTCGATCCGCTCCCAGGCGTTCGCCGCGACCCGCGAAGCCGATCTGATCGTGTTCCTCGTCGACGGCAAAACGGGCATCAACGCCGACGACGAGGAGGTTGCACGAATCCTCCGCAAGTCGGACAAGCCCATCATGCTTGCGGTCAACAAGATGGACACGCCGAACAAAGTGGACGAGATGTGGGAGTTCTACCAGCTCGGCTTGGGCGATCCGTGGCCGGTTTCGGCCATGCACGGAAACGGAACGGGAGACATGCTCGATCAGCTTGTCGAAGAGCTCAGGGCATTGCCCGAGAAAGAGGTTGGGGGAGAGCCCCTCGACGCGATCAACGTGGCCATCATCGGCAGGCCGAACGCGGGGAAGAGCTCGCTGACGAACACCATGACCGAAAACGACCGCTCGATCGTATCCGACGTGGCAGGCACCACGCGCGATGCCATCGATACGACCATCGAACACGACGGCCGCTACTACACGATCGTCGATACGGCCGGGCTTCGCCGCAAGAGCCAGATCGACGAGGATGTGGAGTACTACGGCTTCGTGCGCGCCATGCGCGCCATCGATCGCGCCGACGTCGCCCTGCTCGTGATCGACGCCTCCATCGGCCTCACCGATCAAGACCAGCGCGTGGCCGGTTTCGCGGCCGAGCGCGGGTGCGCTATGGTGATCGTGCTGAACAAGTGGGATCTCATCGAAGGCCCCGATGCCAAAGCCGAGATACGCGAGAGGATCGCCGATCGCATGTCGTTTGTGGGATACGCGCCGGTCATTTCCATCCAGGCGACGACCGGCAAGCGCGTGAACCGCATATGGGACGCGGTCGATACGGCATACGCCAACTTCAGCCAAGGGATCCCCACGAGCAAGCTCAACACGTGGCTACAGGGCATCAGGGATTTCGGTCACACCATCAGCCAGGGCAAGAAGATGCTCAAGATGAAATACGTGACCCAGACGGCAGTGAGGCCGCCTCAGTTCACGTTCTTCGTGAACCACCCCGAGATCGTCGACGACAACTACGAGCGCTACCTCGAAAACCGCTTGCGCGACAGTTTCGATCTCGTGGGAACCCCGATCAAACTCAAGTTCAAGCGGAAGGACTAGGCGTCACCCATGCAAGATTTCATCGATGCGTTCGTCGTCACGTTCGTTGTGACGTTTTTGCTCGGTTCGATCCCCTTCGGCCTCATCATCTCGAAGGTGTTCTACAAAACCGATATCCGCGAACACGGGTCGGGCAACATCGGAACCACCAATGCCATTCGGACGATGGGCAAGGTGGGCGGCTATTCGGTGTTCGTGCTCGATTTCGGGAAAGGGCTGCTCTCGGGTTTTCTCGGCATCTGGATCGGGCAGCTGTTCTTCTCGCTGCACGGCTACGGTGCGCTCGCAAGCGATCTGACCGCGATCCTTGCGCCGTTCAGGCTGGGGCCCGTCGGCGATCCCCTTGATCTTGCGACGCAGTTCTCGCAGGTGCTGCTTGCGGTATCGTTTCTCGGCTGCGTGTGGGGGCATATCTTCTCGCCGTGGCTCAAGTTCAAGGGAGGCAAGGGCATCGCGGTTGCCGTCGGGTGCCTGTTCGTCACGTTCGGCGTCGTCGGCGCAGTGCTCGAGCTCGCCATCTTCATCGTACTCGTCGTCGCGACGCGCTACGTGTCGGTCGGCTCGATCGCCGCAGCGCTCGCATGCCCGTTCTTCTCGCTGTACTTCTTCTGGGGCGACTGGCTCGCCTTCGCGCTCTGCTCGCTTGCCGGGCTCACGGTGGTGTGGGCGCATCGCGAAAATATCAAGCGGTTGCTCTCGGGCACTGAAAACCGTGTGGGAAGCAAGAAGAAGGCGTAGGTTTCGATGACGTCCGGCTCGTCTGCGGGCGGCATCGCGCATGCGCAAACCCATCGAATCCGCGCATGCGGGTTTAAGCGTACGGCGGCTTTCGGCCGCATTCGATAGGAGGACACATGACGATCTCGGTCATCGGCGCCGGCTCGTGGGGAACCGCCCTCTCGCAGCTCCTTGCGGTCGGCGAGCACGAAGTGATGCTGTGGGCCCGCAAGGACGAAGTGGTCGATTCGATCAACGAGCGCCACGTGAACCCCCGCTATCTGAGCGACGTGTTCCTGTCGGAGCGCATCAAGGCAACGACGTCGTACGGGCAGGCGCTCGACGGCGCCGAGGCGGTTGTGATCGTGACGCCGTCGAGCCTCATGCGCGAAACGGCGCAGGCCATTGCCGCGTACATCACCGATGAGACCCCGATCGTCGTCTGCTCGAAGGGCGTCGAAGAGGGGAGCGGGCTTTTGCCGGTGGAGGTGTTCGAAGCCGAGCTCGGCGGCAAGGACCGCTTGGCCGTGCTTTCGGGCCCCAACCACGCCGAAGAGGTCATCAAGCTCATGTTCTCCGCGACGGTCGTCGCCTCGTCGTCCGAAGCGACTGCGGAGTTCTTCCAGAGGCTGTTCGCCACCGATACGTTTCGCACGTACGTGAGCGACGATACCTGCGGAGTCGAGCTCTGCGCGGCGTTCAAGAACGTCATCGCCATCGCCGTGGGCTTATCCTACGGGATCGGCTACGGCGACAACACCGCAGCTCTGCTTATGACGCGCGGTCTTGCGGAGATGAGCAGGCTTGTGGCGGCATGCGGAGGCAATCCCCTTACCTGCATGGGTCTGGCGGGAACAGGCGATCTCATCGCCACCTGCACGTCCGAGCATTCGAGGAACCGCCGCTTCGGAACCATGGTCGCCGAGGGCAAGACGCTCGCCGACTTCACGGAATCGACCCATATGGTAGCCGAGGGCGCTCTTGCGTGCCGTACGCTTCAGACGCTGGCCGAGATGTACGGTGTGGAACTTCCCATCACGTCGGTGGTACGCGGCGTGGTGTGGGAAGGCGCCGATGTGAAGCAGGCGGCGCTCGATTTGGCGAGCAGGCCTCTCAAAACGGAATTCTACGGCATATAGGATGCGATCGCGATGGGTGGCGAAAGCGTTCGGCGAGCAATGGCGACACCGATAGGCGAAGGCGTTCGGCAGATGGAGCTTTCTTCGAAAGACGATGCTGCGGTTTCGGCCGACGGGGCGCACGCCCCGATGCGGCGCGCCTGCCTGCTCTTCGAAAGCCTTTTGGAAGAACGGCTCGACGGCCTCGGCGGGCGCGGGTTGCTCGGACTGACGGTTTCGGTACTCGGTTCGGCCGTTACCGTCTGCGACGCATCGCGCTACATCTACGTATACGCCCGTCAGCTCGGCTACGATATTCCGCCGTATCCGCTTGCGGGGTGCGGCGAGATACGGGAATTCTTCCGGGCCTTCGGCATAGCGAGCGTCCCCGATTTTTACGAACGCGCAGGATACGATGCCGATGCGTATGCGCAGCTGCCCGAGAAAACGGCCGTAGCGGTGAGAAGCGGGTGCGGCAAGCGCAGGCTCCTCGTTGCCGATGTGCCGTTCTGCCGCATCGAGGGGGCGATCGACATGCGCCGCAGCGCAGCTGAGGTCGACGCCGCTGCGCGTGCCGTTCTGCCGACGGTGCTTTCGGAGGCTGCGGCGCTCTCCTTGGCAGTGCGCATCCTCGAGGCAGCGCTCTGCCGAGGGGAAACGCCTGACGAGCCGATGCTGCCGTAGGCGATAGCGGGATCGTGCGGAGCTATGCCGAGGGTTCGACTCCGCTATCGGCGGCATCGATGCCGCGCAGGCGGCTGAGGTAGGGGGCGGTGTCGACGAGACGGGCGAGCTCGACGGATCCGGTGAAGCGGCGCGCTTGCGGCTTTACGAGCCCCGGCTTGTAAGCGAGCATGGTCACCGTCGTGTCGGCTGCGAACGTCGGGCGCGCTATGGTGCCGGTTTGCGCGCCGAGTCCGCTCGGGACGTCGACGGCGACGGCGAGCGGCGCGTCCTTGGCCTTCGTCGGCAGGCTCTTTCTCGACCGGTCGTGGTCGCCTCGTTCGAAGGCGCGCTTCCGATGGAATCCGCGTCCCTTCTCGCGCGACCCCTCGAAACGCCGTCTATTCGCGGCACGGATCCATCCGGCGTACGGTTCGCGCAGTTCGGTCCCTGAAAACCCGGTTCCGAGAACCGCGTCGACGACCGCTTTCGCCTCATCGAGGGCACTCGCGAGCACATCGGCGTCGGGCGCGACGAGCACGCTGAGGGGCAGGCCCCTCTCGCTTGCGTCGGCGAACGCCGCCATAGCCGTCGATCGGGCGGGTTCCGCCTTGATGCGCTCGGCGATATCGGGCGTGACGAGAATCGCCCTGTAGCCCGCTTCCGCGAGCGCATGGGCCGCTACCCACCCGTCGCCGCCGTTGTTTCCCGATCCGGCGAAAACGACAACGGGCGAGGGGTCGGGTACCCAGGCGCGGACTTCGTCGGCTACGGCGGTGCCGGCGCGCTTCATGAGCTCGGAAAGCGGCACCCCGTCGTCGGCGATCATCGATTCGAGCGCAGTCACGGCGGAAACGTCGAGCGGGCTTCTCCGATCGCGCTCTTGCTGCACGGCGTCGACGGTCATGACGCGCGTTGCGCTCAATACACCGTTCAGCATGATGAAGGGACGCTTTTTCACCGCCGAGCGGATCGCCCGCACGATAAGCGATAGGGCCCATGCGCCCATGAATACGAGCCATGCGACGACGAACCCGGCGCGGTGGTCGGCGAAGAATGCTGCAATCGAGCTCATTTCCGAAGCCTGGGCCGGATCGAGCGATACGATGCCGAACAGCGCGAGGAACGGCGCCAGCGCCAGCGCGTAGAGGAAGCCGTACCGGGCAAGGTACTGATACCATCGCGCCCGGCTCGCGTCGGGGCGGACGATGCGTAGCTTCAGGAGCATCTGCGCGGGCGTCTGGCCCTTGGTAAGGGCGGGGATCGCAACGAAGCATAGCAGGTAGAACACGGCATCGACCGCCATGCTGACCAGCCCCCACGATACGCCTTGCGCCTCGGCTGCGGCGCGTGCGCCCGTCGCATCGAGCGCTCCGGCAACCATGGTCGAGGCGGTTTGGGCAACGAAGACGTCGATGAAGAACGAGAGAGCGCGCTTGGTTACGCTCGCCCTCATGCCCGCCTCGCGCGCCTCTTCGTTCACGAGGCGTATGTCGGGAAGCAGGCGCATGGCGGGACCGACGAGCCAAAAGCCAACCATGGATCCCAGCGTATTGAGGATGAGGTCGTCGACGTCGAAGAGGCGGTACGGGTGCAGATAGGCTCCCCAGAGCCCCGTGATCTGCGAGAGTTCGAAGAACAGCGTGACCGAGAACCCGATGAGCAACGTCTGATACCAGGTGCGTCTGAAGTAATAGCGCAGATACATGCCGAGGGGGACGAGCAGAAGCACGTTGAAGGCCGCCTCGTACACGTAGGGGTCGCGCAGCGTGGCGAGCCACGTTGACGGATCGCCGAGCGAAAACGTCGTTTCGGCAAGGAATTCGCGGACGAAGTTGAATGGCATGAGCTGCGGCGTCGCCGCGTAGGCGACCACGGCCGAACGGTCTTCGGGCAACGGAAGGATGACGAGGAAGTACGCGCAGAGCAGATAGAACGCAAGCGAGTATACGATGAGGGTTCTGATCCAGGGGATCGACCCGAATTTGCGGTACTGGTAGATCATGTAGGGAACGGTGATGGCGAATGCGATAACAGGAAAAGCGATGGCTGCGGCGATGATGTTGTTCGTGTAAACGTTCATGGTTGCTTTCTCGTCGGGTGTCGGTGCGTGGATGCGGGCGGGTCTTGCGGTTGCTACGGAGCCTGGCGGCCTCTTTCGAGGGAGAGCAGGAACTCCTTAACCTTGAGGCCGCCGCCGCATCCTCCCGATTTGCCGTTCGCGCCGACGACGCGATGGCAGGGGATGACGATGGGAATGGGATTCTTGTTGTTCGCCTTGCCGACCGCCCTTTGGGCGCCGGGGCTGCCGATCGCTTCGGCGATCTGGCTGAAGCTCCTCGTCTCGCCGTAGGGGATTGCGCGAAGCGCCTCCCAAACGCGTTGTTGGAATGCGGTGCCCCGCGGGGCGAGCGGAAGGTCGAACGCCGTGCGCTTTCCCGCAAAGTACTCCTGAATCTGGTTCGCAGCCCGGTTGGTGAGCTCGGTGGGCTTTTCAGCTCCTTCGAGCTGCCGCGCACCGAAGGCGAGTTCGGTGATCGCTTGCCCGTCGGAGGCGATGGTAACGTGCCCGACCGGTGTGACGTAGCAGAAATACGTTGGGCAATCAGGTGTCATGGCTCGCCTTCTTTCGGTTGCATGCGCCCATTATAGTGCAGGGCGATGCATCCGTCCGTGACGAACGGATGACAACGATGCGGGCGTGACAGCGGGCGGCTTCGGTGCCGGCGCACCATGCGCGCAGGGCGCCTGCGGCAGGCTCATCGCTCTGCAAACGGTGCTTCGATGGCATGCGGCGTGTGATTTTTCGGATAAGGGGCGAACGCGGCCGTCCTCGGCTGGGCATACGTTACAATCGTGAGAGCGATGAAAGGAAGCAGGCATGTTTGAACCGGTAAAAATCGCCCCCTCGATACTCTCGGCCGACTTCATGAACATGGAGCGCGATATCGCGATGATAGAAGAAGGCGGTGCGGGGTACGTGCACGTCGACGTCATGGACGGGCATTTCGTGCCGAACCTCACCCTCGGCGTGCCGTTCGTCAAGCAGCTGAAGGAAGTTGCCGAGATCCCGCTCGACGTCCACCTCATGATAGCGAATCCGCTCGTGCAGATCCCGTGGTTCCTCGAAGCGGGCTCCGATATCGTTACGGTGCACCTCGAAGCGCTCGACGCCGTCGCCGGCGAGGTCGAGCAGGCGATCGGGATGATCCGCGATGCCGGTGCCAAAGCGGCGATCAGCATCAAGCCCGATACGCCGACGGAGGCCCTCGCTCCCTACATCCCCTTGCTCGATATGGTGCTCGTGATGAGCGTCTACCCGGGTTTCTCGGGGCAATCCTATATCGAGGGAAGCGATGCGCGCGTCGCCGAGGTTGCCGCCATGGCGGCTGCTGCGGGCACGCGCCCGCTTATCGAGGTCGATGGCGGCATGGGCGTAAAGACGGCGGGATCGGTCGCCGCATGCGGCGCCGACGTGCTCGTGGCGGGCAACGCGGTGTTCGGCGCGCTCGACCCGCGAGCGGCTATCGCCGAGATCGCACGCATTGCCGACGAGGCGCGCGAGCGTGCCCTCGCGGCAGGGGAAGGCGGGGTGCGCGATCGTGGGTAGGGCCGTGTACCTCGATTGGGCCGCTACGGCTCCCCTGTGCGAAGAAGCGGCGCGCGCCATGGAGCCGTACATGGTTCCGGGTCCGAACAACTTTCCCGCGGGCAGCAACGCCAACTCGCTTCACTCGGGTGGAAGGGCCGCTTTCGACGCGCTCGAGAAAGCCCGTTATTCGCTTATGCGCGATCTGGGGGCGAAGCGTCCCGACGAGATCGTCTTCACGTCGGGTGCAACCGAGGCGGACAATGCCGCGCTCGTCGGGATCGTATCCGCCTGTGCGGAAAAGAAGCGTCGGGCTGGGGCGAAAAATTTCGTTCCCCACCTGATCACGTCTTCGATCGAGCACGATGCGGTGCTTGCGGCAACCCGCGTTCTCGAGCGTACGGGTTGCGAGGTGACCGTGCTCGATCCGGATCGGCAGGGCTTCGTCGAAGTCCGGGCGCTCGAGGCGGCGCTCAAGGAAAATACGGTGCTCGTGTCCATCCATATGGTGAACAACGAAATAGGTTCGGTGCAGCCCGTCGCCGAGCTTGCGGCGATCGCGCGCGATGCGGGTGCGCTGTTCCATACCGATGCCGTGCAGGCGCTCGGCAAGATGCGCATCGACCTCGATGCGCTCGGCGTCGATGCGGCGTCGTTTTCAGCCCACAAGATCGGCGGCCCGAAAGGCTCGGGTGCGCTCTACCTGCGCACGAACACGCCGTTCGATCCGCTCGTTGTGGGCGGAGGCCAGGAGTCGGGACGTCGAAGCGGCACCCAGAACGTCTGCGCTGCGGCGGGGTTCGCTGCGGCCTGCGCGGCGTCGTGTGCGATGCAGGAGCTTGAGGCCGAGCGTTTGCGGGCTTTGCGCGACGATCTCTACGAGCGGCTCGCAGAATTCCCCCGTGTGTACCCGAGCGTCGAGGTTGAGCGCGGGAGCAGGGATTTTGCGCCCCATGTGGTAAACGTGTGCGTGGAGGGCTTCGAGAGCGAGACGCTGATACTGCGCCTTGACATGAGGGGCATTGCGGTATCGGGCGGCTCGGCCTGCTCGTCGTATTCGCTCGATCCGAGCCATGTGCTCAAAGCGCTCGGCATTTCCGACGACCGGGCTTTCGGGTCGCTGCGCGTATCGCTCGGCCGCTACACCGAGCCCGAGGATGTGGAATCGTTCATGGCGGCTTTCGAAGAGAGCCTGAAGGGAATCTGAGCATGGAGCTTGTCACCACGCATACGCATACGGGATTCACCGGCCACGGAAAGGGGACCGTCGACGAGCTGGTGAATGCGGCGCGATCTGCGAACATCAGCGTGCTCGCGATCACCGAGCATTATCCGCTGTCGGCCGCGATCGACCCGAAGAACTATGTCGGGATGGCCGCCGAGCGCCTTGAAGGGTACGTTGCCGACATAGAGGCGGCCCGCAGCCGCTACGACGATATAGAGATCCTGCTCGGTTGCGAGCTCGATTGGCTCGGCGACGACGAGGACCGCGTCTTTGCGCCGCACGAGTTCGACCGGTTCGAGGTCGTTATGGGGTCGGTCCATTTCGTGGACGCGTGGCCCTTCGACGATCCCGCCCAGCGCGATCATTGGGAGAACGTCGGGGCCGATAGCATATGGCGCCGCTATTTCGAGGTATGGTGCGAATCGGTGTCTTCCGACATGCCGTTTTCCATCATGGCCCATCCCGATCTGGTCAAGAAGTTCAACTACCGCCCCTCGTTCGACCCGATGTGCCTTTACCGCGACGCCGCCGAGGCGCTGCGCGAAAGCGGCAGGATGGTCGAGGTCAACACGTCGGGTTCGTATTACGCGTGCGCCGAAATGTTTCCCTCGCCGCAGCTCTTGGCTGAATTCTGCCGTGCCGGGATACCCTGCACGGTCGGCACCGATGCCCATGAACCGCATCTGGTGGCTCGCGATATCGAAAAGGGGTACCGCGCGATGTACGAAGCTGGTTACCGCGAGGTTACGGTACCGACACGGGACGGGGATCGAAGAAGCATTACAATCGAGTAAACCGCACGTCGAGGAAAAGAGGTTGCCATGGTTTCAGCTCGAAAGGAAAAGACGAAGAACGGACTTGCGCAGCGGGCGTCGGGAACGCTGTCAAAACAGGCGTTCGTCATGACCGTAGGAGGTCTCGAGCGGGCGCTGCTCAAGAAGTACCCCGCCGCCGATGCGGAAGCATGGGATAGGACGGGGCTTACCGTCGGCGATCCGACCCGTCCGATCGAGAACGTCGCGATCGCGCTCGATCCGACCGTCGAGGCGGTGAAGGAGGCAGCGAGCCTCAAAGCCAACGTGCTCGTCACCCACCATCCCGTATTCCTCGAGGCTCCTGCAACGTTTCGGCCTGCTCCCTCGAGTGCCCTCGTCGATGGGGCGGTCGTGTGGGCCGCCGTCGAGAGCGGCGTTGCCGTCATGTCGTTTCATACGGCGCTCGATGTGAGCCAGGACGCTGCCCGCGCGCTGCCAGGCATGCTCAACCTCATGCTCAAGGGCATCGTCCAGCCGCTCGAGGCGAGCAAGCGGAAGGGATACGGGCAGCTCTGCACGGTTCGCGCAGCCGATGCGCCGCTCACGCTCGGGCAGCTCGCTGCGCGTTGCACGTCGGTGTTCGGCAGGCAGCCGCGCGTGTGGGGCGATTTCTCCCAAGAGCTTTCGACGGTGGTCACCTGTACCGGCAGTGCGGCCGATCTTTCGCGCGCCTGTCTTGAAACGGGAGCCGATTGTCTGGTGGCAGGTGAGGTAAAATACCATGATGCGCTCGCAGCATCACAGGCGGGTCTCGCGGTGATCGACCTGGGGCACGACACGAGCGAGATGCCCCTTGTGGCGGTGTTGGCCGCTGCGGTGGAGGCGGCGGGAGTGCCGAAGGAGAGGATGGCCGTACTCGATCAGAGCGCGAATTGGATGTATCCCGAAACGACCAGGATGTAAGGAAGAGCCTATGAAGGCAGACACGAAAGATCTGGCCACGCTGCTCAGCATGCAGCATATCGATATGGAACTGATCAGGGCAAAGAAAAAGCTTGCCGAGCTGCCGCAGCGCGCTCAGATACTCGAGATCCGCAAGAAGAAGCAGGCCGTCGAGGAGAAGCAGGCGAAGATCGCGGCTATGAGGAAGGAAGCCGATCTTGCGGCCGCACGGATCAAAGACGAAGACGAGCGCCTTGCGGGCCGCCAGCGCGAAACCCAGGAGAAGATCGAGGAGTCGCGCGGCGATTACCGCAGCGTCGAGGCGCTTACGAAGGACATGGGCGGCATTACCAAGCGCCGAGAGACCCTCGAGGAAGACCTTGCCGAAGCGAGGGGGAAGCTTGCTCAGATAGAGGAGGTTCAATCTCAGATCACGGCAGCGCTCGAGAAGATCGTCGTCCAGGAAAACGCCTACGTCTCTTCGTTTCAGAAAGAGGGCGGCGGGTTGAATGCCGGTATCGCGGGAGCAGAAAAGCAGCGCTCGGAGCTCGCGGCATCGCTTCCCGCCGAGCTGCTTGCCGAGTACGAGAAGATAGCCCGCAAATCGGGCGGCATCGCGTTAGCGCGGCTTGCGAACGGGTCGTGCAGCGTATGCCGAGCGACCATTACCGAGGGCAAGCTTCTGCAGGTGCAGGCCGAAGCTCCCCTGAGCACGTGTCCTGCCTGCAAGCGCATGCTGGTGGTGGGCGAGTGATGAAGGCGTTTCTCAACACCGACGGCGGCAGCAGGGGAAACCCCGGCATTGCGGGCTTCGGGTTCGATCTCGTTGACGAAAACGGCGCGCCGATCGCTTCGGGCGGCTGGTTTCTGCCGAAGGCGACGAACAACGTCGCCGAGTACTCCGCTTTGGTGTGGGGCCTCGAAAACGCGCTGGCCGCCGGCGTTGCGGATATCACGGTGCGGGCCGACTCCGAGTTGATGGTCAAGCAGATGCTCGGGCAGTACAAGGTGAAGAGCGAGGATCTCAAGCCCTTGTTCATGCGGGCGAAAGATCTGTTCTCCCGGTTCGCGAAAGCGTCGATCGCGCATGTGTACCGCACGGAGAACAAGCGCGCCGACGCGCTTGCGAACGAGACCATGGATGCGCGCGGCCCGGTGGGCAGCTACCTCGTGGCATGGGAAGAATCGCCGACGAACCTATTCGACGTCGGAGCCGCGGCACCGCTGCGATCCGAAAAAACCGAAGCGATGTCGTTTGCGGAATGGAACGCCCGGACATCGAACGGCGAAGGCCCCGACCGGACGGCGTCCGCCGGCAGCCGCGATCAAGCTGAACCGTGCGCCGAGCGCTGCCAGGCGGCGCTGCACGAAAACGAACCGATGAAAGGGACATCCATGGAGCACAATCCCGCCTATTCCGGCCCCGGCCGGCTGACGGGCGAAACGTACGAACATGCGGGCGGCCATTACGAGCTGACGGTGAAGGATCACTTCGACGCGGCGCACGCCCTTCCGGGCTACGATGGCCCCTGCCGTTTCCTCCATGGGCATACCTGGGATATCGAGGTCACCATCGCAGGCCAGCACCTCGACGACGTGGGGATGCTCTACGACTTCAAAGACATAAAGCGCGATCTGCATGCGGTTCTCGAGAACTTCGACCATCGCTGCATCAACGAGGTCGCTCCGTTCGACATCATCAATCCGACCGCCGAGCACATGGCGCGCGTTATCTTCTACGAGCTTGAGAAAACGCTGCCCGCCCCGATTTCCCTCAAAGAGGTCGCCGTGTGGGAGAGCCCTGCTGCCCGCGTGGCGTATCGCCCGTAAGGCGCAAGCCCTCCCGAAAGGCTTCGGGCTCATGTATCCGAACCCGAAGTTTCTGGCAGAAAAACGAAGCAATTCGTCGCAATTCGTTATCGTTTCTGCGGGCGATGCCAGTGTCGATTCACTGAACTGGGGTCACGCGGCGGCTGCGAGCGGAATCAGCCGTACGCGCTTCGCCCAGCGGCTACTCGCGACGAACTGCTTGCATTTTCTGCCACGATGAGGGAGTGCGGCGGCCCGATGCTTACGGCGGGCATGCGTCCGTTCGGGGCCGCGGGGCACCGGATCCCGGCCCGATGCGCACGGCGGGCCAAACGCAAAAAAGCCCGCCGCGAGGCGAGCTTTCGAGGCAAGCGAAAAGGAGGCTTTAGGCGCGCTCGATCTTTCCGGCCTTCATGCACTTGGTGCATACGTTGGCGCGCTTGACCTTTCCGTCGATCTTGACGGTGACCTTCTGAACGTTCGGACGGAAGGTGCGATTGGTCACTCGATGCGAGTGGCTGACGTTGCGCCCGGCGACCGGTGCTTTTCCGCAAATTTCACAAACCTTAGACATCTTAATCAACTCCATGTACGTTTCGGCATTAAACCGTTGATGACAAAAAAGCCTAAACACTATACCACAGGAAATCCGGCGCATACAAGAATTTTTAGTGTATTATCGCCCGTGGAGTTATCAGGCATTCTGCACAGCATCTGCCCCATGCGCTATACTGCTTAGCTAGTCTAAGCACATAGGTTTACCATAGCAAGCTTGTTCGCGAAAGGACCATCATGACCCAGACAATTCCGGGCAACCTTCATGTTGCCAACGACGTTCTGTCCGATCTCGTCGGCAATGCTGCGCTCGAATGCTATGGCGTCGTCGGCATGGCGGCTCCCACTGCCGCTGACGGAATAGCGAAGATCCTGCCGGCGTCGCGCCTGCGCCGCGGCGTCATCGTGACGACCACCGAAAAGGGCGTTCACGTCGATCTGTACGTCGTGATCGAGTACGGAACCAACATCAACGCCGTGTCCCAGAACCTTATCGACCAGGTCTCGTTCGCTCTGACCGAATACGCGCGCGTGCCGCTCGACGGCGTCGACGTTCACGTCCAGGGAATCAAGGTTCGCAAGTAGCCCGTACGGTATATGGAAGACCGCGCCCGGCCCGGGTGGGATCGCGTGCGGATTGCAAGCTAGGAGTAAGACTCAAGATGCCAGAATCATACACAACGAACGACCTTCTCAACGCCATCGCGGTCGCCTCGAAGGCGTTGGCCGAGCGTAAAGAAGAGGTCAATCGCCTGAACGTGTTCCCCGTACCCGACGGGGACACCGGCACCAACATGTCGCTGACGGTCGAGATGGTCGTCGACAACATCGCCAAGCTCCCCATCGGAGCGCACGGCGCGGAAATTCGCAAGGCAATCACGACCGGCGCGCTCATGGGCGCGCGCGGCAACTCCGGTGTCATTACCTCGCAAATTTTGCGCGGTCTGTGCGAGGGCAGCGCAGACTACGACGAGCTCACCACCGAGAGCATCGATGCGGCTTTCTCCCATTCTGCCGAAGTGGCGTTCCAGGCGGTGCGCAAGCCGGTCGAGGGAACGATCCTCACCGTTCTCAAGGACAGCGCCCTGGCTGCCAAGAAGGCGCGCAAGAAGAAGCTCGACGTGGAAGAAGCGCTCGAGTTCATCGTCTCGGAAGCCTACGCCTCGGTTCGGCGCACGCCCGATCTGCTCCCCGTCCTCAAGGACAACGGCGTGGTCGACGCCGGCGGATTCGGCCTCGCGATCCTCTTCGACGCATTCGCCTCCGCGCTCGTCGGCAAAGAGGGGCCTATGGTCGACGAGCTTGCGTTTGCGCGCGGCGCGGTTCCTCGGGTAGAGATCGAGCAGGTTAACGATTGGGAGGGCTCCCAGTACCGCTACTGCAACGAGTTCCTCGTCGATTCCGACAGCCTCGACAAGGACGAGGCGCTCGATTTCCTTGCCACGATGGGCGATTGCGAGCTCTGCGTGGGCGAGGCCCCCAAGTTCAAGGTCCATGTGCACTCGAACACTCCCGATAAAGTGCTCAAGTACTTCCTCGATCGCGGTCAGATCTCGGAGGTCCACATCCATAACATGCAGCTGCAAAGCGAAGCGCGCGCTGCGGGACTTGAGGCCGAAGAAGCCGAAGCCGAGCATAAGCCGATCGGTTTCGTGGCGGTGGCACCGGGCAGGGGCAACGCGAAGATACTCGAAAGCCTGGGCGTCGACGTCGTCGTTTCGGGCGGTCAGACCATGAACCCGTCGACAAAGGATCTGCTCGATGCGGTCAACAAGGTGAACGCCGATGCGGTCATCATCCTTCCCAACAACAAGAACATCATCATGGCCGCCCAGAGCTGTGCGGGGTTGTCCGACGTGCCGTGCGCGGTCGTGCCCACCACGAGCGTACCCCAGGCGTTTTCGGCTCTGTTCGGGTTCGACGAGGAAGCGAGCCTCGAGGAGAACGTCGAGTCGATGACCGAGGCGTACGAGGATGTGAAGACGGGCGAGGTGACCGTTGCCATCAAAGATGCGAAGGACGCCCACGACAATCCGATCAAGGAAGGCGACACCATCGGAATAGCCGACGGATCGATCGAAGCGGTCGGCAGCTCGATTGCCCAGGTGGTCATGGATCTGCTCGATGCGATGGGCGCAGGCGATGCCGATACGCTCACCATCCTTGCGGGCGAGGACATGACCGACGATGCGTTCGAGGAGCTCATCGGTGCCATCGAGGACGCATACGAGGATCTCGAGATCGATTCTCACCGCGGCGAACAGCCTCTCTATCCGATCGTCATGTCGGTCGAGTAGGCGTTTCCGAAAGAGAGTCGCTTGAGCACGCAAGCCACAACAGCATCCAATGGCAAGGCGGCGGGGGAGCGAACCCCCGACCGCCTTGCTGCTACTTTGGCCTTCGACGAGCCGGTGAGCCGCGTGCGGCTCGTCAGCCCCATGCGGGCGAGCGCCCTCGCCAAGCTCGGCGTGCGAACCGTGCGCGATCTGCTCACGCACTTCCCGCGCCGCTACATCGATATGTCGCGCATCGAAGACGTGGCCCATGCGCAGATCGGCGAGATGGTTACGATCGCGGGCACCGTGCACGAGATCAAGCTCAAAAAGCCCAAACCGCGCTTTTCGCTCGTCGAGATCGCGCTGACCGATCGGTCGGGTGTGCTCATGATCACCTGCTTTCGTCAGCCGTGGCTTATGGACCAGGTCAAGAAAGGCGATCGGCTCGCCGTTTCGGGAAAGCTCGAATTCAATTACGGGTTCAAGCGCATGACCAATCCCTTCATCGAGGAAGCGGACGATTCGTTCGACGAGCGCCATGGGCGCATCATCGCCGTCCATCCTGCGACCGAGAGGATATCGACTGCCTGGATGCGCAGGCTGGTGGGCAACGCGCTTTCTCTGTGTCGCGGGGCGTTTGACCCGCTGCCCGTCGATCTGAGAGCGAAGTACCGCCTTCCGAGCAGGATGAGCGCCCTTTCGTCGATTCATTTCCCCGTATCGATGGACGAGGTGGCGATGGCGCGGCGCCGCCTCGTATACGAAGAGGTGCTGATGCTCGAGCTTCACCTCATGATGGACGAAACGAGGCGCAGCGCAGGCAAGCCGGTGACGGCGCACGCGACGGACGGCTCCCATATGAGGGCGCTCGAGCAGAATCTTCCGTTCACGCTCACCGACGAGCAGGCTTCGGCCCGCGACGACATTCTGCGTGCGATGGCGGCCGATCAGGCGGCTAACCACATGCTGCTCGGCGATGTCGGCACCGGCAAGACCGTTGTCGCTTCGTTCGGGCTGGCGGCGGTTGCCGATACGGGTACGCAAGCGGCCATGATGGCCCCCACCGAGGTTCTTGCCCGCCAATACGCCGGCAAGCTCGGTCCGCTGCTCGATGCTGCGGGCATCACCTGGGAGGTGCTGACGGGCTCGACTGCACCGGCCGAGCGCGAGGCCGTCATCGAGCGGGTTGCAGGCGGAACGGTAGACGTCCTCTTCGGCACCCATGCGCTGCTAGAAGACGATGTGCGGTTTCGCAACCTTACGTTCGTGGTCATCGACGAGCAGCAGCGCTTCGGGGTCGACCAACGTGCGGCGCTGCTTGCCAAGGGCGAAGCGCCCGATGCCCTCTATATGACGGCGACGCCCATTCCGCGTACGCTCGCGCTCGCGCTGTACGGCAGCCTCACGTTGTCCTACATAAAGAACAGGCCGCTCAATAGCGCGGGGAACACGACGAAGGTCTACGCGAAAAGCGAGAGGGGCCGCGCCTACGACGCCGCGCTCGCCGCGCTCGCCGAGGGGCATCAGGTCTACGTTGTCTGTCCCCTTGTGGGGAAGCCCCATCCGAATTCCGAGGCCGAACGGAAGGCGAAGCGCGAAAACGACCTCGAGTCCGACGAATACGAGTACGCCGTCATCAGCATCGAGGACGAGTCCGATATCGAAGACGATGCGAAGGCGGCTATCCAGGAGGCGGCTTTCCTTCAGGAAAAGACCTTTTCGAGCTATAGGGTTGACCTTTTGCACGGAAAGATGAGCGGTGCGGAAAAGCAAGAGGTCATGGATCGGTTTCGGGCGGGGATAAGCCAGGTGCTTGTGGCGACGACCGTGATCGAGGTCGGCGTGGACGTTCCCAACGCAACGGTGATGATCATCGAAGACGCCGAACGGTTCGGCCTCTCGCAGCTTCATCAGCTGCGGGGACGCGTCGGGCGCGGCACAGAGCCCGGCGAGGTGTTCCTCGTTTCGGGATCGAAGGCGCCGTCCGCCCTCGAGCGCCTTGCGGCCATGGAGAAGACCGAGGACGGGTTCGAGCTCGCGAGCTACGATCTGTCGCTGCGCCGCGAGGGCGACATCCTCGGAAACCGCCAGCACGGCGCTTCGATGCTCAAGCTCGTGAACGTCGTGCGCGACGGCAAGATAATCGAAGCGGCCCATGCGGACGCCCGCGCGATGCTCGCCGAGGACGCGGCCCTCGAATCGGATCGCTATCGTGCGTTCGGGCGTGAAGTCAGGCTTGCGTTCAGAGGTTTTGACGAAGTAAAGGGAGGATAGGCGTGAGAATCGTAGCGGGAGAGTACCGAGGCCGTCCCCTGAAGGCTCCGAGGGGAGACGCCACGCGACCGACGACCGATCGAGTGCGCGAGGCCCTCATGAGCGTAGTAGCCAGTGCGCGAGGAGGCTTCGGCGATGCGGTTGTGCTCGACGCATTCGCCGGCTCGGGCGCGCTGGGATTGGAATCGCTGTCCCGCGGTGCCGCATCGGTCCACTTCTTCGAGCGCGACGGCGCTTCGATGCGCACGCTTGCCGACAACGTGAAGACCCTGGGGATCGAAACGCTCGGAAGGGGCGCGCGGGCGCGCCTCCATCGCGACGACGTGCTCAAGAATCCGCCGACCTACGCGAACCCCGCCTTCGACCTCGTGTTCCTCGATCCGCCGTACGCGATGGATCCGACAGCCGTCGCGGATCTCGTCGATGCGCTCGATCGGGCGGGCGCGCTTGCCCCCGACGCTCTCGTTTCGTACGAATATGCGAAATCGGACGATTCTGCGGTTGAGGGGGCATTCGCATCGCTACAATGGGAAACCGTTTCGAAAAAACACTACGGCGATACGGGAATCGCCTTGTTCGGAAGGATGCGCGAAAACTCATGAAGCGAGCAATGACGCCCGGCACGTTCGATCCGATAACCGAAGGCCATCTGGATGTGATCACGAGAGCCGCCCAGCTTGTCGACGAGATCATCGTAGCCGTTGCGGCCTCCCCGAAAAAGAAGCCGCTCTTCACGCTCGAAGAACGCGTCGCCCTCGCACGGCAGGCGACCTCGTATCTGCCGAACGTCCGCGTCGAACCGTTCGACGAGCTGCTCGTCGACTTTGCCGAACGCATGGAAACCACGGTCGCCATCAAGGGCCTGCGAGCCATTACGGATTTCGAATACGAGTTCCAGATGACCGCCATCAACTACCAGATCGACCGCAACCTCGAAACGCTCTTCATCATGTCGCCGCCCGAGTACATGTACCTTTCGTCTTCGGTCGTGCGCGAGATAGCGAGCCTTCATGGCGACGTGAGCCAGTTCGTCCCCCCCTGCGTGCGAGAAGCGCTCGAGAAGAAGTACGCCGAACAGTAAGAAATTTGATACCATACACAGAATTGTCGGGAATAGCGCGGAAAGAATAATGCGATCACCTATGAAACGTTATGGCTTAAGCTCTCTGTTCTACGCGTTGTCGTTTTTGGCACCATGCGGCATTGTCGTTGCATCGTTTTTCATACTGTCCATGTACCCATTCGGGGATCGAGCGGTCTCGGTATGGGATCTGCAGATCACCTACACGTACTTTTACGAATGGTTCAGGGATTGCCTAGCCGGCAATCAAAACATTTTCTATTCGTTTTCAAAATCGCTTGGCGGAAACATGTACGCTGGATGGTCTGGGCTTTTGACGAGTCCCATCAATTGGCTCATCCTGCTTTGCGGCGACAACCCGATGGACTTCGTCACGCTCATGATCGTTCTCAAATTCGGGCTTGCCGGTCTGACGTCGTATTTCTATGTTAGGCGGAGGTTCGCGCTGTCGCGCCCGATCTCCCTGTGCTTGTCGGTCTGCTACTCCATGATGCTCTTTATGACGACGCAGTCCGCCAATCCCATGTGGATGGAAGTGGTGATCCTCCTACCTCTTGTCATGTACGGCGTCTACTGCATTGTTCATCGGGGCAAAGTCGTCTTCTTCTACGTGAGTCTCCTTGCAACCATTATTTGCAACTACTACAACGGATACATGGTCTGCCTGTTCAGCATAATGTTCTACCTGTTCGAAAGCTATCTGTTCGTTCCGCAGGCAAAGCGGGTGCGGGCCGGAATCATGGTCAATCCGGGCAGGTTTTCGATCGCGTTCTCCCTTGCGGTCTTTTCGTCTCTTTTCATACTGCTGCCAACGGTGTTAGGCCTGCTTGGCGGCAAGGGGGCTGTTCCCGGTGGACTGTTCACGTTCGAGTTCCGCTACGATCTCAATGATCTTGCTCGAAGCTTCTTCCTCGGCGTATACGAGAAAGAACAGCTTCCCCAGATGTACTGCGGTACGCTCACGCTCATTTGCGCGATCTGGTTCTTCCTCAGCGATAAGATAGGGAAGCGCGAGAAGGTCGCTGCCGGCGTATTCATCGGCTTTATGGTGTTCTCGACGTGGTACGCACCGTTTGACCGGATCTGGCTTGGCTTGCGCGACGGCAATTCGTTCTACTGTCGCTTTACCTTTCTGGTCTCGGCCCTGTTTTTGTTCGTCGCAGCCCGGGCCTTATCGGTCGGGTGGGAACATCGATCGTACAAGGGGCTTGTTAAGGCGGCGGCGATCGTTGGGATCGTCGCGGTAGTCATCTACTGCGACGGGAACTTTCCCCGCACGCGGTTTTTCGTGGCGACGATCGCCATGTGCGTTGCTATACCGCTTGTCGTTATCTTGCTGGATAGATTCCGGGATAATGCTTTTCGTCGGTCCGCCCTTTCGGCGATCCTTGTTTTGGCGGTGAGCTTCGAGGCGCTCTTGAGCTGTCATGGGATTTTCAGGACACGGCTCGATTCGGACAATCCCAGTTATTATTCGCGCTATGGTTCGTATTACGAAGAAGGAGAGAACGCGCTTGAGGAGGTCGATGCCAAAGACGGAACCGACGTCAATGCCTATAGGTTGGAGAAAACGTACAATTTCCTTTCGCCGTTCCGCCGTATCGCGCTCAACGAGACGATGGCGTTTGACTATGCGGGTATAGCGCTTTACGATTCGGCCTATGACGATCGGGTGCAAAACGTGCTTTCCCGCTTGGGGTACACGCCTGATCGCGGCATCAGAACCAGCTACAACGATCCCATGATCGTATCCGATGCCCTGCTTGGCATCAGATACGTTTCCGATGACGAATGCCCGCCCGGGTTTGTCGAATCCGATATCGAATCGACGTGGGAGGGCAAGAGATTCTACGAAAACCCCTACGCTCTTCCCCTTGGGTACAAAGCGAGTTCGGAGATACTCGACGAGATCGAATTCGACGGAGACCCGTTCGAGTACCAAAACGAATTGGTGAACAAACTTGTCGGCGAAGAGGTCGATTGCATCGTCGATGTGAGGGGTCGTCTCGTCGAACGAGGCGATGACGAATGGGTTTGGGAAATCGAGCTGCCTGCGGATGCTCCTGAGGGTGCTATCCTGTACGGCTACTTCGAGTATGGCTGGCAGCTCTCGGTCGATCTCTACGATAACGACGAATACCTCTACGTCTATCTTGACGATTGGTCGCAAGGAGTGTTTCCGATAACCGCCGAAACCGAGGACGGGGTCCACTCGATCATGCTCAAGGGCGATATTCCCGAAAACGCAGACGACCTGGTTTTCCATGCCGCTTATGTTGATATGGATAAATTCGGGGCAGCGTGCGACAAGCTTGCCAGCCATCCTTTCGAAATCGACACGTTTAAGGACGGCGAAGTCGCGGGGACTTACGTTTCCGATGGCGATGGCGTGCTATTCACGACGATACCCTACGATGCGGGTTGGACGATCGAGGTGAACGGGACGGTGGTCGAGCCCCAGGTAGTCCAAGACGCATTCATCGCCTTCGATGTCGAAGCTGGTGAAAACACAATCAAGATGACGTATTTCCCGCCCGCCCTTGGCCTCGCGGCGGGTTTGTCGGGGCTTGCGGTAGCCGGTTTCATTGCTTCTGCAGTTGCCATGCGCCGGAGGGATCGGCAGCTGCGCTGATGGGCAAGCTAGCCATTTTATGAAAAAGATCGGCGGTCTGCATGGCTATGGTACTCTAGATAGGTTTGATGTCAGTGGAGCATGGTAAAGGAATGCAATGAAGCTTGATCTGTCCATAGTCGTCCCCGCTTACAACGAAATCGAAAGCCTCGAATCGCTCTACGAGGCGATCACGGGATACATCGATTCGACGGACCTTGATCTGCAGTTCGTCTTTGTCGACGACGGATCCGTCGATGAAACGTACTCAGTGCTGTGTTCGTGGGACCTCGGGAAAGCTCATAGCAAGGTGGTTAAGCTGTCTCGAAACTACGGTTCGCATGCGGCGATTCGAGCGGGTATATACCATGCCGATGCGGATGCTGTCATGGTTTACTCGTCCGATATGCCCGAGCCCATCGAAGACGCGGATCGGTTTTACAAGGGGCTCAAGGAAGGATACGAGCTCGTATACTCGGTGCGGACGGGGTATCGGGGCGATCTTGGGAGCAGGTTGTTTTCGAAGCTCGTCAATAGATGCATCGATGAGAATTACCCCGCAGAAGGCCTTATCGGCGTTGCTTTCGGAAGCAAGATAAAAAAGGAGCTCAACACTGACATAGAATCCAACTCATCGGTATTCTTCCAGATATTCCAAATGGGGTTCAGCAGACTTGCTATAGAGGTGCCCTACCTTGAACGAGAGCAGGGTGAATCGAAATGGACGCTTGCGAAGAAAGTGAAGTTGTTCGTCGATAGTTTCGTGATGTTCTCGTATGCGCCCATCCGCGTGATAACATCGATCGGGATTCTTCTCGCTGCCGTGGGAATCGTTTGCGCAATCGGAATCATCATTGCTAAATTGTTCAACATATTTGAATTTGCCGCCGGCTGGCCTACGATGATCAGCATAATGCTGCTCGGGTTCGGGGTAACGAACGTCTCGCTGGGCATCATTGCCGAATATCTTGTACGTACGCTCGATGCGGCGAGAAACAAGAAGACATTCATCGTCGATACGGTAATGGAAGACCATGCGCCGGATGGACGATAAGGACGTAATGAGTAGGAGATACTTTTATGAGCAACATCGAAACGTATAACACGGCTTTCAAGGATACCCTTGAAGTGGATGACGCCATGCTTGGTGCCGATCTCGTATACCAGAGCGTGGAGAACTGGGATTCGGTCGGGCACATGCAGCTTATTGCGGCGCTTGAAGACGCTTTTGACATCATGCTCGACACCGACGACATCATCGATTTCAACTCTTATGAGGCAGGCAAGGCAATCCTCTCTCGCTACGATGTAGAGCTGTAAGTTAGAATTGGGATGCTTGAGCAGCATGTTCGACGCTATTGCATACCATGACGAGGGACGCAGTGTCACCTACAAAGAGATGCTTGAGAATGCGGACCGCATAGGGAAGCGGGTAGAGCCTCGTTCCCTCGTTCTGTTCGTCGCTACCAATACCGGTGAATCCCTTGAAGGTTACCTGGGGTTTTTGAGAAATCGAGCCGTTGTGATGATGGCTGCTTCGAGTATAGATGCGGATTCGCTCGAAGCGCTGCTCGAGGCGTATAAACCCGAATACGTTTGGTGCCCGGATTCGTTCGGCTATTCTTCCGATTCCGAGAAATCGTACGGAAGATACCGTTTGTGCGAAACCGGCATGACGGGCGAAGCGAAACCCCATTCCGATCTCGCATTGATGCTTACGACTTCGGGGTCGACGGGAAGCAGGAAGTACGTGCGGCTAACCTATGAGAACATTCGGGCGAATGCGCTCTCGATTGTCGATTACCTTGGGATATCGCCAGGCGATTGCGCGATTACGACGCTGCCGTTTTCGTACTCTTATGGGCTGTCTATCATCAACAGCCATCTTTTGGCGGGCTCTTCGCTCGTGCTGACCGAGAAGACGATGTTCGACAGGGAGTTCTGGGATCTCGTTCGCGCAAGGAGCGTCACCACGTTCGGTGGCGTGCCCTA
The DNA here is from genome assembly GCF_022845715.1 of Raoultibacter timonensis. NCBI lineage: Bacteria > Bacillati > Actinomycetota > Coriobacteriia > Eggerthellales > Eggerthellaceae > Raoultibacter > Raoultibacter timonensis. Next base: position 1,891,205 of record NZ_AP025564.1, read on the forward strand.
CACGTATTCCATGCTGAAGAGATTGCGCTTCGAACGAATGGATCTTCCCTCCCTTCGCTACGTCACTCAGGCTGGAGGAAGGCTCGGCAGGGATCTGCACGAGCACTTTGCGCGCTTATGCGCCGAGAAGAACATCGATTTTATCGCAATGTACGGTCAGACGGAGGCGACTGCCCGCATTGCCTATGTGCCTGCAAGCCGCAGCGTCGAGAAGGCCGGCAGCGTCGGCATCGCTATCCCCGGGGGTGAATTGTCGATACGTGACGAGTCGGGCGGCGAGGTCGAAGCACCGGATACCGCTGGCGAGCTCGTGTACCGAGGTCCTAACGTTTCGATGGGGTATGCAAGCAGCCGCATCGACGTGTCAAGGGGCGATGATTTCGGCGGCGTGCTCGCTACGGGCGATTTGGCCTGCCGCGACGAAGATGGCTTCTACCGCATCGTCGGCCGCATGAAGCGCTTCCTCAAGATATACGGCAATAGGGTCAATCTTGACGAATTGGAGTCGATGCTCGCGGTCGAGGGGATCGTTGCGGCCTGTTCGGGTGAAGATGATGCTCTCAGGGTGTTTGTTGAAGACGGCGATCCGAAAAGCATTCAATCGATCGTTTCCGAAAAGACCGGTTTATACAAAGGTGCTTTCGACGTCCGGCTCATCGATGCTCTGCCTCGCAATGATGCAGGCAAGATCCAATACTCTTCTCTGGAGGATCTATGCTAGATTACGACGAGCTCTTTTCGCTTGACCCTTACGGGCTTAATGCACAGGACAAGAGCCTGTTGTATCGTCGATGGCTTCGAGATCTATCGGAGCACCATCGAAAGCTCTGTGTTCCGTACGATCGTCTCGTTCGTGCCCTCGGCGAGAATCCGGCAATTCCCGTGCGGCTCTTCAAGGAATACGATCTGAGGAGCATCGCGCAAGATGACGTTGCCAAAACCATGACTTCATCGGGAACTACAGGGCAGCGTGTATCGAAGATATACCTGGATAAACAGACTTCGTTCCGGCAATCGAAAGCGCTCTCCCGGATAGTATCTTCATTTACCGGCAAGGCTCGCATGCCCATGCTTATCATCGATTCGAGCGCCGTTGTGAAAAACCGCGCGATGTTTTCCGCGCGAGGGGCGGGCATCCTCGGATTCTCCATGCTTGGGCGGGATTGCACGTACGCCCTTGACGAGAACATGGACCTCGACATCGAGGCCATCGAGTCGTTTTGCGAAAGACATCACGGAGAGCGGATATTTCTCTTCGGCTTCACCTTTATGATATGGGAGCATTTTTTCCAGGCTTTGAGGAGAAGAGGCGAGAAACTTGAAATCGACGGAGTACTGATACACGGCGGAGGATGGAAGAAGCTTGCCGATCAGGCCGTATCGAACGAGACGTTCAAAAGGGTGGCAAGGGAGACCTGCGGCGTAGAAGAGGTTTACAACTATTACGGCATGGTGGAGCAAACGGGCTCGATATTCATGGAGTGCGAATGCGGTCATTTGCATGCGTCGGTGTTCTCGGATGTTGCGATCATCGATCCGACGACCATGGAGCCCGTTGCTTCGGGAAGGGGCTTGATACGTTGCACGTCCCTTCTTCCCACAAGCTATCCGGGCCATATCCTCCTTACCGAAGACGAGGGCGAGATCGTCGGTGTCGACGATTGTCCTTGCGGTCGTAAGGGGACGTATTTTACCGTACACGGTCGCATGAAGGGCGCGGAGATCAGGGGGTGCTCGGATACTTATGAACGCCGTTGAGATGGATCCACGCATAAGCGGGACGATACAGTGCCTTGCGGGCTGCCTCGACGGTATCGTCGCAGAACCGCTGCTCCCTTATAGCGAAGAGGCGATATCCTTTCTTGCTGCGTTGTCGAGCAGGCTTATGAAGGACCGCTCTGTGAAGGGGTTCCCCGATATCATTTCGTTTGCGTATTGGTGCAGGAAGTCGAATATCGAAAAGAAACGCGACGAATCCCGGTCTCGAACAGCGTATTTCGATGAAAGAATCGGGCGGGGTCTGACCTTTCACATCGCTCCATCCAACATTCCCGTCAACTTTGCCTTTTCGCTCGCGTTCGGGCTTCTTGCGGGTAATGCATGCATCGTTCGCGTTCCGAGCAAGCCGTTCGAGCAGACAGGAGTGATCTGTCGTGCAATAGAGGACGTTTTACCCGAGCATCCGGAAATAGCGAAACGATGCGCCGTCGTCACCTATCCGGTCGACGACGAGGTAACAGGTGCTTTCTCGCTCGTTTCGGACGCTCGGCTTATCTGGGGCGGGGATTCGACGATAGCTTCCGTTCGAAGGTTGCCGTCGAAACCTCGTTGCGTCGACATCCTGTTCTCGGATCGCTATTCTGTCGCCTTGATGGATGGCAGGGCGATGAAGGATATCGGCGATGAGGACCTCTCTCGTTTAGCCGAGGGGTTTTACAACGATACCTACCTTATGGATCAAAACGCTTGCTCGTCTCCGCAGATGATCTATTGGCTTCATGACGTTCCCGAAAGCAGGGACCGATTTTGGGCAGCGGTTCGCGAAAGCGCTGCTCGTCGGTATGTTTTACAGCCTCAAATCGCGATGGACAAGTACGTGCAGCTTTGCGAGGACGTACTTGATGCGGTTGCGGGAGGCGAGGTGCGCTTCGACGGCTTGCTCACCGTGGTTGACGTCTTGTCTACTCCGGACGATATCTGCGGATTGCGGGGAAAGGGCGGCTACTTTTATCAGCAGGTCGTCTCAGACCTTAACGAGATAGAGCCGTTTGTCACGGAAAGGTTTCAGACCCTTCTCTATTTTGGGGTCGAAGCGTCCGACATAAGGGATTTTGTACTGAAAAAGAAGCTGAGGGGAATCGATCGCATCGTGCCCGTCGGTCATGCAATGGATATAGACATCGTCTGGGATGGGTATGATCTTGTTGCCGAGCTATCCCGCATCGTGGACGTTCGATAGGAGGATTATGCTATTAGAAGAATCCGTATGCTTGGTAACGGGGGCAAGCAGGGGCATCGGGGCCTCGATTGCGACGCGTTTTGCCGAAGAGGGCGCGACGGTATACGCGAACGCGCGAAGCGAAGGCTCGCTCGACGCCCTTTGCGAGAGCAATGCGGGTCGACGCAAGGGAACGATCGTTCCCGTTTACTTCGACGTATGCGATGCCGCCGGGCAGAAAGCGGCGATCATGCAGATAAAAAAAGAGCAGGGAAGACTCGATGTTCTGGTGAACAACGCAGGCATTATGAAAGATTCCCTTATCGGCATGATCGATCGAAGCACCGTGCAGGCAACGTTCGAGACCAACGTTTTCTCGGCGATCGAGCTCATGCAGCTTGCAACGAAGCTCATGTTCAGACAGGGGTCGGGAAGCGTGATAAACATGTCGTCGCTTGTCGGGGTCAACGGAAACAGGGGGCAGGCCGTTTATGCTGCGTCGAAAGGCGCCGTGATCTCTCTCACCAAGGCCGCTGCGAAAGAGCTCGCCCCGAAAGGAATTCGGGTCAACGCTGTTGCGCCGGGCATGATCGATACCGATTTGTTCCGTTCGGCAGGTGAAGAGGCCGTTGAACGGTTTTCCTCATGCATCGGGATGGGCAGGGTGGGCGCACCCGAGGACGTTGCCGACGTGTGCGTATTTTTGGCAAGCGATCTTTCCCGGTATGTGACGGGGCAGGTCATAGGAGTCGATGGTTCGGCGCTGATGTAGGCAAGCGCGAACGGGCAAAGGGCATAGCGAGATGAAATTATCTTTTGATGTGAGCGACACGCAGGATGAGACGTTTTTCGGTCGCGAGGGGAGCGGCGCCATCGAGTACCGAGAGCGCACCTTCGAGAGCGAATGCTTTCATAACCGAACGGCGGAAGTGCTCGATTGGGACACGGAGTCTTTCCCCGAGCTTTTCGGCGAATTCATCGATGAAAAGGGGTTTGTCTCCGGCGATCTTCTCTATCTGAGGCTTCCCGCAGACGATATAGGCGCCATTCGGGCTGCGGAGGCGGCAGGCTTCTATTTCATCGAAAGCTCGATCATACCGTTTCTTAAAACGCGCCATTGGGACAGGCACCGCTACGAGAGGTATGTCTGCCCCATGGTCGAAATCGATGACGAGAGGATAGGCGAGGTTAAGGAGATAGCTCGAGCCACGTTTCGCGGGCTGCGCTTCAATCTCGATCCGCACGTCGGCGATCAGCGCGCTGACGAGAGATACCTCCGCTGGCTGATGAACGCGTATGAGGGCGGTGAGGACATATGCGCCATCATGCATCATGGCAGCGTTGCGGGGTTCAGCCTTCTGCGTCACGAGGATGGCGGCAAGACGGTCTTTCGCCTGGCGGGGATGCGCCCCGACCTCAAGAACGCGGGTCTTGGGATGATGCTCTATGCCAGCACGGTTGCCCGTTGCCAGGATCGGGGCGTGAAGCACATAGACGGGGGAATCAGCATGGCAAACTGCCCCGTCTTGAATGTGATGGCAAACCTTGGATTCTCATTCAGGGACCCCACTATCGTATTCCACTATTACGTTGAATAACGGGTGTTGTTTTTCTGCTGCCGGAAACCGCGTCGGGATTTCATAGGCGACTGTTCGGTGTAAACCGTGTGGCTGCTTGCGACGGTTAAGCGGTGGATGCCATATCTGCTAGAATGAAGAAGATTATGGTTGGATACCGGTGCTGTCAGGTTTTCTTGACGGGTTGACAATGCCGAAGGCGGCGGTTGTTGCAGCGCTTTCGGGGTGATACTAGGTTTATTCTTTGCGAGAAGGGTCGATTTCATAATGCTCGATGCGCTAGCCAGCGTTCTTTCGCTGATCGTTCAGCCGTGCTATGACTTGACGGGGAATTGGTGGCTCGCCATCCTCCTGTTCACGGTAATTATCAAGATTGTTCTCATGCCGGTCGCTCTGTGGTGCCAAAAAAACGCCATCGTCATGGTGCAGCTCATGCCCGACCTCAATCGCATTACGGTCAAACATTTCGGTGATCGCGAGACTATCGGAGAGATGCAAAACGCTCTGTACAAAGAGCGCCGATACCATCCGATGCTGAGCCTCGTGCCGCTCGCCATCCAGATCATAATCTTGTTCGGGCTCGTCGAGGTCGTCCGTTCCATTACGGAAGGCGGTGCGCCCGGTACCGAGTTCATGGGCCTGGTGCCGTTCGAGGACGGCGGCGCCTCGTGGGCTATGCCTTTGCTTGCGGGGCTTTCTGCTGTGATCATGGGTTTTGCTCAGAACAGGATCAACCCCCTGCAGCGCGAGCAATCGAAAACCGAGAAGAACGTGACGAACGGCCTTTCGATCGCCCTGTCGTTCGTGCTCGGCATTTTCGTTTCGGCTGGCATGGCGTTTTACTGGATATGCTCGAACCTCTCGTCGATTGCCGTGCAGGCGCTCTGCAACGTCATCATCAAACCGAGCAAGCACATCGACTACGAAGATCTGGCGGAAAGCCGCGTCTCGCTCGACGAGCTGAACGCCCTTTCGAAAAGGACGACCAAATGGTATCAGCGCGATCCTCTCGCGAAGCGCGAGAAGGCCGATTACAAGCGCTTCTTCAATATCGTGAACAAGCACATCGTATTCTATTCCGAGGGGAGCGGTTTCTACCGATACTTCCAGGGCGCGATCGAGTGGCTTTTGGCTAATTCCGACGTGCGCATCCATTACATCACGAGCGATCCGAACGATCAGGTCTTCGAAATCGCAAAGACCGAGCCGCGCATGCTCCCGTATTTCATCGGCGACAAGCGGCTCATTACGCTCATGATGAAGATGGATGCCGACATCGTAGTCACCTCTCTCGAGGATCTGGAGAATTACTATATCAAGCGCTCGTATATTCGCCACGATATCGAGTACGTTTTCATGTTCCATCATATGACCAGCGCTCACATGGTTGCAAACAAGAATGCCTACGACCACTACGAGACGATAATGTGCGCCGGCCCCCATCAGGTTGAGGAACTGAGGCGAGCGGAGGAGCTGTACGGTTTGCCCGCGAGGAACCTTGTTCCATGCGGTTACGATTTGCTCGATCGCCTGATAGCGTCTTACGAGGTGCTGGAGAAGAGCAAGCACGAGCGACCTGTCGTCATCGTCGCGCCCTCGTGGCAAGACGATTGCATCCTCGATACGTGCGCCGATGAGATGCTGAAGCTTTTGCTTGCCGAAGGGTATCGCGTTATCGTGAGACCGCATCCCGAGTACGTAAAGCGATACCGACCTCGATGGGAAGCGTTGCAAGCCCGATTCGCTGATGTCGACGACGGGGATCTTTTCTTCGAGCGCGATTTCGGGTCTACCGATACCGTTTTCACCTCGGATCTGCTCATAACCGACTGGTCCTCGGTTGCATGCGATTTCTCGTTTTCGACAGGGAAACCCTCTGTGTTCGTCGATACGCCGATGAAGGTGGGAAACCCCGATTGGCGCGAGTACGGGATAGAGCCTACGGACATCTCGCTGCGAAACGAGATCGGTGTTTCCGTTTCGCCCGACAACCTCGCCGCCCTTCCCGCTATCGTTAAGGATATGCTCGGCAACCACGATGCGTGGGCTCATCGGATCGAGAGCGTTCGGGCGGGATTCATCTTCAATCTCGGACACGGTGGCAGCGCGGCAGGGGAGTACCTGCTTGAGAGCATATTGGCCAAGCAGGAGGCAAAGAAAGCGGAGATCGGTCATGTCTGATATGCAAGCGAAGACGATGACGCACCGTACGGCGGTGCTTCGAAGCATTTTTACAGCGTGTGCGCTGGTGTGCGTCGCGCATGTCGCATTTCCTCCCCTGGCGTATGCATACGTCGACCCATCTGTTATGACCTATACCATTCAAGCGCTTGCGGGCGTGGCCGTGGCTCTCGGCGCAGTTGCCGGCGTGGCCTTCAGGCGGACGCGAAAAGTGCTCATGAAGGCGCTGAACATCGATGAGAATGCCGGGAAGGAGGTCGAAGGCGATGTGCACCGCACGGGAGCGGCTTGGGCTGAGGCGGATTGCGACGAAGCGGGTCGGACGCGATCTTTCGCCGAAGCCCCCGACGCTCGATACGCCAAAAAGAAGGAAAGGTCGGGCAAGCCGCTTCCTTGGCCGAAGCGGATCGTCGTCTCTCTGGTCGCGTCAGCGTTTCTCGCATACACCGTGTTCGTGGTGGCCCCTTACGAGATAGTGGCGAGCAATTCAAGCAGTCTGGTGTTCGGCCTTTCCGATATATGGGCGCCGATAGCCGTCGGCGGCATCGTTATCACGGTATGTCTCGCGCTCGTTCTCTCGATTTTTCGCGGCAAGGTATTCGATGTAGCGGTTGTTTTGGTCGTTGCCCTTGGCGTATGCGCGTATGTGCAGGTCATGTTTCTTAACACCTCGCTTCCGACAGCGGATGGTGCTTCGGTGGTTTGGGGCGACTATACCACTGCAACGGCCGTCAGCGCCGCTGTATGGATTGCGGTAGTGGCCGCTTTCGTCGGTTTTGCCGCGTATCGGAGCCGCTTGTGCCGCGGGGTATCCGTTGCGATAGGCGCCTGCCTCATCATCGTTCAGTCCGTGGCGGTAGCAAGCTTGTTTCTGACGCCCCAGGCGGCAGATGCCGACACCGTGGCGGAAGCCTCCACGGAGCCGCTCGTGGTAACGGAGGACGGGCTGTACAGCGTTTCAAGCAAGGAAAACGTTATCGTGTTCATTCTCGATAAGTTCGATACGTTCGAGATGGAGCATCTGCTCGACGAAAACCCCGACTTGCTCGATCCTTTTACGGGCTTTACGTATTTCCCCGATTCTACCGGCTCGATGGTTCCCACCATGTTCGCGCTTCCTTACCTTGTGACAGGGGAGCTCCCTCAAGAAGGAGAGGAGTTCACCCGCTACATTGACGAGCGATACACCCGCAGCACGTTTCTCGAGGACATTGCTAAGCAGGGATACGATGTGGGGATTTATTCCGATTCGCTCGGGTGGGGAGATATAGGCGAGTTGGCGGACAAGACGGTGAACATCCATCCTCTGGGCGAGCGCCGAAGCTCTCTCGATGTCGAGGGCGCTGTGGGAATCCTGTATCAATGCGCTTTGTATCGCGATCTACCTTGGGTGTTCAAGCCTCCGTTTTGGTTCTACACCGACCAAGTCAACGATGCGATGGTCGTTCGGGACAGCGATGCGAACGGCGCGGACACCCCCTACACGATGAACGATTTGCGCTATTACGATATGCTCGCGAACGGCGGCCTGAAAGTTGAAGACGGCGGTGCCGAGGGAGATTTCCGGTTGATACATTTGAACGGCTCGCACGAGCCGTATGTGATGGATGAAAACTGCCAACCTGCCGAGGGAGGCGAATCGACGCGCGACGAGCAGAGCATTGGAGCGCTCGGCATCGTGGAGGAGTATATCGGCCAACTCAAAGAGAAGGGGCTCTACGAAAACTCGACGATCATCGTTATGGCCGATCATGGGGACTGGTATGTATCGAAAGACCCCCTAACGGAGCCGACGAGCCCTCTGATGCTTGCGAAACCCGCGCAAAGCAAGGAGGATTCGGAGAAGCCCTGCGTGATATCGGATATGCCGGTGAGTCATGCCGATCTTTTCCCGACCGTCATCGATGCGGTCGGGGGCGACGGTTCGAAATACGGGTCGACCATGTTCGAGATAGACGACAAGGACCGTGCGCGTTACTACTACATGACCACAACCGATCACTCGGAAGGCTATGTAAACGAGATAATCGAATTCGAGATAGACGGACCTATGTCGGACTTCGACAATTGGCACCTCACGGGACGAAAGTGGTATTACGACTCGAAGAACTACACGAAATAGGGCCGTTGCGGAAAGACGGCGATCTATGACGGAAGCATGCGCCCTGCGCAGGTGCACGGCGGCGACAAAGAAGGACGTGAATCGCATGAGGAAGAGCATTGAGGGTTCGAACATTCTGGTGACCGGTGGAGCGGGTTTTATCGGCAGTCACCTCGTAGACAGGTTGCTCGATAAGGGGGCTGCAAGCGTCGTCGTCATCGACAACATGTTCCTCGGCAAGGAGGAGAACCTTGCCGACGCGATAAAGCGCGGCGCGATTCTGTACAAGGAGGACGCTGAGGACAAAGAGGCCCTCTCGCGCATGATCGAAGAGCATGCCGTCGATATCGTGTTCAACCTCGCGACAAAGGCTCTGAACTATTCGTTCATCGATCCGTGCGATGCGTTCGAGACAAACGTCGTCGTTATCGGAAACCTCCTCGAGCTGCAGCGTGCAGGAGCTTTTTCGACGCTGTGCCATTTCTCGTCTTCCGAGGTGTACGGTACCGCCGTGTACGAGCCTATGGACGAGAAGCATCCGTATAATCCGACGACGACATACGCCGGGGGCAAAGCTGCCGCCGACATCATGCTCAGAACCTACGTCAACATGTTCGACCTCGATGCATTCATCGTGCGGCCCTTCAACAACTACGGCCCGCGGCAAAACGCCGAGCCGCCCATGGCTGCGATCATACCCCTGACCGCGAAGCGCATCATGGACGGTATTGCACCGGAGATCCATGGGACGGGGAAGCAGAGCCGCGATTTCATCTATGTGCTCGATACGGTCGATGCGGTGATCGATCTGTTCGATAAGATGGAAAAAGGCCAGGAAGTGAACATATCCGCCAATGGAAATACCTCCATGGAGGATGTGATCACCAAGATCAGCACATATATGGGCTACGAGGGCGAGATTGTGCGCAAGCCAAGGCGAGGTGCCGATGTGGATTGCCATAACGCCACGAATGCCCTTGTCAAGAGTATGATCGACTTTAAGATCCGCTCGTTCGACGAAGGTCTTGCCGAAACGCTCGATTGGTACAAGGAGAATCTGTAATGATCAAGCTCATTAAGCCCTACATCTTCTTCGATGAGGTTTCCGCGGAGCTCGAGGCGATCTTCGATTCGGGAATACTTACGAAAGGTCCGTACTCGAAACTTTTTCCCAAGAAGGTGGAGGCCTATACCGGGGCGAAGTACGCGTTCAACGCGACCTCGGCAACGACGGCGCTTACGATGGCGCTCAAGGTCCTTGAGGTAGGACCGGGCGACGAAGTCGTGGTCTCCGATTTTTCGTTTCCCGCGTCGGTCAACGTGATCGAGGATGTGGGGGCCACCCCGGTGTTCGCCGATGTTTCGCTTGAGACCTACAACATGACGCTCGACGAGCTCGCCTCGAAGATCACCGAAAGAACCAAGGCGGTAATTTTCGTCGATGCCCTGGGAAATCCCTCCGGGCTCGATCGGATTGCCGGACTGTGCCGCGATAAGGGTATCGTGCTGATCGAAGACGCCGCCTGCGCCATAGGAAGCGCCGTAGGCGGGCGCAAGGTGGGTTCCATCGCGGACATCACCTGTTTCAGCCTCCACCCTCGCAAATTGCTGACATGCGGCGAAGGAGGCATCATTGCAACCGATAACGATGCGTACGCCGAAATCCTCTCCTACAAACTGAACCATGGCGCCGACGCGTCGGGCGACTTCGTGTCGTACGGGTACAACTACCGTCTTCCGGAAATCCCTGCGCTTATGGGGTGTTCGCAGATCGACAAAATCGACGATATCGTCAAGGAGCGCAGGGCTCAGGCTTCCGAATACGCCCGTCTCCTCGAGCCGCTCGGTTTTACCGCCCAGAAGGCGGCGGAAAACGCTTACCATAACATGCAGAGCATCGTGTTTACCGTGCCCGAGGGCATCGATCGCGATGACCTGTGCCGCTATCTTGCGGGTCGTGAGATCGAGAGCACAATCGGGACGTACTGTCTGAGCGAGTGCGCGTATTACAGGGCCAAGTACGACAGCGTCCAACCTAACGCGTCCTATCTGCAGCACCACACGATCACTTTGCCCTGCTATACCGACGTGCCTGTCGGCGAAGTGTGCGCTGCTATTGCCGACTACATGGCGTCGCGGTAAGCGCAGCCTACGGTATTATGGCGAACGACGAAACGGGAAATGCGCAGACGACAAGAGCTTCCGGCCAGAAGCTCAAGACTTATCTTATGCTGCACGGGATACTGTTTCTGTATTCCCTTGGTGCCGTATGCTCGAAAATGGCCTCGGGTTACCCCTTCCTTTCGGTTGGCTACATCGGATGGTACGCGGGACTGCTAGCCGTTTTGGTGGTATACGCGGCAGTTTGGCAGCAGGTGCTACGTCGCTTGCCCCTTATCACGGCGTTTGCGAACAAGGGCGTGACTATCATCTGGGGCGTTCTGTGGGGGGTTTTGCTGTTCGGCGAGACGGTGTCTTTGACGATGGTCATCGGCGCCGCAATCGTGTTCTGCGGCATCGTGTTGGTGGTGAGCAGCAATGTCGAATGATGCTTTGCCCTACATCCTTGTTTTCGTCGTGTCGGTGCTCATCAGCTCGGTATCTCAGGTGCTTTTGAAGAAAAGCGCCGATAAAGAGTACCCTAATCTGCTTGCGCAGTACCTTAATCCGCCCGTTATCGGCGCCTATACGCTGTTTTTCCTCTCGACTCTCGTGACGGTGTACGCATTCAAGTACGTGCCCCTCTCCATGGGCCCCATTCTCGAATCCCTCGCTTATGTTTTCGTGGGGATACTCGGTGTATTCGTGCTCCACGAACGAGTGACGCCAAAAGCCGCCCTTGGTATGGTGCTTATCGTGGTCGGTGTAATCGTGTTCTCTCTTTGATTCGGAACAGCCGCTTGCCTTTCGGTCAAGCTGTGCGCTTACCTGCACTTCCGATGCTTCCGCGTTGTCGAGAGTTGCTGCGGATTGCATCCTGATGTTCTGTTGGAAACGTTATGGGCTATACTGGAAACGCTTGCACGAAAGTTGCTCGTTGCGATAGGAGAAGACATGCAATTTATCGACTTGAAAACACAGTTCGAACGCATTGAAGACGATGTGTTCTCGCGCGTGAGTACGGTGCTTCAGAGCCAGAAGTACGTTATGGGCCCCGAGATTGCCGAGCTAGAGGAAAAGCTTGCCGAATACGCGGGCGTCAGGCATGCGATTTCCTGCTCGAGCGGCACCGATGCGCTTGTAATACCGTTGATGGGTTACGATCTCAAGGCTACCGATGCGGTTTTCGTGCCCTCGTTTACCTTCTTCGCTTCTGCTGAAAGCATAACGCTTGCCGGCGGCACGCCGGTCTTTGTCGACTCCGATGCAACGACGTTCAACCTGTCGCCAGCGGATCTTGATCGCGCTATCGACGAGACGCTCGCGGAAGGCAAGCTCACTCCGAGGGGCATCATCACCGTCGATCTGTTTGGCCAGCCCGCCGATTACGATGAGATTCTGGCCATTGCCGACAAGCACGGACTGTTTGTCATCGAAGATGCCGCGCAGGGGTTCGGCGGCGAGTACAAGGGTGCAAAGGCGGGTTCGTTCGGCAATGTTGCATCGACCTCGTTCTTCCCCGCAAAACCGCTCGGCTGTTATGGCGACGGCGGCGCCATCTTCACCGACGACGATGATCTTGCCGAGCTGATAAAGTCGATTCGCGTGCATGGGCAGGGTAGCGATAAGTACGATAATGTAAGGATCGGCGTCAACGGTCGCCTCGACTCCATTCAAGCGGCGGTGCTCCTCTCCAAGCTCGCTATCTTCGATAGCGAAGTAGAGGCTCGCAACCGGGTAGCGAATGCCTACTCAGAGCGGCTTTCCGATGTGCTTGCTGTTCCGGCTGTGACGAACGGAAAGCTTTCGGTGTGGGCGCAGTACACCCTTGTTGCAAAGGATGCGGATGAGCGCACCGCCATCATCGATGCATGCAAGGCGGCGGGTGTTCCGACGGCCGTCTACTATCCGATTCCGATCCATCTTTCGACAGCCTACAAGAGCTTGGGATACAAGCTTGGCGATCTGCCTGTTTGCGAAGATCTTGCCAATCGCGTATTCAGCATCCCGATGCACCCGTATTTGCAGGAGTCCGATATCGAGCAAATCGTTGCAGCTGTTAAGGAAGGATTGAGATAATGAGTGAAACATTGAAGGTCGGTGTCGTCGGAACGGGCAACATGGGAAAAAACCATGTCCGCGTCCTCTCGACGATGGCCGAATGCCAACTTGTCGGCTGCTACGACGTAAACGAAGCATTGGCGAAGGAGCAGGCCCAACGATACGGTATCGCGGCATTCGGCTCGCCTGAGGAGCTGTACGCGGCCGTCGACGTCGCCCATATCGTCGTACCCTCCTTCCTGCATAAGGAATACGCTGTTGCCGCAGCCCAGGCTGGCTGTCATGTTCTCGTTGAGAAACCGATAGCCCTAAACGTGGAAGATGCGCAGGCGATCATAGACGCCTGCAGCGATGCCGGCGTGCGTTTATGCGTCGGCCATGTCGAGCGGTTCAACCCGGCCATCTCAACGCTGATGAACATCATCGATCAGGAAGAGGTGATTTCGGTCGACTTCCGTCGCATGAGCCCGTTCTACGGTAGGGTGTCCGATGCAAGCGTCGTCGAAGACCTCATGATCCACGATGTGGATGTGCTCAACGCCATCGCGGGCGATGCGGGCATCAAGCGCGTTGCGAGCCAGGGTGCGAAGGTCTATACCGACAAGCTCGATTACGCTCAGGCGCTCGTTACGTACGACAATGGCCTCGTTGCCAGTTTGACGGCGAGTCGCGTCACGGAATCGAAGATTCGAAAAGCGGAGATCAGCGCTAAAAACTGCTACATCGACGTTGACTACCTCAACCGAACCGTCGAGATATCCCGGAAGACGAACTTCTCCCTCGATGTCGGGTATCCGGTTCAGTATCGGCAGGAGAACATCGTCGAGAAGGTCATGGTGCCGATCAGCGAGCCGCTGCGTGCCGAGTTCGAGCATTTCTTCTCGTGCATTAAAGACGGAAGCGAGATCGCTACATCCGGAGAGATGGGAAAGCGGGCCCTTGAGCTTTGCGAACGAATCCAAAACGAGGCATTGGTGGGGTAATCCATGGCGAGCGAAGATACGGGGTATTTCGTCCACGAGTCATCGTACGTCGATGAGGGGGCCGAGGTAGGCGACGGTTCCAAGGTTTGGCATTTCTCCCACATCCAATCAGGTGCACGCATTGGCAAAGGATGCGTGCTTGGGCAAAACGTCAACGTTGCGGGCGATGTCGTGGTGGGGGACCGCTGCAAAATCCAAAACAACGTTTCTCTGTACGATGGCGTCGTCCTCGAGGACGAGGTGTTCTGCGGGCCTTCATGCGTGTTCACAAACGATCTTATGCCACGAGCCCATGGGCCTATGGGTTGGACGGTAGGTTCGACGGTGGTGAAAAAGGGGGCTTCGATAGGCGCTAACGCGACGATCGTGTGCGGTAATACGATTGGCGAATATGCCATGATCGGATCGGGGTCTGTCGTAACGCACGATGTCGCATCGCATGCTCTTATGGCGGGCGTGCCCGCCCGCCGCATCGGATGGGTATGCGAATGCGGAGCGAAGCTCGAAGGGGAATTCACGTGCCCTGCCTGCGGCCTGCGCTATGTCGAGGCCGAAAACGGTCTGGCGGCGAGGAACGCCGAATAGGGATAGGGCGACTTTCGCCCGGCAGCTGCGTACTGCTTGGCGGGCGGCTTCGACGACGGAGCCGCCCGCCCGTTGTCGAAGCGCGTTTCGCGCCGATTGCGACACCGTAACCCTTCGTTGACGCAAATGTGCGGTTTATGCAGGGAGTTTCGATTTTATGGAGCTTCATGCTAAAATATCGCGATGGTGTATACCGAAGCAACGCTTCATACCCATAAACGCAGTTCAAACGCAGCAGCAAGGTTGGAAGGACAGCAATGGACGAAACGGGAGTGCTGGGCTTACTCGAAGAGCTCTCTATCCTCTTGGAAGATTCTAAGCCGGTTTTCGGCAAGAGCAATATGCGCCAGGTCGATATCGCAGCCGCATTCGAGATCATGGATGAGATCCGCGACACGTTCCCGAGCGAGTTTTCCCAGGCTCGCCAAATCGTTCGCGAGCGGCAAAGCCTGCTCGACGATGCCGAGGCCGAGGCGAGCCGCATGATCGACGATGCGCGCAGCCAGGCGATGACCATCGCAAGCGAGCAGGAGATCGTCCGCATCTCGCAGCAGCAGGCCGAAACCATCATGGGCGACGCCCGTGAACTCGAGCGCCAGACGCGCGCGGGAGCCGAAGATTACGCCGACGAGGTGTTCGGCCACGTCGAGCAGAGTCTCGACACCTTGCTTGGAAACGTTCGCCGCTGCCGCGACCGTTTGAACGCTAACTCGATGGCGGGTCGATAATGTCCGATACCCGCATACTGGTACCGAGCGAACTCTTCGCCCCTGCGGAGAGTTCTTATTTTGAAGGTACGTACGATCTCGAAATCCTCAAGGCAGGACCCGATCTCTACGAGTTCGCCGCCCCGCTTGCCTGGCAGGCGACTGTTACCAATACGGGCGGCGCCCTGCTCGTGACCGGAACGGTCGAGGGAACGGCGAAGACCGCTTGCGCACGCTGCCTCAACACCTTCGAGTTTCCCGTAACAGGCGAGATAGAGGGATATTACCTGCTTTCCGAAGAGGAAGACGCCCCCGAGGATATGGACGAAGACGAATTCTCTTACCTTCCGAAGAACAACGTGATCGAACTCGATTCGCTGCTCAAGGCGGCTTTGCTGCTGGAGATGCCGCTCGTTCCCCTGTGCGACGACGACTGCAAGGGCATTTGCCCCGATTGCGGCGCGGACCTCAACGAAGGACCCTGCGCATGCGGGGAGAAGCAGTCTGCCGACGAAGCGCCCGCCAATCCCTTCTCGGTGCTCAAGGACATTACGTTCGAAAGCTGAGACGGGCTGCACGACGCCCGAAGGAAGGCGATGCGAGGATCCGATGCGTCCAGGCGAAGAAACAGACGAGCCGTCCGTGCGCGCCTCCGAAGTGGTGGGGGCGTTCGTTTCGTATTACAGGCCCTATCGGGCGCTTCTGATCCTCGATCTGTTCTGCGCTTCGGTGCTTGCGGTCGTGGATCTGGCGTTTCCCCAGATACTGAACTTCTTCACCAAGGAGTTCTTCCTCGAGCCTCCCGACGTCATCGTCGCGTCGCTCGGGCTCATCGCGGTTCTGCTCGCGGTCATGTACGCCGTCCGCACGGCGTGCCAGTACTTCATCACGAGCTGGGGCCACATCATGGGCGCGCGCATGGAGGCCGACATGCGCAAGGATCTGTTCGAGCAGTACCAGCGCTTGAGCTTCTCCTACTACGACCGCAACAACACCGGCACCATGATGAGCAAGCTCGTTACCGACCTGTTCGACATATCCGAGCTCGCCCACCACGGCCCCGAGAACCTCTTCATCTGCATCCTCAAGATCGCGGGCTCGTTCGCGCTTCTGTTCCTCGTCAACGTGCCGCTCACGCTCATCATGCTCGTCGCCACCGTGCTCATGGCGGCCTACGCGTTCTGGCGGAACTACCGCAAGCGGACGATATTCACCGAGAACCGCAAGAAGATGGCCGATATCAACGCACGGCTCCAGGATTCGCTCGGTGGCATCCGCGTGGTGAAATCGTTCGGAAACGAGGGCGTCGAGATCGGCAAGTTCGACGAGAGCAACCATCGATTCGTCGACACCAAGGAGCTGTCGTACCGGTTCATGGGATCGTTCCACGCGGTGAACTCGGTGTTCATCGGCGTACTCTATACGGTTACCGTCGTGGGCGGCGGCTACTTCGTGGCGCAAGGCACCCTCGAGGTTACCGATCTGGCCATATACGCCCTCTACATCGGCATCTTCGTCTCGCCTGTCGAGCAGCTCATCAACTTCACCGAGCAGTTCCAGAAGGGCTATGCCGGCTTCAGGCGCTTCATGGAGGTGCTGCGCGTGCGGCCCGACATCGAGGACGCTCCCGACGCCCGCGACCTCGACGAGATCGAACGCGAACAGCGATCCGATACGGTCGGACGGGCGACCGGCGAGATCCGCTACGATGGCGTGCGGTTCTCTTACGATGGGGAGCACGATGTGCTGCAAGGTCTCAACCTGCATGTTCCCGCCGGCTCGACGGTCGCGCTCGTGGGCCCGAGCGGGGGAGGCAAGACGACCACCTGCTCGCTGCTGCCGCGCTTCTACGACGTGTCGGCGGGATCGCTGTCGATCGACGGCATCGACGTGCGCCGCGTGCGGGTCGATTCGCTGCGCCGCTCAATCGGCATCGTGCAGCAGGACGTGTACCTGTTCGACGGCACGATTCGCGAGAACATCGCGTACGGTAGGCCCGACGCCTCCGACGACGAGGTGGTGCGGGCGGCGGTGCTTGCGAACATCCATGATTTCATCTGCGATCTCGAAGACGGCTACGAAACCTATGTGGGCGAGCGAGGTGCAAGGTTGTCGGGCGGCCAGAAGCAGCGCATCGCCATCGCGCGCATCTTCTTGAAGGACCCTCGCATCCTCATCCTCGACGAGGCCACAAGCGCGCTCGACAACGAGAGCGAACGGAAGGTGCAGAAATCCCTCGAGGATCTGTCGCGGGGAAGGACGACGCTCGTCATAGCCCATCGCCTTTCGACCATTCGCGGTGCGGACGCGATAGCCGTGGTGGAAAACGGCCGCGTCGTCGAGTTCGGCACGCACGGGCACTTGCTCGAATCGGGCGGCACGTATGCGCGCTACTACCGCATGCAATTCGGGGAGTAGCGCGGATTCGCGGGTTTCGGCGGACTCGATGCGCGCAAACCCAATGCCGCGTAAGATGCGGATTCCATAAAACCCATATTGCACGGGGGAGATGCGTTTGATAGAATATCTCTTCGCGTGTTTAACGATTGCTTTTTAATACCGGGCAGTCAGTCCGGCTTGGAAAAGGAGTACAAGGATCATGGCAGTACCTAAGCGTAAAATGGGTCGTGCTCGCACCAACGCCCGTCGGAGTGCTAACGACAAAATTGCAGCACCTTCTCGTTCCGTATGTCCGCAGTGCGGCGAAGTGAAGCTTCCGCATCGCGTGTGCCCGAACTGCGGCTACTACAAGAACCGCGAAGTCATCGAGACCGAGTAGATTCGGATCGCACATCCGTGCGGTGTTTCCGTTCGGGTTGAAAGCGAAGCTCTCCGGGCTGCCTTGTTCGAGGCATCTCCGAGAGCTTCGTTTCGTTTTGCGTGCAGGAAGCGTGCATGCCCGTCGCGTCGGGCGCCTTGCGCCGCGCTTTGCCAGCGGGTTTTCCGAGCCGATGCGACGGTGCGGGTCCGTGCCGTTTTTAGTTTTCGGATAAAGATGGCCGGGCGGCGCTGACGGTGCGTCTTCTTTGCCTATAATTGATTCGTGGCCGCAAGGCCGACCGAGTACGCAGCGGCGTTTCCCGCCGTCTGCAACGCAAGGAGAAACGATGTCTGAACAAGTTACCTTAACGGTCGATGCGTTGGGCGGAGACCATGCGCCCGGCGTTGTGCTCGACGGTGTTGCCGCAGCGCTCGCCGAAGATGCCGACCTGCATATCGTACTGTGCGGCCCTGCCGATACGGTCGAGCCGTTTTGCGCCGAGCACGAGCGGTGCCGGGCCGTCGCTACGACCGAGTTCATCGCCATGGACGAGCATCCCGCGAACGCGGTTCGCAAGAAGAAGGATTCTTCGCTTGTCGTCGGATGCAGGCTGGTCAAGGAGGGCGAAGCGAGCGGGTTCTTCTCCGCCGGTTCGACCGGGGCGTGCCTTGCCGCCGCCACGCTCGTGATGGGCCGTATCAAGGGCGTTTCCCGCCCCGCGCTCTGCACCGTTATTCCATCGCCCGCCAAACCGGTCGTCATGTGCGACGTGGGAGCCAACGCCGATTGCAAGCCGGAGTACCTCGTACAGTTCGCTCAGATGGCGACTATATACATGGAGCAGGTCATCGGGGTAAACGAGCCGAAAGCGGCGCTTTTGAACATCGGCGAAGAGGATACTAAGGGTTCGGCGTTCGCACAGGAAGCCTTCGCCTTGCTCAAGGAACAGGTGCCCAACTTCGTCGGAAACGGCGAGGGCAACGACATCCTTCCGGGCAACTACGACATATTCGTGACCGACGGCTTCACCGGAAACGTGTGCCTTAAAACCATCGAAGGTACGTCCAAGACGCTTTTCAAGGCGCTTAAGGACATCTTCTATTCGAGCACGGTTACCAAGCTGGGCGCGCTGACCATCAAAGGGGGCTTAAAAGACCTCATGGCGCAAGTGAGCCCCGATACGTACGGGGGCGCACCGCTGCTCGGCGTCAAGGGCGCGTGCATCGTCGGCCACGGCTCGTCGAACGCGACGGCCATCAAGAACGGCATCCATACGACGGCGAAGATCGTCCGCACCAATGTGTCGGAGATGATCGCCGAGACGGTTCTCGGCGGGACTTCGGCGAAGTCGGCCGAAACGGCCGACCGGGTAGCTGCGAAAGCGCGGTGATCGAGATGACCAGTTCGGAAGAGCAACGCGAAAAGCTCGATCGCGCCGAGGAGATACTCGACTATTCGTTCGGCCATAAAGAGCTGCTGCTCGCCGCCATAACCCACCCGTCGGCCACCGAGGGCAAGTCGGTCAAATTCTCCTACGAGCGCCTCGAGTTTCTGGGCGACAGCATCCTCGGCGCCATCGTGGCAACGGTGGCGTTCCATCGGTTCCACGATCTCGACGAAGGCGGCCTCACCCGTATCAAGGTGGCGCTCGTGTCGGGTACGAGCTTGTCGGATGTGGCGGCCGAGCTCGGGTTCGCCGACATCATCGTGTTCGGCTCGTCGGAGACGGGCACGGGCAAACGCGGGCTCCACTCCGCGCTCGAAAACGTCTACGAGGCGATCGTCGCCGCACTCTACCTCGACGGCGGCCTCGAGACGGCGACCGCGTTCGTGGAGCGAACCCTCATTCCGCGCATGTCGCTCGACATGGCCAAGGAACCCGAAAACCCCAAGAGCGCTCTGCAGGAGAAGCTTCAGGAAGACGGAATAACGCCAACCTACAAGCTCGTGGAGACGCAGGGCCCGCCGCACGACCGTACGTTCGTCGCGCAGGTGTTCGCGGGAACGCAGGGGCTTGCGCGGGGGACCGGAAGAACGAAGAAGGAAGCCGAAAGCCAGGCCGCGAAGTCGACGCTCGCCCGCCTGAGCGACTTTTTCGGTTTGGGAGCCGATGCGAAAGCGGCCCGTACCGAAAAAGCCGCTGCGAAAGCGGCGCTGGCTGCTGCGAAGGCCGAGGACAAAGCGCGCAAGAAAAGCGAGCGCGATCGCGCCAAGCAGAGCAAACAGAACAAGCAAAACCAAAAGAAAAACCGGGAGTAAAGAGACGTGTATTTAAAATCCCTTGTCCTCAAAGGATTCAAGTCCTTTGCCGATAGGAGCGTGCTTTCGCTCGAGCCGGGTATCACGGCTATCGTGGGCCCGAACGGTTCGGGCAAATCGAACATCTCGGATTCGGTGCTGTGGGTGCTCGGCGAGCGCAACGCGAAGAACCTGCGCGGCCAGGCCATGGAGGACGTTATCTTCGCAGGCTCGTCGGCTCGCAAGAGCGTCGGCATCGCCGAAGTCGATCTCGTGCTCGACAACACCGACGGAACGCTTCCGGTCGACTACACCGAGGTTGCCGTAACGCGCCGCATGTACCGGAGCGGCGAGAGCGAGTACCTCATAAACGGCGCGTTAGCCAGGCGCATGGACGTGCTCGACATCCTGCACGATTCGGGGCTGGGAACCGGCACCCATTCGATCATCTCGCAGGGCAGCCTCGATTCGATCCTGCAGTCGAAGCCGGAGGATCGTCGCGCCATCATCGAGGAGGCGGCCGGCGTGCTCAAGCACAAGCAGCGAAAGCTCAAAAGCCAGCGAAAGCTCGAGCAGATGGACGTTCACCTCACGCGTGTGAGGGATGTTGCCGCGGAGGTCGAGCGCCAACTCAAACCCCTCGAGCGCAAGGCGAAGCGCGCGCAGGCCTATCAGGGCCTTGCAGACGAGCTCGCCGAGCTCAACCTGATGCTTGCTGTCGACGACCTGCGCGTGCTCCAAGAGAAATGGGGCAAGGCGACCGGCCAGGAGAAGGATCTCGATGAACAGCTCGCCTCGATGCGCGAGGCGATCGACGCGGCCGAAAAGCAGATTGAGACGCTTCAGGAGACGATACAGGAGCGCAACGTCAACACCGGCGAGCTGTCTCGGCGCTACCGTCGCGCCCAGTCGGCGCTCGAGCGGTTCGATGCGACGACGCTGCTGCTCCACGAGAAGAAGCGCGCGGCGCAAAGCTACGAGGGCGAGATACAGGTTTCGCTCGCCGCAAACAAGGAGAAGGCCCGTCAGGCGCAGGAGGACCGAGCCCAGGCGCTTGCGCAGCTCGAAGAGGTCGCTGCAGAGAAACGTAAGGCCGATGCGCAGGTAGAAGCGCTGCTTGCCGAGCAGCGCTCGTTGACGGAGGCCCGCTCGGCACTCGAGCGGAGCGTGCAGGAGTGGACGGGCAAGGAGAAATCGCTCACCCGGGAAATAGAGACGACGAGGCTCGCCCAAGCGGAGACCAACGAGCTTCTGACCAACAGCCGTGCGCACGAGAAGCTCATCGCCGGGCACAGCAAGGAGCTCGAGATCCAGCTCGCCCACGCAAAGGGCGATTACGACCGCGCCCATGGGGCGGCGCAGGAAAACGAAGCGAAGCTCGCCGAGCTCAAGGAACTCGAGGGAAGGGCGCGCGAGACCGTGTCGGCTGCATTCTCCGCGCGTGAGAGCGCGCGCGAGGCGTTCGACGGCACGCGCGATGCGGCATCGCTTCTCGCGTCGGAGATTCGCGGCCTCGAAGAGGTCGAGCGGGCAAGCGAAGCGGCGGGGCCGGCGCTTGCATGGCTTATGGATCACCGAAGCGAGTTCGAAACCGAGATCGAGCCGCTGTCTCATGTCATCATCGCACCGAAGGGGTCGGAGGCGCTCGTCGAGCATCTGCTCGGCGGCGACCTTGCAGCGCTGTTCGTGTCGGATACGGCAAGCGCGAACGCCATCGCCGACGCGCTCGTCGACGTGGACGAGACGGGCGAGGTCGTCCTGCTTCCCGGAAAGAACATGAGCGCGCACGATCGGACGGCGAAATCGGGCGAACGGCTCATCGACCTGCTCGAGTACCCCGAGACGCACGCTGAGGCGGTTTCGGGCCTGCTCGGCGATGTGTATTTGTGCCAGACGAGGCAGGAGGCCATCGCCGCATACGAGGCGGACGATACGGGGGCCCGGTTCGCCACCCGCGATCTGTTCGTCATCTGGCCCAACGGCAAGATCGTCATCGGCGCGAACCGACACGACGAGGAGGGTACGCTTGCGCGCCATCGCCGTATCGAAGAGCTGAAAGCGGAGCTTTCACGTGCGGAGAAAGCGCAGGCCGAAGCCGAGGTCGAGAGGGATGCGGCCGATGCGGCACTGCGCGAGGCGCAGGGGGAGAGCCTGAAGCTCTCGCAGGATCTCGCTCAACTCAAAGGGCAGACCGACTCCTCGAAGGAGGAGCTCAAGCGCGCCGAGGAGAAGCTCGCTGCGCTGCAGCGCGAATTCGAGGATCTCGAACGGCAGCGCGCCGAAGCCCAGGAAGTGCTCAAAACCGCGCAACCGACTGCCGACGAGCTGGTCGCGAAGCTTGCGGAGCTCGACCGTGCGCTCGAGGAGGCGAAGCAGAACGTCGCCCGTTTCCAGCAGGAGGTCGCTCCGCTGAGGAAACGGGGCTTTGATCTGTCGAACGAGTTTTCCGAAGCACGTCTTGCCGCGGCGACCTCCGCAGAGCGGGAGACCTATACCAAGCGCGTCGTCGAGGCGCGCGAACGCGAGATCGAATCGATTCTGGCGCAGGACGAATCGGCGAAGGAAAACCTTGCCAGAAAGGCGCTCGCGCGAACGCGCGTCGTGCCGCTGCTCGCCGTGTTCGAGGAGCTGTCGGACAGCGCGAAGAAATGGACGCAGCGCCTTGAGGACGAGACGCTTGCGGCGCAGGATTCCTCGAGCGGGCTGCATGCCGCCATGAACGAAGCGCGGAAGGCCGCCCGCGAGGCTCACGACGCCTTCGACGAGGTGAATGCGAAGCTCTCGCAGGCCCGCGTCGACAAGGGCAGGCTCGAGGTGCAGGTGGAGGCGGCGATCGGCACGATCGTGAACGATTGCAAAACGCCGCTCGAGACTGCCCTTGCGATGCCCGCGCTCGAGGATCGCGCCGAAACCGAGGATAAGACGTTCAAGCTGCGCCGCCGTATCGCCAACATGGGGACGATCAATCCCGATGCCGCCGTCGAGTACGCCGAGCTCAAGTGCCGCTACGATTACATGGCTGCCCAGCTCGAGGATCTGAATTCGGCACGTCGGTCGCTTTCCAAGATCGTAGGCGTGATCGATGCGCGCATGAAAGAGGACTTCATCACCACTTACGAGCAGGTGAACATCAACTTCCAGGAGATATTCGCGATCTTGTTCCCCGGCGGTTCGGCCGAACTTTCGCTCGTCGATCCGGAGGATCCCGAGAACACGGGCGTCGAGGTGACCGCGCAGCCGCGCGGCAAGCGCATCACCAAGATGATGCTCATGAGCGGCGGCGAGAAATCCTTGACGGCGCTTGCCCTCCTGTTCGCGGTGTACCGCATCCGCTCGACGCCGTTTTACATCCTCGACGAGGTCGAGGCCGCACTCGACGATTCGAACCTGCGCAGGCTCTGCGCGTACCTCGATTCGCTGAGGCATACGACACAGCTTATAATGATCACCCATCAGCGCCGCACCATGGAGATGGCCGACGTGCTCTACGGCATATCGATGCAGGCCGATGGCGTTACGCGCGTGGTGAGCCAAAAGCTCGATCATGCACTTCGATACGCGGAGGAATAACATGGGATTTTTCGATAGGATCAGCGAGGGGCTCTCCCGCTCTCGTGAAAAGTTCAAGGAGCAGATGAACGTCCTTTTGGACCGCGGTCCCGATCTCGACGACGAGTTCTGGGACGGTCTCGAAGAGTCGCTCATTTTGAGCGACGTGGGTGCGTCCGCCGCCTCCACCATCGTGGAGAACCTGCGCGACCAGGCGACGCGAAAGGCGCTGCCCGATGCGTACGCGGTGCTCGATCTGCTCTACGACCAGATCGCCCGCACGTTTTCCGAAGGTGGCGAGAACGTGTTCGGGGACGGGGCGGCCATCGTCTTGTTCGTAGGCATCAATGGAACCGGCAAGACCACAACGGTGGGAAAGATAGCCAAAGAAGCAACAGATGCGGGTCGTCGCGTTCTGCTCGGAAGCGCCGATACGTTTCGCGCGGCGGCCATCGAGCAGTTGGAGGTGTGGGCGAAGCGCGCCAACGTCGAGATTTGCACGCGCGAGCGGGGGAGCGATCCTGCGAGCGTATGCTACGACACCATCGAGCGCGCCGAGCAGACGGGCGCCGACCTTGTACTCATCGACACGGCGGGGCGCCTTCATACATCGGCCGACCTCATGCGCGAGCTTGAGAAAGTGGTGAACGTGGTGCGCAAGCGGGCGAACATGCCCGTGTACACCGTACTCGTCACCGATGCGACTACCGGGCAGAACGGTCTTTCGCAAGCGCGCGAGTTCGACCGTGCGCTCGATCTCGACGGCGTGATCGTCACGAAGCTCGACGGTACTGCCAAGGGCGGTATCGCGCTCGCTGTTTCCCATGAGCTCGATCTGCCCGTGCTCAAGATCGGCGTGGGCGAGGGCTTGGACGACCTCAAGGATTTCGACCCGCTCGACTTCGCAAGAGCGCTGGTCGGGGATCTGGACGAACGAGACTGAGCCGCACCTTTCGGCGTGTGCGCAGCGCTGCGCCGCCGAATGGGGTGGTTTTGTCGTATTGGGTTCGGTATGGAAGCGCTTTAGTATAATCAAGCGAACGCATACCTACGATGGGAGTTTACCGGAATGCTTGAGAACCTCTCCGAACGACTGCAGGGCATATTCTCGGGGTTGCGCGGCAAGGGCCGCCTGACCGAGGACGATATCAACCAGGCCATGCGCGAAATCCGCATGGCCTTGCTCGAAGCAGACGTCAATTTCAAGGTCGTGAAGACCTTCATCGCGAATACCAAGGAGCGCTGCCTCGACGCCGAGGTGCTCGAATCGCTGACCCCTGCCCAAAACGTCATCAAGATCGTGCTCGACGAGCTGACGGAGCTTTTAGGCCGCACCGATTCGAAGCTCGTGCTGGGCAGCCGCATCCCCAACGTCATCATGCTCGTCGGCCTGCAGGGCTCGGGCAAGACTACCGCTGCGGCCAAGCTGGCATACCGCCTTTTGCAGGAGAACCATCAACCGCTGCTTGTAGCATGCGACGTGTACCGCCCCGCAGCTGCCGACCAGCTCGAGACGCTCGGCGACGAAATCGGCGTTCGGGTGTACCGCGGCGAGGGCAAGGATCCCGTGAAGATCGCAACCGAGGGCATCCAGGATGCGATCGACAGCCTGCGCGACGTCGTCATCATCGATACGGCGGGGCGCCTCCACGTCGACGAGGAGATGATGGCCGAGGCCGAGAATATCAAGCGAGCGGTCAAGCCCGATCAGATTCTCATGGTCGTCGATGCCATGACCGGGCAGGATGTGGTCAACGTAGCCGCAGCCTTCGCCGAGCGCGTCGACTTCGACGGCGTGATCATGTCGAAGATGGACGGCGACGCCCGGGGCGGCGGCGCCCTCTCCATCAAGCAGGTGACGGGCAAGCCCATCAAGTTCATCTCGTCAGGCGAGAAGCCCGATTCGCTCGAGGAGTTCCACCCCGACCGCATGGCCAAGCGCATCCTCGGCATGGGCGATGTGGTGAGCCTTATCGAAAGCGCTGCGAAGATAGAAGCCGAAGAGATGGAGGCCGAGGCCGCCGAGCGCATGATGCGTGCGCAGCTCAATCTCAACGACTTCTTGGACATGAACAAGCAGATCCGCAAGATGGGCGGCGTCTCGAAGCTCGTCGCGGCGCTGCCGGGCGGCGACAAGGCCATGTCGCAGGGTCAGGTTGACGAGAGCGCCCTCGACCGCATGGAGGTCATCATCCACTCCATGACGCTGCAGGAACGCGAGAAGCCCGATCTTTTGAACGGCAGCCGCCGCGCGCGCATTGCCGCAGGCGCCGGCGTGCAGGTATCCGACGTGAACCAGGTCATCAAGAAGTTCAACGAGACGAAGAAGATGATGAAGCAGTTCATGCCCGCCGACGACGGCAGGGGGAGAAAGGGCAAGAAGGGGAAGAAGGGCCGCCGCAGGCGCTCGCTTCCCGGTATGGGCTCCATGAGCATGGCCGACATGAAGAAGATGCAGGACATGTTCAAGGATCTCGATAAATAGAAGCGGCATTTCCTTTCGATAGGAGGTCCAATGGACCAAGCGTATGCACCACCGACCGTACCCGCTCCCGACCTGGGGCTCGCTCCGGTACTCGACTGCCGGTCCCTCACCAAGCGCTACGGGAGCGTCAACGCGCTTAACGCCGTGACGTTTACGATTCCGCGCGGACGCGTGGTCGGCCTGCTCGGGCCGAACGGTAGCGGCAAAACCACGCTCATCAAGCTCATAGCGGGGCTTTTGCAGCCCACTGCGGGCTCCGCCTACATCCTCGGCGAAGAGCCCGGTGCTTCGCCGAAGGCGCGGGTGTCCTATCTGCCCGAGCGACCGTACTTCAGTCCGTCGATGAAGGTGACCGACACGCTCTCGTTCTTTGCGGATTTCTACGCGGACTTCGATCGCAGGCTCGCCGAGGACATGCTTCTGCGCCTCTCGGTGCCCACGACGGCAACCATGGGAGCCCTATCGAAGGGGACGAAGGAGAAGGTGCAGCTCGTACTCGTTATGGCGCGCAGGGCGGCGCTCTACCTGCTCGACGAGCCGATCGGAGGCGTCGATCCTGCGGCGCGCGATTTCATCCTTGGGACGATCATTGCAAACTACCATCGGGATTCGACGATTCTCGTCTCGACGCACCTCGTATCCGACGTCGAGCACGCGCTCGACGATTTCATCCTTTTGCAGTACGGCAACATCGCCATGTACTCGTCGCCTCAGCTGGTGTACCAGCAGACCGGGCGAAGCCTTGACCAATACTTCAGGGAGGCTTATCGATGCTAGGAAAACTGCTGAAATACGACTTGAAGGCGCTTTCCCGCATTCTCGTCCCCGTGCACATCGCGGCGGTCGCCGTGGGTCTCGGCGCTGCTGCGTGCTTCTTCGGCGTGCACATGCTCGACTCGTCCTACGGCTCGTGGAACAGCTCGTCGGGCTTCGGCACGTCGATGCTCGTCATGCTCGCGATGACGGGTGCCTTTTGCCTGTTTGCGCTCTTCATGGCCTCCGCGGCTACGCTCTTTGCGATCGTGCACCGCTTCTATAGGAATTTCTTCACCGATGAGGGGTACCTGACGCTCACGCTTCCCGTCACCGCGAACCAGCATATCGCGTCCAAGGTGATAGCGGCTATGGTGTGGGTGCTCATCGATGCGCTCATCGTCGGTTTCTGCGGGTACTTCGCCTCGATCGCGGCTATGGGGTTTTCAGGCGATTTCGACGAGACGATACCGTACTTCATGCTCGTGTCGTCGTTCGGGTTCTCCGACATCGTCTCGTTCGTCAGCTTCCTCGTCGCCGCAGCCACGGCGGCAATGCAGGCGCTTACGATGGTGCTCACGGCCTACGCCGCCTTCGCCCTCGGAGGTGCTCTCGCTTCGAAGCACAAGGTGGCGGCCGGTATCGGTTTGTTCTTCGCCCTTTCGTGGGCTGCGGGGCTGATCCACAGCATAAAAAGCGTTTTCATTGCGACCGGTTTCGCCTACGATTCAACGTTCGGCTACGAAGCGATGAACGTGATGTCTTCGGGCGTCTCGCTCGTCTTGTACCTCGTGACCGCCGTTGTCTTCTACGCCATCTGCGTATTCGTCATCGATCGAAAGACGAACTTGTCATAGGGGTCGTTCGGAGCAGGAAGGATTAAGCGGCACGTATGGAAGAACCGTTGGGCATCCGTCTTTTCAAGGAGACGGACATCGAAGCCATGTGCGCGATATGGAACGAAGTCGTCGAGGGCGGCATCGCGTTTCCCCAGGAAGAGCTTCTCGATGAAGCGTCGGCTCGCGAGTTTTTCGCGTCGCAGTCGGCAACTGCGGTTGCCGAGGGCGGCGGGAAGGTTCTCGGCCTCTATATTCTGCACCCCAACAACGTCGGCCGGTGCGCACATGTTGCGAATGCGAGCTACGCGGTCGCTTCGGAGGCGAGGGGCAGGGGGCTTGGCAGGATGCTTGTGAGCGATTCGCTTGTGCGTGCGGGCGATCTCGGGTTTTCCGGTCTGCAGTTCAACGCCGTCGTCGCAAGCAATGCGGGGGCCGTTCATTTGTACGAGGACCTTGGATTCGCCTGCATCGGCACGATACCCGGAGGGTTTCGCCTGAAGGACGGCACGTTCGAGGATACGCGGATATACTTCCATCGAGTGTAGGCACCCTGCTGCGCAATGGTGCACTTTCTGTAATTCGTGCCGCCTTTTCGCTGAATGCTTGCCAGAAGCGCATTTTCACCCTATTATTAGCAATTGCTGTTTTTCAGGAGGTCGATTCGCGTAGAGTCGAGCACCCAAACGTTGTATTTCATGGTAAAAGGAGTTCATCTTCATGGCAGTTAAGATTCGTCTCGCCCGCCACGGCGCTAAAAAGGCACCTTACTACCGCATCGTCGTTGCCGACGCCCGCGCTCCGCGCGATGGCCGTTTCATCGAGGAGGTCGGCCGTTACAACCCCTGCGTCGATCCCGCTATGGTGAAGTTCGATTTCGAAAAGGTCGATACCTGGCTCAAGAACGGTGCGCAGCCGACCGATACGGTTGCCCGTCTGCTCGAAACCGCTCGCAAGGGCGAGTAGCGCCATGTCAGCGCAAGCGACAGACATCGCCGGATTGGTGAGCTCGGTCGTAGAGCCGCTGGTCGAGTTTCCGGATGACCTCGAGATCACTTCGAGCGAAGCCGACGACGGAACGATCCTCGTCGAGATTCGCGTGCACGAAGACGATGCCGGAAAGGTCATCGGGCGCCAGGGTAGGGTTATCAAGGCGATCCGCACGCTCGCGCGCGCGGCGGCCTCCCGCACTGACACGCATGTCGAAGTCGAACTCATCGATTAGATGCACGACTGGGCAAACGTCGCCGAACTGGTAAAACCGAAGAGCCTGCAAGGGGGGCTGGTCGCACGCAGTGCGCCTGGCCTTCCTTTTTTGCTGCATGAGGGCACGGAGGTCGCGTTCGTTCCGCCGGTGCTCGACGCTCCGAGGCGCGGAGTCGTGCGCGAGGTGGGCCATCTGGGCGACGGCGCGTATCTCGTATTGTTCGACGGCGTCGATTCGATCGATTCCGCCGAAGCCCTTGCGGGCTGCTCGTGCCTTGTGCGCCGGTCCGATCTTCCCGACGGCTTCGATCGCGTAGTCGAACGGGAACTTGCGGGCTTCGAGGTTTACGACGAGGACGCCGGTTTCGTCGGCAGCGTGCGCGAGATCATCGACAACACCGCGCAGCGGCTCATCGCGATCGACGGCGAGGCGGGCGAGGTGCTTGTCCCGTACGTCGATGCGATCGTGATCGACGTCGACCGGGAGGCTCGCACCGTGAGGACGCGCATGCCGCAGGGCCTGCTCGATTGTTGAGGTTCGGCGAGGATGCGAAACGGGATCAACCGGTTCGCTTGAGATGGGAAAGGACGGATCCATGAGGATCGAAACGCTTTCGACGTTTCCCGGCATGTTCGACTCGATCATGGGTTCGTCGATGATGCGCATCGCCCAGGAGAAGGGCATATTGGAATTCACTGCTCACGACCTTCGGGACTGGACGCACGATCGTCATCGCACGACCGACGACGATCCGTACGGAGGCGGTCAAGGGCTCGTCATGAAGTGCGAGCCGATATTCGAGGCGTACGACGAGATCGCGGCCTCGGGAATTGGCAAGCCCTGCACGATCTTCCTCAGTCCGACTGGCGAGCCGTTCTCCGAGGCGCTTGCCACCGAGCTGTCGGTTTGCGAGCGCCTGCTGTTCGTGTGCGGGCATTACGAGGGCATCGACGAGCGTGCGTATTCGCTCGCCGATAAAACGATTTCGATCGGCGATTACGTGCTGACGAGCGGCGAGCTCGCATCGATGGTGATAATCGATGCGGTGGTGCGCAAGATCGATGGCGTTCTCGGCGACGAGGCGGGCGCGATCGACGAGAGCTTCTACGACGGCCTGCTCGAATACCCCCAATACACGAGGCCTGCGAGCTTTCGCGGCATGGACGTTCCCGCCGTGCTTCTCAGCGGGAACCATGCGGCCGTCGAGCGGTGGAGGCGCGAAATGAGCCTCGAGCGTACGGCGAGGTTGCGTCCCGACCTGATCGCATCGGCGAATCTCGACGCAAGCGACCGGACGTTTCTCGGATCGCTCGGTATCGGCGGGGAAGGCTGCTCGCGATGACCCCGGATTTCCCTCGCATCGCTTCGCATGCGGTTCGATCGGCGGGCCGCTGATGGCCGGCAAGCAGGCATTCATGGATGCCGGTCGGCACGCCGACCCCGATAGGCCGTCGCTTCTCAAGGGGCTTGCGAGCTTTGTCGCAACCATCGCGATCGCGCTCGGCATCTCGTGGTTCCTCATGACGTTCGTCATCCATTCCTACGAGGTCCCCTCGGGGTCCATGGAGACCACCATCATCACCGGGGACAAGGTGATTTCGGAGAAGGTCAGCTACTACTTCCGAAACGTGGAACCAGGAGACATCGTCACGTTCGACGACAAGGAGATTCCCGGCAGGATACTCCTCAAGCGCTGCATCGCGGTAGGCGGCCAGACCGTCGACCTCGTCGACGGCAAGGTGTACGTGGACGGCGTCGCGCTCAGCGAGCCCTACACCCACGGGCTCCCGTCCGATCCGTTCGCGAGCACGCTCGTAGACATAGCCTACCCCTATACGGTGCCCGAGGGCGAGATATGGGTGATGGGGGACAACCGCACGAACTCGAAGGACTCCCGCTACTTCGGCTCCGTCAAGGAAAAGAGCGTGACCGGGAGGGTGTGTCTTGTCTACTGGCCGTTCGGCGATTTCGGTGTCCTTTAAGGCGTGCGGAGACCCGTTTCGCATGCGGTGTCCAAGGCGGTTTTCGAACCTGCTCGCGTGACCGTGCCGCTGATCATGGATTTCTGAAATCTTTATCGAACGGCGTTCCCGACTAGGCGCGAAGCGGTATCATATACCGTCGAAGCGTATTCAGGCGTATCGATTGGCGAGGTCTGGATGGAAAGGAAGCAAACGTTCATGGATGCCGGTCAGCACGCCGATCCCCGTAGGCCGTCCCTCTTTCGGAGCCTGCTGAGCCTTCTTATCATGGTCGCCCTCGTCGTGGGACTCTCGTGGTTCCTCCGCGAATTCGTCATCCAGCCCTACGAGATTCCCTCAGGGTCCATGGAAACCACCATCATGACCGGCGATAAAGTGTTCTCCGAGCGGGTGAGCTATTACTTCCGCGACATCGAGCCGGGCGACATCGTCACCTTCGAGGACAAGGAGATCCCGGGACGCATTCTCATAAAGCGCTGCATCGCGGTAGGCGGCCAGACCGTCGACCTCGTCGACGGCAAGGTGTACGTGGACGGCGTCGCGCTCAGCGAGCCCTACACCCACGGGCTCCCGTCCGATCCGTTCGCGAGCACGCTCGTAGACATAGCCTACCCCTATACGGTGCCCGAGGGCGAGATATGGGTGATGGGGGACAACCGCACGAACTCGAAGGACTCCCGCTACTTCGGCTCCGTCAAGGAAAAGAGCGTGACCGGGAAAGCCTGCTTCATATACTGGCCTTTGGAGAACTTCGGGGTTCTCCAGTAGGGCTTTCGGGAAAAGTACGAATCAGATCGCAAGGAGAACCATGTCATCAGCTGTCGAAACCGAAACCGAGTTCGCACCCGAATCGCTGCCCCCGACGTTCCAGGACGTCATCATGGGCCTGCAGCGTTACTGGGCGAGTGCGGGGTGCGTCATCTTGCAACCCTACGACAACGAGGTGGGCGCCGGTACGAACGCGCCCGCGACGACGCTCAGGTCGCTCGGCCCCGATACGTGGCGGACGGGCTATGTGCAGGGATGCCGCCGTCCCACCGACGGCCGCTACGGCGAGAATCCGAACCGCCTGCAGCACTACTACCAATTCCAGGTGCTCATCAAGCCCTCGCCCGACAACATCCAGGATCTCTACCTGGGCAGCCTGCGCGCTATCGGCATCGATGTGGACGCCCATGACGTGCGCTTCGTCGAGGACGACTGGGAAAGCCCGACGCTCGGCGCATGGGGTCTTGGCTGGGAGGTTTGGATCGACGGCATGGAGGTCACGCAGTTCACGTACTTCCAGCAGGTCGGCGGATTCGAATGCAACCCGGTGCCGGTGGAGATCGCCTACGGCCTGGAACGTTTGACCATGTACATCCAGGGCGTCGATTCCATCTACGACATCGTCTGGTCGCGGGGCGACGACGGGGTCGTGTTCACCTACGGCGATGTGTTCCTCGAAAACGAGCGCGAGTACTCGGCGTACAACTTCGAGGTGGCCGATACCGAATTTCTGTTCCAAGAGTTCAACGAGCGCGAAAAGGAGTGCATGCGCGTGCTCGACGCCGGGCTGCCGCTTCCCGCCTACGACAGCGTGCTCAAGTGCTGCCATGCCTTCAACCTGCTCGACGCCCGCGGCGTGATATCGGCAACCGAGCGCATGGCCTACATCCTGCGCGTGCGCACGCTCGCCAAGGCGGTGTGCGCGTCGTATCTGGAGCACGTGGTGGGCGAAAAGCCCGCAGGCGGCGATGAGGAAGGGAAGGAGGCGTAAGATGGCGGAGAATACCCGTACGCTCGCATTCGAAATCGGAACCGAGGAAATACCCGCATTCGACCTGGCGAACGCCACCAAGCAGCTCGAGACGCTCGTGCCCGTAGCGCTCGACGCCCTTCGCATACCGCACGGGAAGGTGCGCCTCTACTCTACGCCGCGCCGCCTGATCTCCATCGTCGAAGAAGTCGCCGAGGAAACCGAGGCGCTCGTCCTGGAGCATAAGGGTCCCTCGATCAAGATCGCGTTCGATGCTGACGGCAACCCCACCAAGGCTGCAGAGGGTTTCGCCCGCGGCAAGGGCGTGAGCGTCGCCGATCTCGAGCGCAGGGAGGTCGACGGCATCGAGTACGTGTACGCGACCAAGAGCATCGCGGCGCGACCCGTCGCCGATCTGCTCCCCGATGCGCTCGGCGGCCTCATCGAGAGCATCTCATGGCCGAAATCGTGTCGCTGGGGCACCCAGACGGTGCTGTTCTCCCGTCCCGTGCGCTGGCTTCTCGCCCTGTTCGGCACCCAGGTCGTGCCCGTAACGTTCGCTAACCTCGTCGCCGGCGACACCACGAGGGGGCATCGCTTCCTCGCACCCGGACCCCATAAGGTCGCTTCCGCCGACGAGCTGATCGATGTCGTGTTGAACGCGAAGGTCGTCCCGAGCGAGGCTCTGCGCGAAGAGGCCATCCGTGCAGGCGTCGCCGCGGCCGAGCGCGAGACGGGCTCTACCGCCGAGCTTCCGGCCAAGACGCTCACCGAGGTGATCAACCTCACCGAGTTTCCGACGGTCCTCGTCGGTTCGTTCGACGAGGAGTTCCTGCGCGTTCCCGCGGAGATCATCGTCGACGCCATGCTCATGCACCAGCGCTATTTCCCGCTCTACGACGGCGCGGGCGGGCTTACGAACCGCTTCATCGTCGTGACGAACGGAAACCCCGACTGCGCCTCGACCATCATCGATGGAAACGAGCGCGTGGTTCGCGCGCGCCTCGCCGATGCGAAGTTCTTCTACGAAGAGGATCTGAAGCAGCCGCTCGAAGCCTACGTCGACCGCCTCGACGAAGTCGTGTTCCAGGAAGCGCTCGGCACCATGAAGGCGAAGACCGATCGCGTGGTTGAGCTCGCCGATGCGCTTGCGGGCGATGCGGGTTTGTCGAAGGCCGACGCCGCCGACGCCCATCGCGCCGCCTATCTCAGCAAAGCCGACCTCGTGAGCAACGCGGTCGTCGAGTTCACGAGCGTGCAGGGCATCATGGGCTCCTACTACGCCGAGGCGTCGGGCGAGACGGCCCAGGTGGCCCGTGCCATCGCCGACCACTACCGCCCGCGCTTCGCGGGCGACGAGCTGCCGGAGAGCACGGTTGGCAGAATCGTCGCCGCCGCCGATAAGCTCGATACCATTTGCGGCCTATTCGCGGTAGGCCAGGGGCCGACCGGATCGTCGGATCCGTTCGCGCTGCGCCGTGCGGCGATCGGCATCGTGAACATGCTCGCTGCGGGCCTGCCCGTTTCGCTCGACCGCGCGATCTCGGCTTCCCTCGATACCTATTCGGCCGTCGAATTCGATCGAGAGGCCGTTCAGCGCGAGGTGGCCGACTTCTTCGTTACGCGCACGAAAGTCATGCTGCGCGATGGCGGTAAATCTCCCGACGTAATCGATGCGGTGCTCGCCACTGGCGTGACCGAACCCGCCGAGATCATCGCCCGTGTCGAAGCGCTGCAGGGCGCTCGCGACGATATGGCCGACGTTATGGACGATCTCGCTACGGCGTACGCGCGCGCGAACAACCTGCGCGACGCATCGCTCGGCGATACGGTCGATCAGGCGCTTATGGGGGAGGCCGAGAGCGCGCTCGCCGAGGCGCTCGAGGGCGTGCAGGCGAAAGCCGACGCTGCGCTCGCTGAAAACGCGTATGCGACGGCTCTGCGCGAGCTGGCGGCTCTGCGCGGCCCGATCGACAGGTTCTTCGAAGACGTCCTCATCATGGACGAGGACGAGGCGCTGAAAACGAACAGGTTGAAGCTGCTCAACCGCTTCGTCTCGGTGTTCGCCCGCGTAGCCGACTTCGGCAAGATGGCCAAATCGGGTAGGTAGGGTCATGGTTCTCGAGCCGGTTACGGTTGACAACAACACGCCGCTTCCGACGATCCACGTCATAAGCGACTCGGTGGGCCTCACGGCGCAGGCGGTCGCCCGTGCGGCGACGAGCCAGTTCGGCGTCACCGATCCGTGCATCGAGGTGCTGCCGAAGGTGCATACGTTCGGCGACATCAAGGAGTTCTTCGAGGAGCATGCGGCCTACCACAGGCAGGTTCTCGGCACGGACCGCATGCTCGTCTTCTACACGCTCGTCGACGAGGCGCTGCGCATCCAGCTCAAGGCGTACGTCGAAGAGCATGACAACATCGTCGCCGTCGACCTCCTGTCGGCGGCGATCGACGCCATCGCCGATATGAGCGGGCTTTCGCCCTCCACCAAACCGGGCGGGTTGCACGTTGCCGACGAGAACTACTTCCGCCGCATCGCCGCCCTCGAATTCACGATCGCGCACGACGACGGGCGCAATCCGCAGGATCTCACCCAGGCCGACATCGTGCTCATCGGCGTGTCGCGCACGTCGAAGACGCCGCTTTCCATCTACCTCGCGCAGCAGGGTTACAAGGTGGCGAACATCCCCCTCGATCTGCACACCGACCCGCCTCGCGAACTCGAAGACGTCGAATCGACGCGCCTGTTCGGGCTCATGACGACGGCGGAAGTGCTCATCAACATCCGACAGCGCCGCCTCGGAAACGCAAGCGCGGTCGCGGCGAGCTACGCGGATCCCGAAGAGGTGCACCGCGATCTCGAGGAATCGAGGGCGCTCATGCGCAAGCTCGGCTGCATCGTCGTGCGTACCGACAATCGCGCTGTCGAGGAAACGGCCCAGGAGATTCTGCGCTATTTCGAGCGCAGCCATCCGCCTTCAGCGGAAGCGCTGATGTAGCAAAACGCAGTCACGTGCGACATGCGCTCCGCGTGTTTCATGCGGCGTGCCGTGCGTCGCGAGTCTCGTGTCGCCTGCCGCACGCCGTAGGCACTTTCGACGACGGGAAGCTCGGAATGGCAGAGAATTCGACCTGTGTCAATTATAGAATATATTACTAAGTTGGAATTGAGGAAAAGCCTCGTGAAATGCCAGGTCGTAATTTTTGCATACAGCGATTAGTTCAAATATACTATATTACATTTTGACACAGGTCGAATTCTCTGCCATTTCAGGGGATCGCGCCGCCGGATACGCCGTCAATTCCCGGCACTTTCCGTCCGCGAAACGTTCTTGTCCAGAGCCGCCGTCGATCCGCTGACCGTCCGCCGCCGTTAAGGGCCGCCCGCAACCCGTCCGCCTTGCTCCAGATGCCGAAAAGCTCATGGATGATGCGTCGAGGCAGCGCGTTTGCGGTACTATAAACAGCGCGCCCGACCTCTGCTGATATGATGAACGGAGGCCCTCGGCGAGGGCTTTGGCTCATAATGAGTACGTGGTGTGTGTTTTGGCAACCAAGCGCTAAGGAGAAAAAGGTGACCGAAGAAGTGAAGCGCGTCTATGCGTTCGGCAAGGACGCACAAGGCAACAACGTGACCGAGGGCAACACGAACATGAAGGCGGTTCTGGGCGGCAAGGGCGCTAACCTCGCCGAGATGGCCAACATAGGCCTGCCGGTGCCTCCGGGATTCACCATCTCGTGTCAGACATGCATGGAATACGCCAACGCCGACAACACGTGGCCCGAGGGCGCTTTGGACACCATCGAGGAGTACCGTGAAGATCTCGAGGCCCGCATGGGCAAGAAGATCGGCGACGCGGAGGATCCGCTGCTCGTATCGGTTCGCAGCGGCGCGCCGATGTCGATGCCGGGCATGATGGACACCGTGCTCAACCTAGGACTCAACGACGAATCGATCAACGGCCTCATCAAACAGACCGACAATCCCCGCTTCGCGTGGGACTCCTACCGCCGGTTCATTCAGATGTTCTCCGGCGTGGTCATGGGTCTTGACGGCGATCTGTTCGAAAACGCCATCACGGCAATGAAAAACGCACGCGGTGTGAAATCCGATACCGATCTGACCGCCGAGGATCTGCAGGAGCTCGTGGTCGAGTTCAAACAGATCTTCTCCGACAACGTGGACGCTTCGGCGTATCCCTCGCTCGTCGTCGATGGCAAGCC
This sequence comes from Raoultibacter timonensis, assembly GCF_022845715.1. Classification (NCBI taxonomy): domain Bacteria; kingdom Bacillati; phylum Actinomycetota; class Coriobacteriia; order Eggerthellales; family Eggerthellaceae; genus Raoultibacter; species Raoultibacter timonensis. The sequence goes on from NZ_AP025564.1 coordinate 1,928,214, forward strand.
GTCTTTCCCGCAGAATCCCGATGTGCAGCTGCGTCTCGCCATCGAAGCGGTGTTCGGCAGCTGGAACAATCCACGCGCAACGCTGTACCGCAAGCAGAACAAGATCGCCGACGATCTCGGCACCGCCGTGAACGTGCAGTCGATGGTCTTCGGCAACAAGGGCGAGACCTCCGCAACGGGCGTTGCCTTCACCCGTAACCCCGCAAACGGGGAAAAGGAATTCTACGGCGACTATCTGGTGAACGCCCAGGGCGAAGACGTCGTCGCAGGCATCCGCAATACGAGCCCCATTGCCGATCTTAAGCATGTGGCCGGTCTCGAAGATGCGGGCCGCGAGCTCGAAGAGGTGTTCGTCACCCTCGAGAACCATTTCCGCGATATGTGCGACATCGAGTTCACGATCGAGCAGGGCAAGCTCTGGATGCTGCAGACCCGTGTGGGCAAGCGCACCGCCGCCGCCGCGCTCCACATCGCAATCGAGATGGAAAAGGAAGGCCTCATCACCAAGGAAGAGGCCGTTATGCGCGTCGATCCCGAGCAGCTCGACCAGCTCCTGCATCCGCAGTTCGACAAGACCGCCGACTACGATGTGCTCGCCAAAGGCCTCAATGCGAGCCCGGGCGCCGCTGTCGGCGAAGCGGTCTTCTCGGCCGTCGATGCCGTGGCCGTCGCCGAAGCGGGCCGCAAGTGCGTGCTCGTGCGTTGGGAGACCAATCCCGACGACCTCGCCGGCATGATCGCCGCCGAGGGCATCCTTACCTCCCATGGTGGAAAGACCTCGCATGCGGCCGTTATCGCCCGCGGTATGGGCACCCCGTGCGTCTGCGGCGTCGAAGCGCTCAAGATCGATGCCGAGAAGAAGGAGGCCTCCGTTATCGGAACCGACATCGTCATCAAGGAAGGCGATATGATCTCGATCGACGGTACGACGGGCATCGTTGTCCTGGGCGCCGTCGAGCTGGTTCTCCCCGAGCTCACGGGCGATCTCGATACGATCCTCGAATGGGCCGACGAGTTCCGCACCATGGGCGTGCGCGCGAACGCCGACAACCCCGAGGATGCCGAGCTTTCCCGCTCCTTCGGTGCGACGGGCATAGGTCTCTGCCGTACCGAGCACATGTTCCTCGGCGATCGCAAGCAGATCATCCAGTCGTTCATCCTCACCGACGACCCCGCGGTGCGCGAGAAGGCCCTTTCCGACCTGCTCGCCGCTCAGACGGGCGATTTCTACGGCATGTTCAAGGCCATGGACGGCCTGCCGGTCATCGTGCGCCTGCTCGATCCTCCGCTGCACGAGTTCCTCGAGAGCCCCCGTGAGCTCGATGTCGAAATCGCGCGCATGGAGGCAACCGGCGCCCCCGCTGCCGACATCGCCGCGAAGCGCAAGCTCATGGATCAGATCGACGCGATGAGCGAAGCGAACCCGATGCTCGGGCTTCGCGGCTGCCGCCTCGCGATCCTGTATCCCGAGCTTCCCGCCATGCAGGTGCGCGCTATCGCCACGGCTATGGCGCAGCTTAAGAAGGAAGGCCTCGATCCCGAGCCCGAGATCATGATCCCGCTCGTGTCGGTGCTGCCCGAACTCGCCGTGCTGCGCGAGGAATGCGAAGCCGCCATCGCCCAGGTGTGCGAAGAGGAGGGCGTCGAGCTTGAGATTCCGATCGGCACTATGATCGAGCTGCCGCGTGCCGCCGTTACGGCTGACGAGATCGCCACCAAGGCCGACTTCTTCAGCTTCGGCACCAACGATCTCACCCAGACGACGTTCGGATTCTCGCGCGACGATGTCGAGTCGAAGTTCATCCCGCGCTACCTCGAGCGCCGCTTGATCCCGTACAACCCGTTCGAAACCGTCGACCCGGGTGTCGCCGCACTCGTCGATATGGGCTGCACCAAGGGTCGCGCGACCAACCCCGACATCACGCTCGGCGTCTGCGGAGAGCACGGTGGCGACCCCGATTCGGTGAAGATGTTCCACAAGATCGGCCTCACCTACGTGAGCTGCTCGCCGTACCGCGTTCCGCTCGCGCGCCTCGCCGCCGCCCAGGCTGCCCTGGAGGAGAAGATGGGCAACACGCGCGACAAGTAGGATTGCGCGCTTGCGGCGGAGGATGCCGTAATGCGCGGTGCCGAGACGAGGCGAATCGCAAAGCCGGCTTGCCTGTCCATAGCGCTTAGAAAGCGCCCCGACCTTCGATGGTCGGGGCGCTTTGCGTGATGCGAGCGGAAACCGTCGCTTTCTGGCAAGGTTCTACATTGAGGGAGACGGAAGCTTACGGTGCCGTGAGGTTCAAAGGCCGATCGGGGGATTTCCCGGCCGTTCCGCTATACTTACGTTCGATCCCTGCAAGGAAGCGCACACGATCGGAGGAACCGTTGGGTATCGAGAACCTGCCCCGCACCATAGAGATGACCGAATCGGCCGATGGGCGCCGAACGGCCCGTATCGTCGACCAGCGCGCACTTCCTCGGGATCTGAGCTATTCCGACGTGAAAACCCACCGCGAGATGATCGATGCCGTCAAGACGCTTGCGCTTCGCGGCGCGCCCGCCATCGGCATCGGGGGAGCGGCGGCGCTTGCACTGTACGCGGAGAACGAATCGGGGGCGGACGATGCGGCCGCGCTGCTGTCGGAGCTCGAAACCGTCGCGCAATCCGTTTCGACTGCGCGCCCCACGGCCGTCAACCTGTCCTGGGGAGTTGCCCGAGCGCTCGAAGTCGCCCGCGTTGCAGCGGCTGGAACCGCAGCGGCGAGCGCAGTAGCGGATGCGCTCGTTTCTGACGTGCGAGCTATGATCGAAGAGGACGAGGCGGCCAACCGTGCGATCGGAGCCTTCGGCGCCGAGCTGCTCGGCGCCGGCACCCGCATCCTCACGCACTGTAACGCGGGAAGTCTCGCCACGGCCTTTTACGGTACGGCGCTCGGGGTGGTGTATGCGGCGCATCGGCAAGGCAAGATTGACATGGTGTACGCCGACGAGACGCGTCCGGTCGGCCAAGGCGCGCGGCTTACCGCCTGGGAGCTCGGTCGAGCCGGAGTCCCCTGTACGCTCATCTGCGACAACATGGCTGCTTCGGTCATGGCTGCCGGCAAGGTGGATGCGGTCGTCGTCGGTGCCGACCGCATCTGCGCAAACGGCGATACCGCGAACAAGATAGGCACGTACGGTCTAGCCGTGCTCGCACGTCATCACGGCATACCCTTCTACGTAGCAGCGCCGACTTCCACCATAGACGCCTCGCTTGCTGCGGGTTCGCAGATTCCCATCGAAGAGCGCGCCGCGACCGAGGTGTCGGCCTGCATTCCCCAAGGCGTCGAGGTGTTCAACCCCGCGTTCGATGTAACGCCTGCGAACCTGATAACCGCGATCATCACCGAGCGGGGCGTATTCGATCCGGAATCCGTCTAGAAGGCGCTGCCGGCGCGTTTTCGTCAATCGCGCACGTAGGGCACAAAGGAAACCTCGTACTTGCCCGTTGCATACGCAGGGGGGATGTAATCTGATTCCGTCGTAGCGAAGCCCTTCGCCGTATCTCCCCCGAGAAAGCCGCCCTCACCGTCTATGGCCGCAAACGTTACATAGTAGCCGATATCTCCCTTGGTCGTGAATTCGGGCATCTCGACGAATAGCTTCAGATGCTCGGGCTCCATATTGCTTTGTTCGGTCAGCACGGCTGTGACGTCGGGAGCGTCAAGCTTCTGGCCGAGGAATTGAGCCCACGTCTCGGGGAGCTCCGCCTCGCTCATGAAAACCGCGCCTTCCAAGGGGGTGTTCGCGGAGACGGCGAAGGAAATCTCCGCATCGGTTTTCTGAAGGGTATGCGCAACGACCCGTATCGTCTCATTGGGTTTGATGACGATGGTTTGGTGGATGACGAGCGCAGACGGATCGATGACGAGACCGGACTCCAAAACGGCATAGGCGTTGCTGTTCGGATTGGTGATGGTGAAGCGCTGCGAAACCATCTGTTCTTTATCGATCGCGGTGGACACGTTGCTGAACGGCGTCGAGGTCTTTTCCGACTGCTCTAGTTCCAAAGGCTTTATCTCGACGGATTCGTCGACGGACGCTTCAGGGGATTCGCTGCCGGCCTCTGCCGGAGCTGACGCCGTCTCCTCGCTCGGCGCATCGGATCCCCCGCATCCAACCAACCCGATGGCCAGGCACGCAACCATACCTGCACTTACAAACAACCCGCTCTTTTTCACGTTAGACCCTTTCGAGCGAATGCTTTTCGTTTGCACGCGGCAACGCAGCCCCTGTCCCAGCCGGTATCCTCCGCGTTTTCCAAACGACTATACCCGATAGTGAGGCAAAAAATGAGAAGAAATTACCTTAAAAAGGCAGGGATCGGAAATACCGGGGATCGACCGTCTGCGATATCCCGGAACGCGAGAGCGGGGTTCGGTGCGGCCGCATCTTATGCGCGGTTACGCCTGTTTCGTTCGCGCGCTTGAAGGAAGTCGTGCGAGCGCGCCGAAGCTCGCTACGCAAGCCCTGCAGTTCGTTTCGGCATCGGGGCGTTCTTCTGCTACACTTGCGGAAAACGGATAAGGACCTTGTGTTCGACGCCGAGGAGGAGCTATGCGCATTATCTACCGCGAGGATCAGGAACAGCGTGAGCACGTTTCGTTGTCCGAGGAAGCTGCGTTTGCTGACGAGAGCGAGGGCAGGGCGCGCTCGACCGAGCCCGATATCCTGAGAAACGACTACCAGCGCGACCGCGACAAGATCCTTCATACGAAGTCGTTTCGCCGCCTGTCCCACAAGACGCAGGTGTTCCTTGCGGCTGAAGGCGATCACTTCCGCACGCGCTTGACCCATACGCTCGAAGTTTCCCAAATCGCCCGGACGATCGCCCGGGCGCTCGGCCTGAACGAGGATCTTACCGAGGCGATCGCGCTCGGGCACGATCTCGGCCATACGCCGTTCGGCCATACCGGCGAAGAGGCGCTTTCGATCTGCATCGCCCGGCATCGCGGCATCCCGCACAGCGATGCCGACAGTCCGCTTCTCTACCACCACAACGCACAGAGCCTGCGCGTGGTCGAGGTGATCGAGAACGGGGGCAAGGGCTTGAACCTCACGCCCGAGGTGCGCGACGGCATCATCTGCCATACGGGCGAGCAGCGCGCCGAAACCCTCGAGGGGCGCATCGTAGCCACCGCCGACCGCATCGCGTACGTGAACCACGATATCGACGACGCGATCCGTGCGGGCGTCCTGCGGGAATCAGACCTTCCCGATTCGACGCACGAGGTTCTGGGCCCCGATCACTCTTCGCGCATCCAGACGCTCGTGCTCGATATGGTGGAAACCTCGGCGGCAAACGACGATATCCTCATGAGCGGGCGGGTGTGGGACGCCATGAGCGAGCTCCGATCGTTTCTGTTCGATCGCGTGTACATGGCCCCCGTCGTCATGGTCGAAGTGCGCAAGGCCATGCACCTCATCGGGGATCTTTTCGACTACTACGTCGAGCATATCGACGAGGTTCCGCAGGAGTACTGCGCCATATCCGAGGGAGACGATCTGCGTGCGGTGACCGACTACGTGGCAGGCATGACCGACCGCTACGCGAAGAGCCTCTATCAGGATCTGTTCGTGCCCCAGTCGCTTCATCGCTGAGCCGCGCCGCCAGCCAGGCTGCCGCGCTATCATCCCGCTGGCCTCCCGCCAACCGAGGTTTTGTCGGAAATCGGCCTTCTGCTGGCAGTCAACCGTCGATATGCGATATGCCGACGAGGAAGTTAGCCTCTATTAATTTTCTGACCTGCGGTTTTGCCGGACTGTTTGCTAGCGGGCGCTCTGAAGAGATCTCCAGGCCCCCGATCTCGTCGCATAACGGCGGTTGACTGCCAGCAGAAGCCTGTTTTCGCACAAAACCTCTCGATTGCATGGGACAGAAGTGCAAAAGGCTGCTCGGATATCGCTCGGGTGTCCGGGGCGAGGAAAGAGGCGCTCGGGAGCGCGCGGCGAGTTCGCCTCCGTCTGGTTGCTCGGGGTAGTTTGGAACGGCTCGGTTTATCGGGAAGACTGCCGCGAAGGCGGATAGGGGCTTACAAAACGGCAGCGTACCGCTATAATCATGCAGGTTATGCCATCCAGGGAACACATACAGCAGTCGCTTTCCGCAGCGCTTCCGATCATGCTCGGATACGTTGCCATCGGTATTCCGTGCGGCATCCTCTGCTCGTCGATAGGACTCGATGCGCTGCAGGTGTTTCTGCTCTCGGCTCTCTTCTATTCGGGGGCGGGACAGTTCATGATCCCCAACATGTGGATCGCGGGCGCTCCCATCTCGGCCATCGTCGCATCGGTATCGCTTGTGAACACGAGGCAGATGCTCTACAGCGCATCGTTTGCGAAAGCTTGCGAAGGCGCGCGCAAGCGGGTATCGTTTTTGTTCGCCGCGACGGTGACCGACGAGAGCTACGGTGTGAACATGGCGAAATTCGAGGAGGGCGGCTGGTCGGTGGGCAGGGCCACCATGGTGAACCTGTTCTCCCAGACCTCGTGGGCCCTTTCGAACGTGCTCGGCGTGCTCGTGGGAAACGCGATCGGCATTCCGCTCGCCATCGCGTCGTTCGCCATGACCTCGATCTTCATCTGCCTTCTGTGTACGCAGAAGATCACAGCGGCCAACGGAGTCGCAGTCGGCGTTGCCATGATCGGCGTGTTTTTATGCAAGGCAGCAGGGTTCTCCGGTCCGGCGATTCTGATCGGAGCCGTTGCGGGCGTGGTGGCGGCCATGGTCTTTTCGGGAGCGAGGGCCCGATGAACGAGTTGATGGGGTGGCCCGAGTTTCTCATCGTGTTCGCGTGCTGCGCGGGCACGATGCTCCTCTGCCGTGTGGTGCCTCTGTTCCTGCTCAAAGGCAAGGAGTTGCCCGAGAGCGTCAGCCAGGCGCTCGGATTCATCCCCCCTGCGGCGTTCGCGGCTCTCGTTGCGAACGACCTGCTTACGCCTGGAATGTTCGATGCGGGTCTCTGGCCGGCTGCGGCGCCTCTTCTCGCAGCGGCGATCGTGGTCGTTGTGGGTCTTAAGACGAAATCGCTTCTATGGTGCGCGATTACGGGCGTTGCCGCCTATGCGCTCCTGCTCATGATCTAGGGCTGTCCGTTCGCCTGATCGCTTCGATGAGCGCGTTCCAGCCCGCTGCGCCCGTCTCGTCGCGCTTGAAGACCCCGGTTGTCTCGAGGATGGTCTCGAACACGCGCCCGACTTCTTCTTGCATGGGAGGCGAGAGCCTGCGCGTCGGCTCGGGGAAGCCGTCGGTCGAGCCTTCGTTGTCCGACTTCTCGCCTGCGTCGAGGAATTCGGCGGCTCTGCGGGCGTACACGTCTGCCGCCCACGATGCGTGGGGTGCGGTCGCCTTCTGTTCGAGCAGCTTCGCCTGCACCCAGGCGACGCTTCGGTTTTTGCGGGCGGCCCGCACGAGTTCGCGCTGTACTGCGGGAAGCTCGCGGGCGAGCCGTGCGGGCAGGATGGCGAGTCCCATGATCTCGATGAGCCCGATGTTCTCCTTCTTGATGTGGTGCAGCTCGTCTCCAGGATGGAAGATGCCCCAGGGGTGCCCGGCGTCGGTGCGGTTGTTGCGCAGCACCAGATCCATCGTATAGGTCGCACCCGTTTTGCGCACGATGGGGTTGAGCGTGTTGTGGAGGACGGCGCAACCGTCCTTCGACGGGTTCGGACTGTGCGAGGCGATCGCGCACGCGTCATGCGAGAAGCTCTGCCATGCGCGAAGGATCCTCGCCGCCGCGCAACAGAGGCTCGCTCGATCGGCGGATTCCAAGCGCAGCACCGAGGCGGGCCAGCGGACGATGCCGCACCGTACATCGGGGAAGGCCTCCAGGGCGACGTCGCGTTCGACTGGCGCCTTCATGAGGGGAAACGTATGGCGCCCGCCCTGGAAATGGTCGTGGGAGAGGATCGAGCCGCCCACGATGGGCAGATCGGCGTTCGAGCCGATGAAGTAGAACGGGAAGGCATCGGCGAAATCGAGCAGCCGCTCGAAGCAGGCGGCGGCGATCCTCATGGGTCGATGCTTTTCGGAAAGCGCGATGCAGTGCTCGGGCACGTAGGCGTAGGGGGAGTACTGCAGGCCCCATCGCTCACCGCCGAGTTCGATGGCGGCGATGCGCAGGCCGGGCTTCGCGGGATGCTCGGGGCTGCCGGCGAACCCTTCGTTCTCCCAGCAGAGGTCGCATCGGGGTACGGATCTAATCGGGGCCGAGTCTGACGAAGAGCATGCGGAAGGGATGCGGTTTTCCGCTTCGGTCGCGTCGGCGACGGCGTCGTGCGCGCCCGCGGCGGCGGATTTGGCGGGCGATGCCGCGGCTTCGGCGATGGCGCGCGGATCTTTTTCGGGTTTAGACAGGTTGATGGTGCATTCGAGCGTTCCGTAGGCGCTCTCGCTCGTCCAGCGGATGTTTCTCTCGACCGCCTCCGTTTCGATGTAGCCGCTTGCGACGCCCAGATCGTACAGGTAAGCGGTAGCCTTCTCGGGATCGTCGGCGAACAGGCGGGCGAAGGTTGAGCGCACCTCGTCGGGGTTTGGCAGGCGCTTCGACATCAGGCGAGCCTTATCCCATAGGCACCGGGCTGGCCGAGCGAGACGGGCATGCAGGCGCGGTATCCGAGCAGGCCGTCCATAGCCGCTGCGAACGCTTCCGACTCGCGTGAGGGGACGAAGGCGAGCACGCTGCCGCCGAAGCCCCCGCCGTGGATGCGGTAGGCGCCCGCAGCGCCGAGCAGATGGGAGCACAGCGCGAGGATGACCATGGCGGGCTGATGGGCGCCCGAAGCGTCGAGGCGCGGCGAGACGTTCTGCAGGAATTCGGCCGACGAGGCGCCCGACCGGCGCACCTGCGCGAGAAACGCCTCGAAGTCTCCCGCTTCGAGCGCACGCTGCTGGGCGAGCACGCGCTTTGTTTCGTCGAAGTAGTGGAGCGCGCGCAGGGTTTTGCGGTCCCCGAGCTCGGTTCGGACGCGCGGCAGGTTTTCGAAAAAGGCGCGCTGCGGCACCTCTTCGAGCCGATCGCTCCCGAAGAGGTGCGCGACGTCGCGCATGTCGGCGGGTACGGCGGCGTATTCTTCGGTGAATGCGGCGTGGTCGCATCTGCTGTCTATCAGGCAGAGCGAGAAGGCGCAGGCATCGACATCGAAGGCGATCGGTACTGCGCGGGGCGTCTCTTCCGAGAAGTCCATGGCCACGATGCCGCCGAGCGCGCAGGCTATCTGGTCCTGTGCGCCGCACGGCTTGCCGAAATAGGCGCGCTCGGCTTGCACGCCTTCCAGGGCGAGTGCGATCAGCTCGTCTAGCGACAGCTCCCCTGAGCGGTCGAACAGGGCGCGCATCGCCGCTCCGACGAGTACCTCGAACGCCGCCGACGACGAAACGCCCGATCCGGCGGGGATGTCGGATGCGACGGCCATGTCGAAACCGCCGAGCGGCTTTCCCGACCGGGCGCGGGCGGCTGCCATACCCCTTACGAGCGCTGCCGACGTTGCCCGCTCGCTCTCGCGCGGCGCGAGATCCGAGCAGCTCATGCGCACTTCGCCGAATCCCCCCATGACGACGCGCACTTCGCCTGAGCCGTTGGGCGCGGCGAACGCGTGCGCGCGCCGGTCGATGGCACCTGCGATGGTGCGACCACCCTGATGATCGGTGTGGTTGCCCGCGAGCTCGACGCGGCCGGGAGCCGAGGCCGATACCGAGGGGGTGCCTGCGAACCGTGCGGCGTACAGCTCTTTCGCCCGCTGCTCTGCGTTGCCCAGTGCGCTCATCGCTGCTCGCCTTCCTGCGAAGAGGCGCGCGCCGCGCCGCATGCCGCGATTGCGGGATCTTCGCCGATCGGATCGCCGTTGAGCTTGTTGATGCGCCGGTCGTAGGTCAGGATCCCGTTCGTTTCCTCTTCGACGTCGGAGAGTTGGGTGTACACGAATCCCGCAAGCCCCTCGCTCTCAAGCGAATCGGCGTCTGCGAGGGCTTTGCCGACGGCCGCCCTGAAAGCAGTCAGATCGGTGAAGCTTCCGTAGCCGTACGAGGAGGAAAGCGAGCTGTGATCGGACACGTGATAGGACAGTCCGCCGAACTCCGAGATGACGAACGCCCGTCGAGGTTGCGCTTGGTCTGCGTACACCTCAAGAGGGCGGAAGTAGTTGTGTACGCTTGAGAAGTCGCCGCAGGCCTGGTCGTACCACCCGCTGACCGCATCGATCGGCCGGGTCGGATCGAGTGCGCGCACCGCCTCGGTCGCCGAGCGGGCATCGAACTGCCCCCACGCCTCGTTGAAGAGCACCCACGTGACGATCGACGGATGGTTCTTCAGGTATGCGATGGTGCCCGCGCAGGTGTCGGTCCATTCAGCACGGTACGCATCGCTTCCCGCCGAATAGGCGCGATGGCGCCTCGGCGTGTCGTCGGCGCACGAGGTCCACGACCGGCGGAAGAACGTGGGCTTGTAGCTCGAGTGCCAGGCGCTCAGGGGCGAGCCGCCCGACACCATGTCCTGCCATACGAGCATCCCGAGCCTATCGCAGTGGTAGTACCAGCGGTCGCTTTCGATCTTGATGTGCTTGCGCAGCATGGTGAAGCCGAGTTTTTGGCACGTTTCGATATCGAAGGCGAGCGCTTCGTCGGAGGGTGCGGTCAAGAGGCCGTCGGGCCAGTATCCCTGATCGAGCACGCCGCGCAGAAACCGCGGTTCGTGGTTTACGCAGAGCCTCACGATGCCGTGTTCGTCGGGCTCCATCGACACGGTGCGGAAGGCGCAGTAGCTTTTCACCCTGTCGTCTCCGAAGACGAGCTCGAGGCGGTACAGGTGCGGATCTTCGGGGCTCCACAGGTGCGGGCGAGCGACATCGAGGACGAGCCTGTGGGTGCAGAGTGCGTGCGACGCGCAGCCTGCCTCGCTCGCGCCGGAGCCGGTGTCGGCGTGCGCGGTTTCTGCGGGTGCATCCGAGACGGCGGCGAGCGCCTCCGCATCGCCGTCGAGAAGCCGGACGGTCAGGGCGGTGGATCCCGCGTTCGCCGCGCTCTCATCGTCATGCACGGTTACGACGAGTTCGAGCACGCCCGCATCCGCCTGCGCGTCGATCTCGATCGACTCGATGTGCGCTTCGGGTACGGCCTCGAGCCATACCGTCTGCCATATGCCGCTCTGCGCGGTGTACCAGATGCCTCCCCGGTCGAGCTTCTGCTTGCCGCGCAGCTGCACGCCTTCGTCGCTCGGATCGTACACGCACAGGGCGATCTCGTTTGCGCCGTCTGCGAGAGCGTCGGTGATGTCGAAGGAGAAGGGAAGGTAGCCGCCGACGTGGTTCCCTACGCGGGTGCCGTTCACGAGGCAGGCGCATGCGTAGTCGACCGCTTCGAAGTGCAGGAACAGACGGTCGTGCGCGCCGATGCTCGGAGTGGGGAACGTTCGGCGGTACCACAGAAGCTCGTTCGGCATGAGCTGGCGGTTCACGCCCGAAAGCGGTGCCTCAGGGGAGAACGGAACGCGGATGGAACCTTCGAAGTCCGTTGGGGTTTCGGCGGTTCGCCAAGCGGTCTCTGCGCTCTCGCAGGCAACGATGCGGTAGTCCCACCAGCCGTCGAGCGATTGAAAGCTCGTGCGCTCGAACTGGGGATGCGGATGGACGGGCTCGCTCTCGCATCCCTCGGCGATGCGCTCGCCCCACACGGTGTAGAGCGGCTCGAGCGCGGTCTGTTCGGGCTTTCGGGGTGCGCTTGCAAGCACGCGTTTGATGTCGAGCATGGCGGTATCCTATTCGGCTTTCGAGCGCTCTGCGCGGATGGCCAGCAGTACGATGAACGTCAGAAGCGCCACGACCGCCCCGCCCAGAAACACGAGCGACGAGGGTGTGAACCCGTCCCCGACGACGCCGAACCCGAGCGAGCCCGACGACGCGCTCAAAGCCGATCCGATCCACGGCCCGATGAGCATGGGGATGAGCACGACCATGAAGATGCGGACGCCCTGGAACATGCCCACATAGCCGCCCGGGGTGTTGTTACGCACTTCGGCGCCGAAGCAGGCGACAGCTCCGAGGTAGCCGCTCAGCATGAGCACCGAGCCGGCGAAGATGAACGCGGTACCCGTGAAAAGCGTGAGCACGACGCATCCCGCGATGAACAGAACGAGCGGGAGGATGACCGAGCGCAAAAAGCCGCGCCGGTCGACCGTTTTGCCGTAGAGGATGGTGAATATCGCTGCGATGATGATGCCCGGCGCCATGACGAACACGTAGCTTTCGCCGAGGACGTAGGGGAGGCGCAGGTAGAGCACGTAGTAGGGCATGAACACCTGCAGGGCCGTGGCGAACACGAGGTAGGCGAGCAGCACGAGGTAGAGCATTTTGTTGTCGGCCATCGATCTCGGGCGGAACCCGTAGAGCACGCTTTTCAGATAGCCGCCGTCCCGTTTTCGCTCGGGGGCGGAATCGTCCATGAGGACGAGCACGAGGATGCCGAGTGCGATAACCGCGCAACCGATTATGATGAAGAAGAGCGGGTAGTCGTAGGTGACCGTGCCGTCGGGGCGCACGATCATAAGGAACATCGCGCCGCCGAACACCGCGAGCATCGCCAGAAGCGGCATCGCGGAATTCACGCCCTCGACCTTGCCGCGGTTCTTATCGGTGGTGATGTCGGTGACCCAGGCGTTGAAGCACGAGTCGTTCGCGAGGCTGCCGAAGAACGTCATCACGCAGTCGAACACGATGGTGAGCGTCACGCCGAACGCCATCGCCGCCGCTGCGGTGTCCGCGAGTGCGAACGAGATGGTCTGCAGGTAGGCGAACACGATGATCGAGACGCCCCAGAGGATCGTGCCCACGCCGATGAATACCTTGCGCTTTCCCACCCGATCGGACCACGCGCCCACCAGCAGCGTGGTGGCCGCAGCGGTAAGCGCCGAGGCAGACACCATGAGCGCGACGTCGGAGAGCGACGCGTTGAAGACGTCCTGGATGAACAGGTTGAAGAAGTTGTTCTCAAGCGCCCATGCCACCTGGCCCACGAACGAGAGCAGGATGATGAGCAGCCAGGATTTCTTCGTGAGAGCCGGTTCGGCGGCGTAGGTCGGAGGCTTCTGCTTCGCGTCGGCCGCTTGTCCCTTTCGGGCATCCGCTTCTGTTGCGAAGATGGGGCGGTTCTGGGGATGAGGCGTCTTTTCTTCGGTCATGGCATCGCCTGGTTCTCTTGGGAAACAACTCTGCTGCTATCCTACTAGATAATGCGCATGAGCGCATGGCTCAACCGCTCCCACAACCGCTTGGGCGGGCTTTTCCTGCGAAGCCGCGGTTGTTCGCATTCCCACGGTCGGGGCGTCGCGTTTCGGGGCCGATTGCGAGACGGAATAGGCTTCGTGTGGAGCTCTTCGATTTCTCCCATATTGCTTCGATTTTCTCTTGCGCCTGATCGGATGTGGCGTTATACTAACTGATCGTGTCTTTATGGAAGCACCATACAATTTGGTATGTCGAAGAATTATATTGAGTATATAGAAGGAAAACGAACATGGACATCATTCGCGCTATCGAACAACAGCAGATCAAGCAGGACGTCCCTGATTTCAACGTGGGCGACAACGTGAAGGTCCACTATCGCATCACCGAAGGTAATCGCGAGCGCATCCAGGTCTTCCAGGGCGACGTCATCCGCCGTCACGGCGCTTCGAACCGCGAGACGTTCACGGTTCGCAAGATCAGCTTTTCCATCGGTGTCGAGCGCACCTTCCCGGTGCATTCGCCGAAGATTGAGAAGATCGAGGTCGTGCGCAAGGGCGATGTGAACCGCGCCAAGCTGTACTACCTGCGTAACAAGGTTGGCAAGGCAGCCAAAATCAAGGAAAAGTCCTTCAACTAATCCTCGGGCTACAGAGAGAACGGAAGACCCCGCAAGGGGTCTTTTTCTGCGCTGCGCCCGTCCTGCAACCCTGGAGATATCGGATCGGATATACTGAAACCTATGATCCAAACCGTCGCCGACATACGAAAGAGGCTCCAAGAGGCGGATGCCGCTGAGTTCGCTGTGCTCGAGCGCTCGCTGGTCGCCGATACGCGCAAGGGCGTTTTGAGCGCGATCGAATCGGCGCGTCGGAGGCTCGAGGCGCAGCAGGCGGAGGCGACGCGCATCGAGGGCCTGTATGCGTACGAGTGCGAGCTTGCCCGAGGCGGTGTTGCGGTTGGGCTTGACGAGGTCGGTCGCGGCCCGGTGGCGGGCCCCTTGACGGTCGGGGCGGTCGTGTTGCCGCCCGAGCCTCGGATACTCGGGCTGAACGACTCGAAGCAGCTGACTGCCCAACATCGCGAAGAGCTGGCTGCGCAGATCAAAGAAACGGCCATCGCATGGACCGTGCAGCACGTCGAACCCGATTCGATCGATGCGGTCGGCATGACGGCTTCGCTGCGGTTCGCGTTCCTCAAGGCTCTCGGCGCCATCGAGGAGCAGGGCGTTTCCTTCGATGCCGTACTGCTTGACGGAAATCCGATGCGCCTCGATCCCCGTGAGAAAAACGTGGTCAAAGGCGATGCGAAATGCGCATCCATCGCGGCTGCTTCGATCGTTGCAAAGGTCGAGCGCGATGGCATCATGTGCCGCATGTCCGAGCGCTATCCCGTATACGGATTCGACGCGAACAAGGGCTATGCGAGCAAAGATCACATCGACGCTATCAAGGAGCATGGGCTAAGTCCCATTCACCGCGTCTCCTTCTGCACTGCCTTCACCCAAGAAACGCTCTTCTGATCCGTTCGATCAATGCGCCGTGCCCCGCGATACGGCAAGCGAATTCCGGAAATCAGTCGGCAATCCGGTAGCTTTCCTCCTTTCGCGCGCACCCGGCCGTCTCCTTTCCTGCCGCTCTGGGCGAATCCGTCGGTATGAAACGGATCGGATGCGCTTCGCTCCCGGTTCGCTTTGAGCCGTTTGATCGTATAGATTGCACTCCTTTTGTCTTCTCGATACCGCAAGCTGCGCCCGCTAGCATGGCTTAGCGAAGAAAGGAGTCGAAATGGTGATCGAAGCAACGCTGGAAAGGCGCGAAGCGCAGGACCCTCCCGGCATAGCCGCATCGGAAGGGTCACGGCCGGGGGATTCGTCCTCCGTCGAAGCGGCACAGAACGCGGAAGAGTCGAGGCACAACATCGAACTCGGCAGGCGGGGGGAAGAGGCGGCGGCGCGCTTTCTCGAGCGGCGCGGTTTCGAGGTGCTCGAGCGTAACTGGACGTGCTCTGCGGGGGAAGCCGATATCATAGCCCAGGATGAGGATACGCTGGTATTCGTCGAGGTTAAAACCAGATCGAATACCGAAAAAGGCCTTCCGGAGGAAGCGGTCGACGAGCGCAAGAGGGAACGCTACGAGAGGATTGCCGCCGCTTTTCTCCAGACGTACGAAACCGTCGATATCGCCGTACGGTTCGATGTCGTATCCATCCTCGTTATCGGATCGGAGCGTGCGTTCCTGCGGCACCACGTCAATGCGTTTTCCGTCGGCGAATGAGCGAGGGCGGCTTCGATGCAGGCGCAGTACAGCGTATGGAGCGCAACGATCAGGGGCGTGGAGGCGGTGCCGGTTTCCGTCGAGGTGCTCGTGGGCAGCGGGATGCCGTCTTTCTCGATCGTCGGCATGCCCGATGCCGCCATCCAAGAGGCGCGCGAACGGGTTCGGGCCGCCATCAAAGCCTGCGGGTTTCGCATGCCGACCGAGAAGGTGGTCGTCAACCTCGCGCCCGGTTCGCTCAAGAAGACGGGATCGGGGTTCGATTTGCCCATAGCGTTGGGGATCCTCGCGGCTACGCGGCAGCTCGACGCTTCGCGCATCGACGGGAGCCTGTGCGTTGGGGAGCTGTCGCTCGAGGGCGACGTCCGTGCGATCAGGGGTATGCTGGCTTTCGAGCTCTGTGCGAAAAAGCAGGGGCTTTCGCTCATATGCGCGCAGCCAGACGACGGTTTGATCGGACTCGAAGAGCTCGAATGCAAAACCGTGTCGAGCCTTTCGGCGTTTTACGCAGGTTCCTTTTCGTCTCCCACGATGAGGGGCCGAGCGGGCAGGGGCCCTTCGATGGACTACGCCGACGTTGCGGGGCACGAAGCTGCGAAACGCGCGCTGCAGATCGCCGCAGCGGGCGGGCACGGCATGCTCATGATGGGTCCCCCGGGATCGGGCAAGACGATGCTCGCTTCGCGTCTGCCGACGATACTGCCGCCTCTTGCGGACGACGAGATGATCGAGGCGGCTCTCGTGCATTCGGTTGCGGGGGAGGACATAGGATCCATCCTCGCAGGAGAGCGCCCGTTTCGCAAACCCCATCACTCGGCGAGCATGGCGGGGCTCGTGGGCGGCGGTTCGCCGTTGCGTCCCGGAGAGATTTCGCTTGCAACCGGGGGCGTGTTGTTTTTGGACGAGGTGTCGGAGTTCAAACCTTCGGTGCTGCAAGCCATTCGCCAGCCGATCGAATCGGGGCGGATCGTGGTGACGAGGGCGGAGGGGAGCGTCGCGTTCCCCGCGCGGTTCATGCTCGTTGCAGCGTCCAATCCCTGCCCATGCGGCTATTTCGGAGATGTTGCCGAACGCTGCACCTGTACGGCTGCTCAGATAAGGAACTACCAGAGCCGCATAGGCGGTCCGCTCATGGATAGGATCGACATCCATGTCGACGTATGGCGGTCCTCGCCCGACATGGTACTGGGCACCGGCGGTAAAACGGGGTCCGAGAAGCTGAAGGAGGGCGTTATGGAGGCGCGGGCGTTCGCTTTGCACAGAAAGCAGAAGGGAGGCGGCGCGCGCACGGCGAACTCTCTCATCGCATCGTGCGCGCTCGATGCCGAAGATGAGGACTTTCTCAAGGAGATGGCCTCCCTGCACCGCATGAGCGGCCGGGGGATCATGAAGACGCTCTCCATAGCGAGAACCGTCGCCGACATGGACGCATGCTCACGGGTCGGCAAAGACCACGTATGCGAGGCGCTCGGGCTGCGGCTACGGGACGGCGTCGGTTCGGTATGACAGGAGGTATTCGATGCAGAAGAAAGAGTTTGCACGTTATGCGGGGCCAAGGTTGAGGGGCGAGCGTACGGTGCTCGAAAAGGAAGAAACGGGGTACCCTGAAGCACTCTGCCTGATAGCCGATCCTCCCGAGCGTCTTTTCGTCGTGGGAAACCCGAGCGCGCTCGGCGAGGGAATCGCCATCGTCGGTGCGAGAAACGCAACGCCCTACGGCATATCGTGCGCGAAGCGATTTGCGGGAACGGCGGCGAAGCGGGGGATCCCCGTCATTTCAGGCGGTGCCCGCGGTTGCGATGCGGCGGCGCATCGGGCTGCGCTCGATGCGGGCGGCACGACGGTTGCGTTTCTCGGAGGGGGATGCGACGAGCTGTACCCGGCATCGCACTATGGCCTTTTCCAAGAGATCGTCGATGCGGGCGGTGCGGTGGTTTCGGAGCAGGAGTGGTCGTTTCCTCCCATGAGGCATACGTTCAGGGCGCGCAACCGGCTTATCGCCGGTTTGGCGCGGGCGACGCTCATCGTGGAAGCGGGCTTGCCGTCGGGGACGTTCTCGACGGCAGACGAGGCACTTGCCGCCAACCGAGAAGTGCTCGTCGTACCGGGCTCTATCGCATCGAAGTTCTCGCGCGGATCGAACAGGCTGCTCTTCCAGGGCGCAACGCCCATCGTCGACGACGAGACGTTTTCCAGCGTGCTCGAAGCCCTGTTCGGCCAGCAGGAGATCGAGGGTTTCGCCCAGGTCTGCGAACAGCCCAGGCTCCGTATTCGGGCCGACGGCTGCGTCGCCTCTTCGAAAGCCGGAAGCGAGGATGCCATTCTCGAGGCTATGTGCGCCAATCCGATGAGCATCGAGGAAATGCTCGGATATGTCGAGTCGAACGGCATGCAGGAGGGGTTTCGCCTTGGGGGAAACGCGATCACCTATCTTATGGTGCGCCTTGCCGAACTGCAGAAAAGCGGGCGTATCGTACGATATCCCGATGGACGATACGGACCCGTCGTGGTCTGATGCCCCGACATTTGCTAAGATCGTTTCCATGAAAAAACATGTTGACATACTGGGTGCCGGACTCGCCGGGAGCGAGGCGGCATTGCAGCTGGCCGATCGGGGCGTGTCGGTTAGGCTGTTCGAAATGAGGCCCAAGACGAAGACGGCGGTGCACGCGACGGACCGCTGCGCCGAACTCGTGTGCTCGAACTCCCTTAAAAGCGAAAAGCGCGACAGCGCTGCCGGGATGCTCAAGGCCGAACTATCGGTGCTCGGATCCCGGCTGTACGCCCTTGCGCAGGAAAACCGCGTCGCCGCAGGAGGCGCGCTTGCGGTCGACCGCGACGCTTTTTCGGGAGCGGTTACCACGCGCATCGAAGAGCACCCGCTCATAGAGCTCGTTCGCCTCGAAGCGACGGAGATTCCCCGCGGAGCCAATGCGACGATACTCGCGAGCGGCCCGCTCACCTCCGAACCGCTTGCCGATGCCATCGAGAGCCTGACTGGCTGCGGACACCTATCGTTCTACGATGCAGCAGCCCCAATCGTCATGGCCGATTCGCTTGACTACGGCAAGCTGTTTCGGCAGAGCCGCTACGAAGAAGGCGAGGGCGATTACCTCAACGCGCCGTTTTCGAAGGACGAGTACGAACGGTTCATAAGCGAGCTCGTTGACGCGAAGCGCGTGGTCATGAAGGATTTCGAAACGCGTGAACTCTTCCAGGCATGCCAGCCCATCGAGGAGATCGCCCGAAAAGGAATGGACGCGCCGCGTTACGGAACGCTGAAGCCCGTGGGGTTGACCGATCCCGCTACCGGCAGGCGGCCGTGGGCGGCGCTGCAGCTGCGTGCGGAAGACGCGCACGGAGAAAGTTACAACCTCGTAGGGTTCCAAACGAATCTTACTTTCGGCGAGCAGGCGCGGGTGTTTCGCATGATACCCGGGCTTGCTCATGCCGAGTTCGCCCGATACGGCGTCATGCACCGCAACACCTTTATCGACGCGCCGAGGCTGCTGGGGCGCGATCTGCGTCTGACGGATGCGGGCGATTCGGGGTGTCCCCTTTACGTGGCGGGGCAGCTTGCGGGAACCGAAGGGTATTGCGAAGCCGTTATGTCGGGGCTCCACGCGGCGATCGGCGTCTTTGCCGCGCTGTCGGGTAAGCAGGCTCCCGAGATGCCGCCGCAAACCGCGTTCGGGGCGCTGCTTGCCTATGCGACCGACCCGACGGTTACCGATTATCAACCCATGCACGTGAACTTCGGGATCATGGAGCCGCTGCCCGAACGGATGAAGAACAAACGCCTGCGCTATGCGGCGTATGCCGATCGGGGAGAAGCAGCCTTGCAGGCATATGCGGAGGCGCTTCGCGATAGGGGTCTTATGGCGACGGAGCGAAACGATGGCTGAGGCTTCCGACGGTCCCGCTTTGGCGTTCGCCGAAGCGTATCTGGAAACCATGCGGGTCGAACGAAACGTTTCGCCCAATACGCTGAGGGCCTACCGCAACGACATCCTCGATTTCCTCCGGTGGGCCGATCGCAACAATATGAACGCCTTGGAGACGACCCATCGGCAGCTGAGGCTCTATCTCGGCGAGCTCGATCGGGCGCAGTACTCGCGAACGACGATCAATCGCAAACTGAGCTCGTTGCGCGGTTACTTCGGCTGGATGTGCGCAACGGGTGCGATTGCCGAGGATCCGGCAGGCGTCATGCAGGGACCCAAACAGCCGAAGAGCCTGCCGCACACCATCAAGCCGGCCGATATGGCGAAGATCCTCACGGTTCACGGCGCAAAGGATCTGTCCGGCAATCCGCGCGAGCAGTCTTTTTCGGACATGAGGGATCAGGCGCTGCTCGAGCTGCTCTATGCATGCGGTACCCGTATCTCCGAAGCGTCGGGATTGCTGATCGCCAACGTGGACCTCAAGAACTCGCAGGTGAAACTGTTCGGAAAGGGCTCGAAGGAGCGCATCGTGCCGATTCACGAGCTTGCCGCCTCGTCGATGGCGCGCTATTTCCATTTCGGGAGGCCAAAGCTGCTCAACGGGGGGCAATGCGAGTTCTTCTTCGTGTCGACGAGGGGAAACCGCATGGGAACCGATGCGATGCGCAAGATGTTCAAGGCGACGCTTCGCGCAGCCGGAGTCGACGAGACGCTTTCGCCGCACGACATGCGCCACACCTTCGCCACCGATCTTTTGGGGGGAGGAGCGGATCTGCGCAGCGTCCAGGAGATGCTCGGGCACGCAAGCCTCTCGACGACGCAGATATACACCCATCTGTCGCCCGATAGGCTCAAGGAAGTGCACGGGCAGGCGCATCCGCGCAGCGGTCGCTGATCGCTGCGCGCAACCCGCATCGAGCGCTGGGCCGTCGTTCCGAATAGCGCATCCCGCCGTGCAAGCCCCCGCATTGTATCGACTTTATGAACGTAGTTCAAAATGCTGCCGAGCCGCCTTGGGAGCGCTATACTGAACAAAGTTCATACACGAATGCGGCATCTTGTAAAAAAGCAAGGGCGAAGACGTTCGCGCGGGAAAGGACCTCGGTGGCGCGGCAAACGATAGATAAACAGGCGATCGTCGAAGCGGCGTATTGCATGGCTTCGGAAAACGGCCTCTCGTCGCTTGGGATCCGCGAGGTCGCTACGGCGTGCGGCGTGTCGGTCGGCACCATCTACAACCACGTTGCCTCGAAAGGCGGCTTGATCGCCGAAGTCGTTGCCATGTTCTGGCGAAACTCGCTAGCGGCCGCGGCGTGCAACCCCCTCGAAGACGAGGATTTCGTCGAGTACGTCGAGCGCGTATACGAGGCCATGCGCAATGCGCTCGCAGCGTTTCGATCGGATTGGCTGCCAGAGATCAGGGCCATGATGCTGAGAGGCGAAGCCGTAGGGCACGAGCGCGAAAAGCAGGTGTTCGCGCATATGGGCGATGGCCTGACGCGCGTGCTGGAGTCGGATCCGAATGCCGACGTCGGAAGGCTGGAGGGCATGGCGCCTGAGGATGTCTCGGGGTTCGTGCTCGATTCGATGCTCTCTGCGCTCAGCGAGGGCGCGTCGGATTGCCGTGTGCTCGCTTCGCTGCTGCGCGCTTCGCTCTACGATTCGAGAAGGTAGGTCTCTGCAATGGGTGTGCTTAAAATAGCGACGGAGAAGCTGCTCTTGGTGGCGGGCATCGTCTGGATGATAGCGGGACTCAATATCGCCAATATCGGCATAGGGGCGTATCTCCACGAGGCCGGATGGATATTCTGGGTGCTGCTTGTGGGGACCGTCGTCATCTTCATCGTATTCCACATCTTCGTGTTTACGAAGATGGTCGGCAAGCATGCTAACAGGATCAGGGGCTATGCGGATGATCGGACGCACATCTGGAAGTTCTTTGACAAGAAAGGCTACCTCATCATGGCGTTCATGATGGGCGGCGGTATCGCGCTTCGCATGTCGGGTCTTGTACCCGAATGGTTCATCGCCTTTTTTTATACGGGGCTCGGCCTTGCGCTCGCCGTTGCGGGCATAAGCTTCATCATCCGTTATTTCAAAAGCTCGGATCCGTCGTGTCCCGTCGTGCCGAAGGGTGCCGGGGCCGGGAAAACGACGTCAACGAAACAGTGACGGGCACGCCGCTCTCGAGCCGATTCGTTTACCATAAGGAAAAACGTCTCGAAAGGAGTATCCGGTGCCGAAACTGTTCGTCGTCGAAGACGACGCATCGCTGAGAACGGAACTCCTGCACGTTTTGGAGCTTCAGGGATACCAGTGCGCCGCAGCCGTCCGATTCGATCGCACGGTTGACGAGATACTCGAATACGGTCCCGATTGCGTTGTCCTCGACCTCAAACTGCCCGGAACATCGGGATTTGACATCGTGCGCGACCTTCGGGCAAAAAGCCAGGTTCCCATCATCATGCTCACTTCGTCCGATAGCGAATTCGACGAGCTCATGAGCATGAATCTCGGCGCCGACGACTATGTGACGAAACCCTACAATCCGGCTATTCTGCTGGCGCGCATCCAATCGGTGCTAAGGCGGACGCAACGCCATGCGGCGCCTTCGAGGATAACCCATAAGGGCCTTACGCTCGATTTGGCGAAAGGGGTCGTAACAGCAGGCGACCTCAGCATCGATTTGACCCGAAACGAGCTGAAGATACTCGCCTTACTCATGGAGAACCACGATACGATCATCTCTCGTCAAGAGATCATGAACGAGCTTTGGCAATCGGACGAATTCGTTGACGACAATACGCTGACGGTGAACATCAATAGGCTGCGCAAGAGCCTCGAGCGCGTGGGGGTTACCGACTACCTGGTCACGCGGAGGGGCCAAGGCTACCTTGTCTGAGAGGCGTTTATGAAGCTGTCGGAATACCTTGTCGACAACGTCGTATCGCTTGCGGCGTGGGTCGTTGTCATAGCCGTCATCGGTTGGATGCTCGCCATTCTCGGCGTGGGAACTTCCGCGATCCTGTTCTTGGCGGCCATCATGGTTGCCTGTCTCGCGCTTACGACGGTCTACGGGTACGCGAGACGCAGGCGCTTCTACGACGAGCTCGATGCGATCGTCGAGTCGCTGTCGCGGCAGACGGAAGCCTATCTTGCCGCCGAGCTCGTCGAGCGCCCGTCGTTTCTCGAGGGGCGCGCCGCCTACGATGCGATCGGTGCGGCGGGAAAATCCATGAACGACGAGGTGGCGCGCTACCGCGACATGGTAAATTCGTATCGCGAGTACGTAGAGACGTGGATTCACGAGATAAAGACACCGATAGCGGCCGCGAAGATCATGTCTTCGGAGCTTCACGGACCGGAGGCCGACAAGATCAAATCGGAGCTTGGGAGGATCGAGGGATACGTCGAGCAGGCTCTGTATTACGCCCGGTCCACCTCGTTGCAGAAAGACTATTCGATCAGAGAGGTCAACCTTGCCTCATGCGTGCGCGAGTCGGTCAGGAAGAACGCTCAGCTGCTTATCGGCAGCGGCGTCGGCGTGTGCGTCGACGTAGACGACGATGCGGCGGTATTCGCCGACGCTAAATGGCTGCAGTTCGTGCTCGGGCAGATTCTCGCAAATGCGGCGCGATATGATTCGACTTCCATCGTTGCGACGGCGCATGTCGAAGACCAGGGAACCGTGGCTTCGCGAACGGTGCTCGAGATAGCCGATAACGGCTGCGGCATTCCCGCCTCCGACATCGATTCGGTGTTCGAGAAGGGGTTCACCGGACGTAACGGCAGAACCCATGGGACTTCGACGGGTATGGGTTTGTACCTCTGCGCCGTCATGTGCGCCGAGATGGGCCTCGGTATCGCCATCGCTTCGGAGGAGGGGAGCGGTACGCGGGTGATGATCGCGTTCCCCCATGACAGGCGGCGGCTCGATGCCCTGCGCTGAGCGCGCCTGCGCCGTAGGCTCATCCGAAAAAAACCGCTAGCTTACAAAAGCGTAAGAGAGCGGTAAGCCTGATCGATGGATCGCGCGAGCTGCCTCCTCTAGGATGTTCGGTGTCAAGAAAAGGAGGCAGTCATGAACGAGAAGGCTGTAATCAGGATACTCGAGGCGATCGATGCGGTCAGACGCTTGATCTCCCCGTTGCACGCAGCAGGAAGAAGCGAGGGATAGACATCATGGCAGAAGCTTACGCAACCCCTATTTCGAGCAGTACCGAAGCGGCCCGCACAGGCCAGGGTTTCGGCGGTGTCCAGCCCATTTTATCCGTGCGGCATATCGAGAAGGTGTACGGCACCAAAGATTCGATCACCCATGCGCTCGCGGGCGTGAGCTTCGACGTGGTGCCCGGCGAGTTCATCGGCATCATGGGTCCTTCGGGCTCCGGCAAAACGACGCTCTTGAACTGCGTTGCAACCATCGATACCGTGACGAGCGGGCATATCCTCATCGGCGGGCGCGACATCACGAACCTGCGCTCTCGCGAGCTTGCGCGGTTCAGGCGCGACGAGCTCGGTTTCATCTTCCAGGATTCGAATCTGCTCGATACCCTGAACGGGTTCGAGAACATCTCGATCGCGCTTTCGATCAAGGGCATTCCCGCCAATCAGATCTCAGCGAAGGTGAACGCCATCGCCGAAACGCTCGGCGTTTCCGATGTGCTGAAGAAGTATCCCTACCAGATGTCGGGCGGCCAGAAACAGCGCATCGCCGCGGCTCGCGCCATGGCGGCCGATCCGAAGCTCGTACTTGCCGACGAGCCGACCGGCGCGCTCGATTCCCGCAGCGCGACGATCATGCTCGAAACCATGGAGATGATGAACGCGCATCTCGGTGCGACGATCATGATGGTCACGCACGATTCCTATGCCGCTTCGTTCGCCAAGCGCATCCTGTTCATCAAAGACGGCACGGTGTTCAACGAGATACGCAGGGGCGACACCTCGCGGAAGGATTTCTTCGGCCGGATCATGGAAGTGGTCACATTTTTGGGAGGCGATGCGGGCGATGCGCGCTAAACTAGCCGTCCGCAACATAAAGCGGTCGTTCAAAGACTATGCGATATACTTCATAACCCTCGTGTTCGGCGTTGCCGTGTTCTATGCGTTCAACTCGATCCAGAACCAATCGGTGCTGTTCGATCTCAAGGACGAGGCAACCGAGAGCATCTTCATCATGACCGGCCAGTTCCTCGGTATCTTTTCGGTGTTCATAGCCTGCGTGCTCGGGTTCCTCATCATCTACGCGAACAGGTTTCTCATCCGCCGCCGCAAGCACGAGTTCGGCATCTACCTGACGCTCGGCATGAAGCCTTCGACGGTCTCTCAGATCGTGTTGATCGAGACGCTCTTGGTGGGCATCGTATCGCTTGCGATCGGCCTAGCGCTCGGCATCGCGCTCTCCCAGGGGCTTTCGTTCTTGACGGCGGCGCTATTCAGCATACCCATGGCTCAGTACCAATTCGTGTTCTCGGGCGACGCTTGCATGCTCACGCTTATATGCTTTGCGGTGATATACCTTATCGTCGCCCTGTTCAACACCTTCACGGTGAGCCGCTACAAGCTGATCGATCTGCTTTCCGCCCGGGCGAAGAACGAGAAGATGAAGATGAGAAGCCCGTGGGCGAGCCTCGTGCTGTTTGTGGTTTCGGTCGCGGTATTGGCCGTTGCTTATGCGCTGCTCGTACAGAACGGGCTCGTCATGCTCGACGACCCGAAGTTCCTCTGGGCGACCGTGCTCATGGTCGTGGGCACGACGCTGTTCTTCTATTCGCTGTCGGGGTTCGCCATCGCGATGCTGCAGCGCAGCAAACGCGTGTACTACAAGGGCCTCAACACCTTTACCGTGCGTCAGATCGCGAGCAAGATAAATACGGCGTTCGTGTCGCTTTCGGTGGTCTGCGTGATGCTGTTTTTCAGCATCACCGTGTTCTCGTGCGGCATGGGTATGGTCGAGGCGTTTACGAGCGGCGTCGAAGACGGAACGCGCTACGATGCCACTTTGACGGCGAACGTGTTCTGGGACAGCCAGAACGTCGAGGACATGGATCCCGAGTACCGAGAGGACGCCAAACGCGTTATCGCCTTAGGGAGGGAAAACGACTTCGACATCGAAACGTACCTGGCCTCGTTGGGCGTTGATTGGGACGCCTTTGCCGAGCGCGTCATGCAGCTCGATATATACCAGGCGCCCGATCTGATGTACGGGCAGCTTGTCGACACGAGCACGCTCGGGCTTGCCGAAGACAGGGCTGCCATGGTCGAGACAACGCCCGTCCAGATCATCAGCGCATCGCAGTTTAACGCACTGCGCGAAGCGACGGGAGAGGATCCGGTCGACGTCGGATCGAACGGCTACGTTGTGAACAACCTCGCAGAATCGGGAAGCGTGCTTTCCGATCGGCTCGCCCAGCTCGACGGCGATGTGACGGTAGGAGGCGTCGCCCTCGAAAGCAAGAGCGATCGCGTATACGCCCAATCGCTCGATGTCCACTCCTTCGCGGGCGATGCCGCGCAGCTCATCGTACCCGATGACGTTATTGCCGCCGTGAGGGACCAAGGGGCCGTGCCCTATATGAGCTACCTCAACATCGACTACAAGGCGGATCGGACCGAAGGCGATACGGCTCTTATGGAAGCGCTCGGCAAGGCTCTGCCGCCCGACGATCAAACAGCGCGAAACGGGTTCGCCTACAAGAGCGATTCGTGGCCCGTGTCGATGACGTTCACCGCACAGGAGGTCATTGCGCAATCGGGCGGCATGCGTATGCTCATCACGTACCTTGCGCTCTACATCGGCTTCGTGTTCCTCATCACGACCGCCGCCGTGCTCGCCATCCAGCAGCTTTCCGAAGCCAGCGACAGCATCGAGCGCTATCGGCTGCTCTCGAAGCTCGGGTGCGATCGCCCGATGATCGCGCGGTCACTGCTCGCCCAAGTGCTCATCTACTTCATCGCGCCGCTCGGTCTTGCGGTGTGCCACGCCGTTTGCGCGATCGGCGTAACGAGTACGAGCCTGTTTACAAGCGTCGGCGTCTCGATTACCGGGCCTACGCTGATGACCGTGCTGCTCGTTGTGGCGGTGTACGGGTCGTATCTGCTCGTTACGTACGGTGCTGCGCGCGGTATCATCGGCCAGGCCATCGACTCGCGCAGGTAGGCGGCATGGCGTGCGGGCGGTGCAGAGCCGCCCGCCATGTCAAACGGGCGGGGGCGAAGCGGGAGCGCTGAGCCGATCGGCCCGATCGGGGTCGCATGCGCCGGACGAGGGAACTCGTGGCAGAAAACGCAAGGTTTTCGTCGCGCTAGCGTCCAAAGTCGCGCCTTCCCACCCGATGCAATTCCTTGCAGGAAGGCCCTACCTGGGGTAATCCGTTTACAGGGGCGGCGGCAGCGCGGGGCGCCCGCTTCCGGCGACGAAAACCTTGCGTTTTCTGCCACGAGCAGGCGATTCCGCAACACTCGTGCGTCCATGCGTCCGGCCTATGCTGCAACGCCGGACCACGGCCGACCCCGGCTATCTGCCGAGAAGGTGGCGTAGGGCGGCGATGGGATGCGCCTTCATCATGCGGGGCCCCGAGTAGCGCATGACCGTGCGGATGCTCTTTCGCTCTTCGGGCTTGTAGCAGTGGTGCTCGCACTCGTCGCACGAGGTCTTGACTTCCATCTTGCGGCAGCGTTGCGTACGGAGCACCGCGTAGTCGTCGATGGCCTTGCACTCCTCGCAAAGAGACTCGCCGCAGTAGGCGGTTTCGCTCCGGTCGCGGTCGCTGTGGTTGCCGGCGCAGTACAATGAGATCATCTGGGAGATGGTGCGCTCCTCGCGCAGGCGCCGCTTCGCTATGTTCGGTGTGTCTTCCATGGAGCGAAGAATAGCACTTCCTGTATCGATGCAGAAGTTAAACGAGGCGAATTTCGGGAAATCCCTAAGGGCGGGCTGTGCGAGGATGCGTGCGCATTGCAAGCTGCGGGCGTATCGCGATCCGCAGCGGGAAACCTCGCGGTGCAGGCTGCCTCCGACCTTGGCGTGCAGCGGGCGTATCGCGATCCGCAGCGGGAAACCTCGCGGTGCAGGCTGCCTCCGACCTTGGCGTGCAGCGTGCGCATCGCGGGCTGCGAGTCTGAAGCGCGCCGTAAGCGAAGCGAACCCGCCTTCCGCGCCTTTCGCCGCACGGGGCGCCCCCGCCTTCCGTCGCGCTCGAAAGGGCGCTATCGAACAGAATGTGCAAATCATTTGAATAGGGAACGATTGTTCTAATTTTGTTCCGCTTTTGAGACCGTCTGCGTTACAATGGGCGTTTGCGTGATACGTACGGTCGGACTGTCAGCCGAGTTTGCTCTGGAAGCCGGACGGCCCGAAAGCGAAGCGAAAGAAGCTAACGAATATGGCACAGAATTCAATCGTCATCAAGGGTGCTCGCGAGCACAACCTCAAAGATATCGACCTGACCATTCCGCGTGACAAGCTCGTTGTGATCACGGGATTGTCGGGTTCCGGAAAAAGCTCCCTGGCGTTCGACACCATGTACGCCGAGGGGCAGCGCCGCTACGTCGAGAGCCTGTCGAGCTACGCCCGTCAGTTTCTCGGCCAGATGAACAAGCCCGACCTCGACAGCATCGACGGGCTTTCGCCGGCGGTCTCGATCGACCAGAAGACCACGAGCAAGAACCCCCGCTCCACCGTGGGCACCACGACCGAGATCTACGACTATCTGCGTCTGTTGTTCGCCCGCGTGGGCGTGCCCCATTGTCCCGAGTGCGGCCGCGAGATCAAGAAGCAGACGACCGATCAGGTGGCCGATGAGATCCTCTCGATCGGCGAAGGCGCGAAGGCGCTCGTCATGGCACCGGTCGTCGTCGGCCGCAAGGGCGAGTTCACGAAGCTCTTCCAGGATCTGCAGAAGGAGGGCTTCTCGCGCGTCCGCATCGACGGCGAAGTGAAGAAGCTCGACGGCGAGACGATCGTGCTCAACAAGAAGATCAAGCACTTCATCGACGTCGTCGTCGACCGCGTAGTGCTCAAGCGCGACGCGGTCAGCCGTATCGCCGAAGCGGTCGAGATGGCCACGAAGCTCGCCGACGGGCGCGTGCTCGTGCAGGTGCTCGGCGAAGACGGCAAGCCCAAGGCGAGCGGCGCCACCTCTTCGGGTGCAACGGGCGGCTTGCAGGAAGGCGAGTACGTGTTCTCGCTCGCGCTCGCGTGCCCCGAGCACGGCCACTCCATGGACGAGCTGCAGCCGCGCGACTTCTCGTTCAATGCGCCTTACGGCGCCTGCCCCGATTGCCTCGGCATCGGAAGCAGGGAAGAGGTCGACGCGAGCCTTTTGGTTCCCGATCCGTCGCTCTCGCTCGACGAGGGTGTTATCGCGCCGTTCACCTCGGGGAACTACTACCCGCAGGTGCTGCGTGCCGTTGCAAAGCATATGGGGGTCTCATCCGATACGCCCTGGGAGGACATGCCGAAGAAGGTGCGCGATGCGCTGCTCTACGGGCTTCCCAAGGAGAAGGTGCGCGTCGATTACGTAACCGTCGACGGGCGCGAAACGTACTGGTACATCGATTGGGAGGGCGCCTGCGCTGCGGTCATGCACCGCTACCAGGAGTCCACGAGCGATAGCCAGCGAGAGAAGTACGCGCAGTACTTCGCCATCGTTCCGTGCCAAACCTGCGGGGGCAAGCGCCTCAAGCCCGAGATCCTCGCCGTCACGGTGGGGGGCAGGAACATCCACGAGGTCACCGAGATGAGCGCCGTCGATTCGCTCGCCTTCTTCGAGGGCCTTTCCTTCACGGGGTCCGACGAGCAGATCGCAGGGCCCATCGTGAAGGAGATTGCGGCGCGCCTGCGCTTCCTCGTCGACGTGGGGCTCGACTACCTTACCCTCGAGCGCGCAACCGCTACCTTATCGGGCGGCGAGGCGCAGCGCATTAGGCTCGCCACACAGATCGGCGCGGGTCTGATGGGCGTGCTCTACATCCTCGACGAGCCGTCCATCGGTCTGCACCAGCGCGACAACGAGCGCCTGATCGCGACGCTCGAACGGCTGCGCGACCTCGGCAACACCGTCATCGTCGTCGAACACGACGAAGATACGATCCGCCATGCCGATTACGTTATCGACATGGGCCCCGGCGCGGGGGAAAACGGCGGCGAGGTGGTCGCCGAAGGAACGCCGAAGCAGATCCTCAGGGCGAAGAACTCGTTTACGGCGGATTACCTGTCGGGCCGCAGGAAGATCGAGCTGCCCGAAGAGCGCCGCCACGCGAAGCGCGGGGCCATCAAGCTTTTAGGCGCAACCGAGAATAACCTCAAGAACGTCGACATCGAGATCCCGATCGGCGAGCTGACCGTCGTGACCGGCGTATCGGGTTCGGGCAAGAGCTCGCTCATCACCGACACGCTTGCACCTGCGCTCGCAAACCGCGTCAACCATGCCCGCCGTCGCACGGGGGCTTATCGGAAGATGACCGGCAGCGATCTGCTCGATAAGGTCATCAACATCGACCAGAGCCCCATCGGGCGCACGCCGCGGTCGAATCCCGCCACCTACATCGGGCTGTGGGACGACATCCGTCAGCTCTTCGCATCCACGCAAGAGGCCAAGGCGCGCGGATACTCGCCGGGCCGCTTCTCGTTCAACGTGAGCGGCGGGCGCTGCGAAGCGTGCAAGGGCGACGGCCAGATCAAGATCGAGATGCACTTCCTGCCCGACGTGTACGTGCCGTGCGAGGTGTGCGGCGGCATGCGCTACAACCGGGAGACCCTGCAGGTAACGTACCGCGGCAAGAACGTCTACGACATCCTCGAGATGACGGTTGAAGAAGCGCTTGCGTTCTTCGAGAACATCCCGGGTATCAAGCGCAAGCTCCAGACGCTGCACGATGTGGGGCTTGGGTACATCAGGCTCGGCCAGCCCGCCACCACGCTGTCGGGCGGCGAGGCGCAGCGCGTCAAACTCTCGAGCGAACTGCAGCGGCGGCAAACCGGCAAGACGTTCTACATCCTCGACGAGCCGACGACGGGCCTCCATTTCGAGGATGTGCGCCAGCTCCTCGAGGTTCTGCAACGGCTCGTCGATGCGGGCAATACGGTGCTCGTCATCGAACACAACCTCGACATCATCAAATGCGCCGATCACCTCATCGACCTCGGCCCCGAAGGCGGCGATCGCGGCGGTACGATCGTGGCGACGGGAACGCCCGAAGATGTTGCGGCGGTGCCCGAGAGCTATACGGGACGGTTCCTTGCGAAAATACTCGATCAAGCCAAGGGCGGACAAGCTCAGGGGAAGGCGTCGTAGCGGCGCACCCCTGCCGGCATACCCCTGCAGGATTTCAATCGCATTGTCTCCGCGCACCGCTTCGGCGGTGCGTTTTTTCGCTGCGGTTGCGCCGATCGTGAAAACTTAGGGAAGCGTCTTTACCGCAGGGTAGCGGCGTGCGACAATGCTCGCGGCTTATTTCAGGGGATTGCCGGATTACTTCGAACCATACAGAAAGGGCGGGCGGTGGTCGTGCAGGGCAACCATGTGATGAGGGGCGTCGTATGCGCTCTGCTCGGCGGTGTGCTGTGGGGTTTCTCGGGCACGTGCGCCCAGCTCCTCATGTCGACCTACGATGTTCCCGCTTTGTGGATCACCTGCGTGCGCATGAGTATCGCGGGAGCCCTGTTTCTCGCGGCGACGGCGGTGAAGGATCCGCGCGGCCTTGTCGCGGTGTTTCGCGACTGGCGCTCCCTCATATCCATTGCGGCGTTTGCGCTGTTCGGCGTTCTTTTGACCCAAGTGAGCTATCTGCTCACCATCGGGTACACCGATGCGGGCACCGGCACCATGCTCGAGCAGATCGGGCTTGTGTTCATAATGGTCTACGTATGCCTGCGCACCCGCAGGCTTCCCAAGCTGCGCGAGGCGATCGGGCTCGTTTTCGCCCTCATCGGCATGGTCGTCATTTCGACGCAAGGGAACCTCGGGGGTCTCGCCATTCCGATAGAGGGGTTGGCGTGGGGTTTGGTGGCGGCTCTTGCGCTCGCATTCTACACCCTTATGCCGGCGCGCGTGCTTAAAAAGTGGGGGTCGCTCATTGTCACAGGTCTCGCAATGACGTTCGGCGGTGCGGCTGCAACCGCGTTCGTGCAGCCGTGGACGATCCCGGTTGCCGTCGAGCCGGGCATGGTCGCAACGATGGCCGCGATCGTCGTGGTCGGCACGCTTGGGGCCTACATGCTCTACCTGCAGGGCATCACCGATGCGGGGCCGGTCAAGGCGAGCCTTCTGTGCGCCGTCGAACCGGTGTCGGCGATGGTCATTTCCGCGGTGTGGCTCAAGACGGCGATAACCGTTTACGACATCGGGGGATGCGCCCTCATCCTCGTAATGGTACTGCTCGTTACGCAGAGGGAGGAAAAGCCCGCAGCGGAAGACGGCGGTTTCGAGCAGGCACCCGATGCCCCCTTGTTCTTGGGGCCCGCTGCCGTGCTCGGCTATTTTTCGAGCCGCGTGGCCGAGCGCGACGATTACGGGACGGCGATGGCGCTGCTCGACGAGGGCCATAAAACGTTCAAGGAACTCGGCATCGATGAGGGGAGAAAGAAATATCCCTCGCCGCGCCGACTCATGCACAGCATAAAGAACAAAACGACGCACCTCATCGAAAACAAAGACGGCGTGGCTATCGGCATGTACGCCGTATCCTTCAGCCCCGATCCGCAGTACGGCAAACCGTTTTCCGGAAGGTGGCTTACGCAGGATTCTGGGGGAGAGCCGCCGTATGCGGTACTCCACTGGGTGAGCGTAGCGCCTGCCGCCAGGAGAAGCGGCGTCGGGCGCTTCATCCTCGACGATGCCGAGAGGCTCGCGAGGAAGCGGGGAAGGGAATCGCTGCGAGCGGATATCTATCCCGAGAACGAGCCGATGCGCGCACTGCTCGAGAAGTACGGGTATTCGGAGTGCGGCGTAGTGGCGGTGAAGGACTATTTCGGCCGCGAGAAACGCCGCGTGGCCTTCGAGAAGATGTTGCGATGAATCGGTGAAGAGCGCCATCGAACCAGTGAGTATGCGCCGCTAGGTCAACAATTTCGAAAAGACGGCGTAAGAACATGGAAAAAACCATTGAATCGCGGTTCGGTGATTGCTATTGTGTCTGTTCGCTTAATTTTACTAGAGAAAGAGCACGGTATTGGAGCTGAGGAAAGCGGAGTTCTCCGATCTGGACCGCATCATGGAAATACTGGCCGACGGCCGGAGCGCCCTTGCGGCTTTGGGCATAGACCAATGGCAGGGCGGATATCCCGCACGAGAGGTGATCGAGCATGATATAGCCCGCAGGGAAGGCGTTGTCGTCGATGACGAGAACGGCAATCCCGTGGCGACCGCGATGGTGGCCTGTCGCGAAGAGTTCGACTACCGCGAAATAACCGACGGCGCGTGGCTCACCGAATCGCTGCCCGGCGATCCGTGCTACGTCGTCGTGCACCGCGTTGCGGTGGCGGGCGATCGAAAAAACGGCGGCATCGGCGCTTCGATTCTCGAATATGCCGCATGGCTTGCCGAGGAGCTCGGATGCTCAAGCGTCCGCATCGACACCCACCCCGGCAATATCCCCATGCAGCGGCTTCTCGAAAAGAACGGCTTCTCGAAATGCGGAATCATCTGCATCAGCCATGCAGAAGGCGCCACGCCCGAGCGCTACGCTTACGAGAAGATGGTCGGCGTTGCGGCTACCCGTGAGGCCAAGCCTCTTGTTGCAATGCGCTGACCTGCGGAAAAGTACGATATATCCGAATAAGGATCCCCGTTTGCTCTGAAATTATGTCACTTGGTCGGAACCTGAAACCCATGGTTTCGACGAAGGTATAATGGATTGCACCATGTCGAATGTATCTCGTGAAAAAATCGCGCTCGTCGTCTTCGTCGGGCTTATCGCTGCCTCGCTGTGCGGACTCGTCGGCTATCTGGCTATCGGCCACTCGTGGAACGTTGCCGCTTCGAACATCGATGACGCTGCAGGTCGTATGGACGGCTACACGGCAATCGTCTTCAAGGGGACGGTTGATCCCGAGGAAACGGCGAAGAGCGGATCGGGTGCGAAATCCGGCCAGCAGGGTACGGCCGACCCCGATGCGCTCGATAAAGCAGCCGACGAAGCCGAGGCGGGCCTTTCGGGCCTTGAGGCTCCGGGCGCCACGAGCGACGATTCCGACGGCAAGGAGAGCGCCGACAGTCCGGCTCAGCGGAATGCGGGTTCGGGTAAAGACGAGAGCGCAGCAAGCGGCTCCGGCAGTGAAAAACATGCGCAGAACGGTTCCGCAGCGGCAAAACAAGGCGAGACCGCCGCCGATGACGATGAGCCCGGTCCCGATGTCCCGTCATCCGACGCAAACCCGTCTGGAAACGGATCGACATCCTCGTCCTCGCCGAGCGCCAAGAAGAAAACGCCCATCGATGTCGAGGAGGTCGAGCAGAGCTATCTCGATAAAAACGCGACGGTATTCTCCATCGATTCGGAGAACCCGGGAAGGTACCGCGAGGGAACTATCCTTAAAAAAGGCGATCACCGATTCGGCATCTTCAGCGTTGCACCGAGGATGACGACGAAGATGATCGAGAAGCAGATCGAGTACTTCGAGGAGTACGAGGTTGACTTCATCGTCGTTTTAACGCCGGATAAGAAAATCGTCGAAGAGGTTGCGGGGATCGACATCGTCATATCGACGCAGGACGAGGGGCTGTTCGTCATGGGAGAAACCATCAACGGAACGTTTTACGTGAACGCGCCCCAGCTCGGATCTGCGGGCATCATCCTCATTTCGCCGAGCAACGTTGTTTCGGCCAAAGTCGTGCAGCCGAGCTAATGCGGCAATCCTCTCGATAGGAATGCCGATCGCTTTCGGCTGGCATTCCGCGAAGCCGTTTTCAGGCGCTTCGAACGAGTTCGTTCCATCGCCCTTTCGTAAGCACGTGACAGAGGAAATCTTCCGGTATGCCGTCTTGGCCGATTTCGACCAGGTGCCGCGTGCCTTCGTATTCGAAGCCGCACTTGTCGATCACCCGTTTCGAAGCTGCGTTCCAGGGATAGCACGTGCAGGAAATCGCCTCGAGTCCGAGCTCTTCGAAACCGTAGGCGATCACGGCCCGTGCGGCCTCGGTCGTGTATCCCTTGCCCCAAAACCGAGCCCCGATGGCGTATCCGAGCATGAGGACCTTATCGTAGTTGCGAGCGGGGTCGGATATGAGGCCGACCGATCCGATCACCGTGCCCTGCGGTCTGCTTTCCGAAACGGTCGCTTCGGGCGCGATGGCCCATACGTGGCCCTGCGAAGCGATGTCGTTGATGAACGAGAGGGAATCGTCGAGGCTGCGGTGGGGCGGCCACCCGGCATCGTGGCCGATGCGCGGGTCGCTCGAGTAAGCGAACACGTCGTCGGCATCCGAAGGCCGAAACGCGCGCAGCGTCAAACGGCCGGTCGACAGGCGGGCTACGGCGCTGACGGGGTCGTCTAAGCGGCGCTCCGTCCCCGCCGTCTTTCCAGCCGATGTCTCTTGGAGGTTTTCCGTTTCGCTCATGAAACCGTCCTTTCGGGACTACCGCGCGTCTGCGATGAACAGGATGTTGAGATCGACGGCGGTGGATACGCCCGCAACCGTGCCGTCGTTGGCATACTGCCATATTGAGAAATCGAACTGCCCCGAGGGCGTTGCCGCTCCGTATTCCGCAAACCAGACGTCGATGCCTTCGAGCTGCGAAAGATCGAACCGTGCGATATCGCGCTTGTTGCCGTAGACCATCGGCTCGTACCCCGCTTCGGCGATACGGGTGCAGAAAGCGAGGGCGTTCTCGGTCATCTGCTCCCGCGAAAGCCCGTCTGCGCGTCCCTCGATGCCCGCTACCGGCTCGTGGTCGTAGACGATCGGATAGGCCAATTCGGCGTCGCCGAGCATGGCGAGCACGAAATCGGCTTCCTCGAGCGCCTCTTCTGCAGTAATGGCTTGCGAAAAGAAGTAAACGCCGACGGGGATGCCGGCTTCTCTAGCTCCGGTCATGTTTTCGACGTAGCGCTCGTCGAGATACACGGCTCCCTCGGTGGCTCCCCGATTGCCGATCCTGATGA
This sequence comes from Raoultibacter timonensis, assembly GCF_022845715.1. Lineage (NCBI taxonomy): Bacteria > Bacillati > Actinomycetota > Coriobacteriia > Eggerthellales > Eggerthellaceae > Raoultibacter > Raoultibacter timonensis. The sequence goes on from NZ_AP025564.1 coordinate 1,963,784, forward strand.
ACGCGAAATCGATACCGTCGGAGGCGACGGCGTTCCAGTCGATCGCCCCCTGATGCTCCGATACGTCGATTCCCGTGAACGAGCAGACCTCGCCGCCTTCGGCGTAGGTGTAGCGGCCGTCCTCCTTGGCAAGACCCGACCAGTCATAGGGGCTCACGTAAGCGGGCTTCGAAGGGGCTTGCTCTCCTGAAGACGAGCAGGCTGCAAGCGCGAGAAGCGCCAGGGCGAGCGCTGCGGTGAAGAGGATGCGAAGAGACGTGCGGTTCATGCGTTCCTTTCGAACGATGGGTAAACGGGGGCCCGAAGGTTGACGTGCACCGAGGATCCCCGTGCGATCGAAGCGATAATCGTAACGGAAGGGCATCGAGCGGGAAAGCCCTGCGAAAGATGCACATAAACGAAACGCCCCGATTCATCGGAGCGTTTCGCGTTGAGCCGCTGCGTTAATCCGGCAGTTGCCGGCAGAACTACACGATGCCCTGCGCCATCATGGCGTCGGCGAGCTTCTTGAACCCGGCGATGTTTGCGCCCATGACGTAATTGCCCTCATGGCCGTACTCCTTGGCCGCGTCATCGGCTGCGTGGTAGATGTTCTTCATGATGCCCTGCAGCTTGGCGTCGACCTCTTCGAACGACCAGGATAGGCGCTCGGAGTTCTGGCTCATTTCGAGTCCCGAAGTGGCTACGCCGCCGGCATTGGCGGCCTTGCCGGGGCAGAATACCACGCCGTTTTCCATGAGGTAATCGGTTGCGTCCATGGTGGTGGGCATGTTAGCTCCCTCGGCGACGATCTTGCATCCGTTGGCCACCAGCAGCTTGGCGTCGTCGATCAGAAGCTCGTTTTGGGTAGCGCACGGCAATGCGATGTCGACGGGAACCGACCAAACGCCCTTGCCGTCATGGTATTCGACGCCTTCCTTGCGGTTCGCGTATTCGGAAATGCGCGCGCGTTCGACTTCCTTGATCTGCTTGACGAGGGCGAGATCGATTCCTGCGGGATCGTGGATCCAGCCGGTCGAATCGGACATGGTGACGACTTTGGCTCCGAGTTCTTGAGCTTTCTCGGTCGCGTAGATGGCGACGTTGCCCGAACCGGAGACCGCGACGGTCTTGCCCTCGAACGAATCGTCATGGCAGTTGAGGTACTCTTGCACGAAGTACACGAGGCCGTAGCCCGTCGCCTCGGTGCGTACGAGCGAGCCGCCGTACGAGAGGCCCTTGCCGGTGAGCACGCCGACCCATTCGTTGCGGATGCGCTTGTACTGGCCGAACATGAAGCCGATCTCGCGGGCACCCGTGCCGATGTCGCCCGCGGGAACGTCGGTGTTCGCGCCGATATGGCGGCAGAGCTCTGTCATGAAGCTCTGGCAGAAGCGCATGATCTCCATGTCGGACTTGCCTTTCGGGTCGAAGTCGCTGCCGCCTTTGCCGCCGCCCATGGGAAGGGTGGTGAGGCTGTTCTTGAAGATCTGCTCGAATCCGAGGAACTTGATGATGCCGAGGTTCACGGAAGGATGGAGGCGCAGGCCGCCCTTGTAGGGTCCGAGGCAGCTGTTGTACTCGACGCGGTAGCCGCGGTTGACGTGAACGCCGCCCTTGTCGTCGACCCACGGAACGCGGAACATGACCACACGCTCGGGCTCGACGATGCGCTCGAGCAGCCCTGCCTTCTCGTATGCGGGGTTGGATTCGATTGCTGGCTTGAGCGACGTGAGCACCTCGGTGACGGCCTGGATGAACTCGGGCTCGTTCGGGTTCTTCTCCTTGACCTGCTCGATGACGTTATCGACATAACTCATCAAAGGACCTCCTTTATGGGGTTGTACGGATTGTTCCATTATAGGGAGGTTCACGAGGGGGAAACCAAGATTTAAAAAAGACGAAACAATAACGCTGCCGACGGACACGTCATCTTCGGCGGTGAGCGGGAATTCGCCCGACTCGGCGGCCGATCCTTGGTTTTGCAGCAGAAAACGGAGGTTTTTCGTCGCAGCGGAGGGGGGCGGCCTTGGCGTCGTGATGTGTGCGTCGGAAATGATGCGTTTGCCCAGTTCGGCGGCATGCCAGCGGTCGCCTCTCCTTGAAAACGGGTCTTCGGGGCTTGTGCGGCGACGTAAATCTTGCGTTTCCTGCCATTATACGGGAAGTCGGCGGCCAAGCGGATGTCGGTAGCGCCCGACCGCGGCGGTTCGACCTCCTGGCTTTCTGCCCGCGCGGGCATCGTGAACGCTGATGTGCATCCGCGTTCCTTTGAAGGAACCGTGAACGTGGGTGAACGTCCGTTTGCCCTATATCGTATACTGGCAACATGGAAAAACTCGAACGCATCAAAAACGAACTCGCGAGCGTACCGGCGCTGCCCGGCGTATACTTGTGGAAGGATAAGTCGGGCCAGGTCATCTACGTAGGCAAGGCCAAGCAGCTCCGTGCGCGCATGCGCCAGTACGTGAACTACCAGGACGATCGCGCGAAGATCCCTTTGCTCGTCGACCAGATCGACTCGTTCGACTACCTCGTGACCGAAAACGAGCACGAGAGCCTCGTGCTCGAAAAGAACCTCATCAACCAGTACTCGCCGTACTTCAACGCCGACTTCAAGGACGACAAGAGCTACCCGTTCATCGCGCTCACCAAAGGCGACGTGTTCCCGGCAATCAAGTACACGCGCGAGAAGCACCGCGCCGACACCAAGTACTTCGGCCCCTACACCGACAGCCGCGCCGCGCGCGAGATGGTGGACATCGCACGCAGGGTCGTGCCGCTGTGCTCGACCTCGTGCGCCGATTGGCGCCGCATGAAGCGCAAGCTCGAGAGCGAGGACCTCGGGGCGTTCCTCGGAGCCGACGGCGTGAAGCCGTGCTTCGACGCCCATGTGGGGCTCGGTCCCGGCGCCTGCTGCGGCGGCATCACGCCCGAAGAGTACCGCGATAACGTCAAGCGCATCGAGCGGTTCCTCTCGGGCTCGCACCGCGAATTCGTCGAGGAGCTCGAAGCGGAAATGCAGGAGGCGGCCGCAGAGCTCGATTTCGAGCGGGCGGCGCGCATCAAATCCCGCATCGGTACGATCAATTCGCTGTGCGACAAGCAGCATGCGGTTTCTTCGCGCAACCTCAACGCCGATGTCGTAGGCGTGTTCCGCGAGGAAACGATCGCGGGAGTCAACGTGTTCATGATCCGCGAAGGCCGTATCATCAACAGCAACGAATTCATCCTCAACAAGGGCAAAGACGTTCCCGACGAAGATCTCGTGCACGTGTTCCTTCTGCGCTACTACGACACGACCACATCCGTTCCTCACGAGGTCATCGTGCGCGACGAGCCCGACGACGCGGAGGTCATGCAGGAATGGCTGACCGAGAAGCTCGCGAGCCCGTACGGGGCGAAGGTCAGGCTCACCGCCCCGCGGAAAGGGGAGAAGGCCGATCTGCTCGACATGGCCGAGACCAACGCGAAGCACGCGCTCATGCGCTACAAGGTGCGCACCAACTACGAGGACAAGCGCATCAACGACGCGCTGCTGCAGCTCGAGAGCGCCCTTGCGCTCGACGAGCCGCCGATGCGCATCGAGTGCTTCGACATCTCCACCATCCACGGCAGCTACACGGTGGCCTCGATGGTCGTGTTCACCAACGGCAAGCCCGACAAGAACCAGTACCGACGGTTCAAGATCAAGACCCCGCTCGACGAGGCGAACGACTTCCTCTCGATGCAGGAGGTGCTCGGACGCCGCTATTCGCCCGAGCGGATGGCCGACGAACGGTTCGGCAGCAAGCCCGACCTCATCATCCTCGACGGCGGCAAGCCGCAGCTTTCCGCGGCGATCGACATGTTCGACGAGCTCGGCATCGACGACATCGCGCTCGCCGGCCTTGCAAAGCGCGACGAGGAGCTGTTCGTCCCCTGGCAGGATACGGGCCCTGTGGTGCTGCCGAGCGGGTCGTCGTCCCTCTACCTCGTCAAGCAGGTCCGCGACGAGGCGCACCGATTCGCCATCACGTTCCACCGCGAACTGCGCGGCAAGGGCATGACGGCAAGTGTGCTCGACGACGTGGTGGGCTTGGGCCCCGTGCGCAAGAAGGCGCTCATGAAGGCGTTCAAATCGTTTCGCAACCTCAAGGCGGCATCGCTTGAGGAGATCAAGGCGTCGCGCGCCGTACCCGTCGAAGTCGCCGAAGAGCTGTACGCGGTGCTCAGGCAGTATAATGAGAAGGAAAACACCGAGCAGCCCGCCGAAGGCGAAGATGCGCGGGCAGGCGCGGAATTCGTACACGACAAACACCCAACCGAGGAGGCATCATGAACGAAACCGCCATCGGAGACGGAGCATCCTGTTCAGAGCAAGACGCTCGCATCATGCCCGAACTCGTCATCGTGACCGGCATGAGCGGCGCGGGCCGTACCGAAGCGATGCACGCATTCGAGGATCTCGGTTACTTCTGCATCGATAATCTTCCCGCAAGCCTGATCGGAACGCTGCTTGCGCTCGAGGGGATGCCGGGGCAGCCCGATGCGGCGCGCAGGCTCGCCGTGGTATGCGATGCGCGCAACCGCGATTTCTTTTCGGACCTCATGTGCGAACTCGACGATCTCAAGAAACGCGGCGTTGCCTACCGTCTCGTGTTTCTCGACGCCGACGACGACAAGCTCATCGCGCGTTACAAATCGAGCAGGCGCCGCCATCCTCTGTGCGGCGAGGGCATGACGATCGGCCAGGGCATCCAGCAGGAGCGGAGCCTTTTGCGGGCCGTCAAGGATACGGCGAGCGACCTCATCGACACGACCGACATGCTGCCCCAGAAGCTTAAGAACACCATCCGTTCGCTGTTCTCCGAAGGCGACGAGCGCGCGGCACTCACGGTGACGGTCTACTCGTTCGGATTCAAACACGGCGCGGCGCTCGACGCCGATATCGTCATGGACGTGCGGTTCCTTCCGAACCCGTACTACGAGCCCGAGCTGAAACGCCTGACCGGCCTCGACGCCCCGGTGCGCGATTTCGTGATGTACCGCAGCGAAACCGAGGAGTTTCAAAAGAAGTGGCGCTCTCTGCTCGATTGCGTCATGCCCGGATACGTGGCGGAGGGCAAGCAACAGCTCGCCATCGCCATCGGCTGCACGGGAGGCCAGCATCGCAGCGTTGCGATAGCGGAGTCGACGGGAGAGTACCTCAAGGCCAAGGGCTATCGGGTGAGCATCGCCCATCGTGATCTGTCGCTTGCGGAAACGGGCAAGGGCGAACGGAGCCTGCAATGATGGGCCATCCGTTCAGCCAGGATCCGTCCAACACGGCCGCCTTTGCGGCCATCAGCGGATCCGAACCGCTCGTTTCGGGGAATCAGCATATACGCGCAGTCGTGATCGGGGGAGGAACGGGTGCGCCGGTGTCCATCCGCACGTTGCTCTCCATGGGGTTCGAGACGAGCGCCGTCGTGGCGATGGCCGACGACGGGGGTTCGACGGGCATCCTGCGCGAAGAGGCGAACGTGACGCCGCCCGGCGATGTGCGCAAGTGCCTTGCCGCCTTCGCCGCCGATGCGAACGACCCGCTCACCCGCGCTTTCAAATACCGATTCGAGTTCGCTCAGAACCATACGCTCGGAAACCTCATGCTCTCGGCGCTCGAGGATGCGACAGGCTCGTTTCCCGAAGCCATCGCCATCTGCGAAAAGCTGCTCGATGCGCGCGGACGCGTCTATCCGTCTACGCTCGACCGCGTGACGCTGTGCGCCCAGACGCGCGACGGATCCCGCCTTATGGGCCAGGCGAACGCCTGCCGATCGTCGACGGCGCTCCAGTACGTATGGCTGCAGGCCAGCAGGGAGCCCGAACCCTACGGCCCCGCGCTCGAGGCCATTCGCAACGCCGATCTCATCGTGCTCGGGCCGGGGTCGCTGTTCACCTCGATCATCCCGAACCTGCTCGTTCCCGGCATCGTCGAGGCGATCAAGACCTCGAAGGGGCGCACCCTGTTCGTGTGCTCGCTTGCCGACATGCAGGGGGAGACGTGGGGCCTGTCTGCCAAGGAGCACGTCTCGGCGCTCATGGACCACGGTATGCGCGGCCTGCTCGATTACGTCTTGGTGCACGCACCCGAACCGCTGCGCCCCGAGGACGCGCTTTCGGAAAGCTACAATGCAGCGGTGGGGGAAGGCGACAGGGTTTCGACGATGTCGGAGCTTGGCGACGCCCAGCTTTCGGGGCGCGTCCGTCCGGTTGCGGTATCCTACGCCGACGTGCAGGCGATACAGGCGGAGGGCCCCGTGGTCGTAGCGCGCAACCTCGTCGATCCCCAGCGCCCGACATGGCATGATCCCCGTGCGCTTAGGGCTGCGTTTGCGGGGGTGATGAGACTATGTCGTTCACCGCGGAGGTGAAAGACGAGCTCGCACGCGTTGCCCCGATGTGCAGCCACTGCGACAAGGCGACGCTTGCGGCGCTCGTGCGCATCGAGGGTACGCTCTTCTTCGGCGGCCCCGGTCGCTACCGCATCGAGATAGCGACCGACGTACCGAGCGTTGCGCGCCTCGTGATCAAGCTTCTGCACGGCATATACGAGCTCAAGACCAACCTCACCGTACGCAGAAGCGTGCTGCACAAAACGCCGAACTACCTCATCGAAGTGCCGACGCAGCCCAAGCTCGAAGGTGCGCTGCGCGACATGGGCGTACTGTCCGGGGAGGGCCTCGAGATGGGCATAATGCCCGAACTCGTAGAAAAGCAGTGCTGCGCGGCGGCGTATCTGAGGGGCGCGTTTCTCGGCAGCGGGTTCATCTCGAACCCGCGCGGCGATTTCCACTTCGAGATCACGGTGGAGTCGGAAAGCCTTGCCGAGGGGCTTGTCGAGCTTATGGCGAGCAAGGGGATCAACGCGCGCGTCATGCAGCGGAGAAGCTCGTACATGGTGTACCTGAAGAGCGGTACGGCGATCCTCGAGTTCCTCGCGTTCGTCGGAGCTCATCACAGTGCGCTCTCCATGGAAAACGAACGGGTCATCAAAAGCGTGCGCAACGATGTGAACCGCATCACCAATGCCGAGATCGCCAACCAGGCGAAAGCCGCCAACGCTTCGGTCGATCAGATATTCGCCATCCGCAAAGTGGTCGATGCCTACGGGATGGAGAACCTGCCGCCCGCATTGCAGGAATTCATCAAGCTGCGGGTAACCAATCCCGATGCCACGCTCAAAGAGCTCGGCGAGAAAGCTAATCCTCCGCTGTCCAAATCGGCGGTGTATCACCGCGTTCGCCGTATTGAGCAGATGGCCAAGGAGCTTGGGGATTAAACTGAAATCCGCAACCGAGGCCATCCGCCGCGGATGGCATCGGCGCGTGCGAAGCGTCTCGAAGCCCGTTGGTTCGGATGCTTTTTTTGTGGGAATGCCTGCGGTTATAGGGGCTTTGTTGCCTGCAAGGGTACCATTGCCTCGAAGACGCAGGCCCGCTTGAGTATCTTTATGGAAAGGGGATACGAATGACAACCAAGGTAGGTATTAACGGATTCGGTCGCATCGGCCGTCTGGTGTTCCGTGCGATGGCGAACGATCCCGAGCTCGAAGTGGTCGCCGTAAACGATCTGGGCGACATTCCGACGATGGCCCACCTGCTGAAGTACGATTCCATCCATGGACGCGCATTCGACGCCGTCGAGGTGACCGAAGACGGATTCGTCGCCGACGGCCGTGCGGTCAAGGTTCTTTCCGAGCGCGAGCCCGCAAATCTCCCCTGGGGCGAGCTCGGCGTCGACATCGTCGTCGAATCGACGGGCTTCTTCACCGACGGCACGAAAGCCGCCGCACATCTCGAGGCCGGCGCGAAAAAGGTCATCATCTCCGCTCCCGCGAAGAACGAGGACATCACCATCGTCATGGGCGTCAACGACGGCGACTACGATAAGGACAAGCACAACATCATCTCGAACGCGTCGTGCACGACGAACTGCCTCGCCCCGTTCGCCAAGGTTCTGCTCGACACGTTCGGCATCAAGCGCGGTTATATGAATACGATCCATTCCTATACCAACGATCAGAAGATCCTCGATCTTCCCCATAAGGACCTGCGCCGCGCCCGTGCCGCTGCGCTGTCCATGATCCCGACCACCACCGGTGCCGCCCGCGCGGTGTCGCTCGTGCTTCCCGAGCTCAAAGGCAAGCTCGACGGATTCGCAACCCGCGTTCCCACTCCCGACGGATCGATGGTCGACCTCACGGTCGAACTCGAGCGTGAGGCGACGATCGAGGAGATCAACGCAGCCATGAAGGCGGCTGCCGAGGGTCCGATGAAGGGTATTCTCGAGTACACCGAAGATCCGATCGTATCGGTCGATATCGTGGGCGACGCCCACTCCTCGGTCTTCGATAGCAAGCTCACTATGGTCATGGGAGGCCAGGGTACTTTCGCCAAGTGCATTTCCTGGTACGACAACGAGTGGGGCTACTCGAACCGCGTGAAGGATTTGGCGAAGATCCTGCTCTAACGGGTGAGAACTCAAGCCGACGCTGCAAAGCCCCGAGGCACCCAATCTTGTCGCTTTGGGCCCGGTTCGCGTGCGAAAGCGCGCATCGCCGGGCCCTCGTGGCAATCTCGGGCACCTCGGGGCTTCTTGATGGCTTCGGCGAACCTGCGATAGTGCGTTTCGATCATGTATCAAGGAGGCTGTTCCATGTCCGATATCAAAACCCTCGAATCGGCAGACGTTGCCGGCAAGCGCGTGCTCGTGCGCGTCGATTTCAACGTCCCGCTCAAAGACGGCGAGGTGGCCGACGACACCCGCATCAGGGCCGCGCTGCCCACTATCGATTACCTTGCGGGCAAGGGCGCTCGGCTCATCCTGATGAGCCACTTGGGGCGTCCCTCGGGTACGGGCTTCGAGGAGGCCTTTTCTCTCCGGCCTGCTGCGCGCCGCTTGAGCGAGCTTCTCGGGCGTCCGGTGGTGTTCGCTGCCGATACCGTAGGCGAGGACGCTCAAGCGAAAGCCGCATCGCTCGAAGACGGGCAGATACTGCTGATCGAGAACCTACGCTTCGATTCCCGCGAGAAGAAAAACGATCCGGCGTTCTGCGAAGAACTTGCCAGCCTCGGAAGCGTGTACGTGAACGACGCGTTCGGCACGGCGCATCGAGCCCATGCTTCGACTGCGGGCATCGCATCGCTTCTGCCCGCCTATGCCGGGTACCTGCTCTCGAAGGAGGTCTCGACGCTTACGGGCATGCTCGAGAAGCCGAAGCGCCCGTTCGTTGCCATACTCGGCGGTTCGAAGGTGTCGGACAAGATCAAGGTCATCGATGCGCTCATCGAAAAGTGCGACACGCTCATCGTCGGAGGCGGCATGTGTTTCACGTTCTTGCTCGCTTCGGGCAAAGAGGTGGGCACCTCCCTCAAAGAAGAGGATTGGATCGAGCGCGCCGCGGCGACGCTTGCCCGCGCTAAGGAAGCCGGCGTTGAGATATTGCTGCCGGTCGACGTAATTGCGGCCGATGCGTTTTCGGAAGATGCCAAGACGGAAACCGTTTCGACCGACGCGATGCCCTCTGATATGATGGGCCTCGATATCGGTCCCGAGACCGCGAAGCTCTACGCCGAGGCGATAGCTCGGGCGCAAACGGTATTCTGGAACGGCCCCATGGGCGTTTTCGAGATGAAGGCGTTCGAGGCCGGCACCAAGGCCGTTGCCGTGGCCGTCGCCGAAAACCAAGAAGCCGATACCATCATCGGCGGCGGCGATAGCGTAGCGGCTGTCAACAAATTCGATTTGGGAAGCAGAATGACGTTCATCTCGACGGGCGGCGGCGCTTCGATGGAACTCGTCCAGGGCGAGGCCCTGCCCGGCGTCGAAGCCCTCCGATGAACGCATAGCAAGCGAAAGGAATGATGAACATGGCGCGCATCCCCATGATGGCCGGAAACTGGAAGATGAACAACACCATCTCCGAAGCCGTCGTCCTCACGCAGGAGATTTCCAACCAGTACGAGAAGAAAGAGTGGGAGGACGCCGTCGAGATCGTGCTGTGCACGCCGTTCACGGATCTCAAACCCGCAAAGACCGTGCTCGACTTCGACAAGGTCAAGATCAAAGTTGCTGCCCAGAACGTGTACTGGGAGCCTTCGGGGGCGTTCACGGGCGAAATCTCAGTGCCCATGATAAAGGAGATCGGCTGCGCCTATTCGATCGTCGGCCACTCCGAGCGTCGCGAGCTGTTCGGCGAGACCGACGAGGCCGTCAACAAGAAGGTCAAGGCGCTCATCGCCGAGGATCTCGGCGCTATCGTATGCGTCGGCGAATCGCTTGCCGTGCGCGAAGAGGGAACGACGCTCGAGTTCGTGTGCGCCCAGGTGCGCGCGGCGTTTGCGGGACTCGATGCCGACGAGGTAGCCGCATGCGTGGTTGCCTACGAGCCGATCTGGGCGATCGGCACGGGCCGCACCGCTACGCCCGAACAGGCCGACGAGGTGTGCGCGGCCATTAGGCGTACGGTGGCCGAAATCGCCGATGCCGAAACGGCCGAAGACATGCGCGTGCTCTACGGCGGTTCGATGAACCCCGGCAACGTCGAGGGGCTCATGGCCATGGAGAACATCGACGGAGGACTCGTCGGCGGTGCCAGCCTCAAGGCCGAAACGTTCGTGCAGCTTATCAAAGCCTGCCTGTAGGAGCGCATCCATGGCCTCTGCAGAAAAACGGGATCTGACGCTTCCCGCGTGCCTCATCATCATGGACGGGTTCGGCTTGGCCGAACCCGGCGACGGCAACGCGATCTCCCTTGCCTCGACGCCGGTGCTCGACGAACTGTTCGGCATGTGCTCGAAAACCGTTCTCGATGCTTCGGGCGAACCGGTGGGCCTGCCCGACGGGCAGATGGGCAATTCGGAGGTCGGGCATTTGAACATCGGCGCCGGGCGCGTGGTGTACCAGGAGCTGACGAGGATCAACCGCGCGTGCCGTGACGGTTCGCTGCCCGAGAACCCCGTTATACGGAACGCGTACGAGAACGCGTCGAAGCCGGGGGCGGTGCTCCACCTCATGGGCTTGCTCTCGGATGGCGGCGTGCATTCGAGCAACGCACATCTCTACGCGCTTTTGGAGCTTGCCGCTTCGATGGGCGTTCCCGAGGTGCGCGTGCATTGCTTCATGGACGGGCGCGACGTGCCGCCGAAGAGCGGCCTTGGGTTCATCGAGGAGCTCGAAGGCGAGATGGAGCGCATTTCCACGGACAAAACCGCCCTGTCCATCGGATCGATCGACGGGCGCTACTACGCGATGGACCGCGACAACCGCTGGGAGCGCGTCGAGCGGGCGTACCGAGCGATCGTGGGGGGAGAGCCGTATTCGGCGATCGACCCCGTCGATGCGATGCGCGCGTCCTACGACGCCGGCGTGACCGACGAGTTCTTCGAGCCCGTATCGTTCGACGAGCGGGGCGTACGCGACGGCGATTCGGTCGTATTCTTCAACTTCAGGCCCGATCGCGCCCGCGAGCTGACGCGCGCGTTTACCGATGGAGACTTCGCGGGTTTCGAGAGGGAAGCGCATCCTCGCGTTTCGTTCGTCTGCCTGACCGAGTACGATCCGACCATCGGCGCGCCGATTGCGTTTGCGAAGGAATTCCCCCGAAACGTGCTTGCCGACGTGCTTGCAGAGTCGGGGCTCGTCCAGTACCACATAGCCGAGACCGAGAAGTACGCGCACGTGACTTTCTTCCTGAACGGGGGAGTCGAAGCGCCGAAGGCCCAGGAGGTGCGCAAGCTCGTAGCGAGCCCGAGGGTTGCGACCTACGATCTGCAGCCCGAGATGAGCGAGCCGGAGGTGGCTGAGGCGCTCGCCTCTGCCATACGCGCCGACGAAGCCGACGTATACCTGGTCAACTTTGCAAACTGCGATATGGTGGGGCATACCGGAAGCATTCCCGCTGCGATCGAAGCGGTCGAAGCGGTCGACGCGGGTGTGGGCGAGGTGCTTGCTGCGCTGCGGGAAAAGGGCGGCGTTGCGCTTCTGACGGCGGATCACGGCAATGCCGACAAGATGCTCGCCGAAGACGGTACGCCCTTCACGGCCCACACCACGGCGCTCGTCCCCCTCGTTTTGATCGACTACGCCGAAACGGGGCGCCAACTCGCCGACGAAAGGGGTGCGCTGTGCGATATCGCACCGACGCTGCTCGAGCTGATCGGGTTATGTGCGCCTTCCGAGATGACGGGCAAAAGCCTACTTGCGTAAAGGTGCAGCATGCGGTTATAATCGATAACTTGTGAGCGAATGCAGAGAAGTACGGTTTTGAGGAGAGAGATACGTTGAACCCCTTGTTGATTATCACGCTGGTTTTGCTGGTTGTTTCGGGCGTCGGCTTGATCATATTCATCTTGTTGCACTCGGGTAAGGGCACCGGCATTTCCGACATGATCGCCAGCTCGGTCTACTCGACACAAACGGGTACGAGCATCGTGGAGAAAAACCTTGATCGCATCACGATTATCTTCGCGGTTGTATTCCTGCTCTCGCTTTTGGTGCTCATGATCATCTATCCCCACGGAACTATCCGATAATAGTTGAAAAAAGTTCTGTACAACGGCTCAGGTTTTGGTAGAATATCCAACGTTGCTTTTGAGCAATGCATACGTCGGAGTGGTGGAACGGCAGACACGCTAGCTTGAGGTGCTAGTGCCCACATTACGGGTGTGCGGGTTCAAATCCCGCCTCCGACACCAGGAAATCGAAGGGAGTCTACGGACTCCCTTTTTCGTATAGTCAGGCAGTCCGAGCTGGTCTTGGACGCAACGGGCGAAAGGAAGGGATCATGGCGAGAACGGCGATGCTGGCAAAACCTCCCGTATCCGATCGCATGCGCTCGATCAGGCGCGTTTTATGGGTCATCCTGTTTCTGAACCTCGGTGTAGCGGCCGCCAAGTACCTGTACGGAGCAGCAACCGGCTCGGCCGCCATGCAGGCAGACGGCATCCATTCCGTATTCGACTCGGCGGGAAACGTCATAGGGCTTATCGGCATCGCGCTCGCATCGCGCCCCGCCGACGAAAGCCATCCGTACGGGCATGCGAAGTTCGAAACCTACGCGAGCCTCGCCATCGGCATCCTGCTGCTGCTCGCCGCCTTCGAGGTTGGAAGCAGCGCCGTCGTGAAGCTCGTATCTCGAAACTATACGGCCGATGTCACGCCGTTTTCGTTCGTCGTGATGATCGTGACGCTCTGCGTGAATCTCGGCGTCACGTTTTACGAGAGACGGCGAGGAAAAGAGCTTAAAAGCGAGGTCCTCGCAGCCGATGCAAGCCATACGCTGTCGGATGCGCTCGTGTCGGTGGGCGTCATCGTCGGGCTCGTTTTCGTGGCGCTCGGTTTTCCCGCGGCCGATCCGATCGTCGCGCTCATCGTCACCGTCGCAATCCTGGCGACCGCTTACGACGTGTTCAAGCATGCGCTCGCCACGCTTTCGGATCATGCGCGCATTCCCGAAGACGAGTTGAAAGCGTTCGTCATGGGAATTCCCGGCGTTAAGGAGGCGCACCGCATCCGAACGAGGGGCACCGAGGGCGAAGTGTACGTCGATCTGCACGTCTGCGTAGACGAAGACATGACGGTAGGCGCGGCGCACGACCTGAGCGAGCAGGTCGAAGATGCCATCAAGCTGCGTTACCCCCAGGTTATCGAAGTTCTCGTGCATATCGAACCCGACGACGGCCACGAGGACTGAGCGCGGCCACGAGGACTGCGGGGCTCGGCGTGCTCCGATCGATCGAACGATGCGCGCATCGTTCGTTACGGATTCGAACAACTGGTTGCGAGCGGAGGAGAAAGCGTGATCAAGACGGTGTTTTTCGATGTGGGCTCGACGCTTATCGATGCGGACCCCGATATCGACGGCGCCTTTCACGAGGTTGCCGCCCGACGCGGCCATGAACTCGAGCGGGCCGAGGTGAGCGTCCATCTTCCCGCTGTGAACCGCTTCTACGAAGAGGAGTATCTGAGGGACGGCGATTTTTGGTGTTCTCCCGAGGGGTCGGTCGAGATGTACCTCGACATGTACCGCTATCTCAGCCACCTGACGGGCTTGGGCCACGATGCCGAGGGGATAGCCCGGGAAGTGAACGAATCCTATTGCCGGCCGGCGCACTGGCGGATACTCGACGATGTCCTGCCATGCCTCAAGGAGCTGAAGAGACGCCATCTGAGGCTCGGAATCGTATCCAATTGGTCTTCGAACCTCGAGAGCCTTATCAGGGGCCTCAGAATGGCTCCGTACTTCGATGAGATCGTTTCGTCGGCCGATGTGGGATACCGCAAGCCCAATCCCATGATCTTCACCATCGCAATGGAGCGGATGGGCATCGAAGCGGGGGAGGCGGTTCATGTGGGCGACCGTCCCGATGCCGACGGCAGGGGAGCCGAAGCCGCGGGCATAAGGCCGATCATCGTCGACAGGGCGGGAGCTTGCGAGGACTGCGGGTATGCAACCGTGCGATCGCTCGCCGAGCTTGTCGAGCGCTTCTGAGCGCGCGTCGGCAACGGTTTCGCAAACGACGGGTAATCGGAGGATTGCGGATCGCCGCTTCGTCCGAAGCCGGGCGTAACGGTGGTATATTGAACGGAGGGCGGCTGACGGCCGCGTGCGACGAAAGCGTGCTGATATGGCGAGCGAACAGGCAATCGTAACCGTGCTGTGCATGGTGTACAAAGACGACGAGATTCTTCTGCAGGATCGCGTGGCCGAAAACTGGCCCGGGGTGACGTTTCCCGGCGGCCATGTCGAGCACGGCGAATCGTTCGTTGAAGCGGTGAAGCGCGAGATATGGGAAGAGACCGGTCTCACCATCGAGCACCCGCGTCTCTGCGGCGTCAAGCAGTTTCAGTCGGAAGACGACGAGCGCTATATCGCGCTGCTATTCAAGACCTCCGAATTCTCGGGCGAGCTCTCGTCGTCGGCCGAGGGTAAAATGCGCTGGATCAAACGCGCCGATATCGATTCGTATCCGCTTGTCCCCGATTTCAGGGAGCTGCTCGCCGTATTCGATTCAACCGAACTGCAGGAGTTCATGTACCGCACCGGCAAAGACGGGAACAGCTGGTTCGAGCTGCACTAGAGCGCGCGGGATCGTTCCGAAGCCGTCGACTGCCCGAGACGGCGGCAAACCGGCAAGGGCAGGACATGAAAAAACGCCCGAAGGCGTTCAGGGAATTTCTGGAGGCGACGCCCGGATTCGAACCGGGGGTGAAGGCTTTGCAGGCCTCTGCCTTACCACTTGGCCACGTCGCCATGCGTGCGTCTTCATCGAAAAGGCCGGCCATACACAGTTATGAATGACCGGCCCGAATCTACGATGGAGCGGACGACGGGGTTCGAACCCGCGACCCCGACCTTGGCAAGGTCGTGCTCTACCAGCTGAGCCACGTCCGCAACGCAAGGAGATATGATACTGAAACCGACCACCGAGCGCAAGCCCTTTTTTTGAAAAATTCTCAGATAAGATTTTTCAAAATATCCTTTGCCAGAAGCGCTCAATCTGGTAGTATATCCATTCGCTGGTGCGCAACGCCTACGCGATGCGTCAAAGCGGGCGATTAGCTCAGGGGGAGAGCACTACCTTGACACGGTAGGGGTCAGAAGTTCAAATCTTCTATCGCCCACCATTGATATCGAAGGAGCCTTCACCGATCGAAGGCTCCTTTTCGTTTTCCGCCAAGTCGGCTATCGCCGTCTTTGCCGCTCTGATTCTCTCGATGCCGCCGATGTAGAGCGGAAACTCTTACGCCGATTCGACGCCGGACTCGTGCGGAAGCGGGTTCGCCTGTCCGCGTTTTAGCGCGGCGGTCCGCCTTTTCGCCCGCACCGCGTCCGATCTGGTTGCATGCCGAGCGCAAGTGCTATCATGGAACAGGCAGAATAATCGGGTACGGGCACGGACGGGGATATATGGCTGCATCGAATTTTCCGGAAGATACGCTTGCCGGCGCTTGCGCCGAGTACACGCAGGCGGTGTCGAAGGTTTGCGAGCGCTACGGGTTCGACTTCGTCGCCATCGGGCTGACCGCCTTCGTCGGCGCCCCGTTGAAGTGGATATACAGCGCGGGAGCAACCGGCGAGCGCCATAAGCGCATCGTACTGGCCCCCGGTCACGGCATCGGCGGCATCGTCATCAAATCCGGTAAGCCCATGCTCTTCACCGACATCGACGAGGAGATCGACCCTCAGGAGTACTCTTCGTACCCTATCGTGTTCGCGGAGGACCTCCGGAGCTTCTGCGCCTTGCCGCTGAAGAAAGGCGGGCGCGTAGTGGGCTCGCTGCTCGCTGCGTTCCGTTCGGTCGACGAAAACCATGTCGATGTGTACCGGCGTATGATCGACGACCTCGATGGCACGATCTGCGACCTCGAGGTCGTATCCGAAGGCTTCATGAACTTCGAAAAGATCGTCGAAGAGAAACGCCCGGCCAAGAGCGATGCGCCGATACCCCATTCCGAGATCACCCGCATCATCGGTGCCCAGGAAGACGAACGCAAGCGGATTTCCCGCGAGCTGCACGACGGCATCGCCCAGGAGCTCTGGTCGGTATCGTTTTCCCTCAAGCGCCTGCACGGCATGGTGGGAAGCGAGCAGGAGCGCACCATTATCGACGAGGCGGGCTCCAACATCGAAAGAATCCTCGACGAGCTCCACAACATCACGGTCGAGCTACGGCCTTCGGCACTCGACCATCTCGGCTTCGCTTCGGCCCTTCGCTCGCAGGCTGCCATATTCGAAAAGACCTACGGAGCCGAAATCGTGTTCGAAGGCGATTTGACGACCGAGCGATTTCCCCAGGCTTTGGAAACGCAGGCCTACCGCATATGCCAGGAAGCCATCCTCAACGCCTGCAAGTACTCCGATTCCGATAAGATCCACGTTTCGATCGAAAACGCGGGCGGATGGCTCCATGTGAGCGTTTCCGACAGCGGACGCGGCTTCAACGTCGACAGTCCCGAGATACGGGGGTCCGGATGCGGGTTGCCGGGTATGAGGGAACGAGCCAATCTGATCGGCGCAACGCTGTCGATCGAATCGGGGGGAAGCGGCACGACGGTCACGCTCGTCGCCCCCATGGGCATGGATGGGGGGGTTGCATGATTAGGATCGTATTGGCCGACGACCACGAAATCGTCCGATCGGGTTTCAGGATGCTGATCGAACAGGATCCCGACATGGCGGTAGTCGGCGAGGCGGCCGACGGCATGCAGGCGTACGAAGTGGTGGCGCGCGAGAAGCCCGACGTGCTTCTCATGGACATCTCGATGCCGCCGGGACAGAGTGGCCTTGTCGCTTGCGAGCGCATTGCGAAAGACCATCCCGCAACGCGCATCGTGATCGTCACCATGTTCGCCGAACCCGAGTACCTGTACTTTACGCTGCGCGGCGGCGCTTCGGGCTATGTGCTCAAGAACTCGAGTTCCGACGAGCTTTTAGGAGCCGTCAAATCGGTTGTCGGGGGCGGAACCTACATCCACCCCAAAATGGCCGCGAGCCTTACCAAGCAGCTGTTCGCTACCGAGGGGGGCAAAGATGCCGATGCTTCCTACAAGAAGCTCTCGACGCGCGAGCTCGAGATCTTGCAGCTTCTGGCGAAAGGGTATACCAACAAGGAGATATCGGAGTTGATATTCCTTTCGGTGAAAACCGTCGAAGCCCATCGCAGCAAGATATATGCGAAGCTCGGCCTCAAGACGCGGGCGGATCTCGTCGCCTACGCGATGGCGCACAAGCTGCTCGATATATAGGGTGCCGGCCGCCGTACGAACGGCGGCGCACGCAAGGGAAAACACGGGAGCCGCTGTTATTCTGGCCTGCGTTTCCCCTCGTGGCGGACGGCGCTGCGGTTTTCCGTCTATCGGCTGCGCCTTGGACGGGCACGGTAATGATCGAGCCCCGGTTCGATCGAAAGCGCTTTCGCGGGGCAGGAGTCGACGCATTTTCCGCACACCATGCAGTCTCCCGCGCTCACGTACATCGCCTGCTCGAGCAGGATGGGATCGAGGATCTCGGGGTCGGCCAGGCATGCTTCTTTGCAGGCGTTGCAGTGGATGCAGGCCTTCGGGTCGATGCGTACGTTGAGAAATCCGAGCCGCCCTACCGCTTCGTAGAAGCCGCCGAGCGGGCAGAGGGCGCGACACCATACGCGATGGCTCCAGAACAGCTCGAGCACGACGATGGCGACAAGCACCCAGAGCCCGGCAACGCTTCCAAGGAGAATCCCCTTGTTCACGGCGCTGATCGGCGAGAACGCCTCGAACACGGGAACCGAGGTCACCGCGGAGGCGACGATGACCGCGAGCGCGATCCCGAGCTTGGCGTGGCGGGGAACGGTGCGCTCGGCAACCTTCAAACCGAGTTTCCCCCGCAGCCAGTCGACGCCTTCGAGCAGCAGGTTCACCGGGCATACCCAGCCGCAGAACGCCCTGCCCCGAACGGCTGCGTACAAAACGAGTATCGGCAGAGCGAAAAGCAGCCAGTCGAACGAGAAGCTTTTCGACGCGGCGGTTATCTGGAGCACGGCATACGGGTCGAGCAGATCGAGGCCCAGCAGGTGGGAAGACGAAAGCGTGCCGTACAAGGGCATGTCGGAGGGTGTGGGTACGGGATCGTCTCCGCCTTGGACGAGCCCGAACAGACCCCACCCGCTTGCGACAACGAGGGCCGCGAAGGCGATCAGCACGCCTGTTTGCACGATTCTGCGTGCGGTAAGCCAGCGTTTGCGGGGGGATCTGCCCGATGCTTCGGTACTCATGGTTCGCCTCAAGCCTTTCTGAGGCTGGGATCGTCTTCGAAGTTCGCGTAGACGAGGTTGATGTTCATGACGCCGTCGATCTCGATGAAGCTGCTTGCGACCGCATGCGAGGCGTCGACCGTTTCGGCTTCGATGGTCACGACGAGGCGGTTCTCCTCCCTGTTGTGGACCTCGACGCCGTCGATGGCGGCGAGGCTCTGCGCGATGGCGTCTTCGGTGCCCGGCACGGCGTCGACGACGAGGCTTGAGATAACCATGGGATGTTCCTTTCTGGCCGCTAGGCGACCGGATGGCAGGTGATGCACTCCGCGCGGATGGGGTCGAGCTCCTTGGAGTCGTAGCTCCCGTCGACGTAGTGGTCTTCGGGGATGATGACGGCTCCGGTCAGCTGGGGGTTGGCGAGCGAGCCGTTGCCGTGGCATCCGTAGCACATATTGGAGCCGCCGCGCTCGAACTTGCCCTCGTGGTCTGCGGGCTGGAGGGCAGGCGCGCCGAGGGCGCCCGCTTTCGGATCCGAGGTGCCCGAGGGCGTGGCACCGCTTTCGGAGCATCCCGCGAAGAGGCCGAGCGAGCCGACGACGGCGAGGCACAAGCAGGTCGTGATAATGCGCTTTTTCATGATCGGCTCCTTAAACCTTTTCGATGGAGACGCAGGTCTTCTTGTAGTCCGGCTCCTTGGACAGCGGGCAGTAGTAATCGTGCACGGCAAGGTTGACGAGGGTCTCCTGCGCGAAGAACGGTGCGAACACGACTCCCGGTGCGGGCTCGGTACGGCCGGCTGTCGAGACGTGTATCTCGAATTCGCCGTGGCGCGACTTCACGCGCACGAGATCGCCGTCTGTCACGCCGAGCTTGGTGCAGTCGTCGGGGTGCACGTTGAGCTGCGCTTCGGGCAGTGCGCGGTCGAGTTCGGGAATGCGGCGCGTCATCGTGCCGGTGTGCCAGTGCTCGAGCAAGCGCCCCGTGCAGAACCAGAAGGGGTATTCGTCGTCGGGTTCTTCCGCGGGAGGTTCGTAGGGACGAAACACCACCGACGGCTTTCCTTTGGCGGTCTTGTAGAAGCTGACCCCGCCCGCGAGGCCCTCTTCGCCGTACTGGGCGATGCCGACTTCGTCGAAGCCCTCTTCCTGCGAGCCGTTGGCGAAGCGCCACATGGTGGGAAGCCACGTGCCGTCCACTTCTCGGACGGGCCAGGTGAGGCCGTGGTTGGCGAGGTACTCCTCGTAGGGGGCGAGCTGCTTCGCCTCCATCTTGAGCTTGCCCTCGAATTCTCCCGAGGCGTTGTCGTTGATGGCCTTCGCCTTCTCGTTGAGGTCGGGGTTCGAGAACGTCCGGTACTCCTCCCAGATGTCGATGTTGGTCTGACGCGAGTCGCCCTTGAAGTCGCCTGCCGATTTGTCCCAGATGAAGCCGAACAGCGTGTCGAACGCATCCTGGCCGTCGATCTGCTCGCCCTCGAGCACGCGGCTTGCAACCTGCAGGATGATCCAGAGGTCCCACTTGGCGTCTCCCGGAGGATCCACCGCCTTCTCGAACACGGCGGTACGGCGTTCCGCGTTGCCGAACTGCCCTTCGCGCTCGACCCAGAGCGCTGCGGGCAGCACGACGTCGGCATACTGGGTGGAAAGGGTGGGGTAGACCTCGTTCACGACGACGAACGTGTCGAAGACGCCTTTCTGGTCGCCGCGGCCGAGGAAGCGGGTGAGGTTGGGCATCGACTGCGCCCAGTTGTTGTGGGCCGACCAGAGGAAGTCCATGTTGCCCTTCGACATCTCGCGGAAGATCTTGACCGTATGGAAGCCCGGTTTCTGGATCTCGTCGAGGTAGCCCTCCGGCAGGTTCCAGATGGCTTCCGAATAACGACGGTGCTGCGGGTTGGCAACGAGGAGGTCGGCGGGAAGGCGGTGCGAGAACGTGCCCACCTCGCGCGCCGTGCCGCATGCCGTCGGTTGTCCCGTGAGTGAGAACGGGCCCGAGCCCGGCTGGGCGATCTTGCCCGAGAGGAGGTGGATGTTGTAGATGTTGTGGTTCATCCAGGTGCCGCGGTTGTGCTGGTTCACGCCCATGGTCCACAGCGACATGACCTTCTTATCGGGGTCGGCGAACACGTCGGCGAGTTCCTTGAGGTCCTCGACGGCGACACCCGAGAGCTCGGAGGTGTACTCGAAGGTGTAGGGCTTGAGCATTTCGGCGTACTCGGCGAATTCGATGTTCCATACCTTGTCGACCGATTGGCCGACGTCGCTTGCATCGTAGCCGTCGTCGTAGGCGTTGCCGATGTTTTCGGTGCCCGCTTTGAACTGCAGGTGATCCTCGACGAAATCGGCATCGTAGAGCTCGTTTTCAACGAGGTAGTTGGCGATGCAGTTCGCGATGGCGAGATCGGTGCCGGGATGGAAAACGAGCGTCTTGTCGGCGCTCGCGGAGGTGCGCGTGCGCAGCGTGCCGAGGTCGTAGTGCTTGACGTTCGGGTCGTTGAGCTTGCGCGCCGTGAGGCGCGAGTAGAGCACCGGATGGGCCTCGGCCATGTTGGCGCCCCAGGTGACGAACACGTCGGCATAATCGAGGTCGGTGTAGCATCCGGCGGGCTCGTCGGTTTGGAACACGTTCATGAAGCCGACGACCGCGCTCGCCATGCAGAGGCGCGCATTCGGGTCGATGTTGTTGGAAAGCAGGCCCGCCTTCCAGAGCTTCGCGGTGATGTAGCCTTCGGTGATGGGCTGCTGGCCCGATCCCCAGAACGCAAGACGCGATTTATCGGCCTTCCATGTTTCCTTGAGCTTCGATGCCACGAGATCGAGCGCCTCGTCCCAGCTCGCCTCCCTCAGGCCGCCCTCGGTGCCCTTCGTCGACGAATCGTCGCGGATGAGCGGCGTCGTCAAGCGGTCCTCGCCGTAGAGCACCTTGGCGAGGTAGTAACCCTTGACGCAGTTGAGCCCTTTGTTCGATTGGTTGTCTGGGTCTCCGGTCACCGATACGAGGCGGCCGTCCTTCACTTCGCAGATAACGCCGCATCCGCACCCGCAGAAACGGCAGACGGCGCTGTACTTCTGGGTGTCCCCGCCCGAAACCGCGCTTTCGCTCTGGCCCGAACAGGCCACGAGCATGGAAAGCGAGCCGCCGGCTGCTGCGGTCGCAAGGGCGACTGCCGTCGCCTTCACGAATTCTCGTCTGGAAATCTCCATACCGCTTTTCCTCCCACTTGTCTTGTCTGTACGCTTTGTATGCAAACTCTGCTTCGGGCGATCCCCTCAGGCAGAGGAGATGCCCGTTAGGTCGAATTGCCGCGAACCACTTTGATGGCGACTTCCGGCTGCCCGATGACGCATCGTTCGACGCAGAGGCCGCAACCGACGCAGGCTTGCTCGTCGATGACCGGCGCGAACACGGAATGGATGGAATCGCCCTCGCGGAGGCGGTAGTCGATGGTGATGGCCCGATCGATGAGGGGGCAGGCGCGATAGCACACCTCGCAGCGCATGCCCTGCAGCGCGATGCAGAGGTCTTCGTCGATGACCGCATGCCCCATGTCGACGTCTTCGACCGCTGCGACGTCGCGCAGCGCATCGGTGGGGCACGCGGCGGCGCAGGGGAAGTCGTGGCAGAGCCTGCATGCCTGATTGCGCAGGTCGAGCGTCGGGGAACCGACGGCAGAACCCGCATCGGCGCTGGCGGGAACAAGCGCTGCGTAAGGGCAGGCTTCGATGCAGCGCCCGCATTTGACGCAGCGGGAAGAGAAGTCTTTCTCTCCCTGTGCTCCCGGAGGCCTGATGAGGCCGTCGGTCGGATGGGCGATGTAGGCGACGGCCTGAACGCCGAGTAAGGCCGCTGCTGCATATGGCAAGTATTTCGCGATACCCATGAAACCCCTCATTTCGTCTTATGCAATCGTGCATCCAGACGAAACCTCGGACAATCGGGGGTGTTACGGGTTTTAGGGAGTGAAATACCCCTTGCAAGGTAGGGATTATTACTATTCAAATATCAGCATAATAATGAACAGGGTAAACAACAACAGGTTACCGAGATCCAAAAGAACCGTTTTGAATCGATTTAGCTGTACAAGCGTATTCCGACGTAAACGGCCGTGTCGGGGAGGCCGTCAACCGAATAGACGCCCGATAGCGGACAGGCGGACACCTGCCAGCTGTACGTATATCCGTCGATGTCGACCGTACCGGCCTGGAACGTATTGCCCGAACCGTCGATGCCGGAATCGCCGTAAGCAGACGAGTCGAGGCCCTCGGCTATGATGGCGTTCTGTATGGCTGCATCGATCGACCCGGAGGCGAAATCGGCGTATTTGAGACGGTAATCGGTTCCGCTCGAACGGTCGACGATCATTTCCCAGGATCCGTTGAGCAGCTTGGCAGCATCGGCTGCGGAGAGCTTGGTGATTCCCTGCAGGTACAGAACCCCCGCTTCTTCGAGGCTCACATCGCTCGGAAGTTTTATAAGGTCGAACCCGACCC
This sequence comes from Raoultibacter timonensis, assembly GCF_022845715.1. Classification (NCBI taxonomy): domain Bacteria; kingdom Bacillati; phylum Actinomycetota; class Coriobacteriia; order Eggerthellales; family Eggerthellaceae; genus Raoultibacter; species Raoultibacter timonensis. The sequence goes on from NZ_AP025564.1 coordinate 1,987,014, forward strand.
CGGCAGCGGCGATCTCCTCGTCGGTCTTGTCGTAGACCGTGTAGCCCGCCTCGTCGAAGGACGCGCGTATGCCCTCGTCGTCGTAGGAAGTGAGACTTGGCAGCGAGGGGAGGTCGAGCGACACGTCGCGATTGAGGTTCTCCTCTACCGATGCGGCAGCGCGAGCCGGTGCGTTGACCACCTCGTCGATGACCTTGAACCCGAAGTATCCGCCGATGCCGAGCGCGACGAGAAGAAACGCTGCGGCTATCAAACGCTGGGGCGCAGGCATGCTGAACGGTCGTGAAAGCCTGCTTCCGTCGAGATAGCGTACCGCATCGTCGGTATCAACGTACGAGGGCTTGTTGTCGTGCATTGCCATGGCTGTTTTCTCCTGAGGGCTTTTTGTACTTCGGGCATTATAGCATTGCGCAGCGACAATGCTCATGGTAGGATACTCCGCACCGTGGGGGAGTAGTTGGCATATATCCTATGCGGCACGTCAACATCCTGGGTAAAACCTGGCGTGTCTGAAATAACGAGACTCATGGCGCAGTGGAAAAACTGTGCCGGAGTCTTTTTTTATGACCGGATACGGCCCCGGCGCAGTACAGACGAGTAAAGGAGAACCTGTGGATCTATCGATCTTTACGACACCCGAGGCGTGGATCAGCCTCGTCGCGCTCATCTTCCTCGAGATCGTGCTCGGCGTCGACAACCTCGTGTTCATTTCGATCACGACGAACCGCCTTCCCGAGGAAAAACAGCATATCGGCCGTAAGCTCGGCTTGGCCGGCGCGCTCATCATGCGCATCGTCTTCCTCTGCTTCGCATCGTATCTGGTGCATATGACCGATCCGCTGTTCACCGTCGATCTCGGTGCGTATTCCCATGGGTTCTCGGTGCGCGATCTCGTATTGCTCATCGGCGGCGCCTACCTTATCTACAAGGGCATCGCCGAGCTGCGCGATATGCTCAGGCTTACCGAAATCAAAGCCGAGCATTGCGAGGAGCATAAAGCGCTTCATATGGTCACGTTGCCTCAGGCGGTGGGCACTATCATGGTCATGGACTTGGTGTTCTCCATCGATTCGGTCATCACGGCTGTGGGAATGGTCGACCAGCTCATCATCATGATCATCGCGGTCATGCTCGCCGTATTCATGATGATGATATTCATCGATCCCATCTCGAACTTCATCAACGGCCATCCCGAGATGAAGATGCTTGCCCTCACGTTCATCGTCGCCATCGGCGCCCTGCTCGTGATCGACAGCGCGGGATTCCATACCGGCATCGAACTTCTGCACATGCCGCTTGAGAAGCTCATGGTCTACTTCGCCATGGTGTTCTGCATCGTGCTCGAGTTGATCCAAATGCGCTACAACAAGAATTACGCCGCCTGGAGGAAGGATCGCTGGATCGAGGATACCGCCAAGCAGGTCGAGCGCGTGCGCGAGGAAATGCTCGAGAAGATGGAGAAGGACAAGAAAGCCGTCGAAGAGGGTACCGTACCGACGCCGGCGTCGGTTATCACGCCGGTCATCATCGGCAGCAACGTCTACATCATGATGCCGGTGGACGGGGAGGATGCGACCACGTTCAAGGCCCTTATGGAGGCCCCCCACAAGGCGAACGTGCCGATGGACGCTCCGCTCGAGATCGAAGCCGAATACGTCGAGGTCGAGGACATCGATCAAAACGAGAAGCCCGAGGAGCCCGAGGAGCCGACTGCTGGAAAGTAATCGCCCCGCTGAAGCGTCCTGCCCGTTCTCGGCATCGACTTCGCTCAGAGAACAGACGGTGCGGGCGGCTGCCCGTATCGCTGCATAACACGCGCGTATAAAAGCGGCTGTCCGATGAGGGCGGCCGCTTTTCCGTGTGCGTGCGCATTCCCGACGAGCCGAGCTGGGCGCATCGCGGCGTTTCGGACGGTTGGAATCTCCGCCGACGCAGTGAGGCTTCCGCTTGAATGCGCGATACGCGATGCGTGATGCGGCGGCCGCGGTTCCGCTTTTTGGGCAGCTCGATAGTCGAGCGGGAAAACTGGCTGAGATTGTCAATGTGCCGCAACGGCACAGCCTGCGCCGGGCTTTTCACTCCGTCACGTACGACGATCGGCGTGAAGCGCGCATCGTGTAAGTCTCGGGGGAATTCGAATCGCCTTTGCCAAGGCGATTGCGCCGTGCTGTCCCGAGTGGTTTATGGTACTGTTAAACCATGACTATCCTCGTAAGTCATACGTCTGCGCTTGAATACTGGAACACCGTCGGTGCAAAGTTTCTGCGTGACGGGGCCTCGCGAAGAAAGGCGACCGAGGCGGCGCGTTTAGCGCTCGATTGCACCGATAAGCCCCGTCTCGAAAGCGGCAACCTTCGTCCGGGCGGATGCACGCTGCCGTTAAGCGTGCTGGTTGGCAATGCATGCGCACGGACGAGCACGAGCGCGATCGCAAGTCGATACGTTGGAGGAAAACTTCCCGACAACTCGTTCGCGGATGCGGGCAAGGGGTTTCTTGTGAGCACGCCCGAATTTATATTCGTGCAGATGGCAACTCGGATCGGACTGGCAGAGCTCATTCGGCTCGGGTTTGAACTGTGCGGCACGTATGCCGAGAACGGCAAGCCTGCATCCGGAGCCCGTTGCATGGCCCCGCTTACTTCCTCCGTAAAGCTTCGAGCCTTCCTGGATGACGCTCCGGAGATATACGGAAAGAAGAAAGCCGCTCGCGCTCTGCGTTACGTTTTGGACGGATCGGCTTCTCCGAGGGAGACGGTGCTGGCAATACTGCTGAGCCTTCCGTACCGATTGGGCGGATTCGGGCTTGACGGGCTTTTGCTCAACTACCGTATCGATACGGGAAGAAGATCGCAATCGATGGCCGATCGAAGGTATTGCGTATGCGACCTTTACTGGCCGGAATCGAAGATCGCCGTAGAATACGATAGCGACCGGTGGCATACGGGTGCAGCGAGGATAGCGAGCGACGCGAAACGTCGTAACACGCTGCTGGCGCAAGGCGTTCGCGTTGTCGGCGTGACGAGGGCGCAGCTCGACGACGTCGAGGAACTGCGGAAGGTCGCACGGTTGCTGGCGAAGATGATGGGCAGGCGGCTGCGGTGCATGAGCCCGGAGTCGGTAGCAGCCCACTACGCGCTCCGCGCCGAACTCCAGGTTTCCGTGCGTCCGGACTGAGGAACCCGCTGCATGCGACCCTTGCGACGGAGCCGATCGGTTATCGGCCGGGCGCATGCGCCACCGCAACGCGGTGCCTCTGAGGGGTCTTTGGATTGTCAGGCGCTCACGCCGCCAAACCGTCAGGAGAACAGGTCGTAACCTTCGTCTGAGATGAAGAGTTTGGTGGCTCCTTTGAGGATGTGGGCCGAAAACGGTGTGGTCAGCTCGGTTGCCTCCCCGTCGTACTGAACCTGCATCGGGGGGTCGGCCGACACCTCGATCTTCGAGCCGCGATGGATTTCGAGCGCATCGCTGCGATCGGGAAAATCTCCGCCGCGGTCGAGCAGTCCCGCAACGACGGCGGGGATAAGCCCGAATGCGTTTTCAGCCTTGAGCACGACGACCTCGAACTCCCCGTCGCGCGGTTCGTTTTCGTGAGTGACCGAGATATCGAACTGGATCTTCGAGAAGTTCACGAGGAGGATGCCGAGCCCCTCGCGCTCGATCGTCTCGCCGTCGATGGTGAGCGTGAACCGGGAAACCTCGGGAAGGGGGTTCGTGATGGCGGCAGAAAAGTACGCCATGGGTCCCAGCAGGCGTTTGTTGGGTTTGGCGTCATGCATGATGGCCGCATCGTAGCCGGCTCCCGCCATGATGGCGAAGCCGAACGTTTTGCCCGCGACCTCTATTTCCCCGAGGTCGAAGTCGAGCGTCTGGCCCGACTTGACGAGCTTCGCCAAAGCGTGCGGCTCGAGGGGCGAGGCGAGGTTGAGCGTGAGGATGTTGGCCGTGCCGGCGGGGAAGGGCAGGATGGGGATGCCGGTGTTGCGCAGTTCGTAGCAGACGGCGGCGACCGTCCCATCGCCTCCGCTCGCAACGACGGCATCGTAGGATGACGCATCTTCGAGCATGTCGGTCAGATCGGTTGTTCCGTCGGTCGAACGGATGCAGACTTCGTCGCCGTCGGACACGAACGAGCGAACGAAGTCGTAGATCGCGCCTTCGCCGAAGCCGGATGAGAGATTGTTGACAATAAGCAGTTTCACAGATTCCCTTTCTGTTGCTATGATAGTACATCATACGGAATGAGAAAACACGAAGGACGTCCCTTGTACATAGCAAACCAAGACGAACTCGTGTCGTTTGTCGATCGTGCGAAAGCGTCGAGCGTTCTGGCAATCGATACCGAGTTCCTGCGCGAGAAGACCTATTATGCCCGCCTTTGCCTGCTCCAGATGGCAACCGACGACGAGACGGTCATCGTCGATCCATTTGCGGTCGATGATCTTGGCGTGCTCGCATTGCTGCTTGAAAACGAATCCATCGTGAAGCTCTTTCATGCAGCGGGGCAGGATCTTGAGATCCTGTACCGGGAAATCGGCGTGCTGCCCAAGCCGGTGTTCGACACGCAGATCGCCGCGGCCCTGCTCGGCCACACCCAGCAGATCGGTTACGCCGCCCTCGTGTACTCGGAATGCGGCGTTCAGCTGAAGAAGATCGACTCCTTCACCGACTGGTCCCGAAGGCCTCTTTCGGAATCGCAGCTCAGCTATGCGGCCGACGATGTGATATACCTGCCGAAGCTTTACGCTTCGATGCATGCGGCCCTCGAAGAGAAGGGCCGGCTTCATTGGCTCGATCAGGATTTCGAATCGCTTTCGGACCCGGGTCGCTACGAGATCGACGAACGCGACCGCTACCGCAGGCTCAAGCGCGTGTCCCAGCTTTCGAGGAAACAGCTGTCGGCGGCTCGCGAGGTGGCTGCTTGGCGCGAGGTGGAGGCCCAGCGTCGGGATGTGCCGCGCAAGTGGATCGTAACCGACGAGCAGATCGTCGAAGCATGCAAGCGCGAAGCCCGCACCATCGACGAGCTCTTTATGGTGAGGGGCCTTGGAGACCGTTTGAGCACGAAAGACGCTCGAGCGGTGGTGGGGCTCATAGCCAAGGGCATCGACGCTCCGAAAGAGACCTGGCCCGAGACCGATCGCACCGGCAAGAACGAGCGCAACGTCGACGCGGAACTCGATTTGATGTGCGCGCTCGTGCGCTTGCGAGCGAAGGAGAACGGGGTTGCATTCCCGACGCTCGCCTCGCACGACGATCTCGCGCGGGTGGCGCGGGGCTATACCGAGGGGATCGATCTGCTCCGCGGATGGAGGCGCGCCCTCGTGGGAGCCGAACTCCTCAACCTGCTGGCGGGCAACATTGCCTTGAGTCTTGAAAAAGGTGCGCTCAAGGTTACGAAAACTTCACAGTAATCCTGTGATGTTTTCGAACGGATGACCGATTCCCGTATAATGGTTTTCGAAACATGGAAGCTCAGACGCAGGCATGATCTGCGCGCATATCTAAGGAGACTGAGAGCGCTATGCCAATTAGCCCCCTCTATATCGCATTGATCGTCGTTACGCTCGCCATCGGCGGGTTTGCGACCTTTTACGTCAACTCCAAGTTGAAGAAGTACAAGAAGGTTCCGTCCGCGCTCGGCATAACGGGTGCCGAGATGGCGCGCCGCATGCTCGCCGCCAACGGGGTGTCCGGCGTTTCGATCCATCAGGGCGCACCCGGGCAGGATCACTTCGATCCGCGCAGCAACTCCATCTCGCTCGGACCCGACGAGTACAACGGCACGAGCATCACGGCCATCGCGACGGCCTGCCACGAAGCGGGGCACGCCGTGCAGTTCGCGCAGGGCTATTCGCCCATGAAGATCCGCAGCGCGCTCGTCCCCGTGGTCAACCTGGCGTCGAACGCCTGGATGTTCCTGTTGCTCATCGGCATCTTCATGAACCTTATGGGCCTTGTCGACCTTGCGATCATCATGTACGCCGCTGCGGTGCTCTTCCAGATCGTGACGCTGCCCGTCGAGTTCAACGCGAGCCGCCGCGCCATGGCGTACCTCGGTACGACCGGCGTGTCGCAGGGCGAGCAGACAGGTGCCTTCTCGGTGCTGCGCGCCTGCGCATTCACTTATGTTGCTGCGGCCCTGACCTCCATCCTGCAGCTGCTGTACCTGCTGTCCCTTCGCGACAACAACTAGGCGATCGCGCATGCCGGAGGATTTCGAGCAGCGCCAAGACGAACCGTTGAGCGTTTCGGCGGCGCTTGCGCTTGCCAAGAAATCGCTCGAGTCGTTCACCGTCAAGCTCATCGGCGAGGTCTCCGAGGTCTCGAACAAGCCCGGATACAAAGCCGTGTACTTCTCGGTCAAGGATTCCGGGGCGAGCATGCCCTGCATGATGTGGCTCAACCGCTACAAGAGCGCGGGCGTTGATCTGCGGGTCGGCATGCTCGTCGAGCTGACGGGGCGGTTCACCCTGTACGCGCCGAAAGGCCGTATGAACTTCGACGTTTTCGGCCTTTCCCTCGCGGGCGAGGGAAACCTGCGTTTGCAAGTGGCGAACCTTGCCAAAAAGCTCGAGGCCGAAGGCCTTATGCGGCCCGAGCGCAAGAAGCCCCTTCCGCAGCTTCCCGAGCGCATAGGCCTCGTAACCTCCCCGCGGGGTGCGGCGGTCCACGATGTGCTGCGAACGCTGAGAAGGCGCTATCCGCTTGCACGGGTCATGCTCGCAGGCGTCGCCGTCGAAGGGGAGCATGCGCCCGCCGGGCTGATAGCGGCGCTCGAGGCGGTACGGGATGCGGGGGCCGAGGTCGTGCTGCTCGTGCGCGGCGGCGGGTCGTTCGAGGATCTCATGCCGTTCAACGACGAGGCGTTGGCGCGTGCCATCGCATCGCTCGGCGTGCCGGTGGTTACCGGTATCGGACACGAGCCCGACACGAGCATCGCCGACATGGTGGCCGACGTGAGAGCTTCGACGCCGACTGCGGCGGCGGAGACGGTGAGTCCGACCTTTGAGAGCCTCGAAGGTGAGCTCGACATCGAGGGGTCGAACCTTTCCCGCGTCTTGACGACGAGGATCGAGCGGGCGCTTTCGGCGGTCGACCGCATCGCCGATCGCCCGGTGTTCGCCGACCCGAACATGCTGTTCGCCGTGGAAGCGCAGAGCCTCGACTTGTTCGAAGACCGCCTGCAGCGGGCCATTCCGATCAATCTCGATCGCGATCGCGTGAGACTCGCCCATCTCGAGGAGCGAGTCCGCTCGGCGGGCGCTGCGATGCTGCCGCGTTTCGAGAACCAGCTCGCCATGGGTGCCGCGCGCCTGCACGACCTATCGCCGCTCACGATTCTTTCGAGAGGCTACGCGATCGCCAAAGACGAACAGGGCTCCATCGTCAAGAGCGTCGATGCCGTACGGCTCGACGATACGGTCCAGGTCGAGGTTGCAGACGGCCGTCTCGGCTGCACCGTCGAGAAGATAGAGAAGATTACGAGTGAGAACATTTTGTTTGGAGGCTTAGATGAACGATAACGCGCGGCCTATCGAAGAGATGACGTTTCGGGAGGCGATGTCCGAGCTCGAGGGAATCGTCGGCGTGCTCGAGGGCAACACCCTTGAGCTCGAGGATTCCCTGAAAAGCTACGAGCGCGGCGTTGCACTGCTCGCCGCGTTGAAGAAGCGCCTGAACGAGGCCCAGCAAAAGGTCGATGTCCTCATGGGCGAACTCGAAGCGGGTGCAAACGATGCAGCCACCGATACGACCTTGTCGTAGAATGTCATCGTAGCGGCAGAAACGAAAACCTGAAACCGATGCAGGTCAGAAGGAAAGGAACCGGTATGGACGATTGCATTTTCTGCAAGATAGCGGCAGGGGAGATACCCGCAACCGTAGTGTACGAGGACGAACGCGTTCTTGCATTCGAGGATCTTAATCCCCAAATGCCCGTTCATGCGCTCATCATCCCCAAAGAGCACTACGCCAACATCGGGGACGGCGTCCCCGACGATCTTATGGGCCACGTATTCAACACGGTGAAGAAAGTCGCCGAAATCGAAGGCATCGCCGATTCGGGGTATCGCGTCATCGTCAACACCGGATCCGATGCGCAGCAGACCGTCCACCACCTTCATGTGCATGTACTCGGTGGCGCGCCGATGAATTCGGGATCTCCCGCTTTGTCGTAGGGTTCGCTCGCCCGTGCGGCGAGCTCGATGCGCCCGCGTCCCTTTCCGCTGCTCGCCGCAGGCGATGCGGCGATGATGGATTGCGGGTTCGGCTTGCGGTGCGAACCGCGGGCAACTCGGGCCGCGTATGCGGCCTTTTTCTTTATTCTCGGGTCGATACCTGTGGATTTTCTATAACATGCTGCCGCTTGCCGAGATCCTTGACCACTCAATCGGACAGATGGGCTGATAACCCCTAAAATTAATAGCTTACCGAGTGCACAAGGAGGCGGAATATTGAACGTATTGGTTGTCAACGCAGGTTCATCGTCCCTGAAATACCAATTGGTCAACGTCGAGCAGCAGAAGCTCCTCGCCAAGGGGATCTGCGAGCGGGTAGGCTCGAGCGGGGCATTTCATAAGCACGGACTCGATGAGAACGAGCATGTGCTCGATGCCGAGATGAAAGACCACGATGCCGCAATGGCACTCGTCATCGATGCACTTCTCGACGGACCCACGAAAGCCATCGATTCGCTCGACGAGATCGACGCGATCGGGCATCGCGTCGTGCAGGGCGGCAAGTACTTCGACAAATCGGCTCTCATCGACGACGACGTGATTGCCAAGATCGACGAGCTTGCAGAGCTCGCACCGCTTCACAACAAGGCAGCGCTCATGGGTATCCACGCCTGCCAGAAGCTCATGCCGAACGTTCCGATGGTGGCGGTGTTCGACACGTCGTTCTTCCAGACGCTCCCCCCGAAGGCGTACATGTACCCCTTGCCTTACGAGATGTACGAGAAGCATGCCATCCGCAAGTACGGCGCCCACGGAACCTCGCATCGCTACGTGGCCGAGCGCGCCGCCGTCGTGCTCGGGGAACCGCTCGACGAGCTCAAGCTCATCACCTGCCACCTCGGGAACGGCTGCTCCGCCTCGGCCATCGATCACGGCGTCGCCGTCGATACCTCGATGGGTCTCACGCCGCTCGACGGCCTCATGATGGGAACCCGCTGCGGCGCGATCGATCCCGCCATCGTTCCGTTCATCATGGAGCACGAGGGTCTGACCACTTCCGAGGTCAACGACCTCATGAACAAGAAATCGGGCCTTTTGGGCATTTCGGGCATCAGCAACGATCTGCGCAGCGTCAAGGAGGCTTCCGAGCAGGGACACGAACGAGCCCAGCTCGCTTACGACATGTACTCGAACTCCGTTAAGAAGTACATCGGGCAGTACATCGCCGTCATGGGCGGCGTCGACGCCATCGTGCTCACGGCGGGCGTCGGCGAGAACTGCGAGAAGATGCGCCGCATGATCTTCTCGGGCCTGCAACCGCTCGGCATCGTGCTCGACGAGGAGAAGAACCGCCACCGCGGGTTCGAGCGCGAGATCTCGAGCGACGATTCGAGGGTCAAGATCATCGTCATTCCCACGAACGAGGAGTACATGATCGCCCGTGACACCTACGAAATCGTGTACGCCAAGAGCCAGCTTGTGGAGGCGTAAGCCGAAAGCACGCGCTCCCGGCATCCCGTTGCCCCGCAAAACGAAGCGACCCCGATGATCGGCAGATCATCGGGGTCGCTTTTTCTTCGCTACAGCGCTGCGAAGCGCTCGCGCGGATGGTGTCAGTTCGCCGCCTTCTTCGCCTGGGATTGCACGCAGGTGATTCCGATCACGCCGACGATGTCCTCGGCCGAGCAGCCGCGGGACAGGTCGTTCACCGGCGCGGCAAGGCCTTGGGTGATGGGGCCGTAGGCTTCGGCCTTCGCAAGGCGCTGCACGAGCTTGTAGCCGATGTTTCCGGCATCGAGGTCGGGGAAGATAAGGACGTTGGCCCTGCCCGCAACCGTCGATTCGGGTGCCTTCGACGCGCCCACCGAGGGCACGATGGCGGCATCGAGCTGCAGCTCCCCGTCGATGGCGACACCGGGTGCGAGCTCCCGGGCTATTTCGGTCGCCTCGATGACCTTGTCGCGGTCGGCGTTCGCCGAAGCGGATCCGTAGGTCGAGTGGGAGAGCATGGCGACGACGGGTTCGGTGCCGATGAGCGTCTTCCACGACCCGGCCGAGCTCACCGCGATGTTCGCGAGCCGTTCGGAATCGGGCTGGATCTCGAGGCCGGAGTCGGCGAACAGGAACACGCCGTTGTCGCCGTATTCGCAATCGGGGACGATCATGATGAAGAACGCGCTCACGAGACGAACGCCGGGTGCGGTTTTCAGGATCTGGAGCGAAGCGCGCAGCACGTCTGAGGTGGAGTGGCAGGCACCGCACACCATGCCGTCGGCGCGGCCGAGCTTCACCATCATGTTGCCGAAGTACAGTACGTTGTCCATGAGTTCGAGCGCCTGCTCTTCGGTCATGCCCTTCGCCTTGCGAAGCTCGTAGAGCGCGGAGGCGAATTCGGCGCGTTCGGGGGCGGTGCGCGGATCGACTACGGCAGCGCCTTCGAGGTTGTAGGAACTCGCGTTGATCGCTTCGGCGTTCCCGAGGATCACCAAATCGGCGATATCGTCGGCCAAGATTGCCTCGGCTGCTTTAAGCGTCCGCTCGTCGTCTCCCTCGGGCAACACGATGGTCTGCTTATCGGATGCAGCCTTCGCAAGGATGGTTTCGATGAATGATCCCATGTTGGTAATCCGTCCTTTCTCGATTTGTCCAAATTATATGATAATGGGACGAGGTGCAATGTCTCACGGTAAAATGGTTTCTCGGCAGAATATGCAGGACAATAGCAAGCCGCGCTGCATCGGCGGAAATGAGCCGGGGCGCCGCTTCGTCTCATGCATTTCCAAAAGGAAGGGTTCACATGGGTGTACAGGTGCGCAGTTTAAAGGAGCTCGACGTCGCCGACTACGATGCGGTTGTCGTGGGAAGCGGTTTTGCGGGTGCCGTCGTGGCTCGGGAGCTTGCCGAACGGGCGGGCAAGCGCGTGCTGATCGTGGAGAAGCGGGCGCATATCGGCGGCAACATGCACGATGAGCTCGATGAGAGCGGCATCCTCGTCCACCGTTACGGGCCGCATATCTTCCATACCAACGACAAGCGCGCTTTCGAGTACATCAGGCGCTTCACCGAGTGGCGCGATTACGAACACGAGGTGCTCGCCGATTGGTACGGCACGTACATGCCCGTTCCGTTCAACAAGAACTCCATGGAGATCGTCTACGGCGAGGAGAAGGCCGCCCGCCTCATCGACAAGCTCATCGAAACGTTCGGCGACGAACGCAAGGTGACCATCAACGAGCTGCGCGCCCAAGACGATCCGGAGCTTTCCGAGATCGCCGACTTCATCTACAAGAACGTGTTTCTGTACTACACCCAGAAGCAATGGGGCCTCACGCCCGAAGAGGTCGATCCGAGCGTAACCGCGCGCGTGCCCGTGTTCGTTTCGCGCGACAACCGCTACTTCCAGGACGCCTACCAGGGAATGCCCGCCGACGGCTACACGGCGGTGTTCGAGAACATGCTCGACCACGAGTTCATCGACGTATGCCTCGAGACCGAGGCCGAGAGCGTTTTCGATCTCGAGTTCGAGAGCGACGACGAGAACGCGCCGCTTTGCGCCATCTCCATCAAGGACGTGGCGATCACCGGGCCCATCGTCTACACCGGCCCGCTCGACGAGCTTTTCCTCTCGCGGTTCGGCAGGCTTCCGTACCGCAGCCTCGACTTCGTCTACGAGACCCACGATGCCGATCACGTGCTTCCGTGCGGCACGGTCAATTTCACTGTAACCGAGGATTATACGCGCATCACCGAGTTCAAATACCTGACGGGGCAAGATCATCCCAAGACGACGATCATGAAGGAATACTCCCATTCCTACGACGACCCGAAGACGCAGATCCCGTATTACGCGATCATCAACGAAGAGAACGCCGCGCATTACGATCGCTACCTCAAGCTGACGAGCGGCCTCGACAACTTCCATCCGCTCGGACGGCTCGCCGAGTACCGCTACTACAACATGGACGTCATCATCGGCCGTGCGCTCGCGCTCGCCGACGAACTCGTCGGCGAAGAGTAGTCGGCGGTATGGCTATGAAGACAATAACGTTTGCGATACCGTGCTACAACTCCGCATCGTACATGGACGTCTGCATCGAGTCGATTATGAAATGCGGCGACGATATCGAGATCCTCATCGTCAACGACGGGTCGACGAAGGACGACACGGCCGAGAAAGCCGATGAATGGCAAGCGCGTCATCCCGGCATCATCAAGGCGATCCACAAAGAGAACGGCGGACACGGTTCTGCGGTGAATGCGGGGCTGGCCGCGGCAACCGGCCTGTACTACAAGGTGGTCGACTCCGACGACTGGCTCGACGAGGCCGCCATGCGCGAGATCATGGCCTATCTGCGCGAGCAGGCGACGCGCGAGAACCCTACCGATATGGTGATAGGGAATTACGTGTACGAGAAGGTGCACGAGGGCAAGCGGACCATCATGCACTACCGCAACGTGTTTCCCGAAAGCAAGGAGTTCGGGTGGGAGGACGTCGGGCACTTCTCCCAAAGCCAGTACCTGCTCATGCATTCGGTCATCTACCGAACGGAGCTGCTGCGCGACATCGATCTGAAGCTTCCCGAGCACACCTTCTACGTCGACAACATCTTCGTGTACGTTCCGCTTCCGCATGTGAAGACGATGTACTACCGCGATGTCGACATGTACCGGTACTTCATCGGACGCGAGGATCAGAGCGTCAACGAGAGCGTCATGATGTCGCGCATCGATCAGCAGCTTCGCGTCACGCGCGTCATGATCGACTCGGTCCGTCTTCCCGACGACGTCTCGGATAGGCGCCTCGAGCATTACATGGAGAACTACCTGTCCATGATGATGTGCATCTGCTCCATTTTCCTGCGCATGCAAAACACCGACGAGTCGGAAGACAAGCGCGAGGAGATCTGGATGTACCTCAAGGACAGCAACGAGACGCTGTACCGCCGCATCAGGCGCAGCGTGCTGAACATGGGAACGAACCTTCCCACCGAGTTCGGAAGGCGCATCGGCCTGACGGGATACCGCATGGCCCAGAAGATTTTCAAATTCAATTGACGCAGCACCTCGCGGCGCCCGGCCTCGGTTTTCGGGCGGAAGCACCCACCGTATAGGCGCCGGATTCACACCGTTCGATTAAAGCCCGGCTTCGGCCGGGCTCATTTGTAGTCGGAGGAGTTCTTCGAACCCGATCCAGTGGTTCGGCGCTCCATCGCAATCTCGCGCCCGAATCTGACGGCTGCGTCGCCGAACCGGTCTTTGACCTTATCGGTTGCGGCGAGCAGTCCGCTGCGTTTTTCATCGTCTGCAATGACGGGCTTCACGTCGTCGTCGCTCGGGGCCTCCTGCGAAACGTCGAACAGCGCCCCCTGCACCGGCCCTTCGCCATCGAAACCCGCCATGCCCACGCCGATCAACCGAACGGGAATGCCCGGCTCCCAGATCTCACGTGCCATTCGGTACAACAGGGGGGTGAAGAACAGGTCGTCGTCGGTCGGTTCGTCGAGCCTTCTCTGCACGCTTCTGACGCTGCGGTCCGAAAACCGCAGTTTCAAACTGACCGTATGCCCGCGCATGCCCTTCTTGCGCAGGCGCCTGCCCACCTTCGACGCCATCGTGGCGATGCCCGCCTCCACATCCTCGACCGTCGAGAGGTCTTCGGCAAAGCTCGTCTCGTTGGATACCGACTTGACGGGGTCGTCGTCGGAGACCGGCGTAAGATCGCCGCCGTTGGCCCGCGCCATGATCATCTCGGCGTTTTTCCCGAAGATATGCTTGAGCAGGGACTCGTCGGCCTTGGCGAGCTCTCCGAGCGTGCGGACGCCGTGCGCGGTGAGCTCCTTTTCGGCAGCGGGTCCGATGCCGCTCATCGTGCGGATGGGCAAAGGGCTTAAGAAATCCTTCTCGCGTCCGGGGTACACGATCGTAAGGCCCTGGGGCTTATCCATGTCGGAGGCGATCTTGGCGATCGTCTTGGTTGTGCCGAGGCCGATCGAGCAGGTTACACCCAGTTCGGAAACGCGCTTCTGGATGCGCTGGGCAACGAGGATGGGGTGCTCGGCAACGTGTGCGGTGGGGGAGATGTCGAGGAACGCCTCGTCGATGCTCACCTGTTGTATGCGAGGGCTCTCGTCGAGGAGTATTTCCATGATGCGCTTCGACATCGCACGGTAGCGGCTGTAGTGCCCGTGCGTCCATATCGCATCGGGGCACAGGCGTGCGGCCTGCGAGGACGGCATCGCGCTGCGCACGCCGTAGACGCGCGCCTCGTAGGATGCGGTCGAAACGACGCCTCGCTTGTCGGGGTCGCCGCCGACGATGACGGGCTTGCCGCGCCATCCGGGATGGTCGAGCTGCTCGACCGAAGCGAAAAACGCATCGAGGTCGACAAGCAGGATCGCCGAGCCGTGCCAAGCGGGAAGCTGCCCGGCGGCATCGACTTGCGGCCCCTCGCCGCCGACGTTATGTCCGTGTGTGCGATACATGGTGTTCATAGTCTAACATGTCGGGCATAAGGCGCTTGAATTGTGCTAGGATTGGTTACCCCGCGACGGGGATCGTCGCGTCGCACGGTACGGAGGGAGAAAGACATGTCGGCTTTGTTTGGGTTCAACGCTCGTTCGGGCGTTCGCGACGCCACGACGGCGCAGCCCGAGAAGCCCCTGTCGTTGCCCTACGAGCTTCGAACCGAGATGAACTGGGTCGACTTTTCGGGAACGGCAAACCCCCTCGGTACACCCAAATCGTTCATCCGGGCGATGCACACAGCGCTCGTCGACGGCGAATTGAGCTATATGCCCGACCGCAGCGCCCATACGTTCCGTGCAACGCTTGCGCGGAAGTTCGGCGTTGCCCCCGAATCGTTTCTGTGCGGCACTTCGGTAAGCGATATGGTCCGCTCGGTTGCGCAAACGTACCGCCCCTGCTCGGTGGGCGTCGTGTCGCCTGCGGCAGCCGAGTTCATGCTGGCCGTTGCCAATGCGGGCCACGACGTTGTCGAGCTTTCCACCCCGCATGCGTTCGTCGTTCCCGACGTGCACGCGGCGCACGATAACGGTTTGAAGTTCGATGCTGCGGTGCTCGCTAACCCCACGTACCCGACAAGCCGCCTGCTGCCCAAGCAGACGCTGGTCAATTACCTGGAGGCATGCTCGTGGGTGGTCGTAGACGAAAGCCTCATCGAGCTCACCCTCGGCGGCGAGAGCATGATCTCCCTGACCGACCGCTACCGCAACCTCATCGTGATACGGTCGCTCTCGTCGGCGTTCGCCATGCCCGGCGTTCCGATCAGCTACTGCATCGCCCATCCCGATACGATCGCCCAGATAGAGCGCTTCTTCGACAATTCGGGCCTCTCCATGTTCGCCGAGGTCGTTGGGGCGCACGTGTACGGCGAATCGGCCGATTACCTCGAGCGAACGCGCGAGTTCCTCGATACCGAGATCCCGTGGATGCAGTGCATGCTCAACCTCATCCCCGGCATTCAGATATTCCCGGCCGAAGCGAACTTCGTCATGTGCTCGTTCGACAACGCGGCGCCGATGGATCTGGCGGTTGCAAACACCTCCGAGCTCGTGCTGCGCCTGCAGCTTGCGGGTTTCCTCGTGAGAAAGCTCGAGGGGATGCCCGGGATCACCGGCGGCAAGTACTTCTGCGTCGGCGTACGGAGCCGAGAGGACAACGAGAAACTGCTCTCCGCGCTCCGTGAGATCATCATCGGCAGGCGCTAGTAGCCCAGCCGTACGCGAGCCTCCTTCCTGCGCATGCGCCCCGGCGAACACGATCGTCGCCAGTGGGCGCCGGTTCGTTCCCCGAGCGCAAGCCGCTTGCCTCGCGCGACCGCATGCGCAGCCGATCATGTAAAAAAGCCCCCGACCGCTCAACGGCGGTCGGGGGCATCGATTCGATTCGGCCCGGCGCTCGATCAGCGCCTGTCTGCCAGGAAGAACAGTGCGAGCGTGCCGGGACCCGAGTGGGCTCCGATGACCGGGTCCACGTAGTTGATGTGGACTTCGCCCACGCCGAACTCCTCGCGTACTTTGCCGGCAACGTACTCCGCATCCTCGATGCAGTCGCCGTGCGTGATGAACACGACCTGCTCGGAAATCGGTTCGACGGCCGATTTCCTCATGTGGTCGACCAACGCGTTGAGCGACTTCTTGCGCCCGCGAACCTTCTCCATCGGGATGAGGTGGCCCTCGTCGTCAACGTGCATCACGGGCTTGATGTTGAGCATGGTTCCGGCCCACGCGCTCGTTTTCGAAACACGGCCCCCGCGGAACAAGAACATGAGGTCGTCGACCGTGAACCAGTGGGCGAGGCGAAGGCGGTTGTCCTTCACCCATTCCGCGACCCCGTCGATGTCCATTCCCTCGCGTTTCTTCTGCACCGCGTAATACACGAGCAGCCCTTGGCCGCCCGATGCCGCCAGCGTTTCGACCGAGCGGATCGTGCGCTCGGGGAACTCGTTCTTCAGATCCTTCAACAGAAGGTCGATCGCCTCGTAGGTTCCGGAAAGCCCGCTGGAGAATCCCAGATAGAGTATGTCCTGCCCTTCTTCGAGCAGGTTCCTGAAGAGCTTTTCGGAATCGGCGAGGTTCGGCAGGGAGGTGGTGATGACCTTTCCCTCGCGCATCATGGTGTAGAACTGCTTCAGATCGGTTCGTTCGCCTTTGAGATAGCTTTGGTACTGCTCGCCATCGATCATGAACGTGAGCGGAAGAATATGGAGACCGAAGTCGTCGATCATATCCTCTAAGAGATTGCAGCTCGAATCGGTAACGATTTCAAAGCCCATGGGTCACCTCGAATCATGCTTGTCGTTAAATTGTGTCCTGAGCCAGTATAAACATTCTCGTACGACCCCGTATGTCACAATTTTGAAAAGTATCGTAAGGCACGGGGGAAATGAGGAAATTCCCCTATAATGTTCAAGTTTGATGCGATTATCCGGGCCGCTGGCCCGAGTGAATACGATAACCTGAGGAGACGGCGTGGGAAACAGCTACAAGGAAACGATGAATCTGCCCAAAACCGATTTTGCCATGCGCGCGAATCTGCCCGAAAACGAGCCGAAGCGCTTGGCGAAGTGGGAGGAGGCCGACCTGTACTGGAAGGTGCTCGAGAAGAACAAAGACGGCGAACCCTTCGTTCTGCACGACGGCCCCCCGTACGCGAACGGTCCGATCCATATCGGACACGCGTTCAACAAGATCCTCAAGGATTTCGTGATAAAAAGCCATGCCCAGCGCGGTTTCTATACGCCCTACATCCCGGGGTGGGACTGCCACGGCCAGCCCATCGAGCATATGGTCGAGGTGACGCTCGGCCCCGACAAGATGGCCGCCATCGACCAACCGACCCTGCGCCGCCTGTGCCGCGAGTGGGCCGAGAAGTACGTCGACGTGCAGCGCGAAGGCTTCAAGCGCCTCGGCGTCAACGCCGATTGGGACCATCCGTACCTCACGTTCACGCCCGGATACGAGGCGGGCAACGTCGAGATATTCAAGAAGATGTACCTCGACGGCGCGATCTACCGGGGCCGCAAGCCCATCCATTGGTGCAAAAGCTGCCATACCGCCCTCGCCGAGGCCGAAATCGAGTACAGCGACGAGACGTCGCCCTCCATCTACGTCAAGTTCAAGCTCGACACGGTTCCGGGCGTCTTCGAGGCTGCCGGCGTCGATGCGGACGCTTACGTGCTCATCTGGACCACCACGCCCTGGACGCTTCCCGCCAACACGGCGGTGAGCTTAGCCCCCGATGCCGATTACGTGATGGTCGAAGTCGACGGGAGCTACCTCCTCATGGCCCTCGACCTCGTCGAGCAGGTGGCTGAGACGGCGGGCTGGGATACCTACCGCATCGTTTCCGGTGCCGACGGCGAACCCGTTGCCCTGAAAGGCCGCGAGCTCTACGGCCTCACCTATACCGCTCCCGTTCGCCAGGACCTCAAGGGTACCGTGATCTACGGCGACCACGTGACGCTCGACACCGGCACCGGCGCGGTCCATACCGCACCGGGCCACGGCCAGGACGACTACCTCGTAGCCATCGAATTCGACATCCCGCTGCTCATGCCCGTCGACGACAACGGGCGCTTTACCGACGAGGCGGGCCAGTTCGCGGGGCTCGATACCGACGAGGCGAATCCCGTCATCATCGAGTGGCTGCGCGAGCAGGGAACGCTCGTCGCCGAGAAGAGCATCACGCACAGCTACCCCCATTGCTGGCGCTGCCACAAGCCCGTGATCTTCCGCGCAACCGACCAGTGGTTCGTCTCGATGGACAAAACCGGCCTGCGCGAGAACACCATGCGCGTCATCGAGAACGACGTCACATGGATTCCCGAATGGGCCTCGAACCGCATCGGCTCGATGGTGGCCGACCGTCCCGACTGGTGCATCTCGCGCCAACGTTCGTGGGGCGTGCCGATCCCCGTATTCAAGTGCGCCAAGTGCAACAGCACCGTGGCCACCGAGGAGACGTTCGACGCGGTGATCGAGCTCTTTCGAACCGAGGGAGCCGACGCGTGGTTCACGAAGGATCCGAGCGAGTATTTGCCCAAGAGCGTCGCGTGCGAGGTGTGCGGCTCCCACGAGCTCGTTCCCGAGAAGGACATCCTCGACGTGTGGTGGGAGAGCGGCGTGAGCCATACGAGCGTGTGCCGCTACCGCGCAGACGAGGGCCTCACCTTCCCGGCGGACATGTACCTCGAGGGCTCCGACCAGCATCGCGGGTGGTTCCAGTCCTCCATCCTCACGAGCGTGGGGGCCTACGGGGCAGCTCCGTACAAATCGGTCATGCACTGCGGATTCACGATGGACGCCGAGGGCAAGAAGATGTCGAAATCGGCGGGCAACGGCATCGATCCGGCCGACGTCATGGCCAAGAGCGGCGCCGACGTGCTGCGCCTGTGGGTTGCGAGCGTCGATTACTCGCAGGACGTGAACATCGGCGACGAGATACTCGATCGCACGAGCGAGGCCTACCGCCGCATCCGCAACACGTTCAGGTTTTTGCTCGGCAACCTCGCCGACTTCGACTACCGCAGCGATGCGGTCGCCTCGTGGGGCGACCTCTCGCCGCTCGACCAGTGGGCGCTCGTGCGCGTGCAGCACCTGCTGCACGACGTCGAGGCGGCCTACGACGCCTACAAATACCACCTGGTGTACCGAGCCGTGTACGACTACATCGTGAGCGACCTCTCGGCCGTCTACATGGACGCGCTCAAGGACCGCCTGTACTCCGAGGCACCCGATTCGCTGCTGCGCCGCGGCGCCCAGACCGTGCTCATGAACATCCTCGAGGTGCTCGTGCGCGTGCTCGCCCCCATCCTGTCCTTCACGACCGACGAGGTGTGGGAGAGCTACCCTCAAGGCCTGCGCTCCGAGAACGGGCATCCGCAGAGCGTGCAGCTCGCGGGCTGGCCCGAGGACAGCGACTTCATGCCGGCCGTTCCCGCAGGGGGAGCCGAGCATGTCTCCGAGGCGTTCGGCGTCGTGCTCGGCGTGCGCGAGGTGGCCATGAAGGCGCTCGAGGAGGCGCGCGGCGCCAAGGAGATCAACAAGAGCCAAGAGGCGTCCATCGAGATCACCGCACCGCGCTCGGTGCTCGACTATACCGAGCGGTTCGCACCCGAGGTGTTCGAGGAGCTGTTCATCGTATCGCAGGTCACGTTCGTCGAGGGCGACGAGCTCTCCGTGCGCATCGGCCGCGCACACGGAGAGAAATGCCCGCGCTGCTGGAACTACCGCGAGCTCGGCGGCAACCCGAACCACCCGGATGTGTGCAAGCGCTGCGGCGATGCGCTCGACGCCATCGGCTACAAGGAATAGCGCCGTGGAGCAAACCCCGACAGAGACCCAGACCGAGCCTTCCGCAAAGCCTTCGGCGAAATCTCCGAAGGAATGCGGACGCGGACGTGCGGCGCTCTTGTTCGCTTGTTTGGCGGCCGTGTGGCTTGCCGTCGACGTGGCGACCAAAAGCTACTTTAACACGTCGTTTGCACCGGGTGATGTGATAGGCGATCCGATTGCAGGGCTGTTTCGTTTCAGGCTCGTTCACAACACCGGTGCCGCATGGGGGATGTTCGGCGATTCGACGTTCGCTCTCGGCATCATGTCGATCGTCGTCTGCATCGCGCTCGTCGCGTACCTCGTCATTGCTTCGAAGGACATGAACGCAGGTCAGATCATCGGCCTCGCCCTCGTGTTCGCGGGGGGCATCGGCAACGCGCT
This sequence comes from Raoultibacter timonensis, assembly GCF_022845715.1. Taxonomy (NCBI): domain Bacteria; kingdom Bacillati; phylum Actinomycetota; class Coriobacteriia; order Eggerthellales; family Eggerthellaceae; genus Raoultibacter; species Raoultibacter timonensis. Next base: position 2,007,430 of record NZ_AP025564.1, read on the forward strand.
CGACCGTTTCACGCTCGGCTATGTGGTTGACTTCGTCGATTTCACGTTCATCGATTTCCCCGTGTTCAACGTCGCCGATATCGGCGTCACGTGCGGTTTCGTCGTATTCATCGCCAGCATGCTCTACGCGTGGAGAAAAGCCGACCTTCGCGCTGCCGCAACGACGGCACTTGGGGACGATGGGGAGAAGGCCGATCGAGGCGACGACGGGAAAGGGCCTGCGGCCTGATGGCGCGTTCACTCGTCCATATCGTCGCCCCCGAAGACGACGGGATGCGCCTCGACGCCCTCGCTGCCGCCCGAAAGCTGTATCCGAGCAGGTCGGCAGCGGTCAAAGCCATCGAGGAAGGCCGCGTCTTCGTCAACGGCGAATCGCTTGCGAAGAAGGCGGCGGTCTGCGCGGGCGATACGATCGTCTACGAGGTATACGAAGAGGCTCCCCGAACGCACCTGGTCGGGCAGCCGATCGATCTCGACATCCGCTACGAAGACGACTACCTCATCGTTTTGTCGAAGCAGGTCGGACTGGTATGCCACCCGTCGCCCGATCACTTCGACGGAACGCTCGTGAACGCCCTCATCTACCATTGCGGAGCCGACAGCCTCTGCAACGTTCAGGGGGAGCGCGACCGCCTCGGCATCGTCCACCGGCTCGATCGCGATACGAGCGGCCTCATGCTCGCCGCCAAGACCGACGAGGTGGGCCAAAGCCTCATGGACGACATCCGCGACCGCATCGTCGATCGGCATTATCTGGCGCTCGTACAGGGCGTCATCCCGCACGATACGGGGATGATCGACGCTCCCATAGCGCGTGCCGATCGCGAGCGCACGCGCATGGCGGTCAGCGATTCCGCTTCGGCCCGCGACTCGATTACGACGTTTACCGTGCTCGAGCGCTTCGACGCGGGACCGAAGGACGACGGGTACACGCTCGTCGACTGCAAGCTCTTCACCGGAAGGACGCATCAGATACGCGTGCATATGAACTACATCAAGCATGCCTGTGTGGGCGATCCCGTGTACGGAAGCGGATCGGCCGCAATGCAGCTCGGCTTGACGAGGCAGTTCCTCCATTCCTATCGCCTCGCATTCACCCATCCCGCAACGGGCGAGGACCTCGAATTCGTCGATGGTCTGCCCGCAGATCTGGCTCGCGCACTCGAATCGATCTCCGATCGTTCTCGGGGGAGAACCGAAGCAGGCGAAACGGCATGTGCCGCAATCGGGAAAGGGTCGCTGCGATAGCCGAAACCTGCGTGCGGCGTGCGACGTCGTCGCCGGAGTTCGCTCGGTCGTCTCGACCCGGAGAGCGCCCAGGTACCTTTTAGGCCGCAGCGGTTCGGCCTCCGGCTATTTCTTAGCCGTGACCGTCATGTTCTGAAATCGCGCTTGGAGAAAACTGTCGGGGAACACGTCGTCGCAGAACTTCTGGATGGGATCGGTTGCGGGGATGCCCGCCATGCGCTGGCTTTCCCGGTCGAGGGCCAAACACGTGCAGGCGATGTTCGCTGCCATGAACAGCGTCATGAGCACGGTGGCGATGCGGGCGATCCTGTTCTTCGAATCGATATGGGAGAACACGCGCTTCACGACGGGCATGATGATGCGGACCCACACGAGTCCGAGCATGCCCCACATCATCCCGAAGAAAAAGTTGGTCCTGCCCTGGATGCTGCCGAAGGTGCCCGTGTAATCCCAAGCGATCGCGCCCCAAAACGTTTCCATGCCCCAGCTGGTCACGTACTCGATCGCCGAGCCCACCACCATCGAGATGAGGAATATTACAAGGTTGTGAGAGTGATAATAGCGGTTGAGGAACAGCGTGAGCAGCACCGCACCTGTGCCGTAGATAGGGGAGAACGGCCCCCATACGAGGCCGGCTCGGCTCTCCCATCCGCCGAACACGATGGCGTGGTAGACCGTTTCGACAGTCAGGCCGAATACCGATCCGGCCACGAACAGCCAGAACATCGTGAAATAGTCGATCTTGAGAAACCCTTGGTTATGGAACACCTGGGCTTTGAGTTCGCTGGCGAACTGGACGAGGGGCGATTCTTTCCCCGCCGCCTTCGGCGCTTCGCGGCTCGGCACATCGGCCGATGTGCCGAGTGGTCCGTCGTCCGGTATTCGCTGCCCATCCTCGCTTGCCTGCGAAGACGGGGGCGTGCGGGATGTGCCGGACTCGGGGTCCTGTGCCTTTTCTTCGCTCGCCATGGTTTGGCGGGAACCCGTTTTTTCCGTTTGCTTTCCCATCCCTGCGCTCCTATTGCCTTGATACGAGGCTAGAGTATACTAGATTGTTCGTGAACCTACATGACGGTTTCGTTTCAACTTACCGAATGGGCAGGAGTGATGGAAATATGCCGGCGCATACTCGATGCGGCGTGTTGTTGGTGAATACGGGAACCCCCTCTTCCCCGAAGCCGAAAGCAGTGCGTAAGTACCTGGGTAAGTTTCTCTTGGATAAAAGAATAGCCCCGATGAACAGGGTCTGCTGGTGGCTCATCGTGCATTTGTGCATCCTGCCGGTGCGCGGTCGCAAAAGCGGCGCGAAATACGAGCAGATCTGGACCGAGGAAGGATCGCCCTTCACCATCGCCCACGAGAAGCTCGTGCACGGGCTCTCCGCCGCGTTCGCCGAGGGCGGCTACGGCGACGTCGTCGTGCGCCACGCGATGAGCTACAGCGATCCGAGCATACAATCGGCCTTCAAAGATCTCGCCGGCGAAGGCTGCAGCCACGTGGTCGTGCTTCCGCTGTACCCCCAGAGCGCGCATTCGACGACCGGTTCGGTTCACGACGGCGTCGAGCGAGCCGTAAAGAAGACAGGCTGGAAGGGAACCTACGATTTCATCGACAACTATCACGATAATCCGATGTACATAAAGGCCCTCGCCGCTTCGATCAAACATGCGGGATTCGATCCCGAATCCGACGATCAGCTGCTGCTCTCGTTCCACTCGATTCCCCTGAAGGATATCGAGGCGGGGGACACCTACGAGCTGCAGACCGGTGCGTCGAGCCTCCAGATCGCAAGCGAGCTCGGGATCGATCGCAAGCGCTGGACCATCGGATACCAATGCCGCTTCGACAAGGGCCGCGAGTGGCTTTCGCCCTACACGACCGAGGTGCTCGCCCGCTGGGCCGAGGCAAGGGAAGGGCGTGTGTTCTTCGTCTGCCCCGGATTCGCAGTCGACTGCCTTGAGACGATCTACGACATCGGAGCCGAACTCAAGCCGTTCTACGAAGAGAAGGCGCGGGAAGCGGGAAATCCGATCGGAGATGGCGATTTCGTATACGTGCCGTGCCTCGATCGCAGCAAGGCGCATGCGAAAGTGCTCTTCGACGTAACGATCCCTTATGTTAAGGAGCGCATCGATGGATAGAGCAGCGGACGGGTCGCGCCGGTCGGAATGCGCCCAGAAGACCGTCCTACTCGGCGTGACGGGGTGCATTGCCGCCTACAAGTCGGCCGAGATCGTGAGGGGGCTTCAGAAAGCGGGGGTCCGCGTCAAGGTGGTGATGACCGAGCACGCGTGCGAATTCATCGGCCCCACGACGTTTCGAGCGCTTACGCGCGAACCGGTTGCAGTCAGGTTGTTCGACGAGCCGGGAGATCCCATACACCACATATCGCTCGCTCAGGAAGCCGACGCGATGCTCATCGCGCCCTGCACGGCGAACGTGCTCGCAAAGCTGGCGTGCGGCATCGCCGACGATCTGCTCACTACAACGGCGCTCGCGTTGACGGTCCCTTTGATCATCGCTCCCGCAATGAACGTGCATATGTACGAGAACCCGGCAACGCGCAAGAACATGGGCGTGCTCCATACCCGCGGCACGCACTTCATCGAGGCGGGCGACGGCTACCTTGCCTGCGGCGAAGCGGGAAGGGGCCGATTGGCCGATGTTGACGAGATCGTCGATCGGACGCTTCGCGTGCTGGGTGTCGAGCGGGACCTTCAGGGGAAGCGGGTGCTAGTAACCGCGGGCCCGACCGTCGAGGCCATCGATCCGGTTCGCTACCTTACGAACCGATCTTCGGGCAAGATGGGATATGCGATCGCCCAGGCGGCCGCGTTGCGCGGAGCGGAAGTCACGCTCGTATCGGGTCCTACGGCGCTTGACGCCCCCCGAGGCGTGCGCACGGTTGCCGTTGAAAGCGCAAGGGAAATGCTCGCTGCGGCAGAGGAGGCGTTCGCCCGTTGCGACATCGCCGTGTTCGCGGCTGCGGTCAGCGATATGAGGCCGAAGAATCCCGCTTCTCGAAAACTCAAAAAGGGAGCTGCCGACGCCGAGCTCTCGACGATCGAGCTTGTCGAGAACCCCGATATCCTCTCGACGCTCGGCAACGCGAAAACTTCCCAGGTGGTGGTTGGGTTTGCAGCCGAAACCGATGATGTGATAGAGAACGCTCAGGTCAAGCTTTCGAAAAAGAATGCCGACATGATCGTTGCGAACGATGTGGGGGGAAGCCTCGGCTTCGGCACCGACGACAACAAGGTGTGGCTCGTGAGCGCCGACGGCGTGCTCGACGTGCCTCGGCTCGCGAAAAGCGAGATCGCCGATATCGTACTCGATCGGGCGGCGCGGTTCATCGAGAAATAGAGCCCGTCCATGCGAAGGCGCCCCGAACGAGGTCCGGTTTGAAACCCGGTAGCGTTCGGGGCGCCTTCGTTGCGTGTGCTAGTCGAATCGGCGCAGCGCCCGGCTCAAACGATCGAGACCCTCGCGCAGCGTCGTTTCTGCGGCGCAGTATCCGAGGCGGGCTCCGCAAGGGAGCTCGAATCTGCTGCCCGGCACGAGCAGCACGCCGTAGTCGCGCAGCAGGTCGATGCAGAACCGCTCATCGTCGATGGGGATATCGAGCTGGATGTAGGAGGTTGAAACCGCTTTGGGCGCGACCCAGCTCACCCGCGGCTCGCCGTCGACCCACGCCTGGGCAATGGCCAGGTTGTTCTCAACGATGGCGCGGTTGCGATCGAGCACCTTCTCTTTGTTCCTGAGCACGTGCACGGCGAGCGCGTCGTTGAATACGCCGTCGCAGATCATGGTGTAGTCGCGGTACACGCGGAACCGGTCGGCGAGCTCCTTGTTGGAAACGGTCCAACCGATGCGGGCGCCGGGAACCGAGTAGGTCTTCGAGAGGCTGTTGGTAACCACGGCCCTTTCGTAGAGGTCGGCCATCGAGCGATACGATTCGGTGTCCTCAAGCGGCAGGTACACCTCGTCGGAGAGCACGTAGGCGCCGACCGAACGGGCGATTTCGACGATTTCCTCGAGCATGTCGGCGGAAAGCACGGTGCCGAGGGGGTTGCTCGCGTTGTTGATGCATATGAGCTTCGTGTCGGGGCGCACGAGGCGCTTGAGCTCCTCGACGTCGGGGTTCCAGCCGTGCTCCTGGCGGATGTGCCAGTACTCGACCTCTGCTCCGAGCGTGCGCGGGATCTCGTAGAGCGGCTGATAAGTGGGGTATTCGGCGATGACGTGATCGCCCGGCTCCACGAGTGCGAGCAAGGCGAGCAGATTCGCGCCGGTGGCCCCGTTGGTCTGGAGGATGTTGTCGGGATCGACCGAGCGGTAGAGCTTCGATACCTCGACCTTGAATTCGGGGGAGCCTTCGATCCATCCGTAGTTCATCTTCTCTCTGCCGAGGCGCTCGTAGAAATCGGCGCCCTCATGCTCGTCGAGCGCGAGGATCTCGTCCATGGTCATCGAAGAGATGGTGGATTGCGCGATGTCGTAAGTGGCGCTTTTCTCCCACACGTTGAGCCAGTCTTCGACGCCGATCGTGGCTATGTTCATAACGGTACTCCTTTCGAGGCAGCTCAACCGTACGCCGCCGTAGCAGAAGATGCAAGGAACTTAGAAGCTGATGACGCCCAGCGCGAGCAGTACGAGCGAGAGCACGCCGAGCGCGGTGATGGTGCCCATGCCGATCTTCTCGGGGTTCGTGAGACCGCGCCCCTGATCTTTGCGCGCCTTTGCGTACACGAGGAATCCGGGGACGTAGCCGACGCACGTGAGCAGCAAAAACGACCAGCCGTTGAACAGCACGCCGATAACCTGGAAGGCGACGGCTACGATGCCGATGATCATCTGGCCGGTCTGCCTGTTCTCGGCCGAGTACTTCACCTGGTAGGCCGCCGCCATGGTCCACGTGATCACGATGGCCACGGTGCACAGCGAGAACGCGAAGTTGTACGCGTCGGCGGAGAAGAGGAGCGTGAGCATGAACACCTGCGTGCACGCGCCCACCAGAAGCAGGCTGAACTGCGGCGCGCGCTTGGCGTTAAGCTTGCCCCAGGCTGCGGGCAGAAGCTTGCGCTCGGCCATGTCCGAGGTGGTCTCGGCGGGCAGGATCGTGAAGGAAAGCCACGAGCCCATGACCGAGATGATGATGGCGATGGATACGAACGCACCGCCCCAGCCGGGCGCCATCGACTCGAACACGTAGAGCATGGCGGGGTAGTTCATGGCTGCGATCTCGGTGTAGGGCATGTAGCCGTAGGGGAGCACCGACGCGCAGACGTAGATGGCGAGCAGACAGATAAGGCCGATGACGGTGGCCTTTCCCACATCGCTCTTGCGCCGTGCGCGAGACGACATGACGGTTGCGCCCTCTATTCCCACGAACGTCCACATGAGTATGATGAGGCAGTTCGTCACCTGCTCCCCGATGCTGCCGATCCCGACCGCCTCGCCTCCGAGCTCGCCCATGGCCGCCATGTTGTTCTGGAGCATGCCCCAGAAGTCGGCGGTGAACACGTTCGCGTTGAACAGGAACAGCGTGAACGCGATGAACACCGCGATCGAAGCGACCTTGCACACCATGACGATGGCGTTCAGGAACGACGCGCTTTCAACCCCGCGGATGACGAGCAGGGTGAGCAGCCACATGATGACCGAGGCCACGGCTATGCAGGGGATCGTGTTGCCGGGCAAGAAAGAGGGGAAGAAATACCCGACCGTCGACATCATCATCGTGGCGAACGCGACGTTGCCGAGCCACGCCGAGAGCCAGTACCCCCAGCCGGAAAGGAATCCAGCGAACGGTCCGAAGCCTTCTTCGGCGTATTGGAATATGCCGTGGAGGTCGGGGCGCTTGGCGCCGAGGTTCGCGAGCGAGAGCGCGAGCATCATGAACCCGAAGCCGACGATGCCCCAGGCGATGAGCGCGCTGCCGGGCGCAGCGACCTGTGCGAGCTGCCCGGTGATGGCGAATACGCCCGAACCGATGCACGAGCTGACCACCATGCCGATCAGCCCGAACAGGCCGATGCCCTGTTTCTTCTGTTCTTCCATGTGCATCCCTTCCAAGAATCGTCCGATAACGAGCGGTGCCGGACCAACGCATCCGTCGAATCCGGCACCGTCTTAAAGCCGTATGATCTAGTCTTCGCGCCAGATGGGCATGCTCATGCAGCGCGGGCCGCCACGGCCGCGCGAGAGCTCGGCGGAGGGAACCTCGATCACCTTGAGCCCCTTGTCCTTGAGCACTTTGTTCGTCACGTCGTTGCGCTCGTACACCACGATGGTGCCCGGAGCGATGCAGAGCGTATTCGAGCCGTCGTTCCACTGTTCGCGCTCGGCTGCGATGCGGTCGCCGCCGCCGCAGGGGATGAGTTCGACGGGCAGCCCCAGGTAGGTCTCGAGGACGGTTTCGAGCGTATCGTTCATCTCGCGCACCTTGATGCCTTCGCCCTCGGGCGTGATCTCGAACACGGTGAGCGGCCCCATGATGCCGGGGTGGATGGTGAACTTATCGGTGTCGATCTGCGTGAACACCGTATCGAGGTGCATGAACGCGCGCGAGTTCGGAATGTTGAACGCGAGGATCGTGTCGATCGGGCTCGTGGGATCGCCGAAGATGTTCTTTGCGATGGCGTCGATCGCATCGGGCTCGGTGCGCTGGGAGATGCCGATGGCGAGCACGTGGTCGTTGAGGTTCAGGATGTCGCCGCCTTCGATGTGGAAGGTGTTGTAACGGCTGTAGTACTCGGGCGTGCCCTTGAGCAGCGGATGATGCGCGAAGATGTACTCGCCGTAGATGGTCTCGCGGTTGCGGGTGACCGAGTACATCCTGTTGATGGAAACGCCGTTGCCGATCATAGCGAACGGGTCGCGGGTGAAGTAGAGGTTCGGCATGGGTGCGATCACCATCTTCGAGGATTCGCTCACGAGGTCCACGAGCGAGTTCGATTTGTCGGTGTGCAGCTCGGCAAGGTTGATGCCCTCCATGGTCTTGAGCACGAAGTCCAACGCATTGGGATAGTTTTCCTGCATGTAGTCGAAGATGATCTTCTGATAGCGGTCGGTGCGGATGCCGGCCTCTTCGATCCACTGCCTGAGAAACTGCTCGCGAAGCGCCGGATCGGCTTCGAGCACGTCGGCGGTCAGGTCTTCGAGGTAGTACACCTCGACGCCGTTGTCGCGAAGCGCCTGCGCGAAGGCGTCATGCTCCTCCTGGGCGACTTTCAGAAACGGGATGTCGTCGAACAGCAGCTCTTCGAGCGTATTCGGCGTGAGGTTCAAAAGCTCCTTTCCCGGTCGGTGAAGCAGCACCTGCTTCAAGGGTTTGATTTCGCTCTTGACGTTTACACCAGCCATGTGCGAACTCCCTTTCTCTAACGGTTGAGATTCTTCGCCAAGCCGTGAACTGAGGCGCTTCAAGCCTCCGACGACGGCCCCTTGGCGCCCAGCATGGACCCCTCGATTTGTGAAGGAAAGGTGTAAAGGAGTTTACCGAGGGGACGAGCGTGGGTGTAAAAAGCGGGAGTTGTCTCTACACCCTCGCTAAACCCCTGATAGAAGAGGTGGTGCTTTCGATCGGGAAGCTGCCGGCTCGAAACGGGGATCGCCGTTTAGCAAGCGAGCCGATCGTGTATCATGGAACGCGTTTGCCTGAATCGTCGTCGAATGAGGTGCTCGGATGGAATTGCTGCTCTTCCACTTCACGCTTATCGTGCTTCTTGCTTCCATTCTCGCTTCGGCGACGTGCCTTTCGGCCTACCTGGTGTCGCGCAAGCGCATGATGCTCCTGGCGTTCGTTGCGTTCTTGTTCTACTTCTTCGATGTCGCCTGGGTATTCCAAGACGATTTCGTGACGTTCCTGACCGAGGGGGCGATGGATTCGTTCTACGTGGTTGCCCGTTCGGTTGCCTCGATTATCGCGGGGGGAGGGTTCCTCGTATCCTTTTGGCTGATCGTTTGCGATTACTTGGGCGAAACGCGACGGGCGGTGCTCGTTGCGCCGGGCATCGTCTTCGTTCTGGGAAGCGTTCTCGCGCTTGTCCTGGTGCCCGAGAGAAACGTCCAACGCTTCGTGTTCTACTCGATGCGAGCCCTCATGCTGTTCTGGATGTTGCTCTACATAGGAATTCGGTTCGCGGCGACGAAATCCGACGAGGAGAGGGCGCGCCTGAAGCGACGTGGGGGACTCTACGCCATGCTTTGGGTGCTCGGGATCGCGGTGGTTGCATCGGACGCGAACTTCTTCCTGCTGGTCGAGCCTGCTACGCTCGATGCCGGCGTACGGACTTTCGGCGTCGAGCGCAACTACATGGAGAACCTCCTCATGCTCATCGTTGCATTCGTCGCAGCCCGCGATGCCGTGAGAACGCTCGCATTGCGGTTCGAGCGACCTTTGGTGCAGGGCGGGGGACGGCAAGAAGAGCTGATAAACCAAAATCTCAGGCTTTACGGAAACCGCCATCAGCTTTCCGAGCGCGAATTAGAGGTGCTTTACTACGTGCTTTTGGGCAACGACAACCAGAACATCGCCTCGACCATGCACCTCGCCTTGAGCACGGTGAAGGTTCACGTGCACAACATCCTCCACAAAACGGGGCAAGCCGATCGGCGCGACCTCATTCGTGATTTCTGGAAGACGTAATGATTGCCCGCCCGGATACGTCTGCTCTCGTAAACCTGACGTAAACCCGAGAAAACAGACCGTTTTTCAGCAATTTTCGAAAATGCACCCTTGAAACGAAGGGAGATTACCACTAATATAAACAACGCTGCTTTTGAGGTTAGCGAAAAGCGGAATCTACGGGTTGTGGCGCAGTTTGGTAGCGCACTTGACTGGGGGTCAAGGGGTCGCAGGTTCAAATCCTGTCAACCCGACCAGCAACTTACAGCAGGCCATCGATGGAAACACGGTGGCCTGCTTTATTTTTGCATGCAGCGCGGCTGCTCTGCATGCTGCCTGCGAACCCGTGAAAAGGCGTTTCATTGCGATTCGGGGCGAAACGGGTCGATGTCGGCATTGTTAATCCGATTTTGCCGAAAAGCACCAAAAAATGGCGGTCAACCGTCGCTTTGCGAAACTTTTGCGAAACCCTGACCGTCGAGATCGCCGTCGGCGATTTTGTGACCTGCGGTTTCGCGAATCACTGTCAGGTTGGGCACTCCCCAGCCGTCTCTGAGGTCGATTTCTTTTCGCAAAACGACGGTTGGCCGCCACCCAAGGGGCGTTTTCGCACGAATCCGCCTTCGGAGCGGGCGGCGGCGATTCCGAATGCGGATGCGGTCGGAACCTCATCGTCGTTCTGCCCGAATCCTCGCCATCGCTCGGACGGCGCATCGGCACCCCCCCCTGCATGCAGGCACCGACGGCTATGGTTCTGTTCGCTTCATCGGCACGAAGCGAATCCCGTTCAGCGTTTGCTCGCCATCCGTTTCAACGAATCCGAGTTTACGGTAAAACCCCACAGCGTACGGAGAAGGGTTCACGGTCGTCTCGATGCGGGCGCTGCGCTTCATGCAGGTTGAAACGGCGACGTCGAGCAGCCGCCTCGCTATGCCCCTTCTATGGTGCTCCTTATCGACGAAGAGGAGGGATACATGGCCGATCGGCCGCATCGCGATCACGCCTACAACCCGACCGTCCACGAAATAGCCCCACATGAGCAGCTCGCCGCTCCTCAGCCGCTGCTCCATTGCGCGTTCGTCGACGTACTCTTGAAACTCCCGAACGCCTTCATCCGAATACTCGGGCGCTTCGAACTCTCCGAAAACGCGAAGCACCAGCGGCATCGCTTTGGAGTCCCGAAGCTGATCTGCATCTATCGGCCTAATCATAAGTCTCCTCGTAAAGCGCTTTGCTTGCGGGTTCAACCTTCATGATGCCATCCCGTAAGCGCATCCTGCGCTTCAGGGGGATGATTGGCGTCGCATCGGCGAGCGGAGGGTGCGCAACCGCCCATGGTGACGGGATGGTTTCCGTTCGGTTTCCGCCGAAAACAGCCCGCATACGGGAAGGGTACGAATGGTTTTTCCGAACGTGGCCTCCCAGTCGGCGCACTACCATAAGTCATGCAGTAATCGAATTACCCCTTGGAAAGGAGCGAGAACATGAGCATTATAGTATGGATCGTGATCGGCGGGCTCGCGGGCTGGATCGGGAATATGATCATGAAAACCGATGGCGGGCTGCTTAAGAATGTCGTGACGGGCATCATCGGGGCCTTGGTGGGCGGGTTCGTCATGAGCTTCTTCGGAGCGAGCGGCTTTACCGGGTTCAACCTGTGGTCGTTCGTCGTGGCCCTGATAGGCTCCATCATCCTGATCGCCATCATCAACCTCTTGACCGGCACTCGCGCTCACCACGCGTAGTCGATGCAGAGCAGGAAGCGCTTGGGAATCCGGGCGTTTAACCTTGGTTGCGCGAAAAGAAAACGGCCCCATCGGGGCCGTTTTTTCGTACTATATTCGAGCAGTTTAGATGGTGTGAACCTGGGTCGCTTGGTTCTTGCCGTTAGAACCCTTGGCGATGACGAACTCGACCTGGTCGTGCTCTTCGAGGTTCTTGAACCCGTCGCCTTGGATTTCGCTGAAATGCACGAAAAGGTCCTCGCCGCCCTCTTGAGAGATGAAGCCGTAACCTTTTTCAGAGCTGAACCACTTGACTGTACCTGTAGACATGAAAACCTAACTTCCTACCCCGCAGGGCAAATGCTGGTAACGCTTGCAACCATGTTGAACGCGTTGCCGATGATAAGCGACTCTGTGCCGCATATTCGAGTCTAGGGGGCTACGGGGCGCATTCCGACGGTAGGGCGATAATTGTGCCGTTCGCACATCATATCAACACGCTTCGAGCTGTTTCGGGCGAAGAAACCTCGCCGCAAGCGCTTTTCGCATGCACGCATGTGCTATTCGCATACCTCGATCGTATCGCCTTTGGCCACGGTTCCACCGGTCAGCACTTTAGCGAACACTCCTTCACGCGGCATGATGCAATCGCCCATGCGATGGTAGATCGCGCAATGGCTGTGGCACTGCTTGCCGATCTGCGTGATCTCCATGCGAATGTCACCCGAAGCAAGCTGCGTACCTACGGGGAGCGCTTTCACGTCGATGCCTTCGACGATGAGGTTCTCGCCGAACGATCCGTCGACCACTTCAGCGCCGCGCGCCTTGAAATCCTCGATGCTCTCGTACGAGAGCAAGCTGACTTGCCGGTGCCACTTACCCGCATGGGCGTCGCCGACGATGCCGAAATCGGGTTCGATAACCGCCGATCCGACCTCCTCCTTCTGCACGCCCTTCGCATCGCTTACGCATACGGCTTTGATAGTCCCCATGTCCGATCCTTTCTCGTCTGAAATAATCACGGTTCGGAATAATGTTGGTAATCCTAGCATATTGCTAGGTATATGAAAAGCGGTCGCAGGCTGCGGAATGGGAATCTCGGGGAGCGCGAGAGGGCGGGAGGGCTTTGCGCCGTCCGCCATCCTTATCCTACCGATCGTATCGTACGATTTGCCCCAACGTCCCGCTGACCGAATAAAAACCCCACGTCTGAAGCGTCGAGCGGGCGACGAGTTCCATCTTTGCTAGAGTTTACGCGGCGGCTCGTGCCGCCATTATTGTAAGAATGGCACTTTATTCGAAGGGGGAAGCCACGTGGGTATGCTTGGATTTCTAATCCTTTTCCCGCTGGTTGTTGCGGCGGTTCTTCTCGTCGTGAGAAACAACCAAGCGAGAAAAGTGATTGTCAGCGTTTCGGCCCTTGTCATCGGCCTCGCATCCGTGCTGCTAGCGGGAACCTATCTCGGAGCCGGGGGAGTGTACTTCGAGTACGCATCGCCGGTGATCGACTACGTATGTACGGGCATCAGCATCCTGATAGCCGTCGTCATACTCGCTTACGGCATCAAGTACAGGAATGTGCTCGCCTCGGTGCTTGCAATCATCCAGGTTGTCGGCACGCTCGTTCTCGAATTCGGGTTCGCGCACCATGTGAGCGTTCAATACGGGCTCTATCTCGACTCCCTCTCGCTTTTGATGGCGCTCGTCATCGGCATTATCGGCTCGGGGATCTGCGTGTACGCAATCGGCTACATGGAAGATTTCCAAGCCCATCACGCCGACGAACCCGATCGCAGGCCGACGTTCTTCGCGCTTATGTTCCTGTTCCTCGCCGCCATGTTCGGCATCGTGTTCTCGAACAACATGATGTGGCTGTTCGCAGCCTGGGAGATCACGACGGTCTGCTCGTTTTTGCTCATCGGGTACACGAAGACCGACGAGGCGATCAAGAACGCTTTCCGCCAAATCATCATGAACATCCTCGGCGGCCTCGGATTTTTGGGTGCCCTGTACTTCATGGTCATCGGCCTTGGTACGCTCTCCTTCGTCGATTTCATCGTGTTCGGCATTCAGAACCCCGCCATCGTCGTGCTGCCGGTAACCTGCCTCGCGTTCGCGGGCATCACGAAGGCCGCACAGATGCCGTTTCATACCTGGCTCTTAGGCGCCATGGTGGCCCCGACCCCCACGAGCGCGCTCTTGCATTCGTCGACGATGGTGAAGGCGGGCGTCTTCCTGCTCGTCAAGCTCGCTCCCATCTTCTACGCGGGAACGGCATCGTTCTCGGGCAACTTCATGACCGTCATGCCGAGCCTCATGGTCGTGCTCGTCGGCGGCATCACGTTCGCCCTGTGCTCGTTCATGGCCATCTCGCAGAGCAACGCCAAGCGCGTGCTCGCGTACTCGACGATCGCCAACCTCGGCCTCATCGTCGCGTGCGCCGGCGTCGGCACGCCTGAGGCCATCTGGGCGGCCACGTTCCTCGTCCTGTTCCACGCCATCGCGAAATCGCTTCTGTTCCTCTGCGTCGGCACCGCCGAGCACCATATCGGCAGCCGCGACATCGAGGACATGGACCTCATGTTCGAGCGCATGCCGCGCCTGGCCCGCTTCATGATGCTCGGCATCATGTGCATGTTCATCGCCCCGTTCGGCATGCTGATCGCCAAATGGGCGACGCTCGTCTCGTTCGTGGAAACGGGCAACATCGCCCTCATCATCCTGCTCGCGTTCGGCTCCGCTGCAACGTTCATGTTCTGGGGCAAATGGCTCGGCAAGCTCTCGGGCATCGCCGCCGAACCCGAGAACGACGAAGTGACCGTCCACCGCTCCGAGTGGGTCTCCATCTCGCTCATGGCCGTGCTCGTAATCGCCTGCTGCATCGCGATCCCCGCAATCTCGTGGGCTATCGTCGAGCCGTACGTGTACAGCGTCTACGGCACCGTTGCCGCAGGCATAGCGTCGGACAACCTGTGGATAGCAAGCGTCGCGGTCGTATTCATCGTGATCGTCCTGTTCGCGGGTCTCGGCAAAAGCAAGGCCCGCAAGGTCGACGTGTACCTCTCGGGCGTAAGCATCGACAACAACGAGCGTACGTTCCAGAACTCCCTTTCGCAGGAGACGAAGGCGACGTCGCGCAACATGTATCTGGATTCTATTTTCGGCGAGAAGCTCATCGCACCCGTCGGTACGATCATGTGCACTATCGTGATCGTCGCGTCGTTTGCTATTGCGGCTGTCGGCTTGCCGGGTCTGATGTAGAAGGAGGCTGACATGAACATCATCGCTATCATCATCGCAACCATTGCCTTCGCCATCATCGCTCCCGTGCTGGGTTGCCTGCTCGCAGGCGTCGACCGCATCATATCCGCCCGTATGCAGGGCAGGGTGGGGCCCCCGCTGCTCCAGCCCTACTACGATGTGCGCAAGCTGCTCGGAAAAGAGAACGTGAGCGTCAACTCATCCGAAGGCGTCTACATCACCTGCGCGCTCGTATTCACGATCCTTGCGGGCGGCATCTTCTTCAGCGGAGGGAACCTGCTGATGAGCGTATTCGTCATCACGCTCTCGGCCCTGTTCTTCATCGTGGCAGCGTACTCCACGCGTTCGCCCTACGCCGAGATCGGCGCCGGTCGAGAAACGCTGCAGGTCATGGCCTACGAACCGATGGTGCTGTTCATGGCCGTAGGGTTCTTCATGGCCGCCGGCACTTTCGACGTTGCGGGCGTATTCGCGCTCGACGCGCCCATCATCACGAACATTTGGCTCGTGTTCTTGGGCTTTCTGTTCATTCTGACGATCAAGCTGCGCAAATCGCCGTTCGACCTGTCGTACTCGCATCATGCCCACCAAGAGCTCGTCAAGGGCATCACGACCGAGATGAGCGGCCCGACTCTCGCCAAGGTCGAGATCATGCACTGGTGCGAGAACATCCTGTTCCTCGGATGGACGGGCATGTTCTTCATATGGGGCAACCCGGTTTCGTTTGCAATCGCCCTCGTGGCGATCATCCTCATCTACTTCTTGGAGATCTGGATCGACAACAATTTCGCCCGCGTCAAGTGGCAGGCCATGCTCAAATCGGCATGGGTCGTGGCGCTCGTCGCCGGCGGCATCAACATAGCCGTCCTCGCGTATCTGTAAAGGGGGTATGCATATGTCTTACGCAACAAAATCGCCGTGGGTCATCCACTACGACGGGTCGAGCTGCAACGGCTGCGACATCGAAGTGCTCGCGGCGCTGTGCCCCGGCTACGATGTGGAACGCTTCGGCATCATCAACACGGGCAATCCCAAGCACGCCGACATATTCCTCGTGACCGGCAGCGTCAACGAGCAGAACATCAAGGTGGTCCAGGAGATCTACAACCAGATGGTCGAGCCGAAGGTGGTCATCGCCTGCGGGATCTGCGCCTGTTCGGCCGGCATCTTCCACGATTGCTACAACGTGATCGGAGGCGTCGATCAGGCAATACCCGTCGACGTGTACGCGCCGGGATGCGCGGTGAGGCCCGAAGCCATCATCGACGCCGTCGTCCAGGGTCTCGGGATCCTCGACGAGAAGGCGAAGGCCCTCGAGGCAAACAAGAAAGGAGCGTGAGCGCGTTGAGCTTGCAAACGGAGTTTCTTCCCCTCGAGCTGGCAAACGTGAAGCAGTGCGCAGCCGACATGAAGGATCGCGGTTACCGCTACGTGCAGATGCTCGCCGTCAACACCGACGACGGACTCGATCTGCAGTACGCCTACATGCAGGGTGCCGACCTGAAGATATACACGATCAAAGGCGTGAAGAAGGGCACGAAGGTGCCTTCGGTTACCGATATTTTCCTCGAGGCGTTCGTATTCGAAAACGAGGCGCACGATCTGTTCGGAGCCGAGATCGAAGGGATCGCCATCGACTTCGGCGGCAAGTTCTACCACGTCGCCCAGTCCGAGCCCATGACGGTTATTTCCCCCGCCCAGAAGGCGGCGCGCGAAAAGGCCGAAAAGCTCGCCGCTGCGAAAGCCGCAAAAGAGAAGGGCGCAGGCACCGCCGACGACATGGAGGCGAAGCTCGCGGGTATGGATCCCGAGAAGGCTGCGAAGGTTCGCGCGGCCATGGAGGCGAAGGCGAAGAAGCAAGCTGCCGAAGCCGAGGCTGCCAAAGCCGACAAGATCGCCAACCTCGATCCTGAGAAAGCCGCAAAGCTCAAGGCGGCCATGGAGGCGAAGGCGGCCCGCGAGGCGGCCAAGAAGGAACAGGCCGACAGTGCGGCGAAACCTGTCGCAACCGACCAGAAAGAAGGTGAGTAGCATGGGAAAAGCAACCGTCATCCCGTTCGGGCCGCAGCACCCGGTACTGCCCGAACCCCTCCACCTCGACCTGGTTGTCGAAGACGAGAAAGTCATCGAGGCCATTCCCCAGATCGGATTCATTCACCGCGGGCTCGAGAAGCTCGTCGAGACGCGCGACTACAACCAGTTCATCTACGTGGCAGAGCGCATTTGCGGCATCTGCGCGTTCGGGCACTCAATGGGCTACGCCGAAACGGTCGAGCGACTCATGGGCGTCGAGATACCGAAGCGTGCCGAATACCTGCGCGTTATCTGGCACGAGCTCTCGCGTATCCATTCGCATATCCTGTGGATGGGCCTCGCTGCCGACGCGTTCGGTTTCGAGAGCCTGTTCATGCACTGCTGGCGCCTCCGCGAGCGCGTGCTCGACGTGTTCGAGGCGACGACGGGCGGCCGTGTGATCTTCTCCGTCGTCAAGGTCGGCGGCGTGGTGCGCGACATGGACGCAACGCAGCTCGAGAACATGAAGTCGACGCTCGAGGGCATCAAAGACGAATACCGTCAGATATGCAATGCGTTTCTCAAGGACAGCTCGGTCAAGAACCGCACCGTGGGCGTCGGCTACATCAGCGAGCAGGACGCCGTCAACCTGAGCATGGTCGGTCCGTTCGCCCGCGCATCCAACGTGAACAACGACGTGCGCTGCCTCGGCAACGGCGGCTACGGCGATCTTTCCGATTTCAAGCCCATCCTCGACGCCCAAGGCGATTGCTACGCGCGCGTCAAGGTTCGTGCGCTCGAGGTGCTGCAGTCGATCGACATCATCGAAGAGATGATCTCCAAGATCCCTGCCGGCGATATCGAGGTGGCGGTCAAGGGTTCGCCCGCTGCCGGTGCGGAAGCGGCCAACGTCGTGGAGCAGCCGCGCGGCGAGTGCTACTACTACGCACGCGGCAATGGAACGAAGTACCTTGAGCGCATGCGCATGAGGACGCCCACCTCCCAAAACCTTGCAGGCATGACAACCGCTCTCGCAGGATGCGATCTGGCCGATGTGAATATGATCGTGCTGACGATCGACCCCTGCATCAGCTGCACGGAAAGGTAAGGGCCATGGGAAGCTTCAAACTGGGTAAAATGACGCTCGGATCGATTTTCAAGAAGCCGGAGACGATCCAGTACCCGGCGCAAACAAGGTTCGCGCCCGAAGGCCTCAAAGGCCACGTCGTCAACGATATCGACGCATGCATCCTCTGCGGCATCTGCATGAAGCGGTGCCCGACCGGGGCGATCACCGTTGACAAACCGGCGGGAACCTGGGCGATCGACCGGTTCAGATGCGTGCAATGCGGAAGCTGCGTACGGGAGTGCCCGAAGGCGTGCCTGCACATGGACCCGGCTTACACGCCCCCCGCAACCAAGAAGTCGGTCGACGTCGTTTCCAAAGAAACGGCAACAGATGGTAAAATTGCTGCGAAGGAAGCCGAGTAATCTCGGAAACCTGATAGAATGGGTGCCTGTGAGCTTTGGCTGCACGAGCATCCGATGGTTTCATCGGGACGAAAACCTTATCCGTCATCTAACAGGGCTCGTGTAATGCGGGCCCTGTTTTCGTTATGCGAGAAAGAAGAGGAATGTCGAAGGCTACCGATCAGCGGGATGAGAGCGCTACGGCCGAGGAAGAACCGGTCTCGAACAGAATACTCACCGTACCGAACGTCATCTCCGCCATCCGCCTGTGCATGATACCCGTGTTCCTCGTGCTTCTTACCGAGGGCTACGATGTGCTTGCGACGTTCATTTTCGCGCTTGCGGCGGGCACCGACTGGATCGACGGGCAGATCGCTCGCCGCACCCACACGGTCTCGAAGCTCGGACAGCTTCTCGATCCGGCCGTCGATCGGCTGCTTATGATATCGGGGGTTCTCGGATTGCTCATGGTGGGCAGGCTGCCGCTTTGGATCATCGCCGTCGTGCTTGTGCGCGACGGTTTGCTGCTCGTTGGGGGAGCGTTCCTCCTGAGCAGGTACCGCATCAGGGTTCCCGTCATATATGCTGGGAAAGTCGCTACGACGTTTCTGTTCGTCGGATTTGTGGGCTTGCTGCTCAACTGGCCGCTCATCGGCGGATTCGGAATCGCGGATGCCGCATGGCTCCCCGGATTCAACGCGGATCCCGTATCGTGGGGCATCTGGTTCGTGTACGCGGGTCTGCTTCTTGCGCTCATCACGACGGTTTACTATGTCATCGCCGCCTGCAAGGAACTGAAGGCGGCGCAAAACCGGGAAGCCGCTTAACCTCGGTGGCCGATAGCCGTCGCACATATTCCGAAAAGCCCGAACGCAAGAAGCCGAGCGTCAGGAAAGCGCCCCCTGCGCGCTCGTCTCGTGCGCCGTACGGGAAAAACGCTGCGCCGACGGGCGTTCCCTTGCAGCAGAGCACCGCGAACCGGACTCGAGACAAAGCGCGAGGGAGCAAACCCGCCGCCCAAAACCCCTTGGGACAAACCACGCTCTGGACGAAAGAGCCGGCCCGGGGATCAAGCAACGGCGCAGCGCATGCGTTCGTACGTGCCGTCGCGGGCGCATGCGCTGCTGCATTCATGGCGATAGGGCGGCTCTTCGGATACGCCGCCCATGCGATAGCGAAAAGCAAAATCGCCGTCGCCGCAGTAGCGCTCATGGTCGTCATCGCGGGCATATGGGCTGTAGACCTCGGCTTGAACTCGGGAAAGATTTACCCGGGAGTAAGCATAGGGTACCTGGATCTTGGCGGGAAGACGCCCGAAGAGGCGCGTTCGATGGTGTCCGAAGCCTACGCTGCCCAGCTCGAAGGCAAAGAGGTGCTGATCTTCGCGAACGAAGAGGCGAGTAGGGATGTGGAGGCCGCACTCGAGAAGACGCAGAACAACGCCCTGGCAGAACAGCAGTCGGTCGACGAGGCGAAAGCCAACAAGGTGCTCTGGACGGCCGACGTCGATTCCCTTTCGGCGGTACTCGACGTCGATGCGCTCGCCGATAGGGCCTTGGCCGTCGGCCGCGACGAGGGGGGACTTCCCGCACGCGTGAGCGCGCTTCTCTTCGGATACGATATCGAGCCGCAGGTCGGATTCGATGCCGCCGCCCTCGAATCGCTCGCCGCAGAAATCGATGCGGCGATAGGGGATCCGCGCGTGAACTTCGATATCGCGGTAGCCGACGGCGTTGCGCAGGTAACCGACGGACACGACGGCGACATGGTCGACCGCGCATGGTTCGAATCGAAGCTCAACGAAGCGTTTCTCTCCAACGAGGGCGCTCGCGCGATCTTCGTTGCAGAAACCGAATACGCTCCCATCCAGATTACCCGCGACGAGGCGCAGCGCGTCTGCGACCTCGTAAACGGGTCCATCGCTTCGGGTGCCGTGTTCACGTTCGGCGACACGACGTGGAACGCATCGGCGACCGATATCGGCAACTGGGTCAAAACGCGCATCGAGGGTGAAGGCGATTCCTTCGAACTCGTGCCGTTCCTCGATCAGGATGTTGCAAAGGGCATCCTGATCAACCATCTCAAGGCGACGTTCGAGGGCGATGCCATCAAGGTCACCTTCGAAGTTTCGAACGGCGAGCGCATCGTCCACACCGAAACGGACGAAACCATTCCCGTCGCGGGAGATGCGGTGAAAAAGCTCGAATCGGCTCTATTCGCCGCGCAGGACTCCGAGTCTTCCGACGCTACGGCGCCGACGATACCGGTCGACTCGAAACGCGTTCCCGACACGATGACGTTCGACGAAGCGCTCGAAAACGGCGTGATCAGCTCGATCGCCTCGTTCACCACCGAGTACACCGTCGAGCCGACCTCCCGCCAGCACAACATACACCTCGGCGCCGACCTGCTCAACAACTCGATCATCGAGGCCGGGGGAGGAAGATGGTCGTTCAACGACATCTCGGGCGACTACAACGAAGAGGCGGGATTCCAGGGCGCAGGCGCCATCCTCGACGGCGAATTCGTCGATGCGATCGGCGGCGGCATCTGCCAGGTTGCGACGACCGTGTTCAACGCGGTGTACGAATCGGGCTTCCCGGTGATCACGCGCCACAACCACTCGCTCTACATCGCGAGCTATCCCGTCGGACGTGACGCCGCAGTCGCCTACCCCGATCTTAATTTGGTATGGGAGAACGACAGCGCATCCGATGTGCTGCTTGCGATGACCTACACCGACACGACCGTAACCGCCACGCTGTACGGCGTCAATCCCGAGTATCAGGTAAGCACGCAGGTGGGCGAGTGGCAGGCGGGCGAAAAGTACAAGACCAAGACGACGGTCGATGAAAACCTCGCTCCGGGCACCAGTTATGTGAAAACCGTCGGGTCGGACGGCAGAAAAATCTCGATCGTGCGTACGGTGAAGGACAAAAATGGCACAATACTCCATGAGGATCTTTTCTCCTCGACGTACGACCCCTTAAACGAAGTGAAGGTCGAGGGGCCTCCGGCCAAAGAAACGGACGCCTCAGGCCAAAACGAGGATGACACGCAGAAGAGCGAATAGAACGAAAGAAGGTAGCTTCAGTGTATTTCCAGCCAGATATCGAAACCATGCCGGCAGAACAGCTCCGGCAGCTCCAACTCGAGCGGATGCAATGGTCGGTTCAGCACGCCTACGACAACGTCGAGTTCTATCGCTCGTCGTTTAAAGAGGCGGGCGTCGAACCGGGCGACCTCAAATCTCTGGACGATCTGGCTTCCTTCCCGTTCGTCGTCAAGCAGGACATGCGCGACGCCTATCCGTTCGGCCTGTTCGCCGTACCCCAGAAGGACGTGGCCCGCATCCATGCCTCGTCGGGTACGACGGGACAGGCGACGGTTGTCGGCCATACGGCAAGCGACCTGAAGAACTGGGGCGACTGCTTTGCGCGCGGCATCTACATGGTCGGCGGAAGCGCCGAATCGACCATCCAGGTATCCTACGGATACGGCCTGTTCACCGGGGGCTTGGGCGCCCACGCAGGCGGCGAGGCCGTGGGGTGCTCGGTTATCCCCACCTCGTCGGGCAACACGAAGCGCCAGATTCAGATGATGAAGGATCTCGGCACCGATATCTTAGCCTGTACGCCCTCCTACGCGCTCCTCATTGCCGATACGGCGATAGAGATGGGCTTTGATCCCGCGAAGGATTTCAAGGTTTCGGGCGTTATCCTCGGCGCCGAACCCGCATCCGAGAGCATGCGCCAGGATATCCGCGAGAAGCTCGGCGTGCAGTACTGCGACGTGTACGGCCTGTCCGAAGTGATGGGACCGGGCGTGGCGATGGAATGCGCCGCCGCCAACGGCCTCCACGTGGCCGAAGACCAGTTCTTCGCCGAGATAGTCGACCCCGATACGCTCAAACCGCTGCCCGACGGCGAGTGGGGCGAGCTCGTGTTCACCACGCTCACCCGCGAGTGCTGCCCGCTCGTGCGTTACCGCACGCGCGACGTCACGCGCATCATCGCCGAAGAATGCAGCTGCGGACGCACCCATCGCAAGATCGACCGCATCGTGGGCCGCACCGACGACATGCTCATCATACGCGGCGTCAACGTGTTCCCGTCGCAGATCGAGCAGGTTATCGTCGGATTCCCGGAGATCGCAGCGCAGTACCAGATCATCCTCACGAACAAGGGACCGCTCGACCGCGTCGAGCTGCAGGTCGAGACCGTTCCCGACTACCCGTTCGACGAGATCCGCAAGCTCGAGGAGCTGAAAGCCCGCCTCGCAGGCGAACTCAAGAGCAACCTGCAGATCGCCGTGGACATCAAGATAGTCGAGCCGAAGACGATCGAGCGCAGCGAGGGCAAGGCAAAACGCATTGTAGACCTGAGAGAAGGGACGCAAGCATGATTTCGCAACTGACGGTATTTCTCGAGAACGAAAAGGGCCGCCTGGCGAGCGCGTGCCGCGCTATCGCCGACTCGGGTATCAACATGAGCGCCCTGTTTTTAGCCGATACTGCCGATTTCGGCGTAGCCCGCATCTTCTGCGATACGCCCGAGGCGGCGGTCGAGGCGCTCAAGGACGCGGGCTATCGCGCCACGCTCACGCCCGTGCTCGGCGTTCGCGTGCCGAACAGGCCGGGAGGATTGGCGGATCTGCTCGAGTTCTTCAACGAGCACGACGTCAACATCGAGTACGGCTATTGTTTTTCCGTTAACCAAGAGTACGCCATTGACGTGCTCAAGGTGAGCGACCATAGTATTGAAGACGCATTGGAAGACGCGGGCTTCACGCCTGTTGCACCGGAGGAAATCTATCACGTTGATTAAGCCACTCGTAAAACAGAGGGCACTATCCTGGTACGCGAGCTTCACGGCTTGCGTACTTGTATTGGCTCTCGGCTTCGGGTTCGCTGCTCCGGCAGCGTATGCCGACGTTCGCAAGGCAGATGTCATCTACGGCGTTTCGGTCGATTCGCGAGGCCTATCGGTTGCGCAATGTCCGAGCATCGACGCGGAGTACGCCCTCGTCATGGATTCGGAAGGAACGGTCTATTTCGAGCGAAACGCCGCCGATTCGACCCAAATAGCATCGATCACCAAGATCATGACCGCCCTCGTTGCGCTCGAGAGCGCCCCGCTCGACACCGTTGTCACGACGAGTGCACGGGCGGCGACGGTGGGCGAGTCGAGCGCTTCGCTTGCCGAGGGCGACACCATGACGCTCGAGATAGCGCTCAATGCGCTGCTGCTCTCGTCGGGCAACGATGCGGCCATTGCCATCGCGGAAAGCGTCGGTCGCGTTATCGCAGGCGACGCCGCATTAAGCGACGAGGACGCCTACGACGTATTCGTGGAGCGCATGAACACCCGCGCTGCCGAGCTCGGCTGCACCGATACGGTGTTCGAGAACCCGCACGGCCTCGACGACGGCATCTGGCAGGGCTCTCATCACAGCTGCGCAGCCGACGTGGGAATCATGGCGCAAGCGGTCATGAAGAACGATACGTTCCGCTCCATCGTTGCGACCCCCTCGACGACCATCGATGTTACGCGGGCCGACGGAAGCCTGGCGAGCCTGTACCTCGAGAGCACCGACGAGATGCTCAAAAACGGATTCGACGGCGCATGCGGCATCAAGACGGGGTTCACCGCCCTTGCGGGATGGTCGTTTGCAGGCGCCGCAAACCGCGAGGGCGTCGAAATGTACGCCATCGTCATCCACTCCACGTCCGAAGCGCAGCGTTTCACCGATGCGCAGACGCTCCTCGACTGGGTATACGAGCATACTGGGGATTATCGGCTTGTGAACACCTCGCAAACCACGGCATCGGACGTTAACGGAAGTTCCGCCGACGTTCCGGTTGTCGCCGAGGTCGCCCATACAGAATGGATAGACCGTACGGTCAAGGCGACCGTTGCCGACCCCGATCAGGTCATCGACATATTCGACCTGAACGGCAACATAAGCCAGTCGGTCGAATACGACGAGCTTACGGGCAACGTGCATGCGGGCGACAAGATCGGAACGCTCACGTTCAAGCAGCGTAACTCCGTGATGGCTACGGTCGATCTGATCGCCGCCGAAGACGTGAATGCGCCCGATCTGTTCGAGGGCATCGGCGTTTGGTGGGATCGCCTGTTCAGGGGTTTCTCGGGACAGTCCACGGTTGCAGAGAGCGTTCTGTACAATGAGACGCCGCTTGTCGTTGACAAGACCAGCGCGTGAGTCGAGCGGCCTGCGCGTGAAACGATACGAATGAGGTAAAGGTATGAGCGAGAATTGCCCGATTTGCGATAATCCGCTGCCCGACGGCGCGGCTGCATGCCCCAACTGCGGCTTTAAGCTGTTGGGTTCGACGCAGAGCTTCAAGCCGCTGGATCTTCGCGGCGAAGACGTTGCGGCTGCGGTTTCCGAAGCCCCCGCGAATGCGATCCTGCGCGTAGTGAGGGGCCCGCAGATCGAGACGGTGTTCAAGCTCGGCGCAGAAGAGCTCTCCGTGGGGAGAAGCCCCCGCTGCGACATCTTCCTCAACGACATGACGGTATCGCGCGAGCATGCGCTGATCGCCCCCGAAAACGGGAAGTACCTCATTTCCGATTCGAATTCGTACAACGGTGTCTGGATCAACAACAAGAGCGTCGATTCGGCGATTCTGCACGATGGGGACATTATCCAAATCGGAGTCTTCTGCCTGCTGTACCAGGAGAGCCCCGAAGCGTAAGTGAAAGCGAAAGACGAGAGAGCCGCTCGAAGACAGCAGTGAAGGCGGCGAAAGACGGAAGGTTGCTCAGATGGAATTGCTCTCCGGCAACGAGGCGATAGCCCAAGGGGCGTGGGAGGCGGGCGTCCGCATCGGCGTCGCATATCCCGGTACGCCCTCAACCGAAACCATGGAATCCTTCGCCGAGAAGGAAGGCGTGTACGCCGAATGGTGCCCGAACGAAAAAGTGGCGCTCGAGGTCGGCATCGGCGCCTCTGCCGCAGGTGCACGCGTACTGGCGACCATGAAGCACGTTGGCGTGAACGTCGCCGCCGATCCGCTGTTCACCGCCGCCTACACGGGCGTCGGCGGGGGACTCGTCATTCTTGCTGCCGACGACCCGGGCATGCACTCGTCGCAAAACGAGCAGGATTCCCGTTTCTATGCGCTTGCGGCGCGCATGCCGATGCTCGAACCTTCCGATTCGGCCGAAGCGCTTGCGTTCACGCGCGAAGCGTACGATTTGTCAGAGCGCTTCGACGTGCCGTTCCTCATCCGATCGACGGTGCGCATTTCGCACACCAAGACGCCGGTCGAGATCGGCCCCCGACTCGAGCACGATTTGAAGCCCTACGAAAAAGATGCGGCCAAGTGGGTCATGATGCCCGCGTTTGCGAAACCGCGCCGCAAGGTGCAGGACGCGCGTACGGCTGAACTCAGGGAGTGGGTCGAGAAATGCCCGTACAACGTCGTGGAGCGCAAGGGCGCGGAGATCGGCATCGTATGCGCGGGCGCGACCTACCAGCACGTAGCCGAGGCATTGCCTGAGGCGAGCGTGTTCAAACTCGGCGTGACCTGGCCGCTTCCCGCACGCGTCCTCGAAGCTTTTGCAGAATCGGTCGATCGCCTCTATGTGGTGGAGGAAGCATCCGACTACCTTTCGAACCAGATCAGATCCCTTGGCATCGAGCTCTCGGCCGCTCCCGGCAAAGAGCTTCCGCCCGACGGCGAGCTCACGCCGAGCATGATCCGCCTTGCGTTCGGCATGCAGGAGGCCGAACATATTCCCACGCAGGGCGATGTGCCCGGCAGGCCGCCGGCGCTGTGCGCGGGCTGCCCCCACCGACTCGTGTTCAAAGAGCTTTCGCGCCTGCGCGCGATCGTGACGGGCGACATCGGCTGCTACACGCTCGGGGCGCTGCCCCCGCTTTCGGCCATGGACACCTGCGTCGATATGGGCGCATCGATTTCGATGGCGCACGGGTTCGAGCTGGCGCTTGCCGAGACCAAGCATCGTCCGGTCGTCGCCGTCATCGGCGATTCGACGTTCGGCCATTCCGGGTTGAGTTCGCTGCTCAACACGGTGTATAACCAGGGCGCGGGAACGGTCTGCATCCTCGACAACCGTACGACCGCCATGACGGGCCAGCAGGGAAACCCCTTCAACGGCATTACGCTGCAAAAGCGTCCGACTCGGGAGCTCGATCTCGAGGGCATCCTCGCCGCACTCGGCATCGAAGACGTATCGACGGTCGATCCGCACGATATGACGGCGGTTCGCTCGACGCTCAAGAGGGCAACCGATTCCGAGAACCTCTCGGTCATCGTGTTCAGAGCACCGTGCGTGCTCATCGACCGAACCCGCAAACCGGCGTTCACCGTCACGCAGGACTGCCGCGCATGCGGCGTCTGCCCGACGCTCGGATGCCCCGCCATCGCGAAAGACCCCGACACGGGGATGGCCGCAATCGACGATGTCATGTGCATCGGATGCGGCCAGTGCGCCCAGTACTGCGGGTTCTCGGCCATCGTACCCACGGCCGATCGGACGAAAGGGGGCGCCGATGCCCGTTAACGCAACGAACACCACCACCGTGCTTCTGTGCGGCGTCGGCGGGCAGGGAACGATCCTCGCCGCCGATCTTTTGGCGAAGACCGCGATCGCCGCGGGATGCACGGTCAAGCTGTCCGAAATCCACGGCATGTCGCAGCGCGGTGGCGCCGTAACGACGATCGTGCGGTTCGGAGACGACGTTTCCTCCATGGTGACCGATCCCGGAAGCGCCGATTACATCATCGCGTTCGAAACGACCGAGGCGCTGCGCAACGCCCCCTATCTCAAACAGGGCGGCATGCTCCTCGTCAACGACGAATCGATCAAGCCGCTTCCCGTGCTCACGGGATCGGCATCCATGCCCGAGCGTGCGCGCGAGAGGCTTTGCGAGCTCGGTGCCGTGCTCGTCCCCGCCGGCGCGATCGCAAAGACGGCCGGCAACGCCAAATCGACGAACGTCGTACTGCTCGGCGCTTTGGCTTCGGGCATGGATTTCGATCTGGCGCTCTGGGAAGACCAGATCGCCAAGCGCGTGCCCGCGCACACGATCGATGCCAACCTGGCAGCGTTTCGTGCGGGGGCCGAGGCCGCGCAAGGAGTGAAGGCATGAGCGTATCGCAGATCAGCGTCTTCCTCGAAAGCCAGCCCGGACATCTCAAGCGCGTACTCGAGATGTTCGAGAAGGAATGCATCAGCGTGCGCGGCTACAGCGCATCCGACACAGGAGATTACGGCATCGTGCGATTCATCGTCGACGACCCCGATCGGGCGCTTGCCGCGCTCGAGGCGGCGGGCGCGGCTGCCACGAAATCGGAAGTGCTCTGCGCAAAGCTCACTGACAGGCCGGGCGAACTCGCCCGGCTCATCGGCGTCATGGCCGACTGCGAAATCAACGTCATCTACAGCTACTCGCTCATATCGACCTACATCGCCCTGAGCGTCAAGGATATCGCTTTGGCGGAGCGCCTGCTTGCTGACCAGCCCATAGAGCTCATCACGCAGGACGACCTGAGAAAGCCCGTCGGGGGTGTTGGTCCATGCTAGATTTCTCGACCATGCCCGTTTTCGATCGCGAGATCGAGACGGCACCGCGCGAGCGCATCCGCGAGATTCAGCTCGCCAAGCTCAAAGAGCAGGTTGCCTGGACCTACGATCGGGTTGCCTGGTACCGCGAGAAGCTCGACGAGCGCGGCGTGGCGCCCGCCGACATCAGGACGCTCGAAGACGTGCGCCTTCTGCCCTTCACCGACAAGTCGGTTCTGCGCGAGACGTTTCCCTACGGGCTGTTCGCCGTCCCGCTCGACGAGGTCATCGAGCTCCATTCTTCGTCGGGAACCACGGGCAAACCTATCGTGGTCGGCTACAACGTGCACGACATGGACGTATGGAGCGATTGCATCGCGCGCCTCGCCCAGATGGCAGGCGTCGTTCCGGGGGATCGGGCGCAGATGGCCTTCGGGTACGGGATGTTCACCGGTGGGTTCGGCCTTCATTACGGCCTGCAGAAACTCGGTTGCATGATGATCCCCGCCGGTTCGGGCAACACCGAACGCCACCTTGCCATGATAGAGGACTACGGCACCACGGTGCTCATCGCAACGCCGTCCTACGCCATGCACATGTGTGAGGTGGGGGAGAAGCTCGGGTTCGACTGGGAGGCGAGCACGTTGCGCGTCGGCCTGTTCGGGGGCGAGCCGTGCCCGCCGAAACTCAAACAGGAAATCGAATCGCGGATGCACATCGTCTGCACCGACAACTACGGCCTTACCGAAGTCATGGGACCGGGCGTTTCCGGAGAGTGCCTTGCTTCGCGCGACATGCAGCACATCGCCGAAGACCACTTCCTCTGGGAGGTAGTCGACCCCGAGACGGGCGATCCCGTTCCCGACGGCGTCGAAGGCGAGCTCGTGCTCACGCCGCTCGACAAGCAGGCGATACCCGTGCTTCGCTACCGCACGCACGATCTCACGCGCGTCGTAACCGAGCCGTGCGCATGCGGCCGGACGCATGCCCGCATGCAGAAAGTGCGGGTACGTTCGGACGATATGCTCATCATCCGCGGCACCAACGTGTTCCCGAGCCAGGTGGAGGACGTGCTTGCGGGCATCGAGGGCGTTACGACCCACTACCGCATCGTCGTCGAAACCGTCGGCGGCCTCGACAGCATGACCGTGCACGTGGAGCTCAAGGCCTCGGCGTTCAGCGATTCGTTCGAGGAGATGAGCGCCTTTACCAAGCGCATCGCGGAGAAGCTCAAAGCCGTGCTGCTCGTCGGCGTGAACGTGAAGCTCGTCGAACCGGGCGGCATCGAGCGCTGCCTCGGGAAGACCAAGCACGTCGAGGACAGGCGGGCGAAGCTGTAAGGCCATGGTCGCGCACGATCTCGGGGGACAGGCTCATCTCCTGCGAGGGGGAGCGGGAACGGATTGCCGCACGGGCGCAAAAGCGCCGGTTGGCCGTTTTGCGCCGAGCCCCACCGGGCGCATGCATGCCGGCAACGTGTTCGCGGCGCTCATGGCGTGGCTCATCGCCAAGCGCGACGGGGGCTCGATCGTGCTGCGCATCGAGGATCTCGACGAGCAGCGTTCGAAATCCGCATTCGCCAGCGCCATCATGAGGGATTTCGAGTATCTGGGGTTCGATTGGGACCGGGGTCCCTACTACCAGAGCGATCGGAAGAACGCCTACGAGGAAGCCTACCGCGATCTCGAATCGCGGGGGCTTCTGTACCCGTGCTTCTGCACGAGGGCCGACCTCCATGCAGCATCCGCCCCGCACCGCGGGGAGAAGGCCGTCTATCCGGGCACGTGCCGCTCTCTGACGGCCGACGAGCGCATCGCGCGAGCGAAGACGCGCGATCCCGCCATGCGCCTTACCGTGCCCGCCGAGGTTTACGGGCTGAACGATGCGATCCAGGGAACGTACCGGCAGAACCTTGCCGACGAATGCGGGGACTTTCTCGTGCGGCGCTCGGACGGGGCGTTCGCCTACCAACTCGCCGTCGTGCTCGACGATGCCGACCAGGGCGTGACCACGGTCGTACGCGGCTGCGATCTTCTGTGCTCGACGCCCCAGCAGCTCTACCTGCAAGACCTCTTCGGTTTCGAGCACCCCGCCTACGCCCATATCCCGCTTATCGCAGGGGAGCCGAACCGCCGCCTCTCGAAACGCGATCGCGACGCCGATATGGAAGCGCTACGCGCCCGCTTCAAAACGCCCGAAGCGCTGATCGGACACCTGGCGGGCATCACGGGGATCGCAGACACCTGCGACGCTATCGCACTCGACGAGCTCTTGCAGCGATTCTCTTTGGAGGCGCTGCGGGGCACGATACAGATTCAGTGGCGCTAGAACGCGCAAAGCTGCACGACGCCGCCCATGAGGATGGCTGCAGCATAGAAGGCCCCGAGGGCGATGTTGAGGTTCAAGCACTGCGGCATCGCCTGAAGACGCGTTGCGGGCGTAAGCGGGTTTTTCCAGAGGGCGCTCGCGGCAGGATAGAGGGCGATCAGCATGAACGGCGCCACGATAAGGCCGGCAGGGAAGAACACGGCAGAGAACACGACGATGCTCGCCATCCATGCGACGATCGTACCGTGATAGGCGGCTCGAGCGCGTTCGCGGCCGAGCAGGACGGAAAGCGTCTTGCGATCGGCTGCGGCATCCTTCTCGATGTCGCAGGTGTTGTTCGTGAACATGATGAGTCCGATGCCACATACGAGCGGCACGGACAAGAGCAGCACGGTCCAAGAGAAGCTTCCGGTGAGCGCTTGGTAGCATGCGAGCGGAATGAGCCCGCCCATCGTGATGCCGCTCACGAACTCGCCGACCGGCAAGTAGGATAGCGGGCTTTTGCCCGCCGAGTACAGCACGATGATCCCCGCCCCGACAAGCCCGATGGCAAGCGGAATCCATCCCGCGGCAACGATGACGTAAACGCCGAGGGCGAATGCGGCGGCGAGAAACCCGACGGCCAGCTTGAGCGCCGATTTCGGATTGACGTTGTTGTAGACGAGCACCGCATCGGTCGGATCGAGCTGGTTTTCGATATTGTCGGCTCCCTTGACGAAGTCGTAATAATCGTTGAGCGTGTTGACCGAAGCTTGCATGAGCACGCAGATGACGAGGAGCGAGAGGACCAGGGTCACCGAAAGGCTTCCGTGCCAGATGCCCGCGAGCGCCGTAGCGAACAGGACGGGCAGGATGGCCGCAGGCCACGTATGGGGAGCGGCGAGCTGCATGGCCATGGTTGCCGTGAGCTTTGCGTACGCTGCGTCGTCAGCGCCGTTTTCTGGGGTTTGAGCGACTTGTTCCACCAATTATTCCGCCTCGTCTAGTTCTCGCGTCGATTACTCGAAGAGGTATTGTACCGCTCTTTTCTAAAAGGAAGCCAAGTTCGCGGCGAGGGGCGAAATCTCTTGAGCGTTTCGCGCTTGAGGATGCCGCCGAGCGAAGCGATGGTCGAGAGGATGAACGCGCGCGTCTCGGGGTCGAGCCGGCCGCCTCTTCCGACGAGTTTCTTCGTGTTGGCTAAAAGCTGGCTCTGGAATTCTGCCCAACTACCGGCATCCGTCGATACGAACAGGTCGTAGATGGTGTCGATGAATCGCTCTCGTTCGTCGGCGGTCTTGCTCCTCAGCCATTCGTCGAGCGCAGCGTCGAAGAACACGGCGCTTTTGTTGAGCGCATCTTGGCAGGCGAACCCCGTACCCTCGACCTCCCAGCTGAACGGATTGTGCTGAAAGACGGAAAGCGCCGATGACCGCACGACGCGGTAGCCGCTCCTCCGTTCGAGGATCATCCCGAATGCCGACGATTCGGGAACGGTCTTATGAAGCTTGGCGGCGAACGTCGGATCCTCGATGCGGGGAGAAGGATCTTCGAGAAACGACGGCCCGTCATGATTGTAAACGGCGACGATGCGCTCGAAGACGCCTTCGGGGCATACGAGCGATGCGTATTCGGCAAGGTTTCCGCCCTTCGAATGGCCGCCGATGATGAGGGGCCGCGATCCCGTCGCGGAGGCGACTCCCGACAGGTACGCCTCAGCCGATCTCTGAGAGGGGATCACGTGCCTGAAGCACAGGTTGAAATCCTCCTTCCAACCTGCGAAGCTGCCGTCGGTGCCGCGGTAGGCGAGATAGGCATCCCCCTGCCCGAGGAACAGCGTGACGGCGCTGAACTGCTTCTCGACCGCATTGGAGAATTCGTTCGCGTAGAACGCAACGGACATGGCCCGGTATCGTCTGCTCGCCATGAGAGCCTGCATGAAAGCCCCCGTTTCCTTGGAATCCTCGAGCCAGCTGCCGGCGCAAAGCGCGTCCCAATCGCTCAAGGCGACGATGTCGTGGAGCAGCGTCTCCTCGCCGCCCGCGCGAACGGCTACGGGGGAGCGATCGAAGTCGAAGTAGCAGATAACCGAGCAAATAAGGCTATCGACCGCGTGAAACGGTAATTCCGAGAAAGTGCGCTGCTCTTCTTGCATATACGTTACGATATTACCCATACGACCATTGTATCCAATCAGGAGAGAACGAGCATATGCAGGCTAGAACCACTATACACGTACGCTATGGAGAAACCGACATGATGGGCATCGTCTACCATGCGAATTACCTCCTCTACTTCGAAGACGCCCGGACCGATTTCCTCAAGACCATCGGCTGCCCGTACTCGGATCTCGAGGAGGCGGGTTTTCTCTCGCCCGTCGTGAACGTCGATATATCGTACGGCGCTCCGCTTACCTACGGCGATACCGCCATCGTTCAAACGCGCGTTATCGAATCGCGGCCGACGAGGACCGTATACGCCTACGAAGTGTACAAACAGGGCCAAGAAATCGGCGCCGACAAGCCGTGTTGCACCGCCACGACCACCCACTGCGTCGTTGATGCCAAGACGTTTCGCCCGCAGAGCATCAAGAAGGTAGCACCGAAGCTCTACGAGCGGTACCTCGAGGTCATGGAGCCGCTTGAAGAGAAAGAGGCGTAGGGCGTGGCCTCGGTTCCGTACCGCATCCTCTTCGTCTGCCACGGCAATATCTGCCGTTCGCCCATGGCCGAATTCGTCATGAGGGACATCGTCGACAAGAACGGCGAAGGAGCCCTGTTCGACATCGCGTCGGCTGCTACGAGCGACGAGGAGATTGGCAATCCGGTTCATCCGGGAACCGCCGCCGCGCTCGCGAAGGCGGGCATCTCATGCGAGGGGAAATACGCGCGCAGGCTCAGACGGGGCGATTACGCGGCTTGGGATCTGCTCGTAGGCATGGACGAAGCGAACGCACGAACCATGATTCGGCTGTTCGGAGGAGACCCCGCATGCAAGGTGAAGAAGCTCCTGGAATACGCGGGCAGCGACGGCGACATCGCCGACCCGTGGTACACCGGCGATTTCGATGCCACCTACGACGACGTGCTCGCCGGCTGCTGGGGCCTGTATCGGTTCTTGCGCCCGTAAACCGGCGCCGTGCACCCAATGCGCCGCATTGCGGACGGCTCTCGCATGCAGGATCCTCAGCGCTGCTGTTGGAACACCCGCTCGATACGGCGTTCGGGAACCACCCAGAGCACGAGCATGACCGCGTTGAGGATGAAGATGAGCTCGGGCCGTATGAGAACGCCGAGCAGGATGGCGATCACGTTCGTGCCGATCGACACCCATGATTTGTAGTACTTGTTGAAGAACACGGAGACGGTCTCATTGTCGTCGGTCGCCTTCTTCAGGTTGTAGGCGGTCGCGAAGAACATCACGTCGGCCATCATGATGGCGATGCCGAACGAGAGCTGCGGGGCCAGATCCGAGAAGAAATCGCCCATCCACGAGGTGACGAACGGGAATACGGAAAGGCTCAGGATGAAGAGGCTGTTCGCCCAAAGCACCTTTCCGTTGATGGTTTTGGCCGCTTGGAACATGTGATGGTGGTTGTTCCAGTAGATGGCGAGCATGAGGAAGCTCACCACGTAGATGACGAGGCGGTGCCACTCCTCGAACAGCGCGGCGAAGCTGCCTGCGGTCGGTTCGTGAAGCTCCAGGACGAGGATGGTCATGACGATGGCGATAACCGCGTCGGTGAACGCCTCGAGTCTCGATTTCGACATGCTGATGCCTTTCGTTCGCGTTACGGCACCAGTGTAGCTCAAGGTTTTTTGCCCGTAGCGTTCCGGGGATATTCCGATAACAGGCTGAGGTGAAACCGTTGCTCGGCTATCGCCGCTCGACAAGGTATCGAAATCGCGTATCATCGGTAACCCCAATCGGCAATTCGTTCCTTGATTCTCACGGCATTTCCCCTCAACTTCTGCTATCATAGCGCGTTCCGCCCAATTTCTTTACACCCATCCGAAAATCTGCCGCCTCAAACATGCGGCAGGGCGGGCGGATGGCGCTAAGGAGAATTCCATGGACACGACGACCGGAGCCGACCCCGACCCGAAAACCCCCGATGTATTCGCTGAAGAAGAGGAGCATCTCGGCGCAACGCTCGAGAAACTCGCCCAGGCGATCGATCACGCCTCGGAGCTGTTCGAGCAAACCAACGACGCCTACCGTTCAACCAAATTCTACATGTCCGAGAACAGGGGAGAGATCGACCCTCAGGAGATGTACCAAAACGAGCTCTACCTCAAAGAGGTCGACCGCAACGCCGAGATCGCCCACCTTTCCCGAGAGCGCCTCGTGCAGCTCTACGATTCGCCGTACTTCGCCAACGTGACGTTTCGCGTAGACGGGGAAGACGATGCGAAGACCAGCTATATCGGCAGGTTCGCCTTCAGCCACGAGGGAAGCATCGAAATATCGGATTGGAGGAGCCCGGTCGCGGGGCTTTTCTACGATTTCGACAGGGGACGGGCGGAATACGCCGCGCCTTCGGGGCTCATGGCAGGTACGCTTACGGGCAAGCGGCAGATCAAGGTCGAAGACAGCGCGCTCGTCTACGCGGTCGAGGATGACTCGGGTATTCGCGACGAAGTGATGCAGCGGGAGCTCAGCCGCACATCGGACAAGAAGATGCGTTCGATCATTTCGTCGATCCAGCGCGAACAGAACCAGATCATCCGCGACGAAACCGGCGGCACCCTCGTCATCCAAGGCGTTGCAGGCTCGGGGAAAACCTCCATAGCGCTTCATCGCATCGCCTACCTGCTCTATCGGCGCAAAGGCACGCTCAGTTCGAATTCTGTCGCCATCCTGTCGCCGAACAAGGTGTTCGGCGACTACATCGCAAACGTCTTACCCGAGCTCGGCGAGGAGCCCGTACGCGAGATGGACGTACGCACCGTCGCCGAAACGATGCTCGGATCGAACCTGAGCATCGCGCCTCAGCGCTATCCGGTTGACGAAATCGACTCCGCATGGCTCAAGCGAGCCTCCTTCAAGGGAACCGTCGAGTTCGCCGAATCGATTGCGTCGTATGCGCAACGTTTTCGCGATGAGGCCCTTCGTGGAGTCGACCTCGGCTTCGGGTCGAACACGTTTTCGGGCTCGTGGCTGACCGAGCGATACCGCAGCTACGGCAGGCTCACGGTCAAAGAGCGCATCGATCTTCTGGCGTCGGAGATCGTCGCCGAGATGTCGTCGCGCTCGATCGGCAGGAGAGTCGAGGTTCCCAAGAAGAACGAGGTTCGCCAAAAACTCAACGCCATGCTCGCCGCCAAGGATGCTTTGAGCCTGTATCGCCTCTTCATGGCCGAAGCCGGGAGCAAGAGCCTTTTCACAATGCCGGCAAAGGGTACCGTGGAATGGGAGGATGCCTGCGCGATCGCGTACCTGCAATCGGCGTTCGGCGGCTTCGAGGAACTTGCCGAAGTAAAGCACCTGCTCATCGACGAGATGCAGGATCTGACTCCGATGCAGCACCTGCTCATCGCGCGCCTGTTTCCCTGCGAGAAGACGATTCTCGGCGATTTCAACCAGACGGTCGATCCGACGAACGCCATGACGCTCGAGGCGATGGCGGATATGTACGGGAAGCCCGAAGTGTTCCATCTTCGGGAAAGCTATCGGTCGACCCTTGAGATCAACGAGCTCGCTCAACGGGTGAAGCCCGTCGCGGATCCGGTTTTCATGGAACGGCACGGCGACGAGGTTCGTACCGAGCGGTGCGGAAACGCCCAAGGCGTGCTCACAAAACTCACCGAGCTCATCGACGCGTTCGAGCAAAGCGAATTCAAGACGCTCGGAATCATCCATAAATCGGACAAGGTGGCGCGAGTGTACTACGAGTTGCTGGCGGGGTCGCATCGCGTTCACCTCCTATCCGACGAAAGCGCGACCTTCTCGGACGGCGTCTCGATCGCTTCCGTGAAGATGTCGAAGGGCCTTGAATTCGACGAGGTGATCGTCCTCGATGCCGACGATTCGCAGTACGGAAGCGATTACGAGCGCAGCTTGCTGTACGTAGCCGTCACGCGCGCTATGCACCGGCTCACGATCCTGTACCGCGATAAACCGACTCCGCTTCTCGGACTGTAACCGATATCGGAAAGAAACATCCCCGCTACGGATGGCGCCGCACCCATGCGAAAGCGTATCATGGGATAACCAGGCGACAAACGCGCGGAAGGAGCATCGTGGAATTCGGAAGCAGGAACGCGAACGTCAACTTCTCGACCAACGGGGACAACTTCTTCAACCTCCCTTTCACGGGCATAGCTTCGTTCATGAAAACCGAGATCTGCCCCTCGCTCGATGCGCTCGAGCCAGGATACGATGTGGCGATCCTCGGGTTCCCCTTTGATGTGGGCGCATCGGCGAGAAGCGGCGCGCGTTTCGGGCCGCGCGGCGTCCGCGATGCATCGACCGTGTACTGCGATGGCCTGTACGGCCTGTACGATCCGGTCAGAAACGTCGAGTACCTCGATCAAGGCGAGCGCATCATCGACTGCGGGGACGTGGACGTTTCCCCGTGCGGTTTCGAGCAGTCGTTCGAAAACTGCGAGGCCGCGGTGCGGTGCATCATCGATTCCGGTGCGGTGCCGGTGGTCATCGGAGGCGACCATTCGACCACGATCCCCGTCGTCAGGGCGCTTGACCGCTACGATGACGTGTGCATAATCCAGTTCGATGCGCACCTCGATTGGACCGACTCGTACGGAGAGTTCACCTGTTCGTACAGTTCTCCCATGCGGCGATCGTCGGAGCTTGCGCATGTCGGCAAGATGATGCAGATAGGCCTGCGAGGCCTCGGCAGCAGCGGTCCGGCCGATTTCGCCGAAGCGCGCGCATGGGGCAGCACGATCGTCTCCGCTCCCGAGCTCAGGCGAGAGGGGATGGAGGCGATCATCGCGAGGATTCCCGATGCCGAGCACTACTACATCACCGTCGACATCGACGGGTTCGATCCGTCCCTGTGCCCCGGCACAGGCTCGCCGCAGCCGGGAGGCCTTCTGTACGAGGAGGTGAACGATCTCGTATACGCCGTCGTGAAGAAGGGCGACGTCGTCGGCTTCGACGTGTCCGAGGTGGCGCCGCCTTACGACCATGCCGACCAGACGTCGCTCTATGCCGCCCAGATCATCCTCGACTTCATCTGCTTCTACACGAAAAAGCGCTCGCAAGGGTACTTGGAGTAACGCTCGGAGCGGCGAGCCCAAACCCGGATGATGCCTCAGAAAGGGGAGCGCATGGGCCTTGCCGAACCGACCGAGCACATCTTCTCCCTACCGCATGAGATTGTGGTGCACGTGCGCGCTACCCTAGGCGCTTCGGCACCTCAAAGGGCACGGTGATGACCGTTATCTGCTCGTCGAGCGGCACGTCCTCGCCCGTAAGATAGCACTCGTAGGCAAGACCGGGAAACGCAATCCCGCGCTCTGCCAACCAGGACGCGATATCCTGATATACCCGCATCATGCCCGCATTGTAGTCTCCCGTATACACGACCCGTACGGCCTCGAATGATGCCCGTTCGTATTGAGTGAAACGGGCGTCGGCGGCGATCGCAGCGCGGATGGGAAATCCGATCTCGACGCGCATGTCGTTCTCGTCGAGCTTGATGGATTCATCCATACCGTAGAACGCGACGAACGGCGCATCGGCGATTTCGGCATGCTGGGATTCGAGATAGCCTCCTATCTCCATGAAGCCGGGGCCTATCAGGGCGGGCAGCTGGTCGACCCGCACGTGTTCGTGCGTTATCGATACGATCGCCTGGGCGGGTACCGTCGCTTTTTCGATGTCGGTCATTGCGATGCTCCTTCGGTTTGATTGGCGGCAGAAGATCGAATTGCGTATCCTCCGGTTCGGTGTTCTCGAGCAAAGAATGTTGCATGCATCCCCGCAATCGCTTGCCGCGACCGACACCGATCATAAAGTACGACACGGTGTCGCAGTCAAGCGCTCTGCCGAAAGAATGCGTTCGCTTTACGCCGATTCATCCAAAAAGGTCGGCAGATCCTCTTCGATCATCCGTATGCAGTTGCTGCTGATCTCGAGGATCGCTACAACCTGCTCTGGGTGCTGCGGCAGCACTTCAAGGTAATCGACCTCGCCGATCGACTGATCGGGCTCGAACGCGAGGTAGTCGTCCAATACGAGTTCGGGGGTGACGGCGGGGGCGTCGGCGTCCTTCGCGCCTCCGCGCGCATCGAGGCGGATCCATGCGTCCTTTACCGACGAATAGTAAGCGGTCAAACCGTGTAAAAAGAAATGCGGATCGTCTCCCTCGTCCTCGTACAGCCGCTGGTAGCAGAAACCGCTCGGGATATCGATGCTTCGGAGCAGGGCTACGAGCAGCAAGCTTTTCGTGTAGCAGGTTCCGTGCTCGAGATCCAACACGTCATCGGCGGTTTTGGCCACGATGCTCTCGCCGATGTCGACTGTGTGGGCAATGCAATCGCGAACGTAATCGAAGCAGGCGGCAACCTTCTCGGGTTCGCTTGCAAGGCCTGAGCACAGACGTTCGGCCTTCTCTGAAACGACTTTCGATTCGCTTCCCACGTAGTGGGTGTTTTCCAGATATTCGTCGATATCGGCAGTCAAACGCAATGGTTTCATGCGGCACTCCAAAGTCAGGTAAGAGATTCTTCTAATGCATGATATAGCATTAGAAAGGGAAGAGGTGTAATTCTTTTGGCCATTCCAGCTTTTCACTATGAATTCGACGACCGATGCGGCGTCGAAGCAACTTCGCGTGCTCGGCTACGCCGATCATGGTTCGAAGCATCCTTTTCACCAAGCTTTTTCACAAAGAGCCTCCTTAATGGGGCTGAGGTTCGGCTGAGTGGGTTCTATATGTCAGAGAGTGCAGCGAAAAACGTCACATGGGTGCACAAAATTGCGGCTGTGCGCACCGAAACAGCAAGAATCGTCTTTTGAAAGCAGCCAGCCCGCCGCGCCTGCCGCAATCGTTAAGCCTTTGCCCGGGTGGATGTCCCTAGGAGCCAACTTCAATGCTCTCAGAAAAAAAGCAAGCGCGCGCAACCGCAATAAAATGTACCCAGGAGTCGATTTTTCAAACTGAAACATAATACCTAAATGGGTTCGCTGCAGGTAAACTTGGAAATCCGCCGAGCTCTACGGACGCTCGTCCAGCAACGATGTAAGCGCGCCTTGGGAAAGCAAGGTGATCTTCTTTGTTGCGCGCGATACGGTCGTGTAGAGGCGGCGGCGAGAGAGCTCGTCATGGGGGAAGACGGCTTCGCTCGCATCGGGCACGATCACGTGGTCGAATTCCAGTCCTTTGGCGAGCTCGAGAGGAATGACCACCACGCCTTTGTCGGGCAGCGCCGCGTTCTTCTTTACAAGAGCGGGTGCGTTGTCCCCGATCAGAGATTGCACGTGTTTCGCATTGCTCTTCCAAGGAACGATGATGGCAGTAAGGCCGTCTTCCCCTTCCGCGGCTTCAACCGCTTGGCGCAACGCCGATACCCACATATCCCTATCGGAGCCTTCGATGACGACCGGCTTTTCGCCGGCACGCTGTATAGACGAGATGCGCATGCGTTCGCTGTCTTTAAGGAGGCTCGCGAACAGGGCGGTTATTTCGGGGGACGAACGGTAGCTCGTCATGAGCTTGCATTCGCTTACGGTCTCGTGCAGTGATTCGAATACGCTTCGCGCCTCGCCGAAAGTCGCTGTGTTCGGCTTGATGGCCTGGTTCTCGTCACCGAGCAGCATGAAGTGCGCGCGCCTGAAGTAGCGGCCGAGCACAGCGAGCTGC
This sequence comes from Raoultibacter timonensis, assembly GCF_022845715.1. NCBI lineage: Bacteria > Bacillati > Actinomycetota > Coriobacteriia > Eggerthellales > Eggerthellaceae > Raoultibacter > Raoultibacter timonensis. The sequence goes on from NZ_AP025564.1 coordinate 2,047,471, forward strand.
GCTGCCGAGTAGTCCTGCACCTCATCGATCATCACGTACTTTGCGGAGGGGTTTCCCAGACCAGTGAGCGCAATTTTCACATAGAGCCACGTAACGGGTTCGAGGTGCGTCGCGTCGAGCAGCCGCATGCCGATGCGATCGATTCGCAGCCAGTCGTCGTTTTCCACGGCCTCGAAAGCGTCGGCGAATCGGTTGTTCAGGTAGCGGAGCGCAAAGGATCGGATCTCCTCGTCATCCTGAGGATCGATCGTTTCGTGGAATATCTCAAGCTGTTCGTTCAAGTCGAGCGCAAGCAGCTCGTCATGCACCGCATCGGTTCCCGCCATCTGCGCGATACGGCTTTCCAGACGTTCGGCGAGCGCTTCGCGCATAAGCGAAACGAGGTGCGGGCCGGCGGGAAGATGCTTGTACTTCGCCGCAACCTGCGCAATCTGCCCCACGGGAATGAGCCGCGTGTCCTTGCAGCGGATCTCTTTGAAGTCGTTCTGCTCGAAAGCGAACGTTCCAACGAGGCCGTCGATACGCTCGAACGTGCTCAGGGGGACATCGGTTTCGCCATGGCTTCGGTCGGGCGGCATCAGCCGTTCGAGGAAATCGTCCCACGTGAACGTTTCGGGATTGCTTTCTCCCAAGTCGGGAAGCACGTTGTCGATATAGTGGCGAAACACCGGATTGGGAGTGATGAGAAAGACTTCGCTCGGGTCGAGCTCGCCGCGCCGTTGGTAGAACAAATACGCGATGCGCTGCAAAAGCACCGAGGTTTTCCCGCTGCCGGCAATGCCGCTCACCAGCAAAACGGGTACATCGTCGTGGCGGATCACCTCGTTCTGCTCTTTTTGGATGGTTGCGGTTATCGCCTGCATATGGGCGGTGCGCTCCTTGGAGAGCGAAGCGAGCAAAAGCGAATCCTGAATGGCGACGTTCGTGTCGAAATACGCGTTGAGCACACTGCCCGCAATATCGAACTGGCGGCGCAGTTTGAGATCGACGTCGATGGTCCGCCCGTTCGCACGGTACGTTGTGGGACCCATGTCCTGGTTGTAATACACTTCGGCAACCGGCGATCTCCAATCGACGACAAGCCGCCGATACGCGTCATCGGACACGCCCGCATTACCGATATAGAGTTCCTTTGCCTCTTCGCCGGCTTTGAACTGCAGGACCACCTTTGCGAAATAAGGCTGCTTGAGCAGCACCTCGATGCGGGCAAGTTTCTCGGCATTCAGGTCGTGCGCGACGTTGTAGCCGTCGACCACGCGGTTCACCGTGGCGAAATCCGCATAGGTTTCCATCGCATCGGCATAGCTCGCGAAGTTGGGGGAGAGCTCTTCGGCCATCGAGCGCTTGTCTTCAGCCGCAGATTCGTCCAACGCTCTGATTTTCGCCGTGAGAGACCGACCCATGGCTTCCAGCGTTTCGTACGTATCGCTCAAGTGCTTCTGCTCTTGAGCGAAGACGGGGTCGACCGAGCGGTCGGTCTGTGCGATTGCTTGAGCATCGCCCTCGGCAAAGCCAACGGTGTTTCGGGTCGAAGCGTTTCTCGTTTCATGGTGGCCGGACACGCGATTCTCCTCGGTACGGTATTTTGGGCATCCGCATACGATGCGTTTCTGATAGGTTGCCATCTTAGCGCAAGTCGCCCACCGAAGCGCAGATGCAGCAAAAAGTTCGGACAATCGTGAACCGTCCAGCACCGAAGTGCTACTAAGATACAACAACGGGAAACGTGCAACGAGAAAGACGGCAAGAACCGAATGGCCGGATACGACGAAGACGAACAACGGGCGCGCTCAGCGCTCAGCGCGATCGCGCGCGGCGACGAGGAGGCTCTCGAGGAGCTGTACTGCGCCTATGCGCCGGCCGTATTCACGTTCATCGCCGCACGGATGTCGGACCGCGAGGCCGCAGAGGAAGTGGCGGCGGATGTCTGGCTCGCATGTTGGCGATCGGCGCGGGCCTTTCGCGGCGAGAGTCGCGTACTCACCTGGCTGCTCGGCATAGCGAAGCGGCAGGTGTACACGAACACGCGCCGCAAGCGTGCGGGCGCTATTCCCCTCGACGAACATGCGGATGCCATTGCCGACAGCGCCGAGGGACCGGAGAGCCTCGCACTTGCAGGCGTCGGAGTCGAGGCGATCCTTTCGGCTCTCGACGCCCTGCCCGACGATCTTGCGGAAACGCTGCGCCTCGCCTGGCTGCACGAGCTTCCCTATGCGGACATCGCCGCCGTAACCGACGTACCCGTGGGCACCGTCAAGTCGCGCGTGTCCCGTGCGCGCCGGATGATGCAAGAATCCTTAAGGGGAATGCTATGAGCAAACTGCCGAGAAGAGAATCCGACTCCGCCTTCCGCCGAACCGATTCGGATCGACGGGGGGTAAAACCGCCCGACAGCCAAGCGAACGCGCTTCGCGATGCCCTGAGATGTCAGGAAGCCGAGTTCGCTGCGGGCGCGCCCGCGTTCGCAAGCGTGGCCGCGCGCATACGGAAGGAACCCTCGAGGATCGACGCCGCGCCATGGACGGCCGCCAAGAGCCTGCGCGTGGCGGGCGAACTCGCCCTTTCGCAGCTGCGCATCGTACCGCAGACCGTGCTTCCGGCAGCCCTCATCGTGACCGCGGCAGCCGTGATCGGGGCGAGCATGGCGCGATACGCGGATTCGCTGCTCGACGCCACCTGGCTGCTTTCGATGATCCTGCTTGTGGGCGCCGCGCTTACCGCGACGCTCGCACTCGCCTCGGAGCGCCCCGATTCCATCGCGCTTGCAACGCCGGTAGGGCCGCAGACCGTAACGCTCGTTCGCCTGGCCGCGGTGCTCTGCATCGACGCTGCCTCGGGAATCGCCGCATGCGCCGCCGCCTCGCTGGCGGGCGTGCCGATCGATCTCGGGGCGCTCGCTTCGGCATGGCTCGTGCCCCTCGCCGCCGTTTCGGGGGCGTCGGCGTTTATCGCCGTATGGACGGGCTCTTCCTGGGCGGGTTCGATCGTTGGTGCGGCATCGATACCCGTTGTCGCACCCGTCGCCCATGCAGCTGCGGATTCGGGGATCGGACTGCTTATCGCCGGCCTGCAGGGAGCACTCGGCCCCGTCGGCATCGTCGTTTTCGGCATCGCGCTGCTCGCCGCTACCGTATGCTCCGCAAGAAGGGCGGCCGTCGCGAGGATGCAGGCGGCGTAGGGCCGACGGGGAACCGGCATCGCGCAGCGCCGATTGAGCGGATAATTTCAAGCGTTTACGCGAACCGCTTTGGCATTTGGCGCTACTAACGAATACAGGATCCGATCGGGATCGTCGACATGAAGGAGTTCGCATGGACATTGCACGCATAGGACATTCGCGGCTGCAGCCGCGTCGTGCGCTATCGCTTGCCGCCGCGCAGGTGCACCGCAGCAAAGCGGTTATGCTCGCCGTACCGCTCGGCACGAGCGCGCTCGTGAGCATCGCAGGTGTGGTTTTGGCACACCTCGCAGGAAGGGAGGCGGCAAGTTTGGCGATGATGCTTATCGTGCAGCTCTACCCCATCTCGGTGGGGGCGTGCGCCGTTGTCGCGCTTGGCGACGACCTGCTTGCGGAGCTTCAGGAATCGACGTTCGTCGGCTTCCGCGCGGTGCAGCTTGCACGTCTTGCCGTCATGCTGGCGGGCGGCGTGATCGGGGCGTGCCTGCTGTTCGCGGTGCTCCGTGCGTTCGGCGTCTTCCCCAACGACATCGGCTGGTTGAGCGCACTCTCGCCGGTCGGGGGTGCCGCCATCGTCGTGCTGGTCGCCTATACCGCCGTGTCTCTTGCCGGATCGGTGCGTTCCGCCACCATGGCGGTCATCGCGGTCATGATCTTCCTCACGCTCTTTTGGGATCTTCAGGTACCGAACCCCATCGACCAGAGGCAAGGGCCGCTGCTGGTCGCCTGCACGGCGGCGGCCATCGCGTGGTTCGCATCCGGTCGCTCTGAGCGACTGCTGGAAAGGGCAGGGGGTAATGCGCGATGAGCTTTCTTCGCCTCGCAAGGGTTCATGCGCGTATGGCCCGACGCCAATCGGCGCTCTGGGCGGTATCGATCCTGCTCACGTTAATCGCTGTGGGCATTGCGCTCATCGCGATGCCCGATTTGGCCAAGCCGACGGGATCCCAGGTCGACTTGGCGTTTCTCGGACAGACGCTCGGATTGGTGCCGGCAATCGCCTATGCAGCGGCTTTCACCGACCTCGCCTCTGCGCCTGCTCGCCTCGGCATCATGGAAATAGAGGATTCTACGCCGGTTTCGCCCGTTAAGCTCTTGGCGGCTCGGGTGACGGGGATGCTCTCGGTCATGATCTGGCCTTCCGCTGCGGCCCTTGCCGTTTGCGGTTTCATGCAATCTCCAAACGGCTTCTCGTCGGTTCTGACCGCACTTGCGGTATTCGCGGCCACCGCTGTGCCGCTGGCTTTCCTCGCCGCAGCGCTCTCGGCGTTTGTCGGATCGCTTCTGCCCCAGGCGCTGGCGCGCATAACCGCGGCCGCCGCTTGGTGCGTGGTGGTATGCTTCACCACCTTCGCGCCCATGCCCGTCGGCGCGAGCCGATCGAAGATGGGTGTCGTAACCGACACCATTTGCCAAGGCTTCTTCGGCTGTCAGCCCGTTATCGACCTTGATGTGATGGGAGGAAGCGCCGCCTATACGGCTTTCGATGCGGCGCTCTTGCTGGTTCTGAGGATCGCATTGACGCTGGCGCTCGTTGCGGCCGCAGCGCTTATTTCTCGAAAAAGAAACTTCCAACGCAGGTAAGCAACCGTAACCGCCCTAACGAAAGGACAGCCATGTTCGTATCCGTAAGCCATCTCGGCAAGGATTTTGCAAAAAAACCGCGTGCGCTCGACGATCTTACGATCGATCTCCCCTCGGGGATGATCGGACTCGTCGGACCGAACGGAGCCGGAAAAACCACGCTCATGCGCATCCTCTGCGGCATCGTACGGCCGAGTCGGGGAAACGTGCTTGTCGATGGCTGCGATATAGCCGAAGCGCGCAACCGAAGGGCGCTCAAAAAATCCCTCGGTTATCTGCCGCAGGATATCGAACCCTATCCCAGCCTGACCCCGCTCGAGTTCCTCGACTACGTGGGCGTGCTTAAAGGCATGGATGATAAGCGCGAGAGAAAACGGCAGGCCGACGAGCTCATAGAGCGTGTGGGACTCGCCGATGTGCGGACGCGCCGCATCGGCGGGTTCTCGGGCGGCATGCGCAGACGCGTAGGCATCGCGCAAGCGCTGATGGGGGATCCGCAACTGCTTGTGGTAGACGAACCGACAGCAGGGCTCGATCCCGAAGAGCGCATGCGTTTCCGCACGCTTCTGGCAACACTGGGAAGGGATCGCACGGTAATCCTATCGACCCACATCCTCGACGACGTCGCGCAAACCTGCCCCTATGTATGCGTGCTGCGCAAAGGGCGCCTCCGCTTTGACGGGGCGACGGGAAACCTCGTTGACGAAGCGCACGGGCGCACCTGGCTGACCGGGCCGCGCATGGCTCCGCCCGAGGGAGCCATTGTGGTGAATGCGGTGGGGGATGCGTACGGAACGCGCTACCGCGTGATAGCCGACAGGTGCCCCGAAGGCGCCGAACCGGTGGCTCCGACGCTCGAGGACGGCTATATGGCGTTAGCTGCGGGAAGCGCGGATGGGTAATCGCCCTCGCCTCGAGGTTAGAGTAACTCTAAGCATTAAAATGCGGGAGTCGAAGACGGGCAATAAATCGGAAGCGCCATCGAACGACGCCCCGAAGCGCGGACAAGGGGGGCACGGTTAGGGGACGGTCCGGCTTCGGTGGGCAAGGCTCGTTCGAGCTTTGCCCACCGAAGCTATGCGACCGGGGTCCCCTTGTTTTCCTCGCCCTCTTCTCTAAGCTGCCGGTGGGCTTCGAGGACTCCGTTTTTAACGGCCTTTTTAATGATCAGGTAAAAAACGAAGATGACCAAAGCGTAGATAGCGACAACCATAACCATTTCAGGTATTCCCATCCCAAGCATTTTCATGCCCGCCTCCCATCTTTTCTCGATAGGGAGATGATAGCATGCGAGGCGGTACAGCGGGCGATCGCGTTCGCAAGCGCATTTTACCGCATGAGACGCGCATGCACCCAAAAACAGACATCCCCCGCACGAGTCGTAACGAAACGTGCGGGGGATGCAAGGCGAGCTAACCGAAGCTCGACGTCTGAAGGGGCGCTACGAGAAGATCGCTACTTTCAGCTTGTCGATCTTATCGCCAAGCTCCTCGAGCGTACCGTAGTATATGCAGCCAGCCTGGCAATGCTGGACGCAGGAGGGCAGCTTGCCGTCCATCTGGCGCTGCGCGCAGTGGTCGCAACGCTCGGTGGGAACGGGGACGAACTCGTACTGCCAATGGCGATCGGTTATCTGGTCGGGACCGATCTGGGTCAACTTGATGCCGAAATGCTCGGGATCCAGCCCGTGTTCCTGCTGGCATGCTATTTCGCACGTATGGCAACCGGTGCAGTAATCGTAATCGATGGCGAGATATTTTCGCATAATGTTACTCCTCGATCTTGCTGATGGCGCACAGCTGGGACTTATACGAAGCGCCGAGACCCGATTTGCCCGGGCGCATGGGGATGAGCTTGTTGATGTTCGACTCCATGACGCCAAACAGGGTGCCGTCGCCGGGATCGCGCTCGGGGAACCACCATGCATGGTCCGCCGCTACGGTGTCTTCGCGCAGGCGCACGCTGAGCTCCGCCTTCTGCTTGCATTCGCCGAACTGGTTTTCGATCTTGACCCAGTCGCCGTTCTCGATGCCGTACTTCGCGGCGGTATTGGGATGGATGAGAACCGTAGGATCGGGATGCAGGCGGCGCATCGAGGGGCTCTGGCGATGCTCGGAATGGAAGAAGCCCCAATGGCGCGCGCCGGTGGTCAGCACCAAGGGATACTTCTCCGCAAGCTCGGGAGCGGAAACCGGACTCTCCGGAGGCTCTTCGTAGGTGGGGAAGGGCGGGAACCCGAAGTACACCATCTCGCGGCTGTAGAAGTTGTAGCGGCCTGTCGACGTATTGAACCCAGGCTGCCCGTCGGGGCGCAGAAGACCCTTCTTGTGCTTCTCGTACTCGAACTCGGGGAACGCCCACGAGCGTTCCTGCAGCGTCTTGTACGTGAAGCCCGATTTCCGGAGGCAGAAGTCGTAGAACTCTTCTTCGGTCTGCCACTGCTCCATGCCTTCGCCGCGACCGAACTTCTTGCCGATCTCGTACATGATGACCTGGTCGGGCTTCACTTCGCCCAAAGGCTCGATGGCTTGGTTGATGGAGCCCAGAAGATAGGGCTGGTGGCCGTAGATGCCCATGCGCTCGGCAAAGGTTGCGGCAGGCAGCAGAACGTCTGCGCAGGCGAGCGCCGTCGGGGTGAGGAACAGGTCGACCACGACGTTGAAGTCCATGTTCTCCTGCAGCGCTTTGATGATGCGCTGCGGTGCGGCACCCATGCAGGCGAGCGCGTTGTTCTGCATCATCCACATAGCTTTGATGGGATAAGGCTCGCCCGTCTCCATCGCCACGAGCAGATCGTCGGGGCTGATGGCCTGCATCGCCTTGTTGGCGGGCCACTCGCCGCAGATCTTCTTATCCTGGTTGGGCAGATCGGCGGTGCACAACTCCCAATCGTCTCCGCCCGACCACGGTACGTTGACATCGAAGGCGAAGGGCGCATCCACCATACCGCCCGGGTTCTCGAAGTTGCCGGTGAGAGCCATGAGGTCGTAGGCGGCCATGCCGGTCACGAAGCCCTCGGACGTATGGTCCATGGCGACGCCCCACTGCAAGCAGCAGTTCTCGGCCTTGCCGATCTTGACGGCGGCTTCTTTGATGAGGTCGGCGTCGACGCCGCAGATCTCGGCGGCCCATTCGGGCGTGTAGGGCTTAAGGTGCTCGGCGAACTCGTCGTAGCCGTAGCACCAGCAGTCGCAGAATTCCTGATCCTGCAAGTTGTTCTCGATGATGTGGTTGCACAGGGCCATCGCTATCGCGGTATCGGTGCCGGGGCGCAGCTGAAGGAACACATCGGACTTGCCTGCGAGCCACGTGAGCTTCGGGTCGATGGTGATGAGCTTCGATCCGCGCTTCATGGACTCCACCACCCAGTGGCCGAGCGTGCCGTCGGAGTTGGCAACGACGGGGTTGTTGCCCCAGATGAGGATGTACTCGGGCGCTTTCCACCGCGGATCGTCGTAGCGGAGGGGGGAGTACTGAGAATAGTCGGCGATGAACAGGCCGCCCGATTTCAGCGCGGTGCTGAAACGGCGCGGCGCGTAGCAGGCGATGCCCGAGAGGAAGCCCGTTCCGTAATTCGGCGTGCCGAGGTAGCGGGCCATCAGCGGACCGTATCCGTTGATGTCGCGGCCGGTTCCCTGGGTGACCCAGATGGACTCGGCCCCGTACGTGTCGATGACCTTGCCCATTTCCTCCAGGATGATCTCGGTCGCCTCATCCCAGGTAATGCGCTTGAACGCATCTTTGCCGCGGTCTTCGCGAGCGCGTTTCATGGGGTAGAGCAAACGGTCGGGGTGGTAGAGCATCTCCTTGTAGGCAAGGCATCTCGGGCAGAGGCGTCCCTGGTTATAGGGGTTTTCGGGATCGCCCTCGATCTTCTCGAGCTTGCCATCCTTCACGTAGAGCAAGACTCCGCAGTTGTCATGGCATCCGGGACCCGAGCGGGCACTGCTTCGAATAACCTCGTATTCGCCCTCTCGCCATTTCCATTTGCGACCTTCCGGATTGTCGGCCGTTTTCGGTTCAGACATATCTCCTCCTCTTGCATTAGGCGGCGCATATCGCTAAGAGAATTATACGAGCGTCCAGAACAAGGCTTTTATAGGGATATACGATAGGGCATCGCGAAAAGAGATCACCAAGCAGACAAACGGGAAGATGGCCGCCTACAACGAAGACGGCTAGAGCCCCGAGCCTACTTTCGGGACTCAATGAGGTCGAAAAGCTCACGTTTCGAATGGATGCCCATCTTCGCGTAGATGTGCTTGAGATGGCTGCTCACGGTATCGCGGGAGATGACCAGCCTCTCCCTGATGTATCCCGAATGATGGTGCCTATCACCGAGCCTCCGTATTACACGCTGTTCCAACTTTACATAAGATGTATTATCAATAATTTGGATTCCAATGTGGGATGAAGCGTCGAACCGCCTTTTGCCACTCTTAGCCCCAAGTTGCGTTTCCGCTGTTCGACCCACCAGTCGATGGCGCAGTTCCTTGCGGGAATAACTTCGAGTAATCGCCCGTCTCAAGCGCTTCCACCATAAGCGGATATACGGATACCACATACGTTATATTCAAAACCAACGCTATGGCCGTTACCACCAGAGCCACTATGCACGCCGTACGAAGCCTTGAGGCCACGAGTCCGATCGTTCCGCCTTTTGCCCGAAGCGCCCGGATCTTCCGATATGCAAGGATTCCGCATACCAATCCGACGATGCCTAAAAACACACCGCCGATCACCATCGAAACAGGCCCGGTGATGCTTGCTGCAATCACAAGGTTCTGCGCGGACTTGAGCTCACGTCCGTCGTTGTAGTTGAATTGCTGGGGATTTGAGGGCTGCGGTGGCTGATTTTGCTCGTCTGCCATCTGTTTTCCTTTCATATGCTAAAAATAAGCCTCTGAACTGGGCTTTTACAAACGAAGCTCTGAGAGCCGTTCTAAGGCCCTATCTTGAACTCTAACGACTCCTAGCTCGTTGTTTTTTAACCTTCTTCGGGCCGAGAGGGCTTCAGAAGCCTTCGCTGCTGTTTTCCAAGCCCCCGTACTCCCTGTGCAGCGTTTTGAGGCTTTCGCCCAACTCCTCACGCTGATACTCGAGTACGGTTTCCCGAGCCTCAAGGATGGCCATGCGCTCCTTGCGACTCGAATCTCCCTTGAGGCTTAGTCTGACATAATACTGGATGCCTTCGATAGACAACCCGCTTTTCCTCAAAGCATCAACAAGATGTAACGCGGCGATATCTTGATCGGCAAACGATCTCACGTTGTTTTTGTCGCGCTGGAGCTTCGGAAAGAACCCGCACTTGTCGTAGTATCGAATAGTGAATGCAGATATGCCGGTCATTTCCGACACTTCACTGATCGAGTACCGCGGAGCGCCATCATTGCCCGAATGATTGTTTCCCAGCACATGATCGATCATGGAACCTCCGAAACCTCGAGCAGCGCTCTGCCGACAGATCAAACTTACGAGCCTCTACTGCAAACAACGTCACCCTTAGAGTAACTCTAACCATTTCTCTATGAGCTTAGAGTTACTCTAACCGTTAAGGAAATAGTACCTTAGAGCTACTCTAAGGTCAACTATGGACGTGCTTTTCAAAACTTGGAAGGACTCCCGTAGGAGCCCTTCCTTTGGTAGCGGCTGCGTATGTGGTTTATAAACTACCAGTATCGAGAAAGCGGGGATCTTCTGCAGTTGAACTGCGTTTGCCCGCTTATCCCGCAATGTCGGGGGCGTGTACGCCCACGCCTGTTATCGTCATGCCGAACCGCTGCTGCCGAATCCACCGGCTCCGCGCTCCGATGCTTCAAGCTCCTCCTGTGCGGAAAGGGTAACAAGCGGCGTTGCCATGATAACCAGCTGCGCTACCCGATCGCCTCTCTGTATCCTCAAAACGTTTTCGGGATCGAGGTTGATGGCGATGGCCTTTATCTCGCCCCGATAGCTGCTGTCAATCAGGCCCGGAGCGTTGACCAGCGAAAGCCCGTGCTTGATGGCCGATCCGCTACGAGGCAACACGAATCCGGCATAACCCTCAGGAATAGCCATCGCGATACCCGTCGGAATAAGCGCTCGCTGAAAGGGAGCAAGCTCTATATCGACAGACGATCTTAGGTCGAGTCCGGCATCGCCCGGATACGCATAGGCGGGCATCTCGAGATCCTTATCGACAAGCCGTATGGGAACTTCTATTTCCGCCACGGCCTAATCCAGCCCCTCGAGCGCGGTAGCGAATTCCTCGATGTTCTGGAAATCTTTGTACACGCTTGCAAATCGGACGTAAGCGACGTCATCGAGTTTACGGAGACGAGCGAGGACCATCTCACCGAGATCCTTCGATTTGATCTCGCTGCGCATGTCGTTACGCAGCTCCAGCTCGATATCGTCGATCAGGATCGCAATCTGCTCGGAGGAAATGGGTCTCTTGGCGCAAGCGATGAGAACGCCCCTGAACAGCTTTTCGCGATTGTAGGCTTCGGAAGATCCGTCGGATTTAACGATAACGAGGGGATTGTCGCCAAGGCGCTCGTAGGTGGTGAACCGACGCCCGCAATCGAGGCATTCCCTTCTTCGCCGTATCGACGCGCCGTCTTCCGAGGGGCGCGAGTCTACGACTTTCGATTCAGCATAACCACATGAAGGACAGCGCATCTTACTCCTTTGTTGGTATTTCGATCACTTTACCATACTACATATTGTGGAACAACGAGCATTCCACACTTGCGGCAAATTCTCAAAACGTTTTCCATCACGAAACAACGAGAACGGTATCTCCCCTTGCGACCCTCCCCTCTTCCCCGCAATCCGGTTCTCTGAAGTTCCATGATATCTCGCTCAGGGCGGAGAGGAACCGCTCGTCATGGGATACGAGGATGAGGGCGCAGGGGCATTGCGCAAGAACATCTTGCAGCGCTTCGATAGAGGGGAGATCAAGATGATTGGTCGGCTCGTCCATAACGATGAGATGCGGACGCTCGAGCAGCCCCATGGCCAGCATCACCTTCCTGAGCTCGCCGGGGCTCAGTTCGTCTCCGGATAGTATCCTCTCGGGCGGGGAGTTGAGTCGCGCAACGATCGAGAGCACCTCCCCGGTTTGCGACGACTGCATGCTCTTCAGTTTCTCCAAAACCTTCCTTCCATCCGCGGAATCAACCTCTTGAGGAATATAGACGAGGTGGTCGTCAAGATCGGGGATCGAAGCAAGGAGCACAGAGAGGAATGTGGATTTCCCTGCTCCGTTGCGTCCGCGGAGCGCAATGCGATCGGTCGGGCCGACGAATACCTCGGGATAATGAAGCACCCTCGCATCTCCCATATTGATCGATCCTCGTTCGATATGGGCCACGTAGCGCCTTTTCGAGGGTTCCGCATGTATATCGAGCGGCTTCTCGTAGATCTTTTTGGTCCGGATTCCATCGAGGCGCTCTCGGGTTCTCTCGATCTTCTTATCCATTTGGGCGGCCAACAGACCGGTTTTTCCGTCTTGTCCCGAATATACGGCCAGGCGAAGCTTTTCGCGGCCGTCGCTATCGTGTTTATCGAGGTTACGACCCGATCGGCGGGCAGCGCTTTGGCTTGCCACCGCTTTTCGCCGATTCATCTCGCTTCGGGTTCGGGAAAGCTGGTCGCGCACCTGCTTTCGCTCGGTTCGAGCGCTTTGCTCTCGCAGGTCGAGCTGGGCTTTGGCTTCGGTGTAAGAGCCTGGGATCATCGTCGCCCGTCCAGCGTCAATAAACAGGCACTGCGAAACCAATTCGTCGAGGAAGCGCCTGTCGTGCGAAACGAGCAAACCGACGCCACGATGTGCCTTCAACGCACCGAGCAGGACTTCCCGCGTCTGGCTATCGAGATGGTTCGTCGGCTCGTCGAGCGACACAACCGCCGGATTAAGGGAAAGCGCACAGGCAACCTGTATGCGTTTGCGCTCGCCATGCGAAAGGGTGCCGTAACGCCACAGCCAATCGTCTTCGAGTTCGAGCGAAGCGCGGAGGCGAACCGCCTCGGCTGAGTAGTCGGATGCGAAATCGTAGAGGTTTTCGGGCTCCAAGGCGGTCTCTTGAGCGCAATACACCCCTGAAGCCGCAGGTCTGATCGTACCCCCGTCGGGCCGAAGATGTCCGCAAAGGAGTTTTAGGAGCGTGCTTTTCCCGGCTCCGTTGTTTCCCACGATACCGGTCCACCCCTCGGCAAACGTCGCCGAAAGCCCTTCGAGCGCAGGTACAGGGGAATCATCGTAGGTATATGACACATTGTGCAAGGTAATGAACATGGCGACCTCCATTGAACGAAGGCGCAACGCGAATGAAATGCAATGGAAATCTGGGACATGGCTGATACGATAACGATTGCGCACCCGGTTGCGACAAAAGAATACTGTCTGCTTAGGGGATGCCCGAAGGCAATCGTTATTTGCGCATGTCCTTCTCCTTGATGACGGGTACAACGCCCATGGCGTATGATCATTCGAAGTGTAACACATCATACAAAAATCGAAAAGCACGCTTTCCGCTCGGAGGCGCGCGGGCGGCCTTCGAATAGCAACGCTCGCCCGATACGTGCCGCCCACCATCAGCACGGCGAAGCAAGCTCCCCTCGAAACGAAATGCGCCCCGGCGAACCGGGGCGCTACGCAGCTCTTCTCACAGAACGCAGCTTCTGCGGAAGATAGGATGGTTAACCGTTATATCCCAAGGAAGATGGTGGCAAAAGCAGCTGCAGCGAGCACAACGCCAGCGGAAACGGACTGCCAGGGAGCAATGCGCCCGAATGCCTTGCCGCGGGCGGTTCCCGTTCGGAGCTCGCTGACAAGTTCAAGATCGGAGACTCTTCCGTGCAGATGCCGGCTCGCCGCATGGCGCGGCCTTCCGGTTTTGCCGGATGCAGGGAATTCGATGATAGCAGCATGGGCTTGGTTTTGGGAGGCATCGACCTTGAGGGCGGATGTTCCGACCACGGTATAGCGCGCTTCGAAATTCTTCATAAATGTGCCTCCTTGCTCTTGCCTAGAACCTTTGTTCGTGTATACTATATGGCGAACAAAAGTTCATGTCAAGATATTTTTCAAACATTTGTTCGAAGTTTTGAAAGGAAGCCACATGGCAGAAAAAGTCACGAAACGCCAGCAGGCAGTACTCGACTGCATCGAGGACTGCATTCGCGAGAAGGGATACGGCCCCACCGTGCGTGAAGTGTGTCAGAGCCTTGGCCTCTCCTCCCCTTCAACGGTTCACGTCCATCTCAAAGCGCTCGAAGACAAAGGGCTCATCAAGCGAGATCCGCTCAAGTCCCGCTCGATCGCCCTCACCTACCAGCTTGAAGACCACTCGGGATCGGGCATCGACGATCTTATACAGCCCACCTTCGGCAACCTGGTCAACCTTCCTCTGGTCGGCGATGTCGCAGCCGGTTCTCCCATCCTCGCAGAGGAGAACATCACCGACACCATCACCCTCCCAACCGAAATCGTCGGCGATGCCGCAGCGTTCCTGCTTTCCGTCCGCGGCGATTCCATGATCGAGGCCGGCATCAACAGCGGCGATTACGTGGTAGTGAAAGAGCAACCCACCGCCGATAACGGCGATATCGTAGTAGCCATCATGGACGACGGCGCTACGGTCAAGCGCTTCTACAAAGAATCGAATCACATACGCCTGCAACCGGAAAACTCGTCGATGGATCCCATCATCACAACCGATTGCTCCATAGCCGGTAAAGTCGTCGCCGTATTCAGGCGCCTTTAAATACGTTTTCCGCCCAACGGCAGTCGGCCCCGATCGCAATCGTCGATCGGGGCCGATTCTTTTCCGGAAGCTACGAGGCTACGCGTCGATGGGCGATTGCACCTCGACGCGGAACGCCTCGAACATCGAAGCGTATGCGGGGCCTATCTGCATATCGATGCGCGTACCGTCCTCGCCGTGTTCCTCGAGAACGATCAAGGCACGTTCGTGGGCGATCGAGACAAGATCGCCTCTGCTGTAGGGAACCAGCACGCTGATAAGCTCGTCGTGAGCTGAGGCCACCGCTGCAATTCTCTTCACCAGAGCGTCTATGCCGGCTCCACTGAGCGCCGAGACGAGTATCGCATCGGGATGCCTGTTCGACAGCGCCTCCTTTTCGACCTCGCCGAGAAGATCGATCTTGTTGAACACCTCGACGCGCTTGATGTCGTGCGCTCCGATCTGCCCGAGCACCTCTTCGACCGACTGAATCTGCGCCTCCCGTTCGTCTGAAGAAGCGTCGATGACATGAAGGATCAAATCAGCGCCCACGATCTCGTCGAGCGTCGATTTGAATGCCTCGACCAGCGTATGCGGAAGCTTCTGAATGAATCCGACGGTATCGGTAAGGGTTATCTCGCGCCCCTCGGGAAGCACGAATTTCCTCGTCGTCGAATCGAGCGTGGCAAACAGCTTATCGTAGCTGAGCACGCCCGCATCGGTGAGCGCATTGAGGAGGCTCGATTTGCCGGCGTTGGTGTAGCCCGCAAGGGATACCTTGAACATGCCGCTTTTGTACCGCCCCTCGCGCTGAAGCGCGCGCACTTCGTTCAGCTGCTTCAGCTCGCGTTTGATCGAGGTTATGCGTTTGCGCACCATCCTGCGGTCGACCTCGAGCTGGCTTTCGCCCTCGCCGAACCTCGATCCGACGCCGCCGCCCATGCGGTTCGAGGCAAGGTGGGCCCACATGCCCCGAAGACGCGGAAGAAGGTATTGGTTCTGAGCAAGCCTCACCTGCAAACGCCCCTCTTTGCTCGTCGCATGCAGCGCGAATATATCGAGGATCAGCGCCGTTCGATCGATTACCTTGACCTCCTTCGGAACGACCCTCTCAAGGTTCGTTTGCTGCGATGGGGTAAGCTCGTCATCGAATATCACGATATCGGCGCTATGGGCGCGGCAGAGGTCGGCAACTTCCTCGGCCTTTCCCGAGCCGACGAACGTACGCGGATTCGGCGCATCGAGCTTTTGCGACGTTACCGCAACCACGTCGGCGCCGGCGGTGTTGGCGAGCCTCTCGAGTTCTGCAAGGCTTTCGGAAACGGGCCACGTCGTATCGCCGCGATCGACCCCCACGAGCACGGCGCGCTCGCGTACCTCTTCTATAGTGAAATGCTTGGATTGGGTCATGGTCTATGGCCTTTCGTAAGGTTCAGATGGCGTGTATATGAATGAGAGCGCTTACCGCAACCTTATCGTGGCCATGTACGTACCCCGTCCTTTCCCGAACGAACATCGGTCTCAGATACTAGCACGGGTGCCGCACGGCAGGCAACACCCGCGTTTGCATTTCGTTACGCTTCCCTTCGCGGAGTCACGTCATTCGGGCATGCGCCGCCTGCTCCTGCTCCATGCGGCTATCGCAGCCGCTAGGCTGCCGAGTGTCGCAACCGCGATACCGACAGCGGCGAGCGCATCACCCGTCTTCGCCAGCCCAGCTGCGGAGTCTTTCAAACTCGCAGAGCCGCTCGGCTGGTTGGAGCCGACGAGCTGCCCAGGGGTCCCGGGATCGGTCGACTCGCCGGGATCGGTTGGCTCCGTCGGGTCAACGGGATCGACCGGATCGGGGTTTTTCACCCATATAGCATACAGTGTCACATCGGTATCCCCCATGTCGATAGACACCGGCACCGGCTCGCCGCCGTCCGCCTTGAAAGACCAACCTCCGAACGTGTACCCTTCTCGCACGAGCGTATGCTCCGCTTTCACTGCGGCGACATCGCCAGGCAGGTACTTTCGATTATCGACCGGCACCGCACCGCCCGTCGCCCCATTTCCGTCGTAGAGCACCATCGCGGCTCTCCGATAGCTGATGTCGTAGTTGTTGTACCCGTATTCGAAGACAGCATCGGCTGCGCGGAACGGGAGGCCTGACGCGTCGTAGCTCTCGGGACGTTCGGAGAAGCTTCGCGTATGAATCCTCTCGTCATGCAAGGCAATATCGCCAGGGTTGCCGAGCAGCACCGATTCCAGTTCTCGCGAAGCGGTATTGCCGGAGAACACCGTGGTATCCTCGATTTGCCCTTCGGTATCGACGGTTAAGTGCCCAAGGTTTTCGTACGGCGTCCAAACACCGCCGCCCGAATCCCCTGCCGCGTTGTCCGTAATGCTCGATGACGAGACAAACATCTCGGTAGCGTTCTGATCGTCATCCATGGCGCCGAACGCGAATGCTCCGCCGTTTCTTCCCGCCGTATTGCCGCTCATGACCACCTGCTGCACAAGCCCTGTCTGCCATCCGCCCTCAAGACACAGAGCCCCTCCGTCGAGCGCGGCTGCATTGCCGGCAAACTCCATGGGTCCCGATCCCGAACCGGCGGCGTGCAGCGAGAGGTTGTTTACGTTCTTCCCGAGATACACCGCACCGCCCGAACCGGCTCGGGCGGCATTTTCGCTGAACCGCACACTCGTCGCGGCAAACGACGACCATGCGCCTTCGGCTTCCCCGCTTCTCGCGGCGTACACCGCTCCCCCGGATCCTCCGGCCTCGTTCTTCTCAAACGACGATTCTGCCACGCTCGTGTCAAGCGAAGTGC
Source organism: Raoultibacter timonensis (assembly GCF_022845715.1). NCBI lineage: Bacteria > Bacillati > Actinomycetota > Coriobacteriia > Eggerthellales > Eggerthellaceae > Raoultibacter > Raoultibacter timonensis. The sequence continues at coordinate 2,064,777 of NZ_AP025564.1, forward strand.
TCGAATCGCCTCCCGCCGCACTTCCTGACGCATACAGCGCTCCGCCGTCTTCATGCGAGACGTTGGCGCGGGCATCGATGCGCTCGAAACGGTTTTCGATCTGGGATCCCTCAAGATAGATTCCTCCCCCGAATCCATTGCGTGCGCGGTTTTCGGAAAGGCTTCTCCGGCTGGGATCCCCGGTTTCGGGATCCCAGCCTCCATGCATCGACAAAGAGGCGTACGACGCCTTCGCGTAGATGCCGCCGCCGCTCTCCTCGGCTACGTTTCCATCAATATCCACACCTTCGACCTGGCCGTATGATTGCTGGCCTGAAACGGCGTACACGCCGCCTCCGTTTCCGTAGGCATGATTATCCGAAACCGCGTTTTTCTGCTGAGTGCTCGATTCGCTGAATCCGTACGTTGCGTACCCCTCGTTCGAAGCGAGGTACACGCCCCCGCCATCGCCTCTAGCAACCTCGCTTCCTGCTGTATTGCCCTCAAGAGCTGCACCGTTTCCGTAAAACGAAGACGATTGCACAGATGCCAGGTATACGCCTCCGCCCGATGCACCCGCAATGTTTCGAGAAATGCTCATGCTCGAAGCCTCGCTTCCAGCCGCTGCATGCAGCGTGGCGCTGCTGGTTGCAGCTCCGTAGATGCCGCCCCCGCTGCCTCGGGCAACGTTATCGTCTATCAACGCACCTTGCATTTGCATCGCCAACATATGGTAATCACCGCTGTCGGGGTTCTCGGAATACACGCCACCCCCGTTGCCTCCCGATCTGTTGTTCGATACGGAGCTATTCGCAACGAACGAACCGGACCCATCGAGTGCGGCGCTGGGGTAGATGAAGCTCGAGTGGGCGTTTACCGCAATGCCGCCACCGTTGCCGGCGGCGGCATTCCCGTTCACGGCAGTACCGCTAAGCACGAGGGTCGCAGAAGCCGATTGGCCTACGGCGATGCCGCCTCCTTCCGATTCGCTCGTGTTGGTCTCGATGATTCCGTAGTAGCTTTCAAACGACACGTCCTCTGCGGAAGACACGTGGATGCCGCCTCCGCTTCCCTGCGCATGGTTTGCATAGATGCGCGGTTCGAGAACGGGAGGCTCGAAGCTATGCGTCGGCCCCAAAGCGATCGAAACGTACTGTCCCGCGAAGGCCAAACCGCCGCCTTGCCCCCCTGCGGCGGCGTTGTCGCGAACCGAGCCGGTAGCCATCGTGGTGCTGGCTGTACCCGATTCTCCCGCGCCTTCAACGTACACCCCGCCCCCGGAGCCCTTAGCGGTGTTGTTGTATATATCGGTTGCACGAGAGTTTGTATCGGAATCGTCGATGAGCATGTCGGCATTGTCTCCGTAGAGGTAGATCGCGCCGCCGTTACCCTGTCCGCTCAATCCCGACGCTTCGTTCCCGAACACGTTCGCATGGGCAAGCGTAAGCGAAGCCTCAAAATCTACGTCTTTCGAGACGAGCGCGATCGCGCCGCCGTTTTCATGCGCGACATTTCCCCGCAACGTCGAGGATACGATTTCCAGATAGCGCTCTGCGTACACTGCCCCACCGTTTCGATTCGCCGTATTTCCCTCAAGAGCGGAATCGTACACCTCGATCGCCGGCTGTCCGGCTCCCGATGCATACACCGCCCCACCATCGCCTGCAGTGTTGCCTGAAACGCTCGAGGAACCAAGGTGCATCCACGCTTCCGTTCCGAGGAATACGGCACCTCCGCGCTCCGCCGCTGCGTTACCCACAATCGAGGTATCGTGTACGTACAGTGCGGTATCGATCGCATGCAGTGCGGCTCCGTCGATAGCTGTGCAGTTCTTTATCGTGAGGCTCGGGCTCTCGAAACCCGGGGGAACCGTTGCATCGGAAGTCGAATTGAGATAAAACGACGAAGTTCCCTGCTCGAGTTCTATCCCGCCGCCATTGCCGTTGCCGTCGAGCACTATATTCCTGAAATAGAGGGCCCTATCCTCGCTTTGCGGCTCGATTACCACGTGGCGGGCGGCGGGCGAAGCGGTTAGCACGACGGGTGCATCGGCGAAGATAGCCAGATAGCCGGACGAGAGCGCGGGAACGGCGACGGGGCCGACAAGCTCGAAAGAGCCTTTGATCTCGATCGGCAGGTTCTGCCTCGTTCCGTCGGCTATTTCGTCGATCAGATTCTGAAGCGTTTCCTGGTTGTCGGCTTCGTAGGACTCCTCGGCAGCATCGCCTGCCAGCATGTTCGCCTCTGCAGAGCCTTCGCCCGATTCGCTTGCCGGCTCGCTGCCTTCAATCGGGAGTCGGTCCGCTTGAGCGAATCCCGTGCCGCATTCGATGTCTTTTTGGGAGCCGCCGTCGGAAAGCTCATCTGCTGAATCGGGCCCGGCCATTGCCTCGTCGGCCCCAGCTTGTCCGGTATCCGCCGCGGGAGAGGCCTCTGCCGTCGATGCAGATCCGCCCGCAAACCCGCTTTCAGACGCGACCGTCGCACCTCCCGCATTTGGGTCAGGGGAACGGGCGGGTTCTTCCGCCATCGCGCTGTACGGGACGCCGACCGTCGTTGCCACAACAACCGATACGATTGCACGAGCCGCACTGCGCCGTTTGTCTCTCAGCCAGTCCATACAAGTCTCCTTTATACCGAAAACTTCCACGCGCGACCAAGATCGAACGTGCATGCAGATTGCCATATACACCTATATAGAATAACTTACGTAATTAAGTAAGGTATTATAATTTGGTAGTATGACACATCCGCTTATCGAGATAAAGAAGTATTTGCTACTTATGTAGATACATTTACGAGAGATCCGCGATGCCCTTTATACGCCTCACCGCTTCGAGAAGCCTCTCGTCAGGCGTGGTGAGGGAAATGCGGATGTACCCCTCGCCGTCAGGGCCGTAGCCGCTGCCTGGCGTAACGATTACGTGTGCCCGTTCGAGCAGTTCCGTGGCAAACGATTCCGACGTATAGCCGTGCGGCACTTTCGCCCACACGTATATCGTGGCCCGAGGCTTCTCGCACTCCACGCCGATTGCGCGAAGCGCGTCGACGATGAGATCGCGACGGCGCTCGTAGATGGCGCACATGTCGTCGATGCACTGCTGCGATCCGGTGAGAGCAACGATCGCGGCATCCTGGATTGCCGTGAACTGCCCTGAATCGAGGTTGTTCTTCACTGTTCCGAGCGCAGCTATCGCCTTGGCGTTTCCCGCCGCGAACGCGATGCGCCACCCGGTCATGTTGTACGCCTTCGATAGGCTGAAGAACTCGATGCAGCATTCTCTCGCACGAGGTCGTTCGAGAATCGAAGGTGCGCGGTACCCGTCGAAGCCGATCTCGCTGTACGCGTTATCGTGGGCGAGCAGCAAATCGTGCTCGAGGCAGAACGCGATTGCGCGGTCGAAGTACTCCCCCGTCGCAACGGCACCTGTGGGATTATTCGGGTACCCCAGAAACATGATCTTTGCCTTGGCCAGCACGTCTTCGGGCACGCTGTCGAAATCGGCGAGAAACCCGTCCCCCTCGCGCATGGGCATGAAATACGTCTGCGCGCTCATGAGCGTGGCACCGCCCGAATACACCGGATAGCCGATCGAGGGGGCGAGCACGTAATCGCCGGGATCGACGAATGCCGTATGGAGGTGCGCGATGCCTTCCTTGCTGCCGATGAGGGCGAGCACCTCGGTTTTCGGATCGACCTCAACGCCGAAACGGCACCTCATCCAATCGGCGCAGGCCGTTCGGTACGCAAGCGACCCCTCGTAGTCGGGATACCGGTGGTTTTCCGGTTTGCGCACGGCATCGACCATGGCATCGACGATATGATCGGGCGTCGGCAGATCGGGATCGCCGATGCCGAGCGAAATCACGTCGACTCCCTGCTCGACGAGCGCATCGCGCTTCTTGTCTATCTGGGCGAACAGGTACGGGGCCAAATGATCCAAGCATTCTGCAGTTCTCACATACGTTCCTTTCATCGCAACCTCATCGCGCAACCGCATCGGGATCCGCGCAAGCCAATCGTACAAACGCGCACAAGCGAATCGCTACAGGGGCAGGCGAACATGCCCGGAAAAGCTTTCCGCAGCAGGCCCCCTCATGGATACGTGCCCGTCATCGCCCCACGAGACCGTGAGCACACCGCCGGGCAAGTGCACCTCGTTGCTGCACCCCGAGCGCCCCGACAAGCATGCTGCGACACCCGTCGCGCATGCACCCGTTCCGCAGGCGAGCGTTTCCCCGCATCCCCGCTCATACACCCGCATGGCGATTCCCCCGCTTTGCACGACGGCGAACTCGATGTTCGCCTTTTCGGGAAAGACCGGATGGTTTTCGAAGAACGCACCGACCCGATCGAGGTCGAGCGTGTCGAGGCTCTTTGCGAGGGGATCGGCGAACAACTCGTCCGGCAGGGCGCGCATATCGTCCAAGAAGCAGACGGCATGGGGGTTTCCCATCGATACGCAGGTAAACGAAAACGGACCCCAAGGCGAATCCACGGAAGCGTCGAGGACGAACGCTTCGCCGTAGGGAGATACGGCGTTCGCGGCGAGCGTCGTGGGCACCTCGTCGGGCGCAAGGCGCGGCGTGCCCATGTCGACGGTAGCCGAGACGAGCTTGCCGTCCTCGTCCACCGAAAACGTCAAGGGCCTCGCACCCGCAAGCGTTTCGGCCGCAAGGGCGCCGTCGCCCGGATCGACAAAGGCGTAGTCGACAAGGTACTTGGCGAAGCAGCGCACGCCGTTGCCGCACATCTCGGCCAAAGTTCCATCTGAATTGATGTAGTGCATGTACGCTGCGCACGCGGGGTCGTTCGGGCGGCGAACGAGGATAACGCCGTCAGCGCCGATTCCGAAATGCCGATCGCAGAGCCAGGCAATCTGCTCCTTCGTCAACTCGAGGGTGCCCGAGAAATCGTCTATGAAGACGAAATCGTTTCCCGCACCGTGAAGCTTCACAAAATCGAGTTCCATGGCAGACGCTGCTCCTTATCGTCGGTCGGCGGCGGCTCCGTTCAGCTGTGAAAGCACCTCGCGTGCCAAAGATGCCGTATCTCCATCGTCGGCTGAAAGCCAGTGGATCCTTGCATCCTTTCGAAACCACGTGCGCTGCCGCTTCGCGTAGCGCCTCGTCGCCGTTTTCACCTGCGCAATCGCCTCTTCGAACGACGTTGATCCGTCGAGCGCCGAAACGATCTCTTTGTATCCTATCGCCTGAGGAGCGGTGATCCCCTCCCGAAACCCGTGATGTAACAGAGATTTTACTTCATCGACAAGTCCCGCTTCGAGCATGGCATCGACACGGCGATCGATGCGCTTTGAAAGAATCGCAGGATCGATACCCAACCCGAAGAATGCAGCTGGAACCGCTTGCGGCAGGTGCTGGAGCCGCTCGTGCTGTGCCGCGTACGTCGTATCCTCGGCGAGCATCTCGAAGGCCCTTACGACCCGGCGCACGTTGTTGGGATGGATGAGAGCGGCGCTCTTCGGATCGATGCGGTCGAGCTCGTCCCAAAGCGCCTGAGCTCCGCACTCCTCGGCGAAGCGCATGTAGCGGTCTCGAACAGGATTGTCCACCTGCTCGCCTTTCGGAAAATCCATATCATCGATGGCGGCTCGCACGTACAGGCCCGTTCCGCCCGCAAGAACGGCCCGCTTGCCGCGTGCGGCCAAGCTGTCGAAGCAAGCTCTCGCGTACGATTGGAACATGGCGGCTGAATACGGCTCACCCGGATCGACCAGATCGAGGCCATGATGCGCGACCACCCTATCCTCGGGCATAACCTTGCCCGTGCCGATATCCATGCCGCGATATATCTGCATCGAATCAGCGCTTACCACCTCGCCGTCGAGCGCAACCGCCACCGCTTGGGCGAGATCGCTTTTCCCCGATGCCGTGGGACCGACGATGCAGACGACGGGCAATCCATCGCCGCGCATGGACTGCCTAGCACCCATCGCTTCCCCGCGCGCCTTCGTCGGCATCGACGACGGTCCCTGCAAGGTACCACGTTTTAGCTTCGTCTACCCGCACGTTGACGAAGCTGCCAGCTAGGTCTTCCGCGCTTTGTCCTGCGGAAACCTTTGCATGCACCGTCTGGTTCTTCGGGCTTTTTCCGGCAAGGATGCCGCTATCGCGCTTGGACGCACCCTCGACGAGTACCTCGACCGTCTTGCCTTTATCCGATTGGTTGCTCTGCCAAGCCTTGTCCTGGACAAGATCGACCAAGCGATCGAAACGCTCCTGGATGACTTCACGCGGCGTAGAATCCTCGATGCTTGCAGCTGGGGTGCCTTCGCGCTTCGAATAGATGAACGTGAACACCTGGTTGTAGCCAACTTCTTCGACGAGACGGTACGTATCCTCGAAATCCTTCTCGGTCTCGCCGGGAAACCCGACGATGATATCGCTCGAAAGGGCTATATCGGGACAGGCTTTTCGCAGCTTCGCGATCAGCTCAAGGTAGTGATCCCTCGTATAGCGCCTGTTCATGGCTTCGAGGATTCGATCAGAACCGGATTGGACGGGCAGGTGGAGCGCCGGCATGAGCGAGCGAAGCGTGCCGAACCGCTCGATGACGCCGTCGGTCAGATCCTTCGGATGGCTCGTCGCAAACCGCAGGCGCGCTATGCCCGTCCCGTCGATCGCATCGAGCAGATCGTCGAAGCGGGGGGCTCCGTACAGATCGCGCCCGTAAGAGTTGACGTTCTGCCCGAGCAGGGTAATCTCTTTGACACCCGCGTCGACGTACGCCTTCGCTTCGGCCACGACGTCTTCCAAAGAGCGGGATTTTTCGCGTCCGCGCACATAGGGGACGATGCAATAGGAGCAGAAGTTGTTGCACCCGATGGTTATGGGCAACCACGCCGCCCAACTGTGCTCGCGGGCGGTAGGCAGATCGGTTGGAAACGTTTCGGCGGAGTCGAGCACTTCGATCTGGTGCCCCTCGCCCCCGATCGCGCGCTCCATGAGCTTCGGAAGCGAGCCGAGGTTGTGCGTGCCGAACACCACATCGAGGTGCGGGAGTTCACGCGTGAGCTTTTCACCGTCTCGCTGCCCGATGCAACCGCCGACTGCAATGATGCGCCGCCCGATTGCCGCCCCCTCGCGCAAAGGGAGGTTTTTCAGAGAAGCAACTTGCCCCATAAGGCGCACGTCGGCAGCCTCGCGAACGCAGCAGGTCATGAACACGACCATATCGGCCTCTTCGGAGGTTTCTACCTGAAGGGCGCCGAGGCCCTCCAGCATGCCGGCTATGCGCTCCGAATCGTGCTTGTTCATCTGGCACCCGAACGTGCGGATGCAAAACGTCATATCTGAAAACGTATGGTGCATGCTCTATGTCCTTGCGTGTGAAGGCTGTTATTCGTCTACGCTGTATTCGCCCGACGATCCAGCGGCTCGGGAAACGCCCCTTGTATAGCGAGGTTCGACGGTAAAGCGGATGGCCGTACGGTACTCGCCGTCTATCACGATGTCGGCGAACGCGGGAACGCAGTAGATCTCGATTCCTATCGGCGAGAGAAAGCCCCTCGATATGGCGATGGCTTTCACGGCCTGATTGACGGCACCTGCTCCAACCGATTGAATCTCAACGCTCACGCCATCTTTGATCATGCCGGCAATCGCACCGGCGACCGAAGCCGGAGAGGACTTCGACGATACTTTGAGGCACCCCGTTTCGGGTCTCTGTTCGGATGAGTTAGACACGCGCATATCCTTTGGTCGTTGTAGTACGTATCACGTGCATTCAGTCGCTGGATTAATATGCCGTCGTATTTACATATGTGCTTTTCAAACGTGTGGTTTATTGTAGCTATTAATGAATGGGCGCGCAACTTATAGCAGCTTGAGGAGGGGAAAGTTCACGTGTATCCCATCACGGGCGACGCGCACCTCCGGCTGGACGCCCGGTTCGAGATAGTACTGCTCGGCCAAATCGGAAAACGCCCGCTGAAGCTTTTCCGAAAACGCCGCCATATCGGATTGCTCGATCTTGAGTCCCCGCGGGTCGACCGAGAGGGCCTTGCTCGAAGCGCTTCGGTTCTTTTTGGCGGACGGGCCCCGCTGCTCGAACGCAATCGTCTCGGCAACCGACTCGAGGCCCCTGATGCTTCCGTCCATGATCCTTCTCGCGGAACGCTCGGACATCTCGAGACCGATCCCGCGCGCCAGCTCGACAAACCCCGCCGGATCGACCGCCAGGCACAGTCTTTTCACGACGGGCAGCTCTTCCGGGTCGGCTGTAAACGCCCGCGTGTTGGCGGAAACCGTCGCATTCGCGTACTCGTACAGCGTAGCGGCGATATCGGTCGGCGAACCGCTGTACACCGATACGGCATCCCGGTGCTCGAAAGCGAACTCCGCTGTTATGCGGTTGATGTTGCGCGGCCCCCGCACCTGAAGCTCGCCTGTTTCGGAGTACGAGAACACCGGCGAGCTCGACTGGTCGGTCTTCTCGGGCAAACGTCCGAGATCGGTCACCACCGCCAACGATGCCCCCATCCCCGCCGCCGAAGCGACCACATACGCGCTCTCGGCGTTTTCAGCGATGGAGAACAAGGCCATGCCCCTGCCGTGCACGCCCCATTTATCCACGTGCATGGTATCGAGCTTCGAGGTGACCCGGGGTTCGAATATCGCCCCCCTCATCGCTTCGGGCACGCCTGCGCCATCGTCGATCATGCATATCTTACGTACGGAGCCCTCACGGGACAGCGCGACGAATATGCTGCGGGCACCCGCGTCACGGGCGTTACGCAGCATCTCGATGACGATATCCTCGGTCGATCGAATATCGTGCTTTGCCTGCCTGCGCTCGGCTTCGGCGCTCCTTAAACGGACGAAGCCACCCCCGAGATCGTCTTCGACTCGGAGATGGCTGTCGCCGCAGACTTCCTCGATGAACGATGTCAGCGATTGGCCCGTCATTTACTTTGCTACTGCTGAAGCGCGGCTTTCGCGGATCACAACGACCTTGACCTGCCCGGGATACTGCATCTCGCTTTCGATTTGGTGAGCGATATCGTGGGCAAGAACGGTGGTGGCCGCTTCGTCGACGACTTCGGGCGTCACCATGACGCGAACCTCACGGCCCGCCTGAATGGCGTACGTGCGCTCAACGCCCTTGTGTGCGTTGGCGATCTCTTCAAGCTTCTCAAGGCGCTTGATGTACGAATCAAGTGTTTCTTTACGAGCTCCCGGTCGCGCTGCCGATACTGCATCGGCAGCCTGTACGAGCACGTCGAGCACGCTGTTGGGCTCGACATCGTTATGGTGGGCTTCGATCGCATGAACGATCTCGGGCTTTTCGCCGAATCGACGGGCGAGATCGGCACCGATGACCGCATGGCTTCCCTCAACCTCGTGGTCAACGGCTTTGCCGAGGTCATGAAGGAGTCCGGCGCGCTTTGCGGGAATCGGATCGAGACCGAGCTCGGCGGCCATAACGCCGCTGAGGTAAGCGACCTCGAGCGAATGGTTCAAAACGTTCTGTCCGTATGAAGTACGGTACCTGAGCCGGCCGAGCGTGCGCACGAGTTCGGGATGCAGATCGTGGATTCCCGTGTCGAACGTAGCCTGCTCGCCAGCCTCCTGAACCCGCTGGTTCACGTACTCTTCGGCTTTGCCGAACATCTCCTCGATACGCGCGGGATGGATGCGCCCGTCGGCGATGAGGTTCTCCATGGTAACGCGGCCGATCTCGCGGCGTACGGGATCGAAGCACGAGATGGTTACGCACTCGGGCGTATCGTCGATGATGAGGTTCGTGCCGGTCAGCTGTTCGAAGGAACGGATGTTGCGTCCTTCGCGACCGATGATACGGCCCTTCAGATCGTCCGACGGAATATGGATAGCCGAAACCGTATTCTCGGCCGAGTGGTCCGCTGCGACGCGCTGGATGGCAAGGCTCAGTATCTCACGCGATTTCTTATCGGCTTCAGCCCTCGTACGGGCCTCTGCATCGCGGATGATGGCGGCCGACTCGTGCGTTACCTCTTCTTTCAAGGTATCGAGCAGCTCCGCTTTCGCTTCGTCGGGCGACATGCCCGCAACGCGCTCGAGGCGGTGGTTGATTTCCTCGGCAGCGTCTTTGAGATCGCGCTCCCGACGTTCGAGCTGACCCTGCATCGACGAGATCTGATGTTCGCGCGAATCAAGCGATTCAACGCGACGATCCAGCGATTCTTCACGCTGCGACAGACGGTTTTCGGCAGCGCGAACCTCACGCAGCCGCTCTTTGTTCTCCGCCTGGGCATCCTGCTTCATCTTCAAAACTTCGTCTTTGGCTTCGACGATCGCTTCCCTTCGGAGCGTTTCGGCTTGTTTCTTCGCATCTGCAACGAGGCTCTCCGCCTCCTGTGCAGCCCGTTTCGTCGACGCATTGACGACGAAACGCGTGATAACAAAGCCGAGAGCGATACCGACGACAGCCCCGATTACGAGCCATAACACTTCGGGCATTCGCTCCCCCTTTCAATCTGTTTGTACTGGTCATGTATTCGTTTTCATTTTTTTCGGCATAAAAAATGCCGGGCAGAACACCTGGCATGAGCATACGCGCACAGTAGAGTACAGATATTGGATTGTCTCTATAGTCAGCACCCTATCGGGTACGCAAACGCTCAAGCTGCATACCATGATAAAGGTTTCTGCGATTTTGATAAAGGCTTTTTGGAAATTATAACGATTCGCTCCATATGCGAGCGGCGCTCTGAGCAGCAGAAGCGCTATACCCCTTCGATACGAGCCTGCGATACGCCGCATCGCGCTTGTTCTTTGCGGTGGGAGGCTTCCTGTTGAGAAGCTCGAGGGCGCGCGCCACCTCGTCCTCGCTTTCCGATTCGGTCCATTCGTCGATTTCGTCGGGGTCGATGCCGAGATCGCGCAACTCCGATTCGATGCCACGCCTTCCCTTGCCCGCCCTGAGCTTCGAGCGTACGTAAGCCTCAGCGTAACGGCGATCGTCAACGATGCCGTAGGAAACCGCGCGCCCAAGCGCCTCCTCGATCGACTCGGGTGAAAAGCCGTCTCGGTCAAGGCGCTCCCGCAACCCTTTCGTCGAGCGCTCGCTTACGCTGACAAGCCGCTGTATCTTCTTGTAAGCGTCGAACGCCTCGTCGCCGAGCGTCTCCTGCGGCCGAGCGGCGCGCGTGGCCGGATCGGCCCGCTTCCCGCTCCGATCCGCTCGGCAAGACGGCGGCTCGGTCTCCCCGAGCCGCCGCTTCAAATCCTCGATGAACTGTTCGTCGATGTAGGGCATGAAGCAAGGTGCAGTTACTTCTTGGACGACGGTTTAGGCGCTGCTTCCGTCTCCGACTCTTCGGAAGCGGTAATGACAGGGATCTCGAAGAACTCGCGTACTTTGACTTCGATCTCGTCACGCAGATCGGGGTTCTCCCTCATAGTGAGTTTCGCCGCTTCCCTGCCTTGGCCGAGACGCTCCTCGCCGTAGGTGTACCACGCACCGCTCTTCTTCACGACGCCCGCCTCGACGCCCATATCGACGATGCACCCCTCGCGCGAGATGCCCTCACCGTACATAAGATCGAACTCGGCCTGTCGAAACGGCGGTGCCACTTTGTTTTTGACGACTTTGGCACGCACGCGGTTGCCGACCACTTCGCCGTCCTTCTTTATGGAATCGATGCGACGGATGTCGATGCGGACGCTCGAAAAGAACTTGAGTGCGCGCCCGCCCGTAGTGGTTTCGGGGTTGCCGAACATCACGCCTATCTTCTCGCGTAACTGGTTGATGAATATGCAGGTCGTATTCGATTTCGACAGAGAACCTGCAAGCTTTCGCAACGCCTGGGACATAAGCCGCGCCTGCAGACCGACCGAAGTGTCGCCGATCTCGCCCTCGATTTCCGCACGGGGAACAAGGGCGGCTACCGAGTCGACGACGATGCAGTCGATGGCTCCGCTGCGTACGAGCATATCGCAGATCTCGAGGCCCTGCTCGCCCGTATCGGGCTGCGAGATGAGCACTTCGTCGATATCGACGCCGAGACGGGCGGCGTAGACGGGGTCGAGCGCGTGCTCCGCATCGATGAAGGCCACTACGCCGCCGAGCGCCTGGGCTTCGGCGAGTATTTGAAGAGCGAGGGTGGTTTTGCCCGAGGCTTCCGGTCCGTACACCTCGACGATGCGACCTCGGGGAACGCCGCCTATGCCAAGCGCAGCATCGAGGGGCAACGCTCCGGTAGGAATGACGCCGATGGTGAGATGTTTGCCGTCTTCGCCAAGCTTCATGATCGACCCCTGACCGAATTTGCCTTCGATCTGATCGGTCGTTAGCTTAAGCATCTTGGCTTTGTCCTGGTTCATGTACCTCTCCTTGCCGTAGCGCATCTATGTTGCATAGGGACTGTTTTATTATACGAACAGATGTTTGTTAGTCAAGAACTTGTTTCGAATCCCACGGTAAATCCGATTATGGCACGTCGCTCTTGCGGAATCGAGATCCCCTCGCCGCGGCACCCTTACCGCAAAGGCTGCAAAACCTTACGGGTAACGCAGCCGGTTCATACGCGCATGGGATTCGAAAGCCGCTCTATGACGCGCCCGCCTCCTCGAGCCCCTCGATTCCGTCGCGCAGAAACTCGAGGGCCGCTCTCACTGTCAGCATTCTGACCTGCTCGCGATCGCCGGGAAAACGGCAGAGCTTCGAGACCGTGATGCCCGCGTTCGCAAGGCCGATCCACACGGTGCCCACCGGCTTTCCCGGAGCCGCTCCGCCAGGTCCCGCGATGCCGGTAACCGACACGGCTATATCGACGCCGAGCTTCGCGCGCGCGCCGACGGCCATCTGCTCGGCGGTTTGGGAGCTCACCGCGCCCACAAGGTCGAGCGTTTCGCGCTTTACGCCCAGCTCCGCTTGTTTCACCTCGTTCGAATAGCTTACGATTCCGCCCGCAACGCTCTCGGAGCTTCCCGGTATCGCCGTGAGCGTCGCGGCGATAAGGCCGCCGGTGCAGCTTTCCGCCGTACCTACGGTAAGGCCCGCAGCCTTCGCGGCGTCAAGAACCTCTGCCGCAAGTGTTTCGAGGGCGGCGGGCTCGATGGACGCCATCTGCCCGGCCGTCAGCGATTCGCTTCCGGAACAGCCGCCCGGTTCGCCCGAGGCGGCGCTTTCGCGTTCGGCTTGCTTGCGGGCCCTACGGGCCGATTTCGTGAACCCGAGGATCTCGCGCGCCTTGACGAAGTAATCGAGCATGGAGATGATCGTAAGCACGAGGGCGACGAACATGACCGCCCACGATATGAGGTAGAGATGGTTGCTGAGCACTTCGGAAAACGTCGTAACGGGCGTCGAATCCTTGATGATGAACAGGACGATCGCAATGATCTGCGTAACCGTTTTCGCTTTTCCGTACCAGCTCGCCGCGATCACGACACCCTGGCTGGCGGCCACCATGCGAATGCCCGAAACGATGAATTCGCGGCACAGGATGACGAGGGCCACCCATGAGGGGAGCACGCCGAGCTCGATGAGCGCGAGCAGGGCCGCGGCAACGAGTATCTTGTCGGCGAGCGGATCCATGAACTTGCCGAGATTCGTCACCTCGCCCCTGCTGCGCGCAAGATAGCCGTCGAGGCCGTCCGTCGCAGCGAGCAGAATGAAGATACCGGCCGCGATCCACGATTTCCATACCTCCGCATCGGCCCATACGGGCAGCCATGCGGGCCAAGGGCTGATGATCGCGATGACGAACAGCGGTACGCCGCAGATGCGGAGCAACGTTACGATGTTCGCCGGGGTCCAGAGCTTTTCATGGGTGGGATTGGGAGCTGCCATCAGCTACTCTGCCTCCATTTCGTACAGCAGGGTGTCGGCGATCGTCACCGACACGATCTGGCCGGGCACGCCTTCCCCGAGATACACCACGCCGTCCACGTCGGGAGCCTGGCACTTCGCCCGTCCGAAAAGCTGGCCGTCTTCCTCGCACCCGAGCACAAGCACTTCCATGCTCTCCCCGATGCGCTCGGCAACGCGCGCTGTGCATGCGGCATCGGCGATATCGCGGAGCGCTTGGGCGCGCTCGAGCTTCGTGTCCTCGTCGATCTGGTCGGGCATGTCCGCCGCCCTCGTGCCGTCCTCGCGGGAATACGCGAACACGCCTACATAATCGAGATCGACCGATTCGACGAATTCGCACAGATCGTCGAAATCCTCCTCGGTTTCACCGGGAAAACCCGCGATGAGCGTCGTGCGCAGCGTCGCATCGGGAATCCTCTTTCTGATGCGCCCGACAAGCGACTCGAACTCCTCGCGGGAGCCGGTGCGGTTCATGGCGCGCAGTATAGCGGGCTTTACGTGCTGCAGGGGGATATCGAGATAACTGCAGATGTTGTCGTGGGTTGCCACCGTCTCGATCAGCGCATCGCTGATGCCTTCGGGCTGAATGTACATGACTCGGAACCACGTATTCGAAAACCGTCCGGCAAGGCGCGCGAGCAGCTCCGCGAGCGTAGACGGTTCAGCGAGATCATCTCCCCATCGGCCGGTATCCTGGGCGATGAGAACGATCTCCCTCGTACCCGAGGATACGAGGCGATCGACTTCCGCTTCGATCTCCTCGTAGGGAAAGCTTCTATACCGCCCCCTGATGAAAGGTATCGTGCAGTACGAGCAGAAGCGGTCGCACCCATCGGATATCTTCACGTAGGCCGATACGGCCGCAGTCGATGCGGCTCGACCGGCAGACGCGGACCCACACCGCATCGATGCCAGATCGACTTCGAGCGCCTCGGCCAATAGCTCCGCTATGTCGTCTTCCTTGCTGCAAGGGACGAACGCCGCCGCCTCGGGCAGCTCCGCTTCCAACTCGTCTCCGTAGCGCGCCGGCATGCATCCGGCAACGATGAGCGGTACGACCCCGCCTGCGGGCCGCTCGATGCCCGCAAGGTCGAATATCGCCTCCAGGCTTTCCTCGGTTGCCGCCTCGATAAACGAGCAGGTGTTGACGACGATGGCATCGGCTTCCCGCGGGTCGTCGGCCAACGCGAAACCCGCAGCCTCGGCACGCCGCGCCATGCGATCGCTATCGACCTCGTTTTTCGCGCACCCGAGCGTTACAAAAGCCACGCTCGGCGTATCGCTTCGCAGAACCATAGCGTTCGCCGGCTATCGGTAGTTGACGTATTGGAGCGGTTGGCCGTAATCCTTTTCCTTCAGGAAGGCGATGACCTCCTGAAGCGCATCGCGGGACGCGGAGCTCACCCGTAGCTTATCTCCTTCGATCTGCACTTTGACCTTGAACTTCCCTGCCTTGATATCCTTGTTGATGGTCGATGCGGTATCGCGGTCGATGCCCTCGACGATCGATGCCGTTTGACGGACGCTCTGCCCGGCGGCCGCCTGCACGGCGCCCCATTTGACTGCCGCAAGATCGATGCCCCGCTTGATGAGCTTCGATCCGATGACGTCGATAACCTGCTTGGCGACGAAATCGCTCGGGGCGGCCACCGTTATCGTCTTGCCTTGCTTGTCGAGCGATATTTCGGCACCCGAATCCTTGAGGTCGTAACGCTGTGTCAGTTCCTTCTTCGCCTGGCCGAACGCGTTGTCGATCTCCTGCATGTCGACGCTCGATACAACATCGAAGCTTGATTCCTTTGCCATGTCGTTCCTTTCAGCTCGTGCTCTATGGATGCGTTGCCGCATACGATCGAACGTGCGTGCATCGCGCATAAGGCCCGGCGCAAGCCGAGCCTCTCAATGTACCGCTTTATTATAGGCGAGCGGGGGCATTTTCGCTCCCGCTCGCCCAGATACTCGGAAAACATCCCTGTTTCGCCCCAAACGGGCTTGCAGGTTGCATGCTCGAAGGCCTATTCCGACGAAGAGCCTCCCGCGTCTCCCCCGCTGTTCGCGTTCGCACCCTCGGCAGTCCCGTCCGAACCAGCGGTTCCGGCGGAGCCTGCGGTGCCGTTCTCCTCCTGCCACTTTTGCAGCACGGCGGCGAAATCGACGGTGAC
The DNA here is from genome assembly GCF_022845715.1 of Raoultibacter timonensis. Classification (NCBI taxonomy): domain Bacteria; kingdom Bacillati; phylum Actinomycetota; class Coriobacteriia; order Eggerthellales; family Eggerthellaceae; genus Raoultibacter; species Raoultibacter timonensis. The sequence goes on from NZ_AP025564.1 coordinate 2,080,740, forward strand.
CTCGTACACGCCGTCATTGTAGGGCGAGGTCAGCTCGAGCTCTTCTCCGTCTTGGTACACCTTGACCGCATCGGGGTTCGTCGTCTTGAACCTCAGCTTGCCCGTTACTTCGTATTCCTTGTCAGCCGGCCCGGATATATCGTCGGCAACGATGGTTACGTCATCTTGGATGATCTCCACGTAGGGACTCGCTCCCGACCCGATCTCGTACTTGAACACCGTGCTCGCCGGCGCAACCTTGGTGGGCGTCGGCTGTTGGACGTCTCCGCCCGAGTCCGCTCCCGAATCGGTCGCACCCGAATCCTCGGGATCGGTCAATCCGCTGACGGGCATCTTGGGTGCATCGGCGTCGTTGGAATTACCCTGCCCGAACACCAGCACGAGCACGATTACGAGCAGGATGAGGATAACCGCTCCTGCGATGATGAACGGCAGTTTCGAGCTGGCAACCGAAGGCGCCTTCGGCCCCGAGTAGAAATTCGTGTACTGGGTGTTCGGCAACGCGCTTCTGCTCGAGCGGTGCGTCTGCTCCTCGCCTCGCCCCGCTCCGCGCGCCGCTTCGGTACGACGTCTGTCCCCATGCGGATCGTCAACGTAGAGCTTGCGCCCGAGAGCCGACGTTTCCGGTTCGTCGTAATCGCGCCGAGCCCTCCCCCGTCCGCTCGCTGCCGACATATCGAACCCGGTTTGACGGGCGCCCGAGCGCGCTCGGCCCACCTGATAGGCATACGCTTCGTCGAGGTACATGCGGGTTACCTCGGTCGGATTGAGGCCGAGGTAACGGGCGTATGCGTTCACCATATTGCGAGCGTACCCGCGCGGGGGCATACGCGAGAAATCGGCAGCCTCGATGGCTTGCAGGATATCGGGGCGTATGCGCAAACGGCGGGCAGCCGTCGCTAAATCGTAGCCCTTGCGCATGCGGGCGTCTTGCAAAACCGTTCCAAAACTTACCTGGTCCACGTCGTCACTCCTCCGCAAACGATGGTTCGCCGGCTTCGTCCTGGGCTTCGAACGCCTTCAGCGTTTCGAGTTCCATGGCATCGACGAGCACCTCGCGCGGCTTGCTGCCGTTCGGAGGTCCCACGACGCCCTTTTCTTCAAGCATATCCATTATACGCCCAGCTCGAGAATAGCCAACTTTGAGGCGCCTCTGAATGTTCGAGGTCGATCCGAGGCCGCTCGACACCACAATGTCGGCCGCCTCCCAGATGAGCGGATCGTCGCTCGATCCGCTGCCCCCCGAGCCGTCGGGAGCCGAGGCGCCGAGCGTGATGAGGTTCGTCGTGAGGATCTCCGAGTGGTATTCGGGCTCCCCCTGCGCCTTGAGCATATCGACGACGGCGCCGATCTCGTCTTCCGAAACGTAACAGCCCTGGATGCGCTGGGGCTTTGCGTACTCGGGCTTCGAGAACAGCAGATCGCCGAGACCAATAAGGTTCTCGGCGCCCGGCGTATCGAGCACGACGCGCGAATCGATGCCCGATGCGACGTTAAATGCGATGCGGTTGGTGATGTTCGCCTTGATGAGGCCGGTTACCACGTTCGTGGAGGGGCGCTGCGTTGCAACGATCAGATGGATGCCGGCCGCACGGGCGAGCTGAGCGATGCGGGCGATGGAGAACTCGACTTCCTTGCCGACGTTCATCATAAGGTCGGCAAGCTCGTCGATGATGATGACGATGTAGGGAAGCTCCTTCGCCTCCTCGTCGCCCACATCCCCTCGCTGCACCTTCGCGTTGTACTGCCCGATGTTGCGCGCGCCGACCTTCGAGAAGATCTTGAGCCTGCGCTCCATCTCGGCAACGCCCCACGACAGCGCGCTCGCCGCCTCTTTCGCCTCGGTGACCACCGGCACGTACAGATGGGGAATGCCGTTGTAGGGCGTGAACTCGACCCGCTTGGGGTCGATCATGATGAAGCGGACCTCGGAGGGGGTCGCCCTCATGAGGATCGACATGATCATCGCGTTGATGGAAACCGACTTGCCCGAACCGGTCGTGCCGCCGATGAGCAGGTGCGGCATCTTCGCGAGATCCGACACGATCGAAGCGCCCTCGACGTCCTTGCCGATGGCTATCTGCAACGGGCCCTCGGTCGCATCGCGCAGTACGTCGCCCAGAAGCACGCTCTCGCGCTTGCTGTTCGGCACCTCGATGCCCACGTAGTTCGTCCCGGGAATCGGCGCGAATATGCGCACGCCCGGAGCGGCGAGCGCGAGGGCGATGTCGTCCTCGAGAGCGGTAACGCGGCTTACGCGCACGCCCGCCGGAAGATCGACCTTGAAAAGCGTAACCGTGGGTCCGGCAACCCAGCCGACCACTTCGGCGAGGATGTTGAAGTCTTCGAGCGTCTCCTGCAGGCATGCGGCTGTTTCGCGCAGGTCCGCTTCGCTTGCGCCCGACCCCTTGCCCGACGAACGGGCGAGCAGATCCATCGGCGGAAGAGAGAATCCCTCGAGAGGCTGGGGTGCGGCAAGCGGCGTCGAGCTCTTGGATGCGGCCTTGGGAAGGGTTTGCGTCTTCGGCGCCTCCGCCGTCTTCTCCTTCTCGGCGCTCTTCTTCCCGAGCTTGCGCGTCATCGGCTGCTCGTGGGCTTCGGGCTCGTCGAACACCGGCACCGCGCCCGCGAGCACCTGGGTGTTGAGCGACGAGGTCGCCCGCTTCGGCCGACGTTCGATCTTCGAAGTGTACGCGTTGGCGACGGCGGCGGGAGCGGCCTCCTCCTTGACGGAATCGCGCTGGCGCTTGATCCGGGGCTCGAACGGCGGCGCGTCGAGCGCGGTCGTTTCATCGAGATCGTCGTGCTCGCGCAGCGAACGCACCTTCTCTATGAGGCTCGAGATGGAAAACCCGATGACGACAAGACCCGCGACGATGATGCCTCCGAGAATGATGGCCGCAACGGTCTGGCCGAACAGCGTGAGGCCCGCCCATGCGATTCCGGCTCCGATATAGCCGCCGCGCGCCGCAAGCGCGCCCTCGTCGAACAGGAGCATCGCATCGGTTTGCGCGCCCGGCGTAAAGAGGGAGAGGAGGGCCAGCACGGCCACGAAGATCATGACGAGGCCGACCGCGACGCGAACCGGCACCTGCTGGCGCTCGAACCGAATGAGGAAGCTCGCCCCGATAACGAGCAGAAAGAACGGCAAGAGGTACGCGCCTACGCCGAGCGTGAGGTGAAGCACCGTCGAGAGAAACGCGGTCACCACCGCATCGGAGGGCATGACGGCGGCAACGAACAGCACGATGGCGACGACGGCGAACACGACGCCGACGATATCGCGCTGCGTGCGCTCGTCGAAGAGGCGCGGGGCCTCCTCCACCTTTGCCGCACGGGCGCCTTTGCTTTTCTGGGCCTGTTTTTCCTTGGGTGAGGCTGCCTTCGCGCCCTTGCCCTGGGACTGCTTTTGCTTGGCTGCTGAGTTTGTCTGGCGAGCCACGTCAGAGCTCCTTTATATACTGTGTTTATGCTGCGATTGTCAAACTTCGCCCATTATAGACGAAAAGCCCGCTTGCGCGGGCTTTTTTCTCCGTTCAGCGACGAATCGTCACGGGTGTGTTTCCTATCTTACCCTTACGGCACGTCGAGGATGCTCACGATCACCATCGGGCGCTGCTTCGTCCGCTCCCACAGTACCGAAAGCAGGGCGCTCTTGCACGCCTTTTCGAGTTCACGGGTCTGGGTTTCCTTCGCAAGCGCCCGCTTGAGCGCGTTTCTCACGGTTTGGGCGGCATCCTCTTGGAGGTATTCGTCATCGCCTCCCGTAATCCCGTGCATCTCGACGCGCACCTCGCTCGCCACGTCCTTGCGCTTCTTCGACACGGCTGCTGCAACGGTTGCGAACCCTTGCGCTCCAAGCGCGTTGCGCTCGTCGAGCACGCTTTGCGAGGTGTCGCCGACCGAGAGGCCGTCCACGAACACGATGCCGCTCTGCACGGTTTCACCCCGGCGCACGCCCCTCGAGGTGAGTTCGAGGCTTTCGCCGTTTTCGCAGATGAAGATGTTCTCGCTCGGCACACCCGTCGCCTCGGCGAGCTTCGCGTGGGCCCTCAGGTGGGTGGCTTCGCCGTGCACGGGCATGAACGAGCGCGGTTGCACGATCGAGAGTACGAGCTTGAGCTCCTCGGCACCCGCGTGGCCCGATACATGCACCATGGCGCGTTTCTTATCGTACACATCGGCGCCGATCTTCGCGAGCGAATTGATCACCCGCGTGACGGCCTTTTCGTTGCCGGGCACCGGCGTGGCCGAGATGATGACGGTGTCGCCCTCTTCGATACTGATAGTGCGGTGCTCGCCGTTGGCGATGCGCGCGAGCGCCGAAAGGGGCTCCCCCTGCGATCCCGTGCACATGATGACCACCTGGTCGGCGGGTATTCCCTTAAGATCGTAGGCATCGATGATATCGCTGTCGCTCACCTTCAAGTATCCGAGCCTGCGGGCGATATCGGTGTTCTGGATCATGCTTCGGCCGGTGACGACCACCTTGCGCCCGTTCGCGATAGCCGCATCGCAGATCTGCTGCATACGGTGAATGTGGCTCGCGAACGAAGCGATGATGACGCGGCCTTTGGCCTGCGAGATGATCTTCGAAAGATTCTTTCCGACTTCGGCCTCAGAGGGCGTGAAGTTGGGGTTCTGGGCGTTCGTCGAGTCCGACATCATGAGATCGACGCCGATCCTGCTGAACTTCGAGAGCGCCCCGAAGTCGGTATGCACCCCGTCGATGGGCGTCTGATCGAGCTTGAAGTCACCCGTGTGAAGCACGTTTCCCGCAGGACTCTGAAAGAACACGCCGACCGCACCGGGAATCGAGTGGTTGACCGCGAAGAACTCGGCCGTAAAGCATCCGAGCTTGATCTGATCGCCCGGCTTTATCTCGACGAGCTTCGCGTTCTTGATCTTATGCTCCGCCAGCTTGCCCTCGATGAGGCCGAGCGTAAGCTTCGTCGCATAGATGGGAACCTGCCTATCGAGGTCTTTGAGCAGGTAGGGCAGCGTCCCCGTATGATCCTCGTGCCCGTGCGTGATGATGATGCCGCGCAGCTTGTCGGCGTTCTCGAGCACATAGGTGTAATCGGGCAGGATGAGGTCGATGCCCGGATGATCGTCGTCGGGAAACATCAACCCCGCGTCGTCGAGGATCATGTCGCCCTTGCATTCGAAGGCCGTCATGTTCTTGCCGATGGCATCAAGGCCGCCGAGCGGGATGATCTTAAGCGTCGCCTTCGAATCCTTCTTCGGCGCTTCCGAGGAGCGCTTGTCGCTTTGCTGGTTGCGGTTTCTCGTGCTGCGGCTCTGCGTGGCTGCACCCCGCTTTGCAGCGGGCTGGTTCTGCGCTTCGTCGCCCTTGGTGAGCTGGGGCCTCTTTCGCTCCAGCTGGACATGCTTGTACGAGCGCGTATTCTTTTCTTTACGCGCTTGATCATTCTCGCGAGTATCGCGAGTATTCTTCTGTTCCATACTATTCCTTTGTCTTAGCGCTTACAGCACTCCGACTTCCCGCATAACCTGCGCGAGATGCTCGGACTGCTCCGGCGTTGCATCCACCAAGGGGAGCCTTACGCCCCCAACGGGGAACCCGGAAAGCTTAAGCGCCTCTTTCACGAGGATCGGGTTCGATGTGGCAAAAAGCTCTTTCATCAGCGGTTGCAACGCATTATGAGCTGCCTGCGCGCCATCGTAATCTCCGGCGGCGGCAAGCTCAACCAATTCCTTCATACGTGCGGGAGCAACGTTGCCGATCGTCGAAATGACACCGGCACCTCCCATTTTCATGATTGAGAGGGTCGCCTCGTCGTCTCCCGAGTACACCTGGAAGGTATCGGGCGATTCTTCGATGATCCTCTTGATCTGCTCCATGTTACCCGAAGCTTCCTTCACGGCAACGATGTTCTCGACATCGTGAGCGAGCCGTAACGTGGTATCGGCCTCCATGTTGACAACGCAGCGTCCCGGGATGTTGTAGAGGATGACTGGAAGGTCGACCGCTTCGGCAATGGTCCTGAAATGCTGGTACAGGCCTTCTTGCGGAGGCTTGTTGTAGTACGGAACCACAAGCATAAGGCCGTCGACGCCAAGCGCTTCGACCTCTCGGGCGAAATCGACCGTATCGGCCGTGCAGTTATCGCCGACGTTCGCAAGTACGGGCACGCGGTCTCCCACTGCCGATACGATAGCGCGGAACAGTTCGATCTTCTGGGGATAGAACACCGTAGGGCTCTCGCCGGTAGTGCCGTTGACGATGAGCGAATCGCTTCCGCCGTCGACGAGACGGTTAGCCAAAGCCTGTGCCTTATCGAGGTCGAGTTCGCGGTTTTCGTCGAACGGGGTGACCATCGCGGGTATCATGCGCCCGAATCGGGGCTCGGCTTTTGCTGCCATGCTGCTCTCCTTCGATACTGCGTTTCTCGGTTTCAGTGTTGTCATGACCGTACATTATGCCACGGATGTACGCTCTAGGCCATGAAGTTCTCCAAACCTACAATGAGTCCCTGCTGCTCCCCTACGCTGCGGATACCGAGAAGAACGCCGGGCATGTACGAGGTGCGATCCCATGAATCGTGTCGAATCGCGAGCGATTGGCCCATCGAGCCGAATACGACCTCCTGGCTGGCTACGTACCCCATCGATCGCACCGAATGCACCGGCACGCCGTCGACGAGCGCACCACGGGCGCCCTCGCATCCCTCGATCTCGGTCTCCGCCCCAGGAGCCGAGCTTTCGAACGCGCGCGCTTCGGCGATGATCTGCGCCGTACGCACAGCCGTACCGCTCGGCGCATCCTTCTTTTTCGCATGGTGGAACTCGATGACTTCGGCTTCGGGGAAATAGGGGGCCGCAGCCTTGGCGAACTGCATCATAAGCACGGCGCCCGTCGTGAAGTTCGGCGCGTAGAACAGGCACGCCCCGTTTTCTGCAGTGGCAGACAGCTGCTCGAGAGTGTCGTTCGAAAGCCCGGTCGTACCCACTACGCAATCGATGCCCGCGGGTAGGCAGACGGCCAAGTTGCCCGCCACCACATCGGGCTGCGTGAAATCGACGAGCACGTCGAACTCGGCTCGGTCGACCGCTTCGGCAACCGAAGCGTACACGGGAAACGGAGCGTCGGCCCCATGGGGGTCGATACCGCATACCACATCCATATCGTCGGCGGCGCCCACCGCGTCGACAACGGTTTTTCCCATTCGTCCGGCACAGCCGGAAACCGCAACTCGAATCATCGGAAACTCCCTATCTCTCGTTTACCGCAATGGTATCACAGCCCGCTTGCCCCGCCTTCGTCCCTTCGGAAACCGGCAAGGTAAACCGAGACGCCGCCCACCAGGACCTTGCATGTTTTTGCGAGGACCGTTTTCGCAGCGGGAGCTTCGAAGCGGCATCCTGCTGCCTCGGGGCTCCTCGGGTGTTTTCCGGAAAAGCCCCGCTTGCACGCGCCTCTCGCCATCCACCCGCAACGGCCACCCGCACGGCTGCGCCGCAACAAGCCGAGAAGGGCATCCCATCGATATGCGAATGCAAGCCCTACAACCCGCGGTCGAAGCATGGCGGGCCCCGCATCGCGGTCGATGCGGGGCCCGCCCGTTGGTTCTAACGCTTCAGCGGTGACGTATCCGCTAGTGGCGGCGGCGCGGCGTGCGGCCGTTGTTGCCGCCTTCGCTCTTACCGGAGCTCCCGCCGTTACCGCGGTCGCTGCGCTCCTTGCGATCGCCGCGACCCGGACGGTTGTCGCCCTTGTCGCTGTTGCCGGAAGATGCGGGGGCATCGGGCTTATCGACGCGATCGAGCGAGATCTTGCCGTTGTCGCCCACTTCGATGACCTCGACCTTCACGATATCGCCAAGAGCCAGCACGTCCTCGACCTTGGCGACGCGTCCGTTGGCCATACGCGAAATGTGAAGCAGGCCGTCTTTGCCGGGCGTCAGCTTCACGAATGCGCCGAAGTCTTTGATGCCGACGACTTCGCCGTCGTAAACCTCGCCCACCTCGGGCTCTTTCACGATACCGAGGATGATGGCCTTAGCGGCTTCGCCTGCAGGACCCTCGACGGCGGCGATATGCACGGTGCCGTCTTCCTGAACCTCGATCGTTGCGCCGGTCTCGTCCTGAATGCCGCGGATGACCTTGCCGCCGGTGCCGATGATATCGCGGATCTTGTCGACCGGGATATGGATGGTCTCGATGCGCGGCGCGGTGTCGCGCAGCTCTTCGCGCGGCTCTGCGATCTCGTCGAGCATGGCCGACAGGATGAAGGCACGGCCGTCCTTGGCTTGAGCGAGCGCACGGGCGAGGATATCGACCGAGAGGCCCTTCGCCTTGTTATCCATCTGAAGCGACGTGATGCCGATCTCAGTGCCGCACACCTTGAAGTCCATGTCGCCGAGGAAGTCCTCGATGCCCTGGATGTCGGAAAGGATGACAACGTCGTCGCCTTCCTTGATGAGGCCCATGGCGATGCCCGAAACCGGGCGCTTGATCGGCACGCCCGCATCCATCAGGGCAAGCGTCGAGCCGCAGGTAGAAGCCATCGAAGAGGAGCCGTTGGACTCGAGCACCTCAGAAACCACACGGATGGCGTAGGGGAACTCGTCTTCGTCCGGAAGCACCGGAATGAGCGCGCGCTCCGCAAGCGCTCCGTGGCCGATTTCGCGGCGCTTCGGGGCGCCCATGCGGCCGGTCTCGCCGGTGGAGTACGGCGGGAAATTGTACTGATGCATGTAGCGCTTGCCCTCAGCAGGATCGATCGTATCGAGACGCTGCCATTCGTTGAGCATGCCGAGCGTGCAGATGGAGAGCGCCTGGGTCTGACCGCGCTGGAACAGGCCGGAGCCGTGAACGCGGGGCAGGTAGCCGGGAACGATGTGCAGCGGGCGGATCTCTTCGGGTGTGCGACCGTCGGCGCGCTCGCCCGTCTCGATGACCATGGCGCGCATCGCGTGCTTCTCGAGCTTCTTGAGCTCGGCGGCGATGTCGCTTCCCCAGGCAGCGCACTCCTCTTCGGAGAATTCGTTCTCCTTGATGGAAGCCTTGAGCTCGGCGACTTTGTCCATGCGGGCATGCTTGTCGGCATCTTTGAGCGCCGCCGACATCTGATCGAGGAACGGCTCGATGCGCGCCGCGATAGAGGGATCTGCCTCATGCACGTTGTAGGACATGGGCTCGGGGTTCGCCTTGGCGATGAACGCAGCCTGCTTCTCGCAGAACGCTGCGATGGCCTCCTGACCGAACGTCATGGCCGCAAGCATATCCTCTTCGGATATCTCGTCGGCGCCGGCTTCGACCATGGAGATGTAATCGGCCGTGCCGGCAATGGTGAGCTCGAGATCGGAATGCTCCTGCTCCTCGAACGTCGGGTTCACGATGAACTCGCCCGTTTCTATATCGCGGGCGATGCGCACGCAAGCCGCAGGGCCGTCGAACGGTGCGCCACCGACCATGAGCGCCGCGGACGCGCCGGCAACGCAGATGCAATCGGGCGGGTTGACGCTGTCAACGACAAGCGTCGTGGCCACGACGTGGACTTCGTACTTGTACCCGTCGGGGAATCCGGGGCGGATGGGACGGTCGATCATGCGCGCGGTCAGCGTGCCCTTGTCGGAAGGACGGGCCTCGCGCTTGAGATAGCCGCCGGGAATGCGGCCGACGGCGTACATCTTCTCGATGAAGTCGACCGTCAGCGGGAAGAAGTCGTAATCGGGCTTTTCCTTGCCCACCACAGCGGTGACCAAAACGGTGGTATCGCCCTGGGTGACCAGCACGGCACCGGTAGCCTGCTTGGCGAGCTCGCCGGTTTCGAGTCGGTACGACTTGCCGTACAGTTCGAAGGATTCGACAATTTTTTCCATAGTGCTTGTTCTTTCTTTCTCTTTTGCCCCCCGCGCCCTATTGCGCGAAAGCTTCTTCGGCTGTGCGGGTACTTATGTTTCCCGCTGCCTCGAGCAGAGTCGCCCTTGCGCCTCCGACCGATCCGGCACCCCGCATTCTGCAGGGCCCCGATATACAAAAGCCCGCTTGTGCGGGCTCATGCTTACTAGATGTTGTCGCGGATGCCGAGCTTCTTGATCAGAGTACGGTATTCCTCGATATCGCGATTCTTGATGTACTTGAGGAGGCTGCGGCGCTTACCGATGAGCATCATCAGACCGCGGCGGGTGTGATGATCCTTCTTATGCTCTTTCAAGTGCTCGGTCAAGTTGCGGATGCGCTCGGAGAGAATCGCGACCTGAACCTCGGCGGAGCCGGAATCCTTTTCGTCCTTGCCGAATTCCTTGATGAGTTCCGCGGTACGCTCCTTGGAGATACTGTCTTTGTTAGCCATGTTTCACCTTTCCTGGTAATCGTTCGCTTCGCGCTGGGAAGGCAAGCAGGTGGGCATGCAAACCAAGTGCGAAGTCGGGCTGCCGTTTGGCAACCTGCATAGTGTATCGGTTTTCCGCTGATGGGGCAAGAATGCGTTTGGGGCGAACGCGCACGTCCACAGGCTGAACACAAGGTGGCTACCCGATGGCGAATCCGTGTTTGCCGTTGCGCTTCGCCCGATACATCGCCTTGTCGGCGCGATCGTAGAGATCGGCGTAGCGTTCCTTTCCGCGAATCAACGCAACGCCTATGCTCACCCCGAGCTCGTAGCCAAGCGCTCCTGCGGCCTCGTTGACGTGCGCCAGAAGCCTACCGCACAGAAGTTCGACGCTCTCATCGGAAAGGGGGCCTCTTACGCAGGCGGCGAACTCGTCGCCGCCGAGACGGCCCACGATGTCGACGTTACGAAACGTCTTGCGCAGCGCTTCCGCGAAGGCCATAAGCGCCGCATCGCCCTCGAGATGCCCCCTCGTGTCGTTGACGCGCTTGAAATCGTCGATGTCGATGACGAAGAAGGCGCCCGCACATCCCTCCTCGATAAGAGCGCGCGCCTTGTCTCGAAAGGTTCCGACCGCCAAAAGACCCGTCAGATCATCCTGTTCGACACGCATCTCGAGCCGGTCCTTCTCCGCCTCGACAATGCGCATCGCCCTGGCTCGGGCACGTGCGTACAGCACGGCGAGCACGATGATCACCATCGCAACCAGCAAAGCGACGAGAACGATTTCGACCGCATAATCCTTAACGAACTGCTCGAGCGTGAGCTTCTGGGTTTGCGAGACCTCGCCGTACAAGCTCGTGTTCACGACCCCGGTCGGCATGTTTTCTATCGCCTTGTTTACGATCTTCAAGAGCGTAGGATCGGAAGATATCGGGAACGCAAAGCATACGCTGTTCGAAATGCTCGCGTCGAGAATCGCGGCGATGTTGCGGTACTCCCGCGATGCCATGTAATAGGGAGCCGTGTACCCGTCGGTATTGGTGTAATCGGCCTTCCCCTCGTCGATGGCGTCGATGCATTCCTTCATCGTATCGAAGACGACCACGTTGTCCGCTTCATCGTAGACGCTCGCGCGATCCCTCGTGACCGCCAAGCGCTTACCGCTCAGATCGCTCGTATCGACCGACGAGTTGACGATTTGCCATGAAAGGGATTTGAGATAGGGCGTACCGAGCTGAAAGCTCTCATTGCGAGCGTACTCGAAGTCATGGGGAACGCCCGCAACCATATCGAGGTCGTATGCTGCGATGGCATCGCCCGGAGCCATATCGTCGGGAATCTCAATGGTTTCGATGCACAGCCCCGTGTACTCGGAAACGTAGTCGAGCACCCCCCTGCTCGCACCGCGCATCTCCCCTGTGGCATCGTCGGTGTCCTGAATCGGGGCCGCTCCCGGCACGTACCCGACCCGAACCGTGCCTTTTTGCTCAAGGTAGGAAACCATGTCCGCTGAAAGGCCGCTCGTATTCTCGTTGCCCCCGATGTACTTTGCGTACAGCTCGCTTTGGAGCTGAGGGTCGGCGTTCTCGAGGCTCGCGATCGCCTCGTTCAATTGGGCGGCGATATCGCCGTTGCCCTTCGCTATCCCGAAGTAGAACGGTTTCGGCTTGAACGTGGTCACGATATGCATGCCTTCGATCGGCGAGAGGTCGACGCCGAGCACGACATCCGCTTCCCCCCTCGAAACCGCTTCCGCGGCGCTCTCCTGGCCGTCGCATTCGACGATCTCAAGCTCGATATTGTTCATAGCGCAAAACGCCTTGAGCTCCGCCGTGGCTACGGGAGCGGGCCCGTTAGTCGCAACGCGCAGGTGGTCGAGCCGGTAGATGTTCGTATCGGTTATCATGGCGTTCTCGTTATCGGCAAAGAGCGCCGTATGGCCGTTGCCGTACGGTTTGACCGAAAAGTCGTAGATCTCGGCGAGCGCATCGCTGTACGACATGGCGCCGAGCATGTCGATCTCGCCCGCTTCGAGCATGTCGAGCATCTCTCCGAGCTGCTCGTCAAGACTGCCTTCGACCGTCACGTACTCGTAGCGCCACCCCGTGTACTGCGAGACCTGTTCGAGGTACTCGTAAGTGTAACCCGTGTACGTTCCGTCTGCGAGGATTTCAGAAAGGCCCTCCTGCTGCGGGAACCCCACGCGAACGACCCTCTGCTCCCCTGACGCAGCCGCACCTTGCTGCACGGCACCCCGGTCCTCCTCGTCTCCGAAGGCGATCCCGCACGCAGCCGATGCCGTCGCCAACGTAACAAAAAGGAGCGCACAAACAAAAAAGAGCCAGGGCAACGCGGTTCTCCGCGCAGCCCTATATGTTATTGTTTTGATCATTGTTTCAGTATAGCAGGGCAAGGCGCTTCGGGCGTACCAGAAGTTGCACCACGCGAAAAACCGACAGCGCCGCCTAGAAGCCCGCCTGCGGAATCCAGATGGCGAAACTCGTCATGCCGTTTTCGCTCGCTGCGGTGATGTCGCCGCCATGCGCCCGCGCTATTTCCCGCGCGATGGCCAGCCCGAGCCCCGCACCGCCCGATGAAGTCGTGCGCGCATCGTCGCCGCGGTAGAACTTCTCGAATATGCGATCGAGATGTTCGGGCGTAATCTCCCGGCCCCTGTTGACGACCATGATCTTGAGCCAGTTCGTCGTCCCGATCACGCTCTCCCCCACGTGCACGTCGACCGTGCTTCCCTCGTCGGCGTAGGCGAGCGCGTTTTTCAGCACGTTGTTGAACACGCGGGACAGACGGTTCGCGTCGGCGAAGGTGGGAAGCTCCTCGGGGGCGTCCAGCTCGATCGAAAGCGAGCGGGCCGCAGCCTGGGGGTAGAACTCGTCGATCACCTGCTGGCAGAACAAGGTCACGTCGAAGCGGCTTCGCTCGATCGGAATGGTCTGCAGGTTGTAGCGCGTGATCTCGAAGAATTCCTCTATGAGCTCTTCGAGTCGATAGGCTTTTTCCAGCGTGATGCTCGCGTAGCGCGCCCGGGTCTCGATGGGCATGTCGGGCGATTCGGCGAGCAGCGTCAGGTATCCGACGATGGAGGTCAAAGGAGTTTTTATGTCGTGGGCGAGATAGACCACCAGTTCGTTCTTGCGCTGCTCTGCCGCTTTCGCCGCCCGCTCGCTGCGCTCCCGTTCCGCCTGTATGTTGTTGAGGGCAAGCGCCGTCGTCGAAAGCTCGGACGGAAGATCGATCGGGGCATCATCGTGCGTGAGCATGCCGCCGACCGCCTCGAAGAGCGCATCGAAGTACCGGAGCGCCCGATTGATCCCCGCTCGGATGATCAGGATGATGCCGAAGAGGTACCCGAGAGCCGCGCCGAGGTAGTACAGCGTCGACAACGCGTTGTACAGCGTATAATCCATGCCCCCGAGCAGGCTGTAGAACACGAAGTTCGAAAGTGACGGCTTCAGAAGCTCGACGATGAGGAACGCGGCGGCGAACACCACGGTGAACAGCACCGCGTTGATAATCGTCCTCCAGAGAATCGAGCGGCGCAAGGCCTTGGTCTGGTCGTTGGTGTATTTCGCCGGCATCGGGAGACCCTATCCGAGCTTGTATCCGACGCCCCACACCGTTTCGATGTACTCCTGGGACGAATCGACCTGCGCGATCTTCTTTCGCAGGTGCCTTATATGGACCATGACGGTGTTGTTGCCCTGCACGCTCGCCGCCTCGCCCCACACCGATTCGAAGAGCTCGCTTGAAGCCACGGGTCTACCCGCGCGCTTCGCAAGGCACAGCAGTATCGCGTACTCCTTCGGGGTAAGCGACAGCTCCTCGCCGAGCACGCTTGCGGTATACGATTCCTCGTCGATGCTCACTCCGCCGACCTCGAGAACCGTCGAGGCGCTCGCCTTCGGCACTTCGACGGCCGATCTGCGCAACCGCGCCTTCACGCGCGCCATGAGCTCGCGCGGCTTGAACGGCTTGACGACGTAATCGTCGGCGCCGAGCTCGAAACCGACCACCTTGTCGATCTCCTCGTCTTTCGCCGTAAGAAAGATGACGGGCACCTGGCTTTTCTTTCTGATCTCCCGACAGCAGGTGAACCCGTCGATACCGGGCATCATGATGTCGAGAATGACGAGATCGAATCGGTCTCGCTCCATCAGCTCGAGAACCTGGGCGGCCGAATAGCACACCGAGGGGCGGTACCCCTCGTCGGCGAGCAGCTTGCCGACCAAATCGGCGATCGCCGCCTCGTCATCGCAAACGCATATGTGTTGAAGTGGCTCCATGGCCCAATTGTACCGTCAAGGGGTCGCGAAATCGCTGCGTACACAACAATTAAGGAAAATTTAAGGAATCGGTTACTGCTTCTTCTAGGACGAATCGAGTCCTGATGGCGATACTCGATAGGGGCCCGTTCGCAGCGAACGTGACCGGGCGGGCCCGCAACGAGACACACCCCGGCCAAGGAGGTTGACCATGCAAGCCAGGAGAAGCGAGCAGAGGCCGCATGAGAGAAACGCTGTCGACCGCATCGACCGGACCTACGGAAAAACCCCACCGCGCCCGAGGCGGGCCCAAGCCCCCGGCGCCCGCCCGCAGCCGGTCGCAAGCCAAAGCCCGTCGGCCCGCGCCCGGCAAGCCGGGCGCAACGCGGCCCCCATCCGCCCGGCTCAACCGTTTCCCCAGCATTATCCCCAACAAACGCACCGCTCTTCCGCGCGCTCGATAACAACGGCCTTCACCGCCCTGCTGCTCGTAGCCGCCGTCGGCTTTGCGGGCTGGTTCTCCCTGCAGGCCATCCAAGGAAACCATCCCGTTGCCGATGCGGCTGGCAAAAACGATCCGGGATCGGCGTTGAGCACACCGAAATCCGAGTGGAAGAAGGGCACCGTGCCCGCCCTGTACCAAACCGATCCCGATTGGGCGAACGTCCGCTACGCCGAAAACAGCTTCTCCGAAAGCGGCTGCGGCCCCACCTGCATGGCAATGGTGTATGCAGCGCTCACGGGCGCGACCGACAAGGATCCAGCCGCCATGGCGGCGCTGGCAACGGACGGCGGTTACGCGGGGCCCGACGGGACCGCATGGCTGTTCATGACGGAGGGAGCCCGAGCGCTCGGGCTCAACGCAACCGAGGTTCCCGCCGACGAGCAGAGCATTCGCAGGGAGATCGTTGCGGGACGCCCCATCATCTGCAGCATGGGGCCCGGCGACTTTACGACCACAGGGCACTTCATCGTCATCACCGACATCGATCAGAACAGCAACCTCGTCGTCCGCGACCCCAACAGCCCCGAGCGTACCGCCAAATCCTGGAGTTTCGATACCGTACTCGGACAATGCCGCGCCATGTGGAGCTACTCGCTTATATAATGAGGCCGTTCAAGACGATTTCGGCCAAGGAGCATCATGTACACCTACACCCCTCGCGGCGTCTGCCCGCGCGCAATCAACATCGAACTTGACGGGGATATCGTTTCGCACGTGGATTTCGAAGGAGGTTGCAACGGCAACCTCAAGGCCATTTCCAAGGTGGTCGAAGGAATGACCGTCGACGAGGTAGCCGAACTCTTCGAGGGAAACACGTGCGGCCGTAAACCGACCTCATGCGTCGATCAGCTCGTAAAGGGTTTGAGGCTGGCGCAGAACGCCTGAGAGCGCCGCTGCACGCGCTATTCGAACAAGCCGCTGGTGAAGAAGAACTGGAGCGATTTGAGGTTGGCTCCGACGTGTTCGCGAACCCAGCTCTGGCAAAATTGGAGCACCGAAAACGACGTCGAGAGGTCTACGTCGAACGCCTCTATCCGATCGAACGTCGATACGAGGAAAACGTTTGCCCACGCGCATACCTCGGATTGAAGGCGTATCGTCTCGTTCGAGGGCGCGCAGGCGGCGCAGATAGATCCTCCCTCGGCGTAGGACACGAAGATCGTGGATCCCGCCTGCGCAAGGTCCACGTCTTTGCCGCAGCACACGCACGTCGCAAGGCTCGGCCGAAAACCCGAAAACGCCATTGCCTTGAGAATGTGGGCGGCCGTGAGAGCCGGTACCGCCTTGATCTCCGCGCCGTCAAGATGCTCGAAAGCCGATTCCGTGAGAGCGAACAGCTTCTCGTTCTCCAAGCCGAGCTGCGTTACCCGATCGAGCAGCTCGGCCATGCCCGACGCCCCCGCGGCACGCTCCATGCTGCTGCGAATGCGCTTGAAACCCCGCACGAGACGCGCTTCCTTCACGATATCGAGGCTCCTGCCTGATGCAAGGAGCACTTCGGCGACCGCGTACAGCTCGAGTCGCGACGCGAACTGGCTCGATGGCTTTCGGGCGCCTTTCGCCACCGCTCTGATTTGCGAACCGTCTTCGGAGAGCATGGTGAGGATCAGGTCGCTCTCGCCAAGGCGCGTCTTGCGCAAGACGATGACACGCGCCCTGTAGGTTCCCGCCGCCATCGACTGCTACGAAACGCTCTCTACGGTGTTCTCGCTGCTCCACACGATCGTGATCGTGCGCTGCTTGGACGATCCGTACACGGTTTCCCCGTCGAGCGTCGTCATAGCCCGCACGGTCACCGATGTTTCCGTGGTGTTATCGCCCTTGTACGTTGTCGACCCGTCCACCGAAACGATCTCGTAGGTGGTTCCTCCGATCGTCACGGTTCCCGCGCTGCCGAGGTAATCGTTCGTGAGGGCGATGACCTCGTTCGCCCGCGACTTGGCGATCATCACGCCGACATCGGTGCCCGAGGCGATTTTGCTGCCCGCTTCGGGATCGGTTCCGATCGCGGTTCCCTCGGGGTTTTCGGCGTATACGTACGTGGAGTATCCGGAGTACCCGGCATCGGCGAGGGCGGCGAGCGCCTCGGATTCCGACATGCCCGCAACGTCGGGCACGATATAGGCTTCGGCCACCGTCACGGTGATCTTCTGATTCGACAGGGCCTTGGCTCCCGCTTCGGGATCGACGGAGAGAACCGTGCCCTCCGCTTCGTTCGACTTTTCCGTTACGTACTCGATGTTTTCGAGTCCCTCGGCCTCAAACGCACCGGCTGCTTCCTCTTGGGTCATGCCCACCACGCTGGGAACGGCTCTGTTCACCGCAAGGTGCAAAACGATTTCAGTGCCCTCTTCCATGCGGCTGCCTGCGTTCGGATCCATGAGAAGAACCGTATCCGCCGCATCGTCGGACTTCACTTCGGTCGTCCGGACCGTGAACCCAAGCGCCTCGAGCTCGTCGATGGCCTGCTGTTTTTGCATGCCCTCGACGTTGGGCACCGTTTTGCCGCCCCAAAGCTCCATGGAATACGTGATGCCTGCCGCAGCAGCGCACGCGACTAAGACGACGATCAACCCGATGATCACGAACCTTCCCTTGCCACCCCTCTTCTTTTCGGCGCCGGGAGCCTTGAATTCCTTTTTCTGAGGCGTGGCGCCGCCTTCCACCTTGGGCATTTCCATCGTATCGCCCGTTTTCCACGCGGGCGCGGGCGGCGTGTAGCCGGGCTCGACGAGAAACTCGTCGATTCCCCTCGTATCCTGGATTCGCTTCGTCGTGCCATCGCTATCGGGATCGTAGGCGTAGGGGCCCCAGTCGCCGTACTCGGGTTCCTCTTCATCGTCGATGGGATCGAAGTCGAACCCATCTTCCCCGGATTGATCGAGCACGCCCTGGCCGACGGGGGCGTCCGTCTCGTCGGCGTTGACGCCGGGGATTCTGATGTCGGGTATCTTAGACGTGTCGAGGTCGCCTCGCGGCGAATCGGCATGCTTTTCGGGCTCGACGGACAAACCGGCGATCTTGCCGCTATCGGTAAGCGGCGACCCGCATTCGCTGCAGAACTTGGCCCCTGGTATGTTTTCAAAGCTGCATTTTGGACAAATCATGCATCGGCTCCCTTTTCAATTTACTCGGGAGTATTGTAGCCGAAACGGCTACGCTTGCGTACGGGGGAAACAAGCATTTGGCCTGCGGCTAGAAAAACGCCACGATTATCGGACGGCGAGAGCGCTGAGGAGCGAAGATCGCCGCGCCGAGCATGCGCCGCCCGGCGAGACCTCCCGGACGGCGCATGCCAAAACACGCTGATCGGTTGTTCGAAAACCTACAGACTCATTCTTCTTCGAGCTTTCTCAACCTCAATGCGAACACGAGCGCACATACCGCAGCGACGATGGATACCGTCAAGGCGATCGGCATGCCGCCGACGACGCCCATCGATCCGAGAATCACCGTATAGATGGCCGTCCCGATCGCTCCGCCCAGGTTCTGCCCAACCTGAATGATCGAATTACCCTGAACGCGAATGTCGGCAGGAAGCTGAATCTGGGGACCCGCCGAGAACGCCGAGCTCTGCACGCTGTTGTAGCAGCCGGCGAAAAGCATGATGACGTAGATGACGAAGATGTTTGCATCGGGCGCCATGATGAGCAGGAGCGCCGCCGCCACGATGATGCGCATGATGCACCCGAACGAGAGAACCCCGCGCGCATTGCCCGCCTTGCCGATCATCTTGCCGAACAGCGGACTCAAGAACAGCCCCGCCACAGAGTACAGCGTAGTGGTTAAACCCGCCTCGGTAGCCGAGTGGCCCATGACCGTGATCACGTACATCGGCAAGAAGAAGAACACCGCCATGTTGGAAAACATGCAGAAGAAGTTGGCTATGCCGAAGCTCAAGGTGTTGCGGTTCCTCAATGCGGTTGCTGGAATGATGGCATTTCCCTGCTTTTTGCGAATGACGAACACGAGTGCAACGAGAGCGGCGGCCGCAACGATCAGCAAAACGTTGCTTCCGAGCGTCCCGAACGGCAAGAAGCTCGTACCGAGCGAGAGAGCGGTTATGAGTGCACCGAGAAATACGATGACGGCTATCGCGCCGGATACGTCGAACTTACCCGAAGCACTCGCCATGCCGGCGGCCTCCTCGGTCGTGGCCTTGGCACCGAAGAACACGAGCAAGCCACCCGCGAGCATAAACGGCCAAATCATGTGGCACACCCAACGCCAGCTCGCGACGTCCATGATAAATCCGCCGAGTACAGGCCCGGCCAACATGCCGATAGCCATCATGGTTCCGCATATGCCGAGGTACGTTCCGGCCTTTTGGGCTTCGAACATATCGCGTATCATCGAATAGCCCAGTACGAAGATGCCCGCACTGACGAAACCGTAGAACATCGACGGTACGACGATGGCCATCATGGTGGGAGCGAGCGCTCGTGCGAAGAGGACCACGGCACCGATGAGCAGCGAAACGGTGAACAGCGGTCGCTTGATTGCCGGGTTCTTCGCGCCGAGATAACCCCACAGGGGCATGACCGCGACGCTTATGATGCCCGAAAGCGTGCTCGCGAGCGAATAATAATCCAATCCCCCGACCTCGCTAACAGCCACCGGCAGAAGCGTCGATAGCGTCGACGATTGGATGATCGAGCCGACCACGGCAATGTAGATGCCGACGATCGTCATCATTTTCTTCGAATGAGGAGCCTCGACGAACGGATTGCGCACCGCTTCACCCGAGCCCCCTTTATCATGCTTAGTATCCATAGCTACCCCTCATGTATCGGGCCGTCACGAGCCCATTGCGCGGTACGGATCCGTCCCATCCCAACCTTCGGCGATCTTTTTGCACATGTCGACCAGATACGGCTGCGGATTATGTATCTCCACGTAGTGCCCCCACACATCCAGACAGTCGACATAGGCGACCTTCAACCCACCGCTCGATTCCATGAGCATGGCCACCTCGAATCCCGCCTCCTCAAAATCCTCGACGGCGGCGTCGAAATCGTCGACCCAGACGGAGAAGTGGTTGAACCCCTTCCGCTCGGGAACCGTGTAGGGCGTCGGATCGCTGCTCGTGGGCTTGATGAGCTCGATCTGCAGATCGCCGTACATGCCGTATGCGACCTCCATCGTGTTTTTCACCTCTTCGCCCCGAAACAGCGTCCTCTCGGGCGCGGGCGGCGTGAAATGGACGAACGGACCCGACCCGAAGAGCTTCGAGTGCGCCAGCGCCGCTTTTTCGAGATCGTCCACCACGTAACCCAACTGGTTTATTGCATACTTGTTCAAGAGCTTCTCGTACATGCGAAGCCTCCGTTCGTCGTTGGTATCGTATTCTCGGCGGGCACGACGCTTTAGATGTCGTGCCCGCCGGCCCGGTTGCATCGCCGGCGATGCGCCAAACAGACTGCAGCAGCTAACAGGCAATTCGCGTATCACTTCATCCGACGAAGATCGACCCGTCGATAAACGGGAAGATCCCCGGATCCGAGAAACGCGATGCGAATCCGCCATCGAGAGCGCAAGCCGGACACGGGCAAAGATGAATTACCCGCGTACCATGGTGTTGCCGCCGTTGACTGCAAAGAGCTGACCGGTGATGTACTGCGACATATCGCAGGCGAGAAACACCATTACCGGCGCGATGTCGATATCGGCATCGCCCATGTCGCCCTTGATGGGGTGCTTGGCGCGCCGTGACTCCATAAACTTCTCGTACTCGTCGGGCTCCATGTTCGCGACATAGGCACGATACATCGGCGTTTTGATCGTCGGCAGCACGGTGTTGCAGCGAATGTTGTATGCATGGCCCCATTCTGCGGCAATAACGCGCGTCCAGGTGGCAACGCCGGCTTTCGCCGAAGAGTACAGTCCGTCGTTAGGGGATCCGTGCAAGCCCGTTTCCGATCCGTAGTTGACGATGACGCCTTTGCCGTATTCCTGCATGAGTCGGCACGCTACCTGATCGACAAGAATGGTTCCCCACATGTCGTTGTCGAATATGTAGTTGAAATCCTCGCGCCGATATTCGATTGCGGGGCGCATCGCCTGCATGACGGCTGCACAATGTATGAGGACGTCGAATCCCCCCATATCCTCTTTTGCCTGGGCAAAGGCCTCTTCGACTTCCTTTTCCTGCTCGATGTTGCAATGCACGTAGGTGCACGATCCGGGACCGTGGGCGTTTGCCTCTTCGGCGTACTTTAATCCCTCTTCGTCCTTTACGTCTACCGACGTGACGGTCGCGCCCTGGCGCACGAACTCGTCGACCGTCGCCGACCCGATGCCGCCCGCGCCGCCGGTAACGATGATTTTCTTTCCCTCAAGCAGGTTCTTTCCCTCAAGTAAAGCCAGACCCATATCGATCACTCCTTCTGCGGCTTATACCGCTTCTCGTTTCAAGACAATGAGGTGGGAGGCTTAGGTGCCTCAGGAGGCTTGGGGGCACCCGGAGCAGCAGGTGCAACGCTGGGAGCCTTAGAGGCAACCCGCGTACCAGCCGCATCGAGCGCCGCCTGATCGGCATCGAAATCCTTAACCGAGTTATCGAGTTCGGATCCGCACGCCTCGCATACCGTAGCTACCGGCTTGTTTGTTTTCCCGCATGCCGGACACGTCTTCATCGAAATCTCCGCTGGTCTGAAACACATGATGCTCTCCTGCCTCCATTGCCTTTTCGGTCCGCCCGATCGAAGCTTGTTCGCGTGCGATCGGGCGGATGCTCCTTCGTTTACCTCGGTCGGCTACCTAGCCCAAAGCAACGTCGCCTAAACCGATGTCCTTCTCCTTGGTGCTTACTTCGAGCACGCTTGCCTTACCGTCGGCTTCGATCGTTATCGTCCAGTCGTCCTCGGGCAGTCCGCGCAACCAGAAATCGCCCCAGTCGTCGGTTGCAGCCTCGAACGTCCCGCTTTCGCCGACGGCCTTTACCTTGGCGCCGATCACGACCTCTTTGGCGTCGGGGTCGTAAACCGTTCCCGCAATGAACTTCTTCGGCAGACCCCGATAGAAGACGCGCGGCTTCGTGCCCCATTCGGGATGAAGCACCTCGGTACCCTCGAGATCGAGGTCGCCCTCTTCGCCGAACGTGATCACGTCGACATGGCAGTTGTCCACGCAGCGCGGCACGCTGATCGGCTCATCGCCATCGAGCAAATGTGCGCATCCCGTGCACTTCTGCGGAATGTTCAGCTCGTCGTTCCAGTAGATCGCGTGATAGGGGCAGGCTTCCATGATGGCCCTCTGGCCCTTCGCCTTCGCGGGATCGATGAGCACGAGGCCGTCGTCGCGACGGTACACCGCCCCGTCCTTCGCCGCCTTCATGCAAGGCGCATTCTCGCAGTGATTGCACATGACGGGCATGTACGTTACCTTCACGTGCGGGCGGCTTCCGCGTTCGTACTGATTGAGCTTCAACCAAAAATGCCCCACCTCCGGCTGCGGCTTTGCGTAGGGCGACCAATCGTTGCCGACGTGCTCGTCCTTGCAGCCGATCTGGCAATCATGGCACCCAACGCATTTTTCCATATCAATGAGAAATGCCTTCATGACGATCCTTCCTTCCTAATCCTCGACCCACGAGCGGTAATTGATGCCGATGGCCGGATCGTAATCGCGCGCGAAGGCATCGGGGTACTCGGTTTTCCATTGGTTCATCTCGGCGTCCTCGACTTTCGCCGCTTCAACCAGATACCCTGAAACCGCGAATCCCTTGCAGTGCTTGGAAACCTGATCCGTCGGGCTGATGAGATTCGTCGAACCGCCGCGATCGAGGTGCGGTGCGATCGGGTCGACGCGCGAGCCCTTGTGAACCATGACCGATCCGGGAATGACGCGCTCCGATATACGCGCACCAGTGAGAATCGTCCCGCGGTCGTTGTAAACCTTCACGATGTCGCCCGCCTCGATGCCGCGAGCCTCGGCGTCGTCGGGATTGATCCAGATAGGTTCGTAGAGATAGCCGTCCTTGCCCTTGACCTTGCAGGTTTCGATCTCGCGGAACCATTTGATGTCATCACCTTGCACATGCACGCGGAAGCGAGCAGGATTGGCAACGAGGAGCAGCGGGTAATCATGGCATCGCTCGCCCCACAGACTTTCGTCGTGATACCACCCGTCGGACTTCGGGCCTCCCGTAATCCAACGCGCCATCGGCGTACGTTCGAAATCATCGGGGAAATTCTCAGCGAGGGCGTCCGACCAGAATTCGAGCTTCCCGCTTGGTGTGTCAAGTGGCCAGCTCTCGGGATCTTCGTAAAAACCCCGCATGCCGGGAAGGACGGAATCAGCATCGGGATCCTGATGCGGGAAGTAGTAGCCGCGTTTTTGGAAATCCTCCCAACTGATTTCCTCCCCTAAGCGCGATTGATCGAAACCGTATTTATGCCATTCGGCATAGCTCATGCCCATATCGATCTCGTCGCGCAGCCCAAAGCGCTCGGCGATCTTGCAGGCGATCTCGAAATCAGAGAACGATTCGCCGACGCGATCGCAACCGGAAGGAGTAAGCGCCGCAGAACGCATTGAGACCACCATCGAGGCGCCGACCGTATCGTCGTCCTCGATGCAGGTGGTAACCGGCAGTACCAGATCAGCGAACAACGAGTCGTTTTCAAGCCATTGGTGGTTTGTGATAAAGCATTCCACCTCGTCGGAGCGAATAGCATCCTGATAGTTGAACCCGCCGTCCCAGCAGCTCATGTTGCAGGGCTTTTCGGACCAGAGCAAGTGTATCTTGCTTCCGCCCTGATCAGCAGGTGCAGGATAGTTGAATTCCTGGAACTGCTCGGTCGTATCGACGTATACGATGCACGGGCTCCCCCACCATGTAACCTGCCCTTCCTGAAGAGCTCGGGCGACCATAGTGCGCGGTAGCGATTGAACGCTCGGGTAAAACATACGGCTCTGCGTGGTAGACGTGAACGGAGCCGACGTCGAGCGGGCGATGGTTTCCTTGCCGATGAGCGACGCGTTCATAAATGCCTGCTGAACGCCTGGCCCCCCGAAACCCTGCATGCCGAGGAGATAGGCATGAGTGCGACCTGGTTCATGCGAGTACGGGCCTTTGATGGCACCGGAGCTGAAGTGTACCGAAGCGGTAACTTTGTTCGCGCGATTGCGCGCATAGGCCTTAATCGTCCATTCGGGAACACCGCAGCGCTCGGCAGCCCATGCTGGAGTCTTGGGGATCCCCTCCTCGTCTTCGCCGAGCACGTACGCCTTCACCTTATCGAACCCGACAGAATGCGTTGCAATGTATTCCTTGTCGTACAGATCTTCGGTAATCCAAACGTACATGACCGCAAAGTCGAGTGCCGCATCGGTGTTCGGCAGAATCGGAATCCACTTGATCGTATCATGGCAAACTGCCGTATAGTTGCAGAACGGGTCGACGACCACGAACTCCTTGCCGATCTTTTCCCAGAACTTCAAAAGGCGCGACCACATTTGGCTCGCATAGTTCTGCGTTAGCTCCCAGTCGCCAGCCGCGAATGCGATGAGTTCGGAATTCTCGGAAATATCTTTGAGAACGTGCCATGGGTTGTAGCCGGTCTGCGGGGGTGCGGGCATGCCGAGGCCCTTGTTGCAGCCCGAGCCCCAGAAGTGCTTTGCTCCCCAGTACCATCCCTCGACCGAGTCCGGCGTGCGCGTCTCGCGCGTATAGCCTCCGAGCTTGCTCATGAGCGTGGCGTGCATGCCGCCGCCCGCATGGAGGTCCTTCGACTCGCGATGCCCGTCCTCGCCGATGCAGAGCACCGTATAGGGGCCGTACTTGTCGATGACGCGCCTTAGCTCCGATTCGATAATGTCGAGGGCCTCGTCCCAGCTTATGCGCTCGAACTTCGATTTCCCCCTGTTCTTGGCGTTGATCTTCGCGGGATCTCCTCCCGGCTCCCAGTCGATACGCTTGAGCGGATGCATAACGCGGTTCTTCGAATACACGCGATTCTTATACGCCAGTGCAAAGTAGTTCGGCGCCGACTTGTACCCAGGCGTGAACACCTCGTCCCCAACCTGAATCTTCCACATGGAAGGAGCGAGCTCCTCCTCGGTGTAGGTATCCAGGTAATTGACGGGGCGAATTCGAACGATCTTGCCGTCCCGAGCATCGACAGCCGTCAGATCGCCCCCCGTGCCGCCGCACGCGATGCTCTGCACCGTCGTTGTCTCCGGTTTTTGGCGAACGCCAGAAGCCGTACCGGCTTTTCCTTCCTTCATCTGTACCCCTTCCTACGATAGGAACACGACCTCGTATGGAGGTCCATGATGTTCTATTGTAGGAAGATCGATACTGATCGATAATCCTCAGGCGGCCACGATCAGCTGTGCCGATCAGGTATTATCGCCGCTGCTTGAAACCGCCTAAGCGACCCGACCGGCCAAGCCGCGTACCCGATTGGGTACATCCCAAGACGAAGGCCTCACTCTGCAAGACCGGCTTTGATGGCATACACGGCAACCTGAACGCGATTCGAGAGGTAAAGCTTTTGCATGATCAGACTCAGGTGCTTCTTAACCGTCCCAGCGCTCAAATACAGTTGGGCGCCAATTTCTTCGTTCGAGAGACCCTGGGCGACAAGCCTCAGGATTCGGATGTCCCGCTCGGTGAGCTTCTCGCAAAGGTTCGCCTCGTTCGGTTTTGCACCGTACAGCGACCCCGTGCTTCCAGAGGTAAGCTCCTCGAGAACCCGTGCCGTAACGGCACCGGAAAGAGCAGCTTCCCCCCTCACCACACCCTGCAACCGATTACGGAGCTGCCGGGAAGGCATGTCCTTCAAAATATAACCCTGCGCCCCGTTGTACAATGCACCGAAAAGGTATTCATCGTCTGCGGCAACCGTCAGCATGACGACGGACAATTCAGGGTTCTCTTTGCATATGACGCCCGCTGCCTCAACGCCGTCCATAACGGGCATTTGCACGTCCATAAGGACGAGATCGAGAGAATGCGTTCGGCAGAATCCTACAGCCTCTTTCCCGTTCGAGGCTTCGCCTATCACAGAGAATTCAGGCCATCTTCGGATAAGCTCGCGAAGGCCTTCCCTATACAGCACTTGATCGTCAACCAGAAGGACCCTTACGGGGTTTTCAGCCGACAGGCTCTCCTCAATGGTCATCATAGCGCCTTCTTTCCCCCATGTCGGACATGCTGCTCCTCGGAATATCCACGCAAACGGTCGTTCCCGCTTCCCCCGAGAGAATCGACAGCGTTCCTCCAGCAACATCGGCTCGCTCATGCATGATTCTCAAGCCAAGCCTCTCTGGCGCCACTGAGCGAGGATCGAACCCCTTGCCGTCGTCCTCGACCGTCATGGTAAGGCAACGCGCGCTTTCGGCTATCTCCACTGTAATGCGGCTCGCTTGCGCATGCCTCAACGTATTCGATAGGCACTCATTGAGAATGCGTGTAAGCTGCATCGACGTTTGCAAGGGGACAACCAAAGGTCTGCTTACCGTCTTCACCTGGAGTTTCACGGGTATCCCCCAGTTCTTCTCAAAGTGAGCGATGCATTCCTCGACACCCTCGATGAGACCATCGGTCCTCTCAAGCGGTATGCGCAGGGAAAGCATCTCGTCCCTGAGTATTCTCATGACTTTTCCGCAGGTATCCTCCAGCCTTTCAAGATCGGCGCGAAGCGCTTCGTCGTCTTCCGCTTCGTACGATTCAAGGGCCGTCGAGGCGTTAAGCGACAACGATCCGATGAGCTGCGATATGTTATCGTGGATTTCCGAACTCAAACGCTTGCGCTCAGCTAGAACCTGGAGTTCGGAGGCCTTCTTCGTAATCTGGATCCTGCGAATCGCAACGCCGAGTATGCGCCCGATCTTCTGCAGGTACTCGAGGCCGTCGTCATCCCAAGATATTGCCGCCGAATATACGACCGAGCACATGCCTACCACCTCGCCTTCGGCGACAAGCGGTATGCTCACGGCGCTTTTGAAGCCATGCTCGAAGGCTTCGACGGGGATCCTGTCTTCTCTATGCGGATGCTCGTAATCCATGACGATCGGCTCGAGCGTCTTCACCATCCATTGCATTCGGCCGATCGACATAGGCAGGGCATCTTCCCATTCCGATTGATGGTACCCGTTTGCATGGTATGCGAGTTTTACGAACCGATCGCTTCCAGCCGCCGTAAGGTGCAGATGGACTTGATTGCATCTGAGCACGTCGGCGAGTGCATCGACAATGCGCTGGTACACGAGTTCGGGCTCGGCGGACCACGCTGTGGCCTCGCAGATCCTCGTCAGGCTCTCGCACCTCCGCTGCCATCTGTGTTGGTCGAGGCAGCTTCCCAAGACCGTATCGGAACCTCCACACCCGATCCCGTATTCTTCCATGGCCCGCCTCCGTATCCGGTTTACGGCAGGTCGACGGGGGCCTCCTGCCCTGTCGTCACGTTGAACCATCGACCGCTTATTTTCACAAACAGAGGTTTGAGCACGATGCCGCCACCATGTCTGCCCGTACCCAAATAGACGATGTCTTGGTCATCGTCATCCGCTTCCGTCCAAAGATTAGTTTTGAGCTCATGGTACCTGCGTCCGCCGAAGTCGACAAGCACAAATCTTTCCCTATCCATGTCGCATATGGGGATCTCCGCTATCCCCCTGCTGCTCAGATGCATCTTAACCACTCGTGCGCTAATCATAATACGATCCCTGCTTGCCTACGAAGCGGAAAGCGCTTTCTTCAAGCGATCGCAGCCGCATGCGCAACCCGCAGGATGCCGTTCGCGTTCGATCGCGGATTCATGCCGCACCGATTCGAGCCGTATGAGAAAGGTGAGGTCGCGTCCCGCAAGTTCGTGGTTGTGATCGAAAAAGATGTAGCCGTTTTCGATCTTGTCCACTTTGACGCGCAAGGGCTCCGAACCGATCGACATGACGATGTATTCGCCAACGGGCAGCTGTTCGGCATGCGGAAAAGCGTCGACAGGTACCATTTCAACAAGGGATTCGTCATAGGGGCCGTACGCCTTCTCCGCAGGGATCCGAACCGTCCGTTCCTCGCCCGGCTCCATGTCGCCGACAACCCGCTCGAATGCGGGAAGCATCGTCCTCGATCCCACGATGAACTCAAGGGGCTCTCCCCTTCGAACGCTGCTATCGAACTCCGAACCGTCGTCAAGCGTTCCCACGTAATGGACCAAAACCTTTTGACCTGTCTCGACCATATCATCCCCCTGAGATCGACTCACCATGACCGCTCGCTTCAATGCCGGCAACGATAATGCGAGCAGCTCGGCAGAGTCGGCATCGCACAACCTGGTGGTTAGTGTACACCCGTCCAGATGCTGCATCGCGATCTGAGGCCGATCGGGTCCAATCAATAGCCTATCAGGTATTGTTCAATCATGCCGCGCTTCGAAGCGTATGCGTCGTCCTGCGAAACCTTAAGCAAGCGCGTAGGAGTACAGCGCCTTGGTCTGGCCGATAACCTGATCGATGTCCCAGGTCTTCGAGGAGCGTTCTGCCGAATACGGATCGTTCACCGAAACGGCGCCGTCGTCGGCGATGCCGGTGATGACGAAATAGTGTCCGCCTTCCGTGAAATCCCCGGGGCCGACGTTGCATATCACCACGTTGCCGCCCTCGAGCGTTTCCCGCAGAGCATCGGAGCTCACCCCGATCTCGGTGCACGACAGGCCGAGGCTTGCCGCCTCGTTGACGAGAAACGCTCCGTCGGTGCCCTCGTACTGGGTCATATACCCGCCGTTTTGAGCGCGCAAACCCATGTCGTAGGGAGTTATGTCGGTTTTGCCGGTCAACCCCATGTACACCATGGATAGCGAGGTCGGGCAGCAGCCGGTCAACGCGAACGTGGTCGAAGAGTAGACGGTATAGCCCCATCGCGGATCCCATTGGTACAGCCGGGGAACCGACGAGTCTGCGATCTCATCCTCGTAGGGGTCTCCCCCGTCAGCGGGGTAGAATTCGGGGAACCCCCGCACGAACGCAACCGCTTCCGGTTCGTCCACGGCAAGTTTGAGCAGCTTGTATTGCACGACATCGCCGTCCACCGCATAATCGTTCGCATGGTTCGCTATCCAAGCGATATCGCTGTTGCCGGCCGCCGCCGTCTCGAGCCTGCCGGTAAGCTCGGCATCGAGGCCTTCGGGGATGCTGACCGGCTCGGGTTCGCCGCCCTGCCCCTCGTCTTGCACGGACTCGTCGGGCTCGGGGGTCTGTTCTGCCGAGCAGCTGTGAGCGAGGCTCGCAATGCCGAACACGAGAAGGGCGGAAACGAGAATCGCACCGAGGACAATGGCGATGCGCCTGAGTCCTACGGCCCCGACAAACCCCCGCACCGCCCCGCCGAGCGCTCCCGCAACGCCCGACCCGCCTTGG
Source organism: Raoultibacter timonensis (assembly GCF_022845715.1). NCBI lineage: Bacteria > Bacillati > Actinomycetota > Coriobacteriia > Eggerthellales > Eggerthellaceae > Raoultibacter > Raoultibacter timonensis. The sequence goes on from NZ_AP025564.1 coordinate 2,110,192, forward strand.
GGTTCATCCTTTTCGCTTTGCTCGGCCCGCCGCATCCCACGGCTTTCCGACCGCTCGCGGCGACTGCCTTTCGCAGGCCGTTTGCCCTCCTCTACAGCCCGTCGTTCCTGACGGGCAGCAAGCCGCTCCCGCGCGCGCCTGCGCGCTTCCTCGGCATCGTTGGGCACCCGGTTCGCCATAGGCTCACAATCCTTCGCCGTACCCGAAGCGCCGTATCTGGGTAAGATCGCGCCTCCAGTTCTTCTTCACCTTTACCGTAAGGTCGAGAAACACCTTGCATCCGAGCAGCTGCTCGAGATCTTCGCGGGCTTGCGTGCCCACCTGCTTGATGGCCGAGCCGCCCTTCCCGATTATCATGCCCTTCTGGCTCTCGCGCTCGACGTACACGACCGCGAATATCCTGTACATGTCCTTGGCCCGCACGTATTCGAGCTCGTCGGTTACGACGCCGATCGCATGCGGTATCTCCTCGCGAAAGCTCCTCAGGATCTTCTCCCTGATGAACTCCGCAATGATGACTTCGAGCGATTGGTCGGTATCCATATCGTCGGGAAACCATTTGGGCCCGGCGGGCAAGAAGCTCTCGGCAAGGTCGACGAACGCCTCGACGTTGCTCCCCGTTTCCGCAGACACTTCCACGACGCCGTCCCAATCGGCCAAAGACTCGGCTGCAAGCCTTTGCTTCTCGATCTCGTCGGCGCTCGCAAGGTCGGTCTTGGTGATGACGAGGATGCGCTTCGCTTTCGCGCCCCTCACATGCTCTGCGACCCATTCGTCGCCCGTTCCGATCGGCTTCGAGGCGTCGATGAGCATGGCGACGACATCGACGTCTTCGAGCGCCTTCAAGGCTGACGTGTTGAGCTCCTCTCCAAGCGCATCATGGGGCTTGTGAAGCCCGGGCGTATCCACCATGACGAGCTGGAACCCGGGACGCGTGAGCACGGCCCTGAACCGATGGCGGGTCGTCTGCGCCGTATTGGACGTTATGGCGATCTTCTTTCCCATCACGGCGTTGATGAGCGTCGACTTACCGGCGTTCGGCCTTCCGACCAGTGTCACGAAACCCGATCTGAACGAGGATTCGCCGTCGTGTTCGAGTTTTTCATCCATGTAACCTCCTAGAAGCCCATCAAAGCCATGACGGGCGGAACGAATACGATTGCCGCAACGATGACCGATCCGATCGCGCAGACGAGGACCGCACCGGCGGCGCAGTCTTTTGCGTGCTTGGCGAGCTCCGAATACGCAGGCGAAACGAGATCGACCGCTGCCTCGATCGCCGTGTTCATGCACTCGAACGCGAACACGACAACGATGCAGACGGCGATGGCCGTCCATCCCCAGAGCTCGATTCCCAACGCGATGCCGAGGATAGCGGCAAGCAAGGCCACCGCAAGGTGTATCTTCATGTTGCGCTGCGTATTGAACGCATGGGCTATGCCGCACGCCGCGCACGAAAAGGCCCGGCCGAGCGAAAAACGCTCGCCGACCTGCTTATCCTTCGCGTTGCGGACAAACCGCTTGCGCCCATCTCCCATGCTCTCGACCTTTGCTGTTCTATTGGACCGGAGCAGAACCCGCATTCCCCGTCGCGCTTACCGAAACTCTGCGCTTCGTCCACGCTTCGAGGATCTCAGCCTCGAGCGATTCCATGCGCTCGGCCTCGTCGTCCTCCACATGATCGTATCCGCAGAGGTGGAGCAGCCCGTGCACGAGCAGCAAGCTTATCTCCTCTTCGAACGTCGTTCCGAATTCCGCCGTCTGGCGGATAGCCACATCGGGCGCGATGACCACGTCGCCGAGCGTCAGCACCGCCTCCTCGACGCCGAACATGGCCGAAAGATCTTCGTCAGGGCCGTCGCATTCGAACGACAGCACATCGGTCGGACCCTCTTTTCCGCGGTAGCGCTTGTTGAGCTCGGCGATCGCCTCGTCGGTGACGAAGCTGATCGAGACCTCGGTATTGAACGGCTTTCCCTCGTGATTGAGCACGAATACGGCAAGGCCCTCGATCGGCAGCGCCTCGAGCTCTTCCTTGCGATGCTGGTAATCGATCTGTACATCCATGGTTTACCGCTTCCTTTCAGCAGAATCGTACGCGGCGACGATGGCGGCCACGAGCGAATGGCGCACCACGTCTTTGCCGGTGAAATCGCAAAACGAGATGTCGTTGAGACCTTCGAGGATCGCGCGTACGTTTTTGAGCCCCGAAACGCCACGCGGCAGATCGAGCTGCGTGACATCGCCCGTCACGACCATCTTCGAACCGAATCCGAGCCGCGTTAAGAACATCTTCATCTGCTCGGGCGTGGTGTTCTGCGCCTCGTCGAGAATGATGAAGCTGTCGTTGAGCGTGCGCCCGCGCATGAACGCCAAGGGGGCGATCTCGATGACGCCTCCCTCGATGAGCTGGTTCGCCTTCTCCATGTCGGTCATGTCGAACAGCGCGTCGTAGAGGGGCCTGATGTAGGGATCCACCTTCTCGGTGAGCGTGCCGGGCAGAAACCCGAGGCTCTCGCCGGCCTCCACCACGGGACGGGTGAGAATGATGCGGCCGACCTCCTTGCGCTTGAGCGCGGCGACGGCCATGGCCATGGCAAGATAGGTTTTCCCGGTTCCCGCAGGGCCGATGCCGAACGTGATCGTGTTTTCCCGAATCGCGTCGACGTAGCGCTTCTGCCCGGCGGTCTTCGGGCGTATGGCGCGCCCGCGATACGTGAGCAGAATGTCCTCGCGCAGCGCCTGCGGGGCGAACTCCGCCGTATGGAGCAGATCGATGGCGTGGCGCACGTACTCGAGCGTCGGCTCGTTGCCGCTCTCGACCATCTTGATCATATCCGAGAACAGCGCCGTCAGGGACTGCACTTCGAGCGGATCGCCCGAAAGCTCGATAGTCGTACCCCTTACGGTGATGCGGGCACCGAAGGCATCCTGGATGGCATGGAGCAGCTCGTCGGCCTGCCCGACGATCTGGACCATGCTCACGTTGTCGGGGGCGGTGAGGGTAATTTGCGTTTGATCTGTCATATCGCCATTGTACCATGCGCCCATAAAACGCATGGTGACGTAACCAAACCGACACCGCACCAAAACGGCGGTCCCGATCGAACGGGACCGCCGATGCTTGCTGCGCGCAATCGATTCGAACCTATCTGCGCCCGCCCCGCGTCGAGCGCCGGCGAAGGTGCGCCGATGCGACGATCAGCGCAGCGCAAACGGCCATGCCGACTCCCGCCAAGGCGGCGTCGCCGACAGGATCGCCCGTCGTCGGGAACCGCATCGTTTCGTACGCGCGTTTTACAGAACCCGCATCGGTTTGCGGAAGCGGCTTCGGATCGTCTTGACCATCCGGTTCCCCCGTTGTCCCCGATGGGCGGCTATCGGGATTCTCCGGATTGCCATCGGGGCTTTCAGGATTGTCTCCGCCGCCCGAATCTCCCCCGGGATTATGGGGGTCATCGGGATCGATCGGTTCCGGATCCCCGTACACAAGCGAATACACCGAGAACCGATCCGTCTCGAATGTGATCGTAGCGGGGTCGCCGTCGAGATCCTGAAGCTCCGTCACTTCGATGCCCCCGTCATCCAGTTTATGGAACCGCATGACGGAAAACGTGCGGTTTTCGGCAATTGCCTCTTGGGGAATCTCGAGGCAGAAACGCAATCGAGATCCCGTTTGCTGTACCGACGAAACGGATGATTCAACACCGTCGACCGACTTGACGAGATCGATGTCGAGATGATACGCCAACGTGCATCCATGCTCCGCAAAAGCTTGATCGACAACCGCCGCAACCTCGGACGGAACCTCCTCGAGCATCGCAACGTGAAGGGAGAAGCCGATGAGCGAACCTTGCTCCATGGCGTTTCGATCTTCGTCGGTGAGCAGCCGATCGGCCAACCCCGCAACGTTTTCGACCGAAACCGACGGCATGCCGGGCTCCTCCGGGACGACCGTCTCAATCGCTCCTGGACCGGGAGGCACCTCGTCTCCCACGCGCCAAACCGAAGACCGGTACCCGTCGATTTCTTCAACAGCGTGCTTGAGGCTTCCTCCTACGCGAGAAAACCAGTTCGATTGCGATACCTCGTCCTTGCATACGACCGCCGGCTCCCCTTCGGCGATTCCCGAAATCGATAGTTTAACCGGGTTCCCAGGCGCCTTTCCGACGAACGAGTCGATGTGCAGAGGCGAAGAAATCGACGCGGTATCGAAACAGGCGAACAGTTGGATCTCGTTCGCCGATCCGACGATGTCGATAGCGCTCTTGCCGACGATCGGCACGATTTTTTCCCCGACGAGCACGCCTCCTGCAAGCTGTTCCACCCACGATGCCTCGATCGACACCGAAACGGAATTCGGTTCCACCGGCGAGGCGGCAACATCGTCTGTCTCGCCGCCAGCGTACAGCACGCTCGAAAACCAAACGTCGTCGTACATCGTATTCGAAACGTTGCGTAGCGCAACGCGTGAATCTAAGACGCGTGCATTACCGCCCGAACCGGCATCTCCGCTCCCGTAGATGTTTCCTCCCCCAACGCAATCGCTCATCGCAACCGATACGGTACCCGAGATCGAAGCATCCGCTCCGGCACCTTGCGCATTTCCCCCGGCAAACGTCGCACCCGCAACATAGCTGCCGAATTGCGTGCTAACGGGATACGCGGAATCGCGGACGGTTACGCTCGCCGAACCAGCACGGGCCGCACCGCCGTTGTACGCCTCCCCGCCGCCAAAAAAATAACCGTATAGATTGCTGCAGTTCTTTATCTCAACCGCCGCATGGCCGAACACATCGGCCATGCCACCCGAATGAGCCGATCCGCCACCTTGAACCGACATCGCTTCGTCGCCATCGACCACTACCGAAACGGAATCCGCGGTTGCGCTCGTATTGGCCCCGTTCGCATAACCCGCCCCGTAAACCTCGCGTATATCAACGTCGGTGCACTGAACCTCGATATGCCCTCGAACATCCGCCGTCGCACTACCCGTAGCGCCGCTTGCGAGTTCCGCGCTGCCGCCACCGCGAAGCGAGTACGTTCGTCCTGCAACACTGGCATACGTCGATCCGACCGAAGCAGAGGCGTTGTAGCCCTTCTGCGAGAACGCCGATCCTCCTCCGTAGAGATTTCCGTGATTTCCCGTCGGCGTTGCCGAAACGACAACCGACGCAGCCCCCGCTACGTTTGCCGAAGCGTCTCCCTTGTACGCATTCGCATATCCGCCCCCGTGCACCGTTCCCGCATCGACGTTTCCCGTAATCGTCACGGTGGCATTCCCCGAAACATCGGCCGAACCCGATCCGTCGGAGTACCCTCCCCCGTATACGGTGCCGATTTTCACTCCCCCTATCCTGATGTTCGTATCTCCGTCAACCGGGGTGTTCTTCCCGCCGCCGTAAACCGTGCTCAGGCTACTCAACGCCGGCGTGAGCTTCTCGGTTCCGCTCTCGTCGAAAACGTAGAGTTTTCCATCGGAATCCCTCTTTATCGTTACGGCAACACCGTTGGCGTACAGGGTCGAGCCATCGATCAGGATGCCCCGATCGGACTGCACCCTATCGGTTTGCATGGAAGCAGTTGCCGTTTCCGTTTCAAGAGGTTCCGAACCGGAGTCGTCGATGCCGTTGCCGATCCCGTCAACGGCTTCTTCGTCTTCGGCGATCCCGCTACCGCCGAAGACGGCGTCCGGGGTGCCTTCGTCTACCGATCCTTCCTCTTGAGCGGTTTCGGGCTCACCGCCAAAGGGTTCCTCCATCGATGTGTTTCCGAATTCGTCCCGAGACAGGGGAGCTTCTTCGGCTTGAGCCGAGAAACCCGAGAGGATCGATGTCAGCGACATGACGAGAATGATTGAAAGCGCACACGATCCAAAGGTGCGAACACGATGCAGCATAGCCTTGTTCCTTCTACGATGTACCCCTACGTTTTCGCCAATCTGGCAATGCTAAGTATTTTTATTATATTAAACCATTCGTTGAGGGCAATCCACAGATTTCGACAAAAGAGTTGGACCGTTATCTCATCGTTTGTTTTCGTCGGGGGCATGTGCGCACGACCGACCGAAGCACCTGCGCGCGTGTTCGGCCGAAACGGTTTCTCAAGCAATCCAGGATGCGGCCGAAAGCTTCGCGCAATCCGTCAGGGAAGCCGAAGCTCGACAAGCTCGCCTGGCGATAGCTCGGCGGCAACGTCGATCTCGAAATAGCTCTCAGTCATGCCCTTGCCGTTCGTTTCGACGAGCACGCATTCGACGGATCCTCGCCGAACCTCGTATGCGGCGTTTCGCAAGCGGTCGCCGAGCTCGGACAACGCCGCCGCACGGAGCGCCTTCACGTTCGGGGGAACCTGATCGCTCCTGATCGCTGCAGGGGTTCCCTCCCGTTTCGAATACGGGAACACGTGGATCTTCGAGAACCGGCAACGCCGCGCCATGGCGAGGGTCTCCGCAAAGTCGTCGTCGCTTTCGCCGGGGAACCCGACGATGATGTCGGTCGAAAGGGAAAGCGACGGCATGGCCGCGTACAAACGGTCCACGAGATCGACATACCGCTCGGCCGAATACGGACGCGCCATCTCCCGCAGAACGCGGGAGCTGCCCGCCTGCAGAGGCAGGTGAAGGTGACGGGCGATCCTGCCGTCCGACCGCGCCATCAAATCGATCAGCCGCTCTGAAACGTCGCGTGGTTCAATGCTCGATATGCGGATGCGTGCTTCGCTCGACGCCCCGAGCAGCCTTTCGAGCAGGTCAGCCAAATCAAGGCCTTCTTCGCGATAGGTTCCGATGTTGATGCCCGAAAGCACGATCTCCCGAACCCCCGCCTCGGTATAGCGCCGATACTCTTCGACCACCTCGTCGGCAGGACGGCTCCAAGCCCTTCCCCGCGCAACGTGCACGATGCAGTACGTACAGGCGTTGTCGCACCCGTCCTGGACCTTGATCCCCACACGCGTCGGGAACCCTCTTCCAACGCGCAGAACCGAGATCGGGTCTTCGCCCCGCCCGTCGACGCGCGGCGGCATGGCGCGAAAACTGCTCCGAAGAGGCGGGATGAGCTCCATCAGCCTATCGGCTTGCCGCGTCGCTTCGGCGAGCTCGCGCTTCCCCGCGACAACCACCCTCCCGTCGAGCGCGCGAAACGCTTCGGCGTCGATAGCGGCCGCACACCCCGTTACCACCACGGAAGCCCGAGGATGTTCGCGCAGCGCGCGTCGAACGGCCTTCCTCGTTTTCTTTTCCGCCTCGCCGGTAACGGTGCAGGTGTTCACGATGACGAGATCGGCACCCGTGCTTTCGCCGAGCAAGCCGCCTCCGGAGGCTTCGGCCGCGTGGCCCCCCTCGCCATGACGGCGACTCCACGGCTCCATGCCGAGCTTTTCGAGGGAAACGGCCAGATCGTCCGATTCGACCCGATTCACCTTGCACCCGAGGTTGACAATCGAGTACCTCACTGAAGGCCGCCGAGTTCGTACAGCACGAGAGCGGGCGCGATGAGCCCGGCGGTTTCCGTTCTGAGGATGGAGGCGCCGAGGCTGACCGTAGACGCGAATCGGTTTTCACCGCAGATCGCTTTCACCTCGGTTTCGCAAAGGCCGCCTTCCGGTCCGACGACCACGAGCACGCGAGCGCCTTCGGGTCCAAGGGTCCGCCCCCTCATCGCCTCGCAGAGAGCGCGGCGAATCGAGGTGCTTCGCTCCTCCTCCCAGCAGACGAGCACGGCTGTCGCATTCCCCGCCATCTCGCGCACGCCAGCAAGGCCCGTCGGCTCCAAGACCTCGGGGACGCGCGTCTGACCCGACTGCATGGCAGCGCTCTTCGCGATGGTGCGCCAGCGAGCCGTACGCGATGCGGCCTTCTTCGCATCGAGCTTCACGATGGAGCGCTCGCAGGAAAACGGAACGAATCCCGCTACACCGATCTCGGTCGCGTGGCGGATGATCCCGTCCATCTTATCGCCTTTCGCGATCCCCTGAACGAGCACCACCGTCGCCCCGTTGCTTTCACTCTCGATTTTCTGCGCGATGCGCACGCAGCACGCATCGCGGTCGAACGAGACGATCTCGCATTCGAAGTAGTCCTGCGCAGCGTCGATCACGGCAATGTGCTCACCGGGTGCGAGCCTGAGCACCCGCGCATGCTTCGCGTCGTCTTCGGCGAGGCGCAAGAGGAATACCTCGTCCGCCTCGTCCGCGAGAACCTGGTTGTCGAGATAGAAATGAGGAAGCGACATGCGCGTTCGCCTTTAGTTGAACACGTCGCGAAGCTTCTGGAGCGGTGTGCGCTCCTCGGCCACGTCGTCGCCCATCTCCTCGGCGAGCTTTTCGAGCAGCTCCCGCTGCTTCTTCGTCACTTTCTTGGGGATCACCACGTTGACATGCACGTACATATCGCCGCGGTTATCGCTCTTGAAGCGCGGCATGCCGAACCCGCGTACGCGGACCACCTGCTCGTTCTGGCACCCCTCGGGAATGCGCACCTTGACGACCTCGTCGTCGAAGATGCCGTCTATTTCGATTTCCGCTCCGAGCGTCGCCTGCACGATGGATATGTTCGCTCGGGCATGGAGGTTGTCGCCCTCGCGCTCGAAGAACTCGTGGGGTTGGATGCGGCAGGTGACGATGAGGTCTCCCGCCACAGCTCCCTGCATGCCCGCCTCCCCGAATCCGGATATGCGCAGCTGTTGGCTGTCGCGTATGCCCACGGGAACCTCGACGGTGACGCGTTGCCGATCGGGAACGCGCCCCTGGCCCTCGCACTCGGGGCAGGGGTTGTCGATGGTGGTGCCGGTGCCCCCGCAGGTCTTGCAGGTTTGCGCGGTCTGCATGTCGCCCAAGAACGTATGCTGCACGGTGACGACGCGGCCCCTGCCCTGGCAATCGGGACACGTAACCTCTTTGCCGTCGGGTCCGAGACCCGTTCCGTCGCAATCGGGACAGGGCGCCAAACGGTCGTAGACGATCTCCTTCTTAGCACCGGCGGCCACCTCTTCGAGCGTCAGCCTGAGACCCACGCCCATATCGCGGCCCTCTTTGCGCGTGACGGCATGGTTTCCGGCACCGCCGAAGAACGAGCTAAAAAGATCCCCCATGCCGAAGCCTCCGCCGAACAGGTCCTCGAAATCGACGTACTGGGATCCGCCGCCTGCCGCGCCGGGAATCGTCCCGAACCTATCGTATTGGGCCCGCTTGTTCGGATCGCTCAAGACATCGTATGCCTCGTTGAGCTCCTTGAAACGGTCCTCTGCGTCGGGAGCCTTGTTCACATCGGGGTGAAGCTCCCTCGCCTGTTTGCGGAACGCTTTCTTGATCTCGTCTTCGCTGGCGTTTTTCGAGACGCCGAGCACCTCGTAGAGGTCTTTGGCCATTGCTCGGATACCTTTCTACAATCTACAATCAGCTGTCCTGCAACGCGCTCTGCGCGAGCCTGACCGCTTTGATGACCTTTGAATAATCCATGCGCGTCGGTCCGATCACCGCAACGACGCCTGCAGCCTCGCCGCGACCGTACTGGGTTGCAACGACCGAAACGCCGGAAAGAGCCTCGTCGTTGTTCTCGTGCCCGATCCGCACGATCGGCCCGATACCCGCCGTCGCATCGTCGAACACGTGAAGCAGCACCGCGTCGTCTTCGAGGATCTGCATGATGGGAAGGAGCGCTTGGGCGTGGCTGAACTCGGGTTGTCGCAAGAGCGTGCTCACGCCGATGCGATGGGCGCGCCCCGTATCGCTTTCCTGCAGGCAGTACATGACCTCTTCGAGCACGAGCCTCACCAGCGGATCGCCCAACGCCTCGGCCGCCTCGAGATCGATGCGATCCCTGACCTCCGTAAGCGATCTTCCCGCGAATACGTCGTTCAAGAGGTTCTGCACGGCTGCCAGATCGTCGGAGGAGACTTCTTCCGAGAACTCGACGGAGCGGTTGAGAACCTGGCCGTCCTCGGTTACGAGCACCACCAAAGCACGATGGACCGAAAGCGAGATGAGCGAAATCTGGCGGATGCGCAGAGCGAGCACCGAAGGCGCTAAAACGATGGAGAGGCAATCGGTCAAACGCGTCAGCGCAACCGATGTGCGCTCGATCAGATCGTCGAGCTCGCTTGCGTTCCTCTTCAGCTCCTCGACCGTATCGCTGTAGGGAAGCTCATCGGTTGCAAGCCCGCTTTCGAGCAGCTCGTCGACGAACGCACGATACCCGACGTCGGTCGGAATGCGCCCTGCCGACGTGTGGGGCTGCACGATATAACCGGCGTCTTCGAGCACCGAAAGCTCGTTGCGCACCGTTGCAGGACTCACGCCCAGCTTGTACCTCTCGACAAGCGTGCGCGATCCGACCGGGAGCGCCCGGGCAACGTATTCTTCGATAAGAGCGCTCAAAACCCGTTGCCGTCTGTCAGAGAGCACCGCTCGCCTTCCTTCCGTTCGATCCCATACGAAGCCAACCACGTATTTTAGCAGCCTCGCCCAAGGAGTGCTAATCATTCTTGTGTTTTATCGGTATCTTGACGTAAGCACCACAGAGACGGTCCCTACGGTCGGGAGCCGATCGCCGCCCGCAACGGACCGGCGGCTTACGGAGCCATATCGAAGATGCGCCCGTACAACTCGTTGCCGCACAGCCACCCCATAACCGTGGGAAGGTAGCGCCCTTCGCGGCGTTCGGCGAGCCCCGCCTCGACAAGCCCGCGGAAAACGGTCAACGACTCGGGCAGCAGAAGCGCCGCAGCCCCAACCTGCTCGTCGCTCACCCCTTGCACCATGCGCATGCCGAGCATGAGGTCCTCGGCGCACATCTGCCTCCTGTCGAGATCGTCGATGACCTGCCCATCCTGAACGCGCATGCGCCGCGCTTCGTTCTGGGTCATGGTGACGGCCGACGTGCCGAAGCCGAGATAGGGCTTCCCCGTCCAATAGGCGATGTTGTGGCGGCATTCGAATCCGGGTTTCGCGTAGCTTGCGACCTCGTAGCGCGCATAGCCTGCCGGATCGAGTACGCGCAGCGCGGTTTCCATCATGATAGCCTGCACGTCTTCAACCGGCGCTTCGAGAGCGCCCGACTCCACGAGGGTTTCGAGCAGCGTGTTCTCTTCGACCGTCAGCGGGTACACGCTCACATGGGCAACGCCCGCTTCGATGGCGCACGCCAGATCCGCCGCGAAACTCTCGTGGCTCTGCCCGGGAATTCCGCACATGAGATCGATGCTCACGTTCTCGAACCGCGTCTGAGCGCAGGCGATGGCCCGCTTCGCGGTTTCCGCATCGTGTACGCGCCCGAGCTTCCTCAGCAGATCGTCGTCGAAGCTCTGCACGCCGATCGAGAGCCTGTTCACCCCGAGCGCCCACAGGTCCTTCACCATGGGCTCGGTCAGGCTCTCGGGGTTCGCCTCCATCGTGCACTCCACCTCGGGCGTCAGATGTAGCGAGGTCGAAAGCGTGTACAGGAGCTTCGAGAGGTTGCCCATGCCGATATGGCTCGGCGTTCCGCCCCCGATGTATACGGTCTCGATGCTGCCGAGCTTTCCCTCGCGCGAAGCGCGCCTGATCTCGAGCACGAGCTCGTCAACGTAGTCGGCGATCGCGGGATCGTCGCAATCCGCAGCCCGCGTTGCGAAATCGCAGTACGCGCACCGCTGCTTGCAAAATGGGATATGCAGGTAGAGCGCCTTATACGGGTCGTACATGGTCTTCGCATCCCTTCTCGATCGCCAGCCGCAGCGCTTCGAGTACGCGATCGAAATCCGCAAGCGTTTGGCAGGAATTGATCTCCTTGCGGGCAACCGACGCGTGCGGAAGCCCTGCTAGGTACCACATGGCGTGCTTTCTCATGCGCACGATGTTCTTTCCGCCTCGCCGATCGAGCAGATCGGCGTGACGATGGGCCATGGCGAGCCGATCTTCCCAGCTCGGTGCCTTCGGCCGATCGGAGCCCGCCAGCGCAGCTTTCACGTCGGCGAACACCCAGGGGTTTCCCTCAGCGCCTCGGGCGACCATCACCGCATCGCAGCAGGTCTTCTTCACCATAGCGAGCGCGTCGTCGCCGCTTCTCACGTCGCCGTTTCCGATGACGGGAATCGCTACGGCGCGCTTCACTTCGGCAATCGTATCCCAATCGGCGCTTCCGCTGTAGTACTGCATCGCATAGCGTCCGTGCACGGCGACCGCCGCCGCACCAGCCCGCTCGGCCATGACGGCGAACGGAACCGCAAGTTCCTCGCCGACGGCGTATCCCCTCCTGAACTTGCAGGTAACCGGGACCGAAACCGCATCGACAACCCGCTCGATGATTTCGCGGGCGAGATCGGGCGTGGTCATGAGCTTGCTGCCGTCGCCTTTCGAAACGATCTTTCGGGCGGGACAGCCCATATTGATGTCGAGGTATGCGAGGCGCTCGCCCAGCTCGCCCTCGATCCATGCGGCCTCCCGGGCCATGACATCGGGTTCGTGGCCGAACAGCTGCACGGCGACGATATCCTCGCCGTCCGCCAGATCGAGCAAACGGCGCGTCTTTTCGTTCGCATACGAAAGCCCTTTGGCCGACACCATTTCGGTATAGGTGACATCGGCGCCCTGCTCGCGGCACAGGGTTCGAAACGCCGTATCGGAAACGCCCGCCATGGGGGCGAGCAATACGCGCCGCTCTTCGAAGAACGGTCTCAGGGCATCGTTCGTTTTCACGCGGTTCTCAAACCTTACGCATCGGCATCCGGACCGACCCACACCACCGGACTCGTCCTCTCGAGATGAACCGGCTCGGATGCGGCATACCCGAGAGCCGCCATTCCGTGCACCTCGTAGTCGGCCGGCACTCCGAGCGCGTCGAGGCACGCGCGCACTTCCGGCTCGTCGCAGATCCCCTGCAGCTGGTTGATCCACACGCTGCCGATGCCGAAGCTCGCCGCAGCGAGCATGATGTTCTCCATGGCGCAACCGTCGTCCTCGCGGCCGAACGGCGCGCCCTTTTTATGGGCGACGACGACAAGCGCCTGCGGGGCGTACATGGTGTAGGATTCCCGTCCCATCGCCTCGCCCATGACGCTCGCGAGCTGTGCGATTCTGCCCCGATCTTCTACGAATACGAACACCCACTCTTGCCGGTTGTTCGCCGATGGGGCGTGCTTTGCGCACAGGGCGATGGTTTCGAGCTCCTCGTGGGGTATCGGACGTTCGTCAAACGATCTGACCGAGCGCCTTTTCAAGATTGTTTCGATCGTGCCGTTCGTTTTCATGATGCAACTCCAATGCAGGCTCGGCGCTCAGCGCCGAGCCCCTCATGGCGCAGGATCCCTGCTACCCGGTGTACACGTCGCCGATGGCTCCCAAGCTTCCGATGACGACGAAGCCCAAGACCACAACGAGCACGACGACGAGGATCATCGCGACGAGAGCGATGCCCGAGCAGCCGCCTTGCGGTTTCTGGTTCTTCCGCTCGTCGAACGGATCGTCGAGCCAATCGTAGTCTTCTTTTCGATTCCTAGCCATACCAATCGCTTTTCATATCCAGTCGAACAGCTCCCGCTCGAGCCGCAACTTCCAGTTTACCCGAACACGGCCCCCTAGTCGTCCACCTTCAGAATAGCCATAAAAGCCTCTTGCGGAACCTCCACATTGCCGATGTTCTTCATGCGCTTCTTTCCGGCTTTCTGCTTTTCGAGCAGCTTGCGCTTGCGGGAGATGTCGCCGCCGTAGCACTTTGCGAGCACATCCTTGCGCTTCGCCTTCACCGTCTCGCGCGCAAGCACCCTGCCTCCGATAGCGGCCTGAATCGGAACTTCGAACATCTGGCGCGGAATGATCTCCTTGAGTCGTTCGGTGAGGATGCGTCCGCGATCGTAAGCCTTGTCCCGGTGCACGATGAACGAAAGCGCATCGATCGGCTTGCCCGAAAGCAGGATGTCGAGCTTCACGAGCTTCGAGGGCTTATAGCCGTCGAACTCGTAATCGAGACTCGCGTATCCCTTCGTGTTCGACTTGAGCTTGTCGAAGTAATCCATGATGAGTTCGGAAAGCGGTATCTCCCACAGCATCTCGACCGTTGTCGTCGACAGGTAGTTCATCGTGACGAACGTACCGCGGCGCGCCACCGTCAAATCCATGACCGCGCCCACGTAGTCGGGCGGGATGAGTATCTTCGCCTTGAGGTACGGCTCTTCGATCCGCTCGATCTCGCCCGGATCCGGCATCTCCTGCGGCGAATGGAGCGAGATCATCTCGCCGCCCTGCCTGTACACGTGGTACTCGACCGAGGGCGCCGTCGCAAGAAGATCGAGGCCGAACTCGCGCTCCAAGCGCTCCTTGATGACCTCCATGTGTAAAAGCCCCAAAAAGCCCACGCGGAAGCCGAAGCCGAGCGCGTGCGATTTCTCGGGTTCCCAGATAAGCGCCGGATCGTTGAGCGAAAGCTTCTCGAGCGCCTCCTTGAGCGGTTCGTACTGGTCGCCCTCGATGGGAAACAGACCCGTGAACACCATCGGCTTCACTTCGCGATAGCCCGGAAGCGGTTCGCTCACGCCGCCCGCCGCGTTCGTGATGGTATCGCCCACCTTTACATGGGAAACGTCTTTAAGCCCCGTCACGAGATAGCCCACCTCGCCCACCGAAAGCTCGGGCATAGGGGTTTCGGCGGGACGCCGGGCGCCGACCTCTTCAACGAGCGCATCGATGCCGGTTGCCATCATGTGGATGCGATCGCCCTTCTTCATGGACCCGTCCACCACGCGCACGAGCGCCACAACGCCCCGGTACGCATCGAAGTACGAATCGAAGATGAGGGCGCGCAGCGGCGCGGACGGATCGCCCTCGGGAGCGGGGATGTCGTACACGACCGCTTCGAGGAGGTCGTGCACGCCTGCGCCCGTTTTGCCGCTCGCGAGCACCGCATCGTCGGCGGGTATGGCGAGACCGTCTTCGATCTCCTGCTTCACCCGCTCGGGCTCCGCTGCGGGAAGGTCGATCTTGTTGATGAGCGGGATGATCTCCAGATCGGCATTCATGGCCATCATCGCGTTGGCAACCGTCTGGGCCTCGACGCCCTGGGTCGCATCGACGACGAGCACCGCGCCCTCGCAGGCCGCAAGCGAACGCGACACCTCGTAGGTGAAATCGACATGGCCGGGCGTGTCGATGAGGTTGAACTGGTAAAGCTCGCCGTCATCGGCGCGGTAGTCGACGCGAACGGCTTGGCTCTTGATCGTGATGCCGCGTTCGCGTTCGATATCCATCGAGTCGAGGACCTGTTCCTTCATGTCGCGCGACGAAACCGTACCCGTCAACTCGAGGATGCGATCGGAGAGCGTCGATTTTCCGTGATCGATGTGCGCGATGATCGAAAAATTACGGATGTATTTCGGGTCTTGGGTCATAACCTGTCTTTCGTGCATGAGCAAGCCGGATGGGCGCATGCCCGCCGCGGCGCGGTTTTCGGTGGCTTTCTATGATAGCCGAGGATCGCCTGCCCGCAAGAGAGCGGTTTGCATGTGCGTCGGTTTTCCCGAATTCCCTTGCAGCTTTCCATCGGCTTTCCGACGATCGGGCGGAAATGCGTAGTTTCGGTAAATTCTCCCTCGAAACGCCCTGAACGTTTGCTATTCTATCTCATTGTGTATTCAGCGATACGTTCGCGCGGTAACCGATACCGCCGAATCCGCAGACGTGGCTGCATTGAGGATTCGTCTCGCTGGTTGACCGATTGGTCCGAGAAACGTGAAAATCCCGCCGTTTCTCACGCATCGCAGGTTGGGCATGCGCTTTCATGCATGGGCATGATCCGTTTTCGGATCCTCTTGCGAGGCAATCGGCAATATCGGCGATCGCACGCGGCAGAAGCCCCGCGATCGGAACGCTGGATACAGGAAGTCGATTGATTTCGCAAGATACAAGCTCGTGATTCATTGGAGGAACTACCTACATGGCTAACATCAAAAGTCAGAAGAAGCGCATCAAGACCAACGAGAAGGCTCGCCTGCGCAACCGCTCTGTCCGCTCCGAACTCAAAACCGCTACCCGCGCAGTCCAGAACGCTGTCGCCGCAGGCAACGGCGCCGAGGCCTATGCTGCAGCCCTCGCTGCTTGCCGTCTGATGGACAAGGCCGTCTCCAAGGGCGTCATCCATAAGCGCCAGGCCGCAAACCGTAAGAGCGGCATCATGCTTCTGGCGAACACGGTTGTAACCCCCGAGGACATCGCTGCCTACAAGCCGGTCGAGAAGAAGAAGGCCGAAGTCAAGGGCGGATCCAAGAAGGCCGCCGCGAAAGCCGAGAAGAAGAAGGCTCTAGAGGCTGCTGCAAAGGAGAAGGCGAAGCGTCGCGCCGAGACCGAGAAGGCCCAGAAGGCCGCCGCGAAGAAGAAGGCCGAAGCCGAAGCTGCGGCTGCCGCAGAGTCCTCCGAAGAAGCTGCCGAATAACTAACGCATGATCGAACCATTCGGGTTCGTCCGCATATCAAGTGAGAAAAGGCCCGAAAGGGCCTTTTCTCATGGTTGCCGTATTCGAGCTCCGCCAACACGCGATGACGAGCGCTGGCGCCCACCGACGATCGCCGTTGCGGGCCAAGCGTCTAGCCGCGTCTTGTTACGGCAAGCACCCAATCGAGGAACGCGTCGTTGGGGTCGGTGCCGCTCTTCATGGCACGCTCGGTATCCCGGGCTCCGATAAGGGCCCCGCGCAACTCTTCGGCCGTATACGACCGAGCCCATGCCACGTGGTTCTTCACGCGCCAATCGGGCATCTTGAGCGTTGCGGCGAGGCTCCGCTCGGCACCGCGGGCCTCCAAGGAGCGCGCGCATATGAGCTCGCGCAGCCGTGTAACGCACATGGCGAGCAGAGCGTGGGGCGAAGCGGATTCCATGCGCTGAAGGCACATTATGCACTTCTTCTGGTTGCGTGCCGCGAAAGCATCGACGAATTCCCACGGCTTGATCTCGGCGGTTCGGCTGACGAGCGATGCGATCTCGTGCTCGTTAACCGCATCGTTGCCCCGATGGGACAGCGCGATCTTCTTCAGTTCGCTATCGAGATGCACGGTGTTTTCGCCAACCAGTTCGATAAGCTTGTTGGCAGCGCCTTCGGTGATGGTAACGCCGTGCCCGACCGCGAGCGAACGAACGGTTTTCGGAAGCTCGTAGCGTTTAAGGGGCGCGCAATCGATGATAGCGGTTTTACCGAGCGCCGCCATCGCCTTGTAGAGCCGGGTGTTCTTCGCGAGCTTATCGGTGACAAGCGCCAACACTGTCGAAGCAAACGGCGATGCGAGGTATGCGACAAGCGCTTCGGCATCGGCCTTCTTGAGCTTGTCCGCCGAAGTCACGAGCACCAGACGCGCCTCGCTGGCAAACGGCATCGTGTTGCATGCCGCCACGATGTCGGCCCCCGTTGCGCGTTCGCCATCGAACGTATCCGAGTTGAACGAAAGATCGCCGAGCTTGGCGATCCTCGCCTTGAGCCGTTTGAGGACCGCCTCGCGCTTGAGTTCGTCTTCCCCGTTCACAAGGTAGGCGGGCAGCAGTACATCTTTCTTTTCAGTAGTCATACGGCTATTTTAGCGTAGCGTCTCCACCTCGAGCGCATCCGATTTCATTCTGCACACAACATCCCCCGCAACATCGGTTCGGTACACGGCGCTCCCCTCGCCCTCAAGTACAAATAGCGTTTGTGCTGCCGGGTGGCCGTAGCGGTTGCGCGCCCCCGCGCTCACAAGCGAGACCGAGGGCGAGAGCACCGAAGCCGTTTCCGCATCGATCGCGGCTTTCGAGCCGTGATGGCCGACTTTGTACAGGTCGACCTTCCCGAGCCGCCCCGCAGCTATCATTTCGTCGAGCTGCGCGTCTTCGGCATCTCCGCAGAACAAACCCGTCCACTCGCTCCTTTCGTCTCGGTCTTCATCGACCGCCATGAGCAAGCACAGGCTATCGGCGTTGCCCCCGTCGTCGACGAAGGCGTCGGGCCAGATAACGCGAAGCGCAATCGCGCCGATGCGAAGCTCGTCCCCCACCGAAAGCCCCCTTACCCCCTCAGAGCCCACGAGCGCGCCGGCTGCCGCTCTCAGCTTCGAGCACGAGGCGCACGCGCATTCGAGGAGATCGTCGGCAACGAACACGCACCCGACGCGAATAACGCCGTCGAGCGCGGCAAGCGATGCGCAATGGTCGTCGTCGGGATGGCTGATCACGACAGCGTCGAGCGAGAGCACGCCGTTGCGCGCCAAAGCCGCCAAAAGCTCGGTATCCCGATTGCCGGTATCCACAAGCACGGCGCGGCCCTCGCTGCGCACGACGAAGGCGTCCCCTTGTCCTACGTCGAGCATAACCACCTCCGTCGCACGGTTCCCGAATGCGACTCCCCCGATCGCGGCAGCCAGCACGCCGAGCGCCGCCATAAGCGCAACCGTCCGCCTCGTCGGCGGACGCGGCCACAGCAACCATGCAAGCGCAGCCGTCACGCCGCTTATCGCGAGCGCCCACCCAAGCGGCAGGTCGCAGGGAATCGATGCGACCGGCATATCGGCCATGACGCCTATGCCCTCGCAGAATCCCTGCGCCGCGCCGACGAGGGCATCGAGCAGCCAGCTGCAGGCATCGGGCAAAGCGCAGCAGACTGCGATTACGACGAGGCCTCCCCCGCAGAAAAGCGCGAAGAACGGCAAGACGTACAGATTCGCCAGAGGAGAGACGAGGGGCAGCTGCGCGAAAATCGAGGCGGAGAGGGGCATGGTGAGCGCGCCCGAGGAAACGGTAAGCGCAACGCAATCGCATAGCGCATGGGCGCGGGCCCCGGTTGCCGCGAGGCACCAGTCGCGAGCCAGAGGTCCGAACACGATGATGCCGGCGGTCGACAGCACCGACAGCGCGAACGAAACCGATACGGATACCTCGGCGGACAACGCCAGCATGAAGCATGCGCACACCGCAAGCGCCGCAAGGCCCGACGACCGTCGGCGCGCATAGACAGAGGACAGGGAAACGGCCGTCATGATCGCAGCCCTCACCCCCGAGACGGGCATCCCCGTGCAAACGAGGTACGCGAGAACGAACACCGCCTGCACGACAGCAACCGCACGCTTCGGCACGCGCATCGCCATGAGGAAAACCCCCAGCAGCATGCACACAATGGAGAGGTGGGCTCCCGAAACGGCAACGACATGAGCCAGGCCGACCGCCTTCACCTGCCGATAAAGCCCCGAAGAGTCGAGTTCGCTGCGATCGCCGAGAAGAACGGCCCGCAGAAACGCTGCGCCCTGCCCGCGGTATCCGTCGAACAGGGCGAGAGCGGATTCCCGAAACGCAACCAGGATATCCTTAAGCCCACCGGACTCGACGCGCACCAGCTCGTCCGCCGTTGCAGCGGCCGCCACCCCGAACCCGTGATAATACGCCTTCGATTCCTCGGATAGCTCCGAGAACCGCGTACGTACATCGTACACGGCACCGTAGCGCAGCAGTCCGTATTCGGTCGGATAGCGCAAACTCACCGCCACCGATCCGCCGTCGGGCATACGCAGGTCCGCAACGCAAGTGCAACCGAAATCGCCTTCCCGCGCATCGGAGGCCAACTCGAGCCGGTACGTTTCCAAAGGCAGCGATTGCAGATCGTTTGCCTGCTTGTCCAGCTCCGCGCAGCGGAGCAGCCCGCACGAAACGCCCACCATGCATCCGAGCACTAAAAGCAAGAGCGCTCGCGCCGTTTTCCGCTTGCGCGCCGCGATGAGCGCAAGCGAGCTCAAGGCAGCGAAACCTGCACCGAGTGCCGCCCCGATAGCGCATGCATGCGCCGATGCGCCCTGCGCTGCCGTGAACGAGATCGCGGATGCGGCCCACCACGAAACCGCGAGAAGGGCCATAGGCGGCATCGACATGCGCGGTGTTCGCGCATCGACGCTCCCCAACGTCCGCCCGAGTCGCTCGGCTTTCGCTCTTTCGCTCATCCGACGCAGATGAGGTCTTCGAGCTGTTCGTATTTCTTCGCGCCGATGCCCGATACGCGCTGGATATCGGCGGCGGTCGCAAACGGGCCGTTCGCCTCCCGATCGGCGACGATCTTCTCGGCGGTTGCCTTGCCGATGCCCGGCAGCTCGTCGAGCTTCGACGCGTCGGCTGCGTTGATGTTCACCTTTCCCCCGATAACCGATCCGTCCGACAACGACGCGTTTCCGGCCTTTGCCCCCGCGCCTCCGTTGGCCGATGCGGCCGCATCGGCGTCTTGGACCTCCTCGGCAGTCGGAACCTGGATCTTTTCGCCATCCGACACGGGACGTGCAAGGTTGAGCGATGACTCGGCCGCATCGTCGGCGTACCCGCCCGCAGCATCGATGGCGTCTTGGACCCGCGAGCCTTCCGGCAACGCATACATCCCAGGCTGCTCCACCGCGCCCGCAACATGCACATACAGATCGAGGGCTTCGGCATTCTCTTTTTCACCCGCCTCTTCGCCAGCGGCCCCCGCTTCGCTTTCCCCAGCTTGTTCGTCGGCCTTGACCACCTCGAACGCGCCTCCCGAAACGATGCCGAACACGCCCTGGACCAAGAGCGCGATGACGATGACGACCGCAATGCAGACTCCCACCAGCGACGATGTTTTCGCATCGGTCATATGGAGCTTCGCGCGCAACGTTTCGGCGCTTTCAACGAACGGCATAGCACCTCCCAGCTTCCTTTGGCGAAAGCATAGCAGGTGCATTGCGCAGATCGGCGCCCCCGCCTGCACCGTACCCTTGCCCGATTGCAGCTTCGGTTCTCCATGATTCCAACGCAGCCTACACGGGATCTGCGGCGCAGCGCGACACGATGCGGGATCTCAGCGATGCGGATGCTACCCCGTCAAGCGGTATCCGGGATGCAGGCCTTACGCATCCGTACGCCCCGAGCGATACGAATCCCGTATGCAGCACACGACCCTGCGTTGCACGGACAAGCGCTGCGCTCACGCATGCGGCATGAGACGGGTGCTTTGGGCAGAAGCGAGAACCGCAGAGCTCGCAAAGGGCGCTGCGGTTCTCGTTGTATGCGCTTTCGAACAGCGAGGTTTAGCGGGATCCCCCTTTTGCAGCACGCGTTTTCGGCGGCTTGTAAGCGGGGCAGCGGTAATCGCGCACCTCGGCATGCTCGACTATCTCGGCCACCCATTCGTCGATCGGAAGCGGCGCTTCCGCTTCGAGCACGCAGGCGAGCTTCGCATGCGTTTCCGGGCTACGGGGCATGAACAGCGTGCAGCAGTCGGGGGCATCCTGCGACGAGATTTCGAAGGTACCGAGCTTTTGCGCCTGGGCGATAATCTCCTGCTTATCGGTACCGATAAGGGGCCTGAACACGGGCATGCTCACCGCTGCATCGGTTGCCCCGATGTTCTCGAGGGTCTGCGATGCCACCTGCCCCAAGCTTTCGCCCGTCACGAGGGCGCCGGCCTTCTCGCGCGCCGCAAGCGCCTGCGCGACCTTGAACATGAGCCTGCGGTACATGATAACGCGAAGCCCGGGCGGCACCGACCCGGCAATCTCTCGCTGATAATCGCCGAAGGGCACGACGTACACGCGGGCGATGCATCCCGTTCTCTCGAGCACATGGGCGATGTCGTCGACCAGGTACTCGCTCGTCGAAGAGGTCTGCGGCCTTCCTGAAAAATGAACGCCGATGCAGACCGCTCCCCTTCGGGCCAACCTCCACGTTGCAACGGGCGAATCGATGCCGGAAGAAAGCAGGCACATAACGCGCCCGCTGCTGCCTACGGGCAGGCCGCCGACGCCGGGAACGCTCCGAGCGTACACGTACGCTGAACTCTGCACGACCTCGACGCATACCTTGAGGTCGGGATCCTTCATCTTGACCTTTTTTTCGGGGAACGCGTCGCATAGAAGCGATCCGACGAGCTGGTTCATCTGCATGGAATCGATTTCGAAATCGGTATGGCTTCGCCGCGCCGCAACCTTGAAGCTCTCGAACTCGCCCGCTTCGCTCATGGCGTCGACTGCGGCACGTCCTATCTCCTCGATATCGCGCTCCGTCTTGTATCCACTCGAAACACGCGCCACGCCCGGCACGCAGGCGAGCTTATCGGCGATTTCGCAGGCAACCGCATAGTCGGTCTCCTCCCGAATGAAAACGCATACGCGGCCCGAGATCTTGCGGACGGTCACAACCGGATAACCTTCGAGCATCGCTTCGACGTTCTTGAGCAACCTCAGTTCGAACGAGCTGCGATTGTGGCCTTTAAGGCCGATTTCATGGTAATGGACGAGGCATATTCGCTGAAACACGGTCGGACCCTTTCGCGCGGTGCAGTCGGATGGCTTCCGAACGATTGGGAAGCCCCAAAACATACCGAAATCCCCTGAGGCTCGCCAAGCGGCCGCCCGAGGGGATTATCACGGTTGCTATTCGGTATCGGTTAGTGGTTCTTGATGTCGATCGACTCGGGATCGTAGGAGACCTCTCCCCGTGCGATCTCGTTAAATGCCAAGCTGAGCGGCTTTTTGTCGGCCGCACGGGCGATCTCGACGGCGGTCTGCAGCTGAATCGCGCGATCGCGCTGGCCGCGCATCATGTCGTTGATATCGTGCGCGCGCTTCGATGCGAGCGAGCACAGGAGAAAACGATCGTTATCGGTCCTGTTGAGAAGCTGGTCGATCTTCGGTTCGATGATGCTCATATACCTGTAATCCTTCAGTTCGATTCGGCTTGTTCGTCGATGTAGGCGATCAGTTCAGAAGTCGCCGCATCGAGGTCGTCGTTTACCAGCCGTATATCATACTCCATTTTCTGGGAAAGCTCCAGAAGCGCGGTTTTCATTCTCTTTTCGATCACATCTTCCGATTCGGTTCCCCGCCCCCGAAGCCGCGCTTCGAGGACTTCGAGCGAGGGCGGCTCGATGAAGATGAGATGCGCTTCGGGCATCGAGGCGCGCACCTGAAAGGCGCCCTGCACGTCGATCTCGAGAATGACCTGCTCTCCTCGGGCCACATGCTCCCCTACCGTCTTGCGCGGAGTTCCGTATCGGCACCCGTGAACGTTCGCCCACTCGAGCAGCCCGTCTTCGGCTACGAGCCCGTCGAACTCCTCGTCGGATGCGAAAAAGTAATGTACGCCGTCGATCTCGCCGGGCCGGGGCGACCGCGTGGTCACCGATACCGACACCCAGGCGTCTTCGACTGCGTCCAAAAGACGGGCCACCAGCGTGCCTTTGCCGGCACCTGATGGCCCAGATATGACAAATAGATTGCCGTGGCGCATGCGACGCGGTTTAGCCGAGACGCTCCAGCAGGGCAGCCTGCTGACGCTCGCCCAGGCCGCGAAGACGGCGGCTTTCGGCGATCTGAAGCTCCTTCATGATCTTCTCTGCCTTTGCCTTACCGTACCCAGGCATGGTCTCGATGAGAGTGGAGACCTTCATGCGACCGACGACCGGATCGTCTTTCATCCCGAGAACCTTCTCGAGGGTGAGCTTTCCGGACTTCAAATCATCACGAACCTGAGCGCGCTTGATGCGAGCAGCCTTTGCCTTCTCCAAAGCAGCTTGGCGCTCTTCGGGGGTAAGCTGAGGGATAGCCATAATGTTCTCTCCTTCTTCTCCAAAAGCAATTTCGAGATAGTAGCACGCAATCAGGAATTATGCATGGCAAAACGCCTGTTTTTCTTAAAAATTCAGCGCTACAGCACAGTATTTTAGGAATACGGCTGCATATGGGCTGCTTTCGTCGCTCAACCGTTACATTATCCCCTGTACATCAGGTAAATCTAACGTATTAACTTCATATTTTCAGCAAGAATCTTCCCAGGGTCAACCAATGATTGCAACGAAACCGGGAAAGCAGCCGAAACCGCCCGTCATCGCTTTCGCTTTCAGAAAAAAACGAACAGATGTTTCACGTGAAACATCTGTTCTGATCCATGCGAATTTCCGGCGTCGATGCGCCCGCACCACCCGCCTTAAAGTTCTGCGACGATACGCTCGAATGCGGCAGCCGGATCGTCGGCTTGGGTGATCGGGCGGCCGATAACGATATGCGAAGCGCCGCCGGCAAACGCCTCTGCCGGCGTCGCCACGCGGCTTTGATCGCCCCTCTCCGAACCGGCAGGACGAACCCCGGGGGTAACGATATACGCGTCGGGTCCGAGAAGCTCCCGCAGCTCCGCAGCCTCCTGCGGCGAAGCGACCACGCCGGAGATCCCTGCGATCTTCGCCTGTTCGGCAAGCACGGCAACCTGATCGGCAACCGAACGGCTCACGCCGATTTCGCGGAGACCTTCCTCGTTCATGCTCGTAAGCACGGTAATGCCCAAAGTCACCGGAACCTCGAACCCGTACTCTTCGGCCGCCCGCTCGGCGCCCTTCTGGGCGGCACTCATCATGTCGACGCCTCCCACGGTGTGCATCGTGAGCATGTCGGCACCATTGCCCGTCGCCGACGCCGCTGCACCTTCCACCTGATGGGGAATATCGTGGAACTTCAAGTCGAGAAACACCTTGAATCCGCGCTCTTTGAGCGCGTAGACGATTGCGGGGCCGTTCGCGTAGAACAGCGTCATGCCCACCTTGAGCCACGTCGCCTTGCCCTGTAGCTTATCCGCAAGGTCGAACGCCTCATCGATTCCGCAGTCGAGCGCAACGATAACCCGCTCGCGTGTCGGAATGCTTTCGAACGAACTTAACACTGCAGTGCTCCTATCAATTCGGTAATGCTCTCTACACCCTGTTGTTCGCAATAATACTCCATGCCGGCGAGAACATCGAGCGTCGCGGTCGGGTTCATGAAATTCGCCGTACCGACCGCCACCGCCGTCGCGCCTGCCAGCATGAACTCGATCGCATCGGTTCCGGTTGAGATGCCTCCCATTCCGAGCAAGGGAATGCTCACGGCACGATGGGTCTCGTACACCATACGTAGCGCAATCGGCTTGATCGCAGGCCCCGAAAGCCCCCCGACGACACGGGCGAGCTGAGGTCGCCTCGTACGTGCGTCGATGGCCATCCCGAGTACGGTGTTGATGAGCGAGAGCGCATCGGCTCCCGACGCCTCGGCGGCGCGGGCGATCTCGGTGATGTCGGTTACGTTGGGCGTAAGCTTGACGACGAGGGGTCGCTGGGTGGCTTTACGGCAGCGCGATACGACCGCTTCGACGCTCGCCGTCTCGCATCCGATGGTCATGCCGCCAGCGTCCACGTTCGGACACGATATGTTCACTTCGTACGCATCGACCGAAGCGCCTTCAAGGGCTTCGATAACCTGCACGTACTCGTCGAAGCTATGCCCCGAGACGTTTACGATAACCGTAGCTCCCCGATCTGCCAGCCACGGCAGATCGCACTCCTTGAGATGCCCGACACCCGGATTCTGCAATCCGATCGAGTTGAGCATGCCCGAAGGGGTCTCCGCTATGCGCGGACTGGCATTGCCCTCCCAGCCGTTGAGGGACACGCCTTTTGTCGTAACGGCTCCGAGTGCGGCGACATCGACGAAATCGCCGTATTCGCGGCCTGCGGCAAACGTTCCCGACGCAACGGTGACCGGGTTTTTCATCGCGAGGCCGCCGAGGTTGACGCCCATATCCACGCTCATGCCCACACCACCTTTCCCGCATCGAATACCGGGCCGTCGACGCACGCCCGCTGCTTGCCGTCCGTCGTATCGACGACGCACGACAGGCAAGCGCCGATGCCGCACGCCATGCGGCGCTCCATCGAGAGCTCGCAGGGCACGCCCGCGCTCGCCGCCATGCCCGCCACGATCTTCATGAGCGGCTCGGGCCCGCATACGGCAAGGTAATCATAGGGATCTCCCGCTGCTGCCGCTTCATCGAGCGCCTCCTGCACGAGCGTCGTGCAGAAGCCCTCGCGGCCGAAGCTTCCATCATCGGTCGCGCAGCGCGGCGGTTCGGCTAAAAGCACCTCGTAGCGCCCCCGGCACGCAAGCGCCGTTTCGGTCTGCGCGCCGAGAACCACGTCGGTACGCACCCCTTTCGCAACGAGAGCCTCGCACAACATGAACAGGGGCGCAGCGCCCACGCCGCCCCCGACGAGGAGCGCTCGCCTCGCCTCGCCCGGCCGCCATGCGCGCCCGACGGGCCCGATGAGCTCAGCGCCCTCGTCGCCTTCCGCCAGCCGGGTCATGCGCTCGCTGCCCGCCCCCACCGCCTGATAGAGGATCTCTACGGTTCCGGCTTTCGCATCGCGTGCATAGACCGAGAACGGACGCCGCATGATGTGCGCCTCCATTCCCGGGATCTTCATATGCACGAACTGCCCCGGTTCGATGCATTGCGCAATTCCCGGCGACTCCAGGATCATGACATACAGGTTCGGACCGACGCATTCGTTTTCGAGAATGCGCACCCGTTCGTTGATGAGAGCCACGGACATCCTTCCATCCAACCGCCAGCGCACAGCGGCGAAGATCACTTATCTTTCCAATTGTAGCATCACGATAAACGAGCGGGCGTTCGACAAGACGCAGCATCAAAGAAAAGACCCAAACGGATGCACGCGCCGTAAAATCGTCCTCGCAGCAGCCTGTTCGACAAGACGGCCGGGCGCCGCCAAGAGAGGATCGAACCGTCCGCGAAATCGATGCAGCAGCGCGGCCGCCCGTATACGCCGAAGGAGCCCGCCCCCGAGGGTCCGAGCTCCTTCAGTACGCGAATCAAGCCGCTACGACGCGTGCGCCCGCAGCGCTCGCCTTTTTTAATCCCATTGAGGAAGATCCTGCAGCGCGACGATGTCGAGACCGTCGGCGCGGGACACCTCCATGCCGGTCACCATAGCCTGCGCGCCGGCCAGGTTCGTCACCTGGGTGATGCCGTGCTTGACGGCCTCGAGGCGCAGCTCGTAGCCGTCGGCGCGCGTCGCGTGGCCGAACGGGGTGTTGATCATAAGGGATATCTCGCCGTTGGCGATAAGATCGCTCACGTTGGGCTCGCCCTCGTGGATCTTCTTCACTTCCTCGCACTCGACGCCCGCGGCCCGAAGCGCACGCGCGGTGCCGCCCGTGGCGACCACCTTGAAGCCGAGGCGCACGATGTCGCGCGCGATCGAAACGATGGAGCGCTTGTCGCGGTCGCACACGCTGATGAACACGGTGCCGCCTTCGGGCAGCGCGTAGCTGATGGCCAGCTGGGTCTTTGCGAACGCGACCGGGAAGTTGCGGGCGATGCCCATGACCTCGCCGGTGGACTTCATCTCGGGGCCGAGCACCGTATCGGCGCCCGGGAACCGGCCGAACGGCATGACCGCTTCCTTCACGCTGAAGTGCTCGAGGCGGCGATCGTCGGGCGGCAGGCCCAAGTCCGCGATCTTCTCGCCCGCCATGATGCGCGCGGCGAGCTTGGCGAGCGGCACGCCGGTGGCCTTCGAGGTGAACGGCACGGTGCGGCTCGCCCTCGGGTTCGCTTCGATCACGTAGATGACCTGATCCTTGATGGCGAACTGTATGTTGATGAGGCCGACGACGCCTAGGCGCAGCGCAAGACGGCGCGCAATCGAGCGCAACTGGTCCTGAACGGCCTCCGAGAGCGCGAACGGAGGCGTGCAGCAGGCGGAATCGCCCGAGTGGATGCCCGCCATCTCGATGTGCTCGAGCACGCCGCCCACGTACACCCGCTCGCCATCGCAAAGCGCATCGAGGTCGACTTCCACCGCGCCCTCGAGGAACCGGTCGAGGTACACCGGGTGGTCGGGCGAGATCTTGGCGGCCTCGGCCATGTACTTCTCGAGCTGGGCGCCGTCGTAGACGATGGCCATACCGCGCCCGCCGAGCACATAGCTCGGGCGCACGAGCAGCGGGAAACCGATCTGGTCGGCAACCGTGCAGGCCTCTTCGAACGTGGAGGCCATACCCGCAGCCGGATACGTGATCGACAGCTCGTCGAGGATCGCCGCGAAGCGGTCGCGGTCCTCGGCGAGGTCGATCGCCTCAGGACTCGTTCCCATGATGGGCACGCCCGCATCGGCGAGCGCGTTGGCGAGCTTCAGCGGCGTCTGGCCGCCGAGCGTGACGACAACGCCGTCGGGCTGCTCGACGTCGACGATGTCCATGACGTCCTCGAACGTGAGCGGCTCGAAGTAGAGTTTGTCGGACGTATCGTAGTCGGTCGAAACCGTTTCGGGATTGCAGTTCACCATGATGGTTTCGAACCCGGCTTCGTGAAGCGCGTAGCTTGCGTGCACGCAGCAGTAGTCGAACTCGATGCCCTGCCCGATGCGGTTCGGCCCCGCGCCCAAGATCATGGCGCGCCGTTTGGTCTTGGGCGCAACCTCGGTCTCATCGGCATCGTAGGTCTTGTAGTGGTAAGCGGTCGTACTCGGGAACTCGGCGGCGCAGGTGTCGACGGTCTTGAACGCCGGCTTCACGCCGAGCATCTTACGGCACGTGCGCACGGTCGTCTCGTCGGATCCGGTCAGATGCGCGATCTGCACGTCCGAGAGTCCCATGCGCTTGAGCACCCGAAACGCGTCGGCGTCGAGCTCGTCGAGGTGCACGCCCCGCAGGTTCTCTTCAACGCGCACGATGTCGGCCATGCGGGAGACGAAGAACGGATCGATGCCCGTAGCCCCGCTCACCTGCTCGACCGTCCATCCGCGCCTGAGCGCTTCGGCCATGTAGAAGATGCGATCCTGCGTGGGCCTGCCCACGAGGTCGCTGAAATCGTCCTCGTCGAGAATTTCGAGACACTTGCCGTCGGCGTTGAGGCCCGCGCGCCCGTTCTCGAGCGAACGCATGGCCTTGCCGAGCGCCTCCTCGAACGTGCGCCCGATGCTCATGATCTCGCCGACCGCCTTCATGCGGGTCGACAGCGTATCGTCGGTGCCCTGGAACTTCTCGAACGCGAAGCGCGGCACCTTGACCACGCAGTAGTCGATGGAGGGTTCGAAGCATGCGGGGGTGGCCTTCGTGATGTCGTTCACGATCTCGTCGAGCGTGTAGCCGACGGCCAGCTTCGCAGCGGCCTTGGCGATGGGAAATCCCGTCGCCTTCGAGGCGAGCGCCGAGGAGCGCGACACGCGCGGATTCATCTCGATGACGATCATGCGGCCGTTTTCGGGATTGACGGCGAACTGCACGTTCGAACCGCCCGTCTCGACGCCGATCTTCTCGAGGATGGCAAGCGATGCCGCCCTCATGCGCTGGTATTCGACGTCGGAAAGCGTCTGCGCGGGAGCGACCGTGATCGAATCGCCCGTGTGCACGCCCATGGCGTCGAAGTTCTCGATGGAGCACACGATGATGCCGTTGCCGGCGTGGTCGCGCATGACCTCCATCTCGAATTCCTTCCAGCCCTCGATGCTCTCCTCGACGAGCACCTCGCCCGCGGGGGAAAGCTCGAGGCCCTGCCCCACGATGGCAACGAGTTCGTCGCGGTCGTGGGCTATGCCGCCGCCGGCGCCGCCGAGCGTGAACGAGGGGCGCAGCACAACCGGATATCCGAGCGTATCGACGATCGATTCCGCATCGGAGATCGAGTAGGCGTATCCCGACCGCGCCGTCTCGATGCCGAGTTCGGCCATGCAGTCGTTGAAGAGCTTGCGGTCCTCGCCGCGCTCGATGGCCGCAAGGTCGCAGCCGATCATCTCGACGTCGTATTTATCGAGCACGCCCGACCGGGCGAGATCGACCGCCGTGTTGAGGCCCGTCTGCCCGCCGAGGGTGGGCAGAAGCGCATCGGGCCGCTCTTTCTCGATGACCTTCTCGACGAACTCGGGCGTGATGGGCTCGACATAGGTACGGTCGGCAAGACCCGGGTCGGTCATGATGGTGGCCGGATTCGAGTTGACGAGAACCACCCGGTACCCATCGGATTTGAGCACTTTGCAGGCCTGGGCTCCCGAATAATCGAACTCGCAGGCCTGGCCGATGACGATGGGACCCGAACCGATGACGAGAATCGTCTTGATGTCTTCGCGCTTCGGCATGCCTACCGCCCCCCTTCCGTCATCGCCGGCTTCACTTCGATTGTCTCGGTTACGTCGCCGAACGTCCAGCCTGCAAGACGGTCCGCCGCAATATCGATATCGAGGTAGTCGTCGCGCCCGTCCATGAGGCGCCCGAACGCCGTGAAAAGGTAGTGGGCGTCGGTGGGCCCGGGTGAAGCCTCGGGATGGTACTGCACCGAGAAAGCGGGTATGTCCAGAAGCGCGATGCCCTCGGCAGTACCGTCGTTGAGATTCACGTGCGTAAGCCGGATGCGGCCGAACTTCTCGTTCTGGACGACGGGCGCAATGCGCGAGCGCGCCCAGAAGCGCAGATCCTCTTCGTGGCCTTTGAACCCGCCCGAAAGCTCGGGCACGAGGGTGCCGAGGCTCGGGAACAAAAGCCCGAACCCGTGGTTCTGCGCGGTTATCTCGACGCGGCCCGTCAAAAGGTTCATAACCGGATGGTTGCCGCCGCGGTGGCCGAATTTGAGCTTCTCGATCTCGGCGCCGGCTGCTTTGCATATCATCTGGTGCCCGAGGCATATTCCGAAGACAGGCACTTTGCCCAATAGTTTTTCAACCTGCGTGTACGTCCCCTCAACGGCTTCGGGGTCGCCCGGTCCGTTCGACAGGAACACGCCGTCGGGATCCATGGCGAGCACCTCTTCTGCGGGCGTATCCCACGGCACCGCCACAACCGAGCAGCCTGCGCGCAGGAGGTTCTCGAGAATGGAGCGCTTCGCCCCGCAGTCGTATGCCACGACCTTATGGCGACGCTCGCCGGCGGAAGTCACGGCGAACGCCTGTCTTTCCGGAAGGTCGTCGAATTCGTAGGTCTTCTCGCACGATACGGTGGCCGCAAGGTTTAGACCCACGATCGATTCGCTCGCACGAACCTTCGCAAGCAAGCTCGCCTCGTCGGTGTCGAGCGTTGAGAGCACGGCTCGCTGGGCGCCGTGATCGCGAACGTGGCGTACGAGCGCGCGGGTATCGACGCCTTCGATGGCTACGACGTTTTTCTCGCGCAGGTAGTCGGGCAGGCTCTTCGTGCTACGCCAGTTCGAAGGCGTCGTGCAGAGGTCGCGCACCACAAGGCCCCGCAGCGCCGGCTTTTCGGACTGCGCATCCTGCACGTTCACACCGTAATTGCCGATCTGGGGATAGGTCATCGTGATAATCTGACCCGCGTACGAGGGGTCGGTGATCACCTCGAGATACCCTTCGAGCGAGGTGTTGAAGCATATCTCGCCGAACACCTCCCCGTCGGCCGCACATGACGAGCCCCGAAACACTGCCCCGTCTTCCAAGACGAGCAACGCCGATACTCCGCACGGCTTCGAGGTCCCCCGTAGCAACCGTTCGCTCATTTCACTCAAAATGCTTCCTTCCGTTCGGGCACCCTGCCTATAAAAAAACGCCCATGGGACGCGGGCGCATGAATGCATCATAGGTTGTGGTGCGCGCCTTGTCGGTCTCTCTGAACCGCCCTTAAAGGTCGTGGGTAAGTATACTCCTATCGTGCGTATCGATAAGCAGAAATGCAATTTTTACAGGTATTCGCACAGTTTTATGCAAAATTAAGATTCGAGCGGCAATCCGGGGCTCTCGCGCAGCCCGCACACTCGGCGTCCCGCCGAGCCGAGCGCATCGGCATGACGTGTGCGGCCGCCCTAAATCCCTCCCCCTAGCGGATGAAACGAGTCCGTACATTGCAAAATCTGACCCATTCGCCCATACTTTCACGGAGGAAGACACATCCCGCCCGACACCGGCCGCGCAAGCGCAGCGCCTGTCTTGCGGATGCCCGTCCATACCGAACCATCCGATCGAGAGGAGCTTTCATGGCAAAGATTCGCGAAGAGTACGTGGACTTCAAGGGCTTCAAAACCTATTGCAAGATCGTTGGGGAAAACGACCCGGGCAAAAAAACGCTGCTCGTGCTGCACGGCGGCCCCGGCGATTGCCACAACTACCTTCTGACCTATGCCGATCTGGCCGACAAGTACGGGCGCCAGGTGGTGTTCTACGATCAGATCGGATGCGGGAAATCCATGATTCCCCATCAGGACGACGATTTCTACAACTACGATCTGTGGGTCGACGAGTTCTACGCCGTCCGCGAGGCGCTCGGGCTCGACGATATCCACCTGTTCGGCAACTCATGGGGCGGCATGCTCGGCATGCTCTGCATGATGAAAGACGATACCGGCGTGAATTCGTTCGTCATCAACTCCTCCCCCGTGCGCATCGCCACGTGGCTTTCCGAGGCAAACCGCCTGATCAAATACATGCCCGAGGAGATGCAGCAGGCCATCGCCGAAGCGGAGCGCACCGGCGATTACGAAACGCCCGCAGCCAAAGCCGCCTACGACGAGTACTACAAGCGTCACGTTGTGGGCCTCTACGAGAAGGACTACCCCGATTTCATCCAGGCCTCGTTCGACGGCGTGGGCGAGTGCTACATGATCATGCAGGGCGCAAGCGAGTTCGTTGTCACGGGCAAGATGAAAGATTGGGATATCCGCGAAGAGGTAAAGAACATCAAGGTGCCGTGTATGGCCCTTTCGGGCACCGATGACGAGGGTACTCCGCTCGTCATCAAGGAGGGAGTCGACCTCATCCCCAATTGCGAATGGACGCTCATCCAAGGTGCGCCGCATATCGCCAACGTCACGCATCCCGAGGAATGCCTCACCGCCGTTGAGAATTTCATCAGCCGCTTCGAATAACCTCCCGCAGGCTCCGAATAGGCTCTCGGCACATATACGCAATCCTTCAAGGGCGCTCCTTCGGGATGCGCCCTTTTTTCTGCCGGTCATCGCCCCGGGGTCTTTTTCCGGAGAAACGCAGAACCCCGCTGGCCGTCAGAAAGCCTCTGATCCTTGTCAATACCGATTTCCGCTTCGATTTTATCGATCAGCTCTTGCTGAGAGTGAACCTCGAGCTTTCTGTACAAACTGCGGCAGTGCGTTTTCACCGTATCCTTGGTCACGCAGAGCCTTTCGGCGATAAACGACATGTTGCGGCCACGGGCGAGCAGCACGAGCACGTCTCGCTCGCGTTCGGTGAGACGGTACCGTCGAGCCACCGCTTCGCAGGCAACCTTGAATGCGCTTGGGCGATCCGTCTCGTTGGGGCGAACGCCGCCCCAATCGCTCCACAGCCGATCGTTGGTCGCAATAAGCAAGCTCGCGAGCATGAGAAGAAAAATGGCCATCGTGCAGAAATCGGCCCGCGAAAGATGCTCGAACCCCACCACCATGCTCGACAGGAAGCCGAGAAGCTGACCGGATATGAGCGCAAGCCCCGATCGGGCGAACACCGTCACACGATCGCCTTTCTTCATCCGTACCAGATACGAGCACAGGGCCCACGTTGTAACCACAACATAATAGTACCCAGCAATGTAAACCACTTCTCCAGCAGTAAAATTGACACCCGACGCATGGCTTACCACTTCGGTAAGCCGAAACCCCGTATCGGAGGCAAGAATCAAAAACCCTACCGCCATGAGAGGGAACCCCACCACGTAAATGAGTTTGCGGAAGTTCAGCCGCAGCACGCTCGTACCCAACAAAACAATACCAGCCGCCAAAGCGACACCGAAGATGCTCATCAGACCATAAAAGTCCTCAACCGACACGAGGGGAAAGAACGTATTGAGAAAACGCAACGGACAATACGGATCTTCGCATTGCTCGAGCACGATGGTGCTGTAGAGCAGATGGAGAAGCCCGAAGGCCATCCCTTGGACAAGCACGGTAACGTAAAAATGCCATGCACCCGAATGCCCCGGTTCGACGATGCCCTCGCTTTCCGCAGCATCAACCTCCCACCCCGACAAACGACAGGCGAACACCGCGCCCGCCGAAGCAAAGGGCAGAAACGATAGCAGCGTCGTCGCCAAGCTCGTTTCGAACTGGTAGAGAACAGCCGCTAGGGAAAACGATACGAGAAGCGATACGCTCGACACCTTCAGAAGCTTTCGCGGGCCGAGGTCCCCCACGATCGACCCCCATTGCACGAAAAGCCACGCGGCAAGCGCCCCGACAACTACGATTTCAGCATACTCGCTGCCAAGCGTTTCCGTCCCGCTCAATTTGGGTACGTAGGAGACTGCGGCATAGGCCGCCAGCAGCGCCACCGTTATCCTGCTTTCAACGAGACGTCTTCCTCCCGCCGACACCCTTTTCGCCAAAACCAAGACAACGAGAAACGAGAGGGTCGCACTTGCCAGAACGAGCGACCAATACAGCGCATGCCCGGGATTCTCGACTCCCTGATGTACGGGAATATTGGGATTCTGCATAACCGACCAGAACCAGCAGAAAAACAACCCGAGCCCGGCGCATAGCCCAACCGACCGCGCACTGGACCTCGCCACCTTCACCTTGATCCTCTTGTCCATTTCCCTCCCATCGCACTGCCTCCTTGCGCCTATTGTACCCGCGCCCGGGGTGAGAGCCACCCCGAGGTGAAATATTCATCTACCACCGTTGGGGTGAAGCTTTGCCATTCCGCTCGGCGCACACTGCTGGCAAGCTCTGCGGCGAATCCGCCGAGCACGAACCACAAGGAGGAGGAACATGGAACTGAACCGCCGGAGTTTTCTGAAACTGTCAGCCGCCTGCGCGGGAATAACCGCATTGAGCGCTACCGGATGCGCGCCCCAGACGCTTGAGGAAAAGGGCGAAGGCACCGAGGCGCCGAAGCCGTCCGAGTCGCCCATAACCGAAATACGCACGACTTGCGGCAACTGCCATAACGACTGCGGAGTAATCATCAACATCCAGGATGGCGTTATCGCGTCGATCGAAGGCGATCCTGACCATCCATTCAATCAGGGTGCGCTCTGCCCGAAAGGCCAAGCGTTCGTCGACGTCGTCTATTCGCCCGATCGCTTGAAATATCCCATGATACGGGTGGGTGAACGCGGAAGCAACGACTGGAAACGCGTCAGCTGGGATGAGGCGTACGCCTTCATCGGAGAAAAGCTGACCGCAATCAAAGACCAGTACGGCGCACAAACGCTTCTCTACACCAACGGCGCACCCGTACAGAACATCGTCCGCAATGCGTTCTGCGAATTCTATGCGCGGTACGGCACCAATAACATGGTTGGCGCACCGAACCTGTGCTTCGTCCCACGCCTTGTCGCGCTCAAGAGCACCTACGGTTTTCGTGATGAAGAAGACTACAACAACACCGACCTCATCATCTGCTGGGGCGGCAATCCCTTCGCATCGCTTCGCCCCGGTGCCTACATGTGCTATGAAAAGCACGGCAACGCTTCGCCCATTCTCGACGCAAAAGAGCGAGGGGCAAAACTCATCGTCATCGACCCCATCTTTACGGAAACGGCTGCAAAAGCCGACCAGTTCATCCCCATCAAACCTTCAACAGACGGCGCTCTGGCAAACGCCATGGCCAATGTGATCATTTCCGAAGATCTCTACGATCATGATTTCGTCGAAACGTGGTGCCATGGTTTCGACGAGTACAAGATGTGCATCGAGCAGTGCACCCCCGAGTGGGCCGAAGGCATCACCGATGTGCCGGCGGACACCATTCGCGAACTGGCGCGACTGTACGCAACAACCGAAAAAGCCGCCTTGCACGAAGGAAACAGCCTCGCATTGCACAGCAATTGCGTGCAGGCGGTCCGCTCGATCGGATGCCTGCGCGCCATTTGCGGAAAGCTCGACAAAGAAGGCTGCAATGTATGCTTCCCCACGGTGGTCGGACATCCCGTCGCAGTTGAAAATGGTAATCCGACGGGCATGAAAACCACGGTTACCGCCGATGCGGTGAATGTGAACTCAAAACGATACCCAATGTTTCTGAACGGATTGCCCGGCGCGCTCGATGCCATTGAAACGGGCGACCCCTATACGCCGCGCGGTCTCATGGGCTACCACACCAACACCATCATGGCCCAAGGCGATTATCACCGCAACCTCGACTTGCTGAAAACGCTCGACTTCATTTGCTATACCGAAATTTTCATGACCGAAACGTGCCAACAGCTCGCCGATATCGTCCTTCCCGACGTAACGTGGGCGGAACGGTACGACTACCGCACCTATCCCTCTGAAAAAGGAGCCGTCATCGCGCTTCGCCAACCGGCAATCGAGTCCTTGCACGAATGTAAAACCCCTTACACAATGGAGATCGAACTCGCTCGTTTTATGGGAATGGACGAGGGCTATCCCTGGACTACCGATGAGGAGTTCATCGAATACGCACTCAGTCCGAGCGGCCTAACCCTGGCTGACTATCAAGACAATCCGGTTCAAATCGTGGGGACACATGAGTATCGCAAATACGAAACGGGCGGTTTGCGCCCCGATGGCGAGCCTGGATTCGACACGCCGAACGGAAAAGTTCTTCTCTACAACATCCCCTTCGAGAAAAACGGTTACGACCCCTTGCCCAATTACGTTCCGGGATTCGGCACGCCCGAGGGAAGTCCCGAGCTAGCCGAAAAATACCCTCTCGTGGGAACGAATCGGCGCACCGTTCACTACGTGCACTACAAGTACCGCAACAACCCCTATCTGCTCGAAAACCATCCCGAGCCTGAACTGAGTTTGAACCCCGCCGACGCCGAAGCGCGAAGCCTCAGAGACGGAGACGCCGTAAAGGCCTTCTCCCACCGCGGGGAAGCATATTTCACCCTGCGCGTTTCGGAGAGGGTCAAACCCGGCGTTGCATGGGTCGACGGCGGCTGGGGCAACCCGTGGGACAAGCCCGACAGCAACATGAACGCGCTTGTCGACAACGTTGCACGCGACCCTATTTCCCAATCCCCCGATATCTCATCGTTTCTCATGGAAGTTGCAAAAGCATAACGTCTTCGAGCAAAGCAAGGAGTTGATCTCATGGCTCGTTTAGGAATGGTCATCAATTTGGATCGGTGCATCGGCTGCCACGCCTGCTCCGTCGGATGCGCAGTGTCTCGCGGCCTACCCGCCGACGATCGCTGGTCCCATGTCAAAGAATTCTCATCTGGAACATTTCCCGATCTGGAAATAACGTATCTTCCCACGCTCTGCATGCAGTGCGAAAAACCTCTCTGCATGGCGGTCTGTCCAACCGGTGCAACGAAAATAGACGAAGACGGCATCGTCACGGTAGATGCAGACGAATGCATCGGATGCGGCTCATGCGAGACCGCATGCCCATACGGAGCACGCACCGTTATCGACAGCGTTGACTCCAATCACGGGGAAGCGGGGCCGACCGAACACGAAGCGCACCACTTCGTCGCCCACAAAGTCGGCGTAGCCGAAAAATGCACGTTCTGCGCCGACCGCAGATCGCTCGGTGAGGAGCCCCTCTGCGTAAAGACCTGCGTAGCGGATGCCCGCGTTTTCGGCGATCTTGACGACGAGTCTTCAGAGGTATCCAAGCTCGCAGCCCAGGGAAAGGCTCTCCTTGAATCGGAAGGCACCATCCCCGCAGTCTATTACCTCTACAGCGGCAAGAACGATCTGGACGAAGTTTTTTCCTCGTAAAGCAAGGCAGGCCGCCGGCCTGGCGTAAAGCCGGCGGCCTGCCGCGTAATCGCACGTTCGACGAGCACAAGATTGCAGCACCGATGCGGGCGGGCGAAAGCGAAAGGAGTACATCATGGAGAGTCTTACCAGGCGGAGTCCGAACCCGGCATCCAGCGACAATGAAAACACCTTCACCGAGCTTTCATGCGAACGAGCAGCCGTATACGGATTGCTCGCCCGGCTATGCCGAGAAGAGATAGACCGCGCAACCTTCGACGAGCTGAAGCGCTTCCAAAATCAATCGCCGCGAAACGACGATGCCATAGGCAGAGGCCTTGAGCTTATCGGTTCGTACGTCAACGCTGAAAACGAATGCGAAAACGATCGGCTGACCGAGCTGGCCGTCGACTTCGCACGCGTTTTCATTGGGCATGGAACAGATGGCCATTCAGCCGCATATCCGTACGAATCGGTGTATACGTCGGACAAGAGGCTCATAATGCAACAAGCACGTAAGGATGTTGCGGGGATATACGCTTCATACGGGGTCAAAACGCGATCCTCTTGGGGAGAAGGCGAAGACCACCTTGCTACCGAACTGGAGTTCATGCAAATCCTCTGCCTGAAAACGGATGGGAGCGCAGAAGCCTTCATCAAGCAGAAAGACTTCCTCGACGCGCACCTCATGAATTGGGTTCCCCTTATGGCAAACGATATAAGGCGCTTCGCCAGAACGGACTTCTATCGCGGATTCGCCTATATGCTCGAAGGATTTCTCTTCCTCGACGATGAATTCTTAGCCGACGCTGCGGCCGCTTAAACCCCTCGTCCGAAAAGCACAACGGGTCGAGGCGGCAAGCGTCCTCGACCCGTTGCAAAAATCAGGCTCAGGCCTCTTATTCGACGATTGCACCGTCTTCCAGGGTTGCGTAGCCGCCCACGAACACGTCGGTCGCACGCCCCTTGAGTTCTTCGCCGATGAATCCGGAATTGGTGGCTTTCGAGAGGAAGTCCGCAGCATCCACCGTCCATTCGACCTCGGGATCGATGACCGTCAGGTCGGCCGTGCTCCCTGGCTCGATCGCCACGCGCTCGACGCGCAGGATCGCCCGCGGGTTCACGCTCATAAGCTCGATGGCGCGCTCCCAAGAAAGATGCCCGGGATCCACGAGGTTCGTCAGCATGAGCGCAAGCGAAGTCTCGAGGCCGATCATGCCGAACGGCGCGATCTCGAACTCGCAGTTCTTTTCCCAAGCAGTATGCGGCGCATGGTCGGTAACGATGGCGTCGACGGTGCCGTCGACTACGCCGTCGATAAGCGCGTTGCAGTCCTCGGGCGTGCGCAGCGGCGGGTTCACCTTGAGGAAGGTGTTGTAATCGTCGCCGATGGACCATTCGTTCAAGAAGAGATGATGCGGCGTTACCTCGCAGGTAACCGGCAGGCCCTCCTCTTTCGCGGCGCGCACCAGATCGAGGCCCCGAGCCGTGGTCAGGTGCTGGATGTGCAGCGGGCAGCCCGTCAGACGGCAGAGCGCGATGTCGCGGGCGATCTGAAGCTCCTCGCCCTCGGCAGGCCAACCGAGCATGCCGAGGCGCGTGGAGGCGATGCCCTCGTTCACCTGGCCGTCGCCGACAAGGGCCTCGTCCTGGCAGTGGCTCATGATCACGCGGTCGAACATGCTGCCGTAATCCATAACGCGGCGCATCATGCCCGCGTCCTGCACGCCGCGGCCGTCGTCGGTGAAGGCGACGGCGCCGTGCGCCACCATATCGCCCATCTCGGAGAGCGTCTCCCCTTTGAGCCCCTGGCTGCAGGCGCCCGCCACGTGTACGCGGCATTTTCCAACCGCGCTTGCGCGAGCCTGGATGAACTCGACGGCGGTCGCGTTGTCGGTCACGGGCTTCGTATTGGGCATGCAGCAGACCGCGGTGAACCCGCCATGGGCCGCAGCCCTCGTGCCGCTCGCGATGTCCTCTTTCTGCTCGAATCCGGGCTCGCGCAGATGAACG
The DNA here is from genome assembly GCF_022845715.1 of Raoultibacter timonensis. NCBI lineage: Bacteria > Bacillati > Actinomycetota > Coriobacteriia > Eggerthellales > Eggerthellaceae > Raoultibacter > Raoultibacter timonensis. Next base: position 2,149,586 of record NZ_AP025564.1, read on the forward strand.
TGCATATCGACCAGGCCCGGGACGACGATTTTGCCCGACAGATCCCTTTCGATGCCCTTCTCGATGGACAGGCCTTGGCCGACCTCGACGATCTTCCCGTCGCGGATCGCGATATCGGCAACTTCGTTCAACCCGACCTGCGGGTCGATCACATGGGCGTTCTTAAGCAGTAAGGCCATCTTCGCTCCCTCCCAGAAGTAGATACATCTCGGCCATGCGGGTGAGAATGCCCGCGTAGACCTGATCGAGGATAACCGACCGGTTCGGATGGTCGGCCATGTAGCTGTCGAGCTCTACGCCGCGGTTGATCGGGCCCGGATGGCAGATGAGCGCGTCGGGCTTCATGAGCGGCTCGCGGTCCTTGGTGAGGCCGAAGAGCTGGTTGTACTCGCGCAGGCTCGGATACGGCGCGCCTTCGAGGCGTTCGCGTTGGATGCGCAGCATGTAGACCACGTCGAGCTCGGGCAACGCCTCATCGAAGTTAGAGGTCACATGATCCGCACCGAGCACGTCGGGGCGTGCGGGCATGAGCGTAGGAGGAGCGATGACGGTCACCTCGCAGCCCATGATCTTGAGCGCGGGGATGAGCGATCCGCACACGCGCGAATGCCCGATATCGCCTACGACGCCAACCTTGAGACCGGCAAGATCGCCCTTCTTCTCCCAGATTGAGTACAGGTCCAAAAGCGCCTGGGTGGGATGCTGGTGCTTGCCGTCGCCCGCGTCGATCACGTGCGCGCCCGACACGTCGGCGATGAGCCGCGGCACGCCCGCATGCTTATCGCGCACGATGACCATGTCGATCTTGTAGGAGCAGAGCGTCTCCACCGTGTCGACGAGGCTCTCGCCCTTGACCGCCGAGGTGGACGATCCGCCGAAGTTCAGGCTGTCGCACGAAAGGCGCTTCTCGGCGATCTCGAACGACGAGCGCGTGCGGGTGGAAGGCTCGTTGAACATGTTCACGACCGTGAAGCCCTTGAGCGTGGGGACCTTTTTAATCTTTCGCTCGTTGACCTCGCGGAACTTCACGGCGGTTTCGAGGACGAGCATGATGTCATCGGCGGAATACTCCGTGATGTCGATAAGATGCCTATGGTTGAACGCCACGGTTATTCACCTCCCAGCGGTGCGGAACCCGCGCGGCCGCCCGCCTCGATATCCAGTATTTCGACAGCCGACACGCCGTCGACTTCCTCGAGGAACAGACGCACGTTCTCATCGGACGACGAGGGAACGTTCTTGCCGACGAAATCGGCGCGGATCGGCAGCTCGCGGTGACCGCGGTCGACGAGCACGGCGAGCTGAACGGTTGCCGGGCGACCGAGGTCCATAATGGCGTCGAGCGCTGCGCGGATCGTACGGCCGGTATAGAGGACGTCGTCAACGAGGATGATGTCCTTGCCGTCGATGTTGAATAGGATGTCGGTTGCGTGCACTTCGGGGGAAAGGTGGGTCAGGAAGTCATCGCGGTAGAAGCTGATGTCGAGCTTTCCGAGCGGCACCTTCGCGCCCTCGATCTCCTCGATCTTCTCGGCGAGCTTCTTGGCGAGAAGATCGCCGCGAGTCACGATGCCCACGATCGCGATGTTGCCCGCTCCCCTGTTGTGCTCGAGGATCTGATGCGCGATGCGCGTAAGCGATCGCTCGATCTCCTCCGCATCCATGCACACGGATTTGACGTTGTCGTTGTCGTTCATACACACTCCTTTTCTTTCTTCGAGTGCGTACAGACGGACCAGGTGGCTCTCGTCGAATCCCCGCCCTAGCCGCGAGGCTTCTCGCCTGCCTGTGCCGAGGCAAAAAAAACGCCTTTGCAACAGACAAAGGCTTCCGAGTTGCTGACTGCGTATGTGGGTAGGTGCAGCTTGCAAGCCTTGTCGGTCTCTCTGTACCGCTTTTAAAGGACTGCAGCGCAGTATATGCGCTTTCGACTTGCTTTGTAACCCCTTTATGCAAGTTTCTCGGAAAAATATGCAGAGCGATCGAATAGAACACGGCAGGCAAAGCCGCGACGGCTACTGCCCGCCGCGATCTTGCGAAGGCGATCACCTCGTGATACAGTCAACGCATTCAATCAATCGGACAGTCAACCACCTGCTCGTCCGACGTTATTCCCGTGATCGACAAGGCGATGCCGATGATTCAAAGAAGAAGCGCTCCCCCAGCCAACAGCTCGCCTGCGTTCTACCAGCTGCTGGTACGCGTCGTTCAGGTGGCAGACGAGAACATCGACAGTGCCGCTTTGTCTACCGTGCTTGCCGACATCAGAGATCACTTCGGCTTCGACAGCGCATTCGTTTACGAACACGAGCCATCGGGACGCCTCACGCTTCAGGAGAGTGCCAGCACCTCCGGCCGCACGAACCTGCCGGAAAGCTTCACGCTCGACTCGGTGTTTACAGCCGACCAGACAGCTCAACTCGTCGATTTTCCCGTTCTCTACACCGACGCGCCCGGTTCCGCCGAAACCGACACAACCTGCCGTATAAGGGAGCTATTCGCCTCGGAAAGCATGTTCATCGTGTTCATCAGCGACGACGTCCAAGCGATCGTCGCGTGCGTGGGGATGGCGGACACGCGACGTCACGAACCGCCTGAAGATGACGAGCTCGATCAGGCGAACATGCTTTTCAAGCCGCTCGCGGAACGAGCTCGGCTGCGCGTTTACAAACGTAAGCTCGGCTACGCTGTCACAACGCTCGAAAGCATCATGGACCACATCGGGTTCGACATCTACGTAAACGACTTCGACACGCACGAAATGCTCTACGCCAACAAGTCCATGGCGAAGCCCTACGGAGGATGGGAGAACATGCGGGGCAAAACCTGCTTCGAAGCGCTCTACAGCGGGCAAAGCGACGAATGCACGTATTGCCCGAAAAAGCATCTGATCGACGAACAGGGAAACCCGAGCAAAACGTACTCGTGGGATTACCAACGCCCTTTCGACGGAAAATGGTTTCGCGTTATCAGCACGGCGTTTACGTGGACGGACGGCAGACTCGCCCATGTCATTTCAAGCACCGACATCAACGAGGCAAAAAACAACGAGCTGCTCATCAAGCGCATGGCGTACTGCGACATGCTGACAGGAATGCCCAATCGTAGAAAATTCGAAGAAGACATGGAAAACGCTCTCTCCAACGCCCAAGCGCGCGATGAAGGCATAGCCATCATGTTCATGGATCTCGACGGATTCAAACAAGTTAACGATGTCTACGGACACAACGGGGGCGATTACCTGCTCAAGCACGTTGCAGATATGTTCCTGGAAAACGCGCTCACCGCCGACCGCTGCTACCGGTACGGAGGCGACGAGTTCATATTCCTATTCGAGAACACGTCGCCAACTCGCGCGTGCGAATACCGCGAAGCCATCCTCGGAACACTCGGACGACCGTTCGTCCTCAACGATAAGGAGATCGCCTGCAAAGGAAGCGTCGGCATAGCTCACTACCCCGAAGACGGTACGAGCTATTGGCAGCTTTTAGACAAAGCAGACGAAGCTATGTACCGCGACAAGGAGCAACGAAAGCAATCACGCTAACGTCACCTCCCTCTTCAGCACCTTGCGCATGACCAGATAGTAGACGATGCCGATCGCCACCCACGAAATGCCGAGCAGCTTCGCCGGCATGCTCAAACTCACCCACGTATAAGCGATTACAGCAAAGCCGATCAGCGGCGATATCAGATGCGCGAATACCTTTCCGTCGCGCTTTTTGATGAAGAAGTGCCAGATGACGGTTACATGCAGTACCAGAAAGGCCGTGAGCGCCCCAAAGTTCACGAACAGCGATATCGTATCGGTGCCGAACCTTCCCAACGCGAGAACGAGCACGAGCGATACCGCGCCCACGAACAGCGTCGCCACGTAGGGCGTTTTATACTTAGGATGAATCTTCGAGAGCACGCGAGGCAGATTGCCGTCGCGCCCCATGGCGAACAAAATCCGCGAAATGGCCGTCTGCGCGGCCAACGCGGTAAAGATGCCCCACGAGAGAGCGGTCGCCAGCGCGCAGGTAATCGAAAGCGCCTTTCCTCCCGCAATGCCCGCTACGATGTAAAACGCATTATCCGTATCATGGGCAAACGCCGCGCCATCGGGGCTGATGCATCCGGCAATGTAGGTCTGCACCGCGAACAGGGTGCCCACGATCGCAAGCGACACCATCATCGCGCGGCCGGGACCCCTGCGTGCATCCTTCGCTTCTTCGGCGAGCGTTGCGATACCATCGAATCCGAGAAACGAGAGCACGCCCAAAGACACGGCGCTCATGACGAGGTTCGGATCGAACGTCGACGCGTTGAACACCGGGTCGAGCGAAAATCCCTTCGAAGACGGGTCGGCCATGATCCAATGAACTCCGAGGACCGCAAACACGGCAAGGCAGAGTATCTCAAGCACCAGCGCGATGCGGTTCACCATCGACGCCGTCTCTATGCCGCGTACGTTCACCAACGTGTTCGCGACCACGAAGACGATGCCGAAGGCCCATGCGGGAACTTCGGGGACGATGCCGTGAAGCGCCGCCGACGACACCACGTAGAGCAGCACGGGGCTTAAGATGTAATCGAGCATCAGCGCCCACCCCGTCAGAAAACCCACCGCAGGCCCGATCGCCCTGCTTGCATATGCGTAAACCGAGCCCGAAACAGGGTATTCCCTTCCCAGCGAGGCATACGAAAGCGCCGTAAACGCCATAGCGCAGGTGCCGACGATATAGACAAGCGTGGGCATGCCTCCCGACTCGGTGAAAATGCCGCCGTAAATGCCGAACGGGGCAATGGGGACCATGAAAATGAGTCCGTACACAACCATATCGGGAACCGACATGATCTGCCTGAGCTTGGGTTTGCCCGCTTGCCCGCCGCTCGCTTTTTCCAACGTCTTGGTTTTCATAGCACCAGCCTCCTACTGCGGCAGAGCCTTTCGCAGTCTCGGTGGCTTGCCCGTGCTTACTGTACCTCTCGGGAAAGCGGCAATCGAGCGATGTCACGCATTGCTTGTTAAGCCGTTATTGTTTTGTAGGTTCTTGGATAAACGCTCGCGGGAATCGCCGGCCTTCGTCCCGTCCTATTCGAACCACGCTTGGTCGTCCGCAACCTCGCGAGCGAACACCCGCCCGAGGTTTCTGCGGTCCTTGGCTTCGTGGTACTTGAACACCATCGACCCGTCGCCGAGCTCGCCGAGGATCTCGATCTTTCCCGTCACATGGGACATGCAGTACCGAAACGACTTCCCGATGCCGTTCTGCATCGCCTTCGCACCCTCGACGATGCGGCAGCCCTCCTTCAGAGGAACCTGGAATTGGTTCTTCACGCCCGTGACGGGGCGGCATTGGAACACGTAGTACGGTTCGGCGCCGATGGACGTCAGCTTCTGGAGCAGGCTTCCGAGCACCTCGGGATCGTCGTTGACGCCGCGGAGCAGCACCGTCTGGTTTCGTACCGGGATACCGAGGTCGAGCACAGCGCGCACGGAGGCGGCCGCCTCGGGCGTCACTTCGCGCGGATGATCGAATTGGGTCACCATGAACAGCTGCTTTTTTTCCCGCGCCCGCCCGAGTACGTCGAGCAGGGCCCCGTCCGAGGTGATGCGCGACGGAAGCGTAACGGGAACGCGCGTCGCGATGCGGATGAAATCGAGATGAGGAATGGCGGTCAGCGTATCGAGGATGGCGGCGATGTGCTCGTTTGAGTTGAGCAGGGCGTCCCCGCCGCTGACAAGCACGTTGGTGATCTCGTCGTGCTCGCTCAGGTACGCGCCGATCGCTTCGAGATCGCGGGCGATGCCCTCGTCCGGAAGGCCGACGAGGCGCTTCCTGAAACAATGGCGGCAATACATGGCGCATTCGTTGGTCGAGAGCATCATCGCCGTCTCGCGGTACTTGTGCTGAAGGCCGTTGACCACCGTGTTATCCGCTTCGCCCGACGTGTCGAGACTGCCGGAAGGATCCGCTTCGAGAAGCGATGGAATCGCGAGCTTCCTGATCGGATCTTCCGGATCGTCGAAGTCGATGAGCGAGAGATAGTACCGGGGAACCGCCATGGGAGCCCTTTCGAGGATCTCGGCTATCCTCGCCCGTTCCGAATCGTCGTAACAGACGAACTCTTCCAGATCCTCAAGCGTCCTAACGCATTCCCTCATCTCGTTCTTCCACTTCAAAATGCATCTCCTTTGCCTCGCTTCGCGCTGCTTGAAGCAGCACGGCAGGTCGCCCGTCAATGTGTGCGCACAAGACCGTTATGCGGTGTACCACCGATGTGGTTGCGGATGTTTGCCCCGCTGTCGCCCGATGCGACAGCCATCCACGCGCGGGGCGGCGCCTGCGGACCGAGGGCCATATCGCTCTATGCTCCTCGGATAAAAATGAACTAGACTTCGAATAGCTATGGTAACACAATACTGTTATTTGGCGGTTTTTCGCCAGGCAAATGCTACAAAATTACGCAACTGTCTGCACAAACCTTAAAAATAGGTTTCAAATCCCAAACCATGCAACGGCTTATTGCCCACGTCAACAATAATGCAAAACCCGACAATCGAGAGCCGATCACAGAGCCGTGCAGGCGACGATGATGATAACCGCAAGCGCAAAACCGCCGAGAAGGATCAAGGCGTCTTTGGGAACCGTAAGCTTTCCCAAAGCGGGAACCATCTTCTTAAGAGGCCGTCTATCGGAAACGAAGTACGCGAGCGGAACGAAGAAGAAAACGAACAGGCTACCGTACAAAACAATCCGCTTGGCCAGCGGATACCCTGCGTATACCGCCGTCGGATCAGGCGATGCGATCAGCCCGACGGTAGCTGCGAGAAAAATGCACAGTACGAACAGCACCACGATATCCCAAGCGATTCCCAACCCCACAGGTATGCGGGAGAGAGGCCCGCCTGCTTGGCGTAGATGCGATCCGCCGGCACCAGGAGGCATGGAAGACCGAACCGATCCCGGAAACGCGATCGGCGGACTCTGGGGCGCTGCCGGAGCGCTCGGAAAATGCCCCGCACCCGCCGAGCCGCTCGCTTCGTTTCGGTATCGCGCGCCGCTCAGAACGTAGGCGGGTTCAGCCGTAGCGCGGTCGAACGCCGCGAGCAGCTCCGCAACCGTTTGGTACCGATCGACGGGATCGAGCTCGACGGCTTTCTGGATGATCATCCTCAGCACCTCGGGCACCGCCGGAGCGGCGAACGCATGGGCACGTGCTTTCGCATCGGGCGTTTTCTCGGTCAAGCAGAAGTACAAGAGCATCCCCAACGCGTACACGTCGCTGCGCACGTCGGTCTGCCCGAAGCCGAACTGCTCGGGAGGTGCATACGCCCGCGTTCCGAAATGCTTCGTATCGGCATCGGCGCCATCTTTGTACGTTCTCGTGATCCCGAAGTCGATGATCGTCAAGCTGTCGCGTGAGACCATGACGTTCGAAGGCTTCAGGTCGCGATGTATGAGGGGCGGGCTGAACGCGGCATGAAGTTCTTCGACCGCTTTGCAGAGCTTCGGAAACAGGTCGACGGCCAGCGCAACCGATGGGTCGCACCGATATACCACATCCTGCAACGTTTCCCCGTACACGTACTCCATGACAACGACCCGGTCCGATCCGGTCGAGTAGCACTCGGCCACCCGGGGAAGGTACGAGAATCTCCGGCCGTTCTTCTGAGCCTGAAATATGCATTCGTATGCCGAGCCGAGGCCGCTTTCCGCCTTGATGATCTTTCTCACATACGGACCCTGCTCCGACCCGTTGGCTCCGACGAAGTAAACCTTTTCGGTTCTCTCGTACGGACCCTCTTTCATAACGGTATCAACACGATAGCAATCATCGCGCTGCAGGGCATTCAGGTGTTCCGATAGCTCGTCGTAGGTCATGCGAGTATGTTAGCAGATGGTTTCTTCGCCGAAGCGGTAAAGCTCCTCATCGGTCTTTTGCAGCGAATAACCCTTGTCCAGGCAGAAGATGATGATCGCATCGCGCCTGTTCTTACAATACAGCTCGTTTGCCCCCGCCGCCTGCAGGAGGCGATTCGCCTCTTTGAGCGTAAGGCCCATGGCGAAGGCAAGCTGGAGGATCTTGTCTCGCGATGCGTTTCTCTGTCCCATGAATATCTGATACCCAAAGGTTTCGTTGATGCTCGCCTTTCGCACGACCTCCGATCGCACGAGCCCTTTCTCATCGAGAAGCTGCTGCAGGTATTCGGGCAAGCTTCGTTTGCCGATGTTGTTTTTCTCGGCGAACCGGAGGGGATCGGACGACTCAAGCAGCTCTTGGAGTAGTTCTTCTGTCAAAGGTTCTTTCATACGTCGCTTTCTTTTGCGAATCACCGGTTGCTCCATTGTAGCGATTCGGACCTCTGGGTACGAGTCCGATCGCCGTGCTTCGTTCAAGGGAAGAGTATCGCCCAGATTTATCAATGCTAGACAAAACCTAACCCCTTTTCATTAGCTGCCAGCTAATGGCCTCACCTCCTAAAACGCCTAAAATCCGCTTGCCTTTTCTTAGCTGGCAGCTAATGAATGAGACCGTCCGCTTCCCTATGATCGACACGTATCCCCAAACGGATCAAACAAGAGAGAGGAAACTCACGTGAAAGCAAAATCGAAACTGATCGCCTTGTGCGCAACTGTATGCATTACGGCATTGGCCCTTGCCGGCTGTTCGTCTTCGGGCGACAAGGAACCCGCTGACGGCGATGCAAACTCTTCGGGATCGAGCGCCCCGAAGAGCGAACCCGTCGCCGAACCCGAAGCGCCTGCCGAAATAACGTTTGACGTTCCGTTCGAGTTCGACGGACTCACCATCACATTCGGATCCGACGTTCAAGCTGCGACGCTCGAGAACCAGTTCAGCGATCTCGACGGAACGACGGTTGCCGCGATACCGATCTCCGTCACGAACAACTCGGACGAGACCAAGGGCCTCAACATGTTCTACTACAAAGCATTCGGCCCGAGCGGCACCGAGCTCGACGACGTATCGAGCTACTTTATGGAAGCCGATATCGCTTTCGCGGGCGACGCGCGCCCTGGTGCAACCATCGAGGCGACGCTCGACATCCCCTACGAGGGCAGCGGAGACTACTACATCGCATTCGACAATTTCAAGGAGAAGATCGAAGTCAAACTTCCGATTTCGCTATAACCTCTTTGCAGCGCCGGAAGCAATGGGCCCCCGATAATCGGGGGCCCATTGCGGTTGCCGCCGCAAGATGCAGTTCGACTTCGGCGAGCAGCTCGCTCTTAAAAATCAACCTCGTCGGGATCGAGGCCCGACATGCCGAACTGCTCGAGTTCGTTGATCTTGCGCATGTCGTCGGCGCCGATATCGAACCTGAACACATCTGCGTTCTCGCGAATGCGCTCGGGCGTCATCGATTTGGGCAGGGGCACCGCGCCGTTCTGCAAACACCAGCGAATGCAAAGCTGGGCTACCGTGCAATCGTAGCTGACCGCTATCTGCACGAGCCGGTCGTCGTCGAGCACGCGCCCCTGGCCGAGCGGCGACCACGCTTCCACGAGGATGCCGCTCAAATCGCAGAACTTCCGCGTTTCCTGCTGGGGAAACCCGGGGTGCATTTCGATCTGGTTCACCATCGGGTCGATCTCGCTCGCCTTCATAAGCGGCTCGAGATGGTGCGCCTTGAAATTGCTCACACCGATGGCGCGCACATAGCCTTCGCTGTAGAGCTTCTCGAGAGCGCGCCACGTATCGGCGTTCTCCTTCTGCCATTCCTCGTCGGACCCTTTGGCTGCGGGCCAATGGATGAGGTAGAGGTCGAGGTACTCGAGGCCGAGCTTCTTCAGCGACGCGTCGAACGCCGCAAGCGCGCTCTCGTAGCCCCGATCGCTCGCCCAGAGCTTGCTGGTGACGAAAAGTTCGCTGCGGTCGATCCCCGACTGCTTAAGGGCCTTCCCTACGCTCTCTTCGTTGCCGTAGGCTGCCGCCGTATCGAAATGGCGGTACCCCGCATCGAGCGCCACGTTGATGGCGTCGATGGCTTCTTGCCCCTCGGGCATCTTCCACGTGCCGAAACCCAAACAGGGTATCTCGTATCCGTTGCGCAAAACAAAGGTATCATGAGGGCCATTCATGGTTAATCTCCCTTCGGTAGTAAGTTCCTCTTCATCATAGGCACACGCCGCCCTCCCCTGCGAAACCGTCACGCGTTTGTAGCGCGATCTGCATAGGGCCGTTTATTTTGGCACTCTGGCGCGACTGACTTCGAGCCCCAGTCTCACGCATGAAAGAAAACGGGCGAACCGTTGGCTCGCCCGTTTTTTACTTCCCCCGTTTGCTCCCGCAATCGACAGCACCTTAGTCGTGGATGCCGTCGTTCTGGCGAATGAGCTTGCGTTTGATCTTGCCGCCGATGGTCTTGGGCAGCTCGTCGACGAACTCCACGATACGCGGGTACTTGTAGGGTGCCGTCGTATGCTTCACATGATCCTGCAGCTCCTTGACGAGCTCGTCAGACGGCTCCCAGCCCTTCGCGAGTACGACGGTGGCCTTCACGACCTTGCCGCGAATCGGGTCGGGCGCTGCCGTGACCGCGCATTCGATGACCGCGTCGTGCTCGACGAGCGCGCTCTCCACTTCGAAAGGCCCGATGCGGTAGCCGCTGCACTTGATCACGTCGTCATCGCGGCCCACGAAGTAGTAATACCCGTCGCTGTCGCGCCATGCCATGTCGTGCAGGTTGTAGAAGTCGCCGCCGACCGCCTCTTGCGTGCGCTCTTCGTCCTTGTAGTAGCCGACGAACAGCCCGGGAGGATACGCCTGCTTGAGCTTCGTCACGCAGATAGCGCCCTCTTCCCCGTCGTCGACCTCGTTGCCTTCCGCGTCGAGCAGCCTGATGTTCAGAAGCGGCGAGGGCTTGCCCATCGAGCCGGGCCGCGGATCGATCCACGGAAACGTCGCAAGCAGCACCGGGCCTTCGGACTGGCCGAATCCCTCGCGGATCTTCTTGCCCGTCAAACGCTCCCAGGCGAGCGTCACCTCGGCGTTGAGCGGCTCGCCCGCCGTTGCGAAGTTCTCGACCGACGAAAGGTCGTAGGACGCCACATCCTCCTGCAGCATGAACCTATACATCGTCGGCGGCGCGCAGAACGTGGTGAGCTTGTAATCCTGGATCTTCTGAAGCAGATGAGTCGGAACGAACTTGTCCATGTCGTAGGCGAAGATGGACGCTCCCGCTATCCACTGCCCGTAGATCTTTCCCCAACCGAATTTCGCCCAACCGCTGTCGGTCACGCTCATGTGGAGCTTGTCTTCCTGAACCTGCTGCCAGTACTTCGCCGTGATGATGTGGCCGAGCGGGTGCGCGAAGTTGTGCGAGACGGCCTTCGCGAGCCCGGTCGTGCCGCTCGTGAAGTAGATGAGCATGATGTCCTTGGCCGTCGTGGCCGCATCGCCTAACGGGCGCTCCCACTCGTCGGACTCCTCCTCGATGAGCGTCGTGAAGCGCCGCCAGCCGTCGCGATCGCCGGCAACCACGATGCGCTCCTGTATGCTCGGGGAGCTCGGAAGGGCCTCTTCGACCTGCGTGCACACGTACTCGTCGTTCACGCAAACCATCATCTTGACGTTCGCGCTCGCAGCACGGTACTCGATGTCCTTCTTCGTCAGTTGCAGCGATGCGGGGATGATCGTCGCGCCGATCTTACACAGGGCCATGGCGGTGATCCAGTACTCCCAGCGACGGCGCAGGATGACCATGACGACATCGCCTTTGCGGATGCCAAGCTTCCAAAACGCATTCGCCGCTTTGTTCGAGAGCTTCGAGATGTCGGTGAACGTGAATTCGCGCTCTTCGCCGTTGTCGTCGCACCACAGAAGTGCGCGCTTGTCGGGTTCGACGCGCGCCCACTCGTCGACGACGTCGTAGGCGAAGTTGAAATCGGCGGGAACATCGATCCTGAAGTTCTCCAAGAAGTCCTCGTACGAATCGAAGTCGATGCGGGGGCAATACTTGTTTAAGATGTAGTTCACGAGCCGATCCTATTCTGCGATTATCGTAACGAATTTTGCGGGCACGTCTCCACCGCATCGCTGCCCATGCGGGTATTCGGGGTTGAAGTAGATGCTATCGCCAGGGCACAGCTCGAACTCCTTATCGCCCCAGGTAACCACCACGCAGCCTTCGAGCACAAGGTTGAACTCCTGACCTGAGTGGCAAACGAGCTTTGCCGTCTCGTCGCTCGGGTCGAGTACGACGAGCAACGGCTGCATGATCTTTCCGCTGTAGCGCCAAGCCAGATCCTCGAAGTGGTATCCGGGATAGCGATCGACCTCGCGGCCTTCCCCGCTTCTCACCACGTGGTAGCTGTTGAGCTTAGCCGCCGTGCCGGTGAGTATCTCGGTAAATTCGACACCGAACTTATGGGCCAGGTGGTAGATGGCGGAAATCGGCACATCGGCGCCGGTTTCCTCCCAGTTTACGTAGGTGTCGAGCGGCACGCCCAGCTCCTGCGCCATTTCTTCGCGGGTAACGTCGCAGGCTTCGCGCAACCCTTTGATGCGCAAGCCGATTTCGGCGAACTCCGTGACCATGCGGCCTCCTTATGCTTCCATTCCGAGCGCGATCGCGCGCTTGTTCTTGTCGAGCATGCCCTTCTTCGATGCAGGCACGCACTTCTCGATGGCCGCCTCAAGCGTTTCCTCGCTGCAGAAACCCGTCTCCTTGAAGAGCTTGCCCACGCACACGACGTTGGCGAGACCCTTCAGGCCTGCCTTTTCGGCGATCTCGGTTGCCGGTATCGCGCACACCTTGACGCCCTCGCGTTCGGGGATGTCCTGCACAAGCGTCGAATCGGCAACGATAATGCCGCCGTCGGCCACGGTGTCGATGAACTTCTCCAGCGAAGGCTGGTTCATCACGATGAGCGTATCGGGGGTCACCACAAGGGGGCTGCCGATGGGATCGTCGGCGAGACATACGCTGCAATTCGCCGTACCGCCGCGCATCTCGGGGCCGTATGAGGGGAGCCACGACACCTCGCGATCGTCGATGAGGCCTGCCGTCGCGATGATCTTTCCCGCGAACAGGATGCCCTGGCCGCCGAATCCTGCGAGCACGATGTTGTACGGTTGGGCCATGGCTATCTCCCCTCACCTGCGGCGATCGGACAATCTTTCGCACGCTGCGCAGCCGCAGCGGCAACGCTTTCGAAGCCGTCCGCGATCACGTCGCGGTACACGCCGAGCGGATAGTACGGCAGCATGTTCTCGCGCATCCACGTGAAGGCATCCTGCGGCGTCAGGCCCCAGTTGGTGGGACAAGTCGACACGACCTCGATAAGCGAATATCCCACGCCGTCGATCTGGTTCTGAAACGCCTTCTTAATGGCCTTCTTCGCTTTGCGCACGTTTTTGGGGCTGTCAACCGTCACGCGTTCGATGTAGGCAACACCGTCGAGCGACGAGAGCAGTTCGGACACGCGAATGGGATAGCCCGCCGTCGACACGTCGCGCCCGTAGGGGCTTGTCTGCGTGACCTGATGCGGCAAGCTCGTGGGGGCCATCTGGCCTCCGGTCATGCCGTAGATCGCGTTGTTGATGAAGATGACGGTAATGTTCTCGCCGCGGGTGGCCGCATGGATCGTTTCGGCCATGCCGATGCTCGCCAGGTCACCGTCGCCCTGATAGGCGAACACGACGTTGTCGGGATGCACGCGCTTGACCGCGGTTGCCACCGCGGGCGCACGGCCGTGAGCGGCCTCGATCATATCGCACCCGAAGAAGTCGGTTGCGGTAACCGAGCACCCGACGGGGGCCACGCCGACGGTCTTGCCCTCAACGCCCAGCTCGTCGATCGATTCGGCGACAAGGCGGTGAACGATGCCGTGAGGACATCCGGGGCAATAGTTCGTTATGACGGGAAGGAGCGCATGGGGGCGCTCGAAGATGACCTTTTCTTCGGTTGCCATGGCTTTAAGCACCTGCCTTTCCGTTGAGCTTTTCAATCTGAGCGAGCACTTCGGCGGGCGTGGGGATGATGCCGCCCGCATGGCCGAAGAACTCGACGGGCACACGACCCGCAGAAACAAGTCGCACGTCGTCTACCATCTGACCCATGTTCATCTCGACGCTCAGAAGCGCCTTCGCATGGGGGATAACGCCCTCGATCGCGTCCGTCGGAAACGGCCATAGGGTGATGGGCCTGATCAAACCCGCTTTGATGCCATTCTCCCGGGCGGATACGACTGCGCTGCGCGCGATGCGGGCCGACGCCCCGAAAGCGACGATCACGATATCGGCATCGTCGGTCATAAAGAGCTCGGCTCGCTGCTCGGTCTGCTTGATCTTCTCATAGCGCTCGAAACGCTCGTTGTTCAGGCGCTCGAGATCGGCGGCCTGCAGATACAGCGAGTTTACGATATTGTGCTCGCGCTTACCTTGATGGCCGGTCGTCGCCCACGGCTTGTCGGGGAGATCGGCCTTCGGCTCGGGCAGAACCACCGGCTCCATCATCTGGCCGAGCATGCCGTCGGCGAGAATCATCACCGGCATGCGGTATTCGTCGGCCTTCTCGAATGCGAGGAACGCACAATCGGCCATCTCTTGCACCGTCGAGGGAGCGAATACCATGAGCTGGAAGTCGCCATGCCCAGTCGCGCGCGTCGCCTGCCAATAGTCGGACTGCGAGGGCTGAATGCCGCCGAGACCCGGGCCGCCGCGCTGCACGTTCACGATAACGCCCGGCAGATCGGCGCCCGCCATATAGGAGATGCCCTCGCCCTTGAGCGAGATTCCCGGCGAAGAGGACGACGTCATGACGCGGGCGCCCGCCGCCGATGCACCGTAGACCATGTTGATGGCCGCGATCTCGCTTTCAGCCTGAAGGTAGGTTCCCCCCACCTTCGGCATGCGCTTGGACATGTAGGCGGCCAGCTCGGTTTGCGGGGTGATCGGGTAACCGAAGAAGAAACGGCATCCGGCGCGCAAGGCGGCTTCGGCCAAAACCTCGTTGCCTTTCATCAGTACTTTCTCAGCCATGGCTACCTCACCACCGTAATCGCAACATCGGGGCACATCGTGGCGCACGACATGCACCCGGTGCATTTGTCTTCATCGGTCAGATACGCAGGATGGTATCCCTTCGCGGTGATCTTCTTGTAATCCAGTTCGATTATGTCCACCGGGCATGCGTCGACGCACAAGCCGCACCCCTTGCAGAAATGATCGTCTACGATAATTCTCGGCATGGTCAACCTTCCTCGTCTGAATACGCACTCTACGAACAACCAAGGCCGCTCGACGCGGCCGCTCGGTGCAACTATGTACCGGGTTTCTCAGGTGCCCCACGGAGTACGAACATACACTTGCACAGGATACACGTTTTGGGTAGCGCAGCTTTCCGAAAACGAGTCGTTTTTCTGGTCAACGATCTCTTTTGGCACCGCAGTGCACACGATGGGCAAACCGAGCGCCGCCGAGACCGCCCGCGCAAAACCCAACGACTCGATCACGGTCTCCTCTTCCGTATCCTGCTTGAGGTGCGAATTGTTCACGATCGCCGTTGCGCGCAGACCCGCTTTCGCCTCTATCTCCGCAAGGAGCGCCGCCGCCTCTTCGGGCGTTTGCGTGAGATTGCGATACCGGTTCACCACGTACCAGACAGCATGGTCGCGCTCGGCGATTCGCGGCGCGAACCGCCCGAGCGCCGTTGCGCCCACATCGTCGCCGCCCGCATCGACGATCACGCGCTTGCGCTCGCCGGTACCCTGCCTGATCGCATCCTCTATGGCCGTGTACACCGCACCCGAGAGGCTCGGCGAATCGAGCGTCGTGCCAGCGAAGACGGGACTCACCACGCGAACGCCCGCTTCTTCGAGCAGCTCTCGATAGTCGCTTGAGCGGAAATACGGGTTCACCACATCGAGGTCGACAAGCGTAACCTCCCACCCCTGCGCGACGGCATCGAGTGCGAGGCTGATCGAGAAGTTCGTTTTCCCCACCCCGTAATGCCCCACGATCACCGTGATGGGCGCAAGGGGAAACGGCGGAGCCGTTGTCGCCTTCGGCTGATATCGTTCTTCTCCGGTACCTTCGCGCATACGCTGATCCTTTCGAGTAGAGCTCCATTCAACCACATCCGGCATCGACCTGCAGGCAAGATGCCCCCATCGGCACGTTATACCATCCCAGCGATAGCCGCGGTTGAAAACACGGGTGGAAAATTCGCTGTCGTCTGAAATACATCGGCGAAGCCCGCCCGCACGTCCGCGAAGACCCTTCGCATGGAGGCCCGATGTTCGGTGACATTCGATTCGGAAACCCGTCCGCGCGTCCGCATATCAGTATGTCCGCGAAGGGCCTTCGTGCGACGTTTTTCGATGCCTTTCGGCGGCTTTGGTTTTTCCGACCTGCGAATATATCAGACGACCGAGCCGAAGCACGCCGATTTTCCTCGCACGAAGGCCCTTCGCGGACATCGGACGAACCAGACACGGCTTGCGGCTCGGCGCAAAAACAGTTTCTCGACGGCTCATCGCCTTCTCGAGCGGTGAAGCCCGCAGCTTTCTTATCCGTCCGAATTCTTGCACTTCGACATGTCGATGCTGTTCCTCATGACGCGATCGTAGTTGTCGATCTTGTAATTGAGCCGCTCGAGCGTAGATTCCATGTCCGCCATGCGCTGCATGAGCTGGGCTCGCTGCTCGACGAGTATCTCCTTGCGGGCCTCGTTGGTTTCGTCGCCCTGCTGGTAAAGGGCAACGTATTCTATGAGCGCTTCGACCTGGATTCCCGCCGAGCGCATGCACTTGATGAATTCAACCCAATTCAGGTCGCCCTCGTCGTAGTCGCGGATACCGTTGTCGCGGCGATGGACGGCGGGGATGAGCCCCACGCGCTCGTAGTATCTCAGCGTGTCGGCGGATATATCGTATTTCCTGCTTACCTCGGCGATCAGCATATCGTTCGCTCCTCGCATCGTTGCTTTTGTTTATCCTTGCGCCCTTTATAGCACTTGGAGTCGGCTCCAAGTCAAGCGTTCAGTGGTTTTCCGCGCAAACGGCACCGACGGAACACCCCGACAGCCGCACGGCGCGCTCGGAAACGGCCTCTTGTCGGATTATCTGGAACACCTTGGAGATTTATTTGATCTTCAAGCTAATCCCGAACCGCTTGCTATACAATTGGAAAACCGCACATCGGATGCGGAGCCGCACCGATATGCTGCGGCGGCAATCAGCGAAAACAGAAAGAGAGGTGCATTGTTCATGGAGCCGAATATCAAAGAGGTGGCGGGTCGAATTCGTGCGCTGAGGGAGGACATGGACCTCACCATGCAGGAAATGGCCGACGCAACCGGTCGCAGCGTTGCCGAGTATTCCGCACAGGAAACCGGCGAGCACGATCTTTCGTTCACGTTTTTGTACCGTTGCGCGGAAAAGTTCGGCGTCGATGTGATCGAGCTTCTCACGGGAGAGAACCCGCACCTGAGCGGCTACTCGCTCACGCGAGCCAACGACGGCCTGTCCATCAAGCGGCGCGCCGGCTTCGAATACCTGCACAAAGCTCCGCACTTCAAGAACAAGCTCGCCGAACCGTTTCTCGTTACGGCGCCGTATCTCGAAGAGGAGCAGAACCAGCCCATCCACCTCTCCCGCCATGCCGGACAGGAAATCGACTATATCCTGTCAGGCAAAATGCGCTTCGCGTACGAAGACCACGTCGAAGAGCTCGAAGCGGGCGACATGCTCATGTACGATTCGGGCCGCGGACACGGAATGATCGCAACGGGCGGCGAGCCGTGTACGTTCCTCGCCATCGTCATGAAGCCCGGCGAAGACAAGATTTCTTAGGCACTGCCGCACGCGCCGACAGTGCCGCAAACCGAATTCCCGTCATCATCCGTTCACGGCCTCAGTGCCGTTTGCTCGAAAGAAAGATTGTCTTATGCGAAACATCAACCTCCGCTACGTTTCCGAAACGTACAACGACCTCGATCAACTTGAAACCTTCTCGGTCACCTGCCCCGATACGTTCAACTTCGGCTACGATGTCGTCGACGACATAGCCGAAAACGATCCCGACCGCCGCGCCATGGTATGGTGCAACCCCGAAGGCGAAGAGCACGTCTTCACGTTCGCCGACATGAAGCGCTGGTCCGACAAGACGGCCAACTTCCTGAAAGGCCAGGGCATCGGCCGCGGAGACATGGTCATGGTCATCCTGCGGCGCCACTACCAGTTCTGGTTCGTCGCCACCGCGCTCCACAAGCTCGGCGCGGTCATGGTTCCCGCCACGTTCATGCTCAAGGAACACGATCTCGAATACCGTCTCAACGGCGCGGGGATCAAGGCTATCATCGCAACGACGCTCGGCGATATCACGCAGGTATGCGACAACGTGGCGGACGCCTGCCCCACGCTCGAAACGAAGATAATCGTCAACGGCGCAGGCGGCGGCCTCACGCCCGAGGACGAAGACCATAACCTCGTATTCGCCCCCGAAGACCATCCGATCGGACCCGAGCTCTCGGGACCCGAGGGGATCTGCGCCAAGCCCGCCCCCCGCGAGGGCTGGCTCGATTTCAACACGCTCGTCCGAGAGGCCTCCGAGGATTTCGAGCGTTGCGAAACCGCTTCGGCCGATCCGATGCTCATGTATTTCTCAAGCGGCACATCGGGCAACCCGAAAATGGTTCTGCACGATTCGGCCTATGCGCTCGCCCACCTTATCACCGCGAAGCATTGGCACAACGTGGACCCGGACGGCATCCATTTCACCATCGCCGACACCGGCTGGGGCAAGGCCGTATGGGGCAAGTACTACGGCCAGTGGCTCATGGAGGCCTGCGTGTTCACCTACGACTACGACCGCTTCCACGCAGGCGACATCCTCTCGCTCGTCGGAAAATACGGCATCACCACGCTATGCTGCCCGCCCACGATGTACCGCATGTTCATGCAGGATGACGTGGACGCCTACGACCTGACGTCCCTAGTCTACTCGACGACCGCCGGCGAAGCGCTCAACCCCGATATCTTCGAGTTCTGGAAAGAGCACACCGGGCTTACGATCTACGAGGGCTTCGGCCAGACCGAAACGCCGCTGACGATCGCCAACCTCACGAACTCGGTGCCTCGCCCCGGCTCGATGGGCAAGCCCGTCCCGCTCTACACGATCCACATCCTGCGCGACGACGGCACCCGTTGCAACACCGGCGAAACCGGCGAGATATGCATCAAATGCGAGCCGAAGATGCCCGGCCTCATGCTCGAGTACTACCTCGACGACGAGAAGACGGCAGCCGCCATGCATGATGGCTGGTATCACACCGGCGACACCGCCTGGTGCGACGAGGACGGCTACTTCTGGTACGTGGGCCGAAACGACGACGTTATCAAGTCGTCGGGCTACCGCATCGGGCCCTTCGAGATCGAAAGCGTCATGCTCGAGCACGATGCGGTAGCCGAGTGCGCCGTCACGGGCGTCCCCGACGAGCTGCGCGGTTTCGCCGTCAAAGCGACGGTCGTGCTCGCACCCGGATTCACCGGCAACGCCGAGCTCACCAAGGAGCTGCAAACGTGGGTGAAGCACCAGACCGCTCCGTATAAATACCCCCGCATCATCGACTACGTCGATGCGTTGCCGAAAACCGTCAACGGCAAGATTCGCCGAGCCGTCATCCGCAACAAGGATCTCGAGAGCGAGTAAAGCCGCTCTGCTCCCAAGCGTACGAACCGGAAAGGACCTCAAAGGAGGTCCTTTCTTATCCTGTCGCAAATCACTTCTTTGCGATCGCGCGGAACAATGCGTCAACCGCTGGCGCCGACCTCCCTTTTCGCTTCATCACGCATACATCGAATGAGTCGCTTGTGTCATCAAGCGCCCGGGCAACCATATCCCCCCCGTATCGAGCATATCCAGGAAAGTGAATGCCGAAGACGATGCTTCGCTCCGCATCGGGAAAGCAAAGGGCGCCTTCTTCTAGGAATTCCATCTCTTGGGCAATCCCATGCTTCGAGCAGACGGCGCGAACGAAAGCATGGTATCGAGCTCGACCCGCCATCGGGTATGACACTATCTTTTGCCCAGCGATGTCACCGAACCTCAAGAGATTTTTATGAGCCAGTTCATGGGTTCCATGGCAGGCGATTCCAAAAGGAATGTCGGACAGATGCACGCACTCGAGACCCTCTTCGTCAATCCCGTACCTGAACCCAATGGCTATATCGGCACGACCATCCGTAAGCGATTCATGGCAATCTCTCACTCCCGTATCGGCGAGCGACAGCTTCACGTCAATGCCCATCGCCGCCACAACGGTCCTTGCAGTAGTCACCCGATCGACTATGCGTTCGTTGAGCAAGGGGCCGATAATATGAACCGTTGTCTCTCGCTCGCGCTCAAAATCACGGCCTTCCTTGAGCGCCGTGTCGTATCGATCGACCACATCTCGGATGCTCTCGATAAACACCCTGCCGCTCTTCGTGAGTTCGACGCGCGAGGTGCTCCGGTCGAAGATCCTGAACCCGACCTCTCGCTCCATGAGCGCCACATGCTTGCTCAACGTCGATTGGGTGATATAGAGTTTTTCGGCTGCTTTACTGAAATTCAGCTGATCGGCCAATTCGATCAATTCCCTACAGTAGGCAATATCCATAGCGACATCCCCTATTGCTCCCCTACGGCAATTCAAATCCATACCGCCTAAGGCGGCACCCTCGATTAGATTATAGTACATCCTATCCGCATCTTTTCTGTCGCTTATAGCTCGATCAGGCTTTATTCCCAACCGTCTTTCGCTTATGCCGAATTGGAACAATTTGGCCGATGAATCCCAACCTGCGCTTATTCCAAAACGGCACAATCCCATTCCCAGGCATCGTTTCCCTTCAGCCCAGATCACCAGTACCGTAATCGCTAGCCAAGCGCATATGGCGCTTAAGACGATTGAAGGGAGATGGTCATGGGGAACAAACAAGCCAATCAGGGGATTTCGCGGCGTAATTTCCTCAAGGGAACAACTGTTGCCGCCGCAGGGTTCGCGGTAACGGGTCTCGCGGGGTGCGGAGGCCAAAGCGAAGGAAAGCCGACCGGCAACCTTCCCGACTCATGGGATTCGGAGGCCGATGTCGTAGTGGTCGGACTCGGCGCTGCGGGTCTTTCAGCCTCGATTGCAGCGAAGATGGCTGGCGTCGAGCACGTGCTCGCACTCGAGGTAGCTCCCGAGGAACTGTCCGGCGGCACAACGCGCGTATCGGGAGACATGCTCATGATTCCCGAGTCCGTCGATGATGCAATAACCTACCAAACCGAACTAAACGCAGGTTATGAGGTTCCCGAAGACCTCATGAAGGCATGGGCCGAGGGGGTATGCGAAAACATGGCATGGCTCTCCGACGAACTCGGCTACGACCTGCAACCCGCTACGGCGGCCTCGCCGGAGTTTCCCGGAATCCCCGGCGGCGACAAGATAAAAACCTATTACGTCGATGGTATCTGCGGTATGTCCTCCCTCTGGTTACCGCTGAAAGATACAGCCGACGAACTCGGCGTTGAAATCATGTACGACACGCGCGCAACCGAACTTATCTACAATTACGAAACCAAAGAGGTATACGGCTTGATTGCTGGCGGAAAAGCCATCAAGGCAAACAAAGGCGTCGTGCTTGCTTGCGGCGGATTCGCCGCAAATCCTGAAATGCTGAAAAACTATTCGGTTTCGCTTGGCTGTCCGAGAAGTTTCGTATGCGGCAGTCCTTACAATGTTGGCGACGGCGTAAGAATGGCTCAACAAATCGGAGCGGATCTCTGGCATATGAACAGCTACGCCGCTGCAAGCACCTGCGTCCGCGCTGAATCCCCCGATTCGCTTGTATGCAACATACCTTACCCCATGGGCGTCGATTACATCTACGTAAACAACGAAGGTAAGCGATTCATGTACGAGGAACTGCGGGGAACCCTTCGCCACGGAAAAGGTAAAGAGCGGGGCGTTTGGCCGTTGCTTGCCGTTCCGACTCCCTCCTATATGATCATGGGCAAAGATACCGGAGCAAAAGATATCCTCGGAGCCGTTACGTACATGGCATGGCCCGTCATCATGGAAACAGGAAAAACAACGAACCAAGAACTTATCGATGCGGGAATCATGATAAAGGCAGACACCATCGAAGAGCTTGCCGAAAAAATCGGCTATCCGCCAGAGACGCTTGCGGAAACGATCGCAACCTACAACCAGTATTGTGCCGAAGGCGCAGATAAAGACTTTGGCCGCGGCAATGCCGTGTACGATGATTATTATTTCAATGCCGCAGACGCCTCAACCGCCTATGGCGAAGGAGAGCTGTCGAGCGATGAGACCGCAATCATAAAAGCCTTTCCTATCCAGCCTATTGAGCCGCCATTCTACGCAATCGAAATCGCTCTTGGGCTTTTGAACACGCAAGGCGGCGCTAAACGCAACGGGATGAGCGAAGTGCTCGACCTTAACGGACAGCCCATTCCGCGATTGTACTCAGCAGGTGAATTCGGTTCTATCTACGGATACATGTACAACGGCGGCGGGAACATAAGCGAAGCCGTTTCGACGGGACGCATTGCAGGAGAACAATGCGCAGCCCTCGAGCCGTGGGATGCAAAGCAATAGCTTTGAATATATAGAATATCGGCAGGGGTCGACCCAAGCGGTCGACCCCGTTCAGCTAGGAGGAGCCAATGGCATCAGCGCACTTGCGCAAGCCCGTCCTGCTCGTTTTAGCCGCTGCGATTTGCTTGATAGCCATGCTTCTCGCGGCGTGCTCCCCAGAGCAGGCGCCAAACGACGATAACAGAACGGACCAAGCAGACTCAAGCAGTATGTCGTCTGAATTCACCTGGTCGGAAACCAGCGACTGCACAGCCTGCCATGGAAACGCTGCGGCCTCTTTCGACGACGCAGCCTGCACCGCATCGCTGCATGCGAATCAAAAAGACGATTGCTTCAGCTGCCACGATGATAAAGACGGACTGGCGAAAGCACATGAGAAAGTGACGCTCGACAGCAAAAAGAAGAAAGCAACGCTTAAGAAAACGGAAATCGGCAACGACACCTGCATACCCTGCCATGACGCAACCGCGTTAGCCGATGCGACCGCATCGGCCACGGTGCTTACCGACAAAAACAGCCTCACGGTTAACCCCCATGCGCTTCCCGAACATGAAGACCACGCAGATATCACCTGTTCTTCATGCCACAAGATCCACGCACCAGAGGGGCCAGCCGAAACAGCACCTGCTGTTTGCAGAAACTGCCATCACGCAGATGTTTACGAATGCAACACCTGTCACGTAGAAAAGTAGAGCACAGACAAGCAGCGAGACCTGTCGGCCGCATCCTGCATAGGGTGCGGCCGAAACGCCCGATTCCCTACAGGCTCTCCCTCAGGATAGCAACGATTTCGTCGTGGTCGGGAGCGTGGTATCCCCCGTCCATGGCAAGCGTCGCATCCGCGATGCCTGCAAGCATTCCCTCGGTAACGCCGAGTTCCGAAACGCTCATCGCAAGACCCATCTCGCGCATCCATGCCTCCATGGCAGCAAGGCCCGCCTGCGCGGTTTCTTCGTCGGTCTTCCCTGAGGAATCTACCTCCCATACCGCTTGGGCGAAGCGGACGAACTTCGGCAGCCCATAGGGCATGATATGGCGATAATAGGGAACCGAAACGGCCGACAGCGTCATGCCGTGGGTCGCGTCGGTGAAGCCACCGACGGCCTGCCCGATCATGTGCACCATCCAATCGGTGCTCTTTCCCATGGCAACGAAGGTATTGAGCGCCCAGGTAGCCGACCACATGATGTTGCTGCGCGCTTCGTAGTCCTCGGGATTCTCGGCTGCGATGCGCGAGCTATGCACGAGCGAGCGCATAAGGCCCTCCATGATGTAGTCCGACGTGTTGTCGTCGGTTCCCGAGAAGTACTGCTCCATGATATGGGACATGACGTCGAAGATGCCGGCAACCATCTGATAGTGCGGCACGGTGTAGGTAAGCTCGGGGTTCAGGATCGAGAACTTCGGGAACACCTCGGTTCCGAACACATGGCCGATCTTCTGCTTTGTCTCCGGATTGGTAATCACGGCACCGCCGTTCATCTCGGAACCGGTACCGGCCATGGTGAGCACGCACCCCACGGGAACGATCGCGCAGTCGGGCTCCTCGAACCTCAGGTAATACTTCTCCCACGGGTCCTCGTTGCAGTAGGCCGAAACCGAAACGGCCTTCGCGTAGTCGCATACCGATCCGCCGCCGACGGCCAAAATCAGGTCGACTTCGTTTTCCCGAGCGGTGCGGCTGCCTTCGTAGAGCTTTTCAACCGTCGGGTTCGGCATGACGCCCGCATCTTCGAACACTTCTTTTCCGTTCGATTCGAGTATGCTTACGACTTGGTCGTACAAGCCCGTCCTCTTGATCGATCCTCCCCCGTAGACGAGCTGCACCCGCGAGCCGAATCGAGGCAGCTCTTCGTTCAAACGATCGAGGGCGTCTCTTCCGAAATGAAGGCGGGTCGGATTGCAGTAGCTGAAATTACCGAGCATGGATGTCTCCTTATCGCATGGTTTCGCAGTTCGCTTCCCATCATGCATCCTGGAGCCGACTCCAAGTCAAGGGCGTTTCCGAGAATGTCGAGATTCCATGTGCACGTTACGCGACGGGCGCGATACGCTCCTCGACCGAGCGCACTCTCGCCGTCTCAGTCGGCCGCGAACAAGGTGGCAAGCTTCTTCTCGCTCAGAATCTCATTGGTGACGAATGCGCCATCGCGAAAAAGCGTGTAGGCGGTAAAGGGCGCGGGCGCGGCTTTCGCCTGATCGAGCGTCTCGATCTTGCGCAGCTCAAACCGTACGCCCCGAGCTTTCGCCTCCCTTGCAGCCGCCATCGCGTATTTCTCGGCAAACGGGCATTGGTTGGTGAAGTAGAGTACGAAGCCGTCTTCGTCCACCCGGGGCTTCTTGACGTGGCTCATGAAACGCGGAACGGGAGCGTCTTCGGAAAACGGCAGGTACAAGAGCTCGTAGAACGGCTCTGCGGTGTCGGCGGTTTCGAACCCCTTGTACCGCAAGAACTTCGGGTCGGAGAGAAACGGCATTTTCTTGGCCGAAGAGAGCGCCGTGATACCGAGTTTTCCCTGCTCCCTTGCGTCTGCTATGCACGCTTCGAGCAGTTCGGTTGCATGACCCCTCCCCTTGTACTGGCCCGACACCCAAAAGCAATCGATATGCAGGTATCCGTCGGCTTCGATGGGGCACCAAGCCTTTTCGGCGGGAATGTATTCGATGAAAACCTTTCCCCTCGCATCGAGCTTTCTGAAGACGAGCCCGTCGGCGAAACGCTCGCTCATCCACACCTTCTTCTGCGAGACGCATGACTCGCCCCTCTTCTCGGTGATCGCGCAGCAGATGTGCTCCGCATCGATGTTGTCGGGTGTTACCGATATGATCTCCATAGGTTGCTCGCTTTCCCGTGCCCATCCGACCCTGCGGGCGCAAACCAGTCCGCCTTCCAGTGTAGCAGCATCGTAGCCGTCCAGAGAGGACACAAGCTGTCCTCTTATACGCAATTCAACAGCATCGCAACCATCGAAAAACAGTGCCGTTCGTTCTCTGGCTCCCAACACGCGCAACGAGTATGGTAGGTATCAAGTTCACTATCGATTGCGGGTACCGAACCTGCAAGCAAGCACCCGAAGGGAGCACCCATGAGACCCGATCTGTCGGACATAACCGTACAAAGCGAATTCGACCCTGCCCTGTTTTCGAACCACGAGGGGCCGCTCGTATCGCTGTATATGACAACCCACCGCCATGCACCGGAAAACCGTCAGGACCCCATACGGTACAAGAACCTTGTAACCGAAGCGAAGAACCTGCTCGAGCTCAACTACGACCGCAAGGACTACGAGAGCGTCCTTGCACAGCTCGACCTGCTCGAGGCGTATCGCGACGCCGATGTATGGACCCATGCGAAAGACGGCCTCGCCGTGCTTGCCTCGAACAGCAAAACGACGGTATACCACCTCGACTATCCCGTCGACGAGTTCGTCTCCATCACCGATAAGTTCCACGTCAAGCCGCTCATCAGGAATTTCCAGTTCGGCTCGCACTACTATCTGCTCGCGATCAACGAGAACGGCTTCGAGCTCTTCGAGGGGGATTTTCATTCCATAGAAAAGCTCGAAATGCCCGATGGCGTCGAAACCGAGTTCCGCAAAGCGTTCGACGACTATACGAACTCGCTCTCCGGCATGAACGGTCATCAGGGAAGCCATTCCCCCACGTACCATCGCTACGGCGACAAGAGCAACGTCGACGAAAAGGATACCGCCGAGCACTTCCGCTATGCGGCCAAGACGGTCGAAGACCACTTCGCCAAATTCCGCTCCTGTCCGATAATGCTCGTAGGACTACCCGAAAACCAAGCGATTTTCAGGCAAGTCGCCGCAATGCCCACGCTTCTCAACGAAAGCATCGACAAGCCCGTCGAGTCTATGGACGAGAAGGAGCTCCTCGAACGCGCCGTACGGATCATCGAGGGCATACAGGAAACGCGCATCCGGGAGCGGCTCGGCAGGTTCGGTGACGAAGCGGTTCAAGGGCGCGCCTCGGCCGATCCACGCGAAATAGGCCATGCGCTTGCAGAGCGGAAGGTGGAAACGCTCTTCGTCGAGCAGGACAAGCTCATCCCCGGCAGCTTCGATCCCGAAACGGGCTCGTTGTCGTACGGTGCCGATATGCTCGACGCTTCCGACGACCTCACCGACGACCTGGCTCAGGCAACCTACGCCCAAGGCGGCGACGTGTTCGTGCTCCCGCACGACCGCATGCCCGCCGAAACTGGTGTCGCCGCTTTGTATCGCTACTGATCGGCAAGCGCCTCGTTCGCCCGCCGTGTTGCGGCAAAAAACTGCTGCACGGCGGCGAACATGCAACGGTAGTAGCCTGCCATCGCGTCGGAAAAACCCTGCAGATCCCTCTCCCGCAGCGCATCGATGCCATCGTAGCCGTATGAGAGCAATTCGCTTCTCCGTGCCTCCGAGGGCCCCATGAACATGAGGAAATGCCCCCATATCAGCAGATCGTTCAGCTCGGTCATCACGACACGCAAAGGGCGGATGGGGATGTGCGCGATCAGGCTTTCCGTCAAGGCGCTCGGCACCACCCATTCGCCCGTTTTCTGCGAGAGGTACGCCAACGCGTCCCGCTCGACGCCACCCAAATCGTCGGAGACCGAATTCACGACTGCGGGAAGGATAACGCAGACCATCTTCGCCGCATTGACGAACACATCGACATCGCGCATGAAGACCTTATCGGCAACAGAGCGCGGATCGAGCCGCACGTTAGACAGGCGCACGCGCGAACCGCGGCCGTTCACCGTCTCCACAACGCCCATGGTGTTGAGCATGCCGAGCGTCTTCTGGATGGTCGACGGCGATGCGCCGTACTCCTCGGACAGCGCGGCGATCGAGGGAAGCGCCTCGCCGTCGACGTACTCGCCCACCGCCATACGGCTCACCATATCGCGAGCAACCTGCGCGTACACGTAGCTTTTCCCGGCTTTGGCATCCCACTCATACGCGAATTCCCGGGGACCGTCGTAAGGATACGCCGCCGCAAGTTCCTCGAAATACGATTCGATGTACGCCGCCGTACCGCTGTACATCGACCCGAAGCGGTACTGAACCTCATCGAAATCCTTGCTTTTCAGCGATTCGAAGATCCAGGGCAACGTGTTACCGGAATCAATCGAAGCTTTCTCGTAGGGACTCTCGAAAGACGGGTGCACCGAAACGATGCTGATGCGTTCCAAACTGGCATAGCACTCCGAAAGCAAGGGATTGCCCGTCTTGTTGAGGAGCCCATGGAGCACCAGCGAAGACCGCGATAGGCGCCAATCGCCCTTGCACACTTCGAATTCCTTCCCTTTGACAGCGCGGCACAGCTCGCCGATCTCGCTTTCGCTGCAATGCTGTGCGGCACAGTAGAACAAGGGAGGCATGATGAGCTCGAGCGCCTTGAGGCTTTCGAGCACATCCTGTTTTCCAGCAAGCACCCTTCGCGCAGTTGCCTCGACATCCTCTTCGGCTTCGGTGCGATGGGTTACCGTCGCGCGTTTGCGCTCTTCGGTGGCGATGTAGCCGTCGGTTCGCAATGCGCTCAGCACATCGCGAACCGTTCTGAGGCCGACGTGGTAGCGCGTTGAAAGGTCTTTCATTGACGGAAGCGTATCGCCGTCGCGCAACGTACCGTCTTCGATTTTGCGCGCGATATCGCGATACATGTATTCGAACAACGTGTTTCGTTCCTGCACGCTCGCTCCGTTCAAGTAAAAAAAGATGCCCTACGGCATGGTCCGTAGGGCATCATATCATGCTCTTTGCCGAGAACCTGAGCTGCTCTCGGTAAAAATATTATCGTTTCGGTCGTCTATGACCGAACCATTCGGGCTTAATGGAATCTGATGACTCCGTTTTCGCCGCGACGGCAGGTCTTGATGAAGCGAACCGTCTTGTCGGCAGCGTTCATAACAACCGATTCGGTGGTAATGCATCCGTCCGTTTTCGAAACGCCGGAAACCATCTCGCCGTCGGTTACGCCGCACGCGAGGAACGCAGCGTCATCGGAACGAACGAGCATATCCATGGTAAGCACGCCGTCGAGATCCACCTCGGCGGTCTTCTCGGCACGAGCGCGCTCGTCGTCGGAGCGGAAACGGAAGCGCCCCATGAACGTACCGCCGATAGCCTTGAGACCCGTGCAGGCGAGCACGCCTTCGGGAGCGCCGCCCGAGCCCATGTACAAATCGATGCCGGTTCCGGGAACCGCCGTAGCGATCGCGCCGAACACGTCGCCGTCGTCGATCAGGCGCACGCGGGCGCCGGCATCGCGCACACCCTGGATAAGATCCTTATGGCGATCGCGGTCGAGGATGCACACGTTCACATCGGAAACCTCTTTGCCGAGCGCCTCGGCGACGGCGCGAACGTTCTCTTCGGGCGTGTTGTCGATATGGACCTTGCCGACACATGCCGGACCTGCAGCGATCTTTTCCATGTAGGTGTCAGGAGCAAACAGGAGCGCACCCTTCGGCGCAATGGCGATGGTCGTCAGTGCATTGGGCTTGTTGTATGCGCACAGGTTCGTACCCTCGAGCGGATCGACTGCGATATCGATCTCTTCGCCGCCGCGCCCGAGCTCCTCGCCGATGTAGAGCATGGGGGCCTCGTCGCGCTCGCCCTCCCCGATCACGATGCGTCCCGAGAACTCGATGTCGTTGAACGCGTTGCGCATGGCGGTCGTCGCCGCCTGATCGGCTGCGACCTTATCGCCCTTGCCCGACCAATCGGCACACGCGATGGCTGCAGTCTCGGCTACGTTGAGGATTTCCATGATTCGTGCAGCTTGCATACTTACCCTTTCGTAGATGTCCATTGAGTAGAGCTGATGAGCGCGATTCTACACCACTCATCTGGTGCGCACCATACGCACCGCGAAATGCGCATCAGAAGAACGCGGAGCGAGCCGCGTAGAGAATACGCGCGTTTTGCATATCTCGTCGAGCGCGAACGGCGAGCCCGCCTCGCTTTCGAGGAACCGTTTGACCACGGCCGCGTTCTCGGCCTTGAGCACCGTGCAGGTGGCATAGGCGAGCACGCCGCCCGGCGCTACGTGCCCGGCAGCCGATTCGAGCATCGCGAGACCCGTTTCGGCGAGCCTGTCGATGTCCTGCTCGGTTATGCGCCATCGGATCTCGGGATGGCGTCGGAGGGTTCCGAGCCCCGAGCAAGGCGCATCGATGAAAACCTCGTCGAAGACGGCTGCCGGCAGCACCTCGTCGAGCTTGGTCGCGTCGCCGGTATGCGCCGCCGAAACGCGCGCGCCGTAGCGGCTCGCGCGCTCTACGAGCAGCTTCGTCTTGAACTCGTGGTTGTCGAGCGTGCTCAACTCGAGCTGGCTTTCGTACAGGCGGTTCGCGTTGCTCTGCAGCAGGATGGTCTTCGTTGCCCGCCCCGCCCCGATCTCGAGAAACGTTGCCGGCTTCTTGCTTTTCGAGAGGACTCCCGCAGCCACCATCTGGGAAGCGGCATCGCTCACCAGTATCTTGCCGTCGGAGAACAACCGCTTCACGCCCTCGTCCTGCAAGGCCTTCGGCGCGGCAAGGCGATAGCACCCGGCAACGGCTTCGGTACCGATCCTCACTGTCTGCAGCGGCGCCGAAGCCCGCTCGAATACAGCGAGCACGGACTCGTCGCTTGCCTTCAAGCTGTTCACCGCAACGAATACGGGGGCGGGCTCGTTCGAGGCCGCCATGAAGTCAATCGCCCCGTCACGGCCGAGATCGGCTATGAGCCGATTCGCCAACCAGACGGGAAACGCATGCGACCGCGCAAGCGCCGCCGCATCGGTTGCAGGATCGCCGAACGGGAACTCCGCCTTGGAGGCCACGATCTTGCGCAGTACGGCGTTGGCGAGCCCGGCCGCCTTCGGAGCAATCGCCCTGACGAGCTCGACGCCCTGATCGACGGCCGCATGCGGACTCTTGTCGAGGAATACGATCTCGTAGGTGCTGATACGGAGCGCATCGCGCACATCGCTTTTGATGTCGGACGGCGATTTGAGACAGCGGTCGATGACCTCGTCGAGCGTTCCCGAGCTGCTCGCAACGCCAAGCGCGAGTTTGGTTGCGAACGCGCGGTCTTCCGGAGAAAGCGAAGAGGCGTCCACGTGCTTGGCGATGACGTCCTGCGCGTACGCGCTGCGCGTACGCACGATGGAGCCGACCTCGAGAGCCGCCCTTCGCGCGGGGCTCGCCTTGGCGGCGCGCTGCGCCCCGACCGAGCCGTTCGCCCGGCCGGAGACCCGATCGCTCGCACGCCCGCGCTCGGTTCCCTTATACGCCATCGGGCGCCCCCCAGCTCATACGACCGTCTTTGATGCCCTGCACGCCCGCCGCAAACGACTTCGCATCCATTGCCTGCTTTCCGTCGGGTTTGAGCCGTACAACCTCCACAGCGCCGCCCGTCGCACCGAGGAACAGTTTCTTGGCGGCGAAGCGCACCTCCCCGGGCTCCATGCCTGCGGCAAGTTCCGAAGCCCGCTCGTCGTTCGAGATATCCTTCAACTCCAAAACCGTAACCGCGCGGCCGGCCACCACCGCATGCGACGGGTGCGCCGCACTCGATGCGCGCACCTTCAGCACAAGCGCGCGGCAACGATCCGCCGGATCGAGGTCGAGCTCGTGCTTGCCGATCTTATCCGCATAGGTGACCCGGTCCTCGTCCTGCTCGATCCATTCGGCGGCGCCCTCCTGTATATGGACGAGCGCGGTCAGAAGGGCGTGCGACCCGAGGTTTGCCAGCTCGTCGGTCAGCTCGTCGGCGTTTTTATCCTCCATGTTGGCCGTACGGCATATGCAGTAGGCGCCGGTATCGAGCCCCTCCTCCATCCGCATCACGCATACGCCCGTCTCGACCTCGTCGGCGAGGATGGCGCGCTCGACCGGTGCTGCTCCCCTCCATGAGGGAAGCAGCGACGCATGCACGTTGATGCAGCCGTATTCCGGTATGTCCAAGACGGCGGGCGGGAGGATCATGCCGTACGCCGCGACGCATACGACGTCGGGCGCAAGCGAGGCGAGATGGTCCTGCTCGGATTCGTCGCGCAGCGTTTTGGGGCAGCGCACCTCGATGCCGTATCGCTCGGCAACACGCTTCACGGGCGACGCAACCGCTTCGGCTCCCCTTCCGCGCACGGCGTCGGGGCGCGTATAGGCGGCTACGACCTCGTGCTGCTGCACAAGGTCCTCAAGGATGGTTGCCGCGAATTCGGGCGTGCCCATGAAGACTATTCTCATTGCTCCGGACCTGTCTCTCCCGGCTTTGCGCCGTTCGCAAGCGCCACTTCGTATGCCCTGAGCGCTTCGATCCTCGTCATGGGATCGCAGACTTCGAACATGGTTTTGCCATCAAGATGATCGAGTTCGTGCTGGAGGCAGCGACCCAAAAGGCCGTCGCCCTCGATCGTCCATTCCTCGCCGTCGAGATCGAGGAAACGCACCTTCGCAAAAGGCGGTCGGGCGATCTCCACGGTGATGCCCGGGCACGAAAGGCAGCCCTCGCCCATGACGATAGGATCGCCCTGGAGCTCGACCAGCTCGGGGTTGATCATGTAGATGGGGTTCTTCTCGTCGGATTCGGTGTCGCAATCGACGACGACGACGCGCTTGAGCACGCCCACCTGGGGCGCCGCAAGGCCGCAGCCGTTGTTCTTGTACATGGCCTTCGCCATCTGCTTTGCAAGCTTCTTGATGCTTTTATCCTCGACCCGGCACGGCTCGCACACTTGCCGGAGCATGGGGTCTGGGGAGAGCACGATGTTCATATTCGTTTCCTTTTCAGAGTTATGTGTAAAAGGACCTGCGGGCACGTGCGCCCGCCAGGTCCCCGTTATTCAGAGCCATTGTCGAACAGGTCAGCGATCTTGTCCAGCGGTTTTATCGCGCTTGACAGAAGCATCATCAACGAATACCTCCTTGAGCGATGCGGCCAGACCCGCAATGCCCTGGATGTCGGACGGGACGATGAGCTTGGTGGCGGTGCCGTTGGCGAGAATGCCGAGCGACTCGAGCGCCTTCAAAGTGAGGACCGCGTTGTCGGCCCCGGCTTCGCGCACTACGCGGATGCCGTCGGCGGTCGCTTGCTGGACGTTGCGGATGGCCTCGGCCTCGCCTTCGGCCTCGCGGATCTGCTTCTCGCGCTCCGCCTCGGCGGCGAGGATGGTCTGCTGCTTGTTTGCCTCTGCGGCGAGGATGATCGCCTGTTTGTTGCCTTCGGCGATCGTGATGGCCGCCTGCTTCTCGCCTTCGGCCAAAAGCACCGCCTCGCGCTTTTCACGCTCTGCCTTCATCTGCTTTTCCATAGCCTGCTGGATAGCGGCAGGCGGCGTGATGTTCTTCACCTCTACGCGGTTGACCTTGATGCCCCAGGCATCGGTCGCCTCGTCGAGGATGGCGCGCATCTTCGCGTTGACCACATCGCGCGAGGTGAGCGTCGTATCGAGATCGAGATCGCCCACGATGTTGCGCAGCGTGGTGGCCGAGAGGTTCTCGATGGCGATGATGGGGTTCTCGACGCCGTAGCAGTACAGCTTCGGATCCATGATCTGGAAGAACACGACGGTGTCGATGGACATGGTTACGTTGTCCTTCGTGATGACGGGCTGAGGCGGAAAATCGAACACCTGCTCCTTGAGCGAGATGCCGCCGCGCACGCGGTCGATGAACGGCACCTTCACGTGCAGGCCGTTGTTCCAAGTAGTCAAATACGATCCGAAGCGCTCGACAACCGCCGCGGTCGCCTGGGGGACGATCTTGATGCAGGTGACCGAGAAGAGGACAAGCAAAACGACGAGCACCGCAACGACGATCAGAAGATTCATGAGGGTTTCCTTTCAACGATGAGCTTGATGCTCTCCCTGTCCTTGATGACGACCGTTTCACCGGCCGGTATTACCGAACCATCGGCGCTTCGAGCCGCCCACGTCATGCGGTTGGCGGTTTCGATGCGGCCCGAAAGGCGCTCGTTGTCGATGGCTTCGACCACGAGAGCCGACTGCCCGACCACGTCGGGCTCTTCCTGCTCACCGCGTTTGCGGTATTTGATGAACAGCGGCCGTAGCACGATCAGGCACACGATCGAGACGACGAAGAACACGACGAGCTGCACGATGATGTCGTAGCCGAGCAGATTCGCGAGAAACGCTACAAGCGCGCCGACGACGAACCACATGGTGATGAGGCCGAACGAAAGCACCTCCACGATGCCCATTACCGCTGCGACCCCCAGCCAAACGAAGGGACTCATTGCGCCTCCTTTCCTAACGGTACGTTCTCATTAATGTAATATATTCTATATCATATAAGGTCAGTCAACGCCGTTGTGCAACCCGTCCACTCATACTACACGCTTCGCTCCCGCAAAGACAACGCCGCCGAACGCAAAGCGATGCGCTGCGACGAACGGGATGGATCCCATCGCGTCGCAGCAAGGCTCGCTACGACTGTCCGCCCGACGTATGCGCGAGCCTTCTTTTCGCCAGCTCCTTCTGCATGGCAACAGCGCTCTCGAACAGCAACTCGTACTCCTGGGGATCGAGCCTGTCCGCCTGCGCAAGCTCTGCCTTGAGAGCCGCAACCGCATCCTCCATATCGCCGATAGCGAGCTCTTCGGCCAGAAACGAAGCGACCTGCGCAGCTCCGGACTCCTCCGACATCGTGCCCGAAGTGAGGATGCTCGCCGCCGCGGGCACCGCCTGCTGTGCAGCGGTGATGATTTCGGGTCCTTTCGCAGCGGGGTTGTCGGCCAGAGCGGCAAGGATACTTTGGGAAAGAAGCCCGTGCACCGGCTCGTGCCACTGCGTTTGAGCGAGCGCGTCTGCCAAGCGCAGGCCTTCTTCGGGACGCCTTGCCACCAGGCTCAAGAACTCGCGCTCGTAGCGTCGGCGCGACAGCTCGCTTTGCGGCAGCGCAGACGAAGGCCGCCTGCGAACCGGTTTATCCCCCGCAGCCTGCTCTTCATGCGAAGGCGCCTGGCGAGGAGCCTCGAGCAGTTCGAGCTGTTCGAGCACGTCGTCCTCCCGCGCACGCACCATGCCGGCGATCTGGATCGCATAGTCCTTCGCGAGAATCGAGTCTTTGATGGGCGCGAGCACCGCGAGCGCGTCGGCGAGCGCGGCGGCTCGGCCTTCGGCCGAAGCAAGGTTGTGCTTGGCAATGCGGCGTTCGATGCCGTATTTAAGCAGCGGGCGCGCCGAAGCGAGCAGCTCGCGCAGCGCATCGGCCCCGCGCTGGCCCACGAAATCGGCCGGATCGAGATCGTCGGGAAGCGTGACGGCCGCCAACTCGATCTTGGTACGGCCCGCTTCGGGAGTCATCGACCGATCGATGAACCCAAGGGCTCTGTCAGCAGCCCTCTGGCCGGCCTCGTCGCCATCGAACAGGTAGATGATCTGCCGCTTGGCGTGCCGCGAAAGCGCCCGGATATGCTGGTTCGTGAGGGCCGTCCCCAACGTCGCCACCGCGTTCTGGATTCCCGCTTCGTGAAGCGCGATCACGTCGGTATAGCCTTCGACGACCACGGCGATGCCCGAGGAAGCCATGGCCGTCTTCGCCTTGTCGAGGCCGAAAAGCACCTCCGATTTATGGAACACCGGGGTTTCCTGCGAGTTAAGGTACTTGGGCTGCCCGTCCCCGATGATGCGACCGCCGAACGCGATGCAATCGCCCTGCACGTCGAAGATGGGAAACATCACGCGGTTGTAGAACCGGTCCTTCAGGCCGCCGCGCCGAGAGTCCCCGCTGCCATCGAGGGCGACATTCGCGTCGACGAGCTCTTTATCCTTGAAGCCCTTCGCCTTGAGATGGCGGACAAGCTGGCCCGAACCGGGCGCGTATCCGAGCTCCCAGCGCTTGGGCACTTCGCCGCCGAACCCGCGGCTCGCCAGATACGTGCGCGCCGAGGCGGCTCCGGGATCTTTGCCGCGCATGAGCTGCGTATGGTAGAACTCGGCGGTTTCCTTGCAGATGTCCTTGAGCCGGGCCTTGTAGCCGTGGGCTACCGCAGGCTTGCCGTTCTCGGTGATCTGGACGTTGCCGCGCTCGGCGAGCTTGCGCACCGCATCGGGAAAATCGAGGTCGTCAACCTGCATGACGAAGCTGAATACGTCGCCGCCCGCACCGCATCCGAAACAGTGCCACAGCTGGGATGCCGGATCGATCTTGCATGACGGCGTTTTCTCGTCATGGATAGGGCAGCAGCACCAGAAATCCCGTCCACGCTGGCGCACGGGCACGCGATCGCCGACGACCGACACGAGGTCGTTCGCCTCGCGGACCTTTCGGATGTCCTCTTCGCTGAATCCTGCCACTGACTGAGTGTTCCTTCGCCATGAAACGCCTATAACGGTATGTTCCTTTGCAGTATACCCCATATGCGGCGCCTCGACGCACGCCGCACGGCAGACAACACACCGCGAAGCGCTCCGGGCGGCTGCGAGAAGAACCGCGCTCGCACCCGCCCGGCAAGAGCGCCGCTCGCAGGATCGCCCGCCTTCTCTCACCCTCGCGGTGAATGCGCGTACGGCCCGTTCGCTCCGTCGGGCACCGAGGGCGAAGATGCGCCCAGCGTCGTTCCGTCGAAGCGCCCTACCATGGGGTCGCGCAGTCGCAACCGGTGCGGACCTGGCCTTTCCCGTGAGCACGCCGCTTCAGCTTGTCGATGGTCCATCGCTCGAAGATGAGCGTCCTGTGTCCGCGGTACACGTCGAACGCACCCTCGAGCTCGATGCCCACGCACGAGAACGACCCGTTGATCGAGCCGTAGAGCTCCGCCGCCTTCGCATTGAACCCGCTGTCGGCAAGCAGGTACACGTTCGCCCCGTGCCCACGGCCGTGCAGCGGGATGAGCAGCTCGTTTCCCTTGCCCTCGAGGAAGAGGCCTTTGTTCTCGAGCAGCACGCCCCGAAGCGCGCGTTCGGGCTCGAAGCGATCGGCCCAGGGCTCCTTGTTCATCTTCGCCCAATACGCCCATGCGTTCTCGAAGCGACAGGCATCGTCGTCGTAGATCGCCTTGAAGAACCCTCGGCAATCCTCGGCCCGCTCGAGATGCTCGCCGAATTGGGGCCAAACGCCGCCCGCGATGCTCGCCAGGGCCAACAGTTCGCGATAGTCCTTCGCCTGCGGGGCATCCATTGCCTCGACCTGCGCTTTCAGATCTTCATAGTTCATTGTCTCCCCTTGAATACGTTGCC
The DNA here is from genome assembly GCF_022845715.1 of Raoultibacter timonensis. Lineage (NCBI taxonomy): Bacteria > Bacillati > Actinomycetota > Coriobacteriia > Eggerthellales > Eggerthellaceae > Raoultibacter > Raoultibacter timonensis. The sequence continues at coordinate 2,186,382 of NZ_AP025564.1, forward strand.
GCTAAGGCATGTGCCTCGCAGCCTTTGCCTTCGGCGCCCGCATACGGGCGCCCTTACACGGCCAATCTAGCGCCGCGGCTTGCAGATGCGCGCCGTGGTCTTTACGAACCGCACCTTCTCGTCGGTCTCGGCGACCGGCACCTCGAAACCGTTCTCGAAGCCCGTCTCGGCGGCGACGTCCGATTCCTCGTAGTACTCGGGAGGCTCGAACCCCGCGCGGCCGACCAGCGCTTCGAACTCTGCGCGGGAAAGCGCCGCCTGCACCGCGTTGCCGAGGGCGCGGGCGCGGGCCACCGTACCGGCATCGCGCGGCCCTGCGGCGACCACCCCGTCGAACACGAGCACTCCGCCGGGCCGCAGCACGCGGAAAAGCTCGCGAAATACCGCTTCGGGGCAGTAGTCGATGTTGATGCTGCTGTTGGCGAACACAAGATCGAACGCATCGTCTTCGAGTCCTGCCGCCGCGAGATCCTCGGGGTACGCCACGCGGAACTCCATGTTGTTCTCGGGCAGCCCGTTTCGGCGCCACGCGTCTTCCACGAAGGATTCGGCGATGGCGATCCATGCGGGGTTCGGATCGACCCCCACGACATGGCCGCGAGATCCGACGTAGTCGGAGAGCTTCACGACCCCCTTGCCCCGGCGGCAGTCGACATCGAGCACGCGCTTGCCCGCAATGCCGCCCAAGAGCACCATCTTGCACTGGCTCGCGAACCCGTACTCCCTAGGCGTCTGCTCGTAATGCGCTTTCAGGGCACCCTCGTCGATCGGCTGTCCTTCGTTCATGCTCATCACCCCGGCTGTGCGGACTCGGCTACCGATACGACACGCGCGAGTTGTTGACCAGCCACGACAAGGCGGCTTCGCGGCGTGCGAACACGACGGCCTCGTCGCCCAAGCCCTGCTCTTCGAGCTGCTTGCGAATCTTGATGCGCTGTTCGAGATCGTTGCCGGGCATCTGGGCCGTGATGTCGTCGTCGGACAACTCGATGTTCAGGTGCTCGGCAAGCGCGTCGATCGCGCAGGTGACCTTGAGCGCATCGAGGGGCTGGCCGGGCAGCAGGTCGGCCGGATCGGGCTCCTCGACCAGGCGCTTCGCCAGCTCGTCGAGCACGAGGTCGGGAAACTGCGCGTCGTCTTTGGCCATGTCGGGCTTGCCGAACTGCTTGGCGACGCCCTCGCGGAACTCGGCGATCGTCGTGGCGGGGGCGAAGTGCTCGGCCACGAACTCGTCGGTCAGCTCGGGTGCGCAGCAGCTGAGGATCTTCTCGACGGTCACGGCCATGGTCAAACTCGATGCATCGCCGTCCTGCGCGAGCGGGAGCTTGATCTTCGCCTCGGCTTCTTTCGTTTCCCCCGCGGCCATGCCGACGAGCTCCTCGTCGAACGTGCGCGGCATCTCCCCTCCGCCCACGTGGTAGAGCGAGTGCTCCAGCACGAAGTTCGAGGCGGGGTTGCCGTCGATGCGCGCATCGACGGTCGTCACCACCACGTGGTCGCCCATGGCGACCCCGCGATCTTCGGCGATCTCGCGGTACTCGGCCAAAGGCTCGAGCAGCTTCTCGATCTGGGCGTCGACCAGCGATTCGGGAACCTGGGGTTTCGGCAGGTCGAGCTCGATCGGGTCGTACGAGGTGAGCGTGTACTTCTTCATTGTTCCTTCTCCTTTTTTTCTAAGGTGCTTTCCGTTATCGAAACGCGTATCGAACGCGTCATAAGCTCAGGTCTTCGATGCGTCGGCGCAGATCTCGCTGGCGTTCCGAAAGTATCATGTCGGCGTTGTGGGCGAAATACGACTCGCTTCCGTACTGGGCTATGTAGCGCGCCGAGCTCGTACGCGACGTGAGCTCCGTAGTGAACACGAGCATCTCCTGCTGCTCGCCGAACGCGGCCGCCACGAAGGAAAACGCACGCGCAAGCCGGGCTTCAACGGCATCCGCGCGGGCCCGCAGCGCATCGACCCTGTCGTCGAACGCCTGCGCAACGAACGCGAAACCCGCAGGGGAATCCGCACTGCCCACCGCGAGTCTGAAATCGGCCAGATCATCGAGCACGCGCTCGACCGTCTCGCGGCGGCCTTTCCCGATGGTGCCCGCAGCCACCGCAAGCTCGAGCTGCGAGGCTCGGCCGCGCTCAACCGACTCGATGCACTCCCGCACGTCGCCCCCGTCCTCGACGGCAACCTTCACGCTGCGCATATCGTCGCGCAGGGCGACGAGCACGTCGGTATCGCCCATAACGGCCGCCATCTCGCCGCACACGGCGTCGATCAGAAGGCCGATGAGGGAAAGGCGCTCGTCGAACTCCGCCGAACCCGCTCGATCGGCAATTTCGTCCACGTCGCCGCCGTCGAGTATCTCGTCGATGCGGTAGTCGTCGCGGTACTTGTTGAACAGATCGTAGTAGGCGGCGAACTCGCGGGCGATCGTATCGTTTTGCACGTACTGCACGATCAGGTCGAAATCGACCGGTTTGCCCAGCTGTTCGAATACCCCCATCATGTCGGAGAGGTCGTCCCAGCCGCGCGCGGTGACGAACGACTTCCCTTCGAGCGACGCCTCGATGGAGTAGAAGCGGTTCTTCTTGATCTCGAGGAACGTGAGGACGGCAGGATGCGTGCCCTTCGACACGGCATAGGTTTTCCATGCCCCGAAATCGGGCTCGACGCTGATCTTCTTGACGCGGTCGAGCGTGACGATGTCGAACTCGTGCACCGATTTGTTGTACTCGGGCGGATTGCCCGCGCAGGCGATGATCCACCCGTCCGGAACCGCATGGCGCCCGAACGTCTTGAACTGCAGGAACTGCAGCATGGAGGGATAGAGCGTCTCGGATACGCAGTTGATCTCGTCGAGGAACAGTATTCCCTGTTTGACCTGGGTATTTTTCATGTACGCATACACCGAGGCGATGATCTCGCTCATGGTGTACTCGGAGGCCTCGTATTCGGTGCCCTCGTACTTTTCGTGCACGATGAACGGCAGGCCGAGCGCGCTTTGGCGCGTATGGTGCGTCATGGAGTACGACACGAGCCCCATGCCGAGCTCCTGGGCGATCTGGGCCATGATGGCCGTCTTTCCGATGCCGGGCGCGCCGACGAGAAACACCGGGCGCTGCCGCGCGATGTCCAAAAGGGGCCGCCCGTGCGCATCGGTGGCCAAATACGCCTCTATCGTATCTTTCACCTGCTGTTTAGCGTCTGCAATGTTCATCGTCTGCTCCTCGTATCCGCCTGCCGTCGTTCTTTCCGCCCGCTGTTCGCACCGCCATCCGTCACGGCAGCCCCCTCTCGTCCAAGATGACCTTCAGCGCCCACGGGGGTACGGCCGGATCGGAATAGCCGTCGTCGAGGAACACGAACACCGCTTCGTAGGCCGGCTTTCTCGGCGGGAACGTGCCCTGCCCGTCGGTGAAGTAGACGAGCCCACGCAGATCGGAGAACGCGCGTTTTTCCACCAGCAGGTTGACGTATTCGAACACCGGGCGGAAATCGGTTCCGCCGAACCCCTTGAGCTCCATCGTGTCGATGTAGAGGTCCAGCTCGTCGAGCGAGGTGATCACCGTATCCTCCTGAACCCGCGCGTCGCACTGGATGATGTGGATGTTCACGCGCTCGGCGAAGTTCTCGACCTGCTTCAAGATGTTGTAGGTCTTGCGGATGAAAGCCTGCACCAGATCGCCCGAAACCGATTCGGAGGTGTCGATGGCGATGGCGAAATCGTGCACCGAACGCGTCTCCTTGTATTCGAGCGGCTCGATCAGCGGCATGTTGCCGTATCGGTTCAAGCCGTAGGTGTAGTAGATGTAGTCGAACTCGTCGGGGTTCACGCGCATGCGCTCGTGCAGCGTGGCGAAGCGCTTGAGGAACTCGGCGTAGTCGTAGCGTTCCCGATTGACCGCTTCGAGCGCGGCGGCGAAGCTTCCCGCGCCGTCGCCCTGCCGAAGCATATGCGCCTCGAGCTCGATCTGGATGCGCCGGCTGATATCCTCCCACGTCTCCATGAGCGCCTCGTCGGGTGCCGATGCGTCCTCCGCGCCGCCTTCGTCCTCCGCGCCGCCCTCGTCTTCCGGGGCATCGCTTTGCTCCTGCTGGTCGGCGGCCTCGCTTTCGTCTTGCGGGTCGTCGGCCTCTTCGCCATCCCGATCCCCACCCCCCTCCCCTTGCGAGGAAGCATCGAGCGCGTCGTCGAGGGATTCGCTCCCCTCGGTTGCGGGCAGCTCGCCGCCCTCGCGATCCTCCGGCATCTGGCGCGCGGCGCCCTGGGCGCCCCCCGCCGCACCGTCTTGCCCCTCGCCGTACCAGAGGCCGTGGGAGTCGTGGTAGAACAGGGGCGCAAGCGAGCGCAGATCTATCTGGTTGCCTTCGTTCGCGAAGAAGCGGTACAGCCGCTCGGCCGTCACCACGCCGCCGAGCTGCGCTCCGATGACCTTGAGCGATTCTTTGGCGCGCCTGTCCATGTTGCAGGGAAAGGAGTCGCCCACCAGGTCGAGCAGCAACGCCTCGATGGCTATGTCGCACGCGACGTCCCACGGCTGGCGCAGGACCGAGTACAGCATGAACGGGTGGCGGAATATGCAGTGGAACAGGCAGTGGATGACGTCGCGCACCACCTCGTTCGGCGAAATCTTGAACCGCGCCACCACGTACTCGGGATCGAAGTACAGCTTCGCGCCGTCGCTCGCAAGGCCGTAGATCTCGAAGCTCGGCACGAGCGGCATGCGCCACAGCGCGCGGTCGAGGAAGCGGAAGCGCACCGCAAGCGATGCGCGCGCCTCTTCCAGGATGTCGGCGGCCACCGGCAAGCAGCGCTCGTAGCGCTCGCGCTTCTCGGCCATGCGCTTCTCCGAAGACAGGCCGACCTTGGGCGCCGGGTCGCCTTGGGCGCGCCCGAGCTTTCGCTCTTTGAGCACCACGTCTCCCTCGGCTATGGGTGTCAGGTCTTTCATGCGTCTCACAAGCTGAAGTCCACGCCCGCGTTCGGCATCGATCGGTGCCGAAGCTCGAGCAGGCATGCCGTAGCTTGCGTCCTCCCCTCTCGCATCGCCGCGTCCAGCTCGGCCCCGACGCTGTCGGCGTCGAGCAGCCCCCTGCCGTCCAGCCACAGCAACGATTCCAGATCGCCCCGCTCGGCGAAGTGGCGGCACACGGGCCGGTTCTTCCGCAGAATGATGCCCTCGTACAGCCCGCGCGTATGGTCTGCGAGGCGCATCGGATGCCTCAGACGTTCGAGGGCCGCCGAGGCGAACTGGCCGACGTCGGCCGCATGGGTCGCCCACGAGTCGTAGTAGTCGAAGTCGAAGACGGTTCCCGTCGGGCCCGCATCGAACAGGTAGGACGGCGATCGGTACCGCGAAGAGAGGTCGGGGACCGGGAAATCGCCCGACGCGTAGCCGTCGACGGGCTCGGGAAACTCCACGTGCACGAGCGGAATGGTGCGCGCCGTCGAGAAGGCCCCGATGCAAATGCTGCGCAGATGGCCGTGCAGGTAAAGCTCGTCTACGCCGGACGTACCGCAGAATGCGAGGCCGGCGATGTGCACCACCCGATCGGGAATCCTCACGACGGAATCGGGGCCCACGTACAGGATGCACGCGTCGCCGCCCGCCTTCGCCCCGCCCCGCTCGCAGAGAAGCCCGCTTTCCACGTAGAACACGGGGTTTTCCGCATCGAGGAACAGCGATCCGAGGGGAGCCCGCGGCATCAGCTGGTTCGAGCCCTGGACGAGCAGGGCGCCGTCCCCGATGCGCCGCACGTTCTTCGAAAGGCGAAGCGATCGGATGGAGGTGTCGAGAAACGCGCCGTCACCGATGCGCGCAAGGCTCTCGGGCAACCCGACGTGCTGCAGCTGACGATTGCCCCGAAACGCCTCGCGTCCGATTTCGAGCACGCCTTCGGGCAGCTCGATCGCGCGCACCTTCCCGTGGCGCTTGAACGCCTCGTCTGCGATCGCGCGGGTGCCGGGGCGCACGCAGTAGCGCCCAACCGGCCCAATAAGCTCAAGGAACGTACCGCGGCGATACAGGCCGCCTTCGCCGTCCAGCTCAAGCAAAGGATTGCCCGCGTCAATGCGCAGGCGCCCATCGACTACGCGCTCTTGCGCAGGCGTATGGTCGAACGCGCGAAACCCCAAGCGCTCCAAGGCGCACGGCAGTTCGGCGCGCGAGACGGCGGTGAAAGCGAACGCCTCGGGGCCGATCTCCCTCAACCCGCTCGGCATCTCGACGTGCTCGAGCTTCGAACAGTGGAAGAACGCCTTGCTCCCGATCGACTCGAGCGAAGCGGGCAAGCGGACCTTCGCCAGGGACGTTTTCGCGAATGCCATCCTGCCGATGCGGGTCAGCGTATTCGGCAGGGTCACCTCCCTCAGTTCCGAAAGCGAATCGAAAGCGCGCTCGTCGATGACCTCGCATCCCTCGGGCACCTCGTAGGTCTCGCCCGCAACGACAAGGCGGTAGAGACGACGGCGGTCTTTCGAGACGAGCGCCCGCCCATCGGTGACGAAACGCTTGTTTTCGGAGTCGACCCGTATCCTCTCGAGATGCGGCAGACCGAGAGGTTTCGCGTCGAGGGCCTCCACGAGCGGACCGAAGGCAACGGTTCTGACGGGAGCGCCGGAAAGCGAGTTGCCCTCAAGGCGAACCACGGGGCTGGTCAGGGTGACCTCGACGAGCGCTGGGCAGTTGAGAAACATCGTGGGGTTCACGTCCGCGAGCGCCGCCGACAGCCTGACGCTCTTCAGGTTGGTGCAACCGTCGAACACGTGGTTGCCTGCATGTTCGATCGAATCGGGCAGCGAGACGCACTCGATCTCCTCGTGGCCTCTGAAGATGTTGGTCGCAAGCGAAACCACGCTTACGCCGTCGATGCGCTCCGGCACGTCCACGCTGGCAGCGCAACCGTCGTAGGCAAGCAGCCGGATTGCGCCTGACCCGTTGATGCGGTAGCGGTACCCGCCGCAAACCCGCTCGGGGGCATTCGCCGCCCCGCAAGAGCGCCGAGGCGAATCCGAAGATGCTTTTGAGACGAGCTTCTCGGCAGGAGAACGGCGGATGCCGTGGTCGAAGGAGAGCGCCGCGGGCTCGACGTCTGCGCCCAAGGCGTCGAGCCCCCAGGGCCTGCGCCCGACGGCGCCGCGCAACGGCGACTCGCACGTCGGCGGGTTCTCGCCCTTGAGGCTTTTCTCGAAATGATCTTCTACTTTAGCTTGAAGCACAATGATATCCTATAATGTCATGAAGCACTTTTATTGCCAGCGCACGGAGGCTCTTATGGACAACGCCGCAGGTACCGTGGACTCTGATTACGTGGAAGACCTCCAACTCATCAGATCCATTCGAGAAGACGATTCATTTTGGGACTGCATCTTCGAGGCCAAGCTCGACTTCCTCAACAACGATGCCGACCCCTTCCAAGCAAGCTGCGTGCGACCCGAAATAGCCGACTCGTGGGTTCGTTCGTACAACAGCGGGCTCAAGCCCGACGACTCCGACCTCGGGGAGCACATCACCGAGGATGAGCTTCAGCGCGTTCTCGCCGAAAACGCCGAGATAGCGGATACTGCTCGCTCGCTCATCAAGAACGTCGAATCGCTGAACCTGCAGAACGATTACATTTTCGAACTGCTCGACGCAAGCGGCATAGCGCTCGTCCAGATCGGGAACCTCGACCAGCATCAGTTCGTCGGCCCGCTCTACCGCTGCGACGAAGGGAACGTGGGAACGAACGCGCATACCCTGTGCATGCGCTACAAGAAACCGTTCGTCGTCGTGGGACCCGAGCACTACTGCTTCGCCCTGCAGGGCCTCATAGCCTGCGCCGCACCGGTTATCGACCAGTCCGATACGAGCATCGCAGCGCTCACGCTCACGCAATCCATACCGGAGGGTCCGCTTTCGCCATCCGACGAAAAGGTTCTCGTCCATGCCATGAGCCTCGTGTCGTCGCTCGCCATCGCCCTGAGCGACCAGCTGCGCATCAACCAGCAAGAGGTCAAGCTCGCCGAAACCGAGCAGAAGTACAGCCAGGCCTCCCTTGAAGCCCAGCGGTTCGAGAGCATCTCGCGCACCGTCATCAACGCGGTGAAGGACGGCGTTTTGATCTGCAACGCCGAAGGATCGATAACGCTTGCCACCCCCGAAGCCGCGCACCTGCTCAAGATACCGCCCGAGGATCTGATGGGAACCAACGCACGCTCGCTCGTGGGCGACGGACGCTCCTTCGAAGAGATAGTCGAACAGGGCGGTTCGACGACGGTCATCATCGACGAGGAGCTCCACGAAACCAAGATCTCGCAGATATTCGGCAGTAAGAGCGAACTCGAAGGCTTCATCATATCGCTCAAGGAAGCCAAGCGTACGACGCTCGGAGCCTCGCGCGGCAAAGTCGGCGACACCGCCGACATCCTATTCAAAGATATACTCGGGGAAAGCACCCAGATCAACAAGGCGAAAGCCCTCGCCTCGCGATTCGCCCGATCGACCGAGAACATCCTTCTCATGGGCGAGAGCGGCACGGGTAAAGAGTTGTTCGCCCAGGCCATTCACAATCAAGCATGCCCGAACGGCCCCTTCATGTCGATCAACTGCGCGGCCATTCCCCCCCGCCTCATAGAAAGCGAGCTGTTCGGCTACGAGAGCGGAAGTTTTACGGGTGCCGAGAAGGGCGGCAAGCCAGGCAAGATAGAGCTTGCCGAGGGCGGCACGCTTTTCTTGGACGAAATAGGCGACATGCCCCTCGAACTCCAGGCCACGCTGCTGCGCGTCCTGGAGAACAAGCGCGTCATCCGCGTCGGCGGGAAAACGTACAAGCAGATAGATTTCCGCCTGATAGCCGCAACGAACCAGAACCTTCCGAAGCTCGTGAGCGAGCACCGGTTTCGCGAAGACCTGCTCTACCGCATATCGGTGCTCACCGTCAATCTCCCCCCGCTGCGCGACCGAATCGGCGACGCGCTCTACTTCGCGCGGTTCTTCCTCAACGAATGCCAGATCAGAACCGGAAACGGCAGGGTCACGCTCTCCGACGAGGCCGCGCATTTCGTCAGCGTCTACGCATGGCCGGGAAACGTTCGCCAGCTCAAACACGCTATCTATTCCGCGTACTACACCTGCGAGAACGGCGTGATCAACATAGACGATTTCCCCTTGTACATCGCGCAGAACCTCAATCACCGCGCCCCAGCGGAACATCTCGGCTCCGAACCTTCCGGGGCCTTGACCCAAAATGAATCGTCTTCTTCTGTCAAGGTACAGGACGGCTGCGCTCCCGCATCGAACACCGCGAGCGAACCGTTCTGCGTCGCGCAGGATTCACCTTTGCCGACGCTTTCCCTCAGCGACCTCGAGCGCATCGCCATCAACGAGGCGATCAGGCAGGCTGACGGCAACATCGCCGCAGCTGCAGCCATCCTCGACATCAGCAAGGCGACGCTCTACCGTAAGCTCAAAGACTCGTAAACGTCTTCCCGCCTGCGGCGATCGCCGCAAAATCCCAGAACGGCAAAGGGCTGGAAACATGTGGCAACCACGTCCCAGCCCGATAAACCTTTTCAGCGCGGTTCTACGCGCCCTGCCCCGCTTCGATATCAGGCTGCGCCTCGACGCCGTTCGAGCTTACGCCCAGCAGATCGCCTCAGAATGCATGCCCGCATTTCTTGCATACGGTCCGCGTTCCCAACACGTAGCTGCCGCATTCCGGGCAGACTTTCGTGCGCCCCTTCTCAACGCATTCGTTGCACAAGGGCCTCTCGAACGGCGTGCAGAAGAAGCAGGATTTCTTCACCTCGGCGTTGAGGTGGGTTACCGCCTTCCCTTCGTTGTGGGGGACCGGTGAGCCGCACTTCTTGCACGTTTCCCGTTCGTAGGGGTTGTACCACCCGCATTCCGGACACTCGACGGGGAACTTGTACTCCGCCTTTTTATGGCAACGACTGCACCACGGACTGCATGTCCTGCAATTAGGCATGGCTGCTTCGCCTCATCCTGAAACATCCGGCGTACGCCGTCGAACCCGACGACCCTACGGCGTCGGCGGTTTCGGGGCGCCGGGTGCTTTTGGGGCCGAGGGAGCTCCCGGTGCCTTGGGGGCGCCATCGAGGCCCTGCGGCGTGAGGGAAATCTCTTTGGGCTTGCCCGCGGGGGGAGCCACGGCCTCGTCTGCCGCCTTGCGGGACTCGTTCAGATCGGCTCCGCATTTCGAGCACGTCTCGTTCGTGGGTTTGTTGAACGCACCGCACTCGAGGCATTTGACGATAGTGACGGTGTTGGCTGGTCTGTAACACATGGCAATCTCCTTACTGATACGAATTCTCAGATTCGGCGCTCCGCTGAAACACGGAGCGCCGATGAGACTCGATGCTTACTGCTCGGGTACGTAGACCCAGGTACGGGGCATTTCCTTGGCCATCTCAGCCAACTCGTCCACGGTACCGTACTTCATGCAAGCCGACTGGCAATGATGCACGCAGGTCGGAAGCTTGCCCGCTGCGGTGCGGTCGGCGCACAGGTCGCACAGCGACGTCATAACGGGCAGGTAATTGTACTCGAACTTGCCGTTCGGCATCTTGCGCGGGCCGTCCTCGAACAGCTGGATGCCGTTGGCTTCGCCGGCTTCCCAGCCATGTTCGACCTTGCAGGCCATCTCGCAGGAGTGGCAGCCGGTGCACCACGTATAGTCGATCAAAAGACCGTATTTCTCCGCCATCTTAGAAACCTCCCTTGCGAGTCACGATCTCGCTGGGCGAGCAGTCGTTCTCCTTCGTGACCGGATATATCTTGCAAATCTGGTTGGCGTACGGAGCACCGTACAGCGTAGGCCCGGTAACGCCCTGAACCGTCAGGTTGTTGATGTTCGAATCGAATACGCCGAACAGGTTGGGCTCTGCGCCGTCCGTCTCGGGGAACCACCAGCCGTGCTCGGAGCGCACGGTGTCGGGCTTGAGCGACGCGTTGAAGCGCACGCGCTGCTTGCACTTGCCGCGCATGTTCTCAACCCAGATCCAGTCGCCCTCGCACACGCCGATCTTGGCGGCGGTGTCGGGATGCAGGTCGGTCAGCGGATCGGGATGCGACTCGCGCAGACGTGCGACCTGGCGCTCCTCCGAGTGGAAGTACTCCCACGTACGGGCGCCGGTAGTCAGAACGTACGGGTACTCGGCGAACAGCTCTGGCGTGGAGATCGGGCTCTCCGGCGGCTCCTCGTAGTACGGCAGCGGATCGAATCCCCATGCGTCGAACAGGGTGTTGAACAGCTCGCACTTGCCGGTGTTCGTGTTGAAGCCGGGCTGTCCGTCGTCGCGCAGCCATCCGAGCTCGTGCTTGCGGTACGCCCAGTCGTCCGGCCAATCGATGACCTTCTCGGTCAGGTCGAGGAACGTCTGGTCGGTCTTGTGCGGCCAACCGGCATGGAAGCGGTTGCCGGACTGGATCCACCACGTCATGAGCTCGACGTCGGTCTCCCACGGGAACAGCCGGGGATTGAGCCTCTTGCCGAGCTCGAGGATGATCTGCTCGTCGGACTTGGCCTCGTAGTAGTCGGCGACCTTGACGATGGAGCGCAGCGGCCACCACCACACGCGGGCGGAGTTGCGCTCGCAACTCATGCCGCAGGGCAGCACGATGTCGGCGCAGGCAACGGCCGTCGGGGTCATGAACACGTCGACGACGACGTTGTAATCCACCGAGCGCATGGCGCGGTACACGCGGGGAGCGTCGGAAGCCATGTTGGCGATCGGGTTGGTGGACTGGATGAACAGCATGCGGATCGGATAGGGCTCGCCGGTCTCGATGGCCTGGAGCACGGTATCGCCGTTCGCCGTCGGGTCGAATCCGAGCGCGTGGAGCGGCGAGGTGTCGACGCCGAGCATCTTGCCGAGCATCTCATCGGAGAGGTTCCACATGCCGCAACCGTACGAGTCGGGAATGTCGTAGGCGCAGCGCGGGATCATCATGCCTCCGGGAACGTCGATGTCGCCGCAGATGGCACCCAGGGAAAGCAACGCCTGGGCCAACGGGATGCCGCAGACGGTCTGGTCGACCTTGAGGCCCCACTGGATGGTGGAGGGATTGCCGCTCGCATAGGCGCGGGCAGCGGCGCGGATGGCTTCGGCGTCGACTCCGGCGATCTCAGCCGCCTTCTCGGGCGGGTATTCCCTGCAGCGCTCGGCCAGCTCGTCGAAACCGTAGCACCAGTTCTCGACGAAGTCGTGATCGTAGAGATCCTCTTCGATGACGACGCCCAGCATGGAGATGACGACTGCGGCATCGGTGCCGGGGCGAACCTGCAGCCAGTGCTCGGCCTTCGAAGCGAGCCAGGTGCACGAGGGATCGAGCACGATCAGCTTCGTGCCGCCTTCCTTCATGACGTCGACGATCCAGTGGCCGAAGAATCCGTCGCCGTTGGAGATGAGAGCGTTGTTGCCGCAAATCAACATGTAATCGGGGAACACGTACTCGGGGTCGGCGAAGCGCTTCTCAAGGTGCTGCGAGCAGTCGGCTACGAAGAAGTCGCCCATGAAGCAGTGGCCGATGGTGGTACGGGGCAGGTAGCAGGCATCGCCCGAGAGGAAGCCGAGAACGAAGTTCGGGCTGCCGAACGCGGCGTAGCTCAGATACGGGGTCTGCCAGCAGATGTTACGGCCGGTGCCCTGCATGGAAACGATGCTCTCCGGGCCGTACTCGTCCCAGATCGCGCGAACGTGCTCGGCGATGTCGTCGTACGCTTCGTCCCACGTGATGCGCTCCCACTGGTTGTCGCCGCGCTCGCCTACGCGACGCAGGGGGTACTTCAGGCGGTCGGGATGGTAGAACGTCTCGACGACGTCGAGGCAGCGCATGCAAAGACGGCCCTGGTTGTAGGGCGAAAGCGGGTCGCCTTCGATCTTCTCGACCTTGCCGTCTTTGGTGTAATACAGAACGGAACAACCGTTATGGCAGCCGGGGGCGGTCCACATGTTCGTACGCGTGACCGTGTACTCGCCTTCCTGCCACTGCCAATCGGTTTTGTAGACGTCTTTGTTGACGCCTTCGAGTTCATTGGTAAGCATAGCTTGCTATCCCTCTCTCTCAAATTCTCCTCGTCTGGCCGATCTACACTTCCCCGTCTTTCAGCGTCGGACGCCGAGGCTTCGTCCAATCGCGTCCAGAGGCGTCTTGGGCTTTCTGCTCCCAAGCCTCTTTGTTCTTGTTCGGATCAGCCATGTGCTTGGCTTTCCTGTCCTGCTGGAAATCCTTGTCCAAGTCCTTTCTTTCATCTGCCATACCAAAGTCCTCCTTCCGAAAAACCTGCGCCATGTTCTATGGCATACAATGAAGTTCAAAGCTCGTTCGACTTCGACTCAGCCGTTCGGGCCTTTCGCTATAGGTAGTTGCATGCACCGTGCCAACTTCAAGGAACATGGTGGTAAATTTACTGTTCTACCTGATAGATTGATTAATTTTTCTTTTTTGCGAATTTGCCTCCAGCGGTTGGGAACCGTTGGCGCAGTCTTTCTCGCACCGCTTCTCGGTTCGGCTCTTCTCGATATGCGAATGACTCGCATATTGAGAACGCTCGGTAAAGCGCAGGCGCTTCAGGATGCGAAACGCTTCCCGGCGGATACAATACGCCGCATCGGAAAGGCAAAGCGGGCACCCGTGCTCGGATGCCCGCCATACCCTCGGGATTCGGCGCATGCGACGTCTGGAAGCGCTGTCGCCGTAAACGATTTCGCTAAAGCGCCGAAGGAACCGTTCGCTCGGCCCCTTCGTGCTCGGACGCGCCGTCGGCGCTGTAGAGCTTCGTGAACAGCAGGACCACCGCGCCGAGTACGCAAGAGGCGCAGATGGCGATGGCGCCCGCATGCCAACCGGCAGCCTCGACGATGGCTCCGATGATCGGGGGGCCCAGCAGCACGCCCACGTTGAACCCGATCGACACGACGCCGAGCGCCACGCCCGCAAGCTCCGGCTTCTTGACCGTCTGGGCCGCCATCGTCCACAGAACGCACGGAAAGCCCGCATCGACGAAACCGTAGACGATCACGAAGCCGATAAGGAAGCTCGGGTTGTCCATGAACATGCCGAACACCGAAGCCGCGCCGTAGGCGATGAGCATCACGACGCCGAACAGCTTGCGGTTCTTCACGCGGTTGAGCAGCGCGCCGATGATCACGGCGGCCACCACGCCGAAGATGGAGAAGTAACCGACCCACATGTTCGCCTCGCCCTCCCCCCAGCTGAACGTCTGCGCCCAGCAGGTGGCGATCCAGTTGACGAATCCGAAGCAACCGATGCAGAACAGCATGGTAGCGAGCGATAGAATCCAAGCCGACGGCGATTTTATGCCCTCGGCAATGGATACATCGTCGCTCTCGACGTCCGCGTAGCTGTCTTCGGGCCGCGGACTCTTCACGCACAGGATATAGAATACAAGAGCGACAACGCACGCAGCGAGCCCGAACCACCAGACGCCCTGCCAGCCGAAGCTCGACGTGAGCATTGCGCCCAAGAAGAACATGACCGCCTGCGCGCCCATCTGATACGCTGCCCAGATGCTCATGGGCAGGCCCCGCTTGGCCTCGGGAAACCACATCGCGATAAGCGACGGGCCGATGACCGACATCAGGCCGACGCCCATTCCCTCGATCACGCGGCTCGCCATGAGGATCGCGACGCTGCCGCCGGAGAGCACGCCGATAAGGGAGCCGACAACGGCGCACGCTAAGGCGATGATGCCGCCCTTCTTCGGACCCACCTTGTTGAGAATGACTGCCGTGGGGATGGCGATCACGATGCCCACAAGCGAAAAAAGCGAACTCAACCAGCCGGCCGTAGCCATATCGATGCTAAAGGCATCCATCAAGGTGGTCATGCTGGGTGCTACTTTGTTCTGCACGAGCGCCAACGACACTCCGGCAAAGATGGTCGCAAACGCGACGATCCAGGCCCGTTTCGTTTTCATAAATCCCAATCCTTCCGATTGCATTGACGATTCAGGGCTATCGCTAGCCGTTGCCCTGCCCGACGCGAGCGTCCGCCTTGCTCGAATCGTGGTCGTACGTTTTAACGAAAATGAACAGCACTGCGCCGATGACGGACGCTACAGCCAGCGGTACCGTAGCGGTCGCCCATCCGTAGTACTCGATAAAATACCCGGTCACCGGGGGTCCGAGCAGCGTTCCGATATTCAATCCAACGTTCAGGATGCCGATGGCGGTACCCGAGTACTCAGGCTTCTTGGCCGTCGAGGGGCACAGCGTCCAGTACACGGTCGGGATGGAGCCCTCGAGGAACGGATAGACGAGTATGAACGGAATCAGCAGGCCGGGTTCGTTGAGCCTGAAGCAGATGAACAGGATGAACGTGTACAGTGCAAACCCCACCGTGCCGACGAAGCGGCGGTGGTTGAGCTTGATGTGGTTCAAGAACCAGCCGATCAGGATGACGACCGGAATCTCGATGGCGTACATGATCGATACCCACCAGTTGGATTGGTTCATGTCCCCGTTGAAGAACGTCTGCGCCCAGTACAGCGAGATGTAGGTGGCGAACCCGAAGCAGCAGAACGTGAAGATGGTGCCGGCCAACGTGAGGATCCAGGTCGAAGACGACTTGAATCCGTCGCCGAACCTGAACTCCTCCTCGTCTTCGCCCTCGGCGTAGTTCGGCGTGCCCGCGGGCGGCGCGTCGACCTTCCACATGTACAGGATTAAAACGACGACGCAGAACGCCACGCAGAACCACCAGACGCCCTGCCAGCCGAACGCGGTGGTCAGGCCTCCCGCAATGAAGAACAGCAACGTCTGCGAGCACATCATCCACGAGCCCCACAGGCCCATGGGCAGACCGCGCTTCTCCGCCGGGAACCACATCGAGATCACGGCGGGCCCGACGACGGCTATCATGCCGACGCCCACGCCTTCGAGAACGCGCGTCGCCATGAGCACGGTGAGATCGGTAGCAAAAGCCCCGATGATACCGCCGATGGCGGCGCATGCGAGCGAAATGGCGCCGATTTTCTTCGGGCCCAGCTTGCGCATGAGCATCGATGCGGGAATGGCTGTGACCATACCCATGATAGTGAAAACGGACGTGAGCCAACCTGCGTCCGTTTCGCCGATGTTGAAGTACAGCATGATAACGTCGAGGCACGGTGGAGTCTTGTTTTGAACGTTGGCAAGTGCAAAGCCGCCGAAGAACGCGATGATCACAACGACCCATGCGGCCGCCGTCTTCTGTTTTTTAGTCAATCCGATTCCTCCTTATTCCGGCAATACCCGTCTATGCATGAAACCGGTTCCTAAAACGCTCTCGCTTAGAACGGATGCAGGGATAACAGCTTCGCGATTCCCCCGAGAAGCTGCGCGCCCGTTCGTGCGGCTGGTCCCTTCCAGCCAAGCCAAAGACGCCTCGTATGTATCGATGCAAGAACCATGCCACTTTCCCGCTTCACGAATAGGGCAGGTCAGGAAGGATTCCTTCGAAACGGATGAAAGCAGTCCGTCACAATATGAGAATGTATGAGAATGATTGAGACGCGGGGATCAGTCCGCGCTCAGGCAAAGCGGATCATGCGAAAATCCGCTCGGCGCCTTTGGGCGAAGAGCGGCCGCTTCGCTCGCAAGCAAGATCTAGCAGCGCCGACGGGCGGCGCGGGCGGGAATGCCCAGTTCGTCTCGGTACTTGTTGACCGTTCTGCGAGAAACGGAAACGCCTTCACGCGCAAGCAGGTCGGATACCGCTTGATCGCTGAGCGGCGCCGAAGCGTCCTCGTTCGCAATGAGCTCGCTTATGCGGTGTTTGACGCTCACCGACGACACCACGCGATCGGCCGCCCGATAGGCCGATGAGTGAAAGAAAAACCTCAGCTCGAATACGCCGCGGGGGGTTTGCATGTAGTTGCCGCGGACGATGCGACTCACCGTTGACTCGGACACGTCGGAAGCGTTGGCTACCTGGGCCATAGTGAGGGGCCTCAGGCAATCGTAACCCCTCACAAAGAACTCGATCTGCATCTGCACGATGCAGCATGCGATCTTATACAGCGTAGCATGCCTGAAGTTGATGCCGTCGATAAGGCTTTCGGCTTCTTTGAGCTTCTCGGTAAGATACGCCTTCGCTTCGCTTTCCTTCGCAGTCGAGGCCAACGTGCGGTATGTGGGGTTGATTTTCATATGGGGAAGGTAAAAATCCTGAAGGCTCACCGTATATTCACCGTCCGCGTCCAGCTCCACGACCACTTCGGGCCAAATGGGGCGCGACGGCTGGCCGAACTGCGCGGCGGGACGCGGGTTGCACGTCCGAATCACATCGAGCGCCTCGTTCAGCTCCGCAAGCGTGACTCCCATGTCCCGGGCGATCGAAGCGGGGGTTCGCGTTTCGAAATCAGCGAGATAGTTTTTTATCAAACGCTCGAGCATCGGAGTCAAATCGCCGCTCTTCCTCAGCTGCAGCTCGAGGCATTCGGCAAGATTTCGTGCGGCCACCCCGGTCGGCTCGAACTGCTGGACAAGGGACAACACCCGTCCGACCTCCCCCTCGGAGATTCCCAAGGCGGCTGCCACCTGATCAACGGACATGCAAAGATAGCCGTTCGAATCGAGGTTGCCGATAAGGTACTTGCCGACAACCATCGTCCTCGTACAATCGGACTGAATGCGCAGCTGATCGCTCAAGAACGCATCGAGCGAATCCGTCTCTGTCAGGTAGCGGTCGATCGAGAAGGATCGCTGCGACATGTCGCTTCGCTCTCTGTCGAAACTCTCCGGACTGCCGTGCCCCCGCTTTTCGAAGAGCGCATCGGCGCTCACGTCCTGCATATAGCGCTCGGGGATGGCCGGATGACGCGGTTCGACCCAATCGTCCTCGTCGAGAAACGGGTTTTCCTCAACGCACTGCCGCACGTACTCGCTCAACTCTGCCGCCGACATGCGCAGGATGGATATGCCCTGCTTGAGCTCGGTGGTGAGATGCAGATGCTGATTGAGGGATAGATCCGGTCTTTGGTCGAACTTCATGCGGCTACCTCGTTTGTCGGATAGAAACTCGCCACGCAGGCCATCGTGCGGCAATCTGGCGCGCAGCGCCTATAGTACCACGACAAAGCGACGCGGCGTCAAAGCCAAACATCCGAAGAAACCCGCATGCTGCCGTATAGAAGGGCCCGATGCGATACAATAGCGCTGAACAGCAAGCGCCGAGAGCGCATCGCCACCGCACAGTAGGAGCACACGACATGAGCAGCGCATCGAACGACCCCGGGCGGGAAGCCCGCAGCCCCATCCCCTACCTTTCGCTCGATCCCGATATTGCCGATGCGATACGCAGCGATCGGGCGAACGGTGTCGGCAACCCCTATCGATTCGACGACGAGCACGTCGTTCGCCGTCAGGCAAACGAGCACGACGAAGCGACGCTCACCCGTCCCGCTTTCGGACGCGATATCGAGAAGATCATCAACGTTCCCGCCTACAACCGCTATGCGGACAAAACGCAGGTGTTCTCGTTCATACAGAACGACGACATCTCGAGGCGCGGCCTGCACGTGCAGCTCGTGAGCCGCATCGCCCGCAACATCGGCGGAATACTCGGTCTCAACATCGATCTCATCGAAGCGATCGCCCTCGGCCACGATGTGGGACACACCCCGTTCGGCCACGCCGGCGAGAAGTTCCTCGGCAAGCTCTACCACGCCAACACCGGCCGCTTCTTCAACCATAACGTCCACTCGGTACGCGTGCTCGACAAGCTCTTCAGGCGCAACATCAGCCTGCAAACGCTCGACGGCGTGCTCTGCCACAACGGAGAGTTCGCCCAGCAAGTGCTTTCCATGAGCGACCTTCCCGATTTCGATACGTTCGACGCCATCGTGGAACGCTGCTACACCGACGAAACGACGATCAAGACCCTGCGGCCCTCGACGCTCGAAGGATGCGTGGTGCGCGTGAGCGATATGATCGCCTACCTCGGCAAAGACCGCCAAGACGCCATCGACATGGGCGTGCTCGGTTCGCTTTCGAGCTTCGACTCCCAGGTGATCGGCCGAGGGAACGCCCAGATCATCAACAACCTCACCGTCGATATCGTGAACAACAGCTACGGCAAGGACCGCATCGCCATGAGCAAGGCCGTATTCGACGACCTCAAGCGCGCAAAGACGCAGAACTACGAGCAGATCTACTTCAACGAAGGCGTGATCTCGGGTTACGGCAACATCGTCGAAGAGATGTTCGCCGAGATGTACGGAAAGCTGCGCGCCCAGCTCGTCGCGCGCGACGAGGGCTCGCCGATATTCCGCCACCACATAGCGAACCTCGTCACGAAATCGCGAACGGTCCGCGCCGACGAGTACCTTGCCGAGAATCCCGATCAGATCGTCGTCGACTACATGGCCTCGATGACCGACAGCTACTTCACGACCCTCTACGAGTTCCTCTTCCCGAAAAGCGACAAGCACATCATCACGCAGGATTATTGCGCCGACCTGCGAGGCTGAGCACCCCGAGCGCACAGCCTCAAACCGATGAAACCGCCAAGCGAACAGGACCACCATGAAGATTCTCATAGCTTCCGACATACACGGCTCCGCCCGTTTCTGCAGCACGCTCGCCGACCGCATCGACGAGGAAGCGCCCGATCGCATCCTCCTCTTGGGGGATCTGCTCTACCATGGGCCGCGCAACGCCCTGCCCGACGGATACGATCCGAAAACCGTCGCCCGCATCCTCAACGATCTCAAAGACCGTATCGTTGCCGTGCGCGGCAATTGTGAAGCCGAGGTCGATCAAATGGTGCTCGAATTCCCCTGCATGGCCGACCACACCGAGCTCGTCGACGATCGGGGCAGGATGCTGTTCGCCACCCATGGCCACCTCTGGAACCCCGAAAACCTTCCCTACCTCGCCTTCGGCAGTGCGTTTCTTTACGGGCACACGCACAAAAAGCAGCTCGAGCGTGAAAACGCTGCCGGCATCCTGCTCGTGAATCCCGGCAGCGTCTCGATCCCGAAGGACGGAAGCCGCAGTTTCGCCCTGTTCGAAGACGGGGTCTTCTCGCTCAAGGCTCTTTCGGGCGAACCGATCGCCGAAGCCGCGCTTTAGCCCTGCGATCCGCCCCGCGATCTGGGGTCGCCTGTCCGCCGCAACCGTTAGATGAACCAGAAAAAAGCCGCCTTCCTTGGTGGTAGCATGGGCGCTTGCACAAACACCCACCATTGCAAGGAGGACAAAGCATGGAATCATCTTCCATCAAAAAGTACGCCGCGGAAGCTTTCGGCACCTGCGTGCTCACCCTGTTCGGCTGCGGAAGCGCAGCGGTAGCGGGATCGGTGCTCGGCACGCTCGGTATCGCGCTCGCGTTCGGCCTGTCGATCGTCGCCATGGCGTTCGTAATCGGGGGGACGTCGGGCTGCCACATCAACCCCGCCGTCTCATTCGGCCTGTTCCTCGACAAGCGCTTGTCGGGCAAAGATCTGATCGGGTACTGGGTCGCGCAGTTCGTCGGCGGTATCGTCGGCGCGGCGCTCCTCTACTTCATCATCGCGAACTGCGCGAGCCTCGGCGGCGTGGCCGCAACGGGCCTCGGATGCGACGGCTACGAAGCCGCGTCTTCGGTGGGCATAAGCCTGATCGGCGCATTGGTCGTCGAGGTTATCCTCACCTGCATCTTCGTTCTTTCGGTGCTCGGATCGACCGCGAACGAGAAGACGGCCCCCTACGCGGGCATCATCATCGGCCTCACGCTCGCCTTCGTCCACATCATGGGCATTCCGCTGACGGGAACTTCGGTGAACCCCGCACGCAGCTTCGGCCCCGCGCTGCTCATGGCCCCGATCGATCCGACCGCGATCTCCCAGGTATGGGTGTTCGTTGTCGCGCCGCTCGTCGGAGCAGCTCTTGCCGCCGTTATCTGGAAGGCTTTCAAAACCGCGAAGTAATCCGCTTCGCACGAATCCCCAAAGCCCCCGCGTCATCGCCTGGCGATCGAATCGGGGGCTTTTCGAATCGGGGGCTTTCCCTTGCCGCGCACCCGATGTCCGCCAACCGCCTTCGTGCGAGGCCTTTCGGCGTCTATTATCGGAATCGTTATCCGCGACCTGCGACGATGCGGCCGAATAATGCTATGGTGCCCCGAGATTCATCGCACGAAGGCGGTTGGCGGACATCGCGGATCCGAAACGAAGGGCGGCGAGGTCAAAGCACCCCGTCAGCTGACCCGTCCGCTTTCCACCGAGTACGTCGCATCGGCGAACATGCAGGTCGATGCTCGATGGCTCACGAGCACGATGGTCTTGTCGGCCTTGCTCGCCTCGAGCGCCGAAAGCACCGACGCTTCGTTGAGGCTGTCGAGGTTCGAGGTGGGTTCGTCGAGAAGCACGAACGGGGCATCGTAGAGGAACACGCGCGCAAGCCCGATGCGCTGGCGCTCGCCCCCCGACAGCGTATCGCCGAGCTCGCCAACCGGCGTGTCAAAGCCCTGCGGCAGCCGTTCGATCAGGTCGAGGATCGCCGCTTTTCGGCAGGCCTCGTCGAGTTCCGCATCGCTCGCTTGGGGTTTCACCAGCGCGATGTTCTCACGCACGGTTCCTGCGAACAGATGGGTTTCCTGGGTCATGTAGCTCTCGTTTTCACGCAGGCTCTCGGTGTTGACGCTGCGTACGTCGATACCGGAAAGCGCGATGGATCCGCTCGTCACATCCCAGAACCGCATGAGCAGCTTAAGGAAGGTCGACTTGCCCGACCCGCTGCGTCCCGCGATGTTCACGACGGTACCCGGTCGAATTTCCAGGCTCACATCGTCGAGGATAGGTTCGCTTCCGTACGAGAAGCCGACGCCGTTCGCCCGAGCGCCCGAGAAGGCGATGTCGGCGCCGTCGGCCACATCCTCGACTTCCGGGTTTTCATCGAGCACGTCGAGCACGCGCGCGCCCGAAGCAAACGTCTGCTGCAGCGTCGAGCCGAGGTTGGCAACCGCAATCACCGGGCCGAACGAGGACATGAAGGCCATCGAGCAGATAAGCGCGCCCGGGAATCCGACCTCCCCCGCCGCATACAGACCGAAGGCTAGCGCAACCATGAGGACATCGAAGGCGAGCACAAGGGCGCCCGTGAGCGCCATGAAGCGGCCCGTCCTGCGCTTGAGCACGGCCTCGACCGTCGCAAGCCCGTCGGTGCGCTCTTCGAGCTCGACCGAGCGCTTCTTTTCGCGCCCGTACTGGAGCGTCTCGCGCAATCCGCGCAGGCTGTCGAGCACGAACGTGTTCATATCGCCCACCTGATCGCGGAACGCCCGCCCGCCTTTGCCCGCCATACGCGAAGCAACAAGGGGTACGGCAAGCCCGATCACCAGGTAAGCGCCCAGAGCCAACAAAGCGAGCGGCAGCGAGAACGTTCCGATGAACACGGTCATGATCAGCGATACGATGATCGCAATGGCGATAGGCGATATGGTATGAGCGTAAAATACCTCGAGCAGTTCGATATCGGAGGTCAAAAGCGATATGAGGTTGCCTTTGTCGCGACCCTCGAGCTTCGCCGGCGCAAGGCGGCGCAAGGCGCCGAACACCTTATCGCGAATGAGCGCGAGAAGCTTGAACGCAATGAAATGGTTGCAGAGCTGCTCGCCGTAGCGCAGGGGCCCGCGCACGATGCCGCATACCGCAACGAGCACGCACGCTGCGGTAAAGCCGATGCCGGCAGGCATCCCCGCTGCGTCGACGATGCCGTAAGCACCGAACGTGGTGAGGAAGATCGCCGCCAGAAAGCCCGCTACGCCAAGCACGATGGCGAGGACCATGTACGGCAGCAAGGGGCCGACGAGCGCAATGAGCCGAAGCATGATGGAGAGGTTCGAACGCCTCTTCTCCGGCGCCGTCGATATCCCCCCCGCATCGGTCGGCCCGTCTGCGCCTTGCCCGCCGACCCGCGACGCGTCGGCCGCGTCCATCGGCACCGCCGTCGAGGGCGCTGCTTCGGCATGCTCGCGGGCGGCGTACGCCTCGAGTTTTGCCTGCTGGTTCCACAGCTGCGCATACACCGAATCGTTCGCGAGAAGCTCGTCATGGGTTCCCGCTTCGGCAATGCGCCCGTCCGCCATCGCGTAGATGCGATCGGCGCCCTTGATGGCCGTAAGGCGGTGCGAGATCATGATGACGGTCTTCGTGCGCGCAAGCTCGCCGATCGTCTCGATGAGCGCCGCTTCGCTCTCCGCATCGATGTTCGAGGTGGCCTCGTCGAAAACGTAGATGTCGGCGTCGTGCAGCAGAGCGCGCGCCATGGCGAGACGCTGGCGCTGGCCGCCCGAAAGATTCGCCGCCTGTTCCGCAAGCGGCATGCCGAGACCGCCCGCCGCGCGAACGAAATCGCCGAGACGACAGCGGTCGAGCGCGTGCCAAAGCTCATCGTCAGAGGCGGTCGGCTTACCCATGAGCAGGTTCGACTTCACGCTCCCCTTGAACAGGTAGCTCGAAAAGGACACGGTCACGAGCGATCTCATGAGCGATTCGCGGGAAATCTCCAACGCATCGGTCCCGCCGATCGTAACCGAACCGGCGTAGGCGGCGTTTCGGCCCGAGAGGATGCCGGCAAGCGTCGACTTGCCCGAGCCGCTCTCCCCCACGATTGCCGTGAAACGGTTTTGCCCCGCATCGAAGTCGACGTCACGGAGCACGGTGCGCACGCCGTCGTACGAGTACGTGAGACCGCGGCACTCGATCGAGCAGTTGGCGGGATCGATGCGCTCGCTCCCGCGCTCGGGTTCAGGCGCGTCGATGAGATCGAACATCTTTTCAGCCGCCGCAATGCCGTTCATGGCGGTATGGAAAAACGAGCCCAACGTGCGCATGGGGATGAAGAACTCAGCGGACAGGAACACGATGACGAACGCCGCCGCCAGCGACGCCGCTTGCCCCGCAAACTGGAACAGCACGACGATGATGCCCACCGCCGCGCCGCCGTATGCAAGCAGGTCCATGACGTTGATCGAGTTGAGCTGCATCGAGAGCAGCTTCATGGTGGCCTGCCTGAAGCCTTCGGCCTCTTCGTTCATGCGCTTATGGCGCGCACCGTCGGCACGGTATATCTTCAGCGTCGTAAGACCCTGCAGGTTCTCGAGAAACGTTCCCCCGAGATCGGCGTATTTGCCCCAATAGGAGCGCACGACCCGCTTGGCGATCCGCTGTATGGCCATGATGGAAACGGGGATGAGCGGCACGCACACGAACAGCACGATAGCGGCGGGAAGGCTCCACGGCGCCAAAAAGCAGAACAGCGTAATGGGCGCGACGATCGCATAGAACAGCTGCGGCAGATACGAACCGAAGTACACCTCGAGCTGTTCGGCGCCCTCGACGCTCATCTGCACGGCTTCGCTCGTCGGCACCTTCTCGGCATAGGCCGGACCGAGCCGCGTGAGCTTATCGTACACCGCCTGGCGCATCGTCTTCTTGGCGATGGAGGCGGCTTTGCAGCTCATCGACTGGGCCGCCGTCGTGCAGATTGCGCGGACGGCGATGGCGGCCGCGGCAACGAGAAGCACGGTGCCGAGGGTAACGCCTCCCGGTGTCGCAGCAAGCGTGTCGTAGATGAAAAGCCCGATAGTCACCATCATCGCGATGTTGGCGATAAGGGACACCCATTGGAACACAACGTTAGCCAGAATATAGCGCATGGCCGTCGGCACCATGGCCAAAAGCCGTTTATTGAACATCGAACCTCGCCTTTGCAGTCGCATCTAAGTAGTTATCCTAGACTAACACAATACGGTTAGATTTGGTCAACTTTTCGCCGAGAGACTGCCGAGTACGCCGACGAGAGACCGACGGGATAGACGCCGAGGGATCGCGGCGAGACAGTGCGCTGAAAGCCGGGCGGCCGTTAGCCCGCCTTGTCGGTTTTTACGATGAAACCGAAGTAGACGATGTGTCCGATCCATACGGCGGCGAGCACCACACGCCCGATCGGCACGTTCGCCATAAGGGCGAACCCGATGGCAAGCAGAATCGTCACCGGTACGAGTATGGCGAGCTTCGCCTTCACCGTCATGGAGCGCTTCGTGGCGTAGCCTTCGAGAACCCGCTTGTAGAGCTTGGTCGATCTGAACCAACTATTGAGTCTGTCGGAGCTGCGGGCAAAAAAGAACGCGGCAGCGAGCAGAAACGGCGTGGTCGGAATGACTGGAAGCACTGCTCCGACGACCCCGAGCCCGAAACACGCGAAGCCGCCCGCCGCCCAAAGCGCCTTGGCATAGCCCTTGCGCTCCTTGGCTTTGGCAGCGTGAGGCGATTGCGCCGCATCTGTCGGGACGGTTTCGACCGCCACGCCCTCGACCGCATCGCCGACCAGCTCGAATTTTTTCATGCGTGCACCCGCCTCCTTGCAGTTCCGTCTCGGCCTCGCATTTTAGTTTGCTTAAGTTAACTTATAGGGACATGGTACCCAAAGATCGATAAAATGTAAACCATATCTAATTTTTGGGTGACAGAACCCTATGCCCCGTTGCAACGCATCCCGCCGCAACGGGACGCGCAATCGATGCAGGGCTATCGCGCGCAACCGCCCGCACCCAAGCCGCTGGGCGGGCTTGCACCTACGTTTTCGGCACGTCGCGAACCCGCCCTTGCCTTATCTCAAGCGATATGCCGAACCGTTGCGCGCGCTCAACGCAACGGTTGTCGCATTATGGAGAAGCGACGAAGTCTGCGGCTGCAGGAGGCCCCCGATGCCCGCTGCCAGCAAAACGCTGTTCACAACCATAACGCCCCCATACGAACCGTTCATGCGAGACATGAGCGCGCTGCCGAGCTTGCGAAGCTCTACGAGCGCCTCGAGCGATCCGCCTGAAAGCGTCACATCGGCCACTTCTTTGGCGATGGCAGTTCCCTGCCCCATCGCTATTCCGACATCGGCCGCAGAGAGAGCGGGCGAATCGTTCACGCCGTCGCCCACCATGACCACGCAACTTCCCTCGGCACGCAGGGCCTCCACAAACGCATGCTTGTCTGCCGGCAGCATGTTGGCGTGAAATTCGACGACGCCCGCGTCCTCGGCGATGCGCGCCGCAGTCCGCTCGTTGTCGCCGGTCAACATCACGACACGGTTGAACCCGAGCCGGCGAAGCTCGTCGATCGATTCCGCCACACCCGCCTTCAGCGGGTCCTCGATGCCGAGCACGCCGATCAACTCGCCGTCAACCGCAAGGTAGAGCGGCGAGAGACCTTCTGTTTCGCAGGCGATCTTCTGTTTCTGCTCGTCGCTTATGGGAACACCCTCGTCTTCCACGACGAAATGCTCCGATCCGATCACGACGCGCTTTCCCTCGAGCGACGAGGCGATACCGTGCGCGACGATGTATTCGACGGCAGCATGGCGCTCGCGGTGCTTGAGGTTCTTTTCCGCCGCAGCGCGCACGACCGCACGAGCGACGGGATGAGGAAAGTGCTCTTCGAGGCAGGCGGCGAAACGCAAGACCTCGCGGCGGTTCCATCCGTCGAGCGCAAGCACGCAGGCGACCTTCGGCAACGCCTCGGTAAGCGTACCCGTTTTATCGAACACGATCGTATCGGCTGCAGCCATGGTTTCGAAATGCTTCGACCCCTTTACCGTTATGCCCGCCTTCGCGCTTTGGCTCATCGCCGAAAGCACGGCGATCGAACCGGTCAGCTTAAGCGCACACGAGTAATCAACCATAAGGGCGGCCGATGTCTTAAGCAGGCTGCGCGTCGCAAGCGCGACGACTCCCGCAAGCAGGAAATTCCACGGCACGATGCTATCGGCAAGCGCCTCCATACGCGATTGGCTCCCCGATTTGCATGCCTCCGATTGCTCCACGAGCGAAACGATCGAGCGCAGCTTCGTGTCGCCCGTATTCGCTTTCACCCGCACGAAGATCTCGCCATCCTCGACAGCGGTGCCCGCAAACACGTCGTCGCCAACCGTACGCTCGACGGCGAGCGGCTCACCGGTCAGCGTGGCCTGGTTCACCATGGCGACGCCTCTCTCGACAACGCCGTCGATGCCGATGGACATACCCGTTCTCACCACCACGAGATCTCCCTCGCACAGCGAGCTCGACGAAACCGCCGCCTCTTGCCCGCCCTTGACGAGCTGGGCGGTTTCGGGCATATCGAGGAGCGTGTAGATGAGCTCGCTTTCGGAGCGCGCTCGCGTGTACTCCTCGAGCGTTTCGCCGAGGTCGAGCAGGAACATCGTCTGGCCCGCTGTCCGGGGATCGCGCTTGATAAACGACATGCCGATGGCCGCCGCGTCGAGAACGGGAACGTCGAGCCGCGATCTTCCGAGCGAACGAATCGCCGCACGGAGGAATGTGCGGTAGCGCCATAGGGTGACAACCGCCGCAATCGGCTTGGGAAGAAACCACCGGCGCGCAAAATAAGATCCGACAAGCGCTGCGATGTCCATGAGAAGCGAATGGGTTCGCGGAACAAGAGCCAGGGCGCAATCGTCGCGCGCATGCTCGATCTCGGCCGCGTCGAGCGACGAAAGCCTCTCGAGAACCCGAGCACGGCCGCCCACCCCCGCATACTCGATAGCTACAGACCCGGCACGGGGGTATACCACAACCTTTTTAGCCGCGTCGCATCGGCAGAGCGTTCTTGTCAAAGGGTCGATATCCCGATCAGGGATGCTGCCAGGCAACCGGACCCGTATGCGACCCGGTATTTCGTGCTCTATCGCGTAATGCATGCGTTACTTCTTCGCGGAAGATTTAGCCTGTGCCTTCGCCTTGCCGTCCTCGGCAGCCACCTGCGTTTCCGCAGCGTCGTCACCCGACGCCACGCTGATGTACTGCGCTTCGGCTACGATGTCGTCGACTTGGGCTTTCGCTTGCTCGACAATGTTCTCGTAGCAGTTTTTGGCTTGAATCCCCTTCGCAACGCCCTGCACATAGGCTTTTTTCGCCGTACTGCTTGTAAGGGCTTTCACGCCCACGGTTCCCAGAAGGAAACCTGCACCCACCAGCAAACCGCCCTTCGTTTTCGTTTTCATGAAACCGCCTTCCAGTCTTCCTGAACGTTTCTCCTTTAATGCAAATAAGTTGCATTAACCTAACTTTATATACGATAATACGGTCAGAATAATTAGTCAACGGTGGTTAACTTCACATTTTCCGCCAGAAAGAGAGGTGCCCATCCATGAAGCAGCATCGTTTTTGGGCTTGGGCGGGCGTGGTATGCGCCGCCATGACGCTCTATACGGGGTATAAGAGAAAATAGACCTCGCAGCAGCCGCCACCGCAGAGCGCAAGCAAGTCGGGACGCTTTGCGCGCCCAGACGGGTGCCGCGCCCTCGCACGGCACCCGAGCCGCACCCCGCAACAGCTGCAGCGCTCGGCCCTACCCTGCCGCCGCTACCGTGCGGCCGGCGAGCTTCCACCCGATGGTGCGCTCGCGCATGCTCACGAAGTCGGCGTAGATGCCCGTCTCGCCCATGAGCTCGTCGTGCGTGCCGCGCTGCACGATGCGTCCCCGATCGAGTACGATGATCTGGTCGGCATTGCGCACGGTCTTCAGGCGATGGGCGATCATGATGACGGTCTTCTCCCGCGTGAGCTCGGCGACCGCCCGCTGCAGATCGCGTTCGTTTTCAGGATCGACGTTGGCCGTCGCCTCGTCGAGGATGATGATCGGCGCATCCTTGAGGATGGCGCGCGCAATCGAGATGCGCTGGCGCTCGCCGCCCGAAAGCGCCGCACCGCCCTCTCCGATGCGCGTTTCGTAGCCGGCAGGCAAGCTCTCGATGAACTCGGTGCAGCACGCGCGCTTCGCCGCATCGACCACCTCGGCATGGGTCGCGCTCGGCCGTCCGAACTTGATGTTGTTCTCGATCGTGTCGTCGAACAAATACACTCCCTGAAACACCATCGAGAAGTTCGCGAGCAGAGCGTCCACCTCGAAATCGCGGATGTCGGTGCCGCCGAGCGTGATCCTGCCCGCATCCACGTCCCAGAACCGAGCCATGAGCTGCGTGAGCGTAGTCTTGCCCGACCCGGAGGGGCCGACGATCGCGCACGTGGTCTTCTCGGGAATGGACAGCGATACGCGGTCGACGACCGCACGCTCGCCGTAGCCGAACGACGCATCTTCCACGACGAGGTCGAAGTTTTCGGGGCTAGCAGCACACGCTCCCCCGTCCATCACGGGCGTCGTTATCATCGCGTTCACCTTGTCCATGCTGATGTCGATCATGCGCAGCAAACTTGCGAATACGCCCGACATCTCGATCTTACCGTACACCATGAACGAGGCGACGATCATAACGAGGCAAACGCCCGCCTCCATCGTGCCCGCAATCCAGCACCATATCGCAACGAGGCACATCGCCACGCTCGAGGCCTTGGTGAGCAGCGTCTGCGCGATCGCGTATTTGATGAACTTGAGTTCGAGACGGACGTTCATGCGCTCGCACTCGTCGATGGCACCTTTGAGTTTCTGCTCCGCGTCGCCGACGAGCGAGAACGCGCGCACCACCCCGATGCCCTGCACGTACTCGAGCACGGCGCCGACGATGGCGCTCTGTGCTGCGACGCGACGCCCGGTCACCTTCTTGGACGCACGCTGCATGAGCGCGTTGATGCCGAGGAACAGCGCGCTCGTCGCCACGACGATGAGCCCGATGCGCCAATCGAAGAACAGCAGCATGATAGCCATAATCGAGGAGAACACGAAACCGGAGATCACGTTGGTGTACACCATGCCGCCCGCGTTCTGCACGTCGTCGAGCGTATTGGTCATGGTGCCCGAAATGCTCCCGAGGCTGTTTTCGTTGAAGTAACCCATCGGCAGGTACCGCATGCGGTCGCCGATCTGCGTGCGCTTCTCGCCGGTCATCGAGAAGTTCCCCTTGCAGAAGTTCTCGCTCTTGAAGTGCGCCGTGACGAAGCAGCCGAGGATGCTCGCGAGCATGATGGCGAGCGAGGTCAACAGGGTCGTTTGGGTAACGGCGCCCCTCGCAAGGGCAAAGAGCACGACGGCGAACGCCATCATCTGCCAGGCCTCGAAGAACGAGTTGAGCACCGAGAACGCCATGCCCCGCTTGAGGTATTTCGCATAGCTGCCGCCGAAGGCGAAGTATTTTTTGAACGTTGAGAACAACTTAACCTCCTTACGCAGCGTCTTTGGCATCGATGTGGGCTTCGTACATGTGCGCGTAGAGCGGACACGTCGCCAGCAGTTCGCCGTGGGTCCCCTGCGCCTCGATGCGGCCGTCCGCCACCACGACGATCGAATCGGCGTCGGTGATGGTCGAAAGGCGATGGGCGATCACGATGAGCGTCTTGCCGGCGACGAGCTTGCCGACCGCCGCCTCGATGACCGCCTCGTTCTCGGGGTCGGTGTAGGCCGTCGCCTCGTCGAGGATCACGATCGGCGCGCTTTTGAGCATGGCGCGTGCGATGGCGATGCGCTGGCGCTCGCCTCCCGAGAGATGTCCGCCCGAGCCGCCGACCACGGTTTCGAAACCGTGCTCGAGGCTCTCTATGAACTCGTAGCACCCGCTTTGCTTCGCCACCTCGATAACCTCGCTGTCAGAGGCGCCGGGTTTGCCCATGCGAATGTTTTCCATAACCGTATCGTCGAACAGGTAGTTGTCTTGCTCGACGAACGAGACGAGATCCATAAGCTGGCTGGGCGGCATATCGTTGACCGAGACGCCGCCGATGCGCACCGCGCCCGAACTCGCGTCCCAGAAACCCGCGATGAGCCGCGCGAGCGTCGACTTGCCCGAGCCGGACGGCCCCACGAACGCCGTCACCGAATTCGGCTCGATTGTCAGATCGATACCGTGGACGACCTCCTCGCGGCCGTAGGAGAAACGCACGTTCTCAAGTTCGATGCGC
Organism: Raoultibacter timonensis; assembly: GCF_022845715.1. Lineage (NCBI taxonomy): Bacteria > Bacillati > Actinomycetota > Coriobacteriia > Eggerthellales > Eggerthellaceae > Raoultibacter > Raoultibacter timonensis. Next base: position 2,217,210 of record NZ_AP025564.1, read on the forward strand.
GTGCCGTCCGTTGCAGCGGGCGAGGTTGCGCGGCGTTGCTCGGGCACATCGAGGATACCCGTGATCTGCTCGACGACGGTCCCGATCTGGGCGAGCGAATCGATGAAGCTCATCGCGGCGTAAAGGGGCGGGAAGATGCCGAGCGAGAGCACGGCGACCATGACGAACGTAGCAGGATCAAGCGTGCCTTCCATGACGAAGAAGCACCCCGCCGGCAGTACGGTGACGAGCGTCGCCGGCCAGATGGCAAGGCCGCCGTCCTGGAATATCTGGCAGTGGTGCATCCAATCGATGAACGAGCGGGCGTATCGTGTGACCGCATTCGAGAACTTTTCGTACGAGCTTGCCGACTGGCCGAACGCCTTGATCACCTCGATGCCGCCCACGTACTCGACCGATGCCGCGCTCATCTCCTCACCGGCCTGGACGGTCTTCTCGTACCACGACGCGTAGTCGCGCATCATGCCCATGTAGCAGATGAACCCGATGGGCAGTGTGACGAGGGCAATAAGCGCCATGCGCCAATCGAGCGTGAACATGAACACGATCACGGCGATGGGCACGAGCAGGTTCGAGGTCATCTCGGGCACAACGTGCGCGAGGGTGGTCTCGATGCTGTCCACCTTTTCTACCATGATGTTCTTGAGCTTACCCGACGGCGTATCGAGCACGTATCCCATCGGCACGCGCGTGAGCTTGTCCGCCAGGCGGCGACGCACCTTCGAGATGGTGGCGAACGTGGCCTTGTGGGATAGGGTCGTCGAAGCGTTGTGGCAGATGATGTAGATGAGGTAGCCCGCCGCAGCGATCCCGCACCATCCGAGGTAGAACGCGAAATCGCGCGTTTGGGCGAGCACACCTGCGATCATCTGACCCACCGCGAAGTACGGCACGATACTCCCCGCCACCCCGATAACGGCGAGCAGCACGGAGGCAACGTACCACGACCTTTTCTCACCCGACCACGAGAGCAGCAAGGCAACCGGGTTTGCGGGCCGCCCCCTTCCCTCTTCCACAGCAGTTTCGGGCACATCCCCCGCTTCGGGCTCGGCAGCCGCTACGGGTGCACCTGTCCTTTCAGGCGTACCCGCCGCTTCAGATCTGGCAACTGTCCCGGTTGCGCCTACCGGTTCAAGACTCACTCCCTCTTCGGTCGCACCCGCCACGTCGGCCGAGACCGTGTTTCCAACATCCATACGCTCGTCCTTTCACGCGTATTGAAAGTTATCTATGGCTTACATGGGAAGTATAACACTGTTATGTTAGACAGTGATAACTTTTTCTTCCGTACCCGCATCCGATGCGCTTGCGTACCTGCATCCAACGCGCCCCATGAGTCCAGCCCTGCGCCTAACAGCGAAGAAGTCCGAGAACAACAGAAAGCAAAAGCTTTTCGTCGCCGCTCCGTGCTTCTCCTTCGATCGATTTCTTTGGCTCTTCGCTGATCCGGAAATGAGGAAACGGCAAGCCGATACCGCGTATTTTTCGCCGATTCTTCTACATGGATGCCCGCTGCGACGAAAACTTCCGTTTTCCGCCTCGAGCCTAAGGTCCGACGCCGAGCCGAAGGCAGGCTCTCGGGCAGTAAAAGGCGTCTCTGCGTGCAGAAATGTTCGGTTTGGACGCACGGACGGCGATGATCGGTGTCCTGTCCAACTGCAGGCTACCGCTCACCAGGGATAACGCAGCTGAAGATGCGCAAGAGGCCTCGAGATGATGTTCGAACTTACAGAAATCCGCGCTTTACCTCTCCCAAACCGAACATTTCTGTCGCCGGGACACGTTTTTGGCACCCAAGACATGCCACGCTGAATTTTCGCATGAAAACGGCCTCGGCGGTTGATAACCGCCGTCTTGGAAAACCCTATGACTTGAAGACGGCCAAAGGGTTTTCCGTTGCCCGCGCAAATGCTGCGGGATCCGGCGAGATCGAACGTTGCGCCGCTTTGCGCTCGAAACGCCGTGCCACCGAAAGGAAGATCCGCTCAAACAAGCTGTCCTTTCGCCATGGCGCATCGGCACATCTCATTTCGGTAAGGCATTTCAATTGCTTAAAACGCCATCTCGATACAAGAAACTGCCGTTGTGCGCTCATCGAAGGTTCGCCCAGAACCAAAAAAGGCCAGCGCATTAAGCGCCATCTGCGAAAACGAAAACGCGCTATACGCGCAATCAACCGGTAATGGAGAGTGTCGACCGTTCGAGGCCGTCCCAGAACGCAAAACCGCAATTTCTTGCACCGAACCCCCGCTTCGCCTGCGCGGTCGCACCTAGCAGGCGCGTCAGTGCCCCGTCAAGCGCCCGCATCGCTCCGCCCCTGGAACACGCGCCCTACTGCGCGTCTTTCGAATCCTCGCTTTGCTGCGGCTCCATGAGCGCGACGTAGCCCGCATGGAAGAACCGCTCGTAGTCGGCGATGAAACCATGCGCCTCCCCGCGCGGCATGCCGGCGAGCAGCGGCTCGAAGTAGCCGCGGAAGAACATGCTCGACAGGATGCGGGCCGTCGCAGGAGACATCGCGGCCAGCTCGACGCCCCGCTCGCGCATCTCGCGCGTGTAGCGGTGGGTGCTCTCCTCCTCGACGTCGACGAAGCGCTCCATGTAGGTCTCCCACGACGTACCGGCCGACTTGGCGAAGATCAGCAGGAACTCCCCGCGATGGTCGTACACGAAATCGAGCATCTCGTGCACGAGCCCCCTCTCGAAGTCCTGCATGCCCTCGAAAGTCTGATCTTCGAACGGCAGCGCGTAGAACCGTTCCTGGGAGGCGATGTAGCGCGCGAGGAGCTCGTCGCCGGCAGGCGCGACGATAGCGTCGAACAGCGCCTCTTTGCTGGGGAAATACCCGTATATGGCACCAGTCGTCACCTCGGCGGCAGCGGCGATCGTTCTGAGCGAGGCCCCGTTGAAGCCCTTGTCCATGAACTCCCGCACCGCACACGACATGACGCGCTCGCGCGCGCCCGCCCCGTTCCGCGCGTCGTCTCGTTGCATGGTCCTCCGATCCCCGGCTCGTATTCGCTGCAGTACCGCCATGATACCGCAATCGGAGCCGGGCGGGCAGTGCGCTTCAGACGAAGCGCCCGCTGCCGTCGCCGCCGAAGCGCGGCGCTAGGCCTCCCAACGCACGCGGTGCTCGAACGGGATGCACGTCACGACGGTCGCCCCGTCGAGACAGACGGATTCGAACAGCTTCGGCTTCAGGCAGCCGCGGTCGATCAGGTAGTCGAGGATCTGCTCGAACTCCGCTTTGCGCAAACCGAACCGCTCGCTGAGATCCGCATAGGAATACGTCCGCCCCTCTTCAAGCGACTTGCAAACGCCAACCACCATGAAAACCGCCTTTCGCCAACCTGTACCGAAACCATGATACCATAAGTTAGCTATTGTTAACTTATGGGCACCAATAGCACGATTTCCTCACAGCACCTTCGCCCAAACAAAGGAAGCGCCCGAAGGCGCTTCCTTGACTGCTTGATCGCCATGCGCGATGCAAACGCTATTTCTCTGCGTTCGCCAGCCCCTCATACGATCCCTCGAGCGGCAATCGATCCAACTCGTCGTATTCTTCGAGCGCCTGGGGTTCTTGACCCGGTATGTCCTCGTGTCCCGGCAGGATCATATTGAGCAGGATGCCCACGATCGAGCCCACTGCCAAACCGGACAGCGAGATGGTGATCTCCCCGACGGGAACCACGATGGCACCTGCAGCGCTGTAGGCGATGCCGAGCGAAAGCACGAGGATGAGCGCGGTGATGATGACGTTGCGGCTCTTCATGAAGTCGACGTGGTTCTCCACGAGGTTGCGGATGCCGACCGCCGAGATCATGCCGTACAGCACGAGCGAGACGCCGCCGATGACGCAGGCGGGCATGACCGAGATGACCGCCGCGAACTTCGGGCAGAACGAGAACACGATAGCGAAAACGGCAGCGATGCGTATAACGCGCGGATCGAACACGCGCGTGAGCGCAAGCACGCCGGTGTTCTCGCCGTAGGTCGTATTGGCGGGCGCGCCGAACAGCGACGCGAGAATGGTGGCCAGGCCGTCGCCCAGAAGCGTGCGGTGCAGACCGGGTTCGGCGATGTAGTTGCGGTTAACCGTCGACGAGATGGCCGAAACATCGCCGATGTGCTCGATCATGGTAGCGAACGCGAGCGGCATGATGGTGATGATGGCCGTGATCGCAAGGCCCGCGTTGAAATCGGCTCCGAAGATGGAGAACACCGTATCGCTCCACTGGAAGGGAGCGCCGATCCATGCGGCCTCGGCCACCGGCGTGAAGTCGACCACGCCCGCAACCGCCGCCACGACGTAGGACACGATAACGCCGAGGAGGATGGGGATGATCTTGATCATGCCCTTGCCCCAGATGTTGCACACCACGATGACCGCAATGGCAACGATGGCGATGGCCCAGTTGGTCGAAGCGTTGCCGATCGCCGAGCTTGCAAGGATGAGGCCGATCGCAATGACGATGGGGCCGGTGACGACGGGCGGGAAGAACCGCATGACGCGCGTGGGGCCGAATATCCTGAACAGCGCCGACAGCACGAGGTACAGAAGACCCGCGCAGGCAACGCCCAGGCAAGCGTACGGAAGCAGGTCGGCCTCGCCGTTCGGCGCGATAGCGGCATAACCCGCAATGAACGCAAACGACGAACCGAGAAATGCCGGCACCTTGCCCTTGGCCAGCAGGTGGAACAGAAGCGTTCCCACGCCGGCGAACAGGAGCGTTGCCGACACGGACAACCCCGTCAACGTTGGCACGAGGATCGTCGCGCCGAACATGGCAAACATGTGCTGTAAACCGAACAATGCCATTTTCGGCGCACCGAGCGTACGCGCATCGTATACCGCATCCGGGCTGTCTTGGGCCCCCATAGTGGGCGTTGGCTTGTTTTTGCTCACGTGTCATCTCCCCTTCTTACGAAACGCCGCGCACGGCGGCTGTTCGGTTCCGTCCGAACCCAATCTTCCAAATTGTGCCACAAAGGGAAGGTCTTGGTGACGTCAAAGGAAAAAACGTGCGAGCGATACGGTGGAAGTCGCTGACCGTCGAGCGAGAAAAACCCAACCGTCCTCGCGTGCGGCAGAAACCGGATCAAGCGATGAGGTCGAGCGCTTTGGGAGCGGGAACGCTGCAGCACAGCGCATGATAGGCCCCCGGTTCGGCAACGATGAAATCCCTGAACTCGACGCGGCCGACGATGGCGTCCCAGTGCTTGAGCACAAACCAGGCGATGTCGGGGTCGTACATCGAACCCGCATTGAGGAATATTTCCTGTACGCACTCGCGCGGCGCCATCGATTTCTTGCACAGCCGCTTTCCCAGCATGGCATCGATCGAGTCGCACACCGCAACGATGCGGGCACCGAGGGGAATGCGCTCGCCCGCCAGCCCGTCGGGATAGCCCGAGCCGTCCCAGCGTTCGTGATGATGCAGAACGATCTCGGCGACGCCGTCGAGGCTCTCGCATCCCGAAAGGATGTCGTAGCCGATTCTCGGGTGGTTGCGCAGTAGCGCGTGCTCGGCAGGCGTCAGACGGGCGTTTCTCAGAAGGACTCTGTCGGGAATGCCGATCTTACCGATATCGTGTACGTGGGCCGCCATGTGGATGGTCGCCGTAACGTCGTCCGGCAAACCCATGAGAGAGCATGTCCTCTCAGCCATATCGCCCACACGCAACGAGTGCTCGGCGGTATGCGGGTCACGCGCTTCAAGAGCCGAAACAATGCTCTGGATCAGATCATGCAACAGCTTTGACGTCTGCTTCGTCGTGCAGGTTTCGCACGTGAAGTCCAACGCCCCGTTGGCGTCCGCCGCCCCGAACTCCATCATGACACCCATGCCCCTTTCAATTGTTAGCTATAGATAACTTTATAGCACAGCAGCGCAACCGAGGCAATGGCCGCAGCGCGCCACACGCCGAAAGAACGGTTGCGGTTTCGGAACGGGAACCGCCGTCCGCGTCAGTCCCGCCAACGCGCCCGCAGTTTTCGCACGCACGCCTGCCGACGGAAGAAACCAACGGTTTCGGAATGCGTGCGTTTTCTTCCCCTACCGTTTTTTTCCTTGACTTGATCCCCCTTCTCGCCTATATGTTAACCATAGTTTACTTTGTTCGACCGCCAGCTGGTCAACTTACCCAAGCGCAGCGCGCGACATCCCTCCGTGAGATTCGCCCGTCTACGTGGATAAGGAGCGTTATGGAAGAAAAGACCACGCCGATCCGCTCGCTCGAGCGAAAGATCGTGCGCCACTGCACCCCGACCCTTGCCTGCCTTAAGCCGGCGAATCTCTTTACCGTCCCCCGCAAAGCGGCGAGACTCGAATGCGAGCCGAGCCTGCTCAACACCTGTCGAGCGCGGCTCGAGCCGCGTGGCGTACGTCTCGAGGTTCTCGCACGGCGGGAATCGGGAGCGTTGCTGCTCGTCTACCGCCCCGCCATCCTCTGCGAAAGCATCCGGCAACCCAACGTGGCATCCTATCTCAGAAAAGCGGGGTACGACCCCGATTGCCTCGCCGGCTGCATCGAGCGTTTGCACCATCGCATCTGCGGGACCGATCTCGAAAGCAGGCTGCGCGGAACGTGCGAGTTCCCCCACGAGATCGGTTTCTTCCTCGGATACCCCTTCGATGACGTCGTCGGGTTCATCGAGCATCGAGGCGAGAACAGCCTGTGCAGCGGCTGCTGGAAGGTGTACGCGAACGCGCACGACGCACAAGCCTGCTTCTGTCGATTCAGGAACTGCACGAACCTCTACCAGAACCTCTTCGACGGGGGCGCAACCCTCGAAAGCCTCACCGCATGCGACAGGACCGTCTCGGTAACCGACTCAGTAAAGGAGTTTGCACTATGAAAAACGTAGCAATCGTCTATTGGAGCGGCACGGGCAACACCGAAGCCATGGCTCAGCTCGTCGCCGAAGGCGTTCGGGGCAAGGGAGCGCACGCCGAGCTCATCTGCGCAAGCGATTTTGGCCCCAACAGACTCGACGCGTTCGATGCCTACGCGTTCGGCTGCCCTGCCATGGGCGACGAGGAGCTCGAAGATTCTGAGTTTTTACCCATGTACGACGAGGTGGAGCCGCTGCTCGCAGGCAAACCCGTCGCGTTGTTCGGGTCATACGACTGGAACGACGGAGAGTGGATGGAGCTATGGGAAGATCGCGCCGTCAGCGCAGGTCTCGAGCTCGTCGACTCGGTCATTGCGAAGGACTATCCCGACGATGAAGCGACCTCCGAATGCGTGCGCCTCGGGGCGCTGCTCGCAGCGTAGCCCCCGTCCAAAGCGCCTTAGGCCGCAGGGCTTCGTTCTCACAACGAAGCCCTGCGCCGTTTCTATATCGCCCAGCTCGCACTCTCGCTTTGAAGTTCGACCATGCGCCGGTACACGCCGCCGGGCTGCGCCATCAATTCTTCGGGCGAGCCTTGTTCGGCCACCGAGCCTTCCTTGAGAACGACGATCTTGTCGGCATTGGCCACCGTGCGCATGCGATGAGCGATCACGAGCACCGTTTTGTCGGCCAGCAGGCGCGAGAGCGCCGCCTGCACCTGGCTCTCGTTTTCCACGTCGAGCGATGCGGTCGCCTCGTCCAAGAGCACGATCGGCGCATCCTTCAAAAGAGCGCGCGCAATTGAAATGCGCTGGCGCTCGCCGCCCGAAAGACGCGTGCCGTTCTCTCCGATAAGCGTATCGTAGCCTTGCGGCATACGACTGACGAACTCATCGCAGTTTGCAGCCCGAGCAGCGGCAAGAACCTCCTCGTCGGTCGCACCCCGTCTTCCCAGGCGAATGTTCTCCCTTACGGTATCGTCGAACAGCACCACGTCTTGGAACACTTCGGCGTAATCCGACAGCAGCGTTTCAGGATCAACCCCCGACACATCCACGCCCCCCACGAGCACGCGGCCCGAATCGACGTCCCAAAACCGCGCCGCAAGCTTCGCGACGGTCGACTTCCCCGAGCCGGACGGCCCCACAAGCGCCGTCACTTCGCCTTCCTTCGCGCAGAAGCTCACACCTTCGAGCACGCGCTCGCCCGTCTTGTACGAGAACGTCACATCGTCGAATACGAGATCGTGGCCCGAAGGCGCAAACGTCGACGAACCGCGCATGGCCTCTTCGGCGGCGATGTCCTGCGTGCGGCGGATCGAAAGCTTCATGGCCAGAAGTTCGCCGATCGATTGCAGGATGATGTTGACCGGGTCGTACACGCGCGTAACCACGAGCAGAAACGCAAAGTACGTCATGAAATCGACCTGGCCCGAGACGAGCAGCGCAGCACCGACGAAAACGGTCGTACCGATGCCGAGCTTGAGCAGCGCTTGAGCGGAGGTCACGCACGCCCCCGTCGTCAGCTCCGAGACCACCTGGCCGCGCTCGAACGCATCGAGCTTACCCGACAGCTCGGCGAGGAAATCGCCCGAGCGGTTGGTCGCGCGGATCTCCTGAGCGCACTCGAGAAATTCCTGCACGCCGTCGCTCATAGCGAGACGTGCATCCTCCATGACCTTGGCCTTGCGTTGCTGATGCTTTCCCGATACCGCCATGATGCCGATAGCCGCGGGCACAACCCAGAACGCCGCGAGCGCCAGCCTCCAATCATAGAAGAAAATGCCTACGATGACGATCGCCGTCGATATACCGGTGCCGAACAGCTGCGGCATGACGTGCATGAACATACGCTCCTGATCGGCGCAATCCTTCATGATCGTGTTCGTCAGATCCGATAGGTCGCGCCTGCCGAAAAACGAAAGGGGCAGTTCGCGCAAATGTTCGGCCAGATCGGTGCGCTTGCGAGCGCTCTCATCGTATACCACGTGGTAGGTGTTCGCATACTCGGCCCATTGGGTGAGGGCCATGGCCACGAGGATGGCAACGCAGCCCGCTAGATAAAGCCAGGGATCGGGCAGCGGAGCGTTCCCCGTCAGATGGTTCATGAAATCGTTGACCAGCATGAACAGAATGCCTATGGGAGCCATGAGCACGAGGTTTGCGAGCGTACAGAAAAAAACGCCGCGTTTGAAGTTTTTCGCACCCTGCTCGGTGAGGCCGAATACCCTATGCAGCATGGCCGTCCCCCCTTCCTTCGATGCGCCATGAAGCCGACGTTTGATAATCGGCCCACATGCGGGCGTACAGCCCCCGAGATTCCAGCAATCCGTCATGGGTACCCGATTCGACGAGCTTGCCGCCATCGAGCACGTAGATGCAATCGGCGCCGACGATCGTCGAAAGCCGATGCGCAATCATAAGCACGGTCTTTCCCTCGGTAAGCGTCCCAAGAGCCTTTTGAATGAGCGCTTCGTTCTCGGGATCGGCGAACGCCGTCGCCTCATCGAGCACGATGATCGGCGCATCCTTCAGGATCGCGCGGGCAAGTGCGATGCGCTGGCATTCTCCCCCTGAAAGGTAGATGCCCTTGGTTCCCACCACCGTATCGAGCCCTTGGGGCATCTTCTCGATGATGTCGTCGCACTGCGCCGCATGCGCTGCACGCTCCACCTCGGCACGCGTTGCAGTCGGCTTTGCCGCACGGATGTTGTCGGCGAGGCTCTGTTTGAAAAGATGATCGTTCTGAAACACGAAGGCCACGCGCTCCATAAGCAGGTCGCTCGATATGTCGCGCACATCGACGCCGCCCACGAGCACACGGCCCGCACAAGCGTCCCAGAAGCGCGGCACCAAGCTTGCGGCCGTGGTCTTCCCCCCGCCCGAGGGGCCGACCAGCGCGACCGTGGCTCCTGCCGGTATGCGCAAGGTTACGCCGTCGAGCGCCCATGCGTCGTTTCCGGGATAGCGAAAGCCTACGCGATCGAATTCAATCGAATCGTCAGCAGGAACTTTGGCTCCCTCGACGGGAACCTCCGCCATGAGCGGCGCCCCGAGGATCCCCTCGATTCTGCCGACGGCGTCCTGCGCTTCGGTAACCGCCTGCGAAGCGTACATGACCTTGCTCATCATCATGGTGGTGAGCGCCGAGAAGATGACGTAGAACAGGAAATTCGTGAGAAACACCCCGAAATCGCCCGCCGCATAGGCGAGAAGGATACCCGTCGGAACGAGCACGAAGAACGTCGCGTTGATGGCTACGAGCTGGGCGACCTGGGGCGCCTCGCACATCTTCACATACGCGGTCGCAAAATCTCGGTAGGCTGCGATCGATTCTCGGAACGCCCGAAACGAGTTCACGGTCTGCTGGAACACCTTTACGACGGGGATGCCGCGCACGTACTCGACCGCCGCTTTGTTCATCCGATCGAGTGCGTTTTGATAGTTCATCATGAACGACATGGCATTCGAGTTGCCCTCGCCGTCCTTGTCTTTCATGCCGCCGCCCATCATGAGGAACATGCAAAAAGCCGAAGCGGCTATGGGGATGAGACAGACGAGCCCCATCACCCAGTCGAACACGAACAGTACCGCCAAATACGCGATCGGCGTCACAAGCGCACCCACAAAATCGGGGATGCGGTGCGCAAGCACGCCCTCGGTAAGCCCCGTCGACCCCTCGATGATGCGGCGCAGCTCGCCGGTCGAACGCGCGCTGTAGAACCCGAGCGGCACCTTCGCAAGATGCTCGAGCGCCGCCTTGCGCATGTTCGTGGCAGTGCGAAACGCTGCAAGGTGCGTGCACATAAGCGCGCAGAAGTACACGATAAGCCCCGCAAGCGCGCATCCGAGCGCCCCAGCGCCGTATAGCGGGGCGCTTTGGGCGGCGGCCCAATCGGGGGCGACGGCCACAAGGTCGCGCACGACGAACCACACGCACACGAGCATTGCGATGGACAGAAGCGCGTTTACCGCCGAAAGCACGCAGCCCAAAATCGTCAGCCGTTTATGCGGTCCCGCAAAATCGAGCAACCGCATAAGGGGGTTTTTCCGGTGAGATGCTTCGGAACCTGAAACGCCAAAAGCTGCGCCCGGGCCCCGGGATGGATGGGTTTGCGGCGTCGAGCCCGCATCGTCGGCCATAAGATTTCCTTTCTCTTGCTGCAACGCGCCTGCGGGCCGCATCGGATGAAACCTGCGATGCGGCCCGCATAGAGCGAGTCCCATTTGTTAGATTAGGCAAACTATAGAACGACCAAGCCGAAATAGAGCACCGCCTTGCGCCGAATTGACGATGAAGCCGAAATACCGGCGCATCATTCCGAAAGCCATGCCCTCACGCGGCGATGCGGGCGAAGTGCTTGCAAAAAAGCCTCGAGCCGATCCAGCCGCCGATAAGCGGACACACCGCCGTTGCAGCCAAGGCAACCAAAGCAAGCGGGCTTTTCGTGAAATCGACCAACGTCTGGCCGTACTCGGCGCTCATGCCCATTTCCACCACCATATCCACGTAGGATTGCCCCGCCATAATCACCATGGATTCCTGCCCGACCCAAAAGCAAAGCGTGAACGCCGCAAAGGCGACGATGCTGCGCGTTGCGGTCCTCTTGTCCCCTGCCCCGGCAATGGCTTCGGCTGCGAGACCGCCCACCACAATGCCAGCGGGGCCCGTCCACACCATGCCGAGCAGCAGCGCGACAACCGCTACGAGCACCGCCATAACGGCGAATGCGCCGCGCTTGGGCACCTTGGCGGCTACGTACATCCAGACGATACCCGCAACGAGCGACCCTGCCGCATGGGTGAACCAGAACGCGTTCGCGTTCATGCCGAGCACCATCGAGAAGGCGAAGAAAACCAAAAACATGAGCAGGCCGAACACGGCTATCGTAATGTAGTCTTTTCCAACGAGTTTTCCCGAGGCGTTCCCAGCCCCCACTACCGTACTTGGTTTTTTTGCTTGCACAGCGCTTCCCATAATGCGTACTCCTTTTCTCTTGCTACCGGATTTCAGGCTTTCAAGCCTGTTGGTTCAACCGCCGAATCCGAGAATGCTTCTGATTCGAGGCAATGTTGATGTGTCGACGGGGAAGGTTTCCCCGATGACGCCGTCAGAGAGGTGCAGGACCGACTGGCACGCCGTTTCGATGAATTCGAAATCATGCGTTATGACGATGGCGCACGTACCCGATTCGCACGCGAGCCGCAGCTCGCGTGCGACCCGCTTCATGTTCTCGCAATCGAGTCCGCTTGTCGGCTCGTCCAAGACGAGCAGTTCGGCACCCTGAGAAGTCCCCGCCGCGATGGCAAGCCGTTGGCGCTGCCCGCCCGAAAGCGAAAGGGGATGGCGATCGGCGAGATGAGCAAGCCCGAACCGTTCGAGCGCTCCGTCAACCGTATCGTCGATTTCACCAGGTTCCCGCTTCGAACCCCCTTGCCCAAGCGCGCTTTCGAGCTCGCCGCGAACGCTGGAGGCGAAAAGCTGGTATCCCGGTTCCTGCATAACAAGAAAAGCGTGCTCGGGGCGCGCACGGCGCTTCGGTACGGTCGCTCCGAATCTTACGGTTCCCGCCGACTCTCGGTGAAGGCCGACCAAGCAGCGCGCAAACGTCGTCTTGCCTCCGCCGTTTCTCCCGACCAAAGCAACGATAGCGCCCCGCTCCACCGATGCTTCGACGCCCTTGAGAACCTCGGGGCCCGTCCGATAGGAGGCGCGGAGATTCTCGACCTCGAGCCCCACACCGCCCGCATCGCCTCCGAGGAAAGCAGGCGGCAAGCCCGTCTGCTCGATATTCCAAGCGCGCAGCCCGAGCCGCGCGAGCTCCCCCGCATCCAAACGGGAGAACGACGACGCATCGCAATCGAGGTCGATTCGGCCTTCCCGCATAACCACCACCCTATCGGCAACTTCCGCAAGCCACCACAATCGGTGCTCGGCTACAATCACCGTTTTCCCAAGCGCCTTCAGTCGCGCGATGGTGCGGGCGAGCAGGCGCATCGAGGCGACGTCAAGGGAAGCGGTCGGCTCGTCGAATACGAGGATGTCGGGCCCCATGGCACACGCGGAGGCGATGGCGACCATCTGCCTCTGGCCTCCCGAAAGGGCAAAGATGTCGCGGTCTTTCAGATGCCCGATCCCGAGCATCCGAAACGCCTCGTCGACACGGCGACGGATATCGTCGCGCCGCAGTCCGAGGTTCTCGCATCCGAACGCAACCTCAGACGTGGTATCAAGGTTGAAGAACTGGCTGCGTGGATTCTGAAACACCGAGCCGACCCGACGGCACAGCTTGTCGGCGGACCAGTCGGTAAGCGACGTGCCCGCTATGCCCACCCCGCCCTCGAGCACTCCGCCGTAAGCAGCGGGGATAAGCCCGTTCACCAATCGCGTCACCGTTGTTTTCCCGCAGCCCGACGATCCCGTAAGCACGATGCATTGCCCCCAGGGAACCCGAAGCGTCACGCCGTCGAGAGCGCGAACCCCCGGATCCGAAGCATACGAGAAGCAGACGTTTTCTATATCGACGGCGAATTCGGCTCTCCCTGCCGCCTGCTCTGGCGCGCTCATGCGACCACCCCGGTCTTCGCGAGGGCAACGGAGGCGGCGATTGCGCAGAACAGGAGCAAGAATACGGCATCGATGCCCGAAAAGCGCAAATCGTAATACGACGTTCGCGGCTCGTCCGAGTCGATCCCGCGCACTATGGCCGCGTTCGAAAGCTCATCGGCCACGATCGCAAGCCTGCTCATAACGGGAATCAAAAGGTTTTCCACCGTTGCCGCAGGACGACGCAGGATCGAAGCCGGCGTAAGGGCGAATCCGCGAACCTTCATAGCCTCAACAACCGATACGAACTCCTTTCCCATCGTGGGGAAAAAGCGCAATGCAACGCACAGCCCGCATATCATGCCGCGCGGAACACGGATGCGCTGCAAAGCCGAGGCCATCTCGCCCACACGCGTCGTTGCGATCATGTTCGAAGCGAACATTCCCACACAGAACACCCGACGAAATGTGATGATCATGGCGGCAAACGATGCTGTTACGTCATTGGGAAACCGCACGATAGCGTACCCTGCCGCAAAGATAACCGCGTAAGCAGCAAGCCATCTGAACATGGCAGAGCGTCGGCCGCACCACCCCATGACCGCGGCGCACACGACAACGGCGCTTATCTCGACCAGGCGATTCGTCGGCGCAAACGCGATCAGGTTGAGTAAGACGAGAATCGAAAGAGACACGCGCGGATCAAGTCGGCGAGCGGTCCTTGGGGATTCGGTGCCTTCGTGCAGCCATGTGCTTGCCGCAACGGCTGCATCTGATGTATGCTTAAAGTTAGTCATGGCTAATAATTTAGCGAATCGCCCGAAAGGTATGCAGAACGATGACAGAACGCGACGTTTCAGACGAAATACCCAACGATCATGCCGAAATGAAACGCACCTTTCCCAAGGCTCGCTTCGATACGAAATTCGATGCGCTTTTCGTGCCCCAGGCTACCGCCTTACACGGCATTCCCATCGAGCCGCCTCTGCGGGGACGGGTCGGAAGGCTATGGGAGATCGACGAATCATTCGGCAACGGAACCTACTGGTTCTATGCCATCGACGACATAATGGGTGTCGCGGTGTACGACTTCATCTTCAAAACACCGCTCGAGTTTTCCTGCGAAACGCCCGACTTCTTCTGTTTCGGATCCTACGGCAAAAACATGGTGCCCTACTTTGGAAAGAACACCGACCCCGCCGATAGGACGCTGCTCGGCTACGCATGGGCAGGCCAGCCCTACGTTCAGACAACTAAGGCAGACGAACAGTACGATGTAACGAGCATCGTGCTTTTACCCAAAGCAATGCAGCTCATGAGCATGCGCTGCCACTGCGACCCGCTCGTTCTCTCCCGCGCGATAGCTTCGCTCGACGGAAACCGCGACGTGCTGGGGCTCAACCAAGTCTTTGACGAAATACGCCAAGCTCGGCCGAGCGCCGTGACGGCGCATGCGTTTTACGAGGCGAAGATCACCGAAGCGGTCTCGCTTTTGCTCGACTGGAACCTGCTGCGCGCCCAGGAACCCCGCAATGCGCTGCGCCCGTCCGACCGCAGCGCGCTCAACCGAGCGCGCACGCATATCGAAAACAACGTCGAACGACATGTATCAACCGATGAAATCTGCAGGATAGCCTGTGCGAGCCCAAGCAAGCTCACGCGCCTCTTCAAGCAGGCCGAAGGCATGACGCCCCAAGAGTACGCTCGGTCGGTTCGCATGGATCGGGCATGCCGGATGCTCGAAGAAACCGACATTCCCCTTTCGGATGTAGCGGAAAAGCTCGGTTTCGCGCGTCAGGGCAGTTTTTCGGAAGCTTTCAAAGAACGTTTCGGCGTAACCCCGAGAGAATTCAGAGCAAGACGACGAGCGAACGCCTAGGCGCACAACGTGTTCGCTTTCGATCGGCATCCGGCAAAGGCGCAGCGAATCTGCATCCCGAAACAGACGGCTTTGCCGTCGCACCGCCCCGATCCTTTGCTATACTCGTCCTGTTTGTTAGCCATTGGTTACTATTCGACGCGGCAAGCAAGCAGACAGTACCGCATACCAGCCTTCAACCAGCGAGGAGACATCGGTGAATCAGCAGGATTCACGCATACGCACAACCGCATCATCGTTGATCGAGCATCTCGCGCTCGTAACCCACGCCGAGCCGATCGCCGACCCCCTCGGCTGCGGGGGCGCGACCGTTTCATGGCACATCACTGCACCCTACGGTCATGGAACGCTCTGGTGTTTTTCCATCGACGACGCAACCGCCCTCTTTTCGTGCGACTTTGCGGTTGCCCAGGCCGTCAGAACCTCAGCCCGCGCCCTCGACTGCTTTCTTTTCGGCACCTGCACCCGGCTGCCCGGCCCCCGCACCGCTACGTCGAACCGCGTAAACCGTGCTCCCGTCGGTCGAGTTCAGCAAGCTTGCGCGCCTCCCCCCATGATCGACATCGCGGCAAACGAGACCGTCGAAACGTACGGCATAGCGCTGCTACCCCCCGCCGTGCGCAAGCTCAGCCTTGCATGCCACTGCGATCCACTCGTACTCACTTCGGCGATCGCCGCACTCGATGGCACGCACGCCATTCCCCCGCTCGTCAAATCTCTCGACGAAATAAGGACTGCACGGCCGGGAGCGGTTGCTGCTCCGGCTTTCTTCGGGGGCAAAGTCTTAGAGTGCACAGCGCTTCTCGTCGACTGGCAGGTAGCACGCACGCACTATCCGAATGCCGCGATGAGCAAAGCCGACCGCGCTGCGCTCGCCCGCGTATTCGACCACATGAAGGTCAACCTCGATCGACCCGTTTCAACCGAAGAGCTCTGCCGCATCGCCTGCATGAGCGCAACGAAGCTCACCGGGATATTCAGGCGGGCCGAAGGTAAAACGCCCCAAGAGCACCTGCGCGACCTTCGCATGGACCGAGCGTGCAAACTGCTCGCGACTACCGATTTGACGATGGCCGAAATCGCCGCATCGATCGGATACACGAGACAAAGCAGCTTTTCCGAAGCCTTCAAGAGCTGTCAGGGCATCAGTCCACGCGAGTATCGCACCCTCAAAGGGCCGCAGTAACCGTTGCCGAACCGTTATGTTGGTTTCATGCAGCACTTGTGGCGCTTCGCTGCAAGATTCGTCCAAGCTGCTGCGTTCCCATTCCGTTTCGGATAGCATACTGCCCGTTCTCGTGACCGGAATCACACCACTTATTCGCCTACCCGGTCCAGAAAGGCAGGAACCGACTTGCTGGAACGTCGTTTTCCCGGAGCAGCCATCGCACTTGCGACGGCCATCGCGTGCTCCCTTCCCCTCAACTCCGCATCCGCCGATTCGATCGCCGACCCGAATGCGCTGCCACCCGCCGTGCTCGCAATCTCCGAAAAAGCCAAAGAGCCAGTCGGCCCCGTCAGCACCGATAAGCCCATCGATGCCGAAAAGGCTTACGAAGCGGCCTTATCCCCTTCGACCGCAATTCCGCTTTCGTCGTTCGATATCGATCAAGCCGCTCCGCTCGACGAGATGAAGGCCGATTACGAGCAGAGACTCGCCGAAGAAGAGCAGAAGGCCGCGCGGCTTGCCGCGCTCGAAGCAAGCGATAAGCTGCTCGCCTACGACCCCGAGGCCATCGCTGCCATCGGCAACCAGGCTTCAAGCGGGCACACCATCTGCTGCCCCGGCTACGCTTGCGCGTACGGCGACGCGATCGTACAGGGAACGGCAACCGATCATGCGGCTTACGGATGCGGCATGTGCACCTGGCCCGGCTGGGGCGGCGGCAACTCGTCGTTTCGCTCCCTCGGCTCGAACGAGGCGCTTCTCCGTGAGGCTTACGACCAGATAGCAGCAGGCAAACCGACCGTCATCCACGTCGCAGGCGCCTACGGCGAGCACTGGATAACCCTCATCGGCTACCACGATGCGAGCGATCCCGACAACCTCGAGCTCGGCAACTTCACCGCGCTCGATCCCTACGACGGAACCGAGATCAACGCCGGGGAAGCGTATGCGCTCTACGGCGATTTCTGCGAACACGTATCCTCGCTGTAGCTGCGCGGAGCGGTGCGGCTCGGGGCACGAACCCGGTCGCGTTGCCGAACTTCGAACAACGCGCCCGTTCAGAAAGCCGTGCGGCATGCCGGGCCCTCGGTAGGGAACCCAGGGGCTCAACGCTTGCTGTTCAGCGCGAACAGCATTCCGAGCCCGCGCAGCACCAGCGATTCGTCGGCGCGCTCGATCCGTTCCGACAGCGCGGCAACCGCAGCCGCATGTGCGCCGGTTGCGATGACGCGCGCCTTGCAACCGAGTTCTTCCTCGATCGCATCGACGAGTCCGTCGATGCGCGCCGCTTCACCGAGAACGACGCCCGCCCGCATCGCCTCCCGCGTGCTTTTCCCGATTACCGACGAAGGTACCTTGATTTCGATAACGGGCAGGCGGGCGGCGGCTTGAGCGAGCGCGTGGGCCGAAAGCGCAAGGCCGGGGGCTATGACGCCGCCGGCGAACGCACCGTGCTCGTCGAGCACATCGAAGTTCGTCGTCGTTCCCAAATCGACCACGACAAGGGGATATCCGTAGGCCTCGCGCGCCGCGACCAACGTAGCCACCCGGTCGGGCCCCACTTCCGAAGGATCGTTGTAATGCATCTTCAAGCCGGTTTTCAGCCCCGGGCCTACGACGAACGGCCTGCGGGCGCATTCTATCGTAAGCGCGCTGACCCACACGTCCGTCAGATCGGGGACGACCGATGACAGAATGGCATCGGCAGGCCCCGCGGCGATCCCGCCCCCGCTTTCAGGTGCGAACCCTGGGCAATCGACGATGCCTCTTGCGCAATCGCGCTCGAGCATAGTGAGGAAATTGGCTATTTCCAGACGGGTCTCATCGGCGGTCATGCGGCTTCGCGTGGCAAACTCCCACGATGCCGACAACTTGAGCCCGTCGAGCAGGCCGAACCGCGTAGCCGTGTTCCCCACATCGACCGCCAGCACAAACGCTGCGCTTTCGCCCGTGTTCGCCTCCATAGCGCTACCACCCGCCTTCTCGCATTTCCTTCGCCGATGTTCGGCTCGATTGCCTTCTGAAGGGATTATACTGTACGAGTCCGTTCAGTAACCCGACTTCCGAAGGAAGCGGATATACAAGAAGGAGCTTTCGATCATGAAACCTGCGAAAGGTCAGTTGACTGCGCGCGGCGTCGCCATAGGCTGCGTTGGCTGCGCAATCATCACAGCGGCTTCGGCGTACACGGCCCTCAAAATGGGGGCGCTTCCCTGGCCCATCATCTTTGCCGCAATCATCTCTCTCTTCTTCCTCAAAGCACTCGGCAACACGAACCTGCACGAAGCGAACGTCACGCACACGATCATGTCGGCGGGAGCGATGGTCGCAGGCGGCCTCGCGTTCACCATCCCCGGCATCTGGATCATCACCAAAGCGAACACCGTCGATTGGTGGGAAATGCTCATCGTAGCGCTCGCGGGCGTCACCCTGGGCCTCGTCTGCACCGTTTTCATGCGACGGTACTTCATCGAAGATGCCGAACTCGAGTTTCCCATCGGCATGGCGGCTGCCCAGACGCTCAAAGCGGGCGATGCGGGCGGCAAGGTCGGCAAGCAGCTCTTCGGTTCGATGGGCATTGCCGGCATCTACACGGCGCTGCGCGATTGGTTCGGCGTGATCCCCGCGATGTTCTTCGGCAACGTGCCGATCCCCGGAGTCGCCTTCGGCATCTACAACTCCCCCATGCTGCTCGCGGTCGGATTCCTCGTGGGGACCGCATCGGTCGTCGTGTGGTTCGCCGGGGCGATCATCGGCAACTTCGGCATCATCGTCGGCGGATCGGGTCTCGGTCTGTGGGATACGGCCACCGGACAGGGGCTCGCCTCGAGCCTCGGCATGGGCGTCATGATGGGCTGCGGCGTAGGCGTCATCCTCAAGCACATCCTCCCGAAAGCCCTCTCGATGATTAGAAGCGGCGCAGGCGCGGCTACGTTCGGATCGACCCCAAGCGGCACATCCCGCACCAATACGGCACCGACCGCCGGACGCAGGCGCATGAGACTGACCGCCGGCATCATCGCGTGCGCGGCGGCCGCCGTGGCGCTCTTGCTCTGCATCGGGCTCGGGCTCGATCCGTTTGCGAGCATCATCGTCGTGCTGCTCGCCTGGGTGACCACCGCCATGAGCGCGCAGAGCGTCGGGCAGACCGGCATCGACCCCATGGAGATCTTCGGCCTCATCGTGCTTCTGATCGTTGCAGCGGTATCCAACGTAGCGCAGGCGCAGCTCTTCTTCGTTGCCGGCATCATCGCCGTCGCATGCGGTCTCGCAGGCGATGTCATGAACGACTTCAAGGCGGGACACGTGCTCGGCACCGATCCGAAGGCCCAATGGATCGGCCAGGCAATCGGCGGCGTTCTCGGCGCGTTCGTGGCCGTGGCCGTCATGTTCGTGCTTGTAGCAGCCTACGGTGCCGACGCCTTCGGGTTGGGCGGTTCGTTCGTTGCCGCACAGGCGTCGGTGGTCGCCACCATGGTGTCGGGCATCCCGTCGGTTCCCGCTTTCGCCGTCGGCCTTGCGGTCGGATGCGTGCTTTACTTGCTGGGACTCCCGGTCATGATGCTCGGTCTGGGCATCTACCTGCCCTTCTACATGTCGTTCACCGCGTTTCTCGGCGCGATGGCGAAGGTCGCCTACGATCTGGCGTGCAAACGCCGCCGCGCAAAGCTCTCGCCTGAACAAGCGGAAGCCAAGCGGAAGGCCCAAGACGAATCGGGACTCGTGATCGCGTCGGGACTGCTCGGCGGCGAGTCGGTCGTCGGCGTGCTCGTGGCGTTCGCCTCGGTAGCCATGGGGCTCGCGCTGTAGCAACGGCTCCCGCGCTTGCCCCGACACCGCTTTCCGGCCACGCGGCCCTCCGGGCGCACGGCTAGAGGTCGAAAAAAACTCGGCCTCGACGCGATCGCCGGGGCCGAGCCGATGCTCGGCGCTACCGTCCGAGCCCGAATGCGCTTTACCTGCTTACAGCATAGCCTGGATGGCGATGAAGAGCGGGGTGAACGTCAACGACACGATGGTCATGAGGTTGATGAGGATGTTCATCGACGGGCCCGAGGTGTCCTTGAACGGATCGCCCACGGTATCGCCGACGACGGCGGCCTTATGGGCTTCGGAGCCCTTGCCGCCGTGGGCACCGCCCTCGATGTACTTCTTCGCGTTGTCCCAGGCACCGCCCGCGTTCGACATGAAGATGGCGAGCAGCATACCCGTCGCCACGGCACCGGCCAAAAAGCCGCCGAGCATAGCCGGGTTGAAGCAGCCGATGACCACGGGGATCACGATGGCGAGAATGCCCGGAAGCATCATCTCGCGCAGTGCCGAGTTGGTGGAGATGGCCACGCACTTGTCGTACTCGGGTTCGGCCTTGAACTCCATGATGCCCTTGATCTCGCGGAACTGGCGGCGAACCTCTTCGACCATCGCGTGGGCGGCACGGGAAACAGCGCCCATGGTAAGCGCGGCGAACATGAACGGAATCATGGCGCCGATGAAGATACCCGCGATGATGAGCGGATCGGTGAGCGTGAGCTCGAAGTTCGGGATCGAGTGGTGCATGGTCGCCTGATAGGACACGAACAGCGAGATGGCCGAGAGGCCCGCGCTCGCAATGGCGAAGCCCTTGGCGATAGCGGCTGTGGTGTTGCCAACCGCGTCGAGAGAGTCGGTGCGCTCGCGCACTTCCTCGGGAAGCCCCGCCATCTCGGCGATGCCGCCCGCGTTGTCGGCCACAGGGCCGTACGCGTCGACGCCGATGGTGATGGCGGTGTTGGAGAGCATGCCCGTCGCAGCGAGCGCAACGCCGAACAGCCCGACGGCGATGCCGCCTTCAGGCGTGACGATGTTCGGGAACGCCATGTTGCCGCACGTGTACGCGCCGATGATGGCGAACGCCACGAGCAGAATCGGGATGATCGTGGAGAGCATGCCCGTGGAGAGGCCTTGGATGATGTTGGTGGCAGGGCCCGTCTCGGACGCCTCGGCGATTTGATGGACGGGCTTGTAGTGATCGGAGCAGAAGTACTCGGTCGTCTTACCGATGAGCAGGCCGGCAACCAGACCGCACAGCACCGACCCGAGCAGCCAGATGGGCTGGTTGTCGCTCTGGCCGTTCCACATGAAGAAGATCACAAAGATGGCGATGATCTCGATGCCCGCAGCCAGATAGGTGCCGCGGTTGAGCGCCTTATGGAGCTCGGAGCCCTCCTTGGTGCGCACTGCGAACAAACCGATGATCGAGGTGATGATGCCGCAGGCCGCGATCATGACGGGAACGACGATCGCCCACGTCGCATCGACGGTACCGACGCCCCCGAAGTACCCGAGCGCGCCGAACGTGACGGCGAGGATGGTCGGAGCCAGGATGGAGCCGGTGTAGGATTCGAACAGGTCGGCACCCATGCCGGCTACGTCGCCCACGTTGTCGCCCACGTTGTCGGCGATGGTTGCGGGATTACGGGGGTCATCTTCGGGGATGCCCGCCTCGACTTTACCCACGAGGTCGGCGCCCACGTCGGCAGCCTTCGTGTAGATGCCGCCGCCCACACGGGCGAAGAGCGCCACGGCGGAAGCACCGGTGGCGAAGCCTTCGACCATGCCGACGTGCTCGTGCATGAGTTCGAACGTATCAACGCCGAACACGAGCATGATGAGCCACAGCGACAGGCCCAGAAGCGCGAACGAAGCCACGGAAAGACCCATGGTGAGACCCGATTTGAACGAGATGTTCAGGGCCTTCGCCACGCTCTCCTCGGCCGCGTAGGCGGTACGGGTGTTGGCGCGCGTCGCCACATGCATGCCGATGTAGCCGGCAAGAGCCGAAAGGATGCCGCCCGTAACGAAAGCGACGGCGGTTATCGGCGAAAGGGCAACGGCCATAACGATGGCTACGATCACCATGAATATGACGAGCAGCTTGTACTCGCTCATCAGAAACGCTTTTGCACCTTGCTGGATCTTCAGCGAGATGTTGTTCATCTTTTCGGGACCCGGATCCTGTTTCAGGACCCATGAACCGAGGTAGCCCGCCATGCAAATGCCTATGAGAGCGCAGATGGGAGCCATCCATGCGACTTGGACGGTCACTTGTTTCCTCCTTGATTTGTCTTACAGTTCCGTGGATTCTTCGAGCCGGGCATCGAGGCCGGAAGAATGCACGCTGCCCATTCTAGGATATTTGCCCCCGCTCGTGAACTGCGAATGCGGCATTTTTCGCCAGCCTAGCCGCTCGGCGCGGCGAATAGCCCTACTCCCACAGGATGACATTGCGCCGCCTTTGCGGCGATCGAGCGAGGAAACGGGCGGATCTGGTACAATAACGATGAGCAATGTAAGAGATTACTACCGCGACTCGCCTACGCGAATCGCCACGAATACGTTGGAGCATCGCACATCATGCACGTTCTCAAGTCCCTCACGGCATCATGGGATAAGCCGACGGTTGCAAGCATCGTCTCGTTCGTTATCCTTCTTGCCGCATATTGCGCCTTCGAGGCCGCAGGTCTCGTCATGCACGACAACGCGTGGACGGCCCCGCTCGTCATCGCGGTTTTCGTGCTGCTCCTGGCCGCGCTCATGGTCCGACCTCACCTCGCAAACCGCTTTGAAGACGGTTTTTCGAAGGCGAAGCCCTTCGTGCTCGTCGGACTCGTTTTTCTGGCGTTCTACCTCTTTGAAAAGCCCTACAACGCCGCCCTGTTCGATATCGGAACCTACTATGCCTTCGTAAACCTCTGCGTTATCGCGGCGCTCTTCGCCATCGTCTACTTCGCGGGCCAGCAAACCAAAGCGGCAGCGATCGCCTTTCTCAGCTTGTGCTTCATAGCGGGCATTGCGAACTATTTCGTTATCGCGTTCAAGGGACAGCCCGTCCTTCCCGCCGACCTGTTCGCTCTCAGCACGGCTGCTGCGGTGGGCGGCGGCTACACCTACGCCGTCAACGATAACGTCGCCGTGGCATTCTGCGCGCTCGCATGCGGGATCGCGCTCGTCATGTACCTCCCGAAAACGAAGTTCGCCGTCAAGCGCGGCGTCGCGAACACCGCCGTGGCCGCCCTCTGCGTCGCGTCGTTCGGCTTCTGGTTCTCGCACTTCGACATCGAAAAAGCCTACGGGATTCAAGTCGACGGCTGGGCAGCATCCGATTCGTACTCGCAGCAGGGCTCGGTGCTCTGCTTCCTCAAGCGCATGCAGGACCTCCAGCCAGCCGAACCGGCAGGGTACTCCCCCGAAGCCGCCGCCGACATACTCGCACCGTACGCGAACGACACCGACGGGTTCGCCGATCTTTCCGACGAGGAAAAGCCCATCGTCATCGCCGTCATGAACGAAACGTTTTCGGATCTCTCGACCTACCCGAACCTCGCCGACATCTACGAAGGCCCCGCCTTCTTCAATTCGATTCAGGATGCATACCTTAAAGGCACGGCATACGTTTCGGCACTCGGTGCCGGTACCTGCAACAGCGAGTTCGAGTTCCTGACGGGAACAACCATGGCAAACCTCGGGGAAGGCGTATACCCCTATATGCTCTACGACCTCGACGGCACCGAGAACCTCGCCACATATTTCAAAGCGCTCGGCTACGAGACGACCGCCATCCATCCCGCCGATGCGACCAATTGGAGGCGCGACACGGTGTACGAGCAGCTCGGCTTCGACACCTTCCTCGACGTCACCGATTTCGAAGGTGCCGATACCTTGCGCGGATTCACGACCGATCGGGAAACGTACGATGCCATACTGCAGATCATCGCCGACGCCGACGAGCCCCAGTTCATCTTCGACGTAACGCTGCAGAACCACGGCGGCTACGACACCGGGCTCATCCCCGATGGCATGGGGGTTTCGATACCGCTTGAATCGAGCCGTACGGCCGAACTCGAAGAATTCGCAAGCTGCATCGAGCAATCGGATCTCGATCTGCAATACCTGATCGAATCGCTCTCCGCGATCGATCGGCCGATCGTGCTCTGCCTGTTCGGCGACCACCAGCCGGGTTTCTCCGATTGGTTATCGAGCCTTGCCTTCGACAAGGAGCTTGCCGATTTCTCGATCGAAGAGGTTCAGGCGCGCTACGAGGTCCCGTATCTCATATGGACGAACTACGAAACCGATCGGGTCAGCGCCCTGGACGGCTCCTTCGTCGCCGAAACCCAGGAATCCGAGCTCGAGGCGCTCGAACGCCCCCTGTACCCCGATGCGACGGCCATGAGCCTCAACTACCTTGGCGCCCACATGCTCGCTGCGGCCGAGCTCCCGCTCGACCCCTACCATCGGCTCCTCCTCGATACGCAGAAAGACCTGCCCGTAGTGAACGTGAACGGCTACCTTGATGCGGGGGGTTCATGGCATTGGCTCAACGAACGCTACGACGGAAGCGAAACCGACGAGACGGCCGAGGCGCTCGCGCGATTGGAAATCGTACAGCACAGCCTGCTCTTCGGTTCCTGATCGAAGCCCGGTTGCACAGCGGGGCGCAAAAGACGCGCGATCGTCTGGTGCCGCGTACCCGCAGAACGGCTACATGTTCTCGCGCACCCAGGCGATGTTGCCGTTGACGGTGGCGATGAGCTCGTCGAGCGTTTCGAACTTGATCATGGGGCGCAGGAAATGGTGGAACTCGACTTTGATGGGCTTTCCGTACAGGTCCCCTTCGAAATCGAGCAGATGTGCCTCGCACGTTGCGTCGGTACGGTCTTCGAAAACGGGCGACACGCCCACCGACACAGCCGCCTTGTACCGCCGCCCGTTCACGTAGGCATACGCGCCGTACACCCCCGCGCCCAGCGCTTGCAGCTGCGAGGGCACTTTGAGGTTGGCCGTACGGAACCCGAACTCCTTGCCCTCGCCGCGACCCTGCTCAACGGTACCCACAACGTAGTACGGATGCCCGAGCAGCTTGTTCGCCTCGGCGATATCGTTTTCGCCGAGCAGAAGGCGAATGCGCGTCGCCGTGATGGGCGCGCCGTCTGCGCTCGCCAAATCGTGGGCACAGACCTCGGTTCCCGCGGCTTCCGCCCAATTCGAAAGCTCCCTGACCGTGCCCTTCGCCCGCGCACCGAACCTGAAATCGAATCCGACGTGCAGATACGACGGCGCATGGCCGTTGAAGGTGTTCAGGAGGAACTCTTCGGGCGTAGAGGCCGAAAACCGCTTGGTGAAGGGAAGTACGACTACGGCATCGACGCCGCTTTCGGAAAGCGCCTTGATGCGCTCCTCGTTGGTCATGAGCTTTTTGAGGCGTTCGGGATGAAACACCTCGTCGGGATCGATGTCGAAGGTGAGCGCTATGCTCGCTCCCCCGCTTTCGCAGGCCGTCTGCTGCGCGCACGACAGCAGGTATCGATGGCCGCAATGGACGCCGTCGAACACGCCGAATGCGCACGACGACCCGGAAAAGTACGTATGATCGAACGTCTCGTCACACTTAAGAATCTCTGCCACGTGAAACCCCCAGAGCGAACACGCAGCGCGGCATGAGCGCGCGGCGCGTTTCATCGTATTCGTACAGTGCAACCAGCTTGTTCTCGGCGATCACCGAGATAACCTCGCCGGACATTAACGGTTTATCGCTTTGGCGCACGCCGGCCGTGCAGGCGCAGAGCTCGGCGGCGACCGTTGCCCTCCTGCGCTCGAATACGGCGCATTCGCTGGCGCGAAGCGGCGATCCGTTCGAAACGGCGCGCGCCGTTGCCTCGTCGGCGAACACGAACCTGAACCCGAGCAGCCTCACGGGATCGAGTGCGGCGGCGATACCGCGCTCCTCGAGCGTTTCGAGCGTCACGCATTCGGCCAAGTCGAGAGAGCCCGCCTGCGTTCTCTCAAGCATGCTGACGTACGCAGGACACCCTATCATGTTGCCGATGTCGCGGGCAAGCGATCGGATGTAGGTTCCCTTCGAAACGGACACGGCCACATCCCATGCCGGCAAGCCGTCCTCGCCCTCGGCGATCACGGATTCGAGCCGAGCCTCGTATATCTCGATGTCGCGCGGAGCAAGATCGATGATCTTCCCCGCGCGGGCTGCTTTGTAGGAGCGCTGCCCGTCCACCTTGATGGCCGAATACACCGGCGGTATCTGCTTATGCTTGCCAACCAGATCTCCCACGAAGCGCTCGGCGTACTCCTCGTCGAGCACGCACACGGGTGCATCGCCGCGCTTGACGACCTC
Organism: Raoultibacter timonensis; assembly: GCF_022845715.1. Taxonomy (NCBI): domain Bacteria; kingdom Bacillati; phylum Actinomycetota; class Coriobacteriia; order Eggerthellales; family Eggerthellaceae; genus Raoultibacter; species Raoultibacter timonensis. Next base: position 2,243,815 of record NZ_AP025564.1, read on the forward strand.
CCCCGCAGCATCGTCGGTATCGGTACCGATGCCGAACGACACGCGAAACCGGTAGCGCTTATCGTGCTCGGTAAAGAACGGGTCGAGCCTCGTTGCCGGACCCACGCATACGAGCAGCGCTCCTTTGGCCAACGGGTCGAGCGTACCCGTGTGCCCGACGCGTTTCTCGCCGAATATGCGCCTGCAGCGGTTCACCACATCATGGGAGCTCATGCCTGCAGGCTTGTTGATTCCCACCACGAGGGAAAGTCCCGATGCTCCGCGCTTCACAGGCGAATATCCCCCGCTTTCCATCCGTCGGCCTCGCCATCGACTCCGAGCGCCGCGGCGACCGCCGCATCGACGCGTTCGATAGCCTGTTCGAGCGGCCCGTGAAGCGTGAAGCCGGCCGCCGCTTTATGGCCGCCGCCGCCCATGGTGTTCGCGATGGCCGCCACATCGGTATCGTCTTTCGCGCGGAAGCTGCCGCGGATGTGCTCGGGCTCCTCGCGCAGCATGCACGCTACGCGCACGCCTGAAATTGCCCTGATGGAATTGATCAGCGGCTCGGCATCGGCCTTGACGGCGCCGGTCTGTTCGAAATCGGCGCGCGTCAGATAGCTGGCAACGTAAGCGCCGCCGAAGCCGAAGCGCATACGGGAGAGCATGATGCGCTCGAGCTCGAGCGAAGCGATCGAGCGGTTCTGGAACACCTCGCGCGCTACGGCTGCCGGATCGGCTCCCGCGCTCACCATTTCGAACGCGGCGGCAAAAGCCGCCTTGTCGGTGTTCTGGAACTGAAAGCGCCCCGTATCGGTGACGAGGCCCGTATAGGCGCACAGGGCCATCTCGGGCGTGCGCTGCGCACCGAGCAGTTCCGCCAGCTTCCAGACGAGCATCGTCGTTGCGGCCGCGTCAGGGTCCACGTAGGTGTAGGCCGACATCGCCGTATCGCTCGCGTGGTGGTCTACCGTGACCGTGATGGGGCATTTCGCCTGCACGGCGGCTGCCGCATCGCCGATGCGCTCGACAGTCGGAACGTCGACGGCCACGAACGCCTCGGGCGTCCCGCTGAATTCAGCGGCGGGAACCATCGAGTCGATGCCGGGCAGAAACCTCAAGCCCGCTTCAACCGGATCGCTTTTCGCAAGCAGGCACGTGACGTTCTTGCCGAGATTCTCGAGAGCATGGTAGACGACGAGCTGCGAGCCGAGGCAATCCCCGTCGGGGCTCACATGCCCGCATACGGCAACGCTTTCGACCCCGCGAAGAATCTCGGCGATCGCTTCGAGGCTGGTGTTCGTCTGCGGCGTCGTTGCCACGTTATTCTTCCCCCTTGGATTCGCCCTGCGCGGCGTCGTCCTCGGCATCTTCGGCATCGCGTGCGCTCGCCTCGTTGCGCGCGGCATCGCGCTGCAAGGCCGTTGCGATACGCTCCGCCTCGTCAACGCTCTTGTCGAGCAGAAAGCGCAACTCGGGCGCCACACGCCACGAGAGGTCCTTGGCCATGAGCGAGCGGATGCGACCCGACGCCTTCGAGAACGCATCGGCCACCGCTTCGTAGCGCTCGGGTTCGGTCGTGTAGTACACGTTGCATACGCTGCGGTCGTAGCTTACTTCGCAGCCGGTGATGGTGACGAGCGTAAGCCGGGGATCGGAAATCTCGAACAAGAGGATGCTCGCGATCACTTCCCTCGCCTGCTCGTTCACCTTCCTGTTGGATGAGCTCTGTTTCATGGTGTCCGTCTCCTTTCAGAAGAAGAGGCGAATGGTAAACGCCGATGGCCCGGCACAACGTACTCCGAGCCATCGGCATATGGTAGCGCTTTTCGTATCCGTTGTTACTCGGTGCGCTCGACTTCCACGATCTTGTAACCTTCGATCGTGTCGCCGATCTTGATATCCTGGTAGCCGGTGATGCCGATGCCGCACTCGTAGCCGCTGCGGACCGATTTCACATCGTCCTTGAAACGGCGCAGCGAATCGATCGTGCCCTCGAATACGACGGTGCCGTCGCGGACCACGCGGACCTTGTCGTCGCGCGAAATCTCGCCCTCGATGATGTAGCAGCCGGCGATGGTGCCCGCTTTGGGAACCTTGAACGTCTCGCGGACCTCGGCGATGCCGGTGTCCTCTTCGACGATGTCGGGCGAGAGCAGACCCACGCGCGCGGCATTGATCTCTTCGATGGCCTGGTAGATGACGCGGTACAGGCGGATATCGACTTTTTCCTTCTCCGCCTGCAGTTTCGACTTGCCGGTCGGGCGCACGTTGAAGCCGATGATGATGGCATCGGAAGCGCTCGCCAGCGTAACGTCGGTCTCGGTGATGCCGCCGACCGCCGAGTGCACGATGTTGATGCGCACCTCGGATTGGTCCATCTTCTCGAACGCATCGCGCAGCGCCTCGATGGAACCCTGCACGTCGGCCTTCACGATGAGGTTCAGGTCGGTCTGCTTGCCTTCTTCGATGCGGCTGAACAGATCGTCCAGGCTCATGTGCGACTTGGTCTCCTGCTCGGCCAAGCGGGCGCGCAGAGCGCGTTCCTCTGCGAGCTTGCGCGCGTCGCGCTCGTCCTCGAACACGCGGAATTCGTCGCCGGCGGTCGGTACGGAGTTCAAGCCGAGGATCTCGACCGGATCGGCGGGAAGAGCCTCGTTGACGTGAGACCCGCGGGGATTCACGAGGGCGCGGACGCGGCCGTACGACGTACCCGCGACGATCGAATCGCCCGGACGCAGCGTGCCGCGATGCACGAGCACCGTGGCAACCGGGCCGCGGCCCTTGTCGAGGTTCGCTTCGATGACGAACCCCGACGCGAACGCATCGGGGTTCGCCTTGAGCTCGAGCACATCCGCCTGCAAAAGGATCGTTTCGAGCAAGTCGTCGATATGGAGCTTCTGCTTTGCGGAAACCTCCACGAACATGTTCGTACCGCCCCACTCCTCGGGGATGACGCCGTATTCGGTAAGCTCCTGACGTACCCGATCGGGGTTGGCACCGGGCTTGTCGATCTTGTTCACAGCCACGACGATGGGCACGTTCGCCGCTTTCGCGTGGTTGATCGCCTCGATGGTCTGAGGCATGACGCCGTCGTCGGCGGCAACCACGAGCACGATGACGTCGGTCACCTGCGCGCCGCGAGCGCGCATCGCCGTAAAGGCTTCGTGGCCGGGCGTGTCGATGAACGTGATCTGGCGCCCGTCGATCTCGACGACCGATGCGCCGATGTGCTGGGTGATGCCGCCCGCCTCGCCCTCGGCAACGCCGGTATGGCGGATCGCGTCGAGCAACGAGGTCTTGCCGTGGTCGACATGCCCCATAACGGTCACAACCGGCGGACGGGGCTTGAGATCCTCTTCCTTGTCGTGGAACACGACGGCGTACTCCTCCTCGGGGGAGACCACGCGAACCTTGCGGCCCATATCGTCGGCGATAAGCTCGATGAGATCGTCTCCCATCGACTGCGTGAGCGTGAGCACCTGCCCGAGCATGAACAGGCGCTTGATGATGTCGTTGGGCTGCACGCCGAGCAGCTCGGCGAACTTGGAAACCGTAGTACCCTGCGCAACCTCGACGACCGAATCGTCGAGCACGAGCGTGGGATCGAGGCCCTTCTCGATGGCCTCGAGCTCCAAGCGCTCGCGGTTTTCGGCTTCGCGCTTTTCCTTGCGCTTCTTGCGGCGGCCTTCGCCACCCTCCTGCGTTGCCGCCTCGACGGCTGCGCGCGCCTCGGCGAGCACTTTGTCACGCTGGAGCTTCTCGGCCTGTACGGCCATCTGGGCATAGCGATCCTCGCCCGTGGCCTGCTGGTTCAACTCGGGAACCTCGGGTTCGAACGAACGCTTCGACTGCTGTTGCGGCTTGGGAGCACCCTGCTTCTTATCAACGCGCTGGGGCTTCTGGCGCTGCTGGTTCGCAGCCCCTTGCTTGGGAGCGTTCTGGCGCTCGGCCTTCTGCTGCTCGATACGGGCCTTCTCGCTTTCGATCTGGGAAAGCAGCGAATCGAATGACGATTTGGGCTTCGCACCGAGAACCGGGGCCTTCTTGGCGGGCTCGCTGTGCTTGGCGCCTTTGCCGCCTGCCTTGCGCGCCGCCAGCGCCTCGGCTACCGCCTGCTTCTTGGCGACCTCTTTCGCCGCAACGGCAGCCCGCGCACGCGCCTTCGCCTCTTCGGCTTCGCGCGCAACGCGTTCTTTCTCGCTTTCGATCTGGCTCGCAAGCCTCTCGAACGCCGATGACGGCGCCGTGTGCGAGGAAGCGTCGGACGCTTCGCCCTCGCTTGGCTCGTCGCCTTCGTCGTCCTGCGATGCTGCAGGGGATCCGCCCATGCGGCGAGCGCGTTCCGCCTCGCGGCGCTTGCGTTCCTCCTCGACGGCCTCGCGGCGCCTGCGCTCCTCTTCGGCCTTCTTCTCTGCCTGGGCGCGCTGCTCTTCGGCGAGCTCGGCAGCCTCGGTATCTTCGAGCTGGCCGGCACGCTGCTTTATCTCAGGTTCCAGGTTCTTCCTGATCTTGGCAACGTAGGCATCGGCAAGCATGCTCGCATGGCTTTTAGCGGGGATCTTCATCTCCGCGAGCCTATCGAGCAGTTCCTTGCTGGACATGCCGAACTCTTTTGCCAACTCATGTACACGCATGCTGGCCATACATTCTCCTCATTCTATCCTGTAGCTCCGCGGATCGCCTGTTTCATATCGGAGGCAACCCGTTCGTAATCCTCATCGGTCAGCGACGCCCGAAGCGCCCGATCCAACCTTTTCGATGCAACCGCCTTCTCGAGGCAGGCTTCGGAGCATAGGTACGCTCCCCTGCCGGCTGCACGGCCCGTTGCATCGAATGCGATGGTTCCATCGCTTGCACGCACGATGCGGTGCAGATCGCCTTTGCCCGCCTTACCGCCGCAGGCAATGCAGCTGCGTTGGCGTTTCGGCTTGTCCTGCATCTCGACCATCGTTTTCCGCCTACGCCTCGTCCCCCGCGTGGATACCGCAGTAGCGGCTGCCCGGACGGGCGTGGTTGCGGCAGCGCACGCCATCTTCGCTCACGTGGGCGCACACCAGTTCCTCATCGGTGGCAGCATCCTCGTCGATGAGCATGTTGTCGACCACGGGAGGCTCTCCGGCGAACGATGCGCTCTTGATATCGATGTGCCAACCGGTAAGGCGGGCGGCCAAACGCGCGTTCTGGCCTTCCTTGCCGATGGCGAGCGAAAGTTGATCGTCGGGAACGACGACCGTAGCGTAATGGTTATCCTCGTCGATGGTGACCCGCGTCACCTTAGCCGGGGAAAGCGCGTTCGAAACGTAGGTTGCGGGATTCTCGTCCCACTGGATCACGTCGACGCGCTCGTTGCGCAGCTCCTCGACCACCATGCGGACGCGCGAGCCCTTAGGGCCTACGCACGCGCCGACCGGATCGAGGTTCGGCTCACGGGACGCAACCGCGATCTTGCTGCGGGCGCCCGGTTCGCGGGCGATCGATTTGATCTCCACCATGCCGTCGTAGATCTCGGGAACCTCGATCTCGAAAAGGCGGCGGATGAGGTCGGGGTGGGTGCGCGACACCACGATCGAGGGGCGAGCCTGCTCGCCGCGCATCTTGGGCGCATCGGAGTTCGGATCGCGCACGTCGATGATCAGCGTCTTGAGCCGCTGATTGTGACGGTAATGTTCGTTCCCGGGACGCTCGTTGCGCTCGCCCGGATTGCGCTTGAGGTCGTAATGGGGCAGTTCCGCCTCGACGCCGTCGCGAATCTTGATGATCGTGAAATCGGGGGTGCCTTGCAATACGGTGCCCGTCACCAAGTCGCCGACACGATTCGAAAACTCTTCGTAGATGCTCTGGCGGCCCGCTTCTCGCACGATGGACGAAATGACGCCCTTCGCATTCTGCGCAGCGATGCGGCTCACGTCGTCGGGGGTGACGTCGCGCTCTTCGAACTCGGCGTACTCGCCGGTCTCCTCGTCGGGTTCGCCGACGGGCACAAGCTCGTATACGTAGATCTGACCGGTCGAGCGATCGATCGTCACGCGCGCATCCCACTCCAAATCGAGAATATGCTGATAGCTTTTCGCCAAAGAGGCCTCAAGGCGCTCGATGAGGTAGAACTCGTCGATCTTTCGCTCATGAGCCAGCGCCTGCAGGGCCTCGATCAATTCTGAACTTGCCACGATGCTTTTCCTTTCCTACGAACCGAAGTCCACCACGCCTTTAAGGCGGGCTCGCTTGATGGTGCTTATGTCGATCTTCTCTTCGACGCCGTCCACGTCGAGCAAAACGGCATTCCCGCAGATTCCCGCAAGAGTGCCCGTCCATTTGCTGCGCCCCCCTTGGGGCTCGACGGTCTGGATGACGGCGGTTTCGCCGGCGAACCGCTCGAAATGCTCGAGGGTTCGCAGCGGTCGGTCTATTCCGGGCGATGAAACCTCGAGGGTGTACGCCCCCGGAAACGGGTCGAGCTCGTCCATGATGTCGTTGATCCATACCTGGGCACCCGACAGCTCGTCGAAGCTCACGCCCTCGGGCGTGTCGATGTAGATGCGAATGGTCGGGGCCTTCTTCGCGCCCGCGACTTCAACGGTCACGATCTCGATATCATGCTCGGCGGCCTGCGCCTCGAGCGCCTCGAGCAGACTTTGTTCTTTTGCGGTCAACATGCAGGTCACCTCCCAGATAAAAAGAAAGCGGGATAAACCCACTTTCACCAAACGTTCGAAAGTATGTTATCGCCCATGCATTGACCCGTGCATAGACAATCAGTATTTATACCATATTTCTTTCAGTGTGAAAAGGTGTTTCACCGACAGAACCCCATCTGCGAGGTAAATCCATAGATAGCGCGATTCAAAGGAGGTGCAGACCCGTTGCAGCTCAGGTTCTGTCCGCCACGCAAAAAGCGGGCGGCATCGATGCCGCCCGCCCGGTGAAATCCTACGGCGCCCCGCCCTACTTGGCCGGGTAGAACCCGCTCGGATCTTCGCTTAGGTTGATCATGATGTTCTTGGTCTGGGTGTAGTGCTCGAGCATGATCTTATGCGTCTCGCGCCCGATGCCGGACTCCTTGTAGCCGCCGAACGGCGCGCCCGACGGAATCTGGTTGTAGGTGTTGACCCACATGCGCCCGGTTTGCACGCCCTGGGCGACGCGGAATGCGCGGTTGATGTCGCGCGTCCACACGGCGCCGCCGAGCCCGTAGACCGAGTCGTTGGCCATGTCGATGACCTCCTGCTCGTCCTTGAACTTGATGACCACGGCCACCGGCCCGAAGATCTCCTCCTGGGCGACGCGGCACGAGTTGTTCGGCACCTCGAGCAGCGTCGGCTTCAAGAACGCGCCCTTGGCCAGCTCGCCTTCCGTCGCGCGCTCGCCGCCGACGAGGACCTTGCCGCCCTCGTCCTTCGCGATTTGGATGTAGTCGAGGATCTTGTTCATCTGGCCCTCGTCGATCTGGCTGCCCATCTGGGTGTCGTCCTCCCACGGCAGGCCGACCTTCACGTTCTCGAACGCATGCACGGCGTCTTCCACGAACTTATCGTAGATGTCCTCATGCACGAAAATGCGGCTGCCGGCGCAGCACACCTGTCCCTGGTTGAACAGGATGCCGAGCTGGATGCCGTCGAGCATCATATCCCACTTCGCATCAGGGAAGATGATGTTCGCCGATTTGCCGCCGAGCTCGAGTGTGGCGGGGATCAGGCGCTCCGCCGCCGCGAGGGCGACGTCGCGGCCGACCTCGGTGGAGCCGGTGAAGGCGAGTTTGCTGATCTTCTTGTTCTCGAGGATGTACTGACCCGACTTCGATCCGCGGCCCGTGACGACGTTGAACACGCCCGCGGGAATAACATCCTGCGTGAGCTTCGCGAGCTCGAGCACGGTGAGCGAGGTCGTCGAAGAGGGCTTGAACACCGTGCAGTCGCCGGCGGCGAGCACGGGGGCGAGCTTCCAAGCGGCCATGAGGAACGGGAAGTTCCACGGCACGATCTGGCCGACGACGCCGATGGGTTCGTGCAGCACGAGCGACATCATGTTGCCGGGCAGCATGTCGGCCTCGCCGGTATCGGCCAGGAGCACGCCGGCGAAGTAGCGGAAGTGATCGACCGAGTAGGCAACGTCGATTGCGCGGGTTTCGCGGATCGGCTTGCCGTTGTCGAGCGTCTCGAGCATCGCGAAATGCTCGGCGTTCTGTTCGATGATATCGGCAACCTTGTTCAGGATGATGGCGCGTTCGGCCTTCGTGGTCTTGCTCCACGTCTTGAACGCCTCCCATGCAACGTCGACGGCACGGTCGACGTCCTCGCGGGTGGCATCTGCGATTTCGGAGAGCTTCTCTCCGTTTGCGGGGCAATACACGTCAAGCGTCTTGCCGTCAGAGGCGTCGACCCATTCGCCGCCGATATAGAGTTGGTAGGAGTTCTGAGCAGGGTTGTTCATACGGTTTCCTTTCGTACGATGATGCGCGCTGGCGGCACGCTCTGCCTAGCTGGAAGCCAGCTACTGAACGAACCATACACCCTGATTGAGGACATAATATGATGCGATGGCGAACCGTTACGAACCGCACGTAAACGGCACATAGGTAGTATCATATATACCGTTCGCGGGGCTGCCGAAGCCGCTTACGCGCGCCGCCGGGCCGGCGAGGGGCGGCGCAGCCGAGCGGCGAGGGACGGAGAGCGTAGCCGGGCAACGAGGGGCGGCGCAGCCGAGCGGCGAGGGACGGCGTTGCAAAGCGCCGCCGTGTCCGCCAACCGCCTCCGTGCGAGGAATTTCGAGGTGTGAGTGCGAACCGCAGCCGCATAATCCCTGGTCAGAATTCTCCCGTGGAAGCATTTCCGCCAAATACCCTCGCACGGAGGCGGTTCGCGGACATCGCTGCCCGCGAATCCAGCCCATCGGGGCGCAAAAAGCGGTTCGGCCGCATAAGGCCGAACCGCTCGCTTGCCAACCGCTCAATCGCGAATTTATTCTTACCTGCGATGTTCCTTCTTGTCGTTCAGAAGGCGGTTCAGCGCGTTGAGGTACGCCTTCGTGGAAGAGACGACGATATCGCCGTCGGCACCGCGGCCGGTGTAGATGCTGCCCGACGGATCGGTCACGCGGATGGTCACCTCGCCGAGCGCGTCGATGCCGCGGGTTACCGATTGCACCGCGTATTCGGTGAGGTCGTTATCGACCTGCACGATCTTGTCGACGGCCTTGCACATCGCATCGATCGGACCCGTGCCGAACTCGCAGGCGGTGACCACCTGGTCGGCCTGGTTGCGCAGCGTGACCGTCGCGGTCGGCGTAAGCGGGAAACCGCAGCTGATCTGCACGCCTTCGAGCATGTAGATCGCGTTCTCGTTGCGGTCGCGCTCGTTGACGAGGCTTTCGAGATCCTCGTCGTAGACTTCCTTCTTCTTGTCGGCCAGATCCAAAAACGCCCCGTACACCTGGTCGAGCGCCTCGCCCTCGAGCTCGTATCCGAGCTCTTCCAAGCGGTGCTTCAGCGCCGCATGGCCGCTGCGGGCCGTGAGCACGATCTGGCTCTGCCCCGCCCCCACATCGGCGGGATCGATGATCTCGTAGGTGTCGCGCTTCTTGAGCACGCCGTCCTGGTGGATGCCCGAGGAGTGCGCGAACGCATTCGCGCCGACGATGGCCTTGTTGGCCTGCACGTTCATGCCCGTGATCGAGGAAACGAGGCGGCTCGCCTTCAAGAACTCGCGGGTGTTCACATCGGTGTGCGCATCGAGCTCCTGCTCGTGCATGCGGATGGCCATGACCACTTCCTCCATGGCCGTGTTACCCGCGCGTTCGCCGAGACCGTTGATCGTGCACTCGATCTGCGTCGCTCCGTTTTTCACGCCTTCCATGGCAAGTGCGGTCGCCATGCCCAGATCGTTATGGCAATGGACGGCGACCGTCACGTTCTCGATGCCGTTCACGTTATCCATGAGGTATTTGATGCGGCGACCGAACTCCTCGGGCAGCGAATAGCCCGTGGTGTCGGGAATGTTCACAACCGTCGCACCGTTGTCGATGGCGGTCTGGATCACGCGGACGAGGAAATCGTAGTCGGAACGACCCGCATCCTCGGCGTAGAACTGCACGTCTTCGACGAATTGCTTGGCGTAGCTCACACAATGGGCCGTACGCTTGAGGCATTCCTCTTCGGTGATGCGCAGCTTGTCTTGCAGATGGCTCGGGCTCACGCCGATGCCGGTATGGATGCGGGGGCGTTTGGCGTACTTGAGCGCATCCGCCGCCGAATCGATATCCTTCTCCACCGCGCGGGTAAGCGCGCAAACCGTAGCCTGATCGCCCGCCAGCTCTGCGATGCGGCGAACGCTCTCGAAATCGCCGGGACTCGATATGGGGAAGCCCGCTTCGATAACGTCCACGTTGAGCCTTAGTAGCTCGCGCGCAACGACCAACTTCTCTTCCGTATTCATGGACGCGCCAGGCGACTGCTCGCCATCGCGCAAGGTGGTATCGAAGATTTGGATCTTGCGTGTCATGAGCTACCCTTTCTACTCGCTCAACATTAATTTGACAATCATAGCAAATATGCCGGATAGCGCCGCGAGATCCCCAACAAGGCACCTATTTTATCACGATGTCGCCACCGATGGCGGACAACGCCTGTCGCGGCGCGCCCGAAACGCATCGGTCCGTCCCCGAAGAAGTAAAAAGGCGCCGACATCGTCGGCGCCCGTCACGCGTTCGACGTGCTTACAGTTTTACGTACCAGAGGTTCTTGAGCTCGCCCAATCCCTCTCGAAGCCTGTCCATGGTGGAATCGTCGACCGCGCCTTCGACGTTCATGTACACAAGAGCGTTCTTCTCCTTCTCTTTCATGCCCACCTGCATCGTCGTGATGTTGATGCCCGCGCTTCCGAGAATCGTTCCGATCGTACCGATCTTACCCGGCGCATCGACGTATTCGAAGATGAGTGACTGCGATGCCGGCGCGATGTCGATCTGATAGCCGAATAAGGAGACGATGCGCGGAACCTGGGCGGTATCGGCAAGCGTGCAGGAGATCTCGGTGCCATCGGCCACGATGGAAACCGCCGAAGCGTACCCTTGCGCGTCGGGGCGCGACTGGGTCTCGACCTTGATGCCGTGGCGCTTCGCCACCGCCTCGGCGTTCACAGGCGTGACCGCAACGTTCTTGTACGAAAGGATGCCCCCCATGGTTCCCGCAACGAGAATCGAGGGGTCGGCGCCAGCGAGCGAACCTGCAGCCGTGAGCTTCAGGTATTGCGGGATGTCGCCGTCGATCTGCGCAAGCATCGAGCCCATGAGCTGGCAGGCGGGAACGTACGGGCCGACTGCATCCATGATCTCGGGCGGCACGAGCGCCATGTTGACGGCGGTGGGCACGATGGAACCCTCGAGGCCCGCTGCAACGTATTCCGCGATCTGGGTGCCTGCTCGCGTCTGGGCTTCTTTGGTGGAAGCGCCCAGATGGGGCGTGAGGATGACGTTGTCGAACTCGTGCAGGGGGCTTTCCGTGCAGGGCTCGGTCTCGTACACGTCGATCGCCGCGCCGCCGATCTTGCCCGCAGCCACGAAATCCGCGAGCGATTCTATGTTGTAGATGCCGCCGCGAGCCGTGTTCACGAGGATGACGCCGTCCTTCATGGCTGCATACTGGGCAGGGCCGAACATGCCGATGGTCTCCTTCGTTTTTGGAAGGTGCACCGTGATGAAATCAGCGAGGGGAACGATGTCGTCGACGTTGTCGTAGAGCTCTACGCCGAGCTGCTCGGCGCGCTCGGGACTGCAGTACGGGTCGTAGCCGATAAGGTTCATGCCGAAAGCGCGGGCGCGCTCGGCAACGAGACCGCCGACGCGGCCGAGTCCGAAGATCGCAAGCGTCTTCTCGTAGAGCTCGGTTCCGGTGAATTTCGAACGCTCCCACCTTCCTTCTTTCATGGAGGCAACCGCCTGCGGGGTCTTGCGGGCGCAGGCGAGCATAAGGCAGAGCGTCTGCTCGGCGGCGGAAACGATGTTCGAGGTCGGAGCGTTGCATACGATGATGCCCCGCTCGGTCGCCGCCTCGACATCGACGTTGTCGATGCCGACGCCCGCTCGGCCGATGATTCGCAGGTTGGCGGCGGCCTCGATTACGTCGCGGGTCACCTTCGTGGCACTGCGCACTATGAGCGCATCGTAGGGCGCAATCTCCGCAATGAGCTCCTCGGGAGCCATATCGAGTTTGACGTCTACCTCAAGGCCCTTATCCCGTAGAATCGCCAGACCCTCGTCGGCAAGCTTCTCGGTAACGAGCACCTTCTTCGTCATAGCGGCAACCACCCATCTTTCATCTCTTGATTTCGACGTATACGATACCCGACGTATCGGATCGTGCGCCTTTCGCGCCGGTAACGGTAGAGCATTCTACCCCAAAAGCAACCGGAGGCCTCCATGATAAAACGAAACCGCGCACCAAGCCGAGCGAGCGGACGAAAGACCAGAGAAAACAACGGTTTCGAAAACAACGGAGCGCGCGGCCGATCCCAATCGGCAACGCGAAAGCGACGGCTGGCGCACAACGAAACGGGCGGCACCGCAATCGGTACCGCCCGTTGATTCCCGGCATGCCGCCCTGCCGACCTGCTCCGCAGCGCCGTCTTCCGCGCCCGGACCATGCGGCTCGCCCAGGCGGCAACGGCGCATCGGGCAAGCGCTTCGAGAACGGCCGTTTACGCGTGCGCCTTCTCGAAGCCGTCCATGAACTCGACGAGCTTCTCGACGCCCGCCTTCGGCATCGCGTTGTAGATGCTCGCACGCATGCCGCCGACCGAGCGGTGGCCCTTGAGGTTCACGAGGCCCGCTTCCTTCGCCTCGGCCACGAACGCCGCATCGAGCTCGTCTGAGCCGGTGACGAACGGCACGTTCATGAGCGAGCGGTCCTGTTTGCGGACGGTTCCCCTGAAGAGCTTGCTCTGGTCGAGGTAGTCGTAGAGGATGGCGGCCTTCTCGACGTTGCGCTTGCCGATAGCCTCGAGCCCGCCCTGATCTTTCAGCCACTTGAACACCTTGCCGCAGATGTAGATGCCGTAGGCGGGCGGCGTGTTGTACAGCGAATCGGCATCGGCCTGGGTCTTCCATTTGAGCATGGTCGGCGTGCCTTCGAGCACGTCGTCGGTGATCAGATCCTCGCGGATGATGTCGATCACCACGCCGGCGGGGCCGATGTTCTTCTGCGCTCCGCCGTACATCACGGCGTACTTCGTGATGTCGACCGGCTCGGAAAGGAAGCACGACGAAACGTCGGCCACGAGATCTTTGCCCTTCGTGTTGGGCAGCGTATGGAACTTCGTGCCGTAGATGGTGTTGTTCTCGCAGATGTAGACGTAGTCGGCGTCTTCGGAGATCGGAAGATCGGAGCAGTCGGGGATGTAGGAGAACGTCTCGTCCTCGCTCGAGGCGATGGCGCGGGCGTCGCCGTAGATCTTACCTTCCTTCCACGCCTTCTTCGCCCACGAGCCCGTGATGATGTAGTCGGCCACGCGGTTCTTCATGAGGTTCATCGGCACGGCGGCGAACTGCTGCGAGGCACCGCCTTGCAAGAACAGCACCTTGTAGTTGTCGGGAATGCCGATGAGCTCGCGAAGATCGGCCTCGGCCGTTTCGATGATCTCGGCGAAGGGCTTCGATCGATGGCTCATCTCCATGACCGACATGCCGGCACCGCGGTAATCGAGCATCTCGGCCGCGGCCTCTGCCAGAACCTCTTCCGGCAAAACAGCCGGTCCCGCTGAGAAGTTGTACACCCTGCCCATGTTCACGATCTCCTTTTCTCCCTGGTACTGCCCTACCGACTGCGGCTTCGATGCGTTGACGCAGTCGGAAGAAAGCCTCGGTTCAATTCTCGCATTGTAATACGGAACGACCCCGATGATGCGCGTCGCGTGAGAAAAGTACAGCGGACGGTCGGATGAGGTGCGCTACTTCAAGCTCGCACCGAGCTTGCGCGCCTCTTCCAGTCCGGGATTTCCCGCAATCGCGCCCTTTTCGAACACGCTGCCGACCGCGACGACCCCCTTGTCGTCCATGCCCGAATACGCCGTGAGGGCGCGGTACGTATCGATCATGTACCTCGATATGGAATGGTCCTTGTCTTCGAACGCAGTCAAGAGCACCGTCGACTTGATGGAAAAGGGCTTTGCGATGCCGCAGAACATGCGGTCCATGAACGCCTTGATCTGCGCGGAGAACGTGAAGCAGTAGATGGGCGTCACGTAGGCGAGCGTATCGCAGCGGTGCAGAAGCGGGTAGGCTTCTTGCATGTCGTCCTCTTGGCAGCATGCACCCTCGTGGGCGAAGCAATAGTTGCACCCGAGGCACCCCTTGATATCCGCACGACCCGCATCGAAACGCACGACGGAATTCCCCGCCCCTTGCGCGCCCTCGACGAACGCATCGGCGAGTAGCGCCGTGTTCCCGCCCACACGCGGGCTTCCCGTAACAACCAGTATGTCCGCCATCGACAACCTCCTCGGTTGAATACCTCACTGTCGCTTTTCAGTCTAGCCTATACAGAAGCTCTTGATTTTGCGATTACCCAAGAAAGCTCGTGCAACAGTTCCGTTGAAAACGGTCCCGGATGGCAGGGAGGTTGATCCCGTCCAGCGGCAATGACGATGGTGGGAGCGGTCCAACTGCGTGCGGCCCCATTGATGCGGCGAAGATGAGCTCGTCGTATGGCGCGTTGTGCACACCTCGTAGGATATCGACGACTATGCTCTTGTCGATCTCGCGGATTAGCGGCACCGATCCGCTGCCGGATGCCCCGCGGATCGGCACTCGCAACAGGTACAACGCAGACCCGGCAAACGAACGCCCCCGGTTCAGGCAACCGGGGGCGTTCTCCTGTCAGACTCGCGTCCCGTTCGACCGCCTAGCGCTTGATCCAGCTGAACATCGAGCGGATGTCGGCGCCGACCTTCTCGATCTGGGCGTTCGCATGCTCTTCGCGCTGCTCTTTCAGCCACTTCTGGCCGTTTCTCGAATCCTCCATGAACTCGTGGGCGAATTCGCCGTTCTGAATGCGCGTAAGGATGGTCTTCATGGCGGCCTTCGCCTCACCCGTAACCACCTTCGGACCTGCATAGTAGTCGCCGTACTCTGCAGTGTTCGAGATCGAATAGCGCATGTTCGCCATACCGCCCTCGTACATGAGATCCACGATGAGCTTCATCTCATGGAAGCACTCGAAGTACGCCATCTCGGGCGGGTAGCCCGCCTCGACGAGCGTCTCGAACCCGGCGTTGATGAGCGCGGTCACGCCGCCGCAAAGCACCGCCTGCTCGCCGAACAAATCGGTCTCGGTCTCGTTCTTGAACGTGGTCTCGATAACGCCCGCGCGGGCGCCGCCGATGCCCCACGCATAGGAGAGCGCAGTCGCCATGGCGTTGCCCGATGCATCCTGGGCGACGCAGGCGAGGCACGGCACGCCCGCACCCTCGACGAACACGCGGCGCACCATGTGGCCGGGCCCTTTCGGGGCGACCATGATGACGTCGACGTCCGCCGGCGGCTCGATGTAGCCGAAGTGGATGTTGAAGCCGTGGGCGAACGCAAGCGTGTCCCCCGCCTTCAGGTTCGGCTCGATCTCGGACTTATAGGTTTCCGCCTGCGTCTCGTCGGGCGTGAGGATCATGATGAGGTCGGCCTCAGCCGCAGCGGTCGCGATGTCGACCACCTTGAGCCCCGCCTCCTCGGCCTCGGCCCGAGAGCGGGAGCCCTCACGCAAGCCGACGCGCACGTCGCATCCGGAATCCTTCAGGTTGAGCGCATGGGCGTGGCCCTGTGATCCGTATCCGATGATCGCGATCTTCTTGTCCTGGATGATGCTCGGATCGCAATCGTTTTCGTGGTATACCGTTACAGCCATGGTTTTTCTATCCTTTCATCTGGCTTTTATCTACCGGGTAAAACCTTTGTCTGCGCAGCGCTCGCACGTGCGGCGCCTCGTCATATACAGCCGCATCACGGCTGAGACCAAGCTTTCCGCTCGTAGATCCACCGCATAATCCGCAGGGCTTTTCGCACCACCATGCTAGTCCTTGCTGTTGCGCGACATGGCGATCTTGCCGGTGCGGGTGATCTCCTTTATGCCGTAGGCGCGGAACAGGTCTTCCATGCCCTTGAGCTTGTTCTCGTCGCCCGTGGCCTCGATGGTGAGCGAGCTTTTACCCACATCGACGATCTTCGCGCGGAACACGTTCGCGATCTCGATGATCTCGTTGCGCCGTTCGGGCGCTGCGTTCACTTTGAACAGCACGAGCTCGCGCTCGATGGCCGCGTCGTTGGTGAGGTCGGTGATCTTATGGACGCTGATGAGCTTGTGGAGCTGCTTGGTGATCTGCTCGTATGACACGTCGTCGGCCTTCACGATGGCGGTCACCCGCGACATCGTGGGATCCTCGGTAGGGCCCACCGACAGCGATTCGATATTGAACCCGCGCCTCGATATGAGCCCGGTCACGCGGCTCAAAACACCGGGCTTGTTCTCCACGAGAACGGAAAGAATATGCCTCATCGCCTGCCCCCCTTCTCGTCCTGCTCGTCATCGCCGAGCGTACGCACCGCACCGACCGCTACATCGATCGCGCCGATGACATCGTTCATCGCCTTGCCCGGCGCCACCATCGGATACACGTTCTGGTCGCGCGAGATGACCACATCGAGCAGATAGGGACCCTCGGCGCAGAGCATCGCTTCGAGCGCATCTACCAAATCGTTCGGTCGGCTTACCTGCGCAGCCTGCCATCCGTACGCCTCGGCGAGCTTCACGAAATCGGGTACCGGGTCGAGCAGCGTCGAAGAGTACCGCTCGTTGTAGAAGAGCTTCTGCCACTGGTGAACCATGCCGAGGCAGCGGTTGTCCATGATGAGCACCTTCACCGGTACGTTCTGAATCGCAGCCGTCGCCATTTCCTGAGTGTTCATTTGGAATGACCCATCGCCGGCAACGCAGACGACCGTCTTGTCGGGACACCCGAGCGCAGCCCCGATCGATGCGGGGAAGCCGAAGCCCATCGTGCCGAGGCCGCCGCTTGTAATGAATGAACGGGGCGTCTCGCGCTGAATGTGCTGCGCGGCCCACATCTGATGCTGCCCCACCTCGGTAACCACGACGCTCTTCTCGGGGTCGAGCATGCCCGAAAGCGTGCTCATGACGATCTCGGGAACGATCTCGTCGGGTCTATCGCCAACGCCCGGATGATAGAACGGGAAGCGCTTGCGCCACTCGTCGGCTTGCTCGACCCACGAAGCCGGCGCCGGGGGCACCGCCTGCTTCGCCAGTTCGGCAACCATGTTCCCCAAAACGCCCTTGAGGTCGCCGACGATGGGCACCCGCACCTCGCGCACCTTGCCGATCTCGGCAGGGTCGATGTCGATGTGGATGACCTTCGCGTTGGGCGCGAACTCCGAGAGCTTGCCCGTCACGCGATCGGAGAACCGCGCTCCCGCAGCGATGATCAGATCGGATTCGGTCATGATCATGTTGGCGAACTTCGATCCGTGCATGCCGATCGGGCCGTAGTTCAGATGATGCGATGCGGGAAACGCGCCCTTTCCCATGAGCGTGGTGACGACGGGTATCTGCATGGTTTCGGCGAGCTCGGTCAGCTCGGGCGTCGCACCCGATGAAACGATACCGCCGCCCACGTAGAGCACCGGCCGCTTCGATTCGCGGATGAGGCTGACCGCCTGCTTGACCTGCTTGACGTTGCCTTTGTACGTAGGCCTATACGACGGCAGGTTCACCTCGTCGGGGTAGTCGAACACCATCGCTTCGCTCGCAAGGTCGCTCGGCACGTCGATGAGCACCGGACCGGGACGGCCCGTGCTCGCGATATGGAAGGCCTCGCGAAATGTCTGCGTGAGCTCGTCGGTCGTCTGCAAAAGGTAGCTGTGCTTCACGACCGGCATCGTGATGCCCACGATGTCGGATTCCTGGAACGAATCGGTGCCGATGACGCCGCGCGGCACCTGCCCGGTGATGACCACGAGCGGCACGCTGTCCATGTAGGCGGTCGCAATGCCGGTCACCGTGTTGGTGGCGCCGGGGCCGCTCGTCACGATGGCGACGCCTACGCGTCCCGTTGCGCGCGCGTACCCGTCCGCTTCGTGAACCGCGCCCTGCTCATGGCGCGCAAGCACGTGGCGTATCCGCTTCGAATCGAAAAGCGCATCGTATATTTTGATCGCTTGTCCACCCGGATAGCCGAACACCAGATCGACTCCCTCGGCTTCGAGCGATGCGATGACCGCCTGCGCGCCGGTCATCGTGGTGCCCTGCTTTTCCGTCTTGCTTCCCGGCCGCTCGAAGGCCGCCGGCTGGTTTCTGGTCGAGCTCATGAGAGGATCGCCCCCTTGTCTGCCGAAGTAACGAGTTTCGCATAGCGGGCCAGAACCCCGTGGTCGTGCTTCTGCGCGGGAGGCTGCCACGCTGCGCGCCTGCGCTCGAGCTCAGCATCGTCGACGTCGAGCGTCAGCGCGCGCCCCTCGATGTCGACGGTCACCGAATCGCCCTCATAGATGAGCGCGATCGGGCCGCCTGCCGCCGCTTCGGGGCTCACGTGCCCCACGGCAGGGCCCTTCGTCGCGCCCGAGAACCGCCCGTCGGTGATGAGCGCGACCGACGTGGAGAGCCCCATGCCCACGATCGACGAGGTGGGCGTGAGCATCTCGCGCATACCGGGGCCGCCTTTGGGTCCCTCGTAGCGGATGACCACGACATCGCCCGCCACGATCTTACCGGCGTTGATGGCCGCACAGGCCTCCTCCTCGCTGTCGAACACGCGGGCGGGGCCTGTATGCTTCATCATCGCGGGGTCGACCGCCGCCTTCTTGACGATGGCGCCGTCGGGGGCGATGTTGCCGTGCAGTACCTTGAGCGCGCCCGCCGGAGAGAACGGGTTGTCGTGCGTACGGCACACTTCGCCGTCGGCTCCTCGGCAATGTTTCGCCATGTACGACAGATACTCGCCCATCGGCCCCATGCAGGTGCGCGCGCTGCGGTCGATGAGCCCGAGCTTATCGAGCTCGGCAATGACCACCGGCACGCCGCCGACCTCGTAGAGATCCGACAACGGCCGCGGACCCGAGGGTTGAAGCTTCACAAGATGAGGCGTGCGGGCGGATGCCGCGTCCCAATCGTCCATCGTGATGGGATGGCCCGCTTCGGCGGCGATGGCCGTAAGGTGCAGCACCGTATTCGTAGAGCCGCCGAATGCCATGTCGCATTCCATTGCGTTGCTGATAGCGGCTTTGCTCACGATATCGCGCGCGGTAACGCCCTCGCCCAGAAGCTCCATCACCTTCATGCCCGCGTGCTTGGCGAGGCGGATTCGCTCGGAATAGACTGCGGGAATCGTACCGTTTCCGGGAAGCGCGATGCCGAGTGCCTCGCAGAGGCAGTTCATCGAGTTCGCGGTGAATAGCCCTGAGCAGCTTCCGCAGGTCGGGCACGCGGTATCCTCGAAGTACGCGAGATCCTCTTCGGTCATCGTGCCGTTCTGCACGGCCGCCGCCCCGTCGAACAGCGTGTTGAGATCGGTCGTGGGCCCGCATCCGCCCGGCTGCTTGCCCGCGAGCATCGGCCCCCCCGAAACGAACACCGTGGGAATGTTCACGCGCAGCGCGCCCATGAGCATGCCGGGAACGATCTTGTCGCAGTTGGGGATGCACACCATGGCATCGAACTGATGGCCCTGCACGGCGCACTCCACCGAATCGGCGATGACCTCGCGCGATACGAGCGAGTAGTGCATGCCCTCGTGGTTCATGGCAATGCCGTCGCACACGCCGATGGTGGATATCTCGAAGGGTACGCCGCCCGCCATGTAGATGCCGGCCTTCACGGCATCGGCGATCTTGTCGAGGTTGTTATGCCCGGGAATGATGTCGTTGCGGGAGTTGACGACGGCAACGAGCGGACGCTCAAGCTCCTCGTCGGTTATGCCGTCGGCCTTGAGCAGGCTGCGGTGCGGAGCGCGCGCAACCCCAATCTTCACAGCATCGCTGCGGTAGTGCATGATACGCCTTCCTTTCCCGTTCGCCCATCCGCACCCCGCCGCCCGACGAATCCGTGCAGCTCGTACCTTTGGGCCCGTACAACAAAAAATCCCGCTGCAAGGAGCTTGCACCAGGACATCAGGTAAAGGAAAACACGCACGCTTCGGGCTGTGCGCTCTTCGATCGGACTGATAACGGTTGTCGCCGGTCCAAGCCTACTTGCCATGGTGCACACCGGGAGTTGCCCGGGCTGCGGCCATGTCGTTCGAACTCGACTGCTCGAAGGTGGCTTTCGGGCCGTCCACCACCGGCTCGCAGCAACCGCCGGCTCTCTGAAGATGGATTCGTCCGTACTTTCCTCGTCAACGCATTTGAAGCTATGGATTTGTTGGCTACCGAGTATACTCGCGATTCCCTGTCGCGCAACGCTGAATTTCGAAAAGGAAGAAAAAACTTTAAGAACCTAAGGAATTATCCGAATACCCGGCATAAAAGGGCTCGAAGCCGATATGCAAGACGACAACACGCGTATGCGTGTCCGAACCTGCATACGAACAAGTATAGTAAGATAAGACCATTATCCAAACCGCCAACCGACGGAGGCCCCATGAGCGAGCCGATCTGCTTTCCCACCCGCACCGATTTCAGAAACTGGCTTGAAGACAACTGCGAATCGACCGAGGGCGTTTGGCTGCTGTTCGGAAAAGCGGGCGGCCCGGAAACGCTCAAAGCGGGCGAGGCGCTCGAAGAGGCCCTCTGCTTCGGATGGATCGACGGGCAGATGCAGAGCATTGACGAGACGGTCTACCGCAAGTACTTTGCACAGCGCAGAGCCAACAGCAAGTGGTCGGAGAAGAACAAAACCTTGGTTGGAAAGCTCGAGGAGCGCGGCATCATGACCGATCGCGGCCGCGCGAAGATCGAAGAGGCCAAGCAAAACGGCCAATGGGACGCGCCGAAGCCCCAACAGGCGACCGAAGACCAGATCGGGCAGGTCGCCGCCATACTCGAGGGGCACGAACCGGCCTACAGCAACTTTCTCGCCATGTCGCCATCCGTGAAGAAAACCTACACGCGCGCGTACTTCGACGCGAAGACCGAAGCGGGCCGCGAGAAGCGCCTCGCCTGGATGATCGGCCGCCTGACCGAGAACCTCAAGCCCATGTAGCGCGTTCCCGCGCAGACTAGTGCGGGAAACCTTGCAAAGCAGGCAAGTAAGCCCTGCGCGATCTTGTCGATAAAGGCAAAACGAAGCCGGTTGGCAAAGTCGATGCTACGGTTTTTCAGAGAATCAGCCCCTGGATGGCGGCCAATCGCCGTTTTGCGAAAAACCACCGTAAGAGTTATAAATGGCTTATTTTCTGACCTGCGGGTTTACGAACTCAAGCATCGATCAGCCTTCGAGCGCAGCCCCCGAAGGCCTCATATGGTCGCAAAACGACGATTGGCCGCCATGAGAAAGCCGTTTTCGAACAAAACCTCGGAAACATCCGGATTCACCGACGCTTCGCAGAAACAGCCGCTCGCCCGCTTGGCAGCGCGTCCGATCGAAACGGCTGCAAAAAGGCTGACAACATCGTCTCGGCGTCGACGAAACGAACCGAGCAGCCCTTCGCCATATGCTAATCGGCGACCACCCGTACAAAGGCAGCCGCCGACTCGTCCGCTCTACCGCCCTACGCGCCCAGAGCTAGGGTCGCGCCCGACACCTGCACGTACGATCTTTGCCCTACGCGCCCGGCGCCTTCGGGGCGCTCGGCGCTTTCGGGGCCCCTGGTACGCCGGGGGCCTTCGGGGCAGCCGGTGCGCCAGGGGCGGCGGGCATGCCCGGGGCGGGTGCCGCCTTAGCCCCGCAGCTGGGGCATTCGTCCGCCTTGGGATCGACCTCGGCCCCGCACTGAGGGCATTTCACGGGGCCTGCGTCTACTGTCGGTGGTCTGAAGCACATAGATGAATCTCCTTTTCTCTTCCTATATCGTCAAGCCCGGGCACGCCCGGGCCGGATACCCTGCAACTGAGCTGCATCGAGTCCGCCCGCCACGACTCGCCCGCGGGGGCGGACGATCATAGCCCCGCGTACGCGTCGGGCGAAGCGCCAGGGTGCTCGCCCGCCGACACGCGCGCCACCTCTTCGGCGAGTTCAGGATCCGCGCACTCCTTCGCGCGCATGGTCCTATCCTGTGCAACGACGCGCTTGCGGAACACGAGGCTCAACGCCGTGTAGAGGGCCACCGTCATCGGCGCCACGAGCAGGAACGGCACGGCGAGGTTCCCCGTCGCGTACAGCGTTCCCGCGACGAGCGTGACGATGACGATCGTCGAAACGCCCCGCCAGTTCACCGCCTCGATGTACTTGAGCGACACGATGCCGCGCGTGCCGATCTTAAGGCCGCCGCGCACGATGTAGTAGTCGGTGATGAGCAGGAAGCACCACGACATCGTGAGGATGCTCCCGATGCCCATGAACGAGTTCACGCGGTCGAGGATGTTACCGAAGATGAACACCAGGCCGATCAGGTTCACCGCGGCCACGGCAGCGGGCCATTTCAGCTTGATGCCGAACAGGCTGTCGAACAGGTTCGATATGGCGTTGCTGCTGCTGATGGAGTTCGACGTCTCCACTTTGAGCTGTGAAAGGCAGATGATCACCAAACCCACCAGCCCGAGCGAGAGCACGAACGTGATGCCGGGGTTGGTGATCGCCGCATTCGCAGCGGCCACCTCGTCCAAACCCTGTCCGAGGAAGTACTCGTAGGACACGTTGAAGCCGTAGTAGGCCAACAGCGCGCCGAACACGTAGGTGAGCACGGCGAACACGCTTCCGACCACCGAGATGGCGGCCATGTCGCGCTCGCGCTTGACGAACCGCGTGAAGTCCGACGAGAAGAGCGCCATCAAACCCGACGTCATGATGCTGTAGTTCACCGCATAGGCGAAGCCCTCGAGCTGCCCCACGTGCGGGATGAGCACCCCGTGCGTGAGGGCGTCGACGAGGTGCCCGTCCTGGGCGATGCTCGCCGTCACGAACAGGAGCGCGAGGAACAGCAGCACCACGAACACCATGTTGAACCGCGCGATGAACTTCATGCCGAAGAGCGACATCAGCACCCACGCGGCCGAAATGGCCAGGTACAGCACGTGCTTCACGATCTCGTCGGTCCACCCGAAGTAGTAGATGATCGCGTTGCCGAGCTGCACGGTGCCGATGGCGAGCGTCCCCACGAGGAGGAATATCCAGATGAGCGAATCGAGCGCGGAGCCCTTGGTGCCGAACACGTACAGGCGCGAGGTCACGTTGCTCGGCAGGCCCTCGCGAAGCGATATCCGCCCGACGAAGAACGTCAGAAAGACGCTGAGCGCGAACATGATGGCAGCCGCGCCGAGGCCGAAGTAGCACCCGGCGTAGTACGCGACGATGCCGCCGCCCATGAGCTTGGTCAGGCTCGAGACGACGCCCGAGAGTATCGCCGCGACGCCCGTCCAGCCGATCTTCTTGTCCTCGGGCACCTTTTCGAACAGGGACACCTGCTCGGTCGCAGAGCCCTTTCCCTCAGGTGATTCCATGGTAACCCAGCCTTCCCCCGTGCGATGCAGAAAGCGCGATTGCCGTTTCGGGCAGTTGCGCTGCCTGCATGCAAGTTAAAAGTCCAAAACCGTACGGCCCCCGCGCGACGCAAGACGCGCGCAGGACCCCGCCCTGTGCAAAACCCGATCCGAGCGACCTCGCGGCGCAGAACCGACGCCTTCCCGCGCGGCCTTGAGCCGCAGGACCCCGCACCGCCATGCGGGGGCCCTGCGAAAAACGCTTAGACGATGCCGATGTTCGCCATGATGATCATGACCACGAGAGCGCAGAGCCCGGCTCCGATCGAGATGGCGGCAATGTGCTTGTAGGAGTTCTTGTGGTTCAAGCCCATGGCGGCCAGCATGCCGAACATAGCGCCGGAGTTCGGCAGCGCGCCGCCGATGGTGGCGGAGGTAGCGATGATCTTGGCGAGCGCCGCCGGATCGACTCCGGTTGCCAGATACGGAGCGAGGAAGTTGGCCGAGATGATGCCGACCGCGCCCGAACCGGATCCCATGACGCCGCCCAGAACAGCTGCCATCATAGCGGCCGAGACGTACGCACCGCCCGGCATGTTGAAGATGGCTTCGTAGATCGCCGTGAAGCCCACCGAAGCGGCGACGACGGTGCCCACGCCGACGGCGGCGGAGGTGAACAGCGCCGGCCCGAGCGAGTTCTTGGCACCGGCGCCCATGACGTCGCGCTGGCTCGCAATGTGCTTGTTGAACACGATCATCGATGCGATGACGGCGACGATCATGGCGATGTACACGACGTTGGCAACCTGCAGCTGCGATCCCACGATAATGATGACGATGAGCAGGATGAGGGGAAGCAGGGCCAAGAACAGGTTCGGAAGCTCTTTGTCCTCGGCAACGACGCCGTCTTCCTCGGCTGCCTGGTATCCCTCGCCTTTGGCCTGGGCGCGCTTGAGCGCGAACTTGATGTACAGGCACGAAACCACGATGGCGATCAGCGAACCGACGATGCCCATGATGGGAGCCGCGGTCAACGAGACGCCGCATCCGTTCGCAGCGTTGATCCATGCGATGGCCGGAACGCCGGGGATCATCGCCATGGTGAACGAGCACGCCGCAAGCGACCAGGCGGCGGCGAACAGATGCCACGGGATGTTGCATTCCTTGAACAGCGGCCGCGCCAGCGGTATGAGCGCGAACATGGCCACGAACATCGATATGCCCGCGTAGGTGAGGATGGCGCCTACGGCAGCGATGCCCAGCAGCACCAGATACGGGCTCTTGGTGCCCACCTTGTTCATGATGGCCTGGGCGATGGCTTTAGCGGCACCCGACTTGTCGATGTATTCGCCCAGAATGGCGGCGCCCATGAAAATGAGCAGGTTCTTCTGGACGAATCCAGCCAAACCGGTCACGTATGACGATTCGTTGCCCACCATGGCGGCTCCGATGTCCATGCCGTTGGTGAGCGCGATGATGATAGCGGTTACGATGGATGTGATGAGAACGTTCCAGCCCTTCATGGCTGCAATGACGAAGAACACGAGGCCGACAACTATGCCGACGACTCCTATCCACTCCATGAAACTCCCCTTTCGTTTTTCGCCCGCCATAAGGCAGGCGCTCTGATTCGTTGGCGCTCATCCGAGATGTCCGCATGAGCGTCCGGTCCGTTTCCAAAACCGGCATTTGCAGTCTGGCGGAAGAGCATCCTGCACGCTTTGGAAACGAATCCCCACGTTGGCGGCGGCGTAAAACGCCGCTGCCGCTCGCAAGCAAAACTGCGGCCGCGCGTTCGCCGATCACGTTGGCCGCGAATCGGCGAACGCCGCCGGCCCGATGGCCGACAGGGCCTTACGCCATATCGTTGCGCGTAGCGCGCATGAGCTCGGCCATGCTCTCGTGCTTCATGCGAAGCTCGCTGCGGCCGATGGTTCCGCTCTCGAATTCCGTCAGATCCTCCTTGGTTTCGAACATCGTTCCCAGATCGCCGCGCTGGCGGTTGAGCTCGATGGCCCGCTCGGCATCGAAGGGAACGAGCGGCTCCTTCTCGCGCTGGGGCCAGATGAGGTAGGCCGGCTCGGTGATCTCGGGAGACGGCATCCCCTCCGCCCAGCGGATGTCGGTGTACTTCTCGATGAGCTCGTCGAGCGGCCCGAAATCGAACGCCCGCAGGGGGCACGACGCGGCGCACAAAGGCTTAAGGCCCTCCTCCAGGCGGTCGATGCACATGGTGCACTTGCTCATCTTCTCTCCCGGATCGTCGGAAGCGAACTTCGGCGCGCCGTAGGGGCAGGCGTCGTAGCATTTGCGGCATCCCGTGCACTTATCCTGGTCGACGAGCACCGCTCCGTAGGTCTCCTCCTTGTAGATCGCGTTCTCGGGGCAGGCGGGAATGCACGAGGGCTTCTCGCAGTGAGCGCACGAGTACGCAAGCGGATGGATGCGGATGTTCGGGAACGTACCGCTCTCCCACTCGTACACGGTCAGCCATTTCTCAGCGCCCGGGTCGATCGAGTTCCAATCCTTGCACGCGATGCTGCATGCCTGGCAGGCGTAGCAGCGGTTCTGATCGAAGTGGAATCCGTACTGCGTCATTACAGGGCCTCCTTCTCTCCCAGCGCTTTGCGCGAGGCGATCGCCGTCGCCGCACCGCGCATGCCCGAACGCTCGGCCTCGGGACCGTAGCCCTCGACATCGCCGTCGGCAACCTTCTCCACCTCAACGAGTCCCGCCGTGAGCAACGTGCCCAGGATGTTGGGCAGATGCACGTCGTCAAGCAGGATGTTGGGCGCGCCGCGCATGTCCATGCCGTACGGGTTGCGCTCGGTTTTCTTGCCGCCGCCCTGGAACCATGCGCCGTGGTGCACGGCGGCCGTTCCCGGCATCATGCGGTTGGTCACGTAGGCGGCGAGCTCCATCTCGCCCGTCTCGCTGAACACGCGCACCAGATCTCCGTCGCGCACGCCGCGCGCCTTCGCGTCGACGCCCGAAATCCACACGCCATGTCGGTAGCAGTCCTCGCGCAGAAGCGGGTTGTTGTCGTTCGAAGAATGCTGGCGGTACACCGAAACCGGCGTGACGAGCGACAGCGGGTATTCCTTGGCTTTCGGATTGTAGAAGCCGTCGGCCGCCGCAGTTGCGATACCGCCCTCGACGTAGCTCGGCTCCCATACCGGCATCGGATCGAAATGACCGCGCCACCTGGTCTTGGTGAGATCGTTGTTCTTCACGTAGCTCGACACGAACTCGATTTTGCCCGATTCGGTCTGGAAGGGGTTCATACCCGCCTCGAGGCAGGTTTTGTACGGGTAGTACGGCGTATCGATCGGGATGCGCACGACGGGGTTTGCAACGAATTCGTCCCACGGCTTGGGATCGATGCCCATGCGCTTGAGAACGCCGGATTTGTCTTCGGCCCACTCCTCGTACGCCTCTTTGTAGATGGCGCGCTGGGCGGCGGTCCAATCCTCCCATGCGACGTCGACCATGCGCGGGTTGTACTGCTCGGCCACGCCGAGGCGCTTGGCGATCTGGGTCCACACCCATTCCTTCGAGCGTACCTCGCCGGGATACTCGCAGCCCGCGTCGCTGAACACGAAGTAGTTGCGCATGCCCGACGGGCCGCTCACGAAGCGCTGATGGCCGTACATGTACTGGTCCATGCCCTCGAACTGCCACACGGGCGCCGGCAGCACGATGTCGCAGAACTCCATCGACGGCTGGTTCTTGTGCCACTGGAAACCCCAGTTGAACTCCGTCGAGGCGAAGCCTTCCATGCGCTTGTTCGTGTCGTGGTGGTTGTTCACGTAATTGTTCTCGATGATGAGCATCTGGATGTTGGGAAGCGGTGAATCGTCGGTCGGCGCACCGATGCGGTGGCGGAACTCGTCTTCGCTCATGCGGCCTTCCCAGTAGTCCTTCTGGCAGGCGAGCGTCTCGGTGAGTTTGTTGTTGTTGCAGAGCACCGGGATCGTGTAGTCGGAGGGCGCCTGCTTAAAGTCGGCGAAGGGCGTGGGGATGCGGCCGGGCGTAGGCAGGGCCGAGCCGGTCTGGCATCCGCCCGGGCACGCGATGTTGCCGGTCATCGTCTGGAGCAGCATGGCCGCCGCCGCGCTGTACTCGCCGAGATGGCGCTTCGCGCAGGAGTAGAAGTACTGCAGATGCACCGGTTTGGTGGTGCCGTAGAGCCGCGCGAACTCGCGGATCGTCTCGGCGGGAACCGCGCAGATGGCCTCGGCCCACTCGGGCGTCTTCGCCACGCCGTCCTCGCCCTCGCCCAGGCAGTAGGCGCGCCACTCCTTGAAGCCCTCGGGCTCGACCCACTCGGCCACGTACTCGTGGTCGTAGAGGTCCTCTTCGAAGAGCACCTGCGCCATGGCCAAGAGCATCGCGAGATCGGTACCGGGACGGATGGGGATCCACTGGTCGGCGAGCACTTCGCAGCTCGCGGTGTAGCGCGGATCGACGACGATGGTCTTCACGCCGTACTCGTGGGCGAGCTGCATGTAGTAGGACGTCGGGCCGAACCAGTCGACGACCGGATCCATGCCCCACATGATAATGAGCTTGGAGTTGAACACGTCGGACGCCTCGAAGCCGGGAAGCGCGGGGCTCGTGCCGCTCACCATCGATTTGGTGAGGTCGAAGCCCAGATGGAAGTTCTCGCCCGCGGTGTGGCCCGAAGTCGAATGGTCGCCCCAGAACCCGAAGCTCGCCGGCCACCACTTGGCAAGCGGGAAGCCGTTCTTGCTGAAACTGCCGTACTGCGTGTGGAAGATGCCGAACTCGCCGTACTTCTCTTTGATCTCGATCATTTTCTCGGCAATGGTGTCGAGCGCCTCTTCCCAGCCGATCTCGACGAAGTAACCCTTGCCGGGGCCCTTCTCGCCGATGCGCTTCATAGGATGGGTAAGGCGCGTCTCTCCGTAGAGCTCTTCCTTCCACGCGTGCCCCATCGAGCAGGGGCGCATCTGCACCATGCCGCGCCAGATGCTCTCCCACTCGACATCTTCGCGGCACATGCCGGCATTGACGGTGTCGTCGGGTTCGACGGCGATGAGCTTGCCGTCCTTCTCGTGGCATTTCAGGATGCAGGCGGAATCCCAGCACCCGTTGTTCGGGCACGACGTATAGAAAATCCGCTCGCCCTTGCGTGCCTCTCGTCTCGCATCGATGATATCTTGTTTATCCACCGATTCCTCCTCGTCTTGCGTCGCTGATACGGCGACTCGATTGCGGTGTCGGATCGCGGAGGCATCGATCATGCAGTGCGGGGTCCCCATCGGTGCGCTCCGGTTCTGACCATGGGGCAAAGAATACGGCGGCTTGCAGCGATCGGAAACGTCACCCGCCGATTCGCCGTCGCAATCGGTTTCCGCCGCCGTAAGCTGAGCTTACATGCAGGCTTTGCTTACCGCGGCTGCATAGCGGGCTTGACGGCGAGAAGGCTTCCGCGCCGAACGGCACGGCGAACCGCATGCTCGAAAGGCGCCGTCAGCCCGAAGCGAAGGCGCCCGCACGGCAGAAGCACTTAAGCGCATCGGACCGAAAACGCGCGAAGAGCCGTGATCAGGCGTGTTTCCCGAAGTAGCCCTCGGGAACGTTTTCGCGTATGAATTCCATGAACAAGCGCGCCTGATCGGACATGATGTGGCCCGTATGCCACGTGAGATCGACCGGGTAGCGCATGGGGTCGGTATCGACCTTGAACCAGATGAGGCCCGGCTCGTTGCGATACCGCTCCGCAACGCATTCGGGGATGCTCGTCCACCCGAGCCCCGCTCGGGCACCGTTCACCATGGCCTCGTGCGTATCGAACTGCGCCACCATGTTGTGATCGGTCAGCGAGATGCCGTATCGCTCGCGAAAATGGCGGTTGCCCACCATATGGCGGCCCGAATTCCATTCGTATATGATCATGGGCCACTTGAGCAGCGTTTCGATCTTGACCGGCTGGGGCACGGAGTTGTACGGCGGCTTGTCGGGCGCGCAGTACACGAGGCGCTTGTAGCCGAGCGTTTCGCGCGACAAGCCGTCTTCGAGCGGCTGGTTTTCGAGTATGGCGAAATCGAGCTTGCCGGCCTTGAGCTTCTCCATGAGCTCGGGCTCGTAGCCCGCATCGAGGTGCACGAGGGCTTCGGGGTGATCGTCGTGGAACTTCTTGACGAGGCCCGGCAAGAGCGCAACGCCGTCGTTGAAGCTCATACCCACCTCGATGGTGTTGTCGAAATGCTCGTCGACCGCCGCGAGTTCCGACGCGAGCGCGTTTTCGAGCGTCGATATCTTCTTGGCGAACTTCGTGACGATCTGGCCCGCCGCTGTCGGAACGACACCCGTCGAGGTCCGCTCGTAGAGCTTCGTGCCGTAGCGCGCTTCGATGGCGGCGATCTTCTGAGAAAGCCCCGGGCGCGACATGTACAGCCGCTCCGCCGCTTGGGAGAGGCTTTTCGTCTCCGATATGACCATGAAGATTTCGATGTCGTCCAAAAGCACGCGGCAACCCCCTTGTTCGAACCGCTCGGGCTGAAAGCATGCCCATTGTACCTTTTCTTGTCAAGTGCGTCATATCTTATGGATTTCATGAGAAGCGCCATGCCGAAGCCCTTGGATCGGTAACGTACGTTCAACATCTTGGAACAATCGCGGGGTTTCGATACCGGTATACAATTGCCTGCATGTATACTGCCTAGTATCGCTTATTTCGCATACTGCATTTCAGACGATCCCGAAGGAGGCAAGGCGATGTCGTATCCGCACAGGCTCTACCTGTCGTTTTACTCGTGCGGCTACCGCATCATGCCCGACCCCGAGATAGATGGTGCGCACGTCGAGGCGCCCCATCCCCAAACCGCCCCGTGCGGCCCGACGCCTCCCGACAAACCCGAGCCGAAGCGCGTCAGCCAATTCAATTTCGCCGGCACCGCGCGCCCGAACAACCCCGCCCTGCTCACTCCGATCGATGCGTATCGCCAGCGCAGACGGGCAGGACGGCGGCGCACCGTCGGAGCGTTCGTCGTGCTCGTCCTGCTCATTTGCTTCGGCATCGGAACGGTGGCCTTGGGAGTCGCGCAAAGCAGCGCCGACGCGCTTGACGAATCGTACGTTTTCTCGGGAGCGCTGCCCTTGCTTCCCTTCTCGGACGACCCCAAGGCGGCGAGAGCCGCTACGAGCACGCCGCAGCAGGATTGGAAGCAGGGTACGGTACCGAGTCTGTACCAGAACGATCCGCAGTGGTCCGCCAAGCCCTACGCCTCGTCCACCCTCGGCGCATGCGGGCAGGCTCCGCTGTGCATGGCCATGGTCAACGTCGCGCTCACGGGGTCGCACGACGTCCTTCCCATGGATGCCGCCAAAACGATCGAAGAAGGCGGGTTCGCTTCCAACGGCGCAACCGATGCCTCTTTCATCCCCGAAACGGCAGCCGCCCTCGGTCTCGACGCCGTCGAGGTTTCGGCTGACGAATCGAGCGTGCGCAGGCAGATCATAGCGGGCAAGCCCGTCATCTGCGTTATGGGACCCGGCGATTTCGCCGAAACGCAGAGCTTCATCGTGCTTTCGGGCATCGACATGGACAGCAAGCTCATCGTCCACGATCCCGCAAGCGACTCGCGCAGCAAAGGCTGGGATTTCGAGACGATTCTCGGCCAGGCCGAGTCGTTGTGGGCGATATCGGCGCCCGCCGCTTCGGCCTAGCGGACGCAAGCGGGCCACCGCGGTTTCGCAAAGCAGGCTGTGCGGCGATGGTACAATGGATGTCGGCCGCCGGAAGGCGGTCGCGCCATAGCCTTGCCACCGATCGCGAAAGTCAACGATATGATTTACGATAACGTCCTCGACGCCATGGGCCGTACGCCCATGATCCGCCTCAACCACCTCTCGGAACCCAACGCCGCGCAGATCCTCGTGAAATACGAAGGCATCAACATCGGCGGATCGATTAAAACCAGGACGGCGTTTCAGATGCTGGCCGCAGCGGAAAAACGGGGCGATATAGGACCCGGCACGATCATCGTCGAGCCGACGAGCGGAAACCAGGGCATCGGGCTTGCCCTCGTGTGCGCCGTCAAGGGGTACGCCGCCAAGATCATCATGCCCGATTCGGTGAGCGTCGAACGGCGCAAACTCGTACGGCACTACGGCGCCGAAGTCATCATCGTGCACGACGAGGGCGATATCGGCAAATGCATAGCCGAGTGCATCGCCACCGCCGAGCGCATGGCCGAAGAGGATTCCCGCGTCTACATTCCCCAGCAGTTCGAGAACGTCGACAACCTGCTCGCCCACAAGTACCACACCGCGCTTGAAATCCTCGAAGACGTCGAGGGGCCCATCCACGGCTTCTGCGCCGGCATCGGAACGGGCGGCACCATTTCGGGCGTCGGCCAGGTTTTGAAGGCCCTCTACCCCGATGTTTCCATCTGGGCGGTCGAACCCGAAAACGCCGCCATCCTCTCGGGCGGGGGCATCGGCACGCATCTGCAGATGGGCATCGGCGACGGGCTCATCCCCGATATCCTCGATCAGGACATCTACGACGACGTATGCGTGATATCCGACGAGGAGGCGCTTGAGACCGCACGCCAGCTCGCCCGCGAAGAGGGCCTCATGGTGGGCGTGTCGAGCGGAACGAACGTAGCCGCGGCACGCAGGCTGGCGCGCAAGCTCGGTGCGGGCAAAACCGTGGTAACCATCCTGCCCGACACCGGCGAGCGCTATTTCTCGACTGAACTGTTCGACGAGTAGGCAGTTATGGATCGTCCAGCGTTCATCCCCGCGGACGAGAAAATGCGGTGGAATTTCAGGACCGCCATCCCCTCGTACTATCCGCGTATGAATGCGATGAGCCTGCTGCTTCCCCTCTGCCTCGTCGACGAGCTGCACGCCGATGCTGCGCTCGTCGTGCAGCTCATGGCTTCGGGCGATTATCAGGGGCAGACGATCCTCACGATGGAGCAAGCCTACATGAACGCGCGTCTCATCTGCCGCCCCGACAGCGATTGGCTTACCACGCTGCCTTTACGGGAAGAAAACCGAACCGGCGAATCCGATAGGCCGAAAGCGGCTATTCCGCGCTTATCCGCATGCGCTGGTACGCCACTTGAACCTTTGCCGCATGATCGTTGCGGGCAACGATCTCGGCGAGCGCGTCGAGCGGCAGGCGGTACGTGTTGTTGTTCTCGGAAACATGCATGCCAACGACCTGCTCGAGTTCGTTGCAGAGCAGCCGTTCGAGCAGTTCGGCCGATTGCGCGTTGGAAAGATGCCCGCCGTCCGAGGCGATCCTGCGCTTGACCGGATAGGGATAGGGCCCTTCGGAGAGCATCTTCGCATCGTGATTGCTCTCGATGGCGAGGATGCGGCATCTCTCGAGATGCGCGTACGCGGCATCGGTCACGATGCCCGTATCGGTCATGAACCCGAGCGCATCGTCGCCCGATCCCTCGATGCGGAACCCGAACGACTCGACCGAATCGTGCGAGGTGGCAAACGGATGGATCAGCATGCCGCCGAGGCCGATCGCGCCTTCGTCGGAGAACGGTCGGATATCGGCCACCGCATCGAGGGCCCGCACTTCGGAGCTCTGCGCATGCACGCGTTCGCTCACGAATACCGCAGGCTCCAAACCGAGCTTCCCCATCCCGCGCAGCACAACGCCGAGCCCTTTCGTGTGGTCGGTGTGCTCATGCGTTATGAGGATGCCCGCTATATCATCGAGCGCAATCCCCGCCTCGTCGCATCGGGCAAAGAAATCGCGCTTGCAGATGCCGCAGTCGATGACGGCGGCCTTGCCGGTGGCGTCGTCGACGACAACCGAGGCGTTACCCCCGCTCCCGCTCGCGAGCACATGGAGTGAGAGCCCCATGCTACATCCGCGCCACGATGCCGGTTATCAGGCGCTTGAAATCGCCTTCGCGCATCTTTGCGCAATCCATGACTTCCTCGCCGTTCGGGGAGGCGCCGCCGATGCCGTCGACGGATCCCACGCCCGCAGCCATGTTTGATACGAGCGAGATACCGAGCACCTTCATGCCCAGATGGCGCGCCGCTATCACCTCTTCGCACACCGACATGGCAACCGTATCGGCGCCCCATGAGCGAAACGCGCGGATCTCGGCGGGCGTTTCGAAGCTCGGACCCAAGAGCCCCAGGTACACACCCTCTTGCACACGCACATCGCCCTCGCGAGCCGATTCATGCGCCAGAGCGCGCAATTCGGGATCGAACGAGTCGGTCATGCTGAAGAAGCGCTCCGCCAACTCGGCCGCTTCGGGAGCAGCTACGGGGTTTCGCCCCGTCATGTTGATCTGATCGGCCATGATGCAGAAATCACCTTCGCGATAGCTCTCGTTGATGCCGCCCGCCGCATTGGTGGTGATCATCTGCTCGATGCCGAGGCGCGCCATGAGCCAGATCGGAAAGGCAACTTCCTGAGCCGAGTTTCCCTCATAGGCATGCAAACGGCCCTGCATGGCGAGTACCTGCTTGCCGGCCAGCTCGCCGCATACGAAGCGGCCCACATGGCCCTCCGCCGTGCTCTTCTTCATATGGGGGACCTCGCCGAACGCCACGTAGATGGGGTTTTCCATCTCGTTGGCAAGCGGGTTCAATCCCGAGCCCAAAACGATGCCGATCTTCGGCGCACGGCCGTTGAGGCGCTCGCCGACGAACGCGGCGGCTTCTTGGAGGTTTTGGGCGAGAACGTTTTCGGACACGGTTGGCTCCTCTCAGCGGCGAACGTAGCGGATTGCGCAGCAGTCGTCGCCACGCGCAATGGTCTTGGGCAGATCGAGCTCTACGCCGTGCGCTTCGCCGATACCGCGATCGCCGCACATGGCGATGTCGCACAGTTGGGCGATGCGCTCATCGGAGAGACCCTGCTTCTGCCAGGCCTTGACAAGCGGGCAGTAGTGAAAGTCGATCGAGAGCCTATCGTCGGTGCATTCCACCACATCCATCTCGAACACGATTTGCGCGCTCTTGGTAAACAGCACCTTCCTCAAACCCTTAAGGCTCTTGGTTTTGCTCTTCGCGATGATGTCGGCACCCTGGGACAGCCCGCAACGTTTGACGGCCTGCGCAGCGAAATCGTCGGCATCGAGACCCCGTTTCTCGGCTTCTTCCACCAAAAGAGAAAGCCAGAGCGCTCGATGCTCAAGCTGTTCACGCACTTTGACGAACAGCGGGAACTTGTTCTTCGGCTCGTTCACGATCCTGCTCATCGCCCATCCTCGCATTCCCCGCAACCCTTGCGCGCAACCAATACGCGCGGCCTGCCCGTCAGATCCTCGACGATCGTCGTCACCGCAAACCCCGCGTCTTTCGCTGCGGCAGCCGCCTCGTCCAAGCACGTTTCATGCAGCTCGACCGCCAGGGTGCCGCCGGGCCTCAGAGCGCGCGCCGACCACAGAGCGAGCGGCCTGAACAGATCGAGGCCGTCGTCTCCCCCGTCGAGCGCCAACGAAGGCTCGAAGTCCGCTACCTCCTTCGGGATCTCGGCGAGCACCGCGGTGGGAATGTAGGGCGGATTCGAGATGACGAGGTCGAACGAACCCACAAGCCCGCTCGGCACCGCTTCGCCGAGGCTGCCCTCGAGAACCTCGATGCGGTCGGACAGCCCGAGCGCCTCGGCGTTCTCGCGCGCAAGGGACACGGCCTCGGAAGCGATGTCGGTGGCGATCACCCTCGTCTCGGGGTGCTCGTAAGCGATCGAACAGGCAATGCATCCCGACCCGGTGCACAGGTCGGCCACAAGCAGCTCGCGCCTTTCTTCGGGAATAACCTCATCAACCGGCTGCGCCTCGGGTGCGTCTTCGGGTGCACCGTCCTGCCCGCCGCCATGCAGGCCGCTGCCTGCGAGCCCATGGGCCGCATCAGGTCGCCCATCGCTCTCGCGGAGCGCGTCGGATTCGAAAGCGTCGGCGGCGATCCGCTTCGGCGGAGCCGGAAGCGCGGCCAACCCCTCGCTCACGAGCACCTCGGTTTCGGGCCGCGGAATGAGCACGCCGGGCTTCACCTTCACCGAAATATGGCGAAAACCCACCTCGCCGGTGATGTACTGCAACGGCTCCCCGCTGCCCCGCCGCGATACGTAGGCGCGCAGCGTATCGCGCTCCCCCATGCTCAACGGTTTGTCGAAATGGGCGTACAGCTCGATGCGCGAAAGGCCGGTCGCCTCGCTCAAGAGCCATTGCGACGAAAGCCGCGGATTCTCGTCGCCCTTGCGCTCGAGGTAGCCTTGCGTCCAATCGAGCGCCGCTTGTATGGTCCAGGTATCATTCATACATCGATTGTAGCAAAAGGCGGCAGAAAGGACTCCGCGAATCGCAAAGCAGCAGGCGACGTCGACGAATGCCGAGGACCGCCCCCGCAAGAACGGCAGCAGGCATCGCAATCACGCTTCATCGTCGATCGCGAACCGCCATGCGCAGCTGCACGTCTCGTCGACGACATCGGGAAAACAGCTCACGCATTCGCAGGTTATACGCTCGTCGATCGCGTTCGCAAATCCGGCGTACTCGACCAAACCTACCGATTTGCACGGATGGAGTACCATGCCCTTGCGTGCGCGCGCCGCCTGAACGCGGCACTCGACGACGCGGTAGACGAGCGCATCGCCCTCGTATCGCACGTCGGCCGCACTCGACAGCGTGTTGAGCTTGAGGGCCAGTGCGGCTTCGAGGCCGTCGAGCCCCGCCCGTTCGGGCAGGTCGAGGAACCTCTTGAGACGCTTCGCCTCGCTTACCGTGAAACGCTGCCATGCGCGTTCGTCGTGATGCATGGCGGCGTCCATGCCGCACTCGTCCTCGACGGATTGAAACCACGTGCCGTCGATGGCTATGAGGTTCTTCGAGCACAGTTCGACAAGCTCGATAAGCTGTTCTTTGGAAAGGGCTTCGAGAGCCGTGTTCGTGCTCACAGGATCGCTACCGTATTCGGGCGCAGCCGCTACACGGCCTGCTCGAGCTTCTTTGCGCGGTCTGCCGCCTGCAGCGCCGTGATGAGTTCGGCGAGGCCCGCGCCGCCCGCACCCAGAAGCACGCCGTTATACGTGCCGTTGTAGCCGATGCGATGATCGGTCACGCGGTCTTGCGGACCGTTGTAGGTGCGGATCTTCTCGGAGCGGTCGCCCGTCCCGATCTGGCTGCGGCGCTCGGCGCCCTCGGCCGCCTGCTGTTCGGCGAGCATCTTCTCGTAAAGGCGCGCGCGTAAAACGCTCATGGCCGCGATCTTGTTCTGCAGCTGCGATTTCTGATCCTGCGATTGCACGACGAGGCCCGAGGGGAGGTGCGTGATGCGCACCGCCGAGTCGGTGGTGTTGACGCACTGGCCGCCCGGTCCGCCCGCGCGGTACACGTCGATGCGCAGATCGTTTTGATTGATCTCGACCTCGACCTCGTCGGCTTCGGGCAGCACGGCCACGGTCGCCGTGGAGGTATGGATACGGCCCTGGCTCTCGGTCTTCGGAACGCGCTGCACGCGGTGCACGCCGCTCTCGAACTTCATGACCGAATACACTTTGTCGCCCTTCACCTTGAACTGGATCTCCTTGAAGCCGCCCGCCTCGGAAGCCGATATGTCGAGCGTTTCGGTCTTCCAACCCTGCTCGCCCGCGAACCGCTCGTACATCTTGTAGAGGTCGCCCGCGAAGATGGCCGCCTCGTCGCCGCCCGCTCCGGCGCGGATCTCGACGATGATGTCCTTGTCGTCGGCGGGATCGGCGGGAATGAGCATGAACTTGATATCTTCTTCGAGCTGAGGAAGCCTCGCTTCGATACCCGCGATCTCTTCCTGTGCGAACTCTTTCATATCGGCATCGGAGAGCATCTCCTTCGCCGCTGCCAGATCCTCGGTTGCCTGCACGTATTCGCGCGCCTTCGCAGCGAGCGGAC
This sequence comes from Raoultibacter timonensis, assembly GCF_022845715.1. Classification (NCBI taxonomy): domain Bacteria; kingdom Bacillati; phylum Actinomycetota; class Coriobacteriia; order Eggerthellales; family Eggerthellaceae; genus Raoultibacter; species Raoultibacter timonensis. The sequence continues at coordinate 2,281,251 of NZ_AP025564.1, forward strand.
CCTGGCTCGAGAACTCCTTCGCAAGGCGGTTGTACTCCTTCTGGTCGGCGAGCACGGCGGGATCTCCCAGCCTTCGCTCCAGATCTTCGTACGCCTCGATTATCTTTCCAAGCTTCTCTATCATCAATATTCCTCTTTGGCTTCATGCATGGTTGAACGACGCGGGCGGGATACGCCCGCGCGCCCGGCCCGGCCCGACGAAACCGGGCTCAAACCGCAACTGGATATGGTATCACGAAGCCAGGTACTCCGCAGCACCCTCCGCAGTATTCGCACCATCGGATACCGCAGTGGTTACCTGGCGCAGCGCCTTCGTGCGCACGTCGCCCGCTGCGAACACGCCGCAGGCCGAGGTATGCCCCAACTCGTCGGCCACGATGTAGCCCCCGTCGAGTTCGAGTGCGCCGCCGAGGAATTCGGTGTTGGGCTCGGTGCCCACCGCCACGAACAGCCCCGAGCAGTTGACCTCCTCGATTTCGCCCGTATCGTAATGCTCGACGATGACGCCGCCGAGCATGCCGTCTTTGGCCAAGAGCTCCTTTACGCCCGAATTCCACACGAACTCGACCGTATCGATCTCCTCGAGCATCTTGTGGTAGATCGCCGTCGCGCGCAACGTATCGCGCCGGTGCACCAGGTACACCTTACGCGCGATGCGCGACATGTAGATGGCATCGGCGACGGCGGTGTTGCCGCCTCCTACGATGACCACATCGCGGTCTTTGAAGAAGTTCCCGTCGCACGTTGCGCAATAGGAGATTCCACGACCCTGCAGCTCCTCTTCGAGCTCAAGGCCGAGCTTGCGCGGCTTGGCTCCCGTGGCCACGATGACGCTCTTCGCCCGATACGTCGCGAACCCGCTGTTCAACACCTTGGGGGACGCATCGAAATCGACCGAGAGAATCTCCTCGCCGATATTGTACGCACCGAACCGGTCGGCTTGCTGTTTCATGGAAAAGGCGAGGTCGAACCCGTTGATGCCGTCGGGAAACCCCGGGTAGTTCTCGATATGCTCGGTTTGCCCGAGCTGGCCGCCCGGCGTGATGCGCTCGAACACCGCCACGCTCAAACCAGCGCGTGCAGCGTAGAGCGCCGCCGTCATACCGGCAGGGCCGGAGCCGATCACCGCAACGTCGAATACCTTATCCTGAGCTTCCGCTTCCATATGCGCTACGCTCCTTTGCAGACTGTCGTCCATACTGTTGGCTTGCCTATACCTTACCCCGTTTCGCACCGCTTTGCCAACCGCCGACCTCAACGAACGCGTAACGATTCGGGTGAATGGGCGAAGATGCCGCAACGCCAAGGTAACGGTTCCCGCCGCCCGGCCGAAAGACGGTTTAGATAGAAATACGAATCAAAATCACGGAACAGAAGCGCGAACCTGCGGAAAAGGAGCCCCATGATGCCCGAGCGATCAACCGCCAAAACCGACGAGGCGCAACCGCCCGTCGATCGTCATATGATCTACCTTGCCGGAGGCTGCTTCTGGGGCCTCGAGGCGTACCTGAAACGCCTGCCCGGCGTCATCGAGACGCAGGTGGGCTACGCGAACGGGTCCACCGAGTACCCGTCGTACCGCGATGTCTGCACCTACAACACCGGCCATGCCGAAACGGTTGCCGTCGTCTACGACCGCACGGTCCTTCCCACCGCCATCCTCCTCGAAGCCTTCTTCGAAGCGATCGATCCCACCTCGATCGATCGGCAGGGCAACGATACGGGCACCCAGTACCGTTCCGGCATCTACTACGTTGACATGAACGACGTGTCCATCATCGAGACCAGCCTGCGAGAGCTGCAGAGCCGCTACGAAAAGCCCCTCGCCATCGAAACCGAGCCGATCGACGGCTTCTATCCCGCCGAAGAGTACCACCAGGCCTACCTCGAAAAGAACCCCGGCGGCTACTGCCACATCGACGTGCATGCAGCCGATGAGTTCGCGAAACGCAAGGGCCTCGGCAACCGAACCGTGCTGCCGCCCGAGTTCTACGCCGAGGCGCTCGACGACGATGCCGATCCGGCAGAATCGGCCCAGGTACCCGACCTCGCCGACACCGAACCGTCCGCAGACGGCCTCATCGACGCGGCGTCTTACCCGAAGCCCGCAGACAGCGAACTGCGCCGCGTGCTCACGCCGCTTGCGTACCGCGTCACGCAGGAAAGCGAAACCGAGCGTCCCCACACGGGAGCCTATGCCCGAACGTTCGACAAGGGCATCTACGTCGACATCACCACCGGCGAGCCGCTGTTCACCTCGATCGACAAGTTCGAATCGGGCTGCGGTTGGCCGAGCTTCACGCGGCCCATCGCCAAAGAAGTCGTTACCGAGCGCATGGACACGAGCTTCAACACGCTGAGAACGGAGGTGCGCAGCCGCGCAGGAGACGCACACCTCGGACACGTCTTCCCCGACGGCCCCGAAGAGGCGGGCGGCATGCGCTACTGCATCAACAGCGCCGCGCTGCGCTTCGTCCCCTTCGACGAACTCGACGACGAGGGTTACGGCTATCTCAAACCGCTGTTCGACGAGTTCGAAGCAGAAGAGAGCGAGCTGCACGGGCTGACGGCGTAGCATACCCGCGACCCGTCGCTCGATAGCGGGCGCCTTGGGGCGTCTTGGGAAGCGCGATGCCCGAGGAAAGCGGGTGGTGCCGCATGCCGGCGAGACGGGCGAATCCGGCAACGCGACGCTGGCCTCGAGTATCCGACTACGATCGCAGACAGCGAAAGAGGCCAGGGCAAAGAGCCGCTGGCCTCCGATTGAACGACGTTTTCCGCAGCCGGGCTTTCTCGGCCCGGCCCCATGGCATTGCCTAGTCGAACATCGCCATGATCTGCGCTTTGGGCTGAGCGCCAACCGTCTGCTTCTTAACCTGGCCGCCTTCGAACAGGATCAGGGTGGGAACGCTCATCACGCCGTAGCGCGAGGCGATCTCGGGGCTCTGATCGATATCGAGCTTGTAAACCTTGGCCTTTCCGTCCATTTCCTTAGTGATCTCCTCGAGCGTCGGCGCCAGCATCCGGCAAGGACCGCACCACGTCGCAAAGAAGTCGACCAACACCGGCTGCTTTTCGTCAAGCACCTTGCTCTGGAACTCAGCCGAAGTGATAACCTCGCTCATTACAACCTCCTTAAGCTGCGGGTCTTTCGTTCCCGCTCGCACGCTCACCTCGCGATTCGCATGCTCATCTTGTATTGAGACCATTGTAACGGTTCTCTTGTCCCGAGGATACTAGTGTTGCCATTTGGGAAACAAATCGACGTTTTTCCGACGAACGGTAAGAAACGCTATACTATTCGATTGACAGAAGGGACAAGACAGCATGCAAGAAACACCGAAGCCCACACCCGAACAGCGCGTCTGGCAATCGAACCTCCACGAACCCTCCTACATCGGCTGCGAGGTTTCCCCGGTAAACCTCGTGCTGGAAGGCGGCGCCATGCGCGGCCAGTTCACCGCAGGGGTGCTCGACTTTTTCATGGATCAGCGATTCTGGGCGCACCACGTTATCGGAACCTCGGCCGGAGCGCTCAACGGCTACAATTACGTCGCAGGCGAAGACGGCAGGACGTGTTACCTCAACACCAAATACTGCAGCGATTGGCGCTATCTTTCGATGAAGAGCTTCGTGCGCACCGGCAACGCCTTCGGCGTCGAGTTCACTTTCGATACGATTCCCAACGAGCTCGAGCCATTCAATTACGATGCGTTTCGCTACTCCCCCATGAAGCTCACCACCGTCGCGAGCAACCTCGAAACGGGCGAAGCCGACTACTTCACATTCGGAGATCCCAAAGAAGACCTCCCCTACCTCATCGCCTCGTCGGCTATGCCCCTCGTCAGCAAGATCGTCACGTACGACGGAAAGAAAATGCTCGACGGCGGAACATGCGACAGCGTACCGATCCTGTATTCGATGCTCACCGGCGTGAAGAAGCACGTGGTCGTGCTCACCCAGCACGACGGCTACGTAAAGGAGCCGAACAAGCTCCAAGCGCTCGCCTCCCGCCAGTACAGCGATTACCCCCATTTCGTCGAGCGCATGCGCTACCGGCACTTCGAATACAACCGCCTGTACCGTGCGCTGCCGAAAATGCACGATGACGGCAGCGTGTTCGTCATACGCCCGCCCGAGCCCGTAACCATAGGGAGCATGGAAAAGGACGCAGACAAGCTCTTTGCGCTCTACGAGCAGGGCTACGAGACCGCAGCGCATGCCTGGCCCGCCTTGAAACGGTACCTCGGAAGCGATCTTCGCTCGGTCACGGCATAGCCGCTATTCCCCCTCGTGCTCGCCGTCCGTCGGCTCGCGCTTCGCATCCCGCTTTCGATCGGCGGCGTTCGCATCGTCTTCCCTGAACTGCGCGACGAAGCCGGCAGAGAAGATGCCGGCGGGAATGGCAACGACGGCGATCGAGAGCACCATCGTGCAGAACCCGATGAACCGGCCGATCGGCGTGATGGGCACCAGATCGCCGTAGCCGGTCGAGGTGATGGTGGTCATGGCCCAGTACATGCCCGTGAACACGCTGTCGAACCTTTCGGGCTGCACGGGGTTCTCGACCTGGAACATGAGCACGCTCGCCGTTACGGTGAGCAGGGCGAGTACCATGAACGCGGCGACGATCTCGTGGCGCCGCTTCTCGAACACGCGGCTGATCGAGCGAATGCCCTTCATGTAGCGGGATATCTTGATGAGACGCACGAGGCGGATGATGCGGATGCCCGAGAGCATCTGAGCCGTTACCGGAACGAACCAGGAAACCATGCCGGGCAACCACGCGAGCAGGTCGATGATGCCCATGATCGACATCGCGTAGCGCATGCGCGCCCGCGCCGGCGTCATATCGGGATAAGCAATATCGGCTACCCAGACCCTCGTCGCGTACTCGATGCCGAAGCATACCGTCGAGGCGATGCCGAACACCCAGAACGCGGTGTACACCCAAAGGGGGAACCCCGGCTGCGCCTCCACGAAAACCAGCAGCGCGTTTGCCACGATGAGCACGAAGATGAGCGTGCCGAAGACGCGGGCTGCAACGCCGCCGCGGCGAACGTCATCGGTTGCGAAGAAGGCGCGCCGTTTCAGCGCAGATGCCTGCGATAGCCGCACGTTATCCGGACCCGCTGCAGTCAACGCCCTACCGTCCCGTCTCTTGTGGGGGCTGCTCGTCGCGCAGCCGACCGACCAGTTCGTCAAGCGCATCGATCAATGCCGCCTGATCGTCGTCCATACAGTATATGGTATCCTGCGCGATAATCGCCACGCCGTCGCCGGGGAACCCCGGATTGAATTGTATTATCCCGCAGCGCGACCCGCTCTCGTCGAAGAAGGAAACGGCCGAGCTGTATCCCCCCACGTAGCCTTCCCGGGATTTGTTCCAGGCACTCACGGATTGGGCGGCGGTAAACGTTTTCCCGTTAACGAGGCCGATCAGGTTTTTTATAGCTGCGGCATCGTTCAGCGAACGCCTGCCGCTCGGCCCGAACGTCGGATAATTGTACACCTCGGCATACGAAACCGAGTCTTCGTCGATCTTCACCGTCAACGCATCGCCTTCCAAAGAGAACCATGCGACGGCAGAATCGCCTCCGCGAGCCCCATCGCTCGCTTTCGGCAATCCGTCGGAGCGGGGTTGCGAAGGCCCTTGCCCCGTCATCGGCAGCGCGACCCATACGAGCACGACGCCGAGAACAACAAGGCAGGCGCACGCGGCCGCCAAGCCGATCGCCGCACGTTTCAACTTCGATGTTTGCATAGAGGCGATCCTTCCGAAAAAAACGCGCTTCGGGCTCGGAGGCCCCTTACTTCGCCGCGAGCGTCACGGCCGTGCCCGAAGCGGTCACCATGAGCATGTTTCCCTGGCCGAGCACCTCGTAGTCGACGTCGACGCCGACAACCGCATGCGCACCCATTCCCTGAGCGCGCTGCTCGAGCTCTTGGAGCGCCTCGGTGCGCGCCTGCATGAGCTCCTCTTCGTACCCGGCACTGCGGCCTCCGACGAAGTTGCGAATCCCTGCGCCGAAATCGCGGAGGAAGTTGATGCCCGTGATGACCTCGCCGAACACGATGCCGTAATAGCCGGTAACGGTATAGCCCTCGACTTCGGGTGTTGTGGTAACGATCATGATTCGTCCTTTCATCCTGTTGCGCTATCGTAAACCATCGCTGGCACCGAGTGCTCCGACCTTATGGCGTTTCACGAAACCCGCAGGGTGACGGTGTATAATCTCCAAACACGCCCGAACCAAGACCGGCCAGAAAGGCTCATCCAGCATGCCCGTCGACCTCATATCGCTCGCCGTCATCGCACTCGTCGCCGCCGTCTCCCCCATGATCGCCCAGCTGATTCCGGGAAAACCGATTCCCGAAGTCGTATTCCTCCTGGTTGCCGGCGCACTCCTCGGCCCCTACATGGCGGGGCTCATCGACATGACCGATTCGGTAGAGCTGCTCTCCGACCTCGGCCTTGCGTTTCTGTTCTTGCTTGCGGGATACGAGATCAATCCCAAGCATCTGACCGGCTCGCAGGGCAAGCGCGGCCTTGCAACGTGGATCGTCACGCTCGGCCTCGGGTTTCTCGCCGTCAGGCTCACCCCGTACTTCTCGATCAGCCACGTCGACGGCATCGCCGTAGCCATTGCGCTCACCACCACGGCGCTCGGCACGTTGCTCCCCATCCTCAAGGAGCGCAATCTCATGGATACGCGCGTCGGCGAATCGATACTAGCCTACGGCACATACGGCGAGCTTGGACCCGTCATCGCGATGGCGCTTCTCCTTTCGTCGCGCGCCGAATGGAAAACCGTGCTCATCCTCGTCGCCTTCATCGGCGTTGCAGTGCTTGCGGGAGTGTTTTCGGCAAAAGCCAAGAAAGCGGGCGGCGCTGTATTCAGGTTCCTTACGGCCAACGCCAACACCACTGCGCAGACCGCCATGCGCGTCACCGTCTTGCTGCTCGTCGCGCTCGTCGCGCTTTCGGCCATCTTCGACCTCGACATCGTACTCGGCGCGTTCGCGGCCGGATTCGTCCTGCGCTACGTGATACCCGAAGGCGATCACGACCTCGAGATGAAGCTCGACGGCATCGCGTACGGGTTCCTCATCCCCGTGTTCTTCATCGCTTCCGGCGCGAAGATCAACCTATCCGCCGTATTCACGCAACCGGCCCTGCTCGTCGGTTTCATCTTCATGCTGCTGCTCATCCGGGCCGTGCCGATCTTCATCGCCCTCTCGACCGGCAAAGATACGCGCGATATGTCGCCCAACAGCCGCTTGACCGTGGCTCTGTACTGCACCACCGCCCTTCCCATCATCGTTGCGGTCACGAGCGTCGCCGTAAAGGTAGGAGCGATGCCGCAGGACACCGCCTCGGTGCTCGTATCGGCCGGTGCGATCACCGTGTTCCTCATGCCGTTTCTCGCATCCATCACCTACCGCGTCGTCGACGCCCAGCCCATCGTCGCGGTTAAGGAGATCAGCAAGAACCCGCGCGAAATCGGCAGCATTCTGCGCGATCACCTGGCCCTCGAGCGTATGCTCGCCAAGCAGGATACGGCCATGCGGGCCGCATCGTTCGGACGGGCGAAAGCAGCCGATTTCCTCGCCCACCATACCGGGCGCGGACCCATGGAGACCTGGCTTCCGAACGATCATATCGACCGCGCGAACGCCCTCATCCAAGGAACCGAGCTCGACCCCGCGCTCTGGGAGGAAATCAAGCGCCAGGGCGATACCGAATGGTCGGCCGCAAAGCACAACGGCGACAAAGCATGGGAGCACCTCAAGACCGAAGGCGACCTGCGGTGGTCTGCCGTTAAAAAGGTGGGAGATCAGACCGTGGAGGCCCAGCAAAGCGGCAACTGGCAGGACAAGGCCGCTGCCCTGCAGAGCCGAACGGCTCTGCGCAACGCAGCCGAGGAGAAGCGCGACGAGCTCGCCCGCAGGGCTTCCGCAGCCCGCGCAGCCCACGCCGATCGCGTGGCACTGCTGTTCGCCGAGGAGCAGAGCAGGCGCCTCGCAGAATTCGAAAAGCTCGGCGATGAGGAGCGGGCGCGAATCGAAGCTGCGCGCGCCAGTCGCCGTACGGATCGCCATACGGCTCGCGAAGCGCGCCGCTCCCTCAGGAAAGAGGAAGGCCGCCGGTTCGGACGTGGCTACGGATCGTGGGGCGCAGGCAGCGGCGAGGGCGACGAGGGCGGGCTCGGGGCAGACGATGGGATCGAGCGCGAGGCCGATACGCCCGACGGAAGCGCCGACGGGGGAAAAGGCCGCGAAAGCAGATAGGATGCGGGACGATCTCCGGCGATCGTCCGCCTCAGCGGCGCCCGCCGGAGAGGCACCGTCAAACGAAGCCGTCGGCTCGCGGCTACTTTCTCAACCGAGACGCCTCGGGATGAGACTCGAGGCAGAGGTCGAGCATCGCCTCGAGGTTGTCGGTCTGGTCTTCCGCGGGATCGTCGTATTCGAGCAGCTCCTCGACCGTCATCGAGAACCCTGCTGCCCCGTGCTCGTTCCAAAGCTCCTGTAAAGCTTTGTTAGGATAGCTCCCCGCGTCGAGTTTGAATCCGAGGCCGTTGATGAGCGCGGCGGTATCGGTGGCAGACCCGAAGAAAACATCGCCGGTCGCCGCGCACCCGATACGCACGATGCCCATGGGCGGCTTGCGCGTTCGGTAGTCTTTGAGCATCTGCCTTCTCGTCTGCCGATCCATGTCGTTCGCATCTCCCGTCGATTCCCGCCAGTGCGGTTCATTATTCCGCAGGCCTCGCATACGCGCAACAAACGCTCCGTAGAGTCAGCCGTACACCCGCCGAACCAGGTCCTCCTTGCGATTGACGCCCGTTTTCCGATAGATGTGGCGCACATGGGTTTTCACCGTATTGTCGGAGATGAAGAGCTCCCCCGCAATCGACGCGAAGCTCCTGCCGTCCAACAGCAGAAGGAGAATCTCCTCCTCTCTGCGGGTAAGATCGAAATCACGCGCCGCCATGGCGCACACGATAGCGGGATCCCGTTCCGAAACGAGATCGTCCGATTCGCCAGCCGCACGCGCATCGCCCGCAGCCCTCCCCGCTCCTCCGTCCCCCGCGTCGGCAGCAGCCCCGCCCGGAGCACGATGGGCGTCGGGCGCCCGCATGCGGCACATCTGCAGATAGGCCACCGCAGCAGCCGCATCCCTACCCTCCCACCAGCGGGAAAGGAGCAGGTACAGCACCGACGCGGAGAAGCAGAGCACGACGACGAACCCAGCCGCCCCCGCAGTGCCGAAAGAGTCCGATGCAAGGGGGCATCCGACCACCGCCGCGGTGAAGGACACGGCCCACAAAGCAACCGCACGATATGCGGCCCTGCTGGGCGATTTCGAGAAAAACGCCCGAACGACCGCCATGCAGAGTCCGGCGAACAGCGCAGTCGCACCGAGCAGCATCAAAGCCAGCCAGCCATCGAACAACGTGCACCTCCTGCATTCACCCTCGCATGTCGGAAGAACAGCGTACCAAAACACCGCTTCGAATGGGACTGGATTCGGGGTGATATAAATCATCATTGCCCGACTTTCCCCGTTCGTGCTAGGGTTTTCGGTGCGGAACAAGCCCGATTTCTGCGGTGCCTGCAAACAGGCAGCAACCGCGAACGGCCGATACGGCATCCACGAGCAACCTCGAAGGAGCAGCAGATGAACAGGACCCGAAGAACGGCGCGAACCGCAATCGGCCTATGCTGTCTGGCGATTTCCGTCCTCGCACTCGGATGGCTGGTAGGCCGCTACATCCCCGGCGAACCACGCGAACCGCTTGCAGCCGCACACGACTCCGGAGGCGGTGCGAAGTACTACGGTAGCCTCCTCGAAGCCGACGAAATCGCCGACATCGGCACGGGCACCAGTTACGCCGTCGACGCATTGACGTTCGGGAAAAAATACCGCACGAGCGATAACGAGCTTGCGCGCATGACCGATACCGAGAGGCAGAACGCAGCCGCCCAAGAAAGCTGGGATTTCGATTATCCGAATCTCGAATTCGCGGTCGTTGGCGCCAAAGCGGTAAGCATGGACGCGTTCAAAGAATGGTATCCCCACTTCGCAGCCGTCGAGCAGCGGGCGGTTGGCTCCACCCGCCCGACGGCTCGCCCCGAAGCCCGCGTGATCCTCGTCGAAGCGACGGTCACCAACACCGGCGCCGAGGCGGCCGCGCTGCCGGATCCCCTTCTGTGGAGCGGCGATATAGCCGGAGCCGACGATCGCCTCCGCAACGGAATGCCGTGCGACCGCGATCTGATCGTCGAGCTTTACGGCGAGCCGTCCGACGAGTTCGTATCCTATACCGTGCTCGACAGCTGGAACGTCATCGAAGCGGGTGAAACGCAGACGCGAACCTATCCCTACGTCGTCTGCCGGGGCGATCTGGCAAGCAGCGCTGCGCTCGACGATCTCGACCTGGCGAATTACTGCCTCGCGTTTTCCGACTACGATCCGGCGACGATCTACCGCTTCTGGCTCGCATAGCAAAGGGGCCCCGGAAGCATCCGGGGCCCCTTGTCCGTGCGCAACAGTCCAAGCAGCCCCTACAACGCCGCCTCCGCGATGATGTCGACGAGCTTCTGGGTATCCCAGCTGCCCAGGTCGCCCTCGTGGCGCTCGCGCACGCTCACGGTGCCGTTCTCCACTTCCTTGTCGCCGAGCACGACCATGTAAGGGATCTTCTGGCTCTGGGCCTTGGCGATCTTCACGCGCATCGGCTCGTTCTGATCGTACACCTCGACGCGGCCGCCCGCCGCCTTGAGTTTCCCGACCAGATCGGCCGCCGCATCCTTGTGCCGATCGGCGATCGGCAGCACGGCAACCTGCACGGGTGCAAGCCACAGGGGAAGCGATCCGGCGTAGTGCTCGATGAGGATGCCGAGGAAGCGCTCGATCGAGCCGAAGATGGCGCGATGGAGCATCCAGGGACGCTCTTCGGTGTTGTCCTCGGTGCGGTACGTCAGGTTGAAGCGCTCGGGGAAGTTGAAGTCGACCTGCACGGTCGAGCACTGCCACGTACGCCCGATGGCATCTTTCACCTTGATGTCGATCTTCGGGCCGTAGAACGCGCCGTCGCCCTCGTTGATCTCGTATTCGAGGCCGTGGCGGGCGCATGCTTCTTCAAGCGAGGTCGTCGCATGCTCCCACATGTCGTCGGAACCGATGCTCTTCTCGGGACGCGTCGAGATTTCGGCCGTGTACTCGAATCCGAACGTGGTCATGATGTGGTCCACGAGATCGAGGATGGCGACCACCTCGTCGACCACCTGGTCTTTCGTGCAGAACACGTGCGCATCGTCCTGAGTGAACCCGCGGGCGCGCAACAGACCGTGCACCACGCCACTCATCTCGTGACGGTAGACCGTGCCGAACTCGAAGTAACGCAGCGGCAGATCGCGGTAGGAGTGCAGATCGGCCTTGTACAGCATGACGTGGCCGGGGCAGTTCATGGGCTTGACGCCGTACTCGCTCATGCGCGGGTTCTCGTCGTCGCCTTCGTTGATCTCGAAGAAGTACATGTTCTCGTGGTAGAAGTCGTAATGGCCGCTCATCTTCCACACGTCGGCGTTGTAGATGTGGGGCGTGATGACCTCCTCGTAGCCGCGCTCGTACAGGTCGCGGCGCAGCCACTCCTGCATCGTTCGGATGATGCGCGCGCCCTTGGGCAGATACATCGGCAAGCCCACGCCTGCGAGCGGATCCATCGTGTAGATGCCGAGTTCGCGCCCGAGCTTGCGATGATCGCGCTTCTCGGCCTCTTCGAGGTTCGTGAGATACGTCTCGAGTTCCTTCTTGCTGAAGAACGCCGTACCGTACACGCGCTGGAGCATCTCGCGATCGCTGTCGCCGCGCCAGTACGCACCTGCAAGCTTCGTGAGCTTGAATGCGGGGACCTTCGACGTGTCGGGAAGATGGGGGCCGCGGCACAGATCGGTGAACTTTCCGATCGAGTACGTGGTGATGGCCTCGTCCTCGGGCAGCTCCGCAATGAGCTCGAGCTTGAACGGCTGATCGGCGAACAGCTCTTCGGCTTCCGCGCGTGTGACCACGCGACGCTCAAACGGTTCGGCGGCGGCGATTATCTCGGCCATACGGGCCTCGATTGCAGCCAGGTCATCGGGGCCGAGGCTCTTGTCCATCTTGATGTCGTAGTAAAAGCCGTTCTCGATCGCAGGCCCCACGCCGAACTTCACATCGCCGTACAGATCGACGAGCGCGGCGGCCATGACGTGGGCCGTCGAATGCCTGAGGATGTCGATCGCTTCGGGGGTCTTGTTCGTGACGATGGCCACCTGCTGGCCCCCGTGCACCTCGCATCCGAGATCGACGGCGACTCCGTCGACGATGCCGGCAAGCGCCGCCTTCGCGAGGCCCGCGCCTATCGACGCGGCCACATCGGCGACCGTAGCGCCGCTCTCGAGCTCCTTACGCGATCCGTCGGGCAAAATGATTTCCATATTTCCAATCCTTTCCTGTGCCGGGTGCATACAAAGCACCTGCACGATCGTTGTGGTGCCGCCTTAGGCGAGCACCGTCACACGAGCCTTGTATCGAGGCCCTATGAACAACGAAGCCGCCAACAGGGCGGCTTCGCGTTGCATACAGTTACGGTTACTGTGCGCTGAGCTCGTCGGCTGAGCGCGAACGTGAGCGAGCCGGCCTCGCTTGCTGGGGAGCCGCAGAATGCGGCGTGGTAGTTGTCGCACCCGAACGGGGCCGCACGGCGCCGCGGCGCGGAGCTCCACCGGCAACCGGGGTGGCGCAGTAAGGGCATACCGTCCAGGACGGGTCGAGCGCATGGTTGCAGGTCATGCACAGGTTCTTCAAGCGCTGATGGCAGTTCGGGCACAGCACGAAATCAGCCTCGACGGGGTATCCGCAGTTGGCGCATTCACCGTACTTCATGAGTTCGCGCTGCTTGAGCGCGATCTCGAGTTCCTGCTCGTCGCGATCGATCTGCAGCAGCGGCGGACGGAGCAGGCAGTAGGCAATTACGCCCACGAGCGGCACAAGCGCAACGATAGCCCAGATGTACCAGAATGACCCACGCAGGTAGGCGTCGCGCACTACCCACACGATGGACAACACGTAGAGAACAACCAGCAGCACGACCACGATCGTGAACGCCGATTGCAGCTCGGGTGTCCACAGCTGGGACAACAGTTCGTTCATGGTAACCTCGTTTTCCTCGGTCAGCACGTGCGGCAACCTGCCTGATTACACGCGCGAGTCGGCCATCTGCGCCGACACAATGCCCTATTGTAACAAAGAACCTATGCACGCCAAGCAGATACCCCTAATTTCCTCGGAAAACCGATGCCGGAAATGCGCTGCCCATCGAGGGTCACCCAAAACGTTGCAGCGGGCCTTGCCGGACGGCGGAATACGGCGGATCGTCGTACGACGGAATACGGCGAATCGTCGAACAGCGGCGAAGCACAGGCGCCGAATGCGAGCGGCGAGCGGCCCGATAGGCATTGTCGGCCGAAAAACACGGTTTTTGCCCCGAATCCGTGTTTTTCGGCCGACAATGGGCACGCACCGCGCGAAACACGGCCGTCGGAAGCCATCGAACCGCCGAAAGCGCGAAGGTCGGTCTTGCGGGCTTTCGCGGCAGCTTCGGGCGCGTGCAGCTCACGCAAGAAAAAACGGCTGCACCGTCGCCGATGCAGCCGCTCCTTCCTCCGGTCGGCAGCGCGCGCTACCCTATCTCGGCCAGCTGCTCTTCGATGCGGGCAAGCATATCGGTAAGCTCGGCGCACTTGGCGCGATCCTTCTCGACGATCTCGGGAGCCGCCTTCGCGAGGAACCCGGGGTTCGAGAGCTTCTTTTCGAGCTTCGCGGCGTCGGCGGAGACCTTTGCGCGCTCCTTCTCGAGCCGTACCCGCTCGGCCTCGAAATCGACGAGGCCCGAAAGCACGATGTACACCTCGAGCCCCGCCGCTAGCGCGATGCTCGACTCGGCGGGCTTGACCGCATCGGCCGCAATCGTCAGCTCGCCGAGGTTCGCCATGTCGATGAGCAACCGACGCTGGGCTTCGAGCAGCTCGACGTCGTGCGCATCGGCCTTGACCGCCACGGAAAGCTCGGTCTTCGGCGAGATGCCGTAACGCGAGCGGGTCGAGCGGATACCCGACACCGCTTCGGTCACCATCTGGATCGCGCGCTCTGCATCGGCGTCGACGTAGTGCGCAAGCGCAGCGGAATCGGGCCACGATGCAACGATCAGGTACGGCGCATCAGTCTTGTCGACGGGCAGATCGCGGTAGATCTCCTCGGTCACGAACGGCATGATGGGGTGCAGCAGGCGAAGCGCGGTATCGAGCACGAACACGAGGTTGCGCTGGCATGCTGCACGATCATCGGCCGATCCCCCAAGGCGGCTCTTCGAGAACTCGATGTACCAATCGCAGAACTCGTTCCAGAAAAACGAGTACAGCTCGCGCGTGATCTCGCCGAACTCGTAGGCTTCGAACGCCTCGTCGATGCGCGCGACCAGCCCCGCCAACCGCGAGAATATCCACTTGTCGGCAGGCGTCACCGGCTCGGGATCGCCCGGCACGTACCCGTCGAGGTTCATCATCACGAAACGCGCCGCATTGCGGATCTTGTTCGCGAAGTTGCGGCTGCTCTCGAGCTTCGCCTCGTTGAACTTGAGGTCCTGAGCGCCCGTCACCTGCATGAGCAGACCGAACCGCATGCCATCGGCACCGTAATCCTCCATGAGGCGCAGCGGGTCGACGCCGTTTCCGCGCGATTTGCTCATCGGCTTGCCGTCGGCCGCCATGACGGTCGGATGGATGATCACGTCCGAGAACGGGATCTCTTTACAGAAGTACGTCGAAGCCATGACCATGCGCGCCACCCACAGCCCCATGATGTCGCGGGCGGTCGAGAGCACCTGCGTGGGATACGCGAGCTTGATCTCGGGAGCTTCCATACCCTCATCGGGCCAGCCCATCGTGGCGAACGGCCACAGCTGCGAGGAAAACCACGTGTCGAGCACGTCGTCGTCCTGGCGCACGCGAGCGCCGCATACGGGGCAGACCTCGACGTCCTCGACGCTTGCATCTTCCCAACCGCACTCGTCGCAGTAGAACATCGGGATGCGGTGGCCCCACCACAGCTGGCGCGAGATGCACCAGTCCTTGAGGTTGCCCATCCAATCGAGGTAGACCTGCTTCCAGCGCTCGGGGTAGAACGTCACCGAACCGTCCTCCACCACACGGGCAGCCTCGCCCTTCAAGCCGTCGACGGCGACGAACCACTGTTCGGAGAGCCACGGCTCGAGCTTGGTGTGGCAGCGGTAGCATGTCATGACCGAATGGTCGTGGTCTTCCACGTGATCGAGCAAGCCGAGCTCCTCGAACCTGGCAACCACGGCCTCGCGCGCCTCGTCGCGCGTCATGCCCGAGAACTCGCCGTATCCCTCGACGACCACCGCGTGCTCGTCGAAGATGTTGATGCGCTCGAGGCCGTTGCGCTCGCCCATCGCGTAGTCGTTCGGGTCGTGCGCGGGCGTCACCTTCACAAAACCCGTGCCGAACTCGGGGTCGACGTGAAAATCGCTGAAGATGGGGATCTCGCGGTCGACGATCGGCAGCTTCACCGTCTTTCCTACCAGGGACTTCTTAGAAGCATCCTTCGGGCTCACCGCCACGCCGGTGTCGCCGAGCATGGTTTCGGGGCGCGTGGTGGCGACCACGATGTAGTCCATGCCGTCCACCGGCTCGGTAAGCGGGTAGCGCAGATACCACAGGTGGCCCGCCTCGTCCACGTACTCGGCCTCGTCGTCGGCGATGGCGGTCGTGCAGCTCGGGCACCAGTTCACGATGCGCTTGCCGCGGTAGATCAGATCGTTGTGGTACCAGTCGACGAACACCTGGCGCACGGCTTTCACGTAGGCGGGCTCGAGCGTGAAATGCTCGTCGGAATAATCGCAGGAACAGCCCATGCCCTTGATCTGGTTCACGATGGTGGCACCGTATTCGCGATACCAGTCGTAGCATGCCTCGACAAACGCCTCGCGGCCTATCTCGAGACGCGAAATCCCCTCGTCGGCGAGCTTCTTGTCCACTTTGGTCTGCGTGGCGATGCCCGCGTGGTCGGTGCCGAGCACCCAGCGGGTCCGATACCCCTGCATGCGCGCACGGCGAATACACGTGTCCTGGATGGTGTCGTTCAGGGCATGGCCCATGTGGAGCGCACCGGTGATGTTCGGCGGCGGGATGACGATCGTGTACGTGTCGTCGGCGTGGCGGCCGAATCCCGGCGTGCGCTTGAAGTACCCGTTGTTCTGCCACGCCTCGATGAGGGGGCGCTCGTGAGCGGCAAAGTCGTAATCGACTTTCTTCTTCGCCTGCTCGTTGTTCTTCTCTTCGGACATAAGTCTCCTCTTATCCCTGAATGCAAAAGGCGGGCGCCAGCTTATACGCCGCGCCCGCCCGTTCTCGCTTTGCTGCTAGGCGCTCTGCTTGGACTTGCGTTTCGATTCCTTGACGGCGACGATCTCGGGACTCGTTTCTCCCGTGATATCGGTTGCCCGCACGGCGACGCGCGACGAGCCTTCCTGTTCGGGAAGGTCGTACATCACGTCGAGCAGCACGCGCTCCATGATGGAGCGAAGACCGCGGGCACCCGTTCCGTGCTCGACAGCCTCGTGCGCGATGGCGCGCAGGGCATCCGGCTCGAATTCGAGCTCGGCATCCTCGAACTCGAACATGCGCGTGTACTGCTTCACGAGCGCGTTCTTGGGTTCGGTGAGGATGCGCACGAGATCTTCCTCGGAAAGCTCCTTGAGCGAGGTGATCACGGGAATGCGGCCCACGAACTCGGGAATCATGCCGTACTTGTTGAGATCTTCGGGCAGCACCTTCGCCATCAGCTCCGCCTCGGCGAGCTTCTTTGTCTTGGGAGGCTCCGCATTGAAGCCGAGTCCCGTTTTGCCTACGCGCTGCGCCACGATGTCGGAAAGCCCCACGAACGCCCCGCCCAAGATGAACAGGATGTTCGTCGTATCGATGTGGATGAGCTCCTGCTGGGGATGTTTGCGCCCGCCCTGCGGCGGAACGCTCGCCTCGGTCCCCTCGACGATCTTCAGAAGCGCCTGCTGTACGCCCTCGCCCGACACGTCGCGCGTGATCGAGAGGTTCTCGGCCTTGCGCGCGATCTTGTCGATCTCGTCGATGTAGATGATGCCGATCTCGGCACGCGACACGTCGAAGTCGGCAGCGGTGATGAGCTTCAGGAGGATGTTCTCCACATCCTCGCCCACATAGCCCGCCTCGGTGAGCGTCGTCGCATCGGCGATGGCAAACGGCACCTGCAGCGTGCGCGCAAGCGTTTGGGCCAAGAGCGTCTTTCCCGAACCGGTGGGTCCGAGCAGGAGGATATTGCTCTTCGCGATCTCAACATCGTCCTCGTCGAGATCCTCGTCGAGGCTGATGCGCTTGTAGTGGTTGTACACGGCAACGGACAGCGCGCGCTTCGCCTTCTCTTGCCCCACCACGTGCTCGGAGAGCTCCTCGTAGAGCTCATGGGGGGTCGGAAGATCGGCGAGGATGTCCTCGGGATCGGGCTCGATCGCCACCGGAACGGCCTCGCCCTGCCGCGCATGGCGGCCGGTCCCGGCGCCGCGGCCGTAGGCGGCAGGCGCCGGCGATTCGTGCTCGCCGGCGTTGCTCGCACCCATGTCGCGCATCATCGCATCGGCGCACACCGAAATGCACTCGTCGCAAATGTAGATGCCGCCAGGACCCGATATCATAGCCGAAACCTGGTGCGGTGCTTTTCCGCAGAAGGCGCACGCGATGTCCCGGGGGTCTTGCTCCCCCCCGAAACCCGCGTCGCGCCCGTCAATTCTGTCGTTGGACATTATTCTTCGCTTTTCTTGTCGTCACCGAGAGACGCCTGGGACTTCACAATGTCGTCGACCAGGCCGTAGGCTTTCGCTTCCTCGGCCGTCATGTAGTTATCGCGCTCCGTATCCTTCTGGATCGTCTCGAGCGATTGCCCGGTGTTGTCCGCGAGGATCTTGTTCAGGCGCTGACGGGTCTTCAGCATGAAATCGGCCACGATGGCGATCTCGGTCTGCTGGCCCTGCGCGCCGCCGGACGGTTGGTGGATGAGGACCATCGAATTCGGCAGGCACAGCCTCTTGCCCTTCGCGCCGGCAGACAGCAGCACGGCTGCCATGGAAGCGCACTCGCCCAAGCAGATGGTCGATACATCGCACTTGATGAAATCCATCGTGTCGAGGATGGCGAGTCCCGCCGTAACCGATCCTCCCGGCGAATTGATGTAGAGCGAGATGTCCTTGTCGGGATCGGAGTTCGCAAGATGGAGCATCTGCGCAACCACCGAGTTCGCCACGTTGTCATCGATCTGCTCACCCAAAAAGATGATGCGATCGTTCAGCAAACGGGAGTAGATATCGTAGCTGCGCTCCCCACGTGGCGATTGCTCGATAACGTAGGGGATGAGCGCCGCTGTGCTTTTGAAGTTGTTCGTAGCCATTGATGCCTCGTTTCCGGCGGGCATGACCCGCCTCGCTCTCATATGCTTGATTTCGGTATCCGGTATGCTCGTCTATTCTTTCGCTTCTTCGGCGTCGGCCTTCTTCTCAGCCGCCTTCTTGGCCGGGGCCTTCTTCTTTGCGGGAGCCTTCTTTTCCTCGGCCTCCGCGCCGTCGGTTGCGGCCTTCTTCGCCGCAGTCTTCTTGGCGGGCTTCTTCTCGGCCTTCTTCTCGTCCTTGGCGCCGGTCAGCTCGGTGACGTTCGCCGTATCCATGATCTCGGTGACCGCACGGGTGCGCAGGATGCCCTGGCGCAGCATGTGCATCTGGCCGTTAGCACGCCACTCGGCTTCGAGCGCCGCAGGATCCTCGACGCCGCTCTTGACGAACTCGTCGGTCAGCTCCTGATCGGTCACTTCCATCTTGGCATGGCGTGCCCACGCATCGAGCGCAAGGTCCTGCTTGGCGATGTCGGAGGATTGCTTCTTCACATCCTCCTTGAACTGGTCGGCGGTGATTCCCTGCTGCATCAGGTACACGTCGAAGTTCATGCCCTGCGACTGCAGCTGCTGGAAGAACGATTTCAAAAGATCGGCCTCGTTCGCCTCGACCATCGACTCGGGAACTTCGCCCTCGAGACGCTCAGCGAGCACGTTCAAACACGCGTTCTCCTTCATGCCCGGAAGCACGTCGGCCTTCTGCTTCTCTATCGATTCGGCGATGCGGGCCTTCAGATCGTCGACGCCCTCGAACCCGAGCGTGTCTTTGGCCCACTCGTCGGTCACTTCGGGAAGGATCTGCTTCTTGACGGCAAGAACCTCGATCTCGAAATGGATCTTGTCGGTCTTATCGGCGAGAGAAGACGTCATCATCGAAGAATCCTTGGTGATGTCGATGTCGAAGCCCTTCTTCTGCCCCTTCTTGAGGCCGATGAGCTCGGCATCGAACGCCTCGGGGAACAGCCCCACGCCAAGGCCGTACAGGCGCGACTCGGTCGTCAGCGTCTCAAGCGTTTCTCCTTCGGCGTCGGTCGCGGTCATGGAAAGCTCCGCATAGCCGCCCTCTTCGATCTTTGCGCTGGCCGCTGCGTCCTCGAACGAGTAGTAATGCTCGCGCAGCTGATCGATCTGCTCGGCGATCTCGTCGTCGGTCGCGCCTTCGGCGGGAAGCTCGATGTCGACCGGCTCGTAGCTTGAAAGCTCGAGCTCGGGCTTGACCGTAACGGTCGCCGAGTACGTGAAGGGCTTGCCGCCTTCGACCATCGTGGAATCGTTTTCGAACTGCGGCTGCGAAACGGGATACAGCAGGGCCTCGTCGACGGCGAGCGGATACGTTTCGTTCAGAACCGCATCGGTAACCGTCGCGGGAACGGCTTCTGCGCCGAGTGCATTGTCGATGACCGGACGCGGCGCCTTACCGCGGCGAAAGCCCGGGAAGTTGTACTTGTAGGCGAAATCCTTGTAGGTTTTCTTGATGCGATCATCAATCTCTTTGGCATCGATCGTGACGGTCAGCTTTACTTGGTTGTCCTTCAATGCCTCGACTTTTGTTTCCACGTATGTTTTCCTTCCATTATGTACTTGTTGCCTTGCGGCATAAACGCGGTTCGCAGTGCCATCCGAGGCCGATCTTTCAACCGCCCGCCAGAGCCTTGCAGCACCCCACGTGAAACGTGGTATCCCACGTCTTAAAGCATACCGAAACGGAATTATCGCATATCTGCATAGAATGAGAAAGAACGAACGCACACGAACACATCAAACTGACGATTTGGATATCGTGCGGTTACCGAACATACGCTGAAAGCAGTAGTACCGAACATTGCGCATCGAAGCGCGCAACGCCAAAGGCGGCTGCGCCCCTCTCGCCGCGATTCGGCCTTCCACCCGAATCGCCGCCGGCGGCGCGGCGGCTTCATCTATAGTAATTTGCTACTTTGACGATGCCCGCGAAACGCCCTGCGGCATCGGTTGCATCCTCGACGCGGACGAGGCGGCCCGAGCCGCCGTTCAGGGGGAACAGTGGACGAGCGCACACCGACATTGACCGAGATCATCCATGATCGAAGTTTCCGCGCGCTGCTTCGCCTTTCCCTGCGCGAGGCCATGACGTGGGATACGTTTCTCCAGCATCCCCTACCCCCGAATATGAGCCCGCTTTCGGTTTGGGACATGCTCGGCAGCATCGGCTCGTGCATCGGCGTGCACCTGTTCCCCGACGAAGAGCAGAACCTCCTGTGGTACCGCAGGACGCACGAGTTAAGCGACCTGGTCGAAGAGATATCCCGAAGAAGCTCGAAGGATTCCCCCCTTTACGAGGCGCTGCTCGATCATGCCGACCGCACGTTCTCCTTCGAGCTGCGGCTTACCGAAGCGGTGGCAGCTTCGAGGCTCGCGGGGATCCCCGTCGACCGAGATCATCTCGAGATGCACGTCAGGCTGGGCACGCCGCCCGAGCAGCCCGCCGAGCGGATCGTCGCGAACGCCGTCGCCATCGACGCCGACCTGCCGTCGCTTGCGGGCGAGCCTTTTTCGGAATCGCTGCTGTTCGAGCTCCACCGCCGATTGATCGAGGGAATCGAGGCCGAGGACATCCGCAGCCTCTCGACACGCTACGGCGATCGCCCCGTCGACGAAGATGCTTGGGCGCTCGTCCGGCAGCAGCTTCAGCGCATCGTCTCCTATGCCGAACGCGAAGACGATGACGGCGAGGATCTCTCGGTGCTACGCGGCAACCTCGTTGCCGATGCGCTTCGCTACCATCGGCCGTTCGGCATTGCGAGCACCCACGTCGCCTCCTTGGCTTCGAAGCTGTTCTACCTCAAAAACAACCTGCCCGTCCTCGCCATCGCCCCCATCTCGGAGGCGAAACGCCGCTGGACGGAAGGCACCCTCGACGAGTTCACGCTCTGCGGCCCCGCCGAATACGAAAGCACGCGGAGGCGGAGCTGCTGCGACCTCACCGTGCACCACACGCTATCGGCGGAGTGCATCGCCCTCGAACTCGACAAGATAGAGAGCCGCATCTCGGGCATCGCCCATCGCGACAGGGCGGCGCGGAGCATGCTTTCGACCGACCCGCGCTTCAACCACCGCCAACGTTCCATTTTGGCGCGTGCGCTGCGCACGCCGCTTGCGGAATTCCATATCCGCTACCACCAAGAGAAGAACCGCATCTCGTACGCGACGGCCCGAAGGGATCTCGTCGAGCTGGCCGACGCCGGCTACCTGCGCGCCGAGCAGCGCGGCAAGGCCTTCGTCTTCGTGGCCGACAGCCGCATCGAGGACCTTTCCCGCAACCTGTAACCTTACCGCCGAGCAGGCGCGTCCGCTCGCGCGCTTTCGCCTTCGCGGCAGTCTGCGTGCCTTCACCTTCGCAGCAACCTTTATCCCCATTGATCCGCTTGCGTATTCATCGGCTTCGTTTCGGCGGTGAACGGCGCTTGCTTGCCGGCAAAGCGCGCCCCCGATACCCCGAATCAGGCCGATGGCCGAGCAGGGCGCGCGAAACGATGTGCGGGAATCGCCCTGCGGCACCGCTTCACGCTGCATTCTGCCCTGCTTCGCGACTTTACAGCGCGCGTCCGCCGGCCACCTTCCGCCGCTCGCCATCGATGCAGGCGCTTGCTGTTCATTATGAACAGGTGGACACCCGAAAACCGCATCCCGCCGCCGCGCTTTCCGTTCATTTCTGCCACGTTGGGGCTTCGGCCTGCCATTTCTATACTTTTGCCCATGTTCTAGCAGACGAGAGGAGCAGGGATGCAAGAAACGCTTTTGTTCGACCAATTCACCTGGCTCGTATTCGCGGCTCCGTTTCTGGGGTTGTTGGCAGCGGGTTTGAGCAAGCGCCAAGATCCGGTCATCCGCGGAAATCGGGTACTCAGGCACGACGGCCCCGCACGCGTGTCGCATTGGACCCACGCGGTCGGCACGGCGCTCTTGCTCGTGTCGGGCATCATACTCGGAACGAGATTCACCCCCTCGTTCGTCACGGGAAACGATGCGACCGCCACATGGTTCAACGTGCACTTCGTGTTCGCGTTGTTCTTTCTGTTCGGCACGTTTTACTGGCTCGGCAATACGATCATCTCCCGATGGCGATTCGGCGAGCACATGCCCACCAAGAACGCCATCACCTACACGCTGAACCACTACGGCAGCCTGCTCGGCGTCAGATCGTGCACCTATCCCAAAGAGGCCAAGTACTTCGAAAGCGAGCGCATGGCGTTCATCCTCGCCATCGTAGCGACGGTAGCCGTGCTCGTAAGCGGACTGTTCAAGGTGCTCGCCCACGCGCTCGCCCTCCCGGAGGGCTTCATGAACGCCATGACCTGGGTACACGATATCTCCGCGGCGCTGATGCTGCTGTTCTTCCTCGCGCACGTGTTCTTCGGCGCCGTTCTGCCGGTGTCGTGGAAGACGCTGAAATCGATGTTCACCGGCTACGTGCCGCTCGAACATGCGAAGCACGAGCATTCCGCTTGGATCGAAGAGCTTGAGGAGAAAGGCGCGGTCGAAACCGCAACCGACATGACCGGCGAAGCGGGCGAAGCAAACGCGCCGCTGGCCGCACAAGGACGAAAGGATGGTTTGGAACATGTCTGAGAAGAACTCGAACCCCGCCGATGGGCGGGCAGCGGCCAAAACCGTAACGCGCCGCGATTTCGTTGCAGCAATCGGGGGGATCGGCATCGGCGCGATACTCGCGGGAGCCGGGGTTTCGGCCTTCCTCGTAGGCGACGAAGTATACGCGGTCGAGGCATCGGGGGGCTACCTGCTCGTCGACACCAAGAAGTGCGGCGCCTGCGAGACGTGCATGCTCGCCTGTTCGCTCGCGCACAGCGGCCGCACGAACGTGAACCTCTCGCGCCTGCAGCTCACCAAAAACCCGCTCGGCTGCTTCCCGCTCGACGTGCAGCAGAACCAGTGCCGCCAGTGCCCGTACCCTTCCTGCGTCGACGCATGCCCCACCGGCGCCATGCACGCCGACCCCGAGACGGGCGTGCGGCTCGTCGCCGAGGGCAAGTGCATCGGCTGCGAGCGCTGCATCGAAGCCTGCCCGTTCACACCCTCCCGTGTGCAATGGAACTACGAGGATAAATGCGCGCAGAAATGCGATCTCTGCCTCAACACGCCGTACTGGGACCAGGAAGGCGGTCCGGGCGGGAAGCAGGCCTGCGTCGAGGTCTGCCCCATGCGGGCGATATCGTTCACCCGCACCATCCCGCGCCAAAGCGACGAGGGATACGACGTCAACCTGCGCAACGAGCACTGGGCGATCATCGGCTTCCCCATCGACGATGCGGGCCGCGTGCGGCCCGACGTTTCGGTTCCAACCGCATCGGTGGTACCGCCGCAACCCGCCGACGCTGCCGAAGAAGAATAACCGACCGCAAGGAGGAAACCTATGTCGCAAGCAACCGGAGGATTCGTCGGAAAGATCCTCATCATAGATTTGACCAACCAGACGGCTGAGACCATCGACTCAGAGCCGTACCAGCAATGGGGCGGCGGCCACGGTATGGGATCGGCGCTGTTCTGGGACTATTGCGAAGACAAGACCGTCGGCCCCTTCGACGAAGGCAATGTGGTCACCGTGTGCGCCAACCCCTTTTCGGGTACGCCGGTTCCCTCGGCATCGGCGCGCGTCGAGATCCAGGGCATCGGATCGTTCGCAGACCCCGAGTGGTTCACGCGCTCCAGCATGGGCGGCAGGATCGCCGGCATGATCAAGGCCGCCGGATACGACGCCTACGTCATCAAGGGCAAGGCTCCCGAGAAGACGTGGATCAACATCGTCAACGACGAGGTCGAGTTCCACAACGCCGACGACCTCTGGGGCCTCGACACCGCTCAAACCCAGGAGACCATCTGGGACTACGTGACGAAGGGAACGCCCGACGGCGAATGGTACACGGTCGGTACGACGCGCGACGGGGGGCGCACCACCCAGAAGCCCGCCGTCATGTGCATCGGCCCCACCGGCGAGAACCTCGGGCGCACGGCGACCATCACCCACGATGCGGGACACCACGCCGGGCAGAGCGGGCTCGGAGCCGTCTGGGGCTCGAAGAACCTCAAGGCTGTGAGCTTCCTCGGTACGGGAAGCGTTTCCGTTGCCGACCCGGCGGCGCTCATCGATCTGCGCATCGAGTTTCAGCAGAAATTCGCCTACAACGTCGACGACCCGGTACTCGAAACACCCAACCCCGACGCCGCCGTCTACGGCTTCATCACGAGACACCCCGGCTTCAACGGCATCTACTGGAACGCGCGCGACATGATCTCGCGCCCCTACGGATGCCAAGGGTGCTTCCGCAACTGCCGTCATAACTTCGACGACGGCGTGGGTAACGGCATCATGTGCGCGGCTTCGCTGTTCTACATGTCGGCCGACAACCTGAAAGACCAGGTGCGCGCCGCAGACCTGCAGAACAAGCTCGGCATGAACGGTTTCGAGACGAGCATCATCTCCTACTGCCGCAACCTCTACAAGATGGGCGTCATGGGACCGGGCAAAGAGATCGAATCGAACCTCCCCTTCGACAAGTTCGGAAGCTGGGAGTTCGCCGAGGCGTTCATCAAGGCGATCGCCTACCGCGAGGATATCGGCGCCGATCTGGCCGAAGGATCGATGCGGGCCGTCAAGAAGTGGGGCCGCTGGGAAGAGGACAGCGCCAACGGCACCTTCCAGTACCCGCAATGGGGCTACTTCTACCACTACGACCCGCGCCTCGAGGTGGAGTGGAGCTACGCGAGCATCATGAGCGAGCGCGACGTCAACGAGCACGGGCTCAACTGGCACGTGCACTGGATGCCGATGATCTGCAGCATGGTCGGCGAAGAGCCGCTCATCTCCGCCGAGGAGATGGTCAACCGCCTCGCCGCCTCGACGACGCTCGACGATCCGATGTGCTTCGACTACAGCGAAGAGGGCATCTACTCCGACGCCACGATCGAGAAGGTCGCCTGGATGAGGCACTACGGGCGCTTCTGGGTGCAGTCGATGGGCATGTGCGACTGGCTGTGGCCCCACCTCATCGAATACGCCTCGCCGACGGGCGACCCCACCCCCGCCACCCCCGATTTCGAGCCGCGCATGTACAAGGCGGTAACCGGCATCGACATCACGTTCGAAGAGAGCCTCGAGATGGGCAAGAAGATCTACCTGCTCGACCGTGCCATCTGGCACATGCAGGGGCGCCATCGCGACCAGGAGGTGTTCGCCGAGTTCGTGTACTCGCTGCCGACGAGCGCGCCCTATCCGCTGCCGGTCTTCGAGGACGGAAGGTGGACGTACGGCACTTGCATGGACCGTGTGCTCGACCGCGACCGCTTCGAAACCGTGAAAGACCGCTTCTACGAGCACGAGGGATGGGACGTGTCCACCGGCTGCCCCACCCGCGCGGCGCTCGAATCGTACGACCTCGGATACGTCGCCGACTCCCTCGAGGCGGCAGGCGCACTGCAGAAAGGATGATGAGCCATGGCAGACGGCACTCTGACAATGCCCGACGAAGTGGTCGATCTCTATTCGTTCCCGCCCGCAGATGCCGACGAAGCCCGCTACATCCTGCGCGAGCTCGATTGGGGCGAGCACTTCATCGGCATCGAGATGAACCCCGCTGCAGGCAACCGCGACATCTACATCTACAGCCTGAAGGAAGCCGCTCAGTTTCTTCGGTTCGGAACCGCCGGCATGGGACTTTCCACGGGCGGCAAGGGCTCCATCAGCTGGTTCGATGTCGACAAGCTCGTTGCCTGGGTGAGAAACAGCCTGGGTGACCCGTCTCTCGCCGACGCGATCGCGCGCGACACCGCGCAGGAGGAGGCGTACTTCGGCAAGGTGCAGAAGCTCGGGCACCTGATCGAGATGCGCTATGCGCAGCTGAGAGACCTCGTCGAGGCGAGCGGCGAGCAGTAAGCCGGACGGCACCGATGCGAACCAACCCCGTGTGGCCCGATAAGGATAGGTGAGAAGGATGAGCTCTTGCTACTACAAGGATTTCCCCGCGCTCCGCGCCTTGGAAGGCGAACTCGGATACTCCCTTCCGCCGCTCGCTTACCTTGACAACGCGGCCACTACGCACAAGCCCTCGACCGTCCTCGAGGCGGTCGAGGGGTATTATCGCGATTGCAACGCCAACCCGTACCGCGGCGTATACCGGACAAGCGTTGCCTCCACACGGCTTTACGAGGGATCGCGCGCCATCGTCGCCGATTTTATCGGAGCGAAGGCGGACGAGATCGTTTTCACGCGCAATACGACCGAGGCGATCAACCTCGTCGCGCACTGCTTCGCCCTCGAACGCCTGAGGCCAGGCGACGAGATCGCCCTTCCCATCTCGGAGCATCACAGCAATCTCGTCGTCTGGCAGCACGTCTGCGAAAAAACCGGGGCGAAGCTCGTCTTTTTGCACCCCGACAAGAACGGAAGACTGCGCGATAACGAGATGGAGGAAAAGATCGGGCCCGCGACCAAGATCGTCGCGATCGCGCATGTGTCGAACGTGCTCGGAACGATCTTCCCCATCGAGAGGATCGTATCCCGAGCCCACGATATGGGGGCCGTCGTCATGCTCGATTGCGCGCAGAGCGCAGGGCATCGACCCCTCGACATGAAGCGGCTCGGCGTCGATTTCGCCGCGTTCTCGGGACACAAGATGTATGCGCCCATGGGGATCGGCGTGCTCTATGCGAGAACCGATCTGCTCGAATCGATGCCCCCGTACATGTTCGGCGGCGAGATGATCGATGCGGTGCACGAGCGGCATTCGACGTTCGAGGCTGGGCCGAAGCGCTTCGAAGCGGGAACCCCCAACGTCGCCGGCGCGATCGGGCTCGCTGCCGCCATCGATTACCTGACCCGGATCGGCTTCGACGAGATCGAATCGATCGAGCGGGATCTCGCCAACCGTCTGATCGACGGCATGCGGGCGATCGATTCGCTGCGCATCTACGGCAACCCCTATCCCACGCTCGACCGAAGCGGCGTCGTCGCGTTCGGCGTGGTCGGCGCGCACCCGCAGGACGTGGCCCTCGTGCTCGACAGTCGAAACATCGCCGTCAGATCGGGGTCGCACTGCGCGCAGCCCTTGCATCGCAGGTTGGGGGTCGAACAGTCGTGCAGGGTAAGCCCGTGCTTCTACAACACGCCTGACGAGATCGATCGGTTCCTCGATACGGTCGAAGGCGCGCGGCGCACCATCAGCAGGCGCATCATGTCGGTGTTTCCGTAAGGGTCTTCATGCCACGCGGGGCGAACGGACCAATCGGCGCGCACGCGCGCAGCATCGACGGGGCGAACGCCGAACGCCGGGCGTTTCGCTCGGCGGCGCACAGGCGGCGCGAGCTACCTCAGCCGACGCTTCTTTTCCGTCTTCATCGGCTTTTTTCGGTACTGCGGATGATGCTTGAGAAAAACCGCTTTGCAGACGAGCACGATGCCGAGAGCGATAAGCGTTACCGCAAGGAAGCTCGCCATGATATCGAGTGCGAAATAATTCCGTTCGAGGAGTGCGTACAAGCTCGCAAGCGCGAAGAAGCCCGAGAGGATACCCGTCAGCCACGTGAAGGATTTGATGAGGACTTCCTTGGCCCGGTTGGGTGAAGACCGGTACGAAACCACGAAATAGACCGCAAGCGCAATGATGGCGAGCACGATGACCAACGGTATGATGCGGTACAGTCGAGCGATCACGGCGCCTCCTTGCGTCTTCACGGCCATATTCGGCCTGCGGTCAGCTTGATCAGTCCATGATATCACGACGGTCCCGCGATTTCGGTTTCGTCACGGATCCGAAAATCAAAGCAAGCGCAACGGAATCCAGAAAGTGCAATGCTGCGCGGAAGCGCTCTCGGCCCAACCGCGAAGCGGAGCCGACGGGCCGACGCCCGCCAGCCCCGCAAGACGTACGTAACCCGCGCAGGCGAATGCACAGGTTGCGGCAACGGCTCGAACAACCTACACCAAATGGCTCCCCTTGAGCAGGTCGCCGATGTAGGTGCCTTCGGTTTTCCGCACGAATCCGTCCACGATCTTCTGCTCGACGAACGGCAGATCCATATCGACGAGCTTCTTGCGATCGGACAGATAGTAGATCGAGTTGGCGATGGCACGCAGATCGTAGGCCGAGGCGAACGTCTCGGGAACGCCGCGCTCGATGTCCAAGAGCTGATACACCGCCTCCATGGCCGTGCGAACCGAATACTCGGTCGTGAACACCGTATCGCGCTCGGTCTCGGCGAAGTTGCCGATGAACGCGAGGTTCTTGGAGCCCTTCGGCACGACGAGGGGACGGTCGCCCGGAGATCGCAGCATGAAGTACGAGGTGATGAAGGGCATGTACACGGGAACGACCGTGCACGACCCGTGGGCCATGGCATCGATCTTGTCGTCGGGCACGCCTAGATGGAACAGCAGCTCTTGCGCGATCTCCTCGCCGGTGCATTCCTCGATGGGCTTCTTCACGTAGTTGCCCGGCACGTTGGAAAGCAGGCCGTACACCCACATGACCGTCTGCTCGCCGCCCTGCTCCTTGAAGTGGGGCTGACGATGGATGGTGAAGCTCATGAGCCAGTTGGAATCCTTTACGGTGATGATGCCGCCCGTCACGATCTTGCCGGTGCGCAGCTCCCGGTGCGTCAACCGCTCGATATACGGGTCGATCTCCCCGTTTTGCCAGGTAGCCGTCGCCGAGACGAACCAGCTTTCCTGGGGCAGGTTATCGCAGAACGCATCGGGGTTGCCGAATTCGAGCGACTGTTTGGCGAGGTTCTTCCACAGGGTCCAGCTGCCGCCCAGATCATGGGTGATGGGAGCGGGCTTGTCGTGGGCGCCCTGCGTGGAGCTTTCGGTGATGGAGCCGTTCGTCACGAATACCAGATCGTTTTCAGTCAACTCGATCTCGGCGGCCTTGCCGTCTTTCTCGGTGAGCAGCTTGCGGGCCACCTTGTTTCCGCCCGTGAAATCGATCGGGATATCCGTGACCCGGATACCGTACTCGAAACGAACGCCCTTGTCCTCCAAAAACGAAACAAGGGGCTTCACGAGGGATTCGTACTGGTTGTACCGCGTGAACTTGAGCGCAGTGAAATCGGGGAGCCCTTTGATGTGGTGAATGAAGCGCATGATGTAGCGGCGCATCTCGATCGCCGAGTGCCAGCGTTCGAACGCGAACATCGAGCACCAGTACAGCCAGAAGTTCGATTCGAAGAACTCGTCGCCGAACACGTCTTCGATGCGTTTGCCCTCAAGCGTGTCCTCCGAGGCCATCCAGAGCTTGACGAGTTCTTTCTGGGCCTTCTTAGACAGCGTGAAATCCCCGTCGTCTTCGGCGCGCTCGCCGCGGTTGCAGATGATGCGGCAGTTGGACGAGTTCGGATCGTCGTGGTCGAGCCAGTAGAACTCGTCGAGCACCGATGCATCCTCGACTTCCAAAGACGGAATCGAGCGGAACAGGTCCCACAGGCATTCGAAATGATTCTCCATCTCGCGCCCGCCGCGGGTGACGAAGCTGTCGGGGGCCACGGCTTTACCGTCTAAAGAGCCGCCCGGCACCTCGAGCTCCTCGAGTACGTGGATGCGATCGCCTTTCATATAGCCGTCGCGGATCAGGAACACGGCGGCGGCGAGTCCCGCCAATCCCCCGCCCACGATATAGGCGCTCTTCTCGTCTGCTCCTTCGGGTTTTCTCGGACGAGCAAATGCTTCGTAGTTTCCGTTCGTGTGTCTCATAACGATGCTTCCTTTCCTGCGGTCGCAGCGTATCGGTGCGGCTGTTGGCGGTCGGTCTTGTGCAGCTTGCCTCGTGCAGCTTGCCATATGCGGCTTGAGCCTCGCTGCCCGTTCTCGTACCGAGCCATCGTATTCCCGCAACGGTGCCGAGCGCCGAACCGTGACGGAAAGGAAGTCGAGCCGAAAGGAGCGCGTAACCATCGGAAGCAGTGCCGCCGAAGGCGCATCGTGGCATCGGCCGCCCTCGCCCATCGTGACGCATCGACCAGCGACGCCGCCGCGCAGACAACCTCCGTTCCGCACGCCTTGCCTGTTTCAGCTTGATGCTGGGTGAGCGGGCATCGAAACGCATGTTTTCCCCGATGTGTTGCGTTTGGAGGCCGTTATGGACGGATCGATGCCCTAAAGCGGCATCCGCAACAAGGGTTCCATCAGAGACAAGTCGGTGATCAGGCGCTACGAATGAGGGAGAAACAGCCGGCAATCTCCATGGGAGCATCCATGCGCCCCGAGCGCAGTACAACGGGAAAAACAGTGCGCTTCAAGGCATTGCGAGGTCCTCGAACGCAACATATGGGAGCAGCATTCGGAAAAGGCTCGCGGAGACGTTTCCCCTAGGCCTCGGCGCAGGTCAGCCAAAACCACGCACGCGCCCATGCGATCACCATGCTCTAGCGCCATCCGCGAATCGCAGCAAATCGCGTATGGTGCGGGCGAAAGGACTTGAACCTTCACACCTTTCGGTACCAGAACCTAAATCTGGCGCGTCTGCCAATTCCGCCACGCCCGCACGTGAGCGATGTGCTGCTTCGAACAGGCGTCTCGCAGCAACACGATATGATACCAAATCATAAGCGCGTTTCCCAAGAGAACATCCGAACGTCAAAACGCCCCCGCCCGAGGGCCTTCGCAACGGCAACCCCGCCGCAGCCCGCTGCCGCCCGCACCCGAAGACCCGCGCGCAACATCCAAAGACCTCGCTTGCGCCTTCGAGCACCCACAGCTGCAAACGCTCGATCGTCTACGAATCCATCGCGCTCCAGAGCGTCGAGACCGCCACCACGTCCAGATCGTTCTGCACGTAAGCGCTTACGATCTCGTCGGTGCGGTCATCGACGACGAGGTCGAGGTAACGCGGCTCGCCCTGCTCTGCCGGAAGCTCGAACGCGAACGATACGCCCGAGCCGCTTTCGGAATTCGGCTCGCCGAACCGCTCGACGAAGGCCGAGTAGCTGCGCGACGTTTCAAAGAATCCGGCCGCCTCGTCTTCGGTGAGCACGCGGTCGATCGACACGAACTTTTCAGGATATCCCCCGATGAAGCGTACCTCGTAATCGAGGGAAATGTCGGTAAAAACCTGTATGCCCTGCTCCCCCGACGCTTCCGCCGCCCTCGCGCGCTCATCGTCGAGCATTGCCGCGCAGCGATATTCGGCAGAGTACAACGTAACGTTCTTTATTCCCACATCGCCCTCGTCGGCATCGTTTCGGTAGACGAGCTCGAAAAAACACCAATAGGAGCGTTCCCCCGATACTACGGGAAAGCCCGAACTCACCTCTGCGGTCTTCACGCCGTGGTCGGTCGAGTACGAGCCCGCCACCGTACCGCCATCGCGCTTGCATACGTCGGTCGGGTCGGGATAGGCCTCGAAGAGCTCCTCTATCTGCCGGTCGAGATCGACATGCGAATCTCGCACGTTCGGAGCGAAAGCCGCTCGAATCGCCGCCGCATCGCGTGCATCCACCGCGGCGAAAAAGCCGTCGACGGCTTCGTTGAACAAACGCTCCTCCTCGCTCACATAGCCCTCGCCTGCACCCCGCCCGAGCAGATCTTCCGCAAGTCCGCAACTACAGCAAGCAAGGCAGAGCGCCGCAAGAGCGCCGACCATCCAAAACCGCACGAACCGTTTCATATTCGTTTCACCTGAGGTCCCGTACGCGCTTGTTGAGCGCGTTTCGCCGATCGGATAAAGCACTGTCCACTATAGACCGATCGGATGCATCGAGCGAGGCGAAAAACGCAAGCAGGCGGCTAAAGGAACGTTAGGGCATCACTTACCGAACAGATGCGCCCTTTCCCCAGCGTTCTGCTATGATGATTCGGTTGCCGCCGCCATCTGGGCGGTTGCAAGCCGCATGGCATATGTTCCCGAGAGACAGGGGTTGCGTTCGTGAAAGAACTATTGAGAAAATACAACGACATCAGCTTGATCAAGCGTATCGTCGTCGGCCTCGTCATCGGCGCTGCGCTCGGCGTGTTCTTCCCGGGAATCGAGCTCATCACGCTGCTCGGATCGCTGTTCGTCTCAGCCCTCAAAGCGGTCGCGCCCATCCTCGTATTCTTCCTCGTCATCAGCGCGCTTGCCAATGCGCGCTCGGACGGCTCCATGAAAACCGTCGTCGTCCTCTACGTCATCAGCACGCTCGTTGCCGCGCTCGTAGCCGTTGCCGCGAGCTTCCTGTTCCCGCTCACGCTCACGCTCACCGAGGCGGTCGACCAATCGTCTCCGAGCGGCATCGGCGAAGTGCTCACCACCGTCATCATGAACGTGGTCGACAATCCCGTGAACGCGCTCATGAGCGCCAATTACGTCGGCATCCTCGCCTGGGCAGCCGTGCTCGGCATCGCCCTGCGCATCGCCAGCGAAAGCACGAAGGGTGTATTCACGAGCATCTCCGACGCCGTATCGCAGGTCGTCCGCTGGGTCATCGGCTTCGCCCCCTTCGGCATCCTCGGACTCGTGTATACGTCGGTATCGACAAGCGGCCTCGAGATATTCACCGAATACGGTCAGCTTTTGCTCGTGCTCGTCGGCTGCATGATCTTCATCGCGCTCGTCACCAATCCGCTCATCGTGTTCCTCGGCATCCGAAAGAACCCCTACCCGCTTGTTCTGCGCTGCCTGAAAGACAGCGGCATCACGGCGTTCTTCACGCGCAGCTCTGCGGCGAACATACCCGTGAACATGGAGCTTTGCCGCAAGCTCGGCCTCGACAAGGACAACTACTCCGTATCGATCCCGCTCGGCGCGACCATCAACATGGCCGGCGCCGCCGTGACCATCGCCGTCATGACTATGGCCGCAGCCAACACGCTCGACATCGCCGTCGATCTGCCGACCGCCGTCATCCTGTGCGTGCTTGCCGCCGTATCGGCTTGCGGCGCCTCGGGCGTTGCCGGCGGATCGCTTCTGCTCATCCCGCTCGCCTGCTCGCTTTTCGGCATCGGCAACGACATCGCCATGCAGGTCGTCGCCATCGGCTTCATCATCGGCGTGATCCAAGATTCCTGCGAAACGGCGCTCAACTCGTCTTCCGACGTGCTGTTCACCGCAACGGCCGAATACCGCACCTGGAACAAGGAAGGCAAGAGCTACATTGCCGGCGCCTTCACCGACCAATCCGATCCCGCCGAAGAGACGAAGGCGTTCGACTAGGTCGGATCGTACGCATACGGAACCGAACGAGGGCCCGGCAGCACCGCGAAGGCGAATGCTGCCGGGTCCTTTCCCTGCGCTCACGCATGGCGCATGGGAAGGTACAGCTTCGCCGAAAACCCCGCGCCCGCCTCGCTCGTCAACTGCATGACGCCGCCGTGAGCCCGCACGATCTTCTCGACCAGCACGAGGCCGAGGCCGTGCGGCTCCGGCGATCGATCGGTTGACGAACTCGCCGCCGACTGGAGAATCCTGCTTTGGAGCAGCACGAGATCGTTCGTCGGCATACCCCGCCCCGTATCGGATACCGTGATCGAGCAGTACTCGGCCGACCCGTCCCTCTTCGCGTGCAGACCGACCTCGATCGCACAGCCTTGCGGATTATGGCCCATGGCGTTCTGCACGAGATTCTGCACCGCGCGCCTCACGAGGCGGGAATCGCCCACCAGCACCAGGTCCTGGGCCGCCCCATCGACCGTAAGGCCGAGATCGTACTTCTCGGGCAAACCGCCGTTGAGGTAATCGGCGACGATCTCGCGCAGCAAACCCGCAACGCGAACCTCCTCGACATTCAAGGGTTGCATGTCGTATTCGAGCTGAGAGGCCGCATTCAGGTCGATGACGAGATCCTTGATCCTCATCCCTTGGGCGCGAATGATCGCGGCGTCGTCGCGTACGCGAACAGGTGCGCTCTCGTCTTTCGCTATCCCGTCGGCATACCCGGTGATCATCGACAAGGGCGTGCGAATATCATGCGAAATGCCCCTGATCCAACTGTCACGCGCGTTGTCTTTCTTCCTGATGATCTCCGACGTCTCGTTGATGCGTTCCCCCACTTCGCGCAAATCGCCGCCCAGGCTCACCCGCACCGCCTGCCCGGACGAAAGCCCCTCGAGCGCTTCGGTGAGCGGAGCGATGCTCTTCACCGTGCGGCGCTTCGACAGCATGTAGGCTGCGAAGAAGATGATCAGATCGGCCGTCAGGACCAGCAGGACGTACATCGGCACGCGGCTCATCGCTTCGCGGGGAAACCCCATCGCAGAGTACATCGCGTAGCTCGTTTCGGGGAAGCCGACGACCAGCAGCCCGTCATCGCGAGACCATATGAATATGGGCCGGTCTTCGATGTAGCCGTAGTGGGAGAACAGGGCGATATCGTTGACCGAGTACTGCTTGACCACCTCGTCGGGCGGCTTGTACTTCCATACGACGCTTCCGCTCTCGTCGAGCAGCAGCGCCCATGCGTCATTTTCGTCGAGCAGGCGCGCCGCCTCGGTGTCGAAGGCGTAACCGTCCCCGTCGTCCTCGATCGCCAAATCGGCCGAAACGGTTTTCACGATGTTCGAGGGCTCTGCGAAGTTCGTGTCGGACTCGTACACGGCGATCACGACGTAGAGTACGAGATCGATGATCACGATCAGAAAGGCAAGCGCGGCGAACGCGAGCAGCTGCTTCGAAAAGAACTTGGGGAAGTCTTTCACGACGACCCGCCCTCGATGAGCTTGTAGCCGAGCCCCTTGACCGTCACGAGCGCAACGGGGGCAGAGGGATCGGATTCGATTTTTTCGCGCAGGCGGCGAATATGCGCCATGAGCGAGTTCTCGTAGCCGAACGCCGTACCCCAGCATGCATCGCATATGGCGTCGATCGTAACGATCCTGCCCGCATTGCGTGCGAGCACGCTTAATATCTCATGCTCTTTAGCCGTCAGCATCGCGGTTGTCCCGTCGTCGCGCAAAACCTCCGCATTCGAGAGGTCGACGCGGCACGCGGCCAGAACGAGCATCGGATTCTCGTCGGCGTAGCAGCGCCTGAGAACCGCCTTGATGCGCAGAATAAGCTCCTGGGGCAGAAACGGCTTGGGAATGTAGTCGTCGGCTCCGAGGCCGAGTCCCGAAAGCCGATCGTTCGGCTCGTCTTTCGCGGTAAGAAACATCGCGGGCGTTTTCGCGTAGCAGCCGATTTGGCGGAGGTTCGACAGCAGTGCAAAGCCGTCCATCCCGGGCATCATGACGTCGAGCACGAACAGGTGCGCAGGCTCGGCCTGGCCGCGCTCGCCCTCGCAGTACGCGAGCACCTCCCGGGGGCCGCCGAACGCAAGCACGTTTTGAAACCCCGCCTGGGTGAGGATCGTTTCAAGCATGCGCAGCAATCCGGGCTCGTCATCGACGAGCACGATGCGCTTGCGCGAAAGGTATGCCTCTTCGTTGTTCATATGCACCAGCCTCCGTACGTATTAAACCATGCCGACGGCCCGCGCGGCAGCGTCGGTAAACGAAGTAAGGAAGATGTAAGGAAGCGCGAAGGGCGCCGTAAAGCACGATCGATAGGCTTGAGAGGTCAACAGCAACGTCTGGATCATCTCAGGCGATCGAAGAAGGGAACGCATATGGCGCACCACGGGTTACTGGAAGTCAGCAACATCTCCAAGCGATACGGAACGAACGCGAAGAGGGAGGGATCCTCGACACTCGCCCTCGACGATGTGAGCTTCCTCGTCGAAGCGGGCGAGTACGTGGGAATCATGGGTCCGTCGGGCTCGGGCAAGAGCACGTTGCTCAACTGCATCGCCACCATCGACACCCCCACGGCGGGACGCATCTCGATCGACGGGCAGGATGTAACGAAACTCAACGCCAAAGAACTTTCGACGTTCCGACGCGACAGGCTCGGGTTCGTGTTCCAGGATTCGAACCTGCTCGATACGCTTACGGCCTTCGAGAACATCGCGCTCGCCCTCACCATAAAGAAGGTTGCAGCCGGCGAAATCGACAGCAGGGTTCGCGCCGTAGCCGAACAGCTTTCGATCTCCGATACGCTCGGCAAGTATCCCTATCAGCTCTCGGGCGGCCAAAAACAGCGCGTCGCCGCAGCTCGGGCAACCGTCGGTCATCCAAGCCTCATCCTCGCCGACGAGCCCACAGGGGCGCTCGATTCCAAATCGGCAGCCCAACTCCTCGATTCGTTCGACCTGCTCAACAGCCTCGGTGCAACCTTGCTCATGGTTACGCACGATCCGGTTACGGCAAGTTACTGCGGACGCATCGTCTTCATCAAGGACGGGAAGCTCTGGGGCCAGCTTCAGCGCGGGCACAAAGACCGTACGGCGTTCTTCGGCGAGATCGTGGCAATCACTTCGAGGATCGGGGGTGATCGGGCCGATGCATGCTAAGCTCGCGTTCGGCAACGTCCGTAAATCCCTCCGCGATTTCGGCGTCTACTTCATCACGATCCTGCTCGGGGTTGCCGTGTTCTACGCATTCAACTCTATCACCGATCAGGAGGCGATCGAGTTTCTCGGCACCGCAAACAAGATGATGGAGCTCTTGGGCATCGTCATCAACGGCGTGTCGGTGTTCATCATCGTGATCCTCGCGTTTCTCGTCATATACGCGGACCGATTCCTCATCAGGCGCAGGAAGAAGGAATTCGGCATGTACCTGTGCCTGGGCATGCGGCAATCCGACGTGATCAGGATCACCGCGCTTGAAACGCTCATCGTTGGCGCAGTGTCGCTCGCGGGAGGCCTTTTGCTCGGCATCCTGTTTTCGCAGGCGCTCCTGTATCTGACCGCAGCCCTGTTCGCCACCGAAGTGCCCGGATTCACGTTCGGCTTCTCAACCGGGGCCGCGATCAAGACGGTCGCCGTGTTCGCCGCCATCTTCCTCGTTGCCGCGCTCGCCAATTCACGCACGATCATGAAATCGAAGCTCATCGACCTCATGCACGCCGACAGTAAAAACGAGGTGATGAAGCTGCGCAGCCTCCCGCTCTCGCTTGTGCTCTTTATCGTGTCCTGCATCATCATCGGAATATCCTACATGCTCCTCGTCGACAACGGGCTGCTCGAACCGTCGCCCGAGTTCGCCGCGGCCACCGTGCTCGTCTGCGTTGGCACGGTGCTGTTCTTCTACTCGCTATCAGGATTTCTCCTTCGCCTCGTGCAACTCGCTCGCCCGCTCTACCTGCGAGGGCTCAACATGTTCACCCTGCGCCAACTCAACAGCAAAATCAACACGGCGTTTCTCTCCATGTCGGTCGTCTGCATCACGCTGTTTCTCGCCATCACGAGCGTATGCGGCGGCATTGGCATCTGCAATACGCTGATGGCGGGCATCGAGAAGACCACGGGATACGACGCCTCGGTGCGGACGGTTTTCGGAAACTACAACGCCGAAACGGGATACGTACCCGCTGATCTTGGCGAATTCGGCGCTTTTGCGGCATCGAAAGACTACGATATGGCCCAAGGCTTGCGCGAAAGCGCCGCCACGCTCGGAGGTAAGCCCTACGATGAGCTGGTAAGCGAATCGGTGCAGCTCGACTTCATGGTGGACACCGCGGGCAACCTCACGATGGGAGACCTCGACGAAGCGCTCGGCAAAACGATCAAGGACTACGCGGGCGGAGTCGTCAGCGAGAACTACGGCATCTATCCGGTCTACCTGCTTTCCCTCTCGCAAGTCAACGACGCCCTCCAACTCGCCGGCAAAGACCCCATATCGCTCGACGACAAAACGTGCGCCGTCATCGCCGACTCGGACATGCTCGCCGACTACTACCGCGACCTCGTCG
The DNA here is from genome assembly GCF_022845715.1 of Raoultibacter timonensis. Lineage (NCBI taxonomy): Bacteria > Bacillati > Actinomycetota > Coriobacteriia > Eggerthellales > Eggerthellaceae > Raoultibacter > Raoultibacter timonensis. The sequence goes on from NZ_AP025564.1 coordinate 2,319,543, forward strand.
AAAAGCGGCCTTCGCTCACCATCGGAGGCGAATCGCTCGTGCTGACGCAATTCTCGGATCAGTGCCTCGAAACGACATCGGCACCCATGAACACCGGTGCGCTCGTGATCCCCGACGAAGCGATGCCCGAAACCGTCGAGCGCATGTACTCGCTGCTCGACGTGCGCTGCGCATCGGTTGACGCCGAGCAGCAATTCGGCGACCTCTGCGGCGCGATCGAAAACACAACCGAGCCCGACACCTGGCCCATCACGGTTTCCCTCACGCGCACTATGGTGCTCGAGCAAAGCGTCGGCCTCTCGACCATCATCGCCTACCTCGCCGTCTACATCGGCTTCGTGCTCGTCATGGCATGCGCGGCCATCCTCGCGATCCAGCAGCTCTCCGAAGCGAGCGACAACGCCCGTCGCTACAGCCTGCTCTGCAAGCTCGGTACCCCCGAACCGATGATCAGCCGAGCGCTCTTTGCGCAGATAGCCATCTACTTTGCCTTCCCGCTCGTGCTTGCCATCGCCCACTCGGTCTGCGCGCTTATCGTAGTAACCGACGTCGTTGCGGTGTTCGGGCACCTCGATATCGGACAGATGGCCATCGTGTGCGCAGCCTCGTTCCTCGTCGTGTACGGCGCGTATTTCCTGCTCACCTACCTGAGTGCAAAGCAGCTTGCCCGATCGGCATAGCGCTGCAGCCATGCTCCCGCCCGCCCGGCGCACCGATTGCGCCGGGCGGGAGACCGCCAAGCGCGGATGCGCGCTCGGACGAAGGGTTACTGCTGCACGACGGTCAGCGTATAGGCATTATCCCCTTGGGTAAAGGGAGCGAGCAGCGATTCGACAACCGTTTTCGCCTGGCCGTTCGCCTGCTCGATCATGCTGATCTGATCGACCTTGCCTTCGGCATCGTCTTTCGCAAGAACGAGCGCCTCGGTCGTATCCTGTTTGTTCTCCCAGTTGAAAAGCGCGAACGATTCATCGTAGAACTCGATGGAGTCGGGATCGATCGAAATGCTCTGCACCTCCGCCATCGGGAGCTGTACCGTGATCGAACGGCCGTTGACGTCGACGGAAGCCTGGGACAGATCGACGCCCGCCTTCACTTCCGCGTCGTAGACCATCGTGAATCCCTTTTTCGTCAGGAAGTCTATATCGCCGTTCTCGTAGCGCACGAGACCCCGATATTCGAGTTTGGCGGTGGCGAGCTCGCTCGTCTCGGTCAGCTGCTCCTGTATCGAAGTAGCCGAAAGCGAAACGCTCGGCTCCATAGCCTTGTTCCATACCTGCGAACCCACAAACCCGAGCACCACCAAGGCAACGGCCCCGATGCCGATAAGAATCTTCTTCATGCTGTTGTATCTTTCTCTCGCTTTGACATGCGTTTTCTCATGCATACCATACCATGTGTTTCGCGCTCAGTGATCCCCCTCAACCAATGGATGCCAAACCGTCACCGGATCACCCCCATATAACGTGCAGCGAGCATCCCGTGCACGAACCCGGAACCGAACGCCGCCAGTGGCATCGCAGCCCGTCTTGCCGAAGCGGGTGCATCCCGCTGAAACCCGCACGCGGAGGCTTTACGGAGACCGTTCGGCTGTGCTTGAGTTGCTGGTACAATACCCCTACACGGCAACGCGAAGAGAGGATTGGGATGGACGAAACGATCGACACGCTGTTCGATCTCGAACCCGACGATATCGGAGGCAAGACCGCACCGGTCGCAACGCCTCCCGAGGAGCCGGGCGTCCAAACCTACGTCGCGCACTACACCTCCCCCGTCACCGAATCTCCCACCAAAGGGTATTTCGAATTCGAGAGCGAGCACCGCGCTTCTTCGAAGAAGAACGCCCACGATGCCCGAATAAGAATGCTCGAATTGTTCGGCAAGGATGCCGTGAGCTGGGTCATCGATGAGGTAAAGCTCAAAAAGAAGAAGGACGAGCTGTGCGGCGACCAGATCGAGCTCGATTTCCGAGAACCGAAAAAGCCACGGAAGCGCCGAGCCAGTAAAAAATGGCTGTAAAGCTCGAGACGGGAAAGTGCGCGGATCCCGCATGAACGTCGCCCGGATCCAGCCGAACAGGTAACCGATTTCAAACATTTTAGTAATATCATACTAATTATGGGTACAATGAGCCATCTTCGGGGGAAGGTGGATACATGGTCGAAGATTTCATCGACAGCCTCGAGCGCCTCCATGAGCGCGTCGAGGACGAAAACCGCGCCGCGATAGGACCCTATACGGGACGGCAGCTTATGATGATGGCAGCGCTTGCCACATACGAGAACCCGCCGACATTGGGAGAGTTCGCCGATCGCCTGCGGTGCTCCTATCAAAACGTCAGAGTGCTCGTCTCGCTCCTCGAGGATCACGGCTGCACGCTCGCCCAGCAGGATCCCAACGACGGGCGGCGCCTTCGCATCGTGCTCACCGACGAGGGAAGAGAACTCACCAGCCGAGTGAAGAAGCACCTCGACGGCGTCCAGGCGCGTTACGCCGAGGCAATTCCGGAAGAGGACATGACAGCATTCGTCCGCGTGGTCGACGCCATTCTCGAGGAAGACGGCTACATCATGACCTTCGAGCTGTAGACGGCAGCCGATCCGAGCTAAAGATCAGCGGCTGCCGCGCGAAAGCGGCAGCCGCTGCATACTCCGCGAACCTCTATTTACCGGCTTCGATGATCGCACCTGCCGCCATATAGCCGCCGACAAACGACTGGCACACATCGCCGTACATGCCGCCGAACGGCTTGCCCGCTATGTTCGATTCGCCATTCGCGCCGCCCGCCGTATGCCAACCAGCGTACAATCCCGGGATAACGGATCCCTCGGTATTGATCACCTGCATCTTCGGGTTGATTCGCAATCCGCACTTCGTTGTGAATATGTTCCCCCCAAGCTTCGACCCGTAATAGGGAGGCTTCGAAATGGGGATGAGCCATTCGGGATCGTACTTAAAGGTCGGCATCGAATCCTCGCCTGCTTCGCATGCCTCGTTCCATTCTCGTACGGCTTCGACAAGCAGTCCGCTTCCCAGCCCGAGAGCCTCTTCGAGCTCTTCGATGGTATCGCATTTCTTAACCACGCCTTCGTCGATCATGATCTGGAATGCGGTACGCCAATCCCTTTGCCATTCGGGCACTCTGTCGACAAACGGATCGTCTTCGGGAATGATTTTTCCGACACGGCAAACCCCCTGCTTAAAATAGTTTGCCGTAACCAGTTCCTCGTATTGCGAGTCGAAGCACACGTACGTCTTCCGTCCAGGCTGCGACAGCTCGACCACCGCCTGATCGGTGAGCCCGAACACGTAGGGTGACCCCGACGGGGCGTAGGGATACGGCACATAGGTAGTGCCGAGATAGGGAACGCGTGCACCGGTCTCGTTGATAAGCAACCACGGTTGGCGCAATGCCTGGTTACCGTCTTTGTTGACATGAGCGGTCATCCGCGTTTCGTACTCGTCGTAATCCTTCCACCACACTCCCCCGTCATAGCAATGCGAGGAATCGTATCCCGCCATATCGGCGCCGACGCCGATGCCCATGCGTATGCATTCGCCCGTATTGCACGGGGGGCAGGGTACGTTAGCAAAGCCATCGTAGCTCGAAGGCAGGTACTTTTTGAGCATAGGACGATTCATCTCAAAGCCTCCCGCCGTAAGGACGACGCCCTTGGGAGCGTGGATGTACTCCTCTGCTCCGTCGACGGCAACCTTTACTCCCACAACTCTGCCTTCTTCAACCACAAGAGCCTTCGCTTCGTTCCCCAAACGAATATCAACCCCTTTTTCAGATGCAAAATCCGTGAGATACGTGAAGGTGTGGTCGTTGATTTTAATCGCATTCGTTTTCGTGATCTGACCATCCCAATGAAGGCTTCGCATCCCACTCGGACTGCTGTCGGCCGGCGCCCACGGAACTCCGAGCTCGTCGGCCATCCAATCGATGCATTTCGGTCCCTCGACCGCCTGAGCGCGGAGCAGCTCCGTATCGGCGCTTTGCTGCCAGAGATCGTTCAAGTATTCAACGATCGCATCCGGATCGTAGGGATATGCCGGATACGCCCATCCAGCCTCGTTCGCCATCTTATGACCGCCGAAATTAACGAAATGCCCTGAATAGCGAGACGCTCCACCCGTCGTCGTGTCCTTTTCAAGCAAGGCAACGGTGTAGCCCTCGAGGGCAAGCCTGATCGATGACGCCATTCCGCCGCCACCCGAACCAACCACTACGACGTCGACCTCATGGTCCCACGTATCAGGCGGATCGACTGGCTCAATCGGTTCAGCCTCGGCAGCAAATGCCCTGGCCGCGTCGTCCCCACCCGAACCGGCTTCCCTGGATGTTTCTTTAGGAGCAGCGCACCCCGCAAGCGCAGATCCCGCAGCAGCCGCAACGCCCAGCGAGGCAGCTCCTTTGAGAAAGCTTCGACGATTCAATACGAACGCGCCGCCATGGTCCTCTTTCTTCATGTTATTCCCCTTCCTCTTTCGATGGGCCCGTCAAAAGGCCGTCTCAAATTGTACGGGCGGCATGAGGCCCGTGAGAAAAGGGACAAGGAGCACGGTATTTCGATTATCCTCCCCGTATGAAAAACAGTTTTCCTCAGGCTAAAACAGATTTTCTCCCGTGATCGCCAAAATCAATCGGATTCTCGCGATTGCAGGAGATTGAGAAAATCCATACCGAACTGAGTCACCGTTTGGTTGTTCACGAGAACGAACAAGTCGCTCCATGCAGGCATATCTTCGACCCGAAAGATTCTCAAACCCCGATTGCTCGCCATGGGCTCTCGATGGGTAATTCCAAACGTCTCGCCCGTCCCCGATATACGGTACTCGGAATAGCTCGAAAACGGACACTCGCTTACACCGATCGATACGCCTTTCGCTTCGAAAGCGCAAGATACGAGCCTCCCCGCTCGAGCCATGTTTTCCGAATGCCCCACCACAAGCGTTTGCCCAGACAAATCAGCAGCTTTGATGCCGTCTTTATCGAAGATCGGATTCTCCTTCGACGCCCAGAAAAACATCTCCGCCGCACCGTAGTACACCGCACGTACATGCGACGGAAGACCGGGAAGCTCAACGACGCAGCGATCGGGATCCTCTCTGATATACGAAAACAAGGCCAGATCCACCTTCCCGCTCTCCACCGACTCAAGGTTCGAACCCATTCCGGAAGACAACCTAAGCTCAATGTACTTTCCCGGATATGCCTTCAAGTAAGCATGCTTCGTTTCGGTCAGAGCCTCGACAAACGGCGGATATCCGAGATCGCTTACCAAGAGAGACGAAACGCTCTTGGCGTATTCTCGGCACTCGGCAAGCGCATCTTCGGTGTAGGCGACGATCTCCTCGGCTTTTTTAAGAAGAAGCTTGCCTACCGGGGACAGGTCGGTTCTCTCCTGCCTCCTATACGTCAAGGGAGAACCGATCTCCTCTTCGATGGCCTTCATGTGCGCCCTCAACGTGGGCTGCGACATGAACAGATCGGAAGCGGCTTTCGAATAACTCATCGTCTTGGAAAACACGATGAACTCTTTCAGATAATCCATCTCCATAGAAACGACTCCCTGCTTACCCGTTCAAAAGAAAGCGCGACCGTCATCCCCACAGCCGCAGACCCCGAAGCTTCGCCGACAAGGTCGGGTACGAAGCGTTTTAAGTATCTCATACTTTAACGAGCGACATCGGCTCAAAATGCCACGACACAAAGGCGAGGGCGAACAAAAAAAGCCAAGGCGCATGCCCCGGCTCATAAATTCGATGGTGGACCGTGAAGGATTCGAACCTTCGACCTTGGGATTAAGAGTCCCCTGCTCTACCAACTAAGCTAACGGTCCATAGTGCGCTTTCAACTGCACAATCGCGCCGAGCTATTGTAATGCAAGCTCGGGAAACGTGCAAGCAGTTTTCAAAAAATGCGCTGGGGTGGCTAATCGGACTCGAACCGACGACCTCCAGAGCCACAATCTGGCGTTCTAGCCAACTGAACTATAGCCACCAAGGCGCAAGCGATTAGTATAGGGGTTTTGCATCGGCTGCGCAAGACCGAATTTCCATACCGATAAAATTAGGTTTTTTACGCCTGGCCTGCTGCGAGCAAGAGCAAACCGGTCGCCTGCCCTGGCGGCTTCTCGTCGCCGAATACCGCAACCCCATCCGACAACGATCCCGGAGCTTCTGTCATCAAGCCGATATGTCTTCGTAAGGATGTCGCAAGGTGGCCTTGGTATACCTAGAGGAGCATAAAACGCGATCGTAGCATGCCCGCACCCGTTTACGGAACCCGCGATCGTCAAATCAGGCAGCTTCCAGAGCAAGGAGACCCATGGCTTCGCGAAACGATTCGAGTTGGATTCTTCAGGCATGCAAGAGCATGCTCGTCGTGCTGGGAATCCTCGTCGTCTGCATCGTGCTCTATTTCGGATCGCGAGGGTTCAACATGTTCCGCGAGGCGCTCGATCGAACGAGCCTCAGCGAGATGGCATCGTCCATACGCGAAGCCCCGGGCTATACGCCGCTTGAAGAGTTGCCGGAATGCTACCTCGACGCCGTTGTGGCGGTCGAAGACCACCGTTTTTACCGGCATCCCGGCGTCGACCTCATCGCCGCAACGCGAGCCCTCGCCCACAACGTCAAAGCAGGAGACATCGTAGAGGGAGGAAGCACGATAACCCAACAGCTCGCCAAAAACCAGTTTTTCACGCAAGAGCAAGACATGGAACGCAAGGTGGCTCGCGCGCCAGCGCCAGCAGCAAGTCGTCGGCGCCATGCTGAAACACGGCGCGATAACCGATTCGGAAGCGAGCGAGCTTGCCGCATGCGCCGCCTGAGCGTGCAGCTAACCGACGATCCCCTGCACACCGATCCCGATAAGACCAGGACCGGTATGCACGACGAGCACGGGGCTGATCTGCCCATCGTAGACGGCGCGGTGGTTCTGCACCTTCGTTTTCATCTCGGCGAGAACCTCCCGCGCCTCTTCGGCCGCATCTCCGTTGACGACGGCGATCGCGCATTCGGAAAATCCGGAGGCGAACTTCTCGGCGACGGAAAGCGCCTTTTTGATCGACTGCTTGCGTCCTCGCGCTTTCGAGACGGTATAGTACACGCCTTCCTCGTTGCAGCTGATGACGGGTCGCATGTCCAAGAGGCTGCCAACGGCGAAGGTGACAAGCCCGATGCGGCCGCCCTTATGGAGGTACTCGAGGGTATCGACGCAGAAGTACACTTTGGTGTTCTCGACCACCGTTGCCATGCGAGCCGCCATCTCGTTGAACGGAACGCCCTTCTCGATCAGCTGAGCGGCACGGATGGCGGAAAGTCCGGCCCCCATGCCGATGTTCTTGGTGTCGACGATGACAGTCTCGAGCTCGAGGTATTCCAACGCAGTCGAGCACAGCAGCTCGTACGTCGCCGAAAGGCCGCTCGAAATGGTTACGACCACCGCTTTTCGATACCCGTCCGCAGTAACGCGCTCGAAAACCTCCCTCGCGGACGCGGGGGTGGGAGTCGAGGTAGTCGGTATTTCTTCGGCAAAGCGATCGTAAACCTGCTGAGGCGTGATGGTGACCTTGTCGAGGTAGCTCCCGTCGCTGTAGTTGACCGTCAGGGGAACCACGTACATGCCGTACGATTCGATAAGCTCCTGGGGGACATCGGTGCACGAATCGACTATCAAAGCTATCTCGGTGTTTTTCATGACCCTACCTAAATGATTTTTGTTATTACACTATCTAGTATTAAAAACTAGATTACGGATTGAATAACTTGATGTCAAGCGATTCTCATAATTGACTGATGACGATTTGGTTGGTATGCTCTTCGCTTGCACGAAAGAAAAGGAAAGAACCCTATGGTATCGGTAGCACAGACGCAATACGCCGCTCGCCTCGAGCGTTTCGCCCTTCCCCGCTACGGCGAAATCCCCCGCATCGAACTGTACATGGATCAGCTGCTGGGGTACATTGAGGAAATGCTCGGCCCTCTCTACGCCAGGAACGAGAAGATCATCACGTCATCGATGGTGAACAACTATGTCAAGCAGGGAATACTCGCCGCCGCCCGATCGAAGAAGTACACGCGCGACCACATCGCCTACCTGATCGTCATCTGCACGCTCAAGCAAACGTTCTCCATTGCCGAAATAGAGCAGCTCATCGCTTCGCAAATCGCGAGCTTTGAAACCGCCGTGGCCTACGACTACTACTGCGACGCCTTCGAAGACGCCGTCCGCGCACTGTTCGGCGGCAAGGGAAGCCAGCCTTGCGGCCTTATGGGGTCGTCGGGCGCGGGCGATTTCGAAAGGGATCTCGTCAAGGCCTCGACAGCCGCCGTCGCATACACGCTCTACATCAAGGCGAGCCTGTTGGCCATGGATCTCGCCGAGGAGTCGAACACGTCGAACCCCTGATTCTCAAGGAGCAAGCACGCACAGCGCTTTGCGTGCGACCGCGATATCGTACTTCTCCGCGGGAACGGGTTCGCCATCGATTTGGGCTGGGGGCTGCCCGTCGAAACGAAGCGAAAGCGTTGCGGCCCGCCTGAACTCAAGCTGCTTGAATCCCGTATGATGAGCGTTTTTGGCAAGCAGGAACATGAACACGGCCTTCGGAATGCCCAGCGGCGGATGCGCGATGCAAAGGTCGAGCAGTCCGTCATCGGTTCGCGCATCGGGGCATATCCTGAAACCGCCTCCGTACGTCGGGCCGATCTGCACCGCGAACATCAACATCGCGCCGCAGAAGGGCTCGCCCCCATCGATGATCGCGGTAAATCGATGCTCTTTCAGCTGGTGGAGCAGCATATCGATGCCGCTCGCCAAGAACAGCTGCGTGCCCGTCTTGCCCGTGCGCTTCCTCCGCTCGACCGTATCGAGCGCTATGGCCGCATCGAGGCCGAACGAAAGGGTTTCAACGAAGAACTCGCCGTTGCATAGCCCGAGATCGAAAGGACGAGGGCTGGCAGAAGCGAGCTGCGCCAACGATTTTTCGAGGTCGAACGATAAACCGAGCGTTCGCGCATAATCGTTGCCCGACCCCATGGGCAGAACGCCGAGCGCCGGGCGCGCGCCCTCGTCGATGGACATGAGCCCGTTTGCCACCTCGTGGATCAAACCGTCGCCGCCGAGCGCAACAACGCTATCGTATCCGGTCGCCTGCCCGGCGATCCGCTTTCCGTGGAGCGGATACTCGGTCATCACGAGATCGAAGCACCCCTCGGGAAGGAGTCGGCGCAGTTCATCTCCCGCTCGTTGGGCAGCCGCGGCACCGTTGCCGTTCTGGGCAACGGGATTGGCGACGAGCAGCGTCTTGCCCAGGTGCGTCATGGGGATCCTCCTATCGCCGATGCTCGCATGCGCGGCCGCATCGAAACGCCAGACGGAAAACAGAAACGTTATCAGTATAAAGGTTTCCCGCCGTATCGGTACGGTCGCACTTCGCCAAACGGGGCAATCGGACATCGCGGTACGGCAACAACGCGAAATACGTTATGCGATTCTTTTCTGTCCCGTCGATGATCAGCCCGCCCGTACGGTAAAATACCATACGGTAGCAGTTCATTCCCTTTGCAGAAAAACGCTGTGCCGCAGCATGCTCGACGCATGACGGCATAGACGAGCGCGGCACAGGCAAAACAGACAACGATGGGAGCCATGACACGTGGAAGCATTGCAGATTGGATTACTGGTTCTCGCCGCCGTCCTTCTGTCTTCCGTTATCGACCAGGTTGTCCCCAAGGTTTCCTCGCCCCTCATCCAAATCGGCCTCGGCGTCATCATCGCACTCGTTTCAGAATCAGCCGAATCGACCATCAAGATCGATATCGATCCGAATCTGTTCATCGTGATCTTCATCGTTCCGCTCATCTACGACGAGTCGAAGCGAATCGACAAGGCATCGCTGTGGAAAAACAAACGACCCGTCATCTCGCTTGCCGTCGGGCTCGTCATCGTCGCGGCGATCGCCTCCGGATTCTTCATCAATTGGCTCCCCCCCTCCATTTCGCTTATGGCCGCGATCGCGCTCGGAGCCGCACTCGGCCCAACCGATGCGGTCGCCGTCGCCTCCCTTTCCAAAGACATCAACATCAAGAAGCAGCAGAAGAACGTGCTCGAAGCCGAGTCGCTCGTCAACGACGCCTCGGGCATCGTCTCGTTCCAGTTCGCCCTAGCCGCCGTGGTGGCCGGAACCGCCACGTTCTCGTTTCTCGACGCATCGGTGAGCTTCGTGTTCAGCTTCTTCGGCGGCATTCTCATCGGCATCGTCTTAGGATACCTCGCGAACTTCATTATCCGCAGGGTGCGCTCCCTCGGCCTTGAGAACACGACGTTTCACGTGCTCTTCGAGGTGTTCACCCCGTTCATCGTCTACCTCGTCGCGAACGGGCTCGGCACAAGCGGCATCCTCGCCGTTGTGGCGGCGGGTCTCATCGGCATCATACCCCCGCGTACGATGGACCCGCAGGTCTCCCGCCTTAACATCGTCTCGAACAGCGTCTGGAAGGTGCTCTCGTTTGCCCTGAACGGCGTCGTGTTCGTACTGCTCGGAGCACAGCTTCCGGGTCAGATGCGGGGCGGATGGGACAACGAGTTGATCTCCAATTGGGATTTCTTGGGATACATCCTGCTCATCACGTTAGCGCTCCACGTACTCCGCTTCGTCTGGCTCGTCGCCATGAACGTGTTCGAAGCGCGAAGGAGGCCCGCTCGGCAAACGCTTGGCAAGCTCAATATGAGAGACATGCTCGTCATGACGCTTTCAGGTGCACGCGGCGCCATCACGCTCTCGCTCGTCATGACGATCCCTGCGCAGATCGGCGATCTCGGAAATGCCTTCCCCCAGCGAAGCTCGATCATATTCATCGCTTCGGGCGTCATCATCTGCACACTGCTCATCGCCACGTTCATCGTGCCGCTCATCGCGCCGAAAGCCGATAAGGACAAAGGCACGGCGGTGCTCAACGAAGACGAATCGGAAGCCGTCATCGACATCTACCGCGCGGTCATCGAGGAGCTCACGGCCAAACAGACGCCCGAGAACAGGCGCGCCACCCAAAAGATCATCCGATCCTACAACGATCGCATCAACCGTCTGAAAGACACGAACGACATCGAAGTGGAACCCAACAAGGAGCTGCGCATCAAGGCGCTGCGCTGGGAGCAGGATTACACGCTCGAGCTCATCGATAAGGGCGAGATCGATCCCGTCATCGGCTACCAGCATCTCAACCACCTCGCCCATGTTCAAAACCTCATCAAACACCAGCACGAATACCGATGGGTTCGCCGCAATACGCTTCGCCGGTTCAGTCTGTTCTTCAAGGCGATCTGGCAGCGCATCACCCATGCCCTGCCCGGCAAAACCACCTCGCAGAACGCCGAGGAGCTGAGGAGCCTCCAGATTGCCACCGGAAACAACGCGGTTGCCAAGCTGCGCGAGGAGATGACGAGCCCCGACGCCCCCACCGAGGACGTGAGCGAACTCATTCTCGAGTACCAGCGTACGCTTGCCGCACTGCGCGCTTCCAGGCCGAGCGTCACCTCCATCGCAAAACGCATGTCCGATGCCGCCGTCGTCGAGCAGACGGGTCTGAAGCTCGAACTCGAGCAGATCCAGGCAATGTACGACGCAGACCGGTTGAGTCGTGCCGCTGCGAAACGGCTTCGCGAGAACGTCTACCTGATGCAGATCGACCTGGAGGAACGCATTTAATCAGCGGCCCACGGTTTCGCGTCTCGGCTTGCAGCACGGCCTCGCGTCAACGCCGCATGGGTTTTCGGTTCGCAACGGTTGGCCGTTTGAGGCGCGGCCGAGCATAAAGAAAGGACCCTCTCGGGTCCTTTCTCGGTTTTTTACTGCAGGGCGGATCGCCCGCATCGGCGAAGGCGGCTTGCTACATCTGCTCCGGCGCGGAAACTCCCAGCAAATCGAGCGACTTGGCAAGCACGATACGGGCACCGTTAACAAGGGAAAGGCGCGCCTTCTCGAGCTCCTTGTCCTCGCCGAGCACATGGCAGTTCGTATAGAACTGGTGGAACAAGGCCGCCAGATCCTGTGCGTAGTGCGTCAGGCGGAATGCGGCGCGATCGCGTGCGGCGTCGGCGACGAGCTCGCCGAACTCCGACATCTTGCGCATGAGCGCAAGTTCCGACTCGTGGGTCAGAAGCGTCAGATCGGCCTTCTCGGCGAACAGCTTGCCGATCAGTTCGTCCATGGACTTCGTACCCGCCACAACAGCCTCGGCGTCTCCAGCAGGCGCCGCCTTGCGCAGGATCGAGCAGATGCGCGCATGGGCGTACTGCACGTAGTAGACAGGGTTGGACGAGTCCTTCTTCTTGGCCACCTCGATGTCGAAGTCGATCGGCTGGTCCTGCGAGCGCGACAGCATGAGATAGCGCGTCGCGTCAACGCCGACCTCGTCGATGAGCTCGGCGAACGTGATCATCTCGCCGGTACGCTTCGACATGCGGACGGCCTCGCCGTCACGATAGAGGTTCACGAGCTGGCCGAGCATGACCTCAAGCGCACCCGGACGGCCCCATGCTGCAAGCATGGCCTCGCAGCGCTTCACGTAGCCGTGATGATCGGCACCCCAGATGTTGATAAGGTGGTCGAACCCGCGCGAAAGCTTGTCGTAATGGTAGGCCACATCGCTCATGAAGTAGGTGAACTCGCCGTTCTCCTTGATCATGACACGATCCTTCTCGTCGTCGAACGCCGTCGACTTGAACCACGTGGCACCGTCCTTCTCGTATACGTAGCCTTTCTCGTCCATCGCCTTGATGGAACGGGAAACCGGGCTCGTGCCGTCGGGACCCTCGACGTAGAGGCTGCGCTCGGAGAACCAGCAGTCGAAGTGGTTGCCGAAGCCCTCGAGGGTGTCCTTCATGAGCTGGAGCATCTGGTCGTAGGCGAACTCGCGGAACTCGACCGTGCGCGTTTCCTCGTCCGCTTCGACCCACTTGTCGCCGTCGCGGTCGATGATGCTCTGGGCGATGTCCTTGATGTAGCTTCCGCCATAGCCGTTCTCGATCATCGGGATGTCCTGCCCCAAAAGCTGCAGGTAGCGGCATGCCACCGATTTGCCGAACAGATCCATCTGCACGCCGGCGTCGTTGATGTAGAACTCCTCGTATACATCGTAGCCCGCATGGCGCATGACGCGAGCCGTAGCATCGCCGAGTGCGGCCCAGCGGCCGTGGCCGACATGCATCGGGCCGGTCGGGTTAGCGGATACGTATTCGAGGTTCACATAGCGCATGCCTTGCGGGATCTCGCCCTTGCCGTAGTTGTCCTTCTGCACAAGCACATCGGAGAGCACGCTTTGGTACGTCGCAGGCGCAAGGCGTATGTTGATGAAGCCGGGACCTGCGATCTCGACCGATTCGATCATGTCGTTCTCGGGAAGATGGTCGACGATGATCTGAGCGATTTCTCGGGGGTTCTTTTTAGCCTGCTTCGCGCAGCGCATAGCCACCGTAGAAGCCCAGTCGCCGTTGGATTCGTCGCGCGGACGCTCCAAAGCCGCCGAAGGCGCTTCTTCCAGTTCAAGAGCCCCTTTCGCCAAAGCGTCTTTCAGGGCATCGTTCACCACGAGTTCAAGTTGTTCGCGAATTTGCATGATGCTTCTTTCAATCGTTATCTGATACCGTACAGTTGTAGTTAATTTTACCATCTTTACGATCAGGAAAGTCCCATATTCATCTCGTCATATAAAGTACGCATGCACCTCCGATGTGCGCGCTGAAAGCCGAGCCAGGGCACTTGTGCAGGGGCTCAAACAAGCGCGGTCACCGCAGTGCGCCATTCCGCCCGAGCGGCTAAGACGTCCGCCGTTTGCGCGCGATGCCGCGTTGCCCTACCATGGATTCCGGTAAACCGTACGAGCGAAAGGCGCACCATGACCATCCGTTTCGAACTCGGCTGCAAACGCGACGCGTTTGCCGTCCGCACCGCCGTATTCATGGACGAGCAGGGATTCAAAAACGAATTCGAAGACCTCGACGAAGAGGCTTCCACGTTGCACGTGACGATGTACGTCGACGATGAGCTTGTCGGATGTGCGCGCACCTTCCCCGATGCCGAAAACCCCGGCCGCTACATCTTCGGACGCCTCGCCGTTCTGCCCGAGCACCGCAAGAGAGGCTACGGAGGCCTGCTGCTCGAGGAATCGGAGGCTCGCGCGCACATTGCCGGCGCACGCGAGATGCACCTGCACGCACAATGCTACATCACCCCGTTCTACGAAAGCTACGGATACGAATCCTACGGGGATGTCGAACTCGATGAGCACGTCGAGCACATCTGGATGAAGAAGGCGCTGTAGGCGGTCGCGCAAGTCCGAAAACGGGTTGCTATAAAAGCGGGAGGCCTTCGGCTCCCTCGCGGGATAAGAAGTCCTCTTTCGTGAAGCCTTCGGTCTCCTTGAAGAGGAAATCTATGAACGAGAGGATGGTATCGTTCTCTTTCGACTTCTTCCAGATGGGCCCGCAGCATAGGTCCATCCCGTCGTCGTCGACCGGAACGAACACGACGTTGCCGCTTCCGTACAGCTTGTGGTGGTCAAGCGACATCGCAACGTAGCCCGTTGCCACGATGGTGGCCATGAGCGCTCCGGAATCGACGATCTGATCGTCGGTACGCACTTCGATGCCGGCGTTTCGCAGCTTCACGCTCACCTGCGATAGCGTTGAGCGGGTGCGGTTGAACCGGGGGGACAAAACGATCTCGCCCTTGAGATCGGATAGGGTCACGCTCTCGCGTTCGGCCAAGCGATGCGTTTTGGGCACAGCAAGCTTGTAGCGATCTTCGTACAGGCATCGATACGCGTACTTCCCGCCCTGGATATCCTTGGTGAACAGAGTGAATCCGATATCGATGCGGTTTTCGCTCAACTTTGCCTGAACGTCGCCGATCTCCATGGTCTTGAAATGGAAGCCCACCTCGGGATGCTGCTCGCTGTAGCGCTTGCATACCAAGGGGAGAAACGACCCGTACGAACCCAGCAGATACCCGATCCTGATGACCGAGGAAACACCGTCGCGATATTGGAATATGCGGCTCAGGGCATGCTCGTAATCGGCCACGATCTTCTGGGCGTCCTCCAAAAACAGCGACCCCGCTTCGGTCAGCCGCACGGAATGGCGATCGCGCACGAATAGGCGGATGCCGAGCTCCTTTTCGAGCCCCGAAATATGATTGCTCAAAACCGACTGCGAAACGAAGAAGCTCTTCGCGGTTTCGGTAAAGTTCAAGTTCGATGTCAGCAGCAAGAATTCGTAGAGCGTATCGATTCGCATGGCCCTCCTATGTATTTCAGAGTTACGAATACGCCCATTGTACCCCATGAAAACGGGACGGGAAGCCAAGTCCCCGTCCCGCCAGAAAATCATCTGCGTACTGCGCTATCCGCTACGCCGCGCAACCGCAAGGCAGAAGATGCGAGGGCTCAGGTGAATAGCACGACCTTGCCCTTGCCGAGCTTATCGGATACCTCGTCGAGCGTGCCGACGTAGATGCACCCCGCCTGGCAGTGCTGCACGCAGCTCGGCACCTTGCCGGAGTCCTGGCGCTTCGCGCAGCGGTCGCAGCGGTCGGTCGGCACCGGCACGAAATCGTACTGCCATTTTCTCTCGGTAATCTGATCGGGACCCACCTGGGTCAGCTTAATGCCGTACTGGTCGGGAGCAAAACCATGCTCCTGCTGGCAGGCTATCTCGCAGGTATGGCAACCCGAGCAGTAATCGTAATCAACTACAAGCACTTGGTTCATAGCACTCACTCCTCGATTTTGCTGATGCTGCACAGCTGCGACTTGTACGACGCCCCAAGCCCTACTTTGCCGGGGCGCATCGGAACGAGCCGGTTGATGTTGGACTCCATCACGCCGAAGAGCGTTCCGTCCTCAGGCCCCCGCTCCGGGAACCACCAGGCATGGTCGGCCGACACCGTATCCTTGCGAATGCGCGTGGTGAGATGCGCTTTCTGCTTGCACGATCCGAAGTTGTTCTCGATGTGAACCCAGTCCCCCTCCGCAATACCGTATTTCGACGCCGTCTCGGGATGAATGCGAATCTCGGGATTGGGATGCAAACGGCGCATCGAGGGGCTCTGACGATGCTCGGAATGGAAGAATCCCCACGGCCGAGCACCGGTCGTCAACACAAGCGGGTACTTTTCGGCCAGATCGGGGCGGGATACCGGACTCTCGGGCGGCTCCTCGTAGGTCGCAAGCGGCGAAAGGCCGAAGTGCAGCATCTCGGGGCAGTAGAAGTTGTAGCGACCCGTCGAGGTAGCGAAGCCCACCGTGCCGTCGGGGCGCAGCATGCCCTTCTCGTTCTTACGGTACTCGAACTCGGGGTACGCCCAGGTGCGCTCGCGCAGCTCCTCGTAGCTATAGCCGGTATTTCTCAGCAGATAGTCGTAGAATCCCTGCTCATCGTCCCACTGCTTGTACTCGTCGGTGGTGAACCGGCTACCCGTCTCATAGATGATGCGCTGGTCGGACTTGCATTCTCCGAGCGGCTCGACGGCTTGCGCGATCGATCCGAGCGCGTAGGGCTGATGACCCGTGATGCCGATGCGCTCCGCGAAGCACGCAGCCGGCAGCAGCACATCGGCGCACGCGAGGGCGGTCGGAGTCAAAAACAGGTCGACCACCACGTTGAACTCCATCTTCTGGAGCGCGGGCAGAATGCGCTGCGGGGCGGCGCCCATGCAGGCGATCGCGTTGTTCTGCATCATGAACATGGCCTTGATGGGATACGGCTCGCCCGTCTCCATGGCGGTCAGGAGCATGTCGGGGCTGATGGCGGCCATCGCCTTGAGGGCGGGGTAATCGAAGTTCATGGTACGGCCCTGATCTTTGACCGGCTCGGAGCATTCGCGCCACACCTTGTCGCGCGGCATCCAGGTGACGCTCATATCCCACACGGGATTCGCCGCCACCATCGTACCCGGTTTTTCGAAGTTGCCGGTCAGCGCCATAAGGTCGAAGCACGCCATGCCGGTGATGAAGCCTTCGGACGTATGGTCCATGGCGACGCCCCACTGCAGGCAGCACGACTTCGCATTGCCGATCTTGCGAGCCGCCTCGACGATAAGGTCCTCGTCGACGCCGCAGATTTCGGCCGCCCATGCCGGCGTATTGCCCTTCACGTGCTCGGCGAATTCGTCGTATCCATAGCACCAATAGTCGATGAATTCCTGATCCTGCAGACCGTCGGCGATGATCTGGTTGCAGAGAGCGAGCGCGAGCGCGGCATCGGTGCCCGGCCGTACCTGCAAGAACACGTCGGCCTTTCCTGCAACCCAGGTGAGCATCGGATCCATAACGATGAGCTTGCTGCCGCGCTTCATGCTCTCCACGATCCAGTGGCCGAGCGTGCCGTCGGAATTTGCGACAACGGGATTGTTTCCCCAAATGAGAACGTATTCGGGCGCCTCCCAACGAGGATCGTCGTAGCGGTCGGGGAAGAACTGCGAGTAATCGCAGATGAAGAGACCGCCGGCTTTGAGCGCCGTCGAGAAAATACGGGGCGCGTAGCACGCCTGACCCGAAAGGAATCCCGTGCCGTAATTCGGCGTACCGAGGTACTGGGCCATAAGGGGCCCGTAGCCGTTGATGTCGCGGCCGGTGCCCTGGGTAACCCAGATTGCCTCGTTGCCGTACTTTTCGATGACGGCCTTCATCTCCCGCTCGATGATGTCGTACGCCTCGTCCCACGTGATGCGTGTAAACGCGTTCTTGCCGCGGTCTTCCTTGGCGCGCTTCATGGGGTACTTCAGACGGTCTTCGTGGTAGAGCATCTCCTTGAAGGCAAGGCACCGCGGACAGAGCCTTCCCTGGTTGTAGGGGTTCTCGGGATCGCCCTCGATCTTCTCGAGCACCCCGTCCTTGACGTACATGAGGACGCCGCAGTTATCGTGGCAACCGGGGCCCGACCTCGCGTTGGACCGAACGACGGTATAGCCGTCCTCCTGCCATGTCCATGCGCGCCCACTCGGGTCGTCTTGGGTTTCCCTCTTCGCGACCGGCGCCGGTTTCTCCCCTTGCGCCCTGGCGTCGAGCTGTTCGTGGCCTACTCGTTCTTCATCCATAACAACTCCTCACGTGATACGTATCGACCAACGTTACCTCGATTATACGTGGCTCTCGCAGCGGGTAGTTTTTCGAAAAACAGATGGGTCATCGACAAAACCGATCACACGTGGCGAAGGATGCGCACGAGAGGCCGTCGGCTCCCGTCAAGCCCGTCCAACGTCTTTCGGATCGGAAGCGCCGGCTCCCTCGGCGTAAAAAAGATCCCCCGCACTTGCGGGGGATCCCTCTCGTTTCGCGTAAACAGTGTGTTAAAGCACTATCACAAGATCAGCATTGCCGCCGTAAGGATAACCATGCAGACGACGCCGAGGATGATGAACAGCTTTGCACCGAACTTCAACCACGTGGAGTACTCCACCTTCGCGAGCGCAAGACCGCCCATGATGGCACCGCTCGTCGGAGTGAACAGGTTCACGAGACCGTTGCCGGCGCTGAAGATCATGATCATGACGTCAGGCGAGAACCCGAGGTTGTTCGCCAAGGGACCCATGATCGGCATGGACACCGTCGCCATGCCCGAAGAGGACGGGATGAGGAACGACAGCACCACGTAGAGCAAAAACGACAGCGGGGCAAATATGATCGCCGACATTCCCGCAAGGGCCGCAGCGGCGTTCTCGAGAATCCACATGTCCAGACCGGTTTCGCCCATAAGGACGGTGATCGAACGTGCGAGTGCGATGATGAGCACGACGCTCATCATATCGGCAGCGCCGTTGATGAAGGCCTTGACGAAGCGGCTTTCGGACAACCCGCCGACAACGCCGATGACGATCGCCATGATGAGGAACCACGTAGACGCCTCGTCGAAGTACCATCCGCCCAGCGGCACGCCCGTGAGGAACGAAGACCATCCGTCGGAAATCGCAACGTCTTCGGTAACCGTGCCTTCGACTCCTTCGGGAATTTCAAGCGCTCCGCCGACCTGCGCATCGTCCCACGAAGCGACGATCTCCTCGCCGGTAACGGGCGTTACAACCTCTTCGGAAGCCGCACCGGCATCGAACACGTTGATGTTGAAGTCGCCCCACGGAATGAAGCCGACGATCATGACGACGAACGTAAAGGCGAACACGATGAGAGCGGCCTTCTGACGGCCGGTCATGAGCTTGCGGCTGGGGTTCGCCTCGGCGTCCAAGGCTTCCTGCTGCGCCTCGCCGAACTCCTCCTTCATGGTCTCCTGCTCTTGCAAAGACATGATGGTCGAGCCTTTGTTCGCCTTGACCTTCTTCGCGTAGCGCATGACGAACACGATGGAGATGGCCAGCGTGACGAGCCAAAGAACGACACCGAGAAGGATGATCGTACCCTGGTTGATCGCGATGCCCGTACCGGAGAGCGAGTCGACCGCAGCGCCCACGGCGAACGGGTTGACCGTCGAACCGAGCACGCCGCAGCCAGCACCGAGCAGAACGGTTGCCGCGCCGACAACGCTGTCAAAGCCCGCGGCGACCATTGTCGCAGCCAGCAGCAGGTAGAACGGTACGGTTTCCTCGCACATGCCGTACGTCGTGCCGCCGATGGAGAAGATGAACATGAGAATGGGAATCAGAATGAGTTCGTTGCCCTTGAGCTTCTTGACCAGCGCGGCGATGCCCGCGTCAAGCGCTCCGGTTTCGGTGATGATTCCCAAGAATCCACCGAGGATCAAAACGAACAGGCAAACCGGCAATGCGTCGGTGAAGCCCTTAACCGGTGCGGTTGCCACGTTGGCGATCGTCGCACCTTCCACGCCCTCGACGCCCGCGAACGACATCACAACCGTGATGACGGCAAGCACGATAAGCATGATGAGCAGAATAGTAAACGAACTGATTGATCGCTTCTTCTTGCTCTTGTCTTTAACTTTCTCGGCCATAGCCCCTCCTTTTTAGTAGGGATCGTTGTTTACGGTGAACGAGAAATTGCAGGCGGACCGAGCCTAAGGCTCTCTACGGTCCAGGCTCCGTCCGCCCGGTAAAGCACCCCTTTGCTGCAAAACTACTTGGTGATGACGGTTCCCGTCTCGCCCTTGAGGCCCTTGGCGGCGCACTCGAGGGACGTGATGAGCGCGCGACCCTCGGGATGGGCCTCCACGAACTCGATGCAGGCCTCGACCTTCGGCAGCATCGAGCCGGGGGCGAACTGGCCCTCGGCGATGTACTTCCTCGCCTCGGCCACCGTCATGGAGTCGATCTCCTCCTGCTCGGGCGTGTTGAAGTTGATGGCCACCTTCTCGACCGCCGTGAGGATCACGAGCATGTCGGCGCGGAAGTCCGCGGCGAGCTTGGCGCTCGAGCGGTCCTTGTCGATGACCGCCGGCACGCCGCGGTAGGAGTCGTCCCGCTCGATCACGGGGACCCCGCCGCCGCCCGTGGACACGACGATGTAGCCGTCGTCCATGAGGTCCTTGATGGCGTCGAACTCGACGATGCGCTGGGGCTTCGGCGAGGGGACCACCTGGCGCCAGCCGCGCCCGGAGTCCTCCCTGTAGGTGTAGCCGGTCTCCTCGGCGCGCCTCTTGGCCTCCTCCTCGGTGAGGAAGGCGCCCACGGGCTTGGTGGGGTTGTCGAACGCCGGGTCCTCGGGGTAGACGACCGTCTGCGTGACGACGCAGGCCGTCGAGCGCATGATGCCGCGGCGCTTCATCTCGTTGAGGATCGCCTGGGAGAGCTGGTAGCCGATGTAGCCCTGGCTCATGGCGCCGCACTCGGGGAAGGGCATGGCGGGCGTCTTGCCGTCGTGGGTCGACGCGTAGTCGAACGCGTTGTTGATCATGCCGACCTGCGGGCCGTTGCCGTGGGAGACCACGACGTTGATGCCCTCGGCGACCATGTCCACGATGTGCTCCGCGGTGTTCTTCACGAGCTCGAGCTGCTCCTGCGGGGAGTCGCCCAGGGCGTTTCCGCCCAGCGCGATGACCACGGACTTGCCTTCGCCTTTCTGATAAGCCATAACGGTCTCCTTCCGCTTACGAAAGGGTCGCGTACATGACGGCCTTGATGGTGTGCATGCGGTTCTCGGCTTCGTCGAACACCTTGGACTGATGGGACTCGAAGACCGCGTCCTCGACTTCCATCTCCGTCACGCCGAACTTCTCGGCGATATCGGCACCGATGGTGGTCTTGGTGTCGTGGAACGAAGGCAGGCAGTGCATGAAGATGGCATCATCGGCGGCCATGCCCATGACCTCGGTGGTCACGCGATACGGCTCGAGGAGCTTGATGCGCTCGGCCCAAAGCTCGGCCGGCTCGCCCATGGAAACCCAGATGTCGGTGTAGATGACATGGGCGCCCGTGCAGGCTTCCTTGACATCCTCGGTCAGCGTGATGGTGGCGCCGGTCTCGGCGGCAACCTGCTTGCACTGCTCGACCAGTTCGGCCTTCGGCATGCGCTCCTTCGGACCGCAGGCGACGAAGTGCAGGCCGAGCTTGGCGCACACGACCATGAGCGAATTCGCCACGTTGTTCTCGGCGTCGCCCATGAATACGAACTTGAGTCCCTTGATGCCCATGGGGAAATTCTCTTCCACGGTGAGCATGTCGGCGATCATCTGGGTGGGATGGAACTCGGTGGTAAGGCCGTTCCACACCGGCACGCCGGCGTTGGCAGCGAGATCCTCGACGATCGACTGATCGTAGCCGCGGTACTCGATGCCGTCGTACATGCGGCCGAGCACGCGGGCGGTATCCTCGATGGACTCCTTCTTGCCCATCTGGGAGCTGCCGGGATCGAGATAGGTGACGCCCATGCCGAGGTCCATGCCTGCGACCTCGAACGAGCAGCGGGTACGGGTAGAGGTTTTCTCGAAGAGAAGAACGATGTTCTTGCCTTCGAGATAACGATGGGGGGTGCCCGTCAATTTCAGGTTCTTAAACTCTTTGGACAGCTTGATGAGGTAGCGGATCTCGTCGGGCGTGAAATCCAGCAGCTTCAAAAAGTTACGTCCGCTCAAACTAGTAGGCATTGCTCATTCCTTTCGATAGCGCATATACATTTGTCTTGAAACAGGCGGTGCCAAGTTATATCCGCCTCGCCTCGATCGGCCCCCGCCGCAAGGCTGGGGGCCGACAGGGTGTAAACCAGATGAGGAGCTAGTCCTCGCGCCAGATGGGCATGCTCATGCAGCGCGGGCCGCCACGGCCTCGCGAAAGCTCGGCGGAGGGCATCTCCAAAACGTTGAGGCCCTTCTCCTTGAGCACGGCATTGGTGACGTCGTTGCGCTCGTAGACCACGATGGTACCGGGAGCGATGCAGAGCGTGTTCGAGCCGTCGTTCCACTGCTCGCGCTCGGCAGCGATACGGTCGCCGCCTCCGCAGGGAATGAGCTCGACGGGGTTGCCGATGTACGCTTCGAGAATCTCTTCCAGCGTGTCGTGCATCTCCTTGACTTTGATGCCGCCGTTATCGTCGGGGGTGATCTCGAACACGGTCAGCGGCCCGAGGATGCCCGGATGAACGGTGAACTTGTCGTAGTCGATCTGGGTGAAGACCGTATCGAGATGCATGAACGCACGGGAGTTCGGAATATTGAAGGCCAGGATCGTCTTGATCGGAGAATCCGACTCGAAGATGTTCTTGGCGATGGCGTCGATCGCATCGGGCTCGGTGCGCTGGGAGATACCGATAGCGAGAACCTTGTCGTTGATGTTGAGGATATCGCCGCCTTCGATGTGGAAGGTGTTGTAGCGGCTGTAGTACTCGGGAGTTCCTTCGAAATCCGGATGGTACTTGAAGATGTACTCGCCGTAGATGGTCTCGCGGTTACGCGTGACCGAGTACATCCTGTTGATGCTGACGCCGTTGCCGATCATGGCGAACGGGTCGCGGGTGAAGTAGAGGTTCGGCATGGGAGCGACGACCATCTTGGACGCTTCGCTCACCAGGTCGACGAGGGAGTTGCTCTTGTCGGTGTGAAGCTCGGTGAGGTTGATGCCCTCCATCGTCTTCATAACCAGTTCTTTGCTGTCCTTGTAGTTATCGTTGAGGTAATCGAAGATGATCTTCTGGTACCGATCGGTGCGGATGCCAGCCTCCTCGATGAACTGCTTCAGGAACTGTTCACGCAACTCGGGCTTCTGGTCGAGCACTTCCGCCATAAGATCTTCGAGATACACGACTTCTACGCCGTTGTCGCGAAGAATCTGGGCGAACGCGTCGTGCTCTTCCTGGGCGACCTTCAAAAACGGAATGTCGTCGAACAGAAGCTCTTCGAGCGTGTTTGGTGTGAGGTTCAGCAACTCTTTACCCGGTCGGTGAAGCAAGACTTTTTTCAAAGGCTTGATTTCACTTTTGACGTTTACACCAGCCATGGCAACCCTCCTTTTCTTTTATGCATTCTTTACGTTTCTTACTTTCGGTTTTGCTTCATATTTTGAGCACAACCGCATGACACGGCCAAAATCTCATGCGGGAAAAGAAAAAGCAACAGGTAGTACCGAACTGAAATAAAGGATTGGCGAACGGTAGTTTTTAAGCGGTAAACGGTTATTGACAAAACGTTTTCTTTTCAGATTCTTGCCTTGTTTTGCTCCATCGCAGTAAAGCGAAATAGTGGTAAGAAACCAACCCGAGTCCCTCCTCCCGTGTGAAAGGGACTTCGACGCTCAAGCTCTTTATGAATACGAGTGCATAAAGAATGCCAAAGATGCAAAATGATTTTCACCTTCTCGGAGCATGCGCAATCCAAGGCGCTTCCGTACACGTGCGAAACCGCCTCGACCGCCGTGCGGCGCATGCGTGCCGCCAACGAAAAACCACTCTGGCTCACTGCGGGAAGCGAGGAGGAAAGACAATGCTGACTTATTTGTTTGTCCTTGTCATTACCCTGTTTTACCATCATTCACCTATTCGGAACCACCCACGGTAAGCCGCAGAATGAAAAAGCGGGTCGACCGTGAAGTCGACCCGCTGCATTAACGTGGTGCGCCCGGCAGGATTCGAACCTGCGACCTTCGGATTAGAAGTCCACTGCTCTATCCAGCTGAGCTACGAGCGCATTGCGGCACTGGCGTGCGTAGGTATTATACCGCAACTTTTCCCGCGGCGTCCGATGAAGCCGAAGCGAGGGGCGTAGAATCTTTTGGAGTCGTTGACGCTCCGTCGTGTAACCTAGGAGGCAATCGTTAGGAAAAAATTTTATATTTTATCATACTTTTTTTTGATATTCTAGTCATTGAAGACATATCGTAAGTTCCCGCAAATCAGTCCGAATAGCGCCAAAACGCACGTTTTCTTCCACGTTCCAAGTAAAGAATGCATACATTGCCGCATCTATGCCATCTCATGCATATCCGAACATTTAAATATGCTGAAACGAAAATAGTCCATGCTCGGTGCAGCAAGCGTACCAAGTGCTGCGCGGCATCCGCGGAAAGCGAGCCTGGGCGCCTTGCTCGGGATACATGCGCACCAGCACGATGCGCTCATCGGTCGCGCATGCGACGAATGCGATATGATGGCCCTTTTCCATCGGATGGTCGAGTTGCACATAGTATTCATCTTCGATTTCCTCGACAGACAGCACATGCTCTCCCGCTGCAGATTGGACCTCGAGGGACTCGAGCAAGCGACCGCAGCACGATAGTTCGGCATCCGACGTGCTCGTCAGGATATTGCCGCACGAGGCACAGCGATAAAGTTTGATTCGCTTCATATTTCCTCCGTCGGTATCGTTTTGATTGAGGTCACCCGATAGAATGCTCTGCATATCCGCACCGAGAACGGCCGATAGGCCCCTGAGTAGCGACACATCGGGAAGCCCACAGCCCCGCTCCCACTTCGACACCGCGCGATCGCTCACATGCAACGCGTCGGCTACCTGCTTTTGCGTCATGTTTCGCTCTCTGCGAAGCCGTCGAATCAGGATTCCCGTTTTCTCGTTGTTCATCGTATGCACCTCCGGAAGGCATGCTATAGTCCGCCCAACGTTCGCGCAACAAACGCTCCGTTGGGTTCGAGTATCCGCGAATACCCCCCGTAAGGAAAGCAACCGATCGGCAACAAGAGACTCCGCATCCCCCCGTTACCTCATCTCTTTAGTAAGATAAAGTGAATTGTCCCGTTTCTGCGGTTGGCATGCAAGGATGGAACGAAGGGAGCGCCTGTGTCGTATTTGAAAGACCATACACTTTACTATAAGAAAACCTGCCCGTTCTGCCAGAAAGTACTCCGCTTTATGGATGAGAAGGGCATCACGCTCGATATGCGCGACACCACTCAGCCCGGCATTCAAAACGATCTGGTGTGCGTCGGCGGCAAGAAGCAAGTCCCCTGCCTCGTTGTCGGCGGCAAGGCGATGTACGAGTCGGACGACATCATCGCCTATCTGGCAACACAGGTCGGCTGATCGGACGGCAAGAGCCGAGATCGATCCGAGAGGTGTTGCAAAATCGAAGCCCGCACAATGCGGGCTTTCCTTTTCGCCGTCGAATCCAAACCCCCGCAACTCTGCAGCGCAGTCATGAACCGACGCCCAGAAAAGCAAAAAGGCCAGAGCTTTGTAGCTCTGGCCTGCGCTCTCAATGGAGCGGGTGACGGGAATCGAACCCGCGTTATCAGCTTGGAAGGCTGGAGTTCTACCATTGAACCACACCCGCATATTGCACGGGTTCCATCGAACCCATCAAGCAACCTTATGCATGATACACGAAACGAAACGCATTGAAAAGTGGTCTTTTGCCGACACCAACCGCGGGCGGGCGCTGCCTACGCGTCTTTTTTGGATACGAGCAGCAGGATGCCGGCAACGAGGTTGACGAATATCAGCGTGCAGACGCCGAACGCCGCCGTGTTGGCCTTGGTGCCCTTGTAGATTCCCCAACAATGCACGCTCATCGGTATCATCCATGCGAGCGGGATAATCGCCCAACCCAGCGATACCGTAGACAGAATGCAGAAAACGAACGCGACCATCCTCAACGTCTGGTCGTTGCTATCCATGGCGGGCTGGACTACGGATCCCTGGTAATACCCCTGCCCGTACCCGTACTGTCCGCCGGGCTGAGCGCCGTACGAACCCGGCTGGGCAGCGGTCGGTTGACTGGGCTGCACGGTAGTGCAGTCGTCGGTCCACTGCGCACCGTTCCAAAACCTCATTTTCGAGGGGTCTCCCGACGGATCGGGATACCACCCTGCTTCGTTGCCTGCCATGCTGTCCTCCCTATTCACTTGCTCGATTGAAACACTCGCCATTATACCGCCTGAAAAGAGCATGCGGTTTGGTCGGGACGAAAAAGCCTCAACGAGAGCACGGAACAGGAGGAAGCCAGCGCCGCATTTGTACGAAATAGCGGTTTTCTTGGGTTCTCTTTGCGTTGCCGACACAAAGAGCTTGCCGTATCGCTATACTACACGAACGCTAGAGGCCATCCACATGATCCATCTTCCCAATGATTCATGTAGTGTAAGACTCTTCCCTTGCAAATAAGGTTATCTCTTTGTTTGACGGGTGGATGGTATTTTGCTGCGCGCAGAAACGACGACGCTGCGGATCGCACCCGCGATACCTGCGTTCGCCGCACACAGCCCGCAACTAACCGCAGTACGTCGAATGAGGAGACATGATCAATAACCAGAACCGCCCTGCGGCATTCAGCGATATGCCGCTTACCCCGCACGTCATCAGAGCGATCGACGAGATCGGCTATACCAAGCCCACGAATATCCAGGCAAGCGCCATCCCCTTGCTTCTCGAGGGACGCGATCTGATCGGACGCAGCTGCACCGGATCGGGCAAAACGGGTGCTTTCGCCATTCCCGCAATCGAAGGCGTCGACGGTTCCTCGCACCACGCGCAGGTACTCGTACTATCACCCACCCGCGAGCTCGCCATGCAGATATACGTCGAAATGAAAAAGTTTTCGAAGTACAAAGAAGGCGTGTCGCTCGCTGTCGTGTACGGCGGATCCGCCATGAACGATCAGATCAAGCAGCTGCGCCACGCGAACATCGTTATCGGCACACCGGGACGCCTCATGGATCACATGCGCCGCAAGACCCTTAAGCTGGATCGGATCCAAACCGTCGTTTTGGACGAAGCGGACGAGATGCTCAACATGGGTTTCATCGACGATATCGAGACCATCTTGACCGCAACGCCCGACGAACGCCAAACGGTACTGTTCTCGGCAACCATGTCGGCTCCGTTGCTGAAGATCTCAAACACCTTCCTCACCGATCCGCTGACCGTCGAAACGCTCGCCGGCAAGGAAAACCAAGCCGATATCGAGCAGACGTACTACCGCGTTGCACAGGCTAAGAAAAAAGACGTCCTCAGCCTTCTCATGCACGCGAACGGGCAACGGTCCGTCGTGTTCTGCAACACGAAGTCGATGGTCGACGAATTGGCCGAGATGCTTCGCAAGCAGGGCTTCAAGGCATCCGGGCTCCACGGCGACATGACGCAGGCCGCCCGCAGCCAGGTAATGCAGGGTTTTCGCAGCGGACGAGTGCATGCGCTCATCGCGACCGACGTGGCCGCACGCGGCATCGACGTTGACGATATCGACGTGGTCGTCAACTACGACCTGCCGCAGAGCTTCGAATACTACGTGCACCGCATCGGGCGCACCGGCCGCGCAGGAAGACGAGGCATATCCCAAACGCTCGTATGCAGCGGGAAGCAGCAGGCAACGCTGCGTGCTCTCATGAAGTACACGGGGCACACCATCGAAGAGCGGAACCTCCCAACCAGCAACGAGATCATGGACAAGGCCATAGCGCGCGCAGCCCAGGAAATCATCGGGGGGCAGGCGGCAGGACGCCACCCGGGGAAAGCAGCGCGCAAGCTCGTTGACAGCCTTCTTGAAAACGATTTGTTCGAAGGTTCCGAAAGAAACGTTGCCGTCGCCTTAGCCGAGATGCTGATGGGCGGAGACGAGCAATTCGATCGGCTGAAAGACATCGAGTCTTCCGCGCGAAAGCCCATGCAGAAAAAGCCGGGCAAAAAGGCAGACGGGAACGCCAAGAGAAAACGTTCGGGAGCTCCCGCCGACCATAAGAGCGGCGGCTTCAAGAGCCGAGGCAAGAGGAATACCGCGAGCAAGGATGCCCGGGGCGACGGGCGCGCCCAAAAAGCCCGCAACGATCGGCGGCAGGGCGATTCGAACAAGAAGAAGGCGCGCAGCAGGGCCTACGAGGCCGTCTAACAGCAAAGCGAATCGACACCGCGCAAGCCGATCATGAACAAAAAAAGGAAGGGGGGCGTGGCGCGCCCCCCCCTTACAACAACCCCGAAGTCAACGGCACGACGCGTGAACCAGATTACGAGAAAGCTAAAGAAGCCCAGCCGACTCGCAAAGCTCAAGCCTCCTACCGTACGGAATTGCATTCTGGTTGCCGATCCAGCAAATCGACGACACTTCCCCCTTATGGCGGCTAAGCGCATCGGTCGTCGCTGCGCCCTCGGCGAACAGCAACACACTGTTTCCCACCCACTGCGCAGCAGCAAGGCCATCCGCGAATCCATTGCCCGTAACGATTACGGGTTGAGTCCATGTTTGCCCAAAACGCTCCGCCACCGAAACGGCGGTAGCAAAACGATCCGAACCAGCGATACGATCGGTTTCGCCCTCGAACTTCGGAACAGTATTTCCCACGCCTATCGCATATTCGAACTTCGAAACTAGGTAGTCGAAGTTGCTATGCGCCTCATAGAAAACGATGGGGATGCTGCGATTATACGAAACCCACGCACAGGCAACACCATCCGCATACGAATCGCCCGGAACCACGAAACAGGTACCGCCGATATCGATCCCCTTTACTTTCTCCCATATTTCAAGGTTATAGCGATTCGTATCGAATCGATTGTCACTACCGAGATAGATGCCACCCGCACCGTCCGCAAGGTAAAATCCGTCTCCTCCATATCGTATGGCGGCACCGAGCTTGCCTGCAACCCACATGCCCGTAAGGAGGTCGGCATAGCCCTCTCCGGAAGTCCGCATGGTTCCATTGGCCGAATCCTTTTTACGAACGATCGCCTCAGCGGTTTCAATGCGATTTACGCCTGCTATCTCCTCTCCGGGACCGCTCCAACCAACCGTTCCACTTAGCAATTCGTTAGCTTTATCGATAAGATATTCATAATCAAGCGTCGCAGGACAGCTCGTCGCACTGTACCATTTATGAAGCATTACGTTTTGTCCAAGCGTGTAGCGATCCCACCCGTAGCGCCTTGCTATATCGACCATGAGCTCCGTGCTCCGATCAAGCGTCTTGCGGTTCGGAGGACTCGCGGTGGTGCCCACATGCTCTATGCTGATAGTCTCACGGTTACCCAACCAGTCGCCGACCGCCCAAGCGGTATCGGACTCGCTTACGTATTGATGGATCGACGTTTCGTCCACACAGTAGTGAGCCGAAGCTTCGCGAGCGCCCGCGAAGGTTGCATCGACGCTCGCCATCGTGGAGGATTCGGATATGTGGGGAACGACCGCCTTAACCGCATATCCGCTTCGACCGGAACTACGCTTCCCACCGCTTATCCATGTTATATCAGACATTCCGCACCTGATTCTTTACCGTTTTTTCATATTGGCAGAAAGTTTTACTGGTCTCTTTGCATACAAGCTCTACTCGATTTTTCATTGCTGCTTATCAATCTCCCCCCTGTTTCCAATCGCGCTTTGAACTGGCGACAAAACCGCCATGACCACAGGTGCGACCACGATTGCGGTGATGCCATCTCCTGCAAACCAATAGGAGACAGCTCCAACCACTACACCGATAATTCCTTGTACAACAGTTCGTTCGAAGCGGGCAGCAGCCGAGTCTTCGGCACACCATGCCATGAACTTCTTTATTGCTTTTCTCATTCAGTACCACCAATCTTGCATCCGACAACTGCATCGTGAATCTCGTCAACCTGACCAGCTATGGCTCCCACGGTCTCGCCCATCTCGCGCGACCGATATCGGCTTTCGTTAAGGCTTGCGCTCATAACGGCCACTTGAGCGGTCATCGCATTCATAGCGGCCGTGGAACGCTCTTGCGCATCGACTTGCCGGACGGCTACTGCGGCGCGCTCCCGTTCGCGTTCGTCGACCATGTGAGATTCATCAAACTTCC
The DNA here is from genome assembly GCF_022845715.1 of Raoultibacter timonensis. Classification (NCBI taxonomy): domain Bacteria; kingdom Bacillati; phylum Actinomycetota; class Coriobacteriia; order Eggerthellales; family Eggerthellaceae; genus Raoultibacter; species Raoultibacter timonensis. The sequence goes on from NZ_AP025564.1 coordinate 2,349,705, forward strand.
GTTGCTCCCGGTCTGCATCGATTTTGATCCTTCGCATCTTAGTTGCCTTATAGACAGGTAAGCCTTTTGCCGCAATCCATGCGACTATGGCAAGCACCCCAAGCGTTACAGCCCATTCTGGTCCCGCATGCGCAAGAGAGCCCACCACTGCATCTAGCATTTTCTCCACGACATCACCCCTCTTCCAGAATGAAAAGGGCCCATGCATGCATGGGCCCAGACGTATTGCTCCCGCCCCCTACCACCACTAGGCTAAACCCGCACCCTCGTCTTCGAGCGCATCGATTGCTCCTTTGTATTTTGGCAATGTCTTGACGTATTCATACGCAGTGGATACCGTTATCGATTGGTCGTAAGGTACGTCAATAAACTCTGTTTCAATAAAAACATCGTGATCAGCCGCTTTACCCACAGATGCAAGCGCAATTTTCTCTTCGTGGCGCTTTGCCCGAGATGCATAACTTGAGATCTCAATCCGGCAAACCACGTTGGTTATAGAGCAAACGGAAGCAACGCGATGGTAGCTAACCTCAATCCCGCTTTCAAGCGGTATCTTCTTTAATAATGCCATATCAATTTTCTCCTAAACATAGCCAATTACTTTAGTGATAAAAACATTGTTCACGCCCGTCTCTCCAGCCACTTCATTCCGCTCTATGTTGAGAGACACGCAATCTGCAGTTTTATTGGTCATAGCCACCCCCGAAACATTTACGGCGCGTTTCTTCTCCCAATAGACACCGCTTGTCGTCTTCGTGCTAACGCACAAAGCCGCAGTCTTCCCGTTGGGGTCGGCCATCCGCACGCAATCGAAAGACCAATCGTTATCGCGGAAAAAAATGTCAATCATTGAAAAGTTTGCAACAGATTCCGATAAAGCCACGGTACCCGTCGTACCCGTAGCATTGCTGTACAGCACCGTGCCGCCATACAGAATCCGTCCATTCTTAGTCACTGCGCCCCTCGATGCGATGCTGACGACGTTTCCGTAGATGTCTGTGCTTCCCTCGCTCGCTGCATATCCGCCATACCCCACAGTAGTTCGGTTATCGTGGGTTTTCGCCTCGAATGATGAAGATTTTTGCCCCTTTGAATTGATGCCAAAAACAAACGCATCATTGGCGAAAGTCAACCCGCCGCGCAACGTGCCTCCCGACAGGGGGAGATAGCCATCGTGCTCGTGCTCGATATCCGCCTTATCCGCAAGCATTGAAAGCACATCCGAAGCCTTCCCCATGATCGCCTTCGGCACCCCCACCACAAGTCCCGCTATCGGAATCTCGTACAGAGGGAAATCGGCCGCAACATCTCCTGCAAGGATATCGCCTTGAACGTAAGGCGGCAGAGAAGCTTCCCCCTCGACAGGCGTACCGACGATGACTGCAAGAGGCGCGTCTTCCACCCCGTTCAAATCCTTTGCATAACGCACGCAAACCATATCTTTACGGTTGCGTCCCGCCGTACCGCTTTGGATCGCAATATCCTCCGATCCCTTTACGCGAACGTGTCTGCCCTGAACGAGCAGTTCGCCCTCGGATATTCGAACCGTATTGGAATCGACAACCGAGGCCTCGCATCCGTGGAGAATGTACGCACCCACCCCGAAGGTATACGCTTGGTAGGCACCGAAGTCTTCAGCCCCTACATGATCGGTTGTCCCCCGGCCGGTAATTAGTTCAACTGACATGGCTCTCATTCCTCTCTCTTTGTATACGTAATCGACGCACGCTGCGCCCAGCTTCGATCGCAACGGCGACCTCGCAGGGCCGGAAACAATGCGAGGCCGCCTTGCCGTCAAAACAGAGCAGCCTACCCTTGCTTCCCGAAAAGCGTCGAACCGAGCATCGCAGCGTCACCTATCTCGTTCGTTACTTCAACCAAGCCACCTTCGCTTACCTTGACAATGACCTTGGTAACGGTTGACGTGATGGACATGCCCGTTTTTTCAGACACGACCCCCACTACATCGCCCACGCCGTACGCGACGTCTTTTGGCAAAGAAAGCTCGCATGTGTTTGTGTTCTGCAATTCCCTAAGCCTGTTTTCGGCTGATTCCCAAAGCTCGTCGTTGGAGGCGCTGCCATCGAAGACAAATTGGCGCTCGCCAAATCCGAATATCGTTTGAGTGCCGCTTACACGCCCCTCGGCATCCGAGTAAAGATGGAATAATTCACGATTCTCTCCCTCGCCAGGACCCAAGCAAATTAGATGGTTGACTGGGGTGCACCAAACAAGCTCGTAGCCATACTTACTAAGGCCATCCGTATCGATATAGGTTCCTATCGGCACCGAGGCGAGCGTCGGGTTGCTCCCCGACTCTTTTACTATCTGCAGCTTCGCCCCCGCTTCAGTCAGCATCTCGCAAAGCGCCGTATACACATCGCCCATCGGGGGCAATCGATGTTCTACCAAGATGCCGCTGTCTTCGAGCGAAACGTCAAACACCTCCGCAAGGCCAACGGACGAGATTACCGTTCGTACCGCCTCGTTCGCTTCGCCTGACACCTGCATTTCTTCGGCAAAACAAAGATACGTCGATGCAAGTTTACCGTGCCACGTTTCGCCCGTGGCAACATATGTCGGCACCGCATCGAGCATGGACTCTCTTCCGCCCCGCACGATTCCGCCCCATTCGGTTCCATCGATATAGATCATCGACCCTGCTTCAAGTATCATTTCTGCAGGTAAAGTTAGTTCAAAATCGTTCTCATCGCTTCCGTAAGCAAGGTCGAGCTGGTATGCCTCGAGAACGCCGCAGTCGATGCCGTCAGCATAGGTGTAGGTGACCTCAACCATCCTCCCACCCCTTTTCACTCGCCCGCTCGAACACGACAACCTCGAACGCAAACGAACCGTCCCAGCTAACAGCCTGATGGCCGGGTTTCAAACGCTGAAAAGCATACGTCCCGCTATCTTCGCGCTGAGTACCGAGCCGCTTCGAAAACGCATTTTCCCTCCGCCCGTAGGCGTCTTCGACCTCGATGGTCTTGCACGTTCCATCTATGACGAGTTTTCCATTCTCGTCCACGTCTACATCGATCTCGTAGCGGTTGCCGCCCACAACGACCACCGGCGATTTGGCGGGACCGTAAATCGTGATCCTCATCGGCGATGGCTCGAGGCCGGGATTCTCGAGAAACCGGGTTCCCGTCCCCGCGTTTTCAAATCCGAAGGGGAAATCGAAGGGGAAATTCAGTCCGCCCGATGTGTCCCCTTTAGAAAACACAGAAACACGTTCGCGAACCCACACGGGGTCCGACGCCAAAAACGAGAGGTTGCATCGTGCACATCCGTTGCCGTACCACCAAAGAGCCTTGACTGATGACTGCAGTATGCATTCGATGTACCAATCGTCATCGTAGAGCCGCCCCGTTTTTCCCGCCAAAGGATCCGCATCGAGAACCCTGCAAAGCTGCTTTTTTTGCTCTTCGCACCCCTCGGGATCCATAGCGAAGTTGACGACGAGCGAGAGGGTGGCTTCCGCCCTCGATGCCGAAGAAACGCGACCGTTCAGCAGGGTGATGCTCCACGAGTAATCGCGAATCGCGTCCCTATGGGTATAGATCCCCGGTGCGTCGAAATCAAAGGTCGATCCGAAGTGGTTTACATACCTCATCACAGTGCGCTCACCACCCTTCTAAAATCACGCCTTCCAATGCTGGGGGCATTTGCCGCAATTATGCCTCCCAGAGAGCCATGGAGCTGGCGAACCGCGCCGATAAGCTCGTCGATCTTGGCACCGGTCGCCGACGATGCTTCCGGTTCGCCCCATGCGAAACCGTATTGCATCGAACCCTGCCAAGAGGGGCTGTTAAAAGGTTCTATCATGGTATCGGGCTCCACGGTAAAAGACCGCTCTATATCCGAAGCCGCCTTTGCGGCCGATGCGGCAACATCCGCTCCGACCTCGTCCATGGCACGCACTACCGATGGTGCGGACGCAGCGATGCCTTCAGCGAATCCGTCTCCGACGTAGCCGCCCATCCTCGCCATAACCCTGGAAGGGCTGGCGATGCCGAAAAAAGCCTTGACTGCGCCCAAGGCGTCGTCGCAGAGCGATCGAACCGTATTGATCACCCAATCGCCTGCCGCAGTAATGCCGTTGATGAATCCTTGGATCAAATCGCTTCCCGCATTGTAGAGAAACGCTCCGATATCGCCCAAGGCAGAAAGCGCTTGATCGGGCAATCCGCCAACCAAACCGACTGCCATGGAAATGCCCACCTCGACAGCCGAGCAGATGCCATCCCATGCACCCTGCAGCAAAGCACCGATAGCGGCCCAGGCGCCATCCCAAATTCCTTGGATGAAATCCAAACCGGCTCCGATGGCGCCTTGCAGTATCCCTATCGCAATTCCGACGATGTTTTGGATCCCGATCCATACCGTGTCAACGAGAGCCAGAATCCCCTCCCAGACGCCTTGCCAGTTGCCAGCCATCGCCGCTGTTACAATATTGATGACCGACTGAATGATGGCCATAGCTGTTTCGATGATGGCTTGAATCAACGGCCACACCGTCTGTATCACCGCCATGATAGCGTTCATAACCGTGGTCACGATCATCTGTATCATCGGCATATTTTCCTGTATTGCGGTGAGAATCGCCGCAATAACCGGGACGATGGCGGTAAGCATCGTTGCAGCAGCTAGCACTACAAGCTCGATTATGGTACCGATGATCGAAACGAGCTCCGTTACAAGTGCAGCGATTATCGGTGCCAACGCTGCAACCAACTCCAAAATGACTATGCAAATCTGCCCGATTACTGGCAACAGCAACGTGAGCATGCTGTTCAGCATGGGCAATACCGTAGTAATGAGATTCGAAACCGCTTGTCCAACCACGTCGAGAATCGGGGCAAGGCTTTCACCTATGCTTCCAACGAGTCCCATGACCGTGTCTCGGAATCCTTCGTTTGTAGCCATGAGAAAAAGGAAACCTGCAGCAAGCACCGCCAACGCGGCGACCACCAGCGTGACCGGAGAAATGAACGTACCCAGCACTGCTTTCAACCCGCTGAATCCTCCACCTGCAGCCTTGAACGCACTCGACAGTCCCGCTATTCTTTCTTTGACCGAAGAGAACGTCGCACCGATTTCCGAAACCTTGGTGACAACCTCCGAAATAGGACCGCTTAGCTCCATTGCAAGCTGGACAAACGCTGCTACAGGAGAACCGCTCACGGTTTCTACGATCCCATCGAATTCCTTTGCCACCGTTGCCGAAAGCGAAGCCAGGGCCCCTGCGCTTCCGTCCACCATCGTCTGAACCTCTTCGGTAAGCTTTTGCAGCTGGTTGGCCAAATCGGGCTCCAAGGCCACCGACGACAGCGAGTCGCGAATACCGCGACTAACGCTGCCCCAAAGCTCCTCGCCGGATTTCGAAAGATCGATGCTGCCTAACTGCGCCTCCAGCTGCTTTTGGACATCTCCAATCGAAGGCACGATTGTTAAATACGCGTTACCAATATCCGTTGCCATATCACACCTCCTTTCTCGGCTTCATAAGCGCCGTTTCGTATTCGTCCGTAGTCATGCCGAGGGACCCTTGAGCCGCCAAGGTAGCGCCTGGGCGAATAAGGGGCTTCGGCCTGTTGCGGTTTTTCTGGGCATCTTTCGTGTTCGCCCATACAAGCAAATGAAGAGAGTCGACCGCCTCCGCAAGCAAGTATTCGCCCGAGTTCCATGCGTTTCGCCCGTCAACCGCCGTAAACGTCCTCGATTGAGACGGAAGCATCGCAATAAGGTCGGCAGCGTGCCGCATCGAATAGCCGACTCCCATATGTTCGATATTCAAGCCGTAGTACTGCTGCATATCGGCCCGCACGTGCGCCGGGTACTCCCGAAGCATTCGTGCGAGCAGCATCAGTTTTTTGCGTTCAGTTCTTCCATGATCGCTGCAAAAAACTCAGCCGCCTTGGAAGTGCGCAACCGGTAGTCGTCGCCCTTGAGCTCGTCGAATATTCGCTGCCAATCGTCGCGGAACAATCGCTTCATAAGATCGGGTAGCGCCGTCGGATCGCCCTTGCGCGTAATGTCACCGAGCCAGCCGAGAACCTCGAAATCGTCCATCGCGTCCTCCGATATCGAAACGGCTACGCCCATAACCTGCAGAGCAACCTTGTTCGCTTCTCCGTCGTGGTTTTCAATCTTCTCGATGCGCTCGGCCTTGGTGCTGCAATCCGCAATATCGATACCCCGCATGTGCGCATAGCTTTCGAGCTGCGCGTTCGTCATTACCTTAAGGTTATCCATCTTCGCCTCTACTCTGCCAAAGCGGCAATGTGACGATACGAGGTATTGCCCGAAACGTCAGGCAGGCATTGGATGGTCGTCTCGTAGCCGATCGGCTCGCCATCGACGAAAACGACATCGCCGACTTCGACGACCTTTCCTCGCAGCGCAATCGTACGCATGACTTTTCCTCCGGTAAGCAATGTCTCGACAACGTATACATACTCGGCGCGCTCATTCCCATTGCCCGCAATAGAAATGGATCCCGATTCGGAGACGGTCACATTGCCTTCGCCGTATACTTGCTCGAACACCTCTTGACGCTGTTCGATGAAGGTCATCACGAGTTTTTCGGATCGGCTCGTTCGAGGCGTCGCCACCACATCGCCGCCCCAGGCCTTGATGTCCTCGCCTTCGGTTTCCACCGTATTCGTCACGCCGTCTTCGGATACATACCCAAGGCATTTAAAAGCTTGGTCGAGCGCGGTTGAAGCATCGCTCGGTACAGCCGTCCCAATCGGAGCAGCGAATACCGCTCCCCCGGCCTTCGGTTTGCCTACGCTTACGTTTTCTGCATTGTTGGTAATAGTTGCCATGGTTCCTCCTCAAAGAAAAACCCGCTCGAGCGGGTTTCGTTGATTGTTCGTCTTTTAGTTGATTGGTAGTTCGGGCGTACGAAATCCCCTATTGCACTATGTCGCCATGACGCTCTCCTTTCTTCGCTTTCGGTTTTCGCGCAGTCAGCACGAGGGCATGAAAAAGGCCGCCCCGAGGACGGCCATTCTGCGCTATCTACACTATATCTCACGTTTCGCTGGGTTTTTCTGGGCACCTTGAACCGTTGTTGCGCTGCCTGTACTCAGCTGGCACATAAGGGTAGAGTTCGATCAACGCAGTTCGATGGAGCTCGTACATATAGTCTTCGCTTACATAGATACGTCGATAGATATCCTTGAATTTCATTCCCTCGAAATACCGGAGATACAAAACGTCGTAGCCTTTTGATCCAGCAATATGGGAAAGAACTCTTCGAGCTTTCTCCCGCTCCTCAACATATCCGATCAACTCGGTATCCATTTCGTCGCACAATTCGTAGAGCTTTACGAATCCTCGCTCGAACGCATCCCCCGCCATGGTTCGACTCACCGACTCGCCACCCTCAACGCCATTCAGCGCAAGACGGCTCTGCTGCTTTTCTATTTCGCATTCAAGATATTGCACGCGACGCTCATTCGCGAGTACGCTGCGCATATAGGCTTGAGACACTGCATACTTTGGTGACTTCCTTGGCATTAAGCTCCACTCCTCCCGTAAAGCGAATGGATGCGGCGCACGCCAGCATTGTCTTCGGCAACTTCATCAACCTCAAGGCAGTCGCCCCCCGATGCAACAAAAGGCCGCGGCGGCAGGACTGCTTGCATCGAAGCACCTCGAAACGCTACAATGTGTACCGTGTCTTCCTGACACGTTTGACGCGCAAAGTTTGACCGCTGGGCGCGTCCTTCTTTTTCTTTTCTCATACACTTCCTCTCCTGTCGCGTTACTCGATTTACCGTCGCAATCCTCAGTTCGCCCCTTCGGATAATGCTGCCCAGGATCGTTCGCCATACCCCGTTCGTAAGAACGTCAAATTAATTATCTTTTTCATGGGATAAACTTCGTCGCAGCAAAGATGGTTCATAGATTCTTGGTTTCTTCGCATCCTGCGATGCCCACCTTTCGCATTATCGTGGCTAGTGGCTTGAATAACACCAGTTAATACCTCTCTTTTCTTCATTGAATGCCCTTTACTCGATGAACTCTTTCAGACACTTCTCCTCCTTACCTCGCTATCAATGTTAGCTAGATCAACATTGTAATGTCAATAAAATTATCATAGAATGTTAAATAAATTGAGCAAAGGAAGAAACCATGGGTATTGCACGAAATATCAAAGAGCTCCGCGTATCCCGCGAATGGACCCAAGAACAGCTTGCCGAAAAGATCGGGGTTACGCGGTCGACGGTAACCCAATGGGAAACGGGATGGTCGCAACCCCGCATGAGCGCAATCGAAAAGCTTGCCGCCACGTTCAACGTAACCGCCGCCGACCTCGTTACCGAAAGCCATCCGACGGGCCATCTTCGAGGCTCAAGTTCGACAGGCGGCATGGAAATGGGATATGTCCCCTTGCGCGGACGCGTACATGCAGGGCCCTTTTCATACCCAGAAAACCTCGAGGAGCGAGAAGAACTCGTGCTCGTACCCCAATTTCTGATCGATGACGACCCTGATGCGTACGCATGCGAGGTCGAAGGGGACTGCATGAATAAAGTCTACCCTGAGAACAACTGCGTAATCGTCGTCTCGCCAAACAAACAGCCCCAGAATGGCTCGATCGCCGTTGTGGTTATCGACGGGTGCGAAGCGGTCGTACGGCGCATGTACCGAACGCGAAATACGCTTATCCTGAGCCCTGAAAGTCACAACGAAGAGCACAAGGATATCGTCATCACAGACAACGACGAGCACACGATCGAGCTATACGGTAAAGTAGTCTGGTATCAGGCAAGCAGAGAAATTGAATAGAGCACTCCGAAACACTTCGGCTGCAAAGCCGCAAAGCTAGCAACTCGCCTCCAGAGTGCATCCGGGCTACTCGGCAGCAGCACGCTGCTCTGCCAGCAGCAGCTCGACCATCCTGCCGTAGCTCTGCACCCCATGGGTCTGGTTATTGGCTTTGAGGTAGGTGTCGTTGACGGCGTTGGACACGTCGGAGACGATTCCCTCGTGCTCGGCCCAGAAATGCTCACGCTGCGCCATATCGTGCAGCACCGCCTCGGGCAGGCTCGCCTTTATCGCCGAGGCCGCCTCGGGATCGACCTTCCTCAAGGCGGCAAGGGATCGGTCGAACGCCAGCAGATACCCGCTGTAGCGCATCAGGGGGTCGTCTGATTCCTTACAAGCTAAATAGGCTATGAAATTCGCTTCGTCCTCGCGCATGAATCCGCACTGATGCGCAAGCTCATGAGCCATCGTCGAGGGGATCGTGAAGAACGGCCCGTCGACGTTGATGTTCGATTCCATCGTGAACGGGACGAATATGCCTCCTATGTCCATATCCGACAGCAACCCCGACATAAGCACCGGCTTCGGCGGCGAGTACAGCGGCCTGTCCAAGACGGGATACTGCTCGGCGAGCTCCTCGATCGCCGACACCGATTCGTGCGCGTATCGCTCGAAATCTCCGGGATCGGCGGTGTAGAGGTCGGTATCGCTTCCCAGCTCTTCTCTCGCCTGGCCCATGCCGTCCGCAAGCGTCGTGCACAGCTGCACGAGCTCGTCGCGGCGCTCTTCCGTCCCCTGCTCGGATTGCTCCACATCATAGCCGGTGTAGGAGGTGAACGTGTATCGGTAGTAGTTCAGCCCGCACAAAAACGTGAACAGGAAGTACACCACGCAGCATATCGCAACCGCGCCCATGATGCCGCGATAGGCGATCATGCCGCGTCCGCCGCTCGATGCCTTTGCCGCTTCGCCTTGCGTCGAAGGTACGCTGCGCCCGCCTTCGCCTTTGACGATCTTGCGGACGTAGTAGGCGATATAGCCGAGGCAGAACAGGAGGAACAGCACGGCAACCCACTCGGCCACCGAAAAGCTTACGAGCGACGGAAGAAAGCCCACCGCTGAAGACAGGGCGGGATACACCGATCGGCTGAACACCTGCTCCGTCCACTCGGGATTTGCCCGGGCGTACCACGTCGCGATGAGCGCGACGATGCCGAGGGGGATGCACAACATCCGCTTGAGGAGGAACTTCTTCATATCACGCTCCGCGTGGTAGGTTTCGCTTGGGCGTCCATTATAGCCCGCCTCCCGCCGCATCCGCGAAAAGTCGACCGTACGGTATACTTACATGATAGGAAAGACCTTCCGGATATGCGTGCCTGCGACGGATGCTCCACATCGCTCGTGCTGCGCTGTGGCGACGAATGCGCGCCCGCTTCGACCGGCATCACGGAAAAGGAATGCGTCCATGAAGAAGAACGTCAGCGAGTGCATAGCGATATACCAGGAGCGCTTGCAGACCGGCGAGATGCAAATCGCCTACAAGGCGCTCGTCAGGTTCGTCATGTCGCTGCGCAGGCAGTTTTCGCGGATAGACGGCTACAAGGTGAGAAACGTATCGCCCGGCTACCTCGACTATACGTACTTTGCGTTCTCCGACGATTTCCTCCGGAGCAGAGAGCTCCGCTACGGGATCATCCTGAACCACCGGAACATGCGCTTCGAGCTGTGGCTCATGGGACAGAATGAAGCAACACAGAAGGCATACTGGAACCTGCTCAAAGATACCGAATGGAACGAAGGCGTCGAGGACATGCCCCACTATTCGGTGCTCGAAACGGTGCTTGTCGACGATCCCGATTTCAGCGACCTTCCCGCGCTTTCGGATCGGATCGAGCAATCGGCGCTGCGGATCATCGATGGCATTAGACCGTACATCGCATGAATCATTCGGAGTCGAAAGCTTTTCTCAGCAATAGGGCAGCCATGGCGTTCCGCGAGCGCTCATCCTCGATAAGCTGCAATGTACGAAACATCACATCTTTTGAATCTGCAGGACCGCAAGGTAGAGCCCTAAACATTCGATATCGGCCGATTCGCTTTCAGTGAGCTCTTCAAGGTATCTCATCAGGGATTCCCTTTCCTCTAAGCTTTCAGCATTCTCTATCGCCGCCTCGACGGCCTCCTTATCGGTGCGGTAGTTTTTCGCCCAAAGGGCATCTCGGTAGTCATGGCGCTGCACTACCCTATCGCCGAACTCCGTGAATGCCTCGACCGTCTCGGAAAGCGTTTCGTAATCGGGGTACGTCGCTTTGTGCTCGTCTGAATACAAATAGGCATCCGCGATGACCAGATAGCCTCCGTGTTTCACGCATCTTCTCAGATTCTCGATAGTCCGCTTGTAGTTTTCCCATATATGAGGCGGCGCGCTCCAGAGAAGCAGATCGTACTCTTTGCCTTTCCCAAGGGCCGCTCGTATATCGCCTACATGGTACTCGCAGAGCTCTCGGACCCGGCAGCTTGCCGCATGCTCGTTCGCCTTCTCGACAAAGCCCCGCACTAGGTCGTAGCCGTCAACCGTTACGCCGTATTCCCGAGCGAGATGCACCGAAACGCCGCCTTGCCCGCACGGGATATCCAACACCGTTTTATGAGGGGTTAGGCCCAATGTGCGAAAAACACCGGGGAACTCATCGCCCCAAGGATTCATCATATTGCCCTCGAAAGGGATTTTGGACAGTGCGCTGACGTCCCGCTCGTTCACGCCCATCACTTTTGCGACTTCATGCAAATTGTCTTCCATCAGAAGGCCCCTTCCGTTGCTTTTGCCGATAAGTAAAACGGGGAATCGATCCGATGCATCCTTCGTGTGTTTAACGACTCCCGGAAACAGCACGAAAGGCACCCTTTTGAGAGAGCTTTTCTGTGTCGTATCGGGAAGATGCCTGTCGAGAATTAAGTGTAACATAGTACAGTACTCACAGTCGCCCAAGCGAATCGGCATCGCATGGGTAAGCGAGAGCGATGCCCGAAAAGACAGTTACAACATCATCGTAGCACCCATCTCCGCTATTGATGCAGGAGGAAAACAAGGAGCAGGTTTTCGGATCCATCGTCGACCGAAACACGCTGCTCGACGAAACGTTCCTGCTGCTGGATATTACCTTTCGCAGGGACGCGACCTTCCATCGAAAACGGTTTCCCTCGACATCTTCGACTGGAACATAGAGGTGTCGCAATAGGCTGCTCGCATAGCAGCGAGAAAAGGGCTCGTCGATAGCGCCGATAGCGGAACTCCTGGGTGGCAACCGATAGCATTGACGTCAAGGCGAGCACCGGACGGCCTCAACCCGGCAAGAGAGCCGCTCGACTTTCCCTAGCAAACAAACATATGGAGCCAGGTCCCGATCTTTAGACGGCCGATTCGTCCAAGCAGGATCAAACGGGGCCTTTGGCGAAGCTATCTGCACCCGCTCTGCCCAACATTCGCGTTGCAGGCTTGCTAATGCACGACTTTGACAAGCAGATCGGCCAAATTTGCATACTTATGCTTGTCAAAGTCGTGCTTTAATGGGAGCATCGGCTTTCACGCAAGGAAGAAGGCGCCATGCCCGATATCATCACCCATTCAAATTCGAACTTGAGCAGGCAGGCCCTGCAGCAACAAGCGAAAAGGCGCCGCCTGACGCGCTTGTTTCGCGGAGCGTACGTCAACACGCAGGAATACGCAGCGCTTACCTTCGCAGAACAATACCGCGTCCGCGCTGAAGCGTTCCTTGCGACGCACGCGAAGCTCCGAGCATGGGGGATCACCGCGGCGGCACTCGACGGGGCACCCGTGCTCAGCGGAGCGCCTCTCCACTTCGGGGGCGCACGAAGCCATGCGAAGAGCAAGCAGGCTGGCTGCTCTTTTCATGAAGCGCTGTTGGTGGCGCCCTCGGATTCGGTAGCGCAGACGCTCTTCGAGTGCGCGGCCACATCCCCCCTGCCGGATGCGCTTTTGGCAGCGAACCACCTCTTGCGCCGCTCTACCGAAAAAGCGAAGGGAAGCCTTATCGCAAGCAGGGACCTTGACGAAAAAACAACCGAAGCCCTCGTGTGGCAACCGGTAAGCCCTCAAAACAGCAAGGCGAGCATCCGTGCCGCACTCGATGTCGGCACGCTGCGTGGGGACGAACCGAACTTCCTTACAACCTACAGCGCTGTGCGCAGGACCGGGTTCATTTCGCCTGAGGCCGAGCTTGCGTGGCTTGGCTTTGCGCAGCTCTGCGCTTTGCATAAAGGGAAGCGCGGAGTACGCAAGGCACTGAAAACGGGGTTGTACTTCACCGATCAAGCCGAATCGCCGGCCGAGTCGCTGCTGATCGCCCGATGCGCCGAGCTTGGCTTCGATATCCCCTATCTGCAGGTCAATATCCTCGACCCCGCAAACGGGAAACTTCTCGGCCGCGTGGACGGCCTTTGGCCTTCGGATGCAGTGCTGGAGAACCTTTATCAAAGCGATAGCAGGTTCGGGCGCTTTTTCCAATGCAAGCAGCTCGGGGACAACGGCTCGGTCATCATCGAGTTCGACGGAAAGGTAAAGTATCAACAAAACTACAGTCAGGTTTTGGAAAGGGAGCGAAGAAGGCAAAACGCCATAGGAAACCTTGGGTTTCGTTTCGTGCGGATCGACTGGAGCGACCTCATGCAGCCTGAGCGTCTGCGCCGCATCCTCGAGGCCGCCCATGTTCCACGCTGTAGACAGGTATGATTCCTTGGTCGTGCACCATATCCACGCTAGCCAATTAATGCACGCTTTTGTCAAGCATTCCTTGCTTACTCTAGCGGTTTTCCTTGACAAAAGCGTGCATTACCGTCGTCTTGCGAAATCGAGGGGCGACGTGATCCGCAAACGGCCGGCTCAAGCTTGCGGAAGTCGGTCTTCGCAACGCTTAAGGATCCGCAGGCATAAAAAGGACAGGTACGGCGATACGGTCTTTTTCTGTCCGAAGTCCCATCCTTTGGACCTTTGATAAACGGATTGAGGCGTGAAAAGCCCGTCTTCATCCTGCTTGCTCCTGATTATCTCGACCATTTCGCCGAATCGCGCATCGGCTCTCGCGTACTCGAATACGCTGAGGCAGTCGGCGACGCCTACGATGTCGTACCAGATAGCTGGAGCCTTGAGTTTTCTGAAGTCGGTACCCGTATAAAACATATAGGGATGCCTCTCTCGGCTACGCTCCCACAGATCAAGCAGAGCGTCGATCGCCCTGATGGCGGTTTCACTATTCCTGTATCCATCGATTCGAGAGAGCAGTCTCAGCATTACCAATGTCGCATACGGGCAGCAGTCATCTTTTCTACCAGGACCCCTGAACGTACCGAACTCCTCCGAGACCGAGCAGAGAAAGCCTTGCTCCTTCTCGAGGGAGACCAGATAATCTACACCTTGCCGGATGTGCTTTTCATAGGAAACGCCAGCCTCGATCAATGCCAGGAGAAGCAGCGGCGCATCGCAAAGGCACCAACCGAACCCATCTTCCCCGGTTCCCCCAAAGTGCTTCGGAATATTGGTTAAGGATTGGTATACACCGTGCTTGTCCCTGTGCTCCATCAGCTGCGCAACGGCCGACTCGATTTCCGGAACATCCGTATCGAACCCGAGATCCAGCAGGAACAAAAGCTTATGGATGGGCAAATCGGGATTCTTGTGATTGGTCACCAAGGTACTGTGATAGTCAGCGACGATCTTCAGGGACCGCTGTATCTTGGAATCCAGCAACGCCTCTTCCCTCAGGGCCGCTAGATCACCTGCGTTCTGGTCAAGCAGATTGATTCTGATAGCGTATTGCAGCCACGGCTCGCTGAGGGAAAGCAACTCGTTTGTCATCGAAGCTCCGATCGTGCATCCGCCGCCCAAAGTCAAAAGCAAGAAGCGCAAGCGCAAGGCGTCTTGCCTACAATAGCGTTCGTTGTTGAAAAGACTTAGAAAAAGTGCTTGTTCGGGGCAGTCGAATGGTCGGGACGACAGGATTCGAACCTGCGACATCCTGCTCCCAAAGCAGGCGCGCTACCAAACTGCGCCACGTCCCGACGCCAGAACAGCTTTTGAATTATATCAGAAGATCAGATGCATGCCGCAAGTTTTGCCTTAAGTTCACGCAAAGCATTGCCCCGATGCGAGACCGAGTTCTTCTCGTCCTGACTCACCTGCGCAAGCGTCCGCTTCCCGTCGAACAGATCGGGATAGAACAGCGGATCGTAGCCGAAGCCCTCGTCGCCCTTCGGCTCGCGCCCCACATGGCCTTCGATCGTGCCGTGGGCAACCGTTTCTGCACCGTCTTCGTCGACGAACACGAGGGTGCACACGAAGCGCCCCGTTCGCAGCTCATCGGGAACCTGGGAAAGCTCGCGCAAGAGCTTCTCGTTGTTGTCCGCATCGCCCGCATGCTCGCCGGCGTAGCGCGCCGAATAGACGCCGGGCGCACCGTCGAGCGCATCGACGGCAATGCCCGAATCGTCCGCAAGCGCCGCGCAACCTGCTGCCGCATGAGCAGCCCGAGCCTTGATGCGGGCGTTGCCCTCGAAGGTATCGGCATCCTCTTCGGGGTCCGACTCGATGCCGAGTTCGGAGAGCGTAAAGAATTCCCATCCCTCGAAATCGAGTGCCGTCTTGATCTCCTCGACTTTATGGGCATTGTTGCTTGCTATGACGACTTTCTTCATGGTTGCTCCTTGCATCTTCCTCGTTCCTCTGCGCGAAGCAGGCCCCGCCACGCCGTGCATCGTGAAGAACCAGCAACTGCACCGTGTAACGCCCACGACGTTCGCCTGACGGACGGAAGCCCTACAGGCTCCCAACATCGACATGCGAAACCGAGCCGAGCGGCATCCGCAGAACGCGCGCACCGAACCGCTCGAACTCCCCCACATCATCGCCCGTCGTGAAGAACTCGTATGCTGCCTCGTGGCCGAATTCGGCCCTCTTCCCTCGTCGTGTCAGGATTTCGGCAACGTCTTTCGCCGCCTCCTTCGCTGACGAGATGAGCAGCACATCGCGCCCGACCACTCCCCCGATAAGCGCCTTGAGCAGCGGGAAGTGCGTGCAGCCGAGCACCAGCGTATCGATCTCGCAGCGCCTGAGCGGCTCGAGGTACTCCTTGGCTATCTCCTGGAACGCAGGCCTGATGTACACGTTCGATGCGAGCGACGTGAAATCCTCGATGGGCCCTTCGGTCATGCGGATGCCCTGCTCGGCGATTTCGACGAAGCGGGGCGTCGGCACCGAGAACACCGTGATGCCCGCATCGAGGTTGCGTATCGCGCCCGCATAGGCGCCCGACTCGATCGTGCCCTTGGTGGCGATCACGCCCACATGCCGGTTCGTCGTCGCATGAACCGCGGCGCGAGCGCCCGGCTCCACGACGCCGACCACCGGCACCTGAAACGCCTGCTGCGCGTGCGTTAGACCCGCCGCGGTCGCGGTATTACACGCAATGACGACGATCTTGACGCCCCGCTCGATAAGCCACGCGCCGATCTGCTGCACGAACCCGTCCACCTCATCAAGCGAGCGGGGGCCGTAGGGGCAGCGCGCCGTATCGCCGAAGTACACGATGCTCTCGTCGGGCAGAGCCTTCACGATCTCGCGCGCCACGGTAAGGCCGCCGTACCCGGAATCGAAGATCCCGATGGGGGCGTTGTCGAACTCGCCGCCCGGACGACAGTACCCGTCGCCGAAGGCGGTAAAGGCGGGCACGTAGGAAGGGCGGCTGTCCGCAGGGGATGGTTGTGAAATCCGATCGCTCATGGTTGCCCAGTATAGCGCAGGGTATGCGGCTTGTTACAAAACCGCCGCATCAGCCATAGTATCTGCTAATCTAAACGTGAAACGTATACGCGCTTGGGCGCCGCCACGCGGCCGCAGGGCCTCGGGCAAATTGCGGCGCCCGCACTTGGAAAGACGAGGAAAGCACATGAAGGTTCTGCTCATCAACGGAAGTCCCAACGAAGATCGCTGCACGTACACGGCGCTTGCGGAAGCGGCGCGCTCCCTTGAAGCCGAGGGAGTCGAAACCGAGATCGCCTGGATCGGCAGAGATCCGCTGCGCGGCTGCATCGGATGCGGGGGCTGCAGCAAGCTCGGCAACAACCGCTGCATCTTCGACGACGACGTGGTCAACCGCTTGCTCGAAAAGGCCGAGCGCGCCGACGGCTACCTGGTTGGAACGCCAGTTTTCTACGCGGGAGCCAACGGAGCTCTGCTCGCCGTGCTCGACCGCATGCTCTACGCAGGAGGAGCGCTCATGCAGTTCAAGCCCGCCGCGGGCATCGCCTCGGCCCGCCGCGCGGGCACAACGCCCGCGATCGATCAGATCAACAAGTACTTCCAGATCAACAAGATGCCCGTCGTTTCCAGCACGTACTGGCCGATGGTGCACGGGCAGAGCGCCGAGCAGGTGCTTCAAGACGAAGAGGGACTGCAAACCATGCGGATGCTCGGCAAGAACATGGCTTGGATGCTTCGCTGCATCGAGGCCGATCGCGAAGCGGGCGGCGATCACCCCCAGATGGAAGCAAAGATCGCAACCAACTTCATCAGGCCGACCGCCTAGAGCCAAACGCCGCCATGCCCAAACCCCACGACCAGAAAACCAACGCGATGCGCGTACTCGATGCTGCCGGCGTCGAGTACATCTCGCGTATCTTCGAATGCCCCGAAGCGCTCAGCGGGGTCGAGGTCGCACGCCTGCTCGACCTCGACCCCGAACGGGTATTCAAAACGCTCGTCACCGAAGGGCGGTCCCGAGAGCATTACGTGTTCATGATCCCCGTCGCCGAAGAGCTCGACTTGAAGAAAGCGGCCGCAGCCGTCGGCGAGAAATCGATCGCCATGATCAAGTCGAAAGAGCTGCTGCCGCTCACCGGCTACATCCACGGGGGATGCTCCCCCATCGGAATGAAGAAGACCTTCGCAACCGTCGTCGACGAAACCGCCATCCTGTTCGACCGCATCGTGTTTTCGGGAGGACGCATCGGAACCCAGATCGAAGTGCCGCTCGGCGACCTCGAGAGCGTAGTCGATCTCACGACGGCCGATCTTACCGTGCGCTAGCACGCAAGCCGGCACATCGCAGCGAACCGCACCGATCTACGCGGCGGTAAAAATCGGACACCTACCAGTGGACGACCACGACGTCGCCGATGCCGAGCATGCCGTAGAGCTCTTGGGCCTTCGCGCTCGGCAGATTCACGCATCCGTGGCTCCCGTAGCCATCGCGGTACATCGTGCCGCCGAACCCGGGCTGCCACCACGCGTCATGCAAGCCAATGACGTTGCCGACGAACGGCATCCAGTACTGGACCACCGTCTTCTTCGGCTCCTTCTTGCCCTCGTAGGTGTTGAGCGTCGTCGGGCTCGCCTTCGTGGTCACATAGTACACGCCCGCAGGCGTTGCCTTCTCGGCATTGGGAACGCCGGTGATGATGGCGGTCTCCCAAATGACGTTGTCGTTGTTGTCGTAGAACCGCGCGTACTGCTCGGAGAGGTCGACATCGACATACCCCGCCCAATCACGCTGACCGGCTCCGGCATAGAATGCCGCACTCTGGAAAACGGGGATCTCCACCTCCCCCGTCTGGCCGCCCGCAACGCCGTCGCGCACAACCGTCAGAAGCGTATCGTGGTCGACCGACCAGCCGTACGTTCCCCCCGCAACCGTAACCACCTTGCCGTCAGGCCGCGTGAACGTGCGCTCGGATCCGACCGTATTGAAACCCGCTGCCAACTCCTCGATCCACGCGATCATGAGCCCCTCGTCAAGCGACGCCTCGAGGTTCTCATCGAACACGATCCAGGAGGATATCTGATCGGGACCGACGGCAGCCGCCTGCGTTCCACCCGTCGTGAGCGTAAAATCGGCCGCCATGAGCGCATTGGCGTCATCGCATGCCGCAGCGAGCGCGGGATCGTCGGAGAGGATCGGCGGCTTCAGCAGAGAATCGGCTCCGACGGTTGCCTTGGGGGCCATCGAAGCCATCGCGCTCCCGACCGCTTCGACCACCGCGTCGGGATCGAGCGCGGTGCCGAGCTTCTCGGGCACAACCTGAAACTTCTTCGCGTCATCGGCATAGCCGACCGTCGCGTCTTCGGGTGGCGTCGCATCTTCGTTGAACGCCTCGACGCGCTGCCTCACGGCTCCGTCGAGAGAAGTTTCGCTGAATTCCGCAGATAGCTTATCGCTTTCGTCGTGATGCTTTTGCAATTCGAACGGCCATGTCCACATATGACCGTCTCCGAGCGCTTTTGCCAATATCTCGTCGCCATCAAGGGTGAGCCCCGCATCCTGCGCCCCAAGCTCGAACGAGAGGCCTTGCCCCTCGACCTTGATACGGTAGTCGGCCAATCCCGCCTGCAGTGTTTCCTGCGCTTCTGCCGTCGTCTGCAAAGATACGTCGAAATCGCCTATGACGGTGTTGGGAAAGAACCGATCGGCAAAGTAGAAGCAACCGGCCGCGTAAGCGATAACGGCGAGGCCCGCGATCGAGCCGAGCAGAATGCCGAACGCTTTGAGCACCTTGCGCCCGCGTTTGCCCGGGCGCTTGCCCGTATCGGCGAGGACAAACGGCTGCTCCTGGATTTGCACGGGAACAGCACCCGGATCGGGCGATATCGTCTCACCGGGCTCCGGGCTTCGGGCGGCAGCCGACGCCCTCCCATCGGCACCGATCTCCACCGGTGGACGAGCGCTCTGCGCCTCGCTTTCGGCTTTCGCCTTCGCAGCATGCCTCCCCTTTGACGCCTTGAGCTTCGCCTTTTTATTCTTATCCATAAGACCTTACTTTTTCAATACGTCAACACTGGCATTCATTGTAACAGGACGGATGCCGTATAAAGCGACGTAATGGGATGTTGCAAGATTTCGTTGACGAGCGTCCCTGTGGGACCAGCGGGCGGTTTGCGCGCCCCGCTCACGGAAAACGGGGCTGCAGGAAGCGGGAAGCTACCGCCCGATCTTGAGTGTGAGCGCGTTCACCGCCACGACCACCGTCGAGAGGCTCATGAGCACGGCGCCGACCGCCGGGCTCAAAACGATGCCGACGGGAGCGAGCACGCCGGCTGCAAGCGGGATGGCAACGATGTTGTATCCAGCGCCCCACCAGAGATTCTGCACGGTCTTTCGCGACGAAGCGACAGCCAGGGAAAGGAAGCGCACAATGTCCCCGGGGTCGCTTCTGACGAGAACGGCATCGGCCGATCCGATGGCAACATCGGTTCCCGCACCGATAGCCAGGCCGACGTCGGCGCGCGCCAAACTCGGGGCGTCGTTGATGCCGTCTCCCACCATAACCACCACATCGCCGGCCTGCTGTCGCTCGCGTACGAGCCTCTCCTTGTCTTGCGGGAGCAGCCCGAAGCGGTACTCGGCGATGCCGAGCTCGGCCGCGACCGCAGACGCGACCTTATCGTTATCGCCGGTCAGCATCACGGGTACAAGGCCCCGCTCCTTGATCTTTCGCACTGCGCTTCCCGCATCGGGTTTGATCTCGTCTCCCTGAGCGACGATGCCGGCGACGGCA
Source organism: Raoultibacter timonensis (assembly GCF_022845715.1). Lineage (NCBI taxonomy): Bacteria > Bacillati > Actinomycetota > Coriobacteriia > Eggerthellales > Eggerthellaceae > Raoultibacter > Raoultibacter timonensis. The sequence continues at coordinate 2,370,054 of NZ_AP025564.1, forward strand.
CCGTCCACCACAAGGTAGCTCACCGTATAGGCACCATCCCGCACGCCGCGAGCCCCATCCGGCTCGTAGGGGATCGAGCGATCTTCGAGATAGCGCGCGTTCACAAGCGCGATCGATGAGCCGCCGGGCAGCGTGGCGCCGATGCCGGAACCCGGGATGGTTTGGACGTCGGGCACCTCCGCCGCCTCGACGCCGCGCGATGCGGCCTCGGCGAGAACACTAGCGGCCAAAGGGTGGGACGACGATGCCTCGAGTCCGGCCATAAGGGAAAGAACCTCGTCATCGGTTCGGCTCGAATCGGACGAAGCCACCTCGATCACCTTGAAATCGCCTTCCGTCAACGTACCGGTTTTATCCATCATGACAACCGTAGCCTTAACTGCGGTTTCCAGCGCTTGGCGCCTTCGGATGAGCAAGCCGTTTTCTGCGGCTACGGACGTTGTGCGCGCCGCGACAAGGGGGATGGCGAGTCCGAGCGCATGCGGACAGGCGATGACGAGCACCGTGACCATGCGCGTAAGCGCCACCCCGAAATCAAGCGTAATGAAGTACCACACGACAAGGGCCGCAAGCCCGACGAGCACTGCAGCGTAGAACAGAGCCCGGGCAACCTTGTCGGCCCTCGCCTCCGTTTTCGTCTTCTCGCTCTGGGCCGACGATACGAGTTCCATAACCTGAGCGAGGTATCCGCTCTCGCCCGTTGCGGAAACCTTGACGAGCACGGTTCCTTCGCCGTTCTGCGATCCGCCGACAACCGCATCGCCCGCAGTCTTCGCAACCGCCCTCGACTCCCCGGTGACGAGCGATTCGTCGACCGTCGTCGAGCCCCGCTCGATCGTTCCATCGGTGGGAACCTTCTCCCCCGCCTTCACCATAACGGTTTGGCCAACCCGAACCTGCGGCAGCTCCGTTTCAACGTAGCTCCCATCGGGCTGGCGGACGTTTGCCTTAGATGGCAGCAGCGCAGCCATTCTCTCAAGAGCATCGCCCGCTCCCGACACCGCGTGCATCTCGATCCAATGCCCGAGCAGCATGATGACGATCAACGTAGCGAGCTCCCAGAAGAAATCCATCACATGCCCGGCAGAACCGTTGAGCAGGTTAGCCGCAAACGCATAGAGGCTGTAAACATAGGCCGAGGTAATGCCGAGCGCGATGAGCGTCATCATCGCGGGCTTTTTCTCACTTAGCTCGCTTGCGGCGCCCGCGAGAAACGGCTTCCCGCCGTAGAAGAACAGTATCGTAGCCAAACCGGCAACGAGCCAGTCGGAGCCGGGAAACGAAATCCGGAACGGAAGATCGATCCCCATCATCGGGGAAAGCGCGAGTACGGGCGCGGCGAGCACCAGGCACACGAAGAAGCGGCGCTTCAGATCGCCCCCGTGCATCGCATGCCCTCCCGTCATGGCACCCATGCCGGCGTGACCGGCCCGCGAGCCGTGCTCACGCGTTCGTTCGTCGCCCGCTTCGGTATTCCCGTTTTTGTCCATACGCCCGCGCACCCCGCCCGTCAGCGGTATTGCGCTTTCTCCTTGCTCGAGGTAAGCCCCACGATCACAAGGTCGATGACCCCCTTCGCGATGAGGAGCAACCCGAGCACGAGCACGAAGGTAACCGTCGTGTCGAAGGGGTTGACGATCACGACCACGCCGCCGATCGCCACAGCGATGCTCACGATGAGCATCCCCAGCCACGATCCGCCGCCGAACCGCCGAAGCTCGAACGAGCGGACGGCGTTCACGATGCCGCTCATCGCAAGCAAGATACCGAGCAGAAGCGAGAAGAAGCCGGCAACGGCCTCAGGGAACACGAACACGATCAAAGCGAGGATCAGCAGGAAGATACCCGTCGCAAGAGCTCCCTGATACCCGGGGCGATCGCTGCGATGCCGGGCGTACGATACGAGCGACGCCGCCCCGGTAATGGCAAGGTATGCCGCAAACAGGTACACGACCGTTACCGTGGTCGCCTGCGGCCATACGGCCAAGAGCAATCCGAACAGTATTGCAAGCACCGCCTGCACGACGATGCTCGATGAGACCGCTTCGACGAACCGTTTCATACCGACTCCTTGTCCGAGTTTCGCATTGCGGCAGACCGTGCGCGGCACCGCTTTCCGAATGCAAGGATAGCATCGGCGGATCAGCAGGAGAAAACCGTTTTGAACCCGTTAGCGAAGAGACTCCTTGCGGACAAATACGTCGCGGACGTCAAAGCCCGCCACCAGCCGAGCCAAGCGAGAATCAGCATGGTAGCCGAGGCGGCGATACAACGCCCGCACGAGAAAGTACGAGGCGAGCGCCCCAAGCGCCCCCGCAAGGATTCCCCCGAGGATATCGGAGGGGTAATGGACCATAAGGTAATTGCGCGACAGGCCCATGAGCACGACGGGAACGAAGCACAGCCACCGCGCCCGGGTTTTCAAACTGAGGAACAGGGCGAACATCGCCGCCATCGTCGCAGTCGTATGCCCCGAGGGGAACGAAAAGCTCGATTCCTCGGTCGCCCCGGTGAAGACCCACCATGCATGGAATAGACCGGCCTCGTCGGCGAAGGGACGCGGACGGGCGACGAAGTTCTTCACCAGCACGTTCGTAATGAGCGCGCCGACGAGAATGGCCACGAACATGCAGATCCCCGCTCGACGCGTTTTCCTGAACAGCATAAGTACGAGGGAAAGCAGAATAAGACCGATGCCGTTTTCAGCAAACAGGCTGATGAAAACGAACGCCGGGGTGAAAAACCAGCCCGCGAGCACCGCCAGTTCGTGCAGGGCCGACAAGATCGCAAGATCGTAGCCCGCAAACGCCGTATTGAGCCATTCGGCCGCCATCGTAAATTCCATACATCGATTCCTTCCGTTTGCGGGCAAGGCGACCGCGATCAGCGCAGGCGCCTTACCGTGTACAGGGCAATCGCAGCCTTCGCCACGAACAGCACGAACAGCAGAGCCGTCGCATACGGCTGCCGCGCTGCCGCAAGCAGCAGGACGGCGAGCACATGGATGGCTGCCGATACGACGAGCATTCCGTTTGCCAAGCGGTTTCCGGCAAGCAACCGAGCGGCGATCTCCGCCGCACCCGCAATAACGAGCGGCAAGACAACGCAGACGAACGAATAACCGAATTGCGTTATGCCGCAGTACTCGACGAGCGAAACGGTTTGGACCATGCCAGCCCGCTCAACGCCGAAGAGAGGAAGCACGAACAGCAGACCGGCGGCGAGATCGAGTGCGCCGGCGGCGATGCCGAACATGCCGGCAGCACGCTCGCGCGACTCGCTTTCGGCGATGTCGACTATCTCCGCCCCCGAAAGCAGTTCGTCAACCGAAACGTCGAACAGCGCAGCAATATCCACAAGCGTATCGAGCCCAGGGTATCCCCCGCCCGTCTCCCATTTCGAAACGGCGGTTCTCGACACATAGAGCTTTTCGGCAAGCCGCTCCTGCGTGAGCCCGCTTCTCCTTCTCAAGCTTTGCAACGTTTCGCTGAATTTCTTTCGCTTTTCCATGCGCCCATTATGCCCGAGCGCGCCAATAGCGCAAGACACGATTCGTGTCGTCGCGATGACCTGCGATTTTTATCGTTTGAATGCGAGATGCGCGCTTTCAGAAATTAAGCACTGCGTAGCTTGCACAATATGAAACGGCGAGCACGATGCAGATGGGCGTGTACAGGATAAGGTTCCAGCGATGGAATATATCCCTCGGCTTGCGCCGCGTAACCGACCAAACCGCGCCCGCCAGGCCGCGGAGGGAGAACGCGGTGATCCCGAAAACCAGACCGATGTCGACCAACGGACGAGAAAGAGGAATCTCGACGATTCCCAATGCCGCAAGGGGAAGCACGGCGGCGGCAAAGAACACCAACGCCGTCGCAAGGATGACGGGTTTTGAGATTTTGATCCTATCGCCGTTTCTGTCGGCTTGGATGTAGCGATCCGTTCCGGCTTTTCCGCCGAAAAGCCAGTACACGTGGAATCCGGTTATGACGAATAAGATCACCGATCCTACGATGCCGAGATAGTAGATGACAGCTCCCTCGTCGAAATAGAATGCATTCCCTTTTATGACCACTATAGAGCATCGTCGCCTGTCTAAAGCGCGTCGTCCGGTTTATCCGACGAGCGGCGCATCGAGTCAACCGAAAGACTCCAATCAAAGGATATCGGTAAAAGAAAAAGCCGTTCGATCTGCAGCTTTACACAGATCGAACGGCTGAGGAAATTGGTGGAGGCGCGGAGAATCGAACTCCGGTCCATACTAAATCGTCCATGAGGCCCTACAAGCTTAGTCAACGTTTAAGATTCGGAACCGCTCTGCTCGTTGACGAACTAAACGATTCCTAGCCGGTTCGATCTTAGCTTGGACCATACCGACCACGTGTCCAAGAGCGTTCCCCTCAGATGATGCCAAACCCAGGGTCGGGGAAATCCCTAGGCCGACAGCCAAGCGCGATTAAGCAGCCATGGCGAGCGCCGGAGCGCTCTGAGTTTTGGTTTTGCCAATTAAATTGACGGTACCCCTGTTTAACGTGGCGAGGAGACCACGACCTGCTCCTCATTTCAAACTTACCATGTCGAAACCAGTCGCCCCCGTAAACAGTGCACGCACGTCGCGCTGCGACGATGCCGCATGGGTCGATGGCCCCACCTTTTCAATGTGCAACCCGCATACGAACCGCTGCACCCAGCAGCCCGAAGCAGGACTCTACATTCTAACGCGCAAGCGCGTATTCAGCAAGCAAAGTCTATTTCTTCAAAACGCTCTTGAAATCGAACGCCGATTTAATGTCGTCGAATGCACCCTTGAGCTCCGTTGCAACGGCGACGCCGTCCTTGTAGATGGAGTTGATATCGCTCGTAGCTTGGGCGACGCCCTCTTTGGTGATTCCAAGATCGAACTCGTTGTCGTCCTCGTCCTCGCCTTCTTCCTCGTCGTCCTCGACGTAGAAGTACTCGACCTCGTTGCCGTCTTCGTCGAGCATCGTAAAGCCGATCTCGTTGCCGTCTTCGTCGAGCAGGTAGCTTTCGATATCGTCCTCGTCTATCTCAAGTTCGACCTCGATGTACTCCTCCTCGTCCTCCTCTTCTTCCTCTTCAAGGTCTTCCAGATCGACAACCCCGAATCCGATGTTGGGCGCAGGCGCACCATCGATATCGGCCTCATCGTTCTCGAAATCCTTGTACACGTCCTCGAGGTTCTCCTCTTCGGCATCCGCACCCAAAGCGGTGTCTTCGAACTCGTCTTCTATTTCAAGATCGGACTCGTCTTCGGCAGCAATGCCTTCCGTTTCCACGCCGTCTTCCAACACTTCGAGCTCTTCATCCAAATCCATTGCTGCTCCTATCCGTGTCGCATACCGCGACGCTCGCTTTACCGACTGCGTTCCTTGAGCGCACGTTCGATTTCCCGACGCGAATCCCGCGCCGCCATGCTCGCCCGTTTATCGTAGAGCTTCTTGCCGCGGGCAACGGCTATCTCGACTTTTACCAGCGCGTTTTTTGCAAAGTACATCTTAAGCGGCACTACAGCCATGCCTTTTTCCTTCACCGCTTCGTGCAGCTGCCTGATTTCCTTCTTGTGAAGCAGGAGCTTGCGCTTGCGATCGGGGTCGACGTTGTTGATGTTCCCGTTCGCAAACGGCGAGATATGCAGGTTGTGCAGCCACGCCTCGCCGTTCCTGATCATGATGAAGGCATCGGTGAGCTGGCAGTTGTTATCGCGCAGCGAGCGGACTTCGGTTCCTTTGAGCTCGATGCCCGCCTCAAAGCGGTCGAGCACCTCGTATTCATGGAACGCCCGCTTGTTCTTAGCGATTATGGTTTCTTCGTTCTTCATTCGTCCGTTCCCGCTTCGGCTTGCGCGGCGGCTTTTTCGCCCGCGCCTGTTGCCCCATCGTCGACTTCGCTCGTGCTCGACATGCCCGGGACGAACGAGACGTCCTCGTCGAGATCGAGTACGAAGCGAACGATGAGCCTCACGGTTGCCTCGAGATCGGCAAGCGCAACGACCTCGGTGGGCGTATGCATGTAGCGCAGAGGCGCCGAGACGAGCCCCGTCGCTTTGCCACCGCGCGAAATCTGAATGGCACGGGCATCGGTTCCCGTCACACCGGGCTCCGCTTCGATCTGGTACGGTATCCCCTCGGCTTTTGCAGCGGCGATCAAGCGGCCGAACACAACGGGGTTGATGTTCGGGCCGCGCGCGATCACAGGGCCTTGGCCGCACACGATGTTGCCGTGCTTGGTCTTGTCGATACCGGGGTAATCGGTTGCATGGGTCACATCGAACGCCAGGCCCACATCGGGATGCACGCCGTAGGCGGACGTCTCTCCCCCGCGCACGCCGATCTCCTCCTGCACGGTCGCGGCGGCGATGAAATCCCCTTGAGCGCGCCCGGCGGCGGCAAGCTCCTCGAGCACGCGAACCGCCACCCACACACCCGCTTTATCGTCGAATGCGCGAGAGACGGCCATGCCTTTGCCGAAGCGCTCGAAGCCGACGCCGTAGGTGATGGAATCGCCGATTCGCACACGCTTCTTGACAGCCTTCGCAGGCATGCCGAGATCGATCACCAGCTTGTCTATGGGCGTAACGTTTTTGCGTTCGTCGGGAACGATGAGATGAATGGGCTTGCGGCCGACCACGCCTCGCAACACCCCGCCTTCGGTATGCACGTCTACACGCATGCCGGGCAGGATGGCGGCGTCCACGCCGCCGATGGCCGCAACGCTCAGGTAGCCTTCATCGCTGATGTAGGTGACCATGAGTCCCACTTCGTCCATATGGGCGGCGAGCATCACCGAGGGGCCTTCGCCCGTACCCTTGAGCGTGGCGTGCACCGAACCGAGCACGTTCGTCTCGATTTCGTCGGCCGAATCGGCAAGGCGCTCGCGCACAACCGAGGCGACGTCCTCTTCCGATCCGGTCGGCGAAGGCGTTTCGAGCATGCGCTTGAGAAACTTGAGGTCTTTCTTCTTCATTGCAGATACTCCTTATGCGTACGAACCCGCTCGACGGGCATCCCGTGCATGAGACACGGTTCCGCGCACAACGGGAAATCATCTTGTTCGGGCACATTATACCGTTTCGAGCAAGGGGGTGCCGCATCGTTTAACGGCCAGCAAGACAAGCGTTGCTTTACGCACACAACGGACGCCCGTAACGCATGGGCGGCGGGCATCCTACTCCTTCACCACAATGCCGAGCTTGCGGGCAACCGAAGCGGCTTGATACGGATCCATGATGCACCCGTCGAGCTCGCGCATGGTGTCCGAAACGAGGAATCCCGCGATATCGTTGTCTGACAGATCAACGTCGCGCAAACTCGTCCTGAAGAAATCGACGTTCGCCAGCTTGGATCCGGCTATCTCGAATCGTTTCATCTCGGCTTCCGAAATGGACGCCTGCGAAAAATCGCAGCCGGCAAACGAACAGCAATCGAATCCGCCGCGCGAGAAGCTCGCATACTGGAACGTCGATTCGCCCGCCGATACGTGCTTGAATACAGCTTCGGAGAAGTCGGCGCCAACGAACCGACACGACGAAAACGTACAGCGGAGAAAGTACGACGAGGAGAAATCGGCATTCGAGAAATCGCATTGCTCGAATGCGACGTCCTCGAACGTGGCATTGGAAAAGTCCGAGGCTAGAAACGAGCACCTCAGAAGGCGCGACGCCGAAAGCTCGAGGCGTGCGAGATCGGCATCCTCCACGAACTGGCCTTCGACGATAAGCGCAAATACCGGACGCTCCGCCTCGCGATCCTCGGCCGTAGCCTCGACGAGATCGGCCAGGCTGGTCAGGTCTTCGGCTATACGGGGCGCATCGGGCACGGGGTATCCTTCTTTCGGACTCAGTCAATGAGGCGGATTTCCATAGTAGCGCATGGCGCGCGGCTATGGCGGCGGTCGGAAAAACATGCACGCCGACCACAGATGCACAGCGAAAAAACGCCCGCGCAACCCAACGGCTGCACGGGCGTTTCGAACGGGAGAAACCGCTGCTACACCATGAGCTTCGCGACTGCTTGGGCGTATTCCACCGGATCGTCGATGGGCATACCCTCGACGAGCAGAGCCTGGTTGTAGAGGATATCGGTGTAGAGCCTCACCTTGTCTGCATCGCCTGCATCCTGAGCCGCCTTGAGCGTCTCGAAGATCGGGTGCTCGGCGTTCACTTCGAGCACGCGCTCCGATTTCACGTCATCGTTGCCCGGCGCGCCGGAAAGCACGCGCTCCATCTCAAGCGAGATCGGGCCCTCGGCGGTAAGCGCTACGGGCGATCCGGAAAGACGGGTGGACACGGCCACTTTCGCCACCTTGTCGCCGAGCGCCTCCTTCATAGCCGAGAACAGATCCTCGTTCTCCTTGGCAACCGCCTCGGCAGCCTCCTTCTCCTCCTCGGTCTCGAGGCCGAGATTGCCGCCCGCGACGTTCTTGAGCGGATAAGCGGTCAGCGAATCGGGATCGTCGGCATCGGCCACCGCGAAATCGGCCATAGCCGTCATGCAGAACTCGTCGACGTCCTCGGTACACAGCAGCACGTCGTAGCCCTTGTCGAGCACCGTCGACACGATGGGCATCTTCGCCAAGCGTTCGACCGAATCGCCCGCCGCGTAGAAGATCGATTCCTGGCCTTCGGGCATGGCGCTCGCGTACTCGTCGAGCGTGATCATCTTATCCTGCTTGGCGGAATAGAACAGCAGCAGGTCGGCGAGCTCGTCCTTCTTCATGCCGTAGCTCGAATAGATGCCGTACTTAATGCCGCGCCCGAAGTTCTCGAAGAACTTCTCGTAACCCTCGCGATCGGTATCGCGCATGTCGGCCAAATCGGATTTGATCTTCTTCTCGATACGCTTGGCGATGGCGCGCAGCTGGCTGTTGTGCTGCAGCGTCTCGCGTGAAATGTTGAGCGTGAGATCCTGGCTGTCCACGACGCCGCGGACGAAGTTGAAGTAATCGGGAACGAGTTCTTCGCATTTCTCCATGATGAGCACGTTCGAGCTGTAAAGAGCGAGGCCCTTCTTGTAATCCTTGCTGTACAGATCGAACGGCACGCGCCCCGGCACGAATAACAGGGCATCGTAGGAGAACGAGCCCTCCGCATGCACGGTGATCGTGCGAACCGGATCGGAGAAATCATGGAAGTCGGATTTGTAGAACTCGTTGTACTCCTCTTGCGTGACCTCGGACTTCGGGCGCTTCCAGATGGGAATCATCGAGTTGATGGTATCGAGTTCGCGGTAGTGCTCGAACTCGGGCTTGTAGTCGTCGTCGGCATCCTCGGGCTTGGGAAGCTCGCGGGTTTTCTCCACCTCCATCTGCACGGGATAGCGCACGTAGTTGCTATAGCGCTTGATGAGGCTTTTCAGCTTGTACTCGCTCAGATAGCTGTCGTAGTTCTCCTCGTCGGTATCCTCTTTGAGCGTGAGGATAACGTCGGTGCCGTGGCTTGCGCGTTCGGCTTCCTTGACCGTGTAGCCCTCGACGCCGTCGCTTTCCCACGAATAGGCCGCATCCGCTCCGTAAGCGCGCGAAACCACCTTCACCTTGCTCGCCACCATGAACGCCGAGTAGAACCCGACGCCGAACTGCCCGATGATATCGATATCCTCACCCTGGGTCTCGGCGTTCTCCGATTTGAACTCGAGGCTGTCGGAGTGGGCGATCGTACCGAGGTTGCGATCGAGATCGTCTTTGTCCATGCCGATGCCGTTGTCGGAAACGGTGATCGTCCGGGCGTCCTTGTCGAAGGAGACGAGGATTGCCAGGTCGTCTTTCGAAATCTCGACTTTGGAGTCGGTCAGGCTTTTAAAGTAGAGCTTGTCGACCGCGTCCGAAGCGTTCGAGATAAGCTCCCGCAGGAAAATCTCCCTGTTCGTGTAGATCGAGTTGATCATGAGGTCGAGCAGTTTCTTGCTCTCAGTCTTGAACTTGCGCATACCGATTACCTTCCTTACGGATACTATTCATAACTATGAGCGGCAGTTTTAGCAGTCTCAGTGTTCGAGTGCCAACATGTGATTGTAATATCGCAGAAAAGAATGTCAAGACCAGAGCGCCTCCTTGTGCACAAATGGTCGAATAAAGCTCACTCGCCGCTCGGGCGGCCGAATGCGGAATCAATCGGCAAGTCGAGCGCGCCCGCGCGGCCGCTCGCCGCCTCCTCGGTTCTCTAACCAGCGCATGGCGATGGCGGCAGCGAGCGCCGAACCCTGCGGAAACACGCTTTCATCGAAGACAACATGGGGGCTATGCACGGGATAGGCGCATCCCTCTTCGGCAGACCCCGCCCCGAGCACGAAGTAGCTCGTCGGCACCGCCTGCGAGATGACGCTCATGTCATCCGATCCGGGAAGGGGCTTTTCGAGCAGCTCGACTTCCGCGATGGCCTCGCCTTCGATGTAGCCGACGAGCTCTTCGGTAAGCGCCGGATCGTTGTACACGCTCGGCACCCCGCGGAGGAACAGCACCTTCGCCGTGCCGCCGAACCCCTCGGCGATCCGCTCGGCAATCGCAGCGGTGCGCTTCTTCATGCGATCGCGCGTTTTCTCCGAGACGGTGCGCAAAGTTCCGAGCATGTGCACGCTGTCGGGAATGATGTTGGCCGCCGATCCGCCGTGAATCGACCCGAAGGTGAGCACGCACTGCTCGGTAGGGTCGACCTCGCGCGCGATCAGGTTTTCGAGCGCGAGAAAAACATGAGCCGCGATGTTGATGGGGTCGATGCCGTGCTGGGGCTGGGAGCCGTGGCATCCCTTCCCGACTATTTCGATGTCGACGTCGTCAACCGACGAGAACGCAGCACCGAACCGCGTGTACACGCGTCCGCGCGCGTAGTCGACGGTCATAAGGTGGATGGCCGCCGCTGCCTCGACGGGCGGATTCTCGAGCACGCCCGCCGCAAGCATCGCCCCGCTCCCCGTGACCTCGTCGGGAGCCGTTCCCTCCTCATCGGGTTGAAACATCAGCTTCACGCAACCTTTAAGCTCCGCCTCGTGGTTCTTAAGGATGCGGGCAACGCCGAGGAGCATCGCCGTATGGGCGTCGTGCCCGCAAGCATGCATGTTCCCGTTGGCCGAAGCGAACGGCACGTCGGCTTCTTCGCGCAAAGGAAGCGCGTCCATGTCGGCCCGCAGCATGAAGCACGGCCCTTCGACGTTTCCCACATGGGCAACGATTCCGCCGGGGATTATCTCGCACGGCTCGCAGCCGATCTCGCGCAAACGGCTCGCAACGTACGCCGTCGTTTCAGGAAGGTCGAAGCCGGTTTCCGGATGCCGGTGCAGCCAGCGGCGATCGGCGACGATGTCGTCCCGCAAAGCTTCGGCTTCTTCGATGTACCCCAATTCGCCCATGGTAGCCGCTCCTGTCTTGCATCGCGCATAACTGCATTTTTCAAACCATTGTCCGACACGAAAGCCCCTGCAGGCAAGTTACAGGTCGGGTACAATACGGCTTGAGGCAGAAAGGAACCGCATGGCGCAGCGCACGACAGACCGTCCCGATCGACCGACGATATTCGTCGATGCCGACGCCTGCCCGGTAACGGCCGAAGCGATCGCAGTTGCCCGAAAGCATGCCCTGCCGGCGGTTATCGCGGGCAATTCGACGCAGAACCTGGCCCGGCACATCCGCCGTAGCGATCCGCGGGAAGACTCGGGCGGCTTCTGGGTTGACACGCTCGCGGTCGGCGTCGGAGCCGATTCGGCCGATTTCGCCATTGTCGAGCGCCTTTCTCCCGGAGACATCGTCGTCACCCAGGACATCGGCCTTGCCGCCATGGTGCTCGGGCGCAAAGCGAGCGCCATCGGCGTGCGCGGACGCGTTTACTCGCTTGCAACCATCGATATGGACATGGAAATACGCCATCAGGAGAAGAAGATACGCCGCCAAGGCGGACGGACGAGGGGACCCGCCGCATTCACCGACGAAGACCGCGAGCATTTCGCCGCGAACCTCGATCGGCTGGTGCGCGAAGCTATTCCCCGCCGAACCCCTTGATGTTGTTGAACGCCTCGCCGAACGCGCTCGGGGCGATCACGAGGCCGCCCTTCTCCTTGACGCTCTCGTAGATGAGGTTCATCGTACGCAGCTGCATGGCCTTATCGTTCTGGTCGTACACGGCAGCCGCGTCGACGAACATCTCGGAGATGTCCTTCTCGATTTCAGCCAGCAAAAGCCGCGCATTGCGCTCGCGCTCCGCCTGGGCCTCCTTCGACATGGCGTCCTGCAGCTCTTTCGGTATGGCGATATCCCTGATCTCCACCGACACCACCGTGATGCCCCAGGTGCGCGTTTTCGCGTCGAGGATCTCCTTGATCTCGTTGTCGAGCTGCTCGCGCCTGGTCGCGACCTCCGCGAGGTTGATGCGCCCGATCGCGTCGCGCAGGGCGGTCTGGGCGGCCCACCAGATGGCCGAAGAGTAGTCTTCGACCTCCACGCATGCGTCTTTCGGGTTCCACACGAGCCAGAACAGCACCGCGTCGATGTCGAGCGGCACGAGATCGGCCGTCAGCGCTTCTTCGGCCGTGAACGGCGTCGTGATGATGCGCTGGTCGACGTGGGCCGCGGCGTGCTCGACGATCGGTATGAGAAAGTACAGGCCCGGCCCGGCTATGCGGTTGAACTTGCCGAGCCGCAGCACCACGACGCGCTCCCACTGGGGCGCGATGCGAACGCTCGAAGCAAGCACGAAGCCGACGACGATGCCGACGATGATGGCGGGAACCGAAAGGTTCCCCCAAAACGCCGCGAGCACCGCCGCCAGCCCGATAAGGAAGATGGTCAGAGAGAACAGGTACACGCCGTTGCGCGACGTCTTCTTCCCCTTCGGCCCGTTGTTTTTCGTTGCGGGATTCTGTTGGGCACCAGCCCTGTCTTCCCGTCTTCCGTTTCTATTGCGCACCGCTACCCCTTTCCTGATGCACCGAAACTCCGCGAGCTCAAAGCCCTTTCGGACCCTCGAGCTTTTCGATCTCGGTTCTCACCAGATCGATGATGTCCTCGGGCTCCATCCCCTTGCCGAGGGCGTTCTGAACGAAATCGGCGGCAAGCGCCTCCATCTCCCCGTCGTCAGGAGAATATTCGATCGAGGTGACATCGGAGACGAACGTCCCCTTGCCACGCTTCGTGAATATGAAACCGTCGCGCTCGAGATCCTGATACACCTTGTTGATGGTGTTGTAGTTGACCCCCAGGCGCACGGAGAGATCGCGCACCGAGGGCAGCCGCTCGTCGGCCTTGTACTTGCCCGAGGTGATGAGGTAGATGATCCTTTTGCGAATCTGTATCCATATGGGCACAACGCTGCGTTCGTCCACCTGGAACGTACCCATCGCGTCGCTTGCGACATCCCTATCGATCGCGTCTTCACTCATGATCACCATAGTATCATTAATCGAACTGGCATCACGCCATCACCCATCATCCCCAAAAAGCAACCGCACTCATGTCGATCGCGCTGAATCTCACCGCCGCAAGCAGCAGGGCGTAGCGCAGGCACAAGCCGCCGACCGACACGCAGCCGGCTCCGACGACGAGCGTGAACAGATCCGCTCCCCTCAGATGGGAAACCTCGAGTGCGATAGGGGCCGCAACGCCCACCGCGACCACGCCGAGCCAGAACAGCCCCGCCTGATCACCGCTTATCAAAGCCCATGCCGAATCGACGGCTGCCTCGCCCGAACCCAGCGAAACCGCAAGCAGCGCACCGAGCGCGGCCACCTCGATCCCGAGCAGCACCAGATCGATCCGCGCACAGCTCGAAAGGCCCTCAGAGACGTCTTCGTGGTCGCGCAAGACGAACCCGAAGATCAAAAGCAGCGCCATGCCCGTCGACAGCGCCGACGCGACGAAGAGCACGGGTACGATCGGATTGTGCAAAAACGGCACCGAGGGGAACGTGGACAGGTACACGCCCGAGTACAGGATCACGCAGCAAGCGGCAAGCGTCGCAAGCCCGTGCAGCACCGCTTCCACGACCCGCGAAACCGTGGTTTCCACCAAGCCGCCGACGAGCAGCGCGGCGATCGAGCATACGCAGAACAGGGCGATAGCCCATGAGCCGAGCGTCAGCAAACTCGTCGAGGGAGTGAAAAACACCTGAAAGGCCCGTTCGGGAGAACCGAGGTCTGCAAGGAGGAACACCGCTCCGAGCACCACCGTCGCAGGTCCCAGGATAAGGCCCCCGTCCGTTACCGCGCCGACGCGCTCCAGCCGGGGATCGTCGCTGAACCTCAGCAGAATATCGACGACCGCGCCGATCAAGAAGGCGCCGCCGCCCATACCGGCGAGAAACAGATACCATGCGATGAAGGAATTGACCACAGCGCCACCCGAAACGCCGCTTTATGCGGCGAGCGCCGCAAGATAGGCGCGGTCGGACTCAAGGCAATCCTCCGTCAAGACGGCAACGCCCCGATAGAACGGCGTACGTGCGCGCTTCAACACATCGGCGCACAAATCGGGTACCCAGGCAAGCAGATGGTCGGCGAGGAATTCCCTCTGCTTCGACAGGCATCGTTGCGCCTCGGGCTCGTCGCCCGACCGCAAGGCGTCGATGGTTTTCTGGCACATGTGAGCCATGAAAGCGAATTCGAAGGCAACATGGTCTTCGGGCAGCCTCAGGTCTTTCACCACGGCGATGTCCTCGGCCCGGTATTCCCCGAGCACCTGATCGCGCGGCTCCTGCATGAGGATATGCAAATCGCTTACGTATACCGACTCGTAGGGGGCCACCGGAGACGGGCTCATCCCCAAGAATATCCGCGCGTATTCTGACGCGAGGTCTACCCGCACCTCTTCCAGATCGGCGCGAGCCAGCGAATCGACGAAGCTCCCGAGCTCGCCTTCGAGCTCGATTCGGCTGTCCCGCAGGCCCTCGAGGAACTCGAAGCTCATCTCGTTGAGGTACGCTGCGGACAGAAACTCGAAAACCGCTTTGCGCGTGGCGGTGTCTTCGAGCAGCTCGGTGTTTTCACGCGTTACGTCATCCATAATCGTTCCCCTCGTTCACTCGTTCGCTGGCTGGGTTTCTGCGGATGCGATGTATACCGACGGAGCCGTATCGCCGCCCATCCGCTTGCCGCCCTTCCTGGCGGCAAGCGCTTCCATCTCGCCGAGATCCCCGAAATGAAGCGCCCTCGTCGGGCACGTGTTGACGCACCGGGGCGCCTCATCGGTTCTGCGCCCCAAGCTCAAACACCCGTCGCACTTGTCCATGATCTTCTTATCTCCGTAGCGCGGTACGTCGAAAGGGCAGGCGAGCGCGCAGCTTCGGCATCCGATGCACTTCGCTTTATCGACAACGACCAGGCCGTCTTCATCGCGCTTCGACAGCGCTCCCACCGGGCAGACGCCGACGCATGCGGGATGCTCGCAATGCATGCACGAGAGCGATGTGAACCTGCGCTTCACATCGGGAAACGTGCCCGTGCACTCCTCGTGCACCGTTCGGCGCATGAAGGTTCCCGCTTTCATCTGGTGCCACTGCTGGCAAGCGACCTCGCAGGAGTAACACTTTATGCATCTCGTCGTATCGACGAAGAACCCGTACTGTCTCACAACCATCCCGCCATCCCCCGAGCCGTTCAAGCGGCGCCTTGCCAAACTCCCGCAAGCCGCCGCCGAACGGCTTCGGGCCAACGATCATCGATTGCCTCCATGATATCGCAGCCCAAGGTTTAAAGCACTCGCATCGTCGCGCTTACCCGCGCGCCAATCGCCGCCTATGCGTCGTAAGCCACGTACACCGACGGTACGGTTCCGCCTTCCAGCTGGCTTCCGCCCTTCTCCTTCGCAAGCGCCGCCATATCCGCAAGCTTGCCGAAGTGGAGCGCCTTGGTCGGGCACGTGTTGACGCAGCGGGGCATCTCGTCGGCCTCCCTGCTCAGCGACAGGCAGCCGTCGCACTTGTCCATGACAACGCCGCCGCCCTCGAGCTCGATGAACTCGGGAACGTCGAACGGGCAGGCGGTCGCGCACGTTTTATCGCCCGTGCACTTCGCCTTGTCCACGACCACAAGCCCGTCTTCCTCCCGCTTGCTGATGGCGCCCTGCGGACAGGATGCCACGCACAGGGGGCTCTCGCAATGCATGCACGAGAGCGACGTGAACCTGCGCTTCACATCGGGAAACGTGCCCGTGCATTCCTCTTGGACCGTCCTGCGGTGGACCGTATCGGCCTTGATGCCGTGCCATTGCTGGCAGGCGACCTCGCAAGCATAGCATTTGATGCAACGCGTCGAATCGACGAAGAATCCGTATTGCTCTGCCATCGCTTACTCCCCCCCTTCCAGTTTGCTGATCTTAACGAGCGTTTGCTTGGCCATGCCGGCATGGAAGGGATCGAAGTTCTCGACCGTCGCGTCGTAGAGGGCATTCACTTCGCTACCGCCGTCGAAGCAATCGTAGCCGGGCTCGCCGAGCTCCTCGCATTCCTGCCACCAACCTCGCTTGCCCATGATTACTTCGGGAGAGATCCCCTCGAAGTACTCGGCCACCATTTTTATCCATCCATGGGGCGACTCGATCCTCATCCAATCGCCGTCCTCGATGCCGTACTTCTTAGCGGTCGCGGGATTGATTTTCACCCACGGCTTGCGGTTGCGCTCGCGCAGATACGGCAAACTCGAAAAATAGCTGTGTACGCTGAGGCGATGCGCATGGACGTCCGTGAAAATAAGCGGATACTCGTCGGCAAGCTCAGGCGTTTCGGAAAGGCCTTCGGGGGGACCGACGTATTCGGGCAAGAAGGTCAGCTCGCCGTCTTCGCGGTTGTTCGGCTTGCCGCCGATCAGCTCGTTGTACAGCTGAACCTTGCCGTTCGGCAGCCCCTTGAACAACTTCTCGTAATTCTGATATTCCGGCTCCGACGCCCTCGCCCCATCGGTACGCTCGACGAAAACGTAGCCCTTCTCGCGAAGCTCTTCGAGTTCAAAACCCGACCCTTCAAGCTGTTCGCGCAGGCACCCATCGAAATCGCCGTCCCAGAAATCGGCCTCCCAACCCATTTTCACAGCAAGATCGCAGTAGAACTGCCAATCGGATCGGGATTCGCCAAGCGGCTCGACAACCTGCTGCTCTATGCAGATGAACGTGCCTTCTTCCATATTGCGCGTTCCGATTTGGGCGCTCGCCTCATAGCGGGTGCAAGCGGGGAACACATAGTCCGCATAGTTGCACGAGGGGTTCCAATGGGTATCCATGACGTAGAAAAGATCGAGCTTTTTGAGCGCTTCGGCAATGATCTGCGGTTGCCGCGTTTGCGATAGGGGATTCGTATTGTGCGCAAAAACGCTCTTCAACGGGTAAGGCTTCTCCGTCAGAATCGACTGCAGCCCCCCGTTGTAGGCCGACGAGGGTTCCTTCGGCCATAGATCGAGCGCCTCATCATCGGGGTTTTGATACCAACGAGGAAATTCGGGAGCGACAAGCTTCGAACGGCTCGCAGCCCAACCGTTTTCAGTATCTTCGTCATAGACGGGCAGACGATCTTTGAGCGTCTTGATCTTACCAACCTCGAACAACGCCTCGGGCATCTTCATACCCGCACCGCCGCCACCGGGAACATCAAGATTACCGGTGATCGCGGCTATCATGTTGATGCAGCAGCACAACCAGTTTCCGTCGTTAGACTGATCGCCCGCGCTGTTGCCGTACATGAGCCCCATCGGCTTAACGGTGCCGATCTTCTGGGATATTCGCGTGATCTGCTCTTCCGATATGCCGGTTATGGGAGCGGCCCACGACGGCGGGAACTGTTTCACATGGTCGGCGAATTTATCAAAGCCATTACACCAGGTTTCGCAAAACTCGTGATCGTAAAGATCTTCCTCCACCAAAACATTGAGAATGGCGAGGGCGAGGGCGAGATCGGTTCCAGGCCGCACCGGCACCCATTCCGCAGCATGAGCCGCAAGCGGATCGAGCATCGGACGAATGTCGATAAACTCGAGTCCTTCTTCCATCGCATCGAATCGCCGTACGGGATTCGCGCGGTCGTTCGTGTTGTTTACATCGGCATTTTCGCCGTTGACACCCCAGTTGACAAGCAGCTTCGTCTTTTTAAGCTGCACAGGATAGGGGTTGGCCGACGTGCCGAGCGTGATGTAGCGACTCGAGGTGATCTGCTCCTGGCAGATGGCGCTGTGCAGGTAGTTCGGGCTGCCGTATACGTTCAGGAAGCGACGTCCCACCGAGTTGACGGTGCTGCCGCCCTGCGGAGAAAGCGCCGCATAGGTCCACGGTCCGTACTTCTCCCTGTTTTCGAGCAATCGGGCAGCCAAACCCTCAAGAGCCTCATCCCACGTGCACCGCTCGAACTTGCCTTCCCCTTTTTCACCGACGCGTTTCATGGGGTATTCGATACGGGTCGGATCGTACACGGTTTGCATCGCCGTATTTCCCTTGGCGCAGAGGGTCTTGCACCCATATCCCCAGTTATTCCCTGCTTCAGGGTTGCCTTCGACAAACGCGAATTTGCCGTCCTTAACGTAGTTTTTCGTCGCACAGATCGTCTTGCACGAACCGCACATGTAGCACCACGAATACTTGACTTCAAGCGCGTCGATGTCGATGACCTCATCCTGCTGAGCCTGAGATTGCTGCTCTTTTTCTTCTTCAAGCGCCTTCGGAGCGCAACCGCTCACCAAAGCAAGCGCCCCAAGGGCAGCTGCACCTTCAAAGAACCTTCGTCTCGTAAGATTAAGCCCCATGCCTCCTCCTTTACCTCATGCAAAGCTCCTCCGAGGAGATGTTCCGGTCTCGATCGACCAACGTAATGGCGATCTAGATCAAACTCCCCCATTTGATCAGATTCGGCCGAATCATTGGATTCATAGTATCATAGTCTACTATGTCACTCAATCATTTAAATTATCCTAAATCAAGCATCATAAAAGCAAGGCTGCATTATCGCTGATCAGAGAGCCACTCATCCAGTACGATTTCAAACGGAGACTCACGCGCTGCATCCAAAAGCCGCAGCTTCTGCGACCGCGTCAACTGCTTGAACCGGTATTCCGCACTCATCGCCTCGTTCTTCGTGGCGAACGCGGCGCAGGCGACGAGCTTCACCGGAAGGCGCGAGCGCGTGTACTTTGCCCCCCTCCCCTCGTTATGGGTGGCAACGCGCTGCTCGACGTCGGCAGCATATCCCGTATACAAAGTCCCATCGGCGCATTCGAGCACATACATGTAATGGCTCGGCTCCCGCGCGGGTGCAGCATCGTTCAAACAGACTCCTCTCATCGAACCGATACTAGCATACGGCGAGCATCAGCACCTTTTCAGAGAAGCAAAAAGGAGCCGCATCGTCTCCGACGCGGCTCCCGTCCGGCCTTCTTTCGAAAGGCAAGCGCCCAGGCGGCCTACCCTAGGCAACGTCCTCGGCAAGCACCGTGCCGAGCAGCAGACCCGAACCCGCTGCGGGAACGATGTCCTCGGTGCCGGCAGTGCATCCAGCGGCGTACAGGTTGGGGATGGGGTTTCCGTCTCCGTCGAGAACCTCCATGCGATCGCTCACCGTCAGGCCGCCGCAGCTCTTGTAGCGTACGGGAACGTTGCGCAGGAAGTAGTACGGGGGAACGAGCTTCTGCAGGAAGAGGGTCTTTCCGAACTCGGGGTCTTCCTGGTTGTCGCAGATGGTATCCCAGTTGTCGAAGGCTGCCTGCACGGTTTCGAGCGCAAGGCCCATCTTCTCGGCGAGCTCTTCGATGGAGTCCGCGCTCTGGATGGCGTCGCCCGCATGGGCGATGACCTCCTGGTCGATGCCGTTTTGAGCTGTGCCGTCCCAAATGCTGTACCACTCGTTGTAGCCCGCAGCCAAGCATCCGGTAGCGGCATTGTGCACGGCGGTTTCGCAGTAGAAGCGCTTTCCGTTGGGCAGAAGAGCGATCAACGGATAGAACGTGGCAAGCATGTGACCCGCCTCGTAGAGGGGATTGAGGTTGCTCGATGCCATCATGCCCGAGAGCGTACCGCCCGCAGCAACGCCTGCTGCGATGGTGTCGCCCTTGCGGCCGGAAACGATATTGCCGACGAACGCCCACTCGGGTGCGTACTTCACCATCCATTCTTGGTTGGAGATGTAGCCGCCGCCCGCCAGCACCACGGCCTTTGCCTTGATGTCGACGACCGAACCGTCCTTCGAGATGAAGCGCCCGCCTGCAATGGTGCCGTTCTCGTCGGTGATGAGGGTTTTGAAGGTGGTCTCGAACAGGTACTCGGCACCCGCCTCGGTAACCTTTTCGTTCATGAGCTCGAACTCGTCTTTCATGGTGCACAGACCGTTTTTGGGGAAGAACGCCTGATGATACGGGCTCTCGCGCAACTCCTGGAACTCGTAGCCCCAATCGTAGTGCATGGTATCGATGAACTTGCCACCCCATTTCTGAAGCAGGACGGTACGCTCGAGACCAGCCTCGTTGCCTTCGTAGTAGGGGGCGAACTTCTCGCGGATCTCGTCTTCGCTCGAGTACTTGTCGGGGCGCTCCTCCTTCGTAAGCTCGGCCGTAGTGCACATCTGACACGCTGCGGAATAGATTGCGTCTCCGCCGTAGGTTCCGTTCTGCTCGACGATGAGAACGCTCTTGCCCGCTTTTGCGGGATCGATGGAGGCGAGCATGCCCGAAATGCCGGCACCCACGATAAGAACGTCGACCTCTTTGCTGAAGTTCACGTTCGCATCGCCGATAGCCATGGCGGATGCCGCAGGTGCGGATCCCCCGTCCTTCGCGGAAGCGCTCTCGGAAGAGCATCCGACGGCAACGCCTCCCGCGATGGCTGCCAGGGCACCGGCGGTACCGAGTGCGCAGAATTGACGACGATTGATATTCATCCTGTTCTCCTTATCTTCATGTGTCTTATCCCCTCAGCTTTCCCTTTTGTATGATGAAAGCTGCGTCGGCCGTTCATCCTCGGCAGTCCACAGCGAAACCGAATCCGAACTTTGCATGCGAACCGCGGGGGGTAGCGCACGTACAAAAATCACGTCTACTTCGCCTGGGCAAGTGCCGCCTCAACGGCTTTCATGACGCCGCCGGAAGTCATGGTTGCACCGGAAACGCCATCGATATCGGCGGACTGCGCCTCTTCGATCTGCGCTTTGAACGTGCCGTCTTCAATGGCCTCCTTGCCGCCGACGCCTTCGGTTTCGGACGGCCCGGTCAGTTCGTCAACGGTGATGACGCCATCGGCAACGGTAAGCGTCACGTTGATGGGACCGTGCATGCCTTTGCCTTCGCCTTGGTACGTGCCGTCCTTGTAATCTTTTTTTGCGGCCTCCTGCTTGGAATCGCCAGCCGCCGCGTTGGCGCTTTGGCTCGATTCGACGCCCGCTTCCGGTTGCTCGGCTTTCGCATCCGTACCGGCACTGCACCCGGCGAGCATGGGGCTCACCGACATCGCCAAGCAGCACGCGGCAACGGCAATCTGCCTCTTCATATCCATCATCCTTTCCTGATTCAACGGTTTGCATCCCTTTGCGCACCGAGGAGCCGTCGTTGCGGCCGGCATCGCTGCAACTTCTCGCGCAGCTTCGACACCCGAAACCGCAATCCCGAAACCCGAAGCGCCCACGCCCGAGCGCTCGGCTCGCCCATCGGTTCGACCGCCCGTATTTAAGCGAAGCGGCGCGAGTAACGTCAATCCGCTTCGTGAGGTATTCCCCTAAACAGTGGGGTATTCGTGAGGTAGAGCTGAGGTATTTTCAGGAAAACCCCTGATAGCCGTAAAACTAAGTCCGCCGAAGATCCTTTACCTTACGATAATCTGTAGTATTGTTACATTCGGTGCATTCGAGATTGCGGTACGCGCGAAACGTGGGGTCACCGGCGTACCGAAGCTCTTCTGCACTTTCAGATATCCTTGGGAATGGGAGGATCATGAACGCTCCAGCCATAACGAGGGACGGCGCTTCGTCAGGAGCTTTGCCCGCCCCCACGTTTGCCGTGCTCGTATGCGGGCTCGGTCTGTACATGGGATGGCAGACGGTCGGCATATCGCCGACGCTGTTCCCCCAACCGCACGCCGGAATCCCCGAGCTCATCGAAACGACGAGCTACCTGCAAACCGCTTTGTTCCTTACACTGCTCGCCGTCGTGGCGTGGTTTGCGAACAAACGAGGCGATCTGCTGTCGAGCAAACCGCTCGTTGCCGCTGCGGCAGTTCTCGTCTGCTCGTCCTCCGCATGCACGTACCTCTGCGGATGGGTGCTCGATATACCCGCAGGCGTCGTGGCAGGCACGGTGCTCAACGCCTCGAAGGCCGCGCTGCTGCTGCTTTGGGCCGAATGCCTGTGCCGCGTCCGGTTCCGCGATGCGCTTTTGTGCGTTTCGCTCGCCTACGCCGTAGTGTTCGCCCTATGCCTCCTAGTGGCGGGCCTCCAACCGGTTCCGGCCCTGATTACGCATTCGGTGCTCCCCCTGCTTTCCGGCGGAGCACTCTTAGTGCTCCGAAGCGATCGAGCCTTCTACGCCCTGCAAAGCCCCTTGCCCCACGAAGCGAAGCCCCTGTCGCGCCTCCCGTTGCGCCTCTTTGTCGGCGTGGGGATATTCGGTGCCGTCATTCTGTTCACCAACACGCTCTCCGAAACGAAATCCTCCGCAGCCGCCGAGCTGTATACGCTTCTCGCCGGACTTGCGGTATCGCTCTTCATCGCCGTTTTTGCAACGCGGCGCAGCGAAAAGATCGATTTTACCTTCCTGTACCGAACGCTCACACCCCTCATCATCGCAAGCATCATACCGGTCCTCACGCTCGAAAGCGGCCACCAGCAATACGAGGCGTTCGTCATCGGAGTCGGCTGGACGTTCTTTCGGATTTTCACCTGGACGCTCTGGTGCAGTATCGCGCTGCGCTCGCGCGTTCCCGCCGCTTGCGTGTTCGCCGCAGGCCAGTTCGCCCTTACCGCTTGCAGCACGATAGCCCAAATCACCTGCGACGCCGTACTGCCCGCCATCGACATACCCTTTCCCGTCATGATTTCGGGCGTTATCGTGCTGACCGTCGGCACGTCCGCTTTCGTCATGAGCGAAAGCGATATCAAGCGGTTCTTCGAGAAGCGTAAAACGGCGAAGCGGAAGCCCGATACGGATGAATCGTTTACGCTGTGCGTTCAGCTCGCCGCGCAAGAATACGGGCTGTCGAAGCGAGAGGAGGAGATCGCGGAGCTGGTGATGAAGGACAAGAACAACGCCGTCATACAAGAACGCCTCTGCATTACCGAGAGCACGTTGCGCACGCATCTTCGCAACATATACGGTAAAACGTCGGTGCACAGCCGCCGGGAACTCGTCGATCTGCTGCATTCGTATATCGAAGACGACGCGTAGCGGGGCTTACCGCGGCTCGGGCAAATCGGGGGTCATGAGGCGCCCGTAGTACGAACCCTTCGTATACAGGGCGGCGGCGGGATTGTGTGCGAGCACCCGGTCCTTCACCACCAGATAGGTGACCGGCGCTTCGGAATGCTTGATGAACAGCGTATCGTGTCCGACGCACAACCCGACGATCACGTTGAGGTCGGTGCCGGCTTCGTTGAGGATGCGGGCCTGAGCGATCGGATTGCACGTCGGCTCGAAGCCGCCGGGGTGCACTTTCATGTCGTCGGCGATGCCCGCGCGCTTTTTGTCGATCTTGCCCACCTTGCACGCAACGGCGCAAACGCCCTCGAATCCCTTTGCTTTCAGGATCTTCGCGAACGCCTGCGTTTCCGCAAGCAAGCCCGAGCAGCTTGCGATGCCGATCGTTTCGGCTCCGATGCGTCGGGCGAACACCATGACCTCCTCGACGCGCGTGAGCCTTCCGTAGTAAAGCCCTTCTACCTCAGCCGCCGCCTGGAATATGCGCGCGGTTTCGGGATCGTCGCGATAGGCGGAAAGCGCATCTTCGAACACCTCGTCAGACGCACGCGTCGTCATGCAGAAATCGGGAAACGGCGCCTGCGCTTCTCCGTCGTCGCACGCCATCGTCGCGCAGTTCGCGCAGCTGCGCGTATCGTCCTGCCTATTTACCATATCCTCGACCGCCCTTTCCTCTCGCCATTTCGACACCCGTGCTTCGCATCTCAAACCCGTCTTCCGCTCACGCGCTCGACCATCTCGTCGAACGGCAGAGCAGGCGCGTACAGATATCCCTGGAAGTACGAGCATCCCAACGCCTCGAGGCGGGCGCGCTGCTCCTCGGTCTCCACGTATTCGGCCAAAACCGTAAAGCCCAGCTGCTCCGACAAACGCGTGATCGAAGAGACGATCTCGGCATAGCGTTCGTTCTCCATGACGCCCTTCGCTATCGTGCCGTCGAGCTTCACCACCGTGAACACGCTCGTCTCCAGATACTGAAACGACGTACGTCCCATAGAGAAGTCGTCGATGGCCAGCGGAATGCCGGCATCGGCAATGCGCCGAAGCAGATCGGACGCTCCGCTATCCCACCTGAGCGCCTCGCGCTCGGTTGCCTCCACGATGACGCGTCCCTCGCCGAGCGACCGTGCACGCACAGCCGCTATGATGAAATCGACGCGCGTCTCGTCCTGCAGCATGCGCGCCGTCGCGTTCACGCTCACCGAGAAATCGGAGCGCAGGACCCCTTGCGCCGCAAGGGATTCCACGATCGCCGCATCGTCGAGCGCCGCATCGAACACCGCCCGTTCGAGGTCGTCGAGAAGATCGCTTTCCTGCGCGAGTTCTACGACGAGCGGGGGATAGATGGGCCCGTACACCGGATGCTCGAAGCGCAGCAGCGCTTCGGCGCCCACCGCATTGCCCGTCGCATCGAACTGCGGCTGGTAGTGCAGCGTCAGCGCCCGGTCGTCCACCGCCCGGCGGATATCTTCGGCAAGCGATCGCGCAACGGCGCCAAGGGCGCCGGGAGCCTGCATGAGATCGACGTCGCGTTGCGATTTCTCGGCCTCCTGGAAGGTGCGGAGAAGGCCTCGGTACTCAACGCAATCGCGCTCGTTAGCAAGCCGCTCGTAGCGGCGCAAGAACGGAAGGTAGATAGCCGCGCCGATGGCAAGGTTCGCAACTTGGAGCACCGCGCCCGCCACCGATCCCGTAGCAACGTAGCCGCCTACGATCGGCGGCGTCGTCCACGATACGTCGACGATCGTAGGCGGCACGAGGCCCGCAGCCATCGCCGCATACGCTACGACCATGTTCACGAGCGGGACGATGATGAACGGCACGAACAAGGCGGGGTTCCATACCACCGGCAGACCGAACATCATGATCTCGCTGATGTTGAACACCATGGGCACGGTCGCAAACGCCGAGAGGCGCCGCACGTTGCGCCGCCTGCCGAACAGCAGGATGGCGATGAGCAGCGACAGCAACGCTCCGGCGCCGCCGATCGACGCGAATACGTCGAAGAACGTCTTCGTAACGATCTGCACCGGCTCTCCCCCAGCCGCCAAAGCAGCGGCGTTCGCGGCGGTGCCGGGCACGAAAATGCTCTGCGCAACGCCGTCGAGCATGTTGCCGCCGTGTATGCCGAAGAACCACATGACGTTGTTCATGAGCAGGTACAGAAGCCCGCTCGCACACGTGGGCGTCGCCAAGGGGAACAGGGCGCTCACGCCGAGGAAGAACAGCTCCTCGATGCTGCCGGCGCCCGAAAGCGAGGTCGCAACCGTCTCGAAGACGGCAAAGACCGCAATGACCGCCGCGATAGGAATAAGCCCCTCTACTGCCTGGTTGAACACGCCGTCGATGCTGTCGCCGTACAAACGCCGCTTCTTCCTTGCGCGGATGATGCGGCAGTAGAGCATCGAGGAAACGAGCCCGCACACGATGGCGATGAACAGCGACCGCGTGCTCAGAACAACCTGATCGAACGCTTCGCTGCCGAAGCCCACGAACATGAGATAGGCGGCGAGGGCGGCAAACGGGGCGCCTTGCGTGAAGAACCCGCCGAACCGCTCGGCGTAGGAGCTTGCGTAGCGCAGCGCGATCGCCACCGAAACGTAGAGCGAGAATATGC
Organism: Raoultibacter timonensis; assembly: GCF_022845715.1. Classification (NCBI taxonomy): domain Bacteria; kingdom Bacillati; phylum Actinomycetota; class Coriobacteriia; order Eggerthellales; family Eggerthellaceae; genus Raoultibacter; species Raoultibacter timonensis. The sequence continues at coordinate 2,396,037 of NZ_AP025564.1, forward strand.
CCATCGTGGCGGCGTAAGCCGTATCGAGCACGCCCTGCAACCACGGCGCGCCCGCAAGAAATTCCCGATACGGTTCGATCGGCAGGTTCAAGAAGATGAGGCTGAACGATCCGACGAGCAGAACCGGGATCGTCAGGATAAGACCCTGGCGGATGGCCTGAAACGCCATGACGTCCTCTAAACGCGCGAACCACGCGTCGACCCTGTCGAACATTCCCCGCCACTCCCGTCTTCGGAAACTCCGTGAAACCCGTCGGATCATTGTACCCTGAACCGACGGGTTTCACGACGCATCTTCGTCAGATATGCGAGCGGCGAGCCGAAGGATCGAACGGTCGAATCACACGAAGCCGCGCATCAAAAGGAGCGGAACCTCGCATAGCGCTCTTCGAGCATCTGGGAGACCGGGGTGCCGTCGAGCTCTTCGAGCGCGCGGACGATGTAGCCGCGCACGATCGCAGCCGCCACCTCGCAATTCTCGTGAGCCGGCGCCTCGCCTTCCGAAAGCACCGCATCGACGACGCCCATTTCTTGGGCCTCGTGCGCGCTCATTTTCATGGCAGCCGCCGCTTCGGGCGCGCGGGTCCGATCCTTCCAGAGGATCGACGCGAAACCCTCCGGCGAGAGCACCGAATACACGGCATGCTCCTGCATGGCCACACGGTCGGCGAGCGCGAGCGCGAGCGCTCCCCCGCTTCCGCCCTCCCCGACGAGCACGCTCACGATGGGAACGCGCAGACCCGCCATAGCTATCAGGTTATCGGCGATCGCGTTACCCGCTCCGCGCTCTTCGGCCTCGGTACCGCAGAACGCCCCCTGCGTATCGACGAGGCATACGACTGGGCGGCCGAACTTCTCGGCCTGCCTCATGAGGCGCAGGCTCTTGCGATAGCCCTCGGGCTGAGGGCAGCCGAAATTGCGCGCGAGGCGCTCTTTGAGGTCGGAGCCCTTTTCCTGCACGATCACGGTAACCGGATGCGTGCCGATCCACCCGATGCCGGCCACGATCGCGCCGTCGTCGGCGAAAGAACGATCTCCGTGCAGCTCGATGAAGCCGTCGACGAAGCTCTTTACGTAAGCCATCGCCGTCGGACGTTTGGTGTTGCGAGCGAGCTGCACGCTTTCCCAGGCGCGATTCGCCGCGTCGGCAGCTCGCGACGCAGGGCTCGTGCCACAGCTTTCCGACGGCTCGACGGAGCAGTGCTCGTCGTCGAGAAGCATGCCGTCTTCGGCGTAGAATCCGCCATCGAGCAGCGCAGCGAGTCGCTTTTCGGATGCACGCTGTTTTTTGGTCCTGCCGAGCGAAAAATGTCGCGACGGTTTCGGCTTGGCGGCCACGAACCGCTGCGAGGCCACCGAAAAGGCACGCTTCAACTGAGGGAACATTCCATACGTGACCGTATTGTAGGTACCCTTCCCGCTTCCGACGAGGTTCTCGCAAACCGCCGCGTAGCTGAGCGGTACCCCGTCCTCGAGCACGCAATGCCGAGACGTCGCCTCGTGGATGGCGATGATATGCGCAAGCGTGTCGCGCAGCTGGGCGCGCGGCACGATGGCGTCGATGAGCCCGTGCTCGAGGGCAAACTCGGCGCTCTGAAAACCCTCGGGCAGCTCCTGCTTGATCGTATCGCGGATGACCCGTTGGCCCGCAAACCCGACAAGCGAGCGCGGCTCCGCTAAAATGATATCGCCCTGCATGGCGAACGACGCGGTCACGCCGCCGGTCGTCGGATCGGTGAGCACCGAAACGTACAGCAGCCCCGCCGCCGCGTGAGAGGAAAGGGCGCACGACACCTTCGCCATCTGCATGAGGGACAAAAGCCCCTCCTGCATGCGCGCGCCACCCGACGCGGTGAATATCACCAGGGGAAGGCTGTCCCGCGTTGCACGCTCGACGGTGCGGGCGATCTTCTCGCCGACAACCGACCCCATCGAACCCATGAGGAACCGCGAGTCCATGATCGCAATCGCGAACCGCATGCCGGCAACGGTTCCCACCCCGCAGCGCACCGCCTCGTCAAGACCGGTTTCCCTGCTGAGCGCTTCGACCTTCTCGAGATAGCCGGGAAACTCGAGCGGATCGGTGCGGGGCAAACCGCGCTCCCACTCCTCGAAGCTTCCCGCATCGAGCAGATCGCATATCCTCTCGGATGACGACATGCGATGCAGGCCGCCGCATGAAGGGCACTCGAAATGCCCCGCCGCAAGCGTAGCCACGTCGAACATGAGTCCGCAATGCGGGCACTTGCGCCATGCGGCTTCGTGCACCGCCGGCGACCCTTGGCAGACGAGCCATCCTCGCTGGGGAACAGCGGGGGCGATGGCGCGAAACACCTTCACGCCCCCCGCCTCGGCCAGACCGCAGAAGTGGCGATCCGCCCCGAGTTCGGCGTCGAGTGCGAGCACCGCGCCCGCGCCGCTCGATTCGCACGCCTTCAGAAGCGCGTAGCTGTTCGAAAACACCGCTTCGGAAAACGTTTCGCCGATCTTCTCCGCTTTGGCGGCCGCGCGAACGTAGGCAGCCTGCGAATCGTTTCCGGTATAGACGGCGATCGGATCGAGCCCCGCATCGAAGCAGGCTCGAATCACGCGCTTCGCGTTCTCCCCGTAGCCGGCCACGAGCACACGGGGCCGTACGGGTGCCCCCGCGATCGTTTCGGCCCCGCCGCCCGAGGGTGCCGTACCGTCCAGCTCACGCGCGATGTTCTCGAGGCTGTACGCGATTTCAACCGATCCGAGCGCCCCGATGTTCGTTCCGTTGGCGGCGAGCAGCTCCTCGGTCGAAACGCCCTGCACCCATTCGGGTTTCGTACCCTGATGAGGAATGGTAATGTAGTCCTGACGTTTCCGTCTTCCCACGGTCAACTCCTTTAGCAGCGAGCGCTCGACGGCGTATCGAGCACGTATTTCTGGGTTGCGCTCGCGCACAGAACGCCTTCAACGCTCGCCTCGACTTCCGCCACGCACATGCGCGATGACGATTTCACGATGCGGGCCTCGAGACGCACGGTATCGCCCGGCTGCACCTGACGGCGAAACTTCGCGCGGTCGATGCCCGTCAAGAACCCGACGCTCCCCTCGGCCCCGCGGCCGACGAGGATGCAGAACGACGCCGCCTGGGCGAGCGCTTCCATGATGATGACCCCCGGCAATACCGGATGGCCGGGGAAATGGCCTGCGAACAGGGGCAAACCGACCTCGACATCGAGCTCGGCCACGATCGAATCGCCCGGTGCGCATTCCATAACGCGCGTCACCCAAACGAACGGATCGCGATGAGGCAGCACCGCTTCGATGACCGATCTACCGCATGGGAATTCGATGGTGTCCATTGATACGATTTCCTTTCTCGAACCAGCGCATCAGCCGGCATACGGCGAAAGCGCCAGCACCCCGTTATGCCCGCCGAATCCGAGCGAGTTCGAAAGCGCAACCTTCTGCGGGTAGTTCCTCAGCGGCTCGGTAAGCACGCGCACCGGGCATTCCGGATCCGCCTCGGCAAAACCCGTAGTCGCAGGCACGACGCCTTCGGCGACCGAACGTGCGCACACGATGGCTTCGACGGCTCCGGCGCCCCCGAGCATATGGCCGGTTACCCCTTTGACGGACACGACCGGCACATCGCAGTTCTCGCCCGCAAGCGAGACGAGTGCAATTGATTCGGCCTTATCGTTTGCGGGGGTCGACGTGCCGTGCGCGTTCACGTGGCCGATATCGGATGGATCGAAGCCGCCTTCGGCAAGGGCCATGCGCATGGCTCGAACGAGTCCGTCGCCATTGGGATCGGGGGCTGTCATATGGTACGCGTCGCCCGTCGCGCCGAACCCCGTGATTTCCGCAAGGATCTTGGCGCCGCGCGCAAGCGCATGCTCGAGCGACTCGAGCACAACCGCACCCGCACCCTCCCCGGCAACGAACCCGCTGCGGCGGGCATCGAACGGCGTCGACGCCCGCATCGGATCGGAGGCTTTGGAGAGCGCCCCGAGGTTCCCGAAGCCCGCCAAGGTTACGGGCGTCACGCTTTCTTCGGTACCGCCGGCGAGCGCCGCATCGAGATAACCGTGCTTGATGCATCGATACGCGGTGCCGATGCAGTGGGTTCCCGTAGCGCAAGCGGTCACCACATTGGTGCATTCGCCCAAAAGTCCGTAGCGGATTGAGAGGTTACCCGCAGCCATGTTCGAGATAACCGTGGGTATGAACAGCGGAATCACGCGCTTGGGCCCTTTGGTGTTGAGGGTGACGCTTCCCTGCTCGAACGCCTCGAGACCCCCGATGCCCGATCCGAACGCGCATCCGATGCGCGCCCGGTCCTCGGCTTCCATATCGAAGCCCGCCTGGGCCATCGCCTCGTCGGAAGCGATGTAGGCGTACTGGACGAAGCGGGCCAGACGATGGACTTCCTTCTTGGTAAGGCCCAAAGCGATCGGATCGTAATCGGGGATCTCGCCCGCGATTTTCACGTCGAACGGCTCGCTCTCGAACCGGGTAAGCGACCCGATGCAGCAACGCTTTTCCATGACTGCTTCCCACAGGGCGTCGACGCCCACGCCGGCCGGCGAGATGGCGCCCGTGCCGGTGATGACCACGCGGTGGGTGCCGTCGGGCTTGCGCGTTCTTTTGCCGTCTGCGATCATAGCGACATTCCCCCATCCACTCCGATGACCTGGCCGGTGATGTAGCCTGCACGCTCGCCTGCGAGGAATCCGACGAGCGCCGCCACGTCCTCGGGTGCGCCGAACCGCTTCGCCGCGATACGATCGAGAATGGCCGCCTGCTGCTTCTCGGACAGGGCGTCGGTCATATCGGTTCCGATAAACCCGGGCGCAACCACGTTGGCCGTGATGTTGCGCCCCGCAAGTTCCTTCGCAAGCGACTTCGCGAGACCCACGAGCCCCGCCTTCGACGCAGCGTAGTTCGCCTGGCCCGCGTTCCCCGCAAGCCCGACAACGCTTCCCATGAATATCATGCGGCCGAAGCGCTGCTTCATCATGTAGCTCGTTGCAGCCTTGCAGCAGTTGAACGCCCCTTTGAGATTCGTGGCGATCACGGCGTCGAAATCGTCTTCCTTCATACGGGCGGCAAGCCCGTCGCGCGTGATGCCCGCGTTGTTTACGAGCACGTCGAGCCGACCGAACGCTTCGTACGCCGCATCGACGAGGCGTTTCGCCTCGTCCGCACTCGACACGTCGGCGCGCACGGCAATGGCGTTCGCACCGTATGCGTCGCGCAGATGCGCCGCCGCGCTTTCAGCAGCGGGCAAGCCCGATTCGGAGGAGCAGTTCACGCAGACGTCCATTCCCGAGCGGGCGAGCTCGGCTGCGATCGCCCGACCGATTCCCCGGCTCGAGCCCGTCACCACCGCTGCCCGCCGCACGACCGTTTCGGCTCCCGCGGCATCGTTTATCTTCGTTTCCATCACTATCCTTTTCGAAATCGGTGCGTTAATTCGCCGACGGCTCGCCCGCCGCCCGGGCGCCGTAGTGCTCGCATGCATCCTCGAACCCCGCCCTGTCCTGCACGATCGACCGAACGAGGCTCTTGTCGATGCGCTTCACCAGCCCGATAAGCACGCCCCCGAATCCGGTTTCGATGAAATCGGTGGCTCCCGCTTGCGCCAGAAGCGCCACGCTTCGGTCGAAGCGCACCGGCTCCACTAGATGGCGCGCAAGGTGTTCGGGCGCATCGGCGGCCGATAGCGGCTTTGCGTCGACGTTGCAGACAAGCGGAATGCGCGCTTCGGCGAACTCGACCGTAGCGAGATACGCCGCAAACGCAACGGATGCCTCGGCCATGAGAGGGCTGTGAAAACCGCCCTCTGTGGCGAGCAGCGCAGCGCGTTTTTTGCGAGCCCCCCACGCTTCCTGTGCGCGCCCGATCGCCTCCCTCGTTCCGGAAACGACGATCTGACCCGGACAGTTGCAGTTGGCTACCACCAGCACCTCGCCCATCGCGCACTCTTCGCACAGTTCGCGCGCCGATGCTTCCTCTGCGCCGAGCAGCGCGCACATGGCACCCGGATGCGCGGCGGCGGCTTCGCCCATGAGGGCAGCCCGCCGGGCCGCGAGTTCGAACGTATCTTCCATATCGAGCATGCCCGAAACGGCGAGTGCGCCGATTTGCCCAAGCGAGAACCCGAGCACGGCCGACGGCTCTACGCCGCGCGCCGCGAGCGCGCGGGCGATGCCCACCGACAGCGCCGCGATCGCAGCCTGCGCATGGCGAGTTTGGGAAATCTCCTCAGGCGAACCATGCGCAACGAGGCGAGCCACATCGAATCCGAACGCATCGGAAGCGCAGGCAAACGCCTCTCGCACCTCGGGCAGCCCCATAAGATCGACCCCCATGCCGACGGCTTGCGAACCCTGGCCCGACAGCATGAACACGGGCTTGGCCGAGTCGACCGAAAACCCCATCATGCATCCTTTCGAGACAGCGCCCGAGCGGCGTTGTGTTCGGCCGTTTCGACAAGCGAGAGGCCGCCGACCGCTTCGGCTTCGCGTACGATATCGCCGATGGCCTCGCGCGCGGTTTTCCGCTCGCGCACGATCCCGGCGGATTGCCCCGCCATCATCGAGCCGTTGTCGGTATCGCCTTCGACAGCGCGCCTGAGCGATCCGGAGTACAGCGCCTCGAGCTCTGCCTTATCGGCAGTGGGATCACCTTCGAGCATCCTGACCTTGCGCGAGAAGGCGTTCTTGAGGCCGCGGACGGGATGCCCGCCGGCGCGGCCCGTCACGATCGTATCGGAATCCTTGGCAGCCACGACGCGCTCTTTGTACGCATCGCTGATCGTGCATTCGTCGACCGTAAGAAACCTCGTACCCACCTGCACGCCCTCCGCTCCGAGGGCGAAGGCGGCGGCCATGGTTCGTCCGTCGGCTATGCCACCTGCGGCGATAACGGGTATGGAAACCGCATCGCGTACCGCAGGCACAAGGGCCATCGTGGTAAGCTCCCCGATATGGCCGCCCGCCTCGCACCCCTCAGCGATAACGGCATCGGCTCCGCAGCGCTCCATGCGTGCGGCAAGCGCGCTCGACGCGATGACGGGCACGACCTTGCAGCCTGCCTCCTTCCACATACCGATGTAGGTCGACGGGCTTCCCGCGCCGGTTGTGATAACGTCGACGCGCAAGTCGGCGAGCAGCTGGGCGATCTTGGAAGCCTCGGGGTTCATGAGCATGATGTTCACGCCGATGGGCTTATCGGTCATCGTCCGCGCTATGCGCACCTGCTCTTCGATCCAGGAAAGCGGGGCGCCGCCGGCGGCGATAATGCCCAAGCCGCCCGCCTCGCTGACCGCACCTGCAAGACTCGCATTGGCGACCCACGCCATAGCCCCCTGGATGATGGGGTGCTCGATGCCTAAAAGCTCGGTTACCCGCGTCTTCATGCGAATCCCCTACTTGAGGGAGTCGATGTGCGCAACGAGCTGGCCGATCGTGGAGATGCCCTCGGGCTCGCCGAACTCGATATCGCACTTCTCCTCGATGTCGCAGATGAGCTCGACCATATCGAGGGAGTCGATGCCGAGCGAGTCGAGCGTCGCCTCCTCGGTAACCTGATCGCCCTCGATGTCGAGATTCTCGGCGAGCACTTCCTTGACGGTGTCCAACGTAGCCATATTCGTCCTTTCTCGCTTCCGTCAGACGTTTTCGCCAGACGGTTTTCCCTGCTCAGCATTTTCGCCAAGCCGTTTCAATTTCTTTTGTTAAGCAAATAGTTTGATAGTCTAAGCTTTTGCCGAAAACAATACTACGACTCTGCTGCAATCAAGCAAGGGGTTCCACGATTTCTGCAGACGCTCCGCTCAATCCTGTTCGTCGAAGAAAGCCTTGACCTTGACGAGCGCATGCGCGAACACACGCTCTTCCTCTTCGTCGAGCTCGGCCAAGGCCTCGTTGATCATCCTGCGATGGAACAGGCCGTGAGCGCGGTATACCTGCTTGCCGCGCTTGGTCAGCGAGATGAGCACTTTGCGGCGATCGTCGACGCAGCGGGTCCTTGTAATGAAGCCCTTGTCGACGAGCTTGTTGACCGCCGTCGTCAGCGTGGCGAGCGTGACGCCGAGACGCGCCGCAACCACGTTCATGGGATTGGTCTCATGCAGCCCGACAGCGACGATCGTGTGGATCTCGGTGATGGTCAATCCCTCGGTCAGCTTGTTCTGGAGGGATTTCTCTTCGGTGCGAAGCACCGAATTGAACGTGCTCGAAAGGAGCTCGTCGAGCTCCGCACGGCGCTTGAGGGCCCCCTCGCTCAGAGGCTCCTGCACCTGTTCGGGTTGTCTGTTCTCTTCGGTCATCGCTCCCATCCGTTCGCTTCGGTACCATTTTACCCGTTTGCCGGCGATACGGCCATGCCGATTACGCCGATACCCGCATGGGTTGCAACCGTTGCGCCGCACGAATCGATTCCCGCAACTTCGAACTCGATGCCCTCGGCTTCGAGTGCATCGATGAGCTTCTCGACCTCGCCGCCGTTACGCGCGTGCATGAAGCGAAGCCTGAGCGGGCCGTATTCTTCGGCATGGGCAACCGCCGCCTCGACGAAGCGCTTGATGATGCCCTTGGATCCCTTGACTTTGTCGAGATTGACGAGACGTCCCGTCTCGTCGAGGGCGAACACGAGCTTGATGTTGAGCATAGCCGCACCCTGCGCCTGCTCCTCGGTGATGCGGCCGCCCTTAACGAGGTTGTCGGTCGACTCGGGAGCGAGGTAGAGGTGCGTTTTCTCCGTTGCAGCCTCGAGCGCAGAGACGATCGCGGAGAACTCCGCACCCCCGTCGCGCATGCGGCACGCCTTCTCAACGAGCAGACCAAGGCTCGATGTGGCGTTTTTCGAATCGATCGCGGCAACGGGAATGTCGACGTTCTTTGCGGCCATCTCGGCAGATGCGAGCGTGCCCGAAAGCACGGGCGCAAGATGCAGCGAGACGACGGCATCGAACCCCTCGCCCGCCAAACGCTCGTATACGGCGACGAAATCGCCCGGCGAGGGCTGTGATGTCATGGGGATCTCGGATGCAGCCAACATGCGGTCGTAGAATTCTTCGGAGGGGAGCTCCACCTGATCGAGCAGCGTCTGCTCTCCCACCTGAATCTTCAGGGGAACCATGACGACGTTGTTCTGCTCGTACTCTTCGGGCGACCAATCGCACGTCGAGTCGGTGACGATGGCTATGTTCATGTTCAAACCTTCTCTCGTGTCCTACCGGCCGACGGCCGGAAAGATGCAGCCGGACAGCCGCACGGTTTCAAGACCGCATCATGGTAGCTTAATTAGTTTGATTATCAAACTAATTTTGAGAAAAGACCACGTTTCGGTCCGAATCTTCAAATATCACTCGGAAGATTATGGACGTCCGAGCCCGAGAGATCAGGCGCAGCCACAGCCGAACCCAGGCAAGCGAAATCCAGGCGCACGGTTTTCGTCAGCTCGCGCACGCAAGTACGCGCCAAGATCCGTGCGCGGCTGTTACGGGTTTTTCATCGTTGTGTTGCGCTTGGGAATGCGCGTCTGAACACCGAACGTGCCCGCCTTCGGATAGCGCCTGGTCACAGCTTCGACCCCATCCGCATGCCGTCGCGCACCGCACGCGCGAACCCCCGATTGGCCCATCGGAAGCCCGAATCTGCAACACAACGATGAAAACCCCGCGAAGCAAACCCGATCCGCCGCCAAGCCAAGATCGGCACCCGCCTTTTCCGGGCTGCCGGTGCGGGGGTTGGCGGGACCGTCGATGCGGTCTCCGCCGGATTCGCTGGTGCGGTCGCCGTTGCGGTTGTCGGCGGAGCCGTCGCTGCGAGCGTCACCGGGGCCGCCGGTGCAACCTCCGCCCGGATGCCCGCAAAGGCCCGTCGCCGCAAAGAGCCCCGGCGAATCCTTCGGCCTCGATCATTCGCCGAGCCGGCCTCGAAGCGCTCTATCCGTCGCCCTTCGAGGCAAGCGCCGCCTGCGCTTTGGCTTTCGCGTCTTCGCCGGCGGGAATCAGGACCGGATCGCTGTCGGGAGCCTCCTGTACGGCGCTCGCAACGTCGAAGGCTTCGCTGCCGTCCGTCAGGCGGGCATCGCTGTAGAACCACAGGGTATGCACGTCGTAGCCGTCCCCCGCCACGACGTCCGAAAATACCGCTTTGAGCTCGTCGTCGCCCGTATCGGCGGGAACCGCCACGCGATAGCTCGCGCCGCTCAGATCGCCCTGCTTGTATTCGCCGACGGCGTCGGCGACTGAGTATTCGACAGTGGAGCGCTTCTCGTAGGCGGGCTCGTCCTCGGGAGCCGAAGAATCGCCTCCATCCGAACAGGCGCCGAGCGCAAGGCACAGCGCGCACGCCGATGCGATTGCGATGATTCTCTTCATGGCTGCATGCATTCTTCCGCCCGCGCTCCCGTATCGTTCGTTTTCTTCTCGGGAATTATACCAGCTCGACCGCGTGGTGGCGAACGCAAGACCGCAGAGGCGCTATCGCCCGCGCGGTGCAAGGCGAAAATCAAGCTTGCGCTCGCGCGGGTATGCGGCTTCAAGGACCACGCGGACGCGCTGTCCCAGCCGGTACACCGTTCCGCTTTCCTGGCCGACAAGCTGGTGGCGCCTCGCGTCGAGGGCGAAGTACTCGGCTCCGAGCTCTTTTAAGGGAACGAGGCCCTCCGCCGTATTCTCGAGCCGCACGAAGAAGCCGTAGCTCGCCACGCCCGCTATCACCGCATTGAATGCGGCTCCCACATCGCGGGAAAGGTACTCGATCATCTTGTACTCCTGCGATTCGCGCGCAGCCGCCTCGGCGATGCGTTCCATCTCGGAGGAATGCTTTGCGAGCCAGGCGAGGCTGTGCACTTGCTGCTCGAAGGTGCCGGGTTTTCCGAACAGCTGCGCTTTGAGCATACGGTGCACGATAAGATCGGGATAGCGCCTGATCGGACTTGTGAAATGCGTATAGGCATCACTCGCGAGCCCGAAGTGGGGCCCACATTCGCTTTTGTACTCTGCCCGCTTCATCGATCTGAGCACGAGCGTCGAGACGAGTTCGGCCTCGGGCCTTCCGGCAGCGCGGCCGAGCACCGCCTGAATGGCGGTCGGGCTTCCGGCCGAAAACGCCGAGGCGGAAACGGTTTTGAGGTAGTCGAATTCCTGCAGCACGGGTACGAGCTCGGCGAGGCTTTCGGGCGAAGGCGGTTCGTGCACGCGATAGACGCTCGGAAACCCCCGTTCGCTGAGATAGGAGGCGACCTGGTTGTTCGCGAGCACCATCGCCTCTTCGATCATCTCGGTCGCATCGGTGCGGCGGCGCAACACGATCGCCTCGGGCTCGCCGCCCGAATCGAGCCTCACCTTCGCCTCGGTCGTATCGAAGTCGATGCCTCCCGCGCGTCGGCGCGCGTCGGCCAAACCGCAGGCGACCTCATGCAGCCGGTGCAGCTTATCGGCCAGCGCCTCGTCGATCGAGGCGCTCCCGTCCCCGTCGAGCGCCTCCTGGGCCTCCTCGTAGCTGAGGCGGGCCTTCGATTCGATGACCGAAGGATAGAAAGTCGCCCGCTTCACCTCGAAGGAGCCGTCGAGGAACATATCGGCGGTCATCGCCCGGCGCGGCTCTCCCGGCTTGAGCGAGCAGATGTCGTTCGAGAGTTCTTCGGGCAGCATCGGGATCACGCGGTCGACAAGGTATACGCTCGTCGCGCGGCGGCGGGCATCGAGGTCGATCGAAGAGTTCCACGGCACGTAGTGCGACACGTCGGCGATGTGCACGCCGAGGCGCACGAGGCCGTCGACCTCGTCGATTGAGATGGCGTCGTCGAAATCGCGGGCGTCGGCAGGGTCGATCGTAAAGACGAACCGGTCCCTGAGATCGCGGTAGCCCTCGCCCAAAGCGCCCGCCACGTCGACCTCGGCTTTTTCGGCCTGCTCGATCGAGGCGTCCGAGAATGCCGTCTCGAGCTTATGGCGGGCGACGATCATGTCGATGGCGAGATCCTCGTCCTCGGCTCGGCCGATCACCTCTTCGATGACGCCCGTAGCGGCCTCGTTGCGCGAGGGGTACGTCGTGATGCGCACGCGCACCGCATCGCCGTCCCGTACGTGCGGATAGTCCTTGCGCATCGTGAAGATGTCGTAGGGTATGCGCCGGTCCTCGGGCACCACGACGCCGAAGGGCTCGGCCACCTCGTAGCGGCCGACGATGCTCTCGTGGGCGCGGTTCACCACGCGAACGACCCTGCCCGAAGGCTTATCGCCCTGCTTGCCGTGCGCCTTGTGGAGTTGCTTGTGCTGGGGGTTGACATGCGTCGGCGCTATCTCGACCATATCGCCGTCGAACGCGCCCCCCATCTTCGACGCCGGCACGAAGAACTCGCCCTCGGCCGTCTGCACGAACCCGTATCCCGCAGCCGACACGCGCAGGACGCCGCGGGGGTTGCTGCGCGGATTGCGACGGGTTTTCCGCTTCGACGGTGCGCGGCGCCTGCCCATTGCAGCCTACAGCTCCACGAGCGACTGGGCGGTTTCGATCGCAAACTGCTTCTGGTTGTCGGTTTCCTCGTCGCCGTCGCTATCGACCGTGATATCGGGGGCGATCCCCACATCGTTGATGTCGCGACCGAGCGGAGTCTTATAGTAAGCGGCGGTATAGCGCAAAGCCCCGCCGAAGCTGAGCTTCTGCACGCGCTGAACCGATCCCTTACCCATGGTCGTCGTGCCCACGACCGTCGCGCGCTGGCTGTCCTGCAGCGCAGCGGTGAGCACCTCGGCAGCGGCGGCGGTGTTGCCGTCCACGAGCACGACGAGCGGCTTGTCCGTAACCGTCGTGCTGTTGGCGACCGATTTCGTGCTGGGGCTTTCGCGCACGGTCTCGATCTCGACGACGACGCCGCTTCTCATGAACAACGAGGCGATATCGACCGCTTGGGTGAGGTATCCGCCCGGATTGCTTCGTATATCGAGCACGAACGAAAGGGCGCCCTGCTCCTCGAGATCGCTGACCGCCTTCTCGACAAGATCGGCCGATTGCTGGGTCAGCTGCTTGAGCGAGATGTAGCCAACCTGATCGTGCAGTTCGGTTGCAAGGTTCTGCTCCTTGTAGACGCCCGTCGTGAGCGTCGTCGAGAATTCGTCGCCGCCCTCCGCATCCATGCTCGCCGGCCTGCGCCAGGTAACGACGACCGATTCGCCCTCGTCGCGCGCAAGCGCGTTGATGACCTCGTTCATCGACCATTCCTGGTTGCGGTCGCCGTCGATGGCGACGACGAAATCGCCCTGCTCCACCCCGTTGGCGTCGGCCGTGGAGCCCTCGAACACGTCGACTGCGTAGGCGCGTCCGTTGTATTCGGAGAACAACACGCCGATGCCGCCGTATTTGCTCGAGTTTTCCTTGATGAAGGCTTGGTAGCGCGATTCGTCGTAATAGCGGAGATACGGATCTTCGGTCGACGCGGCATAGGCGGCAAGGATCTGCGAAGTCGTCTCATCGAGGTCGTAGGAATCCATGCTGTCGTTGGCGAGGATGCCCTCGACTTCGGCGACGCGCGCCGAAAGGGAGCTGTATGTGCTGCCCGAAACCGTCATGCCGGGATTCTGCTCGCCCGCGACGATGAGCGATTCGAAGCCGATCCTCTTCAACAGCCCCTGATCCCCGCGAACGAGAAATCCGGCAGCGAAGGCGAGGCACACGCAAATGCAGGCCGTCAGTATCCTGATGATCCGTGCATTGCGTGCGCCCGCAGCTTTGAGCTTGTTTGTTTCGCCGTGCTTGGCCATGTCGTATTCGCCTCGAAGACGACTACACCTTCAGGTAGCGGCGCATCGCGAGCGCCGAGCCGAGAAGGCCGATGACAAGACCCGCCACGACGAGGATCGCATAGATCATGAACGTCGTCGATCCGCCGAGATCGAGCGGAAGCCACACGAGCGCCGACGAGATCTTGGGGAACACGAGCGAGCGCAGAAGCTCGAGCGATCCCACCGCGAGAAGCGATCCGATGATGGCATGCAGCGCGCCCTCCATCAGAAACGGCCCGCGGATGAACCCGTTGGAGGCGCCCACGAGGCGCATGATGGCGATCTCCTTGCGGCGCGCGAGGATGGCAAGCCTGATGGTGTTGTTGATGAACACCATTGCGATGAAGATCAAGAGCGCGATGAGCGCGATGCCGATGTAGCGGATGTAGTTCGTGAGCGAGAACAGACGCTCGACGCTCTTCTGGCCGTACTTGAGCGAATCGGCCGGATCGGCGGGATTGTCGCAGATCTTGGTGAACGTATCGTTGCTCTGGATCTGGCCTGCGATCGTCTCGACCATCTGCGGATCGGCAAGCTCTACCTCGATCGAGGCGGGCAGCGGATTCTGGCCGTCGAGCTGATCGACGATCTCAGGGTTCGAGGTCATCGAGTTGCGGAAGTTCTCGAGCGCCTGGTCCTTCGTCGTGAAGCCGACGCTTTCGACCCCCTCGAGACCCTGGATGTAGTTTTGCAGCGTGGTGATGTCGGAATCGGACGCATCGTCGGAAAGCCATACCGAGATGGACACCTTGTCCTCGACCGACGACACGACGTTCTCGACGATGAAGCCGCCGATAAGGAAGATGCCGATGATCAGCAGCGACAAGAAGATCGTCACGATGGACCCGAGGGCCGTCGAAAGGTTGCGCGTGAAGCCGGTCAGCGACTCCTTGAGGAAATACAGCAGACTAGACATCGAAACCGTACACCCCCCTATCCTGGTCGCGGGTTAAGTGGCCCTTGTCGAGCGCGATAACGCGCCTGCGCATGTTGTCGACCATCTCGCGGTCGTGCGTGGCGACGAGCACGGTCGTACCCGTACGGTTGATGCGTTCGAGCAGGTCCATGATGCCGCGCGACGTCTGCGGATCGAGGTTGCCGGTCGGCTCGTCGCAGATAAGCAACGGGGGGCGGTTCACGATGGCGCGCGCGATCGACACGCGCTGCTGCTCGCCGCCCGAAAGCTGATCGGGGCGTTTGTTGAGCTTGTCCTGCAGGCCGACGAGGCGAAGCACCTCGGGAACCTGAGTTTTGATGACGTGGCGGCTCTTGCCGATTACCTCGAGCGCGAACGCCACGTTCTCGAACACCGTTTTGTTCGGAAGCAGCTTGAAGTCCTGGAACACGCAGCCTATGTTGCGGCGAAGGTACGGCACGCGCCAGTTGCGCATGGTCGAAAGGTCCTCGTCCGCCACGTAGATATGACCCTGCGTGGGCTTCACCTCGCGGATGAGCATGCGGATGAACGTGGATTTGCCCGAGCCGGAATGACCCACGAGGAAGACGAACTCGCCAGCGTAGATTTGCAGCGTGATGTCGTCGAGGGCGGGCTTGTTGGGCTGCGCGGGGTATATCTTGGTCACATGATCAAACGTGATGACAGGTGTACCCATGGGCTGGGGCATGTCGTCAACGTCGAGCATGGGCAGCGACGCAGATAGTTGCGACGCAGCCTGCCTCGGACGCCCGGCGTGCGCGCCCGTGCGCGCAGGAACCCCAAAGGTGTTGTCGTTTGTCACAGAGTGCTCCGTTCGAATAGTCGATATACTGAGACGCCGTAATTCTAGCAGATCGCTTTTCTGGCCATAGCCTTCTTCACAGCTTCAACAATGGCGGCCGCATCGAGCGAGAAGTACGCCATCAGCTCGGAGAACTCGCCCGACTTGCCGAACGTGTCGCGCATGCCGACGAACTCGCAGGGTGCGGGGTGCTCTTCGGCAAGGACCTCCGCTACGGCCGACCCGAGGCCTCCGATGACGGAATGCTCCTCGGCGACAACCGCGCATCCGGTCTTCTCGACCGAGGAAACGATGGTGGTACGATCGAGCGGCTTGACGGAGAACGCATCGATGACCTCGATGGATATGCCTTCCGCAGCAAGCGCTTCAGCGGCTTTCATCGCCTCGTCGATCTCGACGCCACAGGCAACGACCGTCGCATCCGCGCCCTCGCGCAGCACGTAAGCGCGCCCCACCTCGAGTTCGACGTCGGCAGCGTACACGCACGGCACCGATGCACGGCCCATGCGGACGTACACCGGACCCGGCGTTTCAGCCGCAAGCCTGATGGCGGCGCGCGCTGCCGCGTAATCGGCGGGAACGAGCACCGTCATGTGCGGAAGGCCGCGCATGAGCGAGATGTCCTCGAGCATCTGATGGCTGCCGCCGTCCGGCCCTACCGAGATGCCCGCATGCGTGGGGGCGATCTTCACGTTGAGCTTGGAATAGGCGACGGTGTTGCGAATCTGATCGTAAGCGCGGCCCGTACCGAACACGGCGAACGAGCCGGTGTAGGCGATATGGCCGGTGAGCGCGAGGCCTGCCGCCACGCCGATCATGTTCTGCTCGGCAATGCCGACATTGAAGAGCCTGTCCTCGTTTTCAGGTGCGGCGCTTGCGAATTTCTTGGTTGTGGTCGAACCCGACAGGTCGGCGTCGACCGCCACGACGGGCAGGCCCTCCGCCGCCAGTTCGGCGAGCGTGGCGCCGAACGCAGCACGGGTTGCCTTTTTCTGCGAGGCTTCTTCGGGCGATGCGAACTTAACCACGGTCGGCTCCTTCCACGCCGAGCTCGGCAAGGGCAACTGCGAGCTCCTCGGCGTTCGGGGCCTTACCATGCCAGCCTGCTTGGTTTTCCATAAACGATACGCCTTTGCCCTTGACGGTTGCAGCGATGACCGCGTGGGGCACGTCTCCGCCCGCAGCCTTCAGGTTGCCAAGAAGCTCGATGAGCGCAGGGATGTCGTGGCCGTCGACCGAGGATACCTCCCAGCCGAACGCTGCGAACTTCTCGCCCAGATTGTCGGTAGCGCACACGTCTGTGCAGGCACCGTCTATCTGCAGGCCGTTCGCATCGACGATGGCCACGAGGTTGCCGAGGCGCTTGTGAACCGAAAACGTCGCCGCTTCCCACACCTGGCCCTCCTGGCATTCGCCGTCGCCGAGGAGCGCGAACACGCGGTTCTCCTTGCCGTCGAGACGCAGGCCGGCTGCGGCTCCCGCGGCGATGGACAGCCCCTGGCCGAGCGAGCCGGTGGAAACCTCGACGCCTTCGAGCAGGTTCGAATCGGGATGGCCCTGCAGCCTGCTGCCGAGCTTGCGCAGCGTCATGAGCTCGTCTGCCGGGAAGTACCCCGCCTCGGCGAGCGTCGCGTACAGGGCGGGGGCGGCATGGCCCTTGCCCAGGATGAAGTAATCCCTGTCGGGGTCGTTCGGATCGCAGGGGTCGTGATCGAGCACGCCCCCGAAATAGAGCGCCGTCAGGATATCGGCGCAGGAAAGCGATCCTCCCGGATGCCCGCTACCTGCTTCGGCGATCATCCTCACGATGTTCTCGCGGATGTTTCGCGCCCTTTGTTCGACCTCGGTTGCTTCCATGCCCGCCCTTCTTCTCTCGCCTGTTCGCTACGACGTAACGCGCCACTTGTGGTAGCCGAGCACGAACTCGTCGATTTCCCCGTCGAGGACCGCATCGACGTTGCCCGTCTCGATGTTGCTGCGCACGTCTTTCACCAATTGGTAAGGATACAATACGTAGTTGCGGATTTGGCTGCCGAAAGAGTTCTCCATACGCTCTCCCCGCAGCTCTTCGAGTTCTTCCTCGCGCTTGCGCTCCTCGAGTTCAAAGAGCTTCGCACGGAGCACCTTGAACGCCGCCTCCTTGTTCTGAAGCTGCGATTTCTCGTTCTGGCATGTAACCACGATGCCCGTAGGCACATGGGTCAAGCGCACCGCCGAGTCGGTCGTGTTCACGCACTGGCCGCCCGGCCCGCTCGATCGGTACACGTCGACGCGCACGTCGGCGGGGTTGATGTCGATCTCGATGTCGTCGGGCAGCACCGGCAGCACCTCCACGCCCGCAAACGTCGTATGGCGGCGCTTCTTGTCGTCGGTCGGCGAGATGCGCACGAGACGATGCACGCCGGATTCGCTTCTGAGCATGCCGTAAGCGTTCTTGCCCTCGACCTGGATCGTCGCCTTATCGAGCCCGATGCCGTTGCCTGGCACAAGATCGAGCACGCGCACCTTCCAGCCCTTCTTCTCGGCGTAGCGCGAGTACATGCGGTAGAGCATCTCGGTCCAATCCTGGGCCTCGAGGCCGCCCGAACCGGGATTGACCGTGAGGATGGCGTCGCCTGCATCGAAGCGGCCCGAAAACCACGACGACACCTCGAGTCGATCGAGCAGCGCGTCGAGCGCGTCGAGCGCGTCTGCCGCCTCCTCCTCGAACGCCTGGTCCTCGGCTGCAAGCTCGAGAGCCGCGCGGGCATCCTCGAGAAGCGCCTCGGCTTCGTTGTACTCGTCGATGGTATCGCGCAAGTTGCTCGCCCGCTTCGACACCTCCGAGGCATGCGCCGCATCGTCCCAGAATCCCGGCGACGCGATGGTCTCGTCGAGGGCGCCGAGTTCCTCGATCTTCTGCTCGATATGCAGATACCCCTTCGCGTCGACGACGCGCCGGGCCACTTCTTCGATATCCTTCAGTTCCCTATCAGCCATGTTACTACAGATTCGCTCCGTGGCACTTCTTGTACTTCTTGCCCGAGCCGCACGGACACGGATCGTTGCGACCCACGTTGGCGAACGGATCGTCCTTGTCCTTCTCCACCGTCTTGGCTTTGCCGGTCGGCGCTGCCTTCGGCGGCGCGGCGGGCATGCCCTTGGCCTGGGCGGCCGCAGCCTGCGTGCGCTGAGCCGTGGTCGAGTTATCGGTGAGGGTCGCCTCGGGCGACGAATAGCTCACCTTGCCGTCGAGCGGGTTTCTCTCCTCGGGAACCTCTTTCACCGCGATCTGCAGGCGCAAAAGCGTACGGAGGAAATCCTCGTACATCGAAACGGTCAGCGATTCGAACGCGGAATACGCCTCGTTCTTGTATTCGACGAGCGGATCACGCTGCCCGAAGGCGCGCAGGCCGATGCCCGCTTTGAGGTAATCCATCTCCTGGAGGTGCGCCATCCACTTCGTATCGATGATGCGCAGCATAACCTGGGCCTCGAGGTTCTTCATGGCCTCCGCGCCGAGCATCTCGGTCTTCTCGTCGTAGACGCCCTGCAAGAATTCGACGATGCCCTCGAGGACCTCGTCGGGATCGTCGTCGTGATCGAGTGCGGCCACCTCGAAATCGGTTCGGCCGCACATGTTGGCGACCCAGAGCTCGACTGCCTTGGAGTCCCAATCGTCGGAAGGCACCTTCTCGGGGCAGTTCTCGGCAACGACGCCTTCGGCGGCGTCGCGGATGATCTCGGGAATGCGGTCGGTCAGATCCTTGCCGTCGAGGATGGCGTTGCGCTCCTCGTAGATCGCGACGCGCTGGAGGTTCATGACGTCGTCGTATTCGAGGACGTTCTTACGGGCTGCGAAGTGCATGCTCTCCACCTGGCGCTGAGCGCTCTCGATGGCCTTGGAAACCATGCCCGCCTGGATAGGCGTATCCTCGGAGAGATCGGTCTTCTCCATCATGCGGCCGATGGAATCCATGCGGTTGCCGCCGAAGAGCCTCATGAGGTCGTCTTCGAGCGAAAGGTAGAACTGCGTGACGCCCGGATCGCCCTGACGGCCGGAACGGCCGCGGAGCTGGTTGTCGATACGGCGGCTTTCGTGGCGCTCGGTGCCGATGACGGCCAGACCGCCCGCCTTGATGACGCGTGCGTTCTCGTCGTCGGTGACCGCCTTCGCCTCGGCGAGCGCGCTTTCGCGGTCTTCGGCCGTCGGCGCGGGCGGCTTGCCTTCTTCGGCTTCGACGCCCTCGGGCAGCTCCGGATCGAAGCCGCGCGCGCGAAGCACGTCCTCGGCCATGACCTCGGGGTTGCCGCCGAGCAGGATGTCGGTACCGCGGCCCGCCATGTTCGTGGCGATGGTGACCGCGCCGACGCGCCCGGCCTGGGCGATGATGTGCGCTTCGCGCTCGTGGTTCTTCGCGTTCAACGTCTCGTGCTTGATGCCGCGCTTGTCGAGCAGGCGGGAAAGCCGCTCGGAGCTCTCGATCGATACGGTGCCGATGAGGCACGGCTGCCCCACCGCATTGCGGGCCGCCACTTCGTCGGCGACCGCGTTGAACTTCGCGTCGATGTTGCGGTAGATCAGGTCGTCCTCGTCTTTGCGGACGACCGGTCTGTTCGGGGGGATGGCCATGACGGGCAGGTTGTAGATCTGGCGGAACTCGGCGTCCTCGGTCATAGCGGTACCGGTCATGCCGGAGAGCTTCTCGTAGAGGCGGAAGTAGTTCTGCAGCGTGATGGTGGCGAGCGTCTGGTTCTCCTCGCGCACGAGCACGTGCTCTTTGGCTTCGAGCGCCTGATGGAGGCCCTCCGAATAGCGGCGGCCCTCCATGATGCGGCCCGTGAACTCGTCGACGATCTTCACCTCGCCGTCCACGACGACGTAGTCGACGTCGCGGTGGAAGAGGAACTGCGCCTTCAGGGCCTGCTGCAGATGGTTTGCGAGCTGGCCCGACGGGTCGGCGTACAAATCGTCGATGCCGAGCATCGCCTCGATCTTCTCAAGCCCGCTCTCGGTTGCGTTGATGGTCTTCTTCGCTTCATCCATGTCGTAATCGACATCGCGCGTGAGCCCGGGCATGACGCGGGCGAACTTGTTATAGGTCTCGGCCGCCTGCGTGCCGGCACCCGAGATGATGAGGGGGGTTCGCGCCTCGTCGATGAGGATCGAGTCGACCTCGTCGACGATGGCGAAGTGGTGGCCGCGCTGCACGCGGCTTGCCGCCTTCGTAACCATGTTGTCGCGCAGGTAGTCGAAGCCGAATTCCGAATTCGTGCCGTAGGTGACGGCCGCTCGGTAGGCGGGGATCTTCTGGTCGGGTTTCATGCCGTTTTGAATGAGGCCGACGTCCATGCCGAGGAACTTGTAGATGCGGCCCATCCATTCGCTGTCGCGCTTGGCCAGGTAGTCGTTGACCGTGACGATGTGCACGTTCTCGCCGGTCAGAGCATTGAGGTAGCCTGCAAGCGTGGATACGAGCGTTTTGCCTTCGCCGGTCTTCATCTCGGCGATCTGGCCGTCGTTCAAAGCCATGCCGCCGATGAGCTGCACGTCGAAGTGGCGCATGCCGAGCGTTCGCACGCCCGCCTCGCGCACCGCGGCGAACGCTTCGGGCAGAAGCGACTCGAGCGATTCGCCGTTTTCCTGCCGTTCCATGAACGCGGCGGTGAGCGCCATGAGCTCGGCATCCGAGAGCTCTTGCATCCCGGGCTCCAAGCCGTTGATCCTCTGAACCGTATCTTCGTAACGCTTAAGCTGCTTCCCTTCGCCAAGCGTGAGGAGTTTCGATAAAAAACCTGCCATGTACGAGCCGTCTTTCTCTCATCGGACGAGCGCCGAATGTGCCGATAAAGCTACCGAATCACTCTATCACACCTCGTAAAGCGTCAAAGGAAATCCACACCGCGCAACCCAGCCGTTACATAGGGCGCACGCCGGCCACCGGCGTTCGAGCTGCGCCGCGAAGCGAAGCGCCCGCCACGGCCCGTCCCGCACGCGCCTACGCCTTCGGCGTGAAGCCCTTGAGGTTGGGTTCCGCTTCGATGATGGAGCCGTACAGCATGACCGCCTTCGGCGAGGGATCGATCCCAAGCTCGTCTGAGAGGTAGCGCTTGCATTTGAAGTAGGTGTCGAGCGCCGCCGTGCGCTGCCCCGCTGCAACCTGAGCCTGCATGAGCGCAGTGTAGGCGTCCTCGCGCGTCGCATCCCTGCGCACCGCCGCATGCGCGAACCAGAGCGCCGCCTGCAGCGCACCGCCTTCGAACAACCTCGTCGAAGCGGAAACGAGCGCATCGATCAGACGGGCGCGGTATTCCTCGCGCTGCTGCAGGATGAACTCGTTCTTGCCCTCGCTCGGAAGGAGGTCGCCGCGGTACAGCTCGCACAGCCGAGCGTAGACGGCCGACCACGCCTCGACGTCGGGCGGCTCGAGCAGGAGCTTGTTGCACAGCTCGTCGAACTCCGCCACATCGCTTGCCACCGCGCGGGTATCGAGCTTGCAGCTGTATTGGAGACGAACGAGGTACGGGCACTCCTCGCCGCCCGGAACCACCAACGCCTTGCGCAGCATCGACCACGTGCTGTAGAAGTTCCTGCGCGCCGTCGCCGTCGAGCTCGTGGGCCATAGCAGCGAGGCAAGGCGGTCCCTCAGAATCTCCTTGCCCTGGTTCAACGTCAGAAGCGCGAGCAGCGTTTTGACCTTCTGCCTGCGAAACAGCGAAGGATCGACTTCGTTTTCGCCGATGGAAACATCGAGGCCCCCGAACAGACGAATGTTGAGCGTCGGGACGGCCGTCGCCCGCCCGAGCGAAGCGATGCCGAAACGACGCGTATCGGGAAAGGCCGCATCGCCGACCTTCGGCGAACCCGGAATGAGGGCATCTCCGTTCGCGCGGCGTTCCCGCTCGAACGCGCTGCGTTGCGAGAACAGCTGCATGTCGAGCGTCTGAGCCGTAGCCCTCGCCGCCGCAAGCGGCGGATACAGCGCATCGGGAGAAGCGAGCGCCTTCGCCTTGTCCCACGCATCGAGAAGCGACGCGCTTCCGCGATCGAACGCGCCCTCTTCCCAACTGCGACGCAGGTAGTCCCCCACGATCGAAAGCACACGCTCGGCATCGGCCCCGCTCGCCTGCCCGAATCCGCAGGCCCCCTCGCCGGAAAGGGCATCGAGCGACCACAGGAGAATCGCGGTTTCGGGATCGCCGACGCGACCGCACCGCAGGCACGCTTCGGCGAGGAAGGCCGCCGCGCAGGCATCTTCGGCGAGCCAGACGACAGCCAGGGCAAGTGCCTCCCAGTGCCGATCGGCATCGCCCAGGGCATCGGCCACGGCCGAAGCGCGCGTCGGGGGATCGCCGCCGTAGGGTTGGCGCGCCAAACGTCCGAGCACCGCCACGGCCCGGTTCCTGTCCCCGGCATCGCCGTAGCGAGCCAGCAGCAACGCGGCATTGCCGCGCGCGGAATCGGGTACGGCCGAACGGGCGAGCACCCGCTCGGCGAGGGCGGTTGCCGCAGAAACGTCGTCGAGCCCGGCAAGCCTCCACGCCTCGCCGACGAAAACGGAGGCGTTCTGCGCGTTGAGCCGCAGCGTCTTGCTCTCGAACAGGTGATGCGCGGGCAGCAGGCACCCCGCCCGGGCGAGCTCCCTCGACCGGGCGCCAAGCCAGGCGATGCGCCCATCGCCGTTGCTGCATCCATCGACGAGCAGGCACGCGCGCTCCGCCGATCCGCGAGCGAGCAGCGCGTCGGCGAGGCGGGAAACAAGCGCTTCGCCGTCCGCGAACGACGAGCTCGCCGCCATGCGGGCGAGCGAACCCGAGAACGCCTGCACCACCTCATCGGCGGAAAACGGATACGTCTCGAACCGCTCGGTGTGCTCGTCAACGCCCAAGAACAGGTATTCTTCGCCGAGCAGGGCCCTCGTATCGCTTTTGAGGGGCCCCGAGAACGCCTCCGCTTCCTCGATGCTCCCCCGCCCAAGCGCCAGCATAACGAACAGCCCGAGGAGCGCGTCGGTGGGAAGCACGTCGCCCACAACGCCGCGCAACAGGTCGAGCGAAGCAGTCGCGCCTCCCCATAAAAGCCCCGGCACCCCATCGACCTGCGAGCTCGGAAGCCGCCTGCGAGGCCCGATGCCGGCATCGTTTGCGAGCAGGCGCATTTCGTCTTCGGTAACGATGAAATCCTTCGAACCGATCCGTATGCTGTCGGGCTGCCGATCGGCGAATGCGCGGTAGAGCGGCGACATGGTGACGACGACCTCCCATCCCCGCTCGAGCAGCTTGTCGATGCACCCCGACACCTCCTCGGCACGTACCGCCGTGAGCCTCGGCAAATCCTCGATCACCACAAGCGAGCGCCTGCGGAATAGCGAGACAAGCGACGAAGCGATCGTGCCGCGGTCGACATCGCGCAGAAAACAGGGGCTTTGGGCGTTGAGCCAGACGACGTCCTGGAACCCGAAAATCGATTCCGCGTACTCGGCGGCGAGCGCCGTCTTACCGAACCCCGTCGGAGCAATGAGGAAGCGTACGACGTCGCGTTTCTGGATCATGAGGGACAAAAGCCCCGAGCGCTGATGGCAGACCCGCCCCCGAAGATGCCGCGGCTTGCATCCGTTGCACGCCGAACCCGCGATGTAATCTGCCATACCCCTGCGCCTCCCTCATGCGGGAACGACCATCGGGACAGAATATGATAGGTTCGATCATATTTAGGGGCAATACCTGACATAGCATAATGCTGTGCCATGCCGTGGTATAGTTTGCACCATGAACGAACGGCACACAACCATCAAACTGCCCGCACGCGCATCGGCATCCATCGAGGTGCTCGAGCGGGCGGGCTTCGAAGCGTGGTGCGTCGGCGGATTCGTGCGCGATTCCCTCATGGGCCGCCCGTCAGGCGATATCGACGTCGCCACGTCGGCCCCGTGGCAAGAAGCGCAGGCGGCGTTTGAGGAGGCGGGCTATCGCACGCACGAAACGGGAGTGAAGCACGGCACCATCACCGTGATCGTCGACGGCGAAACGGTCGAAGTCACCACCTATCGCATCGATGGGCCGTATACCGACGCCCGCCACCCCGACTCCGTCACATTCGTGCGGGACATCGCCTCCGACCTCGATCGCCGCGACTTCACGATGAACGCCATCGCCTACCACCCGCGACGCGGGCTCTTCGATCCGCACGGCGGATCGGCCGATATCGCGGCGAAAGTCATCCGCGCGGTCGGCGAGCCGAAGCGCCGGTTTTCTGAAGACGCGCTTCGCATCCTGCGCGCATGCAGGTTCGCCTCGCAACTCGGGTTCGCCATCGAAGCCGCTACACTCCGAAGCATGGAGGCGTGCGCACCGCTGCTCTCGTCGATCGCCTCGGAGCGAATTTCAAAAGAGCTGCAGGGATTCGTATGCGCACCGCACGTCCACGATGCGCTCATAGAATGCGCCGACGTGCTGGCGCACCTCATGCCCGAGCTCTCCGCAATGAAGGGATTCGACCAACGGACGCCCTACCACGTCTACGACGTGCTCGAGCATACCGCTTACGTGATGCAGAACACCCCGCCCTACCCGCTCGTCCGCTGGGCCGCGCTGTTCCACGATATGGGCAAACCGCGTGCCTTCTTCGCAGGCGAAGACGGCGTTGGGCATTTCTACGGCCACGCCAAGCTGAGCATCGAGCTCGCCCGGCCGACCATGAAGCGGCTCGCCCTGCCCTCTTCGCTGATCGACGACGTGCTGCTTTTGGTCAGGTACCACGACGACGTGATCGAGCCTGCGCCGAAAGCCGTCAAGCGCATGCTGCGCCGCCTCGACGGGAGGGTCGACCTGTTTCGGGCCATGTGCGACCTCAAGCGGGGCGACGCGCTCGCACAGGCGCCGCAATGCCACGGCAGGGTCGCCCTCGCCGACGAGCTCGATCGGGTACTCGACGGCATCCTCGAAGCGCAGGAGGCGTTCTCCCTAAAAGACCTGGCCGTCAACGGCACCGACCTCATCGCACTCGGCATAGCGCCGGGACCCGAAATCGGACGGCTGCTCGAGGAGGTCCTCGAAGCGGTGATCGACGAGAGGGTTCCCAACGAAAAGAGCAGCCTGCTCGCTTTTGTTCAAATGCGATGACGAAGCCTCAACCGTTCGGCAACGAACCACGTCAACGGCGCGCGCTCGTTACCTGCGATCAATATACTTGGTCGCAGGCCTTTTCGAGGCAGACGAGAAAGCGAGGCAGTTCATGGAGAACCCCACCCAGCCCGACAGCCCCTGCGGCAACGGCATGAAGATCACCGTCGCAGAAGACGGCCCCTACATCGTATGCGGCCACGTGCCGCTCAAGCGCGAGATCATCACGCTCGTCGGCGGTCATCGCGAATACGAGCTCGACCGCATCTTCGAGACCGAGGAAACCTACGCGCTCTGCCGCTGCGGCCACACCAAAACTCCCCCGTTCTGCGACGGATCGCATATCGAGGCGCACTTCAAGGGAACCGAGACCGCATCGAAGGAAGACTTCCTCGACCGCGCCGACCTCTATCCCGGCGGCGGCGTCGACCTCTTCGACGACAACCGCTGCGCGTTCGCCCGATTCTGCCACCGCGAGGAAGGCGACGTCTGGTCGCTCACCGAGGCATCGGACGATCCGCACCTGATGGACGAAGCCGTCAAAGCCTCGACCGACTGCCCCGCAGGAAGGCTCGTCCATCGTCGCAACGACGACGGCACGCTCATCGAACCCGACCTCGAACCCGAGATATCGCTGCTCGAGGATCCCGAGAAAGGCGTGAGCGCGTGCCTCTACGTGAAAGGCGGAATCCCGCTCGAATCGGCTGACGGCACGATGTACGAGCTGCGCAACCGCTATGCGCTCTGCCGCTGCGGCCAATCGCGCAACAAGCCGTTCTGCGACGCGATGCACGTACCCGCCGAGTTTCACGACGGGCTGTAGGCCGTAGCGCTACCGCGCGCCGACCACCCTGGCGCGGCGCGCGCCCCTTCGGCGCCCGCGCCCTTTCATGTCGTGTGCGGATTGTCGGCCGGAAGACACGGTTTTTGCGGCGAATCCGTGTCTTTCGGCCGACAATCTTTGTTGCCTAGCGCAGCGCAACGTGCGCGAAGGCGCTTGCCCTTGGCACCCTGCGTCCGGCTGCCAAGGGCAAGCGCCGGTCGTTCGGTCGCGTTTTTGGTAATTTGTCAAAACAGGCTTGACGAAGTGCGCACATCACCGTAATATATTCACTCGCGTTTGCTCCCGGAAACCGAAGGTCTTCGAGTTCAGCGCAAAGAAGCTGGGGTGTCGTCTAATGGCAGGACAGCGGTTTCTGGTACCGTATGTGAGGGTTCGACTCCTTCCACCCCAGCCAGTTTTTTTGCACCGTGCAGTACGGGTGTTGCGAGGTTTGACGAAATAAGTTCTTGACGAACCTTGCCACTCCCTATAAACTACCACGATGCGCCACATGGTCCCGTCGTCTAGCGGTTCAGGACGCCGCCCTCTCAAGGCGGAGGTCGCCGGTTCGAATCCGGTCGGGACTACCAAAAATTTGAAGAACCCCCGCAGGTCGGGGGTTCTTTTTTTGATGCCTGAAACGTGTTTGCGCCAAGTTCCCTCACCGGTCAGTTCGGGATCCCCAAAACACCCACCATGAACGGAACCCATGCCGCCAACAGCGTGATCAGGCACAGGACCGGCACGATGCCCGCCTTGAACGCGTCGCCGAACGAATAGACGTTATCGCGATACGAGAGGGCCAAACCGGGGTTGATGGGAAGAAGCAGGTTGCCCGACAGGATCGCGGCGAGCAGAATGGCCGGTATCGCGGGAGAATACCCAGCCGACATGCAGTACGTCATGAGCGGCGGAATGAGAATAGTGGCAAACGCAGGACCGACCGGCACGAACGAATGTGTGAAATAGACCGCCGCTACGATGAGCCAGAACGTAAGGAACATGCCCAATTCCATAACGCCGCTGTTCAAGAACAGGTTTGCCAAAAAAGCCACGCCCCCCGTCGAACCGACGATGCCGCCGAGGGAGATCACGGCGCCGATCATGATGACGATCGTCCAGGGAACCTCGCGCTGGAACTCGTCGAACGTGAGCAACCTCACGCCGGGGGCGCACATGAGCGCAAGGGCTACGACTGAAACCGTCGTCACATTGAGCGCCGGCACCCACGAACCGATGATCCACAGCACGGGAACGCCTAAAAGGAAAACCAGCGTCTTCTTTTCCTCAAGCGTCAACGACCCGAGCGACGCGGCTTTCGCCGTAAGCACACGCAGGCTCTCCTCGTCGATGGGTTCGGGCTTGAACACTCTGGTAAGCACAACCCATATGATCGGGATCATCACAATGGCGACGGGAGCGGCTGCGAGTATCCACGACAGAAACGGGATCGTCTGCCCCGTTGCCTGCTCAACCAGCCCGAGTGCGAGCACGTTGATGGAGGCGCCTGCGGGCGTAGCCATCCCGCCCATGAATATCGCAAACGCACTCCCGAGGTACAGGCACTTCGCAAGGTTAGACTTCCCCTTCACGTGCCCGGCGTTCTCGAGCACCGTATCGGCAAACCCGAGGAACAGCACGAGCGTTGCAGAATCGTTCATTACAGCCGAGAGCAGTCCTCCTGCCACCATGAACGCCAGTACGAGTTTGCGGGAATCCCTGCCCGCTATCCGCACGAGAAATCCCGTCAAACGAATAGCGAGATCGGACTTCATAACGATGGCCGTCAGCGAGAATACGGCCATCGCGAAGATCACCGTCGTTGTGCCGAAGCCCGAAAAAACCGTATTGATCTCCGCTATGCCGAGCAGAGGTGCGAGCACGAGGGCGAGAAGACCCGTCACACCCATGGGCAGCGTTTCGCATATCCACATCGCAACAGCCGCAAACAGTATGGCGAGTCCCACTATCCCCTCGTGGGTGAGTCCCTCGATCGGAGGCAGGAACCATCCGACGACCAGGATGACAAGCGCAAGAGGGATGCCGACAAACTTCTTGTTTACGCTAACACGAACCATAACTCCCCCTATCCCCCGGGCCCCGGCCCAATCGGCCGGGGCCCGTAAGCGATTATGCTCAGTAATACATTACATGGCAATGCCCAGCAGACCCGAAGCAAACGGAGTCCATGCGCTCAGCAGCACCACAAAGATGATGGCCGGGATAATGCCGGTCTTGAACAGCTCGCTTGCCGTCCAGCAGTTGTCGCGGTAGGCAAGCGCCATACCGGGATTGAAAGGAAGCAGGAAGTTGCCCGAGAGCAGGATCGCGAGCATCATGCCCGGCACAGCAGGAGACATGCCGACCGAAACGCAGAACGCCATCAGGGGAGGAACGAGCAACGTGATGAATGCAGGTCCGATCGGAACGAGCGTATGGAATGCGTATACGGCCAGCATGATGAGCAGAAGCGAGAAGAACCCGCCGAGCTCGGTGACCCCCGTCGAGAGGAACATGTTCGCAAGGTACGCGACGCCGCCGGTAGCGTTGACGATGCCGCCCAAGCACAGCACGGCGCCGATCATGATGACGATCGTCCACGGAACCTCGCGCTGGAATTCCTCGAACGTGAGCAGCTTGATGCCGGGAAGGAACATCGCAGCAAGACCGAGCACGGTCACCGTGGTAACGTTGAGCGCAGGAATCCACGAGCCGGCGATCCAGAGGACCGGCATGGCGATAAGGAAGAACAGCGTCTTCTTTTCCTCGCCCACCAGCGGGCCGAGCGCCTTCGCGCGGTTCTGCAGCTCGTCGAGATCCTTTTGCTCGATCGGTTCGGGCTTGAGGATTTTGACGACAGCGAACCAGGTAATGGGAACCATCAGAAGGCAGACGGGCATGCAGGCCACCATCCAATCGACGAAGCTGATCGTCTGGCCCATGGTCTGCTCGAGCATGCCGATAACAAGCACGTTGATCGAAGAACCCGCGGGGGTTGCTCCGCCGCCGATGAACGCGCAGAGGGCGATGCCGATGTAGAGAGCCTTCGCCAAGTGCGATTCGCCGATCTTATGGCCCGCATTGTTGATGACGATCATCGACAAGCCGATTACGAGCACCAGCACAGCCGAATCGTTCATAACCGTCGACAGCAGCCAGGAGACGCACATGAAGGCGAGTACGAGCTTGTTCGAGTTCGGACCCGACCATTTCGTCATGGTTGCCGTCAGGCGAATCGCGAGGTTCGACTTCATGACGATGGCCGTGAGGCCGAATACCGCGATGGCGAAAATGACCGTCGTCGTACCGAAACCCGAGAAGACCGTGTTGATCTCGGCGATGCCGACGATGGGGGCTACGACAAGCGCCAAAAGCCCCGCGACCCCCATGGGTATCGACTCGCATATCCACAGAGCAACGGTCGCTAAAAGAATGGCGAGCCCCAATATCCCCTCATGGGTTAAGTCGCCCGTCCCGGGCAGAAAGAGCCCGGCGATTACGATGACTGCCGCAATAACCAGTCCGACAGTCTGTTTTACCGAAGATACGTTTTGCATAGATTCCCCTAACATTTCGTGTTGAAGGATCGGTGGAACGCCGCAGAATACGCAGCGCCCCACCACGGATGTTATTCGGCGGCTGCGAACACATCGATCGGACCGGCGTTGCAATCCTTAGACGTCGCATCGGCTTTCACCATGCGCGTCATATACCCCTCGGCCTCAACGTATACGTTGTAGAGCGCGGCATCGACCTGGTGGAACCAGAAATCCCCGAACTCATCGGTCTCGGTCTGCAGCAGCTCCGACGTCTCGGCGTTCTCGAGGGTAATCTGCGCTCCGACTACCACCTCGTCCGATTCCAGGTCGACCACGACGCCGGCAACGAAGCGCTTCGGCAGGTTCAGATAGTATACGCAGGGACGATCGACGTCAGCGCGCTCGGGCGCAATGAACTCCGCGGAGCCGAGCTCGTCTGCGAACTCCGATTCGTCTCCGAAGCGGATAGCGTCATGGGGGCACGCATCGACGCACCGCGGCACCGTCCATCCTTCGTCGAGCAGGTGGGCGCATCCCGTGCACTTCTGCGGAACGTCGTATTCCTCGTTCCAGAAAATCGCTCCGTAGGGGCACGCCTCCACAAGCTCGCGCTTGCCTTTTGCCTTCTCGGGATCGACGATCACGAGCCCGTCGTCGCGTCGGTAGACGGCATCGGGGGCCGCCTTCATGCACGGAGCGTCGCCGCAGTGCTGGCAAAGCTCCACAACGTAGGACACCTTGACCTTCGGCACGCTACCGCGCACCGTCTCGTTAACGCCTATCCAAAAATGACCGGTATCGGGTTGAGGCAACGCAACGGGAGACCAGTCGTTGTCGCAGTGTTCGTCTTTGCAGGCAATCTGGCAGTTTCGGCAACCATTGCATTTTGCTGGATCAATTACGAATACTTTGCCCATGCTAGTTTCCTTCCACGATAAACTCGTCTACCACAACTCCCGATGCCGGGTCGTATGCGCGTCCAAATGCCTCGGGGTACTGCGCCGCAAGCTGGAATACATCAACTTTTTCGATATTGACGAGGAATCCGCTGGTAACCTCGCCATGCGCATTTTTCGACGTAGTTGCCGATGGGGCAATGAGATTGTTGGCTCCGCCGCGGTCGAGCCCGCCGACCCCGGACACAATGGTATCGACGCGCGCCCCGTGATCCTGGTAAACCGCACCGGGCATGATGCGCTCCGACACGATAACGCCGCCGAGTACGCCGCCTCGCTCGTTGTACAACTTCGCGACATCGCCCGTTTTCAGGCCGAGCTTTCCAGCGTCTATCGGGTTCACCCATACCGGCTCGTATGCGTAGCCGTCCGGCCCGACCACCTTGCATGTCTGAATTTCTCGCAACCACGTAGTGTCATCGCAATTGGCATGGACACGCCAGCGCGGATGGTTCGAAACGATGAGGAACGGATAGTCTATCGCCCGCTTGGAATCGATACGCTCCTCGTGCCCGTCTCCCTCTTCAATCCATCGAGGAATCGGACCGCGAATCTCATCGTCGGGGAAGATGTCGGCAAGGGCAGTCGAGTAGTATTCGAGTTTGCCCGAGGGCGTCGAAAGCGGATGATTCTCAGGATCTTCGTAGAACTGGCTCAAACCTACAGGAAGATCCTCCCACTTTTCCTTCGTCGGGAACGGGTAGTACTGCTTTTCCTTGAACTCCTCGAACGACAGTTTCTCGGAAGCACCCGTGTTCTCGAAGCCGGCTTTGATGAAATCGCCAACCGTCTTGCCACCGTCCATCATGCGAGCATGCAGATCTTCGTAGATTCCACCGAACCGCTCGAGCTTCTTGGCCACTTCCTCAACAGCCTCAAGATCGGATTTGGATTCGCCCAAAGCCTCGATGGCCTGCTGCTCGTAGTACACAACCGACCACATCCCGTTATCGGAGTCGGTGCCGATGTCCTCTTCTTCGAACTTCGTATTGATGGGAAGGAGGATGTCGGCGAACAGGCAATCGTTTTCCATCCACGGATGTTGAATGAGCAAGAACTCGATGGATTCGTGACGTAAAGCCTCCTGCATCTCGTTCCCGCCGTTCCAGCACGTTTCCCAACACGGCGCATCCGACCAGATCATATGAATGCGCTCTTGGCCTTCGAGGGGGAACGTAAGCGGACCGACGAACTGATCCTCGCGCGGCAGGCCGGCCGCAATGTGCCCGTACCACTGCACAGGGGGATTGGTGATGGCCTCGGGGATCATCGTTTTGGGAATGAGGCTGGGTCGTACCGAATACTGGCGCCCGCGGAATGCGGGTCCGCAGTTCGGTATCTCGACCGACGGGGGCATGGGAGTCACGCTCTCCATGCCGAAAAGCGACCATTCGATGAACTTGAACTGGTTCGCTCCCGGCTTTCCGAGCGCTTGCATGCCCAGGAGGGCGACTTCGAGCCGAGCGGGCTCGTGGGCGAAAGCGGAGCGAATGAACGAACCGCCGTTGCAGTGGGCGATCGATACGGCATGCTTCGCCCAATAGCGGGCAAGCGCCTTAATGGTGTAGGAAGGTACCCCGCATTTTTTCTCCGCCCATTTAGGCGTTTTCGGGATACCGTCTTCTCCCCCCATCACGTAGTAAGCGAAATTATCGAACCCGATCGAGTGCGTGTCGAGGTACTCGCGGTCGAATGTACCTTCCGACAACCACACGTAGGCGATGGCCAGCTGGAGCGCCGCATCGGTGTTCGGGAGCACGGGAATCCACTTATCGGCGTGCACGGCGTTGGTGTAGTTCACATCGGGAGATATATGGATCTGCTTTACGCCTATCTCGGTGAACCAGAAGCATAAACGGCTCGCCATCATACCGCCCCAGCCCCACGGAGTCGTTTCGGGGTCGCAGCCCCAGAACAGGACGGCATCACCGTTTTCGGAAATATCCTTGATTACGTTGTTCTGCATGTTCTGCTGGCCAAGCGGATCCATACCCCAAATATGCTTGGCACCCCAATACCAACCTTCCCAGCTATCGGGTTGGCGAGCCTGCAGAGTGTAATCGCCAATCAAGCCGAGCATGCGCGTCTGACATCCATGGGTACCGTGGACGAACTTCGTCTCGCCGTGGCCGTCGCCCTGAACAAGGATCGAAAGCGGCCCGTACTCATCATGGATTCGTTTGATCTCTTCGGCGATGGTCTGAGCCGCTTCATCCCACGAGATGCGAACATACTTGCTTTTGCCGCGGTTTTGCGGATTGCGCTCGCCTGCCGGATCCCAATCCACGCGCTTCATGGGATAAGGGATTCGGTTCTTGGAGTACACGCGCTTTTTGTACCCGTACGATAAAGGACCCGATACCACCTTGTAGCCCGGCTCGAAGGTATGCCCGCGAGCCTCTATCTTCCAGGCATTGAAATGATCTTCACCGTACTCTTCATCAAAGTGAAACGGGCGAATACGCAGAATGCGGTCTTGCTCTTCATCAACGTCGACGCTGCATACGTTCGCTCCGATGGCGGAGGCGCAAAAGCCCATCCCTTTTACGATCGTTTTTCCTTTAGCACTTCCCATAATGTTCCTCTCGTCTTCTTACCACTTCATGAAGTTGAATGCATCGAGGTCGGGCATGGCATCCTTATCCTGAATCTTGCTTTCACTCGGCGCCGCCGGCTTCGCCGGAGGCTTGGGTCCTTTCGCATCAGCACCCCTCGGAGCGTTCGGGACGCTATTCGCCGATGCATCCTTCTTTTTCTCCTCGTTACCCACAACATCCTCCTCACTTCGCAGTTTGCGTTTTCGTTACGGTTTCGGAACGCGAGGTGCCGTCGGCGGCTTCGGCACGCCTGGCGCCCCCTGAGCACCGGGAACGCCGGGTGCCGGCGGCGCGCCGGCGCGACCCATAGCCGCTGCCGGGATCTTTAGGAGAGGTTTTCCACACGAGGTGCACACCTCGCTTCCCGATGGATTAGTCGCGCCGCACGAGGTGCATACCGACTCTCCCCCCTCGTCGACACTTGGTGGCCTAAAACACATACGTCCTCCTTTCGTCATCGACGCCGATGCTTTCGCGCATCGAAGCGTATGAACACGCAGTATGTAAACCGGGAGGAGGAAATGCATCATGCCACCTTGATCCTTAATGACCGAACACCTCATCATCACATGATGAATTACCTGATCAAATACCTATAAATACACGATGAAATCTCTTGTTGTCAGGATGGAAAACAAAGCGCATTCCTCAGAGAACCAACCGAATCCGGGCGCATCATCACCCCGAGATGATGCTCAACAAGGGTGTGTTCCGATAGAATGAGAATGCGTTCTGCAGCATCATTGGCTTCGCGTTCAGAGATGAAAGGCAACCATGAAACGTTTTCTTATTCGTTCTTCCGAAAAAAGAAGCAGCTGCGAACCCAAAGCGCCCTTCAACGCGCTTTCGCTCTTGGCCCTCTTAGGTTTTTCATGCTATATATTCTGGGAGCTGCTCGGAATTTTCGGCGCATTGCCCTTTGCGGCTCCCTACTTTCCCAGCGATTCTCTCTGGTTCATGAGAGTAAGCGGGTTTTTCGTTCTCGCCGTCAGCTTTCTTGTGGCCACGAGAACGTATCGCAACCTCGAGAACCGCCCGAGCTTCGTTCTCGGTCTGGGCGCGTTATCGGCGCTTTTGGTTCTGCTGCTTTCGGCCGTGTTCCCTTTGCTGGCAACGCCTCCCGTATGGTTGGGGGTAATCGCCTGGAGTGCGCACGGGCTCAGCCTGGCTTTCCTCATGTTCGCGTGGGCGTTGTATTTCAGCGCGTGCTTCGATTCGTGGACCGCCATCGTCGTAGCCGTAGGCTACGTGATAGGCTTCTCGATGTTCTTCCTCTACTCGCTTACGATCCCGTTCGACAACACGGCGTCTTCCCTGTTCCTGGGTTTCGCAAGCGCAGCAGCAACGGTCGGCATGCTGGCTTTCCTGCTCTTCGCCAGCAAGATGCCGCTGCATCTGCTCAAGAAAAGGCAGGAAGACGGATCGGATGCCGCTTCGGCGAAAAACGACACGGAGCCACAGGGCACCTCCGGCCGCGCTGGCCTCAAAAGCGCCTCTCGGATTGTCTACGCAACGACCTGCGGCATCAACTTCGGTTTCGCCATCATCCTGCTTCAGTCGATCGGAACGATGTCGGTGAGCTACGGGGCGATCGGGGGGATGGCAGGATGCATTATAGCGCTGATAGCGCTTTCCGCAGGAGCCCTCAACAGGGGGGCGGATATTCGTCGCATAGGATTCGTGCCCGTAGCCGCCCCCTTGCTGTTCCTCCCCTTAGGCGGCATGGCAAGCTACATACTATGCAGCATCCCCATCATAGCTACCTCCATCTTCACAGCAACCGTCAGCTGGTACAGCACCGCACGCAAATCGTCCTCGAAGAAGCGTGGGCCGATCGATGTTTTCTCCAAAGAGAAGATGCCCGGATGGTTCGGACTTCTGATCGGGGCTATCGTATGCGAGGTCGCCGTCAATGCCAGCACCGATGTTTTCACCGTCATCATCGCGGCACTCGTAGCTCTGATATGCATCGCATTCGCTTTTCTCGAATTATGCACCTACAACAACACCGACGATCAGCATGCGATTGCGAGTAAGACCGGAGAACGGAGCGAAGTCCCAAGCAGGCGCTTTCGTGATCGATGCGATGCGATCTCCCAATCGTACGGCCTGACCCCACGTGAAGCCGAAGTCCTTGTGCTGCTCGCCAAAGGCTATCATGCCGATTCCATATCGGCGGAACTGAGCATCGCGAGGCCCACGACGAGAACGCACATCCAACATATCTACCAGAAGCTCACGATCAACTCCCAACAAGAGCTGATTCGCATTGTCGACATGCGGTCGTAGGGCAAACGGAGATCGCGCGAATGGGCCCGAAAGAAACCGCTCTCCCGCAGCCCGACCCTTACCGTCGATCGCCCGATGAACGCAGTCAGCCCACCCGAGGCGGGCTATGCCGAGGAAACCCAGATCAAAAGCATATTCGGTATTCTTATTGTCGTTGCCCTGATCGCCGAACACCTACACGAGGACCTACACGAGGATCGGTACCGTTTATGCGGCCGATCGCATGGAACCGCTTCGCTTCCATGCGAAGCCCCGAACATGCAACGGGGCTCCCTCGCAGGAGCCCCGTTTGCCCGGCAGAACCTGGACGCGTATGCGGCCGGTCGACGGGTCGCATACGCAAACCCGTACCGCGCGAGCGTACGGCGCGCGCCTCTTACAGGTTTCCCAGCATGTTCTTAATGCCGATCCAGCTCATAACCGCACCCGCACCGAGCGTCATACCTGCTCCGCAATACTGACCGCCCGTGATGCTGGCGCTGCAGTTTCCTACCGCCAGCAAGCCGGGAATAACGTTTCCCCTCGCATCAACGACTTGAGCGTACTCGTTGGTTTTCAGGCCGCCATTGGTGCCGCACGTGCCCGGAACGTACAACGAAGCGTAAAACGGTGGCGTTGCGAGCGGAGCGAGCACGGGATTGGGCAGCTCGCTCAAGTAGGGGTGATACGCCCCCACGGCCTTGTCTGCATCCTTCTCGCCCCTATGCCAATCAAGATCGATTCCCTGCTCGGCGTATCCATTGAATTTTACGACCTCGTCGGTAAGCCCCTGCGGGTCGATTCCGAAATGCTCGGCTATCTCTTCGAGCGTGTCCGCTTTGAAGAAATTCTCGGGAATCGGATCCTCCGCCGCCTTCATGCCAGGAAGCAGCCCGCCTCCGCTTGCGAGGTAATTACTGTCGCAAATCCACACCGCCGGAATGTTGGCAAAGCCCGGTTTCGCTGTATCGTAATTCCCGAATGCCCTATTGAACACCGCGTAGGCCGAGGACTCGTTCGCAAAACGCCTGCCGTCTTTGTTCACTACGATACTGCCCGCGCCGCTTCGGTAGATACCCCAGTCCGTCAGAGAAATACTGAACACGGCATCGGCGTTCTCGTCGAACGGCTCGGGTAAAAAGCTCGGTACGCCCCAGTTGGTATCCATATTCGAAAGAGCGGCTCCCACCGAAACGCCCATCGCCTGAGCGTCCCCCACGTTTCCTTCGGCGGCGTTCGTTACGTAAATCGGCACCGATTGAAACGCACGCACCATATCCGGATTATGGTCGAAACCGCCTGTTCCCAGAACGACGCATTGGTTGGCCTTGATGCGCATTTCCTTTCCGCCATCGGTCGCCTTCACGCCGATGACCGTGCCCGTTTCGTCGACGATGATCTCTTCAGCCGCCGTACCCATAAGCACTTCGATTCCCTGATCCTTGACATCCTGCTGCAGCTGCGACCAAAGTCCCGCTCCGCCGTTGCCCAGACTCGCCTGCCGGCCTTGGGATCTGAAGCCGTCGTAAGGCTCGTAATAGTCTTTGAAGCCCATACCCGGCGTATCTGCAACCCATTCCCACCCGAACGTGTCACGCGTCCACTCGAGCAGCGCGTTGGCGTTGTCGACGTACAGCTCCATAGCAGCTTCGTTGCCGCGCCCCGCTGCGACTGCCTTCATGTACTTCAAGGCGTCTTCCCGTGTATCGGCCATACCCGCATCCTGCCCCGCATAGAACAGAGGGATCCAGAGCGTTCCGCCCGATGTAGCAGACGTACCTCCCCAGATGGAGCTTTTCTCGATAATGGTAACGTTCTCTACGCCGTTTGCCTTCGCAACCAGGGCCGCAAAGGCCGACGTGCCAGAACCGACAACGAGCACATCGGTCTCTACGTCCCATGGGACATCCTGCGCCCCTGTTGCGCCTTGCGAACCGTTGCCCTGGCTCGCGCATGCGGGCAATGCGCCGAGAGCCGCGATACCCAGCCCCGCAATACCGGCCCCCTTTATGAAGCCCCTCCTGCTCACACTTCCCTGCTTCATGTTCTCACCTTTCCTTGTTGAGCGTATTCCTTTGCGCCTTCGCCCGAGTGCCGTACGACAACGGCGACACGAACCCCCGCGCAGCGCCCGTACTCCGTTCGCCGAACGAACATCTGCGGACACCTGTATAATAGGAACGCCGCGCATGCGGCAGAAGTCCGATCAATCATCGTATTTTTCGGCATTCGCCGATGTAATATGAAACGGATTACCCTACCGAAGGGAAACGGAGGAACATCCCGTGACGTCAAGCGGCACGTTGAAAGCTGCAGTCCTTGCCTGCACGACGGTCGCCTTGGCCGCGAGGGGCACCTGGTTCAACCTTGTCGGTTACAGCCCCGCTTTCGTTGCCGCAGGCGATCAGGCTCTTGCATCCTCCGGCAGATTCGGCTTCATGACAACAAGCGCCTTGTTCGTGATCGTTTTCGCATTGCTTGGCAGTAAAGCCATCGGATTGCGCACGCCGATTTTTCCGCTCGTTCCCGTACTGATGCTCATGGGGACGGGAATGTTCGGGCTCGCGTCGAACCAATCGATCATAGACCCTGGCAGCATGTTCCTTGTGGGCGGGGCACTGCTCGGCATAGGCAACGCCTGGGGAACGCTGTGCGCGTACAGCATCCTTGGACGTACGGGATCGCTCTGGCATGTCGTTGTCTGCTGTTCGATTTCGAGCTCTCTTTCGGCGATCGCCAGCGCCTTCGTTCAAGACCTGGGCGGTTCGGGCGATCAGGTTACCGCAGCGCTGGTTTTGGTGATCATCGTGTTTATCGCCCTGTTCGCAGCCTTCAAACTGCTCGAGCGCTTCGATATCGCCGCCGCATCCCCCACCCGCGACGACAAGCCCCGCACGCTCGGCATGGGCGAGCAGCTCCGAGCGGTAGCTCGATCTTTTTCCGTCAACCGAGGACAGGTTCTTCAGCTGGCAATGATCACCCTTGCCATGATAGCCCTCAGAGGATCGAGCAACGGCGGCGTTTGGGGCGACCAGCGCGTCAATGGCTCCATGTTCGCAGGGTCGCTGGCGTTGATGATAGCCCTCTTTCTCGCAGTCGCGCTTGTCTCCTTCTGGGTGTTCTTCAAGAATCCGAGTAAAAGCCGCTACCACATTCCCCTGCTGGTGCTCATAGGATGCTTTCTGATCCTCGCAGTGGCCGGAGATTCCCTCGACGCGACGACGCGCATCACCCTGAACTCGGCCATCGAGCTGTTCTGCCAGCTCATATTTACGTTCGCCGTCGTTGACAGCATGAGGAAAATGCCATCGGCTGGCATAGCCGTTGCCGGATTAGCTGCCGGGTTTTCATGGGTTCTTGCTCTTTGCTGGATGTTCTTCTTTGAATCCATCGGATCGATCGCCAACATCGCAATCGTTGTCGTTGCCTACCTCCTCGTCGTTTTAGTGGCCTCCCCGAACGTCGCATCGGCCGATAAGAAGGCGGCAGCTGGTTTCGATTCCGAAAACGATGCATTCGCCGAAAACGTCAATCCTTTCGATGGCGTGATACAGCGAAGCAAGGCGCTTTCCGAACGGTACCGCCTCACGAAACGCGAGGGAGAGATACTCGAACTGCTCGCCCAGGGAAGAAGCGTTCCCTACATATGCAACGAGTTGGTGCTTGCCGAAGGAACCGTAAGAACGCATATGACGAGGATCTACAAGAAGCTCGACATCCACTCCAAGCAGGAGCTTTTCGACCTCCTGACGGAGCGCTGATTGCGCGCGAAGGCATTGGGGCGAAAGAAAGCCCTCGCGCCCTGACGCGTTCCGCGTCGAGCCGCAAGGGCAACTTGGTTTATGGGGGCCGCATCCATCATGCGGCCCCCAAGTGTTCGGTTGCAACAAGAAAGTGTCTGCCCTACCCTTGCTTGTATACGACGTAGGTCTCTTTCACCTGGCCGTTCGCGTCGAATGCGGCGATTTCCGCAGCGCTTTTGAATTCGAGATCGTCGCCCTTGTATCCGTAGTTGCTGTTGTTCATGGTGTACATGTATCCGTAGATGATGCCGCCTTCCTCTGCGGCCTTATCCTGGGCGTCGACGAGCTCCTGCGCTGCGGCCCTGCACTTGTCGAGCTCCTTCGGGTTCCACAGGCGATCTCCACCAAGCGGTCCAAGCATTTCATCCTCCAATCAGTAGCTTGCAGTACTCACATGATACGTACCCGTCGGAAAAATACGCCGAGATCAGGCCAACGAAAACGGGAGGCTCCGCAACAAATAGAGGATACGCGATGTTCGGTGTCGGCCGCAGAGGAGCTAGCCCCAGCTGATCGGGGACTGCGAAGCGCGGCCTCGAATCAGGGCGATCCGACGATCCCGTGCATCTCGGGCACTATCGCCGTCAAAGGAGGCGGCTTGGCACCGTGTGATCCCGAAGCATCCGCCATACCGCATAGAGCTGGACGCGCAATCCCGCCCAAGCGTTAAGCCGGAATCCGCGCAGCTCCGTAAAAGCGCGAAAAGCACCTTCGCTCCACGATCGGTCGCCAGGAAACGCCGAAGCGGAACTTGCGGCAGAAAACGGAAGGTTTTCGTCGCCGTATCGCCGCTCGCACCTCCGAAACAAGCCGTCTTGAGCCGGCCGGCCAGATCGATCCCGATCAGCGGCATGCCGATGGCGGACTTGCTCCGATTCGGCTCGCGAAGCGACGAAAACCTCTCGTTTTCCGCCAACTTCAAGTTGGGTCTATCAAACCACACAATAATCGCCGTTCTGAAGTTGCACCTATTTCGGTAGCATTTCAAGTTTTTCGTAGGCTCTATCGAATCGCCTGATCAAGATCCCGCGATTGCACGTGGTCCCCGGGCTGCGGTCGTCAAGCATTCTCCGAATGCTTTCAAGATCGAGAAAACCCTTCAGAACGGCGGTTTTTGTCATGATATCTGCAATTCCAATGCAGAACCGGCAGCAATGCCCGGAAACCTTCTGTGCGCATCGACGCGGATCCGCCAGCAATGCCCGAGCACCTTCAGCGTACGCAACCGATTTCGGCACGCACCGAGTAGGCCCAGCACGCACCGGCCGGCTCTATCGCGTGCAGGGCCAGCCCCAACACGCAGGCAAACGCTCAGGCCCTCGGCGAGGCAGCGGCGCGCATGCACGCAGCGAACCGGCGGCGCGCAGGCTCCACCGAAGGATCGCCGAAAACCTTACCCCACAGTTTTCGTTGGGGAGCATCAATATCCGGCTGCTGTTAAGCAACGAGCCGCTCCCCTATGCTGAGAAGCCGTAAGCCAACCGATTGGAGGAATCTATGTGCTTCAGACCAGCAGCCGTGAACGCTAACGTGATCGCTTGCCCCATGTGCGGTCACGAGAACCCCATCTCTGCAACCGTATGCGAGGAGTGCGGTTTCGCTGCATCGGGGGCCGCATCGCCCGGAGCGCCCAAGGCTCCCGGAGCGCCGAAAGCGCCGGGGGCGCCCAAGGCACCCGGCGCCCCGAAAGCCCCCGGAGCGCCCAAGGCCCCGACCGCCTAAAGCGACCGCAGCAACAGCCCCCGCCTCGAAACGCAACGAACATCGAACAGCCCCGTGCGGGGCTGTTCGCGTTGATGGGCCGACCGGGCGGACGAGAAGCCAGCCAAGCCGCCCCGCGATGTCAGCCGAGCGGAAGAGCCAGCCAAGCGCCCCGCGCGGGCTTCCGAGCGAGAACCGCCCGAACGCCCAGCGCGTAGATCAATCGCACAGGGCGTACAGCCCCGAATCGGTATGGGCGCGATAGAACCCGTCCAAGATGTCCATAAGGCCCTGGAAGCACGCGGATTCCATATCGGATTCCATGCCGACGAACCCGATCTCCACCTCGTAGGAGCGCTCCATGTCGCGCAGGACGAACCCCGTCTCCTCCGCCATGGTAAGCGAGGCGATGGCAGGTAAAAACGACACGGCCGAATCGCACTCGACCATGCTT
The DNA here is from genome assembly GCF_022845715.1 of Raoultibacter timonensis. Taxonomy (NCBI): domain Bacteria; kingdom Bacillati; phylum Actinomycetota; class Coriobacteriia; order Eggerthellales; family Eggerthellaceae; genus Raoultibacter; species Raoultibacter timonensis. Next base: position 2,437,792 of record NZ_AP025564.1, read on the forward strand.
TTGCGCAACGAGAAATCGGCGCTCGAGAGCCCGATGGCGTTGCGGCCGAACCGCTTGGACAGGATGCTGTACAGGTAGGTGTTCGTGGAGGCAATAGGCTTCGAGACGATATCCTCGTCGGAGAGCGTCTCCTTCGCAGCGAGCGGCGATTGCGCGTTCACCATCACCTTGTCGTAGGTTTTCAGATAGGGGCGGTACTGGTAGCCCTTCTCTTCCAAGTCGTCGATGCCGCCGATGTTGGAGCTGCGATCCTGATTGAAGAAGCACACGAGCCCGATGATGGGGCAAGCGCCCGATGGGTCACCCGCGTTGCTCAGTAGCAGATCATGCCTGATCTGGGAGTTTTGCGATTCCCGAAAATGGATCTCGCGCGATTCGAAGATGTAGTCCTTCGCCTCCTGCGTGAGAAACGCCAGCATGGCGACGTTCTGGCATTCAAGCTGGATGGAGTGGCCGCCCGCCTGCTGCACCTGCGATTTCGCAGCGGCGAATTCGAGCATTCTGTCGTAGCCGCCGATGATCTCGGCCGCCTTGGGAGCCAGCTCCTCGCCGATGGGCGATAAGGCGAGTTTGTTGGAATAGCGGATGAGCAGCTGACAGCCCAACTCCTTTTCAAGCTCGTTCATCGCCCGGCTCATGCCTTGGGGCGAGATGAAATTCAGCTTCGCCGCCCGGGTGATGGATTTGGTTTTCGCCACGTCCAAGAAGTAGTGCAAGTATTCGATGTTCATAGCTGACCCCCACATCGATCTGGCCGAATCGCGACCATTATATGGCAAAGAGGCAGCCCGCGCGCCCACAATCGCAAACAACGGTCGGCATGAAGCATGCAAATCGGCACCTCAGCCGCGTTTTCCTACCGCTGAACAGCTTCGATGACCGCCTGGGGCAACGAAACGTTGAGCTGCGTCAACGAAATGCGAAGCCCCGCGCATGCCCCACAAAAACGGGAGGCAGCCCAACGGGACGCTTATTTTCACCACCGCCTCCGATCCATACACTCCCAATAGGGGATCGGATCAACGCTTTTGTGCGCGCGGGAGCCAAGATTCTACGATCGCTCGCCCAAGCAGGCAGGCGCAGGCAAGGCAAGACGAGGCCCCGCCCCTCGCTTGGGACATCAGCAGAAGACGAAGAAAGTAGGAGGAGCATGAAGACGTCTGACAAGACAATCTACAAGAACATGTCGCTATGTTCTTTCGGCAACGGCGCCAACCTCACCGCTGTCGACTCCAAGGACGGAAAGATCGTTCGTATGCGCCCCGTGCATTACGACGAGCACTACACCAAAGAGGATCTGAACTACTGGACCATCAACGCGAAGGGCCATACGTTCGAGCCGGGCATGAAGACGCTGAACTCCCCGTTCACCTTCATCTACAAGACCCGTACGTATTCCCCCAACCGCATCCCCTTCCCGCTCAAGCGCGTCGACTGGGATCCGAACGGCGAGCGCAACCCGCAAAACCGCGGCAAATCGAAATTCGAGCGCATCAGCTGGGATGAGGCGACCGACATCATCGCCTCCGAGATCGTGCGCATCGACGAGACCTACGGACGCAACTCCATCTTCTGCCAGGGCGACGGCCACGGCGAGACGGGCTCCATTCACGGGCCCCACGGTACCATGGCGAACCTCCTCGACATGACGGGCGGCTTGACCATGCAGGCCCGCCAACCCGACAGCTGGGAGGGCTGGTACTGGGGTGCCAAGCACGCCTGGGGAAACGAGCCCCTGGGCCAGAACACCCATCAGCACAACCTGTTCAAAGACATCTCCGAAAACTCCGACGCCGTCCTGTTCTGGGGATGCGACCCCGAGACTACGCCATGGGGCTGGTCGGGGCAGCAGGCGTCGCGCCTGTGCTTCTGGTTCACCGAGATCGGCGTGAAGCAGATCCACATCGCGCCCGACGTGAACTACGCCAACGCCGTCCACTCCGACATGTGGATCCCCGTGCTCCCGAACACCGACGCCGCGCTCCAGCTGGCCATCGCCTACGTCTGGATGACCGAGGGCACCTTCGATAAAGACTACGTCGAAACCCATACCGAAGGGTTCGACTGGTTCGAGTACTACGTGCTCGGCAACGAGGACGGCGTCCCGAAGACGCCCGAATGGGCCGAGGAGAAATGCCACGTGCCCGCCTACCGCATCAAGGCGCTCGCCCGCTACTGGGCCAAGCACAACGTGTCGATCGGGCACTGCAACGGCGGCTCCTACATCCGCTCCTGCTACTCCCACGAACCCGCGCGCCTCGAGGTGTACCTGCTCGCCATGCAGGCCGTCGGCAAACCGGGCCGCAACCAGGTGAAGTTCATCGAATGGGCGCTCATCGGCATGGACTCGTTCAATCCGCTGCCTCCCGGAAACTTCCTGCCCGAGGTTCGCGCATGCTATCACGGCTCCGTGCTCGGCGAGCTTCCCGCTTCGTTCATCCCGAAGACCCTCGTGCCCCAGTGCATCACCGTCGAACCGGGCGAGAAGGTCGAATGGTACGGCCACACCACGAGCCGCCACCACCGCACCGACCAGTTCAAGAAGTTCCAGTTCCCGCAGGACGGCGATCACGGCATCAAGATGATCTGGTCCGACTCCCCCTGCTGGTCCACCTGCTGGAACGGCGGCAACGAGTTCCAGGATGCGCTTTTGAACCCCAACCTCGAGTTCTTCTTGGTCGAGCACCCCTGGATGGAGAACGACACCCTGTTCGCCGATCTGATCCTTCCCATCTCGACGACGCTCGAGCTGGACGACTTCGGCGTCGACACGTATTCCGGCCAGTTCAACTCCATCATCTGGGAGCAGAAGGCGTGCGATCGCCAGCACGAATCGCTCTCCGACTACGAGGCCGTGCTCGAGGTGGCCAAGAAGCTCGAAAAGTACGGCGGCGTCTACGAGGACTGCGCGAGCCACCTTTCGGGCGACATGACCGTCGAGGAGTGGCAGGAAGTCGGCTATCAGGGATCGGGCCTGCCCGAAGAGGAGCAGGATCTCGAACTGATCAAAAAGCAGGGCTATCAGATGCTGCCCACCCGAGAGGGCTGGGAGCAGGAGCCCGCAGGCATGATCGAGTTCTACGAAGACCCCGAGAACAACCCCATGGAGACCCCCACGGGCAAGATCGAGTTCTACTCCACCGGCCTGGCCAACTTCTTCCCCGACGACATGGAGCGCCAACCCGTTGCCAAGTGGATCGAGGAGTCTGAGAGCCACCAGGAGCGCATCAGCTGCGAACGCGCGAAGGACTATCCCTTCCTGCTGGTTTCCAACCATCCGCGCTGGCGCATCCATGCCAACTTCGACGACTGCCCGTGGACGCGCGAGATCGAAACGTGCAAGGTGGTGGGCATTGACGGCTATGCCTACGAGCCCGTCTGGATCCATCCCACCGATGCCGCGAAGCTCGGCATCGAAAACGGCGATATCGTCGAGGTGTTCAACGAGCGCGGCACGGTGCTCGGCGGCGCCTACATCACCGAACGCGTCATTCCCGGCGCGGTTCTGCAGGATCACGGCGCCGAGACCGATCCGATTGTCACCGGCGTGGGAGGCATCGACCGCGGCGGCGCGAACAACCTCATCGCCCCGAGCAAGACCTCGTCCAAGAACGCGGCCGGCGAAGTGACGGGCGGCTTCTTGGTGGGCGTGCGCAAATGCGACATCCACGCTTTGATGGAGCAGTACCCCGAAGCCTTCGAAGCGGAGCACTACACCATCGAGACGGGCACCAATGTCTACGACTACCTGCAGGAGGCTTAAATAATGAAGACGATTCTGTTTGACGCCAGCCTGTGCAACGGCTGCTACGGTTGCCAGATGGCATGCAAAGACGAACACTGCGGCAACGATTGGAGCCCCATCGCCGCCGAACAGCCCACGACCGGCCAGTTCTGGTGCAAGGTCGAGCAGACCACACGCGGCAAGATCCCCGAAGTGAAGGTGCAGTACGCCCCCGTCATGTGCGGGCACTGCGAAAACGCCGCCTGCATGGAGGCTGCAACCGACGGTGCCGTATACCGCCGCGAAGACGGCCTCGTGATCATCGACCCGGTGAAGGCCAAGGGCCAAAAGGCCATTGCGGACGCCTGCCCCGCCGGCGTCGTCTACTACAACGAGGCTTTGGACCTCCCCCAGAAGTGCACGGGTTGCGCGCATCTGCTCGACGACGGCTGGACGGTTCCCCGCTGCGTCGACGTATGCGCCACGGGAGCGCTCAAAGTGGTGGATGAAGAGGACGTGCCCGAGAAAGCCGTTCCCATGCCCGCCGCCGCCGAGCTCCATCCCCACGTGTACTACGTGAACGTTCCCAAGCGCTGGGTGTACGGCGTGCTGGTGGACAGGACCATCAACGAGGTCGTCATCGGCGCGACGGTGAAGCTCGTCGACGCCGAGGGCGTCGAGGTCGCATCCGTCGTCACCGACGAGTTCGGAGAGTTCCGCTTCAAAGAGCTGGAAGAGAAGGCCTACACCGTCACCGCATCGATCGAAGGCTACGAGGACGTGGCCCTCGCCGCCGACACAACCGCAGAAGACGTGGTTCTGGGCGACATCTTCCTGAGCGCCGTCGCGTAAACCGTCCTTGAGGGGTCTTCCCCCGCAGCGCCGTCATCGACGCTGCGGGGGTTCTAACAACAAGTAACAGGAAGGGGTAACAATGGCTGAAACAGCCAAGAGCAACAAGGTAGTCTTCAAATGGATATGGATTGCCGTTGCCATCGTACTGATAATCATCGGTCAGATCGGCCCGCTGTGGTCGCCCGATCTGACCCGCGAAGGCCAAACCGCCATCATGGTTCTGCTCGCCGCGGTCGTCATGTGGGCAACCGAAGCGCTGCCCTTGCCCATCACCTCCCTCGTCATGGTGGCGATGTGCGGGTTTTTGGGGATCGCGGCCTACAACGACATCTGGGCCGCCACGTTCACCAGTTCGCTGTGGATGTTCGTCGGCATCTTCGGCTTCACGACGTTTCTCGGGGTGTCGACCTTCCCGCAACGTCTGATAGCCATGGTCGTGCGTATGGTTAAGGGCAATATCAACCTCGTCATTTTGGGCTTCATGGTCATATCCGCCATTATCTCCATGGTCATGTCGAACATCGCCTTGACGGCCATCATGATGGGTTTCGCCGCATCGCTTTTGCGTGCGGCCGGCGCTAAGCCCGGCGAATCGAACATGGGCCGCTGCCTCGCCCTCGCCATTCCCTTCGCGGTTATGTTCGGCGGCTGCCTGCTGCCCTCCGGCACCCCCATCAACGTCGTCGTGCTCGGCTTGGCCGAATCCGCCTGCGGCGTGACCATCACGTTTGCCGAATGGTTCGGCTACACCATCGTTCCCGTGGCATTGAGCCTCGTGGCCTGCTGGATCATCCTCATCAAGGTATACAAGCCCGAGCCCTTGAGCCAGGAGACCGTCGACACGTTTCTCGGCGAGGTTTCCGCCCTGCCGCCGATGGATTTCAAGGAGAAGTTCAACATCGGCGTATTGCTGGTCGCCCTCGTGTGCTGGATCGCAAGCTCCTGGATTCCCGTGCTCAACACCACCTTCGTGGCGCTCATCGCACTCGGCCTTCTGTTCCTGCCCGGCACGTCCATGATCACCACCAAGCAGTACCGTTCGGAGAGCCCCTGGGACATCCTGCTCATGATGGCCTCCATCAACGGCATCGTCGCCGCCATGTCCGCCGCCGGATCGGTGGCCTGGATCGTCAACATGCTGCTCGGCGTGACCTCCGGCATGAGCTTCGTCATGCTGTTCATGGTAATCAGCGTCGTGCTGGCCATCGTGCACAACTTCTTCCCCTCGGGCCCCGGCCTTGCAGCTCTCGTGACCGCCCCTGTTCTGGGTTTGGTTGCCGCCGTGGGCGGCAACTTCACCGCGACCATCCTCATGCTGGCCCTGTGGTGCGCCCTGTGCTTCCTCGTGCCGCTCGACTCGGTACTGCTGGTATCCTATGCCGGCGGCTACTACAAGTTCAACGAGATGTGGAAGGGCGGCTTGCCCGTCACCATCGCGACGATGGTGTTCTTCAGCGCATTCCTCCTCGTTGTTCCGCCTATGGTGGGAGCGTTGTAAAGTTTCGTTCGCATGATTCTCGGGCCCCTGCTGTACGGGGCCCGAGCAAACGCCTCGTCCGAACTCGACCGGTTCCCTGCAAGCGAGTTTGCCGGATGCGGCTTTCGCAAGGGGACATCTACCATATGGGGGTAAACCGTGTCTGAAGCTATCCTGCGCACCACGCTTCGACCGCGCAATGCAGTGTGCATACTTCTCGCCGTCGCCATCATCGCGGCAACGGCGCTCGCCCCGCCGACGGCGGGCCTCACCTACGAGGGCCGCATGGTGCTGGGAATTCTCGCATCGGGCATCCTGCTCTGGGTGACCGAATCGCTGCCCTTGCCGGCAACGGCGTTGCTCGTCCTCATCATGATGCCGATCATGGGCGTATGCACCTTCGACGAAGCGTACGCGAACGCCATGGGGTCGACGGTGTTCTTTCTCATGGGCACCTTCGCATTCACGGTAGCGCTCGACGCTACCACCATTCCCACCCGCATCGCCGCGTTCGTTCTGCGTTGGTCGGGCACCAACACCAACAAGATGCTGCTCGGCTTCATGTGCGCAACGGCGTTTCTCTCGTTCTTCATGTCCGACGTCGCCGCATGCGGCGTGTTTATCTCCGTCGGCAAGCGCCTGCTCGAACTCAACGAAGCCGAAAAGCTCAAATCGCCCATGGGCAAGGCCATGATGATCGCCATTCCATGGGCATCGTATGCCGGTGGCTGCGCGGTGATGACCGGCAACGGATGCAACGTGATCACCGTGGGGCTCTTCTCGTCGCTCTTCGGCGTGAACATGAACTTCATCGAATGGTCGATGCTCGGCTTTCCGTTCTGCCTCATCATGCTGTTCGCCTCGTGGTTCATCATCACCCGGTTCTTCAAGCCCGAACCCATCTCGCAGGCCTCCATCGATGCCACCATGGCCGAAGTGTCGAACATGGGAAGGATATCGCGCCCCGAGGTGATGACCGTCGTCATCATCGCGCTCGCCATGGTGTTCTGGATCCTAAGCTCGTGGATTCCCGCGCTCAACACCGCCATGATCGCCATCTTCGCCGTGGTGCTACTCTCGGTTCCCGGATGCTCGACGCTTGAGTTCAAGGGACTCGTCTCGCGCATGAACTGGGGTGTTCTGATCATGATCATGTGCATCCTCTCGGTGGCGCACTTCGTGGTGGCCACCGGTGCCGGCGACTGGATGGTCACAGCCGTTGTGGGAGCGCTGCCCGAAAGCTGGAGGATACCCGTCGTCGTGCTCGTCGTGCTCTCCGCCATCGGCGCCATCGTGCACAACATAGTTCCCGTGGGCCCCGCCGTGGCGGGCATCCTCGCCTATCCGTTCGGCGTCATAGCGGGCGATTTCGGCATCAGCATGTACTGCATGCTCATGGTGGTGGCCCTGCACGCGTCGCTCGCCTTCGTGCTCCCGCTCGACTGCGTGCCCATCCTCACGTACTCGACCGGCTACTACCGCATGTCCGACATGGCGAGGATAGGGTGGATTCCCACCGTGCTGCTGGTGGCTCTGACATCCACGCTCCTGCCCGCCCTGTGCATGCTGTTCGGGTTCGTGTAGGAACCCGCTTCGTTTCGCGTTGCGCGCAGACGGTGCTGCAACCCTGCGCGCAACGCAGAAGAAGGCAGGTTCATTCGCCCGTATGCACCTCGCCGCCGAACGCCAGCCGCTCGAAATCGCCTATCGGGACAGGACGCGAGAACAGGTATCCCTGCATCATGTCGCACCCCGCCTCGGCCAGAAACGCGGCTTGCTCCTCGGTTTCGACGCCTTCCGCAACCGTCTTCATGTCGAGGCGCCGCGCGAGATCGATGACCACATCCACCACATCCGAGCACCGCGATCCCGCCGAATCGAACGCTTCGAAGAACACGCGGTCGAGCTTGAGCACATCGACGGCAAGATCCTTGAGAACGTTGAGCGACGAGTACCCGCTGCCGAAATCGTCCATCGAACAGCTGTATCCCGCTCCGTGGAGACGGTCGATAACGCTGGCGAGCAGCTTCGGGTTCTCGAAGACGAGCGTCTCGGTGAGCTCGAGCTCGATGAACGATGTGGGCACGCCGTAAGACTCCCGGATCGCCTCGAAGCGCTCCAGGAACAAGGGGTCGATCAGGTGGGCCCGCGAGAAATTCACCGAAACGGGCACGGGGGCCACGCCCGCATGCAGCCAATCGCGCAGCAACGCGCAGACTTGCTCGAACACGTACAGGTCGAGCTCGATGACGAAACCGTTCTTCTCGAACAGCGGGATGAACTCGTCCGGCGGCACGACGCCCCTTCCCGGGTCGGCCCATCGGACGAGCGCCTCGGCACCCGCGACGGCTTTGCTGCGAAGATCGACCTTGGGCTGGAGGTATACGACGAACTCGCCCGTCTCGAGCGCTACCGTCATACGGTTTTCCATGTCCTTCTCGGCAGCCAGGCGAACGTTGTCGTCGTTGCGGTAGAACCGGCACGTGCACACCCGCCCGCTCGCTGCGCCGCCTTCGGTCAAGGCGCCCGTCTTCTTGCGCGCCATATTGGCGCGGTCCTGGATCTGCACCATGGGCAGCGAGGGGTTGTCGATGACGTAGATGCCGGCGGTCATCGTAGCAAGGTAGGGGCGGGCCATCTCGTTGTCGGCGAGCGTCTGGGCGATGCGGGCGTTCGCGTCTTGCACCATCGCCTCGAGTCGATTTTCGATCGACGTCTTCCCGTTGGTTTTGAGCAGAAGCGAGAACAGGTCCGCCGACATGCGAGCGACGTACTCGCCGTGTTCGAGATGCGATTCGAAGTTTCCGTATAAGAACTTGAGCGTAAGATCACCGTACCGGGTACCGAACAAATCGTTGATCACCTTGAACTTCTGAAGGTCGATCGACACGAACGCATACGTGTTCGGAGGATTCGATCCGATCGTCTCGGCTATGTCGTGCTCGAAGCTCGTGCGGTTCCGACCGCCCGTCACCGGATCGACGTACGCAACCATCCGCAGCTTCTCGTTCGCCTCTTCGACGAGCCTTCGCTGCCGGGTGATTTCGGTCGTATCGAGGTACAGGGCCAGATACACCGGGTCCCCCTCGATCCAATCGATGCAATCAGCGTACAATCGAAACGACGCATCTTCGCCGCGCCTGCTCCGCCCGACCACCTCGAACGAAACGGACTCGCCCCTGCGCATGGCCGGATAGTTCTCCTTGATCACCTCGTGGTTCATCGCCGCGTTCTCCCTGAACAGCGCTTGCGAGGCCGCCTCGTCGACAGGGCCGAAGAAATCGACGAAGCGATCGTTGCCATACAGGAGCTTCAAGCCGTTCTTTCGCATGCGGATGCGCGCGACAAAGCCGGGAATCGCGTCGAAGGCGATGGAGCGCTCCCGCTCAAGCTGCACAACATCGTCCACGCACGTGAACGTAGCGTAAATCACCGGGAAACCCCCGGCCGTCTCGCTCGTGAATCTGCCCACAACGCGGATCCACATGCGCGAGCCGCCTTTGATCGGCATGGGCATAAGGCATTCGTAGCCGGGCTCGCCCGCCTCGTAAGCGCTCACGACGACCTGGCTGAGCATCCCGTACTCCTCGGGATAGTCCGCGAAGTAATCGCCGCAGTTGCCGTTGAATAGCTTGTCGTACTCCTCGCGGGTATAGCCCGTCATCTCGTAGTAGAAATCGTTCGCCCAGAGCACCTCGAACTTTTCGGTGAACAGATGCTTGCTCACGCTTACGTGCATGGCGCTCATGAGCATGTTGTATTCGTCGAGCAAAACGCTGTCTTCGGAATCAACGCCCAACCCGTCGTAGCGCGCCGACGTCGATTCGGATTTGGCGAGACGGCGGGACTCGCGCACCTCCCCGATGTGGAAGAAGCGCTTCTGCTCGTACATCGCCGCATCGGCCGCCGCGAGCATCGAGGCGACATCCTTCGGATCGTTCGACCACTTAGCTCCCAGCGACACGTAGAGCAGCTCGTCGTCGTCCTGCTCGAACGATTGCTCGAGCCGCAAGCGCATCGCCTCGAACTCGGCGCTCCCGACACCGTTTGCCAACGCAACGAACTCGTCGCCGCCGAGGCGGTACACCTCGGCTCCATCGAGCACCTCGACCATCTTCCGGGCGCATGTGCGCAGCACGGTATCCCCTTTAAGATGGCCGAAACTGTCGTTGATTGTCTTGAGCCCGTTTACGTCGACGTACAAGACACCGAGCGGACCTCCCGCTTCCTCGAGACGACTGCAGTCCTCTGCGAATCGGTTGCGGTTGTACAACCCGGTCAGCCCGTCGTGAAAGCTGAGGTACCTCAGCTCTTCTTCGTCGCCGATGCGACGCACCGTCATGAGGTAGAAGTACGCGAGCGTGCGCAGCAGCGGGCCGAGATGGCGTATGCGGTCGACAGGGGGATTGTCGATGCCGATGCAGCCGATTATCTGCCCGTTCTGTTCGAGCGGCGCCACGGCAAGGCTGTTGATGTTCTGCTGGACTAGCAATCCGTATTCTTCGGGGGAGCTTTCGCGGATGGTCTCCAAATCTTCGAGAATCACGCATTCGCCCTGCTCGAAGAGATCGAGCCACCGCGCAACGGTCTGCAAGTCGATCCCCTGCAACAAGTCGATAGCCGGCTCGATGCCTTCCGCACACCATTCGTAGGTGTTGTTCGCGAGTCCTTCGCTGAACTCGATGATGTACGTGCGGTCGGATTCGAGGCATTCGCCGATGATTCGCAGCATGCTCTTCGAAGCCGTATCGAGGTCGGCTTCGCGGTACAGATCGTCGACGCAACGCAGCACCATGCCCTCGGCGTCCAGAGCATAGCGCAAACCGAGATCGTCCTCTTCGCTTGCGGTCATATCAGCCGCGACTTCGATGCGCGCCGCCCGTCCCCCCCAATCGATGAGGCGGTCTTTGAGCAGGTAGCGCTTGCCCGTGAGCGCGTTCGAATGCTCCCACGTATATGTGGCATCCGATTTGAGCTTGCTGTTCGTACAGAACGGACAGGGATCATCGAATCCCTGAAGCGCCTGGTAGCACTTGTGATCGGCAACGTCGTCCAACCCGAACAGCTGCTTGCCGGACTCGTTGAGATAGAGCAGCTCGTACGTTTCGATATCCACCACGTACACGATCTCGAGGATATCGTCCATGATTCCCAGCACTAAGCAGGCCTCCGTTCTCGCCCGTTGGAAGCATCGATGCCAGCGGACTCGGTTTTTCTATATAGTACCCCTTCGGTCATATAAAGATTATGGGAATGCGAGGATGATACTTGTATTTCATGGATGCGGTGTGTCAACGAAGCCGGCCGCAGCCGCACTGAAGCGGCGCTCGCCATCGCGAACGCTTTGATGGGCGTTTCAGGGAGTCGAGCCGCACGGCAAGCCCACGGCCCAAGACGGGCAGGCAGGTCGCATTGACCCGGTTCGCTACATCCCGAACTCTTCCGCGTACGCTACCGTGCCCGCAACGGGAGCGGCATCTTCCTGCAGCTTGATCGCCATGTAGTTTTCAGGGGGCACTCCCTCGGGAACTTCGATCCCGAACCCGTCGGCAGACGCATACCCGACACGGGGATAGTACGTTTCGCTTCCCAAAACCACCGAGTACGAGTAGCCAAGCTCCCGTGCGATCCGATGCCCTTTTTCCATCAGCGCCGTGCCGACGCCCGTTTTCTGATACGCGGGCAGAACGGAGAGCGGGGCCAATGCGAGCACGGTATCGTCGCCCACCGTCGCCTCGGTGAACAGAATGTGCCCGACGATTTTCCCATCCGCCTCGGCCACAAGCGAGAGCTCGGGTACGAACGCAGCGCTTTTTCGCAGGGCGGCAACCAGGTCGTGCTCGTTGCCATCGCTGTGCTCGGCCGACGCGAACGCCTCCTTGACCAAGCCGTATACCTCGTCGTAATCCCCGCTTGTTTCCTGTCTGACGATCATCTCTTTCCTTTCGCATAAGCGAGGTTCAAGCCCCCGCCGCCGTTGCTTTCGAGCTTGCCCGCATACTTCGGCCGGAGCGCACCGCGCTCCCATCCAACATGTACGTTTTACGCTTCGCCCATCTTGCTGTCGAGAAAGCCGAACACCGTATCGAAATAGAGGTCCGGATCGGTCTGGGCGGAAAGCGCATGGCCCGCCCCCGCAACGATGAGCAGTCGTTTCTCGGGCGCGGCGCACGCTTCGAACAGCTCGCGCGCCATCGAGGCGGGAATGAACCCGTCGCTCAGGCCGTGGATGAACAGCGTGGGCGTCGAGCTCTTCTTCACCTGATCGAGCGCCGAAGCGCGCTTGATGTCGTATCCGCCCCGCGCCTTGAGCATGATGCGCGCGTCGTCGACGACCGGGTGGCGCGGCAGGCCGTAGAGCTTCTTCACCTGCCCGGCGAGCATCGAGGACAGATCGGTGAACGCGCAATCCGACACGACGGCCTTCACCTGGAACGGTAGCGTCTCGCCCGATGCCATGCATACGGCGGCTGCGCCCATCGATATCCCGTGCAGCGCGATCGACACCTCTTCGCCGAACCGCCCGATCAGATGATCGGCCCAATGCACAAGATCGATGCGGTCGGGCCATCCCATGCCGATGAGGTCGCCCCCGCTTTCACCGTGGGCGCGCAGGTCGGGGGCCAGCACGTTGTAGCCCCGATCGGCGTAGTAAGCTGCAAGGTATTCCATGTCAGCGTGCGTGTTCGTGTAGCCGTGAACGAGCATCGCCCACCTCAGCGTCGGTTTTTTGGCGGGATACACGAACCCCGCCAAGTCGTAGGACTCGCCCGCCGCCTTGATGCGCACGCGCTCTACCTCGACCGACGAGAGCCACGCGTCGCGCTTCGCCAGCATCGCTTCCCGGTTCGCCTCGACAAGGCTTGCCACCGAGGCGTCAACCGATCCGTTCGCAAGGTCTCCCCCGATGCGATCGGGCTTTCGCATCCGCCCGGTCTTGCCGTCCTTGCCGGGCACCAACGCGAAATCGACGCACTTGTTTCCGATGAGCACGACCGAAAGGCCGTACAAGGCTGCAAGCGCCGCACCCGCACCCGCGATAACCGCTCGAGTTTTCGTCCCCATACCAATTCCTATCTACGAATGAGATCTCTCGCCATACGGTAGACCTGAATCACCAGCGTCGGCGCGAACGCCAATGCGACGATCAAACCGGCTTGCCCTATCGTAACATCGGCAATCTGGATGAGGGGGTGAAGAAACGGAATGAACAGCACGGCGGCGAGAAGCGCCGCGCCGCCGACGAACGCGAACAGCGTATAGGGGTTGCTGGAAACGCCCAGACACGCGATTGAGGCGTCGCCGCGGCAGTTGAATCCGTGGAACAACCGTGCGAGCGAAAGCGTTGCGAACGCCATCGTCATGCCGAGCGCCGCACCGGCTTCGGCGAGCCCGATGAAGAACGCGGTCATCGTCGGTATCGCGATCAGAACGCCTTCGACGCCTATGCGGATAAGCAGGCTGCGGTCGAGAATCGAGCCTTTCGGATCGCGCGGCTTGTGGTCGAGCACGTCTTCGGCGACGGGCTCCATGCCGATCGAGATGGCGGGAAGGCTGTCGGTCAAGAGGTTGATGAACAGGAGGTGCACCGGCGCGAACGGCGCGGCGAGCCCTGCGATCGAGGCGAACAGCACGCAGATGATACCCGCCATGTTGCCCGAAAGCAGGAAGTGCACCGTGTTCTTGATGTTCGCATAGACCCCGCGGCCGTTCTCGACCGCCTTCACGATGGTGGCGAAGTTGTCGTCCGAGAGGATCATCGCCGCAGCGTCCTTGCTCACTTCGGTGCCCGTGATGCCCATGGCAATGCCGATGTCGGCCCGTTTGAGCGCCGGGGTATCGTTCACGCCGTCGCCCGTCATCGCCACGATGGCGCCGCGGCGCTGCCACGCCGACACGATACGTATCTTGTGCTCGGGGGAAACGCGCGCGTACACCGAGATGCGCGGCAACTCACCATCGAGTTCGGCATCGGAAAGCCGGTCGAGCTCGGCGCCGTCGAGCACCTCGTCGCCGGGCTCCATGATGCCGATCTCGCGTGCGATCGCCGAGGCGGTCACCTTGTGATCGCCCGTGATCATGATCGTCCTGATGCCCGCCCGCTTCGCGTCGGCAACGGCGGCGACGGCCTCGGGGCGCGGCGGGTCCATCATGGCGGCGAGGCCGACGAACGTGAAATCCGATTCGTCGGCCAGCGCGAGATCGCGCACCTCGCCGATCTCGCGCATCGCGAATGCGAGCACCCGCAATCCTTGCTCCGACAAGCGGCTGTTCGCCTCCGCAATCTCCGCTTTGCGTTCTTCGGTGAGCACCGCGGGGCCATCCGCCGTGAGCACGAACGTCGACCGCGCAAGCAGCACATCGGGAGCTCCCTTGGTCAGAAGCATGATGCCGCGCGGCAGTTCGTGCAGCGTGCTCATGAGCTTGCGGTCCGAATCGAACGCGAGCTCGCGCAGGCGCGGATGGCTCGCGCGGTAGGAGCCCTCGTCGATGCCCAGGCTGTCACCGATATGCACGAGCGCCACCTCGGTCGGATCGCCGATCTGCGACCCCGTTTCCTCGTCGGTGGTCGCATCGCTCGCGAGCAGTCCGATCTCGACGAGCTGGCGTTGCAGCTCGTCGTCCATACTTATGTCGTCGAAATCCACGAGGGCGTCGCCGACGTAGATCTTCTGCACGCTCATGCGGTTCTGCGTGAGCGTACCGGTCTTATCCGAGCAGATCACCGAGACGCTGCCGAGCGATTCGACCGCCTTGAGCTCCTTGATGATCGCGTGCTGCTTGGCCATCTTCTGCGTACCGATGGCGAGCACGATGGTCACGATAGATCCGAGCGCCTCGGGGATGGCGGCCACAGCGAGCGCCACGGCGAACATGAGCGAGTCGAGGATCCCCATACCGCTGCGCAGCACCGAAAGGGCGAAGACGAGCACGCTGATGGCGATAACCCCGATGGCCAGCTTTGCGGAGAACGCGTCGAGACTCACCTGCAAGGGCGTTTTGCGCTGCTTCGTCTCGTTCATCAGCGAGGCTATCCTGCCGAGCTCGGTCGCCATACCGGTTGCCGTCACGACCACGCGAGCGCGCCCGTAGATCACGAGTGACCCCGAGAACACCATGTTGGTCCGATCCCCCACGACCGCATCGTCGCGCTCGATGGGGGCGACCGTCTTCTCGACGCCTTCGCTTTCTCCGGTAAGGGCGCTTTCGTTCACCTTGAGCGAGTAGTTTTCAAACATGCGGCCGTCCGCCGCCACGAGATCGCCCGCCTCGAGTTCGAGGATATCGCCCGGCACCACGTCTGCAGCGGGAATCTCGACTCGCTCCCCCGCACGCACCACGCGGGCGAGCGGTGCGCTCATCGCCTTCAGGCTGGCGAGCGACTGCTCGGCTTTGACCGTCTGCACGGTGCCGAGCACGGCATTGAGGGCGATGACGACGAAGATGACGACGGCGCTTTCGATATGCCCCGACAAAAGGGATATGCCGGCAGCGGCGATGAGGACGATGACGAGCAAGTCTTTGAACTGGTCGAAGAAAACGGCGAGTGTGCTTTTCTTCTTGCTCTCGTCGAGTTCGTTGGCACCGTATGCGCGCAGGCGAGCCTGCGCTTCTTCGGGCGAGAGGCCCTCGATACCGGATTGCTGTTCACTCAAAACCTCGTCTGCGCTCAGACGGTACGGCTGCTGCGACATGCCCGCTCCTTACGATCTTCATGATCGAAGAGCGTACCCCACCGCTATCGGCGCAAACGAAACGGTAAACGGACCGTTTTCGGGATGTCCCGCAGCCGATACCTTGGCAGCGGTACAATGAACGCATACGACGGCAATCCCCCGCGAGGTAACCATGGAAGACGCGTCACCGAACACACAGAGCTACGACTTCGACTACGACGGATTCATCACCGAGGTCATTCCCCGCGTGTATCGCGTGAGGGTACCGCTGCCCGACAACCCCCTGCGCGAGCTGAACTCGTATTTTATCCTCAGCGACGAAAAGACGACCATCGTCGACGTCGGGTTCGACCATCCCGCATGCGAAGCGGCGCTCGATGCCGCTCTGACCGAGCTCGGCCGAACCTGGGATTCGGTTGAGATCCTGCTCACACATTCCCATCCCGACCATACGGGCAACCTCGATCGCATCTATTCCCACGGCATGCGCGTATACGCGAACCTCCACTCCTTCCAGGAGGTTGAGAACCTTCAAATGATGGAGGCGAAGGTGTTCGAGCCGCTCGTCCGACAGGCGGCTCGACCGCAGGACGAGGGCCTCTCGTTCGAGAAGGGCGCAGTGCGCCTGAAACTCCATGCCGAACTGCTCCCGTTAAAACATCGGCCTCTCGTCATATACATCGAAGAGGGCGATACGTTCGAGGCGGGCGGCTACGAATTCGAGATCATCGAAACCCCTGGTCACGACAATTGGCACATCTGCCTATACGAACCCCAAACGAAGACCATGCTCATCGGCGATCACGTGCTCGAGCGCATCACGCCGGGCATCTCGTCGTGGTTCGCAACCCACAATGCGCTCGAGGAGTTCATGGAGAGCCTCGGCAAGATGCAGCGCTACGACGTCGAACTCGTGCTCCCCGCCCATGGCGACCCGTTCACCGACCTTGCCGGACGCGTGCTGTACCTGAAGGAGCACCACGAGAAACGCCTGGAGGAAATCTACGAACTCGTGGCGCAAGGCCATCACGACATCATCTCAATCTCGCAGAACGCGCAATGGAAGTATCCGAACTGGAGCCATTGGCCGCTTGACCAGAAGTACTTCTCGATGGCGGAGACGATGGCTCATCTGGTCTACCTCGTATGCGATGGAAAGATCAAACAGACCATCTGCGGAGACGAATACCGATTCGAGCTTCCGTCGTAAGAGGCTCCCTACCGTATGCAGAGAAGCTGAACGCGGCCGCCCGCGATGCGGGCCGAACCGCACAAGCTGGTTCATTTGAAAGGAGCGGCCGTGTTCGCCGATACCATCATCGAAACGGAAGCGCTGTTCACGGGAGTAGGTGCTGATGCGGTACCGGGCGCCGTCGCCGTTGCGGGCGACCGCATCGTTTTTGCGGGTTCCAAGGCGGATGCCGAAGGATGGCGCGGCCCCGAAACCATCGTGAAGGATTACGGCGACGCGCTCGTCATTCCCGGCTTTCACGATTCGCACCTGCACTTCTTCCATTCTGCGCTCTACAGCTCGCCCCTTGCGATGAACTACCTCGGCTCGAGCGAAGCCGACTACGTCGCCCGCCTCGCACCGCTCGCCGCATCGCGCCCCGAAGGCTCTTGGGTGCTCGCTCAGGGCTGGCGCGAGTACCGGTGGAACCCGGCAGCCATGCCGAGCAGACGTTCGCTCGACGAAGCCTACCCCGACCGGCCCGTTGCCCTCTATTCGGGCGACGCCCACACGCTGTGGGTCAACTCGGCTGCGCTCGACGTGCTCGGCATCGACGAAACGACCGAACCACCCGCGGGAGGCGCCTACGACCGCAACGAACGCGGCGAGCTTACGGGCATCATCCGCGAATCAGCCGCCATGGAGCTCATGGGGCGCATCGTCTCCTCGTTCACCGACGACGAGATGCAGGATGCCTACTGCGGCTTCATGGACAGGCTGCTCGAAAACGGCATCACCTCGGTATGCGACATGTCGCTCATGGCGAGTCCAGGTCTCGACTTCGTGCGCGACGACATCTACGAATCGCTCGAGCGCCAAGGCAGGCTCGCCGTGCGCGTGCACATGTTTCCTACGCTCACCGAGGACATGTCCCGCCTCGAAACCATGCAACAGCGGTTCACCGGCCCCCGCCTGCAGGCTCCCGGCTTCAAGCAGTTCTTCGACGGCGTTTCGAGCCAGCACACCGCCTACCTCGAAAAACCCTACGCGAACGCCCAGTTCGAGGGCGATCGCGGACGGCCCACCGTCGAACCTTCCACGATGCGCCGGCTCGTACTCGCAGCGGCCGAAGCGGGCCATGCCGTGCGCGTCCACACGATCGGCGACGAGGCCATCCACTGCGCGCTCGACATCTTCGATGAGGCGCGGCAGCGCTACGGGCCGCTCGAACACGGCCAGAACTGCCTGGAGCATCTCGAGAACTTCCAGCCAGACGATATCGCGCGTTTGGCCGAACTCGACGTGCTGGCCGCCGTTCAGCCGCCGCACATCACGCTCGACCCGGGCGGCCCGGAGCGCGATTTGGGACTCGAACGTATACGTTGGATGTGGCCGTTCGCCACGTTTTTGGAGCAGGGCGTCAAGATGGGATTCGGTACCGACTCCCCCGTCGTCGACGTAAATTCGATGGACGTGCTCTATACCGCCGTCACGCGCCAGGATCCGCGAACCCACGAGCCGCTCGGCGGCTGGCTGCCCGCCGAGCGCATCACGATGGCCGAAGCGATCCGCGCCTACACGCTCGGAAGCGCGCAAGCTGCCGGACGCGCACATGAGCTCGGGACGATCGAAGCCGGCAAGTTCGCCGATATCGCCGTGCTCGACCGCAACCTTCTCACCGTTCCCGAAGACGAGATCCAAGGTGCCCGCGTGCTCGCCACCTACGTGGGCGGGCAGTGCCTCTACGAAGCATGAGCCGCATCGACGATCCCCAACGGAAAGCCGATGTCCGCCAAGGGCCGCTGTGCGACAAAATTCGATGCATTTCCGCTCGATCAATCGATGTTTCCGCAGGTCGCCGAACTCGGTTCTGCCAAACGACGTCTCAAAACGTCGCACAGCGGCCCTTGGCGGACACCAGGAGCTCTCGCGCGCCCATGCGCACGGCGCTATGAGCAGCTTCGAGAATAGCCGACGGCACTGCGCCCGTGCCGCAAGCACCTCGAAGGTAGCCCCCGGGCCCCCGCCCCGACCCGCGAGCACGCAATCTGCCCGAAGTTGGCAGAAAAACGCCCGTATTCGTCGTCGCAGCGCACCTGGTACGACGAGATCAAAGGCACCGACCTTGAGCTCTCGAATCACCCCAGTTCAGCGATTCGACTCCGAAGCCGATTGCAATGCGATGGCCGGGCAACGACGAATATCTTCGTTTTCCTGTCACGATTCGGCACTTCCGCCGCTAAGCCCCATTTGCGGGGGTAGCGCAGGCCTCGCATGCAGCCCCCGACGGGCATCTGGCGTTTCGAGGCCCCGAACGGGCGCATGTCGATCCTGGTTTGGCAGCAGATCAACGCCCGCATGCCGCGCCCAGCCAGCACGCCCGGCGCCGCCGCGTCGTCCCATGCGATCGGCACCGGCGCAGCGAACCGGACACGCGTACCCGAAAAGGCGATCAGTAATCCCACATGTGGTTGAGCGGACCGTTGCCGCGGCCGAGGGAAAGGCCGTACTGCAACGCTCCCGTCACGTAGTTCTTCGCCTTCGAAACGGAGGCCTGCATGTCGAAATCCTGCGCAAGCCCGCAGGCGATGGCCGAAGAGAGCGTGCACCCGGTTCCGTGGGTGTTCTCGGTTTCGATGCGCTTGTGGCGCAGCCATACCACGCGGCCGTGCTCGGTCACGAGCACGTCGTCGGCGCGCTCGGTTCCGTGGCCGCCCTTGACGAGCACCGCTCCGGACGTTTTCCCGGCAAGCTGTTTTGCGGCAGCCTCCATATCGTCTTCCGTCGAGATAGCACGTCCGCAAAGCACCTCGGCTTCGGGAATGTTCGGCGTAACGATGTCGGCCAGGGGAAGGAGTTTGTCCATGAGCGCCGCTACGGCCCCGTCGTCGATCAGCCGAGCGCCCGAAGTGGCGACCATGACCGGATCGAGCACGATGTTCTCCGCGGCGTTCGCCACGAGCCTGTCGGCGATTGCCTCGATGATAGCCGCGGAAGAAACCATTCCGATCTTCACCGCCCGAGGGCGGATATCGTCGAACACGACATCGATCTGCTGGGCGACGAAGGCCGGATCGATCTCGACTACACCGTATACGCCCGTAGTGTTCTGGGCCGTGAGCGCCGTGATGACCGTCTCGGCGTAGAGCTTATGGGCTGCGATGGTTTTGATATCGGCCTGAATGCCGGCGCCGCCGCTCGAATCGGAGCCTGCGATGCTCAAGACTGCTTCCATGATCGGTCCTTCCGATTGTCGTATCCTGCCTTCGAAAAAGCGCTCGGGCGCCCGCGCGTACGCAGCGCGCCCGAGCAAATCGTAGCGCTTAACCGAGCGCCTCGTCAACGAGAATGCGAAGGCGTTTCGTTGACGCTTCGATGTCAGGCGCCGCAAAAATCGCCGACACCACCGCAGCGCCGTCAACGCCGCAACCGCCCAGCGCGGGGACCGTCGACGCGTTGAGGCCGCCGATGGCCACAACCGGGATGCCGACTGCCGCGCATATGCGTCTGAGCTCGTCGAAGCCCACGTCGACCGCCTCGGGCTTGGTCGGCGTGCCGAACATCGCCCCCACCCCGAGGTAGTCGGCTCCGGCCGCTTCGGCCTCGAGCGCCTCTTCGAGCGTCTGCACCGATACCCCCACGATCTTGCCGGAGCCGAGCGCGGCGCGGGCGGACGCGCACGCCATGTCGTCCTGACCCACGTGAACGCCGTCGGCATCGGCGGCGATCGCCGCTTCGACATCGTCGTTTACCACAAACGGAACGCCCGCCTTACGGCACAACGGCACAAGCGCTTCGGCCGTGGCAACCAGCTCTTCGGTCGAAGCGCGTTTGTCGCGCAGCTGCACGAACGTCGCACCGCCTGCAATCGCCTGCTCGACGCACTCGGCAAGCGTCCGCCCGTCGAGCCAGGCGTCGTCGGTGACGGCGTAGAGGCGCATGCCCTCGCGTATTCTGTCGCGCGGATACATGGGTTACCGATCGATCCGCTCGATCTTCGCGCCCGCTTCGAGCGCCTCGCCGTCCATGCGGTACAACGCGTCGAGCAGATACGTGCGAAACGACCCGTTGCCATCGCGCGAACCCATGCGCTTCTCGGCGGTCTCGCCCGCAAGCCCCATGCTCGCAACCGCTGCAACCGTCGCATCGAGCATCGAATCCTGGTTGACTGCGGCGTACGCGGCGCAGACGCACGAGAGCATGCAGCCCGCACCGGTGATCTTGCCCATGACGGGCGACCCGTTCGATACGGCGTAGGCTTCGTCGCCGTGCGCGACGATATCGATCGCACCGGTAATGGCAACGACCGAACCGGTCTGCTGCGCGAAATCCCGGGCGAAGGCAGCCGACTCGGCAAGGTTCTCGGACGTAACCGCATCGTCAGGGCACACGTCGACCCCGCGCGTGGTCGCCGCACCGCCGGCGAGCGCCTTCACTTCCGACATGTTGCCGCGGATGACCGCAATGGGGAGCTTGTCGAGGAGTTCGGCGGCAGTGCGCGTCCGCAGCCCCGACGCCCCTGCCCCCACGGGATCCAGTACGATGGGATGGCCGAGCTCTGCCGCACGGGCTCCCGCCAGAAACATCGCCTCGATACTCGACTTGTTCAGCGTGCCGATATTGAGGGTGAGCGCTCCGCAGATGCTCGTGATATCGACCACATCTTCGGGCTCATCGCTCATGATAGGGCTTCCCCCGCAGGCCAGAAGCGCATTGGCGCAATCATTGACCGTCACGTAATTCGTAATGTTGTGCACGAGGGGCACGCTCGCGCGCACCGTCTCGACCGCGTTCTTCAAAGCAAACTGCTCCATGTCTCATATCCTTTCCTGCGCCCGCGCTGTCGCGAAGGCGCCCCGCGTACTCTTTTCCTTCAAAATCGGCCGTTTTCGCCCGAGGCCCCGACCTCGGCTACTTTGCATCGAGATCGATGGTCAGGCCGTCCATGATCGTGTTCACCGTACGCATGGCGCACATTTTCCCGCACATCGTGCAGGTGCCCTCCGTCGAAGGAGGCGCGCTTTCGAAATACTCCCGTGCGCGCACGGGATCGATCGCGCAGTCGAACATCTCTTCCCAGTCGATGCGGCGACGCGCATCGCTCATGCGGTTGTCGATATCGCGCGCACCGGGGATGCCCTTGGCGATGTCGGCGGCGTGCGCTGCGATCTTCGTAGCCACGAGTCCCTCGCGCACGTCGGCCACGTCGGGCAGGCGCAGATGCTCCGCCGGTGTGACGTAGCACAGGAAATCGGCGCCCGCCGAAGCGGCAACCGCTCCGCCGATCGCCGCGGTAATATGGTCGTATCCGGGCGCGATGTCGCAGACGAGCGGCCCGAGCACGTAGAACGGCGCATCGTGGCACAGGCGTTTCTCGAGCTTCATGTTGGCCGCTATCTCGTCGAGCGCCATATGCCCCGGCCCCTCGACCATCACCTGCACGCCCGCGTTCCATGCGCGCTCGGTCAGCTTTCCGATCTCGATGAGCTCGGCGATCTGGGCCGCATCGGTTGCGTCGTAGGTGCAACCAGGCCTCATGGCGTCGCCGAGACTGATCGTCACGTCGTATTCGCGGCAGATGGCGAGCACCTCGTCGTAGTACTCGAAGAACGGGTTCTCGTTGCCGGTCGCCTCCATCCATGCGAAGATGAGCGACCCGCCGCGGCTTACGATGTTGGTGAGGCGTCCCGTCTCCTTGAACGAGTCGATGACGCGGCGGTTCATGCCCGCGTGGATGGTCGCGAAATCAACACCGTCCTGGGCATGCACGCGCACGACTTCGAGGAAATCGTCGACCGTGATGTCGACGAGCGCCTTTTCGAGGTATCCGATCGCATCGTACATGGGCACCGTGCCAACCATCGCGCTCGACATCCCGATGAGGCGCGTGCGAAACTCGCGCGTCTTACCGTGGTTCGATAGATCCATGATGCCCTCGGCGCCCAGCTCGAGCGCCACGGCAACCTTGGCGAACTCCTCTTCCTCGTTGTGAAGATCGCCCGATATGCCGAGGTTGACGTTCACCTTCGTTCTGAGGCCTGCGCCCACGCCCTCGGGCGAGAGCGCATGGTGGTTGACGTTCGCAGGAATGGCGATGCGCCCCGCAGCCACGCCCGCGCGTATCTCCTCGACGGGCCTGCCCTCCTTTTCGGCAACGATCTTCATCTCGGGTGTGACGGTTCCGTCGCGTGCAGCAGTAATCTGCGTCATAGAGCTCCCTTCGCTGGCATTATCCATATCAGGTTCTAGGGTCGAAGCGGGATCGCGCTTCCTCTCAGCCTGCCGCAGCGCGCATGCGCCTCCTGCAAGCTCCCCTGGTATGTAGGCGGCTAAAACCGCCGGCGGCGCATACGCGCCAGCCAATGAGCCAGTATATCCCTCCTCGCCGCGTTCGCGCGCCAGGACGGCGAACGTGCGCGATTTCCTCGGAAACGGGCAGCGCCAAGCGGGTACAATGGATGCGTATCGTCGTCGAAGAGGAATGTCCATGCCGTCCATCGTTGCCCCAGGCACACCGTTTTCCCGTAAAGCAATCCTGATCTCAGGCGTTGTGCTCCTGTTCGCCTCGTTTGCCGCAATACTGTTCGGCATGCAATCCACGACGGTAGGCGAAGAGGGGTTGCGCAACCACGGCATCCTCGGAGCAGGCTTCATAGGCTTCGGCGTGACCATGCTGCTGTTCGGCAGCGTTTTCGCAATGGATGCCTGGACGAGCCGTCCGCGGGGAAGCGAGGCGGTCCACGATTGCGCGATCGCCATTCTCTCCGAAACGGGCAAGCTGGGCGCGACCATCATCATCTACGGTGGCTGCGCACTTGTCGCCCTCGGTGCGCTTTCGAGCCTCGACCGAGCGGATTCGACGTTCGACGTGGTGTTTCGACTGGCAGTCATGGCTCTTTGCATCGCTGCGATCGTCCTATGGCGCAGACGGAACAAAAAGCATCCGCGAACGTATCAGACCATCGGACCGTTCTGGCTCATCCTCTTCATGCTCGCCATGGCCGCGCTCGGTGCGTTAGGGGGCTCCATGACGTTTTCGGAATACGCGGCCGATCGCGCGAGCGGCCCGCAGACTTCGCTGTGCTGGTTGAGCGGTGTCGAGGAGAATCGTCCGAGCGGCCGCTATCGCGCCCTTTCCCCAACCACCCTCGAGATCGAGTTCACCGCTCTCGAGGACGGAACCTCCCGCAGGGTTTCGATTTCCGAGCACGACCGAACAGCGCTCGAGGAGATCGTCGACTCCGGCGACACCTGTTATCTGACCTACTATCCCGCAAGCAGAATCTTCGTCTCGGCCGAACCCGCATAGGATCGCAGACGCGCCGAAACGAAACCGGGGCAATCTCACCCCGCCCGACCCGGGCCTTCGCCGAGTGGACGCAGCTTCGGCGGTATCCGATGCGAAGCGAAGATCGGTACGCGTCCGCTCGAGACTTCGGAGAGACGAGCCGCCATCGGGCGCTCTACTCGCCCAAAGACATCGCAGACCACGCATGCAGCGGAAAAAAAACGAGCAGCGTGCCTTCCTCGACGGAAACGGTCACGGGCTCGCCGATGAACTCGTTCGAAACGCCGAGGGGCTCGTCGTTTGAAAGCGTCGCTTTATCGAGCGGGTATTCAAGACCTGCCTCATCTACGCCGCGCGCTGCATCGGTGAGGGCGAACGTCGAAAGCGTACCCGATTCGACCGCATCGAAGCGCAGCGTCCCGCACCTGCTGCCTTCAAGCGCGCACACGGCGAACGTATCGCCTATCGCGAAGACGCGCAGGCCGCGACGGGCGAACCGCGCCAAGAGCTGGAGCATGCCGTAGGTGTGGTCGAGCCTGCCCGACATGCAACCGTACACCACGAGCGTGTCGAAGCCCTCTTCGGCGGCCCTGTCCATCGCGAGCTCGATATCGCTTGCATCCTTGTGCGACGGATGCGTTTCTACGTTGGGATGGGCGGGCACGTAGCCGAGCGAATCGAAATCGCCCACCACGAGATCGGCCGCGACGCCGATCTTCTCGAGATGCGCGTATCCCGCATCCACCGCGATCACGAAGTCAAACCGCTGAGAGGCGAAGTGCTCCGCATTGAACTCAACAGCCCCGACCAGGGCGCACGTTGCCATATCAGCGCGCCTCCTTCGCAAGCGCTGCAAGCGCATCGCCCGAAAGGCGATGGTGCAGGCACCCGTCCATGCGCACGGCTCCGAGCCCCTCGTAGAAACCGAGGCTCGGCTCGTTCGACGCCGAGCAGATCCAATCGATGCGCTTGAGGCCCTGCGTTTCGCACAGGCTTGCCAGCGATGCCATGAGCGCTCGGCCGATCCCCGCCCCGCGGGCGCGCCGATCGACGAACAGGTCTTCGAGATACAGGCAAGGCGCTCCCGTCCACGTTGATCTGATCTGGAAATACGTCGCGCAGCCGACGATGCGGCCCCGTCCGTCTTCGGCCACGAGCGCTCCGATCGAACGCTCCTCGAAGAGAAGCTCCGCAAGTGCTTCGGGAGTTACCGTCACTTCCCCCGCGTAGCCGCCTTCGATCGTCGCCTCATACGCCGCGAGTCCCGCCATCAGATCGATCAGGAAGCCGACGTCGGCCTCGGTCGCCGGACGTACGGTTGCGGCCCCGTCCCGCAGCACGGCTACACCGCCTCTGCCGCAAGCGCTTCGAGCGCATCGCCCGAAAGGCGATGGTGCACCCATTCGTCCATCCGCGCCGCACCGATGCGCTGGTAGAACCCGAGGCTCGGCTCGTTCCAATCGAGGCACGACCAATCGAGGCGAACCCAACCGCGCTTCTTGCAGATGCCGGCAAGATGGGCCATGAGGGCCCTGCCTGCGCCGTTGCCGCGGTACGGCTCGTCGATGTAGAGGTCCTCGAGGTACATGCCGCCCGTTCCCGTCCACGTCGAGAAGTTCTGAAAGAACACCGCGATCCCGACGATGCCCGCATCGGGCGCCTCCATGACGACGGTTTCGGCCGCGCGCCTCTCGAACATCCACTCGTCGAGCAGCTCGGGCGTAGCGCGCACTTCGTCTTCGGCATGCTCATAGGCAGCAAGCCTGCGGATCATCTCGAGAATGCCCGGTATATCGCCTTTGGTTGCGAAACGAAAATGCGCAGTGGTGCCGTTCATGTGTTCCTGCCTTATCTTGGGTGATGATTTGGTAGAATACCATACCTGAGTGGGCCAGACGATCGCGCACTGTGTGTGAGGAAAGTCCGGGCTCCAAAGGGCAAGATGCCAGCTAACGGCTGGGCGGGGCGACCCGACGGATCAGTGCCACAGAAAAGAAGACTCCCTCGCGGAAACACGCTTCGGTGCGCGGAAACGGGGGAAAAGCTGAAACGGTGCGGTAAGAGCGCACCAGCGCGTCGGCAACGGCGCGGCTTGGTAAACCCCATCTGGAGCAAGCGCAAATAGGAACGCGATACGGCTGCCCTTCCGTGCGTTCGGGTTGCGTGCTAGAGGCGCATGGCGACATGCGTTCGAGATAAATGATCGTCCCAACGACAGAACCCGGCTTACCGGCCCACTCGGATTTTTCTTTCTTCGCATCGCCTGGCATGCGGGACCCCTCGCCGCTCTGCGGTTTTTCCTGATATTCTGTGTCACAGTTGCGCCCGCGTACCCGTCTAATCACATGCAACGGACAGAAGGCGGCGCTGCCGCCAGCAGAAAGGCGGATGCATGAAACCAAACGAACAGGCAAACGAACACGATTTCGAACTCATCGACAAGGCGGTCGCAGGCGATGGCCAGGCACTCGAAGAGCTGCTCGACAGCGCGAGCGATCTCGCGTTCAATCTTGCCCTGCGTTTCCTCGGTACGATCCACGACGCGGAAGACGCCACCCAGGAGATCGCCGTCAAGATAATGACGCACCTCTCCTCTTTCAGAAAAGAGAGCGCGTTTTCAACCTGGGTCTACCGCATTGCCGTGAATCATCTGAAAGACTGCCGCTCCCATATGTTCGCCGACGCGCCGTTCAGTTTCGAGATGTACGGTGCCGACATCTGCGACAAGCGGGCACTCGACGTGCCCGATCATTCCGAGGGCGTCGATCAAAGCCTGCTCGAACGCGAGCTCAAGCTCTCCTGCACCAACGTCATGCTGCAATGCCTCGACGCCGACAGCCGATGCGCCTACGTGCTCGGAACCATGTTCAAGATCGACAGCACCACCGCCTCGGACATTCTCGGCATCACCGCCGAGGCATATCGACAGCGTCTCTCCCGCGCTCGTAAAACGGTCTCGGAGTTCCTCTCGGCCTACTGCCAGCACGGAGGCTCCGATGTTTGCTCGTGCGGGCGGCGCGTCAACTTCGCCATCGCAACGCAAAGGCTTAAGCCCCGCAGCCTCGAATACTCGGCGCTCGATCGATCCGATGCGGAGAACAACGCGTTCGTCGATGCCATGGATCAGCTCGACGGCTACTCGTGTTTGTTCGACTCGCTTCCGTCGTATCGATCGACGCCGCGAACCAGAGAACTCCTCGCTGCCTGTATGAGCACGCAGAGTTTCGACATCGTGCTCGATCCGAGCAAGGGGGCCGGATATGGCAACTAGCGCTCTGCTCGGTTTCCTCGCCGACGTCCGCGAGCACAACAGCCTCGCATGGATGCACGCAAACGAGGATCGAAAGAAAGCCGCCCAGCAAGAGTTTCTCGCACTCGTGCAAACCTGCATCGACGATCTTGCCGCCCAGGGCGAGCAGGTCGGGCACCTCGATCCCAAAAGCCTCGTGTTTCGCATCAACCGCGATACGCGGTTCAGCAACGATAAATCGCCTTACAACCCCGTGTTCAGAGCGCATATCTCGCCTGCGGGACGCGCGCCCGTACCCGTCGGCTACTTCGTGAGCATCGCTCCGGGAAACTCGTTTGCAGGCGGCGGCCTCTTTGCGCCGCGGCTCAAAGAGGCGGTGAAGCTGGTCCGCGACGCCATCGCGGCAGATCCTGAAACATTCCTCTCTCTTGTGGAAGACGAGGCGTTCAGAGCCCGGTTCGCGTTCATCGGCATGCCGCTCAAGCGCATGCCGCAAGGCTACGATGCGGAAAACCCCGCCGCCGAATACCTCAGGTGCACCTGCTGGTCGATCGAAGAGGCCATCGCCGACGCCGTCGTGGAAGACGAAAAAGCCCTGCGAGAGAGGCTGCTCGATAGCTTTCTTTCCATGCGCGCGTTCAACGCGTACCTGAACGAGGCCCTCGAAGGATTCGCGTTCCCGATGCGCTCCTAGCGGGCTGATCGGTTCGTATCGGAAGGCGGCATGCCGTTTCCCGGCGCCAACCGGCCCGGCATGCCGTCCACGTCGAATCAAAGTCAAGCCATTGCTTAATCGAAATCTACGTTCGCCATGGCCTCCGCGAACAGGGCGGCAGCACGGTTTGGCGTGTCGGTACGATACACCGCATATCGCGTGAACCGCGAATCAACGCGTTCGACTTCGTAGGCAACAACGGAGTTCATGAAGCACGTTGGCACGCAGTTTCGGTATTCTTCGTACTGCTTTTTCGAAAAGAACCACATCTCCTGATCATCGAGCATATGCATGAAAAACGTATCCATGTTGTCGGCGTCGATCCAGTGAATCGAGGGCTTTTTTTCGCATCCGTCGAACATACGCATAGCGCGCTCGAGGTAGTTGTCTCGCGAAGCCGTTGGCCAAGGCACCGACCTTGCCATAACCTCGCACGGATCGATACTCGTTCTTCCTTCGACAGCAGCGCATTTCGGCAAAGCGATCAGAATCGAATCCTCGATAAGGGGAACCGCACTGTACGCATCGAAATCTATTCCGCTTAGATCGTACAGAATAGCGATATCAACCTCATCGTCATCGAGCGCCTCACAAATGCTTTTACCCCGTATACACTCCGATCGAACCGACAACCCCTCGAGCGTGTCGCAAAGCGAAGCATAGGCAAGCGAGACAATATCGATGATCGATCGATCATCGAGCGCATACACAATACGCACGTCGCTGAAACCCGCTTGTTTCAGTCCGTCTACCTTATGAATCAGGTTGTCGTAACGCGCAGCTATTGCGCAGGCAGCATCGAGCAATTGAGATCCCGCTGTGGTGAGAAAGAGCTTCGTCGCCTTGTGGGTAATAAGCGGTATACCGAGCTCTTTTTCCATTGCCGATATATGCCTGCTCAGCGAAGACGGAGCAAGGTGAAGCTCATCGGCCGCCCTTGTAACGTTCATATGTTTAGAAAACGTAATGAACTCCCGCAGCATTTCGATTTCCATAGCCCCTCCTTGCCATTGAAATCAATCCGATCTGCATGCATGTATCCCCTATGATGCCTCCTCATCTTAACCCATGTTAGAGAAAAGCTGATTGCAACAGCTCGAAACGCCTCTTGCAATTATTGCAACGCTCTGGGATCCGAAAACGAAACTCTATGCAAATAGGAGAAGGGGCACTTCGACTCGCAGATCGCCAATGACGAACACAGCAAACCCCATCTCGCAGGTTGCTGCAACAGCAAGCAACTGATGCTTCTATCATACGAGCTAAGGGGAACTTCGCACAGGGTTTGCAAACGGAAGATCTGCCCGCAAACCCACCTATGCCATAAACGAGGAGGAAATCATGCTACTTGCATCCAAGCACACGCGTTCAGCCTGCTGTTTTATCGGCGTGCTTGCCATACTGACCCTTACGGCATGCAGTCCACAGCAAGCAGAGCAAAATACACAAAGAGCAGCGGAAGCGAGGGAAAACGAAGCTCCGGCAATCACGGTGGAATGGTCCGCAGAAAGCGATTGCTCCACATGCCATGACAAACAAGCCGAAAGCCAAACTGACTCAGCATGTCTTGCATCGAAGCACGCGAGCCAAACATGCATGCAATGCCATACCGACGCAAGCGCCCTGGCGAGCGTACATGCGGATGCCAGGGCGGACAGCAAAATGCCATCGACCTTGAAAGCGACTGCAGTCGACGACGAAGCGGTATGCCAATCCTGCCATGCCCATGAAGACGTAGCTGAAAAGTCTCAAGCGAGCACCGTTCTCACAGACGAGAATGGTACCGTCGTCAATCCGCACGATCTTCCCGAAGGAGACCAGCATGCCGAGGTCACCTGTACGTCCTGTCACAAAGTCCACTCGAGCACAGGCGTCGAAAAGACGGCACAGAGGGCCTGCACTTCATGCCATCACACCAACGTCTACGAATGCAACACCTGCCACGCGGCTTAGCGGACTAACCGATCAGCGAAACGAACGGGAGACAAAGAGTCCTGTTTGCATACATGGTGTCGGGATCGACACCGGGAAGGGGAACCGATGAAAGAACAATTATCACGCCGCACCTTTATCAAATCGCTTGCGATGCTAGGCGCAACCGCTGCAGGAGCAGGAGCTCTGGCAGGATGCTCGTCGAATTCGAGCGCTTCAGCGACAACCGAGCCCGCAAGCGGCATAACGTGGGACAGGGAAACCGAGGTACTCGTTTGCGGGTACGGTGCCGCAGGTGCCTCATGCGCTATAGAAGCAGCCGACAACGGTGCCAAAGTACTGATTATCGAAAAAGCCGAACTCCCAGGCGGATCAATGGCCCGATGCGGGGGCGCCATCATGGGGGCGGGCACCAAAGTTCAGCAGGAACTCGGCGTCGAAGACGATGCCGATGCGCTCTACAACTGGGTTAAAACGTGCGTAAACCAGAATTACGAACTCTGCCCCGATGATATCATCCGGACATACGCAGAGCACTCGGGTGAAAACGTTAACTGGCTGCAACAGATGTGCACCGATTACTGCGGACGTGATCTATTCGAACTAGGCATGGCAGTCGAAAACGAAGGCGCCCAGGGTAATGAGGCCACAGGCGACGGCGGAAACGGAGTAACCGCAGGTTGTTTGAATGCAGTTGGATGCGAGTACGATAAGTTTGGCATCTCGAAAGCCGAAGCGGTAGCCCGCTCCCATTGGGCGCACTCCGAAGGAAACGCCGCAAACTCGGGGCCAGAACTATTCGAACCGCTTTACGAAAACATCAACGGAAAAATCAAAGACGGCGTTATTTCTGCCGAATTCAAAACCGCTCTTTCAAAATTCATCACCGATGAAGACGGGACGGTGATCGGAGTAGTTGCGACCACCGATTCTGGCAGCATCAACATAAAAGCAACCAAGGGCGTCATGCTCGCTACTGGAGGGTATTGCGCATCCGACGACATGAAAATGAAGTTCTGCCAAGAAGCTCTGCCCTACACGACGTATATGTGCTACGACTGCGAGGGAGACGGCATCAACGCGGCCATGTCCATCGGTGCCGATCTGTACAACATGTGTAACTTCTACCCTATTGAGGTAGCCCAAGTGTATCAGTACGATCCCCAGTACAACGATGTTTTCAATTCGTGGTTGAACATGGACGACGAGGGGTATATGGAAGTACCGGCCATGAATATGGCCGAATGCCACGGAGGCGTGCGCATCAACACCGATGCTCAAGTGCTCGATATAAACGGCAACCCCATTCCCCACCTCTATGCATCGGGCAACGACGTCGGAACAAATATCTTCGGTATCCCCGGCAACTATCCAGGATGCGGATGCTACGTCAGCTTCGCTTTCGCTTACGGCCGCATAGCAGGTCAAAAGCTCGCAGCAGAAACAGCTGCAGAATAATCTCGACAGAGATTCGCCAAGATCGGCGTAGGCGCGCCCGGTGGGCGCGCCTACGCCGGGAACAGGCTGTACGAACGGCCGAAACTCGATCCCACCGCATGGATGCTCACCCCGAAGGCATGCTCGATCGCGCCCGATTCGAGCACCTCGTCGACGGTACCTGCATGCGAGCAGATGCCGCGCTCCATCACCATGAGGTTGTCGGAGTACCGCAGCGCCAGATCGAGGTCGTGGATCACCATGATGATGGTCTTTCCCATCTCGGCATTGAGTCGGCGCACCAGCTGCATGGTCTCGTGGCAGGCTCGGATATCGAGGTAGGTCGTCGGCTCGTCGAGCACGATGATGCCCGTGTCCTGAGCGAGCGTCATCGCGATGAACGCCCTCTGGCGCTCGCCGCCCGAAAGGTGGCGCAGATCGTGGTTGCGGAACCGCTCGACGCCCGCAAGTGCCAAAGCCGATTCCACGTGCTCCTTGTCCTCGGGGCCCAAACACCCCTCGTGGCACTGGTAGGGGTAGCGGCCGCAGGCGACGAGCGCCTCGACCGTCATGGCCGGCGGCCTCGACGCCTGCGCGAGCACCGCCACCTTCCGTGCCCGTTCTTTACCGCGCATCGCAAGCGTCGGCCTGCCCCCGATAAGCACGCGCCCCGCCTGCGGGCGGTACAATCCGTCGATGAGCTTCACGAGCGTCGACTTCCCGCACCCGTTCGGCCCGACGATGCTCGTGACCGCGCCCGCCGCAAAGGAGGCGGAAAGATCCTCGATGAACGGCATCTTGCCGTACGAGAACGATACGCCCTGTATCTCAACCGCGGTCATCGAGTCCTCCTTTTCGGTTCTTGAGGATGAGGTAGATGAAGAAGGGTCCGCCCAGAAACGCCATGAGGATGCCGACGGGCACCTCGTAAGGCGCGAACAGCACGCGCGAGCAGAGATCGCAGAACACCACGAACGCCGCGCCCGCAGCCGCCGAAAGCGGCAGCACGTAACGGTTGTCGTAGCCGACGAAGAACCGCACGAGATGCGGGATGATCAGACCCACGAACCCGAGTAGCCCCGCAAAGCTCACAGCCGCGCCCGAAAGCACGGCGGCGAGCCCGAGCAGGGAGAGGCGCACCCGCGCAACGCGCATGCCGAGCGAGTGGGCCGTCTGGTCGCCGAGGGCCATGATGTTGAGCTTGCCCGCTGCGCCGAACGCCGCGATCAGGCCGAGTACGATGTAGGCGGCGGGCCACAGGATGTCCTTCATGAGCACGCCCGCCAGACCGCCCACGAGAAACGTCGACGACCCGATGTAGGCATCGGGGTTCACGATGAGGATCGTGTTCATGCCGGCGCCGAACACCGAGGTGATGGCGATGCCCGCGAGCACCACCGTGAGCCTCGACGTACTCGCGCCCAGCGATATGCCGAATATGATGAGCGCCGTTGCAAGCGCCCCGAGAAACGCGGCCAAAGGCGGCAGCCAGAGCATTCCGGGGAAAAGCGATGCGGCCAAGAGAACGAACAGCCCCGCGCCCGAGTTGATGCCGATGATGTTGGGGCTGGCAAGCGGGTTGTCGAGCACCGCCTGGATGATGGCGCCCGCAACCGCGAGCGCAGCACCCGAGAGCAGCGCGGCGAGCACGCGGGGAAGCCGTACGTTCACGAGGATGCTTTTCGCCGCATCGCTCACCTCGCCCCCGGTTGCCCAGGCGATAAGATCTCCGAGGCTCACCGACGACGATCCCACGAGGAACGCCGCCGCCGTCACCGCAACGAGCACTGCGGCGACGGCGAGGGCGATACACGCACCGGTATGCTTGCGAGGGGGCACGTTCATGGGAGAAACGTTACGCATACAGGTGGTCGAAGAGCGTCTGGTAGCTATCCGCCCAGCGCTCGTTGGGTTTGTAGAGGAAGAGTTCCTTTTCGAGTGTGATGTAGTGCCCGTCTTGCACGGCGGAGAGCGTCGACCAGGCGGGGTTGGCCTCGGTCGCCTCGGTGAGGTTTTTCATCGCGGCCGCATCGTCGTTGCCCATGGGCACCACGAAGATGTAATCGGGATTGAGCTCGATCACCGATTCGAGGCTGAAGTCTTTGAGGAGGCTCTGGTTCTCGTCGGCGAGGTTCGCTGCGCCGAGCTCGGCGAGCATGGCGCCGGTCATGCTCGATGAATTCTGCACGCGGGTACCGCCCGAGAACGTGGTCATCAGAAGCACGCTCGGTTCCTCGCCCGCAGGCACCTTCGCCTTGATCCCCTCGATGGAATCGGCGACCGCTTGGCCGTTTTTGTCGTACAGATCGTCGCGCCCGGTGATGTCGCAGAAGGTGCGCAGCATTCGCAGATAGTCGTCGAACGTAGTCACCTCGAAGAACGCCACGGGAATGCCCGACGCTTCAAGGCTCGACTTGAGTTCCGCCTGGTTCGAATCGCCGCCGCGTCCGCCCGATCCGCTCGTCATGATGACGAAATCGGGTTCGAGCGAGATGATGGTCTCGAGGTTCGGTGCCGAGAAGTCGCCGACCTTCGCCACATCGGCCGATTCGATCGCATAGCTCTCGAACGCATCGTCGGAAGCGCCGATGAGCGTTCCGCCGGCAAGCTCCCACGTATTCGCAAAGCTGCCCATGCAGGCGATCACGCGTTCGGGGTTTTGCACCGTCACCTCGGCGCCGGTGTCGTCGGTAAACGTATAGGGCTCTGTCGCGTTCTGGCCTTGAGCGGCATCCGATTCCGCAGCCTGATTCTTATCCGCCGGCTCGCTCGACGCATCCTGCGACGAGCAGCCGAGCAGAGCCGTGGCCCCGAGGCAGAGCACGACCACCGCCGCCAGCCCCGCAAGAAACACCTTCACATCGTGTCGTACAGCTTCCATCTTCGCTTCCCTTCCGTTCATAGGTACCGTGCCAACCAACAGCGCGCTTCGCACGCCCGATCTCCGCCTAAACGGCCGCACCGTTCGTTTCCTCGAGCTTCTGGCCGTGGGCGCAGTACTCGTCCTGCGCCATGATGTCGCCGTCGTGGTAGTACGCGGCGCGCGCCCGGCATCCTCCGCACCCCTGCTTGTAGTCACAGGTGCCGCACGCACCGCTGTACTCCTCGGTGCGCAAGCGCTCGAACACGGGGCTCGTCTTCCATATCTCATCGAACGGCGTCTCGCGCACGTCGCCCGCCTCCTCGGTCATGTAGGCGCACGGGCGCACGATGCCCTCCGAACCGATCACGCAGTACGTGAGCCCCGCCAAGCACCCGCGCGAGAACCGCGTCCCAACGTCGAGCTGCTTGGCCACGCGGGTGAACTGCGGGGCGCAGGTGGGCTTCACGTCGATGGAGACCTCGGCAGATTTGAGCATGATGTCCTTGAGCAGCGCTTCGTTCTCGAGCACTTCGAGGCCCGTCTCCTGGATGTACACGCCGCGGCCCACGGGAATCAGGAAGAAGATGTAGTGGGCGATGGCGCCGATCTCCTGGGCGAAATCGGTGATGGCGCACACCTCGTCGCGGTTCCAGTCGACCACGGTGGTGTGCAGCTGGAACGGCAGGCCCGCCTGCTTGCACGCCTCGATGCCCGCCATGGTGAGGTCGTAGGCGTCGGCAAGGCCCCTGAACTTGTCGTGCTTGGCGGGATCGAGGCTGTCGACGCTGATGCCCATCGCCATGGCTCCGCATTCCTTAAGGCGCCGGGCGACCTCTTCGGTGATGAGCGTGCCGTTCGTGCCGAACACCGGGCGCAGGCCGGCACGCGCCGCATGGGCGACCAGATCGAAGATATCGGGGCGCAGAAGCGGCTCGCCGCCCGAGAAGATCATGATCTTGAACCCGGCACGGGCGATCTCGTCGATCATCTTCATGCCCTCTTCGGTGGTAAGCTCGCGCTCCTGCTGCTCTTCGGCATCCTGGTAGCAGTGCACGCACTTGAGATTGCATTGGTTCGTCGTCATCCATGACACGATCATCGTCGGTGCCTTCCTCTCGTCGCTATTCGTCTATTTAGTAATGTATTACTTTATTGGTCGGTATCCATGCCGCGCCCTTGGATCGAGCAGCCTGCCTCTATTCTGCCCGCTGGTAAGCCGCCACCACCGCATCGAGATGATCGCACACCGACTGGCGCAGCTCGTCGAACGAGCCGTCTTCCCCGTAATGCCCCGCAGCATGGCCGCGATGCGGCGATATGTTCTCCATGAGGATGAAGTTCTGGTTTGCCGAAAGCGTTTGCTGCGATTCGTCCAGTTCGAGGTATCGACGCGCGAGATCGCGGTTGCCCGGACTATCGAGCGCCTCGTTTTCGGTCATCTGCCTGATGGTGTCGGCGATAAGCTCGTGCCATTTGGATACCGATTGGCCGCGCAGCGCGATGTCCTCGTCGGTAGCCTCGGTGAGGCCGCTCTCGCTGATGCAGGTGAGCCTCCAGAAGAACTGGCTATCGTCCTGGCTCCGCTCGATGGTCGCCGCCATGTTCTCCCATTCGACCTCGCCGGGGTTGTTCGAAGCTTCGAGCAACGCGCGCATCGTCGTCAGCCGCTTGAACAGCTCTTGGAAGTCCTTCTCGATGTCGTCCATCTTCTCGTCAGCCAGCGCATGAAACGCCGAGGCATCGCGGAAAAGTCCTGCACCGGATTTGATCTCCGAAAGCGAAAGCCCCAGATACTTCAGAGTCAGAATACGGTACAGATCTTGTACGTTCTCCTCGGTGTACAAACGCTGGTTTTGAGGCCCTTTCGCCGACGGCGAAAGGAGGCCCTGCTGATCGTAGTATTGGATCGTGCGCACGGTAACCCCCACGCGGCGCGCAAGATCCCCTACCGTCAGATATGCCGGATCGGTCATCAGTTCTCCTACATTCGGCGGACGCAAGCGTCTCGCCTTGGCAATCTCGTCTTCGCGAACGGGTGCAAGCCCCGAACAGCACAAAACGATACGTGATGACGCTACGTCATCGTCAACAGCTTTTTTCGGCTTTCAGAATTATCGTACAAAACCATGGTGGAAACCACGCACGCGCATAGGGAAAACCCCGCCCATGCCGCTTTTGAAGCATGCCGCATGCAAGCAGGCAAAAAGCAAGCGCATTCCGCGAAGCGCATGCAGCTCAGCCGCAAAACCTGCGAGCGCGAACCGAAGAAGTTCCCTGTCCGCCAACCGCCTCCGTGCGACAATTAATGACGGTTTCCATCCTTCTATTTTTTCATGACCAGGCATGATGCAAGAGAGGAGCGCACCGATCGGCTGAAAAACGTCGCACGGAGGCGGTTGGCGGACATGAGGATCACGCGGACGCGCACAAGCTGCCGGGTGCAAACCGTGCGGGAATCCCAACCGCAAATGCAAGGGCCACGCGGGACGCGAGCCGCAAATGCAAAGCGCGAACGCGAGCGCCGCACGCAACCGCAAGCCGCCGAATGAGGGAACCGCCCAATCGCCCGTACCGCCTGCCGAATAAAAAAACGCGGGCCGAAGCCCGCGTCGCATGATTGCTTTAGTCGATTTCCTCGAACTCGAAGCCGTCGTCGGCATCGCCGAAGCCGGAGAGGTCCTTCTCGACCCGGGAGGGTTTGGGCGTGGTGGGCACGACAACCGACGAGGTGCTC
This sequence comes from Raoultibacter timonensis, assembly GCF_022845715.1. Classification (NCBI taxonomy): domain Bacteria; kingdom Bacillati; phylum Actinomycetota; class Coriobacteriia; order Eggerthellales; family Eggerthellaceae; genus Raoultibacter; species Raoultibacter timonensis. Next base: position 2,474,915 of record NZ_AP025564.1, read on the forward strand.
GCAGACGGCGTCGTGTAAGCCGCAGCCGTCGTAGCGGCGGCGGTTTCCTTGCGGATGGGCGCCTGAGCCTTTGAGGCGGTACGGGCTGCCGGCTTGGCATGCGCGCTCGCAACGGATGCGGGAGCGGGTCCGCCGATCTCGACGAGCTTCTTGCTCGCGGACTCGATGAAGTCCTTCAGGAGATCCTGGTACTCGCCGCGGACGTCTTCGCGGTCCTCTTCGAGATCTTTGATGGCATCCATGATCTTCTGCTTCTCGTTGTTCGCCTTGTCGAGAATGCGCTGGGCTTCGTCTTCGGCGTCCGCACGGGTCTGAGCGGCCTCGGCGTTGGCGGTAGCGATGATCTCGTCGCCGGAACGCTGGGCGATGATGAGCGCCTGGGCGATAGCGTTGCCGTCGGCCTTCTTCTCTTCGAGTTGGCGCTCGAGCTCCGCAATGCGGGCATCCTTCTCGGCAAGCTCCTCGTTCGAAGCACTGGGGATATTGCGGGCCGGACGGTCGAAGCCGCCGAACTTGTTGTCGTCGAGTTCGCTTTGCAGCTGATCGATGATCGCGTTCATATCGTCGAGTTCGTTCGCGACATGCTCGAGGAATACGTCGACCTCATCCACATCGTAACCCTTACGGTCTATGGAGAAGCTCTGATTCTGAATATCAGCCGAAGTCATAGCCATTGCGATTTCCCTTCACTTTGTCCTTGCGAACACATGGTAATGCCTTAAAAGAGCATTAAGATCAAACGTAATCCAAATTGTAATACAAGCAGGGCAACTATGGGGCTAACGTCCACCATTCCTCCAAGGGGAGGTATAAATTTCCTGAAAAGATTCAGGTACGGATCGCAGATTTTCGCGAGCACGTTGTCGATGTCGGCCAGAATGCCCCGCTTCGTCGGTATCCACGACATGAGCACGTACACGAAAATGATCATGGTGTACACGTCGACGAGCGACGAAAGCAGGTACTTGAAGCTTAGCATGCACCTAACTCCTTAGATCGTTGTACGGCGGCGCGCACGCCCGCCTCGTATGCCCGGGAAAGCCCGGCTTCGTCCATCGCAGCAAGGGCGGCGAGCGTCGATCCGCCGGGGCTGCATACCGCGATGCGCGTCTGCTCGGGCGTTTGGCCCGTTTCGCGCATGAGCTCGGCGGTGCCGAACACGGTCTGCAGGGCAAGCTGCTCGGCCAAGCCGGCATCGAGTCCCTCGCCTGCACCGGCGGCGGTAAGCGCCTCGATCATGGCCGCCACATAAGCGGGCCCCGATCCCGAAAGAGCACCGGTCGCATCCATATCGTCCTCGTCGACCACGAAGGCGGCCCCGAGGCAGGAGAACAGCGCCTGCACAAGCTCGATATCGCCTTCGGTCGCACTCGCAGAACCGCACACGGTCGTTGCCCCCGCGCCGACGAGCAGCGGCGTGTTCGGCATCGTGCGTACCAAACGAGCCCGCGAGGGAAGCGCCGTTTGCAGCCGCTCGGTCGTCATGCCGGCGGCGATGGAGACGAACAGGCACTCCGCAAATTGCGGCTCGGAGGATATCGCCTCGAGCACGCCCATCATCACCTGGGGCTTGACCGCCAGGACCACGATATCGGCCGCATCGATGTCGACGGCCTGCTCGACGCAGGCGACTCCGTAGGCTTGCTCGAGGTGCTCGCGTCGCGGCAACCCGGGGTTGGCCACGACGAAGTTCTCGGCCGTAAGGGACGCTGCGGGTTCCTTGCCGGAGGCGATCCAGCCGCCCATGACGGCCTCGCCCATCTTGCCGCCTCCGATGAGCGCTATGCGCACGTCCTTCGAAAGCTGCACCATTACAGCACGCCTTGGTTCCGCAAAGCCGTCAGCTCGTCGGCGGATAGCGCGTTACCGCGCAGGATCACGAAGACCTTGTCGGCGATGCACTCGACGCTCGCATCGAGGGCGCTCGAGACGCCGAACGAGAAATCGAGGATGCGCTTGGCGAGATGATCGGGCGTATTGCGCAGCGACAGCACCACCACGTCGCCCGCCTTGACGATTTTCGCCACGCGCTCGACCTCACCGTAGCTCGAAGGCTTGAGCACGCTGAGCGAACGGGTCGGGTTGTGCGAGGAGGCGCCCGATCCCGCGTACGCCTCGTAGGGGTCGTAGCTCGACGACGGCGATGCCTGCGTCGAGGAGGAAGCGTCCGCCGCGGCAGCCGTCGAGGTGAACAGCGAGTTCAGCCCCTCGGAACGCTGGGTTCCCGAGGGAAGGTCGCTCGTCTCGGTGCTGCGCAGGTAATCGGCTGCACGCTCGACTTGGCGCGACGAGCCGTAGCTCGAACGATAGCCCGAACCCGCGCTGTACGAGGAGGAACCCGCCGAATAGGATGTCGAAGCGGTCGTCGCAGAGGTTGCGTGCCGAGGCGGCAGCGGATCCCGCTTCAAGCTCTCGGGCACCTGGGTGTTGGCCCGCACATCGTCGATCGACACCAAGCGGGGCGACGATGCGCTGTGGGCACCCGTGCGCGCAGAGCGCGACGAACCGCGCTCCTCGTAGCCGTAGTCGTCGGAGTATCCCTCTCCGTACTCGCCGTAGTCCTCTTCGTATCCTTCGCCGTACTCGTCGCCGTAGTCGTCGTAGTATTCGTCATCGTAGGCGCCGTTGTTGCTGTCGCCAAGACCGAGCTTGCTCTTGATTCCGCTGAGCATTCCCCCGTCAGACTTCCCTATCCTTGGCAGTTCCATCGTATCACCTGCTTCGTTTCGGCCGGATGCTGCGTGTCCGGCGCCTTGCTTCTATTGCGAAATGCCCGCTCATTCGAAGGCATCATCGAAAACTGCTCTCCCGATTCGGACTATGGTAGCGCCCGCGGCTATACCCTCGCGCCAATCTTCGCTCATTCCCATAGAAAGATCATGCATGAAACGAGGATCGTCGCACGCGGGATGGGCGGTTTTGAGTCTGTCGCGAAGCTCGCGCAAGCCCTCGAAGCTCGCCCGGGCAACGCTTTGATCCCCCTGAGGGGCCATGGTCATGAATCCGCAGACCCGAAGGTTTGCAAGCCCGAGGCAGTGCTCGAGCATTCCTTCGACCTCGTCGGGCGCGAGCCCGCTCTTGCTCGCCTCCCCCGACACGTTCACCTCGAGGAGCACGTCTTGCACCTTGCCTGCCTCGCGAGCGGCGGCGTCTATCTTATCGGCATGGCGCGCCTGATAAAGCGAGTGCACGAGATCGGCGTGTGCAACGATATCGCCAATGCGGCGCGATTGGATGTTACCGATGAAATGCCAGGTGGCATCATTGAACCGCGGTGATTTTTCCAGCAGGCCCTCAGGCCTGTTCTCGCCGAAGTTGCGCGCACCGGCAGAAAACGCCTGCGCTACCTCGTCGGGGCCGACCGTCTTCGAGACGGCTACGAAGGTGACCTCGCGCGGATCGCGACCCGCGCTCAGGCAGGCCTTTTCGATCCGGTCCGCCAACGAACCGTATCGTGTCTGTATGCTCATAGCTCTCATCCCTTTCGAACCGCAAACGCGCCGTGGCGCCCTGCGGTGCCATTCTGGGCGCGATGCGAGAAGAACCGATCGTTATCGCAAACCGTGCATACGCCCGCATCGCACACGCGCTCGACGCCCTCACGGGCCAAACCCGTGCGAAGCGCAGCGCCGAGATCGACGTGCGTACGGTCGGGCGCACAGGCGCTTCCGAACCGATCGACGAACTGCGCGCGCACGTCTTCGCCGGTTTCGAAGCACTCGCTGTGGATATGGGGGCCGAGGTAGACGTTCGTACGGGATGCCGTCGCACCCAGGCCGTCCTCCTTGTCGAGGCGGGACAGCAACCGCACCGCATCTTCGGCTATCCCGTTCACCACGCCCCGCCAACCCGCATGTACGACTACGAAACGCCCGCTCGGCGATACCAGGATAACGGGAACGCAATCGGCGTAGCATAGAAGGGCGGCCACGTCCGATGCCTCGACGGCAAGGCCGTCCGCTCCCGCCGAGGACTCCTCGCGGGCGTGCGCAACCGCTTCAGCGGAGCTTTCCCCGATACGCACGATGCGGCTTCCGTGGACCTGACGGGGCACCACGAGGTTTTCGGGAGCGATGCCGAACGCCTCGGCCACGATCGCGCGGTTGCGCGCAACGCGCACGGGATCGTCGCCTACATGGTCGCCGAGGTTGAGCGAAGCGAAGGGCCCCTCGCTTGCGCCCCCCGCGCGTTCGGTGAATGCGATGCGCACGCCGGTGCACTCGAACAGCGCTTCGTCGGTGATAACCTCAAGAGACGCAAAACGACCCTTGGTCAGATGCGGCAATGGCAACTCAAGGGTCGTTTCCATGATACGTGAAACAGCTTATGCGGCTTAGCGCTGGCGCTTCAGGAAGTCCGGGATATAGTCCTCGTCGGCGAAGCGGCCGTTCGGCGTGTTCGAGAAATTGACGGACGCAGGCTGCTGCACCGGCTCGGGAGCGGATTGCGTCGTCGAAGCGAACAGATCCTTACGCGAAAAATCCATCGAAGATTGCGATGCGCCCTGCTTGAAGCCCGTTGCAATGACGGTGATGCGCACTTCGTCGCCGAGCGACTCGTCGATGATCTGGCCGTAGATGATGTTCGCGCTCTCGTCGGCGCAGGATTCGACCGTGCGGGCCGCTTCGTCGACCTCAGTGAGGGTGAGGTCGGGGCCGCCGGCGATGGAGAACAGGACGCGCGAGGCGCCCGAGATCGAGGATTCGAGCAGCTTGGAGTTCGTAGCCTGCTGCGCGGCGTCGAGCGCGCGGCTCTCGCCCGAAGAGCGGCCGATGCCCATGAGCGCGGTGCCCGCATCTTTCATAACCGTGCGGATGTCCGCGAAGTCGAGGTTGATGAGACCGGGAATGGTGATGAGGTCGGTGACGCCCTGGATGCCCTGGCGCAGCGTGTCGTCGGCGATGCGGAACGCGTCGAGCATGGTGGTCTTCTTCTCGACGATCTCGAGCAGGCGGTCGTTCGGGATGACGATGAGCGTGTCGACTTTCTGAGATAGAAGATCGATGCCCTGCTCCGCCTGGTTGCGGCGCAGACGTCCTTCGAACGAAAAGGGCTTCGTAACGATGCCCACGGTGAGCGCGCCGATTTCCTCACGCGCGATCTCAGCTACGATGGGAGCGGCACCGGTACCGGTTCCGCCGCCTTCGCCGGCGGTGACGAACACCATGTCGGCTTCGGCGAGCGCTTCGCGGATCTCCGCACGGCTCTCTTCTGCTGCCTGGCAACCGACTTCGGGGTTCGCGCCCGCACCCAGGCCACGGGTGAGCTCTTCGCCGATATGGATCGTCTTATCGGCATCGGACATGAGCAAGGCCTGTCGGTCGGTGTTCACGGCAATGAGCTCAACGCCCTTAATGCCAGCCTCGACCATGCGATTGACTGCATTCGTGCCGCCGCCACCAACACCAACTACCTTGATGACCGCCAAATGCTCGGGACCTGTTATGTTTGGCATCCTATACTCCCCACATATGCTGCGTTTTCAAATGCTGCGTTTTCCTGCGTATACGTACGTTTTAGAACGTGGCGTTATTGTACACGATGATACTGCAATTGCAAATTACAGCACGGTGAAACAACAGATACGTCAAAAAACGGTAATTCGTCACACGACGGCGCAACGGCGCAGGTGCGAGCGCTGAAGGGGCGAAAGCCTACCGAAACGGGCACCTTCGCCTACGACCGCAGCGAAGCCGAGGCGAAACGCGGAGCGGGCCGAGGCGCGCATGGACCCTCGCGCCAACAGGAAGCGCCGACGGCCGCGCTTGCGCGGGCCTGGGAGCAGCACCCGCGTTCCGCCCTACAGCGAACGCCACGTGGGGCGGTCCACCACGCGCACGTTGATGTAGGCGATCGTGCCGGGGTTTTCCTCCATAAGCTGCAGGATGACCCGCTCCTTGTTGCGTATCTCCTCGGTCGTGCCGGCTTCGCCGAACGAGATCTCGATGCCGTTTTCGAGCGTGAGCACCGTGGAGGATGTCTCGGTCGCCTTCACCGACTTCACCTGATCGGCAAGCTCGGTCGTCAGCCCGCTTACGATGTCGAGCGCGTTGTTGACGTTGGCGTCGGTGCAGTGCGCGCCCACCTCGGGCGACACGCCGAGCGGCACATCCGAAATATGGAGCACGTTCTCGGCATCCTCGTACACCTTCTGGCTGATGGTCTTGGAAGCTTCCGACCCCTTTGCGGGAATGGCCATGAGCCATGTCCCGTCCGAGGCGATCGCCCAGTCTTCGGTCGTCTGCGCGCTGTCGATGGGCACGCTCACCACCGCCGCGATGGTTCGTTCGGTGATGGCGAGTTCGAGCGTATCGGGGAATATGCGGTTCACCGAAGCGTCCAGCACCCATGCATCGGCGAGCAATCGCTCCTTGATGCCGCCCGCGTCGACGCGCAGCAGCGTCGTTCCCGCAGGAACCGATGCGAGTTCGGTCATTTCGGTCGCAGTCAGGTGCTCGACGCCGGTAACGGTCACGTTCGTGACGGTGAACAGGTTGGAGTTGTACACGACCGCGCCGCCGATGGCGAGCGCGCCGATGAGCCCGATGATCAGGCCGATGCGGATGATGTAGCGCCGATAGGTTTTCTGGGCGCGCGCGTTGCGGGTGACCTGGTCGATATCGCCGATGCGCACCGACGTAACCTGCCTGCCGCCCCGGGGCGCGCCGTAGCCGCCCGCCTGACGGGAGCGCGGTGCGCTTGAGCGGCCGCGGGTCGCCTGGCTTCTCGGCTGCTGCCGCGAAGCGCCGCGACCCGTCGAATACGCCGAAGCCCCGCCGCTTCGCGTCGCAGGCTTCCTACGAGAACCCGAGGAAGCGGACTTCCGGTTGTAATTCGATGCCATAAGCTTCTTTCACCTTGGTACGTGCGAGCTCGATGAGCTCCATCACATCGCGCGCCGTCGCGTTGTCGACGTTCACGATGAAGTTCGCATGCTTTTCAGAAATCTGCGCGCCGCCTGTGCGCACGCCCTTGAGCCCCGCTTCCTCGATCAGCGCGCCCGCCGAATGCCCTTCGGGGTTCTTGAACACGCTCCCGCAGGAAGGCTGGTTGAGCGGCTGCGATTTCTTGCGCTTCGCAAGCGCGGCCTCCATTTTCCCACGAATGAACGAGGGCAGCGCACTTTGCACCGAAAGCTCGCATTCGAGCACGATCTCGTCGGCGGGAAGCGAACATGTGCGGTACCCCCACGCGATATCGGTGCCCGCATAGCGCTTGAGACCGCATGAAGTCGAAAGCGTCGTAACCGATACGATGCGCGATCCGATCCATTCGTCGCGAGAGCCCGCGTTCATGCGCACCGCGCCGCCGATGGTTCCCGGCGTGCCGACGGCGAACTCGAGGCCCGCAAGGCCCCGCTTGAACGCATCCTGCACGACCGACGAGAGGGGTACGCCCGCACCGACCGCGAACGAGGAGCGCTCCTCGTCGAAGCGGCACGTCTTGAAATCGCTGCCGAGGGTGACGACGACGCCGTCGAAGCCCTCGTCAGAGACCAAAAGGTTGCTCCCCTTCCCCATCACCAGCCATTCGACCCCGCTCGCCTCGCACGTTTTCACGAGCTGCGAAAGGGCCGAAAGCGACGAGGCGCACACGTAGAAGCGGGCGGGTCCGCCGATGCGGTACGAAGTATGGCGGGCAAGCGGCTCGCCCGGATAGATGTCTCCGTCGAAGGACTGGTCGACGAGCAGGGCCTCGAGAGCCGAAGTGTGGCGCGCGGTCATCGCAGCGTCCTTATTCGCCGCACCCGGCAGCACGTCCGCGCTCTTCGAGCACGGAAACGAGCTGGGGGCCGATCGCCGTCACGTCGCCCGCGCCCATCGTGATGACGAGATCGCCCGGCGCCGCCTTCGAGGCGAGGTAGGGCACCACTTCGATGCGGCGCGGAACGTAGGCCGCATCGGGATGGCCCGCATGATCGAGGACCACGTCGAGAAACGTCTTGCCCGACACGCCGGGAACGGGCGTTTCGCCCGCGGGGTACACGTCCATGAACGTCACGGAGTCGGCTGCATCGAACGCGGAACCGAACTCGTCTTTCAGCACTTCGGTGAACAGCGGTACGCGCGAATAACGATGGGGCTGGAACAGCACGTGCACGCGCTTGAAGTCGAGCTTCTTCGCAGCCTGGATGGTGGCTGCAATTTCGGTGGGATGATGGGCGTAGTCGTCGATAACGGTGACGCCCGCCGCGCTTCCCGCCAGATCGAACCGCCGCCGAACGCCGGAGAAGTGCGCGAGCGCCTCGGCGGCGGCCTCCACGGGCAACCCGAGCGCCCACACCAGAGCGAGCACGCCTGCGCCGTTGAGCACGTTGTGCCTGCCGGGGTTCTGCTTGATATGAGCTGCCACCTCGCTTCCGTCGGGAAACGCCACGGCGAAATCGCTTCCGATGCCGCGGGTCTCGAAGGACAGGATGCGGATATCGCACTCGTCGCCGAAACCGTAGGTGTAAACGGTGCGTCCCGTTTCGCGCGCTATGCGCACAAGCGAGGCGTCCTCACCGCACGCAACGCACACGCCGTCAGCGGGAACCGAACCGATGAACTGGCCGAACAGCCCGTAGATTTCCTCGATGCCGCTGTAGTGATCGAGATGATCCGCCTCGATGTTGGTGACGAGCACCGCCTTGGGATCGAGGTAGGTGAACGATTTGTCGCTCTCGTCCGCTTCGACGACGTAGTACGGGCCGTCTCCCGAGTGGGCGTTCGTAGAATAGGCGCGCACGATGCCTCCGATGAGAAAGCTCGGATCCTCTCCCATCGCATCGAGCGTGCTCGCGAGCATCGAAGACGTCGTCGTCTTGCCATGGGTGCCCGCAACCGCGAGCGTCAGCTTGCCGCGGCCGAGCTCGGCGAGCATCTTCGCGCGGTGCCAGATGGGCAGCTCGCGCTCCCGCGCCGCCGTGTACTCGGGGTTGTTGTCGAGAATGGCCGTCGATACGACCACGACGTCGGGATCGCTTTCGGGGATGTTGTCGGCGCTATGGCCGATGTATACGTCGATGCCGGCCTCCTTGAGCTGCTTGGTGTAGCGGCTCTCCTTGAGGTCGGATCCGGTCACCCGCATGCCCTGGTCGTGGGCGACCCGTGCGATGCCGCTCATGCCGACGCCGCCGATCCCTATGAAGTGAACTGATTCGATGCGATTATCTGTCATGGTAGTTTCGGTGTACCTTTCGTCTGCTGAACCCTGCGCTCGCGCATCTCTGCGCATTCGCGAAGCTGCAATCCCGCCGCTGGCATTGTATCGCCGCTAGCGCCCTTCGGCTGCCGCGATCACAACATCTGCCAATCTCGATGCTGCGTCCTTCGTCTTAAACGCCTTCGATGCTTCGCGCATCCGATCGCGCACCGCCGCATCCCCGACCATCGAGAACAGAAGCTCGGCGAACCGGTCGCCCTCGACCTGATCGTCGGGCATCATGTAGGCGGCACCGCCCTGAACGTACGCCTTCGCATTCGTGGTCTGGTGGTCTTCGGTGGCAAAGGGGAACGGCACGAGCATGGCGGGGATGTGGAGCGCCGATATCTCGGCGAGCGAGGTCGCTCCCGCACGCGACACCACCATATCGCACGCAGCGAGCGTCTCTCCCATGCGATCCTGGTAGCCGAAAAGCTTCCAACGTTTTTTCTCCTCATCGGTCAGGGCGAGATCGGCCTCGACCGCTTCGAGTTCCTTCGGTCCCGTCACCTGCACGATAAAGAGATCATCGACCGCAAGCAGCCGTTGCTTGAGCGCGCAGACCGCCGTGTTGATATGGCGCGCGCCGAGGCTGCCGCCGAACACGAGCAGCATGAGCGCATCGCCGGGAATGCCGAGCATGGCGCGGCCGTCTTCGCGTTTCGCAGCAAGCACCGAGGAGCGCACGGGATTGCCCGTCACGACCACCTTCGACGTATCGTCGAGCGCGGATCCGGCCACCTCGTAGGTGAGCGCGACGGCCTTCGCGCGCTTGCCGAGGTACTTGTTCGCCATGCCCATGACCGAGTTCTGCTCATGGACCACCACGGGGATGTTCATGATTTCGGCGGCGCGGCCCACGGGAATCGAAACGTAGCCCCCGAAGCCCACCACAACGTCGGGCCGCACATCGGCGAACCAGCGCTTCGCGTCGCGCGTGCTCTTGAGTATCTTTGCCACGGCGGAGACGATGCTCGCCGGCCGGCTGCGATCGAAGCCGGCCGCTTCGAACGCGGTGAACGGGATGCCCGCCTCGCGCACGAGACGCGCTTCGACGCCCTGCGGCGTACCGGCGAAGAGCACGGTGTGCCCGCGCGATTCGAGCACCTCGGCCACTGCCAGCGCCGGATTGATATGCCCTGCGGTTCCCCCGCCTGATAACACGATGACCATGGTCTACCTCCTCGCCCTGTTCCTACTCGAATCTGATCTGCCGCGCGAATTCGAAGGACCCGAACGTCCGCGGCGCGAAGCGCCGCTGCCCGACGAGGCCCCGCTGCGCGACGGAGACGAACCGCGCGACGACGTCGAGCGAACGATCCGCAGATCCTGCCGCCTCTGCTCGTAGACGCTCGGCACATCCGAATGCTGAGACACCGACAGGATGAAGCCGACCATGAACAAACAGGCGATCAACGACGAGCCGCCCGACGAGATGAACGGAAGCGGCTTGCCCGTCGTGGGAAGCATGCCCAGCACGCAGCCGATGTTGAGAAACGCCTGGAACACGATCATGATCGTGAACGAGCCCGCGATCATCGCACCGAAGTTATCGGGTGCCGAGCGGGCAACGCGGATGCCTGCGTACAGGAACAGCAAGAACAACGCGAGCACGGCAAGCGCTCCGATCAGCCCGAGCTCCTCGCCGATGATCGCGTAGATGAAGTCGGTTTCGGCTTCGGGCAGATAGAGGAACTTCTCGCGCGAGTTGCCGAGTCCCACCCCGAACAAGCCCCCCTCGGCGAACGCATAGAACGAATGGATGAGCTGGTATCCGTTGCCGTAGCCGTCCTCACCGTCGTCCCACGGGTTCAAGAACACGAAGCGATCCTGGCGGTATCCCACCATCGAAGCGAGCGCCGCGAAGGCGAGGCCGCCGAGCACGAGCAGCAAGATGTACTTGAGGGGCACCTCCCCGATCCAGAGCACCATGAGAATGCCGACGAAGCAGATGATCGTGGTGCCGAGGTCCGATTGCGTGCGGTAGATGATGAAAAGAGGAACAACGATAAGAAGCGCCACCTGCACGAACAGGCTTCTCACATCGATATCGCCGTTGCGGAAATCGAAGAGGATGCGCGCCATCATGAGCACGAACACGATCTTGGCGAACTCGGAGGGCTGGATGCCGATCGTCCCAATGTAGAGCCAACGTTGCGCGCCGAGTCCCACCGTTCCCATGACGGCAGTGAACAGCAAGAGCAGCACGGCGACGATCCACGCGAGCCACAGAAGCCTGCCCGACCATACGTGGTACGGGATGAACTTCCAGAGCACGAACGCGCCGACGCACCCGATGACGGCGAAGCCGATCTGCTTGGTGAAATAAGCTGCCGGAGAGCTTCCTTCGCTGATCGCCTCGATGGAACCGGCCGAGTACACCATGACGAGCCCGAGCAGGAGCAGCGCGAACACCGAGAGCAGCAGCAGGATACGGGGGCCTTGGATATGCGAAGGCACAGACCCCGCCGATCGTGGTGATGATGCGGGCTTGTTCGGGTAGGTTGATGGTGTGTTTTGAGCCCTGCGCGCCACGGTCCTAATCAGCGCCTTCCTGCTCGGCTCGTCGCTTCACGAGACCTTTGAACGCCCGCCCCCGATGTTCGAACGAATCGAACTCGTCGAACGAGGCGCACGCAGGCGTCAGCACCACCACATCGCCCGGCTCGGCGGCCTCGAGTGCCGCATCGAGCGCGGGCTCGAGCGTCGGCGCCTGCATGACGGGAAGGGATGCATGCGCGAACGCTTCGAAGAACCGCGGCCCTGCCGCCCCGAAGCAGACCACCGCCTTGCAGTGGCGCTCGGCGGCGCAGACGAGCTCCGCGAGATCGGTGCCCTTGTCGTCTCCGCCCAGAAGCACGATGGGCTTCACGGCTCCGAACGCGTCGAGCGCATGGAGCGTCGCGTCGACGTTGGTGGCTTTCGAATCGTTGTACAGCGCAACGCCCGCCACGGTGCCGCACGGTTCGATGCGATGCTCGAGAGGCGAAAACGTTTGCAAGCCCTCGCCCACGCGCTGCGCATCGACGCCGAGTGCGAGCGCGGCGCTTGCCGCCGCGAGAGCGTTCGAGGCGTTGTGCATACCCTTGATCTTGAGGTCGCCCGTCGAGCACAGTCGCGACACCTCGCCTCCGAATTCGACGACGAGCTCGCCTTTGTCGAGGTAGGCGGCGTTCTCGCTCCCGCACGCTTCGCGCATGCTCGCGTCGAGGCCCGCCTTCGATCCGAGCGGAACGTAGGCGTATCCGCGCGTCGGACCGAGGGCGCGTACCTGCTTGACCTTCTCGCGCACCACCGCATCGGTCGCATCGAACACGGCCACGGCCCCATCGACCGCAGAAAGGTTGTCGAGCACTTTGAATTTCGCATCCCGGTAGTTCTCAAACGACCGATGCCAGCTCAAGTGATCGGGCGTGATGTTGAGCACCACGGCCACCTCGGGCGCGAAGAGCGAGGTCGAAGCCAACTGGTACGACGAGGTCTCGGCAACGAACACATCGGTTCCCCCGGCCGCGACCGCCTCCAAACACGTATCGCCGATGTTGCCGACCGCCTTGGCGGCGACGTTCGCGCAATCGAGCACGTGCGCGATCAGCGCCGTCGTGGTCGTCTTGCCGTTCGTGCCCGTTACCGCCACCCAGCGGGAGTCGGCCGGGCTCTCGCGCCAGGCGAGTTCCACTTCGCTGATGATCTCGGTCGAGGCTTTCGCGGCACAACGGTAGAAATCGGAGAACTGGGAGATGCCCGGAGACGCCACGCACACATCGTACGCCCCTTCGATCTCGCGATGGTCGAACAATACGCGCGCGCCAGCGGCCTGCGCGGATTCGGCGAACGCGAGCGCAGCATCGGTCTTATCCCCCGCGGCAACCGTCACGCTCTCGACGCGGTCGCCGATAAGCGCGCTCAGATAGGCCGTTGCGGCCCTTCCGCTTTTTCCGAGCCCCAAAACGAGCACGCGCCCGAGAGAGGTCGGGGCGTGCTTCTTGGCCGGATCTGTCTGCACGGGTTCGTCCATCCTAGATCACCCCCACAAGCGATTGGGCGAAGTAGATGGAGAAGCCGAACGCGGCGAGCACGCCCGAGATGATCCAGAACCGCACGACCACCTTGGTTTCGCTCCACCCCTTCTTCTCGAAATGGTGGTGCAAGGGAGCCATGAGGAAGAAGCGCTTCTTGGTCTTCTTGTAGTAGAAGACCTGGATCATAACCGATACGGCCTCGGCGACGAACAGGCCGCCGATGATGAGCGAAACGAATTCGGTCTTGGTCACCACGGCCAAGCAGCCGAGCGCCATGCCGAGCGCGAGCGATCCGGTGTCGCCCATGAAGATGTCGGCCGGATGAGAGTTGAACCACAGAAAGCCGATGCAGGCGCCGGCGAGCGCTGCAGCGAAGATGGCGGGTTCGAGCAGATCGGAGCGGTACGCGATGGCGGCCATGACGATCATGACGATCATGACGGTACCCGATGCGAGACCGTCCAGACCGTCGGTGAGATTCACCGCGTTGCACATGCCCACGAGCAGGATGTTCACGAATATGACATAGAGCCACGGGATCGCTATCCCGTCGCCGATGGGCAGAACCGTGGTGAGGATGCCGAAATCGAACGTGTAGACAAACGGGATCTCGACCGTCGGCGCCACGCCGAGCAGGTTAACCGCCACGAGGCAGAACGCCGTTGCGATAGCGAATTGGCCGACGAGCTTCGCCTTGGGCGTAAGGCCGAGCGAGCGCTCCTTCACGACCTTCGAGCCATCGTCGACGAGCCCCAAAAAGCCGGTGAGAACGGTGGCCCCCAAAAGCACGTAGGTTTCGGGCGTGGGCTTGCCCACGAGAATGGCCGCCACGACAACCGCCACGAGCATGATGACGCCGCCCATAGTGGGCGTGCCCTGCTTCACCAGATGGCTTTCAGGCCCGTCAGCGCGCACCTGCTGGCCGATATGACTCGACTTGAGAAAGCGGATCCATACGGGCATGAGCACGATGGTCACCACGATCGCGATCACGATCGCGAGGAACACGAGAAACGTCGGATATTGTGCGAAAATCGAAAACATATCAGTTCACAAGCCCCCCGACAACGCGCTCGAGACCCATGAAGTGCGACGCTTTGACAAGCACCGTGTCTCCCGGCTCGAGCAGGTTGTCCAACTCCCCGAGCACGCCGGGTATGGAATCGGTTTCGAATACGGTATCGGCGTCCATGCCCGCCTCACGCGCAGCGCGCGCGATGTGGGCGGAAAGCTCGCCGATGCACACAAGGTAATCAAGCCCCGAAGCGGCGGCGGCGCGGCCGACGCCTTCGTGGCAGGCTACGGCGTAATCGCCGAGTTCGCCCATATCGCCCAAAACGGCGACACGTTTTCCCGACGTAGCCAGAGAAGAGAACATCGCAAGCGACGCCCGCATCGAATCGGGATTGGCGTTGTACGCATCGTCGACGATGGTGAAGCCGGCCCGTGCTCTGATCACGTGCTGCCTGCCCGCCTCAGGCTGAGCCGCAGCAAGCGCCGAAGCGATCGTTGCCGCATCCATGCCGAGACGCGCGCCCACGCTCGCTGCAGCGCACGCATTGTGCACGTTGTGCAGCCCGCGCAGGTTGAGTTCGCACGCCGCCTCTTCGCCGGCAACGTGCAGCGTAAAACGCGGTCTTCCCTCATCGTCAAGGCGTACGTCGGTCGCATAGGCGTCGGCCGTCTCATCCGCTTCCGCCGCGGAACCGTCGTAGCGCCAGACCCCGAGCGAGCGGGCTTGCGCTTCAGCGCATTCGAGCACGAACGGAGTGAACTCGTCGCTCGCGTTGAGAAACGCGCATCCCGTTCCCGACGGAAGCGCCTCGATCAGCTCGGCTTTGGCGCGGGCGATGTTCTCGCGGCTGCCCAGAAGTTCGATGTGGCTTTCGCCGATGTTGGTGATAAGGCCCATGTCGGGCTTCACGAACTCGCAGAGCTCGGCTATCTGGCCAAGGCCGCGCATGCCCATCTCCACGACCACGACCTCGGTTTCGGGGTCGGCGGATAGCAGCGTTTTGGGCACGCCGAGCTCGTTGTTCTGGTTGCCTTGGGTGGCGGCGACCGAGAACGAAGCGGCGACCACGTCGCGCACGAGGTTCTTCGTGGTGGTCTTGCCCGTCGATCCCGTCAGGCCCACGATGTGGCCGCGCAGATAGCCCCGCCATGCGCGCGCGAGATCGGTGACTGCGGCAAACGTGCTGCTGACCTCGATCACCGCTGCACCCATTTCGCTCGCGAGCAGGCGGGTCGCCTCGTCGGGCGCCTCCTGCACGAGCGCCGCAGCCGCACCGGCCCTGAGCGCTGCGGCCACGAAATCGTGTCCGTCGACCTTTTCTCCGGGAAGCGCCACGTACAGGTCGTCGAGCTCGACCGTGCGTGAATCCCAGGTTATTCCGCATGCGAGTTTGCTCGCATCGATCGGCTCGACGAGCACGCGCCCGCCGGTGTATTCGCAGATTTGTTTGGAGTTGAGCCGCATGTTTCAGCGTCCGCCTAGCTCGAAGCCCGGTCGAGTTCTTCGGCCGCAACGATGCGGTCGTCGAATGAAAGGACCTCGTCGCCCACCAATTGGTAATCCTCGTGCCCCTTGCCCGCGATGAGGATCGAATCGCCCGGACGGGCCAACCCGATCGCCCGCGCGATGGCGCGCCTGCGATCCGGTTCGACCTCGTAGCGATCGGCGCCGGCCGTCATACCCGGAAGGATGTCGTCGATGATGGCGATCGGATCTTCGTGACGCGGGTTATCGGACGTCACCACGGCGAAATCGGCGGTAAGGGCCGCGCGGCCCATAATGGGTCGCTTGCTCGAATCGCGGTCGCCGCCGCAACCGAACACCACGAGCGTGCGGCCTTTCGTGAGCGCTTTGATCGAAGCGATGGCCTTCTCGAGGGCGTCGGGCGTATGGGCGTAATCCACGTATACGGATATATCCAAATCCTCGCCTGCGCCGTTGACGCGCTGCAAGCGGCCGGGGATCTGCGGGGCCTCGGAGAGCGCCTCGACGATCGCAGCAGCCGGGTAGCCCAGCTGGATGCCGATGCCGAACGCGCACATGATGTTCTCGACGTTGAATTTGCCGACGAGCGGGTAATCGAAGGCGTATTTGGTCCCCCGAACGTCGAGCACGATGGAGGTATGGGTGGTCTCGTAGGTTACCGAGACGGGTCTGATCTGAGCCGACGGATCGAACCCCGTCGTAATGACGCTGTCTTCGGCAACCGAGCAGCGGCGCAGCAGCTCTTTGCCGTATTTGTCGTCGATGCAGATGACGCGCTTGGCGGGATAGTCGCGCGAGAACAGGCGCGCCTTCGCCTCGAAGTAGGCCTCGAACGTCTTGTGGTAGTCGAGGTGGTCCTGCGTGAGGTTCGAGAACGCCGTCACGGCGAACTTGGTGCCCCAGGTGCGTTCGAGGTCGAGCGCGTGCGAACTCACCTCCATCGCCACCACATCGACGCGCTCGTCGCGCATGCGCGCGAACAACCGCTGCAGATCGGGCGACTCGGGCGTCGTGTGCTCGCTCTTCTCGAGCTTCTGGCCGATATGCACGCCCACCGTGCCGATGACGCCCGTGCGCCTGCCGGCAACGTGCGCAATGTGCTCGACGAGATAGGTCGTCGTAGTCTTGCCGTTCGTGCCGGTGATGCCCACGAGCGACAGGCTCTTCGACGGATGATCGTAGAAGTTCGCCGATGCAGCCGCCATGGCCTTGCGGGTATCCTTCACTACGACCTCGGTGATGTCGGTCGCGTCGGCAAGGTACACCTTGCGCTCGACGACAAGCACCTTCGCCCCATGGTCGATCGCATCCTGGGCGAACGAGTGCCCGTCGGTCACGAGGCCGACGATGCAGAAAAAGGCATCGTGGGAGCCGACCCGATCGCTCCGGTAGGCGATTCCCTCGACCATCTCGTTTTCGTTTCCGATGATGGTGCAGTCGATCCCTGCGAACAGCTCTTTGCAAGTCTTACCCATGACGTTCCCTCTAGTTCGGCATTATCTTGTAGCGGTCAATCGCAAAAGCCATTATATCCTTAAAAACCGAGCTGACGTTTCCGCCTCCTGGAACCTCGTTTGCGCCCACAAAACAAACCAATTGAGAACTCGAATCGGGCAGAAAGCCCGTAAAGCACAGGTTGTAGACGTCCTTCTTGTACACGCCCTCCTCGGCGATCTCGGCCGTCGAGGTCTTGCCGGCAACACGGTACCCCTCGATCTGCGCCCCGGTGCCCGTACCCGACGAGACCACGGTCTCGAGCATGCTCGTGATAGTGGGGATGGCTTCCTTGTTGTCGACGACGTCCTCGGTGGCGTAGGCAGGCGTCTCGTCGGACAGGGGCTTTTCGACAAGGAAATGGGGCGTCACCTCGACGCCGTCGTTGATGAGCGCACCGTAGAAGCGCACCATCTGCAACGGCGTAACCGAAACGCCCTGACCGAAGCTGATGTTGTAGCCCGTGATCTTAGCCCACTGCTCGCGAGGCAGAAGCGATCCCAAGCCCTCGCCCGGGTAATCGACGCCCGTAAGTTCGTTGAGGTTGTATTTGACGATCTTGTTGTACAGCTCCGTGAATCCGAGCTTCTCGACCGACAGCGATATGCCGACGTTCGACGAGTTATCGAGGATCTGGCGCAAGGTCATGGTCTCGTCGCCACGCTCGTGCGCATCCGACACCTGGTATTCGTCGGCCTCGATGACCGCCGGACAGAATATCTCGTCTTCGGGGCCCATCACGCCGTTCTCGAGAATGGCCATAGTCGATACGGTCTTGAAGATCGAACCCGGCTCGAATATCTGCGTGATCGATTTCGCCTGCGTTTCGGATCCGTCGACGATGGTCGAAAGATCGTTCGGGTCGTAAAGCGGAAGCGATGCTGCGGCGTATATCTCGCCAGTGCCTGCATCCATGACGATGGCGTTGCCGCTCTCGCCGTTGACGTCCTTAACGCCTTGGGTCAGGCTCTCTTCGACCTTTTCCTGCAAGCTGATGTCGAGCGAGATGATAATGTCCTGCCCGTCGACTGCGGCAACCTCCTCTTTGACGCCGCCCGGTATGGGCGTGCCGTCGCGACCGCGCTCCACCACGAGCTTGCCGCCCGTGCCCGAAAGCACATCGTCGTACTGCAGCTCGAGACCCGTGAGGCCCTCCCCGTCGATGTTAACGGTACCGATGACCTGGCCGCCGATCTGGCCGTACGGGTACTCGCGTTTCGTATCGGACAAAAAGTAGATGCCAGCGAGCTTGAGCTCCTTCACCCGATCGGCTACCTCGACGTCGGCCTTGCGTTTGATGTAGACGAACGAGATGTCGTCCTTGGTGAGCAGCGCCTCATAATCCGCTGCTTCGCCGCCGAGTATCTCCGCGAGCTCCTTAGCCTCCCCTTTGGCATCGGTGACCTCGTAGGGGTTCGCATAGATGGTCGTCGCGTCGACGCTCGTGGCGAGCACGTAGCCGTTGCGATCGTAGATGGTGCCGCGGCGCGGCGATGTTTCGATGTTGGCGGTACGGGATTCCTGGGCCATTGCCGAGTACTCGCTCGATTTGATGACCTGCAGATACACGAGACGACCGACGAACACGAGGGCGATTACCGCAAAGACAGCGATGGCGACGGCCGCACGGTTCGACCCGTCCGCCAGCGCATCGCTGCCGATGAAGTTCGCACTCGAACTGCGCGGTGCGGTACGGCCCGAACCCGATCGGCGCGAGCCGGATGACCTGTGTCCCCGCTTGTCGGCCATAAGGCTAGCCTTGCGCTGCCGCCGCCTGGGCCGATGCGGCCTCGACGCTCGAAGCGAGCGAGAGGTTGCCGTCCGCGTCGGTCGCAACGACATCTGTTCCAAGCGTTATGGTAAGCGTCTGCTCGGGCTCGGACATGCCAAGCTTCGAAGCCGCCTCCTGTTTGACGTTCGCGGGGTTGGAAAGGTAGCTTTGACGCACTTCGAGCTCGTTGCCCTCGGAGCGCGCGGAATCTATATTGGTCGAAAGCTCATCGGCGGACAAGGCCGTCGTAACCGTAGCCGACGCGAGGCCGATGCGGACGAAGCCCAGCAAAGCGAACACGACGAGAACGGCGGCGAGCACCTTGGCGAGAAAAATGACCGACGACGGGATCGAATCGGGGCGGCTCTGGGGCCTCCCCCCTGGAACAACACGGACTTTCGGAGATCGTTCGGGCATCCGCTCGGGATACCGGTATGCAGGAGCTGCGCCCATAACCACTCCTCCTTCCGTTTCAGCTGTGTTTCAGGTGGTCTGATGCTTCTCTTTTCCATTGTTCGTCGAGGCGACTCTCAAGCCCGAGTTTGAGGGCGGTACCGCTCGATCGGCTGATCCGGCACGGATCTAGAGCTTCTCGGCGACCCTCAGCTTGGCGCTTCGTGCGCGCGGGTTGCGCTCGACTTCTTCTTCGGTCGGCAAAACGGGCTTGCGCGTGACGGATTTGAGTATCGGCTTTTTCCCGCACACGCAGACCGGAAGGTCTGGGGGGCAGGTGCATCGGTTCGCATAGCTCGCGATGACATCCTTCACGATGCGGTCTTCGAGCGAATGGTAGCTGATGACGACCAGCCGACCTCCCGGATTCAACCAACGAACCGCCGCCTCAAGGCCCTCGCGCAGCACGGACAACTCGGAGTTGACCTCGATGCGCAGCGCCTGGAACGTGCGTTTCGCCGGATGGCCTCCAGCGCGCCTGGCCGAAGCCGGAATGGCGGCCTTGATGATCTCGACGAGCTGTGCGCTCGTTTCGATCCTCGCGTCCTGGCGCGCCTTTACGATGAACTCCGCAATGCGACTCGCCCACTTCTCGTCTGAGTAGCTACGGATGATCCGAGTGAGATCTGCTGCGTTGTAGGTGTTGACGATCTCTGCTGCGTTTAGAGTGTCGTTACCCGGATTCATCCGCATATCAAGTGGGCCGTCCTCCTTGAAGGAGAAGCCACGAGAAGGCGTGTCGATCTGCACCGAAGATACGCCGAGGTCGAAGAGGAACGCATCGACCCCCGGTATCTCCGCAGATACGAGGAGCTCATCCATATCGCCGAAGTTACCCGCCAATAACTCGATGTTCGGCCGGATGTCGTCGGGAAGTGCCCTGAGGCGCTTCCCCGCAGCGGCTCTCGCCACCGCATCCTGATCGATGCCGATCAGAGTCGAATCCGGCCCGAGCAAACGGGCTGCTTCGAGTGAATGCCCTGCACCGCCGAGCGTTGCGTCCACGAATATGTGCTGTGTTTTAAGGTGTAAGTATTCGAGGCACTCGGCGAGCAGGACCGGTGTATGCCGATATTCGTTTGTCATAGCGCTCACGTCTGAAAACTAGTCTTCGTCGAACAGCGAAGAAAGATCCACGCTGTTGCAGAAGTCGTCCCAACGCTTTGCGTCCCAAATCTCGAAGTGGTCAGTATCCCCCACCAAAACGACGTCCTTGCCAAGGCCTGCGGCGTTGCGCAGATCGGCGGAGATGCCGATCCGGCCGGAGGCGTCGAGCTCGACGTTCTTCGCACGCGAGTTGAGCACCTTGCGCATGTTCACATGCTTGGAGTTGCTCGGCTGGAATCCCCCGTCTTTGTTGAAAAGAGATGCCACCCACGCGCTGAAGCCGTCTGAATCGAACACGTACAAGCTGTCGTTCTTCGGAGAGAGCGTGATCTTCAAGTTCATCGGTAGCACTTTGCGAAAATCAGAAGGGAGTGACAGACGGCCTTTGGCGTCCAGCTTGTGCCGAAACTCGCCAACGAGATCCGTCATGTATCCTCCTTGCCTTTCGCTCGCGTGTTTTCCGATGGGTGGTATTCTATCCCACTTTGCCCCACTTCGCAACAAAATACGGGAATATCTCCCTAATCAGACCCCCTAGGCACACCGCTTTACACCGCCTCCGGCACCGTGGGTGCAGGAGTCACGCCACATGTAGCATCACGGTTGCTCCCGGATACCAGATGTAGGTGGGGACAAAGTGGGAAGACGTGGGTAACGAATCCGAAACGCGCGCTTGAGGCAACCCGAAGATGTGCGCAAAACGTGGATGGAAGCGACCCGAACAGCACCGCGAACGGCAGGGATCCCTTACCCGATGCGACCGCAGGCGGGCAGGACGGGCAACGGTGCGCGGACAGGTGCGGCGGGTGGGAGAAGGTGGGTGCGGGTGCGGGTGCGGGTGCGGGCGGGAGGCGCGGGTGTGTGCGGGGTGCGGGGTGCGGGGTGCGGGTGCGGGCGGGAGGTGACCCATCGGCGGTCGGGCCTGTCGGCAGTCGGACCCGTCGATGCATGCATGCGCCCGCCCAAGGCTGCAAGCCCCCATCACGCTCCCTGTCCGCCAACCGCCTCCGTGCGAGGTTTCGGGATCCCACAGAGTCGCCTCCGTCGGCATAATGCCTGTTCGCTGCTAAAAGACCCGAGAGATCCTGCAAAAAATCCTCGCACGGAGGCGGTTGGCGGACAGGTAACCTACGCCGTAGATGGACAGGTAGCTTACGTCGCAGGTAGGCGGACGGGCAATCAGATAGCTTGCGCGTAAGTAAGCGGGCGGGCGGGTGGCCTGCTCCGTGAGCGAGCAGGCACCGGACGCCTCCGGGCATCCACCCATCGAGGCCGTTCGCACCAGGCGCGGGCCGCACTCGAACACGAGCCGCGCCCAATGCCCGGGCGGCTGCAGGCGCTTATCGCCGTTCAGGCCAAACCGAGAGCCGCACGGAGAGCGTGGCGCTCGGCCGACCAGTCGCGCATCGTCGGCTTCTTCCGGATGCCAAGGAGCCTGCTCAGCCGCTTCACGACAAGATCGAGCTGCGCCTCGCTTCTCATGTGCTCCATCGTGACCACCGTGCTCGCATCGATACCCATTTCCGCCAATGCGGTACGTCGGATGGCATCGCTCGCAACACGCCGATCGTGCTCCTTGCCATCGTACTCCACCGCAACACCGGCATCGGGCCACAGCAGGTCGCATCGAAAGCTCGACCGCCCCGTCGCTTTCCTGATCGCAGGGGTAGTCGGTATCGCCCGGTTCAGTACGGGCATCGGAAGCCCGTACCCGCCAAGGCGAACAGGAAAGCAGAGGATAATCGTGAGCTTCGCTTCCATTGGCGATTCCGAACCGTCGGCAATGTAGAGGATCGCCTGGTTCGCTTTCCCCGCACCGCGTATTCCGACACAAGCTTCGATATATGCAGACAATGCAGCCCTCGTCGTCAACGGCACCTTCTGGAAAGAGACATCCCGCCCGCCTTCGGGCATACGGAACGCTCCGCACATTTCGAGTCCTATGAGTACCGCATTCGGAAGCGTTTCGGTTTTCGCAATCTGCACAAATACAAGCTCGGGCCGGCAAACGTACACGCCCTTCCCGATTTCGACGAATGATTTGCGCGGCAAATTCTGCGGTAGAACGTGGCATACGACACGGCGCGTCCTGCTCCGCTCGCCCGCATCGCGCACAAGAAGATGGAGGGGGCTCGAAAGAAAACCGAGCTCTCGCCCGCACGCTTCCTCCACTACGGCAGCCCGCAAGCCGCGCTCGCCAAAGATCGCCGCACCCCAATCGCAAAAACCGCCGGGCTGCAGCAAAACGTGCTCTTGCCCCGAGCGCCAGAATTCAAGAGCCGACTGATGCGAGATAACGATTTCCATGCGCATAGGGTATCACGCAACTCCTTTTCTAAAGGGGCCGTTTTCGATATTTGATCTGGTATTTTGAATTTACATAGTGTTTGAAACGGGTAAGGTTCGAGTCTCAGATCCGTAAGGTTTGCGCGTCATCCGCGTATCCGTACCAGCCGGCCTGCGCTCGCAGGCCCCGCCCATCCCTTTGATTCCAGCAAGTCCGGCGAAGCAATGTCCGCCAACCGCCTCCGTGCGAGGATTTTTCGCGATCAACCCAGATATAAAAGATACCGACCTGCGAAAACACCAACAGGATTTTTCACAACAGGCGGCAAAACCTCGCACGGAGGCGGTTGGCGGACATGTGGCGAAGAAGCGACCGGAAGACGACGCGGCTGCTCCGACATCGGGAGACAAGCAACCGGATACGAGGTCAAAACCGAAAGCAAGATCAAAACTATGGCTGGCCGACATGCTGAAGAGCGGCAGACGATG
Organism: Raoultibacter timonensis; assembly: GCF_022845715.1. Taxonomy (NCBI): domain Bacteria; kingdom Bacillati; phylum Actinomycetota; class Coriobacteriia; order Eggerthellales; family Eggerthellaceae; genus Raoultibacter; species Raoultibacter timonensis. The sequence goes on from NZ_AP025564.1 coordinate 2,498,220, forward strand.
CCAACAGCCGACCCGAAGACGGCTTTCGCGGGATGCTTGCGCTTAGTCGGGTTGGTTCGAGTTCGGCGGCGCATCGACGGCCCGGCGGGAGGCATCGCGCGGGGGCACGGGGGCGAACGCCATCGGATCCCCTGTACCGCCCGGCGTCGAGCCGTCGGTGGGCTCGTCGCCGCCGGAGGGTCTGGATAGCGGAATCGCCGGAACGCCCCGCATGTCGCCCTTTTCGAGGCGCTTGGCATCGAGGGTCGTACCCTCGATGGGAGGATTTTCCGAAGCGCGCTTCCCGCCTTTCCTGCCGCTCTTCTCCCCCTTGTCGCGCCTGAACGATTTCGTGCGCTGGATGAGGATGGCGCCGATAAGGAACGGCATCCAGAACACGAGACCGCGGTACACGAGGGCGATGGCCATACCCGACGCGCCGCTCACGCCGTAGGAGGTGAACAGCACGAGCACGGCCGCCTCGACGACGCCGACGCCCTGAGGCGTGATCGAGATCATGGCGAACAGCGTAGCGACAACGTATCCGCAGATGAGCGCTTGGGGGTTGTACACGTCGAATGCGACGCCCACCAAGCAGAAGCACGCAAGCTCGCAGGTGCTCGCAAGAATCGAGCACCCGAACGCTTTGGCGGTGGTCTTGGGGTTCTTCACGATGAGCACGGCAGCATCGCCGAACGAGGTCACGGCGCTTTCGATCCAAGGCTTGAGCGGCTCTTTCTTAAGCCGCGCACGTACGCGGTTAACCAGCCGCTCAACGGGACGCAACAGGCGCATCAGCAGCGCGGGCTTCTTGTGCCCGAGCACCATGATCGATCCCATGACAACTACGAGCAGCACAACCACGAGCCCGAGCAGAAACCACAGCGGATCGAGCTGACCGGTGAACTCGAGAATGATAAACCCGATGATCATAATGGTCATGAATCCCGACTCGATCGACATCTGCATGAGCAGCGCCGCCGAGGTAGCTTTGCCGGCCGGTATGCCGCGGCGATGCGCGTCGTCTACGACGAGCGTTGCACCCGCCATGTTGAGCGAGGGGGCGATCGTATTCATGAAGAACGTGCCGAACACGAGCGGGAGCGTTTCCCGCGGATCCATCTTCTCTTCGACCGCCGAGAACGAATACGAATACGCGAAGCTTTGGGCGAAGTACTTGCACAGCTGCGTGAGGATCGCCGCGATAAGCGGGACGATCGCGCCTTTCTTCATGGTTTCGACCAGTTCTACCAGCTGATCGCCGCGCAGCAGAACGAACACCAAAACAATGACGATCACAAGGCCCATCATGAGCTTCTGTATGCTGAACTTCACGCTTGCCGTCTCCGTCCGTGCAGATATGCTATGGAATAATACACTAGGATCGGCCGCGCACGGCTCCGATTAGGGAAGCTGTGTAGAAAGGGACAGATTACGGTCGCCGAAACGTTGCGCGAACGGGAAGCCGCCTGCCGAAACGTTGCGCGGGCAAGAAACGATCCGTGCGAGAGCAGGACGCCGAGAAGCCGCGAGCTCGCAGCCTTCGCGGAAGGCGTGCGCGTCGCGGGATGCGAGGCGCAAGCGAAGGAGCGGACAGCGCGGCGCATCCGTAATGCGCACGCGCGCTCGCCCGAAAGCGCCCCTACCCCCTATTCCCTGCACCGAGCGCGGGGATGCGCGCTGATGTACTCGTCGTGGATGTGGGCGCGATCGACATGGGTGTATATCTGCGTCGTCGAAATGTCGGAGTGGCCGAGTATCTCCTGGATAACGCGCAAATCCGCTCCCCCGCCGAGCAGGTGCGTGGCAAACGAATGGCGAAGCGTATGGGGATGGAGGTTCTCGACCCCGATGGAAAGGCCCGCCCGCGCAACGATCGCATGCGCGCTCTGCCGCGTAAGCCTCCCGCCCCGGGCGTTGAGGAACACCGCGGAGGTCGGCTTGGCATAGGGTTTCGCAAGCTCGGCGCGACCTCGGTCAAGATACGCTCGAAGCGCCGTTTCGGCCGCCCCCGCAATGGGGGCGATGCGCTCCTTGGACCCCTTGCCGACCACGCGCACGAACCCCTCATCGAGCAGAAGGCTCCCCAGATCGAGCCCCGTGAGCTCGCTCACGCGCAACCCGCAACCATACAGAACCTCGAGGATCGCCCGATCGCGCAGGCCCGTTGCGCTGTCGTCGAACGGCTGCGACAGCATCCGCTCCACCTGTTCGACCGAAAGCACATCGGGAAGCGTTTCGGGAACCTTGGGTAAGCGAAGGGAATCGGTGGGGTTTTTCGCCGCGATGTTCTCGCGCACGAGAAAGCGGTGGAAACCCTTAATCGCCGACACCCGCCGTTCGATGGTCGAGGGCGCGAGCCCGGAGGCGACGAGCTCCGCCTCGTACGCAAGCACCGCATCGCGGTCGATGCGTTCGAGCGATGCTATCCCCTGCGCTTCGAGAAACGCTGCGTACCGCTTCAAATCCCGCTCGTAGGCCGAAACGGTCAACGGCGAGCTGCCGCGCTCGATGCTCAGGTAGGCGATGTACTCGCGGATCTCGGTATCGAGCATGAGCGTACCCTACCTGGCGCCGCGGGCGATCGCCGCGCCGACGAAATCGCGGAACAGCGGATGAGGCCGCGTCGGACGGCTCTTGAACTCCGGATGGCCCTGGCTCGCCACGTACCAGGGATGATCGGCCAGCTCGACCATTTCGGTCAGGCGACCGTCCGGAGAAGCCCCCGAAACAACGAGACCCGCTTCGACAAGCCTGTCGCGAAACGCGTTGTTCACCTCGTAGCGGTGGCGATGGCGCTCGTAGATCACCTCGTCGCCGTATGCCGCGAACGCCAACGTGTTCGGCTCGACGCGGCAGGGATAGGCTCCGAGACGCATGGTACCGCCCTTGTTCTCGACATCCTCCTGTTCGGGCATGAGGTCGATCACGGGGTATTCGGCCCCCTCGTCGAATTCGGCCGACGTGGCGCCGGACATGCCGGCAACGTGACGGGCAAACTCGCACACGGCAGCCTGCAAGCCGAGGCATATCCCCAAAAACGGAATGCTGTTCTCGCGGGCGTACTGCGCCGCAAGGATCTTGCCTTCGAACGCGCGCTTACCGAAGCCGCCGGGAACGAGGATGCCGTCCATGCCTCCAAGCGCGTCGGCAACCGTCGAGCCGTCGAGCGTTTCTCCGTCGACAAGATGCACGTTCACGTGGTATCCGTGGTGGACGCCCGCATGTCCCAGGGCTTCGATGACCGAGAGGTAGGCGTCGGGCAAGCTCACGTACTTACCGACAACCGCGATATCAACCTGCTTGCCGCACTGGTTCGAGGCAGAGAGAAACGCCTGCAGGGGGCGCAGGTCGATCTCGCGATGCTCGAGCCCCAGGCGATCGAGCACCATCTCGTCGAAGCGCTGCACATGCAGGTTCACGGGCACCTCGTAGATCGAGGGCGCATCGGTGCAGGCAAGCACCTCTTCGGAAGCGACATCGCAGAAGAGCGCGATTTTCTCGCGCACCTGATCGGATATCTCGTGATCGGACCGGCACACGATGAAATCGGGCTGCACGCCGATGGAACGCAGCTCTTTCACGCTGTGCTGCGTCGGTTTGGTTTTCACTTCATGGGCAGCCGCAATGTAGGGAACGAGCGTCACGTGCACGAACAGCACGTCTCCCGGCTTCTTCTCCTTCTTGAATTGGCGCGCAGCCTCGATGAACGGCTGCGATTCGATATCGCCGATGGTGCCGCCGATCTCCGAGATGACGATGTCGGCGCCGCTCTGTTCGGCCACGCGGCGCAAACGCTCTTTGATCGCTTCGGTCACGTGCGGGATCACCTGCACGGTACCCCCGAGAAAATCGCCGCGCCGTTCGCGCGCGATCAGGCTCTGGTAGATGGAGCCCTGGGTGAAATTCGATTCCCGCGTGAGGTTCTCGTCGATGAAGCGCTCGTAGTGCCCGAGATCGAGATCGCCTTCGTGCCCGTCGTCGGTCACGAAGACCTCGCCGTGCTGGAAGGGGGACATCGTTCCGGGGTCGACGTTGAGGTAGGGATCCATCTTCTGCATGGTAACCCTGTAGCCACGCGCCTTGAGCAGGTGCCCGAGAGAGGCGGCCGTGATGCCCTTCCCCAAAGAAGACACGACGCCGCCGGTCACGAATATGTGCTTGGTCATGGTTTTCTCCAAACGGCTCCATCGGACCGGCGCGGGGTCGTTTTACCCCGATGCGCGGGGCAAAACGAGTCCCCGCAAGAAAAAAGCGCCGGCGAGCATTGCACAATGCTTCCAAACGCTTTTCTATTCTACAAGACAACGCGCACGCCGCCCCCACCCGTCGCTCGATTTCACACACTGGAAACACGAGCGCGGAAACCGGGGCGTGCGCTCTGGCCGAAAACGGGCGCGCAAAGGAAGCGCCGTACCCGAAAAGCCGCTCATCAGGAGTTAAACCCCTTCTCAGCAGGAGTTAAACCCCTCCATTGATCAGCAAAAATGCAAAGATCACCCGATTCGGGCGTACAAGCCACCCGATACGACGCTTCCGCTCGCACGTCCTTGCGCCTTACCGTAGAGCCAACGAAAACGCCCTGGAGGCGCATCGACACAAGGAGGAGCACAACCATGAACGAACGCATCGACAGCAATGAAAACCAGCGTGCAAGCGCAGCCATAAGCCGCCGCACGTTCTTGGCGGGTTCGATCGGCCTCGGCCTCGCGGCGATGCTGCCGGGAGTCGGACTCGTCGGATGTTCCCCGCAGAGCGGATCGGGCGAGGCGACGGTAAAGGACGAGGGGACCTTCGACATCATCGTGGTCGGAGCGGGCGGTGCCGGCATGACCGCTGCCCTCAGCGCGCAGGAGGCCGGCGCGAACGTGGTGCTGCTCGAGAAAATGGCCGTCGTGGGCGGCAACACGAACTTCGCGGAAGGCGGCATGAACGCAAGCGAAACCGCCCTTCAGAAAGAAGAGGGCGTCGAAGATAGCAACGAGCTGTTCGCCGAGGATACGTTCATCGGCGGCAAAGAACTCGGCGACAAGGAGCTTATCCGCTACATGTGCGAGAACTCGAACGCCGCCATCGAACGGTTGGCCGAGCGAGGCATGCACCTCACCAAGATATCGACCTCGGGCGGCGCAACGGTGCCCCGCATCCACCGCCCCGAGGACGGCAGCGCCGTCGGCGGGTACCTCGTAACCCACATGCACGACCTCTGCACCGAACGCGGCATCGGAGCCCGCACGAACATGGACGTCAAGAACCTTATCGTGGAGGACGGCAAGATCGCCGGCCTCGTAGCAAGCGACGGCAAGAAGGAGTACACCTACAAAGCCCCCGTCGTCATCCTCGCTACAGGCGGATTCGGCGCCAACCACGAGATGCTCGCGCAGTACCGCCCCGAGCTCATCGACGCCGTAACCACGAACCAGCCGGGCGCGCAGGGCGATGGCATCGCGATCGCCACCGACATCGGCGCCGATACCGTCGATCTCGAGCACATCCAGGTCCACCCCACCGTCGAGCAGAGCACCTCGATCCTTCTGAGCGAGGGCATCCGCGGCGACGGAGCCATCCTCATCAACTCCGAGGGCAACCGTTTCGTGAACGAGCTTCTGACGCGCGACAAGGTGACGGCCGCCGAGTGGGAGCAGCCGGGCGGCTGGGCGTACGCAGTGTTCGACCAGCACGTCTACGATGACAACAAGAGCATCAAGGAGAAGTTCGAGAAACAAGGGCTGCTGCTTTCCGGCGATACGATCGAAGAGCTTGCGGGCGTCATGGAAGAAATCGATCCGACGAACTTCATCGGCGCCGTTACCACCTACAACGAGTGCATCGAGCAGGGAGTCGAAGATCCCTTCGGGCGCACGAAGAGCCTGAACCCCATCGTGAACGCGCCGTTCTACGCCGTGAAGGTTGCACCCGGCATTCACCATACGATGGGCGGCCTGAAGATCGACACCGCAACGCGCGTGCTCGACACGAACGGCGATCCTATCCCCGGGCTGTTCGCCGCGGGGGAAGTGACCGGCGGCGTGCACGGCGGAAACAGGCTCGGCGGAAACGCGGTGTGCGACATCAACGTGTTCGGACACCGGGCTGCCGAATCTGCTGTCGAGTACCTGTCCGCCTAGACGGGGAAAGGCCGGGGCTCCACCCTACATGAGGCCCGAGCAGAACCTCGAACCCTCGCATGCGACAACAGCGACCGCTGTACAGGACTCCATCACTACGGTGGAGTCCTGTTGTTGTGGTACCATCTTCCATACGGAAGCGAGGGAGATCATGGGCACTTCAACAAGCAACCACATCACGGCTCAAGCGAAGCCTTCCCCTGCATTCTCTTCGCTTCTCCCCTTGTTTTCCCTGAGCTTCTGCGGACTCGTGGCGGTCCGCATCTGGATCCAATGCAACCTGTACGATCGCTACACGTCGACGGACTCGGGAATCATCACCATCGTGTCCAACCTCGCCCGCGTCGCGCTGATCGTGATCCTCATCGCCATCGTCGTCCGCCATGGTTTTCCGAAGCGATCTCAAAGGATGCTCGGATATGCGTCGGCTTTCGCCATGACGGCTGCGAGCATCCTGTTCCTCGTCAACGTCGAGACCCCGAATCACATCGTCCTGTTCGCAGCCTGCGTCTGCGCCGGCTGCGGCATCGTATGGGGTGGCGGCATCTGGATAACCGTGTACGAGCGCTTCCCCCCGGACGAAGCGCTGATCTACGCGTTTCTCTCGCTGGGGGCGAGCTCGATGCTCGGGTTTCTCCTCGGGCTTCTGCCCGCAACCTTCACCTACCTGGTTGCCATGGTCATGCCCGCCCTCTCGCTTGTCATGCTGCAACGATCAAGCCAACTGCTCGACGAGCGCGATGAAGCGCTTCGCACGTCTTCGGGCGCCGCAACGCTTCCGAAACGCGATACCGTCTACGACGGCGAACCGAAATCGACCTTCGCGCGCCTGATCGCCGGCATGGCCCTCTTCAACCTTGCCCTCGGCATAGCGCGCGGGTACCCCTCGGGCGAATCGATCGCGCTCACGATCCCCTTCCAGGCCATACATCAGTTCTCCGTGCTGCTCATCTCGCTCGCGCTCATATGGTGGGCCGTCGCGAAAAGGCGGAGCATCCGCTTCTCGACTCTCTGGAACATCTCGGTAACCCTGATCATCATCGGCGTTCTGCTGCTTGCGCTTTCGGACTCGACGGCAACGCTGGCGGGCGCAACCTTCATCTCCATCTCCAACACCTTCGCGGTTGGCCTTCTGTGGTTCAGCTGCTACGACATCGCGCGGCACAGCGGCATACCTTCTTACCTGATACTCGGTGTCGGATGGCTCGCGCACGTGCTGCCGAGAGAGATCGGGAGGGCGGGCATATGGTTGCTCGAACCGCACTCTTCCGAAGCGATACTGGTCATCGCGTTCGTCGTGTTGCTCCTGGCCCTCGCCATGGTCTTTCTGCTCAACGATTCGATACCCGTCAAACGCCACCTGTTTGCGGAGTTCAGGAGCCCGCAAGCGAATGCCTCTGTACAGGCCGCTCTCGCCGACCGATACGCCGCACCCGCAGGCGATCCCGCATCAAGGCAGGAAGGCGAACCGGCGCACGACGGCGCAACGCCCAAAGTCCGCGAGGAGGCGTCTTACGCCGAGCACCTTTCCCAGCTCGGCAAACAGTACAGCCTGACCGAGCGGGAGCTTGAAGTTGTCGGCCTTCTGGCCCAGGGCAGGAGCCGTATCAGCATCGGCGAAAAGCTCTACATATCGGAAAACACCGTTCGCACATACGTTAAGAACATATACGCCAAGCTCGACATTCACAGCAAACAAGAACTGCTCGACCGCTTGGAGGAACAAGGCTCGCATGGGCAGGACGAAAGTAAGCTATAATCTCCCTGGTGCGCTGCCTTTGCACGGAAGCGCCCAAACCGCCCGCCACAACCCTTCGAAAGGACGCCTCTTTCCATGCGCATCGGATTCGACAACGACAAGTACATCGCATTGCAGGCAGAACATATCCGTAACCGCATCGACCAGTTCGGCGGGAAGCTCTACCTCGAATTCGGCGGGAAGCTCTTCGATGATTACCATGCCGCGCGCGTGCTGCCGGGCTTCGAGCCCGACGCTAAGATCCGCATGCTCAAAAGCCTGGTCGACGACGTGGAGATCATCATCGTCATCAACGCGAACGACATCGAGAAGAGCAAGCAGCGCGGGGATCTGGGAATCACCTACGACGAGGATCTGCTACGCCTTATGGACAACTTCCGCTCCATGGGCTTTCTCGTGGGCGGCGTCGTTGTCACCCATTACGCCAACCAGCCCGACGCCGACGCGTTCCGCCGTAGGCTCGACGGGCTGGGCATCAAATGCCATCTGCACTACCCCATCGCCGGCTACCCCTACGACATCGACCATATCGTCAGCGACGAGGGCTACGGTAAAAACGAGTACATCGAAACGAGCCGTCCGCTCGTCGTGGTAACCGCTCCCGGCCCCGGCTCCGGCAAGATGGCCACGTGCCTCTCGCAGCTCTACCATGAACACAAGCGCGGTGTCGCGGCGGGCTATGCCAAATACGAAACGTTTCCCGTATGGAATCTGCCGCTCAAGCATCCGGTGAACATCGCCTACGAAGCGGCTACGGTTGATCTCGACGATGTGAACACCATCGACCCGTTCCATCTCGAAGCGTACGGGGAGACCACCGTCAACTACAACCGCGACGTCGAGATATTCCCCGTGCTCAAAGCGATGCTCGAGAAGATCAGCGGAGAGAGTCCGTACAAATCGCCGACCGACATGGGCGTGAACATGGCGGGCTACGCGATCGTCGACGAAGAAGCCGTTTGCGACGCCGCCAAGATGGAGATCGTCCGACGCTACTTCCAGACCGCGGTCGATGCGAAGCGCACCGGCACGGGCGAGGAGCAGATCGAGAAGCTCGAACTGCTCATGAACCAGGCGGGCGTCAACTCGAGCCTCTCCCCCGCACGCTCGGCAGCGCTCCTCAAGGAGGAGATGACCGGAGCGCCCGCAGGCGCCATGGTGCTGCCTGGCGGCAAAGTGGTCACCGGCAAGACCTCGACGCTTCTCGGAGCGGCTTCGTCGCTTATGATCAACGCACTCAAGGAACTTGGCGGCACGGGCGACATCGACGTTATCAGCGATTCGGTCATCGAGCCCATCTGCCATCTCAAGACCGAGCATCTGAACCACAAGAACCCGCGCCTCCACTCTGACGAAACGCTCATCGCCCTCTCGATCAGCTCGGTCACCAACCCGCTCGCCGCCGAGATCATCGAACACACCGGCGAGCTGCGCGGCTGCGACGCGTTCTTCTCGGTCATCATCTCCTCGACCGACGAGAAGCTCTACCGCACGCTCGGCATCAACGTATGCTGCGAGCCGAAGTACGAGCAGCATCGGTACTACCACAAGTAGCCGGCGAACAAACGCTTCGCACCGTCGGTGCATTCGCAAGGGAAAAGCCCGGGAACCAGCGAGGTTCCCGGGCTTTCTTCGATCGTGCGGCAAGGGTTCGCCGGAAGCCACACCGCGCGTATCGTTCGCTCGGTCAGCCTACAGAATCGCCACCGAATCATCGGGCAGCCAGGTGATCGCCGTATACGGGATCCTCTGGATGTAGTGCCTGACAACATCGAGCTCGACGGCGTATTCGTCACCGAAGAACCTGAGCTCTCCGATCTCGCCGACATGGGCATCGAGCAGGTTTTCCACCGTGGGCGTTGCGGCGTCGCGCCGCGTGAGCAGAACAACGGACGAGTCGCGGCCCTGCAGAGCACCGCCCGTCAGCGAATCCGCGTGCTTGTCACCGCGCACGATGGCACCGCCGTGCATGCTCAGCCGCTCCGAAGGATCGCGGTCGGCACTCGTGGCCCAAGCAGCGAACAGCGCCGACGTCTCGTAGCGGTCGATGCCGGCGAAGCGCCTGTAATCGCCGTAGCCGAGATTCGCGGCCTCAAGCGCCTGCAGCACAACCTCGTCGGAGACCGAGAGGCTGCTTCCCATAACGAGAATACGCTCGAAACCGCCGTCGGAGAGCGCTCGGAGCGTTTTACCCGAAAGCCCCGTCGAGCCGAAATGAGCGAGGAAGATAGGGCTCTTCGTTTTGGCCGCCCACGACGAAATCGAAAGAGCATCGGGGAAATCGGTGGCGAGCGCAAGGATCGCCGTCGTCGAAAGCTCATCGGCATACGTCTCGTAGATCTTGTCCGCCGTATCCTGACGGGTTGTACCGCCGATGCGCTCGATGGTTCCAGCGGGGCCGAGAATGCTTCTCACCTCGTCTTCAACCGCCATCGAAACGGCGTTCGGATCGCCGATTATGATCACGCGACTCGGCTGTAAGTCTACTTCGATAGCCATACGCGCCTCCGTCGAGAGCCAACTCGTCGGAGTAAGCACGATGGGAGCGTTGTTTTCGGCACCCGAGAGCGCGCTCGCAGCCAAGGCGTCGGGGAAGCGGCCATCGTCGCCCGAGGCGAGGATCACCACGTCGGAACCTGCCCTGTCGTGCGTGGACACCGCACGCGACGTCTCGTAGCGATCGGCGCCGTACAGGCGCGCAATGCTCAATCCGCGGCTCCGCTCATTGTCCTGCAGCTCGAATGCGCCGGCATCATTGCGCCCCGCGTCCCCCGCCGGACGGGTTTTGCCGCGCTGATCCACACCCAAAGGGGCAAGCGTCACGTCGGCCGCCTCGTACGCATCGACGGCGATGCCATCGGGGTTCAGGGCAACCGTCGGCGTGATGCCGCCGTTGTTCTGAAGCAATGCAGCGCCCGCATCGTCGACCGATACGATATCGCCGAGTGACAGCCCGGCGGGAATCTCGGTGACGGAAGCCGCTGCGCTCGCAAACGGTTCGTATGCAAGAGAGCCGAAGGGCATCCCGTTCATAATGCCGAGGTTCTTCTCGACGCCGTCCTGATAGTTGCCGACGGCGAGGCATCCTTCGACCACGTTAGCATACATGCCGTCGAAACCCTGCTCGAACAAAACGATGCCGGCTCCGGTTCCGTTCGATCCGTCGGGTCCGCTGTTGCCGACAGCGGTCACGCTGCGCAGCGTCGTCTGCGCATCGAGGAGCGCCGCGCCGCCGAGATACGTGCGGTTCGACGAGATGGGGTTGGTCACTTCGTTGCCGACGAACGTGCTGTTCTCGATGGTGCAGGTGGGAATGCCCGAGAAGTTGAAGTTCAGCACATGCAAGCCGCCCCCCGAGTTCTTGGCGGAATTATCCGAGAACGTCGAACCCTGCACGGTAATGGCGCTCGTGTTGTTCAGAGTGAACGTCGCCGCTCCGCCGTTGCCCTCCGCAACGTTTCCCTCGAACAGGCAATCGACGATCGTGGTTCCGGCAGCGCCGGACAGCGCACCGCCCCCCGTGTCGCTTCGGTTGTTCGTGAACGTGCATTCGGTCAACGTCGCCGAAGAGCTTTTCAGACCCAGAGCGCCTCCGTCGCCGAAGGCGTAGTTGCCGTCGAAATCGCTGTTCGAGATTTCGACGCCCCGCGTCTTCGACGTAACGCCGAGCGCGCCGCCGTACGAGATGCCCGAGCCGGTTTTCATATTGGCGTTGTTGTAGAACGAGCAATCCTTCACGACGAAACGAGCATCGACGAGGTTGTCCATGCTCGTAGTGGATACGACGATGCCGCCGTTGGGTTCGTCGTCGATAGTCGACGCTGGCCCCTCGAAGACCGCATTTTCGAACGTGATGGCCGCAGCACCGGTAATCGTCGTGCCGTCCACCCTGAAGTGCCGCTTGCCCGGAGCAGCCGTGAGAACGGCACTGCCGTCGCCTTTGATGGTCAGAGCTTTGTCGAGGGCGATTTCGTCGGTGAACACGATGGTTCCGGCCACCTCGATGGTCGCCCCCGGGGCGGCCGCGTTGACGGCGGACTGAAGCGATGCGAAGTCGGACACCTCCGCAAAGTCGATGGCCTCGTCGGCTTCCGCAGCCGGCTCGGCGTCGGGCGGATCGAACAGCTCGGCTTCGCCTGCCGCATTCGCATCGAGCGCGCCTGCGCCATCGGCGCCAGCCGCGATGCCGTCGGAAGCGCCGTCGCCGCCGCCGGATGCTTCATCGGCTGCGCTCTCGACACCCGTATCGGATTCAAGCGCTTCGGAATCGCCCGGGGCAATAACCTCCTCTCGTGTCGTTGGAGCTTCGGAAGACGGCTCGTCCGCATACGCGCTCAGCGGTGCTAAACCCCACACGAGCAGCGCGCAGAGAGCAAGGCGAAAGAATGCGCCCGGTCCCCCCTCGATCGTCGCGTTCTTCATAGTCCACGCCTTTCTCCTGGGCTCGAAAATGCTACTGTTTTCGAGCCATTTGAGAAAAGTATACAACAAACTACTGTATTTGATAAGTACTTACTTAATATGAGGTGGATTTCCGTTCCGATTGCTGCGCGTAAGAATTATCCCGGATACCGCAAGGTTCGCTCGCGCGAAATCGCGGAGGCAGCCCTACCCGGCGTTGCCGCATCGCTCGACCATCGCATCGGCGAGCTCGTCTTTCCCCGATACGCCCATCTTCCGGTAGAGGTTGCGGATGTGCGTCTTCACTGTGTTGTCGGACACGACAAGCTCGCGCGCAATCTCGGAGCGCGTCTTTCCCTCGAGCAGCAGATTGAGGATAGCCTCTTCCCGACGGGTCAAATCGTAATCGCGGGCGGTGCGGGCGCACCGCTCCTCAAGGGAGTCTTCAACGTTTTGGTGGGTCTCGACGAACCTGCGCAGCTCGTTGAGGGAGGCGATCTCGACATCTTCGTTGAGACGCCATGCGCGCGACAGATGCCAACCGACGAAAAGCGACACAGCGCACAAAGCGAGCGAGAAAACCGAGGCGGCCCCCGTGTCGGCGGCCTGCGTGATCGCAAGGCATCCAAACAGGGCAACAGCAAACACCGTGCCGTAAAAAATGGCTACCTGAAGCTTGGTTCTCGACATGGTCTCAGAAAAGGCCGCCTGGGCAATCGCGACGCAGCATGCGACAAACAGCACTCCCACACCGCCAATGACCGCTACAACCGACATCCAATCCATCACCAAACCGCCCTTCGCGCGCATCCTTTGTTTTCATGCATAATACTACGACGAACCATGCCATTGCACGGACTCGCGGACCGGGTGAAAAAACTCACCGTTGCTAACGCACCGAATATCATGATAGCTTCGGCGAAGGCGTTGCAGCAAAGCACCGCAACCTTGTCGCCGAAAGGAGTGCACATGACAGCCAAACGCAAAAAGCGCGCTGCAGTCGGCATCGTATGCCTCGTCGTTGCCGCTCTTGCCATGGGTTGGTTTGTCGGACGCTACATACCCAGTGTGCCGCACGGCCCCGCATCGCTCCTCTACGCCGGCATGTACGATGGCAATGGCGAGTCCTCCCAAAGAGTCGTTGATTGCGAGTTCGGCCGCAGCGCAGCGCTCGAGGGAATAGTGCAGGGCATGGCCTTCATCTGGGAAACGGATCATCCTACCGCAAGCATCGGGGAAACAAACGAGACCATCCCCAGCGACGAGTACATCGAGCACCTGAAGAGCATCGGCGATTGGGAGTACGAGTATCCCCTGTTCGAGATGCGTATCGATGAGGTGAGATCGGTATCGGGATCGGCTTTCAAAGAGCTCTACCCGGAGTATTCGAATCAGGAAGTTTATCCAGTTTATCCGGAAGACAGCACGATGGTGCTTGTCTCGGCAACCGTCACCAACACCTCGAACACGCTCATCGCTGGTTCGGTCGGACCGTACAGCAGTGACGGCTTGCCTGAGTTTCGACTTTGGACCGATGCATGGACCGACACGTACGCCGAGGCGATCCACGCAGAAGACGGCACGCTTGTCGTCGAGGCCGGCCCCCTTTCGGACGGAACCATGCGAGCAGGCGTACGCCTCGACGCTTACGCTTTCACCATGCTCGCCGAATACACCTCCTTGGACGATCCCCCATCCGACGACATCCAAACAGCGCCCGTCAACGTAAAACCCGGCGAGACGCAAACGGTCGTTTTGCCCTTCATCGTTCCCAACGAAGCCCTCAAAACCGACGGGACCTCGAGGCATATTGATTTCTCGAAGTACTGCATCCAGACGGTCGACTACCGAACCAAAACCACGTACCGCCTCTGGCTCGAATAGACCTTCCGCACAACCGAAGCAATGCAACCGCTGCCCAAGGGCTCAGCGTCAGCCATGCCGAAACAAGAACGTCCATCCCTAGAAACCGCCCGAAAAGGAGACTGCATGAACCCGAGCTCGAACGCATCGGCTTGCCCGCCGAAAGCCGACACCGCACAACCCCCTGCTTCGACGCAAAGCACGATGGGGAAACGCGTCTTTTCCATCGCGCTCGCCGCAATCTTCGCACTCGGCCTTGCCGCCTGCACCCCGACACCGAACGGCAGCGTAGCCGCGCGCAGCGAAACGAGTCGCTTCGAGCAGGCCGTCACACTCCCGACGGACATCATGCACATCTCCGACATCGCTTACACAAGCGACGGAGGCATGCTCATGGCGGCCAACACGACGGACTGGAATACGGTCGCTGTGTTCGCCAAGACCGCCGACGGCTCTTGGGAGGCGCTCTTCGACACGTCTACCTTGGCCGCATCGCTTGACGACGACACCTCTATCGGGGCCGCGTGCCTCACCCCGCAGGGAAGCCTTCTATGCACGACGCTTACCGCAGAAGGAGACGGCGGTGGCTGCTACCTCGTCGATCCCGGTTCGCAGAGCGAGGCTTCCCTGCCGGCGGGCCGCATCGCCATCATGCGCTCGTTCGACGAGGACACGGTGATCGCATCCGACTGGACCGGCTCGTTTTTCCGAGCGGACTACACGACAGGCGACACGGTGTGCACGTATCGCCTGCCGAGCGGCACCGTCCTCGCCGATTTCACCGTGCACGGCAACCGCGTATACGCGAGCGCTTCCAAGAGCAGCTCCGCCAACCCTACCTGCGAGCTGTACGTTTTCGATTACGACACCGGCGAACAGGTGAACCTCGATGCTCACGAAGAATCGGTATTCGCGGCCGCGTTTCCCCCGACGGACGCGTCCGCTGTTGCAACACCCATCTGGGCTGCGAGCGAAAGCGGGATCTTCCTTTGCTCGACGGGCGCGATCTACGATTGTTCGGGCGAGACGGCGACCGTCCTTGCCTCAGGCAATGCCACGAACCTCTCGAATACGGGCAAAACCCCCGACCGGCTGCTCGTCGGATCCGGATCCGACGACATCGCGGTGCTCTACCGCGAACGGTCCGGCTCGGCCAATCCTTATACGCTCTACCGCTACCCGCAGGGCGAGCAGCCGAAATCCACCTCGAGCCTTTCCGTGTACACGCTCGAAGACAGCTCCGTTATCCAACAGACGGCCGCAACCTACCGTGACGAGCACCCGGAGATCGCGATCGAGGTACGCGTGGGCATCCCGGCGGGCTCAGGGCTCTCGGCCGACGACGCCCTGCGAACCCTCAACGCCGAAATCCTTTCCGGCACGGGTCCCGACGTCATCGTCCTCGACGGGCTTCCCTTCGACGGCTTCGCCGAACAGGGCGCGCTTCTCGATCTTTCGGGCATCATCCAAGACGCTCGCGAGACCGACGACGAGTACTTCGAGAACGTCGTGGGCGCCTTCGCAACCGATGACGGCTGCTTCGCGATTCCGAGCAGGTTCGGCATACCCGCGATTGTCGGAAGCGCCGAGGCGATCGATTGCGCGCAATCGCTTGAAAGCCTCACCTCCTACATCGAATCGGAGAGCGAGAGCCCGACGGGCACCGATGCGACCTTCTCGGTGGCATCGCTGTACACGGCAAGCTACCGCAGCATCTTCGATACGGGCGGAAGCGTCGACCGGGACGCGCTCGCAACGTTCTTCGCCTGCTCGAAACGGCTCCTTATGCTCAACGACAGGAGGAACTACGAGAATGCGCCTACCGGCTACGACTATCTCGGAAGCCAGCTCGACGACCTGCAAGGCGGCGGCTCCGGCATCAGCGGATCGGGCATCCTCTTCGCAGAAAACCCCGATCAGCAGTTCATCGAAATAGCCTCGCTCCTCTCGGGCACCAGCTTCGGCTCGGCGAGCCTCGCCGTGGAGAACGCCTCGTTCGCGTGCGCCCTCGAGCCGTTGAGCTTCTCGCCCGAGCGCGTGTTCGTGCCGAGCTCGATCCTTGCCGTGAACGCCAACACACCAGAGGCAGGCCAGGCAAAGGATTTCGTCTCCTACGTTTTGTCGAAACCGCAGCAGAAGCAGGGCTCATTGGACATCGGCATCGCCGTCAACAAAACCGCCTTCAGAGAAGCCCAGATCGAGCTCGGCGGCTACGGCATGTCGGTCATGGGCGACGGGGGAAGCGAGCTTTCCTCTGTCAGTCGCGGCCCCTTCACCGAAGCGGAGGTCGAGGCGAACTGCGCGCTCGTCGAGAGCGCGACCCATGCGTGCATGCCCGACAAGACGGCAAGCGACATCCTCTCGACCGGGCTTCTCGCCTACTGCCGCAACGAGGCGACGCTCGACGAGGCCCTCGATGCAGCGATCCAGAAGATCGACCTCTACCTGGCGCAGTAGGCGGCGATCATGAGCATGCCGCGCCCGCCCAAAGCGATCGTCGTCGGGGCCTTTCTGGCCCCGAGCCTCACAGGTCTCGCCGTCTTCTTCCTCGCGCCCTCGCTCGACGTCGCGAGGCGGTCGCTCGCCAACCCGTCGGGCACCGAGTTCGTCGGGCTCGACAACTACGCAACGGTCCTTTCCAACGAGGCGTTTCGCCTGGCCGCTCTCAATACGGCCAAGTTCATGGCGGTCTGCATTCCGATCCTGCTGATAGCCTCCCTGACCGTCGCGCTGTTCTTACGAAAAAGCACGCCGTTCAAGGCGCTTATGAAGACGGCTCTTCTCCTGCCGCTCGCAATCCCCGTTTTCTCGGCGGCGCTTTTGATGAGCGTCACGTTCGACGCCGAGGGAATCGCCAACGGCATCCTCGCCTTCTTCGACCTCGAACCCGTAGCCTGGATGGGTACCGACGCCGCTTTCTGGGTACTCGCAGCCAGCTACGTGTGGCGCAACCTCGGCTACTGCATCGTGCTCTGGCTTGCCGCGCTCTCCTGCATCCCCGAAACCCTGTACGAAGCGGCGCGCGTCGACGGGGCGAATTCGCGCCAGATCGCCGTGCGGATCACCCTGCCGCTGCTCGCACCCTCGTGCGCGGTTGTCGTAGTGCTGGCAATCATCAACGCCTTCAAGGTGTACCGCGAAGCGTACCTGGTGGCGGGGAATTATCCCCACGAGAGCATGTACCTGTTTCCGCACCTGTTCAATAACTGGTTCGCGAGCCTTTCAACCGCCAAGCTCGCAGCGGGCGGCGTACTGCTGGGGCTCGTGCTCTTCCTCGTCGTCTGCCTGCTTTTCCGTTCGTGGGCCAAACAGGTTCGGGCAGACCGATGAAGGTTCGAACGACGCTGACGGCTGCATGCGTTGCCCTCGCCGGGTTCGTTCTGTGCTTTCCCTTGGTCATGCTAGTTGCCGGATCGCTCATGGGACAGACCGAACTTTCCTCGGTCCTGGGCGGCGTCCTGCCGTCGGGCGAAGGGTATGCGCAAGCCCCGCTTCTCACCCTGAACCCCACTCTGGAATCCTATGTCGCCGTACTCGTCGACACGCCTGCCTACCATGTGCTCTTCTGGAATTCGGCTGCGATTACGGCGGGCGTGCTCGCAGGACAGCTCCTGTTCGCAACGCCCGCCGCCTGGGCGCTCGCGCGCTACGAATTCCCGGGGCGAAACGCGCTGTTCTTCCTCTACGTGCTGCTGATGATGCTGCCCTTCCAGGTGGTCATGCTGCCGAACTACCTTGTACTGAACGCGCTCGGCATCAACGATACGCTTCCCGCCATCATCCTGCCCGGCATATTCTCGGCGTTTCCCGTGTTCATCATGAGGCACTTCTTCGCCACCATCCCGAACGCCATCATCGAATCGGCCCGTTTGGACGGCGCAGGCGAACTGCGGGTATTTCTGACTATCGGCATCCCCCTCGGCCTACCCGGCATATTCGCCGCGCTCGTGCTCGGGTTCTTCGAGTACTGGAGCCTGGTCGAACAGCCGCTCGCCTTCTTGAAAGATCAGGCGCTCTGGCCCCTTTCGCTGTTCCAACCGACGGTATCCTTCGACAACGTCGGGCTCGTGTTCGCCTCGGCCGTCATCGCCGCCGTGCCCGCCGTGCTCGTGTTCGCCATGGGCAGGGAGTACCTCGAACGGGGAATCGCCGCAACCGCCCGAAAGGACCGGTCATGAAACGAAGGGCCGCGATTGCGCACCGCAACGGACACAGCCTGCAGGGAAGGAGCGCCCGATGAAACGCAGGGCCGCAACCGCACTGTTCGTCTTTTTCGTTGCGATGGCATGCTTCGGCATCCTGTCGAGGGCCGTGAGCAGCACGGGCACCGCGCTGGTGGCAGCGGAGGCACCGAGCACGCAGACCTTCGCGCAGGAAGCCATCGAGGCAGACGGCGGTACGGCATTCGATCCCGGAGCTGCAACCGGGGGCGAAGCCGTACCCGGTTGCGCTACCGTACCCGAAGGCGAAGCCCCGGAAGCATCGGTCGATGCGAACGCACCGGCCGCCGCCCGCGAATACGGCTCATGCGCTCCCCTCGCCGCCGTCCATCGGGAAGGCGCGCGATCCTACGTATACGTGGTAGCCGAGCAGGGGGGATTCTCGGGCGTCGAGCTGGTCGCCCGAAAGGTGCCCGTATCCGTGCTCGACACGAATGCGAGCTGGGCGGCGCTCGCCGAGGGAGCCGTATCCTCGCAGCAGAAGATCATCGTCAGATCGGATAGGGTTCTCGCTGACGGCAGTAAGGTTCGGCTCGCCGATGCGTAAGGCTCTCGGCATACGGCGCATCCCCTTGGCCGCCATAGCGGCTTTCCTCGTCTCGCTCGCGTGCTTTGGAGCGCAGATCGCCGCGTACGGCACGCTTTCCGGAGCCTACGCGAACACGAAGACGTTCGTTCTCGCAGGCGGCGGTATCGGGCCGAGCGAAGCCGCCTCGGTTCTGGAGCGGTCAGGCGAGGCGGCCGATCCGTTCCCCATCGTCTTGTGGTCCCAAGTCGACGGGGTCGCGGCGAACGCGAGCGACCCGATCGCCGCGGAAAACGCAGAGGGCGCGGGCGAAACGGTGCTGTACTTTACGGGCGAGATCGGACTCGTATTCCCCGACGCAGCCGCCTGCCCCACCGAGCCGGGCACGTATCGGGCGAACGCCCTGGAGGCCGAAAAACCGTCCGTCGCTTCGGGCGGCCGCACCGAAGACGCACCGGTCCGCATCATGGACGGATCGGCCGCCGGAGAATTCCCCGTCGCCTACACGAGAATCACCACAGCCGATGCGGACGCGGACGGTTTTCCCATCACCGCCGAAACGATCGCCTCATCGCTTGGCGTCGAGTGCGCGGAGCTCGATTACGGCCTCCTCTCGCTCGCGTCCTTCGCCTTGCTGCTTTGCTATCCCGCAGCGCTCGCCGCTTATGCGGCTTGGCACTGCCGGCCCTTGCGCAAGCGCCCAGCCGGCCATCCGGCGCTCGCGGCCATCGCCTACGCGATTCCCGCACTCGCCGCCATCGCCGCAACGGCAACCTTCGCCTCGGCGCTCTCGCGGTTCGGCAGCCGTTTTCCCACCCACTGGTCGGACTTTTCCGCTTGGCAAACGGCTGCCGCATCCCTGCAGGACGGTTTTTCGCGCATCGCTTTTGCAGCAGAGGGAATCCCCGATATGCGGGTGCTTCTTCCCTGGGTGCTCGCAGTGGCGCTCGGGCTCGCGTCGTTGGCATGCGCCGCCGTCGCTGCTCGAAAACTCGCATACTGGGATGCGCGAACAAGTGCAGGCCACGGAAAGAACCGGGTGAGATAGATGTCGTTTCTCGAATTGGCGCAGCTGACCAAAACCTACGGCAAAGGCGCGATCCGCGCAGTCGACGAGCTCTCGCTGCGCATCGAGCAGGGCGAGTTCGTCGTGCTCGTCGGCTCGTCGGGTTGCGGCAAGTCGACCACGCTGCGTCTCGTCGCAGGTCTGGAGACCCCGACATCGGGGTCGATCCGTCTCGACGGGCGCACCATCACGCACGCGCCTCCCGCCGAGCGCAACGTAGCGATGGTGTTTCAGGATTTCGCCCTCTACCCCCATATGACGGTGTTCGACAACATCGCATTTCCGCTCAAAGCGAGAAAGGTACCCAAACGCGAACGGGAAGAACGGATACGCGCCACGGCTTCGATGCTCGACATATCCGATCTGCTCGATCGCAAACCGTCGAAGCTTTCGGGCGGGCAGAAACAGCGAGTCGCCATAGGCCGGGCAATCGTGCGCAATCCCGCATTGTTCCTCATGGACGAACCGCTTTCGAACCTCGATGCCAAGCTGCGCGCCCAAATGCGCGGCGAGCTGGCAAGGCTTCACGGCAAAACGGGTGCGACCATCGTATACGTGACCCACGATCAAACCGAGGCGATGACGCTCGCGACGAAGATCGTCGTCATGGACCAGGGGCGCGTACAGCAGATCGGCACGCCTGGCGAGCTGTACTTTCATCCCCGAAACCTGTTCACCGCCGCATTCATCGGATCCCCTCAGATGAACTTCCTCGAATGCCGCGTTGACCGCGGCATGCTGCGCTTCCTCGACAGCCCTGACGGAATTCCCGCACCTCCCGGATTGGCCGCTTCCCTTGCGCAGCCCCGCGTGGTTGCGGGGATACGTCCCGAAAACGTCCTGATAGGATGCGATACCGCCTCGCCTTGCGATCAGCGCATCGCAGATGCCGCTTCATCCCACGAGCACTATGCGATGCTCACGGGACGGAGGCTGCGAGACGAAATCGTCGGCTCGGACGCGTACATCTCGTTTGAAGTGGGAGATTCCGTCATCGTCAGCAAAACGAGCTTGGAATCGCTTCACCATGCGGGAGGCCGAGACGAGGTGCGGCTCGGCCTCCGCCGGGAAGGATTGCTCTACTTCGACCCTATATCCACGCTGAACATCACCCCATGATGCAGCGGAACGATGACGGCGAGAGCAATGCTTCTGAGACTCGGTGCCAAGCACCGAACCTGAATCGGTAGCGAAACCCTCGAAGATGGCAGAAAACGAAAGAAATTCGTCGTAGTGCAGGGTAAGTGGAAAAGACACATCATTAAGTGCGTCGTTGTGCTGGGAAAACACAACCAGCTTGATCCCAGAAACCCGCTTTGGAGCCACCGAGCTTCCCACGGGGACGAAAAACTTTCGTTTCTTGCCACAAGCTCGGGTACGACCGAGCAAAAGGCGTTTCAGCCAAAGAACGGGGGGCAATCGAGCAGCTCCGATCGAAGGGCAAGCTGCCTGCGAGGATAATCTGAACAGCTCGGCCTTATTCTCGAATTCAAATGTCTCGCTAAAATCCGTACAAAGCGATTATATTCCCGATAGTTGGCCACCTGCTGCCACGTTGCGGTTACAACGGTTATTCCGAGCGATTCGAGAGCGTTGCGTCGTTGTGCGTCTTGGGCAATCCGCTCGGCACCTGTATGACAGAGAGTGCTATCGTACTCTACGGCTACGCCCTGATCGGGCCAAAGCAAATCGCACCGAAAAAAGGATTTATCGGCCGTCCATCGGTTTCTTTTACCGATCGGAACGATAGCGTTCATGAGAGGATGGGCGATACCGCTTCCCCCTCGCATGCAGGGAAGCGTCACAAGCGCAGCCAGCGTCGATTCCCGAGGGGAAGCCGATTGCTCCAATATGTGAGGAAGTGCTTTGCGAACCGTTTTCGTTCCCCTGACGTTTTCGAGCTCGAGAAGGCAAGCTTTTATACTGGATGGAGTGGCGAGGGGAATCCTCCCCCTAATACCGTATGGTCGGCTCTTGTCGGGAGCATAGGTTCCGCAAAACTCGTAACCTAGATGGACGGTTTGCGGAAAGCTCAAGAGGGAGGCCATGTGAACCAAGGTAAGTTCTGAGCTTGTAACGAAAACGGCCTTGTCGCAACCGGGTATTGAAATAGACCTCAGAGAACCGGCAGGCAAGAATCGCGATTGATGGACAACGAGATCATGCGTGCTCTTCCTCCTTCCATCGAGCGCCATGACATGCAGAGGCAAAGAAAAGACCTCGTTGCCGATGAGCCCATACTCTTCGATTGCAGTTGCGTGCGGTGCATCTTCGGGCATGATTCGAGCGCGAGACGGCTTGCGCGCTCTACTGCTGTCGCTTAGTGGCGATCGCCAAAACTCGAGTGCAGATATGTTGGACAGGATCACCGTCATGCTGGCATATTAACACGATATAGCACCTGATAAGAGTACGAATTTCGGGTGTATGAGCTGAGTCCTTCCCACGTAACATCCGCATGCGGTTTCCGCAAGGAGCGCGCTTGATTTACGTTGAGTGCGTTTCGCGATTACATCGGATCCGCACTACCGCTATGCAAGGTTGCAAGGCAATGAGCTTCGCTGCCACGCGAACCCAAAGGAGCCACCGCGTTAATCCAAGACGCGCATGCCTCGACAGCGCTCACGACGGCGCTTTCGCTCTCTGGGATCCCGAACGAACGCATTCCGATTCTGGCTTATCAGCGAACAAGGGCATTCGCGGCAGAAAATGAAAGTAATTCGTCGTCTACACCCGCTCGACGAAACGAAATCGACGACCGGGAAACGACACCGCTTCATTACCCCTGATCGGAGAAACGGTCTAAAAATCAACTGCGAAGAAGCTCCGAGCGACGACGAATATCTCGCTTTTTCTGCCGCAAACCGAGGCACCCCACGCTCGGTGCACCCGATGGGCTTAGAAGAACACCTTCGAGGCGTGGTCGTAGAAGTTCTCGCATTTGTAGCGCAGGAGCACCGTAGGCTCCGAACCGGCGCGAACGAACACTTTTGCGACAGGCCGCTCGAACGTGAGCATTTCGCCGTCGACGAACAGCGTCGCCTCGCGTGAAGCCTGGTTGTTGGTGAGATCGACCTCCACCACATCGTTTTTCGCCGTCACTATCGCACGCGAATGAAGCGTATGCGGCGCAAGCGGAACGGCAACGAGACCCTCGAAACCCGGAGACACGAGCGGACCGCCCGCCGAGAGCGCGTAGGCGGTCGACCCGGTGGCGGTGGCAACCACGAGTCCGTCGCCGCGCATATCGGCGATATGCGAGTCGGAGATGGAGAGCGAGAAATCGATGATGCGGCCCATAGCGCCGCGCGTAACCGCAAGCTCGTTCAGGGCGAAGAAGCTGCGGCGCTCGCCGTCTTCGGCGATGATCGGCTCGTCGTCGGAGCAGGGAACCTCGTCGAGATCGTCGCCCTCGCACAGAACGTCGATCCGCAGGTTGGTCCGCCTCTCACGCACCGCGTCTTCCGCAAGAGCCGCCGCGACGATGGCCACAACCCCCTCGTCGCTCGCATTGGCTAAAAACCCGAGCCGCCCGAAATTGATGCCGAGAATGGGAACGCCCGTCGTGCCGACGAGTCGGGCCGTGCGCAGGATGGTGCCGTCGCCGCCGAGCACGACCGCGAGATCGCAGGAACCCGAATCGATGATGCCGACGTCATCGGTATCGCCCAGATAGTTCAAATCGGAAGAGTCGATCATGCTGTACTGAATGGACTGCGTGCCCAGATAAGCCGCGAGGAGCAGCGACGCGTCGACCGCCTTCGCATTGGAGTTATTGCGGACTATCAGGATATGCATGAAGCGCCTCTTTCCGTGTTTGCTATGATGTGAGCGGTTGCCGTTGCGCAGCCGCTCACCGTTGGTGAACCATTATATCCAAAAGCAAGAAGGCCCATTCGATGTCGGACAAGCTCTCACGAGCCAAACATACCCGCGAAGCGGTTGAACGCGAGCTCCTTCAGCTTCCCGATACCACTGGCTCGTTCCATCGGATCGGCGAGCTCGGCTTCGAGATCGACGAGGCGGATTACGATCCGTACGCGGGCCGCCACGCCAAACGGGCATCCGCCGGCGCAAGCAGCCCCGAAAAGGTCGGACGCCATGCAAAGCAGGCAACGACAGGCGGGTACACGCGATCCTCGTCGCCCAACGATGCTTTCGGCCGTCATGGCGCCGCGCTCGCTCCCGAACCCGAGATCTACAACGCCGCGGACGACATGCTCGCCCGCACCCCCGACGGCGACGATGTCGCAACCGAACTCGCCTCGCCCCCGAACGACGACGACAGCAAAACGGTCAGCTCGTCGGCTGCGCTCATCAGCGTATGCGTCATGATCTCGCGGATCACCGGATTCGTCCGTACGTGGGCGATGGCCTTCGCGCTCGGTTCGACCCTGCTCGCGAGCTCCTACACCGTGGCGAACAACCTTCCCAACATGCTTTACGAGCTCGTAGCGGGCGGCATGATCGTTACGGCGTTTCTGCCCGTGTACGTATCGGTCAAGAAGAAGCTCGGAACCGAAGAGGGCAACCGCTACGCTTCGAACCTGCTCACCCTCGTCGTGATACTGCTCGGCATCGTATCGCTTATCTGCATGGCCTTCCCCGCACAGGCCATCTTCACCCAGAGCTTCTACTCCGATCAGTCCGAAATGGCTACGTCGGTGTTCTTCTTCCAGTTCTTCGCCATCCAAATCGTATTCTACGGGGCGAGTGCCGTCGTATCGGGCCTCCTGAACGCGAACCGCGACTACCTCTGGTCCTCGATCGCGCCGGTCGCGAACAACGTGATCGTCATCGCGACGTTCTTCGCCTACGCCCTCATCGCACCGAACGACCCCGAGCTTGCGCTCTACATCATCGCCATCGGCAACCCGCTCGGCGTGTTCGTGCAGATGGCGATCCAGATACCGGCACTCAAACGCAACGGCATCCGCATCCGCCCGCGCATCGATCTGCACGACCCGGCCTTGCGCGAGACGCTCGCCATCGGCATTCCCGCCGTCATCGTCATGCTGAGCTCCACCGCCGTCGTCTCGGTCCAGAGCGCCGCATCCTATGCGTTCGCCGAAAACGGTCCCTCGATCATCTACTATGCGCGCCTGTGGTTCATGCTTCCCTACTCGTTTTTAGCCGTGCCCATCACCACCGCCATGTTCACCGAACTGGCGGACATGCAGGCGGAAGGCAACACCGAGGGCGTCAAGCGCGGCATCATCTCGGGCACGAACCAGATCCTGTTCTTCATGATCCCGTTCGCGCTCTACCTTGTCGTGTTCGCTACGCCCCTCATCACGCTCTACAGCGCCGGCGCGTTTACGGCAGAAAACATCCCCACCGTCGCAAGCTATCTGGCGGTATTCGCCGTATCGCTTCCGTTCTACGGCATCAACACCTACCTGCAGAAGATATTCAGCAGCCTGCGGAAAATGACGGTGTTCGCCGGGTTCAACATCATTGCGGCCACCGTACAGGTCGCGCTCACGGGAGCCGCGGTATTCGCCGCATCGAACGGAATCGCCGACATTCCCATCGAGAGCATCGCGGTTGCCGAGCTCGTGTTCTACCTGGTAGGAGACATCTGCCTGTTCACCTACCTGCGCAGGAGGTTCGGGGCGTTCGGACTCCGTTCGACAGCCAAGGCCTTCATCGTCGCGCTCGTGCTCGGCACACTCGGCGCCGCTGCGGGAGGCGGGGCGCTATTCGCCGCCCAAACGTTCATCGCCCCCCTCTCAGGCTCGATCGCGCAGGCGTTCGCCTACATCGTGGTCTGCGGCATCGTGAGTCTCGTCGTCACGTTCGGCATCGCGCTCAAGCTCAAGATACCCGAAGCGGCGTTTCTGAGCTCGATCATGGCGCGCGTGACCGGCAAGCTCAAGCGCAGGTAGATCCCAGCGCGTACGCGTTAGGCACGCTTGGCCCCGTAGCGCTTAGGCTCGCGAACCCCGCGAGGTCCGCCTACACGCACTCGGTTCCGTAATGCACGATGGCCGCGCACATGACGCAGGCAAGTACCACGGCACCCGCGAGCACGCCGAAGGATCCCGAAAACGATACGAGCATCAAGCAGACGGCCGCCACCGACGCACCCGCTTCGTACTCGATGCGGCGTCCCGTCAGGGGAAACCGCACCGCGTCGAAGCCGCGCATGAGCACGTACAGGACGTTGAGCGCAACGCCGAGCACGAGAGCCCAGACGAGAGGCACGCCCGTATAGGCCGCAAGGGGCACGATCGTCGCAAGCGACACCGCCGTAACGACGACGAACGCCGGAATCGTGTCGAACACGAGCAGTTCGAGCGCGCCGAAGGGCAGCCGATCGCGTACAAGGCGAATACGCATGTCATCGCCGAACGCGCGGGTTTCCTCCCGGATGCCGTGACCGAACAGAAGCAGAGCCAGCAGCCACACCATGATCGACGACAGCCCGCCCGTACCCGAAAGCGCGACCACGCCGATCGGCGCCGCCACGGTTCCCTGCATGATAAGCGTCGGCCATCCGTCGTACTGGCGGAGCAGCGAAAGGGCCGCACGCGAGGTCAGAGCCCAATGACCGCTGCCCCGCCCCAATCCGAACCGTACACGGCGCCTGGCGAGCTTCTTGCGCCGACGGTAGTCCCGTACGAGATTCGGATCGATGTTGAAGTTAAGCGATGCCGAAGCGAGCGGCTGCGTATCGGCGAAGAGAGCGCTCTCCTCGATGACGATCGCGCGATCGAACCGCGCTGCGAGAGCCGTCGATGCCGCTGTGCCGAAAAGCGCGATCGAGCCGAACGCAAAAGCGCCGGCCGCGAGACCCGACCCCCCGAGCAGGACGAAGGGGTCCGCATAGAGCGCGAGCGCCACGCAGC
Source organism: Raoultibacter timonensis (assembly GCF_022845715.1). Lineage (NCBI taxonomy): Bacteria > Bacillati > Actinomycetota > Coriobacteriia > Eggerthellales > Eggerthellaceae > Raoultibacter > Raoultibacter timonensis. Next base: position 2,525,013 of record NZ_AP025564.1, read on the forward strand.
CCACCGCACCGAGAGCCGCAACGACGGCCTCGACGGCCACGGCGCCGAAGCGGCAGCCGCAGGCGAGGCGAACCGCCCCAACAAGCCAGCCCGCCGACGCTGCTGCGGCGGCGCCCATGGCGAAAAACACCGACGCCGCCATCGGGTCGAGCCCCGTTTGCATGCCGCTGGCCAATCCCGTGCCGAGCGCAAAGCCCAAAACCAACCCCGCGATGCCGCAGCCGACGCCGCGCAGAACCACGCTCGCCAAAACGGTGGCCTGCATGCGCATGCCGCCCGAAATCACGTACGCGATATCGGCATGGGAACATTTCAGAGGCGCGGTCCTCAAGCCCCGCACTCCCATTGCGGCGAATACCGCAACAAGTGCGATCAGGGCGAACCTGAACACGATGATCGATCCGTCTGCCGAAAGGGCCGCAAACGATGTCGCTACCGCATCGAGCATCGCAGCCCATAGCGCCACAAGCGCAATGGCCACGAAGCCGGCGATATAGACCTGGTACACCCGCTCCCCCGTACCGCCTTCGGATACGGGATCGGTGCCCGCGAGGTGCATCATACGCGAAAACGCCGTCCGAGCATGGCGGATACGGAGCCAGAGGAGAAGTCGGATATCGTGCAGCACGACCGCTCAGCCCCGCCGCGCGCAAACGCCGTCGGAAACACCCGGCGCACCGGGTGCGGTGGCGAGCGGCGCCGAGACAGGCCCGACGGAAGACAAGCCGTCTGCGAAGCCGTCGGATTCGACAACCTCGAGGCTTCCGTCCGCGAGACGGAGAAGCTGATCGGGCTTCAGGTTGGGAACGCCGTGGTGGCAGCTTACCAGCACGGCCGCCCCCGACGAACGCGCACCGTCGAGCAGCGAGCTCAAAACCTCGGCCGCCCCCGGGTCGAGCGGGCCGTAGGGTTCGTCGAGCAAGAGCAACCGGGGCATTGCCGCTAATGCGATGACGAGCGCGAGCTTCTGCCGCATGCCGCGCGAGTACGCTGACGGATACCGATCCCGATGGGCGGATAGGCCGAATGCGTCCATGAGGTCGTCGGCAAGCCCGTCCGCCGAGAGGCCTCCGTTCGCCTGCTGCACGAATCGGATATGCTCCTGCGTGGTCAGGTCGTCGTAGAAGGACGGCACGTCGGGCACATACGCTATCTCGCGGCGCTGCTCCCTGCTCGACCCGTCGAACGGCTCGCCGAACAGCTCGACCGCACCCGCATAGGGCCTCGTCCACCCTGCAAGGCACCGGAACAGGGTCGACTTTCCCGCCCCGTTCGGCCCGACGAGAAACGAGATCGAGCCTTGGTCGAGCGAGAACGACGCTTCGGCGAATACCTCCGCAGCCGCGTAGCGGCATGCAAGGCCGCTCACGCGCAAAGCGCACCCGCATCGATCCGTTTTCGCGCATCCTTCACCGCGCATATCGCCCGCCTCGCTTCCATCCGTTCGCTTCGCCGTGCGCCGGCGAGCAAAGCTTGCTCGGCCGTTTGCCGCTCGCTGGCAAGCCCGTCGTTTCAACGGCGCATGCGTCACGCAAGGCACGCCTCCCAGCCGACGTGCGGCGATCTTTTCCGCAGCGCCCTGCATCCAGTATGATCGAATACCTCTGGTTGACGCAATGGACGTCTGGTTGACCGCACGATGTCGCCGTCAACCGGCCGGATACCGAGCAACGCTCAACGGTCCAGCGCACGACGCTCGCCGGCCAATGCGGTAAAAGAAGGCTCCTCCTCCCCCCCCCCGTGCTTTCCCGGTTCCGGAAGCGCGCCGCATGCAGGCGCTCGAGGGTTCCCGGCGCATGCCCGAACCGCAGCGGACCGCGAACGGGACACGATGTCCGCGAAGGCGCTCCATGCGATGCAAAACGGCCTGTTTCAGCCAAGCAGAAAGACGTTTCCGCAGGTCGCGTAAACGCATTGCCTGAAACGGCAGCCGAAAACGTCGCACGGAGGCGGTTGGCGGACACAGCTTCCGCCCGCAGGGTGCAAAAGGATGCCCGCCCGAGTGCCGGACGCGGGAAGCGGGCGGTTGAAAAAACGGCACCCGCGAGCGGGTGCCGAACCGTACGTACGTCAGGGGTGCGCTAGAATCTCAAAGCGAGCGAGAACTGGGGCCAGGACGAGTACTTCACCACGTCTCCCGGCTGGGGCGCGTGGATGTAAGTGCCGCCGCCCGATGCCGTGCAGATGGCAACGTGGCCGCTGTTCCAAAGCACGTCGCCCGGCTCGGCGGACGAAACGGGGCCGGACCACGCCGCTGAATTCGGCATGCCGTAGGTGGTACGGGGGATGGTCTTGCCCACCTGCCTGTAACACCAGTACGTGAGGCCCGAGCAGTCGAGTCCGACGCCCGGCGTATTGCCGCCGTACACGTAGGGAGTGCCCAGACAGTACACCGCATAATCGACGACCGATCCGTTCGGCGGAACGTAGTTGCCGCCGCCCGAGGACGAGCCGCCGCCCCCGCCGTCGTTACCGCCTCCGCCGCCGTCGTTACCGCCTCCGCCGCCGTCGTTACCGCCTCCGCCGCCGTCGTTACCGCCTCCGCCGCCGTCGTTACCGCCGCCTCCGCCGTCGTTACCGCCGCCTCCGCCATCGTTGCCGCCGTCGTTGCCGCCGCTGTTGGACGAGCCGCCGCCACCCGAGCCCGAGTTGGGTCGGTTGGCGTTCTCCTCCGCCTCGGCCGCACGCGCTGCCGCAGCCGCCTCTTCCTGCTCGGCCAGCAGCAACTCGCGGGCTTCGGCGTCGAGGGAGTCGAGTTCGGCCTGCAACGCTGCAACCGTCACCTCGGCGTTCTCCTTGTTGACGCGTGCCTCTTCGGCCTTATCGGAAGCAATCTGCTCCTGTTTGGAGAGCTCTTCCCTCTGGGCTTCGACTTCGGCGCGCAGATCTTTGGTCTGCTGGACCATCGTCGCATCGTTTTCGTTCATCTGGTTGAGGATGTCCCAATTGGTCACGAATTCCTCGAACGTAGTCGCACCGAGCAGCAGGTCGAGAAACGACGTGCCGCCGCTGCGATACATGCTGCGCGCACGGGTGCCGAGCTTTTCCTGCAGCTCGGAAATCTGCCCGCTTGCCTCGTCGATGCGCGCCTGCGCCTCATCGCATGCGGCGACCGCTGCATCATGGGCGTCGAGCGCCGCGTAGTATTCTTCCGATTTCTGGGAAAGCTCGGACTGCATGGCGGCCACGCGACTGCGCACCTCGTCCGCCTCGGCCTGTTTGGAGGCAGATGTCGGGTCGGCGAACGCCAACGACGGCATCGTAAGCGACACCGCGCCGAAAGCCGCCGCGCCGCCGAGAAACGCCCGCCTGGTTACCTTTGTTCGATTCTGCTCCATAAAGTGCGCCTCCTCAGTTTTCTGCCCGCGTGCTTAGAAGCTGAAGTAATTGCGGGGGTTGACTGGAGTTCCGTTGATTTCTATCTGGAAGTGCAGGTGGGGTCCCGTCGAATAACCGGTCGATCCCACGTAGCCGATCAGATCGCCGGCGGAAACCTGTTGGCCGACCGTCGCCGCCTGAGCGCTCATATGCATGTAGATGGTGCGCACGCCGTTGCCGTGCGATACGATGACGGCGTTTCCGCCCGTACCGTACCATCCCACGTACGTAACCGTTCCCGGCCCGGCGGAAAGGATATCGGCACCCGACGCGGCACCGAGGTCGATGCCGTTGTGGTAGTTGCCGTCCCAAGCGCCAGCCCATGCGAACTCGTTGGTCACACCGTAGTACGACGGGCAGGGGTTGACCCATCCGGAAACGTTCACAGAACCGTCCCCGCCCGACGAGCCGGCACTCGAGGATCCGCCGCCGCCCGTCCCGGGAACGACGGTCGATTCCGCAAGCTTCCTCGCCTCTTCGGCCCTGCGCTCGGCTTCTTCGGCGGCGATGCGTTCTTCTTCTTCCTTAGCCTGCAGCGCAACGACCTCTTCGTTGACGCGGGTAAGCTCTTCCTCCATCGATGCTTTGGTGGTTTCGATCTCCTGCTGGGCAGCCTTGGCGTTCTCGACCTCTTCGGCCGCCTTGGCCTTCTGCTCGTTGTATTCCTGCTCGGCAGATTCGGCTTCGGCCTTCACGTCCTTGCTCTCCTGGATGAGCTCGGCGTCCTGGCTCGATATCTTCTCGAACGCATCCCATGAGGTAACCAGATCCTCGAACGACGTCGCACCGAGCAGCACGTCGATGAACGACATCGAGCCGCCCGTCTTGTACATGCTCGTCGCGCGCTCGCTCAAACGCTCCTGCAGCTCGGCAATGCGCTCCTTGGCGGCCTTCACGCGCGCTGCGGCATCTTCGGCGGCCGCCTTAGCGGTCTCGTACTCCTGCGTTGCACGCTCGTACTCGGCGTTGGCCTCGTTGAGTTGGGTTTGCAGCGAATCGATGCTGCGCATGATGTCGTCGGCCTCGGCCTGTTTCTCGGCACTTGTCACGGCGAATGCCTGCGCGGGAGCAAGCCCCACCAAGGAGGCTGCCAAAAGAAGCGCCAGGAACACGGACGTGGTTGTACGGAAAGTGCGTTGTGTGGTTAAAGTCAGCATATGCACCTTATTTCTATGAAATTGCTTGAAGCATGGCCGATCATAGCAAAGCCCCGCGAGCGAAACCAAGCCATTCAAGAAAGTCACATAAGGTCTTCTTATATCGGAAAGACCCCTTTTGCCTGCACTTTTCGCCCACGCTGCGCTATATGTTGCGAACGGCTGAACACCGCATACCTCATGTATGGAAACGCCCGCTATGCGCGGCACTGGGCACGGTTGCCCGTACCGAAAAACTCCTCGTACCATACGATGAAGGTGTAGAACGACCAGATTTTCTGCATATGCGAAACCTGGCCCGAACGATGTTCGTCGAGCAGCTTCACGAGAGCTTCGGGCACGAAGAACTCGTGCGCGGTCTCGCCCGTGAACGCCGCTTTCACGCGCTCGTAGTACTCGTCTTCACGCAGCCACGTGGCAAGCGGCGAAGGGAAGCCGAGCTTCTCCTTGCCGTACACGCGCTCGGGCAGATGGCGGGCGGCGGCGTGGCGCAGGGCGATCTTCGACTCGTCGTTGGCGGCACGGTAGCGCGAGGGTATCTTGAGCGCCAGCTCGAGCACGCGCTTGTCGAGGAACGGCACGCGCAGTTCGAGCGAATGGGCCATGGACATGCGGTCGGCCTTGAGCAGGATGTCGAACGCCATCCACGTCTGCATGTCGACGTACTGCAGCTGCGTCACCGCATCGAGGCCCTCGACGTGATCGAAATAGCGTCTCGAGCGCTCCTGCGGCGTAGGCCCGGTGATCGGATCCTTGAGGAACCGCTGGCGGTCCTCGTTCTCGAACACGTAATCGGCACGGGAGAAACGCTCCCACGGCTCCATCGCACCGTGCACGAGGAAGTGCCGTCCTTTGAACCGGGGGAGCTTGCCCGCAACCGCTCCAAGAGCGCGGCGCACGGGGCGGGGAACGCGCTTGCAGTAGGTTCCGAGATGGGCTTCGGCGAGGTAGTTGGGGTAGCCGCCGAACAGCTCGTCGGCGCCCTCCCCCGACAGCACCACCTTCACATGCTTCGCAGCGCTTTCCGCCAAGAAGTACAGCGGGTTCTCAGACGGGTTCGGCAGCGGCTCGTCCATGTAGTACTGGATGTCGGGCATCGCGTCGAAGAAGTCGGCGGCAGATATCTTGTTGGAGATGTTCTCCACGCCGAGCTCGTCGGAGAACTGCTTCGCGTAGGAGAGCTCGCTGTACTGCTCCTCCTCGTAGCCCACCGAAAACGTGCGGATCTTCGTTCCCTGCGCGAACACGCGATCGACCACGTAGCTCGAATCGACGCCCGACGAGAGGAACCCGCCCACCTCGACATCGGCGATCTGGTGAGCGCGCACCGATTCGGAGAACACGTCCTCGATCGACGAGGCCCACTCGTCGAGCGAGGGATCCTCGTCGATCGCATAGGTGGGATTGTAGTAGCGCTCGGTGGTGAAGCCGTCCTCGGTCCATTCGAAATACGAACCCGGCATGAGCTTGTACACGCCCTCGAACAGCGTGTTCTCATCGGGAAGATACTCGTAGGACAGATAGTCGGCTATGCGCGTGCGATCGATGCGCTTGTCGAAGCCGGGATGATCGAGAAAGCTCTTGATCTCCGAGCCGAACAAGAACAGGCCGTTTTCCCGATAGTAGTAATACGGCTTGATACCGAAGATGTCACGGGCTCCGAACAGTTTCTTCTCGTTCTTGTCCCAGATGGCGAACGCGAACATGCCGCGCAGCCGATCGAGGATGCCGCGGCCGTACTCCTCGTATCCGTGCAGGATGGTCTCGGAATCCGATTTGGTTGCGAACACGTGCCCGCGGGCGATCAGCTCTTCGCGCAGCTCGGGGAAGTTGTATATCTCGCCGTTGAACACGAGCACCATCGATTCGTCCTCGTTGAACAGCGGCTGACGGCCTCCCTCGAGGTCGATGATCGAAAGGCGCCGAAACGCAAGCGCCACCTCGTCGTCGATGTAGTACTGGGCGTCGTCGGGGCCGCGGTGCTTGATGCGGTCCCCCATGAGCTCGATGACGCGCGCGGCGTCAAGGTCGGCGTAGTTGTTGATGAATCCTGCAAATCCGCACATAGTCTGCGTCTTCCTTACTCTATCGTCCTCGACCCGACAGCGCCCCGCTCGTCAAGGCAGCCGTCGGGACGCACATGGCATCGGTACTCGTCTCTCAGATTGCGGGCCTTCGCGCCGCATTCGGTAATGCATTTCCAGGCAAGCACGTCGAGCGCATCGACGATGCACGCCCCGCCGCGCATGCGAGGCAACCCCAGAAGCGATAATTCGGTGCATCCAAGCATGATGCCGTTGCATCCCGCATCCGTCAACGCATCGCACACGTTGTCCACCTTCTCGGCGTCGGCAACGCGGCCCGCCTTCACATCATCGTAGATGATGCTCATAACCTTCGCCTGCACCGCCTCATCGGGCAGCATCGACTCGATCCCCGCAGCGCCGAGCGCGCGCTGGTACACCCCCGTCGCAAGCGCCCCGTCGGTTGCGAGCACGCCCACGCGAGTGCATCCGAGATCGGAGGCGAACGCCGCCGCAGAGGCGGGCATGTCGACGAAGTGCGACCGCCCCAGCACCGAGGCGATCTCGTCGAGGCGCGCATGGGCCGTGTTGCACGGCGTGGCGAGCACGCCGCATCCTGCCGCTTCGAGTTCGCGCGCGGCTTCCTGCATGGGCTCGACGAACGATTGCGCGCCCGGTTTGCCGAGCAAGTAGGCAGTCCGATCGGGTATATGGGGTCGATTGAGGATGGTCACGTCGAGATGCTCCTGGTCGCACGCGGCATCGGTATATGCGACAATCTGGGCGAACAGGCGCGCTGTCGCTGCGGGGCCCAATCCCCCGATGATTCCGAGTCTCTCCATGCCGTCACCTCGCTTCCTCTCGACACGATTTTCGCCTCCGTCTCTCCGCGAAGCGCGCTCGATCGCGCACGTCGCCATGGCCCGATGCCCGCCATCGGCTGTCCGATCGGATTCGCAGGGAGCTGCGAATCCGGGGGTTTCTCCTAATCGTCGATGCCCCTGCGGTTGAAGCACTCCTTGTACTGGCGCCGGTAGTTGCGCTGGTTCATGCGGTAGCTCACGTAGCGCAGAAGCGAGCGGTCGTCTTCAGACCAGTACGAACGGCTGACCCTGCCCGCTGCGATAAGGCGCTCTGCGCGCTCACGCGCCGACGGATCGCTTACGTACGTGCGGATGACCGAGAGCGGGATCATGGTCCACAGGCGTTCGTCCTCGAGCGTTGCGATGTCGATCGGGCGATCCTCGCCGTACACGACATCGCGCACAAGATAGCGGGCCAGGTTCTTGCCCGACGCGGTGGCGAAATAGCTCGAGCGGCCTTGGCGCGGATTGATCTCGAACAGCTTGTACGAGCCGTCGCGCTCGTCGTATTTCAGATCGAAGTTCGAAAAGCCCACGTAGCCGATCTCCTCGAGAAAGCCCTTGATGCGCTCGTTGACGCCCTCGTCGTAGCCGGTCATGATGGCACCGTAGCTGCCGATGCCCTCCGGCGTGTGCTCTTCGAGCAGCACATCGCCGAGCACCATCATCTTCACGGCGCCCGCCGCATCGCTGTAGCAGTTCATCACACGCATGCGCGTATCGTCGCCTGGAACGAAATCCTGCACGATCATGCTGTCCTGATAGCTCGATGAGTACACGCCCTCGAGGATGCGGCGCATCTCGTCGGCAGTCTGGACGACGAAAACCTTCTTCTTGCCGGGAAAATCGCAGTTCCAGTACGCAACGCTGTTCGAGGGCTTTACCACTACGGGATAGGCGAACGGCGGCTCGAAGCCCTTTGCCGTCGCAGCCGTCACCTCGCATGTTTCGGGAAACTGAAGGCCGTGCTTCGCGCAGGTATCGTAGAACCGCTCCTTGGTCGACACAAGGTCGTACTGGTCGGGCGACATGATGGTGAACCGGTAGCTGTCGCGCAGCTTTTCTTGGTTGCGCACCAGCATCTTGGTATAGTTATCGCCGCACGGAACGAGCACGAGCGGCACCCCCCGATGATCGCGCGCATAGCGCAAGAGCGTGTCGACGAACACCTCGTCTTCCTCGAGGCGCGGTTCGCACACCTCGAAACGGACGATCTTGCTGTGCTGGCAGATATGGAATGCGCCTTTTCCGATAGCCGCAGAAACGACCCCGTACTCCTCGAAGAACGAACGGGCCATTCCGTAGGCGTTGGCGTCTCCGCCCAAAAGCACCGGGGCGAAATCAACTGAAGTCTTCACGCGGATCCTTTTCCATTCCCGCCTGTGCGGGTTGATTCGTACGATGAGCGTCTATTATAAGCAAGCGGGGCAAACCCCGAAGAACATTGCCCCGCTTGTCCGCTAAAGATACATACCGAAGAACGCTCAACAGGCACGTTGCGAGCAAGTGCGCCAACGCTTCGGCGCGCGGACGCGCAACCGTCCTCGCACACCCCGTGCCGAATTCCCTAGACCGGGCGCCGGTGGTCCTTTTCGGTCGTAAGGATCAAGGGGCCGTCTTCGGTTATGGCGACGGTCTTCTCGAAATGCGCCGAGGGCATGCCGTCGCGCGTGACCACAAGCCATCCGTCGGGCATCTGTTTGGTTTTATGGGTTCCCACGTTGATCATGGGCTCGATGGCGAGCACCATGCCGGGCTCGAGCAGCACGCCGGTGTGCTTGCGCCCGTAGTTGGGTACGTTGGGATCTTCGTGCATGTTGCGCCCGATGCCGTGGCCTACGTATTCGCGCACCACGCCGTAGCCCGCAGCTTCGGCGATCTCCTGCACCGCAGCTCCGATATCGCCGAGACGGTTGCCGGGCCGAGCGGCTTCGAGGCCCGCCCACATGCACTTTTCCGTCACGTCGAGTAGCCGCTGCTTCTCCTCGGAAATCTTGCCGACCGCGTACGTCCATGCGTTGTCGCCCACCCAGCCGTCCACGATGGCCCCCGTATCGACCGAGAGGATATCCCCCTCGCGAAGGATCACGTCGGCTGCGGGGATGCCGTGGACGATCTGCTCGTTCACCGACGCGCAGATCGATCCGGGAAAGCCGCCGTAGCCTTTGAATGCCGGGATGCCTCCCTCAAGGCGGATCAACGTCTCGGCGAAGCGGTCGAGTTCGAGCGTGGAAATGCCGGGCTGTACGCGTGCGCCGACCTCGCGGAGCACCTTTGCCGAAATGCGGCCGGCTTCCTTCATCGCTTCGATTTCCGCCGGTGACTTCTTGATGATCATGCCGTATGCACCTTATCCTTGCTGTCGTTTTTACGCCTCGGCACAGTATAGCACTCCCGTATATGCGCCTTCGACCGTTGTCATGTTTGCAAATATGACCGTTTTGCATGGTTTTTCACAAAGCCGCAACCATCCCTCATCGCGCGACTCACAAATCAAAAACAAAGCCAACGAACGATATGCGGCGCAGCAACGAAGCGCCTTGCGCGCGCGAGGGGCAAGTCACCATCGAGTCTACGACGCTTCGCGCCGTCAGACGAGAGACAGCCAACACGAAAGGAGGCCCGAATGAACCCGTTCGAGCAGAAACCCGAGAAGAAGATGGACGAGATGGTCATGGACTGGAGCACCATGAGCCCGAAACCCTACGGCAAGCTGGAGGCCGACCCCTACACCAAGACGCGCATCATCCTCATGAACGGCATCGAGGTCGAGGCGGTCATGTTCGGCCACAACTTCCACCGCAACTGCCCCGACAACGACCTGCGCCGCGAGCTCGCCTACGTGCGCCGCATGGAGCAGCAGCAGCAAAAGCACGTGAACTGGATGAGCCCGAGCGACGAGACGCAGCTCGAACTGACCATCGGCTACGAGCACCTCGCCGTCGATCTGACCGCCTGGCTCGCCATGCACGAGCCTGACGAGTACGCGAAGGCCTGCATGGACTTCGCCCTGCTCGAGGATTTCGACCATCTGTACCGCTACGCCGACCTGCTCAAGATGGACGAGGACATTCCAGCCCACAAGCTCGTGAGGGGCTATGTCGAGATCACACCCGGCCGACCCACCATCGCACATCACCGCCATCCCTCGGAGGCCGTGAAGGAAGCACGCGATTTCAAGACCGCCGACATCCGCACGAAGCTCGGAGCGCTCATCCTCACCGCAGGCGAGCAGCAGACCATGAACTTCTACATGAACCTCGGCAACACCTACCCCGAAGGCGTCGGCCGCGATCTCTACCAGGAAATCGCCATGGTCGAAGAGCAGCACGTGACCCATTACGGCGCGCTGCTCGACCCCACGTGCACCTGGCTCGAGAACATGCTTCTGCGCGAGTACATGGAGTGCTACCTGTACTATTCGTTCTTCGAGACCGAGGTAGACCCGTACGTCAAGAAGATGTGGGAGATGCACCTCGAACAGGAGATCACCCACCTGCACAAGGCCGCCGAGCTCCTCGAGAAGTACGACGGCAAAGAGTGGCAGGAAACCATGGGCACCGACGGGGAGTTCCCCGAGCTGCTCGACTTCCACGAGACGAAGGACTACGTGCGCGACGTCCTCGCCAACCAGGTTACGCTGACCGCCGACAAGGAGGACTTCGTCGAGGTCGACACCCTGCCTGCCGACCATGAGTTCTTCGCGTGGAACGCCCGGGTGAACGGCCGCACGCAGGACGTGCCGAGCCATAAGGCCATCCGCGAACTCCAGGACAAAGCAGGCGAAGACTACCGCTCCGAAGACGAAGAGAGCCCCGTTGAAGGGCTCCGCGACCGCAAGAAGGACAACACCGACCTCGGCCGCAAACAGAGCGCGTAGCTTCGGGTTCGGCTCCTTGCTGCTCAGTAAAAGGAACGCAGCTTCAAGGCCGCGCTCCCGTCGGTCCATCGGGTACAATAGGGGCCATAGCACGAAAGGCGAACAGGTGGACGACGGGAACAGGAAGCATGCAGCTTGCGCAAAGGCGGCCGAGGAATCGGGGGCGCCGCGCGCGTGCCCTCAGCCAACCGTGTACAAGGCGGTGCTCTGGGCAGCGCGCGTAGCGGTTCTCGCGGTGTTCCTCATGAACGTGCAGTGCGCAGTGCAGTTCATCGTCTGGCCCGATACGTTCGCGCCCGCCTACGAGCTTTCGGGAGTCGCGGGCAACATCGCGGTTCAGGGGCTCGGGGTCGCGTTCCTCATGTGGAACGCGACCTACCCGCCCGTCATCGTTGATCCTGCCAAGCACCGCACCCTCTTCGCCGTAGTGTTGACGCAGCAGACGATCGGGCTTATCGGGGAAAGCGCCATTCTCGTCTCGATCCCCGCAGGGCACGACCTGCTCGCATCGAGCATCGCACGTTTCGTGGCGTTCGACGGCGCGGGCCTCGTCGCCATGGCGGCAGCGTTTGTCGTCCTTTCGCTCTTTTCGAAGCGCATGCAGGCGACATGAGGCCGCCCGCTGCGACCCTCTCGGAAGCGCCGTCCCGCTCGGAAGACGGCCGGTTGGCGTTCGAGGCTCAAGAACCCGGCAAAACAAAGCGGGCGGCCGTTGATAGCCGCCCGCGTACGTTCCTCGATCTTCTCTAGCCCTCGTCCGACTCGTCGGCGGGCGCATCCCTCTTGCCCAAGCGACCGGCATCCTTGAGCGACTTGCGCAAGATGAACTCCACCTGCGCATTGACGCTTCGAAGATCGTCGGCGGCCCATCTCTCGATAGCCTCCCATATCTCCGAATCAACGCGTAAAGGATATTGCTTCCGCTTCGCCATAACGCTTCCGGTACCGCCTTACTGTCATATTCCGCCATCTGCCCACAAATGCGCGGCGCACCGCTTTCCGTCCAGGAAACCGCCGCGTGTGCCGCATGCAGCCGTTCGCTTATTGATACAGTGTACCCGTATTGAGCACGGGCTGGGCTTCGGAATCGCCGCAGAGAACCACCATGAGGTTCGAAACCATCGCCGCACGGCGCTCGTCGTCCAAATCGACCACGTGCTTCGCCGCAAGCTCGGAGAGCGCCATGTCGACCATCGAAACCGCACCCTGCACGATCTTCTCACGGGCGGCGATGACGGCCTCGGCCTGCTGGCGGCGCAGCATCGCCTGGGCGATCTCCGGAGCATATGCAAGGTGCGTCAAACGCGCATCGTCGATGACCACGCCGGCCTTCTCGAGGCGAACGGAGAGCTCCTCCTTGAGCGCCGCCGACACCTCTTCGATGTTGCTGCGCAGCGTGATCTCATCGCTGTCGGAATCGTAGGCGTACGTGGTGGCCACGTGGCGCAGCGCGGTCTCGCTCTGCGTGTGCACGTAGGAGCTGTAGTCGTCCACGTCGAAGATGGCCTTGGCGGTATCTTCGATGCGCCATACCACCACATCGGCAATCTCGATAGGGTTACCGTTCTTATCGTTCACCTTCAAGTGCTCCCCGTTGTAGGTACGGGCACGCAGCGAAAGCCTGAGCGAACGGGCCGTCGGTTTTCCGTTGGCATCCACGGTCGTGCCCGCCGAGCGCGAGTAGAACGGGTTCGCCCAGTGGAAACCCTCGTCGCGCACGGTTCCGCGATAATCGCCGAACAGAATGAGCACGCGCGCCTGGTTGGGCTGTATGGTAAAAAAGCCCATAAGCAGGACGAAGGGACCTACGCACAAAGCGACGATGCCCACGACGAGCAGCACGACGCCGAGCACTTCGGTTCCCGTAGCAACGGGCATGTCCTCGGGCGACAGCATCATCGCACCCGCTATGATGGCAGCGACGCATACCGCCGTAAGCACCACCACGACGAACAGCATGGGCCACCCGCTTTTTACTCGAACGGACTTCTCTGCGGCCATAACGTCCCCTTTCCTTCAAGGCGGGCCAATGGCCCTATCCTCGCTTTGTTGATATTAAGATGATATCACATTGAAATCAAAAAAGAAAGGAGCCCTCGGGCTCCTTCCGTTTGCGCTCAGTACAGCTTCAAGTGAGTTATTCAGCTGCAGCGGTGTAGTTGCGCGTCACCGACGAATCGACCGGAACGCCGGGTCCCATCGTCGAGGTGACGGTGATCGACTTGACGTACTTGCCCTTGGCGGCAGCCGGCTTCATGCGGATGATCTCGTCGTAGACGGCTCCGTAGTTCTCAGCGAGCTGTTCGGGGGTGAAGCTCACCTTGCCGACGATGACATGCGCGATGCCGTAGCGGTCGGCGCGATACTCGACGCGGCCGCCCTTGAGCTCTTTGATGGCCTTCGCCACGTCGTTGGTAACGGTACCGAGTTTGGGGTTCGGCATGAGGCCGCGCGTACCGAGGATCTTGCCCAAACGGCCGACCTTGGCCATCTGGTCGGGGGTCGCAACGGTGGCGTCGAAGTTGATGTTACCGGCCTGAATGTCGGCGATCAGATCGTCGGAACCGACGATGTCGGCGCCGGCTTCTTGAGCCGCACGGGCTGCGTCGCCCTCGGCGAACACGGCAACGCGGACGGTTTTGCCGGAACCGTTCGGTAGGCTGACAGTGCCGCGAAGTTGCTGATCTGCCTGACGGGTGTCGATGCCCAGGCGGAAGTGCGCTTCGACGGTCTCGTCGAACTTGGCGGTCGAGATCTCCTGCACGAGCTTGATTGCCTCGAGCGGGGCGTAGGGGCCCTCCCCGATCTTCTCGACTGCTGCACGGTAGTTTTTGGATTTCTTTGCCATTTCGTTTTCCTTTCGTGGTGATGGCGAGCGGGCAAGCGCTCTTCCACATCGTTTTATGCAAGAGGAGCCCAAGGACTCCCTTGGCTTCGCTTATTCCTCGTCGAGCGTGCGGCCGGCGAGCATGGCGGCGAGCTTCTTGGAAGGCACGTAGGTCTTCTTCGGAGCGCGACCCTCGATCTGGACGCCCATGCTGCGAGCGGTGCCGGCGATGATCTCCATCGCAGCCTCGATCGTGTTGGCGTTCAGGTCGGGCATCTTGGTCTCGGCGATCTCGCGAAGCTGGTCCTCGGTGAGCGTGCCCACCTTCTGGAGCTGCGGGACGCCAGAGCCGCTCTGGATGCCGAGCTTTTCCTTGATGAGGATGGCCGCGGGCGGGGTCTTGGTAACGAACGAGAACGTCTTGTCCTCGTACACCGTGATCTCGACCGGGATGATGGTGCCGGCTTTATCCTGCGTCTCGGCGTTGAACGCCTGGCAGAACTGCATGATGTTGACGCCCTGGGCGCCGAGTGCCGGACCGACCGGAGGAGCCGGGTTTGCGGCACCTGCGGGGATTTGAAGCTTAATGAAGCCGGTTGCTTTCTTTTCAGCCATGATAGAAACGTTCCTTTCAGCTGATGCTATTTCAATCTCACTCTATCAACAAAGCGTCTTGCGTGAGAAGCCCCGTCCACCAGGCACGCAACGCTCATGATATCCAACTTTAAATCTTCGCCACCTGATCGAATGAAAGCTCGACCGGGGTTTCGCGCCCGAAGATCGAAACCATCACCTTGACCTTGCCGGCCTCGGGCGATACTTCCGAAACGACGCCGTCGAACTCCGCCAAAGGACCGGAAACGACCTTGACGGACTGTCCCACTTCCAAGCTGGAAGATACGACGCTCTTCTTGTCCTTCGCCTTATCCGTCCGCTTCATGATCTTGTTGTACTCTTCGCGCGTCAGCGGCGCAGGATTGCCCTGGCTGCCCACGAAGCCCGTCACGCCCGGCGTGTTGCGGACCGCAGCCCAGCTGCGATCGTCGAGCTCCATGCGAACGAGCACGTATCCCGGGAAAACCTTCTTCTCGTTCTCCACGCGACGGCCGCCCTCTTTGATCTCGGTGACCATCTCGGTGGGGATTTCGATGCCGAAGACGTTGTTCTCGAGGCCCATCGTTTCGATGCGCGTCTCGAGGTTCTTCTTCACCTTGTTCTCGTAGCCCGAGTACGTATGAAGGACATACCACTTTTTCGACATTCGATTACACTCCCAAACCTGATATGGCGACGAGTACCGGGGTCACGATGAAGTTATCGAGCACCGAAACGTAGATGCCGAAGAACAGCAGAGCAACGACGACCACGCCGCTCCAACGGAGCACGTCGGCTTTCGTCGGCCAAGTCACGCGCTTCATCTCGGCGCGAACCTCGCTCAAGAAACCCGGTTTCTTGGGTTTCTTTTCCGGCTTCTTCTCTTCCTTCTTGGCGACCTGCTTCTTCTCGGCAGGATCCTCGGCCTTATCGGCCTTCTTGAAGAGCTTCAGCTTAGGCTTTTTCTCAGCTTCGGCATTGGCTTCGGCTACATCTTTAGCCTCGACCTCTGCACCCTCGACCGTCGCCTGCTGCTCTCGCTTTGCTGCACGGGCGGCCGATGCTTTCGCTCGCTGTGTCTTTGATTTCTTAGCCATCTGCATCCTTTATTCGCGGCGGAATCTATCCGCCTTATAACGCCAAACAAGCAGCCTCATCTCAAGACTGCTCGACCAACCATATCGGTATCGATCAGCAGCCTGATCCCAAGCTGCTTCTCTCGCAAGCAACTTCGAACCAAGCTGCTCAAACTAAACAAGCTGGCAGGCCAGGAGGGACTCGAACCCCCAACATGCGGTTTTGGAGACCGCCGCTCTACCAATTGGAGCTACTGGCCTATTGCTTTCCCTGACTACTTACCGAGTTTCCTTGTGCAGCGTATGGTGGCCGCACCACTTGCAGTACTTCTTCATCTCGATGCGATCAGGATTATTCTGCTTGTTCTTCTTGGTCGTGTAATTGCGGCGCTTGCAATCAGTGCACGCCAATGTGACCAATGTACGCATGAATTCTCCTTTTATTGTAACGTTGTGCGCTTCGATTCATACACATGATAAGCGATTCGCATACGGAACCCGCAGGATAGTGCGGGCTCCGTCTTAAGCATTCGTTCAGTCGAGCCTTGTTACTTGATGATCTTGGTAACGCGGCCGGAGCCAACGGTGCGACCGCCTTCGCGGATAGCGAAGCGCAGGCCCTCTTCCATGGCGATCGGGTGGATGAGTTCGCCCTTCAGCAGCACGTTGTCGCCAGGCATAACCATCTCGGTGCCCTCCGGAAGGTGGGCAACGCCGGTGACGTCGGTGGTGCGGAAGTAGAACTGCGGACGATAGCCATCGAAGAACGGGGTGTGACGGCCGCCCTCTTCCTTGGTCAGGATGTAAACCTGGCCCTCGAACTCGGTGTGCGGGGTCACGCTACCGGGCTTGCAAAGAACCTGGCCGCGAACGATCTCTTCGCGCTTCACGCCGCGGAGCAGGCAGCCGATGTTGTCGCCGGCCTGAGCCTCGTCGAGGAGCTTGCGGAACATCTCGATGCCGGTGCAAACCGTGGTCATGGTCTCTTTGATGCCGATGATCTCGAGGTTGTCGTTGACGTGGAGGGTACCGCGCTCGACACGACCGGTGGCAACGGTGCCGCGGCCGGTGATGGTCATGGTGTCCTCGACAGCCATCAAGAACGGCTTGTCAACGTCGCGCTCGGGAGTCGGGATGTAGGAGTCGACCGCATCCATGAGCTCCCAGATCTTGGCCTGGTAATCGGCGTCGCCCTCGAGAGCCTTGAGAGCGGAACCGCGGATGATCGGGGTGTCGTCGCCCGGGAACTCGTAGCTGTCGAGCAGCTCGCGAACTTCCATCTCGACAAGCTCGAGGAGCTCCTCGTCGTCGACCATGTCGCACTTGTTGAGGAACACGACGATGTAGGGAACGCCAACCTGACGGGCGAGCAGGATGTGCTCGCGGGTCTGAGCCATCGGGCCGTCGGTAGCAGCGATAACGAGGATCGCGCCGTCCATCTGAGCAGCACCGGTGATCATGTTCTTGACGTAGTCGGCGTGGCCGGGGCAGTCAACGTGAGCGTAGTGACGAGCATCGGTCTCGTACTCGATGTGAGCGATCGAGATGGTGATGCCGCGCTCGCGCTCTTCGGGGGCCTTATCGATGTCCTCGAAGGCCGTGAAGTCAGCAGCAGCGGTGCCGTGGGAACCGTCGTTGCTGGACAGGGTCTTGGAAATAGCAGCGGTGAGCGTGGTCTTGCCGTGGTCAACGTGGCCGATAGTACCGATGTTAACATGCGGCTTGCTGCGCTCGAACTTCTCCTTAGCCATTGTCATCCTCCTAAAATAGGCTCGCTTTCGCGATAGAGATAATAAGGTGCGCTTCGCGTGCCCTCCCGGGCACCTTCTAAGCTGGGTGCAATTTCTTGCAAGTAAAAAAAGCGCATGCACCGTACGGGGCATGCGACGTAAAGCACGAACCGTTCGTTCGTGTAAATTCCAAAATGGTAGCGGTGACTGGATTTGAACCAGTGACGCCACGGGTATGAACCGTGTGCTCTGACCAACTGAGCTACACCGCCATTAGTGGAGCCTGCGACCGGACTTGAACCGGTGACCTCTTCGTTACCAACGAAGTGCTCTACCGACTGAGCTACACAGGCAGATGGTGGGAGCGCTAGGATTCGAACCTAGGTAAGCATAGCTAACGGGTTTACAGCCCGTCCCCTTTAACCACTCGGGCACACTCCCAAATGTCTGCTCAACTCATGTGTATTTATCAAGCTGCCTGCTTGCGCATCGCTTTGGCGCGATCGCGCGAGCAGATGAATAATACGCTAGGAAAAGCGGGGTGTCAACGGTTTACACGCCCCCGGGTGTATCTCCACCATTCCTCCGTTTCTGCACTTCCCTTTTACCAGCGTACGGTAGATCGGGCCAGCGCAGCAAACGTTTGCGCATTATCAAGGCTCACCGAAGTTTGCCCGCGGGATATGATAATACGTCAGATGAGATTTAAAAAGACCCGATTTTTGACGAACGTGCGCATCGAAAGACCATAGGCGTTCGAAAGCGGCGAACGGTCGCGCCGTATTTGCCGCCGCACGACGCACGCTCAGGAATGGGGCGCGAGCGAAAACGTCTGCCCAAACGCACCGGCTCTTACCTTATTATGGCACCGTCACCCATCGCCGCCATCGCAGCCGCCCGGTCGACGGCTCCGACGAAACCATCGGGGTGTTCGTAGTGGATGTCGTGGCCTGACTTGATGCGGACGGTCTCGCAGTCGTCCACGAGCTTCTCGACGCGCAGCGCATCCTCGTCGCTGTTGGCGGCGTAGAGCACGCCGTCTTTTCCGTACTGCGTTTCGGCTTTGAGGTACACCGTCGGACATGCGATCGACTCGAGCATGCAAGCCTGCTCGCCCTCGCTCACCCACGTACCCCGATAAAACGCTTCGCTGAACTGCGGGTCGAAATCATCGTAGTAGTACATGCCCCTCACCCAGTCGTGGGGCACCCATGAAAGCACGAGGTGGCCTTCCTCATGCGCCGCCCGCTCGGCAGCCGTCCATTTCGCGATCTTGGGCTGCAAGCCGCCGAACTGCGAGAAGAGGTAGCTGTGCGCAGCGTAGAACACGGCGAGATCGTCGATTTCGTCTTGCTGGAGAAACGCGTGGACAACCTCGAACCCGTCGAGCCACGCAAAGCATCCGGGCTCCTGCTGCATCGCTTCGGGCGTCACGCGGAAAAACGGCGGGTCCTCGAGAACGAGCGCGGCTACCCGCTCGGCATCGTTCGCGGCAACCCATGCGGCGATGATTCCCCCCGACGAGAGACCCGACACGATATACGGCTCGCCGATCATCCGCTCGGCGAAGGAGACCAGAGAAGCGCCCTGGGTCGCGCAGGTGTAGAGGCTGGGATCGTGCGCCGATTCGCCATGCCCGAAGCAGTCGATCGCGAACACGTGGTACGACTCGGCGAGGCCCGGCAGAACGCTCGCGTAATCCTCCCACTGCATCGATTGGCCGTGAACGAGCAGCAGCGCAGGCCCGCTGTCGGGGCCCTCGGCGTAGTTGACGCGCGTTCCGTCGATATCCGCCTGCTTCTCCTCTAAACCGGCAGCATGCGCCCGCTCTATCATGCGCGCCTCGCCATGCCTGTTGCGGTCGACGTACAGGGCGAGCGCCACCGCAACCGCCACGACGAGCACTCCGACCAGCAACGCGATTGCCATACCGACCTTCTTTCCCTTACCCGCCGCTCCTTCGCCGCGTCCGGCAACGGCAAGATGTCCCGTTTTGAATCGCATTCGGCTTCGCCGCCTCGCCCGCCTCAGACCGCGCGTCTTGCACGTGCGCCTCAGCCAAGTCTTC
Source organism: Raoultibacter timonensis (assembly GCF_022845715.1). Taxonomy (NCBI): domain Bacteria; kingdom Bacillati; phylum Actinomycetota; class Coriobacteriia; order Eggerthellales; family Eggerthellaceae; genus Raoultibacter; species Raoultibacter timonensis. Next base: position 2,544,610 of record NZ_AP025564.1, read on the forward strand.
GCCTCCCGAGCCGCAGCCGAGCAAACCCGAAAGGTCGCGACCGCCTAGCGCTTTTCATCCGCCTGATCGAGGAGCGCCTCCACGCGCTTCATGAAATCGTCGGCCTTGACGATCGCGATGCCCTGTCCCTCGTCACCGAACACGAGCAGCGAATCGCCGGGGCGTATGCCGAACAGATCGCGCGCCTGCTTCGGTATGACCACCTGCCCGCGCTCGCCCACCGTCACCGTACCGAACAAATGCTTGCCTCGCGGCGGCATGGGAAGCGCCGTGCCGTGCGGGTCGTAGCTCACCAGAGCATCGAGCGACACGTCGAGTGCCTCTGCCAGAGCTGAACCGTTCCCCAAGTCGGGCACGGTCTCGCCGCTCTCCCACTTCGCAACCGTTTGGCGAGAGACGTCCAAACGCTGTGCAAGCTGCTCTTGCGTGAGGCCGCACACTTTGCGCCTGCTTTGAATATTCATACCGATCATGTTTTTCATACTCCTTCGCACCAACCATAGTAGTTCGCCGAAAGGCTTCAATCCACCAACCGATCATGGCATATTCGGATGGAAATGTTGCGATCTGTTTACATGCCGGGCCTTACGCCCAACGATGCGCCGGACTCTATACTATAAAGGTATGCGAAACCCCGCCCGTTCAACCCGACCGAAAGGAGCCCCATGAAGATCTCGGTACCTCTGGAAAACGGCATGCTCGCCGACAAGTACGGCAAGCATGCTCCTGCCGCGTATCAGCTCGAAGGCCACCCGACCGTCTCGTTCCCCTTAACGATCGCCGACGTTCCCGCAAACACGAAAAGCCTTGCCCTCACGTTTCTCGATTGGGACGCCATACCGGTGAGCGGATTCTGCTGGATACACTGGCTCGCCTGCAATTTCCCGGCCGGCACCACGCTCATCCCCGAAAACGCGAGCGCCTCGGGTGCCGTACCCTGCGTGCAGGGATCCAACAGCGATTGGTCGCCGCTTGCGGGAAGCTGGACCGATCCGCGCATCATCCATCGGTACGCCGGCCCCTACCCGCCCGATAAAGACCACGTTTACACGCTCACCGTCTACGCGCTCGATACCGAGCTCGATCTCGAAGAGGGCTACTTCCTCAACGAATTCAGGCGGGCCGTGCGCGGCCACGTAATCGAGGAGGTCGTACTCGACCTGCCGAGCAGGGCGTAGCGAGGGCGGGCTGCGAGCGCAGTGCCAGGCGCCGCGAGCGCGAGTTCGCCGCAGGCGAGGCACCGCGAGGCGCCGCGAGCGCGAACACGTTGCTGGGCGGGGGATGCCTTGAGCGAGAGCGCATTGCGGAGCGCGCCCGAAGCGAATCCGCATCGTCGATAGCGCCTTGCTTTATTGATAATGCGTTTCTGCATGAAAACGGCTTTCGGATGGCGGCGAACCTTCGGTTTGCGAAATTCGGAAGGCGAACGGGACTTTTGGGTTCGCACTGCTTCGGCGTATCGCCTGGTCGGGGTTTCTAACTGTTAACTTTTCGACCGTAAGCGTGCGTAGAAACCCGATTCGGCGGCGCAAAACGGCGATTCGCAACCATTTTTGGTGGGGTTTCGATAAAACCCGACAGGCTGAAGCAAGGGCGGGTACGAGCCGGTGCAAACAGATCAAACCCGCCGTACGCCCATCTTCGCAATCGTTTGCCGCATGCCTTTTCCTCCAATATGGAAAGCTCGCTTTACATATCGACCGGCATGCGGTATGCTCTATGGAAAGCTAGCTTTACATTCATTCGAACCGCGCCATCGGGAGGAGCTTCGTGAAGAACCGCGTTGAAGAACTGCGCCGGGAGCGCGGGCTTAACCAGGAGGCGCTCGCAGACGCGCTGGAAGTCACCCGCCAAACCATCAGCTCGCTCGAAAAGGGACGCTACAACCCCTCGATCACGCTCGCGTTCAAGATCTCCCGCTATTTCGGCAAACCCATCGAAGACATCTTCGTCTACGAGGAGGAAGACAATGACTAACCAGGACATCGAGAATCTTCCTGAGCCCGTCAAGAAACAGCGCGGCTCAATCCGCATCATGGGTATCGTGTGTCTGGCGGTTGCCGCCCTGTACTACGTTTCCCTGATCGGCGTCGTCGCGAACGTGCCCCTCATCACCAGCCTGTTCGGCACCAACCCGCGCGTAGCGATCATCCTCGGGGTCATCGGGACGATCTGCCTCGCCTTCGGAATCGGCACCTTCCACTACCAGGCGAACAACGCCGAACGGCTCAAGGAGATGACCTACGGGCAGACCGACGAGCGCTATCGGCTGATCCGCCTCAAGGCGAACGCCGCCATGGGAACCTCGTTCTTCACGCTCGTGCCCTTCGCCATCATCGGCCTCAAGATGACCGGCCACATCGACCTTGTCGGCATGACGGTGTTTTTGGGCGTCTGGATCGCGAGCCTCGTCGTGGGCGCCATCGCCCTCGCCTACTACCAGAAGCGCCTCTAGCTCATGTAAATACGAACAGATGTTTCATGTGAAACATCTGTTCGACCGATGGAGGAACCCGCACACGGAAAGCAGCCATGAACGAACCTTGCCGCATAGCGCACCCGCTTGCCCCCATCTTCGACGAGCACTCGAGGGTGCTCGTCTTGGGGACGATGCCCTCCCCGACCTCGCGCGAGGTCGGCTTTTACTACGGGCATCCGCAGAATCGATTCTGGAAGGTGCTCGGTGCCCTGTTCGATGAGCCCGAACCTCGCACGAACGAAGAGCGCACGGCGTTTCTGCTCGCCCGCCGCATCGCGCTGTGGGACGTGCTCGCTTCATGCACGATCGAGGGCGCTTCGGATGCGAGCATCGCAGACCCCGTACCGAACGACCTCTCGACCGTCGTCGACGTCGCGCCCATCGAGGCCGTGTTCACCACCGGCGCAAAGGCCGCGGCGCTCTATCGGAGGTTCGACGCCGATCTCGCCGAACGCCTCGTCCATACCGCGCTGCCCTCCACGAGCCCCGCGAACGCCCGCATGCGCATGCCCGATCTCGTTGCCGCCTACCAGCCCTTGAAAGACGCGCTCGCAATCTAAGCTGCATCGCCCAGGCGCGAACAACCCGCTAGAACAGCGAAGCGTAGAGCCGCATACCGTCGGGAAGGCGGACGAACCCCTCGTGCTGCAGGATGGCGGCGAAGGCGGTATCGAGCACAGGAGAGCCGTCGAACTCCTCGACGAGCACCTTTTTCCGCGCGCCCGATTCGCCTTCGCGTTTGATTGCCCGCTGGACGTGCACGGCGAGGGCGTGGGCCCCGTCGGCGAGGGCCGCTGGCTCGCCCGAGAACGAGAGGATGGAGCGCAGGTTGGACGTCGCGTACAGAACCGGCCTCCCACCGCGAACGACGACGAGGCTGCCCGAACGCCGCGAGGGACGCAAAACCCGATCGGACGGCTCGCGCCCACCGGCCGGTTCGCCCGGCGCCGCACCTCCTCCCGACCCCTCGTCGGCGGCTCCCGCAGCCGCTTCGCCCGCATCGTCGGCGGCTCCCGCAGCGAAAGGCCAGGAAAAGCCGATTCCGAAAAGATTCGCCGGATCGTCGGCGGCAAGCACTACGGTATCGATACGGCTTTGCGCACGCAAAGAAACTCGCCCGCCGTCGGCAGATGCATTCCGGGACACCTGCGCATGTTCGCTCGGCTGCGCATCGCCGTCAGCGGCGTAGGTTCGCAGCGCATCGACCGTCTCGCGGGCGGCGAACTGCGCAGGGCCGAGACCCTCGACGAACATACCGCGTAAAAGATCACCCGCATCCTCCATCGATCGCAGTACGGCCATGAGCGAACCGAGTCCGCCGGGTACCCCGGCCGCAAGCGCGATGTCGCGCGTAAGCACGCCGTAGCGGTCGAGCAGGGAATCGACGAGCGCAAGAGCCCGCACCGTATCGTTTTCCTGGGAGGGCGCAATCAGCGACCAGCGCCCCGCATGTACGGCCCGAACGCTCATTCGGGCAGCCATGCGCGCACCCGTCTCCGTCGCTTCGGCGTAATCGCCCCGCATGCGCGCACGCCGGCTGCTGACGCGACGGCGCGAGACGGAGCGCGCCTTGGGTGCCGAATCGCCCGAAGACGCAGTCCTTACCGGGGCAAACGTATCGTTGGTTGCCCGCCCCTGCCACATGAGCCTCTGTATCACCGACGCCACGACCTCCTCGTCGACCGACTCCGAGACGAACCTGCGGCGTACGGCGTCGACGATCTGATGGAAGAACAGCCCGCCCCCGAATCCGAGCGCATCGATGACGGCTTCCTCCACCGAGCCCTCGTCTGCGGCCGGATGCTCCCCCATGCGGCTCTCGCCGAGCAAAATCCCCGCCCCCGGTTCGGCAACGGCGGATTCGAACAAACCGTCCTCGATGTCCGGCGAAACGGGTGCGAACGGCGAATCGGTCGGGTAGAACGCGACGAGGCCGACGGAGGCCGACGGCTTCGAGGATGCACGGCCACGCGAACGCGGCGAGCCCTCTTCTCCCCCCGCCTCGGCGCGCCGTCCGCCAACCCACATGACTTCACCCGAAGAAATCAGCTCGTCGAGCATCGAAGGGTGGTAGTCGCTCACGCGGCTCGGCAGCACTGCGGATTCCCACAAGCCCGCCGGCAGATACACTCCCTCGAATTGAGCGATAACGTGCGCCACGCCCTCGACGCCACCGAAACGCCCGCGACCGACCGGGCCCACCCCCTGTAAATCGAAAAGAAAACGCAGGTATGCATCGCTGCTGACAGGACGCACAGCCTTGCGTGCCTTGGCGAGCGACAAGGATCGCAGCCGCCGAAAGACCTCCGCCGACACCCACTCCCGCATCTCGCCTCCGGCCTCGGCGCTCCCGAACCGACCCTGGACGAGCCGCCCCTCGAAAGCGAGGCGCTCGAGGCTGTCGAACACGACGGCGCGTCCGATGCCGAAGAACCCGGCCGCATCCGCCGCCGAAAAGGGGCCGCGGCCGCGTGCGAAGCGCGCGACAAGCTCGTCGAGCGGATGACGGCGCTCGCTGCGCTCGTCGGACGCCTCGGCAAAAGCAGAATCGAGAGCCCACGGGGGAACCGCGATGCCCAAGGCGTCGTGCAGCCGCCTCGCATCGTCGGCAAAGACCCATCGCGCTACAGCGCCGAAGGTCGCAGCGAACGCCCGATGCGCCGCTCCGAGCGCCTCGAGAGCGGCGAGCGCCTGCGCGTCCGATGCCGCAGGCGCGCTGTCGGAGGAGCCCTCGGACGCATCGTGGAACCCGCTGCGCGCTGCAGCCTCCGCAGCCTCATCGTCGGACCTGAGGCGCGCAGCGACCTCTTCGACCGTAAGCGGCCCGAGCGAGCGCAGCAGATCCGCAACCCCCTCGATGCCCCGTACGCGGCGATCGGGGGCAAGGCGCTGCAGCTGGGACTCGACCGTTCGGACCACGTCATCGTCGATCAGCTGGCCGACCTCGTCGGAGCCCAGAAGCTCGCCCAGAACCGTCGGGTCGAGCGAGAGCATCGAAGCCTTGCGCTCGGCGGCGGGAAGATCGCCGTCGTAGAGATGGTCTCCCACGTATCCGAAAAGAAGCGGAGCGGCGAACGGCGAGGGCGTGGCCGTCTGGGCTTCGACGAGCCGGACTGCACCCGCCTCGATATCCTTCATAAGCCCGAGCAGCGAGTCCATGTCGTAGACATCCTGCAAGCACTCGCGGGCGGTTTCGGCGAGCAGCGGGAAATCGCCTTCGCGCCGCGCCGCCTCCAAGAGCTGGCCCGCCCGCAGGCGCTGCTGCCACAAAGGGGCGCGCTTGCCCGGGGTAGTCGGCGACATGATGAGCGCACGGGCCGCGCATTCGCGAAACCGTGCCGCGAACAGCGCTGTCGAATCCACCCGATCCCGCACGATGCGCTCGAGCTCGTCTGAGTCGAATGCGAACAGCTCGGCACCGGGCAGCACCGCCTCGCCCATCGGTATGCGCACAAGGATGCCGTCGTCGGTCGCAAGCGCTTGCGGATCGAACCCGCGCGTGCGCACGATGCGGTCCGACACCGCCATCGCCCACGGCTCGTGGACACGGCGGCCGTAGGGGGAATGGAGTATGACGCGCCAATCGCCCTGCTCGTCCTCGCAACGCTCGACGACGAGCGTTCGATCGTCGGGAACAGAGCCCGTAGCGGCGCGCTGGGCGCGAACCAGTTCCACAAGGTTGCGCTGCGCGTTCCCATCGAGGCCGTCGGCCTCGAGGCGTGCGGCCAATTCGGGGGTAAGGCGCTTTCCCCGGTCTTCATCCGAAACCTCCCCCCCGCCCGCAGCCGCAGCGCTTCGATCGTCGTCGGCCCCATCGAGCCCCGCGACGATCGCGCGCAGAAGACCGCCGCGCATCCTTCCCGTCTCGGCGGGACGGCCGATGCCCTCGCCGTGCCAGAACGGCAAGCGCGCCGATCGACCGGGCGCCGGCTCCACGATCACGCGATCCCGCGTGATCTCGCGGATGCGCCATGTGCTCGTACCGAGCGCGATGATGTCGCCGACGCGCGATTCGTACACCATCTCCTCGTCAAGCTCGCCGACCCGCCTCCTGCCCGCCTTCGCATCGCCTTCGGGCAGCACGACCGAGAACATGCCGCGATCGGGAATGGTGCCCGCCGCCGTGACCGCCTGGCGTTGCGAGCCCGGACGGGCTTCGAGCATGCCGCGCTCCCGATCCCAGATGATGCGCGGGGAGAAATCGGCGAGGTCGGCCGACGAGTACGCCCCGCCGAGCATGCCGAGCACCGCATCGAACACCTGGCGCGGCAGCCCCGAGAACGGCGCGGCGCGACACACGGTCGCGTACCAATCGTCGGCGGATAACTCGTCCATGGCGACGGCGGCGACCGTCTGCTGCGCGAGCACGTCAAGCGGGTTCCTCACGATCGCCGTCTCTTCGATGGCACCGGAGGCCATGCCCTCGGACACGACGGCCGCATCGATGACCTCGGTTCGCGTGCGCGGGTAGATGACGCCTGCGGATCTGCCGCCCACCTGGTGGTTCGCACGGCCGATGCGCTGCAGCGCGCTTGCCACCGAAGGCGGCGGGGCCACCTGCAGCACCAGATCGATCGAACCCATATCGATTCCGAGCTCGAGGCTCGACGTTGCCACGACGCAGGGCAGCTCGCCCGCCTTGAGTTCGGCTTCCACCTGCTGCCTGCGTTCTTTCGACACCGAGCCGTGGTGCGCCTTGGCTATGACCTCGGCTGTCGGCTGGGCGAGATCGGTGGTCGCGCCGATGCCCGAGCGGATGGCGCTCGGATCGGTCTCGCCCACCCCGGGGAACTCGCCCCGTCTCTTCGCGTAGAGCTCGTTTATGCGCGAGGTCAGCTTCTCGCAGAGGCCGCGCGAATTCACGAACACGATGGTGCTTTTGTGCGCGAGCACTTCGTCGAGGATGGCCGACTCGACATAGGGCCAGATGGACGAAGAGCCCGCCCGGCTGTCGGGCGAAACCGTCTTCGGCGCATGACCGTCCATGACCGCACGCAGCGCCCTATCGGATTTCCATGCCTGCTCGGCGGGTGCGCGGCGGGGCCCGCCTGCACCCCCACGGCGCGCTCCCCCCTGCGCCGCATCCGCCCTGTCGGGCTCGAAGCCGCCGAACGATGGTATGGCGCTCAAATCCGCTACCGGCACGCTCACCCGCACCTCCATGGCGGGCCGCTCCCCGGAAGCGACGATTCGCACGGGATGGATGCCGCCGAGAAAGCGTGCGATCTCGTCGGCGGGCCGCACCGTAGCCGAAAGGCCGATGCGCTGGCAGGGCCGTTCGAGCAGATCGTCCAGGCGCTCGAGGCTGAGCGCGAGGTGCGCGCCGCGCTTGCTGCCGGCGAGCGCATGCACCTCGTCGACGATGACCGTCTCGACCGTGCGCAGCGTCTCGCGCGCCTTCGACGTGAGCATGAGGTAGAGCGATTCGGGCGTGGTGATGAGGATGTCGGGAGGATTGCGGACAAGCGCGCGCCGTTCATCGGGCGTCGTATCCCCCGTACGCATGCCGGTGCGCACCGACGGCACGGCACCGCCCGCCTCGGCGATCCGCTCCGCTATGCCCGCGAGCGGCTCTTGCAGGTTGCGCTCGACATCGGCGCCGAGCGCCTTCAAGGGAGAGATGTAGAGCACGCGAACGCCCTTCGCAGCCTTCGTTCGAAGCGAGGCCCCCTTGCCCGCAGCGGCGCGACGGCGCTTCGATGCGCCCCCGTCAGATGCGGCATCGGGCGCCGCTGCGCGCGCGCCGTCGTCCGCGCCGAAGCCCCCATCGCCGCGATCCGCCTTCTCCCGCATGAGCGCATCGATGGCGAACAGGAACGCGGCGAGCGTCTTGCCCGATCCGGTCGGTGCGACGACAAGGACGTTCTCAGCTTGCGCGATAGCCGCCCAAGCGAGCCCCTGCAAGGGCGTGGGTGCCGAGAACGTCTCGAGGAACCACCCGCGCACGCCTTCGGAGAAGCGATCGAGCGCACGGGCCGGCGAATCCGCAGCCTGCGCCGGCGCAGGCGAGTCGCCCGGCGAGGCCAAAGCAGCCTTTGCGGCCGTATCGTCTGGTGCGCTCGGGCTGTTCGCTGCATCCATAGTCGCGTCGCTTTCTTCCGGGAGCCTATTCCGTAAAAGCATAGTATCGCACAAACGTTCGTTCCAGGCTACCCGCGCATGATCGCGCGCTACACGGCGATGTCCTTGCGCGCGTACACCGAAACCGCGATCACGAGCGCGACGACGGCATACAACACGCCGAGTCCCACAAGCGTTTCGTCGAGGGCGGCGTTGGGAATGATGCTCGCCGCATCGGCGTAGGCGAACGGCGTGACGAAGCGAAGCCAGTCGACTTTGTCGCTCAAGCTCGCGACGATGTTGAGGAAGTACAGGAGTGCGGCGAACCCGAGCCCCACCCCAATACTTCCGCGGCCGATGAACGCCGAGAGGGCGAAGCACACGCAAGCTATCTCAAGCTGCATGAGAAGCTCGGCGGCGCAGAACAGCCAGAAGGGTTCCCAATCGATTGCCGCGTCGACCATCTCGAACGAAGCGATCGAGCACGCCGCGCAGGCGACGTTGAGGATGACGATGCAGGCGACGACCGCCGCGAGCTTCTGCGCCGCCACCGAGAACCGGCTCACCGGATGCGTGAGGAGAAACTCGGCGGTATGCTCCGTCTCCTCCTTGGACAGCATGCGTATGCCGAGGTAAGCAGCGAAGAACGCTCCCCCGATGCCGAGCACGCTTCCCACCTCGACGCCGAAGAATCCCATCGGCTCGCCGATGCTCAAGCGATCCATGCCGAAGGCCTCGGTGAACACGCCCATGCTCGCAAACATCTCGTTGAGATCGGCTGACTGCGCTTCCATCTCGGGAAACATGGCCATGCAAACCGCAATCATGCCTCCGATGACAAGCGTCCAGATGACGAGCATCCTGCAGTTCTGCCTCATCTCGTGCGCGAAGACCGTCATAGCGCACCACCGCCTCTCACTTTGCTATCCGCATCGGCGGCTCCGTCGGCGTAGAAGTGCATGAACACCTCTTCGATATCGGGTTCCTCGATCATCACGTCGACAAAGCCGACGCCCGCAAGCCACTCGACGAGCGCATGCATGTCGCCTTGGTACAGAAACGCCGCATCGCCATCGTGCAGCGCGAAGCTGCGCGAGCCCGAAGGCGGCTGGAATCCGTCCGAGACCCCGCGGACCCGCACGTGGCGGGCGGCCGAAGCCGAAAGCTCGTCGACCGTGCCCGACGCGATGATGCGCCCCTCGCGGATGATGGCCGCATGCTCGCAGTAGCGCTGCACCTCGGAGAGCACGTGGGACGAGAGCATGACGGTTGCACCCTCGTCGTGACGCTCGAGCAGCAGGGCGAAGAACTCCTTCTGCACAAGCGGATCGAGACCGCTCGTCGGTTCGTCGAAGATGTAGACGTCGGGTTTGTGCTGCATCGCGCATACGATGCTCACCTTCTTGCGGTTGCCGAGCGAAAGATCCTCGACCTTCCGCTTCGCATCGAGGCCGAGCCGCTCGCACAGCCGCTTCGCCTCGGCCGCGCAATCCCTGCGGCGCAGACGGGCCGAATACGCGATCACGTCGGCCACCCGCATCCCGTGGTAGAACTGCGCCTCGGAAGGCATGTACCCCACCCGGGCGAGCACCTCCTTGCGGGAAGGGCCGCATTCCAACCCGAGAACACGCGCTTCGCCCGACGTCGCCTTGATGAGCCCGAGCACCGTGCGGATGAACGTGCTCTTCCCCGCCCCGTTCGGCCCGATGAAGCCGAAGATGTCACCGCGGGACACCGCCAGATCAACTTCGGTGACGCCGCGCGCCTTCCCGTAGCGCTTCGTGAGCTTTACCGCTTCGATGACTGCATCGTTCATAGGTACTCCTCCTTGTAGAACTGGCGTCTGAGCAGTTCAAGATAGGCGAGAAACTCGTTGTTGACCGCTTCGAGATCGGCAAGCGCCTGCGGCGGCTGTGCGCGCATGAAGCCGTCCGACATCCACAGCACGATGTTGAGCACCTGCTCGACGGTAATGCCGTCCCTGAACTTCGACGCATCGGCGCGCACAAGAAACGCCCGCGAGCTTTTCTCGAGCGCCTCCTGGAACCCCGCGCCGAACTCCGGTCCGAATGCGGGATCGCCTTCGAGATAGGCGCTCACGAGAAACTGCATCGCATCCGGATGCTCGCGAAGCATCTCGATCTTGCACGCCTGCGCATTCGCGAATATCTCGAAGAAGTCCGTCTCGTCGTAGTCGTGCAGCCTGCCTATCGCATCCGCGAGGAATTCCACGCCGTAGTCGTACAGGTAGGCGAACAACCCCTTCTTGCTTTCGAAGTAATGGAACAAAAGCGCCTTGGAGATGCCCGCCTCGCGCGCGATCTCGTCGGTGGACGCCTTCTTGTACCCATGCTTCGAGAATACGTGAAACCCCGCATTGACGATCGCATTGCGCCTCTCTTCCGGCAAAGCGAAAAACCGTTCGTTCATGGATGTGCCTGCTTTCCCAATGCTTCGACCTGCGCGGCCGCGAAGCGCACGCTCTTCCGCGCCTCTGCAAAACGCGATTGACCGATTTGGTCAACAGATCGAGTATAGCGACTATTGACCGTATCGGTCAATAGTTATGGCGGAGAATCGCTATCAGCGATTTTGAAGCCCGATTCGTACCCCTGCGCTCGCACAGTAAAGCCCATCCGCTAGCAGGTTCGAAATGTGAACCGCATCTCTCCGCCACGCGACGGCGCCTCTCGACCTGCGCGACCGGACTTCACGGCACTGCCTTTCGCGCCAGGCCAAGGATTACACGCTCAAATCGGGCATAGTGCCCTCAGTGGGCCGCGTCGAGATTGCCGGCAACGCAGCCGAAACGCAGAACCACGCATCTACGCAATCTTGCATTAACGCAATCCTGTACCGAAAGGGAATGTATAACCTGCACCGTTTTGTGAAAGTGTTTTGCCGCAGGGAAGATATCTCCAAACCACCATCAGGCATTTCGCGCATGCGCCCGTTCTTCTCGGTGTCGTTTCTTTCACAAAACGGTGCAGGTTATACATTCCGTAATAGAAGAAAGCTCACGTCGTGGCCGACTTGCCAGAAGAGGGGCTCGCATGAAAACATACGCACAATAGCGATCCAGCGAGAGGTACTATCCGACAACGCACATGCGGCCGATCATCCGATCGCCAGGGTGACGCATGCCCGAACCGTATCCGAAAAAACGAGCGGCTCGCCATGGGTTGGCGAGCCGCTCGCGTAGTTCGCATGGGCGAACGAGCCTCCTACACGTCGGCTTCCAGATAGCTGTCGAACTCGTCGGTGACTTCCTTCGAGGGTTCCTTGGTTGCCAGAGACACCACGATGATCGCGAGGAGCCCGAGCACGAACGCCGGGAACAGCTCGTAGATGCCGAACCATCCGCCGAGCGGTTTGACGAACGCATTCCAGACAAGCACGGTGCCCGCACCGACGAGCATGCCCGCCACCGCTCCGGGAAGATTGGTGCGGCGCCAGTACAGGCTCATAAGCATGAGCGGGCCGAACGAGGCGCCGAACCCGGCCCACGCGTACGACACGACCTGGAAGATCGAGGAGTTCTCGTCGAGCGCGATCACGATGCCGAACAGCAGCACGACCACGAGCGTCAAGCGAGCGACGATCATGACCTGACGGTCGGTCGCGTCCTTCTTGATGAGGCCCTTGAAGATGTTGGTGGCTACGGCCGATCCCGAGATGAGCAGATACGACGAAGACGAGCTCATCGATGCGGCGAAGATGCCCGATACGACAAGGCCGCAGAAGAACGCCGGCAGAAGCATCTGCGAGAGCACGATGAACACGTTCTCGGCGGCGGACTGCGTGAGAAACTCGGTCGGAATGACCGCACGGCCGATAAGGCCGATGAGCACAGCAGCGGTCAGCGACACCACGACCCAGACGGTGGCGATGATACGCGACTTCTTGATCTCGTCGGAATGGCGCACGCTCATGAAGCGCACGAGCACCTGCGGCATGCCGAAATAGCCGAGGCCCCACACGAGGCCCGAGATGATCGTCACGAGCCCGTATTCGTTCGGAACGCCGAACAGGGGCATACCGTCTTCGACGATCTGCCGCCCCGCGTCGTCGAGCACGGGCGCCGCCATATGCGTACCGCTCAAAAACCCGGGGATGTCCTGCAAGAACGCCACCGTGTTGTCGACGCCGCCCGCCGCGGTCACACTGCCGATGAACACGACCACGAGCGCCGTGACCATGAGCATGCCCTGCACAAGATCGGTCGTGCAGACCGAGAGGTAGCCTCCCACGAACGTGTACAGAAACACGATGAGCGCGCCGAGGACCATCATAGTCGCGTAATCGAGTCCGAACAGCGTCGAGAACAACTTGCCGCACGTGACGAAGCAGCTGCCCACGTAGATGCAGAAGAACAGCAGGATGATAATCGCGGCGATTGTCATCAGGATGTTCTTCTTGTCGTGGAAGCGGTTCGAGAAGAAATCGGGCAGCGTGATGGAGTTGTTGGCCACTTCGGAGTACTTGCGCAGACGGCGCGCGACGATCTTCCAGTTCAGGTACGTGCCGCAGGCAAGGCCGATGGCCGTCCACATGGCATCGGACGCGCCGGTGAAGTACGCCACGCCGGGCAGCCCCATAAGCAGCCAGCCCGACATATCCGACGCTTCGGCCGACAAAGCCGTAAGCCACGGCCCGAGGCTGCGCCCCCCGAGAAAGTAGTTTTCCGACGAGGCGTTCGACCGTTTCGCGTACACGAAGCCGATAACCACCACGACGATGAAGTAGATGAGCATGGCGAGCAATACCCAAAAATCGTTGGAAACCATGTATTCGCTTCTTCCCCTATAATGAACAGTACGGTGGGATTATACTTTATCTGAATGGAGTAACCTCCCTCTTTTTGTTGCATCTATCGGCCAAGACGGTGAAAGGAACCACGATGTCAACCTATGCAGACCTATCGGCTGCCGAATTGGATACGCTGCGTGCGCAGCTCGAAGAAGAATACGCCGGCTATAAAGCCAAGGGGCTCAAGCTCAACATGGCACGAGGAAAGCCCGCCGCCGCCCAGCTCGATCTCAGCATGCCGATGCTTGACATCCTGTCCTCCGACGCCGACTACAAGAGCGCCGACGGCACCGATTGCCGCAACTACGGCGTCGTCGACGGGTTGCCCGAAGCCAAAGAGTTCATGGCTTCGATGCTCGACGACGAAGCCGAAAACGTCATCGTCTTCGGCAATGCGAGCCTCAACATCATGTACGACGCCGTCGCGCGCTGCTGGATGTTCGGGACGCTCGGCTCCACCCCGTGGGGCCGGCTCGATACGGTCAAATGGATCTGCCCCGTCCCCGGCTACGACCGCCACTTCGGCGTGACCGAAGCATTCGGCATCGAGATGATTACCGTGCCCATGCTCGCCGACGGTCCCGATATGGACGAAGTCGAGCGCCTCGTCGCCGAAGACGAGTCGGTCAAGGGCATCTGGTGCGTTCCGAAGTACTCGAACCCCGGCGGCGTAACCTATTCCGACGAGGTCGTCGAACGCCTGGCGAACATGGAGTGCGCAGCCGACGATTTCCGTATCTTCTGGGACAACGCCTACTGCGTCCATCACCTCTACGACGACGTCGCCGACCAGGATCACCTCATGGACATCGGCGATGCCTGCATCGAAGCGGGCAACCCCGACCGCTATTTCAAGTTCGCCTCGACCTCCAAAGTGACCTTCCCGGGTGCGGGCATCGCCGCTATGGCCGCAAGCCCCGAGAACGTCGCCGACATCAAAAAGCGCATGGGCGTTCAGACCATCGGCCACGACAAGCTTAACCAGCTGCGCCACGTGCGTTTCCTCCGCGACGCCGAAGGCCTTGCCCGCCATATGGCAAAGCACGCCGCTATCGTGCGCCCGAAGTTCGAGCTCGTATGCGAAAAGCTCGAAGCGGGTCTCGCCGAAACCGGGTGCGGTTCGTGGAGCAACCCGCGCGGCGGCTATTTCGTCTCATTCGACGCGCCAGCCGGCACGGCGAAGCGCATCGTCGGGCTCGCCAAGGAGGCGGGCGTGGTGATGACCGGAGCCGGCGCCACCTACCCGTACAAAAACGATCCGGCCGACAGCAACATCCGCATCGCCCCCACGCTGCCCCCGCTCGAAGAACTCGAGGCGGCCATGGACGTGTTCGTGTGCTGCGTGAAGCTCGCCGCAGTGGAAGATCTGCTCGAAGCGTAGTGCGTTTCACTGCGCATATGCACAGCTCAAATCCGATCGATCAGGATGCTCGCAGAACCATGCGAGCATCCTTGTAAGGTGCACATGATATCTGAGGAAGAAATCAATCGACACTGCTTTGCACGCACCTTCGAGCGCGCAAAGCAAATCGCGGCCTCGGACAAGAGCATCCTCACGAAAAAGTGCCGATACGGCGAATCGGAGACCGCCGTAAGCGCGTTCTTCGTGGGAAGCAAGGGTTGGAACGAGCGCTACCGCACCTACGTCGTCTTCGACGAAGAGGACGACGATATCCTCGACTACTCGTGCACCTGCCCCGCGATGGATTCTTACGACGGAATGTGCAAGCATTGCGCCGCCCTCGTCCTCTCCTACAACGAGGCTCCCGAAAGGTTCCTCGGGTTCCAGAAGAAGCGGGCAGCGGCAAGCACCTCCGCCAGCATCGCCGCGTTCATGGAGCGCGGAAAGCAGATCAATCGCTCCCCCGAAGAGGGTTCCATCGAGATCGAAACGATCATCGGATACGGATACCGCGCATGGACCGCGCATTTCAAGGTGGTCGGACCCCAGGGCTCCTACGTGCTCAAGAGCGTCACGGATTTCGTGCACCGCATGCGCAAGGGCGAGACCTTTTCCTACGGGAAGAAGCTCGCCTTCGCGCACCATCCCGCCATGCTGACCGAACGAGCGCAATCTCTCGCGCGGTTTCTCGATAAGACGGTAGCGGTGCGCGAGCACGCCGACACCGCGTTCTCCCGACGATACCGCAGCCGTGACAGCGCCGATCGCGATCTGGATCTATCCGAAGCGGAGCTCATCGAACTCGTCGATATGCTCGATGGGACCGATTTCGCCGTGGAGGGAAACGACTACGGGGTCCGCTCGAATACGCTTGCCCACGTCGAACACCAGGATCCGCGCATCGACCTCAAGCTGAACAAGGTGGGCGCAGACGGCTATTCGATCGTCCGAACCGACGCGATCCCCTTTGCAGCCCACGGCGAGCGCATGTACGTATGGCAGGGCGACGTGTTCTTTCGATGCTCGCCGGAGTTTTCGCACTGCGCCGATTTTCTGCGCGACGTATACGACAGCGATGACGACCGCCTGTTCATCGCATGCGCCGACATGCCGCTGTTCTGCGCAACGGTGCTACCGTGCATCGAGAACCGTCTGAACGTACGGGCTCCGAGCGAGATCGAAGCGTACCGCCCCGTTCCCTGCAACCTCGAGTTTTTCTTCGACCGCGACAAGCAGGGAGTTTCATGCGACGCGCAAGCGGTTTACGGCGAGCGCCGATTCCCCCTGTTCGCGCAGGGCGAAATCCGCAAGGAAGAGCAACACGCCCCCGCCCCGCTGCGCGACGACCTCGTCGAGAACTACGCGAAGCAGCTTGTGAACCGGTACTTCCGCTACCCCGGCCAACGGATACCCATCGAAAACGACGAAGCGGTTGCCGCCCTCGTATTCGGCGGCCTTGTCGAGTTCCAAGCAGTCGGAGCGGTGTTCACCACCCCCGCCTTCGATCGGCTTCTCACCGATCGCAAGCCCCGCGTATCCTTCGGCCTCTCGTTGGCCGGAAACCTCATCAACCTTACCATCTCTTCCGACGACCTGCCCGCATCCGAGATAGGGCCGCTGCTCGCCAGCTACAAGAAGCGCAAGCGCTACCATCGGCTGCGCAACGGGGCGTTCGTCGATCTGAAGGAATGCGACCTCGCGCAGCTCGATCGCATCGTCTCGGATCTGAACATTTCGGGAAAGCAGTTGAGCTCGGGGGCCGTAGAGCTGCCCTCGTTTCGCGCGTTCTACCTCGATGACGAGCTCGAAGACGCCCGGCGGGACGAATCGTTCACGCATTACCTCGAAAAGCTCCGAAACGTAAGTAGGCGAAAGCACCGCGCTCCCAAGCCACTCGACCGCATGCTGCGCGCCTACCAGCTTGAAGGCTTCCGATGGCTGAGCATGCTCCTCGACAGCGGCTTCGGCGGCGTCCTTGCCGACGAGATGGGCCTCGGAAAGTCGGCTCAGATCATCGCATTGCTTCTTGCACGCCGCACCGAGGCGCACAAGATCGGCCCGAGCCTCATCGTGTGCCCCGCCTCGCTCGTCTACAACTGGGTCGCCGAGTTCGAACGATTCGCACCCGAACTCGATGTGCGGCCGATCGTCGGCACGAAGCGGGAACGGGCGCGCATTCGCGCAGATCGGGCGTGCGACGTGTTCATCACCTCGTATGATCTGCTCCGCATCGATTCGGCCGATTACGACGGCAGGGAGTTCTTCTGCTGCATCCTCGACGAAGCCCAGTACATCAAGAACCACGCGACGCTTACGACGCGGAGCGTCAAGCGCATCAACGCACGCCATCGCTTCGCACTCACCGGCACGCCGATGGAAAACCGATTGAGCGAGCTGTGGAGCATCTTCGACTTCCTCATGCCCGGCCTGTTGGGATCGTACATGCGATTTCGCGAGCGATTCGAGCTTTCGATCATGGGCGATGACGACGAGGCCGCTCGTCGACTGCAGGCGCTCGTCGGCCCGTTCATGATGCGCCGGCTTAAAGCCGACGTACTGCGCGATCTGCCCGACAAGATCGAATCAGTGTTCTACACCCCCTTGGAAGAGGAGCAGCGAAAGCTCTACGCAGCCCACGAGCAGCAACTGCGCGAATCGCTGACCGAGCAGCGGAGGAACCGCAAGGAACACGCATTCAACGAGCACAAGGTGGAGGTTCTCGCCGAGCTGACGAGGCTGCGACAGCTTTGCTGCGATCCGCACCTGCTCTACGAGAACTACGCCGGTTCGGCCGCAAAGCTCGACGCTATCGTCGAACTGGTGGAATCGGCGTGCGGCGCAGGCGAAAAGGTGCTCGTGTTCTCGCAGTTCACCAGCTTCCTTGCGCTCATCGCCGAACGTCTCGACGCATCGGGTATCCCCCACTACACCCTCACCGGCTCGACGGCCAAGAGAAAACGGCTCGATCTGGTAAATGCGTTCAACGAAGACGATACGCCGGCCTTTCTGATGTCGCTCAAAGCGGGCGGTACCGGGCTCAACCTCACCGGGGCGTCGATCGTAATCCATGCAGATCCTTGGTGGAATGCCGCCGCGCAAGCCCAAGCCACCGACCGCACCCACCGCATCGGGCAATCGAAGGTGGTCAGCGTATACAAGATGATCGCCAAAGATACGATCGAAGAGCGCATCCTCAAACTGCAGGAAGCGAAAAGCGGGTTGGCCGATCGCATCATCGGTTCGGGCAACGCAGGCGTCTCCCTGGCCAATCTGACCGAAGACGACCTGATCGAGCTCCTGCAGCCCTAACGCGCATGCGAACGGCACCGCCATCGCCTCGCCGCGCGCATGCGAACGGCACCGCCCTGCTCGCTGCAACCTTGCGTTTACGCCAGGAAGCGTTCTTCGAAATCGGCTGCGGAAAGGGGCCTCGATACGAGAAAGCCCTGGATGCAGTCGGCGCCGATCGAGCGAACGGTATCGAGCTCGGTCGGCTCCTCGACGCCTTCGACCGTCACCTCGATGCCGACGCTGTGGCACAAGTCGATGACCGCATCGATGAACGAGCGGTTGAACGCCTCCCCGTCGATGTTGCGAATGAACATGCGATCGATCTTGACGATATCGGCGGGAGATTGGGAGAGCATGCCGAGCGACGAGTACCCGGTTCCGAAATCGTCCATAGCAAGTCGAATGCCGAGACTGCGCAGCCGATCGAACGTCGTTTTAAGCGCGTCGAGATCGGTGACGAAATAGCTTTCAGTCATCTCGAGCACGAGCTGCGACGGATTGACCTGGGATTCATCCAGCACTTGCTTGACGAATGGGATGAAATCGGACTCGAACAGCTGCAGATACGAAATGTTCACGTTCATTATGAATCCAGAACGCGCCTTGCTCCAAGCGGCGCATTGCTCCACCGCCCGCTCGAGCACCCAGCGCCCCACCTGTCCGATAAGGCCGTACGATTCGAGTACGGGAATGAACTCGTCGGGACCGACCGGCCCGAGGCTTTCGTCTTTCCAGCGAAGCAGGGCCTCCGCTCCGTCGATCCTCATCGTATCGGCGTTCACAAGCGGTTGATAGTGAACCGAGAATCCGCGCATGCCTTCGAGCACCGATGCTTGAAGGCGGTCGCTCAGTTCGAGGCGGCGAAGCTTCGCCTCGGTCATATCGGCCGAGAAAAACGAGACCGTGTTCTTCCCCCGATGCTTGCTCTCCTCCAAAGCGCTTTCGGCATGCTTGATCAAATCCGAGCCGCTGGATTGCTCCGCATCCCCCATCGCAATCCCGCCCGAAACCGTGCAGAAGTACGTGGTCCCGTCGATATCCTGCTGTCGGTTCGCGAGCGCGTGAATCGCATGGTACAGATCCTCCATCGCGGCGCGATCGGCCCCCTCGGCGACGATCGCGAATTCATCGCCATCGAAGCGGAAGATCGAAGCGTCTTCGGGCAGCAGCCGCTGAACGCCCTGGGCGAACACGCGCAAAACAACATTGCCGAATGCATGGTCGTTCAACGAATTGATGCGAGAGAAATCGTCGAGACCGAGCAGCAGCACACCGCCGGCAACACGGTCGCGAGCAAGCATGCGGTCGAGCACCTGGATGCACTTATCGTGCATGAACAGTCCCGTCGTCGGATCGATCTTGCCCTTGCGCTCGAGGTTGGTAACCACACCCGCGAACATGGCAGGAGCGCCGTTCTCGTCGCGCTTCATAAGCCCGCGGCAGACGATCCACACGTATTCGCCCTTGCGGTTTCTCACCTGATACTCGAGGTCGTGCGAATCGGTACGGCCGGCCACCATGTCATCGATGGATTCGTCGAAGCTCTGAAGATCGCGCTCGGCGATGAGTGCGCGCCATAAGGGGATGAGCCCCTCGAACAGGCAGTCGGGCAGATCGAAATCTGCCTTCATGTTGTCCGAGATGAGCGCACGATCGGTCGCCATATCGATAACGTACAGGTAGTCATCGGTACTGAAAGCCATAGCGTCGTAGAACAGACGTGGATCAAGGTCGAAAGACTGCAACGCCTCTTGCGTATTCAAGCGATCTGCACCTCGGTTCTACTATCGGTTTCGTCATGTTTTGAATACTGTATTGTACCGACACCCGACCGTCAAGATTACAAGGGCAAACTCCTCTCGCAACGTTACCAAACCGCATCCCAAAGGATGGCTTGCGGATGCGGAAAAGAGGCGGCGGCTCGCATGCTATCCGGTGGCATGCGACCCGCCGCAAGCTATGCGCTACACGCGTTCGGCGAACTTGTATCCCACGCGCCATACGGTGAGCAGGTATTTGGGTTGCGAGGGATTATCCTCGATCTTCTCGCGGATCTTACGGATGAACACCGTGATGCTGCTCTCGTCCACATCGCTTCCCTCGCCCCAGATATGCTCGAATATCTGCGCGCGCGTAAACACCTGGCCGGGACTCGCCGCCAGAAGGGCCAGTATCTCGAACTCCTTCGCCGTGAGATCGACCTTCTCGCCGCGCAGCCGAACTTCGTACCGGTTGAAGCACACCTCGATGTCGCCCGTCACGTTGCTTCCCTCCCGCGTGATCGCCTTGGCGAACGCGAGATCCGATTTATGCCTGCGCAGATGGGCCTCGATGCGCAGAAGCAGTTCGTCGGAGCTGAACGGCTTCACCACATAATCGTCGCCGCCCGCCTTGAAGCCGATGCTCTTGTCGACGATATCGCCCTTTGCGGAAAGGAAGATGATCGGTATGCGCCTGCCGTCTTCTCTCATCTGGCGGCAGGCGTCGAACCCGTTCGTGCCCGGCATCATGACGTCGAGCAGCAGCAGATCGGGCTTTTCGGAGCCGAGGACTTTTAGACCCTCTTCTCCCCCGTACGCCGAGCAGAACGCGTATCCCGCATCTTCGGCAAGACGCCTGACGAGCACATGCAAGCTCTCGTCATCGTCAATGAGCATGATCTTCGCCTGGGTCATCTACACATCGCCTCCCGTTCGCTTTCGGCGTCGTGGCCGACCGGCATGCGCACGGTGAAGACGCTGCCTTCGCCGATTGCGCTTTCCAGCGAGATGCTGCCGTGGTGCATTTCGGTATATTCTTTCGCCAATGCCAAGCCGAGCCCCGTACCGCTGTACTTGCGCGAAGCGGAGGAGTCGGCTTGGACGAAACGCTCAAACACCCGCTGCTGGTCTTTCTTGGCAATGCCGATGCCCGTATCGGCGACTCTGAGCCACACCTCCCGACACTCGGGATGGTGGCTTATGTGCAAGCGCACCGATCCGCCCCTGGGCGTGAATTTCACCGCATTGCCCGCCAGGTTCTCGAGCACGTGCCTGACTTTCTCGAAGTCGGCTTCGATCAGCGGCACATCCGCGTCGATCTCGCACGTGAACTCGATTCCATTCTGCTTCGCCAACGGCTGCACGACCGACTGCACCAGCCCGGCGACATCCCCCAAATCGACCGTTTCAACATTCATCTCTATCCTACCCGCATCGAGGCGACTCATCTCCAAAATATCGTTGATCATGAACAGAAGCGCCCGACTGTTCGCTTCGATCTCGCGGCGCGTCTCGGCTTCCTTCTCGTCTTTCGGCTCGCTCTCCTTGTTGAGCATCTCAGCGAACGCGATGATGGAGGTAAGCGGCGTGCGCAGCTCATGGCTCATCATGGCCAAGAATTCGGATTTGTACTGATTCTCGTCGCGCAAGAGGCCGTTCACTTCTTCGAGCTGGGCGCGCTGTCGCTCGAGCACGTCGTTTGCGTGGGCGAGCTGGGCGGTTCGATCCTCGACCTGGGTTTCGAGATTGCCGTACATCGTCGAAAGCTCCTCGGCCATCCGGTTGAAATCAGCCGTAAGCGTGTTCATCTCGCGCGACGATTCGGTATAGGCGAGCTCCACGTCGAGGTCGCCTGTCTTGATCTGCTCAACGCCTGCCTGGATCTTGTTGAGCGGCCGGGTTACGAGATAGCCGAGCGCCACATAGACGATGACGAGGCAGAACGCAAGCATGCCGCCGAAGAAGATCACATCCTGCACGATGGCGGACTGCTCGCTTTCGCGGTATACGTCGAGCGGCATGATGATGCTGATGGCACCGCCCACATCCCCTATCGTCCACCCCTCTTTAGGGAAGCCCGTCACATCGATCTCACCCTTTGGCTCGCCGTGGCAATCGAGGCAGTTTTCCTCGATCGTCATGGGCGCAAGATAGCGAAACACCTCTTCACCCTGGTACTCGGCTATCTCGTAGTACTCGGTTCGGCCCTCTTGCTCGGTGAATGCAGCGAGGGCCTCGGCCTCGAACTCGTCGGGCTCGTCGGCGTCGTTTCGCGGGTCGAAGTTCACGAACCGCGTCGTGTACTCGGATTGCGAGGTGAACAAGAGTCCGATGCTACGCCCGACGATCGCGCAGTGAAGACCCTGGTACACGCCGTCTTCGGTATACGATATCTGCTCGAGGCGATCCTGGTTCGATGCCATGAACTCCCATACCGCATCCATCTGCTGTGCGAGCACTTCGCCCTTCTCGCGCAGCTCGTTTTCCATCTGAGCGCGCTTGTTGACTGATGTCCACGCCAGGTTGGCGAAAAGAGACACGACGACGAGCGCTGAGATCAGCACGACGAACTTCGTTTTCAGCGTGATGTTACCCACAAGCGCCTCCCGCAATCCATAGTACTACACCGAGTCTTGGAGCTCTTTCAAAACCTCGCTTTCATGCGTGCAGAAGAGAACACTCAGCGCCGCGAACGAAGCATAGAATTCCGATACACCGCACGCTTCGAGCCGCTCGGCGAAGGCTCCGAGCCAAAGCGCCGTATGATGCCCGAGGAACCTCTCGTGGGCATCGAGCGAATCGAGCAGCGCCCCATGCTCGCAAGACTCGTAGGCACGATAGGCTCTCTCCGCAAGAACCGCCATGAAGTTCAGCTCCGTCGCGATATGGTCGTCCGCTTCGCGGGGATACCCAGCTGCCCGAAATCCTGAAGCACGATAGGCATCTCGGACAGCCAGGGTGCTCTTCTGGAATAAAAGGGCTTCCCCCGAAACGTAAATCGATTCCCACGGCGGTGCAGGTAATTGATCGGGGCCGACGAACAGCCTCGTGTACTCGCTTCGCAATTCCGCAAGGGCAGAGGGCTTTTCCGCCAGCACCGCAAGGGCACGCTGAAGCTTTTCCGCTTCTCCTCCCCTGCCGTCCAGAAGAGTCCACATGTCGTACGTGTAATCGCTCTTTACGATTTCCAGAAACGCTTCGTCCGGCTCGGCTGCAAATGCTCGGCTCAGATACGAATACAGGAAGTTCCGGGCAGCCAAAAGGGCCTCGATCGCCTCATCCATAATTCCCCCTTACGCATAAGGCCGCAGTACCGTTATGCGATACTGCGGCCATTGTGGACATGCAGGCTAAAGAGCTATCGCAACCGGATCGACCGCAAGGGCGACTTCCTTCGCGCCGATAGCAACCGACGGGTTCGTCTGCGATGCTTCGGGCAGAACGGCGATCTGATCGACCGCATCGGGGTGAGCCTTCCTCACCTCTTCGATATCCCCGAAATCAAGGGCCCTCATGGGGCATGCGGCAACGCATGCAGGCTGCTCTCCCGTCGACCGAAGGCCGATGCACGCATCGCACTTATGCGTTTTCTGGATGTCTGCGATGTACTGCGGAACTCCATAAGGGCACGCCTTTACGCAATACTGGCATCCTATGCATTTCTCGTCATCGTGCTGCACTGTGCCGTCGTTCTCGTCGTAGTAGGTCGCAGCATTCGGGCACACCGCAACGCACGCCGCGTCTTCGCAGTGATTGCAGGTCGCAGCATAGTGGTAGACATGCGCTTCGGGAAACGTTCCCGTTTCGTAGCTGGTAACGTGACGGAAAAGCGTACCCACGTCCAGATCGTTCTTATCCTTGCAGGCTACCTGACAGGTGCGGCATCCGATGCAGGCGTTTTGGTTATAGTAAAAGCCTTTTCGTCCCATGATCTCTCCATTCGCTATTCGCAGATGATGCGCTGAGGACGCGCCGCATCATCGACTATCGCTTCGCCGTCGTACTTTTCAAAGTTGCAGATCGCGGTGTTCCAACCAGAAACGCCTTGACCAGTGGGACAACCCCCGCAAATGACGTTATCGGCTCCTGCGGTATCGTTCTCGTCATCGTCGTCCATATCTACCCAGGCACCATGCGGAAGCATGACAACGCCGGGGATCACGCGATTGGTCAGCGTGGCTTTGCGCAGCACCGAACCGTACGGGCTCGTTATCCGCACCGTATCGCCTGCAGCGATATTCCTCTCTTCAGCATCTTGCGCGTTGAGATAGACGGGATTCGCCCACGCTTCGCGCAACCAAGGAATGTTATCGAACACTGTATGCGAGCGACGAAGGTAATGGATGTTGAATATCTGGAAGGGATAGTCGCCCTTCTCTCCCGCCGCATAATCGCCAAAGGTTGCCTCATATCCGCAAGCTTGGGGGATGTACGTCGGAACAGGCTCAATCGTACTATATCCCATGCCGTTCACGATCTCGGCAAGACGTGCTGAGTAGATTTCCAGCTTGCCCGATAGCGAAGGAAGGGGGTTGCTCTCGGGATCCTTCGCGAAACCGCTGTATGCGACGAACCCGTAGTTGTCGCCCGCCTTGCGCTCGATTTGGTACACTCCCTTTTCTTTGAAGTCCTTAAAAGAGATGACGCCTTCCTGGGGCGTACCCACCGCGCCCCACTCCTCAATGTCTTCTTCCGTAATCGTCACCAGCGGCGATGCGGTCACGCCGTCGTCCTCGACATAGGTGGCCCCGGCAACCGTATTGAAGAACTGCTGGTTTTCGTCGATATCGTAGACGGCGCTCTCTTCCATTCCGAGTTTCTTGGCCAGCTCGCGAGCGATCCACTGGTCGCTCTGGCTTTCGAAGAGCGGTTCCGTAACCTGCGTGTACATGATGAGCATTTCACGGTTACCGGTAAGCAATCCGCCAGGCCTTTCCCACAGGGTCGTAACCGGGAGGATGATGTCGGAATACAGTGCGTTAGTCGTAAGGAACTGCGCGTGGGAGACGGCGAAGTCGACCTTGCGATGGGCGGCTATCCCTTCCGACATGGCATCCGTCGTCTGGAGTGCGGCACCGCCTCCGTGATAGATTACATGGATATCGATATCGCGTACTTCCCCTGGAGCTTTCTCCGCATCCGCCGGCATCGTGACGGTTCCAGAGCGTCCATTCCACGTATACCGCCCCGTCATGATC
Organism: Raoultibacter timonensis; assembly: GCF_022845715.1. NCBI lineage: Bacteria > Bacillati > Actinomycetota > Coriobacteriia > Eggerthellales > Eggerthellaceae > Raoultibacter > Raoultibacter timonensis. The sequence continues at coordinate 2,569,609 of NZ_AP025564.1, forward strand.
GCTTTCCAGATCTCGGTTTTATTGATGCTGTCGTCAACGGGAACCTCCTTGATCGCAGCAACTCCAGAGGGTCCTGGGTTCACGAGAGAAGGACCTCCGTTGCCCGCTGCGCTATGGCAGTTGACTCCGGTCATATGACCGGGCTTGCCCATATGTCCCGTCATCGCACCGATCGTCGAGAACACCTGGGGGAATCCGTCCGAATTATGGGTTCGGGCCGGCGCCCATCCGCACATAAGCGCCACCGCCCTGCTCGGGGCGATTTCCTCCGCAAGCTGACGTATACGCTCCCCCGAGATGCCGCAAAGCTCTGCAGCCCATTCGGGAGTCTTCGGAAGACCGTCGTAGGTTCCCAGAACATAGTCCCTGAAATTGCCTCGGGGATCGCTGCCCTCAGGCATATGCTCCGCATCGAATCCGATTGCGTGCGTATTGAGAAAATCCCAATCGATAAGATTCCCGCCTTGAGCGTCGCCATCGATAAGCGCATACGCTAACCCGATAAGAAATGCTGTATCCTGACCGGGACGGATAGGCAGCCATTCGGCTCCAAGCAGCTCATAGGTATCATTGTAATACGGATCAATCGCTACGAACCGCGCTCCGTTCTCCTTCGCCTGCAGCATATGGAACGCCGGACTGCCGCCTGAGCTCCATGCAGGATTCGATCCGATCATTACGAAGAGTTCGGTGTTCTCCCTCATATCAATTCGATCGTTGATACCGCCCGACCACACCTCGGCGCCGATTATGCCCGCCGTAAGCGCAAAAGAGCCGTACGAGCCCGTACCCCACGACGCGGTGTAACCGCCGAACAACGTCAGCAAGCGGCCGATTTCCGATCCGGCAGCCAGGATCGAGCGATTTCCGTACTGCTCTTTCGCCTTCTTCAGCTCATCGGCTACGTAGGAGAGGGCCTCGTCCCATTCGATGCGCTCCCATTCGTCTTTGCCGCGCAGTTCGCCCTGAGGGTTATCGGGGCTCCACCCCTTGCGTTTCATGGGGTACTTGATGCGATCGGCAGAAAACACCTGCTTGCGCTGCGAACGGCCGCGAAGGCACGCACGCTGCTGAGGGTAATCGGGGCTGTCCTCATGAGTGTCGTCGGTTTTCTGTCGGAGCGCTACACCGTCCTTCACCAAAACCTTGTTGAGGCAGCGTCCCCCGCAGTTATGCCAGCACGCCGCCGTGACCCACTCCCCGTCGACTGCGACCGCTTCAGTGCCGCCTGCATTCGCATCGGCCGGTTCCACTTTGTTCGCGCAGCCCGCAAGGCTTCCCGAAACAGCAAGAGCCGCCGTAGCAGCCGCGCTTGCTTTGATGAATCCCCTTCGGGTGATGTCCGAAGACTGCCGGATTCGCTCCAAATAGCTCGTCATTGATCCTCCTCTTTGTTGCACTCCCCCTGGGATTGACACAATCGGTGCCAACAATGAGATTACGAGCCGCAAAGATTAATGGCTATTCTTCCCACCTTGAGACTTTCTTAATTATATCTTTCCAAATTATTAATCGCGACGCAAGAAAACCCGCGCAACCGAACTGCGCGGGTTTTCTTATGCGGGCAGCGTTGAGGGAGACGTTGCCGATAGAGGCTCGATGCTACTTCGCAGCGAGCGCCTTGCCGATCATGCGGGCGAAGGTAACCGAACGTCCGCAGCAATGGCCGGTCGACATGTTCGGGTAGGTGTGGGCGAAGTACGATCCCGAATCGACGCCCGCCACGTACAGGCCCTCGATCGCGTTGCCGCCCTCGTCAACCGCCTGGAAATCCTCGTTGATCGTGATGCCGTCGAGCGTGCAGAGCATGTAGCCCGAGGTGCGCACCCCGTAAAACGGGGGCGTACGGATGGCGGACAGACGGAAATCCTCCTTGCCGAAATCGGGATCGATCTGGTTGTCGAAGTTCTCGTTCTGACGGTCGACCGTCTTCTTCAGGTTATCTGCGGGAATGCCGAGACCCTTCGCCAGCTCCTCGATCGTATCGGCTTTGATGATGTAGCCGTTTTCGATGAGGCCCTCGTTGATGCCCTCCGTCACTTCGAGCGTCATATTGGTAGGCGCGCCGTTATCGAACGGGTACACGCGGGCGCATCCGTGGATATCGAACTGCTCGAGGTAGGTCGCATAATCCGAATCCCAGATGTCGACGACCGTATGGTGCGGCTGTGCGATGGCGGCGTTGAGCACGTAGTCGTAGGGAGCCGATTCGTTGGTGAAGCGCTCGCCGTTGAGGTTGACCTTGAGCCAGGGGTTCGACCCCATCCAGAACAGCGACCCCACCGTTTCAGCTCCGCCGTACTCGTCGGGCTTGACGGCAACGCGGTCGAACACCATGGCCGTATGGGCCTCGTCCATGTGCGCCCCTGCCCACAGACATGATTTGATGCCGTCGCCCGTCGTGCCGTCGATGGCGATGGAAAGCGAGTACTTGCTGAGCGTCTGGGGCTGCAGCGCCTTGAGCATGTCCTCGTTGCGCGCATAGCCGCCCGTGCACACCACGGTGCCCTTCGAGGCGTTGATCCTGATGTAGCCGTCGGGGCCCTTCGCGATGGCGCCCGTAACCTTGTCGCCCTCTTTGACGAGCTTGACGAGCGGCGTCAAGAAGCGGAAATCGACGCCCTTCTCCTTCGCATAGTCGCCGAGTACGATCTTGCCGTTGACCACATCTTTGAGGCCGGCGAACTCGGCATCGGCGGGCCAGCTGGGAATGTGGCCGGTCGGCCAGTGCTTGTAGCGCGACGGCTTCGCATTCTCGGCACCCTCGAAGAACAGCTCGAAGCCCGCCTCCTCGAGCCGATCCTGGTACCAGTCGATCGCCTCGCCGGAATTCTGAGCCCAGATATGGTAGAGGCGCTGATTGCAGTAATTGTTCGCGTAGCGGGTCAAATCGTTGCAGATCTCGTTCTCGTCGATCTCCACGCCCGCTTCCTTCTGGAGACGGCTGTTGATCGAGCCGAGGTTGTCGCGCACGCCGCCGCCGATGGAGCCCTTTTCGAGGCATACGACCTTGGCACCCTCCTCGGCTGCCGAGCACGCGGCGAACAAGCCCGACGTTCCCGCTCCGCATACGAGCACTTCGGTGTCGACGGTCTCGACGATATCGCTCTCGTCGATCTCCGGCTCGGCACCGAGCCAGTCGGTTGCCGCATCGGCACCGCTTCCGCCCTCGGCGCTCGCCGAGGGAGCCGCAGGGGCGCACCCCGCAAGGCCTGCGCCTGCAAGTGCGGCTGCCGTTGCGCCGAGTCCTAAGAAGGCGCGGCGGCTCATGCCGCTTTTCTGCATGGTGGTTGATGATTTCATAGATCCTCCCTTGCCCTGCTTTTTCTTATACGTCGGCTGCACTTCGAATCGAATCGATGCTCCCGACTCGTAAGACCGTAGCGTCGCACGGGCCGTTTTTTCATCATACGACTCGGGTGATTTTGGCCGCTACCCGCTGTATCGCACAAATCACCCTGTTAGAATGAACATCGAAATTGAAGTCGTTACCTGAGGGGATCCATGGCTCACACGATCGCATCGTCCGATGCCGCACGCACGCTGCGGAACATCGAAGGCAAGCAGGCGAAACGCATTGCGTCATGCTTCGGGGCGCTCGTGCTCGTGTTCACGGAGTACTGGTTGCTCAACTACTGCGCGTTTCCACTCTTCGATGCCGTTTCGCCGTGGACCCGCGAAATCAGCGCCGCAGCAGGCGGGCTCGCGCTCATCGTCATGGCGCTCGTCGCCCGCTGGAAGCCAGGTATGCTCAAAAAGCGCCTCTTCTCGGGAATCCTCGCCTCGCTCGCGGCGGGTGCCATCCTCACGCTCGCGGGTCTGTATCTGAATTCGTTTCTCACGCTCGCCATCGGGGCGTCGGTGGCCACGATCGGCATCAGCCTTGCAGCCGTTATCGTCGGCGTCGCCTGCATGGGGCTCGATCTGCGCGTCTTGGGCGTATGCATCGCGCTTGCCTATTTCGCATCCTACGCATTGCGCATCGCGTTTCCCTATCTTCCGATCGAGGCGAATCTGCTTCTGTTCGCAGCCGTTCCCTTTCTCACGCTTGCGCTCTGCAGCTCCCTTGCGCGCCCCATCCTGCGTCAGATTCTCGCCGCCGATTCCCCCGCCGATGCGGCGGTCACCTCGCCGGCGTCGTATCTCCCGTTCGTCCACCAGGTGTTCATCACGCTCATCATCTTCCGATTCATCTACGGCTATACCCTCACCTTCGCCGAAACCGACCGCGTGCCCATCTTCCCCCTGCTCGCCCTCATCCCGCTCGGCGTCTACGCCCTCATCCGACTCGTCAGCAAGCGGCCTCTCGACCCCGATGCGCTGTTCAGAGCATCGATCCTGCTCAGTATCGCGGGCTTTCTCGTGCCCTCGATCGCCGGAACGCAAAACGACCTGATCGCAAGCAACCTTTTGAGCAGCGGCACCGGGCTGTTCGAGATCCTCATGTACTTCGTACTCGTTGCGCTTTCCGCCAAGAACACACCCAATGCGCTCGTCGTGCTCACATGGGGCAACGCCATGGCTTCGCTCGGTACGATCATCGGCGCGAACCTAGGACGGCTCGCAAACCAATACTACCATGTCGATTACGGCATGATCGCAACCGTCTCCGCCTGCATCGTGTTCGGCCTCGTGATCTACATCCTGGCCACGCAGCGCAATTTCAGCTTCGGTGACACGATTCGCAAAGTGGAACCTGCGGCACCCCTTGCCCCGAGCGAGCGCCCCGCCGATTTCGAACAGCGCTGCCGTATGCTGAGCGAAACCCACGGCCTCACCGCCCGCGAGGACGAGATATTCGGCCTGCTCGCGCAGGGCCGCAACGCCCGCTTCATCCAGGAGAAGCTCGTCGTTTCGTACAATACCGTGAAAACCCACGTGAGCCATATCTACGCAAAGCTCGGCGTGCACACCCATCAAGAACTCATCGACCTCGTGGAGGGCAAGCGGGAGACCCCATGAGGCAAAACCAGCCGTAGCCCCGTCAACCCTTGCGCCGATCGTCCATCCTGCGAACAATCGGCAAGGCTCCAGCCACCGAACCACGCTCAACCGCCAAACCCTCGGCCCCTGTCCGCCGATCGCTTCCGTGCGAGGTTTCAGGCGCTACATGATGGAATATCTGCAGCAAAAGTCCTGATCGCAAAAAGCGAAAGGGCGATTAATCCGGAATTCTCTTCGCACAGAGGCCCTTCGTGGACACCGTCAGGGTATGGCGAAGCGGGCTCGCATCCCCGAACGGCGCAGCAAACCCCAAGCCAAAAGGAAGATCGCGTATCCGAGGTCAAAGCCGCGCTGCGATTCGGCCAAAGAAAAGGGCCGGCGGCACGATGCCGTCGACCCTTGCAGAGCTTACCTGAACGCGCGCTTTACGCAAGCAGCGCCAGAAGCGGAACCAGCAGGAGCGCCACGATGTTGAACACTTTGATCATGGAGTTCAACGCGGGACCCGCCGTGTCCTTGTAGGGGTCGCCGACGGTGTCGCCGGTAACGGCGGCCTGATGGGCGAACGAGCCCTTTCCGCCGTACTTGCCCTCCTCGATGAGCTTCTTGGCGTTATCCCACGCACCGCCGCCGCTCGTCATGGAGATGGCGACGAACAGGCCCGTGATGATGGTGCCCACGAGCGCCCCGCCCAGCACGAGGGTGGTGAACTCGAACGCCTGGGGATAGCCGATCGCCTGCAGGATGAAGCCGACGACGATGATGAGAACGGGCGTGCCGATCGGAATCATAGCCGGAAGCACCATCTCGCGCAGCGCAGCCTTGGTCACGAGGTCGACGCATCTCGCGTAGTCGGGCTTGCCCGTACCCTCCATGATGCCGGGGATCTCCTTGAACTGACGGCGCACCTCTTCGACGACGTCGCCTGCAGCCTTGCCGACGCTCGTCATCGCGCGCGATGCGAACAGGTACGGCAGGAGGCCGCCGATGAACAGGCCGATGAGGACGAACGGGTTCGCCAGGTCGAACGAGAACACCGCGCCGGTCTCCTCGGTCACCGTATGGGTGAAGTCGGCGAACAGAACCACGGCGGCCAACGCGGCCGAAGCGATGGCGTAGCCCTTGGTAACGGCCTTGGTGGTGTTGCCCACCGCGTCGAGCGCGTCGGTGTTCTCGCGCACGCTCTCGGGCAAACCGCTCATCTCGGCGATTCCGCCCGCGTTGTCGGTCACCGGACCGAAGGAGTCGATGGCGACGACGATGCCCGCCATCGAAAGCATCGAGAGCGCTGCGACGGCGATGCCGAAGATGCCGCCCAAGAAGAAGCTCGCAAGCGTCGCGACGACGATTACGAGAATCGGGAGGCCGGTGGCCTCCATGCCGACAGCCAAGCCCTGGATAACGTTCGTGCCGTGGCCCGAAACGCTTGCCTCGGCGATGGATTCGACCGGCTTCTTCTCAGAAGACGTGTAGTGGTCGGTGATGTAGACCATTGCCGCCGTGAGCACAACGCCGATGACGGCGCAGATCCAGATGGAAAGCGGCGTGATGCCCGCCGGGGCGAGCGAGGTATTCACCACGGTAACGCCCTCGAGCATCCAGTTCGTGATCGGGAAGAACGCGATGATGGCGATGATCGCCGAAATCCACAGGCCCTTGTACAGCGCACCCATGATGGTGCCGTTCGGGCTCATCTTGACGAACAGCGTGCCGATGATCGAAGCGATGATCGAGGCGACGCCGATCACGACCGGGAAACCGAGCGACACGTAGATGCTGTCGCCGCCGAATGCAAGGTTGCCGATGAGCATGGCGGCAACCGTGGTCACGACGTAGGTCTCGAACAGGTCGGCCGCCATACCGGCGCAGTCGCCCACGTTATCGCCCACGTTGTCGGCGATAACGGCGGGGTTACGCGGATCGTCCTCGGGGATGCCCGCTTCCACCTTGCCGACGAGGTCGGCTCCTACGTCGGCGGCCTTCGTGAAGATACCGCCGCCGAGACGGGCGAACACCGAAATGAGCGAACCGCCGAAGCCAAGTCCGACGAGCGCCGAGAACGGCGCGATGCCCGCGAACACGAGAAACGACATGATGGACACCGAAAGAATGCCCAGGCCGATCACGAACATGCCGGTGACGGTGCCCGATTGAAACGCCACGCGCAGGGCATGACCGAGCCCGGTGCGTGCCGCTTCAGCCGTGCGCACGTTCGCCGCAACCGAAATGCGCATGCCGATGAAGCCCGCAGCGGCCGAAGCCACGCCACCGACGACAAAGCCGATAGCCGTCCAAATGCCGAAGCCCGATACGCCCATGAATCCGGGGACGAGCAGTACGATAGCCACAACGACGCCCACGATGGCGACGGTGCGGTACTGGCGGCCAAGATACGCCATTGCGCCTTCCTGGATTGCCGATGCAATACCCTGCATCGTTTCGTTGCCAGCTGGCAACTTGTTGATCCGAGTGATCAAGACACCCGCGTAGACGGCTGCTAAAACGCCGGCCACGAGGCCCAAGATCAGGGGTAGTTCTGCCATTGGAACCCTCTTTCCTTCCTTGTTTGGTGCATGGATGTTTTCGTACGTGCATACTATACAAGAAAAGAGGCTTGATTATCGTCCAAGCCCCTTTTCCTTGATACCTCGTACCGAGGCCCTACGCCTCGGAGTACACCTCCTTGAGCTTCAGAAGATGCTCGTAGCGATCGACCGCCGCCTTCTCGTTGCGCTCGAACAGCTCGGTTGCGCGCTCGGGGAACTCGCGGGTCAAACGGCTGTAGCGAGCCTCGTTCATGAGGAACTCCTGGTAGCCGCCGGCAGGTTCTTTGGAGTCCAGAACAAACTTCTTGCCCGCAGGCGCTTCGGGATTGAAGCGGAACAGGTTCCAGTAACCGCAGTCCACAGCCTTCTTCATCTCGTCCTGGCAATTCGCCATGCCGCCCTTGATGGAGTGCATCTCGCACGGCGAGTAGCCGATGATGAGCGACGGCCCGGGATAGGCTTCGGCCTCGGCGATGGCCTTGATGGTCTGCGCGGGTTTCGCACCCATGGCGACCTGCGCTACGTACACGTACCCGTAGGCCATGGCGATCTCGGTCAGGCTCTTCTTCTTGATATCCTTGCCAGAAGCCGCGAACTGGGCGACCTGGCCGATGTTGGAAGCCTTCGAAGCCTGGCCGCCGGTATTGGAATACACCTCGGTATCGAAGACGAACACGTTCACGTCTTTGCCCGAAGCGAGCACGTGATCGAGTCCGCCGTAGCCGATGTCGTACGCCCAACCGTCGCCGCCGAAGATCCAGACGGACTTCTTGGTCAGGTATTCTTTGTTCTCGAGAACGGCAGCGGCAAGCTTGCCGGCTTCGCCATCGGCACCTGCAGCGAGCTTCTCGAGCTCGGCGATGTAGGCAGCCGAAGCGTCCTTGCTCGCATCCGCATCGCCCATGGAGTCGATCCATGCCTGCGCAGCCGCCTTGACCGCTTCGCCGGCACCCGCTGCCGCGATGAGCTTCTCCGTATCGGCAACGAGCTTGTCGCGTACGGCCTCGTGTCCGAGCAGCATGCCCAAACCGTGCTCGGCGTTGTCTTCAAAGAGCGAGTTCGACCACGCGGGGCCATGGCCGTCCTTGTTGATGGCATAAGGCGACGTAGCCGCAGGCCCTCCCCAAATCGACGAGCAGCCCGTGGCGTTCGCAACGTACATGCGATCGCCGAACAGCTGGGTGACGAGCTTCGCGTACGCGGTCTCCGCGCAGCCGGCGCAAGCGCCCGAGAACTCGAGCAGCGGCTGCTTGAACTGACTGCCCTTCACGCTGACATCTTCCAGCTCGGGCTTATCGGAAACCTGGGCGACGCAGTACTCGAACACGCCCTGCTGGGCGAGCTCGTTTTCCTGTGCGACCATAGCAAGCGAATCGGTCGGGCACACGTTCACGCACACGCCGCAGCCCATGCAGTCGAGCGGCGAGATGGCAAGCGTGTATTGGAACCCGTCGTTGCCCTTGCCCTTCATCGGCACGAGCTTGGCTGCCGACGGGGCGCCGGCAGCCTCTGCTTCGGTCAGGGCGAAGGGACGAATGGTGGCATGCGGGCACACGAAGGCGCACTGGTTGCACTGGATACAGGTCGCAGCGTCCCATTCGGGCACGCTCACGGCAACGCCGCGCTTCTCGTAGGCGGCAGCGCCCTGCTCGAACTGGCCGTCAGCATGAGCGACGAATGCCGAAACGGGCAGGCGGTCGCCGTCCATGCGGCCGACCGGCTCCATGATCTCGACAACCTGCTTCACGAGCTCGGGACGACCCGCAAGCTCGGCGGTATCGGCCTCATCGGTCGCCTCGGCCCAGCTCGCCGGCACTTCGACCTGCATGAAGGCCGTAGCGCCCGCTTCGATGGCGCGATGGTTCATGCCGACGATTTCCTGGCCCTTCTTAAGGTAGGACTTGGTCGCCGCGTCCTTCATGTACTGAAGGGCTTCGTTCTGGGGAATCACGTTCGCAAGCGCGAAGAACGCCGATTGCAGGATGGTGTTCGTGCGTTTGCCCATGCCGATCTCCTGGGCGAGATCGATGGCGTTGATGGTGTAGAGCTTGATATCGTTCTCGGCGATATAGCGCTTCGCCTCGGCGTTCAGATGATGCTCGAGCTCCTCGGGCGTCCATTGGCAGTTGATCATGAACGTGCCGCCGGGCTTGACGTCGTTGACCATGCGAAAGCCCTTGGTCACGTACGACGGGTTATGGCAGGCGACGAAGTCGGCCTTGTTGACGTAGTAGGTGCTCCTGATGGGCGAGTCGCCGAAGCGCAGGTGGCTGATCGTCACGCCGCCGGTCTTCTTGGAGTCGTACTGGAAGTAGGCCTGCACGTACTTATCGGTATGGTCGCCGATGATCTTGATGGAGTTCTTGTTAGCGCCGACCGTGCCATCGCCGCCGAGACCCCAGAACTTGCACTCGATGGTGCCTTCAGCTGCGGTATTCGGACTCGCCGGATCTTCGGGAAGCGAGAGGTTCGTCACGTCGTCGACGATGCCGACCGTGAACTCGCGCGCCGGAGCGTCCTTCTCGAGCTCGGTGTATACGGCGAACACCGACGAGGGGGGCGTGTCCTTCGAAGCCAGACCGTAACGGCCGCCGACCACGATGAGATCGGTGCGGCCTTCGTGCACGAGCGCGTTCACCACGTCCATGTAGAGCGGCTCGCCTACGGCGCCCGGCTCTTTGGTGCGGTCCATGACTGCGATCTTCTTCACGGTCTCGGGCAGCGCCGCCATGAACTTCTCGGTCACGAACGGGCGGTACAGGCGAACCTTCACGAGGCCGACCTTCTCGCCGTGCGCATTCAGGTAGTCGACGACCTCTTCGACGACGTCGCAGAACGAGCCCATCGCTACGATAACGCGATCGGCATCCGCGGCGCCGTAGTAGTTGAACAGTTCGTAATCGGTGCCGAGCTTGGCGTTCACCTGGTGCATGTAATCTTCGACTACCGCAGGCAGCGCAGCGTAATGGCTGTTGCATGCCTCGCGGTGCTGGAAGAACACATCGCCGTTCTCGTGGCTGCCGCGCATGGCCGGACGCTCGGGGTTGAGCGCGTGGTCGCGGAAGTCGCGCACCGCATCCATATCGCACATCTCGGCCAGATCGTCGTAATCCCATACGGCGATCTTCTGCACTTCATGCGACGTGCGGAAGCCGTCGAAGAAGTTGATGAAGGGAACGCGGCCCTTGATGGCCGCAAGGTGGGCGACGGCAGACAGATCCATGACCTCCTGGACGTTGCTCTCGGCGAGCATGGCGAAACCGGTTTGGCGGCACGCCATGACGTCGGAATGGTCGCCGAAGATGCTGAGAGCCTGGGTGGCAACCGTGCGGGCGCTTACGTGAAACACGCTCGGCAGCATTTCGGCTGCCATCTTGTACATGTTGGGGATCATGAGAAGCAGACCCTGGGAAGCCGTGTAGGTGGTGGTCAACGCGCCGGCGGCAAGCGAACCGTGGACTGCGCCTGCGGCACCGCCTTCCGATTGCATCTCGCATACCTTCACCGTGGTGCCGAAGATGTTCTTCTGGCCGGCGGCGGCCCACTGATCAACCAAGTCGGCCATAGGGCTCGACGGAGTGATGGGGTAAATGCCCGCTACCTCGGTAAACGCATAGGAGACGTACGCCGCAGCATTGTTTCCGTCCATGGATTTGAGTTCTCTCGTCATACACCTCTCCTTTTGAAGGGATTTCACTCTGACCGGAAGCTCGAAGAGGGGCGCGATGCAACGATGGCACCCATTCGAACGAGGCGCCGAACTACCCCGGCAATACCCCACTCGCTCGAAAATCTTCGTCTGGCCGAACTTCGTCTGGTCGGATACACGGCATTCATGATACCAGTCTCGATTCGCCGCCCGTCGCGACGATTGAAACGGGCAGCATGGCGCGGTCGCTCCCATCGGCAAACGGCTTGATTTTATGGTGGGAACGTGAATGGGAAACCGGGATCCCTCAAGCAGCGAGCCCGCTGGTAACGCTTTTGCCTACGCTGGCAATTCGGGTTTTGAAACCTCGGCGGCTTTCAGCTCCTTGCCGAGCTCCTCGGCCAGCACGGGCAGAAGATCGGCGAACGTATCGTCGATCACCTTCTTCTTGAGCTGGCATTCCCAGATGACGTGCACGCGCCAGCCCATGTCCCGCAAAGCCGCAAGGTTTCTTTCGTCGCGCTCCACGTTGCGCTCGAACTTGATGTGCCAGTATTCGACGTTCGATTTCGGAAGCGGCAGGTTGCAATGCGGGCAGCGGTGCCAGAAGCATCCGTTGACGAACAGGGCGATGCGCTTTCCGGGCCACGCGACATCGGGGCGCCCCGGAACCTTCCACTGAAGACGGTAGCCGGTCAAGCCCGCTTCGCGAAGGCGCTTGCGCACGAGCAGTTCCGGTTTCGTGTTCGCCCGCTTGTTCGAAACCATCGATTTATGAACCGCCTCCGACGAGGCGGGAGGAGCCTCGCGCGATACGGCGCTCGGGAGTTCCCCGGATTGCCCGGAGCGGCCGATTGCCTCGCGAGCTGCCTGCTCACCCTCGGCTGCGGCGCGCTCCGCCTTGGCCTGCCCATTCTTCTTGGAGGCTTTCGCTTTCGCCATCGCAGCCCACCTACGTCCAGAACTGAGCCGTTTCGATGACGCTCTGATAGGCCCAAGGATACACGTCTGAATACCAGCCCGTCTCCGGCACGAAGCATACGAGCAGACTGTAGACCAAGCTGATCGAGACAAGCGCTATGAGCACCTTCATGAGCACATTGCGCTTCGTCGACCCCTGATCGAGGTTCTCGTTCACGATGAATGCCAGCAGTACGGCGGCGGCAAGGAACATGAAGCTGAAATCGGCGTAGTAGCGCTGCAGGATACCTGCCATCTGGGCGTCGAGCAAGGCGACGAGGACGCCTGCCGAAATCAAGACGATGATGACGCCCGCAATGGTGCGAGTCGAGCGCTGCGCAATGCGCATCTTGAGAATGCGCTTCGAAAACGGCAGGATCCAGAGGATCGGCAGGCAAGCCAGAATACCGCCGAACGTGACCTCTTTGATGGTCTGCCCCATGTACGTCGTCTCGAACGGAGCCGCTTGGATAAACGGAAACACGCCCGTAATGCTCGGCGGCTGCAGGAAGTAGGTAAAGAACGCCGGAGCGAGCCTTCCAAAGCTGAAACCGCGCTTGGTCATATCGTTGACCGTGAGGTTGTAGTTCGCGCCGAAGTTCGTCGGCGAGCCGAAGCGGGCGTAGTTGTACCACATAAGCCCCGCCGCGACCACGAGATACGGCGCAACCAAGCAGGCGAACTCGCGCGCGCCTCTCGGCGTGAGCAGATGCCGTTTCGTGATGAACAGCCTCCAGAACAAAGGGAACGCCAAAAGCGAGAGAGCGAGCAGTTGCGGGCGGCATCCCGCCACGAGCGCCATGCACAGCGAACCCGCCAAATACCATTTGCATGGCGAACCGGAGGCCCTCCCCCTCATCCAGAAGTACAGACCCCAGACCGAGAACGCCAGCCCGAGCATGATCGGCAGCGAGTAAAACGTTGGGAACTTGAGCAGATAGAGCACCCCGCAGCAGAACACGAGCGGTATCTGCAGCAGCAGGTACAACCCGAGGCTCACCCGTTTGAAGTGGTAGCGCGCGAAGCGGTCGAGCAGCGCCGAGCACCCGAGCACGAACGCGATGCATGCGATAAGCACACCGATAGCCGTCGGGAAATTCGCACCCGTAAGCAGATAGAACGGCAGGTAGAACAGCAGGACGGGGACCACCCCGAAGTACACGTAATAGCGCCCGTCGTGATACGCCACATCGAACAGATACGGCTCCCCCGTTACTTTCTGCGCTTCGTCGCGAGCTCCCTTGTCGTAGGGGTCGTCCATGTCCTGGAGCCACTGCGGAGGCTCCTCATCGAGGTAGAGCTGCCCTTTCGCCATAGCCTTGGCAAGCTCGGCGTACTGCTGGGCGTTATCGCCGCCGACCTCGAACGTATTGACGATGGACGTGCCGTCCCATGCGCCGAAGTTGTACGACTGCGTGGCTACGCCGACGAGATTCGAGCCGAAGAACAGAAACGTTGCCATCAGATACACCTCGATGACAACCGTACCGATTATGATGGCCTTGGAACGGCGGGGCTGCTCGACGATGAAGCAGCGGTAGATACTCGATTTGGGCCTGAACACGCAAACGAGCGCCAGGATACCGAGTGCGATGAGATAGCGCGTCACGTTGAAGTCGAACGGATGATGCGCATTGACGGTAATGCCGTCGAGCAGAATGGGATACTGCACGTTATCGCCGACGATCTCGATGCGAAGGTTGTCAACCAAGCCCGTCGTGTTGAGGTTGATGTACTCGCTTTGATCGACGAACGTGGACACAGTGGTCTCGGGAACACCTACCGTATACTCGGTGGAATCGAAATAGGTATGGTGGGCTTGGTCGGTGAACTGGATCTTCACCTGAAGCGCCTGGGCTGGTTGAGCGAAATCGAAATCGAGCCTGATATTGCGAACCTCGGTGTTGAGATTCGAGAACTCGATCACGTGATCGACCTCGGTCAACCGGTACTGGGTCTTTTCCCCATCATGGGTTTGCTGAAGATCGAGCTTGCTGGTCAAATCGATCGTATTGTAGCCCGCCGACGTGAAATAGTTGATGTTGAAGACGAAAACCTCGAGCGCGGTCGCCAAAAGCACGATAACGGCGACGCATCGGGCGACGTGTTTGAGGGCAGCCTTGTTCGCGCGCGCATAGTCGCCGACGATTCGTCTGATCTTTTCCCATAGAGTTGGCATGAGCTTAACAGATTATACGCGATTCCCCGGAGCCGGGCGACGACAAAAGAAGCACCGCCCGAGACCGTCGCGCAAGCCCGCGCAATGAAAGGGGGCTGGCAGCAGCCAACCCCCTTTCATTGCCTATGCCGAACAACCGAGCCGGACGAGCTCGTTTCGCAAGCCGGATCCCGCTCGCGCAACCGATGCTCGACTCGGCTTCGCATTCGCCTTACAGGCCGAGGCTCTTCTTCACGTCCGCGTACACGACCGCGGGATCGCGGTCGCCGTCGATGGCCACGAGCAGATCGCAGCCGCGGTAGTAGTCGATCAGCGGAGCCGTGGACTTCTCGTACACATCGAGGCGGTTGCGTACCGTCGCCTCGTTGTCGTCGTCGCGCTGGTACATTTCGCCACCGCACTTGGGGCACGTCTCGTCGGCGATCGTGCCGATGTAGCCGCACTCCTTGCACATACGGCGCGATGTGAGGCGGTTGACGATCACTTCGGGATCAACGTCGATGAGCAGGGCGGCGTCGAGCGGACGACCGAGCTTCGAAAGCTCGGCGTCGAGCGCGACTGCCTGGGCGGACGTGCGCGGGAATCCGTCGAGGATGAACCCCTTCTCGGTGTCCTTGCCCTGCAAACGCTCAGTCACAAGGCCGATGATTACGTCATCGGGAACAAGATCTCCGGCATCCATGAAGGACTTGGCCTTCTTCCCCAGCGGGGTACCCTCTTTAACCGCGGCGCGCAGCATGTCGCCCGTCGAGATATGCGGAAGTTCGTA
Organism: Raoultibacter timonensis; assembly: GCF_022845715.1. Lineage (NCBI taxonomy): Bacteria > Bacillati > Actinomycetota > Coriobacteriia > Eggerthellales > Eggerthellaceae > Raoultibacter > Raoultibacter timonensis. The sequence goes on from NZ_AP025564.1 coordinate 2,584,656, forward strand.
CTCCTCAACGAGCTTTGCGGCTTGCGTGCCCTTGCCGGCGCCGGGAGCCCCCAACAACACGATGTTCATGTTCAAATCCTTTCGTTACATACGATTATCGTATTGTAGCAAAGCAGCTGGGGACTGGTCCGTTTTTCAAGAGATTCGCGGTATAAGAGCTCATTTGCCCCCTGCCGGCGGCCCCGAGGGCAAAAGGTCCCAAGCCTCGCCCGCCACGATATCGGTCCTCGTCTTCGGGTCGTCGTCAGATCGCCAGCGAAGAGGGAGCCTAAATACATGTTTTTGCCCTTTGTGTTGCAGTCCAATAACCGCTTTGCGGAGCGGTTATCCAGCATTCATTCATAACGCCTGTTCAGAGGATTGCAGATATCGCCCGTTGCGATGAGTACCGCACCCGGGCCGTCAACTTCCCCCATCGAAGCCCGAAAACGCAACACTTCGATCAAAAACACGCGTAGCGGACCTCGGTTGATCCTTTCGGCGCGCGGGCGAGAAGTTGGAAGCGAGAGACGGGATGCGGAATACGCGAGATGGGTGCGGGGTGCAGGGTGCGGGGTGCGAGATGCGAGAGATGGGTGCGGGGTGCGGGCGCGAGGTGCTGGAAACGTGGGATGGGAAGCGGAAACCGGGCCGCTCCGTGCCGACGCAAGCCGCAAGGCCCGCATGCTGCACGCATCCCGAAAGAACAGGACCAGAAAATGCAACGGAGTCCCACAAGGGACTCCGTTCGCAATCGTTGAATCTTCGACGCCGGGCTACTTGAAGAACCCGTCGTAGTTGTGCATTTTCAGCTGCGACTCGATCTTGCTCATGGTGTCGAGGGCGACGCCGATCATGATGAGGATCGAAGTACCGCCGAACGCCTGGATGAGCTGGTTGCCCGTGAAGAAGAAGATGATGCTCGGCACGACCGCGATCAGGCCGATGAAGATGCCGCCGGGCAGCGTCACGCGGTTGATAACATTCTTGATGTAGAGCACCGTTGCCGAACCGGGGCGCACGCCGGGCACGAACCCGCCCTGCTTGCGCAGGTTATCGGCCGTCTCTTCGGGGTTGAACACCATCGAGGTGTAGAAATAGGCGAAGAAGACGATCAGGATGAGCGTGATGATCCAGTTGACCCAGCCCGTCGAAATCGCGTTCGCGAAGCCCGTCAGCCATTCGACGTTGAACAACGCTGCGATCTGGGCCGGGAAGTAGATCAGGCAGCTCGCGAAGATGATCGGGATAACGCCCGCCGCGTTCACCTTCAAGGGAATGTAGGTGGACTGGCCTCCCATCATCTTGCGGCCCTGGATCCGCTTCGCGTAGTTCACGGGGATGCGCCGCTGCGCCCGCTCGACGAAGATGATGAGCGGAATGCACACGAGCACCACCACCACGATCAACGCGGTGATCGCGATGCCCATTCCCAGATCGGCCTGCAGGTTGATCGACGAGAAGATGGCGGAGGGCACGCGGCTCACGATGCTCACGAAGATGATGAGCGACATGCCGTTGCCGATGCCCCGCTGCGTGATGAGCTCGCCCATCCACATGATGAACGCCGTGCCTGCTACGAGCGTGAACACGACGAGGATGTCGGTGAGAAGCTCGGGCACTTCGGTCGAGAACACGACACCGTACTGGTCCGATTTGAACAGGAAGAGGTAGCCGATGGCGTTGATCAGACCGAGGCCAAGCGTCAGGTAACGCGTGACCTGGGTGATCTTCTTGCGACCGGAATCGCCCTCCTTGGCCCACCTGCCGACCGCCGGGATGACGCCCTGCATCAACTGCATGATGATCGATGCGGTGATGTAGGGCATGATGCCGAGCGAGAACACCGAGAAGTTAGAAAGGGCACCGCCGGTGAACAGGTCGAGCATGGTCATCGAGACGCCGGCGTCCTGGAACGAGTTGGCGAACTCGTTGAACGGAATACCCGGCACGGGGACGTACGCCCCGAAGCGATACAGAGCAAGGATGGCCAGCGTGAAGAGAATCTTCTTACGCAGCTCCGGGACCTTGAATGCATCTACAATTGAGCTTAGCAAGGCTCTTCAACCTTTCCTCCGGCTGCCTCGATCTTTGCCTTCGCCGAAGCAGAAACCTTATCAACCTTCACCGTAAGAGACTTGGTAATCTCGCCGTCGCCGAGAACCTTGACGAGCGCATCGGAGTGCTTGATGATGCCCTTTGCCTTCAGGGTGTCGCAATCGACGACATCGCCGGCCTCGAAGCAGGCCTCGAGACGGCTGACGTTGACCGGCACGTACTCGACGTGATTGATGTTGCGGAAACCGGGGAGCTTGGGCAGACGACGCGCCAAGGGGGTCTGGCCGCCCTCGAATCCTACGCCCTTGCCGCCGCCCGCACGGGACTTCTGACCGTTATATCCGCGACCTGCAGTCTTGCCGGTGCCCGATGCGGGGCCGCGGCCGACGCGCTTGCGGGCCTTTTTGGATCCTTCTGCGGGTACGAGATCTTTCAGTTCCATTGATGGTTCTCCTTTATATTCGCTGTATCGGGCTCATGCCCGATGCTGGCAGCTCGCCGCCAGCAAACTTCCGAGTAAGTATATACTATCCTCAGCCGAGCAGTATATACGGAAACGAAGAAGCCGTTTAGGCTTCTTCGACTTCCACGAGATGCTTAACCTTGAAGATCATGCCGCGCACGCAGGGGTTATCCACCTGCTCGACCGTGCGGCCAATCTTGCCGAGACCCAGAGCCTTCAGGGTCTTACCCTGGTCGGACGGGCATCCGATAGCGCTCTTGACCTGCTTGACGCGAAGAGTCTTGTCAGCCATGGTTACTTCTTCTCCTTCCAGCCGTAGATCTGGGCGACCGAAACGCCACGGCGCTTGGCAACCTCTTCGGGGCTCTCCATGTTCTTGAGACCCTCGGCAGCTGCCTTCACGATGTTCATGGCGTTGTTGGTGCCGAGCGACTTGGTGAGCACGTCGGTAACCCCGGCGAGTTCCATGATCGCACGGACCGGACCGCCGGCGATAACGCCGGTACCGGGAGTCGCCGGCTTGATGAGCACGCGGCCTGCGCCGTACTCGCCGAGAATATCATGCGGAAGCGTCTTCTCGTCGGTCAGCGGCACGGTGAACATGTTCTTCTTGGCATCCTCGACGCCCTTCTTGATGGCGATCGGCACTTCCTGGGACTTGCCCATGCCGACGCCCACGCGTCCGTTGCCGTCGCCGACGACCACAAGCGCGGTCAGGGCGAAACGACGGCCGCCTTTGACAACCTTGGAAACGCGGTTGATGTAGACCACGCGCTCCTGAAGCTCAGGAACGGCCGCCTGGTTATCTTGCTGTTTACGAGCCATAAGCGTTTAACACCCCTTTTAAAATTTCAAGCCGGCTTCGCGGGCACCGTCGGCAACAGCCTTGATGCGCCCGTGATACAGGTTTCCGCCACGGTCGAAGACAACTTCCGTGACGCCGGACTCTATCGCTTTCTTACCGATCAGGCTTCCAAGAGCGGCGGCACCATCGACGGTCGCGCCGTTCTTCTCGGTCGCTTTGAAATCGGGGCCGAGCGTGGACACCGCGCAGATGGTCTTGCCCGCGACGTCGTCGATAACCTGAGCGTACATATTCGAGTTGCTGCGCGTAATGCACAGGCGCGGACGGGCCGGCGTTCCGGAGATCTTCCCGCGGACACGGGTATGGCGACGACGCAGCCCGGCTTGCTTTGCTTTGAGTTTCTTCATAATAGTTTCCCTTCAGTCCTTTTTCTCAGCTACGGTGATCGCGATTAATCGGACTTGGCAGCTTTGCCGAGCTTACGACGGACACGTTCGCCCTCGTAGCGGATACCCTTGCCCTTGTAAGGTTCGGGCTTGCGCCACTTGCGAATGTTCGCCGCAACCTGACCCACTGCTTCTTTGCTGGGACCGGAAACGATGATCTCGGTCTGGCTCGGGACCTCGAAGGTGATGCCTTCGGGGGCCTTGATCAGAACCGGGTGGGAAAAACCGAGCTGCATTTCGAGGTCGGTGCCTTTCAGCGCGGCGCGGTAGCCAACGCCGACGAGTTCGAGCTTCTTCTTGAAGCCGGTGGACACGCCCTCGACCATGTTGCTGACAAGCGTGCGGGTCAAACCGTGCAAGCTCTTCGCTTCGCGGCTGTCGTCCGGACGCTCGACGATGATTTCGTCGCCTTCGCGGCTGATGATCATCATCTCGGGAAGCGTGCGGGACAGTTCGCCCTTCGCACCCTTGACCGAAACGGTGGTTCCGTCGATGGTAACTTCGACGCCAGCAGGAACGGCGATGGGTTGTTTGCCGATACGAGACATATCTGAATCCCTTCCTTTCCTACCAGATGTAGGCGATGACTTCGCCGCCGACGCCTGCTTTGCGGGCATCGCGATCGGTCATGACGCCGTGGCTCGTCGAGATAATAGCCGTACCGAGGCCGCCCAGAACGCGGGGCAGCTCGTCTTTTCCGGCGTAGATGCGCAGACCCGGCTTGGAGATGCGCTTCAAGCCGCGGATCGTCTTGCTCTTCTTGTCGCCGTACTTCAGCGTGATCTCGAGAATGTCGCGGGGTTCCGCCTTCTCGATGTCGTAGCCTGCGATGTAGCCCTCTTCCTGCATGATGCGGGCGATTTCGACAAGCTTCTTGCTCGACGGCATGGAAACCGTCGGCTTGCTTGCAGAGTTTGCGTTACGCACGCGCGTAAGCATATCTGCAATGGGGTCGTTCATGCTCATTGTTTCTCCTTTGGTTCGTGATGAGCCGGGGGTCCGGTTCGTCGGCGCCCATAGCGCCTCCGCCTATACCGACGGCACACCCGTTGCGTACCGATACTGCCTAGGGTCTTACCAGGAAGACTTGGTCACGCCGGGAAGTTCGCCCTTGTTCGCAAGCTCGCGAAGACAGACGCGGCACAGACCGAACTTGCGGTAGTACGCGCGGGGGCGACCACAGCGAGTGCAACGGTTGTGCTGGCGCGTCGAAAACTTCGGCTCGCGCTTAGCTTTGGCGATCATCGATTTCTTAGCCATGCAATTCCTTCTTTCCTATAACCAACCCGATGGCATTCGGGTTTTGGTTCCTAATTCTTGAACGGGAAGCCCAGCGCCTTGAGCAGCGCGAAAGCACTCTCGTTTTCCGCAGCGGTGGTCACGAACGTGATGTCCATGCCGCGGGTGCGATCGACCTTGTCGTATTCGATCTCGGGGAAGATCAGCTGCTCGGTGATGCCGAGCGTGTAGTTGCCGCGGCCGTCGAAGCTCGTGTCCGGAATGCCGCGGAAGTCGCGAACGCGCGGAAGAGCGGTGGCGAGCAGGCGATCCAGGAACTCCCACATGCGGTCGCCGCGCAGCGTGACCTTGCAGCCGATGGGCTGGCCTTCGCGTACGTGGAAACCGGCGATGGACTTCTTCGCACGCGTGATGGCGGGCTGCTGGCCGGTGATGATGCGCAGATCGGCCATAGCGGCATCGAGCAGTTTCGAATCGTTGGAAGCCGCACCGACGCCCATGTTCACGACGATCTTCTCGAGACGCGGAACCTTGTTGATGTTATCGACGCCGAGCTCCTTTTCAAGCGCGGGCACGATCTCGGTGTTGTACAGCTCCTTCAAACGAGGAATAGCCATGTTGTGTAACCTCTCTTCGATGAATTAAACACAGGATTTCCGACCCTGCGTCCCCCGCATGCGCGGGGGTCATGTTCCTACCAGTGTAAGCCGAAAGCCCGTATGCGGGCTTCTGACTCGGTTCCTACTTGTCGATGGCCTTGCCGCACTTCTTGCAGTAGCGGATCTTCTTGCCGTCTTCGCGCTTGATGGCGATGCGGGTGGCCTGCTTGCACTCGGGGCACACGATCGCAACGTTGGAAACGTGGATCGGGGCTTCGACGCTCGAAATACCGCCCTGCGGGTTCTGCTGAGTCGGACGAAGCGCCTTCTTGACGACGTTGACCTTCTCGACGACCACGCGCTCGTTTTGGGGCAGCGCGCGCAGGACAACGGCCTCTTTGCCCTTGTCCTTGCCGGTCAGAACCTTGACCTTGTCGCCCTTTTTGATGTTCATCTTTGCCATTTTACGTATACCCCCTTACAGCGTTTCCGGTGCCAGGGACACGATCTTCATGTACTTCTTGTCGCGCAGCTCGCGAGCGACGGGCCCGAAGATACGGGTGCCCTTCGGAGCTCCGGAGTTGTCGATAAGCACGGCAGCGTTCTGATCGAACTTGATGTAGCTGCCGTCCGAGCGACGGACTTCCTTCTTCACGCGCACGACCACGCATCGGACGACTTCGCCCTTCTTCACGTTGCCGTTGGGCGCAGCTTCCTTGACGCTGCAGATGATGACATCGCCCAGTCCTGCGTAGCGGCGCTTGGAGCCGCCCAGGACCTTGATGCACTGCACCTTGCGAGCGCCGGAATTATCGGCCACTGCGAGCATGGTTTGCATCTGAATCATTGCGTTAACCTAACTTTCGTCTCGTATAGTCCTTGCAAGCAAGTAGACTATTTGGCCTTTTCTACGATCTTGAGCAGGCGCCAGCGCTTCAGCTTGGAGAGCGGGCGGGTCTCCATGATCGTGACGGTATCGCCCACTCCAGCGGCGTTCTCCTCGTCATGAGCATGGAACTTCTTCGTGCTCGTCATCATCTTACCGTACACAGGGTGCGGCTTGCGTTCTTTAACTTGAACAACGCAGGTCTTATCGCCCGCGGCGCTTACGACGACGCCCTGGCGAACCTTGCGAGAATTACGTTCTTCACTCATCTATTCTCTACCTAACCTTTCAGTTCGCTTAAGAGCTTAAGCGCTCAGCTCGCGGGCGCGCATCTCGGTTTGGATGCGGGCGATGTCCTTCTTGACCTGACTCACGCGAGCGGTGTTGTCAAGCTGGCTCGTGGCCATCTGGAAACGCAGATTGAAAAGCTCTGCGCGCGCTTCTTTAAGCTTCGCCTGCAAATCCTCAGCCGAAAGCTCGCGGATCTCTGCTGCCTTCATTTATGCCTGCCCTTCCGTTTCGCGAGAAACAATCTTGCACTTGATGGGCAATTTGTTGATGGCGAGACGCAGCGCCTCTTTGGCGGTCTCCTCATCAACACCGTCGATCTCGAACATGATGCGGCCGGGCTTGACGACCGCCACCCAGCTCTCGGGGTTACCTTTACCCGAGCCCATGCGGGTTTCCGCAGGCTTCTGGGTGATCGGCTTGTCCGGGAAGATCGTGATCCACACTTTACCGCCACGCTTCATGTGACGGGTCATGGCGATACGGGCAGCCTCAATCTGGCGGTTCGTGATCCAGGAAGCCTCCTGGGCCTGAATGCCGTAGGAGCCGTGGTTCAGACGGGTGCCGCCCTTGGCTTTGCCCTTCATCGAGCCACGCTGCACCTTGCGGTGCTTAACACGCTTAGGTACGAGCATTTACTTTGCCCCCCTCTCGTTGCGACGGGAACGGTTGGGGCGAGAGCTTCCCTCGAGAGCCGGCTGGGGAGCCTTCTGGCCGGGGAGCACTTCGCCGTGGTAGACCCACACTTGCACGCCGATGGAGCCCATGGTGGTTGCAGCGGTGGCGAAGCCGTAATCGATCTTGGCGCGCAGGGTGTGCAGCGGCACACGGCCTTCGCGGTACCACTCGCGGCGGCTCATCTCGGCACCGCCGAGACGACCGGCGCACTGGATGCGGATGCCCTGGGCACCGCTCTTGCGAGCGGACTGAACGGCCTTGCGCATTGCGCGGCGGAAGGCCACGCGGCCCTCGAGCTGCTCTGCGACGCTCTGGGCGATGAGCACGGCGTCGAGTTCGGGGCGCTTGACTTCGATAACCTCGACCGAAACGGGGCCGTTGGCGATCTTGTCGAGCTTCTTGCGCAGGGTGTCGATCTCGGCACCCTTCTTGCCGATCACAACGCCCGGGCGAGCCGTGGTGATGATGACCTTGATCTTGTCACCGGCACGCTCGACTTCCACTTTGGAGACGGCGGCGCGGGCGAGATACTTGTCCAGAAACTTGCGAATAGCCAGGTCGTTTTCGAGGTTCTTCGCGTAATCCTTATCCGAATACCAGCGGCTGCGCCACTCCTCGGTGATACCGAGACGGAATCCGGTGGGGCTGACTTTCTGACCCATGTGCTTTATGCCTCCTCTCGTGTTGCGACGATGATGGTGATGTGGCTCGTGCGCTTGCGGATGCGCGACGCGGAGCCCTTTGCACGCGGGCGAATGCGCTTCAAGGTGGGGCCTTCGTCTGCGAATGCGGTCTTGACTACCAGCGACTCGGCACGAACGTGATGGTTGTGCTCGGCGTTGGCGACGGCAGAGTTGAGGGTCTTCTCGACCGTCTCGGCAATGCCGCGGTTGGTGAACTTGAGGATCTCGCGGGCAGCCGGAACCGACTTGCCGCGGATCTGATCGATGACGATGCGGGCCTTGCGAGGCGAGACGCGCACGAAACGCGATACTGCTTTAGCTTCCATGCTCGCGTCCTCCTATCGCTTGCCTTTGTCGGCCGAATGACCGCGGAACGTACGCGAAGGCGCGAATTCCCCGAGCTTATGGCCGACCATGGATTCGGTTACATATACGGGCACGTGCTTGCGGCCATCATGGACGGCGATGGTGTGGCCCACCATTTCCGGGAAGATGGTGCTGGCACGAGACCAGGTCTTGATGACGTTCTTCTCGCCTGCCGCGTTCATCGCCTCAATGCGATCGAGAAGGCGCGGCTCGACGAAAGGACCTTTTTTCAAACTTCTACTCACATCTACTCCTTATGCGCTCGCGCTACTTCTTGCGCCGACGGATGATCAAGCGGCTCGAAGCCTTCTTGGGATTGCGGGTGCGATGGCCCTTGGTGGGAACGCCCCAGGGGGTGACCGGGTGACGGCCGGCGGACTTGTTCTTGCCTTCGCCGCCGCCGTGCGGATGGTCGACCGGGTTCATGACGGTACCGCGAACGCTCGGGCGGATGCCCTTCCAGCGGTTACGGCCGGCCTTGCCGATCTTGATGTTTCCGTGCTCGGCGTTGCCGACCTCGCCAACCGTGGCGCGGCAGGTCACGAGAACGCGACGCATTTCGGAGGAGGGCATGCGCAGGATGGCGTAGTCGCCTTCCTTGCCCATGAGCTGGATGCTCGTGCCGGCGGAACGCGCGATTGCGGCACCGCGGCCGGGCTGAAGCTCGACAGCGTGGACAAGCGTGCCCACAGGGATCGCCGACAGGGGAAGCGCGTTTCCGGGCTTGATGTCGGCGTCGACACCGCTCATGACGACGTCGCCCACGCGCAGGCCCTTCGGATGAAGGATGTAGCGCTTCTCGCCGTCTGCGTAGTGCAGAAGCGCGATGCGGGCGGAGCGGTTCGGATCGTATTCGATGGTCGCAACCTTGGCGGGAACCCCGTCCTTGTTGCGCTTGAAATCGATGATACGGTAACGGCGCTTCGTGCCGCCGCCCTGATGGCGGGTGGTGATGCGACCGTTGTTGTTGCGGCCAGCCTTCTTAGGCAGCGGCGTCAACAGCGACTTTTCCGGCGTGGTGCAGGTGATCTCGGCAAAATCCGAGACCGTCTGGAAGCGCCTGCCGGGGCTGGTCGGCTTGTATTGCTTGACTCCCATTTCTTTCCTTTCTCGGCCCTTTCCTGCACGCCGCCTTGCCGTTCAAGGATCCTTCTCGCTCGCACGCGGCACAGAGGCCGCCAGCTCGTCTCGAAGGAGCCTTTCACGCCAATCCGGCGCACCCTCAAGGTCCTTTATTGGCCTTCCGCTCGCACGCACACTCCTTGCGTACCCCAGAAGACCCTCATAACCTGTGTGGCTCCGATTGCCGCCTAATGCCCGCTCTGGAGTGAGGCATTTACGACTCCGGCTTTCCACGCGTCCGGGTGTATCCATCCATAACCAGACGCAACCGAGAATTATATACGCCCGGTGGCGTGGTTGCAAGAAGTAATTCTGGGGAGTTCTCCGCTCCACAAAGTGTCCTTTATCGGCGCAGCCGGGCACCTAGCTAGCAACTGCGCACCTATCTTATATAAGAGTATCCGAATCCAATCGCTTTTATATACGATACAATTGCCTATAATTACCTTCGGGTACCAACGGAGACAGGAATCTCGTGACATGGAATTTCACGGCGGAGTGCATCGCGTTCGTCATAGCATGCATCATACTCGCCTATTCGCGTAAGAGCTATTTGACGCCGAGCCTGAAGAACCGCATCTTCCAGGCATGCCTCATCATCACCGTTTCGGCGATCGGGCTCAACATAGCCTCGACGTTGCTCATTGCGAACGGCACCGTCGAGGTCATGGGAATCACCTGGATCGTCACCACGCTGTACTTCGTCGCAACCCCGCTCATCAGCACGGCTTATTATTACTATACGTACGCGACCGTTGCCGAAGCGCGCCCCCGAAAGCGCACGATCGCCGCACTCGGCGCCGTTCCCTATCTCCTATACCTGCTCTGCGTGCTGGCGAACACGTGGACGGGCTGCCTTTTCTACCTCGATGAATCGGGCGGATACCATCAGGGATCCCTCATTGTGACCACCTACGTCGTCTTCTACGTGTACTGCGTGATGTGCTTCGCGCTCGCCTTCGTCTCGCGGCACGACATCGATCCGGCCATTACGAGGATCCTGACGTTCTTTCCCCTGCTCGCCGTCGTGGTAATCGTGATCCAGCAGTTCTTCCCCACCTATATCCTCTCCGGTTCGGCTGCGGTCTGCTCGCTGCTCATCGTGTATCTCTACCTGCAAAACAAGCAGATATCGATCGATTTCCTCACCCGCATCCCCAACCGCCAGGAATTCTCGAAGATGCTTGCGCTCGTGCAGAAGCGGCAGACGCCGTTTACCGCCGTGCTCGTATCGGTCGATAACTTCAAGTTCATCAACGACAAGTTCGGATCGGACAACGGCGACGGATTCCTCGCATCGTTTTCTTCCTACCTGCAAACGGCCGCGCACACGCCTTGGCTGTACCGATACGGCGGCGACCAGTTCGTCGCCCTGTTCGAGGGAGACAGGAAACCGAAGGCGGCCGACTTCCCGTCGGCGCTGCGCGAGCGCACGGAAAAGCCGTGGCAGATCGAGGACACCCATTTCGTCATCTCGTGCTCGATCGGGATCGTCGACTACCCCGATGTAGCTGAAGACAGCGCAACCGTCATCAATGCGCTCGAGTACTGCGCGGCGGAATCAAAACGCCTCGGCTCCAACGAACCCTGTCGCTGTACCGAAGACATGGTGCAGGCCATCAAGCGCAAACACCGCATTGCCGATATCCTGCGCAGCACGATCGCCGAAGACGGATTCCAGATCCACTACCAACCGATCTGGTCCATCCCCCGCCAACGCTTCGTTGCCGCCGAGGCGCTCTGCCGCCTGACCAGCACCGAGCTTGGCCCGATCCCGCCCGCCGAGTTCATCCCCATCGCCGAAGAGACCGGCCTCATCGTCGACATGACATACCAGGTGCTCGACAAGGTGTGCAAATTCGTGAAGAGCGCACGCGACGAGCACCCCGACGCTCCGCTCGAGAGCGTATCGGTGAACTTCTCGGCCATCCAATTCGTGCAGAGCGATTTGGCCGAACGGACGCTCGCCATCGTAAAAGCCAACGGCATCGAACCCTCTTCGATAAAGATAGAGGTGACCGAAAGCGTTCTCATCTCGAACCCCGACACCGTCAAGCAGCTCATTATGGCGATGCACGAAGTAGGTATCCAGTTCTGCCTCGACGACTTCGGCACCGGGTACTCGAATCTCTCGAACATCCTCGACCTGCCGTTCGACGTCGTCAAGCTCGATAAGAGCATCGTATGGATGGCCTCGGAAAGAGACTTCGAAGGCAGCGATTTCCTCGGTCACCTCGTGGCCTCGTTCAAAGCCATGGGAAGCGCCGTCCTGGCCGAGGGCGTCGAAACGCAAGCCCAGCGTGCCTTCATCGAATCCTGCGGCTGCAGCTTGATTCAGGGCTTCCTGTATGCGAAACCCAGCCCCCAAAGCGAGGCGCTTGCGATTATTGCAGGGAAATGAGCGTGCCTACGACAGACGCCGCATTCGAGAAAGCCGCCTTCCTTCCGGTCAAGCCCAATACGGTCGGTTCCGAGAAACCTCCTCGCATACGGAGCCGGTGGATCAAGCGGAGTCCTTGTTCGCATTGATTTCGAGTACCGCCCCCGGAGGAGGAACGAGAGCCGCACCGCATGTCGAGCACACCTTTGCTTGCGGACTGTTTTCCGCTCCGCAAGCAAGGCATGTCCCGTATGGTTTCGTGCCCTTCCTTTCGCCTCTGCATCTTCCGCAACCAGTGCACAAATACCCGCACATATACACCTTCTCTCATTTCAGAACGAAGTCGTACGGCCAACCGATCGGCCGCACGGCAAACGAATGCCGCTTCTGCATACCGTACCCTTGCGCCCATGTACGGAAAATCGTCTTTTCGGATTAATTACGGCGCCCCAACGGTAAAGCAGCACCGTTCGCAAGACGGCCTCATACCGGCAGTACGAAAGAGCACTACCTGCCCGGTTGCGCAAGCTGGCGCACGATCGCTGCGGCAATCTGCGATACGGTATCGTTCTCTTCGGCGGGGATTGATACATCGAGCTTCTTTTGGAGCGTCATGATCAGAAGGGCCTTCTTCATGGTCTCCGAGCTGACTCCTGCGCAATTGTTCGACAGATCCTGCAGCGCGCCTTGGCGATTGACCTCGAGAAGCTTTTCTATGCTCAGCCGGGATAGCTCCGCAATGTCTTCGGTTGAGGGGTTTTCATCGACGAGAAAAAACCGATGGAGCACGAACGCCTTAAGGTTTTCGGAAACGAAACGCACATCGTTCGGACGTCCGCGTATCGCGGCAAGAAACTCGAGCGACTTTTCGCTCGAGGCAACGATCTGCTCCTTGATCGAACCGCACATACCGTCACCCATTCGACATCCTTTCTGACGCATGCGATGGGCGCCGATCGCGCCCATCGCAAACCGCATGCAACGTGCTTACGCCGTGATCACCTCTATACCGAGAGAGCGGCCGAGCGCCTCCATCTCTTTGGTGTAATCGCCGTATACCGTAGCCAGATGATTGCCGACCTGCATCTGCTTCTGGAACAAATCCTCTTGATCGTTTACCGCAAAGACGATAGCGGTATTGCAGCTATGCTGGCGGAACCCGTTTCCGCATACGATCGTGCCCTTCGTAACGAGCAGCTTGCTCCCGTCGGGCGAAAAGCGCGCGACCGTGATGACCTTGCCTTTATCGCGATTGAAATCGTAGCGGTATACGGCCCCGAAGCCTTTTTCTTCGGCAAAATGACGTAACGAATACGGAGCATCCTGCTCGGGATCGTTCATGCGCGGATTGGGCACCGAATGGACCATCATGTACAGGTGCCCCTCGTGCTCGTCGAGCAACGGCATGTCTTCTTCCTCGATGCCGCCGAGACCGAACGTTGCCCAACGACCATCCGACTCCTTGACGATCGGCATGGTGTTGCCCATGAAGCAGCGTTGTCCGGACACGGCGATAAGCGCTTGCTGGGTGATAACGGAGCAAGCATCGTACTCGCATGCAGAGGGAAGGCCAGCCCTCATATTAAGCGAATGAGCAAGACAGAAAGTGAACTGCTCTTCGTTCAGGCGCCGCGTCGAACAGCTGTCGGGGCATGGTGCCGTGAACCCGTTGCAATCGAGGCGGTCCATGTGTTTGCGCACCGTCTTGAAAAACTTGAGGGAGTTGATCACATAGCGCCTCTCGACTTCCACCTCCTCGGCATGGGCGATAAGATCGTCGGCCATGGCTTCGATCTCCCGCATGTCATCATCGGTGATATCCCATGTATCGCGTCCGGGCGTCGTATGATTGCCTTCAGGCGATGCGAGCGAGGTTTGATCGAGCAGCTCGTGAATGCTGATATAGCGGAAACGGCACCCGAGGTTGTGAGTGAGCTCCTCTACGTCGTAGGCACCGTCGACTCCACTGAAAGAAAGAGCCGCTCCGTTGCGGGGAGCCATAAGGATACGAGACGTCCTCACCACCTTGCGGGCGCGCAGAATACGCAGCTGCCACACCAGTTCGCCCCATGTCCTGAACCCGTAGAATTCGTACCCGCGACCGCGAGCATTGAGCGCCGCGCCGACCGAAGTGGTCGAGCAGGGGTTCTCGTATTCGGGCTCCAAGCTAAAAGGCTTGTTGAAGCGTTCACCGAATTCGACAGCGATATCGTCAAGTCCTAAAAACGAATGGATGATATAGAAATCGGTATCACCCGTTGTTTGGGCGATGCGATCCCACCATTCTTCTTCCTGATCCCAATTATCGGTACGTTTTATTCGAATGATATCGCGCACCTCGGCGACTTCGTCGGGAATATTGTCGACAAGCTTCTTTTGGAACCGCTTGCACCATTCGGCGTTTCTGATGGCATCGAAACCGACCTCGAGGGCCTCGCCTTGACCGACACGGCACGGTCCCTCGTATTTGTACAGATGCTCCATCTCGAGGAAGATGGGCTGTACAACGAGCCTGACGTCATCTGCTTTTGTAATCATTGCGTCCTCTCTTTCGCTGGCACCCTGTTGTTCCCATGTTCGTACGATCAACCGAATTCGATGGATCGCCTCACCGCATTAGTTTTTTGAAATTCCGCTCTTGCTCATAACGCCACCGTCTTCATCGGGCGCTTGCGACATGACCGACATCGCTGCCGTAACGTCGCCGACTTCGACAACCTCCACATCGGGTTCGCCGACAGGCGCTTCGATATCGAGTTCGGCAACGGACTCGCCGGCATCGACAACCTCGTTGCCGGCAGCGCGCCGCATCGGAATATCTCCCATGTTCAAGCTCTTCTCGAGAGAGATTTCCCTCGTTTCGGTTTCGTATCCTTCCGCTTCGACGGTGACCACATAGGATCCCTCATCGATGCGCTTGAACCAGAAATCGCCGAACTCGTCGGACTCGACCGTTATTTCGGCATCGCCGGATAACGTAACCTTCGCACCCTCGATGACTTCGTCGATAGCCGGATCCCACACTTCTCCACCGATAAACAAATGAGGCATATTGAGGTAGTACACACGCGGCCCATGCTCCTCGGATGCCAAAACCTCGGCATGGACAAGCTCGTCGGCGAACTCGGACTCTTCGCCGAAGCGCAGGGCGCCCGTAGCGCACACATCCACGCAGTGGGGCAATTCCCCCTCGTCGACCAAGTGGGCGCAACCCGTGCACTTCTGCGGCACTTCGAGCTCCTCGTTCCAGTAGATGGCACCGTACGGGCACGCGTCAACGAGCGCTTTATCGCCCTTCGCCTTGATCGGATCGATGATAACGAGGCCGTCATCGCGCTTATACACCGCATCGGGTGCCTCCTCGATGCAGGGCGCGTTGTCGCAGTGGTTGCAGAAACGAGGCGCATACTCCACGCGGACCTTCGGTACCTGCCCGTGGTCGGTCTGGGTCATCTTGCACCAGAAGTGACCGGTGTCGGGCTGGGGCAGCGCATAGGGCAGCCACTCGTTGTTCCAGTGCTCGTCCTTGCAAGCCAGCTGACAGCCGTAGCATCCGTTGCATTTGGACGAATCGAATACAAAAACTTTCATGATCTTCCCCCTAAACCAGCCAGTTGTCGATTTTCACACCCGCTGCATTGAAGTCCCGTCCAAACGCCTCGGGATACCGCTCGGCAAGCTCGAATACGTCAACCTTTTCAAAATCAACCAGATAGCCGCTCGTTACCTCTGCATTCGTGTTCTTCATAGCCACTTCCGACGGCGCTATAAGGTTGTTCGCTCCCCCGCGATCCGCCTCGCCCACATTAATGGGATCGAGCCGGGCACCATGATCCTGATAGATGACCCCGGGCTTGATGCGCTCGGTTACGTATGCGCCCCCGAGAACCCACCCGCGATCGTTGAAGATCTTGACGACATCTCCCGTTGCAATGCCTTGCCCTTCGGCGTCGACCGGATTAATCCACACAGGCTCGTACAGGTAGCCGTCGGGGCCTTTTACCTTGCACGTCTCGATCTCGCGGAACCAGGTGATATCGTCCATGTTCGCATGCACGCGCCAACGCGGGTGATTCGACACGATGAGGTACGGATACGCCTCGCCCCGCTCGGTAAGCAGCGACTCCGACAAACGGTCGTCCGATGCGATGAACTTCGGGAACGGCGGGCGCGATTCGTCGTCAGGGAAATGGTGGGCCAGGGCCGTCGAGTAGAACTCGAGCTTGCCCGAGGGCGTACCGAGCGGATTGGCCTCGGGATCTTCGCAGAACGGCGCGAACCCACGCGGGTTGTTCTCCCAGCCAACGGATGTCGGGGCGGCGTAATACCCTTTCTCCTTGAACTCCTCCCAACTCACGCGCTCCTGGCAACCGGAGTTCTCGAATCCCTCGCGAATCCACTCCTCCTCGGACTTGCCGCCGGTAAACTCGTCGTACACGCCCATTTTTTTGGCAACCTCGCCGACCGCTTCGTAATCGGACTTCGATTCGCCGCGTGGCTCGATGCACTGAGGCTCGATCATCATGACATTGGTGTAGCCGTTAGAAGAGTCGACCGCGATATCGCGTTCTTCGAACTTCGTGTTGATGGGCAGCAGGATGTCGGCGTAGATGCAATCGTTTTCCATCCATGGATGCTGAATGAGCACGAATTCGATTTCCTCGGATTGGACGGCTTTAGCAAGCGTATAGCCTCCGTTCCAGCACGTCGACCAGCAGGGCGTATCCGACCAGATCATATGGATTCGGGTACCCGCTTGCTTGCTCGGATACTGGTACTTGACGAATTGATCTTCCTTCGGCCATCCCGCGATGCCCGTGCCGTACCAGGTAAGCGGATTATCCACCGTGTAATCGCCGAGGATCGCCTTCGGAACCATGGTCTTGGGGATGAAGGACTGGCGAATATCCCACACCTCGGGGTTGTTGTAGTCGAGCGAACGGTACGCCGCAGCGGGCATCATGTACAGATCGCTGCGCGGATTCGGGCACTGCGAAGGCAATCCGTAGAGGCCCCATTCAATCAGCTTGATCACATTTCGGCCAGGCTTGCCGAGGCCCTGCATACCCATAAGCACGACCTCCATGCGCCCGGGCTCTGCCGAAAACTGCGAGCGAATAAGGGAACCGCCATTGACGTGCGATATCGAGGTGGCCTGCTTGTACCATGCTTTGGCGAGGGCTTTTATCTGTCGCGAGGGAACGCCGCAGATGGGGGAAGCCCACTCGGGCGTCTTCGGTACGCCGTCTTCACCGCCCATAACGTAGTACTTGATCCAGTCGAATCCAACCGCATGCGTATCGATGTACTCCTCGTCGAACCAGCCGTTTGCGATCCACGTGTAGGCAATGGCCATGTGCAGCGCAACATCGGTGTTCGGATTGACCGGAATCCACTTGTCCGCATGAACCGCAGCGCCGTAGTTCACGTCGGGACAGACGTAGATCTGCTTGACGCCGACCTCCGTAAGCCAGAAAGCCCACCTTGAGGGAAGCTGCCCGCACCAGCCCCACGGCGTCGTCTCCTCATCGCAACCCCAATGCAACAGGTACTTCGAGTTCTCAGCTATGTCGAGTAGTAGGTTGCCGATATCTCCTTCGCCCACCGGATCGCAGCCCCATACGTGCTTGGCGCCCCAATACCAGCCCTCCCAGCTGTCGGGATTGCGCGCCTGGAAGGTGAAACCTCCCAGTATCGACATGAGTCGCATCTGGCAACCGTGCGTCGCATGCACGGTCTTGGTCTCACCATGGCCGTCACCTTGGCAGAACACGGCAAACAGACCGTATTCCTTCTCGATACGCCTGAGTTCCTTCGCAATGATATCGGTAGCCTCGTCCCAGCTGATGCGCTCGAACTTCGATTTACCGCGATTCTGCGGATTGCGCTCGCCTTCCGGATCCCAATCGATGCGTTTCATCGGATACAGGATGCGGTTATCGGAATACGCACGTTTCTTGTACACCAGGGCGAACGGCGGAATATCGTTCTTCAACAGCCCCTCGAGCTTCTTCCCTCTCACTTCGAGCGTCCACGGCTTGAGATAATCAGCACTGTACGCTCGATCGAAATGCATACCGCGCGTACGGATGATCTTGCCGTCCTTGACATCGATTTCGGCAGACAGCGCGCTCATGCCAAAGCTGCCGAACCCGAGCGTTTTGTAATGAGTCTCAACGTTTTTCATCTGCTTCCCCCTTACATGATCCGGTTACTAAAAACTGCAGCTATTCCAACGTCAGAGGAAGCGAGCACATGCCTTTGGTCGCAAGCTTCGGACGGCGTCTTCTCGCAAAACACCCTGCAAGCCTGCAGCATTCGAACACCTCTTCGGATGCGGGAATCCCTGACTTGAATTCTCCATCTGAAACGAAGCGATCATGAAGATGCGAACAGTACCAAACACCGGAAAACGGCATCGCAAAAAAGTATTAGCAGTGTTTTTTATATCATTTGATCAGGAAATATAAGAGAGATTCACCCCGGTTGCGAACTCGGGAAAAGTGGCAGTCCCCGACTTTCTGCGCTACCTCGAACGACTGCCCTCACTCGCCTCGACGGGACAATTCGGCTTCTACGAGATCGATAAGCTGCTGTTGGTCATGTACGCCGAGCTTCCGGTACAGATTGTACGCATGGGTACGCACCGTGTTTGGCGATATCCCAAGCGCCTCGTGGATGTACTGCCGGTCGCGCCCGCGCGAAAGCAATAAGAAGACTTCTTCCTCTCGCGCCGATAGATCATGCGCTCGCGCAAGGCGAGTGCACCCCATCTCCCACTGCCGCGCAAGAGACTCGAACGAGCAGGAGACGTCGGTTCTCGTCATCGGATCGTTGCCCCCGAATGCGAACACCCCGGTCGCAACGGCCACCATGCCAAGCGCCATGAGAAAATACCAGTACGGCTCCCATCGTTCGCTCACGGCAAACAGGGCAACGGCGCCCGCCCCCCATCCAAGCGCTCCGCCGAGCATATCCGCCATCCTCGACTCGCCGACGAAGCGGGCGTATCCGTTTTCATACGAAACAGGTAACGCATCGTCGAGAAGCCGTCCTTTATCCTCGTAGGCGGTATTCAGAACGTTGCAGATGCTGACGGCGGCAAACACGGCAAAGAGCAGTACCGCCTCGCCCACCCCATCGACAACCGCAAAAAGAAGCATGCATGCGACCGCTGAAGGCAAAAGCATATAGAAAATCCGCCCGCTTATCTTCAGGCGGCCCATTCTCGCCACATACAGCATACCGGCCCCCGCTACCAACAACGCTGCGCCAACGTACAAAGGCGAATAGCGATCGATGGCGAATTGGGTTCCGATTGCACCCGCCATACCCATGACGAAGCCATAGATGAACACGAACGAAGGAGCGTTTGCGCCTAAAGCCGATCGAATGCCCGTTCGAACCGAAGAGGCGCCTTCCTTGCTTTTCTCGACTGCACCGGCGCAGCCAGAGCAATCGGATTTCGAGCAAACAAGCCAGATGACCAACATGAAATAAGGAAGGGACGCCACCAGGATAACCGACACCGGATACTGGAGAAACGAGAGAGAAAGAAAAAGCACACCCGAAAAAACCGCGCCCCCCGCGACATCAACGGTACTCTGCCCATAGTCTTTTTTCGTTCCCATCCGATAGCCCCACACAAGCATGATCGTCGATGCAGAAAATCCCCCGCAAGCCCACAGCAAGACGTCAATCGCAAAAAAGTGCGAACAGGCCCTCGCTATATCAGGAAAGAGAGCGCTCATCAGGGGAAGCGGGGAAACGATAAAACCGCAGACGACGATTCGGCGCTTCAAAGGACCTTCGAGCAGGCCAGCAGGGCGCATCCGCGCCAATGCGTAAACGATGCATAAGGCGACAAGCATCACAAACCTCAGCACATGCATATGCATGTCGAGCCCCTGCTCTCGGTAGCAAGGGGAAACGACAGCAGGCGACCAAAGCATCGCCCCGAACCACGCGATGGCCATCGCCATGCCGAGGCTCCTCAGGTTGAAGGTCCCGAAAAACGAGTCTCTCGGCACCGAGGGAAAAATCGGATCCTTCGTCTCCTTCATTCATCGACACCGGCTTCAACGCGCATTCTACGACTCCCTCACCTTGTTCTCCACAAGATCGATGAGCTCCTGATGGGAATGGACGCCCATTTTTTGATAAATGTTGTAGATATGACTTTTCACCGTGGGAGTAGACAAGACAAGCTCTTCTCGAATGAATTGGACATTCCTTCCTCGAGCCAGCAAAAGAAAAATCTCCTTTTGACGCGGAGATAGCTTGTACTGCTCGGCGAGCTCATCGCACGTACGGCTCCACCTGCCCTTACCCTGAATAACCGATTCGATGGCCTTGGGGTCGAGAACCTCCAAAGTCGGCTCGTTATCGACAACAACTTCTCGAAACTCAAGTTTCATCTCCTTGAATAGCGCCGTATCGACAACGACGGCAAGCGACACCATGAAGAAGCACAGTGCAAGAAGCGTCGTGGTGTCCGCCTCGAAGACGAACAAGCTCGCCGTCGCAAAACCCCACCCGAAAAAGAAACCGACCGAGTTTCCCGCTTTCGACGCATACAGCTCCCACAGGCACCGCACGGAGTCGTACGACGAGTACGCGTATGCCGTATGGGCGTTCAATATCTCATAGCAACCGAACAGGACGAAGAGAACAACGGCGCAAACGAGCACCCACTCCGTTGGCCAAAGCACCCCTAAAAACAGATAGCAGAAGCTCGTCACCGGCAAAAAGAGCTTCGGCAGTATATTGCATACAGCGCGTTCGCGATCGCGCAGCACCATCACCATGATCAGAGCCGCTATCGCGTTTCCGAAGCCGATCACTACGCCGTTTGCGGGATAGAGCCAATCGGCGAGCGCTGCGCAAGCCGCAAATCCGAGCGAAATCGAATACAACAGCGTAAACAGGCCTTTGAGAATAATGAACCGACGATCCTCCTCAAAGGGTATTTGCGCCCTCAGCTTCCTCAGTCCGCCCGAAAGAGGAGCGGTTGTTTTCCATTCCGCGGTCTCTTCCTCCCTGCCAGCGTATTGACGATAGGCGAACAAGAGCAAGACGTACGACGCTATCGGAAGCAACGAAACCGTTGGAGACACAACCGATTGATCCACGAAAGGAAACAAAGAGAGCATCAAGCCGCCGACGCCAAAAGCTCCGCAAACGGTATAGAGCTGCTGTCTGCGAGACAGAACCCTGAACCTCGCCCCCCAAAGAAAGAACGTTGCCGCCTGACCGGCACCCGCAAAAAACCAAAGAGCCGCAACCAGCTCGAAGGGAAGCGGCACAAACAACGTTGCGGCCAATCCCATGCAGAGAGCCGGGGCTAAAGCCTCCCAGATTTTGCCCCGAATCCCGGCAAGAGCCGAACCGCCCGTAAGAAGGAGAAAACACGTTGCCAAAGCAACTCCCCCGAACAAAGCACACCGAAGAATAAGAAAATCAAGTTCGCCGCCTTGCCCGACCGGCGAAACCCCCTTGTCCCAACCAACCGCGAAAGCCCATGTCACAAAACATGAATAGCCCGCAACATCGCACAAAGGAAGGAGGAGGAGCCCGCCATCGAGATCGGCTCCCGTCTGTTTCTTCTTTCCCGTAGCGGCAGGTTCTACGCCTTGCTTCGTTGCTCGCTCCATCACTGAAGCCACCCCCTGGTTCGACTTAGCCGCATGCATGCACCGCTTTGATAGCTCCGCGCCCCTCGCAAGGGTCCGTCGCGTTTGGCCTTCGATTCGCGAACAGGCAACCAGCACGAGGTTCCGCCGCGCTCCCGCGCAGAGGGCGTGAGCGCGGCGGGAAACGATCTAGGCTTTGCAGCCTATCATACTTCTCAGCTTTTATAGGTAATACAGGATGAATTTCGAGCCCTCGTCAACCTCCTTCGACAAGTCGTCAATCCTCCCGTACTTCATCGCAAAAGCCTGACAGTGGTGGACGCATGCCGGATCTTTGCCCGCATCAACGCGTTCGAAGCACTGATCGCATTGATCCGTAATGACGGGAACGAACGAATACTGGTATCGATCAGGACCGTACTCCCACGGACCGACCTGCACCACGATAACACCGCCCTGATCGTCGGGGTAGCCATGCTCAACCCGACAAGACACCTCGCACGAATGGCAACCAGTACAGAAGTCGTAGTTGATAAGGATTCCCTTTCGCCCCATGATTATCGCTCCCCTTCCGACAGCTTATAAATCTTGCATATCAACGACTTGCAATTCGCCCCGAACCCTGTCGAGCCGAACTCGGGCGGAACCAGCTGGTTTGCGTTCGAGGAAAACGTATCGTATAGAGTCTCGGGGTTTCGCTCGGGGAACCACCAGGCATGGTCGACGTTGACTACGGATTCGGGTACGGCTATCGTCACCTGAGCCTTCATCTTGATCTTTCCGTACTCGTTCTCCACCCATACCCAATCTCCATCAGCAACGCCGTATTTTTCAGCTGCAAGGGGGTTCACCTCGATAATCGGGTCGGGGCGAAGGGCTCGCAAGCGAGCGACCTGGCGGCCTTCGGAATGAAAATACGACCAGTTACGCGCGCCCGTCGTCAGAATAAGCGGATACTCGTCCATAAGCTCCGGCGTTGATCTCGGCCCCCTGTCGGTCTCGTGATAGCTCGGCACCGATTCGAACCCCCACTGCTCGCACAGCGTCGACCTGAACTCAAGTCGGCCCGTCGGCGTGTTGAAGCCGTACGCGCCATCAGCTCGTTGCTTACCTGTTCGGTACTTATGGTACTCGAATTTCGGATACATCCAGTTGACCTCACGCAGCTGATCGTAGTCGTAGCCGGAATCGCCCATCTGATCGGTAAAGAATTCCTCGACCGAATTCCATGGCCATTTTTCGGGCGCCCACCGCTTTCCGAGATCAAGGTTGATCTGAAGGTCCGATCTCACATCGTTATCCGCCACTTCAACGGCCGCGTTGATCGGCTGCATGTAATACCATATGCTTCTCATGCCCGTCTTCTCCGCCCATGTTGCAACGGGCAGAACCACTTCGGCGCATGCCATAGCCGTCGGCGTCATGAAGATATCGACAACCACGTTGAAATCGAGGTTCATGATCGCCTTGTACGCTTTGCTTTCGGGAGACTGGGAGCAGCAGGAAAGGGGGTTGGTGCTTTGCCACCACCCCGCCTTGATGGCATAGGGCTTGCCGGTTATGCACGCATCGTAGAGCATGTCGGGCTGGGCGACAACGCACCCGCTATATTTGTAGAGCGGATACTCGTAGTAGCCGATCCGACGCTGAACGACCTCTTCGTCTAAGAACGTCTCCGCCGCAGGAGGCTGCCATATTTCGGCCCCAAAGGGCTGATGGGTGGTCACCATGCCGCCCGGCACATCGATACATCCCGTAAGCGCCCATAGCGCAACAAGCGCCATCGAACCCGATATGCACTCGCGCGTCTGATCGAGCGCCAAACCCCATTGCATGGTCATAGGCGAGCACTCAACCGCCATGCGTGCCGCCTCTCGTATCTTCTCCGCCGAAACCCAGGTGATCTCCTCTGCCTTTTCGGGGGTATATTCCTTCGCGACCCGCGCAAGATCCTCGAACCCATACGTCCAGTTCTCGACGAACTCGTGATCGTAGGCATCCTCTTCGATCATGACGTTGATGATCGCCAAAGCCAAAGCAGCGTCGGTACCCGGACGAAGACGCATGAACAGGTCGGCTTTCGAAGCGATCCACGTAAGCCGCGGATCAACGACAACGATCTTGCTTCCCCGCTTCATGCAGTCCACCATCCAATGGCCGACATTGCCGTCAGCATTGCTGACAAGCGGATTATTGCCCCATATGAAGATTACGCCAGGCGGCTTCCATTGGGGATTGTCGTAGCGATCGGCGAAGTACATCGAGCAATCGGGAACGCAGTAATTGCCCATCATTATCGAAGTAGCGGTAATGCGCGGCCCGTAACAGGCAACGCCCGTTTGCTGGTAGGCTATGTTCGGAGATCCGAACGAATACGCCATACGATACATGCCGTTCGCAATGTCCCGACCCGTCCCCGAAGCGAACAAGATGGATTCGGGCCCGTATTTCTCCTTGATCTCGCCGAACGTATCGCAGATCAGATCATAAGCTTCATCCCACGTGATTTCTTCCCATGCGTCTTTCCCGCGATCGGCGCGAGCGCGCTTCATGGGGTGCGTCAAACGCTGCTCATTCGTTATAACCTGATCGAAGGATAGGCAGCGAACGCAAAGCCTACCCTGGTTGAACGGGTTGCATTCGTCTCCTTCGAGCTTGACGAAATTCCCGTTCGCATCGGTATACACCTTCACGCCGCACCCCAGATGGCAACCCGGAGCCGACCACGCCGCCGTACGCGTAACGGTCAGATCGCCCTCTTGCCAACGCCAAGGGAGACCTCGTCCCGTCGCCGCAACCACTGCAGCGGACCCGTCTTTGCCCACCACCCAGTCGTCCATTCCGTCTTGCTTGATTTCCCGTACGTCCTCCATTGAACCGTTCCTCTCTCGTCAGATAGTTTCGTCAGACGAGAGACGGCGCATCGGCGCGAACAGGAGGCTTGAGCATCACAACACCCCCATGCATAAGCCCCTCCTTTCCCTTCGCAAGCGAAGCTGAGTACCCGAAGGCGATCGATAAGGTCGCCTTCGGGTACGTACGGACAACAAGGCTAGTTCTGCGCAACGACCGAAGCGCGATCCTTCATAGACAGATAGCGCCATTGGCCAAGAGCCCAGGTATAGCCGAAACCCTGAAGATCGGCCCGAGTGCAGCCCATCTCTTCGCAGATGGCAGACACCTCCCGACCTTCGTCGGTTTGTTCGGTCAGCCAAGAAAGCTGCTCTTCCTCCGCTAGCGCAAGAAACTCATCCTTCGTCATGAGCAAACCCCTTTCTCATCGAGCGAGAGATCGCGCCGATTCGATGTTCCTTCCGCGACTTCTCGCAAACCATTTGCATCGAGCACCCGACCTATACCGTAAACAGCACAGCCTTACGATCGAGCTCGGACATCTCCTTCGCAAGATCTTCGATTTCCCCGTAATGCATGCAATGGGAGCAGCAGTGGAGCACGCAGCTCGGTACCTTACCCTCGGCTGTTCGATCCTCGCAGAGGTCGCACAGTTGCGTGGGAACGGGAATCCACTTGTACTCCCACGTGTCATCGTCGATCTGCCAAGGCTTATCTTCGGCGAGCTTGATACCGAACTCGCCGGTCGGAAGGTTTTTTTCCAACTTGCATGACACTTCGCAAGAGTGGCAACCCGTGCACAGCAGGTAGTCGATCATGAGTCCTTTTTTAGCCATGGTAGACCTCCTCGATTCTATCGATATCCGCGGAAGGCTCTGCCTTGTATATCTTGCACATGAGACATTTGAACGGCGCGCCCCAGCCCAGTTTGCCGATGGTCTTGTACGGCACGAGATTGTTGACATTTACTTCGTACACGTCGAACAGCGAGGGCGATGAGGCGTCGCGCTCGGGGTACCACCACCCGTGCTGAGAAGCCAGAGCTCCTTCTTTCTGCCCAGGCTGCACCGAAAGCTTCATCTTGCAGCGACCGTTGTCGTTTTCAAGCCACACCCAATCCCCGTCATGCAAACCGTATCTGTCGGCATCTTTGGGGTTGATATCCACAAGCGGCCACGGCTCCACTTCGCGCAACAACGGTACATGGCGCTGCTCCGAATGGAAGTACGACCACGTACGTGCACCGGTGGATAGCACCATCGGATATTCCTCGGCGTATTCCGGCGTGGAACGCGGCGATGTCGGCGGCTCCTCGTAATAGGGCAAGGGCTCGTCGCCCCAAGCCTCAAGCATTGTAGAATACAGCTCAATGCGCCCAGTCGGCGTCATGAAGCCCGGCTGACCATCGGGGCGCAGCAGTCCCTTTTCGTATTTTCTGTACTCGTAATCGACATGGTAGCTCCCATGGTCGAACAGATCCTGCATGGTCAACGGCCGCCCGTCGGGCGTCTTCAGCGTACAGAGCTTCTGATCGTCGATGTACTCGATGTCGGTCTTGTACCTCTCCCACAGCTCAGGACGCAGGCGAGTACCCAACTCGCGCATAATGGTGATATCGGACTTCGCCTCCCCTACCGTGATCGCCTTCTTGATGGCCCCGATCCACGTGCCGCAAGCACCATAATGGGTAGCTACGTACATATCACGCTCGGCATAGGTGTTGACTGGCAAGAACAGATCGCATACGGCCTCGGCCGTCGGCGTCATAACGATATCCATCACCACGTTGAACTCGAGTTTATCCAGAGCCTTTTCCCATCGCTTGGGCAGGTTGCAGGGATTCGCAATGGCGTTCGCGCTCGTAAAGAAGCCCATATGGAATATCGAATCCTCTTTTTCCAACTCGTCGAGCACCGTGTCGGGGTGCGTGAACTGCTGCGTGCGCACCATGGCCGGGTACTCGTCGACGCCTATCATCTCGTTGATCTTGCTTTGCGGGTCGAGATCCGTGTAACCCGAACCCAAACCGCCGATATCGATCGCTCCCATGATATTGCCGCCAGGATTATCGATGTTGCCCGTGATGGCCATCATCGCCAAGCAGCAGAAACCCATCTGGATGCCGTTGGGCTTTTGATCGACGGCAAGCCCCCATTGAAGCGCCGCCGGCTTCGCCTTGGCATACATGCGCGCAGCCTCGATGATCTTCTCCTCGGGCACTTCGCAGATTTCCGCAGCTTCAGCTGGGCTCATGGTCTGCACGCGCTCGGCAAACTGATCGAAACCGAAACACCACTTCTCGACGAAATCATGGTCGTACAGATCTTCCGAGATAATAACGTTGCAGAATGCCATACCGAGCGCCGCATCGGTGCCGGGACGCACCTGCAGCCAGATTTCGGCACGAGCCGCTTCCCAGGTAAGACGGGGATCGACGACAATGAATTTCGTACCCATCGCGTACATATCGACAATCGAATGGCCCCAGAAACCATCGGGATTCGATTTCAGGGGCTCCTTGCCCCAAATGAGAATCACCTCAGGCCGCTGCCAGCGAGGATCATCGTAGCTCGTCGGGTACTGGGAGGCGTAGTCGAGCTCAGGATACGGCGCTCCGAGCACATACGACGTGCAGGCCATACGAGGGCCGTAGCACGACCAGCCTGACTGCATGTACACGATATTGGGGCTGTTGAAAACTCGGCATGACATGGTGGGACCCCAGTTCCCTGCCTCGCGACCGGTACCCACGAACGTCGCAATGGAGTTCGAGCCGTACTGCTCGGTGCAGCGCCTGACGTTCTCGACGATAAGGTCGTAAGCCTCGTCCCACGATACCTGCTCCCACGCGGAATCATCACCGCGCTTGTCCCGCGCGCGCTTCATCGGATGCAGAATCCTGTAAGGACTGTATACGTATTCCGGCAAGGACAGCATGCGAATGGGCATGGCCCCCTTGGTAATGGACTGTTCGGGATCGCCTTCGACCTTCTCCAGAATCCCGTCCTTCACGTACAAAAGCATGCCTGCGCCGGTCGGATGGTCTCCCGGAGGAGACCAGGAATTGGTTCGCGTTACGGTGTACTCCCCCTCTTGCCACGTTATCGGCGTTGTAAATGTTCCGAATGCCACTGTTCCTCCCATCTCTCGTTTGCCGGGCGGCGCGTCTTGCGGCACCGCCCGATCTTTCGTCTGCAAGGCGCGCTGAGCGCGCCTGAAAGCAAACCTCTACTTCTCCGATACCCCGCCTTTGGACCAGGCCTTGTTCCTCATGTTGAAAACCGCCCACGCTATAGCAAGGATCGCAAATGCGACGGAATCGACGATCAGGCACATCGACGGGTTGTTGCCGACGATCGAGAAGACGGCGCCCATGTAGTAGGATGCGGCGAAGTTACCGAGGTTCATCGCTACCATGACAAGCGATGCCACCATGGCAAGACCCGCCTTGTTGGTGACGTTTCCGCATTCGAGGTTGACAACGGGTATAACCAGGCACCAGCCGAACCCGAATACGAGAATGCCGATGGTGAACAGGGCAACCGAATTCGCATTCGCGATGATCACGTTGCCGATAAGCGTGATGACCAGAGCCGCCGCACCGGTATACCTTCCGAAAAGGCGCACGAGCTTATCCATGAGAACCGAGGACACGACACCGGCTAGCACGAACACCGAGAGCAATGTGCCCGCTATACCGGCAACGGTTGTCGGATCTTCCCCGGGTACGTTCGTCGCCATCAAGGTAGAGAAGTTCATCATAGTCGGACTGCAGACCACCTGAGCAAGCAGGAAGACGATGATGAAGAACCAAGCCGTTCCGGGAATATGGGACTTCTCTTCCGTAGTACCTTCAGCAGCCGCTTCCTCGGCAAGCGTCGGAGGCTCCTTGAAGCAGATGACGAAGATAAGAAGAGCGACGAGCGCGAGGCCGTAGGCCCAAAACGTCAGACGCCAATCGATAGCGCACAAGAATCCGCCGAGCAACGTCAGGACGACGCAGCCAGCCTGCTGCATGGCCCCACCGCGGCCGAGGTACTTCGAGCGCTCTTCCTTGTTGTTGACGATACGAAGGAAAACGGCTGCGCCGAGAGGAGACACCATACCCATGCCGAAGCCCACGAGAGCTCGGGCGATGAGAATCGAAGTAAGCGAGTCGTTCCATATTGCAGGAAGACAACCGAAAACAAGGTAAACCAACAGCGCGGCAATGCCGGCAACCTTGAAGGGGATCTTTTTGCCCGCCACGGCACCGATGAACAACGTGCCGATGATGGTCGTAAGAGACGGTAAGCTCTGAATCAAGCTGATCGTGACCGGATCGGCATCGGGAAACGCCGCACCGAACGCTGCCAGAGCGGGTGTAACCGCACCAGCACCCGCAACCATGATATAGAGAGCGTAGACACCCCAGGCCTCTTTCATGTTCAGGGCCTTAACTATACTTGACATATAACCCTCCTTAGCTGTTTGCAATCATTTTTTGCGACATCAGGTCGCATTACGCGTACCAGCTACTCTGTTGTCGATTTCCTCCTTTCTTGCACCGTCTTGAGAAGAGCGAATAGGGCCACGGCAACGGCTGCAACAATGAATATCCCTGCCGTAAAGCCGAATAAGGCGCGCTCGGATGAAAAACCCAAAGCACCGACCAGCATCATGTAGTACGGGGTAAAGATCTGCCCCCCGAGCTGGAAGATGCACATCATGGTCATCCCAAGCGTTTTTCGCGTGTCGGGGGCAACGATCGACATCGCCGACATGAAATACGGATTGATGGTGCCCATGCAGAATCCCAGCAAAACCATGCCGGCGAATACGGCCGGTATGCTCTCGGCCACCGAAAGCGTAATGAACGCAGCACCCGCGAAGCAAAAGGAGACAACCGGCGCAAACCGCTTCAGTTTTTCGAGATACGCCGCGAAAAAGAGGCTGATAAGAAACGAGGCGCAGGTCATGCACGACACACCCGTTCCGCTGTCGGCAGAGGTTCCAAGGCCGTTGAGCTCAACGAACAAGGACAGCTTGAAGGTGGCCACCATCGCAAGCACCATGAAAAGAAGCATGCTTATGCCGACAAACCACATTTTCCAATTCAGAGGCTCCTTGCTGAGACCCTTGTCGGCCGCCTCCTTCTTTTCGGGCTTGAAGTTGGGCAGATAGATCGCCTGAAGCACCAAGATGGGGGCAAAGATCAGATAGAACAGGAAGGCGAGCTTCCAGTTGACAAGCGCCACCCAACCAGCCGCCATACTCAAAGTAAACGACAGGAGCGACCCGCAGGCGTTCATCCAGCCGAGCATCTGGTTCTTCTCGTGCTCGCTGAATAGGTATGCAATCGATGACGGCACAAGCGGGAATGCGATGCCCGCCCCTATACCGAGAATCGCTCGGGTTAGCACCAAGACACCCATGTTCGGCGCAAACATCGCCGAGAGGCCGGCGAGCATGAACAGCAACGTGCCGAACATGATGAGCTTCTTTTTATTGAAGTAGCGGGCAAGAACGCTCGAGCACAGCATGGCGGGCAACATGGTCATCGCCGTCACCGACATCGCCTGATCGAGCATAAGCTCGGTCGCATCGGGATACGCCACCGCAATACTTGCCAACAAGGGAGATATGAGGGCCGTTTGCACCATTCCGTCATCGCCGCTGAGCAGCAGCGAGAGCTTGGCACCCACTTTCGATTTCCGGCCTTTGCCCCACTGTGATTCATCTTGCTTGCGAGCGTAGTCCATCGATACCCCCTTGTACGATTTCCACCATCAGTTCAGATCAATCGAATGCGAAACCACTCGCATCCGCTTCGCCCCCGCATCTGCAGAGCAGCTGCCCATCCCAAAGCGAAATGCGCTAAAAACTCGGAGTTTCACCTGTTCAAAGTACCGTTTAATCCAGTTTGAGGATTGTCCGCATTCCAGCCTCGCCGCTGCACCCTACCTTCTCAAAATCTCAGAACCCGAACCATTATCGGGGAGTATGCATTCCGCCCCCAAGTCCATTTCATACCATTGGTATGAGGCTCCTTTCGAACGTGCAAACCACCGGACGAGGGACAGCATCAAGCGCCGTTGATACGATGCAGCCAGAAACCGAATCCGGTTATCTCGCACGTAATCCATGCCTACCGAAAGGAGAATGCCATGTGCTTCAGACCTGCCGCGATATCCGCCGACAAGACATGCCCCGCATGCGGAGCAACATGCCAGCCCAATGAAACAGTATGCCCCGAATGCGGGGCAGAACTCCCGGCAAGCGCAATGCCCGTCCCGAACGTTGGCGCTCCGGGCGCACCCGGCACCCCCAGCGCTCCCGGAGCCCCAGGAGCCCCGAAGGCCCCAGGAAGCCCCCAAGCCCCTAAGGCTCCTGGCAGCAAATAGGCAGACGGCTTCCAAACGCGTCTCAGAGCATGCGTTTGGGGCTTGCATAGCTAAGCGACGAACAAGAGGAGAAGGAAGTGAGACGATGACTAAGAAGTATTTGGAGGGGAACCAATACAACCCCGACATCTACCGCAGCGATCTCGACCATTGGCAAGAGGGCGACTATACCGTCTACCGCACTACGCAGTGGACGGCGCCGGGATGCCATGACGGCTGCGGCATATTGGCCTACGTAAACAAAGAGGGCAAGCTCGAGAAGATCGAAGGCGACCCCGCCAACGGGTACAGCCGCGGAGCCCTGTGCATGCGATGCCTCGATATCGTTGAGGCCATGTATGCAGAAGACCGCCTGAAGTATCCCATGAAGCGCGCCTACGAAGACCGCGGGAAAGACAAGTGGGAGCGCATCAGCTGGGACGAGGCATTCGATCTCATCGAGGAAAAGGTTCGGTATTTCCAGGAAACGTACGGAAGCGGATCGATCGTCGTGCAGCAGGGAACCGGACGCAATACCACGTTCTTCCACTCCACCGCTCTGTGCTACGTCGGCTTCAACAGCCCATCCGACACGGGAGGATTCCTTTCGGGCAGCTCCTGCTATGGACCGCGCGCTTCGGTTATGGCCCTCATGGCTGGGTGCTTTATCATATCCGACATGTCGCAAGCCCTGCCCGAGCGCTTCGATTCTCCCGACTACGTACTCCCCGAATGCATCCTCATTTGGGGCAACAGCCCACTCGTATCGAACCCCGACGGCTTTTTGGGCCATTGGATCGTCGAGGCCATGAAACGCGGCAGCGAGCTTGTTGTCGTAGATCCGCGCCTTACGTGGCTGGCAGCAAAAGCCAAGTACTGGCTGCCCCTGCGCCCCGCAACCGACGCCGCTTTAGCCATGGCTATTGCAAACGTCATCGATGAGGAAGATTTGATAGACCACGAGTTCATCGATTGCTGGA
This sequence comes from Raoultibacter timonensis, assembly GCF_022845715.1. Lineage (NCBI taxonomy): Bacteria > Bacillati > Actinomycetota > Coriobacteriia > Eggerthellales > Eggerthellaceae > Raoultibacter > Raoultibacter timonensis. The sequence goes on from NZ_AP025564.1 coordinate 2,616,475, forward strand.
GCTACGGCTACGAAACCTTCATCGAGGGATGCCGTACCATGAGCGTTGAGCAGGCAGCTGAAATCTGCTGCCTCGACGCCGAAGACATTCGCGCTGCCGCACGGTTCATCGGGTCCGCCAAGCCATGTTCTCTGCAATGGGGGCTCAAACTCGACCAACAGGTTTCCGCTACTCCCGCCGGTCAAGCCATTATGGGGATCGTCGGCATGACGGGCAACATCGATGTGCCCGGCGGCAATCTGCTCATGGTCGATCACGCCTTCAATCTTGCGCTTTCCACGGGAAGCAACTGGCGCTTCGTTCCCGAAGACCAACGCAAGATGATCCTCGGGAACAACCGCTATCCCATGCACGCGCAAGGCGATGTCGGCAATATGGCGCAAGAAGATGTGGTTTTGGAGACGCTCGAATCCGATGGCAAGCTCAACGACGTCGGAAAAGACTTCCCCTTGAAAATGTTCGTACTTTACTCCACCAATCCCATCAGTAACATGGCAACCGAGGCTCCTCGTATCTACGACGCCATGGTGAATCATTCCGAGTTCAACGTCGACATCAACTACGTGCTTACGCCTTCGGCCATGGCATACTGCGAACTCGTTCTGCCTATCGCCATGGGTCCGGAGCGCAACTCGCTGCGCGCATGGTGGTGGCCCCTGCGAGTCATCCGCAAAGCGTCCGATCGCTACTACGAATGCAAAACCGACGAGGAGCTGGTTGCCGAGCTCTGCAACCGCCTGAATCCCGATAGCCCCATACCCAGCAACGACATCGACTGGATGAACCAGATCCTCTCCGAATCGAACACCGATCTCACCTTCGACGAACTTACAAAGAAGGTTATCGTATGGCCCGATTGGCATTACAAGAAATACGAAACCGGCGAAGTGCGCTACGATGGCCAACCCGGCTTCAACACCTACACGGGTCGCTTCGAATTTACACCCGTGCTGTTCCAGCAGTTCAACCTGCCGCTCGCCCCCTATTACGAGGAGCCGCGCGAAAGCCCGGTATCCACACCCGATCTGGCCGAAGAGTACCCGCTCATCCTTATGACCGGACGCCGCTCGTGGGAGTTCTTCCATTCCGAGCATCGCAACCTCGAAACCATGCGTGAATTCCATCCTGACCCCATCGTTGAAATCTCGCCTGAACTGGCCGAGGAGCAAGAAGTTCAAGACGGCGACTGGGTATGGATCGAGAACCATCGCGGCAGGTGTCGTCAGCGGGCGAAAATCACTCCGGGCCTCAACCCGCGCTACGTCATGAGCGAGCATGGCTGGTGGTTCCCCGAAGGCGACCGCGAGCGTCTGTTCGGCGTATTCGACTCGAACATCAACAATCTGACCACGCAAAGCAACATCGGGCAATCGGGATACGGGGCGCCCTACAACGGCCTCCTATGCAAGATATACAAATGCACCGAATCCAACAGCGAAGTTCTTCCTACCGAACAAGTAACAGAGAAAGGGGGCTGGAGCTATGAGCGCAACCATCTCGAATTCTAATCAGGGCCTCATCGTACAGTACGATTTCTGCACCGGCTGCCATGCCTGCGAAGTAGCCTGCAAAAAGGAGCGCGGACTCGACAAAGGCGAGTTCGGCATCAAGGTAATGGAATACGGCCCGGCAAAGAAGCCCGATGGGCGTTGGGACTACTTCTTCATCCCCGTACCAACCGACCTGTGCGACCTATGCGCCGACCGTACAAGCATGGGCAAGCTACCCGCCTGCGTGCACAACTGCCAAGCGAAAGTCATGGAATACGGCGACGTTGAAGAGCTCGCGAAGAAGATGACCTACATCAAGAAGTGCGTACTGTTTGCTCCAGGGGAAAAGGACTAAAATCGTCCGGTATGCTCAGCTGCTGAGCATACCGGACAAAGGCTTGCGTTTTCCTCAAGACGTACGCAAGGGGGCGATCGCAGCGCGATCGCCCCCTTGCTTTAACGGGCTCTATCGGCTCGAGAGCGAACAGGCTAAATCCTCATCGATAAACCCCCATCAGCACATGGTATACTTACTGCCTGCAATTCGAGGCATCGCGCCATATCTTGCAACACAGAGCGGGGGTCCTGTGACAGATTCGTCCACACAAGATATCGACTTTTCTCCAGCGACGGGGGCCAACCTTCCATCGGTCACCATGAATATGCTGCTCGATCTACTTACACAATCGGATATCCTCTATAAGCCGGCCCCCCTACCCCGAAAAAGCTTTCGATGGTTTGCCGCGGTTTCTCGCGAAAACGTCGATTGCGCGGCACCCTCGAACATTGCAGATGCCCACCTGCTGTTCGTGTGCGGCGAAGACGAGGCCGAGGCACTGCTTCGGGAAAAGCCCACCGCATTCGTACTCGTCCTTGCCGGAAAAAAGGAGCAGGGCACTGAAGCACCCCCCCCCGAGGACTGCCGAGCTGAAAAAGGTTTTTCCTCGAAACCCTATCGCGACCGCATGATAGTTATCCGGCAGCAAAGTCGGTTCGCCTATTTCATCTTCAAGCTGCAGTCGTATTTCACCCAGTTGCTCATCTGGCAAAACGAGCTTGATCGCATAGTCGCCTGCCGTGGAACGCTCACCGAAATGCTCGATGCAAGCACCACGGTGATCAAGAACTTCATGTTCGTTTCCGATAATAGCTTTAACGTTATCGCCCGAACTTCCAACATCGAACCGCCCGATAACCTGCACCGCCTAATCATCGAAACAGGTTGTCTGACGCCGCAAATGATCGAAGAGAAGCGACATCGCCTTTCCGAAAAAGATTATTACATCAAACCCCCGTCCGACCTGACGCCCTACGCGCGCCTGTCGCGCCCCTTGTATCTGAACCACACCTACTTTGGATCCCTGTCCATGTCGTGCAACGCCACACCGTTGACCGAAGGGCTTAAAGACCTGTTCGGCATATTGGCCCGGCACATCATGCCTCTGTGCGAAATGCTGTGGCGCACGCAGGTGAAGCTGAACGTCCCGCATTATTTCTTCTTCTCTAAGATGCTCGAACACGCAGAGGTGACCGACGAATACGTACGCTCGCAGATGGACCTCGCCCACCTCGCCGATGACACGGAGTTCAAACTCATCGTCATGGAAGTGGACGGGGAAACAGAACCCGACCACGCCGCGCGGGCGATACGCGCGGCAATCGGCATCAACAAAGGTGACGTGTTTTGCTTCCCCTACCAGAACGCCACGCTCGTGCTGTGCCACACGCCGCCGAGCGACAGCATGCTCTCCCACATCAAAACCATAGAAGACCTGAGCAAACGCATCTACCAGCCACTGGGCATCATAAGCGGCGTCTCAGAGGTGTTCACCGGTATCACCAACCTTGATCTGGCTTACCGCCAGGCGAAAATTGCGCTGGGGCTCAAAAACACCATCAGCAGCGAGCAGTTCGCCTCGGAGCATGAAGCGAGCAAGGGTGTCTATCTGTTCGGTGACGCCCTGCTCTATTTTCTCGTCGACCCAAGCGACAAAGACGCACGCTTTATGAGCTTCTGCTTCCAGCACACCATTCTGGAGAAAATCTACGAGGAAGACCAACAAAACGATACGAACTACCTGGCTTTGTTCTGGTTCTACCTGTATTACGGGCGAAACGCCACGGCGGTGGCACAGCGGCTGTACATGCATCGCAACACTGTGCTGTACCACATTGAGAAGCTGCAGAAGCGCTTTGACTTCGACCTCTCCTGGCGCACGGCGCGCGACCGCATGATGCTCGATTTCAAGGTGTTCTTCCTGACCATGAGCCACGAGTCCATCGAGAAGATATTCATCGATGTCCAAGACGACGCAGGCGGAAACAAGGCGTAAGCGCGGCGGCGAAAGGTATTTGGGAATGGATTCCTACCACGGTTTCGCGGGCTGGTCACCCTTCACGGTGGCCAGCGGAATGCACGAGCGCATCAGGAGCACCCACAGCACGATGCCCACCGCAAGGGCGACCATAGTGGTGACGCTCAAAGCCGTGATGTAGTCGGGCCACGGCAAGAGCGGCATGAGCATGCCCATAGAGCCTATGACGCCGCGAATGAAGCTGATGAGAGCAGACGCAGAACCTGTGTCGCTTTTCTGCTGTTCAAGCAGAATGTTGGTGGAATACGGCCGCACACACGCCTGCATGATAGGCACCACCATGCTCACCAGGCAGAACGCCAGAAACCCACAGCGGCCTACCGTGGCCAGCAGCACGCCTCCCACAAAACCCAGCACGAGGGCGCCCGTAGTGAACAGCTTCACGCCCGTGCGCTTTGAAATGGCCGCATAGAGCGCCGGCCCCGCCACGCCTACAAGCGCCGCAGCGGAAAAGCACAGGCTGTAGCTCATCTCGCCTAAACCATAGATACCCATGTACACATACGATGCCACGGCGATGTAGGCCATGAAACTCATTTCAAGACAACTCACAGCAACGAGGAACACCATGAAACCCTTGTTGCGCGCTACTGCCGCCAAGCGGCCCAAGACCACACCCGCACCGCCGCGCACCCTTCCCTCGTCGGAAATGGTCTCCTCGAACGCAAGCGAGGCCGCAAACGCCGCAACACCCACAACGGTAAGCGCCCAGAATGACGCACGCCAACCGAGCGAGCTGATAATGACCGCGCCCAGCAGCGGCGCCACCACGGGGCCAATGACAAAGAGCACCTGCATGATACCCAATACGGTGCCGCGATGGGCGGCGTCGAACGCGTCTTTCACCACAGCCATGCTCACTGAGGACGCACCCCCTGCTCCCAGCCCTTGCAGCACACGGGCGAACACGAACACCTCCACAGTGGGAGAAAGCGCACATAGCAGACTTCCGACGACATAGAGCGCATAGCTTGCGACGAACGCGGGCCTACGTCCGAAACGATCGCTTATCGGCCCGAACACGAGCATACCCAGCGTGAAGCAGACGAAGAATCCCGAAAGCGTGAGGTTCACCATATCGGGCGTAGTGGAAAAGTAACCCGCCATGTAGGGCACAGCCGGCGTGTACATGTCAAGCGAAAGCGGCGTCATGAACGACGACACAGCCAGAAGCGCCATGAGCCCGCCGATGCGCAAGCGCCGTTGCGGGGCAACGAGCCATTCTCCCACGTGTGGCAGTGCCATGTTCAGCCTTCCTCCCGTACCCGTAGTGTTCTTTTCTCCCTCAGCTCGCAGGGAGCCTCCGCGTACGGAGGCTCCCTGCGGCTGGCATGCAACACGTCAACCCATGTAAAACGTTTTTGCTGCGACGCCGCCCGCAGACGGCGAGCGCCCGCCGGCAAACCGTGCGCTATTGCTCTTGTTCGCCTTCGACAGCAGCTCGGTCATCAGCAATCTTGCCGGCAACGCTGGAGCGCACATTCGGGAACAGGAACAGCGAGAGCACTGCGACCACGCACAACACAGCGGTGGCCACGTAGATTCCCTGGTAGTACACCACGCCGTCGACCGCACCCGTCGCCGCGATGGCAATGGGCGAAATAACGTAGGAGGCAAGCAGGAACATGCCGAAGTTCTGGAACGTCGCCTGAATGCCGCCCACAACGCCGTAATGCTCGGGCTTGACCGAAGGCAGAAGCGTCGGCAGCATCTTCGTGAACGGCATGACGCATGCCATAAGCAGCGGTTGCACGCAGAAGATGATCCATGTAGCCGAGCCGTACGGAAGGAAGAACACGATGGCGAAGCAGATGGCGGTACCCACCAGGCAGATGATGAACGGTACGCGCATGTTTTTGAACAGCTTAGCGAAGACCACCGGCAGCGCCATGGAGGCGACGCACGCAATAACCGTGTTGAGAGTGGACATATCGCCCGCAATGCCCGTCAGAGACGGATCGCCCATAAGCGTCGTCACAGCGGCCACCATGTAGGAGCCGTTTACGTTGGTCATGCCGAACACGAGAAACGCCGTGATGGCGATGGCCCACACGTACTTGTCTTTGACAACCTCGCGCATGTACTGACCCACCGGCTCGCTGGACCGCACTTCCCCGTCGGGATGCTTGCGATACACCGCAAACCAAGCAACGAGCCCGAACACGATGAGTCCGAAGCTCAACCACCAGCCTTCTTGAACGCTCTCCAAGTGCGAGCCTACCCAGATGGCCAAGGCGGCACCAGCCGACATGCCAGCGGTGTACACGCCCATGGCGAACGAATTCGCCGTGCCGGGAAACCACGTGCGCAAAAGCTTCGCCGAATTGGCGTTCAGCGCAGCGACGCCCGTACCCATAAAAAAGCTGGAAATGAACAGCGGCCAGTACTCAGTGGTGAAGCAACGCGCCAACGCGCCCAAGGCCGCGATGGCGAACGCCACAAGGAATACCTTGTTCAAGCCGACGCGGTCGGCCAGCACACCACCGGCGACGCAGAACAGCACGCCGGAAAAATACGGAATGGACATGATCATAGAGAACATCATCGGCTCGCACTGGTACTGCTGCATGACCATAACAGCCGCGCCACCCGGCAGAATGAACGCGAACTGCAAGCCGATGAGCAGGATCGTCATCCCTATCAAGATTGCCCAGCGCCACGGATAGAGCTTTTCCTCTTGCATAGAACCCCCTGTCTTCGAAATTCTTCGAAATTTCCTTCGCAATCGGCTCGCGGCGAGCCTTCCCCTCGAGGGCGCTTGCAGGCTCTTGCCAGCGCAGACCCTAGCAAAACCCCCGGCAAACGCGCCGTTGGCCCAGCGCGTTTATTGTATGGAGCGCGCTCATGCGGCTTCTATGGAGATTGCCCCTAAACCTCCGTTCTTTTTTTGGAGCAATCTCCATAGAAGGCAAATTCAGCCGTTTCCTATACTTTTGAAAATTGGCTTTGCCAATCAGAAAACACAGGATCAAAAGGAGAGTTCAATGGGAGAGAAAAGCAAGACCGGCAATGCCTGGTTGAATTTCATTCTCATCTTCATCATGGGAGCGATTTTCGCCATCGGCTTTTTCAAGGTTCCGCCTGCCATGGGCAGCCTCATGGAGTACTTCCAGTGCGGCCTGGGCGAGGCTGGCTGGTTCATGTCGGCTTGTTCGGTGGCCGGCACCATCATCGCGTTCGTCACCGGCGCCATCCAGACCAAGATCGGCCCGAAGGGCATGCTGATCGCCGCGCTCGTGTGCATGGCGCTTGACTCACTCGTCGGCGTGCTGGCGCCGAATGTGGAAGTGTTCATCATTTCGCGCTTCATCGGCGGCTTGGGCAACGGCTTTTTGGCCACGGCAGGCCCCACGCTCATCACGCTTCTGTTCAAGGATCCCAGCAAGCGCGGCATCCCAAACTCCATCTGGGCATGCTGGACCGCTGCAGGCTCCCTGATCATGCTGAACTCCTACGCATTCATCTTGAGCGCAACGGGCGGCTGGCAGGGCGTCTGGTGGGTGTGCCTGGCCATCGTGGTGATCGGCCTTTTGCTCACCGTCTTCTGCATCCGCATCGACCATGCTGAGGAAATGGCCATGGTGGCGGCCGGCGGCGACGTAAAGCCGTGGGCGGGCCTCACGTCTTTGAACTCGTGGCTGCTCGTCATCGTGTTCGCCTGCTTCGCCTTCATCTTCTCAGTGTGGTCGGCCATGGCGCCCACCTATCTGCAGACCCCGCTCGTAGGCATGGACATGGCCGCCGCCAATTCGGTGTCGTCCATCACCACCGTCACGGGCATCGTGGGCTCGCTCATCATCGGCGTGGTACTGAGCAAGGTCAAGAACCAGCCGCTCGTACTGGTGGGAACCATGGTGCTATGCACGGTTGCCGGCATCATCCAGTTCATCTTCACCGGCCAGGCCGCGATTATCGTCGTCGCCGTGTTGGTAGGCCTGTTCACCAACATCGTGCCGCCGGCGCTGTTCTCCAACGCGCAGTGGGCCGCAAAGACCCCTGCCGGCGTGGCGCTGGTCATGGCCGCGCTGCCCATCGGGTCCAATTTCGGCGGCATCCCTGCGGCCCCCATCGCGGGCGCCATCGTGGAATCCACTGGCAGCTGGGCCATGGTGGCCGCTCCTTTGGGCATCGTGGGCGCCATCGGCCTGGTGTGCTCCATCGTCTTCATGGTGCGCTGCGGCAAGTACGCCGTGGAGTCCCAGAGCAAGTAAACCCATTTCGGCCGGCACGCAAGGGCATCGCATGGCGCGTGCCGGCCCGATTCGTCTCTTCTCGTGGCGAATCAGACAGCAAAGGGGCGGTGCGACGTCCCCGCCCATATCCCACCTCGCGGGATGGGATATGGGGCAAAAACCGTCTGGAAACAACGCGATTCAGAATAGGAGGAAACGCATGGATGATAATAGCCAACGCGTGCTCATCGAATACAAGGGCATGTTGGAAGACGGCACCGTTTTCGACTCAAGCGAGGAAAACGGCCCGATGGACATCACCATTGGAGCCGGACAGGTGATCAAGGGCATCGACGAAGCCCTTGCAGAAATGGAAGTCGGCGAAACGCGCACAGTCACCATCCCCTGCGAAAAGGCTTTCGGGCGCTACAGCGAATTCAACGTTCAGAAGCGCGATCTGCGCTACGTTCCCAACGCGGACGAACTGCCCGTTGGACAGCGGATATCCTTCACAGGCCCCGGGGGGCAGAAGGTTTCCGCGCTAGTTCAGAAAATCGAAGACGGCTATGTTTTCCTCGACTTCAACAACAAGCTCGCCGGAAAAACGCTGATCTACGACTTGAAGATCGCCGAAGTCCTTCCGAAGAAGACACGCCGCACACCCCTCTCAAACTACGGCGCTATGGCACGGACGGCAAGTACCCGCCCCGTTTCCGAAGTACCGGTGTTCAACAATTTCCTCAACAACCTCGGTATTTCGCCCGAGGACATAGACCAGCGCTACGAGGCTCTTGAAAAAGGGGCCGGAGAATCGGCGTAGATGTCGATTCTTTACCATCTGGATACAAGAAGGCAGGTGCAACGCTTGGTTCGGTTTGTCTTCTTGTCATCATAGTAGGTGCCAAGACAATTTCGTTTTGGATGTCAGTTGAAAAAGAAAGGTATTCTCATGTGTTTTAGACCATCAGGTATCAGCTTGCCAAAGAAATGCCCCGAGTGCGGGGCTATTAACGACTCTGATCGGGAAAAATGCGAGCAATGCGGCGCCGACCTGCCCGAAGCTGCCATGCCCGGCGCCCCTGCAGCTCCCGGCGCCCCTGCAGCTCCCGGCGCCCCTGCAGCTCCCGGCGCCCCTGCAGCTCCCGGCGCCCCTGCAGCTCCGGGTAAGCCTCAGGCCTAGCGCGTCGAGCCCCGCCCGGTACACTCGCTCAAGGGTCGGGGCGAGACAGGACGGAAGAGGCCTGAGAGCCGCATCACCGAACCCAAACGAACCGAAGCAGAGCCATGCTGACAGGAACCGGTTCCGGAGTCCATCCGGAACCGGTTCCTTCATTTTTATGACCCCTCGTCCGGGCAAGGCGATGCTGCCCAAAGCCCGCATGGAGCTGAGACCCGACGCTTTCTTTCGTTTCGGCCACAGGAAGACCATGCCATAGCGCCAGAGCAACCATTGTTTGCAGGCACATCAAGGAAGCGAAGGGTCATTGGATCAATAGGATGCAGATCAATTTCGATGGATCTGCAGATCGACCTCGATGGCTCTGCCGCATGCTGCGGGCAATGAAAGGGGCCTGGTTCAAAATGAATCGAACCCCGATAGCGCGAAGAGCCCCACTGTTGGACAATCAATGAATCGGACCGCCATGGGGTTCTTCGGGTCGGAGGCAGGATTGCTCGGAAAGGAGCATTCAGGGGGTTCGGGCGGCGCTTCGCGGACGGGTACACGAAGCGCTCGACGACGACGCGGCACGAGTTCGGCCTTCCGAAGCCCGTCGGCCGTTTCGGCGCGAGGGGCAGCGCCCGGATACGCGAATGCGCCAAGCGCTACCTTAGCGGCGTATCCATGGATTTGCGCGGCACGAAGGCGTCTATCGCGTGCTGAAGCCGCCCGAATTCGCCGTGTTAGTGACTCCGGGCTGAAGCTCCAACGACTCGCCGCACGACTCGCATGTTTTCGACCCGAGAGGGTTCTTGTGCCCGCAACGAATGCATACAGGCACCAGGATGGCCTTTGGTTTCTCTCCCCTGCACAGACCGCAGTTTATACAATAGTGACAACGTCCCATAGGCAGCCATCTCCCTTTCTGCTCTCTCGGTAGTCCACGTCAAAAAGGCCCAACTGCACCCAAAGCAGTCAGGCCTTTGACCGAATGATTCAAAGAAGGGCTTATCGCACGTAGATGACGATCTTGTCCTTCTGGGCGGCCTTGGCCCGAGCGGCCAGGTCCTCCACCTTGCCGTAAACCATTGCCGCGTTCTGGCAGTGGTGTACGCAGGTCGGCAGTTTGCCCGCTGCCACGCGATCGGCACACAGGTCGCATAGGTCGGTGGGCATGGGCAGGTAGTCGTAGTGCCAAGAACCGTCGCTGGACTGGCACGGTCCATCCTGGAAGATGCGGATGCCGAAGTCGCTTTCGGGCATGTTATGCTCCATCTTGCAGGCCGTCAGACAGGCATTGCAGCCAGAGCAGTACTCATAGTCTATGAACAGACCGTATTCGCCCTTGATGTCAGACATGTAATCTCCACCTTTCTTCCTCGCCCGGTTCCAGCCCAGCGGCTGGAACCGGATCGAGCATCGTCGCAATTCCTAGTAGCGGTACTTGTGGGCTGCGGGGTCGTCGAGATCGATAGGATTGGGAGCCATGCGCTCGTGGGTCTTCCAATACTCGTCGATGTCGAAGAAACCTTCGGGTTCGTAGTCGGGAGTCCAGCCGTCATAGAAGCTGGGCTTGTCGGTAGTATGCGTCTGGCCATGAGTGTAGCCGGTGGTGCACACCTGATAGCTGGGCTGGTCTTCCGGCTTGCTGTTCTCGGGCGTGCACTTGTAGACGGTGCACATGCCGCACTTGATGGGAGCGCCATAGCCGTTGGAGCCGTTCTCGCACTGCGGGATGAGGTTGTTGGGGTTGCAGTCGAACACGCCGAAGAGACTGGGTTCCGCAGGCTCCTGTTCGGGAAACCACCATCCGTGCTCGGTGGAGACGACGCGGGGGTCCAGAGACGGGTTCAAGCGGGCACGCTGGCGCATCTTGCCCATCTGGTTCTCGATCCACACCCATTCGCCGTCGGCGATGCCGTACTCGGCCGCAGTGTCGGGATGGATGTCGAACATCGGATCGGGATGTATCTGGCGGCTGATGGTTTCGGGCTGACGCCACTCGGAGTGGAAGAACTCGTACGAGCGCTTGCCGGTGGTGAGGATCAGCGGGTACTTCTCGGCGAGCTCGGGCGTGGACACGGGGCTCGTCGGGGGCTCTTGGTAGTACGGCAGCGGATCGTCGCCGAAAGAGGCGAACAACGTGCAGTACAGTTCATAGCGGCCCGTGGGGGTCATGAAGCCGACCTGCCCGTCAGGGCGCAGCATGCCCTTTTCGTATTTGCGGTAGTTGTAATGGTGGTACCACATGCCATGGTACTTCTCTTCTACCGTCTCCATAGTCATCGGCGAGCCGTCCTCGTCCACGACACCGTCGCGCTCGAGACGCCAGTTCATGTAGGAGCGGTCGTCCACCACGTGCTCCGGCCAGGCCTCGGGATGGATCCTGTGGCCGAGCTCGATCATAATGGTTTCATCGGACTTGCACTCGCCGTAGTCGGAGCAGGCCTTGGTAAGGGTGCGCAACGGGTCGAACCACACGCGCAGGCAGTCGCGTTCGGGGCTCATCGCACAGGGGAGAACCAGGTCGGCAAACGCAACGGCGGTCGGCGTGATGAAGAGGTCCTCGACCACGACGAAATCGAGGGTCTTCAGGGCGCGATACAGGCGTGGGGCGTCTTGGCCCATGTTGGCGATCGGGTTGGCGGATTCGATCCAGAGCATCTTCACGGGATGGGGCTGCTCGGTCTCAACGGCCTGCAAGATAGAATCAGCCTGCGAGGAGGCGGTGAAGCCGTACTGCTTCAACGGGTAGCGCTTCACGCCAAGGCGGTTCTCCACCATGTTCGTGCCCTCAAGCTCCCAAATACCGGAGTTGTAGCCGAACTCGAGGCTTGCGGCTTGGTCGATGAGGACGTTACCGCCGGGGACGTCGATGTTGCCGGTGATACCCACCAAGCATGCGAGGGCATGGGCGGTGATGACGCCGTTCTTCGACATGTCGACGGCAAGGCCCCAATGGATGGTCGCGGGCTTCGCGGCGGCGTACATGCGGGCGGCGGCCACGATCTCCTCTTCGGGGATCCAGGTGATCTCGGCAACCTTCGAAGGCGGGTACTCCTGCACGCGCTCAGCCAAGGCCTCGAAGCCGTACGTCCACTTTTCAACGAACTCGTGGTCGTACAGATCCTCGTTGATGATGACGTTCATGAAGCCGAGCGCCAAGGCGGCGTCGGTGCCGGGACGCACGCGCAGCCATTTTTCGGAACGAGCGCCGATCCAGGTGAGCTGCGGATCTATGGTGATGACCTTCGTGCCGCGTTTCATGGCCTCGATGATCCAGTGACCCTGGAAAGCGTCGGAATTGTTGATCATCGGATTGGTACCCCAGATGACGGCCACTTCGGGGATTTCGTATTCGGGATCCAGCTCGTAGCGCTTGGATCGGAACTGGGAAAAGTCGGAAACCCACTGATTGCCCATGATGACGTAGCACAGCGCCGTGCGGGGCAGCATGCAGGAGTCGCCGGACAGGAAGCACAGCGTGAGGTCGGCGCCGCCGAAGTTGGCGTACTGATTGTGGGCGATGGCCTGGGAGACGTTGCGGCCGGTGCCGATCATGGATACGATGCTTTCCGGACCGTAGTCGCGCTGGATGCGATGGACATTCTCAATGATCATGTCGTACGCTTCGTCCCAGCTGATGCGCTCCCATTTGCCCTCGCCGCGCTCGCCGACGCGCTTCACGGGATGGGTCAGACGACGGGGGTTGTTGACCATCTGGGGCAGTTCGAGACAGCGCATGCACAGGCGGCCCGCCGTGTAGGGGTTGTTGGGGTCGCCTTCGGTCTTCACCAGGCGACCATCCTTGTCGGTGTAAAAGATGATGCCGCAGCTCTGATGGCAGCCAGGGCCCGACCACATGACGGTGCGGGTGGCATCGAGGTCGCCTTCTTTGTAACGGGCCTTGAAGGGGTACTTGTCGAAGTTGTAGTGGTTGTTGTAGTCGACGCCGTATGCAATGCCCCGCTCGCGCACGGAATCGCCTATCTGGTCATCGGCCTCGGTGATTTGAACCAAGGTGTTCGATCGGGCAAACGCAGCCTCTTCAAACGCCTCGCGATCATTCATTTCGTCACTCATGATCCGATCTCCTCTCGTTGTCGCTGATGCGAACAGACGTGGACGCCGCCCCGTGCGGCACTCGCGACTGCCCGTCCTCTTCACTCGTCTTCCCTTTCCGACCAACCGCCACGTCTTCGCGAGATAGCCAGGAAGCAGATACTTGCCATTCTATAAAGAACGCAAAAAATCTTTGGCTGAGCATCCTCCAAAAATGAGAGGGATATTTTGGAGCATTGCCCGTGGAATATCGGACAAGGTGCTTTTTAATAATCACTTTCCTTTTTGGAATACTCCTTTCATTTAACGAAACGCGAACCACCCCGTTTCCTTTCTACACTTAGCAGCAAGAGCCTGGGCGCTATCCCATCCCGATGGTTCATTCGAGACGGGATAGCGCCCCGCACGAGCACGACGCCACATCGCCGTGCTCGCTTACGCAAGGCAGGACGAGAAAGGAGAGAGAGTTGGCTGATCTCAAAGACGTCTCCCATGAGAGACATACAGGGGAGAAAATCGGCCGCCCGGACAGGTACGAATACGTCGAGCACGATAAGCCTTGGCGCTACCAGGAGGGCGAGTACACGGTAACGCGCGGGAGCGCTTGGTCGGGGCCCGGCTGCCATCTCGGCTGCGGTCTTCTCATGTACACCGACAAGGACGGCAAGCTCGTCAAGGTCGAGGGCGATCCGGACAACCCCTTCAACGAGGGGCGCCTGTGCGTACGGTGCCTCGATCTGATGGAGTCCGCCTACAACGAAAACCGCGTGGTCTACCCCATGAAGCGCAAGCCCGAGGATCGCGGTAAAGACGCTTGGGAGCGCATCACCTGGGACGAAGCCTACGATTTGATCGCCGAGAAGTTTCTGGCGTACAAGGAAGAGTTCGGCGCCCAGTCGGTGCTGTTCTTCAAGGGCACGGGCCGCGATATCGCCCCGTGGATCAGCCACCTCGCCTGGTCGTTCGGAAGCCCCAACGTCGTGTTCGCCCTTTCCGGATGCGCATGCTTCGTACCACGCATCGCCTCGTCCATGTGCACGTCGGGCTCGTTTTGGGTGGGCGATTACTCGCAGCAGTTCACCAAGCGCTACGACGATCCGCGCTGGAAGATTCCCGAGTGCATCATCCTCTGGGGAAACAACCCCATCGTATCGAATTCCGACGGTCTTTACGGCCACTGGGTCGTCGACTGCATGAAACGCGGGTCGAAGATCATTTCGATCGACCCGAAGATGACCTGGCTCGGTACGAAGGCCGAAATATTCCTGCCGCTGCGTCCCGGAACCGACGCTGCACTCGCGATGGGCATCCTGCATGTCATGATCGAAGAGGAGATCTACGACAAGGAGTTCGTCGATTGCTGGTGCTACGGCTTCGACCAGCTGAAAGAAGCCTGCGAACCCTACACCGCCGAGAAAACAGCCGAAATCTGCTGGGTTGCCCCCGAGAAGATCGTCGAAGCGGCGCGCATGATCGCGAACGCCGACGGCATGATCATGCAGTGGGGGGTCTCAGTGGACATGAGCAGGGAAGCCGTGCCCGCCTGCCAAGCGCTTTCGGCCATCTTCCAGATCACCGGCAACGTCGATGTGCCCGGCGGCATGATCGCTCCCCCGTCGATTCTTCCCTACTACGCCGGCTGGGGAGGCGAGAACCTATCCGACGAGCAGAAGGAGAAACGCCTCGGCATCCACAAGTACCCGCTGTACCGCTACGGCTTCAAAAACGCTTCGACCGACGTGACGATCGAGTGCCTTGAGACCGGCAAGGACGAGCTGGGCAACGACTACCCGCTGAAAGCGGGTTGGCTGCAGACCACCAACCCGCTCATCAACTCCTCGCCCGACACGCGCCGCACCTACAACGCGCTCAAGAAGCTCGAGTTCATCGTCTCGGTCGATCTGTACATGACCCCGACGGTGCAGGCCCTCGCCGACGTGTTTCTACCCGCTTGCACCTTCGCCGAACGCAACGGCATCCGCATCGGCGACGGCGTACAGCGCGGCGAGACGATCAACAAGGCCATCCAGGTGGGCGAAGCGAAATCCGACATGGTCATCAACCTCGAAATCGGCAAGCGCATCTGCCCCGAGTTCTACCCGTGGGATACCGAAGAGGAGATGTTCTCCCATATCCTCGAGGGCATGGACATGACGTTCGAGGAACTGCGCGAAGCCGCTCCGACCTACCTCGACTTCGAATACAAGAAGTACGAGAAGGGCCTTCTGCGCGCCGACGGCCAACCGGGATTCCAGACGGCAACCGGGCGCATCGAGCTGTGGTCCTCCTACTTCAACCAGATCGGCATCGAGTGCGTGCCGAGCTTCGACGAGCCCTCCCCCGGCCCCATTGCCGATCCTGAGATGTACGAGGAGTATCCGCTCATCCTGACCACGGGAGCGCGCACCTGGTCGCTGTTCCATTCGGAGCACCGGCAGGTACCGCGCCTGCGCGCCCTGCGACCCGATCCCATCTTGCAGATGCACCCCGAAGCGGCCGCCCGGTACGGCGTTGCCGAAGGTGACTGGGTCTGGGTCGAGAACCATCGCGGACGAGCGAAACGCCGCGTGCAGCTGACCGAGGCCCTCGATCCGCGCTATTGTTCGACGGATCACGGCTGGTGGATGCCCGAACAGGCCGGATGGGAAGACGGCGGCTTCAGCGGCATGTACGACTACAACATCAACCAGCTGCTCGCCTACGATCCCGGCCGCTCCGGATTCGGTTCGAACTACAAGACGGTACTCTGCCGCGTGTACAAATGCGAACAGGATGATCACAACACGCTCGCAAATCCACTCGGCTTCGATGAGAAGGTTGGTGAGTAGCTATGCCACAGGGAATCCTCGTTGACTACGAATGGTGCTCGGGGTGCCATTCATGCGAAATGGCGTGCGCCGTCGAGACCACGCACGCCGACTTCCCCGAAGGTCACTGCGGAGTCAAGATCCACGAAGAGGGCATCTACCAGATCGGCGAAGATGCCTGGACCGACATCAACATGCCCGTGTTCACCGACCTGTGCGACCTGTGCGCCAAGCGCATGGCCGAGGGCGGTGCCGAACCGACCTGCGTGAAGCACTGCCAGGCGCACGTTTTGAAATTCGGCGAAGTCGAAGAGCTCGCCAAGGATCTGGCAGCCAAGCCCAAGCAGGTTCTGTACTGCCTCAAAGGCTAAAAAACGCGCTGCCGCCCACAAGGCGGCAGCGCAACCGAACGACTACGGGAAGGATTGCTATGTGCCAGACATGCATTGGATGCGGGAAATGCACCGGCGAAACACAGCCGCCGCTCAAACCCGGCACCTGTCCGCTGTGCGGATACGAGAACGGTGCCCAAGCCCTCTCATGCTCCCAGTGCGGAACCGTCCTCCCGCTCCCCCCGGGTCGGTCGATCGCCCCCGAAAACCCCGTATCAAACCCCGAGAGACAGGAGATTGGCCATGTGCTTCAGACCAGCAGCGATCGAATCGGATAGAAAATGCCCCTCGTGCGGGGCGACGTGCGGGCCCCTTGACGCCTCGTGCGCGCAATGCGGAGCAGAGCTGCCCGCCGCAGGCATCCCGGGAGCGCCCGGTGCCCCAAGCGCTCCCGGTGCTCCGAAAGCCCCTGGATCCCCCGGAGCGCCAAGCGCACCGAAAGCACCGGGTGTACCCGGAGCCCCGAGCGCTCTGGAAAAATAAGGGGCCGATCGGCCCCATCCAGGCCAACCGCGTTCATGCGCCCCGATTCACCCATCCGTGCGGATAGGAAATCGGGGCGCATCACATTGAGAGGCAAACGGAACAGCCTCTCTCACGAGCAGGTTCCCTGAGATCGGGATGCAAGCCGATTGCGACAGTACTCGAGGGCCTCCAAGCACGGTGCGACCACCTCTTCGCTGGTCTCCTTGAGCCACAGGGCGTTCACGCTGTAGCACGAAGGCCGATCGTTGATGCGCAGAAAACACGCCTTGTCGCCGAAAACGGGAATGTTGTGCTCGGACGAGAACGCCACGCATTTCCCCATCTCCACGTCAAGGTACATCGTATCCACATCGCTGTAGTACTGGCGCGTCGGCGACGAGCCGCTCGGCGGCAGAAGCGCCTCGACGAAGTTGCTCAAGCCGGGATAGGCGGAGGGGTCGGGCAGAAGCAGCTGCTGCCCTTCGAGCTGGGCGGCATCGATTCCCTCGTTCTGGAAGGACGCGAGCGGGTGATCGTAGCTGACGATCGCATCGAAGCAATCCTCGTAGATGAACTGCGAGTTGCAGCGCGCCTTCATATCGACGTCCAGATCGATGGCGAGCGCCAAATCGATCTTGCGCATGGCCAGCGCAGAATACAGCTCTCCGTACTCCATGCACGACAGAGACACCCTCACGCCAGGCTGTTCCCTGTTCATCCATTTCAGGAACATGGCGAGAAACGGGCGTGCAGCATTGCGCAGATATCCCACGCGCACCACCGATTCGTACGATTGGTTGATCGCCGTGATGCGGGCCAGAGCGCGCTCGTAGCTCCCCACGATGGTGCAAGCCTCTTCCAGGAAAGCATCCCCGCTCTTCGTAAGGCGAACGTGATGGCTGTCTCGCACGAAGAGCTTGGCACCGATTTCATCCTCCATCGAGGCTACGTGCTTGCTGAGAACCGATTGACTGACGTAGAACCGCTTCGCCGTGGCGCTGAAGCTCAGCGTTTCGGCAAGATAGATGAATTCTCGTAGATGGTCGATGTTCATAGGAGCCCCCTAAGCCGTACGTGCCGCCCTGCGTTCGCATCATGTGCCTGCTTACATTATATAGTTTTCGCTATGCGCTCAGAAGCCCCTTGTCGACGACGATGCTGCCATCGCGCAGCACCAGGGCGACATCGCGCGTGTTTTCGATGCTCTCGAGAGGATCGCTGCCCAATACGACCAGATCGGCCGCCTTGCCTACCGCAACGGTGCCGAAAGAATCCTCGCGTTGCAGCAATTCCGCGTTGCCGCCCGTGCAGGCTGCGAGCACCTGCAAAGGCGTCATGCCGCACTGAACGAGCTCGCGCATCTCACGATGGAGCGAGCGGCCGTACGCGACGAACGGTATGCCGGCGTCGGTACCCACGCCTATCCGAACGCCCGCCCGCACCATCTTCGCCACGGCTCTGCGCGCAGCCGGCGCGACGGGCGGCGCTCCGTTCGTGAAACCGTGCTCCTCGTGCTCGGCGGTGGCCACGATGGTGGGCGTCACGTATGCGCCCCGGCTCACGAGCTTGGCTAAGAGTCCGTCGCCGATCTCCTGATCGGGGTCGGTGCACACGTTGCAGACGTGTTCGATCGCATCGACCCCCGCATCGAGCGCCCTGTCCATGTCGTCCAGATCGTCGATGTGGGCCATAACTCGCTTGCCCGATTCATGGGCGAACCGGACCACAAGGCGAAGCTGCTCGTCGGTCATCGTGGGCACCGTCGTGTCTTCGGGGTACAAGAGCTTGTTGTCGTCTCCGCAAAACACCTTGACGACATCGACGCCTTCGCCAACGGCGCGCCGAACCGCTGCTTCGATGCGACCCGCCCCATCTTCCTTGTGAATGAGCACGCAGGCGTTCTGCATGACGAGGGCATCGTCGCCGTACACCGTGCTGAGCGGGTGGCCTCCGCAAGCCTGTACGAACCGACCCGACGCGACGATGTGCGGAGCGCGAACCAGCCCCGCCTCCGCCTCGTCACGAAACGAGAGGATATCGGGCGTCCAATCTCCGCCGGAGCGGACGGCCGTCACGCCCCACGAGAGCAGTTGGTTCACGTTGTACGCGTAATCCCCCGTAGCATGCCGCCCGCGGTTGCCCATGCGGTCGTCAAGCGCATCCGATCCCCCGAGGTGCACATGGGCATCGATGAAACCGGGGAGCAGCGTTTTACCGCGCAGGTTTACGACCGTCGCGTCTTCGGGCACCTCGATGCCGCATCCGACCGCCACGATGGCCTTTCCCTGAATCAAAACGGTAGCATCGACAACGGGGGCAGCGCCCGTACCGTCGATGAGGTTCGCTCCCACGAATGCCAGCATACCAACCTCCTTCATCGATCATACTAACCGAAAAGGCTGCAGCCTGGCTGAGAACCAGACCGCAGCCTTCGCAAAACCTACGGAAGCGAAACGCTCGTCGCCGTTACGCCGGCACGATCGGAAGCAGCAAGCCGCCGATGAAGTACAGTACGAGCACTTCGACGAGCACGTAGACGATGGAACTCAACCAACCGGCTTTCGTCAGCTCGGCGGTGGTGTAGTAGCCCTCACTGTACGACACCATCATGGGCGGGCTCAGCGGAAGCAGGAAGCTGCCCGCGGTAACCGATGCCATGAGCATGGCGAAGATGGCCGGGGAGATGCCGGAGGCAACGCAGAAGCCCATAACCGGCGGCACGAACAGGGCGCAGAGCGCGGGTGCCGCAGGCACGACCGTATGGACCAGGTAGGCGACCGCCATGATGATGATAAGGGCGAGCAGCGTGTTGATTCCCATGATTCCGCTGTTCAAGAACAGGTTGACCATGTAAGCTGCGGCACCGGTGGAAGCGGCTGCGTTGGCCATGCACATAACGCCGCCGACCATGAGGATAACACCCCATCCCTCGGCATCCTGGAATTCCTTCCAGTTGAGGATATCGATGCCGGGAACGAACGCCACCGCCAGCATGACCATGATGACGTTCACGTTCGAGAGGATGGGAACCCAGTTGCCCGCGATGAACCCGGCGATGAGCACGATCATGTACACGAGCGATTTCTTGTCGAGCGCGGTCATGGGCGCGTCGTCCTTGTCGGCGACGAGTGCCGCCTCTTCGACGGTCAGATCCTCGGGCGGGAAGACTTTGCACAGGATGACCCACAGCACGGGTATCATGATGAGCGCGATGATGAGGCCAGGGACGACCCATTCGAAGAACCCGATCGTAACGCCATACGCGGAGGTAAGCAATCCGGCGCACAGGATGTTGAGCGAATGGCCGAACGGCGTGATGAAACCGCCGATAATGGCTGCAAACGCAATGCCTATCGCCAAGCAGCGCCCGAGGTTCTTCTTCTTTTCCTTCGCGTTGATGGCGTTGAGGAACGGCAAGGCCAACGCCATACCCACGGCTACCGCGCCGGTATCGGTCATGAACATCGACACGATGGCCGTCGCTATCATGTAGGCCAAGACGACGGACTTCGATTTCGTGCCGGCTTTCGCCACGAGTCCGCGCACCAAGCGGCGTCCGAGCGTCGTCTTGATCATGATGGCGGTCATAACGAACACGCCGAAAATGAACCACACGGTCGTTGCGGTAAACCCGCTCCACGCCGTCGCGAAATCGGGAACAACTCCGAACACCGAAAGCAGAATGGCTCCCAAAAGGCCGGTAACGCCCACCGGCAACGTATCGAATATCCAGAACACTACGGCAAACAACAGGATGCCGAGCGACATAACGGCTTCATGGGAAAGCTCCTCGCTTCCGGGGATCATCATCGAAACGATCAGCACGACGACGCCAAGCACGAAACCGATGAGCCGCTTGGTCAAACCCTTCTTCGCTGCGCTCGTCGGCGCAACCGCTTCCTTACTCATATTTCACACCCCTCAATCTCAATGAACGACAGTATCGATGAAGCACTTTTCTCAATCACTTCTTCCCTTCTTCTCGTGCCGAACCGACCTCTTCTTATCCGCCGAGGCGAACATGCCCGAAAGCATCCTCACCGGCGTCAGGTCCAACGCTCGCGCGAAGCGATCGTCTTCGCCTTGTGGCGACATGCCGAAATACTCCCGCGCCTCGGCCATGGTCTGCTTGATGCTCACAGACGGCTCCTGCTCGTCTTCGCCCTCGTGCCGCTTGAAGCGCAGATAGCTGACGCCGAGAACGATAACCACGGCAAGCCCGATGACATACGTTGCAATGCTCTGTTCCATCAACAGCTCCTTTCGATCTTGTGCCTACAGCGGAATCGCCTGCACCAGCCCCATGACGTCGCATACGAAAAACGACCAGCACACCGTTACGAACACGAAGATAGCCGCGGAAAGCCAACCGCCCTTGGCAACTTCGCCGAACCGGTAATAGCCCTGGTCGTAGGTGATCACGATGGTCGGATTCAGCGGCACGAGGAAGCTGCCCGCAGTAATGGACGCGACCACGAACACCGGGATGACCGTCGGAACCCCGACCGTCTGGGCCCACAGCAAAAGCGGCGGCAAGAACAACAGGCAAAGCGCAGGCGCCACCGGGCAGAACGTATGGATGAGGTACATCACGTACCCCACGACGAGCAGCACAAGGAACGGATGGATGTCCAGAACCCCGCTGTTCAGGAACAAGGTGGCAATGAAGTCGGTGCCGCCCGTCGACGATACGGCGTTGCCGAGGCACATGACGGTACCGAAGAACAGAAACACGTTCCATCCCGCGATGTCCTGAAATTCGCGCCACGACATGAGATCCATGCCGGGTAAAAACAGCAGCGCCACGCCCACCATGGCGACGATGGTGGTGTTCAGAGCGCCGATCCAGTTGCCCGCGATCCACAGAACCGGCAACAGGATGACGATGCAGATGGACTTCTTGTCCTTGGCGCTCCACGCGCCGCACGAAGCGGTGTTCGCCTCGATGACGTCGCGCTTGTCGGCGATGCTCTCCGGCGGAAACACCCGTGTCAGGATCCACCATGTCAAGGGAAGCATTACGGCGAAAATGGGAATGCCCACAAGCATCCATCCGAGGAAGCTCACCGTTTCGCCCACGGTCGATTCCATGATCCCGATGCCGAGGATATTGAGCGAATGCCCGCACGGCAATGCGAATCCGCCGAGCACGCCGGCAAACGCAACGCCCAGCATGAGGCACTTGCCCAAATTCGAAGCCCCCGGCTTCGCATCGACGGCCTTCAGCAACGGCAGGGCCATGCTCATGCCCAAAACCACCGCTCCGGTATCGGTCATGAAGAACGAGGCGACGGCGGTTCCCAGCATGAAGGCGAACACGAGCTTGCGAGAATTGGCACCCGCCCACCCGATCAGCGCACGCGTGAGCCTGAGGCCCAGGGTACTCTTCTGCATGATCGCCGTCATACAGAACACGCACAAAATGAACCAGGTGGTTGCCGAAGTGAATCCGGAAAGCGCTTCGGTCAGCGAGGGGACGACGCCGAGAAAGACGAGCAGCACAACGCCCACCAGACCGACAACGCCCTGCGGCATCGTGCCGCAGAACCACATGGCAACCGACGCCAGCAGTACACCGATGGCCATAATGCCCTCGCGGGAAAGGCTTTCCGATCCCGGTATGCAATACGAAGCGACGATGAACGCCACCGCAAGCGCAGCGCCGATAACGCGCTTGAGGGGAAACGCCCCTTTCGGTTGCAGATGACCCGTCGAAGCCGCCGCCCCGTCGCTCTCCTTCGGCAAGGAAAGGCCGTCGATCGGCGTTGCAGCAGATTTCGTCTGATCGGCTTCGTGCGCAAGCATAGACACCAAACCACCCCCATAGCTCAATACCGGTTGTATCGCGTACATCGGGAGCACCCGAACAGCGCCCTACCCCAAGCTGCGCGCTGCGCGGAACGTCCGCATCGGTGCTCGGCCGAACTTCTCGGCTTTCGTTCGTTACCGCTGCGAGCATTGTATGGGCGCTCGGGATACGATGGCGTATCACAAAAGACATGGGCTATTCCAAAAAGGAAAGTTAGCGATCACGTCGGAATACCGTATGGCGCACGGCAAAAAAGGAACGCCCCCGGATACGATCCGAGGGCGCGTTAGCGCAAGCGGGCGAAAGCGTTCACGGACAGGCTTTTACACCAGACTCCCGCCGCAGCTCGACCCGGAGCCGGCGGCACAGCTGTAGCAGACGGGGTTCGTCCTGACCGTGCGCGACGCCAAAGGCTTCTCGGTGATGTCGGCTATGGTGGCGTCCCGGCCGTCGATGATCAGAGGCAGCCCGAGCACGTGGTTGCACTCGCAGTCGTAAAGCCTGCCGTCGACATCGACGTTCACCTGGTCGAGGCACATCATCCTCGTCACCGCAAGCGCGTTGAAGTTATCGGCCAGAAGCCTTAGGTACTCGTCCAGCATACCTGCCTCCATGAGGTCGGCGGCGAAGCGTCCGAGCGCGTAGTTGTTGAACGCGAGCAGGCTGTCGAACTCGATACCCTGTTCTTGGGCAAGCACGTGCTTGTACGCTTCCTCGACGAGCTCTTGGGGCGGAGGCAGAAACGGACCGGCCACGTTGTACACGATGTCGAGCGGCAGCGTCTCGTCGCTCCCGTACCCGAGCTCGTTGAGGCGTCTGATAGAAGCTACCGCTTTTGCGAACACGCCGCGCCCGCGCTGCGCGTCGGCACCGTCGCCGTTGTAGAACGGCAACGATATGACCACGCGCGATCTCGTTTCCGCGAATGCCTCCATGAGGTGCTCGTACTCGGGCTCGCACAGAAGCGTGCCGTTCGTGCGGACGATAGTGCTGCCGAGCTTCGCCCCCTCGCGGAGAAACCATTCGAAGTCGGGGTTGTATTCGGGAGATCCCCCCGTGATGTCGAGCACCGAAAAGCCGCCCGTCCGAAACGCCTCGAGGCAGTCTTCCATGATCGATCGCCCCATACGCTCGGCGCGCGAGGGGCCGCATTCGAGGTAGCAGTGCCGGCAAGCGAGGTTGCAGGCATAGCAAACATTGACCTGCATGGTCGAGGGTGCCGCATGGGCTCCGAGCAGCGTCGGCTCGCCCACCCGCTCGTCGAACGGGATGATGCCGCAGCGCTCGCACGCCCGCTCGAGCAGCGCAAGGTCAACCTTCTTCGCACCAGTGCGTATCTCGAGCGCCTCCTGCGCTCGGGCTGCGTCGAACCTTCCGCGGTGCCTGCCCGGCCGCGTTATCTCAAACGCCGCCCCGTAGCGCGACTGCTCAAGCATACGCGCCGTGTTTCCACTGATCGCACGTGGTTTTCCTTTGACGAACCGCGTCTCGACGTCAAAATCGAAGTAGCGCGGCACCTCGGGTATCGCACCCGTGTAGGTTGCGCTCTGCCCGAAGTCCTCTTCACCGTCCTCGAGGCCGCTCGCCTTGATAGCGCGCACGGTACGCGAAGTGAAACCAATGAAGCCGAGTTTGGTCTCAAGCGTGAAATCACCCACATGGATGTCGTCCACAGCCGTGAACGCGTAGCTCTCCCAGCCGTGTCTCGCCATCATGCGCCGGAAGTCTTCGAGATAGAGCGCGCCGCCCAAGCATTCTCCGCGCAGGACGGGATCGTCGCGCAGCGCAACGGGTATGCGGCGGTCGGAAAACACATCGGAGAAGTACAGTTCACCGCCGGGCTTGAGCACCCGGTATATCTCGGAGAACACGAGATCCTTGAACGGGGACAGGTTGATCACGCAGTTCGACACGACCACATCGATGCTCTCGTCGGCGATGCCGAGCGAGGCGAGGTCTTCGATGTAGCCGCACGCAAGCCCGACGTTCGACTCCGCGAACCCGAACCGCCTTGCCTGTTCTTCGCGGTAGCGCTCGGCTACGGCAAGCTGCTCGGGCGTCATATCGACGCCGATCACCCGGCCCGTCTCGCCGACGAGCTTAGAGATGACGAACACGTCGCGTCCGGTGCCGCAGCCCAGGTCGAGCACGGTCGCGCCCTCGAGGGCGGGCGGGATGGGCGATCCGCACCCGTAGAACCGCTCGACGATCTCGTCGGCGATGAGCCCCATGACATCGAGCACGTACTTCGGCGGCGCCTCGGTGGCGCAGCAGCACGCGTTGGTCTTCAGGTCGTCCGAGCTCCCGAGCACGCGCCCGTAGTATTCGCGAACCTGATCATGGGTCGTTGTCTTCCCGATCGGCACAGTACCCCCATTCGTCTCGTCTACCTGCTTGCACGCCCGCCGTTGCCACGGCCTTCGTCCATCATGCCGAAGCACTCGGTGAACAGCACATGGCAGGCGAGGCCGTGCTTCTCCCCGATCGCCGCCAGGGCTTCGTCGACGATGGCGGCCATCGTCTCCGATTCGCATACCGCACGCGCGTTCACAACGATGGACATGGCCGTGTAGTCGTGCTCGAGCTTTCGCTCGTAATCGATGTCGTAGTCGACGCCCACAAGCGACGCCTTGACGAAATCCTCCCCCTCGCCTGCAGCGAACAGCTTCAGGTGCGGCACGTTGCGCTTCGCCTCGATGAGTCCGTCGCGAATGGCCTCCATGAAGTCGTCGACGACTTCGTTGAAATCGATGTTCGCGTTGTCGGTGCGTTTGGCGAAAAAGCGGCGGTTGTACCAGCACATCTTCTCCTCGGCGGCGATGAATTCGGATGAACCGTAGCCTATCTCGCGATGCTCGGCTGCGGCAGCGTGGCTCATGAGGTAATCGACGACCGCGCCTGCGCCCTCGCCCGTCTTCGCCGACATGGCCATGATCGGAGTGTCAGGATAGGCGGTCCTGATGAACTCGACGTCGGCCGCAATCTCCTCTTCGCTCAGCATGTCGATCTTGTTGAGCACGATGAGGTCGGCTTCGGCCATCTGCGCGTCGAGCAGAAAGCGCATCTCCTCGGGCAGGTTGATGGTCGCGCGCTCGGGCAGGATCATGCGCAAGCGCTCGGGATCGACCACGCAGGTGAAGGGCATGAGGTCGAATTCGCCCGGATACTGATCTTTGAGTTTGAGATACACATGGTCGAGCGCGCCGATGCCGCACCCGGGGATGTCGGACATGATGACGTCGGCACCGCCTGCGGCCAGGCGATTGAGCTTGTCGACGAGGTTCTCGGTCTGGTAGCAGATGCAATCGCCGGCGATCTCGGTGATGGACAGGTCGGTCGTCGCCGTGTAATCGGCATCGACGAGGTTCTTCGCGCCGAGGTCGTTCGCGATGATGGCCGATTTTCCGTACTTTTCGTTGATTGCTCTGGAAAACGCGATCATCGAAGTCGTTTTTCCTGCGCCGAGAAATCCGCTCACCACCATGAATCTCGCTTTTGCCATTATTCGTCTCCTATCTGGCGCCAAGCGCCCTCGCCTTCCCGTCGCTACCGATTGCAGCTTTCGATGTAGTCCATGGTAAGCGGTACCTTTGCGCCGTCGCCCTTGCACAGCTGCGTGAAGCCCGCCTCGTAGAGCACCCGACGGCTCGCATCCATATCGAGGCCGCGGCTAGCCGAGGTGTCCGCTTCGGTATCGCGGGGGTTCACGCCGGTCTCGGCCGAGATGAGGTTCGCCCCCGAAAGGTAGCCCGCCTCGCACGGCTCATGGATGCCGATCCACGGAAGCTCGTCCATGTCGAGCAGGGCAAGGCACTGCACCGAGACGATCTGCGAAAGCTCGAAGTGGTTGATTTCGCCCTTGTCGGCGAACGGAGTTCCCGGCACGGCGATGCGCTTCATCGATCCGGTTTGAATGGACTGGAAGCGCTTGGTGAGAAACATCTTCTCGACAAGCTCGGCAGGCGTGTGCTCGGGACCGATCGGCTCGACGGCATCGAGTATCGCCAGGCCCGCGCGACGTGCGTTTTCCATCGTAGCGTAGCGCGCTTCGGGATCGAGTTTGGTATGGGTGCCCTCGCCCAGGCGGCAGATGTGGTAGACGCCCGAGGCTCCCGCCTCTTTCATCCTGCAGAAATCCTCGTAGCTCGTATCGCCCACGTTGGTGTAGATATTCGTTTCGGCGGGTGCGTGCTCGCGGGCGAGCCGGAGCACATGGAGGTAGTACTCGAGATCGTACTCATGCATGGCCATGAGCCACAGCCCGTACAGATCGCCGTCCTTGCAGAAACCGTCGACCTTCTCGACGATCTCCTCGTCGGTGAGGCGCATGGGAGCAAAGCCGGTCGTGCTCGCCGCAAACGAGCAGAAATCGCAATCGGCGGGACACGGCGAGCACTCGACGCCGATCTGCCCGAAGATGACGGCCGTGTTGTCGGTGCGGGCGCGCACGATGCTTGCCGCAGCCGCCCGAACGGAAAACGCCTCCGGCGAAGCCGCGCCGAACCCGAGCAGGTATACGCATTCCTCTTCGGTTGCCGCATCCCCCGCATACGCCTTAGCAATGATCTCCACTACCCTCTTGTCCAGCTCCATGCGCTCACCGATCCTCGTCTGTCGATCCTTTAATTTGATAAGACCATGTATCTTATTTGTATATTGCCACTATAAGACATTATCCAGTACTAAATCAAGCAATCAGTTTCAAAATCCATTCGGACGGCATCTGCGAAGCGGATTCTGCTACCCTGATGAAACGGTCGTATGCGATGGCATGCCTGACAAACGAGGAGGACACCATGCCGCAGGGAACGCGCGATGCATCGTTTCGTTTTATGGAGCGTTTGGCCGAGCAGGGATTCGGCTACGCGGGAGCATACCTTGAGCAGGCTTGCCGATGCAGCGCGCTCATCGTCGGTCCCGACCGCGAATTGCTCTACCCCGCCGTGGTCATCGAGAACGGCTCCACTGGAAGTCCGGCCGATATCGCCGATCCCGGGCCAGATGAGGCTCGCTACCGCTTCGACGCATCGCACTGCCGCCTCACCTACTTCATTCCGCTCGGCCGCGCATCCGCGTCCATCGTGCTCGCTCCCGTAAGGAAAGCCTCGGTCGAAGAGACCGTCTCGATTCTCGACGAAGTGAGCGCTCCCCTCACCTACCATCTGGCAAGCTACCTCTCATCGCAGCGCATGATCAGGGCCATGAAAGACGATGCTTCGGCCCGTCTTTTCGAGAACGGCGCGCGAGGGCTGGCCGATTACCTCGCGACCCGCCAACTGCAGATCGACGAAACCGGCTCCTACTTCATCACGATCACGCGGATCGGAGGCGGCAACCAGCGCTACGATTGGGCGTCAACCTCCGAATCGGTACGACAGTACCTGCGAGAACAGCACGCTTCCGACGTTATCGACATCGGCATCGACGAGGGGTTCATTCATATCTTCCCGAGCGATTACGCGGTCGATGACGAGGGCCGCAAGATGCCTCATCGCCACTTCTACGATCTCGCATACCACAAAGCGGTTCACGATCGCTACAACGGCATCGTCACCTCTATCGGCATCGGTCGCAGCTATCCGTTTGCCCAGCTCGGCACGAGTCTGAAGGAAGCGAAGGAAGCGCTCGAGCTCGGATGGCTGCTCGGCAAGGAGGACGACATCATCCGCTACGCGCAGCTCGGCATCCTCGCCATTCTGCTCGACACCGACCACGACGCGCTGAGAAGCCACTGCGAACAGGCTCTCAAACCCGTCATCGACTTTGAAGCGGCGCACGGCACCCCGCTCATGAACACGCTCAGGCTCATGCTCGACCATTCGTTTCGCTGGACCGACGTTTCGAAGCTTCTGTTCATCCACGTGAACACGCTGCGCTACCGCATGGACAAGATTGCAGAACTGCTCGACTCCGACTTCTCGGAACAGGCCGTGCGGGCAAACTACTTCATCATCGTCAAGCTGTACGATCTGTTGAACAGCGAGCAGCAAAGCTCTTAGCCGCCAACAGCCCGCATCGGGGCGTCCGGTTGCCGGATCTCCTGCTCAAGAAGTTGTTTTGTAGGATCATACAAATAAAACCAGAGCTCGATCCACTAGCTCTCGGATTGAGATCATCGTAAGGTCTTCCCATGCACCGGCCGAACGGTTCGGCCGAGGAAAAGGGAGGAAGAATCATGGAAAACAAGGATACCAATCAGCGTGCATCCATCTCGCGCCGCAGCTTCTTGCAGGGTACAGGCATCGGTGTGGCGAGCTTCGCCGCTCTGGGGCTGCTCGGCGGATGCGCCCCGGGAGCGCAGGGTGAAAGCGCCCCAGCCGGCACGGACCAGCAGCCGCAAGCAGGCTCCACTGATGCCGCCGGCGAGCTGGTCAAAACATGGACGGTCGAAAACGCACCCGCGCCCATCGCCGACGCCGACATCGTCGAGACGGTCGACGCAGACGTGGTGATCGTCGGGGCGGGCACGGCAGGCATCACCGCAGCGCTCACGGCTGTGCAGGAGGGTGCCAGCGTTGCCATCCTGCAAAACGAGGCGGTATTCATCGGCCATGGCTGGAGTACCGGAGCTATCAACTCGAAGTACCAGGCTTCCATCGGCGTCGAATACGACGTGGCCGAAGTGCAAGCGCACTACGCCAAGCTCAACGGCGGCAAGGCCGATGAGCGCGTGCTCAAGATTTTCATGGACAACAGCGGCGAAACCGTCGACTGGCTTATGGCCGAGACCGATGGCACCGTCGAGTTCGCGGGCATGATGGGCGAGCCGCCGTTCGCCCACGCATGGGTCGGCCAGCAGACCGCCATGCTCGAAGCCATCCTCGACAAGGCTGTCGAAGGCGGCGCCCAGGTTTACTACAACACCGAAGGCGTACAGCTCGTCAAGGAAGGCGATCGCGTGACGGGCGTCATCGGCAACCGCACCAAGGGAGACCCCAAGGGATACGTCAAGTTCAATGCAGGCAAGGGCGTATTGCTCGCCACGGGCGACTACGGCAACGACCCCGAGATGGTCAAGGCGTTCGCACCGTTCTGCGTCGATCTCCCCAACACCTACTTCCCCGCCTCCAATACCGGCGGCGGGCACAAG
Source organism: Raoultibacter timonensis (assembly GCF_022845715.1). NCBI lineage: Bacteria > Bacillati > Actinomycetota > Coriobacteriia > Eggerthellales > Eggerthellaceae > Raoultibacter > Raoultibacter timonensis. Next base: position 2,646,296 of record NZ_AP025564.1, read on the forward strand.
ATGGCCATGTGGGCAGGCGCCTCGATCGATAAGCCGGCCCATGCGCCGATGATCCACTTCGACCCGAGCCCGTTGCCCGAAGGCGACGCACCGCTCTCCGGCACCCCGTGGCTTGCGGTCAACAAGCTGGGGCAGCGTTTCCAGAACGAAGACACCGACTACCCTTACATCGTCAACCAGTGCATCCTGCAACCCGAAAGCACCCGGTTCCAGATCACCGATGCCAATTGCAGCCAGCACTGGAACGATTTCGGCGGCGATTTCATGCGCTGGACCGTTTCGGGAGACAACCAGGCGGAATGGGACGACGCCCTCGAGCGCGGCGCCATCATGAAAGCCGATTCCCTCGAAGAGCTCGCCGATATGATGGGCGTGCCGAAAGACGACTTCCTCAAGACCGTCGAGCGCTACAACGCGCTGGTCGACAAAGGCGAGGACGAGGATTTCGGCAAGAACCCCGATTACCTCAAGATCTCGAAGATCGAGAAAGCGCCGTTTTACGCCATCAAACGCGTGCCGGGCGTGCTCACGATCTTAGGCGGCCTCCACGTGAACCAGAACCTGCAGGTGCTCGACCTCGAAGAGCAGCCGATCGAGGGACTGTACGCCGCCGGTAACGTATCGGGCAACTTCTTCGGCAACGACTACCCGCTCTGGCTCGGCGCCGCCAGCTGCGGACGCGCCGTCACCTTCGGCCGCTACGCTGCGAAGAGCATGCTGGGATAGGATTCGATACCGAGCATCAAACGACAATACGGGCCCACGGCATCCATTACGTGGGCCCGTGCTCATTGCAGCCAAAGCGTGCCTCCGGCAAAACGCACGATCGCATGAACTTCCACTCCCTCATATACTAAAATGGAATCCTATACATTCTGCGGTATTCGGGGGTAGCCTTTGAAACTCAATCTGCACACCATCGCCCACGAACTCGACGATATCGTTATCGGCGAGATCATCGGTTCCGACCCCAACAAACCGAGCATCGAATATCCCGTCTTGTTCAGCGTAAACGAGTATCATTTCTACAACAACGTCCTGTATGTAACCATCGACAAACATCTTGAGGAAGCGAAAGACCGCGTTCAGCGATACCTCAGCCGGAACCCGAACCTTTCCTTCTCCTGCATCTGCATCGGCACGCCGCCGAGTTATACGGGCGCGATACCGAACTGCGATATCGCCTGGGTCGATTCGAGCCAGAGCCGTACCCGCCTGTTCAATACGATCCAGAAGATATTCCAGCGCTTTACCTCATGGGAGCGGGGACTCGAAGAGATCGTCAACGGCGGCGGGGGCCTATCCGACCTCGTCAATGCGAGCCTCGGCATCTTCAAGAACGACATCTGCATCACCGATCAGTTCAGCCGCGTCCTCGTCCATCGGGTCTACCGCACCGGACAGCTGCTGCGCGAACAGACCGACCAGATCGAGGAGGGCAAGTACCTGCCGAAGAACATGGTGTTCGATGGGGTGCTCGACGAGCAAGGGGGCATGGATTTCTCTTCCCAAGAGCCAACGTTCGCAACGATGCACGCATTTCGCTGCACCGTGCTGAGATCGACCATCAAGGTCTCGCAAGGATACTCTCTCATCCTCTCGGTCCACTCGAATTACCAAGAGATCGGCCCTTACGATTGCGCCCCCCTCCTTGTTTTTGCGGCTACGATCAAAAAGCTCTATTCGTCGTACGGGGTACTCGACAGCAACGAGCGCTACGTCGACGTGCGCGCGACGATGCGATCGTTCATACAGGGTAAAAACGTTCCCGATTCCATGCTCATCCAATGCGCTATCGCGTTCGATTGGAGCAGGGAAACCGACGAATTCCTCTGCCTCTGCATCGATTTCATACCCACCATGCGCGTCGAAGACGGCATTCTCATGAAGCCCCTCGCTTCGGTATGCAACCGTATCCAGGATTGCTTCGACTGCTTGGCATTCATCCTCGAAAACCGAATCGTCGTTGTCGTGAACTGCACTCGCTCGAATATGACCGAAGAAGACCTTCTCGACCAGACCGAGCAGTTCGCGCACGAGTACGGTCTCGCCATCGGCGCAAGCTCGTTGTACCCGGGAATAAAAAGCCTGCCCGGAAGCTACCGTCAAGCGATCGCCGCCCTCGAAAAAAGCTACGCGGAGCAAAGCGAGCGCATCGTCCGCTTCGAGGACAACACGCTCGAAATCGGCATGAGCTATATCCTCAACGAGATGAACCCCGAACGATTCTGCCCGAAGGCGCTGGTCTCCCTCGCCCGATCCGAGCCAGAACTGTACCGATCGCTCGACGCCTACCTCAAGGCGAACTGCAATTCGAGCATGGCGAGCAAGGCGCTCTCCCTCCAGAGGAACAGCTTCGTCTACCGCCTCGAAAAGATAAAGAGACTTCTCGGCATGGACTTGGAAGACCCCGACGTGCGACTGCTCTTGAACATATCGTTCAAGCTTATCGACCTGTACGGTCTCGAGAACCTGCAAGACCGCTGAACCGAGGTCATCGATCGCAAATCCGCGCGCAAACCTCCCGGGCAAGATCGTCGATGGTCTTCACGGCTCCCGATGCCCTTGCGTCGAATCGGATGCCGAGGCCCTTCTGCAGAGCCATTATAAGCAGTACTTTTTTCGTCGATGCCGAAGACGCACCGGCACACACCGATGAAACATCCTGCAAAGCCTCTTTCCGATGGTTCGCAAGCAGCTTATCGACACTCGCTTTCGAAAGAGCGGCGATGTCTTCGCTTCCCATCTCATCGTCGGCAAGGAGGAACTTGTAGCCGATATACGCTTTCAACAGCGCATGAACGGCATCTCGGTCACACCCGGCTTGTGCAATCTGCTCGAGGCATGTGTACGCCAGCTCGTTTGAACGAGCTATCGTTTCTTTCAGCGATTCGCCCATGGTTCACCCCAATCGGGACGCGCCCGCTCGAGCGCGTCCCGTCCCGTCCTTTACGCAACGACAACATCCATACCCAGAGCATGGGCAAGGGCCGTCATATCATCGACATAGTCGCCGTACACCATGGCAAGGTGGTTTCCGAACGTCAGTTGCTTTTCGTAGAAATCCCTCTGATCATCTACCTTGAAGACGACCTCCCCGTTGCAGTTGTGTAGATTGTAACCGCCGTCGCAAACGATCGTTCCACGACCGATGAACATGCGCTCTCCATCGGGCGCTATGCGGCACAACGTTATCCGCTGGCCCTCATCGGCATTGAAGTTATACCGAAATACGGCACCGAAGCCCTTGTCTTCCGAGAAGTGGCGCAGCGCATACGGACCGTCTTTTTCGGGATCCCTCATGCGGTTGTGGGGAACCGAATGATGGATGACGTAAAGAGAACCCTCGTTGGCCTCGAGCTTCGGCATATCCTCTTCTTCGACTCCGAGCGGCGTAACCCACTCGCCGCCTTCCTTGATAACGGGAAACGTATTGCCCATATACGGATTCATTCCCGTCATGGCGATAAGAGCCTGCTGCGAGGCGACGGTGCACGTATCGAACTCGCACGAAGAGGGAATGCCCTGGCGCATGAGGAGCGAATGGGTAAAGCAGAACGTAAATCCCTGTTCATGGAGCCTCCGCGTCGAACACGAATCGGGGCAGGGAGCCGTAAACCCGTTGCAATCGAGCCGGCACATCTGCTTTTTCACCGTGAGGTAGGCGATGACGGAGTTAAGCACCCACCGTCGCTCGACATCGACTTCGCAAGCGTCGGCGATAAGCCCGTCGGTGAGCCTTTCGGCCTCAGCCATGTCCTCGTCGGTGATGTCCCATGTATCGCGACCAGGCGTGGTTGGATTTCCGCCTGCAACGGCAGGCGACATCTGGTCGAGCAGTTCGTGGAGATTGATGGGTTTGAAGCGAATGCCGAGTTTCTCGGTGATCGCCGTCTGATCGGGAAACGCATCGACCGAGCTCATCGAGACCGATGAGCTGAACCGTACAGGAAGGAGGATGCGCGTGTTCCCGATAACCTTTCGCGCACGAAGCACTTCGAGCTGCTTGGACAGATCGGCCCAATTCCTGAACCCGTAGAATTCGTAGTCTTTATCGCGGGCTGCAAGCGCTGCGCCGATCGACGTGGCTGAACAGGGATTGATGTATTCGGGTTCGACGCAGCACGGCTTGCCGAAACGTTCGGCGAACTCGACGACGAGTCCGTCGAGGCCTAAAAACGAATGGAAGATGTAGAAATCGGCTTCGGCTGTGGTCCTGCCGATCTCCTCCCACATGGACTCCTCGTCATCCCAGTTATCCGTCCTGGTAAACCGCAGGGGCTCCATAACGTTGACACAAGACGGAAGACGCGTCGCCATGTCTTCCGTAAACGTATTCCACCATTCCTCGTTTCGCAGAAGATCGAACTCCGGCTCGAGCTGATCGCCGACACCGCTGCGACACGGTCCCTCGTAGCGGTACAGGTGCTTGATTTCGAAGAAGATGGGCTGAACATTGAGTACGATATCTTGAGCTCGCGTAATCATGACGCGCAATCCCCCTTTTCGGTAGGTTGAAACATGCCCGATTGTAGGAATATGAACGCGTCCTTCGTGCCGGAGTCGTCTGCGCCCCAGCCTTTCCTCGGCCTTATGATAGCGCGGCATTGCCGGCAAACGCCAACACCCATTGGCTGTATGATCCAACTTTCAATCCCAAGGTATATAGTCCGCTGCATACTCTGAGTACTAACTTATCGCAGATGAGGAAAACCATACTTGCCGCCGCCCCACCCTTCGGCAAAGATAGGGCATGGGGAAAGGACGCTCATGGAAATCAGGCAGCTCGAGTATTTTCTCAAAGCGGGCGAACACAAAAATCTTTCGGCGGCGGCTCGAGAGCTCTTCATCACCGAACAAGCGCTTTCGAAATCGATCGTCGCCCTTGAAAAGGAATTCGGGTTCTCGCTGTTCGTCCGAGACCGAAAAGGCGTTGCGCTCACCCCTGCCGGCGAAACGATGCGGTGCATTGCCGCCGAAGCGGTAGACGAGGTCGTCCAGCTCAAACGCACGGCAGCGAAGATCAGGGAAGGGCATGACGCCCAGCCGATCAGAATCGGTTTCTTCGAGGGGTTTCTCGGCGGCGACGAGGCGCCGCTGTCGACCGAGATGCTCATCGCATTCCAGAACGACCACCCCGAGATCGCCCTCCACATCTTCGAGGACACCAACGAGCGCATTCGTAAGATGACCTGCGAGAAAGAGCTCGATTTGGGCGTCTTCTCAGGCGAGGTGCCTGCCACCTGCTGCAGCATCACGCTGCACGAACTCCGTATCGATCTCGCCGTCGCCCGCGCAAGCGCGCTCGCCCGAAGCGAGGCGGTTTCGTGGAGCGATCTGAGGGGCCAGCGCATCGTTGTTCCCCGAGGCGAGCCGCGCATGAGGGATATGATCGGATCGATTTGCCGTCAACGGGGCTTCGATGCATCGCTGGTTCCCCACGATGCGTCCCCCGCCGTTGCGCTGGCATACGTGTATTCGGACGAAGCCGCCATGCCCATCGACAGGTGCAACGCCAAGCACGTCGATCGAGAGAGAGCCGCAATCCTCAGATTCCATCCCGAAGAGGAGATCATCCGGCCGCTCGTATCGGTTGCCTGGTCGAACGAAAAGGGAATCTCGTCGAACCACTACAAGATAACCGATCTGCTCCGCGCGCGGTTCAATCGCACGCGCGCCTTCGTCTAAGCCCGACCAGAGCGGCTGAGAACCATAGCCCGGGCATCAGCCCTTCTCGCCGACGAGCGCTATGTCGAACGTCAGATCCTTCCCGGCAAGGGGATGGTTGAAATCGATGGTCGCGATGCCTTCGTTCACCTCGAGTACCCTGGCAGGAAAACGCATATCGCCCTCATCGACGAAATAAAACAGTTTGCCGACCTCGGTATCCTTCGCGTTCGGGATCGCATACATGGGACCGTGTTCGATCCTGCCTTCGTCGTATTCGCCGTACGCCTCGCGGGCGGGTACGACCACTGTCGTACGGTCGCCGACGTTCATATGCAGAACCGCTTCGTCGAACCCGTGTATGACCGTACCCGATCCCACCACGAACTCGAGCGGCTCGATCCCCTCGGTACTGTCGAACACCGTACCGTCGTCGAGCCTTCCAACGTACTCGACAACTGCCGTCTTCCCATAGCTCGTCATCGTCTCGCTCCTTTCGGTTTTCTGCGCAAGGTCCGCCGGGGGCCCGCAAGCCCCCGGCGCGAAAGCGCGCGATGCGCATCGACCTTATTGCGCCGTACCCGCTTTCGGTACGAAAATCGCGTACTTGCTCTTGCCGTCGAAATTGGCAACCAGTTCGTCGACCGGCCCGTACTGCATGACCAGGCTCTGGCAATGCTTCACGCACAACGGCTTTTTGCCTTTTGCCGTGCGCTCGGCGCAAAGGTTGCATTGGTCGGTCGGCACCGGCACGAAATCGTACTGGTAATCGTCACCGCCGATATGCCAGGGGCCGATCTTCTGGATCTTGATGCCCCAACGGTCGACCGGCAGATCGTGCTCCATCTGGCAAGAGACTTCGCACGAATGGCAGCCTGTGCAAAACTCGTAATTGATCAGCAGGCCGTAGGCTTGTTCGTTCGCCATTTACACCAACTCCTCGTTCATCGCAAAGCGCTCGACGATCTTGTCCATGTCGGTGTCGCCGATGATCTCTTCGGGTTCGCACGGGTAAACGCGGCACATGTGCGACTTGCAGTTGTTTCCGAAACCGCTCTCGCCGCAGCCCGCTTCGATGATGACGTTGGCGTTCGACACGTACGTGTCGTAACACCCCGCACCCTCGTCTTCGGGATTGCGCTCGGGGAACCACCAGGCATGGTCGAGCGAAATGGTCGATGGATCCAAAACAGGCTGCACGTTGGCTTTGAGCTGCACGCGGCCGAGATGGTTTTCGATCCAGCACCAGTCACCCTGCTTGACGCCGTAGCGCTCGGCGGTTTCGGGAGCGATTTCGAACTCGGGATTCGGATGAAGCGCCCGCAGATGGGGGATCTGGCGATGCTCCGAATGGAACGACGCCCACTGACGCGCACCCGTCGTCATGATAAGCGGATACTTCTCGAGGTACTCGTCTCGATCGAAGCGCTCCGGAACTTGATTGGGGCTGTACGGGGGTTCGGCGTAGTGCGGCACCGGCTTCTGCCCCCACTGCCCGAACAGCGTCGAATACAGCTCGATGCGACCCGTCGGCGTGTTGAAGCCGAGATTGCCGTCGGGGCGCTGCTCGCCCGTACGGAATTTCTCGTAATGGTACTCGGGGTAGATCCAGTTCTCCTCGCGAGCCTCCTCGAACGACATGCCCGTTTCCTTCATCGTAAAGGTGAAGAACTCCTCGAGCGTCTCGCCGGGCCACAGCGTATCGTTCCACTGGCGACCGAGCTCCCAGCATATCTCCATGTCGGATTTGCTCTCGCCGAGCGCTTGGCAAGCCTTGTTCGTCGTTTGCACATGGTAGTATATCGAACGGATGCCGTTGCGCTCTGGATACATGCATACCGGCAGAAACACGTCGCAACACGCCTGCGCCGTCGGCGTCATGAACGGATCGACCATAACGTTGAACTCGGCGTTCTTGTATGCCTGCTCCATGCGCGTGTTGGGCTCCTGCGCCGTGCACGAAAGCGGATTGGTCGACTGGATCCAGTTCGCGCGGATCTTGTACGGACGGTTCGTCAGCATCTGATCGACGGTCATGTCCGCCTGCGTCAGCACCACGCCCGAATACTTGAGCGCGGGGAAATCTTCGCCGCCGATGCGCGTCTTCTGCTCTTCGATGGTCAGGCATTCGGCTGGATCGGGCGGATTCCACGTTTGGATGTTAAAGGGCTGGTGCACCGTCACCATGCCGCCGGGGATATCGATCTGCCCCGTAATGGACCACAGATCGACGACGGCTGCAGATCCCGCCAAGCACTCCATGGTCATATCGAGCGCGAGGCCCCATTGGACCGAAGTGGGTTTTTCGGCCATCATCCGTGCTGCGCGGGCAATCTTCTCCTCGGGGATCCACGTCACTTCGGCGGCGCGCTCGAGCGTCCACTCGCGCGTAGCCTCGTAGTACTCCTCGAACCCGTAGCACCAGGATTCCACGAACTCATGATCGTACAGATCGTTTTCCACGATGTACTTGCCCATGGCGAGCGCAAGCGCCGAGTCGGTGCCGCAGCGAATCTGCAGCCACAGATCGGCTTTTGCGGCGAGCCAGGTCAGCTTCGGGTCGACGACCACGAGCTTGCTGCCGCGCTTCATGCAATCGACCACCCAGTGACCGAGGTTGCCGTCGGCGTTCGACACGAGCGGATTGTTCCCCCATACGAAGATGTTCTTCGGCGGCACCCATCCCTCGTGTTCGTAGCGATCGAAGTGGTTCTGCGAGCAGTCCGGGACGCAGTATGTGCCCATAAGCACGTTGCACGCCGCCACGCGCGGTACGTAGCAGCTGTTGCCCGAGAGCATGTAGGCGTACTGGACCGATCCGAATGCGTACTGCAAGCGCGTCATATAGGGAGCCGTCCCTCGCCCCGTCCCCAGGTGGAACACCACGGATTTCGCCCCTGACTCCGCTTTGATCGCGTCGAACTTGCTCTTGATCAACGCGTACGCCTCGTCCCACGTGACGCGCTCCCACTTATCGGCTCTTCCACGGTCTTTCGGATCGCGCTTCATCGGGTAGAGCACGCGGTCGGGATGGTACACCGCCTCTTTGAGCGCGATGCAGCGCGCGCACAGACGGCCCTGGTAGTAGGGGCTCTCCTCGTCGCCCTCCACTTTGACGAACTTGCCCGTCTCCTTATCGGTATAGACGATAACTCCGCAGCCGTCGTGGCAGCCGGGAGCCGCCCACGCGCCGGTGCGCGTGGCGATCATGCCGTCTTCCTCCCATTGCCACGGCAGGTCGCCGCCGGTGTATTTGACCGGCGGCTCGCGGAAGAAGTCAGGGCGCACCTCGTTCGTGCCGCCCTGCTCCACCTCCATTTCGATGCGTTTAACCATACCTTTCTCCTCTCGTCGCCCTCAAGTATCTGCAATCGTTGCACCGCACGTCCTGCGGCTGCCAAGCAATCAGATCGCTTCTATCGCACCGCCTGAAACATCTGCCGCGCAATGCCCCGTACGCACCCGTGCGGCACAGCGCGGCGCGGTGGCCGCCTCGACCCGACGCTTGGTCTACGGCGTGTGCGCTGCCCACAAGATAGATGATAAAAAGTAAGTTTTTAAGGTGCCGAACCATACGCCAGGCAAGGGTGCCGAGGCCGTCCGCACCCGATTTGGGCTCTGGGAAACTTACTTGTTTGCCTTTAGGATTTCCCTGCCAAGCAATCAGAAGACCTCTCTTTCAAACCAATGCGCAGAGCCCCGGCAGGGCGCGCGCATGCATAAAGACAGGAGTGCAGAATGGCTTTTCATTTCAAAGACAATCCCGCGCCGAAAGAGCAAGTGCTCGACGACGGCACGAAGATCATCCGCACCTGCGCCTGGTCGCCGCCGGGCTGCCACGCAGTCGGATGCGGCATTCGGTTGTTCGTCAAAGACGGCGAGCTTATCAAGGTGGAGGGCGATCCCGACCATCAGCTTACGCAAGGGCGTCTGTGCCCCCGGTGCCTTGCGCTCAAAGAGGCCGTCTATCACCCCGATCGCATTCTCTACCCCATGAAGCGCGCCCGCGAGGACCGCGGCCTCGACAAGTGGGAGCGAATCAGCTGGGACGAAGCGACCGAGCTCATCGTCTCGAAAACCGAGGAGATTCGCGCGAAGTACGGATCGGAATCGATCTGCGTGTACATGGGAACGGGCCGCGAGGCCGTTCGCTACGGCTTCACGCTTTCATCCAAAGTGCTGAGGACCCCGAACAACTGCTATGCGCAATCGGGCTGGTCGTGCATGGGTCCGCGCCAAACCGCCATGACCATGATGCTCGGCAGCGCCTACATCGAGCTCGACTTCAACGGCGGGTCCCTCGACGTGTGGGACGATCCGGAATGGACGCGCCCCGACTACGTATTCTGCCTGGGAAAAGAGCCCCTGAAGTCCAATCCCGACGGCCTATGGGGACACGCGCTTATCGAGATCATGAAGCGCGGCAGCAAGCTCATCATGGTCGATCCTCGCGTAAACTGGCTTGCAACCCGCGCCGACCAGGTGCTGCAGATCATCCCCGGCACCGACGGCGCCCTCTGTCTCGCCATATTGAACGTCCTCATCAACGAGGATCTGATAGATCACGAGTTCGTCGACAAGTGGTGCTACGGCTTCGATGAGCTCGCCGAGCGCGTGCAGGAGTATACGCCCGAATTCGCTGCCGAGACGTGCGGCATCACGGCCGACGAGATCCGCGTATGCGCCCGCAAGCTCGGCTTTGACGGCGAGCACCACTGGAGCCTGCTCATGGGCGTTGCCGTCGATCAGAACCCCAACGGCTGCCAGGTTACGCAGTGCCTCATCGCCATGGCCGCCATCACCGGCAACCTCGATGTGCCCGGAGGAACGGTTGTCGGCGTGCAGATGCAATTCGAAATGACTGGCGCTACCGATTTCATGAGCGACGAGCTCAAAAACAAGTGCATCGGATGGGATACCTACCCCATCGTGAAAGTGCTCCTGAACACAACGCATCCCGACATCACGCTCGAAGCCCTCGAAACGGGACGCCCCTACGAGCTCAAGATGGCATGGCTCGATTCCACGAACCTGCTCTCCCCCACCTGCTCTGCACAACCTAAACGCTGGCACGATGCGCTCATGAAGATGGAGTTCACCGTAGCCAAAGAGATGTTCATGACCCCGACCGTCATGGCGCTCGCCGACGTGGTGCTGCCTCTGGCTACCTGGGCCGAGCACGACGGCATCGTCATGACGAACCAAGGCTGCCAGATGGGCATTGCAGGCGCCATCAACAAGGGGCTGCAGGTCGGCGAATGCAAATCCGACCTCGAAATGCTCATCCACTTCGGAAACGCGTTCTACGAGAAGGCCTACGGCGAGGAGTATCCGTTCAAAACGGTCGAGGAATACCTGACCGACGACGTGGGCAAGATGGACACCACGTGGGAAGAACTTTCCGAAAAGGTCGTTGCGACCAACGACATCGGCGGGTACCGCAAGCACGAGCGCGGGCTCATCCGCGCCGACGGGCAACCGGGCTTCCAAACGACCACCGGCCGCGTCGAGCTGTGGTCGACCGGCTACCAGTCGCTCGGCGACGACCCGCTGCCGTACTACTTCCCGCCGAAGCTCGGCGCCGAAGCGCGCCCCGACCTCGCGAAGGAGTACCCGTTCATGTGCACGACGGGCGCCCGCTACTTCGCTTCGTTCCACTCCGAGCATCGCCAGATCCCCAGCCTGCGGCAGCTCACGCCCGAACCGTACCTCGAAATCCACCCCGAAGCCGCCGAGAAGCTCGGCATCAAGACCGGCGACGAGGTGACGATCGAGAACCCGTGGGGCAGCGCGCACGAGATCGCCAAGGTGACCCCCGTCGTTCGCAAGGATGTCGTGGCCGCGGCGCACGGCTGGTGGTATCCGGAGGAAGACGGCGAGGAGCCGAACCTGTACGGGGTTTGGAAATCCAACGTCAACAGCCTCATTCCTCACCGCGTACTTGGCAAGATGGGCTTCGGAGCCCCCTACAAGCAGGTTCCGGTAAAGGTGTACAGGACCCCGAACGAAGAGCGCGTGCTCGGCTAAGGAGGCGATCATGAGTAAAAACGGACTGCTGATCGATTATCAGTACTGCACCGGCTGCCAAAGCTGCGAGCTCGCATGCAAGAACGAGCACGATTTTCCCCTGGACAAATGGGGCATCAAGGTAGTCGAGTTCGGCCCCTTCGAAATGGAAGAAGGCAAGCTCGAATGGAACTACCTTCCGTTCCCGACGAGCTACTGCGATATGTGCGAAGACCGCGTGAACGCGGGGGGAATCCCCACCTGCGCGCTGCACTGCCTCGCAAACGTCATCGAGTGGGGACCGGTTGAGAAGCTCTCGAAGAAGCTCGATGAGAAGGGTTCCAAGGCGGCGATCTTCTTGCCGTAGGGCACCGCGCATCGACGACGAGAGAATATCGAAGGCCGACTGCAAAGCCGCGTAGATATGCTGACAGGAAGCCCCCGGCTCACTTAAAGCCGGGGGCTTCCTCGTTTTCGAACCTTCCGACGCACCCGAGCCGCCGCCGACACCGAAGAGGGCCTCTGCTGCCGAAACCGGTATCGGAGCACGTTCGCCTTGGGCTCGGAAACGCCGCTGCGATCAGGGCCCTTGCGCCAAGGCGCGCCCATCGCGGATTCAAAGCGGAAAACGCCCTTGCATGCACGCTGTTTCCCGAAGCACCGCACTCGGAAGCCCTAACGGCTTCGCATGTCAGGTTTTTCATCGTTGTGTTGCGCTAGAAGCCCGAATCTGCCGCTCGCTTCTCGTTGAGAAAGATCGCGCGATGCGTTTTCCCTGATGGCGAAAAGGCGAGAGGCGATTCCGCGCTCGCGCGCGCAACACAACGATGAAAAACCCGTATTTCGGCGCTCGCTGGACAACGTAAAGCCGGAGCATCTCGGCCGGAAAAGCGCCCCGCCCCGCTCTTCCGGCGGATCGTCTCGGCAGAGGCCGAATCCCATCGCCGCGCAATGCCCGCAGCGGCAACGCAGCTACAAGGGCCCATGCCGTCTGCATCCTATCGAAGACGCCTCATCGCCCCGTTAAGGCCGTCTTGCGCGATCTCCTTCTCAAGATGTTCGCCGCGTCGCCGAAAAACGGCGGGAAACCCGTCGCCTTCCGAAGCGCAAAAAACGGGTGCCCGCCGAAGCGACCACCCGTTTGCGCATGCGCCTGCGCCTGCATGCTTCAGATGCGCGCTCTACGCCTCCGAAGGCTCGGCTGCCTTGTCGGCGCTCATCTTCTTGGCTTTCTTGGCCACGTAGAACAAGCCGATGAGCACGATGACGCCGATGACTATATTGAAGATCCACACCGAACTCATGATGGCATCTGCGCCAGCAACCGTGGAAACCAGCTGGTCGATCGGCGAAGCGAGGAATCCACCGCCATTCTGAAACACGTAGCTGAAGCCCATCACCGCACCGACGATGGCGGGAGCCACAAACGTCGAAAGCAGCATCGGCACGCCGACGGTCATCGTGTTGGTGCCGAATCCGGCAAGGATGATGGCCACGTAGAACAATGCGACGTTGCCTGTAACGTGAGCAACGTACCACAGAACGTAACCCGCAATGCCGACGATCCAGAATACGGGGATAACGCTGGCATTGAGGAACTTGTACGCAGGGCCGAACAGGAGAGCCGCCGCAATGGCGCCGACGGAGAACAGGGAGAAGATGGTACCGATAACCGCCGGATTGTCCACGACCGCACCGATGGTTGCTCCGCCGAGGTTGAACAGCGATTGGCTCATGATGATGCCGCCGAGGAACAGAACGAGCAGAAGCCAGCCGGAAACGGGGAGCTTTATCTTAACCTTCTCACCCTTGTCGTCGGTTTCGGGAACAGCGGGAACGTTTTTGGGGGTCAGCAGGAAAATGCACAGCACGAACGGGACGAGCGAGAACAGGTAGATGCCCCAAGCGAGGTTCCACGAGATGGCGCCGAGGATGCCGGCCACATTGGTGGTCACGATCATGCCGATGTTGAAGATGACCGATGCGACGCTCATCATGGTTGCGCGCACGGACTCCTTCTGAAACATGAGCGTGATAACGCCGAGCACAACGGGCATAAAGCAACCGAGGCCGAGGCCGAGGATCGCACGCGTGACGAGAATGCCCTCCCAGGGAAGCGCCGCGCCGAGGAACGTGGGCAGGCCGCCGATGAACACGAGCGCCGTAGCGAGCAGGGCGCATACGCGATAGCTCAGCTTGCGGCCGGCAACAAGGCCGATGACGAACGCAGCGGGAATCTCGAGAAGATTCGTGATGGAAACCATATACGAAATGGCATTCGCATCGACGCCGTACGTGCTCATGAGCCCCGTCGAAGCAACGTTCACGGCACTATGCGTCGGCGCGATAAAGTACATGCACATCAATGCAGCAAAGACGCCGATCTGGCCGGCAGATATCTTTGTTTTCTCAGACATGGATCTTCCTCCTTTGTAATAAGATACTAAGCCTTTGTTGGATCGCTCGGAGAAACCTTCCCTCACCCCCTATCACGCCAGCATCTCCCCTGGTTCCCGACAATCACTAGAGATCTTTGCAAAAACGACTTTCCAAGCTCAGAGGCCTTTGCAAAAACGACTCGCCGGAGTCAGGTAGCCCAGGGCCGACGTCCTCGCGATCAAACCTGCTACCTATGAGTATGGGTGACAAAAAGTAAGTTTTGAACAGCGAACGGGATCGTAAAAAACACCTGATCGCACGCTGATAAAACCACTTTTGCGTACCGCGTTCGCCCGTCGCGCGAACGCTCGCTGCCAGCCTCTGCGCGACGGGTTCTCAAGCGGTGTTGAACACAGCCTTCCTTCTGCCAGACCTTCCGTCAGGGTATGAAAATGGATGCCATCTTTCCCTTTTCGGCCATCTTCGCCGCCAGGCTTTCAAGCGTTCCGTATTCCATCGCGCTCGCCAGGCAATGATGCACGCAGCTCGGCTTCTCCCCCGCTGCCACCCGGTCCTCGCACAGGTCGCACGAGGATGTGGGCACGGGAATGTAGCGGTACTCCCAATGCTTGTTGTCTTGCAGTTTCCAAGGACCGAGCTCGAGCACCTTGATGCCCCATTGGCCACGGGGAAGGCTGCGTTCGTTCTTGCACGCAACCTCGCAGGAATGGCAGCCCGTGCAGTATTCGTTGTCTATCAGAAGACCGTATTGGGTCATCGTCGCTCCTAACTCTCGTCTGCCCGATAGATCTTGCAGGGCATGCTCTTGTAGTGGGTTCCGAAGCCAAGCGGCCCGTTCTCCTCATGCGGAATGAGCTGGTTCACGTTCACCTGGAACACGTCGTAGAGGTTCTCGGGGTCGGCCTCGGGAAGCCACCATCCGTGGTCGCAGTTCACCACGCCCCCCTTCACGATGGGAGTGAGATGTGCGCGCATCTTAACCTTTCCGAGGTGGTTTTCGACATACACCCACGAACCCTCCGATATGCCGTAGTCGGCGGCGGTATCGGGATGGATCTGCACCGTAGGCCACGGATGTATCTCGCGCAGCGTTTCGATCTGGCGGTTCTCGGAATGAAACGACGTGAAGCGACGTCCGCCCGTCGTGACGGTAAGGGGATACTCCGCAGCTAGATCGGGGCGCGAGACGGCGCTGAACTTCGGTTCGATGTAGTACGGCAGCGGATCGTCTCCGAGGTTTTGCAGCACCGTCGAATACAGCTCGATGCGGCCCGTCGGCGTGTTGAACCCCGGCGTTCCGTCGGCCCGAAGCAGGCCCTTCTCGTACTTCTTGTATTCGATCTCGTACTGGCCGATAACGTGTTCGCAGAGGTCCTCGTACGACGCATCGACATCGCGCATCTTTCCCAACTGGCTGTCGATAAAATCGGCGGGCGACGCCCATCCGGGCTTTGCGCTGTTCGGATAGAGCCGACGGTGCAGCTCGAGCATAATCTCGAGATCGGCGCGGCACTCCCCCCGAGGCTCGAGAACAGGGATGATGGCGCCCATCTGACCGGGTTGCGAGGCGTTGTTGTTCGAAACGTACCCCTCTTTCTCGAAGAAGGTTGCTGCGGGCAACACGATATCGGCGACGCCCATGATGGTGGGCGTCATGAACAGATCGGCTACGGCCACGAAGTCGATCTTGCGCATGGCCTCGAGCCATCGCTTGGGCTGGGGAACCATGCAGGAAATGGCATTGTGCCCGAACACGTAGGCGAAGCGGATTTTGTACGGGACGTTCGTCTCGAGTACGTCGAGCGTCGCATCGGGATGCGTTGTGTTCACGATGGCGCTCATCGCCGGGTACCGATCGTGCCCGAGCGGCTCGACGCCGATGTTACCGTAGAGGGCAAGACCCTCAGGTTCGCCTTCGCCTTCTTCGGTCGGCGCGTTTTCCGCCATGCCCGCAAAAATCGGGGGGATGCCCATGAAGCAACCGCCGGGCACATCCATACTGCCCGTAATCGCGAACAGGGAAAGCAGGGCATGTCCTATCTGCAACGTGTTGGGATTCTGATCGACCGCCAAACCCATCGAAAGCGTCGAGGGGCTCTGGGCGATACAGCGGGCAGCAGCCCGTATGTCTTCGGCGTCGACCTCGGTGATCGCAGCGACCTTGTCGACAGGATACTCCTTTACGCGCTCGGCAAGCTGCTCGAAACCGTAGCACCATGCATCGACGAACCCGTGATCGTAGAGATCCTCCTCGATAACTACGTTGAGCAGGCCCAAAGCCAGAGCACCGTCGGTTCCAGGACGCAGCTGAAGGTGCACTTCGGCACGCGTTGCGAGCCAGTTCACGCGGGGGTCGGCAACGATGAGCTTCATGCCGAGCTTCATCATCTCGACGATGGAATGGCCGAACAGCCCATCGGGATTCGACCGCAAGGGGTCACGCCCCCATACGAGCATGTAATTCGGACACACCCACCGAGGATCGTCGTAGCGATCGGGGAATCCGATGGAATTGTCTGCCTCGATATACGAGCTTCCCATAGTCCAGAGCATCGCCGCCATGCGCGGCACGATGCAGGACCAGCCGCTGTTGGGATGGACGGCATTCACCGTACCGAATACGTCGTTTGCCATCTGGAAGTGGATTTGGCTTGCCTCGCGCCCCGTACCGCACCATACGCTCACCGCGCCGATGCCGTACGCATCGACGGTCTCCCGATAGCGGTCGATGATGGTGTCGAGCGCTTCGTCCCAGCTGATGCGCTCCCAAGCATCCTTGCCTCGGTCTTCGCGAGCACGCTTCATCGGATGGAGGATTCTATCCTTATGGTAGTAATACTCCTTGGCCGTCAGGCACCGGACGCACAGGCGACCTTTGCTGATGGGGTTCTCCTCGTCGCCCTCCACCTTGACGAGCTTTCCGTCCTTCACGAACACCTTGAGACCGCATCCTAGGTTATGGCACCCGATTCCGGCTGAGCAGGTACGGTACACCTTCGTGCCGTCGTCGAGCTCGGCCATCGCAGGCGATGCATGCTCGTTGAAATGCAATGTTGGCATTGCAACTCCTCTCGCTTCCTTATCCTCGTCCCACGCGAACCGCCGTTCGACGAATCGAGCAGCCGCGCTTTGCACTGTCCTCGTCTTGCGCGCCGCACGGGGGCACCCGATGCGGCGCGCGTTCCATTAAGCTTTCGCAAGCGGAAAATCGCCCAGATTGAGGCTTTCCCTCAAATCGATCCCGCACCTCTCAGCCGGCTCGAATCCTTCCGCTTCGATCCTCACGCTGTACGCGCCCTCGTCGATGCGGCGGAAGTAGAAGTCTCCGAAATCATCGGTCTCGGTTTCGCGCACCGAGCCATCGGGCATCGTAAGCGTCACCCGGGCGCCTTCGATGATTTCATTTTCGACGGGGTCCCATACATCCCCCGCGATAAACAAGTGCGGCAGGTTCAAGTAGTACACGCGGGGCTTGCATCCGTCCTGCGGCACGAACGTTTCAGCGCGCGCTATCTCTTCGGCGAAATCTTCCTCGTCGCCGAACCTCAGGCCCCCGGTGGCGCACAGGTCGACGCAGTGAGGCACCTTCCCCTCGTCTACCAAATGGGCGCACCCGGTGCACTTCTGCGCCACATCGAGCTCCTCGTTGTAGAAAACAGCGCCGTAGGGACACGCTTCAACCAGTTCGCGGCGGCCCTTCGCTTTGACGGGATCGATGATCACCAAGCCGTCATCGCGCTTATAGACCGCATCGGGCGCCGCTTGCTTGCACAACGGATCGTCGCAGTGCATGCACGGCCAGGGAGTGTACTCCACACACACCTTGGGCACTTGGCCGTGATCCTTTTCTTTAACGCGCATCCAAAATTGACCGGTGTTGGGCTGTGGGAGCGCATATGGCTCCCATGCGTTTCCCACATGCTCGTCTTTGCATGCCACCTGGCACCCGTAGCACCCGTTGCACTTTGCAATATCGACAATGAATACCTTCATCAGCGCACCTCCTCGCCATCTTCAAGCCATGCATCCACGATGTGCAGCGGTCCGGTCTCGGGGTCGTACGGACGAGAGAAAGCCTCGGGATACTGTTTTGCCAGCTCGAAAACATCTACTTTTTCAATACCCACCAAATACCCGCTCGTCACTTCGCCTGCGCAGTTTTTCGACGCAATGGCTTTGGGTGCGATCAGGTTGTTCGTTCCTCCTCGGTCCGACACGCCGAGTTCGATGGGATCCATGCGAGCACCGTGATCCTGCAGTACGGTTCGGGGACGAATGCGCTCGGTCACGTACACGCCGCCCATCGTCCAACCGCGGTCGTTGTAAATCCTGACGATGTCGCCCGACGCCAACCCGAGTTTCCCGGCATCGACCGGGTTGATCCAAACCGGCTCGTAAGCGTATCCGTCCGGGCCTGCGACCTTGCAGGTTTTGATTTCCCTGAACCATGCGCAGTCATCCAACTGGGAATGCAAGCGCCAATGAGGATGGTTCGAAACGAGCAGAAAGGGATACTTTTCGGCGCGTGGCGTAGTCAGACGCTCATCGGGATGCGTCTCGCCCTTTTCGATCCAACGCGGATACGGCATGCGCTCTTTGTCATCGGGAAACTTTTCGGCAAGGCGCGAAGAATAGTATTCGATCAGGCCCGACGGCGTGGTGAGGGGGTGCTTTTGGGGATCGGTGTAGAAACCGAAGAAGCCCGCGGGATCGTTCTCCCACCCCTCGGCAGGAGGCACGATGAAGCTCTTCTTTTCGAGGAACTCGTCAAACGACAGGTAATCCTGGACGCCGGAGCTCTCGAACCCGATGCGCATCTTATCGTCGAGGCTCTTGCCTTCCGTCAGCTCATCGACAACACCGAGCTTTTCGGCTACGGCAACCGCGCACTCCCAATCGCTCTTCGATTCGCCGAGCGGCTCGATCGATTGTTCTTCGAGCACAAGCGTGTTGTAGTTGCCCGACATGATGTCGCAGTTGATGTCGCGCTCCTCGAATTTCGTGTTCACGGGAAGAATGATATCGGCGAGCAGGCAATCGTCCTCCATCCAGATATGCTGGGCGACGACGCATTCGATCAAATCAGAATGCAGCGCTTCGATGAACTTGTAGCCCCCGTTCCACGAAGACGTCCATTTGGGCGAGTCGATCCACACCATATGGATACGCTCGGATCCCTCGGCGGGGTACTGCATTTTACGGAATTGATCCTCGACTGGTACGCCCGCAACGGTGCATCCGTACCACGTAAGCGGGTTCTCGTGGCTGTAGTCGCCGGCAAGCGCCTCGGGAACGAGCGTCTCGGGAACGAGGGAATCGCGCGTATCGGCAGCGTAGGGCAGCAGCACCGCAAACAGGTTAGGGATGAACTTGGAACGGGGAATGGGCGTCTGCTGGGGCAGGCTGAACAGCTGATATTCCATCATCTTCAGCTGATTGCGCCCAGGAGCGCCGAGACCCTGCATACCGAGCAGGGCGACCTCCATACGCGCCGGCTCGTGCGAATAGGTGGACCGGATATAGGAGCCGCCGTTGCTGTGGGCGATGGATACGTTCTGCTTCGCCCAGGAGCGAGCGAGGGCCTTGATGATGCGGGCGGGCACGCCGCATATTCCTTCGGCCCATTCGGGCGTCTTCTCGATGCCGTCGTCGCCGCCCATGACATGGTATTCGAACCAATCGAACCCGACCGAATGCGTCTCGAGGTACTCCTTGTCGTAGGTACCCTCTTTGATCCACGTATGGGCGATCGCCAGCTGCAGGGCGGCATCGGTATTGGGAAGCACCGGAATCCACTTGTCTGCGTGTACGGCGGCACCGTAATTCACGTCGGGGCACACGTATATCTGGCGAACGCCGATGTCGCGTAAGAAGAAGCAGTAGCGGCTCGGGAAATGGCCTCCCCAACCCCACGGCGTCGTAACAACGTCGCAGCCCCAGAAAAGAACCGTATCGGCATGGCGCGCCACATCGAGAAACAGGTTCTGCTGATCGCCTTCGCCAACGGGATCGCATCCCCAGATGTGCTTGGCGCCCCAATACCAGCCCTCCCAGCTGTCGGGATTGCGCGCCTGAAGGCAGTAGCCCCCCAGAACATCGAGCAGCGCGCCCTCGCACCCGCGCGGGCCGTGAAGAGTCTTCACCTGATGATGCCCGTCCGACTGGACGAAAATGGAGTTCACGCCGTACTGCTCGTGCACGCGCCTTATTTCATCGGCGATAAGCTGTGTCGCTTCGTCCCAAGTGATGCGGACGTACTTCGATTTTCCACGGTTCTGGGCATTGCGCTCGCCGTTTGGATCCCAATCAACGCGTCGCATGGGATAGAGGATTCGGTTCGGCGAATACACCCGGTGCTTCGTCGCCAAAGCAAACGGCGTGATTTCCGATTTCTCCGCAGCCTTGAACTCGCGGCCGCGCGCTTTGATAGCCCATCGAACAAGCGGCTCTTTGCCGCCTTCCGCGCCGCGCGCTTGGTAGTCGAACGGCCTGATACGAACGATCCTGCCATCCATAACATCGACCTCGGCAGGCTCGGAAGCCGAGCACGGCCCGCAAAAGCCCATGGTCTTAATGGTGGTGCTGATGTTTTCTGTCACGTTGCTTCCCCCTTGTTTCACCTATAGGAACAGACACGTGCTCGGCGCGCGAGAAGGCAGACCCGCTCGTTGCCGGTACCGTGAACGCTATAAACGATTGCCCGTCTTGAAAGATGAACCGAATCAATCAAGCGGCGAGGAAAGATGGGAAAGCCACCACGAGAGGCGGTTGTCGTTATGGAAGCTCTGCTCGACGAAGCGCCAGGAGAACACCACGTTCTTCCTGTTTTGCTTCGCATCGTCGATGTGCAGAGCCATCGATACCACGTCAACCTTCCTTGCCGTTCGCCTGCTTTCCGCTAGCGCAAGTCTAGCAAGAAAAAAGTAAGTTTTTCATTCCGAACGGTGTCGGAAGCCGCTTTTCGCCCCGCCCCGCAGGCACGCGAATTACCTGAACGAAAAGCGCCTCATCAGGCGATACGCCTGACTCTAGCAGCGTCTGGCGCACAGGCGCACCCGCACGGGAACTTACTTTTCTTCACGTATCATCTTGCCTCGATGCAACCATCGACAAACGGGAGGTTCCATGGGCGCCTGCTACAGCTGCAACGGGTGCGGAAAATGCAGGGAATGGATGAGGGATCTTGAGCACGCGTGCCCCCTGTGCAAAACACCTGTCGAAGCAAGCGACAATCGCTGCCCGAACTGCGGCAGACCGCTCCCCCTTCCTGCGGGGATCGCCCGGGCAAACGAAAAATCGAAACCGCTCGACCGACGCCGAACTCGCTAAGCGGCTATAATGTACGTACGGCCCGTGCAATCCGAGTAGCGGCCGCGCACGTTCGGCGGGAGGAGTTCCATGGCAAATCGCGAAGAGAAGAAGCAATTGACCGAGCAACACCTCTACGATGTGGCCATCGACCTGTTCTGCGAGCAGGGATACAAGCAGACAACCCTGACCGACATCGCGGCCGAAGCGGACGTATCCACAAGGACGCTGTACAAGTACTTTCCCACCAAAGAATCGATTCTGAGGAAGTTCAGCAAAGAGAATATCTACTCGCTCAAATCGTTCGCGAGCAGCCTGCCGGCCAATATGCCGGTAAAAGAGAAGGTGCTCGAGACCATGGTGTACGATTTCAAAGCCATGTTCTGCCTGTTCGACGTCAGCTACATCCTCCACTCGGCACGCGACGAGCACGGCATGTTCGCACGCTTCGAGCTCGAGAACATCCTCGCAACCGAATCGATCTACTGCAACCTCTTCAGGCAAGAGCAGCTCAATCGGGGAATAGAGCCCAACGATATGGTCGTTTTATGCTCGTCGGTCATCATGGGCCTGTACCGGCACTGCAACGATCTGTATCGGTTCAGGAAAAAGGGGCCGCTCGACGAGAAGGACCTTCGGGCATTCTACAGCAGCCATATCGATGTAATCTGGGATTCCCTGTACGAGAAGCTCACTGTTGCCCAAAAAGGAGCCTCCCCTATCGCGAACATCGACAAGCACCTGTTCGGATCGGTCGACGGCATTCGGCGTTAAACGTTTTCGGGGCTTTTCGGGGTGAACAGCATCAT
Source organism: Raoultibacter timonensis (assembly GCF_022845715.1). Taxonomy (NCBI): domain Bacteria; kingdom Bacillati; phylum Actinomycetota; class Coriobacteriia; order Eggerthellales; family Eggerthellaceae; genus Raoultibacter; species Raoultibacter timonensis. The sequence continues at coordinate 2,668,486 of NZ_AP025564.1, forward strand.
CTTCGGCTTCGTTTTAACGAACGAAACCAGCTCGTCGATCGACCCGTAGGTAATCACGCCGTATTGGCAGTGGCGCACGCAAGCGGGCCTGTTTCCTTTGTTGACCCGCTCGGAACACAGATCGCACCAGTCCGTCGGGATGGGAACGAAATCGTATTGCCAAGCGCCGTCGCGCGTTTTCCACGGACCGAGCTTCGTCACCTTTATGCCCATCATATCGGGCCCGCAATCATGAGCCTGCATGCACGCCGTTTCGCACTCCGAACATCCGAGGCAGAACTCGTAATCAATCAGCAAAGCCTTCTTCACGCCCATATCGTACCCCCGTCCAATGTAGGCCTTCATTCATCGGCGCTCCGCATGCACGACGCGCTTCCCTTCTCGATCGCAACCTTGACCGGCCTGCCCGGTGCAGGCGGCTGCGCGGCGCCGCACACATCGCACCTCGGCGCGAACAGGTACGCGAGCTTCTCGTGACACACGACGCAGCGACCCTGCCGATCTGCGCATTTCCCGCAATGGTTGCACGGGCAGCACACGATTACTCCGTCACGTCGCTATACGGGAACCGAGCGTTTTTCCTCGTAGCCACCAGGTACGCAAACACGATAACGAACAGGATGATGAAAGTAACCGACATGACCTCGAACAGCGCCGCCGTGCTGGTTCCGATAATGCCCTCGACCACCTGTACGTACATCGACGAGCATGCCTGGCCCGCAAACATGGCCATCGACAAAACCGACAGGGCGAACGTACGGCGATACGGATGAACCAGGCCGCTTAAGGTGGTTTGGAGATACGGGATGATGGTTCCGAGGTACACGCCGTACACGATCGCGCCGGCGAACACCCCGACCATCGAGGTGGCGGTCGCAAGCAACGTGAACGCCAGAGCGATCGAAGCCATCGACACGAGCACGGTATAGCGTTTGAGCGCCTTGAAAATAAGCATGAACGCAAGCGAGACGATCAGCGCGACGCAGGTGGTCGAAGACGATGCAAGGCCGGCCATGACCGAATCGCCTATACCCGTCTCCTGCATGAAGATCGCAAGCTTGAGCAGGTACACCATGCTGATCGTCATCGTCACGAACATGAGCAGGATGCCCATCCATCCGCGATGGCCGATGCGCTTCTGCTCGGGAGCGAGGCTCGCCGCCTCCTTGGCAAACGGCATATCCTTCTCAGGCGGAACCTTCGGAAGGAAGATGATCTGCATGATGAGCACGAACACGAAGAATATGTTGATGAAGAACGGCACATGCCATCCGATGACGGCCAGCGTGCCCGACAAGGTCGAGAACACCATGGCGATGATGCTTCCAACCGCGTTCGCTCCGCCCATCATGCTCGCGCGCTCGTTGCCCGCGAAGAAGTACGATATCAGCGTCGGCACGATGGGATAGACCAAGCCGCAACCGAGTCCGAAGAATACGCGCGTTGCCAGCAGGAACTCGAAGTTGGGAGCAAACGCGCCGCCTATGCCGCCGATGATGAACAGTATCTGCCCCACGGTTAAAATGGTTTTACGGCTTATGTAGTACGAAAGTTTCGCCGCAATGAGCGAGGCGGGGATGATGCAGAGAGGCGGCAGAGCTACGAGCAGGTTGACGTTCTCGCCCGGAAAGGCCAATGCGATGACGGCCAGTATAGGCGTCATCTCCGAACCAAGCGCATTACTGTCGCACGCGCACAGCAGAAGCGTCGCCTTGGTGCCGAGCTTCGAACGATGTTTGACTTTTCCGTTAGCCATGGAATCCCCTTTACCCCCACTGGAAAGATCGAATCTTTCCATACCGAACGATCCTCGGCAAGCCTAACAACGCACACAGGGTAGGCCAAGGCTCTCAGATACTGATGGTCGCAAGATCAGACTCTCGGTATTAAGCGCGTAAATCAGCAGTCAGGTCCGTCGTTTCGCGCGCAAGATCATCGCAACGCGCAACTTCGACTATATCGAGCAATTCCTGCTGGGAATGAATATTTAACTTATTATAGATATTATAGATATGGCTTTTCGCCGTATGGGTCGAGATGGTGAACTTCTGGGCGATGTAGCCGGCATTGCGGCCCTGGGCCAAGCAGAGCAGCACCTCCGCTTGACGGCTCGTCAAATCGTATTCCTGTGCAATGCGTTCGACTTTCGAATGGAGCAATGCACCGGGCTCTCCCCCGATGGCGCTTGCGCGCCGCGCTTCGAGCACCGCATCCATTTTCACGGAGCGAACATACGAAAGGGGACCCGGATGGAACACGGCGAAACTCGTAATGACCACGAGAAAAACCACCAGCGCAAAGCAGACGAACAGCCGCCCGCTCGCATCGATGCCGGGCAGGAAGCTCAGCACCATGCCTACGACCCAGCCAAGCGTGCAGCCCAAACCGTTCAACGTTCTGCCGACCGCGAACGTTCTCACGTAGTTCTCGCCGAAAAGAAGCGAGCTTTTCGATACGTCGGCGATATCGACGATATCGTGGCAGGCCAAGAGGGCGAGCATGATAAAAATGCAGGCGAGCTGCCCCGCATGCCCGACGAACGAGAAGAGGAAGATGCACACGAGCATGATGGGGAGAAACACCTCGATGAGGATGACGGCGATGTCTTTGGGCTTTCGCACCAGGAAAAGAACGGTAAACACCGCGGCAAACGCATTGCCTGCCGCGATCACGTACAAACCCCCTGGGTAAAACGGCTGAGTGGTCGCACACGAGCCGACGAATCCGATACTCACGCTGTAAGCGAACGCGAGCAGAATCGTGCGCATGAAGGCAATCTTGCGATCGCCCTTGTCCTCCTCCTTCGATGGAGAGCCCGCCGAAGAGTGCGGTGCCTCTTCCCGCAATGTAGAGACGGACCGCGCCGAACCGTCGGTCGGCATCGAATCGATCGTCAGAGAACGCGACATTGCGAAGACAGCGAAAACGACCGAAACGACGGGAAGCGATCCGATCGCAAGAAAGGCGATGCCGCCGGGCATGAAAGCCGTCGAAATAAAAAGAAACGCTCCGATGAGAAACGAGCTCGATACCGAGAATATAACCTGCTTCCTCGTCAGCTCGACGATCTTCTTCGACCACACCAGCAGCAAGGCGGAAGAGCCTATTCCGCTTGCCGCCCAAAGCAAAAATGCGATCGGCAATTCGAAGCCGGGAGACAGAAACCCCATAAGGCAGGCCATGGGGCTCAAAACCAAAGAGAGGGTCTTAAGAAGCACCTCGCCCTTTCTCGATGCGAAGAAACGCGCGAATACTCCGAACAAGACATAGGCGAAGAACATGGCGACGGTCATCACCATGCGCGCAAGATGCGCCTGGTAATCGCCGATCAGTGCTGCGGGAGTCAAAGAAGGGCTCCAAAACAAACAGAATATCCAACCGAGGTACAGAGAAAAGCCGATCAGGCAGAGGATCGGTATGCGGATGGTGAACACCCGCCGTTTCTCCTGAGCGGGCGCATCCTCCTGCTGGAATCTCAGATTGATTGACGCATCGAGCACTTGGGTATGGTCGTACCGCATTTAAGTCTCCCCCGTTCGACTTAATAAACGCAGATGGTTCCATTTCGCAAGTGTACCATGCGGTTTCCCGGCGGCCTTTTTCGTTGGTTCATCGATTTCAGCGATTTATGATGCGCTTTTCGACGTTTTTAACAACAAGAAAGACGCGGAGAAGCGCGCTCGAAAAACCGGGGTCATCCGAATCCGCAAGCAACAAGATTCGCTGGAAGGAAGACGCGGCGCTGGGCACCCCCCCCCAGCCGAGCGCTCCGCCTCGACTACGCATAAAGCCGGATAATCGGTTTTCTTTCCTCCCGAAAGCAGGTTATCGCCGCGAAACCTCGCCCGGTACCCGAAGGTGCGCCCATATGGCATGCACGACGTCTTCCAAGGTATCGATTCCCATCAATTCCTGCAAAGACAACTCGACGGAAAGCGCCTTCTGTATCTTCATGAGGAGCAGCGACCTCTTCACCGTTGCCGACGTCGCCCCTTCGCAGTTCTGGCCCGCTTCGTAGTCGGCTATCAGCTCGCGGGACACGTGCAAGGCTTTGGACAAGCTGATCAAGGTCAGCTTGTCCAAATCATCCGTTTCTTCAAGATCAAGGGGGCTCAGGTGGTACTGTATCTGCACGAACCTGCGCAGATGATCGCGGAGAAAGGGGTACGTGATCTCCTCCTGATTCAAGATGAGATCGATTTCATCCTGCGCCTTCTCGGCGTTTTTACGGATATCCTCTCGCGACACCAGCAACCCCCGAAAAACGACCGGTCCCGTCTTATTCGACGACGAGCGGCTCGACGTCGAGCGCCTCGGCCAAAGCTATGAGCTCTTTGGTGTAATCCCCGTACACCAGGGCGACATGGATGCCCACCTTGCATTGAGCGCGATGGGCTTTGAGCGAATCCTTGAAACGGTAGAACACGAGCTGGGTGCAATTCTCTTTGTCCTTGCCGCTGCTCTCGACGATTTCCGCCTTACCGATGAACATCTTGGAGCCGTCGGGCGAGAATTTGCACAGGGTAACGTACTCGCCCTTGTCACGCGAGAAGTCGTATCGCAACGTCGCCCCGAACTTCTGATCGTATGCGAACGGGGTGATGCCGTAGGGCGCGTATGCGCTCGGATCGGGGTGGCAGCGGTGAGCGACGGAATGCTGCGTCATCCAGAGCCTGTCGATGTTCTCGGGGTCCTGCGCCAATTCCTCGAGCTGCTCTTCGGTTGCCCCGAACACGTGTTTGAACTTTCCGTCGAGCACGGGGATCGGGCAGGTGTTGCCCATGTAGGGGCTTCTTCCCGAAACGGCTATCAGCGCCTGCTCTGAAAGGGCGGCGGGCAAATCATATTCGCACGCCGAGGGAATGCCGGCTTCCGCATTGAGCGCGTGCGTGAGGCACATCGTAAACCTGCCCTCGTTGAGCCTCCTGGTCGAGCATGCATCCGGGCAGGGAATGGAAAAGGCGTTGCAGTCGAAGTGATCCATGAATTTCTGGGTGACCACGTACGCCACGACTGAGGGAAGCATAGCCTCGCGGCTCATGCCAACGTTTTCAGCTCCCTCGATCAGCTCGTCGCAGATATCGTTCGCCCTCTTCAGATCGCATTCGTCAACGTTGAGCGTCTTTCGCCCGGGCGTCGTATGGTTGCCTTCGGGCACAGCCTCAGACATGCAGTCGAAGAATTCGTGTATGTTGGCAAAATGGAATCGCGTCCCGAACCGCTGCGTAATCTGGTCGAGGCTCGTAAACGAGTCCGGTCGGCTGACGGACTGGGTACCGTCGAATCTCGTTACGCAGAGGTACTTCGTGCGGGCGATGACCTTCTTCGCGCGAAGCGCCACCATGCGCAGGACGAAATCCTCCCATCGGTATTCCGAATAGCATGCGTACCCGACGTTTCTGGCCGCTATCGCCGCCGGAACGTCGGGCACGTTGAAAGCACCGGATGAGGGGCAGTAGCACATGGTTTTCTTGAAGCGCTGCGCGAACTTGAACGCAAGGTCCTGCACGCCCGCGCCAGCCATGGGGATAACCACGTCCGCAGCGTTGACGGCAGCCTCCATAGCCTCCCATTGCGCTTCGGGTTCGTCCCAGTCGTCCGTCCTGCGAAACAGGACCGGATCCATCACGACCGTGCCCTCGGGAACGTGGGCCTTGATGTCGGCGATGAATTTCTTCGCCCTTTCCGCGAATACGATCTCGTCGTATCCGGGCCGCAGAGCGTCCCCGCTTCCGAATCTGCAAGGACCTTCGTAGTAGTAGAGGTGCTCGCAGAAGAGCTCCAGGGGAAGAACGTTGAGTTTGATGTCTTTTGCCGTTTCGATCATGTTCCCAATTCCTTTCTCGCCTATACCCTTACCGCCCGCAGAGAGCGGTTCGCCCGCCTCCCGGACCCGGCCGTCTCCCGGCCACGCGTCATTGTCGCCGAGGAAGCCCCTCGTTCTCGTTCGGCGGCGTGCGCTTCGCCACCTTGACGCTTCCCGCGCGCGGCCGAATGAACGCGCCGCATGCAGGGCAGTACCGCACGGATGAGTCAACCTCGTTTCGGCAGCAGGGGCACACCGATACGCTCGGCAACCCCCCGCGCGATTCGAGGCAACGCCCACAGCCCGAACACTGATAGCACATGGCGGCGCCCCTTACGGCAACGGCGAGGCGTCGCGGGAGCGATCCCCGAAGCCGGATTCGTTCGTCGGGAGCCTGTCGGTTTCATCCTCTTCCCAAACGAGCTTCCCCCGCTTTCGGTATGCGAGGACGACGCATCCCATCGCGACGACGCATGTGCCCATGAGACCCGCGAACGCAGGCACGAACGTGCCGGTCGAATCGTACACGGCGCCCACGAGCACCCCCGAAAACGACCCGAACAAGCCGACCCCGGTCCGTATCCATGCGTGGATCTGCGTGTAGTTCTTCGATCCGAATATGTCGCGAATGAGCAGCGGAAGGCTGACCGACATGAGCGAATCCTGAATGCCGAACAGCACGGTCGACAGGATCAGGAACACGGGGTTCCTGAAGTATATGAACCCCGCGATGCCGATGACGATGAGCGCCAGCTCGATGATGGTCGTCCTGCGCACGCCTATCTTGTCGTTGAGCCAGCCCATGACGAGCTTGTCGATGACCGATCCCGCCGATTCTGCCGAAACGATAATGGCGGCGAACGAGGCGGTGAATCCGATGGACTGGATATAGCCCGGCATATGCTGCTCGATGCCGCCGTGGATGAATGAGGCGATGCCCGCGAATACGAACAAGCACCAGAACGCCACCGAAACGACGGCTACCCTGACGGCGACCCCGCGCATGACCGGCAAAGCGCCCCCTTCGCCGCGAGCCGTCTCCTCGTAGCCGTACGGAGCGATGCCCAGATCGGTCGGTTTTTTGCGCATGAGCAAACTGCACGGCAAAATGACCGCGAGCGACACGATGCCGACAAAAAGATACGCGGAGCGCCATCCGGTCGTCTGGATGATCGAGCTGATCACCATCGAGAAGAGCGCTGCCGAAATCCCCGAGCATGCCATAACGATGCCGTACACGAATCCGCGCCTCTTGATGAACCAGTTGCCGATAAGGGATGCCGAAGGAAGCACGAAGATACCGGCTCCCGCCGCGCCCACGAGAAACCCCGAAACCTGCCATTGCCATATTTCGGTATACGTGCTCATGGCAGCTACGGCTCCCGACAAGATCACGATAGCCGCAGACATGACGATACGCGTGTCGTACTTCGTCAAGAGCTTGCCCGCCAAGGGCGTCACGAGCGTGGTCCCGATAAAGTAGCCGGTCATATACGTGGATATCTCGGAGCGAAGGAATCCGAGATCCTCGCACACCGGAACGTAGAACAGGCTGCCGCAATTCAGAATAAGGCCCATACCGAACGCCTGAACCAAGCAGCAGCATGCCATGATGACGAACGCGTAGTGAACTCTGCCGAACAACCTGCCATTCCTGACAAGTGCCATCGCATTTCCTTCCCCGATTGCGGGGGTCGCGCAAAAGAACCGTCGTCCGACCCCCGTCAACGCCGATTACCCAGTACGCGGCGAGCCTGTGCCCGCCGCAGCGGAATCACCGCTTGGCGAACGGCGGCATACGCATTCGCCAAGCGGTCGAACCTACCCGTTCGTATTACTCGTCGCGCTTGTCTTCCAACTCTGCAGCAGCAGCCGGTTCGCGCAATCCGGCAATCCATTCGGGATGCCTCGCCTTGGTCGCTACGATGATAACGGCTACAACGACGGCCATGCCCGTAGCGAGCGGCCAGGCAACGTTCCAGCCAGCAAACTGCCCCGTTGCCGCAACGCCCATGACGCCTGCGAGAAACGCAAGAACGTACGCAGAAAAATACTGACACAGATTCTGCGCTGCTGCCAAGAGCGACAGACCAAGCGTTGCCCCCTCTTTGGGCAGAACCTTTACTATCTGCAGTATGAGCGCAGGGTTAAACATGCCGAAGGCGAAACCGTAGATGATGGCGCCCGCATAGTAACCGGGAACGCTGATCACATGCGTGAGGATAAAGAAACCGACAGCCTCGAGCAAAAGCGCGATCGGAAGATCGAAGCCGCGAAGGCGTCCTTTGATGAACGCACCGTAGCATATGGCCCCCGCAGCGCAGGCAAGCGTTTGCGTCGAGCTGATCATCCCCGCAAATCCAGTATCGCCCAGCCCCGCCTCTTTGATGCAGAGAGAGATGTTGGTGAAGAAGGAGAACTGGAAGAAGTTCCAAACGCCGGCGAGCAGGATAACGACCCACGCTGCCATCGTAATCGACTTGAGCGCATTGCCCTTCTTGCCATCCGATGTGGTTCCCGCAGGCTTCACGTCGGGCTCAGGCAGCCAGAAAACGATCATGAGGATGATAGGCACGATGAACAGGTAGCCGATAAACGAATAGCGCCATGAGAGAACGGCTAGGAAGCCGCCGATCAACTGGAAGAGCGAACCGGAAAGGCCGCCTACTGCAGTTTTAAAGCTCATGAGCTGATCGCGCTTCTTGCCATCGAACAAATCGGCTATGAACGACGACGCCATCGGGAAGATCATGCCACGACCGAAACCGAGTATGACGCGACAAGCGAGTATGCCGTAGAACCCTTCCGTCGTTTCAGGCATGAATCCGGCCGCAACGCCGCCGACAAGAGTGCAGACCATCGCGATAACGAGCATGGTCTTCTTCTTCATGTACCGCTCCATTATGCCTACGGCGAACGCGCCGACGATGGCCATCAGCGAAGGCAATCCCTCTATGTTTTTGAGCATGAGCGAATCTATGCCCGCAGGAGCGTACGCCGCACCGATGGCCGACATCGCTGGCGTCGAAAACGACTTGGCATACTGAAGCGTAATAACGAGCAGTGCGGCGATCTGCACGGTTATGCCCAGCGCCTTTTTAGCTTGAGCTTTTTGTTGTGCGGTCATTTCTTTCTCCTTGTCTATGACCTAATCCCATGAACCTGTCGATCTACCTCATGAATGCGATCAATTCGCCGATGTCATCGAGCTCTTCGAGACGCGAAACGATCCCCACGACGCGATCCGCATCAGCCCGCGAGAGCGTCTGGGAGAACTCGATGTTTCTGTAGAACTTGTCCAACACCTCCTCTTCGCTCATCGGGCTCTTGTAGATGTCGCCCTTCGGGACATCGCACCGGGCGTGATACGCCGCCCCGTCCTCCATGACGATGTCGGCCTCCGCCGTCTGGTACTCGTCGGGCGCAAGCGTGGGCGCAATCTCGATCTTCTCGACCAGGCGCTTGAGCGCAGGGTCCTCCATCGCTTCCCGGTTCATCGAATCGGGGCGAACCGATTTGGTCGCTATCGCGACGGCAGCGGTATAGATGATGCTGAAAGCACCGCTCACCTGCGGGTCCTCGCCGATTTCGAACGGCTGGCCCACAAAGCCCTGAGCGGTTCGCGGCGTCGTGTGGATAACGACCTTCGCCACCTGCTCGGGATCGATATCGTGAGCGCCGACGATCTGCATGCAGGCGTCGATGGAGGGGTGCGTCGCGCGGCAGGCCGACCACGGCTTGACGACCACGTCGCCGTAGAACACCCCTCCGAGATCCTTGCAGAGCAGTTCGGGACGCTGCTTGTCGCCGCAGAACAAGAAGAAATAGCCCTTCTTGCCTCCGAAGGCGTCGTGCGTCGCCGTCATGCCGCGACGAGCGAAATCGGCCGAGAAGATCGCGTTGCGAGCCGCGAGCGCCATCGGCAGCTTGAAGGCGAGCGTCTTGTAGTTGATGTTGTCCATCGACCCGCCGAGCATGTTGAGATCGAGGCCGAGCGCGTTGTTGAGCTGGCGTTCGTCGAGCCCTCCCAGCTTGCCGGCGATAACCGTGGCTCCCAATCCGTTGATGGTGTTGGTGTTGTCCCATCCGCCGTACACGTCGAATCCCGAGGCCGCCCCGAGACGGGCTGCGATATCGTCGCCCAAGGCGAGAGCGCACATGAACTCGCGGCCATTCGCATGCGCCCGCTCGGCGCAGGCGAGCGCCGTCGGCACCGTGGTGCCGCTGATGTGGGCGGCGCTGCTTTTCCTGTTCTCGTTTTCCGCCTCGATGGCTTCGAAGTCGTACGATCGCATGGAGAAGCTGTTGATCATAGCCGCCGAGGGCGCGTCGATGCGCTCGCCCCTGAAGAACGCGGCGCTCTGCTTCGCGGCTCCATAGCTCTTCAGCAAATCGAACAGCTCATCGCACATCGGAGCATGGACGCCCGCCGCGATCACCCCGATCGCATCGAGCACGCGCGTTTTGATGCGGGATACCGTGAAGTCGTCGAGCACTGTATAGTCCGCCCCGACAACATGGGCGCAGACCTGGTCTGTCATGTTCAATGGGATTCCTTTCCCCCGCTGTGTTCGCGGGTGCTTCCCGCGCTTCCCGCGTCAGCGAGCGGCGCTGCGTGCATCTGCTCGGCCATCGACGGGAAGCCCCCTTGCGAAAGCGTGGGCGCGCAGCGCGCGCCCGCGCCGTTCCCCTTATTCTTTGACGGTTACAAGAGACCAGCGGCTCTGGCCGTCCATCTTCTTGACGAGCTCCTCCGCCTCGCCGTAGTACATGCACCACGCTTGGCAGTGCTGCACGCACATGGGCATCTTGCCCGCCTCGGTGCGCTCGGTACACATATCGCACGCCTGGGTGATTACGGGCATGTAGGTCCATTCCCAGGTGCTCTTGAGACCCTCGCGCCCGCTGTACTCGAACGGGCCCACCTCGCATACCTTGATGCCGAACTCGCCTTTCGGCAGATCGAGAATCTTCTTGCACGCTACTTCGCACGAATGGCATCCGGTGCAGTAGTCGTAGTTGACGAGAATCGCCTTGGTCACAGCTGTTCGCCTCCTTTTCTTACGTTGTGCGGTCCTCTACTTGATAACCTCGTCGGCATGTTCTTTCGCGTACTCGAGGGCGTTGCGGCCTTGCATGTCGGCGTCTTTCACCTTGAGGCTCTGCACGCGGCGCGCGTTCTCGAGCTGCTTTTGCAGCGCATCGTTGCCCTCGGCAGCCTGCTTTTCGGCAGACTCCTTGTCGCCGGCCATGACACCGGGGATGTAGTCGCCCCAGCCGCCCTCGCGCGTAACCTTCTCGCCCGGCATCTGGTCGCCTTCTTGGTACTTGTATATCTTGGCCAAGAAGCTCTTGATGCCCGACCCGATGCCGCCCTGGCCCGTTTCGAAGTTCAGCGCCATGTTGTTGATGTTCGAGTCGAACGTACCGTACAGGCTCGGCTCGGCAGCCTCCTGCTCCGGATACCACCACGCATGCTCCATATGGATGGTGTCGCGCTTGATGCCGGGGAACAGAAACGCCTTCTGACGGCAACGGCCGTGCGTGGTTTCGATCCATACCCAATCGCCGTCTTCGATGCCGTATTCGGCAGCCGCATCGGGGTGGATGGTAACGAGCGGCCACGGATGGAACTCGCGCATGGTTTCGAGCTGACGGTGCTCGGAATGGAAGAACTCGTAGGAACGGCCTCCCGACGTGGCGATGAACGGGTATTCCTCGAGCTTTTCGGGCGTGGAGAGGGGGCTGTCCTTCGGCTCGATGTGATAGGGCATGGGATCGACGCCCCAGTGGTTGTATCCCCAACTCCAGAATTCGAACCGCCCGGTCGCGGTGTCGAATCCCGGCTGTCCGTCGGGCCGGCACATGCCCTTTTCGTACTTGTAGTACTCCGCGTCCCACGGATCGTACTTGTAGCCGCCGCGGGCTTGCAGTTCTTCGAAATCGCCCTCGTAGCGGGTACCTCCCTCGGCGTACTGGTCGGTAAGATACCAGGTTGAAAGCTCTTTATCGTCTTTCCACGGCCAGTTTTCCGGCTTGAGGCGCCGACCGAGGTCGAGGATGATCTGCTCGTCCGATTTCGACTCGTAGAAGCTCGTGCATTTGGAGATGGATCGCGCGGGGGTCCACCACGTGCGCACCGAGTTGCGTTCGCAGCTCATGGCGACGGGCAGTACGATATCGGCATGGGCGACCGCCGTCGGCGTCATGAACGGATCGGCCACCACGCAGTAGGGGATCTTGTTCATGGCCTCGTACATGCGGGGCGCATCCATGCCCGAGCACGAAAGCGGGTTGGCGCTTTGCAGCCAGAGGATCTGGGGCATGAACGGCTCGCCCGTCTCGACCGCATGGAGCAAGGCGTCCGACGACGCGCAGGCCACGATGTCGGAGGACTCGATGCCGGCGGAAAGCGTCATCTTGCCGGCGTAGTTTTCCCGCGGGATCTTGAAATCGCCCAAGCCGTAGCGCTTTTCGATGTCGAACGCGCACTTGATGAGCAGATTGCCGCCCGGATTATCGATGTTGCCCGTCACGCCCATGAGGTCGCACGCCGCCGCCGTGACGCCCAGTGCGGACAGCTGCTGCTCGAAGGCGAGGCCCCATTGGATGGATGCGTTCTCGGCGTTCGCATACAGACGCGCCGCACCGCGGATGTCGTCCGCATCGAGGCCGCATATCTCGGCCGCCCAATCGGCATCCTTGCCCTGCACGGATTCCACCAACTGCTCGTATCCGTAGCACCACAGATCGATGAACTCATGGTCGACGAGGTCTTCGTTGATGATGGTGTTGAGCATGGCGATGCCGAGTGCGCCGTCGGTTCCGGGGCGCACCTGCAGCCAGTACTCCGCTTTGGCGCCGAGCCAGGTCAGACGGGGGTCGATCGAGATGATTTTCGTGCCCATCTGCATGCATTCGAGGATCCAGTGGCCGATGAACCCGTCGGCGTTCGATTTCAGAGGCTCGTTGCCCCATATCATGATGACATCGGGGCGTTTGAACGAGGGGTCGGCGTAGCGCAGCTCGTGCGTTTCGGACACGTCGATGATGGTCATCTCGCCCATCTTCGCCGAAGCGCCGATCATGCGGGGAAGATAGCAGGCGAATCCCGTGAAACCGAAGTTGCACACGTTGGGCGTTTCAAGGGCGGTCGAAGCGAAGAGCGGCAGCTGCCACCCGATGTTGCGCCCAGTGCCGTGCACGAACAGGATGGTATGCGATCCGAAATCGCGTTTGACGGCATTGACCTTCTCGACGATCTCGTCGTAGGCCTCGTCCCACGAGATGCGCTCCCACTTGTTCTCGCCGCGCTTGCCCGCACGACGCATGGGATACTTCAGGCGATCGGGGTGATTGACGGCCTCCACCATGTCGAGGCAGCGCATGCAAAGCTTACCGCCGTTGAACGGAGCCAAGGGATCGCCCTCGATGTGCGCGAGCTTTCCTTCCTTGTCAACGTACAGCAACACGCCGCAGCCGTTGTGGCATCCGGGCGGCGACCAGTGGTTGGTGCGGGTGACGGTGTACTCGCCCTCCTGCCACCGCCACTCGCCCTCATGGTAGGCCTCGCGGTCTACCGAATCGAGGAATTCTTGATAATCCATGCTCCTCCCTTTCTCTCGTACTCGTCTTCGATGGTTGTAGGGAAACTCGTAAGGCAACCGAAGAAGGTCGGCAAGCTGTAAAGCCCGCGCCTTTTCGGGAGCTTTTTACTGCGGTGCCCCCGGAGCCTTCGGCGCGCCGGGCGCACTTGGCTTCGCCGGAGCGCCGGGCGCTGCCGGCATGCCCGGCATCGAGGGGGCTCCCGGCGCTCCGGGAGCGCCGGGCACCGAGGGGGCATCGGGAAGGTCGGCTCCGCATGCAGAGCACGACTTCGCGTCAAGCGCGCACTCTGCGCCGCACTTCGGACAGGTAACGCTCATGGAAACTGCTGCTGGTCTGAAACACATAGACAACTCCTAAAATAACCCTTTTAGTACTAGTCTTAATCGTCTTAGCTGACGTGATCAAAATAATACCTTTTAGTATGATTTCACAAGAGGTATATTTATTTTATTTTGAGAATAATTTATCGAATATGTAATCAATTAAAACACTATATTCCCTGATTAAAGGCTATTATCCAATCCTACCTATCACTATTAGGCTATATCAATCATTCATAAAATAGAATAATTTCTAATCCTATTTAGTACTATTCAATAGGAAAGATTAGTATTATTTTGATCTCATCAGATTTCATACTCTAATACTTATTGGATTAGATGTGACTTTGATCATCCTGATTGGAATTTCCGCGAGAAAGGTACCGTCATGTGCTTCAGACCAGCCGAAACAGAACTGCCGCCCGTCGTATGCCCCTCATGCGGGAAGCGCATCAACCGCGTAGCGGGGCAGCTACCCTCAAAATGCCCCTTCTGCAAAACATCGACGGAAGGGATTGAAGACGCAGTTTCCCAAGCACCGGCCCCCGCTTCCCCCGCAGCGCCGACGGCCCCCAAGGCGCCGGGCGCGCCTGCGGCTCCGACGGCGCAGCCCCCGAAAGCCCCCGGCGCCTAGCATACGGGGGCTCGGCCCATCGGCATCCCGTCCGAGGCGAGCCGGGTTTTATCATCCCAGCCAGAAGCCCCGCCTCAGACGCATTGCATACAACCAGACGAGAGCAAGGAAGGAAGGAGAGATTATGTCGGAGAGGATAATCGATTGCGGTGATGGCGTTATCAAGTGCCGCACCTGCGCATGGTCCCCGCCGGGCGATCACCCGGTGGGATGCGGCATGTACCTCACGGTAAAGGACGGCAAAGTCGTCGACGTCGAAGGCGACCCCGATCACCCCATCACCCAAGGGCGGCTCTGCGTGCGCTGCCTGACGCTTCCCGAGTACATGTACAACGAAAAGCGCATTCTGACCCCACTCACCCGCAAACGCGAAGACCGGGGGAAAGACGCATGGGAGGCGATAACCTGGGATGAGGCGCTCGACATCATCGAGGAGAAGGTGGCCTATGTCAAAGAGAACTGGGGCGCTGAATCCATCGTCGCGTTTCAGGGAACCGGTCGCGAGGCGACGCTCTACAAGACGCCGTTGGCCTATGCCGCGCTCGGAACGCCCAACTCATGCTTCCCGATGAGCGGCGATTCGTGTTACGGGCCCCGCTGCTCGGTGGCCGACTTCATTCTAGGAGCGGGCTATCCCGAACTCGACTATGCGGCGTTCTTCCCCGATCGATTCGACGATCCGCGTTACGAAGTGCCGAAGTACATCGTGCTCTGGGGCAAAGACCCGCTTTTCTCGAACCCCGACGGCTTCTTCGGCCATACCCTTATCGACCTCATGAAACGCGGATCCAAATACGTCGTCATCGATCCGCGCGTCACCTGGATGGCAGCGCACGCCGACTATCATCTGCAACTGCGTCCCGGCACCGACGCCGCGCTCGGCCTCGGCATGATCAACCTCGTCATCCAGGAAGACCTCTACGACCACGATTTCGTCGAGAACTGGTGCTACGGGTTCGATGAGCTCAAGGAACGCGCGGCCGAGTATCCGCTCGACAAGGTCGAAGAGATCACTTGGGTTCCCGCCGAAACCATTGCGGCGGCAACGCGCGCCATCGCCACCAACCATCCCTCCTCGTTCATGTGGGGACTCGCCATCGACACGAACAGCAACGGCGTGCAGGCCGGCCACACCGTACTCATCCTCGCTGCCATCCTCGGCGATCTCGATGTACCCGGCGGCGTCACGCTTGCCGTACCCGCTAGCTTCATGGGCAAGTGGCGCTACGAATGCGCCCAGCAACTGCCCCCGGGAATGCTCGAAAAGCAGATCACCGACCCGAAGTACAAGGGCTTCCGGGCGGCGCACCTTATCGCACATCCCGACTGCATCCTCGACACGCTTGAAACCGACGAGCCCTATCCGCTCAAGATGGCATGGTTCTACGCCACCAACGGCATCGCCAACACCACCAACGCCCAAGGCAAGCGCTGGTTCAAGGCGCTCGAGAAAATGGAATTCAACGTGTGCCAAGACG
The DNA here is from genome assembly GCF_022845715.1 of Raoultibacter timonensis. Lineage (NCBI taxonomy): Bacteria > Bacillati > Actinomycetota > Coriobacteriia > Eggerthellales > Eggerthellaceae > Raoultibacter > Raoultibacter timonensis. The sequence continues at coordinate 2,684,332 of NZ_AP025564.1, forward strand.
TATTCATGACACCGACCGCCATGGGACTGTGCGACCTGTTCCTGCCCGTTACCACCTTTGCCGAGCACGACGGCATGGTGCTCCCCCACTTCGGACGCAACACCCACATGGTCATGGCGATGAACAAGTGCGTCGAAGTGGGCGACTGCAAATCGGACCTCGAGATCGACTTTTTGGTGGGCAAGCGGCTGAACCCACAAGCTTGGCCGTGGGACAACGTTGCCGACTTCTTCACTGAGCAACTGCATAACGGCGGCGTCGACATGACGTTCGAAGACCTCCAAAACGACGGTTGGCTCCAGATGGATTTCGAATACCGCAAGTACGAGAAGGGTCTCCTCCGCCCCGATGGCGAGCCGGGCTTCAACACCCCCACAGGCCTTGTCGAACTGTGCTCGAGCCTGTACGAGGATTGGGGAGAGGATCCGCTGCCCTACTTCGAGGAAAACGCGCTGACACCCTACAGCAGGCCCGATCTGGCAGAAGAGTATCCGCTCATCATGACCACGGGCGGTCGGGAAACCACGTCATTCCATTCCGAGCACCGTCAGGTCCCGTCGCTTCGCGCCATCATGCCCAACCCGCTCGTCCAGATCCATCCCGAGACCGCCGCAAAGTACGGTATCGAAGACGGCGATTGGGTATGCATCGAAAACCCGCTCGGCAAAGCCATCGAAAAAGCGAAGATCACAACCATCGTCGACCCTCGCGTCATCCATGCGCAACACGGCTGGTGGTTCCCCGAACAGGATGCGGAAGCGCCCAACCTCAACGGCGTATGGAAAGCAAACATCAACAGCCTCATTCCCCATCGCGCCATCGGCCGCATCGGCTTCGGCGCTCCGTTCAAAAACGTCTTATGCAAGATATCGAAGGTGGACGGCCTCGACGCGCTCGGTACCCTGAGCCCCGACACCGTCGAAGGCGCGATCGGCACCGACCCCGCAAGCCCCGTCGCAACAAGGAAGGAGGCCTAGCATGAACGAGTACGCTTTGCTGATCGATTACAAGTACTGCACCGGCTGCCACGTGTGCGAGGTTTCATGCCGCAAAGAGCACGATATCCCTCTTGACGAATGGGGCATCAAGCTCAACGAGATGGGTCCCGTGAAGATGGGAGGCTCATGGCTTTGGGACTACGTCCCCGTCCCCTCGGACCTTTGCGATCTGTGCGAAAACCGCGTGGCCGAGGGCAAAAAGCCCGCATGCGTTCACCACTGCCTCGCCCAGTGCATGGAACTCGTACCCGTCGAAGAGCTATCGGTCAAGATGGCCGAGCATGGAAGCAAGGTTACCTGCTTCATCCCCTAAAACTCGGTTTTCCATGGTCTAATACTCCATAGATCAGATTATCGAAGTCGCTACAGAAAGATCCCTTGCATCATGAGGGGTCTTTCTGTCCTAATAATCCCTGTTTAACTGTATATTGGCTTCGGTATTTACCGAGGAGAACATTTTTCAAGAAAAAGAATGCTTTCGTGAATCATAGTTTTAATTTACCATTTATAATACTTATCAGTATTATCTCTTACAGAAAGCATCGCCACCATGAAAGAAAGCGAATCGAAAGTGCTCGAAGCCGCAGCAATCCTCTACAACGCTATCCCGGGCTACCTCGCTCAAACCGAGAGCAAGCAGCAGATGGGGCATTACCTCGTCGAACTCATCGATGCACTTGACGATATCGAGTATTCCCGCTCCGGCACGCCCCTGTACGACATCATCGGTGGCAGCGCTCCCGGCAGGCGCAAGAAGGCTATCCTTACCCTGGAAAAGAAATACGGTCTGACCGAGCGCGAAAGCCATATCCTGCGCTACCTGGCGAACGAACGCAACCCCACCTACATCGCCAATGCGCTCGGCATATCGCCGTCGACCGCAAAGGCGCACAAGTACTCGATCTTCAAAAAACTCGGCGTTCATACCTCCGACGAGCTTAAAGCCATGCTCGAGCAATCCGAAGCCCACCCCGCCGACGGTGAATAGGAGCGGATCCCCAACGCAAAGCGGGACGCCGCATCGACGCCCCGCTGACATGCCTGGTTTCTTCCGTCTCACTTGCCCGCTTTCACAAACTCCTCGGCCATCTCGCGCAGCTTGAACTTCTGCACTTTCATCGAAGGCGTCATGGGAAACTCGTCGATGAAGAACACGCGCTTGGGAACCTTGTAGCGCGCAATGCGCGGAATCGCGAAAGCACGTACGTCCTCCTCGGTCATGTCCTCGTATCCCGGACGGGTGCGGATGAACGCCCCGACGATCTCGCCGAGTCGCTCATCGGGAATGCCCACAACCTGGGCGTCGAGCACGCCGGGCATGGTGAGCAGGAAGTTCTCGATTTCGAGCGGGTAGACGTTCTCGCCGCCGCGGATGATCATGTCCTTCACGCGGCCGGTCACGCGGTAGTACCCGTCCTCGTCGACGGTGCCGAGGTCGCCCGAATGCAGATACCCCTCTTCATCGATCACCTTGGCGGTTTCCTCGGGCATCTTGTAGTAGCCCTTCATCACGTTGTAGCCCTTGCAGCACAGTTCGCCCGGCTCGCCGACGCCGCACACGCGCCCCGTATCGGGATCGACGATCTTCACGAGCACTGGCTCGTGCTTGCGGCCGACCGTCTCGCACTTGTGCTCGATATCGTCGTCGACCGTCGTCTGCGTAAACACCGGGCTCGTTTCGGTGAGGCCGTAGCAGATGGTGATCTCGGTCATGTGCATCTTGTCCATGACCTCGCGCATCGTTTCGGGCGGGCACGGGCTTCCGGCCATGATGCCCGTCCGCAAGCTCGTCAGATCGTACTGGTCGAAATCGGGATGGTTGAGCTCGGCTATGAACATGGTGGGAACGCCGTACACCGCTGTCGCCCGCTCCTTGTGGATCGCCTGCAAGACGAGGCTCGCGTTGAAGTCCTCCACGATGATCATGGTCGAGCGGTGCGTCAGGTTCGCCATCACACCGAGCACGCAGCCGAAGCAGTGGAAGAACGGCACCGGCAAAACCACGCGATCGTCGGGCGTGAGCTTTTGCCCCTCGCCGATGTAGAACCCGTTGTTCAAGATGTTGCGGTGCGTGAGCATGACGCCCTTCGGAAAGCCCGTCGTGCCGCTCGTGTACTGCATCATGACCACGTCGTTGTTGTCGAACTGGGCCTCGGCATCGGGCAGCGCATCGTCGGGCAGGTATTCGCCCAGCAGTATCAGCTCGGGCACGCTGTAGAACCCGCGATGCTTCTCGGGTCCCATGTAGATGAGGTTCTCGAGCATCGGATAGTTCTCCGATTCGAGGTGGCCGCGCTGCTGCGTGAGCGATTCGGGTACGAGTTCGCGGATGATCGAGAGGTAGTCCACATCGCGGTACGCGTCGATCACGCAGAGCGCCTTCATATCGGAAGCTTTAAGCACGTAATCGAGCTCATGGCTCTTGTACACCGGGTTCACCGTGACCATGACGATGCCCACCTTGGCGGTGGCGTACATGAACGTGAGCCAATCCGGGATGTTGCGAGCCCACACGCCCAGATGATCGCCCGGCTTCATGCCGATGGCCAGAAGGCCGCGCGCAAGGTTGTCGGTGCGCTCGTCGAAATCCTTGTACGTCCAGCGAAGGTCGCGGTCGGGATACACGACGAACTCGTGATCGGGATCGATCGCAACCTGGTTGCGGAAATAGCGCCCGATCGTCAATTCCGAATGGAGCTTGTAGTCGGGCGAGCCGGGCTCGCCTTTGTATTCGTTGTCGGTTTCCATGATCTCCCCTTAGATCGGCGTGTACACGACGGCGAGGAACTTCGCGCTCTGCCCGTCGTGCGCGCGCACCTGGTGCGGCACGATGGAATCGTAGTAGATGCTCTCGCCCGGATGGAGCACGAATATCTCTTTGCCGTATTCGATCTCCACGCATCCCTCCATGCCGTAGAGAAACTCCTCGCCCTCGTGCTGCGACAGCACGTGGTCGGTCTCCCCCGACGGCTTGATCGTGATGATGAACGGATCCATATGACGTGAGGGACGCCCCTCAGCCAGGCTGAAGAAGCGCAGATCTCCCGCATCGGAGATCGTCTCGAGACTCGTCGCCCGCGTGGCCTCCTCGATTTCATCGGCCTTCACGTACACAGGGCCGAGCGCTTCGTCGTCGTCCATGAGGGTGCCGAGCCGCACGCCGAGCGCCCGGGTGATCTTGATGAGCGGAGCGAGCGAGGGCGCCATCTTGCCGTCCTCTAGGTCACGGATAACCTCAGGCGTACAGTTGCACCGTAGCGCCAGCTCGTCCTGCGTGAGATGCAGCGACTCGCGCAACGTGGTGATCTTGCCTCCGAGTTTGTTTTCCGTAGCCATGTTTACTCCCGTCTCTTTTCCGCACCTCGCATTGGGCGCATCGGATTATTGTAACGCGAGAACGAGCACAGGGCGAAGCGCACAGAAGAGCGGGTGCATGTGCTCGGCGGGCGCACCGGAAAGCGGGTTTGGAGGATGCACCGAAAAGCGGGTTCGGCGGGCGCACCGCAAGAGCATCCTTCCGGAAGCGCGCGCTCTTGCGCGATCCCCGAAGGCAAACCCGGCCGCCAAGGCGCCTCCGGCCTCACTCGGACAGGAAGAGCACTCGCACGGAATGCGAGTTGGCCCTATATGCACGCTTTTGACAAGTAAAATGGCCTGAAACACAGTGGTTTACTTGTCAAAAGCGTGCATTTGTGAAATGTCGACGGTCATCGGACCCCTTCCGCCGGCCCGCCGGTCGCCGCAACGGGTACCTGCGCGCTCGGCGTTTCGAGCCCTGTCGCCCAGCGGCAGTCCGTCCGCATGCAGGGCGACCGCGGGCGGCCGCCCGAAAGCGCGGCAACGCAAAAAAGGGGGTTCTGCGCGTTCGCGAACCCCCTTTGCCCATCATATCGGCATCGCGGCCAGAATACGGCCGCTACGCTGCCCTAACGTCCACGAGACGGATTGCTCGGCAGCGGCGGAAAGGGCGGCGGCAGGGCTGCCCCGCATTCGGGGCAGATGCGTACGTCGTTGTCGGGTTCGAGACGACCGCACGCCGGGCATTCCCGCTTGCCCAGCTTGTCCTTCATCTCGTCGGCCCGTCCGCACCTGTTGCACAGATTACAGCAGTAGCACATGCATGCAGCCTTTCCGAACTCGTTGCATGCGCGCAAGACCGCCTCCCGCGCGCATGATTATCCTTCATTGCCTGGCGGACGCCGCACGCTTGCTGCGCGCGGTGCCCGCACAACGAATCGCATGATCCGATGCAGCCCTCAGCACACGAGCGCCGAGGGCCTCGTACACGGCGCTACCCTACTCGCAGGGCGCCCAAAGCACCTGCTTCGGCTTCTTGGCGAGCTTTGCCGCCAGCTCCTCGATGGTGCCGAACTCCATGCAGAACGCCTGGCAATGGTGCACGCACGACGGATCCTTGCCGGCAGCCACGCGATCGGCGCACAGATCGCACAGATCGGTGGGGACGGGAATCTTGTTCCAGTTGAAGCAGTTGCCGCCTTCGCCGGAATCGTCCTTCTGCCAAGGGCCGTCGTCGAGCACGCGGATGCCCCATTTGCCGACGGGAAGCTTGTGCTCCTCTTTGCAGGCCACCACGCAGCTCTCGCAGCCGGTGCAGTACTCGTAGTCGATCAGAAGTCCATAATCAGCCATGGTTACACCAACTTCCCAAATTTTTCAACGACAAGGTCCATGTCAGTGTCGTAGCTTTCCTTCAACGGGGCAATGCTGCAGCAGTTGCACTTGTAGGGTCCGCCGTAGCCGAGCTTCGAGTTGTAGTGGTTGGATACGAGGTCGTTCACGTTCGATTGCCACAAGCCGTACAGGCCCTTTTCATCGGCATGGTCGGTCTTGACGTAGCCGTTGCGGATATGGGTTCCGTTGACGTCGAACTCCAAGGGGCCGTCTTCCAGGATCTCGCCAACGGGAACGATCTCGTCGCGCGCCTCGTCATCGGCGGGCATCTCGGGGAACCACCAACCGTGATCGGTCTGGACGGTGCCCTTCTTCACGACGGGAGAAACGACGGCCTTGAACTTCGCGCGGCCGAAGTCGTTTTTGATCTCCACCCATTGGCCCTCCGCGACGCCGATCTCGGCAGCGTCTTCGGGGTGTATCTCGATGATCGGGTTGGGATGCAGCTCACGCAGCACGGGAATCTGGCGATGCTCGGCATGGAACGACGCGTAGTTGCGCGCGCCCGTGGTGAGGATGAAGGGGTACTTCTCCGCCAACTCGGGATCCTTATGCGGGCTGAACGCCGGCTCCTGATAATAGGGCAGCGGGTCTTCGCCGTACTGCGCATACGCCGTCGACCACAGCTCCACGCGACCCGTCGGGGTGAGGAAGCCGGGATGACGGTCGGGGCGCAGCTTGCCGGTTTCGTACTTGCGGTAGTTCACACCGCGCTGATAGCCGACCCTCTTGCGCAGGCTGTCGAAGTCCATGCGAATGGGGCCGGAAGTGCGGCGCTGCGTGAGGAAATCCTCGAGGTCCTTGAACATGCGCTCGCCGTTCTCATCTTTCAGGCAATCCTGATCCAGGTACTCGCCGAGCTCGATGATGAGATCCATATCGGCCTTAACCTCGCCTACGTCGACCGCCTTGTTGACGGCTCCGTAGAAGACCGGAGATCCGCCGTAATGGGTCATGACCACGTCGTCCTTCTCGGCACAGGAAGCCAAGGGCAGGAACAGGTCGCACGCCGCCTCGATGGCAGGCGTTATGAACAGGTCTGTCGCCATGCAGAACTCGAGGTTCTTGAGGCCCTCGTACCAGCCGTGAGGCTGCGCGCAGCAGGTCGGCGCGAGCAGCGTGGTGGACTGGATCCAGCCCATGCGAATCCGGTAGGGCTCGCCCTTGGTCATGGCATCGAACATGATGTCCGCCTGAGCGTTGCGGATGTTGTCGACGTAGAGCGGATACTCCTTGTAGCCGATGGTCTTGTCGCGCAGCTCTTCGGGCAGGCTGTCCCAGCCGATACGGCGAGTGGGGCGCGCCGCATCTTCGGCGGAGTTGTCGTCGGCGCCCGCATCGGCCTTGTCGAGGTTGAATTCGGCCTTCTCCCCGTCGACGGCGAGCTCGTCTTTGACGCCGGGTGCGGGGTCGATCTCGGCGACGATCTGGCCGCCGGGAACATCGATGTTGCCCGTGATGGCCATGAGGGCGAGTACGCAGTGCGCAGCCTGGTTGCCGTTCTGGTTCTGGTCGAAGGCGAGGCCCCATGCGATGGAGGCGGGCTTTGCGGCAGCGTACATGCGGGCCGCCTTGTAGATGTCTTCGACGGGAACCTCGCAGATCTCAGCGGCCTTCTCGGGCGTCATGCCCATTTCGGGATCGTTGATGCGGTCGGCGAACTCCGCGAACCCGTACGTCCAGCATTCGACGAACTCGTGGTCGTAGAGATCCTCGTTGATGATGACCCACAGCCATGCCATAGCCATGGCGGTATCGGTGCCGGGACGCACGCGCAAGTGTACTTCGGCGCGCGTGGCCAGCCAGTTGACGCGGGGGTCGACGCTGATGAGCTTCGCCCCGCGCTTCATGAGGTCGATGACGGCATGACCCCACAGGCCGTCGCCGTTGGATGCGAGCGGCATCTTGCCCCACATGACCATGACCTCGGGAACCTGATAAACGGGGTTGTCGTAGGTGCCCTCGAGGCCGCCCGCGTAGTCCATCTCGGGATAGTAGGCGCCGAGCACATGCGAACAGGACATCGAACGGGGCTGATAGCAGGCGTAGCCAGACTGGGTGTAGCAGGCGTTGGGCGTGCCGAGCACCGCCTGTGCCATATCGGACACGAGGATGCCGCCCGAACGCCCCGTGCCGGAGAACACGGCCATCGATTCCGCGCCGTAGGTATCGCGGAAGTAGTCGCGCTTCTCCTTGACGATGGCGAAGGCTTCCTCCCACGTGATGCGCTCCCACTTATCGTGCTGGCCGCGGAACTCCGGATCGCGCTTCATCGGATAGATGACGCGGCTCGGGTTGTACACGTAGTCTTTCAACGCCAAGCACCGAGCGCACAGCCGCCCCTTGGTGATCGGATTGTTCTCGTCGCCCTCGACGTGGTCGAGCCGACCATCTTTATCCACATAAAGCTTGAGGCCGCATCCTACGGGATGACATCCCGGAGGCGACCACATGGAGGTGCGCACGACGGTGAAATCGCCGTCTTCGTACGTCCACGGCTTTCCCAGGTCATTTTTAAACTCCATACCGTTCCTTCCTCTCTCGCTGCTTGCGCACACCGAAACGCTGTGCTTGCGGGCACTATACGGCGGTGCCGGTCGCCTGTCATGAACCGAATATGCTTATTGTTCCAGCAGGCGTTTTTTGCCTAAGCATTGAGTGTTTATTTTTCTATGAAATAGCTTTTGTTCAGGTCTTTTGTAAAAACAACGCGTATGCGGGAAATCCGGAAGCACCCGGCCTCGAAGCCCTCGCGGAAGTTCTTGCCGCTGCGCGCTCGCCTTTCGCGCGCAACGAAAAAGCGCCCCGCATCCCGCGCCATGCCGACAGTCAGCACTTCGTCGACGGGGCCTCGGGCAGAACCGAGCCGTCGGCGTCAACCCAATGCAACCGCCTGCGGTACACGTAGGCGAGCCGCGTCGTGATGAATCCGAGCGCCGTGATGCCGATACCGAGGACGAACGCAGGGATGAAGCTGCCCGTCGCGTCGAAGATGGCCCCCACCGTCACCGGGCCGAAGCACCCTATGACACCCGTGCCTATACGGGCGTAGGTGAAGATGGCCGGAAAATCTCGCTCCCCGAAAATCTGTCTGATCAAAAGCGGCGTCGAAACCGACACAAGCGAATTCTGCGCTCCGAACAAGAAAGCGGAGATATACAGCATAACGAGGTTGCCGCCCGAGAAAATGAAACCGATGAACCCGAGTGCCACCATTGCCAACTGAATGTTGACGGTAAGCTGGACTCCCACCTTGTCGTTGAGCCACCCGACGAAGAGTTTCTCGACCACGTTTCCGATCATCACCGCCGTCAAGAGAGACGACCCGACAAGCGCCGAATGCCCCACCGATTGGGCGAATCCCGGTAAATGAGAATTGAATCCGGCAAAGTACGCGATGAGGCCCGCGAACAAGAACATGCAGACGAACGGCACGGTCTTGAGCGCCTTCTTGAGCGGAACACCGGGAAGCGCCAGGTGCTTCTTCTCCCGGCTGAGCTCGGCGCGCTCATCCTCCTCGGTCCACCCGTAGGGGCGCAGGCCCATGTCCTCGGGACGCAGCTTGAACACGAACGCCGTCCAGGGAAGCACGAGCACCGCCATGATGATTGCCGCAATGAAATATGCATTGCGCCATCCGAAATCTTGGATGAAGATCGTGAAGAGCGGAGAGAGCGCCGCGCCTCCGATGCCCGAAAACGACATAGCGATGCCGAGAGCTATGCCGCGGCGCTTCTTAAACCAATTTCCGATAAGGATCGGAGCAGGCACAACGAAGATGAAGCTGCCCGCCAAACCGAACACGATTCCAGATATCCACCATTGCCATGCGGCGGTATACGTTCCCATGAGGGCCACGGCGACCACGACGAGGGCGAACGAAACGCTCAGCAAAACGTTGATGTTGTATTTCGTAATCCACTTGCCGACGATGGGCATGGCAAACACAGTGGCTATGAAATAAAACGTAAGGTACATCGATATCTCCGACCGCAGAAGACCGAGATCCTCGCAGACGGGAACGAAGAACACGCCCGCAGCATCGAGCACAGCACCAAGACCGCCAGCCTGCATGAAGCAGCAGCCGATCATGATCACCCATGCGTAATGCAAACGCGGAGCCTTTTTTTCCATGGAAATCACCTATCTATCGGGCGACGCGTAAAACGCGTCCTACATAGATCGCGGGGCTTTTAGATTCAGCCTGCACGCACATATCCGACCGCATGCAGGCACCAATTCTTTGAGCTGCGCCCGCACCGCCGATCGCAGCGGCGCGGGCGCTCAGATTCCATCCGTGCGACCGGCACTCGTCGCATAGTAGGTGTAATGTTACCTGTTTACCGCAATTACGCGCGGGTTTTATCGGGTTCGCCTTCGACCGTCCACTTATCGCGGAACTTCTTCGCCGTGGTGCACGCGATAACCATGCAGGCGGCAATGATGACGAAGAACACGATGCCGCAACCGTACGCGGTCTGGAAGCCGCCCGTCATGCCGGCAACCATGGCAACGAACGTGGCGCCGATGCCGCCGAGGATGGCGATCGGCATGTTCATGTACGAGTAGATCTCGCCGTAGCGACGATCGCCGTAGCACGCACGGGTCACGAGCGGCAGACCGACCGACATCATCGCGTCGCCCGTACCGATGCAGAAGCCGGCAATGAGCATGGGTACCTGGTTGTCGCCCATGAACAGCACCATCAGCAAGAAGCCGATCATGCTGACGACGGAGAAGCCGACCATGGCGTTTTTGATGCCGATCTTGTCGGCCAGAGTGCCCAGCGTGATCTTGCCCAGGATGTTGCCGACGGCGGCCGCAGAAATCATCGTTGCGCCGAGGATGGCAAGCTCGGAACCACCGACCGACTGCACAGCCGTGGGCATCATCGACTTGTATCCGCCGCCGAGCGAAATCAGACCCGCGCCGACGAGGATGGCCCAGAATGCGATCGTACCGAGCGCGAACTTACCGCTAACGCCGCTCTTCTTCGCCTCTTCACCGCCGACGGTTTCTTCCTTCTCGATGCCGTACGGCTTGAGTCCCACATCTTCGGGACGCGTGCGGAAGAAGAAGAACGCAGGGATGAGGATCAGGACGGCAGCCACGACCGCTTCAACCATAAAGCCCGTCTTATACCCGCTCGACTGAATGATGCCCGCAAACGTAGGCGACCACACGAAGGTGCCAACCCCGGTGAAAGCGGAAGCTATGCCGAGGAACTTGCCAGCCTGCTTCGGAGCGAACCAGTTGTTGATGAGAACCGATGGACCCACCAGGAAAATCACAGGACCAGCCAAACCGAACAGCGCACCGGAGATGTAAATCTGCCACACTTCGGTCCACACCGTCATCAAAAGAAGGCCGACAACGATGAGGATGCCGCTCGCGCCGAACAGAATGCGTGCGTCAACCTTGTCGAACAAGCGGCCGCAGAACGGCAGCCAAACAAGCATGACGTACGAATACACAGTCATAAGCAGCGTCACCTGTGTAACATCAGGTCCGCCCGTCTCAGGGTTCACCAAGCCAAACGCCATCGCCATCGGTGCGAAGTAGTTGCCCATGACGTTGAGCACCAAGCCCATGCCGCCGGCCATCATCATGCAGACGCCGATGAAGACGAGCCAAGCCCGATGCATCCCCTTTTTTTCTTCAGTCATTGTTTCACCTTTCCCCAGGATTCCTCCAGGATTGAATCTCGATCGATTTGACCGTCCGGATTCCGCTTCGCCTCACCTCCCGCACTCGCTCCGCACGCGCCACCGGAACCGTTCCGTACGACCCGGGATCGAATTGGGCTGATTCTGTTCCGATTCGACGGGTTTTGCATGGGGCGTGGTTTCCTATCTGGATGAAAACGCCCGAAAATAAGGTTCAGAAGCTAAGCAATGAAGTATTATGTGATCTTCTGAACTGGTGTTTTACGGCATTTTGCCGCAGCAAAACAAAGCGCGGCAGCCGAGGCCGCCGCGCTTCGAACCACAGAATCAGGAGCCTAGCGCGTAAACAGCGCGCAACGGGACGTCCCGTCGATCTTCTTGGCAAGCTCGTCCACTTCGCCGTAGTACATGCACCACGCCTGGCAGTGCTGCACGCACATGGGAAGCTTTCCCTTCTCGGTGCGATCCGCGCACATGTCGCACGCTTTCGTGATAACCGGGAGCCACGTCCACTCCCAGCGGTCCTTGCCCGTCTTGCCTTCGTACTCGAACGGTCCCGTCTCGGTGAGCTTGATGCCGAACTCGCCAGCGGGTAAATCAAGATGCTTCTTGCACGCCACCTCGCAGGAATGGCAGCCCGTGCAGAACTCGTAGTTGATGAGTATCCCCTTCATTTAGAATCGACCTCCCTCGCGTGTCGTATTGTCGGTTGTCCATGCAAAGGGCTGCCCGGCTACGTAATCGCTGCGGAAACCGCCCAATTGCGTGACAACCTCGCCCGGCGTGGGCTCGGCCACATCCTCGGTGCACTTGTAGATCTTGCATACGATGCTCTTGAGGGGATTGCCGATGCCGCCCTGCCCCGTTTCGAAGGAAGCGGTGAGGTTGTTGATGTTGCACTCGAACGTACCGAACAGATGGGGGAACGCCGGCTCCTCCTCGGGGAACCACCATCCGTGCTCCGCGTGGATGTACTGGGGATTGAGCGTCGGATCGATGGTGACCTTCTGACGGCACCTGCCCTCGGTGTTCTCGATCCAAATCCACTCGCCCTCGGAAAGACCGTACTCTTCGGCCGTCTTCGTCGACACCTTCACGAGCGGCATGGGATGGAATTCGCGCATCGTAGCCTGCTGGCGGTTCTCGGAATGGAAGAACTCGTACGAACGGGATCCGTTGATGCAGATGAAAGGATACTCTTTCTTGAATTCCGGATCGGTAAGCCACCTTTTGGCCGAAAGCGATTCCACATGCTCGGCAAGCGGCGGAATGCCCCAAGCGCCGAACGTCGCATACGGTACGAGTTCGATGCGGCCCGAGGGAGTGGCGAACCCGGGCTGCCCGTCGGGGCGCAGCAGGCCCTTTTCGTACTTACGGTAGGTCGCGCAGAAGTCGTCGTACTCGTAGCCGCCCTTCTGCACGAGAGCATCGAACGAGCAGTTTCCGTCGTCGTGATGCTTCTTCCAGTAGTCGGTATGAACGTCGTCGACTTCGATCATGCCCGCCTTCGAACGTCCTGCGCTCTTGTAGCTCTTTCCGGTGTCGGGATCGTAGATGTTGAAACCCACGTCGAGGTAGTCCTGGAGCAACGCATCGAGCGTCGGCCAGCGCTTCTGGAAGAGCTCGGGGTTGAGCTTGTTGCCGAGCGCCACGATAAGCTCCTCGTCCGACTTCGCTTCGTACCACTCGCTCACGGCCTTCATCGCACGCAAGGGAGTCCACCACACGCGCATCGAATCGCGCTCGGCAGTGGTTTTCAGGGGAAGGAAGATGTCGGCGTACGCTACGGCGGTCGGCGTCATATACGGATCGGCCACGACGCAGAACTCGACGTTTTCGAGCATCTTATGAACGCGGGGGGCCGCCGTCGCGGAGCACGAGATGCCGTTGGACCCCTGCGACCAGAACATCTTGATAGGATACGGCTCGCCGGTCTCGAAGGCGCGGTTGACCGCGTCGCAGTCGGCCATGCCGATGAACTGGACGCATCCGGGATGCACGAGATCGACCGTGAGCTTCTTCGCGAACGTGTCGGGATCGCAGTACAGCTGCGCCGTCGCATACCCGGGGTTGATCTCGAACCCGTTGCGCACGAGGATGTTGGTTCCCGGCTTGTCGATGTTACCGCATACGCTCATGAGGTTGGAAACCGTCTGGCAAAGCTGGATGGAGTCGACCTGCGTATCGAACGCAAGACCCCACTGGATGGCACCGCGCTCGGCGTTGGCATAGAAGCGGGCGGCCGCAGCGATGTCCTCGGCGGGAACCTCGCATATCTCGGCGGCCCATTCGGGCGTGTACTGGGCTACGTGTTCCTTGAGCTCGTCGTAATAGGCGCACCAGTATTCGATGAACTCATGGTCGACAAGGTCCTCCTGCGTGATGACGTTCAGCCACGCAAGCGCTAGTGCAAGGTCGGTGGCAGGCCTGATGGGAAGCCAGTATTCGGCGCGAGCACCCCACCAGGTAAGCTGCGGGTCGATCGAGATGAATTCGGTGCCCATCTGCATGCACACGTTGAGCCAGTGGCCCAGATATCCATCCGCGTTCGAGCGCAACGGCTCGCAACCCCAAATCACGACGACGTCGGGGCGCTCCCACTCGGGGTTCGCGTAGCGGTCTTCGTGGCCCTCGGATGCATCCACGATCGGGAAATCTCCGATACCCGCTGCCGTTCCGCACGTGCGGGGCAGATAGCAGGAGTAGCCCGAGAAGCCGATGGCTCCGATGTTGGGGGTACCGAGGCATGCGCCTCCGAGGAACGGAACCCACGACGAGATGTTGCGGCCGGTTCCGTGGTTCACGAAAATCGACTCGCGTCCGAAGCCCGCCTCGTCGATGTTGACGCGAATCCAGTCGGCGATCTCATCGAGAGCCTCTTCCCACGTGATGCGCTCCCATTTGTTCTCGCCGCGCTTGCCTGCTCGCCTGAGCGGGTACTTCGGCCTATCGGCGTAGTTTACCCCCTCAACGAGGTTCAGGCAGCGCATGCACAGCCTGCCGTTTGCGCAGGGATCGAGCGGATCCCCCTCGACCTTCTCGAGCTTGCCGTCCTTCGTGTACATGAGCACGCCGCACGAATCGTGGCACCCCGGAGCGGAATACGTATAGGTACGCGTAACGGTGTAGCCGTCTTCCTCCCACTGCCATTCGCCCTCATGGTAAGCCTTGCGGTCCACCCCGTCTAAGAAGGCTTGATAATCAAATAGCATAAGCACCTCTTCCCTTTTCGTCTTCGAACGCAGTCGCAGTCCGCTCGAGCGAATCGGATGCGAACAACGCCTTTTCCGCAACGATAGAAGATGGGAGATGGGCTTTCATGGGGCGAGAAAGATTAATTATCCCGAGCTAAGCCCCCAAGGGTTAGATGAATCGCACGCCCCGCAGGAAGCCGAGCGCGCTTCATTCGGAGTTCGAAACGTCCACTTCCGTTTCCTCGACAAGGTTCATCAGCTCCTGCCGGGAATGAACGCCGGTTTTCTGGTAGATGTTGTAGATATGCGCCTTGGCGGTATGCGACGAGATGACGAGCTTCTCGGTTATGTACTCGGCATTGCGGCCTTTTGCCAGCATGACCAATACCTCTTTCTGCCTGTTCGACAGGTCGTAGCGCTCGGCCACGGCTTCGCATTTAAGATAGAATATCCCCGGGCGCGTCAACCTCGTCTCGTCACCGCCTTCGGCTTCGCTCTGCTCGCCCTGTTCGCTCGCGATGCGCCGGATAGGGGTGCCGGGGCCTGCGACGAGCACCGGCTCCTCTTCGCCCGCGTTGGCTTTCGCCTCCGCCTGCTTGAATCTGCTTTTGTCGGGATAATTGTCCTCGGTCATGACGAACGATGCCGAGAAGATGACGAGCGCCATGAACAGAATGACCGAGAGCGTCGTTGCCGTAGAACCGAACTGCTCGACCGCCGATTCCGAGAACCCGGCAAACGAAATTACCATGCCGAGGGCAACTCCGCCGAAGCTGATAAGGCGACCGAACGAGAACGCCCGAATGGCCGAGAGATCGCACAGCACCACATGGCGGCAGATGGCCGAAAGAGAGCAGGTGGTCGGGAAGATGGCGCCGCACAAAAGCAGCACGGCGAAAACAAAGCGGATCTCTTCCTGCACGAACAGGAGGGGAAACACGACCACTGCGGAAAAAGGCAAGAACAGCCGCATGGTTGCGGTTTCGTTCGCTACGTTCTTGTGCAGCGAATCGATGAGCAACCCGATGCACGTCACCAACAGCGCCACTTCGATCAAAACGAATACGCCCGACTGTGCCGACTGCGTCGACAGGATGCACCCGAGCGCGAACCCGAGGGCCATGCCCGACGTCGCCGTCGCAAGATACGAACGCCACACCACCTGGCTGCGCTTGTCGGAAACCTTCGCCTTAACCGCCTCCGCCTTATCGATGCGCAACAGAGCCATGGCGACGATGTAGGCAACGATCGCGATCGCTGGGAAGATGATCGCGAATACGAAGCTCGTATCGGGGCCGGCGAACAGAATGCCCGTGCACATGAGAACGCTTGCAGCGAAAATGCCGACGATGTAAGGCTTGACGTCGGTCTTGAAAAACAGGCAGATGTACTCGCCGTACAGGGTGTACACCAACGAGAAACCGCATCCGAGCGCAAAGCCGAAAGCCCCGTACCACGACGCGGCAAGCTCGTAAAACGAGAGACCCGCGCAGCCGACGAAGGTGAAGACGGCGGCGCAGCACACCTGCGCGACCCGGTGCGCCGAGAACCAGTCCGAAAATTTCCAGCAAGCCAAAAGCGCCGTACAGCATCCGGCCAAGAACGAAAGGTGGGCAGCACCCGTCGCAACGCCTTCGAGATCCGCGAAAGGTATGAATATCGACGTTCCCAGCATGACGAACAGCCACGAAAAGCACGCTATCGCGCCTATAAGCCCGACCAGAATGCGCGCATTGACGAGAATCCATCCGCCGCCCGCGTCATTCGACGGCGCTTGGTCGACACGAAACTCCGGCATGCTCCGTTCCTCGCCCATCGTCTTCACTCCGTTTTCAGCCAACGGTATCACCCCCATACGATCATCGCCCTGGTCGGCCTTTCCCGAAGGCGAAGAAAAACTCCCGTCGCGTCCCACACTCTCATCTAAAAGTAATGTATTGCTGTTTCTACCTCCGTACCTCGGCAGTACCCGGGTGCCCCAAGCGCGATCGTTTCGCTATGGTTAAGTTTAGATATCCGATCAGAGAAGCAAAGGGGCAAAACATCCTAATCAACGGTCCGAAGGAGCGAACCATAATACCTCAGGTATTAGACCGTCGGCAAATATAGGGCATCTCTGTGCATGCTTCCCCGTTACGCCAATGTCCATAATGTGGACGACCCGGGCCCGCCCGGAGACGGAACGTTATTGAGAAAGGATGCACGTATGTGTTTTAGACCTGCTGCGGTTTCGCTCGATCGAAACTGTCCGAAGTGCGGTGCCACTTGCCCCGCCGATGCCGAATCATGCCCCTCCTGCGGAGAAAAACTTCCCGCCGTTGCCTCAGCTCCGGGTGCACCCGGAGCTCCTGGAGCCCCCAAAGCGCCGGGTGCCCCCGGCGCACCCGGTGCACCCGGCGCTCCCAAAGCTCCCGGAGCCCCGAAATAGCGTATCGCGCACGACGCGTCTGAAAAGAGACCCCCACGGGTCTCTTTTTTTTGATGCCTCCTTTGCGCGACGCTCCCGCGCGCATACGCCCAGCAGGTGCTTCTCCCGAGAAATAGGCCGTCATTGCTAATGCTTTTCGAGCCCTCGGAGGCGAAATAGGGCTTCGTTCGGCATGCGGGCAAAACCCCTTGCTTCCTAGAATCAAACCGTCACGCATCGCGACGCACGGCATCGTCCGATGGTGCCAGACGACAGGAAGGAGCACTATGGCCGACTACAAGGAGTATATGGATAAGCTCGACCGCAAAGCTTACCATGAAGGCGAATGGCAGTGGCAAGAGGGGGATTTCACCGTAACGCGCACGACGCATTGGTCACCCCCCGGCTGCCATATGGGTTGCGGCGTTTTGCTGTACACCAAAGACAACAAGCTGGAGAAAGTCGAAGGCGACCCCCTCAACGCCGTCGCCAACGGAAAGCTCTGCATGCGCTGTCTCGATATGCCCGAGGCGGTCAACCATCCCGATCGGCTGAAGTACCCGATGCGTCGCGCAGGCGAACGGGGCGAAGGCAAATGGGAGCGCATCAGCTGGGATGAGGCGTACGACGAAATCACCGAGAAAGTGCTCAAGATCAAGGAAGAGCACGGATCCCAGTCCATCGTCGTCGTACACGGAACGGGCCGCAACATCGGCTGGCAAGTCCCCTATTTCGCTTCCGCATGCATGGAGACGCCCAACGTCTCGACGTTCGGATTCACGGGATTCGCCTGCTACCTCCCGCGTATGATCGGAACCTCGGCGAAGTACGGCGATATGATCATCGTCGACGCTTCCCAGGCGCATTACAACCGCTACGCGAACGAGGACTGGCAGGCGCCGGGCGTCATCCTCGTATGGGGCAACGAGCCGATCAAGTCGAACGCCGACGGATTTCTTGGCCACTGGCTCGTGCAGTGCGTGCAGATGGGATCGAAGATCATCTCCGTTGATCCCCGCCTGACCTGGTGGGGCGCTCGCGCAGCCTACTGGCTTCCCGTCAGGCCCGGGACCGACGCCGTCGTGGCCATGGCCATGCTCAACGTCATCGTCACCGAGGACCTCTACGATCACGACTTCGTCGATTGCTGGACGTACGGCTTCGAGCTGCTCGCCGAGCGCGTTGCCGACAAGACGCCCGAATGGGCGAGCCCCATCTGCGACGTCGATCCCGAAGCCATACGCGGTGCCGCACGGCTCATCGCAACCTCGTCGAGCTGCGCATGCCAGTGGGGCCTCGCTTTCGAGCAGCAGATCGCAGCGCTCGGCGTAACCGAGGCGGTCGCCGATATCATGGCCATCACCGGCAACATCGATAATCCGGGCGGCAATGCGCTGTACCGGTGCGCGTACCTCATCGAGAAGCGCTACGGGCTGGGTGACGAGTACATCGATCCCGAGGTGTATGCGAAGAAGCTCATTCCCGATAAGTCGGGCATCAACGAATCGAACATCGTCTCCTGCGCCGATTCGGATGCGATCCTCGCGGCCGTCGAGACGGGCGAACCCTATCCCATCGAGATGTTCTGGATTCAAAGCTCCAACGCGCTTGCCTGCGCTTCGATGGATCCGGCACGCACGCGCGCAGCCCTCATGAAAGTCCCCTTCATCGTGGTTGCCGACCCGTTCATGACCCCGACCGCCCAAGCGCTTGCCGACATCGTCCTGCCCGTCGCCATGAGCTGCGAGCGCAATTCCTGCCGTACGTGGTGGACGCCGGTTCGCACGATGGTCAAGGTGACCGATTACTACGAGGCGAAGTCTGACGAGCAGATATGTCTCGAGCTCGGAAAGCGCATCAAACCCGAGCACTGGCCGTGGAAAGACGACAAGGAGTGGTGCACCTGGTATCTGACCGATCAGCTCACTCCGGGCGGCACCGAGTACGACAGGACCTGGGAGGAAACGGTCCAGAACCCGAGCGAGAACAGCTGCAACGGAACCGCCTACTGGGATTGGGACGCCACGTACCGCAAGTACGAGAAAGGCATGCTGCGCCCCGATGGGCAGCCCGGCTTCAACACCCCCACCGGGCGCATCGAGCTGTGGTCGTTCGGATACGATCACTGGGGCGTCGACCCGCTTCCCTATCATATCGAGCCGCCCGAGAGCCCGCTCTCGACGCCCGAAACGTATAAGGAATATCCGATCATCCTCTCCGGCGGAGGCCGCTCGTTCGAGTTCTTCCACTCGGAGCACCGTCAGCTGCCCACCATGCGCGAGTTCCATCCCTGGCCGCTCATCATGGTGAACCCTGTCGACTGCGAGAAATACGGCGTGCGTGACGGCGAGTGGATCTGGGTCGAGAACAGCCGAGGCGCACGGTTCAAGCAGAAGGTGAAGGAGACCATCGAGGTACGCCCCGGCCGCGTCCATGCAGAACACGGCTGGTGGTTCCCCGAGCAAGAGGGCGCGGAGCCGAACTTCTACGGCACCTACGAATCGAACCTCAACAACATGACCGAAGCGTTCCGCACCGGCCAAGGCGGCATCGGCTCGGCGATCAAGAGCATGCTGTGCAAAATCTACCCGTGCCAAGAGGGCGACGTGCTGCCCCACGAAGTCATTGCAGAAAAAGGCGACTTCGCCGAATACGAGCCGGGCAAGCCCTACGAGCCGGTCGAAGAACCCGTCGTTACCGTGATGAACTAAGGAGTGAACCATGAAAGGCATTCTCATCAACTACGAATACTGCACCGGTTGCCACTCCTGCGAAGTCGCGTGCCGCAACGAGCTCGGCCTCGCGCAAGGCGAATACGGCATCAAGCTGACCGAAGTCGGCCCCTACGAATACGCTACCGACATCAAAGCGGATACCCCGTACGAATGGGTGTACAACCCCACGATCACCAAAGCCTGCAACCTGTGCGAGGCGCGCACGGCCGAAGGCAAGCTCCCCTCGTGCGTCCAAGCGTGCCAAGCTTGGTGCATGTACTACGACGATATCGAGGAGCTTGCGAAAAAGATGGACGGCAAAACCCGCTGGGCGCTTTACAGCCCGCTGCAAAGCTAGCATATGCAATGCCCTCGCCCGCCGATCACCCGAAAGGTCGGCGGGCATCCTCTCGTTCAGACCGACATAAGGGGAAATACTATGGAAGTGAATGTAGTCATCCGGGGAGAAGAGAAGTTTCAGGCGTTTATCGAAGAGAACGCAACGATCGATCTTGAAGCGGCAAAGCAGGATCTCCAAGAGCAGTTTCTCGCCGACGAGAAGGCGAATAAGTACGTGCTCGCAGCCGACAAATCCAAAGACGGCCAAGAGCACACCAAGGCGTACATGGGCGTTTGCCTGACCTACGACGCCCAAGGAACCCAGATCGGCGGCGGCAAAGCCTACCTCGATAAGGGGCAGGAACCGGCGCGCAAGGATATCACCATCGTGTTCATGTAAGCGCCGCGCCGCTCTGCGGTTCGGGCGAATAGGCGTCAGGCGGGCAAGGCCGCTCGGCGCCTATTCGCCTTTCATCGCCAAACCGGCCGGCAGCAAGCGAAACGCCAGCATGATCTCCTCCCGCTCCCCTTCCGATGAAAGATCGACGGCGAAGCGTTCTTGCAGTCTATCGATCCGATAGACGAGCGTGTTGCGATGCATATGGAGCCGCTGTGCCGCTTCGTTGGCCCGTCTTTCGCACATCAGATAGGTATAGAGGATCCTCGCGTCGTCGGTGCCGTGCTCGCAATCAAAACGGACGATGTCGGCGACGACGCTCTTTCGCACGCAGTACGCGATGAACGACGGGTCTTGGTTCCCGTGCTCGTACACGTAGGTTGAAAAATAGGTCCTGAACCGATACACCGGCACCTCGGGAGGCTCGATGGAGAAAAAGTCGCCCAGCGTCTTGGCATCTTGCTGGCCGTATTCGATAGCCAAACGCGCCTGACGATACGCGAAGGAGATGTCGACGATGCAATGGAACGGATCCGAAACGCCGAACACTCCCCCGTACGCTTCCTGGAACGACGCGAGCCCGTCTCCCGGATCGGGCGCCTCGCCGTACGCATCCCCCCGGACTGCACGTCCCTCGACAAGCAGCAGAAGCCGTCCCTGGAATATGCTCGCCTTACCGAGCGGAACCATCTCAAGGAGCCTCCAGGCGTAGTACCCGAGCACGCGCTGCCCATCGTCGTCCTCGGGATCGACCTCCATCACGCACAGCCGATACTCGCCTTCGTAGGGTATCCGCGCCCGCTCGAGACGCTTACCCAATAGATCGCGGTTCTGCGGTCTCCGCATCACCAGATCGGAGAGCAAAGCCGCGTAATCTTTGTCGAACTGGTGGCGAGCGGTCCAATCGTGGCGCACGTACAGTTCGAGATAGTCGATCAGCATCTGAAACGTATCGACGAGCGCATCGCTGATCGGATTTTTCGTGCATTGCAGCACTACGTGCACGAAGTAGCTTCCGTGCATGCGGAAAACGTAGCTCAGCGTAGGGTTTTCGACGATACGCGTCTGCTCGACGCGCACGATGCCGACCTGCGTCTGCCAGCGCTTAACGGCTCCATACCTTTTGAACTTGTCGACCGTCTCCTTCGCGTGGTACCCCTCGTCGATAAGACGCAGCACGACCGGATCGTCGATCGGCACGTCTTTCGTGTAGGCAAGCAGACGAAACGACGAATCGGTAATGGTTATGAAGTCCTCGAAGACATCGGCACCGCAATCGAGGATGCTCTGATAGTCTCCGCGTTCGAACAAAACAGCCCTCATGCGTTCGGTCCATCGCTCGTATTTCAGAAGAAAGCGACGCGCGTCCTCGAAAACAGCCGAAAAAGGCCGGTCGTCCTTCACGATGACGAACCTGGTAACGCAACTCGGAGAGATGGAGGCGAGCGTCGATCCGTCCCCGATGCCGAGCGCAAACGCCTCGGGGTGAGCCACCAGAAAATCGGCTGCCTGGCGCTCGTATCCGCAGTAGATCGTTTCCGCCTCTACGGCGCTTTCCCAGCCGTCCTCCGATGCAAGGCCGCCCGCATCGGTCGTGATAAGGGCAACCTGGGAAAAACGGGCATCCGCAATGCGGGGCGCGCTCACAACCCGATTTCCCCAATGCTCGAGCAGCATATGCATCGTAACCGACATTGTTACCTCATAACCCTCAGTTATTTTGACATATAACGCCATCATTTTCGGCATTTGTACCATTCTATTCCCTTAGCAAGCTCCATACAATGACGGCGACGAGAAAGATCGACGATAGCTTGGGGGCATCGTGGACATCAAATCCCATGTAAAGAGGAACGAGGCGCTTGCACGCGAAGAGCTCGATCAGCTCCGCACGCAAGCGGATCCCGAACGCTTCTACCTCAGGTTGCAACGCTACATACGGCTGCGCTACCTCCTCGAAGACGATCCGTACTGGAATGACGACATAGCCGCCCTCACCCGATACAGCATCAGAAAAACGCTCGACCAGGCCGGCGATCCGGCAAAGCTGAGCGATCTCGGCGTCAATTGCGCCGGTTCCTCGTCGGCAACCACCAAGCATCTTCTCCTCATCATCTCCCTGCGCAAAGGGCTCGGCATCGACCTCGATCCCGACGAAGCGGCTTGCGCAGAAACCGTACGGGAACTGGCAGCGTTGCTCGGAGCGGCGCTGCTGAAAGCGCACCGATAGCGCGGGATGTGCGCCCCGCAGACGAGAACAGGAGCAACGCCGATGAAACACAGCTTCACAAAAGGTAAGGACATCGTGCTCAACGTACAGCCGGTGACGATTTCGATCTACCACGAGTACGTGTTCGAGGGCCCCTGCCGATTTGGCGAGGGCGAGCAGCTCACCAAAGAGTACGACCTCATGCGCATCGCCATGATCCACAAGAGCTTCGTCGATGAGGTAAACGAGGAGCTCGGCGGCGTCGGCTTCGTCAACATCCTCGAGCCCATCGTCATCAAGCGCGACGAAACGTTTCCCGTCACCGACGAACTGCTCGACGAAATGGGCAAAAACGCCGACATAGCCGACCTGTACCTGATCAAATTCCATCCCTTCGGAATCGATTTCGCGCTCGCGTTCGCCCAGAAATACAAAAAACCGCTCGCCTCGGTTCTGCAATGCTGCAACGACTCGGGCATGGTCGCTTCGCTGCGGCCGCGCGGATGCGAAGCTTACGGTTGGCCAAGCTGGGAAGACGCAATCGAAGGCATGAAGGTGCTGCGTGCACGCAAGGCAATTGCCAACACGAGGGTGCTCTGCGTTCCCCGGAACAATTCGAACAATTCGCTCTCCGCACTCGATTCGTTCTACCATCACGACGAAGTTACCGAACGGCTCGGCGTGCAGTTCCGCTACTACAACCTCCACGAGTTCATGGATCAGACCAACAACGTCGATCCGACTACGAACCCGACGCTGCCCGGTAGATCGTGCGACAACATCAACGACGAGGACGAGGTGGAGATACACGCCATCGTCGACGCCCTCGTTGCGGGGGCTGCCGAATGCGACATGAAGCGCGAGGACATCTTCCCCTCGGTCAAGGCCCATTACCTCGTAAACAAGCTTCTGAACAAGCTCGAGTGCAATGCGTTTGCAGCTCCCTGCCCCGACATGTGCGCAACAAGGCGCCTGAACGAAGGCCGCTTCACGCTCTGCCTCAACCATTCGCTCAACAACGAGAACGGCGTATGCTCGGCATGCGAGTACGACCTTTCGGCGCTCGTCTCGATGGTTCTTCTGTCGAACCTCTCGTTCAGTGCGCCCTATATGGGCAACACCTCCATCGGCAAGGTGATGAACGACCCCGAGCTCGAAGTGTCTCCCCTGCTTATGCGCAACAAGGATTCCTACGCCGATGCGGCAGACGCGATGGCTCAGGCGAACAACATCGCCTACACGTTCCACGCTACCCCGAACCGTCTGCTCGAAGGATTCGACGCCGACAAGGCACCGTATGCGATCAGGCCGTTCGCTATGGGCGGACGCTGGGGAGCCACCATCCGCTACGACTTCAACCGCGACATCGGAAAAACCGTCACCATGTGCCGCTTCGATCCGCTGTGCGAGAAGCTGTTCATCGCCCGCGGCACCATCGTCGCCGGCATCGGATACAAAGACGAGAACTGCACCGAAGGCGTGTTCTTCGAGGTAGCCGATTCGAAGAAATTCTACGAATGCTCCCTGCAGGTCGGCAACCACATTCCGCTCGTGTACGGCGACGTGTACGACAACGCGGTCGATCTCGCAAAGATGCTCGGACTCGAAGTGCTCACGTGCGAATAAGCCAAAGGCTTCGGGTTTCACGCAAGCATGACGCAACTCGCCGCACCCCGCATGCCCGCGGCGAGTTGCGCAAACAAGGCCCCATCCACTCGGCACAAGCCGGTGGCTAGACGAGAAGGAGACTAGTATGGTCAAAGCAGTAACCAAGGCGTTGGAAACCATCGAGAAACCGATCGACGTGAAGGTGAATATCCTTCCTATTTTCGGCTCGTTGATCCACGAGGTGGCCTACGAGGGCCCCTGCCGATTCGGCGACAAAGACGAGCTCACCAAGGAGTTCGATACGAAGGCCACCGCCATCGGCTTCAAGGCGTTCGGCGAACGACTCGAGAAGACCTTCGGCGACGACCCTGACGTCAATACGCTCGAGCCGATGTGCATCGCCTGCTCGGACGAGTTCTATTTCGACGAAGCCCACTTCAAAAAGATCGACGCCGTCCTCGGCGACGTGGACGTGTTCTTCCTGTACGGCAACCCCATGCCCCGTCTGGTACGCGAGATCGCCGGCCGCTATCAGAAGCCCATCATGATCCTCACGAATTCGGGCGCGATCACGCTTTCGGAACTGTCCGAACTCAAAAACCGCAACTACCCCCACGCTTACGGCTGCATCGACTGGAACGAAGTCGTACGTAAAGCCCACTGCTTCAAGACCATGAAAGCGCTCAAGAAAACCCGCGTGCTCAAGATGGTGCGCCATGAAGGCCCCTTGTTCCTGACCGACGACTTCGAGGTCGAAGCCGACTTCGGCGTACAGGCCATGTCGATCAACATGCACGAGATGATGGATCAGCTGCATCCCGGCGACGGCACCGGCAACTACACGCTGCCGCTGCGGACCGTCTGCAATCTGACCGAGGAGGAAGAGGCGGAAGCGGCCCGCGTTACCGACGAGCTGATGGCCGAAGCCGAAGAGTGCTGGATGGACCGCGACAAGATCCTCAAGAGCGTCCGCTTCAACGTGCTTACCCGCAAGCTCATGGAGCACTTCCAGTGCAACGCCTTCACCGCGCAGTGCAAGGAATGCTGTGCGACGACGCGCATTAACGAGGAGCAGGTCACCTACTGCCTCGGGCATTCCCTCAACAACGAGTGCGGCATCGCGTCGGCCTGCGAAGGCGACATGAACGCCCTGCACGCCATCACCATCCTCAGCTGCCTGTCGCACAAGGCGCCGTACCAGTCCAACACGACGCCCGTCGTGCTCGAAGACGGCGAAATCGTGTCGAAGAACTGGTTCAGCGACCAGCCCTGCATCCAGAAGTATCCCAACCAGCTCTACTGCACCTGGCATGCCGTGCCGAACCGCTACATGGAAGGCTATGACGCCGATCCCGCCCCCTATGCAATCGGGCCCTTTGCCGCGAACGAGCGCTTCGGGGCAACGCTGCGCTACAAATTTGCCGAAGACGAAGACAAAGTCGTCACGCTCATGCGCTTCAACCCCGCAGGGACCAAGATGCTCGTGATCAAAGGCGAAATCGTGGGCGGCACCGGCTACGACCGCTACGGGTGCCCCGAGGGGATCTACTTCAAGGTTCAGGATCGCGACGGCCTGTTCCACGCTCAGCTCGAGTTCGGCTGCCATATGCCGCTTGTATACGGCGATTACGCCGATCAGCTCGTCGAGCTCGGCGCGATGATGGGCGTCGAAGTTCTCGTGTTCGATTAGCTTCCCGAATCGGGCGGATCCGAAACCTGCTTCGGATCCGCCCGCAACCATCTGAACGGAGGACGGTATGGAATACAACGTCAGCGCGCGAAACCCCGACCATGCGCTCAAGGAGCGGATGAGGGATGCAGCGGCTCGGGCCGATGCCCTCATCTCCGCTCATCCGCTCGAGCATGCCGGCGAAACGACGGCATGCGAAATCGTCGGTGAATACCTGAGGATACGGTATCTCTTGGAGCCGTCCGATATGCGGCAGACCGCGTACCTCAACCGCCTCGGCGAGATGAGCGTCGCGCGGGGACTCGGCATTTCGGTTGAAGACGTCCGCAAAAACGAACTCGATTCAAAATGCGAGGGAACGTCTTCCTCGATGACCAAGAAGATACTGCTCGTCATCGCGCTCAACAAAGCACTCGGCATCGACATCGATGCCGACACGACGGCAAACATCGTAACGGTCGCAGATCTCTGCCATGCCGTCCGCTCGCAACTCGCTTTGAAGTCCAGCGGTCCGGAGCATCGTCAATGAGCGAACCCGCATTGACGATCGACGAGGAACAACGGGCGATCGTCGAAGAGTTCGAAGGGCTCGGCGATGCGTTCTCCCAATACACGTACCTTCTCGAGCTTTCCGCCAGGCTGCCCGCCATGAACGACAGCGAGAAGGAATCCTGCGTGCTCGTCGACGGATGCCAATCGCAGGTCCGGCTCGCAGCCACCGCAAACGACGATGGCACGATGCGCGTTCGGGGAGATAGCGATACGCTCATCGTCCGCGGTGTGCTCTTTCTTATCGTGCGTCTGCTCGATGGCCGCATGCCGGCCGAAGTCGCATCGACTCCCCTATCCTTCTTCGAAAAGACCGATCTCAAATCGGCATTTTCCGACGAGCGCATTGCCGGCTTCGCATCGATTTGCGCTACCATAAGAACCCTCAGCAAAACCATTGCGGATTCGCAGGGAGACGATCGACAATGAACGATTTCGCAGACAGGATAGACGCCATCCGCGGGGATTTTCCCATTCTGGAGCAGCGCATCGGCGGCCGCCCGCTCATCTACCTCGACAACGGCGCGACCACGCAGATGCCCGATGCGGTACTCGATGCGCTCGCGGCGCATTACCGAACCGACAACGCCAACGTGCACCGGGGCATCCACACCCTGAGCGAACGCTCGACCGCGGCCTTCGAGCGCGCGCGCCGAACCGTGCAGCGCTTCGTCAACGCAGCCGAAAGCGACGAGATCGTATTCACCGGCGGTACCACCGATGCCATCAACATGGCGGCACGCGCCTGGGAGGAGCGGGTGGGGCCTGGCTCGACCATCGCCGTAACCGCCCTCGAGCACCACGCGAACCTCGTTCCCTGGCAACAGCTCTGCAAGCGAACCGGTGCGCGCTTCGAGGTGATTCCGCTTACGCCGCAAGGCGACATCGACCTCGAAGCGCTCGAAACGGTACTGCGGAGCCAGAAGGTGAGCCTCGTCGCTGTCGCCCACGTATCGAACGTTCTCGGCTCTGTGAACCCCGTTAGGGAGATCGCCGCGATGGCCCACGAACGCGGCACCTGCGTGCTCGTCGATGCGGCCCAGAGCGTACGGCACGAGATCGTCAACGTGCAGGACGCGGACTGCGACTTTCTGTGCTTTTCCGGGCACAAGATGCTCGGGCCCGCGGGCATCGGCGTGCTGTACGGCAAACGCGAGCTGCTTGCAGAGCTCTCCCCCGTCCGGTTCGGCGGCGAGATGGTCGACAAGGTGAGCTTCGCGGAGACGACATTCGAGAAGCCGCCGCTGCGCTTCGAGGCGGGAACCCCCAACTACCCGGGGGCGATCGCGCTTGCGGCCGCGATCGGCTATATCGAATCGGCGGGCCGCGACAAGATCGCCTCTTACGAGCACGAGCTGACGGCGTATGCGGAACGGGCGCTCGGATCGATCGACGGCCTGCACGTTCTCGGCGATCCCGCGCGGCGCGCGGGGTGCCTCTCTTTCACGGTCGACGACGTGCACCCCTTCGATCTGGCCACGTTCATGGACAAGCAGGGCGTGGCGCTGCGCTCGGGCAACCAGTGCGCCCAGCCGCTGCTCCACGAGGTGTACGGCGTGCAGAACGTCACAAGGCTCTCCCCCGCCTTCTACAACACGCACGTCGAAATAGATTCGTGCGTCGAGCTGCTCGGACGAACCGTCGCGCTGCTCAGAGCCGCCCGCTGAAGCGCTGCGGCGCGCCGAAGGCGCGATCCCGCGCAGATGCCCAGCATCCGAACATGCGTGATCGAAACGGCCAGAACAGCCGCCGCCTGCATACTCATCGGTAAAACGAAAACGAGCCCGACGGTCATTCGTCGGGCTCGTTCGATTCGTAGCAGAAAAGCGCTTTTACTTCTGCGGCTCGGCGACGGTTACCTCCGCGTGCTCGAGCAGCCACTTGTTCGCCTTCATGCGCTCGGCGATCTCGCGCAGGGCGAATCCGCGTCCCGACGACTCCATCTGCTGGCGGGCCATCTGGGGATTCTGCGGGTTCATGAGCCTGCAGGCATCCTCGAGGTCCTCGTCGGTTACGACAAGCCCCTCGTGGCGGAATAGCGCATCGAGGGCGTAGCCCTGGACGAGCGTCTCGCGGATCTGCATCATGAGCATCATGTTGAACTGCTGTTCGCCGCCGTTTTGCTCGACGAACTGCTCGAACGTCATCCCTTGCTGCTGCAGCTCGCCGCGCATGTTCATGAGCATCGTCTGCTGCATGGCCTCGTACACCTCGTCGGCAATACGACCCGTGAAGCGCTTCGCCAGCTCGGAAGCGGCCACCTGACGCTTATAGTTCTCGTACTCGTTCATGCGGCCCTTCTCGATGCGCTCCTTGATGCTTCCGCGCAGTGCGGCGGCATCGCGGTAGAGCGGCATGTTCTTCTTGACCCACTCGTCGGTGATGGCGGGGATGACGCGCTTCTGGATCTCCTTGACCGTAACGGTGCACTCGATGGTCTCGTCGATCTGGTTTCCCTTGTCATCGAGACCGGGGCCCGTGAACGTGAACGACTTGGTCTCTCCCACGTCCATGCCGATGACGTTCTCATCGAACCCGTCGGGCATGAGGCCAGCGCCGGCGGTGTAGGTGCGCCCATCGGTTGTGAGGCCCTGCATGACCTCGCCGTCTTTCGTCGCCTCGATGGCGAGCATGCAATGGTCGCCCGATTGAACCGGATGAGGATCGTCGGTCACGAATTCGGCGAACTGATCGGCCATGCGGGCGATCTCGTTCTCCACCTCCGCGGGATCGATCTCAAACGGAGCGACCGTGATCGAGACGGGATCGTACGAGCTGAGCTCGTAGTCGGGGCGAGGCGAAACCGTCAGGCCGAACGTAAAGCTCTGGCCGCGTTTCAAGGGGCTCTTCGCCGTAGCCTTCGGGGGATACGACGGAATGATGTTCTTCTTATCGATAGCGAACGGCACGAGCATCTCGGTCGCCTGCGGCTCGACGATCGACGCGAGATCCTTGATGCCGAGTTGGTCCTCGACGATCTGTTCGATGGACTTTCCCTGCACGGGCCTGAGGTTCATCTGCTGCGCGAACCCGTATTCGGCGGCGTTCAGAGCCTGCTCGACTTCTTCCGGCGTCGCAACGGCTTCGAGCTGAATCCTGCCGTCGTCTAGCTTCTTTTCGGTAACCTTCATCTAATGCTCCTCGTATTCGACGTATCACGCATGGCTTGCACAAAAACCATATCGCTTTCTAGCGCAATCCCCTATTGCTCCTTGTGGATTGTATCGCAGAACACGGCCATCCGCGAGTTCATTTCGATAAATAGGCCATCGTCTCCCGAAGGGGCGATCAATGCCTTGCCCCGGAATCGTGAATAAGGTTTTCGTATATCGCCCCCTCTTCCTTAAGCCAGGCCTTTCTGCCAATCTCCCATGCATGGGGAACGCGTTCCATTCGACCAAGGTTTTCAAGGATGATCGGAAACCACGGCGAGGGTACGGAAACGAGTATCGAGCCGGGTTCGTACGTCTCGCGCGCCGTCGTTCCGTGGCCCGTACCCATAACAAGATAGTTGACCTTTCCCGTTAGTTGGGGTACGAGTACAGCCACGAGCACTGGAAAACCGGGGTCGCCTTCGATTCGAACATCTCCCCCGTCGAATACGCCATCGCCCTGAGAATCACCTCGCATTGGCTCATCGGGCCGCTGAAAATAAGCAGATCGGGCTCGAATTCAAGCGCTGACAGCCGGGCGAACACCACATAGCGCACCGCCCCCCTCGAGAATGTCGTGTAGTGGCGCATGCATCTCATATTCGCGCCAGCATCGCTAAAGATGCCCATGCGTTCTCCGATCAACCCCGCCTCAGCCCAGCTGGGATCATCGGGCATCATCCCCATGGCGCCCCTCCCCATGCAGTCCTCGTTGCTCTCGTCCATATAGAAGGGGGTATCCCGCGTCTGCGCTTCCCTCACCATTTCGCACATAGCCATCGGCTCGCTTAAGCGCAAAATCGTCTTCGGCAAGAGATACTCGAACTTTACGCCAACGGGCTCATCATCGAAGCCCAACTGCTCGAACGGAGAAAAATCATGCGATAAGGGACGGATGGCCATACTGCTTCCTTTCATATGAACGCAGGGAGCCGAAGCTTCAAGCCTCGGCTCCCTGCATATTAGAGATCGTTATTCTCCCGGGGATCGTCTTCTTTTGCCGATCGGACACCGGCAGCTTCGAAGGCGGCTGATCCGCACGTCGAACACGCGCCTGTCGAAGGATCAACTTCGCCGCCGCATGCAAAGCACGGTATTTTTGCAGGCGGCGTATAGTACGGACTCGATTTCTCGTACTTGCCGCATCTGCCGCACCGAGTACAGGGGTAGCACATGCCAGTCGCCTATTTCAAATCGACAAGTTCGATCCAGTACGTGAGCGTCTTGCCCGCAAAGGGGTGATTGAAATCCAGCTTTACCGCATCTTGTGTCATCTCGGTCACCCAAACGGGCATCCTCCTGCCATCGTCTGGATTCGTCCAAAACATAACATCGTCCACGGAAAGGCCGTATCCCCCCTCGACCATGGTTTTCGGATACCAGTTTGCAAGTTTGTCCTGGTATTCGCCATAGCCTTTTTCGCATGGTATGTCCACCGTACGCTGCTCGCCAACCTGCATGTCCAATACCGCCTCCTCTATGCCGCGAGGTAAGCTCATATCGCCAAGCAGAACGGTGAGCGGTTCGCCGACTGAACGGTCGTCAGCCGGCTCTTCTCCTTTGATCCCGCCTCTATACCGTATCGAGGCAAGCTTGCCGATCCTGTTGCCATTGTCCATGTCTACCCCAATCAATTACAATCTCGATGCCTACTCGCCCAGTTCGTCGGTTTCGTCTATCTCTCCCACCTTGGTATCATGGCGATGGACGGCGTACGACGCCTTGCCCGTACCCTGAACCTCGATGTGCGCTGCACGGTGTTTCTGCTTGCCGCTCGGAACGAATTCGCCTTTGGCTGCAATGGGGTTGAATTGAGGCACCATCAAGAATTGCTTCGGCTTCTCATCAAGCTTCTTGGCGAGTTCTTCGATAGGTCCGTAGGTAATGATGTTCGAAAGGCAATGATGTACGCACATCGGTTCACGTCCACCCGCCGTGCGAGTGGCGCATAGATCGCACAAGTCAGTCAGAACCGGAAAATAATTCCAGTTCCAATGCTCGTCGTCAATTTTCCACGGTCCATCGGAGAGCACTTTGATACCTGTCTTCCCTACCGGATAGGCATGCTCCTCCTTGCACGTAACCTGGCATGAACCGCAGTTCGTGCAGTATTCGTAATCGATCAATAGTCCATACGTCGCCATAGCTACACCAGCTTTCCGAATTTTTCCCAGATCAAGTCCATGTCGGTGTCGTAGCTTTCGGAAACAGGCTCGATGTTGCACACAAGGCACTTGTTCGGAGCGCCGAAACCGAGTTTACCGTAATGGTCGTTGGGAAGCAGATTGTTGATATTCGAGCGGAAGTTACCGTAGAGGTTGGGCTCGCTACCATCCTCCTCGGGGAACCACCATGCATGCTGCGCATGAATGGTCTTTTCATCAACCGTTTCGGTTATGCGCGCCTTCTCGACGCATTCGCCGAACGGGCTCCACATACGTACCCATTGCCCATCCGTAATACCTAGGTCCTTGGCGACTTTGGGGTTGATCTCGACGATCGGATCGGGGTTGAGTTCGCGCAGATACGCGATCTGACGATGTTCGGAATGGAAGAACGCCGTGGTGCGTGCACCGGTAGTGAGAATGTAGGGATATTCTTTCATGAGCTCGGGATTCGCAGGACCGAACTCGGGCTCGAGGAAATACGGCAGCGGGTCATCGCCGAACTGATTGAACGCCGTAGACCACAGCTCGACGCGACCGGTCGGCGTTGCGAAGCCGGGCTGTCCGTCCTGGCGCATCTCCCCCCGCTCGTATTTGTAATAATCGACGGGAATCTGGCAGACAACGTTTTTAGATACCTCGTCAAAGTACTTTCCTTGTTCGCGACGACCCAGGCGGAGGGCTTCCATGAATTCTTTTGCCGTATCGAATTCCTCCCAAACCTCAGGGCGCAGCCGTCGTCCGAGTTCGTAGCAGAGCTCGAAATCGGTCATGGTTTCTCCGACCTCGATCGCCTTGTGCATGAAACCAGCCGTCACGGTACAAGGCGCATAGTGGGTGAAGACCGTGCCTTCCCGCTCTGCCACCGTCGAAAGAGGAAGGAAGATGTCGCACGATGCCTCGATGGACGGATTCATGAATGTATCGAAACCGATGCAGAATTCAAGCGACTTGACGATGGCGTCATGCCATCGCTTCGGCTCCATCGACGTGCAGCTCATGAGGTTGTTACCCGCATAGAAACCCATTTTGATGGGATAGGGATCGCCAGTCTCAAGCGCGTGCAGCATAAGGTCGGCATGCGCATTCAGGATAATCATGCAGTAGGCAGGATACTGGTCGAGGCCGATCATTTTCTTTTGAAGATCCTCGCCCACACCTTTCTCGAACCCGAATCCTGATTCGTTGTGACCGGCGCCGGTTCCGGGAAGAATTTGCCCACCGGGAACATCGAGGTTGCCGGTTATCGCCATGAGGTCGACGGTCACCTGCCCGTTTTGCATGCCATCGGTTTTCTGATCGGCCGCTAGACCCCACTGAATAGCCGCTGGCTTCGCCTGAGCGTACATTCGTGCGGCAGCGTAGATCTTTTCAACCGGCACATCGCATATCTCCGCAGCTTTCTCGGGCGGCATTTCCTGAACCCGCTCGGCCAATTGCTCAAAACCATAGCACCAGTATTCTACGAAGTCGTGATCGTACAGATCTTCGTTGATGATGATGTTGAGCCACGCCATGCCCATCGCAGTATCGGTACCCGCACGAAGCTGCAAATGGATATCGGCACGGGTCGCCAACCAGTTGACACGGGGGTCGATGACGATCAAACGCGTCCCCCGTCGCATCGCATCGATAACCGCATGCCCGAAAAACCCATCGGGATTCGACTCGAGAGGGGCCTTGCCCCAAACGACGAGGCACTCGGTAAGCTCATAGCGATCGTCGTCCCAGCGACCCGGCAGCGCACCGGCGTAATCCCACTCGGGATACGTCGTGCCGGCGATGTAGGCGATGGCGGCAAGACGTGGGGTGTAGCATGCGTAGCCCGATTGCGTATAGCAGAAATTCGGTGTTCCGAAGCACATGGTGCCATACGGAGCAAACGTACCGCCCTCACGACCAGTTCCCGCAAAGACTACAATGCTCTCGCGCCCGTATGCAGCCGTAATGCGATCGTACTCCTTCTTGATGATGTCGAAAGCCTCGTCCCAAGTAACCTGCTCCCACGCATCCGCATTGCCGCGATCCTTCGGATCGCGCTTCATCGGATGAAGCAAGCGTGCGGGATTGTAGATGTAATCTTTCAGCGCGATGCATCGCGGGCAAAGCCGGCCCTGAGTAACGGGATTGTTTTCGTCGCCTTCAACCTTGACCAAACGGCCTTCGTCGTTGACGTACAGCTTCAGCCCACAACCCACCGGGTGGCACCCCGGAGGAGACCAGGGGCTCGTGCGCGTAACGGTCAGCCCGTCTTCCTCGTAGCGCCACGGCTTCCCGATATCGTTGACATCCGAAAGCGTGTCGAGCTTGACAACTTCAGCTTTTTTATAGAACTCGTCTTCGCTCATGGTCACATCCTTCCTCGTTCTCGTCATGAAACGCATATAGCGCCGTCGCGGGCAAGGATAGCGTGCGCGTTTGGCCGTTGTCGCCGTACCTAACGGAGTATTCTGATGCATACTTTAGAATTGACGATATCTGATCTGGGAAAACAGGAAAAGACTAGCCTTCATGCGGAGCATGTAGGTACGTGAGCCTAAGCTGCTTTATCGCTAACGCCCAAAGGCTAAGGATGCGTCTTATCGTCGAGAGCGCTTCCTCAGCCCTCGCAATTGCGCATACGAGATGCAGGCCACCCAAACTGCATCGAGAGTACGATGACCCGCTTTCTTTCCCCTTTTATACTGCATTCGAACACCACAGCAAGGAGTTGTCATGCCTGGCATAAAGTCAAATACCAAAAAGAATGCCTCTGAGAAGGGGGGCGCCGACGCATACGTTGAAACGGACGATGCCGATACCATTGCCAAACGAGAAGCCGAGCTCATTGATTTTCTTGCTTCCTTCGATGATTGGCTTTCCGTCTACTCGTATCTCATCGACTCGACGTTTTATCTCGACCCGTTCACGAACGAAGATCGAAAGAATGCCGAAACCGTAGAAGACTGCCAATCTGCAACATGGATACTTGCTACCGTTGAAAACGGAACCGTCAGCATCAAGGTCGACAGCGAAGCCCTCATCGTCAAAGGACTTGCCGCCCTTCTCGTCAGACTGCTCGATGGGCAGCCCGTCGATGCGGTTCTCGAATCAGAAATCGATTTTGTATCGAAAACCATGCTCGAACAGTATCTTGATGCACCCAGATCTAAAGGACTTTCAGCGATGCATAAAACCATCGTCGAGCAAGTCCGCAAGTTCGTGAAAGGCCAAACGTTTTCCCGATCAACCGTTTCGTACTGAGAGTACGATAGGCGAATTCCCTCGATTTCGCACTCATCTTTCGGTGCCAACCGTCTCCTTTGTTCTTAAGGTGTCTTCCAAGGGGATGCATGCGGCATCCAGGCGAATGCGAGAGGAGCTTCATCAATGGACGTATCATTCAAACGCCCCATCGACGAGAAATGCGTTGTGCTGCCGGTATTCGGAGCGCTCATCCACGATTACGCATACGAGGGTCCCTGCCGATTTGGCAACAAGGACGAATTGACCCATGAGTTCGACGAAATGGCGGCAGCGGCCGGGCTTAAAGCGTTCAACGAGAAGCTGGTCGACAAGCTCTCTGGGCCAGACATAGAACTCATGGATACCGTGTTTGCTGCGAATTCCGACGAATTCAACCTTCTTCAAGACACTATCGGGGAAATCGAGGCGCTCAAAGGACGGTTCGACGCAATTCTTCTCGACGGCAATCCGATGCCCTTCTGGGCTCGCGAAGTCTATCAGCACTTCGATTGCCCCATACTCATCCACACCGACACCGGGGCAATCACGATGTCTGAAGTCTGCGATGCCCATAACCGCGGATACGACAATGTGTACGCAACGCTTTACTGGGATGACGTCCGCGACCGTCTGCGCTGCATCAAAGTCATGAAAGCGCTTGCCCATACAAGAACGCTCAAAATGATCCGCCACGAATCAGACCTATACCTCACCGATGATTTCGAGGTTGCCGCCGACTTCGGCGTATCGGCACGTTCCGTCAACCTGCATGAAGTTGTTGACCAGCTCGATAGATCCGACGGCTTCAACAACCACACGCTCCCCGAAAGAAGAGCCTACAACCTTAGCAAAGATGAGGAGGCGGAAGCGGAAAAAATTGCCGATGAGCTGCTCGACGGGGCTAAAGATGTGTTCATGGATCGCGACAAGCTGCTGAAATCCGTACGGTTCAATGTCCTCACCCGTAAACTCATGAAACACTTCGGCTGCAATTCGTTCACGGCGCAATGCAAAGAGTGCTGCGCCACCACTCGCCTGAATCACGAGCAGGTGACTTTCTGCCTCGGGCATTCGCTCAACAATGAGGCGGGAATCCCCTCCGCTTGCGAGGGGGATATGAATGCATTGCATGCCATGGTGGTTATGATGTGCCTATCCCGCAAAGCTCCCTATCAATCCAACACGACGCCCGTTGTCATAGAGGACGGGGAGATTTACGGGGCAATGTGGTTCTCTCCCCACGAATGCATGGACGAATACCCCAACAAACTGTATTGCACTTGGCATGCTACGCCAAACCGCAAGATGCATGGATTCGATCTCGACGACGAATATGGCGTTGGGCCTTTCGCAGCAAATGCCGGCTTCGGCGCTACGATTCGCTATGACTTCAATGATCATATCGGTGAAGAAATAACCATGATGCGGTTCAATCCCGCCGGTACGAGGATGCTCGTATACAAGTCGAAAATCGTCGGAGGCACCGGCTACGACCGCTACGGATGCCCCGAAGGCCCCTACTTCCCCCTGGAAGACCGCGATGGGGCGTTCATGGAGCAAAACGAGTTCGGAGACCATACCGCACTGGTATACGGAGACTATCGAAAAGATCTCAAACTCCTTGCTGAAATGATGAAAATCGAATACGTGGAATTCACCGATTAGCGATAGCTGGAAAGCTTGCAGCCTCCGCTACGGCCCCGTTTCATCCGGTCGTAGCGGAGGCGAGAGCAACGCCGCAGCGCAATCAGTATCAAGCAAACCGAAGCAAGGGGCACCACCATGGAATACAACATGGGGCCGGGACGACGCGACCGAGCGCTCGAACATCGTTACGAAACCGCAGAGAAAGAAGCGAAGAAGATCGCAAAGTCCCTGAACTCCGAACCGCACCCCACGTTTGACGAATTCGAAACCGCCATTCGGTCGTACATCCGTATACGCATGCTGCTCGAGCCCGAAGACGAACTGCCCGATTCCCTGAACGTCTTAGGGCAAATGAATCTCTCTCGGGCGCTCGGAGTCTCGATCCCCGAGCTCTCGAGCATAGACATGGAAGCAAAGTGCGGGGGAACTTCAGCGGTCATGACCAAGAAGATCCTGCTCATCATGGCGTTGAACCGCGATCTCGATATATACCTCACACCCGAAGAGGCTGCCGAGACGACCAAGCTCAGCATGCTCGTCGAACGGCTGTACCGCCTATACGAACGCTCGCGCAACCGCTAGAACAGCGTTTCGTCCACATTGGGGTTTACCGCGTCGAGCAGTTCCATCAACTCCCTTTGCGTATGGATCCCGACTTTTTGGTATATGTTGTAGATATGGGTTTTCGCCGTCGATTCCGAGATGAACAGCTTGTCCTGAATGGTCAATGCCGTTCGCCCGCGACCGAGCAACCGCAAAACGTCGAGCTGACGCTCGGTCAGCCCATACTTTTTCGCAAAAAGGAAGCACTGTCGCTCATACCGGTCGTCTGCCGTCCTGGTGACGACGGTCGGTGCCGACAAAAAGCCCAAGCCCCGAAACATGTAGGTCGATGCTGCAACCAGAACGAGTACAAGTCCGAGGCAAGCTACGACAAACGCATCCGGTCGCAATGACTCCATACGGAAAGCGAAGCCAGCCACCAACCACCCCACCGCAAGCCCGAGAACGTTGCCGATCCGGCCAAAAGCCATCACTTTGGTAATGTGGGAAGCGGCACTCGACATATCTTTGACCAGCATGTCAAGATCGGCAAAGCTGTAAGCGGTGAGCGCAGCAATGAGAATGCAGGCGAAAAGGGCCCTTCCCATGCCGCTAACCAAGCACATGGGGATAAGGCAGAACGTCGCTACCGGCACATAAAGCCATAAAAGATCGCCGTATCTATATCCCCCGTGGCGCCTTACGGCGAAAAACATGGCAACCGACGCAACAACGAAAAGGGCTGAAAGAACCATATCGGCCCATGCGATGTAAAAACCCGTGGTCACCGTATGTCCGCAGAATCCAAGCGCAACACCCGAAAACCACGTCATCGTCAGCGTCTTCTTGGATAGCCTCCCGCTTGCCACGTCAAAATCTCTCTCGGGCACCGCCTTCTTTATCGCAATCCCCACGGTTACCGTTGCCAGCCGCCGATGCGAAAACATCGAGCAGATAACCGACAATGCCGGCAAAAGAGCATGGACCGCAACCGACACCGAAGGCAACAGCAACGTGGCCGAAAAAAAGACCGCGGACGAAACCACCATGGTCGAAGCGATAACAAGCGAGTGGTTCGGCATCTTCCCCAACGCCACGAGAAACCAGACCCAGTAAATCATGAGAAACGCATACCCGATCCCCGAAAAAGCCCATGCGACCCCTTGCGCCAGCATCGCCGCACATTGGCAGGAATATGCGCATTGGCTGGTGCACTCGCAGGGAAACAGCAGAGCCGCAACCGAT
This sequence comes from Raoultibacter timonensis, assembly GCF_022845715.1. Taxonomy (NCBI): domain Bacteria; kingdom Bacillati; phylum Actinomycetota; class Coriobacteriia; order Eggerthellales; family Eggerthellaceae; genus Raoultibacter; species Raoultibacter timonensis. The sequence continues at coordinate 2,722,772 of NZ_AP025564.1, forward strand.
GCGAGCGGACAGAGAAAGACCGAAGCAAGGGCAGACACCGCGATTCCCCTGCGAGAGACGAAGAACCGTTCGCATGCGCCAAGTATCGGCAGGGCGATGCCGAGCGCCGCAAGCATGATAATTCGCAACTGCAAAGCATGGTCGGCATCCATACCCGCATAAGACACCGCGAAATTGCTGAAGTATATGATCCACATCCAGCTGAGAAACAATCCGTACCCAACGCACCCCACGACGAGCCCTTGTGCACGAGCGCCTTCAGCGGACAACTCAAACGTCATCTCTTTTTTGCTTTTTTCGGCCATTGCTACCCCCGCGCAGAATCGCCGTTCGGTTACATCGGGGCGAACAGGCGCCCGATCTCGAAGTCGGGCGCCCGAACCTTGCTACCTCGTGTAGAGCGCCCAGCGCGTCTCGCCGTCCATCTTCCGGACGAGCTCGTCGGCCTCGCCGTAGTACATGCACCACGCCTGGCAGTGCTGCACGCACATGGGCATCTTGCCCTTCTCGGTGCGCGACTCGCACATGTCGCAGGCCTTGGTGATGACGGGCAGCCACGTCCACTCCCACTTCTCGGGGCCCGACTTGCCCCCGTAGGCCCAGGGGCCGGTCTCGGTGAGCTTGATGCCGAACTCGCCCTTGGGCAGGCCGAGCTCCTTCTTGCAGGCCACCTCGCAGGAGTGGCAGCCCGTGCAGTACTCGTAGTTGATGAGAATCGCCTTGGTCATGATAGTCTCCTTACCGCACTCGTCCGCTACGCCTCAGCCTTGGCGCCGGTTTTCAGATCGATACGCTCGCCCGAAGCCGGATCAACGAGTTGATTTGCCATCACATCGAACTCCATACCTTTATCGAGAGCCGCATGGAACCGATCGATCTCGTCCTGACGGGGAGACTCGACTTTTTCATACCACGGAAAATTGCCCGCTTCGGCAATCTGCTGGTAGGGCATCGTATCGCCCTCGCGCACGGGATATATCTTGCAGATCATACCTTTGATCGGAGAACCGACGCCTCCTTGGCCCGTAACAAAAGCCTTGGTGCAGTTGTTCGGATTTGACTCGAATGTGCCGAACAGATACGGAGCCGATGGTTCGGTCTCAGGGAACCACCAGCCATGCTCGGCATGGACCGTCTTCTCGTTGACGACCGGTGACACTTTCGCCATCTGCTTGAACCGGCCATGATCGTTTTCAATCCACACCCATTGCCCATCCTGAATGCCGTACTTCTCGGCCGTCGCGGGGTTCACGAGCAAACGAGGCTGCGGATGGAGCTCGCGCATCGTCGGAAGCTGACGATGCTCGGAATGGAAGAACTCGAACGAACGCCCGCCGCAGGTAAGGATAAGAGGATATTCGCCCATCAGCTCCGGCGTCGAAATCGGGCTCTCAGGCGGCTCGGTATGGAACGGCGTCGTGCTAAGCCCCCAATACTGGTAAAGCATGGGCGCAAGCTCCAGACGCCCCGATGGGGTTCCGTAGCCCACAGAACCATCGGGACGGAACATCCCCTTCTCCGCCTTGTTGTATGTGGCATTGAACTCGTCATAGCAATGGCCCACCATGCTCGGATCGCGCACGAGCTCGTCCCATGATGCGGTAAAGAGCGTTTTACCCGAGTTCTTCGCGCCACCTTGGTCGGTTGCCTCGGTAGTCGCAGAAAACGATCCGGTCCCGTCGTGGAGATACCAGTTCAGCCAATCGATATCGGTTTCCCATTGCCCGAACACTTCGGGATTCAAGCGCTTCCCTAATTCGAGAATTATCTGCTCGTCGGATTTCGCCTCATAGAAATCGGCCGCCTTCACCATGGCCCGACATGGCGACCACCAGGTGCGAGCGGAATTGCGTTCCGCGCTCATCGCGACGGGAAGGATGATATCGGCCAAAGCAACCGACGTCGGGGTAACGTACGGATCGGCGTTCACGATGAAGGGGATGTTCTGCATCGCCTTCATAACGCGCGGTGCATCCTGGCTCGGGCAAGACAAGGTATTCGAAGATTGAATCCACATCATTTTGATCGGATACGGGAAACCGTCTTCAATCGCCTGCAATAGCCCATCCGAGCTGGCATGGGCTACGAAATCGCCGCCCTCGACCGATAGCGCAAAATTATTATTAAGCTTTTTAGCGCGCCACTCTGCGGGCGTCAGATTCTCGCCCGAAGCATACCCGGCGTTGATCTCGAACGCATTATGCACAAGGATGTTTCCACCCGGCACATCGACGTTTCCGCACAGGGCCATGAGATCGCAGCCGGCCAAACAGAGCGCCATGGCCGAAAGCTGCTGATCGAACGCCAACCCCCATTGAATCGCTCCCGGTTTGGCACCTGCATACAAGCGGGCTGATGCACGTATTTCATCCGCATCGAGATCGCAGATCTCAGCAGCCCACTCAGGCGTCGTATCCTTTACCGATTCCGCAAGCTCCTCGAATCCAGAGCACCAAGATGCAACGTAGTCTGCATCGTAGAGCCCCTCGCCGATGATAACGTTGAGCCAAGCGCACCCGAGCGCAGCATCGGTACCGGGACGAATCTGCAACCAGTATTCGGCCCTCGCGCCCCACCATGTCAGGCGAGGATCGATCGAGATGATTTTCGTACCCATTTGAACGCACTGCACGAGCCAGTGACCGATATACCCATCGGCGTTCGAAGCGAGCGGTTCGTTGCCCCATACGACAAGTACCTCGGGGGGAACCCATTCGGAATTGCTGTACCGATCCTCGTGCGTCTCGGATGCGTCGACGATCGGAAAATCTCCGAACGGTGCAATGGACCCGCAGATACGCGGCATATAGCAAGAAAACCCTGTGAAACCGAACGTCGAGATGTTCGGCGTCTTAAGCGCGGCCTGCCCGAAGAAGGGAACCTGCCAGTTGATGTTTCTTCCGGTGCCGTGTACGCAGATAATCGCGTTGCCGCCATCGGTCTCCCATATTTCTTTGACCCTTGCCTCGATCTCGTCGTAGGCCTCATCCCAGGAGATGCGCTGCCATTTGTTTTCCCCGCGCTCGCCCGCGCGTTTCATGGGGTACTTCAGGCGATCGGGATGGTTAACCGACTCGTCGAGCGTCAGGCACTTGATGCACAGCTTGCCGTTCGTGCAGGGATCGAGCGGATCGCCCTCGACGCGCTCGACTTTACCATCTTTCGTGTAGAGAAGGATACCGCATGACGTATGGCATCCCGGCGGCGAATAGTGGTACGTACGGGTAACGGTGTATCCGTCTTCCTCCCATCGCCACTCCCCCTCGTGATACGCCTCACGGTCGACCCCGTCAAGAAACTCTTGGTAATCAGCCATGATTGCTCCTATTCTCTTCGTCCAACGATTTCGTTTTGTGAAAACGTGCCGTATCGTAGCGATCCGCCACGCTAACCGCATTGCACCGATTGGATGCAATCGCAAATCCGAAGGCTTAATTCCCTTAGCAGACGAGGGCAGTCCGAGAGCATGAGAACCTTATCCCGCCGTTAGCCTGCGGGGCTTATTCCAATCAGCCGTTGGTTGACCTTGTCTTTTCGGGATTCCTAGGTAGTTTGGGCTTTTGCGGAAGAGCCCGTCTCCTGCGCGTCCGACGGACCGGCGTCGGTGGTGATCCAAAGCGTCTCTCGGATCTTTTTCTTTTGGGACACTGCGATAAGCACCAAGACCGCGCAAATGGCTATGATGGCAACTCCAGCATAAAACGAAATGTCGAAACGCCCTGTCGCATCGTATACGAATCCGATCGCGCTGCTTCCGAAGGCCGCAATGCAGCCCGACATGCGTATATACGATAGTATCTTCGCATAATCGCGTTTGCCGAATATCTCGGATACGAGCGTAGCCATGCTAATCGTAATGATGACCGAGTTGGTTCCGAAGAAAAAGGCGCAGACCGAAAGGGGCAGCTGGTCTCGCAGCACGGCAAACCCGAATAGGGAAAGAGCCGTTATCAGCAAGGTTATAAACGATGGGATGATCACGCCGATCTTATCGGTCAGCCAACCCATAATCACCGTTGCGAATACATACCCGATCATCGACAACGACAACATTTGGGAACCGAACATGTCGCCAAGTCCTATGGAAACCGAGAAGCCCGGTAAATGCGTATTGTATCCCGACATCAGAGCCTCAACGCCTCCGTACAAAAACAACGCCCAAAACGCTACGGTAATCAGGGCTTTGCGCGCGGGGACGCCAGGGTAAGCGGAAACAACCGCACCCTCGGTGTTCTTTTTCTCTTCGTAACCATAGGGCTTGAGGCCTTTGTCTTCAGGCTTGTATTTGAACACGAACATCGTCCACGGAAGAACGAGCACCGCGGCGACAACGGCTAGAATCAGATACGTAGATCTCCATCCAACCTGGTTGATGAGCATCGTTCCCACGATAGGGAAGATCGCTCCCCCAATACCAGAGCAGCACTGCGTAATGCCCAAGGCAAGACCGCGCTTCTTATCGAACCAGTTTTCGATCAGAACCGTAGCGGCCACCACGAACACGAACGCACCGCCGATACCGTACAGGGCGCCGGAAACATACCATTGCCACACCGACGTATACGTCGACATCAGTCCCATGGCAACGCAGCATATGGCGACAGCCACGCTTAAAACAATATTTATATTGTACTTTGGAAGAATTCTCGCCACGAACGGATACGTGAAAGTCGTGACGAAGAAGTATACGGTTACATACAGCGCTAACGGACCTAACCCAATGTTGAGATCCTCGGTGACCGGCGTATAGAAAATTCCCGCCGAGTTCATCATGAGGCCCAGGCAACACGCCTGCATAAAGCAGCATCCCGCTACGATCCACCAAGCGTAATGGATGCCTTTCTTTTTCTCTGCCACAGAACAATCCTCCTCGCTTATGCGCCTCCCGCCCGCTTGGGCGGGAGGCGGTCATCAGTATGAGACTAGTTGGGCATGAACCACATGCGACCGGGCAGATGGAGTCCTGTTTCCCTTGGGAAACCGCCCAGTACCAGAGGTTTTGTCAATCCCATGCGTGCAGTCCTTTCGAACTTGATCGCAGCCGATCGCGACCGCGGTTCCACTTGTTTCCTACGATTCCCAATGAGCTTCCTTAACCTTCTTCGCAGGAACGAACGACAGCAATATGATGACGATAGCGATCACGGCGATTACGGCGCCGACGAGGAACGACCCGCTGTAGGTTTTAGTCGTATCGAAAATAATACCGATAACCGGAGCACCCATAGAACCGCACAGGCCAACCCCCATCATGCAGTACGACAATATCTTGTCGTATGCCTTCATTCCAAAATGCTCGCGTGCAAGCATGGGGACCGAGATCGTTACGATAGCATTGTTCATGCCGAAGAAGAACGCCGTCACCATAAGAGCCATTTCGGTCGTTGCCATCGAGAAGCTGATATAGCAGACAATCAGGATCGCATAGAGAATCACCGTCAACCAGCGAACGCCGATCTTGTCAACGAGGATGCCGCCCACGAACGAAGCGATGATGTAGCCTATCTGCAGCGCGATCATAAGCGTCGACGAGAAGATCAGCGCCTCGGGTCCGAGAACCTCCACGGCGTTAGCTTGTACGAACGAGTTGTAGCTGCCGGGGAATGCGGAAAGCATGCACCCTAAAAACAGCAGCACGAACGCCAATGTCGGCAAAGCGTACTTGAGCGGAACGCCGGGAAGGCTCTTCGAATCGGCAATCTCGTTTTCATCGGCACCGTAAGCATGCAAACCAACCTTCGCCGGATCTTCGCTGAAAACGGTGAGCGAGAAAATGAGAATGCACAGCAGCAAAACTGCATTTACGTAATAGACGCCCTGCCAACCGAGAACCGTGGACAAAGACGTGAACACGAGAGGAAAGATAGCTCCGCCCACGCCAGACATAAGCTGAGCGATGCCGAGATACCGACCGAGAACCTTTTTACCGAACCATGCACCCATGAGCAACGGCGTTGCGTACAAAAAGTACATGCCGCCCGTCAGACCCATAACAGCGCCGATGGCCATGAACTGCCACGACCACGTAGGATCGGCGAAAGTGAACGCCACGCAGCACAATGCGGTGATGATGACGTCAGTGGAAATAACGATCTTCGCGCCAAACTTCGGGATAAGTATTCCCGCGAAGAACGTACCGAACAGAGCTGCGATGCCATAGCACGTGATCCACATTGCGAACACGCCCATGTCCACGCCCAACGCGCCGGGGACGATGGCGAAATAAGCCGAGGAAGAATTCAGAACGGTTCCCAAGCCGAAAGCCTGCATAACGCAGCAGCCTGCGAATACGAGCATCGCCCTCTTTTTGCTACGAGCATCAATATCGGTAGACATAACCTAAACCTCCTTATTGAATGAAACCCCCAATGAATACCCCCGAAGGCGGCCGCTTGCATCCACGCTCCTTCCCGCATGCCTTTGAGTCCTTCGGAAGCGTCGAACAGCCCGTCTGAACGGACATCCAACAACGGTTTTCCGTACCTGAAAGCCGCGACCGCCCGAAGAAGCGCCCAAGCAGTCGCGGCCCGAACCTTGCTACCTCGTGTAGAGCGCCCAGCGCGTCTCGCCGTCCATCTTCCGGACGAGCTCGTCGGCCTCGCCGTAGTACATGCACCACGCCTGGCAGTGCTGCACGCACATGGGCATCTTGCCCTTCTCGGTGCGCGACTCGCACATGTCGCAGGCCTTGGTGATGACGGGCAGCCACGTCCACTCCCACTTCTCGGGGCCCGACTTGCCCCCGTAGGCCCAGGGGCCGGTCTCGGTGAGCTTGATGCCGAACTCGCCCTTGGGCAGGCCGAGCTCCTTCTTGCAGGCCACCTCGCAGGAGTGGCAGCCCGTGCAGTACTCGTAGTTGATGAGAATCGCCTTGGTCATGATAGTCTCCTCCTTACGCCTGCATGGGCTCGTAGTCATTGCGCCATCCGCCAAGCTGCGTGATCTGAACCCCCGGCATGACATCGCCTTCCTGCACCTTGTAGATACGGCAACGAGTGCACTTGATCGGAGAACCGATGCCACCCGGACCTGATTGGAAATTACGGGTCAGATTGTTCACGTTGTAGTCAAAGCAACCATGCAAATGCGGCGCAGCGCCTTCTTCCTCAGGTTTCCACCAACCGTGCTCGGCGGAAACGCAATCGTCGGGAATGCCCTCGAACACTTCGACCATCTGCTTGCATCGGCCCTCGTTGTTCTCCATCCAAATCCAATCGCCGTCATGCAAGTCGTAATCGGCAGCCGTTTTCGGGGAAACTTTTACCCGCGGTTCCGGATGAAATTCGCGCATGGTCGGCGCCTGGCGATGCTCGGTGTGGAAGAATTCGTATGAGCGAGCACCGTTGATCATGTAAAACGGCAGCTCTTCCATAACTTCAGGCGTCGTTTCCCATGTTTCGGGCGCTGGGGTGTATTCCGGATACGGGGGGATACCCCATGCTTGGAAAATCGTCGGCACAAGCTCGATACGGCCCGAAGGCGTATTGAAGCCAACTTGCCCATCGGGGCGCAACATACCCTTTTCGTGCTTGTTGTACGTAGCGTTCCACTCGTCATACGCGTGTCCGCCAGCTTCAACCAACTGATCAAATGTATAGGGACACTTCGTTGTGATGGAAGGGCCGCTATCGTCTGTCACGGAAGTATGGCCCCATTCGTCATCGGTCGCAGCCGAGAAGTTCGCCTTCTTCACTTTCCCATCGGGTCCCACAACCGCAAGGTCGGTAAGCAGGTAGTCGTTGATGAAATCTTCAGCGGAATCCCAGCGCACGAACAGCTCGGGATTCAACCGCTTTCCGAGCCATAGCGCTATCTCCTCATCCGACTTGGCCTCGTAGTAGCTCGTCACCTTCTTCATGGCGCGAAGCGGCGTCCACCACGTGCGAGCCGAATCGCGCTCGACCGACATCGATACGGGTAGAATCAAATCGGCAATAGCCACCATAGTCGGCGTAATGAACGGATCGGCATACACGATAAACGGTATCTGCGACATGTATTTGTACGCACGCGGCGCCTGTCCCTCGTGGCCGGCAAACGCATTGCAGCTTTGAGCCCAAAGCATTTTGATCGGATACGGCTCGCCCGTAGCCGGAACCATCCCTGCTTCGAGTACCGATGCCATAGCATCGCAGTTCGACATGCCCACAAAGTCGAGGCCTTCATCGCCTACCATCCATTTGCGGAATTTCCTCTCAAGCGCCTTCGGATCCGCATACAGGTCCACCGACGAGTAGCCCGCATTGATGTCGAAGGAATTATGAACGAGTACATGGGTTCCCGGTTTTTCGATATTGCCGCAGATTGCCATGAGATCGCAAACCGCTTCGGTCCAATGCATGGAAGAGCGTGTGCCCGCATCGAATACAAGGCCCCACTGGATCGCACCGCGGTCGGCGTTTGCGTACATGCGCGCCGTGGCAACGATGTCATCGGCGGAAACGCCTGTAATCTCAGCTGCCCATTCAGGGGTAAACTGTTGTACGTGGTCTTTAAGCTCGTCGTAGTACGCACACCAGTTCTCGACGAATTCGTGGTCGATCAGATCCTCGTTCATGATGACGTGCAGCCAAGCAAGGGCTATGCAGCAATCGGTACCAGGATGGGGCTGCAGCCAATACTCGGCGCGCGCACCCCACCAAGTAAGCACAGGGTCGATCGAAATAACCTTCGTTCCCGCCTGCACGCACACGTTAAGCCAATGGCCTAGATAACCGTCACCGTTCGACTTCAGCGGTTCGTTACCCCATACGACAAGCACGTCGGGCCGAACCCATTCTTCGTTCGCGTAGCGATCTGGCAGCGTTTCAGAAGCATCGACGATCGGATAGTCGCCCAGAGGGCCGGCGGCTCCGCACACGCGGGGCATGTAGCACCACCATCCGGAAAAGTAGATGCCGCCCACGTTCGCGGTCCTGAAGCATGCACCCGCAATGAAAGGCACCTGCCAGTTGATATTGCGACCCGTACCATGCCCGACAAGGATAGCTTCGCGGCCGAGACCCTTATCGTCGATTTCCTCTTTGATGTACGTCTCGATCATATCGAGAGCTTGATCCCACGTTATGCGCTCCCACTTGTTTTCCCCGCGCGCTCCAGCGCGCTTCATGGGGTACTTCAAGCGCATAGGGTGATTGACCATTTCCTCCAAATCGAGGCAGCGCATGCAAAGCTTGCCGTTCGCATACGGATCAAGCGGATCCCCCTCGACCTTCTCAAGCTTTCCATCCTTGGTATACAGCAGAACACCGCAAGAGTCGTGGCAACCGGGAGCACTGTAATTGTACGTGCGCGTAACGGTGTAGCCGTCTTCCTCCCAGGTAACCTCGCCCTCATGGTAGGCTTTGCGGTCGACGCTGTCCAAGAATTCTTGATAATCAGCCATGAACCATTCCTCCTTCTCGTCTCTGGCGTATGATGGCGCCATTGACGCGAAGGATAGCTTGGCTCAAAAGCAGCTGTCATCGTAGCGATCTTGGTGTTCGTGTCGATACCTAGGTTTTGACGATGGCCGACCTCGCCAAATGCGGAAAGATAAGCCTCAACGTCCTTCTCTATAGGTACGACCGACTAAGACCCTCAGCCCCTAATACCCAAAGCGCGAGAGCATTAAAATCAATCTTCGCCGTACAATTTGGTGGCCTCGATGAGATTGAGGAGCTCCTGGCGCGAATGAACGCCTGTTTTACGATAGATATTGCGAATATGGGTTTGAGCGGTGCTGAGAGATATCATCAAAGTCTGCTCTATGTACTTCGCGTTGCGACCCTGAGCAACCAGCACGAGCACTTCGTACTGCCGCTCAGACAAGCCGTGCTGTTCGCTCACCGCGCGGCAACGTTTCTTCCAAAGCCCCTTGGTTTCAGGAAGGGACACATGTCCGACGTCCTCAACACCTGCCTCGGGAAATCGCGCTTTGTGGCAGAACGCCGCGAGGAAACTGTAGGCTATGGCGACAACCGCAGATACCTGCACGGCAAGAAGCCCGCCGTTCGCAGCCATAGAGAAGGCAACGAAACCGAATGCAAGGCCGCCCGCCATGGCAAGATAGTCGAGAATCCGCGCTTTTGCAAACGTATGCAAGGGAGAAAGCCGCGAAATGCGAACATGCTCCGCCATAGCCGCCCAGCCGAAAACCGTATAGATGGAAAAGAGCGCTGACAGAAAACAGAGCGCCGCCACCTGGACCAGATCGTTGAAGAGGAACATCGTAACAAAGGAGAGCATTGTGAGCGGGGGCGTTATCGGCGACATGCTTCTCTCCGTTATAACCCTCTTGCCCACCCAATCAACGGCTAGCAACACCGCAGCGCCTAAAGCGGCAACGAGGCACCAGGTAGCGGCTCCCGTCTCCGAGGCAACACTGACAACCAAACCGAACTCGAAACTGCTGAACGAAAGCATGATCGTTGAGGTCCAAAGAATTTTCGAGCGCTTATCGGACTCCTTATTGCTTATCGCCGGGGGTAAAGCATCTCCCGATCGAAAACGCATCAGGGCGACCATGCATCCGAGCGATACCACCCACACGACAACGAGCAGCACCCGAGCAGCACCGTCAACAAGGTACCCCTCGATCAAGCAACCGCCGATACCCGCAGCAACGCCCGCCGCAACAAGCATTAAAACCATTCGGTACGGCTGCGAGCAAACGAAGCCGAACCACTGGACGACAAGAAACGACATGCCCACGGCTATCGCACTATGGCAGGATAATTGCAAGAATCGAGGCCCAGCAGGTACGAACAGCACCAACGCCATAGCGCTCACGCCCACTACTGACCCGGCTATCAAAACGATGCACTTATGCCGCGCTATCGCATGGGCCCCCAAACTCACAACCAAAAAGCCAACCGCCATCGATATCGCATATACGAGCCTTATCCACAGCCAGTCGGTTCCAGCCGCCGTCACGAGACCGGGCACAACAGCGTAAAGCCCGAGTACCGATGCTATTGCGCATCCGAACCCAACAAAACCCGCCAAGGCGTCCATTCCGAGTTTTAGAGCGCCCAGCCCCGACGTTCCTTTTGTTTCAATCGCTGCCATATGATCAACCCGCTCTCAAAACACGCGATGCCCTATCGCTTACTGCCCTCGTCAAGCTCGTAGTTCTCAACCAGATCCATAAGATCCTGCTGAGAATGGGTTTCGGTTTTCTTGTATATCGAATAGATATGAGCCTTTGCCGTATGCTGCGAAATCACAAGCTGTTTTTGTATGTAGGCTGCATTTCTCCCCTTCGCAAGCAGGTGCAGGACTTCCGTCTGTCTGTTTGTCAAGCCGTACTTCTCGGCAATTGCATCGCATTTCTGCTGAAAATACTTCTTCCCATCCCCCGAGGAATCTACCTGATGCTCAAACAATATCTCCCCATCACCCCCAATGCGGGCGATCCTTTCACCGGGCTCATCTTCGCCAGGGTAGTAGCTTTTCGTGCTCAACGTCGTTGACACGAGAATAAAGAACATGACAATGACGACAACGAATACCGGCAACGTTATATCGCCGAATATCTCGCTTGAAAAAGCCGACCATCCAGCTCCAAGACCAAGAAGGAGCCCGATCGCCGCGTAGAGCCGCGCCCATGAGAACGCCCGTATAGAAGAGAGATCGCAACGCACGATATGCTCGCACGTAGCAAAAAGAGCACTTGAGTACGGCAACAGGGAAAAGCCGAACGCAAGCAAGCAAGGGACGTAGCGCCATTCCGCCGGGATGAAGAGAAGTGTAAGAATGCACGCCGCCAAAACGGGGAGGAACAGCTTCCTGATGAACGATTCCTTGATCGCAAAAGATTTCAGCGAATCAATAAGCAGGAGCAGTGCGACTACGAGAGAACCTCCCCCCAACAAAAACGACGCTACAGGGACATACGATTCCGCTTGAAGAAGCCAATAGAGCACAAACCCCTGGGCAACCGATCCCATCACCGTAAGAAGAGAGGGTTTCCATGTGATCAGCAGGCGAGAATCTGACTCTTTTGCGTCGATCGAAGGCATGGTATCCATAAGCGCAAAACGCTTGCGAAGGAAAAGGTAGATCAAACACGAGATCAAAACGAACGCAAGTACGACAAACGGGGAAAACCGCACATCAACCAAGAGCACACCGGCATACCACACAAACGAAAGGACAAAGATCGAGGCGATTGCAACCCGAACCTGGTCTTTAAGATGAACGCAGAGAAATTCGATCCAAAGCGTAGCAAGCGATGCCACTCCCGCCCCCGCGCACGCCGTTCTTATCGGCAACGCCACATCGTGCAAAAAAGACGGCCATACGCCGGGAACAGCGCTCACAAGACCGCATGCAAGCGAAAGTACGAGAAGAGCTCCTCTGTGCACCTGGAAAAAGCCGGATAATCGCCAGATTGCAAAGTATGCAGCAAAAAGAGCTCCCGCAAACCCGATGTGCAGTAGCTGGTATAAGCGAGTTTCCCCAATATCCGCGTAAAGGAAATTGGGCGTAAGGATAATCGAGAAGAACCATGAAAAGCAAAAGGAAGCTCCCACGATCCCGACAATGAGATACGGATTAACGAACAACCACTCGTTCTTCTTTTGACGAACCTTCTTTTTCGTCTGCTCATACTCGCGCGTTTGGCCAGTCGATACGTTTTCCATGCAACATCTACCCCCAGTTATTGCATTCGTGATGAGAGGGAGTCGGCATCCCCCGTTTTCAAGACTGCGGATGCGCCGCAGTGGACTTCAAGTATATAAGCAATTACCATATATGCATGGCAACCCATGCAATGCAACCAAACGCATCACCCCCAGCGCTAAACATGCTCATTTCCTAATGATAACGCCAATTGTGTCCTATCGAACACAGTACACGATACTGCTAAAGATACCATCACCCTATGACTAAAATGACAAGAAAAGCTATTGGCGCCAGAATCCGTTTTCTGAGGGAGCAAAACGGATTGACGCAGGTCACGTTTGCCAATATGGTCAACGTCGAACGCGCTTACCTCAGTAAAATCGAATCGGGCGAGCGCAATCCCAGCATCGACATGCTCGAGCGTATCGCAGGGGGATTCGACATGTCCCTTTCGGAGTTTCTCGAGGGGATCTAACAGCGGACGGTCAGCGCGATTCGCCACGGGTTTCCCTTTTCCCCACACGAGTATCCGACCGAAGCTGCCCAGGCGGTCGAGGGAACGCAGTGCCGCATCGTTTGCACGAAACGGCACCTTGCCCGTTAGAGTACCCGCAAATCGGACAAAGTCCCGGCTTGGGTTCACGACCGCATCTGTTGCAATGGGTGCAAGGATAGCACATACCTACCGTCCGATGTCGAAAGCCGTATACATGCCCGAACATACATCCTGAAGCGCCATCGCAAAGCCCCAGCTTCACGATCTGCGTCTTGCGATGCCCTATAGACCTGTCCGTAGAGCGGTGCCGTAAAACGCGGTCGACGCCAACTACTTCCCAGGCGCCTTCGGTGCACCCGGGGCCGCAGGAGCGCCCGGCGCCTTCGGTGCCCCGGGTGCACCCGGGGCACCTGGGGCACCCGGCATTGCGGGACCCGCCGGCAACGTAGCTCCGCACTCAGGGCATACGGTTTCGGCGGCTTTGCACGTCGCACCACACTGCGGGCACTTCTTGTCGAGTTCGACAGCTGCAGGTCTGAAACACATTGGCTGATCCTTTCGTTTTGTTTGGGATTCTGAAGAAACAGTAACAACGACCTTCGATAAAATCATCCCGCGATGCTCACTAAATGATCGATTAGAGATAATACCGATAGACTAATCTTGTCTTTCCATCAGGTGTTTTACCGGCATTAGATAGACCTGCCACTCGATAGAACCCAGAAATCCCGCCCTACGCCAACCCGAGAAGACCGTGTATACCGCCGATTCATGCTTCCAGCCGCATAGCGTATTTCGCCAACTTGCGGTATAGATAGTACCTATGACGTACCGCATAGGCATAGACGCAGGCTCCAAAACCATCAAGATCGTCGTTCTCAACGAGGACGGCACCGTCGAGCGCGCCGCATACCGCAGACACCGAGCCGACATCAAGACTACGCTTTCCGAAGTGGCGCACGATCTCGTATGGCGCTACGGAAACGTAGCAGGCTCCGTAGCCGTAACGGGCTCGGCGGGCATCGAGTTGGCCGAGATGCTCGGCGTACCCTTCGTCCAAGAAGTCGTCGCAACCACCCGCATCGTGCAAAAGGAGATCCCCGAAGCCGATGCCATCATAGAGCTCGGCGGCGAGGACGCGAAGATCGTCTACCTCGCTGGCGGGCTCGAACAGCGCATGAACGCAACGTGCGCCGGCGGCACAGGGGGCTTCATCGACACCATCGCGTTCATGCTCGGCGTATCGTCCAAAGAGATGAGCAGCCTTGCAATGGGATCGACCAAGACCTACCCGATCGCATCGCGTTGCGCCGTGTTCGCCCAAACCGACGTGCGTCCGCTGCTCAATGCGGGGGCGAAGAAGAGCGATATCGCCGCAAGCGCGCTCGATGCCGTCGTCAAGCAGACGCTCGGCGGACTCGCCTGCGGCAGGCCCATCACGGGAACCACGGTGTTTCTCGGAGGACCGCTCGAGCATATTCCGAGCCTCGTCCACCGATTCCGGCGTGCGCTCGACCTCGACCACCGCACGGGCATCAAGCCAGCCGACGCCCATCTGTTCACGGCAAAGGGCGCTGCGCTTCTCTCGGACGATGCGGTTCGCCTCGATGCGCCCGTTGCACACCTTTCGCTTGCCGAACTCGAGGAGGCCCTCGGCACCGCCCGGGCGGCGCGAAACGATTTGCCGCGCTTATCCCCCTTGTTCTCAAGCGATGCGGAATACGAGGCTTTCAAGGAGCGTCATGCCGCGCACAAGGCACCGCGCAAGCGCTTCGGCGATGCCGAGGGGACGGTGTACCTCGGCATCGATGCAGGCTCTACAGCCGTCAAACTCGCGCTCGTCGACGAAGATGGTTGCCTGCTCCACTCCGACTACCAGCCGGTCGCGGGAAACGTGCTCGCCACTGCTGCCGAGATGCTGCTCGACCTCTACCGGGCCATGCCCCGCGAATACGACGGCACGCCGCTCTGCACGATCGGGCACGCGACCGTAACGGGATACGGCGAAAGCCTCCTAATGGCAGCGTTCGGCGTCGATTCGGGCGTCGTCGAAACCACGGCCCATCTGCAAGCCGCGCGCAGCCTCTGCCCAAAAGCCGATTTCGTGCTCGACATCGGGGGGCAGGACATGAAAGCGCTCTGGGTCGAAAACGGCGCGATTTCGAAGGCGGTGCTCAACGAAGCCTGCTCGTCGGGCTGCGGGTCGTTCATTGAGGGGAGCGCCCACTCCCTGCGCAGCACGCCCCACGCGTTTGCGCAGCTCGCGCTTAAGGCGACCGCACCTGTCGATCTCGGAACCAAGTGCACCGTCTTCATGACGTCGCGCGTACGGCATGCACAGAAGGTCGGCGCATCCGCGCATGACATCGCAGCCGGCATAGCCTACTCCGTCGTCAACAACGCCCTGTTCAAGGTTATCGGGCTCGACAGTCTCGATTCCCTTGGGAAAACCGCAGTCGTACAGGGCGGAGCGTTTCTCTCCGATGCCGTCCTGCGCGCCTTCGAACTCGTTTCGGGGAAGCAGGTTGTAAGGCCCGATATCGCCCACCTCATGGGCGCCTACGGCGCCGCCCTCGTTGCCCGATCGCGGGCCGATGGTGCGGCGAGCTCGCTTCTCGACAGCGCCGCCATCTCGACGCTCGAGCCCCGCTACCGCACCGAAACGTGCCCCGGATGCGCCAACGCATGCGCGCTTTCCATCGTTACGTTCGAAGAGAGCACCGACCCCGAGCGAAAGAGCCCTGCGCGGGCTGCGAACTTGCATCGAAGCAGAGATTCCCGTCGTCGCTCTCCCGACGACCGCTGCTTCGTCGACGGCAACCGCTGCGAACGCGCTTATTCGTTCTTCGAAAACGCCCGAGGCCGCATCGGCGGCCAGCTTGCCGCTCGCGGAAAGGCGCCCAACACCGTGGCTCTCGAGCAAGGCCTTCTCAATCGGTACAAAAACGTATCGTCCAACGGCTCCGATTCGCCGCGCAGAAACGTCGTCGTAGGGCTGCCCTGCGCACTCAACGAATACGAGACACTGCCCTTCTGGCATACGCTCATGGCAAGCCTCGGGTTCTCCATCGCTGTAGGCGGCGCGGTAGACCTCGGCTTAGGAGGCGTCGACACCATACCGTCGGAAAGCGTCTGCTATCCCGCCAAGATCGTCCATCAGCGCATAAGCTCGCTTCTCGATCAGGGCGTCGATGCCGTATTCATGCCGGAATACGAGCGCGGCTCGCACTGTCCCGTCTCAAGCCTGTACGCACGTGCCGTACGCGACAGCATGCCCGCGCTCCGCAGCGGCACCGCGAAACTCGTCTCGCCGAAGCTCTCCTCGTCGAAGCCCGCTCGCATCGCATCGTGTGCAGCCGATCGCGCGTCGCTTCTTGCCGCCCTGCAACACATCGTCCCGCAGGCGGTTCCCCTAACCGAGCAGGAGATCGAGCGGGCGCTATCGGAAGCGGATAACGCGCAGGCGCGGTTCGTCGCAACGATGGAGCATGCATGCCGCAAAGCGCTCGATCGAATCGACGCCGAGCGAGGACGCGGCATCGTGCTGGCAGGAAGACCCTACCATATCGATCCAGCCCTGAGCCACGGCATCGATACCATGCTCGCAGCGCTCGGATTCGCCGTGCTCTCCCCTATCGGGCTTACCGGCCCGCCGCGCACGATGCGCGCTGCAGCCGAGCACGGCGGTACGCCGTCTGAGTTGAGGTCCGAAGATGAGCTTGCCGTCTGGAAGCAGGGCAAGCGGCTCAATCGGCTTGCGACGTTCGCCTCCTCACGCGAGAACGTCGACATGGTCTGCCTCCAATCGTTCGGCTGCGCCTACGATGCCGCAAGCATCCGAGAAGCCGAGCAGATCCTCGAAGCAACGGGGCGCTCGCTCACCGCGCTCAAAATCGACGAGATCGCCGATACGGCGCATATCCTCATCCGGCTTCGCACCCTTGCTGACACGATCGAAGAGCGACGGGCGGGCGCCGCCCGCGCCAACGGCACCGCACCCGACGCTTCGCCCGAGCGCGGCGAAGCGTCGGATCGCGCAGTTCAACGCCCTCAGACCATCGAGCTCGGCCGCATAGAAGCCGAAGATATCGAAATCGGGCGGCGCGAGGTGAGCCAGGATATCTGCTCAACAGTCGCTGCCGTCGCAGGGCGCATCATCAGGCTCTGCAGAACCGATCCGAGCATCGGCACCGTTGTCGTGCCCGAGGGATGCGCATCATGCCTGTTCGACGCATTGCCTGATCTGGTAGAAAACCCCCTTGGATTTTCTCCCCGCATCATCCTCCGAAAAGCCAGCGATCCCGCATGGGCTGCTTTCGGGAATGCGGCCGCGCCGTGCGGCGCTTTCGCGCAAAGCGAGTCGAACGGCATTCCGCGCATCGGGATTCTCGGAAATCCGTATATGGTTTTCGAAGCGCCCTTGAACGACGGGCTCGTCGATTTCCTCGGCACGCTTTGCTGCGAGGCGATCATGCCCGACGCCAACGCGCTTCTTGTCGACGACGTTCGATTCATCGACCAACTGGAAGCATTTGAAGCGGCAGGCGTCGATCATGTTGTATACGCTCAGAGTTTCGGCTGCCTGAAAGGACATGTCGAGGTACGCGGTGCGCTGCACGGCCTGAAGGAGCGGTTTGCCACCGTACCCATCACCGTCATCGACTACGACCCGGACGCTTCAGCGCTCAATCGGAAGAACCGCATTCTACTCGTAGTCGAGGCAACAAGAAACGCGCATGCATCCGACGATTCTTAAAGGCCGACAAACAGCAAAGCAACCGCGGGGGACGGCATTCGCTTTGCGTTCGATGCGACGGATGTCATGCGCGCACTGAGTATGATGCCCGTTTCGGCAAGAAAAAACATGCCACCGATAGGATGAAATCCCCGCCAAACATAGACAAAGCAGTACTATTTTTCACCAGGGAGCGATAACTTCGGTACTAACGCATCCCGAAACCGTAAGACTCTGGGTGCAATTCTTCTCACAGGCACCCGCAAGCGCCGAATCCGACCTTGCCTGCTCGCATGATCGCCCGACCCCGTAGCTTCGCGCCGCGCTGCGGCTGATGCCCTTTGCCTCCACCATGCCGGAGCGCAGTCCGAACGCGCGCCTTACCCGCATCCGCCGCCTCAAAGTGGCTGAGATTTACGACTTGGTGGATAGATCGGCGCAAACAGAGCGAAGGCGTCCAGGCAAGATTCTTGCCATCTGGGGATACAATGCCGAAAACCGACGATGACATAAGAATCAGCGCTCTTCGATCCACCAAGTCGTAAATCTCAGCCACTTTTATCCGCGCCCACCCCGCAGTCGGGGTCCAAACGCGTTTGCCCGAAGCGCATGCGCTCGCGCACAAAAAGGGCCGGATCCAAAACGGATCCGGCCCCGAAATTCAGCGCCTGCGCCAAGCAGCGATGCGCTCGGCGTACAGTCGGCTCGTTTCGCTCGATGCTCGAGCTCGAAGCGAGCCTAGGAAGCGAACAACTCGATCGAGTCGCCTTCCTTGACGGTAACCATGGCCTTCTTCCACGTGCGGGTCTTGCCGAGCTGGTAGCGAACGCGCTTCGGCTTTGCCTTGACGTTCAGCGTGTTGACCTTGACGACCTTCACGTTGAAGATAGCCTCGATCGCCTGAGCGATCTCCACCTTGTTGGCGGTCTTGGCGACCTCGAAGGTATAGCAGTTGTCCTCCATCATGTCGTAGCTATGCTCCGAGATGATCGGGCGGATGATGACTTCGCGGGGATCCTTCATTATGCGAGCACCTCCTCGATGCGAGCCAGGGCGGCAGCCGTGAAGACCAGCGCCTTGTTGTCGATCAGTTCGTAGGTGTTCGCCTCGGCAACGGGAAGCACGTTGACGCGGGGAAGGTTCCTCAGCGACAGGTACGCGTTCACATCGTCGTCGGCGATGACCACCGTCGTGCGGCCTTCGCAGCCGAGCGCCTTGATGGCGGCAGCGGCCTCTTTGGTGGAAGGCTTCTCGAAGCCGAACTCCTCGATCACGAAGAGCTCGCCGTCGGCCAGCTTAGCGGAGAGCGCAGAGCGCATCGCGAGCTTCACGACCTTGCTCGGCACCTTGAACGCGTAGGAACGCGGATGGGGGCCGAACACGGTGCTGCCGCCTGCCCACTGGGGAGAGCGGGTGGAACCCTGGCGGGCACGACCGGTGCCCTTCTGGCGCCACGGCTTCTTGCCGCCGCCACGCACCTGACCGCGGGTCAGCGTGTTGTGGGTGCCGCTGCGCCACGAGGCGCGCTGGGCACGGACAACTTCGTGCATGGCATGCACGTTCGGCTCGATGCCGAACACGGAAGCGGACAGGTCGGCGCTCTTGACCTTCTTGCCGCTCACATTCTTTACTTCAATACTTGCCATAATGTCTTAACTCCTCAAGTTTCTCTGCACTCTATGCCATGCGAATGCGGACCACGGCGTTCTTGCCGCCGGGAACAGCGCCCTTCACGAGGATGAGGTTCTGGTCTTCGTCGATGCGAACGACATCGAGGTTCTTCACGGTGACGGTCTCGCAGCCCATGTGGCCGGGAAGCTTCAGACCCTTGAACACGCGCGACGGCGTAGCGCACTGGCCGACCGAACCCGGAGCGCGATGGAAGTGCGCACCGTGACCGCCCGGGCCGCCGGCGAAGTTGTAGCGGCGCATAACGCCCGCAAAACCCTTGCCCTTAGACGTGCCGGACACGTGAACCTTCTTCGCCTCGGCGAAGTTGGCAACCGTCACTTCATCGCCGACCTTGTAGTCGGAAGCGGAGTCGACGCGAACCTCGCGCAGATAGCGCGTGGGCGCGGTACCCTGCTTCTTGAAATGACCCGCCATGGGCTTGTTGACCTTCTTCTCCTTGATGGAGCCGAAGCCGATCTGAACGGCCTCGTAGCCGTCGGTAGCGGCAGTCTTGACCTGGCAGACCTTGTTGGGCTCCGCCTGGATGACCGTCACGGGAAGCACACGGTCGTCCTCGGCGAAGATCTGGGTCATACCCAGCTTCTTACCGTAGATGGTAGTAATCATTACGCTATGCCCCCTTACAGCTTGATCTCGATGTCGACACCGGCCGGAAGGTCCAAACGCATCAGGGAGTCGACCGTATTGGGGGTCGGCTCGAGGATGTCGATCAGACGCTTGTGCGTGCGCATCTCGAACTGCTCGCGCGAATCCTTGTTCACGTGGGGAGAACGGATCACGCAGTACATGTTGCGCTCGGTCGGCAGCGGAATAGGACCGGAAACCTTGGCACCCGTCTTCTGGGCGGTGTCCACGATGAGCTTCGTGGACTGATCCACGATCTCGTGGTCATAGCCCTTCAAGCGGATGCGAATCTTTTGATTAGCCACTTGTTTTACCTCCATTATGCTTAAGCGTTATGCGAGACCACACGGCCCTACGCGTTTCCGCCAGCCTTGCTGATGATTTCTTCTGCAACGTTCTTCGGAACCGGCTCATAAGAGTCGAACTGCATCGTGTAGACCGCACGACCCTGCGTACCGCTGCGAAGGTCGGTCGCGTAACCGAACATTTCGCTCAGGGGCACCTTGGCCTTGATGGTCTTCGCGTTGCCGCGATCGCCCATGCCCTGGATCTGGCCACGGCGGCTCGAGAGGTTGCCCATAACGTCGCCCATGTACTCTTCCGGCGTCTCGACCTCAACCGACATCATCGGCTCGAGGATAACGGGGCTCGACTTCTTGAGCGCGTCCTTGATGGCCATGGAACCGGCAACCTTGAATGCGGCTTCGGAGGAGTCAACCTCGTGATACGAACCGTCGACGAGCTCGACTTTGATGTCCACAACGGGGTATCCGGCCAGAACGCCCGAGTTGAGCGCTTCCTGGATGCCCTTGTCGATCGGGGTGATGTACTCCTTGGGAACAACGCCGCCCACGATCTTGTTCTCGAACTCGTAGCCCGCGCCCGGCTCCTGGGGAACCAGGTTGATGACCGCATGGCCGTACTGACCGCGACCACCGGACTGGCGGACGAACTTGCCTTCGGCGCCCTGAACCGGCTTGGTGGCCGTTTCGCGGTAGGCAACCTGCGGCTTGCCGACGTTCGCCTCGACCTTGAACTCACGAAGCAGACGGTCGACGATGATCTCCAAGTGGAGCTCGCCCATGCCGGCGATGATGGTCTGGCCGGTTTCCTGGTTCGTGGAAACGCGGAAGGTTGGATCCTCTTCGGCGAGCTTCTGCAGAGCGACGCCCATCTTGTCCTGCTCGGCTTTCGTCTTCGGCTCGACGGCGATGTCGATAACCGGCTCGGCGAATTCCATGGACTCGAGGATGATCGGGTTCTTCTCGTCGCACAGGGTGTCGCCCGTGGAGGTGTCCTTCAATCCGACGACGGCAACGATGTCGCCGGCGGCGCACTCGTCGATGTCGACGCGGTTGTTGGAATGCATCTGCAGCAAGCGGCCGATGCGCTCCTTCTTGCCCTTGCTCGCGTTGAGCACGTACGAACCGGAGTCGAGCTGGCCCGAGTACACGCGAAGGTACGTGAGCTTGCCGACGAACGGGTCGGTCATGATCTTGAACGCCAGCGAAGAGAAGGGAGCCTTCACGTCGGAGGGACGCTCGTCTTCCTCGCCCGTGTCGGG
Source organism: Raoultibacter timonensis (assembly GCF_022845715.1). Classification (NCBI taxonomy): domain Bacteria; kingdom Bacillati; phylum Actinomycetota; class Coriobacteriia; order Eggerthellales; family Eggerthellaceae; genus Raoultibacter; species Raoultibacter timonensis. Next base: position 2,744,492 of record NZ_AP025564.1, read on the forward strand.
GTTCGTGCCCTTGATGGCGGGGATGTCGACGGGGCTCGGCATGTAATCGACAACCGCGTCGAGCAGCTCCTGCACGCCCTTGTTCTTGTAGGACGAACCCACGAACACAGGATGGATCTTGCAGGCGATCGTGCCCTTGCGGATGGCGGCCTTCAGCTCGTCGACCGTGACGTCTTCCTCCATGAGGACCTTCTCCATGAGGTCGTCGTCGCAGTCGGCGGCAGCCTCGAGCAGCTCCTGATGGCGCATCTCGGCCTCATCGGCGAACTCGGCCGGGATGGCATCCATGGGCTCGGGGTAGGTCATGCCCTTGTCGTCGGCCTTGAAGTCCCATGCGGTCATGGTGACGAGGTCGATGACGCCCCAGAAGTTGTCCTCGGCGCCCATGGGCATCTGCGCGGCAACAGCCGGCGCACCCAGGCGGTCCTTCATCGTCTGGATAGCGTTGAAGAAGTCCGCGCCCACGCGGTCGTACTTGTTGATGTAGGCGATGCGGGGCACGCCGTACTTGCTGGCCTGACGCCATACGGTTTCGGACTGCGGCTGCACACCGGCGACCGCGTCGAACACGGCTACGGCACCGTCGAGAACGCGCAGTGAGCGCTCGACTTCGGCCGTGAAGTCAACGTGGCCGGGCGTGTCGATAATCTGGAAACGATATTCCTTGCCGTTGTCAGCGCCCCCGGGATACTTCCAGAAGCACGTGGTGGCGGCGGCGGTGATGGTCACGCCGCGCTCCTGCTCCTGGACCATCCAGTCCATGGTAGCAGCGCCGTCGTGAACCTCGCCGATCTTGTGGGTCTTGCCCGTGTAGTAGAGGATACGCTCGGTGGTCGTGGTCTTACCGGCGTCGATGTGGGCCATGATGCCGATGTTGCGCGTGTCCTTCAGAGGTAAAATTGCCATTCTCGATACCGCCCTTCTTAGAAGCGATAGTGCGAGAATGCACGGTTGGACTCGGCCATCTTGTAGAGATCCTCGCGCTTCTTGACCGAAGCGCCGGTGTTCTCGGCAGCATCCATGATCTCGGCGGCGAGGCGCTCTTTCATGGTGTGCTCCTTACGCTTGCGCGAGAAGTCCACCATCCAACGGATGGCGAGCGTGGTGGCGCGACGGGAGTTGACCTCCATCGGCACCTGGTAGGTGGCACCGCCGACACGCTTCGGCTTGACTTCGAGGGTGGGGCGCACGTTGTCCATGGCCTTCTTGAACACGGCCAGCGGATCGCCGCCGGTCTTCTTCTCGATGATGTCGAAAGCACCATAGACGATACCCTCGGCGACGGACTTCTTGCCGTCGAGGAGGACTTTGTTGATCAGCTGCGTGACCAAGCGGTTGTTGTACGTTGCATCCGGCTGCACTTCGCGGCGGATTGCTGCTGCACGACGCGGCATTCTTTCTCCTTTTCCTGTCTGCGCGCTTCGGGGCTCATGCCCATTAGGCCGATCGGCCCGCGCGACTTAACGATTGCTAGTTCTTGGGCCTTTTGGCGCCGTAGCGGCTGCGGGCCTGACGACGGTTGTCAACGGCGGCGCAGTCGAGCGCAGCACGGATGACCTTGTAGCGAACACCCGGGAGGTCCTTAACGCGGCCGCCGCGCAGAAGCACCATCGAGTGCTCCTGGAGGTTGTGGCCGACGCCCGGGATGTAGGCGGTCACTTCCATGCCGTTGACGAGGCGAACACGGCAGACCTTGCGAAGTGCCGAATTCGGCTTTTTCGGGGTGGTGGTGAACACACGGGTGCACACGCCACGTTTCTGCGGGTTGCCCTTCAGCGCCGGCGTCTTGCTCTTCTCGGCCGAATGCTGGCGGCCCTTGCGGACCAGCTGGTTGATTGTAGGCAAAGCTGTACTCCTTCTACCTTTTCCGTTTCGACTGCCTATACTGTATATATAGGTAGTCGCTCTTTCCTATATTTCGAGTGCGTTCAGCTGTTACGCACACGAAAAATCGCGCCCCTTAGAGACGCGAACGAGAACTTTATCATCCCCCAACAGGCTTGTCAAACGCCACGCATCCGGGTGTATCTATAGATGTGAGTTTATATTTCCACTGGTAAAAGGCGCTATTCGCTAGCCGATTCTGCAAATCGGCATCTTTTTTGAAATACTTTCACCACAACGACGGTGGCGAGACGCCGTCTGCATGCGCCTGATTCCTCGCGCTCATTCGCCCATCGGCCATTGCGCGCCTCCTTCGCCGTGCAGTAAAGCATCCACAAACCCCTAATCATCGTCGCAGCCATCGATCTCGAAGCGCGTCACTAAATCGATGAGTTCTGATTTCGAATGGATATTGAGCTTTTGGTAGATATGCCGCCTATGGGTGATCGCCGTTCCCTCTGAAATGAACAGCTCATCCTGAACGCGGCTCAAACCGTGTCCTCGAGCAAGAATCGAAAGCACATCCGACTCGCGACCGGTGAGCCCGTAGGCCTTGACCGCCATAGAGACTTTTTCGTTCAACGGAAAATCGACCTCGTCGGTTTCGCCCACCGCAACCGATGCCTTCCGGTACGCCCGAGCAAGGCTACCGCGCGTTACCACAGTATTCGACCCGATCAGCCCCAAAGACATCGCAACGATTGCCGCAACGTTAATATAGAAGTTGGGAGTCGGATCGATCAGCTCGACAACCCATGCAACGCAGTATCCGATCGCAGCTCCAGCAGCCAACCCGCACACGCCTATACCGACAGTCAGAAACGCCGGCACATGTAAAATCGCCGCCGCCTCGCGTAGCACCCCGGGCGCTATGCCGAGAAAGCACCATAGCGCCAACGTCGAAAACCAGAAGGCGAACTTGAGTGAAAAATCGCTGCCGGGATCGAACGGAAAAAACGCAATCAGCACAGGGATCGCAACGAAACGGTAGGCGAATACGAAATCCCACGTTTTCCGTACCGCCCGTCCGGCCGCAAGCAGCAACGCGGCCACGGCTATCCCCGCAAAGCCGAACATCCAAGTAAACCAGCTGGCCTGACCATGGGGGGCAATAGAGAACTGCATGATCATCATCGAGAACAGCACGCCAAACAAACCGAGAGAAACCGCGATCCTGCAATACGCCTGCCCCAATCCGCTAACTGGGCGCTGGTGCTCCATCGCTTCCCCGCACGCCGAAGCAAACCCGTAGCAGACAGCAGACAAGACAGAGAGAGCTGCCGTAGCGAACAGCAGCACCGAGTTCGCCCCCGCCTGCTGGGCGAAAGCAGCGAGAGCACAGCAAGCGATGACCACCGAAAAAGCGACGCCGGCAAGCGCCTTTCCCGCCAAGCGGCCAATAACGAGGCTCCATGTCATGACCATCAGGCTATTGCCAAGCCCCAAGAGGAAGCCGACAAGAGCAAACAGCAGTCCCATCTTGCTCGACGCAAGGCCATCGAAAAGAAGGAGCATCGCCGTCCCAAGGCACGTCAGAAGAGCGCCGACGAAAGCCCCGTAGATTCCTGACGTCTGTGCACCTCTCGCCCTGAGCAAGGAAAACATTGCGGCAGAGATTGCGCAGGTGCTCAGATACGGCAAAACAAGCGCAGAAAGACCGCCGAGGGAAAGGGCGCTTGCTCGATACACGTCGGAAAGCAGACCGATGATCGGCATCCATGCTTGCGCCCCGATCAAACCCACAACGCACGCGATCGGCAGAAGGCGGCCTCTGGCGAAAGCTCGACCTTCGCTGGACGCGACGTTCGCCCCGTCGATTTCCAGACGGGTATTCTTCGCTTTAGGGTTCCCCATTAGATCCTCCCATAGCACGCGGCTTCGGAATGACCGCTGCAGCCGCATCAAAGTATAGCAACATTTCCAATCGAATAGATTCGCCTCCCTGCGCATTTCCGCTGGCAAAAAGCATTTCATATGAAACAGATGATACGTACCATCCGAAATCATCCGCGCCGTCAACGAGAAGCATCGCTTTCGGATGATGAAAAGCGCAGCCGAATCGCCGATGCTTCGACCCGCATCAGACGAACCGCTGCCACTGCGGAGGAAGTGGCCGCACGAACCGACGAGGGGACGTTCATGAAAAACGGAAACCTATCAGCTCAATCACCGAGCAAAACGCTTATCGCCATCTTCGTGGTGATCGTAATCGCAACCACAGCAGCATGCGTATACGGATGCGCACCCAAAGAGACATCCGAGCAGGCAACGGCTCAGAGCGACGAAGAAGCCCCCGTGATGCAGGGTGATTTCTCGTTTTCTGCAGATTCCGACTGCGCAACATGTCACGCAACCGAAGGCGGATCGATGACGGACGGCAATTGTCCCGCGGCAAACCACGCAGCGCAATCCTGCATCGACTGCCATACCGACATCGACGGGCTCACCTCCGTGCATGACGGCGTCGCATACGGCGACAAGACGGCGAAGCGCCTGAAGAAAACCGTAGTGGACGAGGCAACCTGCCTGACAGACGTATGCCACGGAAGCTACGAGGCTCTTGCAGAAAAGACGGCATCGAGCACGATCCTGACCGACAACGACGGAACCACCGTCAATCCCCACGATATGCCGGTAAACGAAGACCACGAGACGATCGATTGCGGCAGCTGCCACGACATGCACGCTACCGACGATATCGCGAAAACAGCTCAAAAAGCGTGTCAAAGCTGCCATCACATGGGCACATACGAGTGCTATACGTGCCACGAATAGCCAACGGCCCCATCGTATTCCGAGCAAAGAAGCGCTCCCTCGCATGCAACGCCATGCGATGCGGGCCCGCTCAACGGCAATCGCACGCCTCTCTGAGACGTGTAGAGAACAGCAGATACAACAAGGAGGAATCATGAAAGATGGAATATCAAGGCGCAACTTCCTCAAGGGGTCGGCACTCGCCGCAGCAGGCGTAGCGGGTGCAGCCGCCCTATCGGGTTGCACCGCGCAAGCCGAGGAGACCACGCCAAGCTGGATGCCGACTGCATGGGACTACGAAACAGACGTCCTCGTAATCGGATACGGCGGAGCGGGTCTCTGGGCCGGCATCACCGCCTACGACGAGGGATCGCAGGTCATGTACTTGGAAAAAGCTCCCTTCCGAGGAGGCGGATCGTCCTCGATCAACATGGGGCAGTGGACCGCTCCCCACGACGCTGACGCAGCGGCACAATTCGCTTTCGAAGCGTTCCACGGGCAGACGCCGAAAGAGGTCTGTCAGGCGTGGGCAGAAGAGGCCGTACTGAACCCCGACTATGCCGACGAATACGGCCTCGAATATACGCTCGGGGAAACGCCGCGCGCCGAATACGACATTTTTACGGGATTCGAGGAGATGTACGTAGGGTCGGGAACCGGCTATGGCAAGGCTTTTTTCGAGGCGATGGACCAGCATCGCCAGGACCGCGGTATCGAGGTCCTGTTCGATTGTCACGACGAAGAGCTCATTCAAAACCCTGAAACGAAAGAAATCATTGGATGCTACACGCTTATCGGCGAAGACGGCGATAAGAAAGCAGTCAAGGCTTCAAAAGGCGTCATCTTGTGCACGGGCGGATTCGAATTCAACTACGAACTGCAAGAGAAATACCTCAAATGCTATCCCATGAAGGGCTTTTACGGCTGGAAGTACAATACGGGCGACGGTATCAAAATGACGCAGAAGGTTGGAGCGGATCTCTGGCACATGCAGCAGGTCTGCGGCGGGGACGACGCATGGTTCGATGATCCCGAAATCGTTCCCGGCGGCGTATCCGTGGCAAGTCCCACCCCAAACTACATCAAAGTGAGCAGGCTCGGGGAGCGCTGGGGCAACGAGGAGGTATTCAGCCCTCACGGTGGCTGGAAACCCTATGCGAACTTCGATGAGGAGATCTGCGACTTCGACCGAATTCCTTCGTGGTACATCTTCGACCACACGTCTTTTTCCGGAGGCAGCTGGGGCGGAATGGTCGGCGGCGCAGCAACGGCTAACGGAGGCATGGGCATCGGCTACATGACCGAAGATCTCGATCCCGAACTCGGCGGTTGGGCAGGTTGGTCCGCTGACAACCAGTGGGAACTCGAACGCGGATGGATCACATCCGGCGAGACAATCGAAGAGCTAGCCGCCAACATCGCCGCCAGCAAGTGGGACGACAAAATGGATGTCGAAAAGCTCAAAGCGTCGATCGCGCGTTGGAACGAATTGTGCGAAGCTGGAACGGACGATGATTTCGGACGCGCCGAATTGGCGAAGATCGAAACCGGCCCGTTTTATGCAATTCCGCTCTATCCTGGCATCTGCAATACGATCGGCGGAGCAAGGCGAAACGAAAACGCCAACGTAGTCGATCCTGACGGCGAGCCGATCCCCCGCCTGTATTCCGCGGGATCGTTCGGCAACATGAACGGGCACACCTATGCCATCACCGGTGGCAACGGCTCAGAGAATTGGTGCGTCGGGCGCATCGCCGGCAGACATGCCGCCTCACTCGAAGCGTGGGATGCAGCCGAAAGCAAATAGCGCGCAGCAAGCGATCTCGTCTATTGCGGACGGGACCGCACGTCAAGGCCTTCCGTTCACGCTCCTGAACGGAAGGCGTCGAAGGAAACCACTATGCCGAACTTTGAACTCTCCGTCCCGTACAACGGAAGCACCGAAACGCTCGATGAACTCATCGCACTGAAGGAATGCGGCGGCAATCGCATTCGCGAGATATATCTCAACGCTCCGCAATCGATTACGGGATCGGGTCGCGTCGGCGAAAAGACGACCGAGGAAGATTTCACGAGCGCGGTAGAGCACATTCGCCAAACGGGCATTCGAGCAGACATCACCATGAATTCAACCTGCGATGGCTCTGCTTGGTACAGCGCGGAAACGCTTACTCGGCAAATCGGGTTTATCCGACGCATGCACGAAGACCATGGCGTAGAGGCCGTCACGCTCGCAAACCCGTTCTTGATCGAACACGCACGAAAAGCTTGCCCCGACCTCGAGATCAGCGCCTCCGTTCTTTCCGACATCGATTGCTTTTCACGGGCCGAGTCCTTCGCTCGAGCCGGTGCCAACACGATAACCGTCGATACGGCCATCAACAAGAACCTCAAGCTCCTTCGGCATATCGTCGAGCGCCTCGGCGTCGAAATCAAGCTGATGGTGAACGAGGGATGCCTCGACAAGTGCCCGTACCGCAAGTTTCACATGAACTATATCTCCCATCGTTCGAAAGATATGGATTCCGAGGGGACATCGTTTTCGTTCGCTTGCGGAAACATCACCAAGCAAGACCCTGGACAGATTTTCAAATCAAACTGGGTTCGGCCGGAAGACCTCCATCGATACGAGAAGATCACACGGTTCTTCAAAATCGTTGGGCGCGACATGCTGCCGAGCAAGGTGATCCGATGCGCAAAAGCGTATCTCAACGAATCCTACAGCGGAAACCTGTTCGATATCCTCTGCAGCAGCATTGGATACTACGGTATCGAATACAGCGCGCACATCGACAACAAATCCCTTGACCAAACGTCTTTCTTCAAGCGCACGGCAACGTGCAACCGTCAGTGCCACACCTGCACCTATTGCGATGACCTCGCAAAGCAGCTGCTCGGATACGGATGGATTACCAGGGAAAACCTCGAAGACCTCGGACAATACGACATGATCGAAGCCATCGAAGCTCAGTTTGGGGGAAGCTACCCCCTCTGCCCTCGCTATACGGACAAACCGACCGGGCAGCAATACGCAACCACTCGCCAGAACAGCAACAAACCATTCAGGAGGAACGATGTCACGCCAAATAAGAACTTGGCACGAGCATGATACGGACGAGGAACCACCTCGTCGCTGGGATGTGCACATAAACGGCAAGGCCGTTCCAGGCGGCTATATTATCCAAAAAAGCGACGACGCCTTCGAAATACACTACCCGCACCTCGAACCCAAAACATTCGCTTCCCTTGACGAGGCTAAGCGGCGCATAGAGCTCGCACCTCCCATTATGCGAGGAGATCTGGCCGTTGCCCACCCGGTCGCCGACGACGATACCGAGCTTTTGTCAGCAGAAGAAGCGGGCGAGCTGCTCGGAGCGAGCCGATACCGAATCAACGCCATGGTCGCAAACGGCGTTCTGGCAGGAAAGCGCTCCGGGGGCAAAACCTTCGTGAGCCGAGAATCCGTCGAAGCGCGGATTGCCCATCAAGAACCAGTCGGACCGATTGGAAAATTTGCCCATACCTTTATCTGCTATTACCCCGACAGCGGCGCAACCCCTTGGATCATGGCCGAGGTCGATCCGCACGATTCCTGTCAGCTCGACGACGCGAAACGCTTTCTCCAATCAATTGCAGACGGAGAAATTCCCGGTCAAGCAGATGCGTTCGACTATCGACGCGCTATGGCCCTCCGGGCGAAAGCGCGTCGCGAGCACGGCGAAACAGCAGACTTCACCGATCCGATTCCGATCAAAGAGCTTATCGCGCGGTTTCAACCCCCAACCTGCACCGATTCGCATCTTACCCCTATGCAGGCCTAACCGCAGAACTCCGCGACGATCTTCTCGATGAAGCGCTTCGTGCCGACGATATCGGCAACGGCGATACGCTCGTCAACCGAATGGAAGGCCGTCATGCCGATGCCGAGCGTGACGGCCTTCGCGCCCTTCGTACCGAGCAGGTTGGCATCCGCTCCCCCGCCCGAAACGGTCGTCTTGGGCTCGAGGCCCGCAGCACGCGCCGCCGAAAAGAGCTCTTCGACGATCGGATCCTGCTCGTCGAAGAGCACGCCCGGATAGTCGACGCGCCAACCGATGTCCACCGATCCCCCGAAGCGCTCGGCAGCCGCGGTCAGCGCCTCGGTCATATGGTCGCGCTGGGCGTTCACGCGATCCTCGAAAAGCGATCGGCACTCCCCGTCGACCGAACACGCATCGGCTACGATGTTGACCTCGCGCCCCCCGCGGATCATGCCGATGTTGGCCGTGGTGCACTCGTCGATACGACCGAGCCTCATAGCCGAGATGGCCGCTGCCGCCATCTGGATGGCCGAGACGCCCGCCTCGGGCTCTACGCCCGCATGGGCCGCCCTGCCCGCGAAGGTCGCCCGAAGCGTATAGTGGAAGGGTGCGCCGAGCACGATCGACCCGGGTGCCCCATCCGCATCGAACACGAAGCAGGGCACCGTGCCGTCGAACAGATCGGAGTCGAGCGCACCAGCGCCGAGCAGGCTCAGCTCCTCGCACACCGTGAGCACGACCGTGATGTCGGGACGCGGCGCACCGGATGCGACAACGGCGGCAAGCCCCTCGATGATGGCGGCAACGCCTGCCTTGTCATCCGCCCCGAGCACGGTATCCCCCGCCGAACGCACAACGTCGTTTTCGATAACCGGTTCTACGCCGCAGCACGGGCTCACGCAGTCCATATGGGCCGAAAGCGCGATGTGCCCGGGCGCCGTGCCCGGAAGACGCGCGATCAGGTTACCGGTATCCGAACCCGTCGCCTCCCGCGTATCGTCGACGCGGGTGCTGAACCCAAGCTCCTCGAGACGCCGCTTGCAATACGCGGCGACCTGGGCCTCGCTGCGCGAGGGGCTGTCGATGCGCACGAGATCGAAGAACGTTTCGAGTACGGCGGCAGCGCAAGCCTCTGCGCTCGCAGCCGCATCGGACATCGGCGGTTCGCCCAATGCGCTCTCGTCAGTTGACGTTATGCTGTCTGCGGTGGTATCCATATGCTTCAGTCCTTAGCTCGTGCAGTCGCATGCAAACGGTCGGAAAACGGTTCGAAAGCCCGCCTTGCGCTGTCGTTCGGTTACCACCATTATAGACAAAGACGAAGGATTGGAGTTCCCGTGTTCAAAGACGCCGTAATCCAAAACAGAACCTGCCGCAGGTTCCTCGAAGGCGAGCGCATCCCGCACGAGCTGCTCGTGGAGCTCGTCGACACCGCGCGGCTCGTCCCCTCAAGCGGCAACAAACAGCCGCTCAAGTATCTGATCGTCAGCGATCCGGCTGCATGCGCAAGCGTGTTCGACTGCCTCTCGTGGGCGGCTGCGCTTCCCGATTGGCCGGGACCCGGCGAGGGCGAGCGCCCAACCGGCTACATCGTCATGCTACACGACGAAAGCCTGGTCATGGGAGATCTGTTCACCGCATGGGATGAGGGAATCGCCCTGCAGACGATCATGCTCGCCGCGCGAAGCGCCGGCTTTGCCGCCTGCCCGATCGGCGCATTCAAGAAGAAGAGCCTCGCCGATGCGCTCGGAATCGACCGAGCGACGTTCGCGCCCGACCTCGTTATCGCCCTCGGCAAGCCCGCAGAGCACGTCGTCGTCGAAGACATGCCAGCTAACGGCTCCCCCGCCTACTGGCGCGACGAAGCCCGCGTGCACCACGTACCGAAGCGCTCGCTCGAAGAAGTGCTGCTGGAAAAGTAAGCCGACGATGAGCCCCTATTCGAAGACGCGGATCACGGCAACCGTTGCGGTGCCCCGATCCGATGGAGAAACCGTCGGTTTTGGCAGAAAAATCGATCTGTGCCAAATGATAATATAATACATTTCGGTTGCAGCGGCTTTCGAGAATTCGCGACCTGGTGTTTCTCCGCGATCCGCCGCTTCAGCAATCATGTATTCGATTCCCTTATTGACACAGGTCGAAATCTCTGCCACATTACGGCATATTCGCCGATAAGCCGCTATTGGCACGCATCTGCTCGAATCCTTAAAGAACAGATCGCCATCGGGTGCCGTACGCAGGCCGCATCGATTCCAGCTGCGCCCGCAGAGCAGCATGTTCGCTGTTCAATCGGAACGCACGCATCCTGTTCGACAGCCCAACCGATTTCCTACGCGTCGCTGCGCGAATCGGGCTGCCCATTCGGCGCCGATGCCGCACGTCACACCCAACACCCAAGACGCTCGCCCGGCCTCGAACAGCTTCGCTTCAGTTCCGGGCGGCCTTTGCGCGATCGGCGATAACGGCAGCCAGCGAAGGCAGCTCGCTTTTCTCGAAGCGGTACGGCACCGCCTGCAGCGTATCGCCGCCTGAAGGATCGTCCCGCTCAACGCGGACAAACGCGAACTCGACCGACTCGAACCCCTGGTTCAGCACGGCGTACGCATAGCACTGCGCCTGCAGCAGGTGCTTCTCATGCAGCTGCTCGTCGGTTTCGGCATCGTTTCCGCCCGTCTTGTAATCGACGACGAAGGCGCAGGCGCCGTCGTCTGTGCACAGAAGATCGATCTCGCCCTCGAGGCACCCTGCGCCTGCGACCATCACGCTGAACGGAACCTCGGCATCATGGCGCCGCATGCCGAGCGCTTTTGCGCAAACCCGCGACGAGAACCAGCGGTCCACAGCGCGGTGCAGTCGATCGACGTCCTTGATGCCGTACGTCGCCTCGATCGCGCCGATGCGCGAGCGGGCGAAACCGATCGAGTGCAGCGCGGCAAGCTGGGCGAGCCGATGGAAGGCGGAACCCAAGTCGGTCGCCTTGTCGGCGTCGGACGCAAACGCCTCGGGCGGCAACACGGGTTCGGCGAAATCCGGATCGTGCGCTTCGGCGATCGACGAATACGAGAAGAGCCCCGCAGCCCCCCGAAGAGCCGAGCGCGTTCCGAGCAGCGAAAACGGCTCGACATCGGGGATGCTCACCGTTCCCAACCTTCCAAGATCGGCGCACGTTCCCGCCTGCTGGCACGTCGGGTCCCCGGCCTCCCGCTCGCCCTCGGCAACCACCGCAACCCGTACGAACTCGGCAGGCTCGCTTCCGCCGTACTCGAAAGAAGCGTTCTCGGACGGGAAAAGCCCCTCGCCGCAGAACGCCGAACGGATATCGTCGAGGGTGCCGCGATAGGCTTTGTACGGATCGGTTTTCTGCTCCTTGATGCCCATCACTACGCACAGCGCCTCCTTGGCGCGCGTCGCACCCACGTAGAACAGGCGACGCTCCTCGGCGTCTTCCTCGATGCGCGAAACCCGTTTGAGCGAAGCGTGGTAGTCGAGCAGCCCTGTTGCCGTGCGGGGATCCTCGCCCGCAGGGGCGGCGTACGGCTTTCCCTGCGCCTTGGCCGAAAGCGAACCCTTGACGGGCAACGAAGAGGGCGCTGCGAGCGAGAGGTACGTGCTGTTTCCCATCGTCTCGGCCACGAGCTTTCCCGAAGGACCCGAGGGGCCTTTCGCAAACCGGGCGAGCGCCACGACGGGAAACTCCAGGCCCTTCGAAGCATGGATGGTCATGATCTTCACGGCCTCTTGCCCATCGGCCGAAAGCGCGCCGGGCGCCTCCTTCATGCCGGCGGCGATCATCGCCGAAAACTCCGCGGAACAGCGGGAGATGCCGAAACCCTTGTCGCGCTCCATCGATTCAACGAACCGTACGGCCTTGAGCACGTTGGCGATGCGCGCCGAGCCCTCGGCTCCCTGGGCTTCAAGACGCGCGATCCATCCCGAATCGAGCAGCACGTCCATGAGCGCTCTCGACGGCGGATTGTAGCGGATTTCCATCTGGGCTTTCTGCATGAGCAGCACCGCATGGCGCAGGCCCGCCGACAGTTCGTCGATGCGGTCGGACAGCGCCGCGAACCCCTTGCTGAGATCGCGCTTGATAGGGATGCCGTTCGCCTCGTCGAAGCCGGTTGCGAGTTCGAGCATATCGTCGGCCGAAAGCTCGAACATAGGGCTGGTCAATACCTCGAAGAGCGCTTGGGTATCGCCCATGTCGGCAAGCACGCGAAGCAGGCGCTCGACGACCTTCACCTCGGGGGATTTATGGAACAGCGAACCGCCTGCGATGATGCACGGGAAGCCCTCGTCGCGGATAGCTTGGGCGTACACCTCGGCGAACGCCATGCGACCGAGCAACACGGCCATATCGGAAAGCGGATGGCCCGCTTCGTGCATTTCACGGAAATATGCAGCGATCGCCCGCGCTTCGGCTTCCACGAGATCGGCCGTCTTGCCCGGCAGGCCCTGGGGAACCGTAGCCGCCACGAGTTGGATGCGCGGCTTCGCGGAGCGGTAGCCGCTTCCATCGTATACCGCCGTCAGATCGAGGAAATCGCCTCCGAACACCTGGTCCTGGGAGCAGACGGCACGCACGAACGCGAGCACGTCGGCGTGGCTCCTGAAGTTGCGGGACAGCTTGAGCAGCGTCGGCTCGCCGCCACCGACACGGACCTCGTCGGTTTCCAGCCCCGCGCGAAACGCCTTGTACACGTTCACATCGGCACCGCGAAACCGGTAGATGCTCTGCTGGGCGTCGCCGACGGTGCACAGGTAGCGCAGGCCCTCGCCCGCCAGATGGCGGACGATCTCGATCTGCAGCTGGCTCGTATCCTGGAACTCGTCGACCATCACAAGCCGGAAGCGATCGCGGTACTCGCGTGCGATCTCTTCGCGGGAAAGCGCATCGAGCGCGAGTTTGAGCAGGTCGTCGTTGTCGAGCACGCCTTGCGAGCGCTTGCTCGCCTCGTACACGCTCTGGGCTCGCCTGGCGAGCGCGAGCAGATCGCCCAGAAGCGGGCGTGCCTTCGCGAGGAACGCCTCCTGCGCAACGCCCGCATGAACGTTCTGGTAGTACTCGGTTTCCTCCGCTGGGCACCCGCGCTTGCCGAGGAACTCGCACGCATCGAGCACGGCGATGAGGCCGTCGAGCGTTTTGTCGCCCGATTCGAGGAACTCCTGCAAGGCTTGGACGGCATCGAGCGCGAACGCGCGGTTCTTCTCGAGAGAAGCCGTCTGCTTGGTGCCTTCGTAGGAAGCGAGCAGCTCCTCATATGCGATAAGGAGCCGTTTCGCCAACTCCGTGGGCGGCGCCGGATCCGGTCCCGTCTCGAACCCGTCGAAGCCCCTCACCATGCCCGCCGCCTTCGCGATGAGCTCTTCGACCATCGCCGATATCGACGATCCTCCGAACCCGCTGCTGCGCGCGGGAAACGCCTCGAACAGCGCATCGAATTCGGAGCGGCTCACGATTTCAGAACCTTCCCCGATCACCTCGTTCACGGCAGCGTCGATCATCTCCTGGCGATCCAAGCCGTCGATGACCGCGAACCCGGGATCGAGCCCGAGCTCGAGCGCATGGGCGCGCAGTATCCGCGAACACATGCCGTGGATGGTCGATATCCACGCGGAATCAACCTTGAGCGCAGGTTCGAACAGGCCGTTCGCGCGCAGTGTCGACCGTACGCGGCTTTTGATCTCGGATGCGGCCTTATCGGTGAAGGTGATGGCGAGCACCTGGTCTATGTCGTCGATCCCCGAGTTCGATTCAGGCGAAAGGGCGTAGGCGATGCGTTGCGAGAGCGTGAACGTCTTCCCCGATCCGGCGCCTGCCGAGATGTCGACCGGCCCGACAAGCTGTTCGATGCAGAGCTTCTGCTCGCTCGTGTAGGATACCGAGCCCATCACTCGTCTCCCTCGCTCCGACGCTGCAGGGCATCGCGCACGCTGCAGACGGTAACCGGACAGTATGTGCAGGCGTCTTCATCGCGCGGACACGCAGGGATATCGCCGGCAAGCAGCGATTCGAGGCGGATGGCCACGGCCTCCTCGACGCGATCGAGCAGCTCTGCGAAACCGAGCGTTCCGCACGTAGCGGCATCGATGCCGAGCAGGTCCTTCTCGGGGTCGAGCAGCGCATGGTCGAACGAGCCTGCGATGCCCTCGTCTTTGCCGTACGAAAGGTAGAGCGCGCCCACCGGCTCGAGGCCCATGGTCTTGCGCACGGCCTGCGCGTAGATGAGCGTCTGCACCTTGCGGGGCAGAGCGGGGGGTGCATCCGCCTTTTCCCTCAGCGCATAGGACCTGCCTACGGCACCCTTGTAATCGACGACCACCGCACGGCCGTATCCGTCCACGTCGACGCGGTCGATCGTCCCGTTCACCTTGAAGCCCGCATATTCGAAGGCTCCCTGTTTCCGGCCGAAGCTCACCTCGCCGTCGAGAGGAGCGAACCCGGGCAGAAGCCTCGCCTCGCGATCGAGGTAGCCGACGAGTTTGCGCTTGAGATCGTCGACCTCGCGCCGCTCCAGATCGTCGAGCGCGACGAGCGCCGTCGCATCGCCGACGAGCGTCGCGTCGTATGCGAGCTGATCGTCGAACACGCGCTCGAGGATACGGCGAGCCCGCGGCAGCGTATCGGCGGTGACCTTCGGAGCGACCTCGCATCTGAACTGAGCGTAGAAATGCTCCAGCACACGATGGGCGAACAGGCCGAACTCACGACCCCCGAACCCGGCATCGAGCTCTTCGAGCCGAAGCCTGCGATGGGCGAACCACTTGTAGGGGCACTCGAGGTAGCTTTCGATTGCCGAAGGAGAGAGGCTGTAGCCCTCGCTTACCACCCCGCCCCATTGCTGGGGCAGAAGGATCTTGTCGCGCGCGTCGGACGTGACGAACCCGGTGGGCATGACGGGGATCTCAGCCGTCATCCTCTGCGGTTCTCCCTGAAACGAGAGATTCTCGTAGGCGCCCTGTTCGCCGAGGGTGCTCGCGTACGGGAGGAGCGCTGCGGTAAGGCCCGTCTTCTTGTCGGTCTCGCCAGGATTCTGCAGCTCGGAGCGGTAGCAGTCGATCACGTCCTCGAACACGACCGCAGGCCGCTCTTCGTCGCCCGCCGGGTTGTTGAGCGGCCGCGACAGCACGAGCAGCGACCTCGGCACTGAAAGCGCATCGGCGAACGTTGCGCGTACGGAAGAGAGCCCGTCGCACTCGACCGCCGCATCGAGCTTCTCGAGCAGCGATGAGACGGCACCGCCGTCATCGCGCACGGGATACGCCGCCGCCGTCAGATCGGTGACGAACAGGCAGTCGCAGGACGCGGCGCCCAAGGCCGCGGTGCCTTCGAGATCGACGATCAGAACGGGCGATGTACCGCAGCCCGCCTCGCCGCACTCGTCCGCCAGGGCGCTGTTCGCCTCGCCCGATCGCTCCGCCGCCGGATCGGAGACGGTTCGCACGAACAGGCGCTGCCCTTCGAGCACCGAGCGGTAGTCCTCCATACAGGCCCCGAGCGCAGCGGCCGCCTCGAAGACGGTTCGCGCCAGGGCGAGCGCCGACATCTGCCGATCACGGTAGCCCTCGGGCCATCCCGCCTGCTTGAGGATATGGGCTTGCAGGATATCGAACGCCTCTTCCACCCTGCCGCTTTCGAGAGAACCCACCAAGCCGTTGAGCCCATGGTCGGCGTTTCCGGCAAGATCGGTCAGAATGGAATCGCGATCGACGGAGCGGTTCGCCCGCCAGCGAGCGTCCATCCAATATGCGCTGCGCACGCCGACGCCCGAATAGGCGCCGATCGCGAAGTCCGTCGCAGCGCGGGAAAGCAACGGGGTTTCCCCGAACAGCGTTTCAAGCAAGGCGAGCCATGAGGAGCCGAATTCGGTCGCAGCGAAGGGCGCGCTGCCGCGCACTTCGGCCGCGATGCCGCGCGCGGCAAGCCTCGGTGCGAGTTCCTCGAAGCAGGCATAGGCGTCACGCGCCGCCACCGCGACCGACGCACCGGGATCGTCGGATCGGATTGCGGCAAGGGCATCGCACAGCGATCGGGGCGCAGCGTAGCGTCCCGAAGGCAGCACGAACCGCACTGCGCCGGTTGCAGCAACGGGATGCTCCTCATCGGGTTCGAAAAGCGCTGCGAGCAGCGATGCCAGCTCGGGCGCGCGCTTCCCGACAGGCTCCGCGCTTCTCTCGTTGACGAACGCGACCGCCCCAGCGCACGCGAGAAAATCTTGCTCGACAGCTGTGAAAGCGTCGGGTTCGAACCCCACGGTAGCGGGACGGTACTGCGCAAGCACGGAAGTATCCGCAAGCAGCGCGAGGGCTTCGGACTGCTCGACCAAGCCCGCCGAAGCCGCGATGTCGCGATATCGGTCGAGCACTTCGACCGCCTCGCGCTCGCCCTGGCCGAGATCGTGCTCGCCCGCCGCCTTCGGCAGCGCTTCGCGCGCAACGCGCGCGATAAACGAGCGCGTTCCCGAAGTGGGCTGCATGAGGCATCCGGGGCTTTGCTCGCAATGGTCGCGCAGGGCTGCGCCCGCAATGAGTTCGCACTGCACGGAGTCCACGAACGTGCGCCCGTCGCCGTACAGCTCCCACAGATCGGCTGCCCATGAAGAAAGCGTAGCCACATCGATGCCGAACGACATGCGCTCGGACCAGGCCTTCTTGAGGCGGACCGTCTCGTCGTAGGAGGGCACGATGACAACGGGGCGCGCTCCTTCTGAAAAGACGCGGAGGGCGTACTCGAATGCAGCCTCGTCGGCTGCCGCAGCGTTCGGTGTATTGGTTCGGATGAGGGTCATAACGCCATTATACCCAAGTACGGCGCCCGGGCGCATGCCCGTTTGCACGCATCGCAAGGTCGCCAAACAACACGAGATGCGTCGCCCGAACGCCGATGTCCGCGTGAGGGCGAGCGGCTGAGACGCTGCTCGCAGGAGCGCTTCACCACTCGCGGCGGCGCAACCGCAACCGGGCCAGCCGTCTAGATGCCGCGGGCGGCGGCGCGCACGCCATCGGCAAAGCCCTCTTCAAGCGCCGCTTCGACGCGCATCCGACACGCCTGCTCGTCCCCGAGCGCACGGGCGGCAGCATCCGCATCGGCGACGGCGTCGAGCTTGCGATTCCTGAAATACACGAGCCAGTTGGCACCGAGGCAGACCACGTTGACGAAGTACACGGCGAGCACCCAGTTGATCGAACCCGACGCGAACTTTGCGGCGATACCTGCCGCATACCCGATCGTGATCAAACCGATGAACTGCCAGCTCGTCCCCCTCGCCGTACCCGCTCTGTACGCCTTGAACGCATTGAGAGGCCACGAGAGTCCGAAGCAGACGAGCATTGCCGCTTCGAGAAATTCAGCCACGAAGAACCATCTCCTACCAAAAGGCGCGCCGATGCGCAGCCCTATCGATTGCATGCCAACGGACAGTACGCTACGCTTTTCTTTCAATACCGTCTAATATATTGTTTCTATCGTTATAATAAGTTTTATATTATTAATAAGCGAGGATCTCCTATGGAACTGCTGCAGTTGAAATATTTCCTCGAAGTGGCCGAAAGCCAGCACGTGACGAACAGCGCCAAGAAGCTCCACGTGGCGCAGCCCGCCCTCTCCCAGGCCATCCGTCGCCTCGAGCGCGAGCTCGGCGTGAATCTGTTCGAGCACACAGGCCGAAACATCAGGCTCACCCCCGCAGGAGCCTACCTCAAAGACAGGCTCGCGCCGGCCCTCGCGAGCATCGACGGCATCGCCCGCGATATCGCCGCCTTCTCGGAAAGCGAACGGCACACGGTTCGCATCGACGTCCAGGCTGCTTCGGGCATCGTCGTCGACGCAATCGCTCTCTACAGCGCCGAGCATCCCGACACCCGATTCCTCATCAGCCAGAACGAGCACGAGCCCCTGTGCGACATCCACGTGACGGCCCTCGCCTCCGACGGGTCGTTTCACGGGTTGAGCGCTTCGCCGCCCGACGCCGCCGTCGAAGCGACGTTTACCGAGCGCATCGGCATCGCCGTGGCAAGCCGCGGCCCGCGTCCTCCCGAACCCGCCGATCTGAGCGGTCTGGCCGAAAGCCGCTTCATCTGCCTCGCGGGATCGAGGGCCTTCCGGACGCTCTGCGACGAGCTTTGCGCGCTTGCGGGCTTCACACCGCACATCGCCTTCGAAAGCGACAACCCCTCGGTCGTGAAAAAGATGATCGGCCTCGGCCTCGGCATCGGATTCTGGCCCGAGCACAGCTGGGGCGACCTTTCGGACTACGAAGCGGATCTCGTCTCCCTCGCCGATACTCGCTTTGCGCGGACCATAGCCATCGTGGATTCGGACGGCGAACAATCCCCCGAAGCAAGGCGGTTCGAGGAGTTCCTCATCGGGCATATCGGGAGAATCTGGGAAAAGGAAAGCGGGCAGTGCGCCTGAAGCGCACCGCCCGCTCGGGCATGCTCTCGTCTACGCACCGACCCACGAGCCGAGAATAAAGGCCAACCCGCGCGTCGGCCCAAGAAACCGACTGCACAACAACCTGCGCGTCAGCCTACGAGCCGATTGCGCACCAACCCGTCCGTCGGTCTACGAGCCGAGGATGCGGGCTGCGACCTGTTTCTTACGGCTCAGGATGCCCGGCATCCACGTACCGCCCACGCCCGTGCACTTGATGTTGAACACCCGATCCACGATGCGACGGTTGCCCTCGCACAGAAACTGGCTGCCCTCCGCCATGATGTCGGTCACCATGAAAAGCACGAACTCATAGCCGTTGTCGTCTTTGAGCTGGCGCATATAGGCTCGGATCTCGTCCTCTCGCTCCATGACGGCGGGCAGATCGACCGTCTCGTGCTGCGCGATGAGCACGGTCGAATCGCCGAGTTGGAACTCCTTGGAATCCGCGCCGACGAGCTTATCGACCGGCAGGTTATCCTCGCCGCCACGACACTTGAACACGGCAAGACCGAACTCGGTCGCCTCGACGCCCGCCAAGGCGGCAAGGCGCTCGGCCTGCTCGCGGTCGAACGAGGTCGCCGTGGGCGACTTGAGGATGACGGTATCGGTCATGACGGCGGAAAGGAGGACCGCCGCGATGGATTTCGGGATCTCGACGTCGTGACGTTCGAACTCCATGGCGACGATGGTCGCCGTGGAACCGACCGGCAGGTTCAGAAACTGGATGGGATTCACGGTGGACACATCGCCGATGCGGTGATGGTCGACGATTTCGACCACGTCGGCCTCCTCGATACCGCGCACGGCCTGGCGCGTCTCGTTGTGGTCGACGAGGATGACCTTGCGCCTCGGACGCGTAGCCACGTCGGAGCGGGTGACGATGCCGATGCAGTAACCGTCGTCGTCGAGCACGACCGCCTCGCGCAGAGCGCTTGCCATAAGGTCCTCGACGGCCTCGTTGAGCAGGCCTTCCTTATCGAGCACGAGCACATCGGTCTCGGTCATCTCGTCGACCTTCTGACCGAGCGACGCAATGAGGTCGCCCGCAACCGCCATGCTGTTGGAGCCGTCGCCCTCGAGCGCATCGGTAGCCGAGATGTAGCGCTCGGCGATCATGCGCGTGGTGATGAGGCCGTGGTAGGTCCTATCGTCGTTCACCACGACGAGCGAGCGGATGTTGTGCTTGCGCAGCAGACGCCCTGCCTCGAGCAGCGTCGCGGTACGCGGAATGGAGATGGGGTTCGGTGTCATGACGTCGAGCACGCGCGCGTGGATGTGGCTCAGTATCGCGGGGGCCGCGATGCCGTTGCCCTCGAGCACCCAGGCGGTTTCGGGGGGCATGGGGCCGAGGCGCATGGGCACGTACTCCGCCGGCGCCTTGCCGGATCGCGCTGCTTCTCGCTTGGCCAGCTCGTTTTTCAGATATGCGTAGCCGACCGCCGCGCTGATCGAATCGTTGTCGGGGTTGCGATGTCCTACGATGACGATAGGTGCCGTCATGCTCTGTGCTCCTTGCATTGGTGTATCGGGGTTTTCTGCATGCACGCCCTCGGGCGAAACGTTAGCCATTGTAGCTGGTTCACGCGAAAATGCGCGTCATGTGAAGCATTCATCATAAATCGATTCCGCGTACGGTCTTCTGCCGCGCGCTGCGGCTCGTTGCCGGCCTGCTGCCGGGCGCATGCTGCCTTTCGGAGTGCCCCGCCCTGCGCCGCGTACCCGCTCTACGTCACGCGCGCCCGTCACGTGCGCCCAACCCATCACGCGTCCCCGCCTGCGCCCCGCCCATCACGCGCACCCGGCCCGCGCCGCGCGGCTCGTCTCGTCACGCGCCCCCATAAAAGCAAGGACATACCGTATGGAATCGGGGCACTTGGGTGCAAGATTTTTCGGTTATGCGAACCGAAAGGCGGAAAACCAGCCCGCGCGTCTGTTCCTGCGTATGCGCAGGCGCGCCGATCAAGGCGTTTTCCCTGGTGGCAAGTCGAACTCGCCGCAATAGCGGTCAAACAACACGCCCCGATCACGCACAACCGAAAAAACTTGCACCGACCCGAGGGTTTTTCCCGCACTGCGTTTCAGACGCTGCACGCAGACGCATCCGCACAGCGTTCGCCCGCGCCCCATCGGGTGAGCGATTTTTCGGCGAGAGCCAGACGTTCGGCAACCGAGCGCCGCAGCGCCACACACTCCCGCACGCAATGCTTCCTACCCGCCGTTGCACGCGGCCGGATATCCGCTTGCCGAGCGGCGTTACGATTCGATGGAGACGCCCGCGGTCGTGATACGATGGCCGCGTATTCGAAACCACTTCCAAGGAGGCCTCAATGGACACCTTGAGCATACGCGACATCATCGGCCCCATCATGGTCGGGCCCTCGAGTTCGCATACCGCAGGAGCGCTGCGCATCGCCTACATGGCGCGCAGGCTCTGCCTCGCGGAACCACGATCCGTCGAGTTCTCGCTTCTCGGATCGTTCGCCCACACGCTCGTCGGCCACGGCACCGACAAAGCGCTCGTCGGAGGCATGCTCGGCCTCGATACCGACGATCTGCGCATCCGCGATTCGTTTCAGCTCGCCCGCGAAGCGAACATGGCGTTCTCGTTTACGCCCGAACCCGATGCCGAGTACGACCACCCTAACACCGTCGACATCCGCATCATCGACGCAGACGGCAACGAGATGAGCATCCGCGGCGAGAGCATCGGAGGCGGTGCAGCTGTCATCAGGCGCATCGACGGCATCGACGTCGAAGTGACCGGCGAGAAGACGAGCATCGTGATCCGTCAGCACGACGAAGCGGGCGTGTTGGCCCATATCGCCAAAAGCATCAGCGATCAGGGCGTCAACATCGCCACAACCCGCATGTACCGCGAGCGAAAGGGCGATGCCGCCTACACTATCCTGGAAACCGATCAGGCGGTCTGCCCGGAAATCAAGACCGCCATCGAGGCGCATCCCGCAATCCGCGACGTGCGCATCATTCCCGGTGACAGCGCAACCGGCGTCTCGAAAGACGATGCAGCCGATGTCGAAGCGGCCCAAGCGCGCTTCGAGGAGCTCGATTTCCCCCACGGTGCCGCCATGCTCTCCTACTGCGAAGAGAGCGGCATGTCCATTTCCGAGGCGTTTTTAAAACGCGAGGACGCGCTTGCAGCCAGCCTCGGCTACGCGAGCGACACCGACGGCTACCTCGACGAGGCGCTCGCCGTTATGAGGCAATCGGCAACGCGGCCCCTCGAAGAGCCCCTCCCCTCTATGGGAGGATTGATCGGCGGCGAAGCGCTGAAACTCTCCGCACTGAGAAGGCTCGGGGGCAACCTCTGCGACGATCAGCTTTCGCTCGCCATCGCCTACTCGATGGCGGTGCTCGAGACGAACGCCTCGATGGGACGCATCGCCGCCGCTCCCACGGCAGGCTCGGCGGGCGTGATCCCCGGCGTGCTCCTGGCCCTGCAGGACAGCAGGGGCTTCAGCGACGACGATCTGAAGCGAGGGCTCGCCTGCGCCGGCGCCATCGGCTACCTCATCACGCGCAACGCCACGGTATCGGGAGCCGAAGGAGGCTGCCAGGCCGAAATCGGCTCGGCGGCCGCAATGGCCGCAGCAGCAGCCGTCGAACTCGCTGGGGGGACGCCCGCGCAGTGCTTCGCCGCCGCAAGCAACGCGCTCACCAACATGATGGGGCTCGTATGCGATCCGATCGCCGGGCTCGTGGAAGTGCCCTGTCAGAAGCGCAACGCCTCGGGCGCGGCAACGGCGCTCGTGAGCGCGCAGATCGCGCTCGCAGGCATCGGCAACCTCGTCAACTTCGACGAAACGGTCGAAGCCATGCGCAAGGTAGGCCGCTCGCTGCCGTTCGAGCTGCGCGAAAGCGCCCTCGGCGGCATAGCCGCAACGCCCGCCGCCTGCGGCTTCTGCGCCTCGTGCACACCGGGGATGAGCTGCTCGTAGGAGAGCGCCAACGTCCCTCAGCGAATCTGCTTTGCTTGCTGATCGAACTCGTCATCAACATGATTGACGAGTTCGAGCAGCTCGGAACGCAGATGGATTCCGAGCTTCTGGTAGATGCTCTTGATGTGCGACTTGACCGTGTTCTCCGATACGTAGAGCTTCTCCGAGATGCCGTGAACCGTGCGCCCCTGGGCAAGAAGCACGAATATCTCCTGCTCTCTGGCTGTTAGCTGATGAGTTGACGCGATCTCCTCGCAGCGAGCGGAAAACCACTGCTCCTCGCGCACGACCAACTGAGGAGCGGGCGTCGCAGGCTCCTCCAGGGCAAGCCCTTTGTCTTTGAACAGAAACAATGAAAGCATGGAGAGCAGATACAGCGAGACGAGCGCTATTACCGTCAGCATGATTCCGCCGGAAGTGATGCTCGACGCATTGAAGAACCCGACGAGCACGCCGAGCAGCTGCGCGGCATTCGTACACGCCAAAGCGGCGGCGAATACGAGCGGTGAGGGCAATCGGGTGTCTCGCGCCATGTCGGCTAGCATGCACCACAGAATGATGCTAGCCACCATCGATCCAAGCTGGGCGAACGCATTGACGATCCCCCCTGCCGCGTTCCAGAGTATCGGCAGAAGAAGAAAGCCCGCCGCGGAAAGCGGCAAAGCCATCTTGTAGAGACGACTCAGGTTCGGCGGCTTCGAGACCACCAGCACCGGAACAAGGAGGATCGCCACGACGATCCCGCTCGACACGATCGAGGTTTCCTGCACCGTCGAAAGCGGCAGTTCTTGCTGGCCCGATATTTGCATCATCATCCCGCTCATGAAACAGAACACCATCGTCCCGAACACCGGACGCCACAAGCGCGACGCAGCACTTTTGGCAACGGGAAGCGAATATTCGCTCACCGCCGGAACCCGAATCGAAATCGACCGCTTCACGCACACCGAAGAAATCACAAAGAGAACCGCCGTGGCCGGGATGACCAACGCAGGGGGCAGAAGCGTCATGAGAAAATAGATCACCAAGCTCGCCATATTGCTGAGCAGGACAAAGAGGTAAACGCTCCGCAGCGTAAACGTTTTGCAGAATCGCGCCCACAAAAGGACCATGAGGGCATCCCCCGCGCCGAGACACACGCCGCCGAACATCAGCCAAGGCAGAATGCGACCGAATTCCACGTCGATGGAAAACTGCAGCGCCATACCGCAAACGAGGAAACCGAACAACGCCACTCCGCAGGCGACAAGCACGGAAACAAGCGTATCGGGTCCCGTACTGCGCAACGAAAAGAAAGCGATGGCCACGAAAACACATACTCTCGAGCCGAGGACGGTTGCAAGAAAGAGAGTCTGCGAAACGGCATCGAGGGCGGAGGCGGGAGCGAACAGCGTAAAGGAATGGAAAGCCATGTACGAGAAAACGAGGTAAAGCGCATATCCCCCGAAACACAAAGCATCCCGCAAAGCAACGTTACGCATGTTTGTAAGCAAGCGCTTCATAGTCCCCTTCCTGTCTTGCCACAGTATACCTGCCGGAATGCAAACGAGAGTCGATTTATCTCTATCCCACTTCTATATCACCCGTTTCAGGTGGCCTAGACCAGCACTTTCGCAAAAATCACCCGCCTTCGGAGGAGGTTTGCACAAGCGCTGAGGGAGTACTGTTCGGTTCGCGGCCGCATCGAATGGGCCGCAAATAAGCAAGAACAGAAACTAAGGAGGGTATCATGAAAGCAAACCGCATCGAACTGTCGCGTCGTTCCTTCATCGGCCTGGGCGCAGCGGCCGCAGTCGCAGCAGGCGCAGGACTCGCTGGCTGCGCTCCAGCCGATAAGGCCGCCCAAGGAGGCGCAGCAACCGAGGCTGCCGCTGGATCGACGGCGACCAATCCGTCCGAATACACGCCGCCATTCCTCGCCAAGCCCGAAGTCCCCGCAAACGTTGCGGAAGAAAAAGACTGCGACGTGCTTGTGCTCGGACTCGGGCTAGCAGGCATTGCGGCATCGCGCGCCGCCGCCGAAGCGGGCGCTCGCGTCATCGGCGTTGAAAGGCAAGACGATATCGGCGTAGTCGGCATGGCCGGCGCATTCGGCGTCGTCAATTCCAAAATCCAAAAAAGCATCGGCATCGAGTGGGCGCCGAAGGCCGATATTGTCAATCAGCTCATGAAGGACATGTGCTACCGTCCCAACCCTGATTTCCTCAACTACTGGTACGACCATTCGGGCGAAGCCTTCGACTGGTTTGTCGAGGGAGCCGACTACGAGCTCGTAGCAAAAACCGCCGACAACAAAACTACCGACAACCCGAACTTCCTCCGCCCCATCTTCTGGCCCCCGCTTGAGGGCTACGACTACAAAACGGAGTACTACCCGTTCTTCCACGGCACCATCAACCTCAACCCCAATATGCAATGGGGCTGCGAGAACTGCCGCGACAAAGCGCTCGCCGCCGGCGCCGAGTTCCTGTTCGGAACATTCGCCGAGCAGCTCATCGTCGACGAATCGACCGGCGCCGTCACAGGCGCGTACGTGCATGACGCCAAGGGAGAAACGTATACGCGCATCAACGCACAAGCGGTCTGTCTCTGCACGGGAGACATGGGCGGCAACAAGGAAATGCGCCACTACTACGCCCCTCAGGCCGACGAGTTCGCTTCGTTCTACAGCGAGGTCGACGTAAACGGCGATTTCTGCAACACCGGTGACGGGCAGCGCATGGGGGTATGGGCGGGAGCCCACATGGAACTCGGACCCTATGCGCCGATGACGCACCACATGGGCGGCGCTTTGGGCGTCGATGCCTTCCTGCAGCTCAACATGGAAGGCAACCGGTTCATGAACGAGGACATCCCCGGCCAGAACATCGCCGACCAGCTATCCCGCCAGCCCGTCTCCCCCGATCCCGAGCTCGCAGCCCTCGGCACCAAATCGTGGCAGATATTCGACGCCAACTGGAAAACGCAGTTAGCGGCACAGGGAACCGGACACGGATTCGTCAACTACTACATCTCCGACGACGAAAAAGACCAGTACAAAACCGTTCTCGAAGGATTCGCTCTCGGATACACCACCGATGAGATGGTAGAGGGCGCCGTCACCCTGAAGGCCGATACGATCGAGGAGCTGGCCGAGGGAATGGGCCTTCCCGTCGAGAACGTGAAGGCATCCATCGAACGGTACAACGAGCTTGCCGCGAAGGGCATCGATGAGGATTACGGCAAGATCGGCAGCCGCATGTTCCCCGTCGATACGCCGCCCTTCTACGCCTGCCGTTTCGATTCCGCAGGTATGCTCGTGCTCATGGGCGGGCTCGAATGCGACACCGACCTGCATCCCCTCGACGAAAACGGAGACCCCATCAAGGGCCTGTACGTCGCAGGTAACACCCAGGGCGGGCGCTACCTGGTCGAGTACCCCGTGACCGTTGGCGGTCACAGCCTCGCATGCGCCCTCACGTTCGGCAAACTTGCAGGCGAAAACGCAGCCGCAGGCATCTAAACGACGCCTTTGCCCTGCGAGCGGCAACCGAATCGCTCGATAGCAGAAACGCCCCCGCGTCAGTCGATGCGGGGGCGTTTTCAGTCGCTTGCCCGCCGCCCGCTCGGCCAATCCCCATGCGGGCTTTTCGGTCCCTACCCGATCTTCACGATGGGTGCATAATCCTTCAGGAGCTTCTTGGTTGCGCCGGTCTTCGCGAACCTGATGTGGAGCGTGTCGCCGTCGACCTTCACGACCTTGCCGCGTCCGAACGTCTTGTGGTCGACGGTATCGCCGACTCCGAACGACATGCTCGCGGCAGCCTTCTTCCCCGTATCGCGCACGAACCCCGAATACGAGCTGCGCGTTGCACGGCTCGACGGGCCCGAAGCGCTCGACTGGCCGAACACGCGACCGCCGCCCGCCTCGGTTCCCGATCCGGCGATGCCCTTGCGGCTACCCCGTTTCTCCCAGCCCGTGCCCTCGAAGCCCGACGAGCCGAGGCCCGTTGTCTGACGCAGCTCGCTCGGGATCTCGGCGATGAAGCGCGAGGTGGGATTCGCCTGCGTCTGGCCGAATATCTGGCGCGCGTAAGCGCACGTGAGGTAGAGCTTCTTGCGGGCGCGCGTGATAGCCACGTAGGCGAGCCGGCGCTCCTCCTCGATGCCGCTCGGATCGCTGGTCGAGTTCATATGGGGAAAGAGCGTCTCTTCCATGCCGCCCACGAACACGCAATCGAATTCGAGACCCTTCGACGAGTGCACCGTCATGAGCGTGACCGCCGTGCCATCGTCCGACATGGTGTCGAGATCGGTACGCAGCGTCACCCATTCGATGAAGTCGGCGAGCGAGTTGGCCGAAAGCACGCGGACGGGGGCGTCCTCGTCCTGCCCGACGCCGATGGACAGCTGTACATCGCCGCCCTCGCCCAGGACGACGGCCTCAAGTGCGCCCGCGTCGTTCGCTTCCGCGAGCGCTTGGCCACCCGCGGTGGGTGCAGCGTATTCCGCATCGCTCTCGTCGTGGGTGTCGGTGTACTCGTCGACAACACCGAGGAACTCCTGGATGTTCTCGACGCGCCCGCGCGCTTCGTCGGTGTCTTCGGCGATGAGCGCCGAGATGAGGCCGCTCTTGTCGATGATGGCTTCGACCACCTTGCGCAGGTCGCCGCCGTAGGTGCCCGCGTCCTTGATCAGGCCGACGAATTCGCCGAGCGCCTTGCGCGTTGCGAGCCTGACGCTCTCGTCGCCGATCACGAGCTCGGCCGCCTCCATGAACGTCATGCGGTTCTCGCGCGCTTCGCGGTCGATGAGCTCGATCGTGGTCTTGCCGATGCCGCGGCGCGGCACGTTGATTACGCGTTTTGCCGCCATGTCGTCGGCGGGGTTCACCACGAGCGTCAGATACGCCATAACGTCGCGGATCTCCGCGCGATCGAAGAAGCGCGTGCCGCCGACGATGCGGTACGGCACGCCTGCGCGCACGAGCATATCCTCGATCATGCGACTCTGCGCGTTGGTGCGGTAGAACACGGCGATCTGGTTGTACGAGAACCCCTCGGCCTTGCGCTTCTCTATCTCGCCTGCGATCCAGCGGCCCTCGTCGCGCTCGTCGGAGGCCATGTACACCGAAATCTTGTCGCCGTCGCCCTCCGAGGTGAAGAGTTTCTTGGCCTTGCGATGCTGGTTATTGGCGATAACCGCGTTGGCTGCGGCGAGGATGTTGCCGACGCTGCGGTAGTTCTGCTCGAGCTTGACGGTATGGGCCTCGGGATAGTCGTTTTCGAACTCGAGGATGTTGCGGATGTCGGCGCCGCGCCACGAGTAGATGGACTGGTCGTCGTCGCCCACCACCATGATGTTCTTGTGCTTGGCGGCCAGAAGCGTCGTGATGGAGTACTGCGCGTGGTTCGTATCCTGATACTCGTCCACCATGAGGTAGCGGAAGCGGTCCTGATAGGCCTCGAGCACGTCGGGATGGTTCTTGAGCAGCAGGTACGCGTAGAGCAGAAGGTCGTCGAAATCGAACGCGTTCGCCGCGCGCAGACGCTCCTGCAACCGCGTGTACACGCGCGCCGCCACCTTCGCGATGGGATCGGCCGCCTGCGCCTCGAAATCGCCCGGCACGATGAGCTCGTTCTTGGCCGTGGATATGCGGTTCCTCAGGGCGTTCACCGGATAGCGCTTCGGATCGATATCGAGCTCGGCCATGATGTCCTTGAACAGGCGCTTCGAATCGTCGTCGGCGTAGATGGTGAACGCTTTGGTAAAGCCGAGGCGCTCGGCATCGGCGCGCAGCATGCGCACGCACATGCTGTGGAACGTCGACACCCACATGCCGCGGGCAGCAGGCCCCACAAGCGCGCCCAGGCGCTCGCGCATCTCCGCCGCTGCCTTGTTCGTGAACGTGATCGCGAGAATCCGCCACGGGGCGACGTCCTTGTTCTCGATGAGGTTCGCGATGCGGTACGTGAGCACGCGGGTCTTGCCGCTGCCCGCCCCCGCGAGCACGAGCAGCGGGCCCTCGGTGCAGAGGACCGCCTCTTTCTGGGCAGGGTTCAGAGAATCGATGTCGATTGGCATAGGACGCGCTTTCTTTCGAAACGTTGCTGTAGTCAGAAGGTGTATTCTACCGCTTCTTGGACTCAGAGGGGCGGGCTGCGTGAGAAATGCAGACCTATGGATTCGACAGGCCTTGCTGCATCCTCCGCACGCGCGGGGTCAATGCCGTGGCCGGGTACCCGCGCCTCATCGCCTGAAATCAGCAGTCCGCACAACGCTCGACGAAGATCAGGTGCCTAGAACCCCGAACGGTCACCATGTTGACCCCGATTTCGGGCATCCAGCAGCAAATCGGCGAACTCGTGGCAGGAAAACGGACTTATTCGTCATCGCCAGAGCCCTTCCTCGCAACCCGTTTCCCAGCCATCTTTCTGATCAGGCGAAAGAGAATGGCTCGACGTAGCGGAGGATGGCTTCGCCTCCAAGGGGGCTTTAAACGACGAATAACTCCGTTTTCCTGCCGCGAACAAGGGGATCCGGAGCAAAGCCGAGGACGACACATCCCGCAACCCCGCACGCAAGCGTGCCGCCCGATGTCCCGGGCGGCACGTCGTACACGGTTCGTTGTTACCGCGCTCTACACGATCTTCTTGCCGAACACGGCGGCAATTTCGCGGAGCTCTGCCACCAGATCGGTAAATTGGGCGGGCGTGAGCTGCTGCGGACCGTCGGAGAGGGCCTTGGGCGGATTGGGATGCACCTCGATCATGATCGAATCGCATCCGACCGCAACGGCCGCCTTCGCAAGCGACGGAACGAGGTCGCGCACGCCGGCCGGATGCGACACGTCCACGCACACCGGGTAGAGGCTCTGCTTGTGGATGACGGGTACGGCCGATATGTCGAGCGTGAAGCGCGTAGCCGTCTCGAACGTGCGGATGCCGCGCTCGCACAACACGACGTTGTCGTTGCCCTCGGCGGTCAGGTAATCGGTGGCGGCGAGCCATTCGGCAATGGTGCCGGCGAACCCGCGCTTGTAGAGCACCATCTTGTGCGATTCGGCCGTGACGATACCGATGTTCTTCAGCAAGCTGAAGTTCTGGAAGTTGCGCGCACCTACCTGCAGGCCGTCCACGTACGAGTGCACAAGCTCGCAGTGCGCGGAGTCCATCACCTCGGTGAGGGTCTTAAGGCCCCACTTCTCGCCCGACGCCTTCATGATCTGAAGCGCTTCCTCACCCAGGCCTTGGAACGAGTGCGGGTTGGTGCGCGGCTTGAACGCGCCGCCGCGGACCCACGTGAGACCGAGGCCCGCGATGCATTCGGCCACTTCGTCGAATTGTTCTTCGGATTCGACGGAGCACGGCCCGGCGAAGATGGTGATCTCGTCCGTGCGCGTTCCGTAATCCGGCAGTTTGGTTGCTATCTGCTCGTTCATACTGACGGGGTCTCCTTCATAACTTTGAGGATACTGGCATATATCTCACGCAGGTTCTCGTTATACAAAGGACCCTCGTTGTAGCCGTCGACCCGCTCGAAGATCTCCTCTTCTCGCCTCGCGTCATACAAGCCCAGATGAGCACCGGGCTTGAGACCACGGATGACCAGCGAATGGCCCGCGCGCTTGTTCAGCAGCGAGACGATTTCGCGATCGATCTCATCGATCTTTGCACGATGTTCTTGGATTTGCGCGAGTACGCTGTTTTCTTCAGACATCGGCTTTCCTTTCAGATTCACAAAAAACGGTAACGAGCAAGGCGCATCACGCAGTGGCCAGGCTGAAAACCGCGACCGAAACGCAAGAGCGCCCTCGTGTGGGCATCATGATAGCAAAAGCCGCGCAGCGCACGGGGCGGACGGGGAAAGTTCACGGAGAAGTTCGCATGAGGAAACACTCGAGCCGAAGAGCAGCGTCCGATCGGAAAAGAGCGCAGATGCCCTCGGGAGCCATCGGCGGCACACACGGAAACGCCCGTTTCCGCGGAGGGATGCGGAAACGGGCGCGCAGGCTGGGCTACCGACTGATAGGTTAGTTCTCCTTCATGTACTTCACGGCGTGGCGCGAGAAGGTGAGGGTGCGACCGCACGCGCATCCGATGATGTACTCGGGATAGTTATCGGCGAACAGGCTGCCCGAGCAGTCGCCCGCGCAGTACAGGCCTTCGATGACCTCTTCGTTCTCGTCGAGCGCCTGCATATTGGCGTTGATCTTGATGCCGTCGACCGTGGTGAGGTAGCAGGCTCCGAACCAACCGCCGTAGAACGGGGCGGTACGCAGCGCGGACAGGCGGAAGGCCTCCTTGCCGTAGTCGTCGTCGCTCTGCTGGTCGTACAGCTCGTTGTAACGGTCGACCTGCGCGAGGAAGTTCTCCTTGGCCTCGCCTGCGAACCCGAGCATGTCGGCGAGCTCTTCGATCGTGTCGGCCTTGAACACGGTGCCGCCCTCGATCTGCTTCGCGAACATCTCGTCGGGCGTGACGCCCGCTGCGAACTGCTGGGCGATGCCCTTCGAGCAGCCGACGGTGGAGAAGCGCTCGACGTCCTCGACGATGTTTCCGTCCCACACCTCGCACCACACGCCGCCGGGGCGGTTGCTCGAGGCGAAGCACACGGCCTCGTACGGCGACGCCTCGTTGACGAAGCGCTTGCCCGTGCGGTCGACCTTCATGAACGGCTGCGTACCCACGTTCGACTGGAACACGTTGCCGGGAAGCGCGGCGTCCTCGAGGTACATGTGCTGCACCATGGGCGTGTAGTGGAGCTGCTTGTCGAACTTCTCGGTATCGACGGTAGCCGTCAAACCGAGCGACGCCTCCATGATCGGATCGAGGTAGGAAAGCATTTCGGCGGATTCGTTGATCCACACCTTCCACACGTCCATGTCGCACTTGTAGGACGCGTAGCGTGCGAGCTCGTTGATGAGCTCGCCATGGTCGATCTCGACGCCCGCGGCCTTCTGCTGGGCGGTGTCGACTGCGCCGATCCAATGGCGCGTGCTCTGCGGCTTGTCGTTCTTCTCGCAGATGATGAAATCGACGCCCTCGTCGGTCGCCGTTGCGGCCGCCATCATGCCGCCGTTGCCCGCGCCCACGATGAGCACATCGGTGGTCTTCGTCTCGACGATATCGCCCTCGGAGACGTCGGGGGCGCTGCCGAGCCAGTCGGCCTGGCCGCCCGCAGCCGCCGCACCCGAAGCGCCTTCAGCCGCCTGGGCGGAGCCGTTCGACCCCGATCCGTTCTGCTGCGGCGAGCATCCCGCAAGGCCGGCCACGGCGCCGACACCCGCAATGCCCGCAAGCCCAAGAAAGCTGCGGCGAGAAATGCCACTTTTGGTTTCGATTCCCATATCCTTGTTCTCCCTTTCGTGTTTTCCGACGCAGCCGCTCGGATGCGCCGATACCCGTATCCGACCCGGCCGGCTCATCGCTATCGCCGGGTTCGCTGTACGGCCCCCATTATGGAAATCGCCTCGGTTTCGCCATCACCCAGACGAGGGGAGATTTACGTTTCTGCTGATCAGATATCTTAAGAGCACGCTATCAAGAGCATTTTTCGGAAAACGGAATTTTTCTAAGCTCAGCTGAACCCGAGAGGCGGGCAGACAAAACCGCATCGTTAACCTTTGCTATACTTGCCGGGGAAGGAGACCTCCTTGGAATACACGCAGCAAGAAGATACTGCAGCCGAAAACGGATCGAACCGACGGCTTCTGGATGAAATCGCAAACGCACGGTGGGTGCGCTGCTTTGCGGCGCTCGTTCTCCTGTTTCTTGCAACATGGCTTCTCAACCAGTACGTATTCCCCCGGTTCACCCTCGTCTACGGCATGGCGCGCGAGTTTGCCACGGTAAGCTCGTTTACCACCAACCTCGTCGTCGCCATCGCAGCCTCCCTGCGACCGAACATCTTCGAACCCCGAAAGCTTGCCGGCTTCGCCGTCCTCATCGGAGCCGTCGGCCTCGCCATGGTTGCGGCGGGTCTTGCTTCGGCGAACCCCACCGTCCTCACCATCGGCTCCATCGCGATGAACGCCGGCCGCGCACTCGCGTCGGTGCTCGCCTGCATCGTGCTCATATCGCTCAGCCCCCGAGCGGCAGCGGTGGGCATCGCCGGCAGCCTCGCCACCGCCTACGTGCTGCGCATCGCGTTCGTCGCGCTGCCCGGCGAGGTCGGCACGATCGCATTCGCGCTCTCCCCCTTTGCCATCATCGCCCTCGCCTACCCCTCGGCCCGCCCGATACTCGAACGCATCCGCACCAACCCCGGCGCCTCGACGCTCGCCCTCACCGAGCCGCGTGCGTTTCTCCCCTACTCGCACATCCTGTTCGTCTCGTTCTTCGTGTTCCGCATCGCTTTCGGGTTCTCGCTCATGTTCGGCGAATCCGACGGTATGCCGCAGTTCACCCTCCTCGCGCTCCTGCCTCTCGCCGTCGTGGCCGTGCAAACGCTCGTTGCGGGCAAGGCCGCACCTGCCGACATCCTCTACCAGGTGGCATCGCTGTTCGTTCTCGCCGGATTCCTCTGCGTGCTCGTTCCGCAGTTCGAAGGAACCGCCGCCCCGAACATTCTGCTTGCGGCGGGATCCGATTGCTTTACGGTGCTCGTATACTACGCCCTCGCTGCAATCGGCCGGCGCAATCCGCTCCACGCGCTGCCGATATTCGCATGGGGCCAGTTCGCTACCGGAGCCGGATCGCTCGTGGGAACCTCGCTCGGGCACCTGACCAACGGGCTGCTCGTCGACCAACCGCTGCTCGTGCCGGGCGCCGTCGTGCTCGTAGTGCTCGCGTTCTCGGCATTCAACCTGCTCGTTCTGCGCACGTTCAGCTTCGAGAAGACCATCGAGGGCATCGAGTCGGTACCCCTGCTCGAGCCGACCGCCGAGCCCGAAAGCGACCGCTCCGATGCGATCGAGGCCCAATGCGCCCGCATCGCCGAGCGCTTCGCGCTCACCGAACGCGAGACCGACGTGTTCAAGCTGCTGGCGAAAGGCCGCAACGTGCCCTTCATCGAGGAGGAGCTTGTGATCTCGCGCAACACCATCAAAACGCACATCAAGCATATCTACCAGAAGATGGACCTGCACTCCCAGCAGGAGCTCATCGATATGGTGGAGACGTACTGAAGAAAGGCGCTCGCACGCACGTTAGGCCCGATCGAACTGCGCTTCGACCATCGAGCATCCGTCGAACAGCGCCGCAAAAAAGCCGCCCGCACTGCGGACGGCCCTGAAAGCTTGCATGCGCAGCAGCCTTACGGCAGCATACCCATCGACTCGAAGAAGAAGTACCCGAGCACGAGCACGCCCACGACGATGCGGTACCAACCGAACGCCGTGAAGTCGTTCTTCTTGATGTAGCCCATGAGGAAGCGGATGGCGACGATGGACATGGCGAACGCCGTTACGATGCCCACCACGAGCACGACGATCTCCACCTGGGTCATGGCAAGGCCCGCCATCACGAACTTGACCACCTTCACCAGCCCCCAGCCGAGCATGACGGGAATGGCCAGGAAGAACGTGAATTCCGCCGCCGCGGTACGCGAGCAGCCGCACAGCATGCCGCCGATGATGGTGGCGCCCGAGCGGCTCGTACCCGGTACGATGGCGAGCACCTGGAACAGCCCGATCTTGAGCGCGGTCCTCCAATCGATGTCGTCGACATCGGTCACCTTGAAGAGCGCCTCTTCGGCCGCGTCTCCCACATCGCCCGGCTCGACGCGCGCATGACGGCCGCGCGGGGCGGCAACCATGGCCTCGGCCTGGCGCAAGCGCTTGCGGTTGCGGCGCTCGAGCACGATGAAGACGATGCCGTACAAGATGAGCATCGCGGCCACGACGACCTTGTTGTAGAAGTGCTCGTTTACCCAATCATCGAGCGCGAAGCCGAAGATCGCGGCGGGAATGCAACCGATCACGACCATCCCCCACAGCCGCCACGTGCTCTTCTTCTCGGGTGCGCTCTTGCGCGACGAGAAGGGGTTGAGCTTGTGGAAGTACAGGATGAGCACGGCGAGGATGGCGCCGATCTGGATCACCACGAGGAACAGGGCGAGGAACTCTTCCGATACCTGCAGCTTGACGAACTCGTCGACGAGGATCATGTGGCCGGTCGACGAGATGGGAAGCCATTCGGTGATGCCCTCGACGATGCCGACGAGGAAGGCCTTGAGCGCTTCGATAATCATACGTTTGAATACCTTTTACTTTTTGCCGGAATTGTCTTGCAGCGATGCGATGGCGAGCAGGGCGACCGAGACGCACAGGCCGAGGATGACGAACGTCTTATCGTCCTGGCCGAGGATGACCGACCCGAACGCGACAACGGCGATGACGAGCGCCGCGAGCTTGCACACGTACGAGATGCGGTTGTTGAAGGACTCGTGCAGGTCCTTGCGTTTATCCTCGTCTATTTCCACTCGCTTTTTGTCCATGCGCTGCATTGTACACGACGACCCCGCAAGCCGCGAAAAATACACCATGATGTCATCCTGGGATGGGGTCTTTCTCTGCGCCCTTTGCGGACCGCTTCTTGACTCCCAGCAAAGCCATGAGCTCGTTTCGGGAATTGACGGCGAGCTTCGCATAGATGTGGCGGATGTGCGTCTTCACCGTGTTGTTGCTGATACTCAGCTCGCCGGCGATCTGCGAGAGGTGCTTTCCCCGGGCGATGAGGAGCAGGATCTCGCTCTCGCGCGCCGTGAGGCCGTGATCGTCGGCAAGCTCCTTGCACTTGATGCCCAGGCGGTTCTTCTCCATGTAGAGTTCCAGATCGTCGGCTATGGGATGCTTGAGCACTACGCCCCATTGCGAGGTGACGTGCTTTTCCGAGAAGAACACGCACATGACGGCGACGAGCGAGCCCGCCATGACCACCAGTGCAAGCGACTGGGCGAAATCGGGAAGCGCGGTCGAGTTCACGATGTTCTCGCCGACGAGCCGTCCCGTTTGGGACGATGCCATTCGGATGGCCCGCTCGATCGCGAAGATCCAGAGCGCGCAGACCCCGTAGCGGTAGCACAGGTTGCTCATGATGGCCATGATGAGCAACAGCAGTATGGTGTAGCTCGCCAACGCGCAGAAATCCGCGATCGTCGACCACTCGGCCACGACCCCGTCCAAAGGCGCAAGCGATACGATCATAAGGGGCATGGCCATCTTCCAGAGCAACGAGAAATCGAGCTTCTCGCCGAAGCGGCTCACGAGCAGATACACCACGAGCGCGCCCGCGAACGCGCCCATGCCGGAGTTCATCGACAGGGTGTTCGAGAAAACGCCGCCGCGCATGCCGTACACGAACGAGTAGATGCCGATAACCAGCACCGGTTTCCACGGGAAGAGGAAGTCGTGCTGGTATGCGGGCGGGTACGCATCGAAGGGCAGCCTCGTGTACGATCGCCAGAGGCACAGCAGCGAGACCACGGGCACGACGCACGTCCCCACCCACAGCCACGGCAGCAAAAGCCCCTTGAACATCCAGAGAACGATGCAGCTGACGACGATGCCCGCAGCATAGTAGCCGACAACGCGCACAGGATTGATGCAGCCGAAAAACTCCGACCAGAGCATGAGGATGAGCGCAACGCCGACCGAGCCGGATATGACGGCCGGCAGCCTGAGGGCGGACGCCAGCTCGGGATAGTAGATGGATGCGAAATTGATACACACCGCGCTTATCATCGCCACGAACGTCACAACGATCGCCCACGGATGCGTGTACAGGGGCGCAATTCTTTTGGCGAAAACCGCTAAAAGGACAAGAATGAAGGCCGAGAGGTAGTCGAACAGCGCGTAGGCGTCGAAAAACGACACCAATGTACCGAAAGAAAGCGCGGGAAAATCGACTTGCGAGTTGGCATACAGGGTTTCGGTCCATACGCGAAAGATGCCCATTCCCATAAAACAGAACGGAACCGGGAAGAAGCTCTTCCACAGTTTTTCGGCTTGAATGCTGAACGATACGGTCTCCCGAGCCATCTGCACCACCCTCATATCCGGTCGCATAACCCAACTTTTCTGCAAAAGGGTGACAAAATCCCCGAGAAATCACCCAGAAGAAGCAGCGTGTTGCGATTTCAAAAAAAAGCACGGGGTGACTAACCTTTTACCTGTTGCGTAAAGGGATACGCAGCGCCCCGGGCACGATCAAACGTTATAGCACGAAACAGGGATTTTGCACGGGGGACGCTTAGAGGAACGGAGGCTACTATGAGGGATCTTTCGAGGCGCAGTTTTTTAAAGGGAGCACTGGCAAGCGGTGCGGCCGTTGCCGCCGGAGCCGGCTTGGCCGCCTGCTCGCCCGCAAGCCCTTCGGCATCTGCCGAGGATACGCAGAAGTCCGACGGCGCGGCAACCGCAACGGAAGGCGGACGGTGGAGCTGGTCTAAAAAGCCCGAGCCCATCACCGATTTCGTCGAGACCTACGACGCCGACGTCTGCATCGTCGGATTGGGCGCTGCCGGAGCGCCGTCGGCCATGTACGCAGCCACCCACGGGCTGAACACCGTCGTTCTGCAGAAGGGAAACGCCGCGATCTCGAACGGCTGGTGCGCCAACGCCATCAACAACAAGGTGTGGCTCGAATCGGGCGGAGAGCCGTTCGACACCGGCGAGCTGTACGCCGATTTCGCCGAGATCTCGAACGGCCGCGACAACGGGAAGCTGGTCATGAACTTCCTGAACCGCGGCGGCGAAGTGATGAACTGGATCCTCGACAACACCACGGAGCTGACCCCCGTCGTCGTCGAAAAGGGCCAGACCCTCGGATGGTACGTCGACAACGATTTTTCGACCCGTTACGCCCAGTACGCAGAGCTCCTCAAACTCATGGGAGACAAGGCCGAAGCCGCAGGCGCCACCATGCTGTGGGACACGCCCGCCGTGCAGCTTATCACCGACGAGAGCGGTGCGGTGACCGGCGTCATCGGGCAGAACAAGAAGGGCGAGTACGTACGCGTCAACACCTCCAAGGGCGTCTTGATGGCATGCGGCGACATCTCCGACGACGAGGAGATGCTCGAATGCTACGCTCCCCTCTTGCTCGGCGTGCACAACATGCATGGAGCCCCCAACAACACCGGCGATGCCGTGAGGATGGGCTCGTGGATCAACGCGCAGATCACGCCTGCGCCCCACGCGCTCATGATGCACTTCGACCCCACGTGGCTGCCCGAGGGCAACGCGCCCTTCTCCGGCATCCCGTGGCTGCGCGTGAACAAGAAGGGCGAGCGCTTCGGCAACGAGGACGCACCCTACCAGGGCGTTGTGCAGGCGGTGGCGGCGCAGCCCGAGAAGCTCGCCTTCCAGATCACCGATTCGCACTGGATGGACCACATCGACGACATGCCCAACCCCAACAGCCACAGCCGCGAGACGGCCGACCCCGCAAACGATTGGGCGAAGGCCGTGAAGGGCGGGGCCATCATCGAATCCGACACGCTTGAAGGCCTAGCGGACGCCTACGACATCGACAAGGAGACCTTCCTTGCGACCGTCGAGCGCTACAACGAGCTGTGCGAGAAGGGCGTCGACGAGGACTTCGGCGTCAAGGGCGAGTTCATGGGCTACAACGCCATCAAGGAGCCCCCATTCTACGCCATCAAGCGCGCTCCCGGCGTGCTCGCGACCGTCGGCGGCCTGCAGGTCGAAGAGCACAGCCGCGTGCTCAACAACAACGGCGACGTCATCAAGGGTCTGTGGGCGGCAGGAGACTGCGGCGGATCGTTCTACGGCCACGAGTACCCCATGGTGCTCCCCGGCGGCTCGATCGGGCGCGGTTTCATCCTCGGCGTCCTTTCCATCAAGGACATGATGGACGACTTCGATAGCGTGACCGCATAGAGGTTGATGCATACGGCGGCCCGGCGGGACCCCTCCCTCACCGGGCCGATCGTGGGCTCCGCTCACGAATCCTTGCCGCTGGCTTGGCCCGAGAAGAGCGTAATCCCCACGCACACCAGGCCGATGCCCAGTAGGGTGAATCCCGTGCGCATGTCGAGCGACCCCAATATCGACAGCACGAGCACGGCCACCCCCATCGCCAAGGCGACCGCCTTGAAAGCGAGCACGATGATGCGCTCTGCCTCCTTTCGGATGCCGCCCGCCTGCGATTTCGACTTGACCCGCATGAGCTGGTCGACCGAGACGTCGAACACCTCCGCGAGCTTTGGCAGCAGGTTGATGTCCGGACACGACACGTCCCGCTCCCATTTCGAGACGGCCTTGTCGGTCACGCCCATTTTCTCCGCCAGCTCGAGCTGGGCCATTCCGTGTTCTTTCCTCAGCGACGCGATCATCGCTCCAAGCGTTTGGGTGCTCATGGGCTCATTCCTCGGTTTCGGGTCGGGTTCGCCGCTTCTGCAGCAATCGCATCGTATCACTTCTTGCGAGTTCGCCCGGGCGACCGCCAGTTGAGTTGGGTAGACCTCTGGTTTACCTTGGGGTGAACTGCGTAAACGGCTGGGTTCAGGATGCCGGGCGACCGAAGGTGCGCATTGTTTCCCCAGGTTGCTTTAGCGTTTGGGCGAGCGCCCTTATTGCGGAATGATGGCGGGCAGCAACGAAGCATGGCTTTGAAAAGGAAATGGCGTGACGCTTACGCACACGACGAAACCGACCGGAAACGTTCGTGTACTATAGTGTTGCTATTTTTCGGCACGCGATGTGCGGGCACCCGACCAGTCAGCGTGCACCCAGTTGTATAAAGATTAGGAGCACCCGTGACACTTGCAGCAACCTCGCCTGATCAGAAAGTCGTCGTCGTCGATTTCGGAGCTCAGTACGGCCAGCTCATCGCCCGTCGCGTGCGCGATCTGCACGTGTATTCCGAGATCGTGCCCTGCGACATATCCGCCGAAGAGATGCGCGCCGAGAACCCCTCGGCCATCATCTTGTCGGGAGGCCCTGCGAGCGTGTATGCGGATGACGCCCCCACGCTGGACCCCGAGATACTGAAGCTCGGCATACCCGTGCTCGGGTTCTGCTACGGGCAACAGGCGATGGCCGTCGCGCTCGGCGGCACCGTCGGCCATACCGATGCGGGCGAATACGGTCCCGCCTCGATCGTGCGGGCTGGCGCCTCCGAGCTGCTTGCTGGCACGCCCGACGAGCAGACCGTCTGGATGAGCCACCGCGACGCCGTGACCGCAGTACCCGCCGGCTTCACGGTAACCTCATCGACTCCCACCTGCCCCGTCGCCTCGATGGAAAATGCAGGAGCGAAGCTGTTCGCAACGCAGTTCCACCCCGAGGTGCGCCACACCGAATACGGCAGCGCCATGCTCGAGAACTTCT
Source organism: Raoultibacter timonensis (assembly GCF_022845715.1). Classification (NCBI taxonomy): domain Bacteria; kingdom Bacillati; phylum Actinomycetota; class Coriobacteriia; order Eggerthellales; family Eggerthellaceae; genus Raoultibacter; species Raoultibacter timonensis. The sequence continues at coordinate 2,784,599 of NZ_AP025564.1, forward strand.
TGTTCGAAATCTGCGGCCTTGAGCCTACATGGACCATGGGAAGCATCATCGAGGAATCGGTTGCCGCCATCCGCGAGCAGGTAGGCGACAAGCGCGTGATCCTCGGCCTTTCGGGCGGCGTCGATTCGAGCGTGGTGGCGGCGCTGTGCGCCCGCGCGATCGGACGACAGCTCACCTGCGTGTTCGTAAACCACGGCCTGTTGCGCAAAAACGAGCCCGAAGAGGTTGAAGAGGTGTTCACCCGCCAGTTCGACGTGGACTTCGTGCACGTGCATGCCGAGGATCGCTACGCTGCTCTGCTCGCCGATGTGGTGGAACCCGAAGAGAAGCGACGCATCATCGGCTCGCAGTTCTGGAAGGAGTTCTTCACCGTCGCGCAGGACCTGGACGGCGTGCAGTTCTTGGCGCAGGGGACCATCTACCCCGACATCATCGAGAGCGGCGCCCGCAAGACGGGCGGTAAGGCGTCCACCATCAAGAGCCACCACAACCTGATCCCGTTTCCCGAAGGCGTGCACTTCGACCTGATCGAGCCCTTGGACCACTTCTTCAAGGACGAGGTACGGGCATTGGGCACGGCGCTGGGACTCCCCGACCACATCGTGCACCGCCAGCCCTTCCCCGGCCCGGGGCTCGCCATCCGCATCATCGGCACCGTGACGCTCGAGAAGCTCTCCATCCTGAAGGAGGCCGACGCGATCGTGCGCGAGGAGCTCGACGCCTACAACGCCGCGGTGTTCGCCGAGACCGGTGAGCGCAACTCCGAGCGCAGCGTGTGGCAGTACTTCGCCGTGCTCCCCGACGTCAAGAGCGTCGGCGTCATGGGCGACGAGCGGACCTACGCCTACCCCATCATCCTGCGCGCCGTCGAGTCGAGCGACGCCATGACCGCCGACTGGGCGAAGCTCCCCTACGAGGTGCTCGGGAGGATCTCGAGCCGGATCGTCGCCGAGGTGCCGGGCGTGAACCGGGTTGCGTACGATATCACGAGCAAGCCGCCGGCGACGATCGAATGGGAGTAAGCCGACAGGGCTCTGGCCTGCACTTTTGAGTGCTGCACTGTGCTGCTGAGTTTCGTTTCGTACGAGAGTCACGGCAAAGCCGCCAGCGACATTGGTGAGTAAAACCGATTATCGAGCCTCCGTTCCCATGTTGGAACGGAGGCTTTTTCTTTGCCTTTTTACTCCCTTTCACCTGCGATTTCGCTATTTACTCCCCGTGTTTCAAGACAACAAAGTACGGGGCGGTATTCGGGGGAATGGGAGTAAGGATTTATCCCAAGTGAGTGGACGCGCGGTTTTTGTCCCCGAGGGCGAAACGAGGCCGTTTCTGAGTCCGCGAAACTCAAATCAAACTCAACAGGCTTTTTGGCGGTCTTTGCACGGCGTTTCCTCAGGTCGTTAATGGGGAGTAAAGAATCTCGCCGTCTCAAGGAAAACGGGAGTAACCAGGGGAAATGCCGCGGCGTACCGCCGTGTACCGCCATGTAAGCCACCGCGGCATTTACTCCCCAGGCACGCCTGAAACGCCTCCGCATGCAACGGGGAGTAAAAACTCAGCAGATCAGGGAAGCGCGCGGTGCTCGGCGCTTAGTCTGCCGTCCTGATTCGATTATGTTGGTTGCGAAATGCGGAGAGCCGCTACAGCGAGGCTTTCCAGTCCTCGTATTCGCCGGCGTCGATCTCGCCGTTCTCGACCTGCTCGCGCTTCTCGGCCCATAGCTCGATCGCCATCGCGGCTTTGGGCGCGTGCAGCGCCTTGGGGTTCAGGGAGAGGCCCGTGCCGTCAGCGGAGGGAACGATGCCGAAGGAGTCCTCGAGCCGCACGAGCAGCGACATGAGGTCGCCCGCGGTCTCGACGCCGTAATCCTTGAGGGCGTTGACGGAAACGCCGAGCGCGGCGGCGATGGACTCGAGCAGCTCGGGCTTCACTGCGCGGATGCCGCTCTCATAGTGGCGCACGGCCCCCTCGGTCAGGCCGACCGCCTCGGCGAGCTGCGCCTGCGTCATGCCGCGTGACTTACGGTACCGCCTTATGTTCTCGCCTACGGACATGCGCTCTCCTCCTGGAATTACGTACCAGCACATCTTATCAGCGTACGCAAATGTACGCAATTCTATTGACAGTACGGATTCGTACGTTTACTCTGAATCTGTAAACCGTACGTATCCGTACGCCATTGATTGGAGGAGCCATGGACGAGAAGGTGGCGAAGACGCCGAGGCCGCACATGCTGGACGCCGACGAGGTCGCGGAGCTGCTGAGGATCAAGAAGGGCAGCGCCTACGAGGTGATCAGAAAGATAAACGCCGAGCAGGAGGCGCGCGGGCGCGTGGTTATCCGCGGGCGCGTTCGAAGCGACGTCTTCGACGCCCTGTACTTCCCGGAGGCGGACTGACATGCCCGTGTACAAGGATGGCAACAACGGCACGTACTACGTGCAGTGCTACTACCGCGACGCCCGCGGCTCGAAGCGCCATAAGACGAAGCGCGGCTTCTCCTCCGAGGTGGAGGCCGCCGTGTGGGAGGGCCAGTTCAAGAGCCTTAACGGCGGGGCGATGGACATGACGTTCTCCGAGTTCATCGAGGTGTACGCCTCCGAGGTGAAGCCGCGCATACGCGAGCACACGTGGATCACCAAGGAGTACATCATCAACGACAAGCTCGTGCCGTTCTTCGGGGACATGCGCATGTGCGACGTGAGGCCGATCGACGTCATCAGGTGGCAAAACGAGCTCACCGAGCACCGGGACGCCGACGGGAAGCCCTGGGCGCCGACGTACCTGCGCACGGTGAACAACCAGCTCAACGCCATCTTCAACCACGCCGAGCGCTACTACGGCCTCACCGACAACCCGGTGCGCAGGGTCGACAAGATAGGCTCGAAGAAGGGCGGCGAGATGCAGTTCTGGACCAAGGACGAGTACCTGAGGTTCAGCGAGGCCGTCATGGACAAGCCCCTCTCGTTCCACGCCTTCGAGCTGCTCTACTGGACGGGCATCCGCTGCGGCGAGCTCCTGGCGCTCACGCCGTCCGACTTCATGCTGGAGAGCTCGCGGCTGCGCATCAACAAGTCGTACCAGAGCCTCCGCGGCGTGGACACCGTGACCGACCCCAAGACTCCAAAATCGGTGCGCACGATCGTCATGCCGGCCTTCCTGCGCGACGAGATGGCCGAGTTCATCGAGATGCGCGACGACGTTGCCCCCGACGAGCGCCTGTTCGCCGTTACCAAGCACTTCCTGGCCCACGAGATGGAGCGCGGGTGCAAGGCGTCGGGCGTGAAGCGCATCCGCATACACGACATACGCCACAGCCATGTGAGCCTGCTGATCGAGATGGGCTTCTCCGCGCTTGCCATCGCCGAGCGCATGGGCCACGAGGCGGTTGACATCACCTACCGATACGCGCACCTGTTCCCCACGAAGCAGGACGAGATGGCCGCCGCGCTCGACGGAGCGAGGGGGTAAGAAGGATGCCGTGCGAGAACAGCGCCCGAAAGCGCAGCAAGACGATGGCGTTCCGCTGCTCATCGGAAGAACGCAAGTTGATATGCGACATGGCAGCATGGAGCGGTATGTGTAGACAGGATTACATCATCGCCAAGCTGACCGACGCCCAGGTTGAGGTGAGGCCCTCCGTGAGCGTGCAGAAGGCGCTGAGGGACTCGATGGCGGAGCTGACTAAGGAAGTGTGCCTTGCGGCACCCTACGGCGAGCTGAGCGAGTCTCTGCAGCAACGCATCAAGCTGGTTATGGAGTTCTTCCTGGCTCTCGGCGAACCAGTCGATGTGTCTGCGAAGGAAGCGTTGCAAACGAAGATGCCCCCAGGCGTGGCTGAGGCGCCTGAAGACAGCGGCGGCGATGACGTGAGCATTTTCGGGATGGGGCGCGGGTAGCGGAGCATTCGAAACCGCCCATCCCGAAATGATCTATTTTGGGAAATCGGGTCAATAAATGAGTCACAAATTTAAAGAGCCCCGAGTCAAACGACTGAGGCCCCACCTTTGTCTCTGCTTGTTTATAAGGGGGCGGATTGCGTACGCTGATGAAGGGTGATGAGGCAATCGATTCTAGATAAACAGCTTCCAACCGCCTCACGCTCTGGCTTGCTGCGGGGATAATCGACCGGCGTATTTCTGAGTTCGTCTCCATTAATAGAATCAAAGGTCGAACCAGCAGAAACAGTAGACCAATACCCCTCGGCTTCCTTTTTAGACAAGGCTTGAAACAGAAACTCATTGCCGGCAATTCCGGCAACACCGCGGCCGAGGACCACGTCATAGGCGGTTTTTCCCACTGCGCCGACAGGAGCACGAACGCTCATGATTAGATCTCCAGCTTTGGCTGTTTTCGTGATCTCTGTAGTCCAGACACGAGGAAAAACCCAGCCATCTTTCAAATCGGCATTTCCCTGAACGAGAACAGCATCGTTTGGATTGTCCGTATAGCAAGCTCCATTTGGGGATTGCCCCATTGTTACAGGGGCAATACCCCCCAACTTACGCTGTTCCCAAGGGTCAGTGAAACCCTTGAAGCGGATTTCTGGCGTATTCTGCTTCTCCGCCATGCTACTCACCGCCCAGCAGCTTGCGCAGCTCGGCGATGCCCGCCATGTCGTACTCGTTGCCCGTGAGCTGCCCCAGCATGTCTGCCAGCTGGCTTTCTGCATCATCTATCTGGTTGCACACGTCCGAGTAGGTTGTCGCGTATTTGGCGTTGAGCGCAGCTACCTTCGCGATGAAATCGCTCACAACGGTTTCGGGAAGGGCCAGGAGCTCGGCCTGCAGCGGCTCTATCCACTTGGCAGCCAGCAGATCGTCGCACTGGGCGTCGGTCAGGCCCTCGATGACCTCCTTGGTCGTCTCCTCAAGAGCCGCTCTCGCTTCCTTGTTCGCCTTCTTGAGGCCTTTCTCCTCATCGAGCAGCGCCTGCGCACGAACCAGACCTTGCTCGAAATCGTTTTCGGGGTGCTTTCCGATAGCCTTCACGGCCTTCTTGAGCTCTGCCGCCACAAACGAGCCTTCGTCGCTGACAGCAGCGGAAGATTCCTTGTCCATCTCGTCGAAGCTCTCGAGAATCTCGTCAATTTCCTGCGATATCTCGCCTAGGCGGGAATCGCGGGAAGCAATCTCCTTGACATCTTCGGCAAGCAGGCGTTCTTGCACAAGCGCAAACGGCAGGATGCGGCCAGCCCAGCCGTCCTGCACCTCGACGTCTTTGCCGTTCTTCTTCTTGACCACCATATTCGGGTCTACCTTGCGCACGGCGCCTTTCCCCTCGGTCTGGATGACCTCCAGGTCGCCGGAGATTCCCGCCCAGGCGTCGTCGAGCGCCTGGTAGGCGTCGTAGCCGTCGATAAGGGCCACGCCCGCCAGCGCGTCTTTCAAAAGCTCTGCGATGGCCTCTTCCTCCGCCACGGTATCGACTTCATCGGCGCCGTCTACCAAACGGCTTCGCAGCGCGGCAGGTAAATTGCCTATCGCATCACGGTAGCCGCCCAGGAAGGCGCGGACGTCGGCGTTTCCCTTCGCCGCTTGCGCAACGTCGTCGGTCGCGGGCGCAAGGCACGACCCGCCGGCGTCGCGGTAGAGCTGCCCTTTGAGGCTCGGCCATACCTTCCAGTAGCGCTCGAGCGCGTCGACCTCGGCCTTCGGCACGCCGCCGAACATGGTGGCGTACACGTCCCAGCTCTCGGCAGCTTCGGACGAGTCCACATAGCGCGGGATGTTGAGGTTATAGTCGTTGGCTCGGATCTCGTCGATGGGAACCAGGCGGCTGAACTTGTCGACGGTCGCGTTCGTTGTCACGGCGTCGACGATACGCTTGATGTCGCTTGCCCGCAGCTTGTTGTTCTTGCCTTCCTTCACAAAGTGCTTCGACGCATCCACGACCAGCACGTCGCTCGTCTCGCGCTGCTTGCGAAGCACCATGACGATGGTCGGGATGCCCGTACCGAAGAAGATGTTGGCAGGAAGGCCTATGATGGCCTGGATGTGGCGGTTCTCCACCAAGTTTTTTCGGATGGTTCCCTCCTCGCCGCCGCGGAACAGCACGCCATGGGGCAGAACGATGCACATGATGCCGTCGGGGCGCAAGTGGTACAAATCATGCAAAAGGAAAGCGTAATCGGCCTTGGATTTAGGGGCAACGCCGAACTTGAAACGCGGATCGAGCTCCTTGTCTTCGGGATCCCAGTTCTGGGAGTACGGAGGATTAGACACCACGGCATCGACGAACAGCGGATCGTAGGTCTCGTCCTTGTTCTCGACCGTATCGAACCAGGGCCAGTCGTCTTCGAGCGTATCGCCATTGCGCGCCACGATGTTGTCGGGGAGTATTCCGCGCATAACCAGGTTCATGCGCGTGAGGTTGTAGGTGTTTTCCTTGAGCTCCTGCGCATAATACTTGATGGAGTCCGGGTCGCCGTTGCGTCGCGCCACGGCTTTGCCGATATTGATAAGCAGCGAGCCCGATCCGCTCGTGGGGTCGTAGATAGTGATGTTCTCGCGTCCGGCCAGGTGCCACGAGACTATCTCGCTCATGAGCATGGAGACTTCGTGCGGCGTATAGAACTCGCCTGCTTTCTTACCGGCGTTGGCGGCGAAGTTGCTGATCAAGTACTCGTAGATGAAGCCAAGCACGTCGTAGTCCTGGCGACCGTCCATCGGGATGTCCTTAATGAGATAGATGAGGTCGCGGGCTGCCTTGGACTGGCTGCGCGCATCGGTGCCCAGCTTGGAGAGGCCCGTCTGCAGCGTGTCGAAGATGCCGTCGAAAACGCGCTTGCGGGCAGGGTCGATGTTGCGGCTAAAGGCAGAGAGGGCGTCGCGCACGTTCGATATCTCGAAGTCGCCGCCCTTAGCGACCCAGGTGGAGAAGAGGTTGTCATAGGCGATGAAGTAGCCGCACTCGCCCTTGACGAACTCGACCGTCTCCTCGTCGTCTTCCACCAGGCTGGGCAGGTCCTCCTCGGCGAAGTCGCGCGCCTTCAGGCGGGCAACCTCGGTCTCGGACAGGAACTTGTAGAAGATGAATCCCAGAATGTAGTCCTTGTACTCGTTAGCCTCGATCTTGGATCGCATCTTGTTGGCGGACTCCCATATCTTGGAGGCCAGCTGCTGCTTGTTCATCTAGTTTTCCTCGCTTCTATAGACTTGGTTGAGCGTTTCCCCGTCGTCGCTTACCCATTCGGTCCAGCCGTTCTGGCTGCCGCCGAGCACGAACACCGCCGCGGCGCTGGGCGTCGGGAACTCGAGGTCCTCGGCGAGCTCTGCGATGCCGCCCGAATCGCCGAAGATCTCCCTGCGCACGGCCGCGACGCCTGCGTTCTTCAGCACGGGCCTCGAGAGGTTCACTTTCGAACCGGCGAGCACGGTGAAGTGCCCGCTGGCCTTGTCGTAGCGCCCCGCCCCGCGTATGCCGTTCTTCTTCGTGTGGAAGACCGCCGGCGCACCCGCGGGACCCCGGTCGACCCTGTCGAGGTCGTACCCCAGAGCCGCCATCCTGAAGAGGATCCTCTCGTGCAGGCGCTCGACGGCCTCTTCCTTGTACGGGTCGACGTAGGGCTTGGGCGTCGCCGAGTTGTCGGTCTCGTACGAGCCGTGGGTGCGCACGTAGTCGATGGCCTTTGCCTCGAGGACGTCCAGCGCGTCTCTGCTGATGTTCTGGTCGTCGTCGAGGAACATGACGGCCTTGTTCCAGAACTCCTTCTTTGCTTTGTGTGCGTCGAGCCGGGCGATGCCCTGGGTCGTCTGCCCAGCGTAGACGCGGCTCACGTTGCCGTGGTCCTCGTCGAGCAGGTAGTAGACGCCGCGCTGCGGGATGTTCGGCAGCGACTTCGCCTCTGCGAGGTCCTCCCTCGGAACGACGACGGTCACAAGCGACTCGCCGTCGATGCGGCAGATGCGGATGCGGTCCGGCTGCGCGTCTATGAGCTGGACGGTGAGGGTCTTGACTCGGATCATGCTCACGCCCCCTTCTTCGCGAGCTCTTCGATCATGCAGGTGCGCACGAAGGCGGAGAAGCTCATGCCCCGCAGGGCCGCCTCCTCCTTCGCCGCGTCGCGCAGGGTGTCGGGGATGCGCAGGGTCACGGAGACCTGGTCGCCGTCCACCAGGAAACTTCTGATCTCGGTCTCGTCGGGGTTGCCCTTAATGAGCTCCTTGTAGCTGTCAGGCATCTGCGCTCCCATCGCTCGAAATGCAATACAAATGCGTTTGCAGCATTATAACGCGGCAGCACGCGGCGGCACTGGGAATGCGAGGACAGCCGATGCCCAGGCTTTATATGAGCGCCGACGGCGAAGGACGCCCTGATTGGGCTTGGATGGCCGCTTTCGTTTGGGTCCTCACCTCTCGTTTTCGCGAGGTTTGGCGTTTGCCCGCTCCTCGGCGTAGAGAACCTCGTTCTGAGCCTCCAAGATTCGCGCGGCGCCGTCGATGCGCTCGGCGCACCTCTCGCTTATCGACCTCAGGGCCAGGATCCCCTCGACGTCGAGCGGGTCCAGCTGGTCGGCATGCGCCAGGGACTCGAGCAACTGGTCCAAGCCCCTCGCCAGCCTCCCGGCATCCGCCACCGCGTCGAGCAGTTCGAGGCGCTCTACCTTTTCTTCGTAGCCCAACATCTGCTTGTCTCCTTCTCACAACGGACGTGTCGCGCAGCACCGTAGCCGTTCCGCGCAACGAAAAGCCTCACCGCCAGCGATCTCGTGCGCACATCGGCCGCAAGCGGCACGGGAAAGCCGTCCGTCCTGACTCATGCCGCGGCACCACGGCTCGGGAACCCGCTTCCGTCCCCGCAGCGACGTCGTCGCCAATCTCCGTGGGAGCCCAGCAACCGCCGACGGGTCGCATCCCACGCCCGCAAAGCCCTGGCGCCCATGCCCGATTCCATGCCGCACGTCTGCGCCCCTCCGATCCGAAACCCGCCCCGGCGCTCCTTGGACGCGCAGGGTCGCACGCCGGCGAGCTCCCCGCAAGGGGCGCGACACTTTTTCGGGTTCTTCGCCCCATGCGCTCCGCGCGCGAACAACGCGAAAAACTGCCGTCGGGAGATTTCTATAACCACGTCCGACTTCGCTTCCTCCCTTGCCGGCACGCCCGCGCTGCATGCGACTCACGCGGCGCAAGGCACGCCACAGGGGCGGGCCTCAGAGTCTAAGGAGCAAGACATGAACGACATGAAGGAAAAGGCGATGGGCGCGGTCAAGGCCTTCCTCGAGCGCAAGGGCTACGAGATCGTCGACGAGGCCTGGCAGGGCCCCGAGGGCATCGGCGGAATCGACCTCGTGGCGGTGGACGAGGACGGGACCCTGGTGTTCGTCGACGCCACGGTCCGCATCGGGACGGACGGCTTCCCCGAGGCCCACAGGGCGCGCGGGCTGCGCGAGGCGCTGGCGGCGGCGTGGCTCGCCGGCAACGGCGACGACTACGCCGACACCCCGGTCCGCTTCGACGAGGTGGCGATGATGGTCGTCAAGGAGAACCGAGCGCTCCTGCGCCACCACGTCAACTGCTTCGGCGAGATGGAGCCGCTCTCCTAGGCGGCTCGCCCGGCCCCGGGCTCCCGGGGCCGGGTTTCCCCGAAATCCGGCCCCTGTACCACGAAAGCGTACATATCCGTACGTTTTCGTGGTACACTCCGCTTGTCGGACAAATCCGTACGGTTTTGTCCCGACGCTCCGAGACTCGGGGCGCGCCGGACCGGATGCGGCGAGGCGCGCCCCACGCTAGAGAGGACGCGACCCATGCGCACGATAGCCATTTCCAACTACAAGGGCGGCGTCGGCAAGACGACGACCGCCGTGAACCTGGCGGCCATCTTTGCCGCCCGGGGCCTTCGGACCCTGCTCGTCGACCTCGACCCGCAGGCGTCGGCCACCGACTTCTTCGGCCTCTACGACCGGGCCGCCTCAGAGCGCCGCACCTCGGTCGAGCTGCTCTACGGCGGCGCGCCCGTGGAGGAGGTCGCCTACGCCGCCGGGGAGAACCTCGACGTGGTGGCCTCGACCATCGACCTCGTAGACCAGAACGAGATGCTCCTGCGCGAGCAGCGCCTCAAGTTCGCACTCGACGACGCCTCGGGCTCCTACGACGCCTGCCTGATCGACTGCAGCCCCGTGATGCGCAGGCTCGCCTTCAACGCCTACCTCGCCGCGGCGGAGGGCGGTATGGTCGTCATCCCCGTGAAGCTCGACTCCACCGTGATGCGCGGCACCGCGCTCACAGTGGAGGCGACGCGCTCCATCGCGGACGCCCTGCGCATGCCCACGCCCAGATGGAAGATACTGCGCACCTGCGTGCCCGGCCGCATGACCAACGCCGAGGCCACGGGCGCGGCCGTGCTCGACGGCTTCTTCCCGGACGAGCAGTTCGAGACGGTCATCCACGCGAGCAGCAAGGTCTGCGAGGGAAGCTGGCAGTGGAAGCCGGTGGCGGCCTTCGAGCCGGGGAGCCGCCCCGCGCGCGACTACGAGGCACTCGCCGACGAGGTGTCCCGTGAGCTCGCCTAGCCAGGTGGCCGCGGGCTTCACCATCACGGGGCTGCTCGACGGCGCGTCGCGCACCCGCGGGCGCTACCCGGTGTCCGAGATCGCGGTGGCCGACATCGCCGACCACCCTGCGAACGCCGCGTACTCCATGGACCCGGCGGGCATAGCCGAGCTCGCCGAGTCGATACGCCAGGACGGCCTCACCGACCTGCCGCTCGTTCGCAAGATGGGCGACGGCTCGTGGCAGATGGTCTCCGGGCACCGCCGCAAGGCCGCCTACGCGCTGCTCGCGAAGGACGACCCCGCCTACGAGAGGATGCCCTGCCGCGTGATAGAGGGCATCGACGACGAGCGGGCGGTGACGCTGCTCCACGCCGCGAACTACTTCACCCGCGCTCTCACCGTGACCGAGCGCGCAGCCGCGACCGAGGCGCTCAGGGGCGACGCCGTGCGCCTGCGCTCCGAGGACCCGTCGCTTTCCGGCATGCGCGTCGACGACGTTAAGGCCGCCATCATCGAGCGGCAGACGGGTCGCAAGGTCTCCGGCAAGACCATCGCGCGCGAGGAGAGGCTTGCCCGCCGCATCGCCGAGGACCTCTCACCCGAGTGGGCCGCCGAGGCCGACCGCGGCAACCTCAGCGCCGAGGCGGTGCGCTCGCTCGCGGGCATGCCGAAGGAGCGCCAGGCGGAGATGCACGCCGCCATGGAGCCCTGGCGGCGCACCAAGCGGGAGCTCTCCGACTACGTGAGGAGCGAGGGGAAGGCCCAGGCCGGCCCCGACGGGCGCATCGCCAAGGCTGCGAGGCTCGTTGCCGACTTCCTCGAGAGCCCGCCCGAGAGCCCGAGCCCGGCCGACCTCTCGCTGCTGCGGGAGATGGCGCTCATGACCGCGCCCTACGCGGAGGCGGGCGCAGGGGCCCGGAAGGTCCGAAGAAGGGCTTCACGCTCGAAATCCAGCAAGTAGCCTATGGCGTCCGACATCGCGTCGGGCGTCCATAGCACTTGGGGACCGGGCGGCCTCGGACCCGTCATGCCGCGGGCCGTTCGGGAGCCCGCTTTCGCGAGGCCCGGTCCCAGAGGCGGCGCCCGAGCCGGGCCGCCGCCTGCGGGGGATCCCCCGCGCCCCTAGAGAGACGCGCCCGCCGCGCGGCGGGCCAGAGGAAAGGAATCCGCAATGGAAGAGAGCACCGGCGGCGCCGGGGGCAAGGAGCGCCGCGTCACGTTCCGCATGGAGGGAAGCGACTACGACGCGCTCTGCGAGCGGTGCGAGCGCGCCGGCCTCAGCAAGTCGGAGTACCTGCGCTACCTCGTGCGCATACCGCTGTCGACTGAGGCCAACGCGGGAGACGAGCACCGCATACTCGTGGACCGCAGGGCCCTGTGGGCGATGTCGCGCGAGCTCACGAAGTGGGGCTACCACTACAACCAGGCCGTGCACGCGATGAACCTCATCAACTTCCATGCGCGCCACGGGCATGTCGACCGGGACCTCGTCGCGGAGAGCATCCCGACGATCGAGCGGGAGCTCGCCGACGTGAACGGTGCGGCCCGAGAGATGGCGGCCGAGCTCGGGCGCATCGGGGCCGACTCGCTCGTGGAGGGATCGCCATGCCGATCCTGAAGCCGATAAGCGGCCACGGCTCGACGGGCGGCATCCGCCGCTACCTCGAGAAGGGAGGCCGCGCCCTGGCGCGAGACCTGTTCAATCTGAGCTACGACGAGCGCGACGCCGGCGCGCTGGGAGACGAGGCAAAGGAGGCCTGCGCCTGGGACGCCGAGATGGACGCCACGCGCGCCGCGTTCGGCACGGACGCACCCTGGAGGGGAAAGCCCGCCCGCACGTTCAAGCACTTCGTGCTCTCGCCGGACCCCGGCGACGACATCGACCTGGCTGCGCTGCGAGAGCTCGCGTGCTCGTGGGCGCTCAAGCACTTCGGCGACCACGAGATCACCATCGTCTACCACGACGACAACGCCCGCGGCATACCGCACGCGCACATCGTCGTGAACAACGCCAACCTCCGCACCGGCTACCGCATGCAGACCCAGCATCCCGAGGACCTCAACCGCGACCTGCAGGACATGGCCCGCGAGCGCGGGCTGTCGGGTCTCTCCAACGACCGGGCGCCCGAATCCCCCTCGAAGGCGCGCGGGCATGCCGGCGCGGGCGGGCCCAGGAGCCGCAGGAACGTCTACCTGGGCCGGGCCGAGAAGGAGATCATGCGCTCTGGCGGCTACTCGTGGGTCGGCGACATCCGCGCCCGCGTCGCGCTCGCCAAGACCACGGCGCGCGACGAGGCGGAGTTCCTCGGCATCCTCGACGCCCTGGGCGTGCACGTCGCCGACAACTCGGCCAAGGCGCGGCGGGACGACTGGGTGTTCAGCCTGGCCGAGGAGCCGTCCAAGAAGGTCAGCGGCGAGCGCCTGGGGTTCGTCTACGGCAAGGAGATGCTCAGCCGGCGCTTCGAGCGCGAAGGCGCCTACCGCCCCACGGACGCGAGCACCGCGCGAATCCGCGAGGCCGCCGAGCGGGCCCTCGAGCTCAACGACCTCTCGGAGCTGAGCAGGCTCTCCTCGGCGCTCGAGACGTGCGCGAAGTTCGACGTCGAGTCCATCGAGGAGTTCGGGCTCAGGATGGCGACGCTCGAGCGCCGCGGCCAGGCGGGCGGCGAGGGGTGCCGCCGCCTCGAGGCTGCGCGCGCCTACATGGCCGAGAACGGGCTCATGCCGCTCAAGACCCGCTACGGGGACGGTGAAGGGCGCGACGATGCCAGCGGCAATTCGCGCCAGTGCCACCGAGCGGACGAGCAGCAGCGCATCCTCGCCGCCGAGCGGCAGCGGGCCCAGCAGGACCAGCGCAGGGAGAGGGGCCGGAGATGATGGTGAGGATAGAGTACGAGGGCGGCAGGACGACGCTGTTCGACACGCTCTCGTTCACGGAAGGGTCGCCGTTCTCCGGCGCGAACATGCTCACGGAGTTCGAGCTCGAGATGCGCGAGGAGCCCGAGAAGGGGCTCTGGCTCACGGCGAACTGGCACCAGGTGCGAGACGACTGGCGCGCCGACGCGCCCGCGGACGGCATCCCGGCGGCGCGCAGGTCCCGCGGGTGGCGCTTCATGCTGGCCTCGGAGGCCGAGCTCGGGCGAGCCCGCCGCGTCCTGCTCGACGGGGACGAGGCGTTCGCCCGGGTGCGGGGGTACCTGTGCGACGCGGCAGCGATCGGCGCCTGCTACCGCGAGCACGTGGGTCCTCCCTCAAAACCGCTGAAATCGCAGATAAGGGACCTGCAGCGCGCACTGGGGAGGGCGGAGGTCCCGGGCGTGCCAGACGAGCTGGCGAGGCTGCTCGCGGAAGAGAAGGAAGGGGGCGCCGACGAGGGCGCCCGCAAGGTCAAGGAAGATTGGGGTGACGTCGATGAAGAGGCTTGGTAGGTTCCTCATGGCGGCGCTTAAGGTCACGCTGGGCTTTTTCGTCTGGCTGTTCCGCGCCGTGTTCAAGTGGGTGATGTGAGAAGAGGCGGGCAACTGCCCGCCTCTTTCCGTTGTGCGATTTCGATTTCCCACGGCTAGTCCCGGTCGTCGTCGCCGGCTGCGCAGCAGGCGTAGGCCGTGAGCGTGAGGAGCCCCATGAGGAGCCCTATTCCGAAGGGCGCGAATCCCATCCTTCCACCTCCTTCGCGTAGACGACGGTGCGCGAGTTGCTCGTCTGGTAGCTGCACGTCACGAAGGCCCAGGCATGCGCGACGTCCGCCGAATCTTCCAGGACGACCTCGCACCGGGACAATTTGTCCCCGAGGTAGGCGTCGAGATCCGCCGCGTCGGCGAAGTCGGTCCGCTTGCCCTCCGAGCTCGCGTCGACCACGTCGGCCGCGAAGACCTCGAGCTCGATCGCCTTCTCGCGGGTGAAGACATGGATGGTGCGGTGCCCCTCGGCGAAGCCGCGCGACGAGTATTGCGCGAGCGGCGCGAACATGGTGCCGTCGGACATGTGGTGCCCGTAGACGATGACGAGCGGGCTCTCGGCGCCCTGCGCGCACCCGGCGTCGATGTAGGGAGCGCCCCATGCGGAGCGCTCGCCGTTAGCATCGTGCGTGAGGTAGAAGTCGGGCGATTCGGGCCGGCCCTGGACGATCGGGTAGTCGACGGTCGTGCCCGGCACGCGCACCCAAGCGACGACGGAGGCGGGAAGGGCGTCCCAGTCGATTCCGCCTCCCGTCTCTTGAGCCTCCATTGCCGCGTCCTCTTCCGCAGCGGGCACCTCGCGCACCACGTACGGGTTCCTCTCGGGCTGCGGCAGGACGGCGAGCGCCGCCAGCGCCAGCAACGCCACGGCAATGGCGAGCGCCGTGGCGGCTTTCCCTTTGTTCATGTCCTCCCCCGTTCGCAGGGGAGGCCCCGGGCGAGCGCCCAGGGCCTCCGGTTCGGTGCCGATGCGGCGCCGCTACTCTTCCGGCTTTTCGGCCGCCTCGTCCTTGCTCGCGGCCGCCTTGCGCTTGCGGTACGCGAGCGCTCCGCCCGCGCCCGCCGCAGCTGCCAGGGCGATGCCCGCGGCCGCGGCGTAGCCGGTGCCGTCGGGGGCGTCGGCCCCGGTCTTGGCGTAGGGCTCCTCGGGCACCTCGGGCGTGTCGGGGTTGTCCACGACGACGCTCTGCTCGGCGGAGTCGATGTCCTCGTGGGCCGCGACGACGTTGCCGGCGGAGTCCAGGACCTTCTCGAAGACGACGAGCTCGTCTCCCTCGGCCAGGCCCTCGGTGTCGAACTCGAAGGTCACCTCGACGGTGCCGGAGGGCGCCTCGGGCTCGAAGGGCGTGCGCGCGGTCACCTCGTTGCCGTCCTTGTCGAGGAACGGCTCTCCGGTGCCCTTGTCCATGAGCGTGCCCACGGCGATGTAGGTCTCGCCGGGGACGAGGCCCTTGTAGGCCACCGTGTCGACGACCTTGGCCTTGCCGGCCTCGATCACCTGGTCGCCGTCGGCGGCGTCGGCCGCCTGGGTGCCCACCTCGACGGCGACGTGGACGGTCTGGCCCTCGTCGGAGAGGTCCGCGTGCGACGCCACCTCGGCGCCGTCCTTGCGCAGGCTCTCGAACACGACCAGGTCGCGGCCGCCGAGCAGGCTCGCGTCGAAGGCGATCTCGACGTCCTGGCTGCCCGTCGAGAGCGCGGGCTCGAACCCGGCCTTGGCCTCAACGGGCTTGCCCGAGGCGTCGGCCACGGGCTCGCCGGTCGCCTTGTCGAGGAGGGTTGCCGAGAGCTCGTATTCCTCGCCGGCTTTCAGCCCCTCGTAGGCGACCGCGTCGACGACTTTGGCCTCGGCGTCGGCCGAGACGTCCTTGTCGCCGTCCGCGCCGTCCTTTGCGGTGGTGGAGATGCGCGGGCCCTCCTGGTCGTCGAGGCCCATCCACACGGCCTTCGCGACCGTCGAGTCGCGATCGATCCAGAAGCTCCTCGTGATGAGCTCGAGGCCCTCGTTGGCATCGCAGCGCAGCTCGGTCATGGTGTAGGCGCCGTACGGCAGGGCCGCCAGCGAGTCGTCGACCGGTGCCGAGGAGCCGTCCTCGCCGAGCGAGAACCAGATGCCGGCCTTCGGGTCCATGTCGGCGGCAGCAATCGGGCCCTCGTGGCCGAGCAGGGCGTCGTTGGCGTTGGTGCCCCTCGAGTGCTTGTTCCAGCTGCTCGCGGTCGACGCGTCGCCGTTGCGGTCCGTGACCAGCACGTGAGTCTCGCCGGTGGCCGCGTTCTCGATGGCGAACGGGACCATGAGGCCGGCGTTGTCGGACTCGCTCTTCTTGGAGAGCTCGAGGTCGTTGCGCACCACCTGGTCGCGGAACTCGAGCGCGGCGCCGTCCGCGGAGGCGCTCACGATCTCGCCGCCGGTGCGGACCTCGAAGGCGCGGGGCTCGCCGTCGGTCAGCAGGTAGCTCCCGTTCGTCGCCGTCTCCCGCACGTCGTAGGTTCCGTACGGCAGTGCGTTGGCCGCGGTCTGCGCGGTGTAGGCGCCGGCCTCGTCGTTCCATGCGGTGGTCAGCGTGGCCACGGCTTCGCCCGGCTCGCGCCATTCGCCGTCAACGAGGACCTTGTGCGCCGAGCGGTTCGTGACGGTGAACTCGATCCCGTCGAGGCCGGGGTGCTCGCCAGGCGCCTCCTTGTGGCCGCTGCCCGCGAGCGCCTCGGACGCCTGCAGCTCCTTGTCGGACTTGGTCACCTGCACGCCGCCGCGGAAGACCTCGTCGGTCACGGGGTCGCCCGTGAGGTCGGCTACCTCGCCGGCCTTCACGGCAAACGCGACGGGGGTGTCGCTGGCGTCGTAGCCCTCGGGCGCTCCGGACTCGACGATGCGGTAGCTGCCCGCGGGAAGCGCGCCGGCGCCGGTGGCGGCGACGTGCGACCCGTCCTCGGGAGCGGTCTTGATCGTGGCGCAGACCTCGCCGTCGGCGTAGTACTTGCCGCAGACCAGCACGTATCGGCCGGTCTCGTTCACTACGGAGAAGCTCGCGCCGTCGAGCGAGGCGTCGCCCTGGGGCTCGGCGCCCGCCTCGGAGTCCTCTTTGGCGACCTTGACGCCGCCTGCGGACCAGCTGAAGCTCACGAGCGTCTGGGAGCCGCCGCCGGTCCTGACGCAGAACGCCTCGAACCCGGCGGATACCTTGCCGGCGCCCGCCTTCATCTTGGCGAAGGTCCCGCCGATCAGCTCGGATTTCGCCCAGGAGGCGAACTCGGCGCTCGTGCCGTGCGTGGCAGCCGACTCGGACCCAGAGTAGGCGTAGGCGATGAGCACGTGGCTCGCCGCGGCGTACTTCGCGTCGTCCCAGCCGCCGCCGTCGTACCAGCTGCCCGGGAACATCGACGCGTCGAAGCCGGGAGAGCCGAACGAGTACCAGATGGCCGCTGTCACGTCGCCGCTCGGCACGGGGCTCGTCGAGTAGGAGCCCGGCGCGGGCGTCGGGGACGAGGGCTCGGCGCAGTAGGCGATGTTCCCGTCGGCGCTCATCCACGTGGTGGCGAAGCCGCCGTAGGGGATCTTGCCGCCGATGGACACGTCTACCGTGCTCGGCGCGGCGTAGGCGGGCGAGGCCGCCACGGAGGCGAGCAGCGCCCCCGCCGCCAGGATGAGCGCCATGGCGCATCGGAGGAGCTTTTCCTGCAGGGTGCAGTCTTTCGCTGCGTTCATCTTTCCGCCTCCCTATCTCTCGACGCTTCGCTGGGCGCGGGGCGCCTCGTGCTCGGCGGCGCGGCTCGCCTGGCGGGCGTGCTCGGCGCGCTCCGCGAGGTAGCGCGAGCGACCTGCGTCAACGGCCTCCTTGAGCTGCGCCGGCATGACCTTCACGGTGTCCTTGACCGCGCGGCCGCCCTCGTCGAGCTCGGGCTGGCCGTCCGGGCCCATCACCGTCTTCCTCAGCCACACCTCGCGGTTCGCGAGCAGCGGTATGTCCCGGAAGTCGGCCCCCTTGAAGCGGCTCTCGTTCACGAACATGGGGCTGAACTCGTAGCCTCCCACGTCCACGCCGTCGACGACGGTGCCCTTGGGAAGGGTCGCCGAGTTGAAGGTCCTGGCCTCGCCGGTCGCGCGGTCGGTGTACTCGATGCCCTCGCGCACGAAGCTCTTGTGCAGCGAGAGGTACACGTTCTTCCTCTCTTCCATGTCTTTCCTCCTTTTCGTTTTCAATCGGTCCTTGTCTTCATCCGCCGGGACGCGTGCCCCGGCGCGGTGCCCCTATCTCATGGCGACCGCCCCCTTCCTCGCTTTTCCGCTAGAAGCCGCTCACGATGTCGCGCGCCCAGGAGCCGCTTTTCACGAGGGCCAGGATGAGCAGCACGCACATGGCCAGGTACTGCAGCGCGTAGGTGAGCCCGTTCGCGACCGCGTCGGCCGGGGTGCCCGTCCCGGGGTTCGCCCCGGTGAGCCCGCCGAGCACGAGCGGGAACGATATGAGCAGCACGAGGATAATGACGCCGGCGATGCAGACCGCCCCGAAGCTCTTCAGGTAGCCAAGGCCTATCTGGCGCGTGGCGTCCATGCCGAGGAACGCCAGCGGGATCGGGGCGAACGCGGCCATGATGTAGAGCTGGAGCGCGCGGGCCCAGCAGACCACGAGGGCGACGACGTAGGCCGCCAGCACCACGACCCAGCTGATGAGGCTCACGACGAGCATGGCGATGAGCGACGGGATGTCGTCGTCGGTGGTGACGACGGACACCTCGGGCAGGTCGAGCGCGCCTCCGGCGCCGAAGAGCGCCTCGACTCGGTCGATGGCGAGCCCGCAGACCTCGTAGATCGACGCCATCAGGTCGAAGCTGTTCTGTATGAGGAACAGGAACACGGCGAAGAACACGAGGAGGAAAACGACCTCCTTGACGCCGGGAAGGCTCTGGCTGCCGTCCATGCGCTGGGAGATCTCGATGAGCTTCAGGGTGAAGACCAGGCCGAGCACCCCGCACCCGATCGGCAGGATGGCAACCTGCCATACGCCCCGGGCGACGTCGTGCATGGTCAGGTCGCTCGAGCTCGTGAGCATGTGCGCGAAGTCGGCCGAGAGGATCCCGTTCGCGCCGATTGACCCGAGCACGCCCGTCTGCGCCTTGAACATCCAGTTGCAGCAGTCGCGCAGAAGGCCGCACAGCCAATCGTTGACGTCCCCGGCTATGTCGGCGTATGCCGGCTGCGCGGGGACGAGCAGGAGCGCGCAGAGGGCGAATGCCGTCGCGGCGGAGATGGCGAACGCCCTTCGGCGTCGCGATTCAAGCGCCCGCACGGCTACATCGCCTCCAGCGAGCCGCCGCGCGAAACCACGGTGACCGCCGTCGAGGCGGGGTCGTCGAGCGTGAAGGTCGTCGACGCGACGTTTCCGGCGTAGTCGAGCCACACCTCCTTGTCCCAGGTGGCTCCCGTCGCCTGCGGGGACACCTCCGCCGCCTTCCCGGCGACGGCCTCCTCGATGGCGGCGACGTCTGCGCCAAGCGCCTCGGAGAGGCGGTCGTCGGTGCCGGTCACGGAGAACGCTCCGTCTTGCGCCTTCTGGGGCACGTACGCCTGCGTCAGGAGGTCGCATGCCAGGGTGCGTTTGTCCCCGTCGCCCGAGACCTGGATGAGCGACAGGCCTCCCGCCTTGTCGCCGGTTCCCTTGACCTCGATGGGCACGCTGAGCGCGCCGCCGGCCTCGGAGGGCTCCTCGGCCGAGAAGAACCAGGCGCGCTCGGTGCCGCCCGCGCTCTCCACCATGGCGCCCTCGACGATCCGCAGCGTGGCTGTCGGGTCGTCTGCGCCCGTCCATGCCGTGTTCCAGAGCGCCTCGGCGCCCGAGGCGGCCTTCCCGGTTGCCACGTCGGCGCCTGCAGCCGCGGGCTGCTCTTGCTCCTGGGGACTATCCTGCGCGCCTTCCTGCGGGGCGATGGCGCAGCGCGCCGCGCCCGCGCCGAGCGCCACGGTGAGCGCGCTTGCCGCGACGGCGGCCATGACCCTTGACTTTCCCTGCATTGGTTTCTCCTATCTCGCGGTGAGCGCGCAGCTGAAGCTGCCGATGCCGCTCGCTATACGGCACACGTCGCCCGTTCGCGGCTCGTGTATGTACCTGTCGTCGCCGATGTAGATGGCCACGTGGCCCGAGCGGTAGAGGATGTCGCCGGGCTTCGCCTCCGAGAGCGGTATGCGCCTGAGCTCCTCGTACTGGGAACCCGTGTAGTGGCTTATGCGGATGCCCGCCTGCGCGTAGCAGTACTGCGTGAGCCCGCTGCAGTCGAGCGCCTTGCCGGGGGTCGAGCCTCCCCACACGTAGGGCACGCCGAGCTGGCTGTACGCCGCCTCGACGATCGCGTTCCCGCTCGCGGCCGGGTCCTTCAGGTCCTCGACCGTCATGGAGTCGAACCTGTAGAGGCCCCATTGCGCCATGATCGACTTCAGGGACTCGACGTAGGACGAGTCGGTCGCCCAGCCGGCGTCCTTGAGCCCCTCGGCCATCCTGTCCGAGTCGTGCCTCTCGATCGCCTCGCGGATGAGGGCGTTGCCCGAGTAGCGCTCCGCCTGCAGGAAGACCCTGCTGCGGAAGCGGATGCACTCGGCGTCGCCGGTGAAGCGGATGAAGCTCGCTGTGATCTGGGTGTGCTCGCCGGGCACGTACTCCTCGCTGGTGGCCCAGTTCGCCTTGCCTGCCACCTCGGGGCAGCCCGCGTAGCCCGCCCACCACTTCATGCCGAAGAGGTTGTGGTCGCGCTCTGCGAGCTGGCTCATGCGGTCGCCCTGGCCGGACTCCTGGATGATCTGCGCGATGGTGCAGCCCGCCGGGTGCCCGTACTCCTCCTGGCACTCGAGCGCCGCCTCGACCATCTCGTAGGTGATGTAGGGCGGCAGCCCCTCGAGGCCCTGCTTGGAGGCCGCGTCGTCCCAGAAGCCGAACAGCGCGCTCAGCAGCTGCGCGACGGCGAGCGCGCAGGCGGCGAAGGCCACGATGCCGGCCACCGCCCCGAGCAGGGCGGGCGCTGCGCCCGAGACCGCGCCCGCGATCGCGGAGGCGGCGCCCTTCGACCCCGCGGCGCGGGCCGCCTCGCCCGACGCCTGCGCGGCCGCCTGGGCCGCTTGATGCTTGGCCGGGGCGGTCGCGCCGGCTGCCTCGGGGCCGCGCGCGCCTCCCTTTGGGGCGCCGAGGGCGGTCGCCGCCTTGCGGCTGCCTTGGGCTGCTTTCTTCGCCTTCCTCTGCCGCAGCCCTCCCGCGGCCTTCTTGGCCGCACGCCCCGCGTCGTACATGCCCGAGGCGCCCTCGAGCTCCTCCGAGTCGTCGAGCTGGGAGACGGCCTCCCGGGCGATCGCCAGCTTCGCCGCATCGACGCGCGAGCGCATCGCGGCCGCCGCGCGCCGGTCGCCGGCTGGTTGGGACAATTTGTCCCCGAGCCCGCCTTCCGGCGCGTCGGGCCTGGAAGGGCGCCCCTTCGCCGTTGCGGCGGGGCCTCCCGCCTCGTCGAGCGGGCCGGCACCCTCCGAGACGTTTCCCAGGGAGTCGCGCTCGGTCTCCGCGACGTCGCCCGCGGTGAGCACGTCGCGGCGCTGCGCCCCGACCACCTCGAGCATCCCGCCGCCCTCGCTCGGACGAGCCACGGCTACTCCTTCGCCTCTCGCGCCGCCCGGCGCATCTCGCGCTCGGCGACCTCTGCGGGCTTGGTGTTCCACAGGTCGTAGAGCGGGCCTTTAGGGAAGTCGTCGGTGATGGGCACGCGGATCCCCGCGCTGATGAGCAGCCCCTCGCCGGGCTTGACGGCGTCGCCGATGTAGCCGCGCTCCGTGGCGGAGAGCTGGAGCATCTCCGCCCACGCGTCGAGGTCGGCGGTGGACTGCTTGTGCAGCAGGAAGAACTCGGAGTTGAGCACCATGTCGCGGGCCTCGGCGTTGGCCAGCATGTGGCTCGTGTTCTGGCTGATGCCGGTGCAGATGAGGCCGAACTTGCGCCCCTCGCGCCACAGGCGGGCGAAGTACTCGACCACCGTCGGGTGCGCGAAGAGGCTCTGCACCTCGTCGATGTAGAGCCAGGTGTAGTTGGGGCGCGGCGGCGTTACCATCACGCGGTTGCGCACCATCTCGAGCGCCGTGATCATGCCGAACACGCGCATGTTCTGGCCGAGGCCGTGCATGTCGATGTTGGTGATGCGGTTGTCGAGCGCCACGTTGCTCTGGCCGTTGAAGAAGGAGAACGCGCCCTTCACGTAGCGCTCGTAGCGCAGCGCGATGTCGGCGGCCTCGGGCTCGGGCTGAGCGAGCAGCGCCGCGTGGAAGTCGCCGAGCGTGGGCAGGCGGCCGTCCCTCGCGCACTCCCGGTACGCCTCGCCGACGCAGCGGGCGATGATCGAGCGGTCGCGCTCCGGCAGGCCCTCGCGGCCCTCGGCCATGAGCGCGCTCGAGAGCGCGAGCACCGCGTCGGTCTTGTACGCGAGCTTGGCGGCGTCGGCGCGGTCCGCGACGTCGGCGGTGTCGAGGGGGTTGAGCACCGCCGAGCATCCCGGGGCGAGCTCGACGTTCGCGCCGCCGAGCGCGCCGACGAGGTTGCCGTACTCGCCGGCAGGGTCGAAGATCACGACCTCGTCCTCGGGGTGCGCGAGCACGGTGTTGGTTATCTCGCGCTTCACCGAGAAGCTCTTGCCCGAGCCGGGCTTGCCGCACACGAAGCCCATGGGGCTCGCCAGGCGCTTGCGGTCGCACAGCACCAGGTTCCCGCTCTCCTTGGACTGCCCGTAGTAGCCGCCGCCCGCCTCGTCGAGGCTCTGGCTGGCGAAGGGCATCTGCATCGCGACCTGCCCCGTGGTGAGGTAGCGGCTCACGGTGACGTGGTTGTCCCCGAGCGGGAGCACCGAGTTGAGCGCCTGGCGCTGGCGGAAGTGGAGCGGCTCGAGGCCGATCGTGCAGCCCTGCGCGACGCTCGTCACCTGCTGGACGCGGCGGTCGAGCTCCTCGAGGCTGTCGGCCCAGGTGTAGACGAGACCCGTGTAGACGAACAGGCGCTCGGACTTGTTGCGCAGGAAGTCGAGCAGCTCCTCGGCCTCCTCCTTCGAGAAGCGCAGCTCGGGCGGCAGGATCTGGTAGTCGTAGCCCTTCTTCACGGCGCTCATCTGCTCGTCGATGATCTCCTTGTCCATCCAGTCGATCTGGCGCTTCACGAGCGCGAGCGCCTCGCTCTGCGCGATGGGCTGCACGTGCAGCGTCACGTTGAGCGGCAGCGGCAGGTCGATGATGGAGGCGAGGTAGGTCTCCTCGATGACCGACCCGAAGCTGCGCACCGCGAGCACCGCGCCGTAGCGCCCGTCGCTGCGGAAGCAGTCCGACCTGCCCTCGGGCTTGAAGTCGAGCGTGGAGGGCATGACGAAGTCCTTCGTGCGCGCGCCCGACGTCGGGGACAATTTGTCCCAGGAGAACTCGAAGCGCGACCCCGGGCGCAGCTGCCCCTGCAAAAGCTCGAGCCTCTCGGCGCCGTCGAGGGCGCGCGACGAGCAGCGTATGCGCGCGAGCGTCTGCTCCACGTCGCCCCGGATGCGCGCGAGCTTGGGCACCGCGGCGTCGACGTCGTCGGCGCCCACGGCGTAGGTCAGGTAGCGGTGGCGCACGAGGTTCGAGACGCCCTCGCGCATCTTGTCGTTGAGGATCCGGTTGTACTCTTCGGCGAGCCCTGCCGTGGCGCGCTCCCCGGGCTCGAAGAAGACCTTGCGGCCGACCTCGTCGGCGGGGATGGGCGCGTTCACGACCTGGATCTGCACGTGGGAGTCCGCCGGGAAGTAGTTGAACAGCGAGCTCATCACGGTGAAGGCCGTCTCGCGCGCCTCCTTGCGCGCGGACTGGTAGCTGATGTCGGAGAACTCGACCGTCTGGCTGAACACCCCGGGCATCACCTGGGCGATTCCGTCCCTGTACATGGCGTCGTAGCCGACGAAGCCGGCCATCTCGCGCGAGCGGTCGCGCTCCCGGCGGCGCCTCTGCCGCTCGGCCTCCGCGCCCTTCGAGGCGTCCTTGCGCCCGCCCGTGCCGCCGAGGAGCAGCCCGAGGGTGCTCGGGCGCTTCGGCCTATTCTCCTTGTTGGTTCTTGCTCGGCTCATAGAGCTCGGCTCCTTTCTTCCTGGCCCTGCGCCTCGCGCGACGCCCCGGGCGGCCCGGCTGCGGCGAGCCCTCGGGAAGGCTCCCGGCGAGGCAGGGCTCGTACGCGAGCAGCTGCGGGGAGAGCTCGTGGGCCGCCAGGAGAGGCAGCAGCTCCTCGGCGCGCATGCCGAAGGGCCGCCAGAACCCGGCGAGCCAGAACGGCATGCTGCAGAGCATGATCGGGAAGGCCGCGTCCGCGACGTCTGCGCGCAGGCCCAGGTGGACGAAGGCCGCCGCCCCGACCGCGCTGCCGAAGCCGAGCGACACGCAGGCGAGCGTGCGCAGGCTCATCTTCCCGACGATCTTCTCCTCGTACTCCCCGATGTCCTTCTGCACCGGTATCCGGAGCGCCATTCGAGACGCCCCCTATGCCGGCAGCCAGGACGTGTCCAGCTGCCCGAAGTAGACCGACGCGGCGATGATGATCGCGCCGCCGGCGATGGTGGATATGGCGGTCGCGATCTGCGGGCCGCCCTGCTGCTCCCTGATGGCCAGGCCGAGCGAGACCGCTCCCCACACGACCAGGAAGCCGCCGAGGAAGGTCACGCAGCCCGACACGAGCTTGATGACGTTTGCGAGCATGCTGCTCTCCTTTGCTTTCGGTTGACGATGTTCCTTGCTGTTCCTCCCCCGCGGCGGGGGAGGCCCGCGCCCTCCGCGGCCCCGTCACGAGGCGCCGTCCTTCCGCCTGCGGTACTCCGCGAAGTCGAACGGGCCGCGGCGCGCGGCCTCCTCGAGCAGGCGCGAGCGCGGGTGGCGCTCGAGCCGGTACTTCCGGTCCATGAGCGGCATGCACCCGTTCACGAGCACGAGCGCGTCCTCGCGCGGCATGCGCGCCACCTCGGCGGGCTGTATGAGGTCGCGCTCGGAGACGGCCCGGTTCACGGTCCGGGTCCAGCCGGCGCCCCGCGAGTCGCTCTGCGTCTCGCTCGCCACCGTCTGCTTGCCGGCCATCTTGCTGATCTCCTCGTTGGTCTCGTTCGCCTTGCCGCCCAGGTAGAGCAGCGTGTCGCAGGCGTTCACGATGGTCTCGGCGTTGTTGTCGCCGTAGGTCTCCTTCAGCTGCGAGAGCGACTGGGCGATCATCGAGACGGCGATGTTCCTGCTGCGGGTGACGGCGATGGTCCGCTCGAAGTCGGGTATGCGCCCGATGTTGGCAAACTCGTCGAAGACGAAGTGCACCGTCGTGGGCAGCGAGCCGCCGTGCGCCTCGAGCGCCTCGGCGCAGAGCGCGCTCACGGCCGTGTCCATGAGCAGGGCGAACAGGAAGTCGAAGGTCGAGTCGGTGTCGCTCATCGACGCGAAGAGCGCGACCTTGGCGCCCTCGTCGCCCATGTGGGCGAGGTCGAGCTCGTCTTTGGAGGTGAGGTCGCGCACGGCGCGGATGGACAGCGGCTTCAGGCGGACGTTGCAGCTCGAGAGCATCGATTTCATGGTGTCGCCGGCGGCGACGCGGAACTCGCGGTAGCTCGCGAGCGCGAAGTCGTCGGGCGGCGCCGGCTCGCGGACCTTGACCCACTCCCACGCGCCGTCCTCCTCGGCGAAGCCGCGCAGCGATCCGCCCTCCGCCGAAGCGCCGCCGCGCCTGACGTAGCGCTCGCCGGTCTCCAGCTCGCGGAACACCATGTCGAGCGGGCTCATGTAGCCCGGGTCGTCGCGTGCGTCGGCGAGCGAGAGCAGCGTGAGCAGCCCGTCGAGGTTTCGGTCGGCGGGCTCGCAGTGCATGACGAGGTAGGCCGTGAGCGCGGTGTAGACCAGGCGCTCGGCCTTCTCCCAGTAGGGGTCGCCCTTGTGGTCGGCCTCGCCCTCGGTGTTGGCGACGATGCCGCGGGCGAAGCGGATGACGCCCGCCTCGTCGCGTATGTAGGCTATGGGGTTGAAGCGCATGGAGCGCGCGAAGTCGATGGTGTCGAACGCGCGGATCTCGTAGCCGAGCTCCGCCAGCGCGCCGCCCATCTCGCGGATGAGCGTGCCCTTCGGGTCGGTCACGAAGAAGCTGGCGTTGGCCTGCAGGAGGTTCGGCTTGACGTAGTAGCGCGTCTTGCCGGTGCCGGGTCCTCCAACCACGAGCACGTTGTCGTTGGTGTCGGTGGAGAGGTCGAACCTGCGGCTCACGAGGCGGATGCGCGCGTTGTCGGTGAGGATGATGTTGTTGTCGGGGTCCTTGGGGTCGCCGAAGGGCGCGATGTCCTTGCGCGTGGCCCACCTGGAGCTACCGTGCTCCTCGCCGTCGCGCCGGGCCCCCTTGGTCCCCAGTGAGCGGGCCCAGGCGAGGAGCGCGCCGCACGCGCAGGCGGTCCCGGCGCACAGGGGAAGCGCCTCCGCGGAGAAGACGCGCCCCGCGCGGAGCGCCGCGGGGATCGCCGCCATGGCGGCCTCCGGGTCGAGGATCGGGTTCGCGCCCGACGCCGCGATTGCCGCGGCCGCGAAGTCTCCCGCGGCGAACGCCGCCGCGGCCAGCGCGGCCGCCGCCTGCCACCTCATCTCTCGGGCCCCTCGATCTGGCGCGGGCCGCGGTCCCGGCCGATGCCCTGGCTGTGGGCCCTCGACGCCTCGCGCGCACGCTCGGCGCGCTCCGCCAGCCGCTCGGGCGCCCGGCGCCTCTCGGCTATCTCGGAGAGCCGCTCCCTTGCGCGATCGGCGGCCTTGCCCGTCTCTTGCTCCAGCTGGCGGAAGGCCTCGTCGACCTCGGGGGCGTCCTCCACCTTGAAGAGCAGCCAGTCGCGGCCCTCGCCGGGGATGATGTGGTGCTCGACCGACGCGGCGCGCAGCTTGTCGGAGACGACCTCCTTGATCGTCGCGTACTCGGGAAGCCCAGAGAGCTCCTCGAGGCTGAGCTTCGCATAGGTCGGCACGCCGTCGGCCGCGATGGCCTCGGCGCGCCCGCCGGCGATGGTCCCGCGGATTCCCGCGAGGCGCTCGGAGAGCTCCCTCGCGCTGCGCGCCATTGCCTCGGCGCCGGCCTCCTGGCCGATCCTCAGCATCCAGTCGAGCAGCTTGCCGCCCGCCTCGTCCCCGTAGTCGCTCGCCATCCCGCGCCTCCCTTCCAGTCGAGATGAAAAAGGGGCGCCTTCGCGCCCCGGTTGTCCCTATTCGGCCCCGACGGCCCTCTCGCGCGCCATTGGGGCGCGGGCTTCCTGCCCGGCGTGCGCGCGGCTCGCCTCGCGGGCGGACGCGGCGCGCTGCGCCAGCGGCTCGGGCGCCTTCTCGTGCAGATGGGCCCACTCGCCGCTGCGGCACTGCTCCGGCGTCGCCTCGCACATGTCGCGCATGGCGCGCTCGAAGCGCTCGGGCTCCTGGGCGATGGCGCCGAAGCTCCAGCTCTCGAAGCCGGTCCACGCGTCGCCGTCGCGCTTGAGCGTCCACCACTCGTCGCCGCCGTTCACCTGCTGGATGAACGCGAGGTCGCGGTAGCAGAACCCCTGGCGTATGGCCCAGTTGCCCGAGCCGAGCGCCTCGCGGAGCCTGTCGACGCTATCCGTGCGGGAGAACTCGTAGGGG
The DNA here is from genome assembly GCF_022845715.1 of Raoultibacter timonensis. NCBI lineage: Bacteria > Bacillati > Actinomycetota > Coriobacteriia > Eggerthellales > Eggerthellaceae > Raoultibacter > Raoultibacter timonensis. The sequence goes on from NZ_AP025564.1 coordinate 2,812,193, forward strand.
TACTCCTCGAGGAACGGGTCGTCCTGCCAGTCGAAGCCGCCGACCTTGAGCCAGCCGTTCTCCTGGCACTTCTCCACGAGCCCGTCGTGCTCGCGGCCGGTTATCCTCTCGAAGCCGTCCATGGGCCCTCCGCCTTTCGTTTGTTGTTTGGCGGGCGGCGTCCTCGCGATGGGGGCACGGTGCGAGTCGGAGCAGGCGTGCGTGCTGGCGCGTCGGCGCCGCCCAAGACGTGTATAGCGATTTCGATTGCGGTAGAGAGTGGGGCCGCCCGCGATGAGTCGAGCTGGGTCGAGCCGTCCGCGCCTCCACGGGAAGCGCACAAGCTAGCCGAGGCGGCGCCTGTCCCTTCCGCCCAGGTAGACGGTCCTGCAGGTCTGGGAGATCCTGCTCGCGATCGCCTCTGCCGTTACGCGCTCGCCGCGCCTTGCGAGCCTGTCCGCCAGCGCGCTCGGCGCGTAGTTCGACGTGACGATGGTCGGGCGCATGTCCTCGTAGCGCGCGTCGAGCACGCTGAACACGGTGCCGACGGACCATTCCGTCGCGTCCTCCTTGCCGAGGTCGTCGAGCACGAGCACGTCGCACTTGGCGTACCGCGCGACGGCGGCCTCGGTGCCGCCCTCGTCGAACGTCGCCTTCACGCGCTCGAGCATGCCCTTGGCCGTCGTGAAGGCGACGTCGTAGCCGGCCTCGGCGAACAGCCTGGCCATGGCGGAGGCGGCGTGCGTCTTGCCGGCGCCGACGCCCCCGTGTATGTAGAGCCCGGCGCCCCCGTTGCCCGCAAACGAGGCGATGTACTCGGCGAACTCGGGGCGGTCGGCCTCGGCGGCCCAGTAGCGCCTGGGGATGCCCGCGCGCGAGAGCGCCTTCTCCCGGCGGACGGCCTCCTCCTTGGCGGCGAGGGCCGCGCGCCTTCGCGCCTCGGCCTCCCGCTCGCGAGCCGCGCCCTCGCACGGGCAGGGGGCGGCGGAGACCCAGGCGACCCTGCCCGCCAGCGCCGCGCCGAGCGGATCGAGGGCGGCGCCGCAGTGCGGGCACGCCCTCGGCTCCGGCTCGTCGAAGGAGAGCCCGGCCGCACGGGCCTGCTCCAGGGTGATGAGTCCCGCTCGGTCCATCGGGCGCCCCTTCCTTATCTTTTGAAGTCCTTGTTGTCCCTTTTGCTTATTGGGTGGCATATCGTCAGGGGTTTCCCTGTCATCTCGTCAGGGGTTCGGGCTGCGAACCCTGACGGTTCGTCACCCTTGTTCTCGGCGAACCCTGTCATTTCGTCACCCTTTCGCGCCGGGAACCCTGACGATTCGTCAGGAGTTGCCAGCGCTCCGGGCGGCAGTCTCTCGCGCACGATGCGGTACCGCTTGGTGGCGTGCCCGCGCGCCGGGGCGTGCATGCCGCACTCTTCGATGAGGCCCCGGTCGAGCAGGTCGCGGATGGCGCGGTGGACGCTGCGCTCCTGCACGTTGAGGAATCGGGCCAGGCCGCCCTTGCTCTCGAAATAGCCGCACCCGGCGTCGCAGAAGCCGAAGATGCGCGCGTAGACGAGCAGGGGAAGGCCGGAGAGGCCCAGGTCCGCCATCATGAAGTGCCGTACCGTCGTGAACTCGCGCGGGGAGGGGCCGTCGCGCTCCTTCGGGCCTGTGGCCGCCATCGGCGCTAGCCCCTTCTGGGCGAGCCGACGATGCTGTTCCGCTCGACCCATGCGACGAGCTCGTCGTGCAGCACGATGCCGTCGCGTGTCTTGCCGCCGATGTAGCGGATCGGGAACGGGTCGTCGGGGTCCTTGGCGAGCCGGTACATGGCGTCGCGGCTGATGCGCAGCATCGCGCACGCCTCGTCGGCGCCGAATATCGCGTTGGTCGATGCGATGAGCCTCACCTGGCTCCTGCTAATGCTCTTGGTCATGGTCGTCCTCGAGCTCCTTTCGTCTCGAGGCTCCCTCGCGTGCCCGGCCGCGGGCGGCTCCCGGGGCGGTCGCCGCCGTCATTTCCTGCCGCTCCTCGACTCGATGTAGGCGTCCACTGACGCCCTCGACACCAGGAGCTTCCTTCCGAGCCTGTACGAGTCGATCTCTCCCGACCAGATGAGGTCGTACGCCTTGTTTCGGCTCGCCCTCATGTACTCCTGCATCTCGATCACCGTCATCCATTCGTCCCGATCTTGGCTTCCCTCGGGCGCGGCGCATTCGGCTGTGCGTGCCATGGTTCCTCCAATCTTCCCGTGCGGCACCGCGCGAGCACCCCGCACGGCACCGTGTCCCTTTTCGTCTGCGCGACGATTGAACCGCCTGATGTCGATTGGTGAGCACGGCAGGAGAGGAGACGGGTCGAGGTGGGTCGAGCTGGTCGCGTCTTCACGAAACGGCCATGAGCCGCGTGTCTTAGCCGGCAGCTAAGTCCCTGAAAAGTAAAAGGCGCCCATGCGGGCGCCTGCCTAGTAGCTGGAGTTGTTCGGTTGCGGTCGGAATGCTCGTCTTCCGCGGTGCTGTCGTCCGGGGTCCGGCATCTGTCGTTCGCCTCTTCTGTCGTGTTTGATGTTGCGTGTTATGCGAGCGACCTTGCGCGGGCCTGCCGGCCCGTTGCCCCAGGTGCACCCGGATAAATGGTACCCATCCGTTGGGACACGGGCACCGCGGGAGGGCCGTCTGGGCAAGCTGGGATGGACGAGCGGCGGGGCTCAAAAGGCAATAAGTCGAGCTAAAGGGCCTTGCGCTCTATTTTGTAAAACGCGAGGGCGCAATCAACTCGACGATTTCCCCGAACCCTTTCTGAACCAATGGGGAGCGAATGCGGAAGCCATTGAGGCATGCAAGAAATAGGGGCAAAAAAATAGGGCAGAATCGCTTTCACGATCCCGCCCCGCAAACCCGAGGGTTTCTAACTGGAACCTATTATGCAGCTAAGTGGCGTCTTATCAACACCCCCCCCCGCGTAACAGACTCCATTGTCGGTAAACGCTCCGCCAAGGGCTGATCGCCTCTCTAGACGAGCTTCTTGCGCGTCTCTTTGAGTATGCCCTTCTTGAAATCGGACCACTTGCCGAAGAACTTCTCGTCCGTCGCGGTGGCGGTGTGCTCCGCGTATTTAATTGCCGTGAGTTCCATGGTGCAGATGTAGTCCGCCGCCTGCGAAAGCCGGTACTCGGAGGGCTGCGCCGATCGGTAGACGACGGCGTCCTTCGACAGCGCGTACTCGATTGCGCGGTGCAGCGACTCGGCGATGGAGCGCCGGCCGTTGTCATAGTAGACCTTGACCATATCGTAGGATTGCAGCTCCGCGAGGTTGTCGAACAGGAAGTTCACGATATCCCTTCGCATCGCCCCCGCGAGCTTGTCGATCGAGGCGAACTGCTTGGTCGCGTATGCGAGGGTGTGGTACTTTACGGGCATGTGGCGGAAGAAGACGCGGAACGAGCCGAGCATCATCTTGCGCGTCCTCAGGTCGAGCCCCGAATACTGGTCCTTGCCGTTCATGAGCGGCGACGCATGGAAGGGTATGTCCGGGAGCCCCTTGGCGCGAAGGGCGCCCTCATATGCCGCGATCGAATCCGCGATGCTCTCGGATTGGTCGTGCATGACGACGGTGAGCAGGTAGTGGCGGTCGGAAAGGCCGTCGCTTCCCGACTCGTCGACGAAGATGCTGAGTTCCCGCATTGCTCTCATGGATAAGAAAAAAGCCGGGAAAAACGTCCCCGGCACTTGGAAGCCTTCCTAACGGAAAACCAATTACCTTGTATCATGCACTGTCCGAAAATTCAAGGACACTCGAATTTTCAAATTAGTCTTTGCAAATAACCTTTGAGCCTTCACCATCAATTACAATTCCCTGACGGTTGTTAATTGGGCATAGATTCAAATCCGAAAACTCAGTCATTATTTTCTCGGTAACCTTCTTAAATGGTGCCGTAAGATAATGCGGAAGAACATAGAAATCGATCAAATCAAGCCCTGCATCATCTTCCTGTGAGTAGTCCTCCGGCTTTTCATCCATTTGCTCAATATATTGGATGGTAGGAGCGCATATAATCGCACCTGCCGATTCACCGATCATCAGTTTTCCCTTTGCCAATTCTTTCTTCAACAGCTCATCCGTTCCCGTTTTACGGAGCTGGTCCATAAGGAAGAAAGAATTTCCACCGGTAAAATAGATTACATCCACATCTTCAAAAACGGACTGTATCGTTGAATAAGCTTCCGTTGAAATATCAATTTCAGTTACGGTTGCTCCCAGTGTATTAAATAGCTTTCGAGCCGAGCCGACATAACCGGTGTAGCCTTCACGCAGCGAAGCTGTGGGAATAAATGCGACTTTCTTGTTATCAATTTCTTCTTTTATCAAACTTCCTACACTTGAAAAGTGCGAACATAAAAACAGCTTCATCCATGTTCTCCTTTAGGTAGCCCGGAATTGCTCGTCGAGAAGAGGAATGTGCGAGCAAAAAAATAGGGCAGAATCGCTTTCACGATCCCGCCCCGCAAACCCGAGGGTTTCTAACTAGAGTCCATTATGCAGCTAAACGCCTCTTTGTCAATCCCATGGATGCTTGACGCGCACATCAGCACCGAGCAAAGCTTGCGCGCAAGTGGGAAGCAGATCCTACCCGAGCCAGGCTTTGAAGACCATCGCAATGAAGTCGTGCGACGAGGCTATCACTGTGCTGCCCGCGTACCAGTCGCCGTGAAGCTCGGACCTATCGGCAAGAGCGAGTAGCCTCTCGGGAGTCCCTTCTGCTTTCTCCCTAGGAACGAATCGAGAGTAGGCGTAAGCGAGGACGGTCATCTGCAGGATGCGTGGATTGCGCATCTTCGAGCGCCTGAGGCGCTTGGACACGCCGATTTCGCCGAGAGCCGCGGCCAGCGGCGCGGGGTACCTCAGCTGCGGCGCGCTCGATGACGAGCCGAGCCCGTTCACGATGGCGCTCGAATGCGCCGCGGCGTTTCGCAGCGAGTTCGCGCGCCTGAGCATGTAGTGCTCGTCCCTCATCTCGGAATCGCCCCATCGATCGGCGCAGAAGAGGTAGAAGTCGGCGAAGGCGCCGAAAGACGACAGCTCCAGAAAGACCCACGCCGGCATCTCGCCAATCGGGTACCTCGAAACGAGCGATCCGAGGTAGGCGTCGTTTTTCAGGCGGTTGAGCTCTCCCTCCCTGCGGTTGCGGTCGCCGTGGTTGAGGGCTGCAAGGTAGTCGGAGAAGATCGAGTAGCCGTCCTCGTCCGGCTTTTCGGTGATGCGCTCGACCAGCCTGGTCTTCGCGGAGTTCTCCACGTCAAGGGTCAGCGGCAGCAGGAAGCTGCGCAGCTCGCGGTCGATGGCGGCGAGGTCGACGAGGTGCCCGAAGTCGAGCCCGGCGTATTGGCCGTCTCGCGGCCCGCCTACGCGTTTGGGGAACAACACGCGGTAGGCAGCGAGTCTGAAATAGTGATCTTGGCCGGCCAGGATGCGCGCGGCTTCCGCTTCGGAGCACAGCTCGAAGGAGACGCCCTTCCGCCTCAGGTGCTCGATCTGCTGTTCTATTGTGAGGATGGGCTTCCTGCTCGGGATATCGGCCATCGTCGGTCTCCTGTCATTGATTTGCAGACCATATTCTACCAGTATGTTTTCTCGAAACTCTGAAGGCTTGCTTGTCAACTCATGGGCAAGCCCCCCGAGACTACTCACTTTGCCCACCGATACCAAAGACCTGTGACCTGCGGTTTTGCGAACGGCTCGAAAACCACCAGCGCTGACTCACTTGCGGTTGAAGCTGGCGGCTTGCACGCTAAAGGTCGGTTGAGTTTCAAAACGGGCGTTTTCGGCGAAATCGAGCCTCCAAAGGCGGCCCGCCGCGCCCTTTGGGACAAAAACAAAAACTCAATGCCCTTGAGTTTGAAAAAAGTTTTTGGAGTTGTCCCCGCTTTTGTCCCCGAAGCCGACGAAACGCGACATGGCGTTACCTGGCGGCACTCGTCTCGAGACGGCACCGAAAACTGGGTGCAACTGGAATGACGGGACGACAAAAACAGAGCCATCGAGTGGGAATAAGGTCATAGTGGCTAGTAGGTCGTATAAATTGCATCCGAACTGCGGTTTTCATGTTTCTAGCTGATTGAAGAATCGGCCCGTGACCACGATTTAAGCGATTTCGAGGCTTCAAATCGGCATCACGGGCCTTTTTACCTGACTTCACGACGTTTCGCAAATCGTCTCTGCCTGCGCTTTTGCGCTTACTCAACATGAGCCGCCCAGCAAGAGAAGCTCGATTCGCGGTCTCGCGGCGTTCTATGCCTTGCCGAGGATATGGCGCACGGCGTGGCGGCCCTCCACCATGGCGCTACCGCTGGCCACGCCGACGAAGTACTCGGGGTAGTTGTTGGCGAACTTGCTGCCCGAGCAGTTGCCCGCCGCGTAGAGGCCCTCGATAATCTGACCCTCAGTGTCGAGCACCTGCATGTCACTGTTGATGATCATGCCGTCGATGGTGCACATGATGTAGCTGCCGGTCCAATAGCCGTAGAACGGAGCCTTGCGGATGGGCGTCAGGCGATAGCCCTCCTTTCCGTACACGTGGTCCACGCCGGCGTCGCACATCTGGTTGTACTCCTCCACCTGCTCGAGGAACGCGTCCTTGGGAAGCTGAAGCAGGTCGGCCATCTCCTCGAGGGTGTCCGCCTTGAAGAACATGCCCTGCTGCATGAGGGGCCCGAAGAACATGCCTTCGTTCTCGAAGCCGCCCGACATGGCGGCGATCTGGCACAGCTCGGTGCCGGTTCGGGCGCAGCCGATCACGTTGATCTGGGCGGCCTGGGCCGCATAATCGGCGTCAATGACTGTAGCCCACACTCCACCGGGTTGGCGCTGGCCCTGGAAGCACTCCACGTCATAGGGGCCTGACTCGTTGCAGAAACGGCGACCATTGCGGTTGACGCGCATGAAGGGAATACTGCCGAGGGGCTGCAGCTGGGCGCTGGGATATACGCCACCGGTGGGGCCAGCATCCACGCCGGGAGCGACGGCGCCGCGGTCGAACACCATCGGGGCGCCCACCGGGTCCTTCGCCGCACCGATCCACATAGCCGCCTTCAGGCCCGTTCCGTCGTTGTTGGGCTCGGACTGGGACACCACCACGTTCACGCCCATGGGACTCATGGCCTCGAGCATCTCGAGGTTGGAGGCGTAGCCACCGCAGGTCATGATCACGCCCTTGCTGGCGTTGATACGAACATAGCCCTCGGGCGTCTCGAAGATGCCGCCCTCGACCCTGCCGCCCTCCTCGCGGATCAGCTTGACCAGACGGTGCAGAAAGCTGACCTGGTAGCCCTTTCCGTTAATATAGTCCTCTAGCTCCTGGTTGCGGTTGCGAGAGCCGATGATGGCCGAAAGCGCCTTGAGGCCCTGGGCCTCCTCCTCCTTGTACCACATGTGCTGAATCGGAACAATCACGTAGTCGGTGCCGCCAGTGGCATGGTTGCCGTAATTGTCAAGATCGAGCCAAACCTTGTAGCCGGCGGCGGACATGATGCCGTCGACGTAGTCGAAGGTTTCGGCGCTCTCCTCAACCCACGTGCGGTAGACGTTCTGGTCGCAGATGCCCGAGGCGTAGCGGGCGAGCTCGTTCATGATCTTGAGGCCGTCGAGCTTGACGCCGGCCTCCTCGTGCAAGCGCGTGTTCACGAAGCCGTTCCAGAAGCGGCCGGTTGCCACGGCGCCCGCAGCCTCGGCGACGACGAAATCGATGCCCGCATCAGCGGCGGTAGCGGCAGCCACCATGCCCGCGTTGCCGGCGCCGACGATGAGCATCTCAGTCTCACGGGTCTCGACGATGTCGGACTCCGATATCTCGGGCGCGACGCCCAACCAGGCGGGAACGCCCTCAGGCAGCGCCTGAGCATTGGCGGATACATCCGCTCCGGCGGTGGTCGCATTCGGTGCGCAGCCGGCGAGCGATGACGCAGCGAGGGCACCTGCACCCAAACCGGCGAGAGCGAGGAAGCCGCGGCGATCCATGGATTCGGTGGAAAGGATTGGTTTCATGGTTTTCCTCCTTAGATAATTCCTTATCCCCAACAACTCACTATTTTCGGAGCCGAACTCGGAATTGAGAAATACCGAATCGGATGGTATTATTTCTCAATTGGAATAATACGAGGTAGAAACAGGAAAGCAGAGAGCATTCCATGAACACCGAGCATCTGAGGAGCTTTGTCGCCGTCGCCGAGGAGAGCAGCTTCGTGAAGGCGTCCAAGCGTCTCTTCATCACACAGCCCGCCCTCACGAAGCAAATCGCCCGCCTTGAGAGCGACCTGGGAGTGCGGCTGTTCGAACGCTCGACTCGAAGCGTGGCACTTACGGATCAGGGGGACATCTTCCTCCCTGCTGCGAAGGCGGCCCTGGGCGAGATCGACGCGGCTGTTGCAGACATGCGACACGCAAGGGAGACAAAGGAGAGGTCTCTGTCCGTCGGCTTCGTCTACCTGTTTCTCAGCCATCCTGTCGAGCGATGGCTCGAGGACTATTGTTCGAGCCACCCGGAGGTTGTCGTCAAGGTCGAGGAGCGGGATGTCCTAGGCCTCATCGAACTGCTCGTCGGCGGAAGCCTTGACGCCGCGGTTCTCGGAGTGACCGATCCCTCGCTTCTGCCCGACTCGCTCAACCGCCTCGCCATCACGACCGTCACTGAGCAAATCCTCGTCTGGGAAGACCATCCACTTGCCAGCAGGGACTACGCCACCATCGACGACATCATCGGCGAGAAGTTCGTCTACCCCTACATCAAGCCGACTACAATCATCAGCCCCCTGCAGCGTGACCTCAAAGAAAAGGGCGCCAATATCGAGTACGTGCAGGCCGGATTCGACAGCAACACCTTCCAGCTCGTCGAGGAGAAACGCGCGATCACCGCGATCCCCAACTCCCACCTCCCCATCGAGCAAAGAATCATCTCCGTTCCCTACCGCTCGGACTATGAAAACAGAGTTTATCTGCTATGGGACAAGTCGAACGGCAAGCGTATAGTGGAAAACTTCGTCCGCTACATCTCGAAGCGGATCCGCGAAATCTAGAGCGGAGAGAACCGAAGGGGCCCGCGAAAGAATACTAAACCGCGGAGCGCGGGTCCTTTTCGCCTCCTCCGTTTTCGGAATGCCGAAAACGCCCACCGCCACAAGCAAAGCACTTGGAGGACGATAGCCGCCACGCTCCATCTTGCCTTTCAGGGCAAGCAGATTCTTCGCCGCCGCATCCACCTGAGAAGCGCCAAGCTTAACTTCAACCGGCATCCAAGCCCCGTCAGGCGCCTCCAAAACGAGGTCCTCCTCAAGGTCGTTGTCGTCGTGGTAGTGCCTGACCTGGGCTCCCGTCGCCCCGGCGTAGGCAATCAGGTCATGAGCCACGAGCGACTCGAAAAGAAAACCGAGCGTCTCAAGATCTTGAATCAGCGTTTCGACAGAGGCTCCCAACGCGGCGGCAGCAAGAGAAGGATCGGCGAGGTGCCTTTTGACGGCCGACCGAATGCGAGTAGACGATCGGATGCGGTCATCGCCTTTCCTCGAATCGGTTTGCTTCGCAATAAACGATTCCGGCGATGGCCGTTTCTCATGCCGCGACTATTCAGCCTACGAAACGTCCGCTATACCAATTTTTGAAACACGATTCACTACGAAAAGGCTGAAGAAAATGAGACACGATTTAACTATCGAGTGGGAATAGAAACAGTGCGCTAATGTATTAGTTTATGGAGTGCTCTGAGTTTTCGGAAGCACTCCTTTTATATTCAGTTTTTCCAGGTAATACGCAAGCCACCCGAACGAGACACTTTGCAATATCAAGGAGTACGAAGCTCATATCCTCTTCAATGACCTCTTACCTGTCTCTTTGATGTCACCATAATATCATCGTCCAGGCTTACTATAGTGATACAAAAACGCCCTGTTCATGCGGCAGATCTACGGATCACTCAGGGCAGCAATAGAAGCTACCGGAACCCATACAGTCTCGAACGGTTGGTACCCATTTGGTACCCAGAGGCACGAGATAGTACCCAACCTGAGCATATCCAGCGAAAACGTGTATTATTAGTACGTTAGCATCGGAACGACAAACAATACATCATTTCAGTTCCGACAATGAAGAGCGGGGGGGTCGAGCGAATTGGAGCAGACAGTAGACCAAACATTGGCAATGAACGAGCTGATGGCTTCTCTGCGGCGCGTAAAGAGCGACCCGCAACTCCTCTGCCCCATTAAGCCAACGATTGATTTCGTTCTCAGCGGAAAGAATTGCCTTACCTATCGCTATATCCTGCTGACAGCACTTACGGCAAAGGCGACGAATGAAAACATCGACATACTCTCCCTTCAAGCAGGAGACGAGTCTGATGGCGCATATGACGCACGATCACTATGTAGTCGCGTCGTCTACAAGTTCCAAAAGGATTTCCTTGACGATGTATTGGACGGCAGCAATGAAGACCCATTGGTAAACAACCCCGGACGGCATCCTCGCCTGAGCAAGGAAAACAAATCGGCAGGCGGAGACCCGAAGAAGGCACTTTACGCGCTCTGCGACAATCTTCCAAAAGTCACTAACTCCGCTGATGCCAGGGAATGCCTCGATTATTTCCTAACAGAATGCCTGCTGATTGCCGAAGCCAAGAGACAAAGGGCAGAAGCATTCTCGACAGCAATCGTGTCCACCAACGTCTTTTCAACGCGCAATTTCATGGACTCCCTCTTGGACAAAACCTATGGCGGTCTGGCATTGCTATTAGTGGCTCATTCCATCTTCTCTGTCACATACCCCAAAAAGGAAGGCTACAAAGTCGTCGCGCATCCAGTCAATCAATCTGGAGCATCAAGCAGCCAGATGAGCGACTTGGATATCTACCACCCAGACGGAAGCCCCTGCCTAGCGATCGAGCTGAAGGACAAACCGTTTACGGCCGTAGAAGTTCAGAAAGCAGCAAAAACGGCACACGAATGCGGTGCCCCTTCGATGCTTTTTATTGCCGGGCGAGCAAGCGCGCTGAATGATGAGATTTATCGTTATTTCAATGATGCAAAGAAGGAATACGAGCAGAAGGGCATGATGATTGGGGTCATGACCATAGATTCACTGCTCGACTACTTCTTCGCCACTCAATATGACCTCGATGCACCGTTCGTTTTCTCCCTGTTGGAAGACGCCATGGTGAAGGTCCATGCCACACCTGAAGCGATGAGCTGGGTTTATCAAAGGATTGAAACCCTATAGAAGGGTTTCAGCAACAGACGAACCTATGGCCTCCGCAAAATTGCAAGCTACCGCATTGCCGATCTGCTTGTACTGAGCGGTCTTGGGTCCTGAAAAGACATAGTTCGCCGGGAAAGTCTGCAACAAGGCAGCCTCTTTCACGGTAAGGCGGCGAATCGTATCGGGTACGACCTCGACATCCGGAGTGGTCTCCTCGGCAAGCAAACGCCTGTGGTACGTTTCGAACCAATTCTCCCTGTCTTCACGCAGAGCGCATTCGTCGATGATGGGGGTTTTGTTTCCTCCCATCGATGCTGGGAGGGTATGAGCCGCCCCTGCGAGATTCATTGGCCTGCCCGCACCGTTCACAAGCATTCCTGCATAGGGACTCTTGCGAAGAACCGGGCTTTTCGCAAGAGAGACATGCGATGTGCAAGTTTGCGGGTTTTCTGCCGTCCCGTATTCTCCAGCGCTAAGAAGCACCTCTTTGAGGTCCTTGGGCTTCGATTTCTTCTGCTGCATCTTGCTGAAGAACTGCTTTGCCCTTCCGCAGTCCTTCCTAATTCCGAAGAAAACAACGCGCTCCCTGTTCTGGGGAACACCGTAGTCGCCGGCAGAATACACCTCGAAATCGCAATCGTAGCCAAGATCTGAGGCATAGGCGACTATGCCGCTGCGAACTTCTCTCCATCTGCTCAACCGCGCAAGGGCGCGGACGTTCTCAATAACGAAAGCGCGAGGCTGTGCCTCTTCTACCACTTTAAGAAAGGACCATATGAGCTGACTTCTTGGATCGTCCGGGTTCATCTTGCCCGCAACGGAAAAGCCCTGGCATGGAGGCCCTCCGAAAACAACGTCTACGCCTCTGTATGCAGAAAACGCCGCGATGTAGTCGAGAAGATCACCCTCGTGCATCACTTCGCCATAAGGGCGATTGGCCCTCCAGGTTGCCGCGGCATTCTTGTCTATCTCATTAGCAAAAACAATGTTGAAACCGGTGTTTTCAAACCCGATATCGAGGCCTCCAGCGCCGGAAAACAGCGAGATAGCATTGAGCCTTTCGCAGCTGTTCGACATTCTTCGGAAACCTCCCATTCATAGTAATTCAACGTTTTATTTTACCTCAATACCTTGCAATCGACTGAAAGTACATGGCCCATTCATCTACAGCCCGAATCCCAAACTCCGCAGACCCTAGCGAGCACATTGCGGGCGACAATTACAGGCGCATTTTTACCACTTTTTTGACAACCGCCGTTGCCGAAGCGGCCCTCCCCAAAACGGGCCTCAGACATCAAATCCGGCAAGTAGCCCATCTCGTATACATGACGGTTTTCAGCCACGCATGCACACGAGATAGACGCTCGCCCACACAATAGCAGGCTCCTCGGAACCGCCATGCGCAGGCAAGCACTACATTGCCTGAAACGTGCGGGGGATGCCCTGCGCCCCTAGAGGAAGGGTCGATGAGGGTCGATGGAAACCTATATGTGCGAACCATCGTTCCCATCGACCCCGATCGACCCTCGCTCCAAGCAGATGAGCTTCTCGTTCCCGGTCTTCCCACGGGAGTAGACGACGCTCTACATCTCCATGTAGCCCGAATGCTCGTTGAGGTACTTGCTCAGGATGTTGGCGCACACGTCGCCTCCGACCGCGGCCAGCAGGTCGGACGCCGTCCCGCTCCACGAAGGCGCCTGCCCGCCCCTCACAAATGCTATGACAGCGTGAACGACATCGGGGACGGGTCCTCGCCTCCACTCCTCGTCGCTGACCTTCTCGTGCTTGGTCAGACCGCTCATGGCGACCTGGGCGTCTATGCGCTCGTCCTCTTCGGGCGAGACGCGGAACGCCACGGTCTTGCTGCGCCAGCACCCGTGGGGGTCTGTCAGCTCATCGCTCATCCCCGAATCTCCTCTCCTGGCTCAGCTTGCGCGCCATGTCGCCCTGCGTATTCGGGAACAGGTGCGCGTAGCGGAACGTGATGTCGGCGCTCTCGTGCCCCACGCGGTTTGCGATCGCAACGATGCTGAACCCCATCTCGATGAGCAGGCACGTGGGAGTGGCACAGGGCGTGCACACGTATGCGCTTCACGCCCGACGCCTTGCAGCCCCTTTCCATCTCGTGGCAGAGGTACGACTCGCCGAAGGGGAATATGCGCTCGCCCTCCTCGCAGGACTCAAGCCGCATGTACTCCTCGACCTCCTCGGCAACGAAATCGGGCATCGCCACAGTGCGCACCGATTTCGCGGTCTTGGGCGCGGTGACGACGTCGCGCCCATCTATGCGCTGGTAGCTCTTGGTGATCCTCAGCAGGCTCTTCTGGAAGTCGAAGTCCTCGGACATGAGCGCGAGCGCCTCGCCCTCGCGTATTCCGCACCAGTACAGAAGCTCGAATATCGCGAAGGAGGCGGGCTTGTCCATGACCTCCTCGAAGAACTTGAAGCACTCTAGTAGTTCATCTCGTCTGCTTTCGCGCTGCCGATTCCCCCCGTCTTCGCAATCGGGTACACGGCGAATCCGTAGAAGCGCACGACGTGGTTGAGCATGCCCGACAGCACGTTGTTCACGGCGCGTAGGTACGTCTTCTTGTAGCGCCTGCCCTTCTTCGGATCCGTCCGCGCCATCAGCCGCGTCTGCCGCTCCAGCACATCAGTTGGCGAGATGTCGCAGAGCCTCTTCTCGCCGAAGTACGGTAGGATCTTGTCGCGGATGATGTAGTCCTTAGTTCGCCAGGTGTTGTACTTCGGGCGCGGGAGCAGGTCCGCCTTGTAGATCTTGCAGTAGTCGGAAAACCTCCTGATGGGCGAGCCTGCAGCCTTCATGAGAAAGCCGCGCTCCCACTGGACGACGTCGGCCTTCTTCCTGAAGCCGCGCTTGGTCTTCTTTCGACGCTCGCCGGTGAGCTGGTCGCAGTACCAGCACTGCACGGTGTAGGTGCCGTTCTTCTCCTTTGCCTACCGCCATGCTAATCGCCCCCTCGTCTTTTACTCGGGCATCGAGAAGTACATGCACTCAAATTAATCGCGGTTTACTCTGCCCTGCACGGTCCTGCAGCCGCTTTCCTCGAGCTCTGCGTTGCCCTGGCGGATGATCTTGTAGGCGGTAGCCTTTGAGACGCCCCTCAGCTCCACTATCTCTTTCGCGTTTATCATCTTCATCCTGTTCGCCTCCTTCGATTCAGGAGTGATACGTTTGCGCACTGTCATAGCAGTACAACTGCGCACTGTAAAGCAAGACATTTGCGCACTGCTAATTTAGAATACAGATGTATTATCGATTCCACGGAGTTCGCGCGCAAGCGCGGACGAGGAGGCTCAATGGACGTGAGGAACCCGTTCCTGTCGAGGGAGCGCGAGGAGTACCGCCTTGCGGAGAAGCTGAGGGCGCAGCGCGGCCTCACCCAGAAGGAGGTCGCGAAGATCGCCGGCATCGACGAGTCCACCGTGCGCAACTACGAGCTAGCCAGGCGCACGCCGAAGCCCGAGCATCTGCGGGGACTTGCCACCGCGCTGGAGGTCATGCCCGAGGCGCTGGCCACGTTCAACGGCCTCGCCAGCCTGAACGAGCTGTTCCTCATGACGGTCGAGCTCGCCGACGCCTACGGTTTCGAGTTCGGCTACGACGAGGAATGCGCCTACTTCGTCCCCGTGCGCGAGTTCTTTGTCGAGGGCGTGCGACGGTGGGCTAAGGCGTACGAGGCGATGTGTGCCAACGAGAACACGTTCCGCGACGACTACGAGCTCTGGAAGGACGTGTTCCACGACCACTTCAGCAAGGCCGACTTCCCCGACGTGTACCCCGAGTACGACCCGATGAGGCCCGACTCCGAGCAGCGGTGGGTCAGCAGACGCTTCGCCGAGGCCCTGAAGGAGATCCGCCTCATCTGCGGCCTTACCCAAGAAGAGCTCGCGGACAGGGCGGGCATCGGCCTATTCACGCTGCGCAGCTACGAACAGGGCAAGCGCTTGCCCCGCGCGAAACAGATAGAGTCGCTCTGCGGCGCGCTGAGAATCACCGACGCGGCGCTAGCGAGGCACTACTTCGGCAGCCCAAACCAGGCGATGCACTACCTGTTCGCCATCGCGAAGACCGCGAGTCTGACGCCAGAGAACGATGTGGACGCCGGCCCCCGACTGCGCACACAGGACAACATGATGGGGCGGGGCTTTGTCTGCCTAGCCGACAAGATAGACGAGCTGAAGGCCGATCCGACCGCGGCGAGGCAGGAGGACTTCTCCTTCCGGATCGCAACGTTCGACCTGATGGGCGAAGAGACCGACCGCGCCTTCAAGCAGTCCGGCAGGCGTCAGGTCAATGTGACGGCCGAGCTGCCGCCGAGGGCGTAGCTGCTTACTTGATGCCGGCAAAAGAATGTGAAAGGGTAAACGACATGGAGCTCGTAATCCATAATGATCAAATGGCAGGTATTGAATACCTAGACTTCCAAAAGTTTGATCTCGATTTGAATAAAAGCAGCATCATCTGGGCACCCAATGGAGTTGGTAAAACTTCAATATACAGGCATTTGCAAACCAAGCTTGGCAATCAGGCCACTTTCGTTGATTGCGAGGACTACAAAAGCGGCATACTAAAGTCGAGAAAGACCATTACCATTGGCGCCGACATCGCCTCTCTTCAAGAAGCAAGGGAAAAGCTCGCGGAGCTTATGGGAAAGTTTGATTTGGGTGGAGCACTTAAGCAATACGGCCTAACATCTGCAGCGAGAATAGAAGAGGTTATCCCCAGCAGAAAAAACTGCAAAAAAGAAGAGCTTTCAACTATCGAAAGCTATAATCCAGACACAGCTAAAGAGTTCTTTTCCGCTGTTCAGCCAGAAAATACGACTTTCTATATTGCGAATGCCGCGACAGTAAAAAAAGCAACTTTGCTTGCAGATGAGATTAGCGAAATAAGGAATGGCATAATTCAAGAAACAATGTCGAGGCTCGAGTCGATACTAGACGACAATGACAACTCTTGTCCGATTTGCGGAACAAAGATTGACGGGATTAAGGAACTCATTAAGAAGCGCAGGGATGGCCTTTCCACAACAAAATCGGCCCTCCTAACCGAATATCAAAGAAAGCATCCCGAAATCTCGCTCGAGCAAGCAGTTAATCGCATTGACTCCATTATCGAAGCCTCTAGGGACGAATCGAAAACCTCTGACGACCATATTTTGGCAGCGATATTGTCTCGAGGAAACGAGTCACGAGCAGATGAACTGGACGCGATCGCCAAAGAGGTGAAGAGGGTAAATAAAGAAATAAAAAAGCTGGAAGAAAAGCGCGACTCATTCTTCCACGCACTCGAAAACCGCAGAGACCAAATCAGAGACTTCTTTTGCACAAAATACGATGTAGATTCGAATAAGGTGAAGTTCTTGAAAGAACGGGGAGCGATCGAGGTCACGCTCCCTAGAAATGCTGACACGTATAGCACCGGCGAAATAAACCTCATGGTGCTAATCGTTGGCATTAACGCCTACATCGCGAATGACTCAAAGTCGTTAATCATCGATGATCCACTTTCGAGCTTCGACCTTGCTAATCAATATGTAATCATGTTCGAACTTGTAAAGATGGTGAGAGAAGATAATCGACCCATTACAGTATTTACGCACAATATGAACTGCATCAATATTGCCGATAGCCAAGCACCCGGCACATTTCAATATCAATACCTTGAGAGAATCGACAAGAGTATCTTCCTAACCGACATCAACGTTCCAAGAAAGAATGAAGGACGTAGGCTCTCCCCTGAAGCTTTCATGCAGCAAGCCGAATCATCGACAAATCAGGCCACGGTTACCGCACTTCCTTACCTTCGTGAAATATCGAAACGCGAAGGAGACAGCGAACAATCTCAACTGTTCCATTATGACAGCCCCTTCGAATGGTCTGGCACTCAAGGAGTCCTGACAAATCAATACCTTGTCGACCTTATCGACAAGAAAAACGATTGCAAAATTCAGCCTACATTTATTGATATGTGCATCGAAAAAATGATCCTGTTCATTGCATTGAGGGTGTGGGTCGAGAAACGACTCATGGAAGGCATTGCCGAAGATGAACGCAGGAATCTTCAAGGAAAACAACTGGGTGAAAAGATCGACTATATTTTCCCAAGAGAAGGAAAGCCGCCACAGTGGGATGGATCCCCGGCGGTCAATCGCAGTTTTTTGTGCAGCAAAAAGACCATGATGAACCAGCATGCTCACCCTATGGCTCAATCAATACCTTTTGAGTTCGCGCTCAATTTGAGTCGTGCTGACATCGACGCGGAAATACGAGAATTTAAACTAAAGTTCGCTTGTGATTAGTACGCTGAGCACTATTTGAGTATCAACGGTTTGCCAACTGCATCAACGAGGATAAACTGAAGTGCAAATCGTATAATGAAGTGCAATATAAGAACATTTATTCGATTCGAGGGGGGGTAATTGTATATCAGATAACTATAACAAAACTCCTGATAACGCCGCTACTTTGGATTTTCACAGTAACGGCTTTTCGATATCTTGTTTCAGAATATGATGGAAATGCCGGAATGAGCCAAGAGCGCTCAGAGGCCGGAAAACGGCTTTCTATACTGGCTTGCTCTATAAGAAGAGCTCTTCGAATACATGGGCGGTTAGCGCTTGCTATCGCGGCAAAGATGGTAAGCGGAGAGCCAAATCTAAGACGATGGAGGGTCGCCTGAAGCGTGAGGCTAAAAGTGGGTCTGGCGTAGCTCGACGAGATCAACGAGTTGGCAGAAAAAGAAGGTCTACCTGTCGCCATCAAGAGAAAAGGAACGACAGTTGAAGAGGTCGTAACCCACTATCTTGGCACCCAGAGGGATGGCTCTCTTACGGGCAAGATTGAACCCGAGCGATCGAGCTATGATCAAGGATAGGATCGCAACAGAAGCGCTACTTCCTATACATTGGCTCAAATGGTTTCACTAGCCTTGATCGTAGGTGGAATTGCGTACGACCAAATGAGCAACTCAGCAAATGAGTAGTCCGGCCCAAGTAACATTATTCGAAATGAAAAATCTATTGCGCAGGATTTTTTTCGTTCAGATTCTTAGCGTGAAGGTAGTCAATAAACTCTTTCAACGGATGGCTCATATGTTGAGAGTTCCAGACAAAAGAGCAGTTGATACGTTTGTCAGAAATATAGGGGACTTCGATGACGCTGTAGCCCTCAGCAGTCCAGTGGTTTGGCACGCAGGCGGCCCCCTGACCGAGTTCCACCATTCTGAACATACTGCCCTCTAGGTCAACCAGGTTGATTGACGCGCTTATGCCGAAATCCTCCAGGTCCTTCATGACGGGGCTTATGCGCGGGCTGGGAAGTCTTCCCGCGTACAGAAGGGTGCTTCCCTCCAAGTCGTCTTTGCTTATCCATTCTCGACTCGCCCACGGATGGCTGCAGCCGACCAAGGCCTTCTCGCCCATGACTTCTATGGGAATGTGCCGCAAGGGCTCCGAAAAGTCGTTGAGGTCCACGGACCCCAGAAAAGCGCCCGCCAACTCTCCCTTCCGGATGTCAACGATAGCCCTTTCCATTCTGACTTCGCTGAACTCGATGCGGAGCTCAGGGCGGGTTTCGGCGAAATCTGCGGCCAGCTGCGGGGCAATCATGTTGTAGCTCAGGAAGCTGCCGCCTATTCTCAACGATTGCCCCTCGTGCCTCTGGGCTTCGCGCATTGCGGCGACGCCGTCATCCATGGCACGAACGGTCTTTCGGGCGAAAGGAAGAAACGCCGCCCCCGCTGCGGTCAAGCCGACACTGCGAGGGTCTCGCGTAACGAGCTTGCAGCCCAGCTCTCCCTCCAAAGCCTTCATGTGCTTGGTCAAGTTGGGCTGGGTCATATACAGCCGCTCGGCAGCCTTTGTGAAGTTGCGCTCGTCGGATAAAACGACGAAGCTTCGGAGTTGATCTATGCGCATTGGGAATGTGCCTCTCGTCATTCCAATATGGAATGGAGTATAGCACATAAATGCATTAGACGGTACACGCCCGGGCACATAAACTCAACGTACGATCTACTTTTTTTGAGGAAAGGAACCCTTATGAAAACAAGCATGAACAGGAGATCGTTTCTTGCTGGCGCCGGAATGGCCGGCCTGGCCCTTGCGGGAGCTAGCGCCATTACATTGGCGGGCTGTTCGAATGCCATGGGCGCAGGGGACGCGGCCGACGGCTCCAGCGCCGCTCCCGTTGAACACAATCCCGTAGAAACACTGGATTGCGACGTCGTCGTTGTTGGCAGCGGAACCGCCGGCATTTGCGCGGCCCTGAGCGCCGCCGAAAACGGCGCCAAGGTCATCGTCCTCGAGAAGAATGGCGCCTTGTACGGCTCTTCCGTCTTCGCCGAAGGCGTGGGCGCCATCGGCTCTAGACTCCAGAAAGAATTGGGCGTGGAGATCGACCCCCAGGAAATGATGGACAAGTCTGTCTTGTATCATCACTGGGCGTGCAACCAGGTCGTTCTGCGTAAATTCCTCGATGAGTGCGGTCCCACCATCGACTGGCTTGAGACCCACGGTGCAACCTTCTACGATTTGTTCAAGATTGCCGGCTCTGCACCCACTTGGCTCCTGCCCAATGAGGGCGGCAGGCTTACCGGAGGCGTCGGCAAGTACATGCTTCCTCCGCTGGAAGACTCCGCTCGCGCAATGGGCGTCGAGTTCAGAATCTCCAGCCCTGCTACCGAGCTTTTGATCGAAGACGGTGCAGTCAAGGGCATTTATGCCGAGACCGAGAACGGCGAGATCCTGATCAACACAGCAAAGGGCGTTATCCTGGCAACTGGCGGCTATGGCAACAACGCGGAGATGTTTAAGGAGTTCTCCCATAACGACCTTGACGGATACGTCTTCTGGGGATCTGAAGGCCATGACGGCAACGGCATCAGCATGGGCGTTGCGGCAGGTGGCGCTTTGCACCATCCCGAGGCGGTCATGAACTCCCTCCTAGCTCCCCCCAGCTCCTTCAGCTACGAAACCCCTGTCGCTGTTGCGTTCGGACAGTCTTGCAACTTCCAGGTCAATGAAAGCGGAGCTCGCTTCTGGAACGAAAACAGCACCGGCGACTTCACCTTCCTGGGCAACACGGCGCTGGCTCAGGAAAAGATCGTGTCCATCGTCACTGAGACTGAGCTTCTGGATGTGCAGGAGAACGGTCTCTTCGTTCTTGTCGCCGGCGGAGTCATGGGCCCCTTCCCCACTTTGGTTGACGACGTTGCCGCTGATCCCGATATCACCAAGTTCGATACCTTGGACGAAATCGCCGAGTTCTACGGAATCGATGCCGATGGCCTGAAGGCTTCCGTTGAGCGCTACAACGGGTTCGCCGACGCCGGCATTGACGAGGAGTTTGGCAAGGATCCGTCGCTGCTGCATCGCGTCGAGCCACCCTTCTACACCTCTTTGCTGCTTCCCAGCTTTTACACCACCGTTGGCGGCCTGAAGGTTACCCCCGACATGCAAGTCGTCGCTGAAGGCGGCGGCGTGATTCCCGGCTTGTTCGCAGTTGGCTGCGACGCGGCGGGTATTTACGGCTTCGACTACGATGTCGGAACCATGACTGGCAGCCAGCAGGGTTGGTGCGCAACAGGCGGCAGACTTGCAGGCGCCAAGATCATTGAATAGGCCTGTTGTCGCCTTATCGTCTCTTTGAATCCAAAAGCAGGAGACTCCCAGGATTGCCCCGGGAGTCTCCTGCTTTTGGAGGCATTAGCATCAAAGAGCATCATGATAGACTATCGAAAGTCATAGAGGGGAGTCTTTTGTATATATCTAACAGACTCCCCTCTCGATAGACAGCGGATCCGCCATTGAGAGTGAAGGTTTTCAGGCCCGTCATTTTTCCGGTGATCCCCGGCGTCTTCTCCACCATCCCTTGCGCATTTGCAAACACGACTCCTCGTTCTGCCAAAACGTGTCAGCCGTTCCGCCTAGGGCTAGAAAGCGCGTCCTCCGCCTTGACCGAGGTTTGTATAGTATTCCGACATTTCCTCCCAGGTAACAGGTTTGGAAAGTTTGATTTCGCCGTTTACTGCATGGGCGGCTGCAATGCGCCCTGAAGTCATGCAGGTTCCGTTGGACATGCCGACGACGTACGTATTCCATTCGACTGAGCCGCATATATCACCAGCGCTGAACCCTACGGCATAAAGACCCGGTATGGGATTCTTTTCCTCATCGACCACTTGGTAGTTTGGATCGACCGCAATCCCGCAGCATATTGCCGTTATGCGAATATTGCGGCGCACTCCCCAAAATGGTGGGTTTTCAATGGGCTGCAAATACTTAGCCTGCTTACCGAAGTCGGTGTCTGCCTTTGCTGCGCACAATTCGTTGTATCGTTTCACACTTTCCTTAAGCGCATCAGCGGGAATTTCGAGCTTTTCAGCGAGTTCATCAAGCGTATCGGCATAATAGGTAGCGATCAGATCATCCATGCGCCCATCAGTTAGACCCCCTTCTTCCGCACTTACTCCCGACTCTGGCGAATAGGCAAGAATTTCCTTCTCTGAAGCAGGTTTCCCACCCCACTCTGTAACTTGTGCCGCATAATCATTGTCAAAAATGTGACAGAATTGTCCCGCCGGGTACGGGTTGTCGCGTAGGCCCATGTTCCAATTGCTCATGACGATCTCTTCGTTCATGAAGCGTTTTCCCTCAACGCTGACCGCCAGAAAAGGCTCGTTTCGCATGGGGCCCGTGTCCCCATCATGCATTTGATGCGAATGATTGACGCCGCACATCTGCGCTCCGGCAAGCATCGACATCAGATGTCCGTCTCCGGTTTTATTGATTTGCTTACGAGCGAAGTTAACGAGGTCGGGGCTATATTTCTCCACCATACTGTCATTGTTCTGATAGTCGCCCGTAGCAAGGATCACTGCCTTTTCTGCATTGAATTTTATGTACCCCTCCTTCGACTCGCCGACAACACCGGTAACCGCTCCGTTTTCCACGATAAGCTGAACGGCTGGTGTACTGTAAAAGAATTCGGCCCCCTTCTGTTCGGCCATATCAGAAAGCTTCGCTATGAGATTATTGTTATTCTGCGGCTTCGGTCCGAACCGATTGGTCAATTTCGTCACGTACCCGTTTTCATCGTAAGAAACGTATTCCTTGATTGTCTTATAGGGCGAAAAACCGACTTCTTGCCCCATTTTATACATCCACATAATCGTTTCCCCAGAGTGGTCTACATAGGTCTTGAGAAGATCCCAGTTGACGCGAAACTCGCACTTTTCTCTGAATATCTGCATGAAGCGCAGGAGACCCGTTTCGGTGCTTTCATCGATGAGGAAACCCGTCGATGAACTGCCTTGGGAAACAGGAACGCTTTCTTTTTGAAGACAGGCTACCGAGGCGCCCTCCTCTAGTGCCGTGAGGATAGCCGGCAGCCCCGATGTCCCCGCACCCACGACAACGATATCATAGGTATGCTCGGCGACGAATTCGCTGATAGGGTCGATCTTTACCACTGAGTTTTCGAAGTCTTGCGCATCGAGTATTCCCGGATATCGCCTATCCGTTGCATCCGATCCGTTTGCTTCGTTCGCGCCTCCGCTACTGCACCCTATCAAGCTTGCTGTTACCGCTGTTGCCCCGACAGCGGCAGCACCTTTAAAAAAAGTCCTTCGATCCATACTCATAATACCCTCCGTTTCTTGTTGCTTTTCCACCCTATCCATGGAAGACTGAATAGAGAAAGCAGCGACAACTGCTTGACGCTAGAATGCGCAATGCGTGCGGCTTTGAAATCTCTAATAAGTTGGTAAAATGGGTAAAAATGGGTACCGAATTTTTAGGTATATACCATTTCGCAGTAATCTAACAGGTGAAACTTTGCTAAGGTGCAGCTTGTGAATAAAATCTCGTTTCAAACTTCTCATGCCTTCTACATTGTGGGAATGGCTTTTTATTGGACGGTGCCTCGGCGCTCATATTTCCAGTACCTGTTTTCTCTCGCAGATTCGTCTTCTGTTGATCAACATCTCCTGTATGCCTTTTACCTTTTTGGCATCGTCCTCCTAGCCCTTGTTGCTGTTTTTCTGAACAACGGTGTTTTGCAGGCGATATCGAGAAGGAAGACATGGACCGCCGTTCTTGCCGCTGCAGGAACCTTGGGGGGCCTGTGCATTTACGTGTCACCAAATGCGGGATCCGTCGGGCCCTTTCTTGCGATAGGGGGGATAATCGGATGCGCTGCGAGTTTTGTTTGCCTTACCTTCGCTTGGGGATTCGAAGCGCTTAAGCTCCCCGGGAAGAAGATGCTCCTCTATTCCGTTGTGGCGTTTCTCTTCAGTTTCGTTCTTCTGACAACAAGCTCTCTTCCTGATCCCATACCCGCATTTCTGCCGGTAAGCGCTCCCTTGATCTCGGGGTTGTGCTGGTTTATGGCCGCACGGTACCGAGCAAAAGACATTCCGCTGAGATTCTCGACAGAGAGCTCTTTGGCTTCTCTCAATAAAGCACCCCTCGGCATGATCGCGGTTCTCGTATTGGCGCTTTTGGTGGGGGGGACTATTCGAGGATTCATATATCCCGGTACCTTCAGCGACGAACCCGTGCTTGGACCGATCGAGATCAATACGGTGTCCGTCCTTTTCTCCGTGATCCTCTGTTTGGCGATCGTCGTATCGACTCATCGTGAAAAGCTGCTCTACTCAATATGGATTGGGCTTATTGTGGTATTCCTAGCAGGTTTGCTTTTCATGAGCGCCCTTAACTCTGAGTGGGGCGTTTACGGACGGGCGATAATCATTATCGCTCGCTCGTATTTGAGCTTTTTCCTATGGATCGCTTTGCTTGGCAGCGTCCAAACGACTCGAACCTCTCCTGTCGTTTTGCTGGGATCATTCTTTCTCATTCCTGAAGTAATAGCATGGCTTCTCAGCTATTTTGCCGTTCCTTCGTTCGTAAGCGTGACCCAAGCAACCTTCGATGAAAACGCAGGGTTGTTTTCGATCATCGGAAGTCTTCTCATCGTGATCGCATCGCTCATCTTCCTTCGGAACAAAGCCTTTGATGCAGATGGAAAACCAGGATACGAGTTCGAAGATGATGTCCGAAAGAGAACGGTTCAACAATTAGGAAAAGACTATGGGCTCACCGATCGCGAAACAGAGATCATGCTATTCGTGTCGCAGGGAAACAGTGCTAAAAAGATTGCTGACATGGCATATCTATCGACAGGAACGGTGCAGACGCACATAAAAAAGATCTATCAAAAGTTGGAGATACACACGAAGCAAGAGCTCATCGATCTCGTATCTGAGGGCATGCTACACCACTCTAGAAAATAGCCGTCAATAAGCTTACGCTTTCGGTTTGGGTATTCATCATGCAATAATCGAACATACCGAGCAAACCAAACTCGTTTAGATATCGGTTGTCGAACAAAAATCGCCGAATCAGACTTCGAGCATGCGATAAAACTAGGACGCGCAGGAAAACCGTGCGAGAAGCGTACACTTATAAGGAAAGATTGATAAGGATGGCAACATGACCGATATCAGGTGCAAGACGTTCTCGAGCATTCTCTCGACGAAAGCGGACCACTATCCTTATTCCGACAAGTACATCGACGAAGTACATGATTCCCCGGATAAAACCGGAAACACCGAACGAGAGCATATGGTCGAGTGGTTCAAATCCAATGAAACCAAAGGCTACGGCTCGTACTCAAGGCAGATACCCAACAAAAGCGCTAGGCGATGTTACAACGGGCTCATGAACGCCGCCTCGCTTCTCTGGATAGCCGAAGCTGTCGGAATCGATGAATCTACCGTAAAACATGCTTACGAGGCAGCCGTTGCTGCCGGTGATTACAGAAAAGCGTGCGGCGCGATCAGGAAAGTTATTACTTGGGACATGATCTACGCCATGGTTTAGCCCCCTTCGAGTCGACTTCAACTGCATGCAGCCAGACGGCCGTCGTATTGTCCAAGGCTGCAGGCCATGCCGAGACGGCAATGGTTTTACTGAATCCCGCAGGCGATACCACCACCGTTACCACCCCGCGCCATGGCATGCGATAGCTTTTCTGCCTCGCGCTCGAATACCACCGCCGAACGCCGACGAGGTCGCCCACAAAGAACATACCGACGCCCAATACCCCGAAGCCCCCAAAATAGATGAGCCAAGTATGACCCAAGCGGTGATAGCATGGACTTGTCTACCAAAGCCGATGATGCGCGAGGTTGCCGCATGGGACTGCTGAACAGGATTAAGGGAGAAGAACCCGGTCTATTCAAGAAGCTCGAGCACGTATTTGATGGCTCGGGTCACTACGGCGAGTTCCTAACCGACTACGCCCTTGCCCACGGCAGTATCCCCGGCAGCTTCAAAACGTTCACGAACATCTACGTGCCCACGCGTGGACGCACCACCGAAATCGACGTAGTACAGCTGCATGAAAAGGGCATCCTCGTCTTCGAAAGCAAGAACTATTCGGGCTGGATATTCGGTTCGGCTGAACAGCAGCAGTGGACCCAATCCCTGAAAGGCGGCCAGAAAAACCGCTTCTACAACCCCATCATGCAAAACCGATCGCATATCCGCGCATTGGCAAACCACCTCGGCGTTCCCGAAAGCGCATTCTTGTCGTTCATCGTCTTCTCCGAGCGCTGCGAGCTCAAAGCCGTTCCGCCCGACACAGAGAGCTGCAAGATTCTTCGGAGACACCATTTGGTACGAGACGTGAACCGAGCGCTCGATAATCGAACTCCTGTTTTCAATCAAGCTCAGCTGGAAAGCCTCGCGAACGCTATCGAAAGCATGTGCAAGACCGAAGAGAAAGCCATCGAGCACATCGAGACGGTGAAGGGCATCCAAGCAGGACAGATCTGCCCCTATTGTGGAGGCAAGTTGGTTGAGCGGAAAGGTAAGCATGGTGTCTTTCTAGGGTGCAGCGCATATCCCGCGTGCAGATACACGAAGAACCTCTAGCACGAGTAAACCCGAAGCTAGCCGGCGAACGACGACAGACGAAAGAGGGGTCCCCATGCGCCTTTGGTCTCTCGCAAGCAACTCCTCTTTGTGGCGAGGATACGACTACTTCAAGTAAGGAAAATTGCATCGTTCGAGCAGGCAGCGGAAGGCATGTACAAAAGCTCTATCAATGGACCAGCGGCCGATCCGTACCATACCGTCATTGATACGGAACATCCCAGGAGCGCCCACTGCGATTGCCCTTTCGCAAAAGATCGTCACGCCATCTGCAAGCAAGTGGCCGCGTTGTGCTTTACCGTGTTTCCCAGCGTAGCCGATGCCTTCATGCGCGAAGTCGAAGAATCGGAAAAGAGGCGGATCTCCGCCAATAAGAGCACGACAAGAGATCGAACGCTACGTCAAAAGCTTGAAAAGAGAAGAACTTTACAGATAGCCCTACGACGCCCTCGTTGAGCTCAAGAAAAATGATAGCCGATACTAGTGACCTTATTGCCACTTAGCTGCTCGACTTCTGTAGACGCAAAACAATCTTTCAAATATTGAAGTATATCGAACAGGTAAGCAACCCGGGGAAGTAGTCGAACCTCTCCTTACCCCCATGGAGGCTTCATGCCGTCGATCATTGAAGGTCCGTCATTCTGTTCTTGATAGGACAAGCTCGATGAGCTCCTGCTAAAGGGAGAGGCGCGCGTTTTCACCCTTTCTCTCCAGCTCCCGATTCGCATAATTCATATGCCACCTTAACTTCTGTACTACATCAGGACGAGCGTTCGGCAAAGCCTCTTGCTTCATCCTCTCAAAGCCCGCCGCAAGTATCTCTCCGCAGTACGACCAATTAGAAAGATAGTTAAGGTAATACAATCCATCAAAATCCTGGTTTACAAAAGCGGATAGCTCCTCGTCCTTCAACAAGCTGCATGCCGTATTCTCGGCAAGCACTATTCGGGGAAAGACCGCCAATCGATCCTCTAAATGATGTGCTTCAACAAGAGCCTCACCCCACACCATCACTTCATCCATATAGGCAGGACCGATCGTCATCCCGCCCCGCAGTAGCCAACCAACGATGCCTCCAACACATGAAGACTGAATATTGGAGACGGTTCTCATAAACAAAATAATCTCCCAATGCTGCTTCTCAACATCACCTGAAAGAGGCAATGCGACAACAAGATTATCGGAAAAAATACGAAAACAAATTTTCACTTTCTCCTTGAATGTTTCCCTCGCCACTGAAGTCTCAAGGGCGTAAAGGTTATGAAGGGTATAAAGCGTTTCATCCGCATGGGCTTGATCCCTTATTCTTTGAGTAGTCCCCCAACACGTCAAGGTACGCCATGGGATACAAGCTTGATTCCCTATCGTAAGGGTCAATCGCACAACCAATATTCATAAAACAACCGCCTATCCTGTTCACGTCGAGTCGAAGACACGATGTCATTCGTTGTACTTCGATACAGAGAGCGCACGTTTAACGATAAGGACGTACATGTAAAGCAGTCTAGACCCTTATCAGCATGTCGATCGCAATCATAAAGCACCCAAAACGGTAAGCAAGCTCCGTCGAACGAGAATACGACTATTGATCTATATGCCCAGCACCTAATCGATCGCTTTGAAGTATCGCCCAAAACACTCCCTTAACCCCTCATCGCACACATAGATATGCGTCCCGTAAATCCCTCTCGTCAGCAGAACGTAGTAGATATTCTTAATATACTGAGTTAGCTCTTCGGGCGAAGCCGTCGCGTAGCCGTTCCTATCGAAATAGCTGTCTTTATTCGCTTCCAGTTTTCCGGTTGACGGATTCAGCTTAATGTCGTTGCCAATGATGACGTACGCATAGCTCAAGTCATATCCCTGAGTTGAGTGGATGCACCCGACCTCGCGAGCAACGGCGGGATCGTCTACGCCTTTTCCAACCCAGTTGTCGTAGGTGCAATTCCATCGTTTCCGTACGCCATCGATTTCGATATCGTATTCTTCAGCGTCGTTTTTGGACACCCACTTCCAGGCATATCCAGCGATCATCCTGCTCAAGGTATGCTTTTTATACGTCTCCTCAAAGCTTGCAACGAAATCCTCGAACCTCTCGTGCATCACCACATCGTACCCCTCAAACGTTTGGGGTTCGGGATCAGCATCGGCGAGAATCGAAGCAATGTAGTCAAGATATTCCTTCCCGCCCTTAACTCGCATTTGACTATCAAGCCGTATCGGATTTAAAACGGCATCGCCGAGAGAAGACCGGACCACCTCTCTCCCAACGCACGAAGGACCTACCGTCTGCAAGGGATCGTAAAAGAAAACGGGTAGCTTCACCTGGTCGAGTATCCATTCGATTTGGTTTGCCCCCTTAGGCAGACCAAGCTCCTCGTTTACTTTGTCGAAATTCCCAAACTGCGTGCCAAGATTCACCCTTCGCTTTAGCCGATGGGCCTCGTCGATAAGAACGATGTCGAAACTTTTCGTACCCCTTCCCGCATATCGGCAGTCAGGCTTAATGAGATCGGCAGGGCCGATTATGTCGTCGGCGTTCATACCGCTTACGTTGGCGAGCGTTTTCCTGAGAGTGTTCCGAAGCGATGTAACTGGTTCGACAATCCGAACGTTCATTCCAGCATACTTAGGGTTGTCTTTCAGGGCCTTCAGCAAATAGATCGCAAGGATCGTTTTCCCGGTTCCGGGCATTCCTTCAACAACGATGGGCTTCGCCTCATCAAGACCACCATCGATGGCTTCAAGAATCTTATCGAGTGCAACCCTTTGATCGGGGGTCAATCCTTTATAAGGTGAGTACTTGAACACTTCGGATTCTTCGATTTCGTCAATCGTATGCTCGGCAAGCTCCAAGCGCCTGAGCTCTTCCCAAAGATCTTCGAACATATCGGCATACTGAGCTTTCGAAAAGTAATTCGTGTCCGTCATGCCATCGTTCTTGTTCGTTAGTCTATATCTACCGTCAGCATGCATAAGGCCGATGAGACGATGCTCGTAATCGGTTACCGCAGAAACATTGAACTCTTCGTTGAAAATGATATTGACGCTGGCAAAGTCTTTCTTTTCCTCGTTTGCGCCATGCTGATTTACACGATTGGCAACACTCGTCGTTTGTCCAACATAAGCAGTGTCCTCGTTGGCCAATATGTACACCATGGGCCAATTGATTATCTTATCTTCGGCTAAGTTCAAAACAGCCATATCGATACGCTCGCCATAGCGAAAAGGGCACCTGTCGATAATGAATGACGAGCCTTTTGGCGGTTCTGGAGCGAATTCGGTTGGAACAATATTCATGGATCTGCGCCTCTCGGTATCGCCTTGTGCTTCCAAATGAAAAGATCACGGGCCGATGCCATTCTATCGCAAAACGCGATTGTGCAGCAGATATGCTATCGGCAAGAAGGCTCAGGCGGTGATCGTTTTATCACTTAGACAATACCGAAAGGTAAAGTACCTTACGAACTAGAAATCCCCCACGTCCTCGGGCTTCCTCTTGAGTGCAACATGCAACTCCGTATCCCCCGCCACCACAAGCGAAAGCAGCTCGTCCTCGTAGTCTTCGGCGACAACGCGCAGAACCCCTTTGCCGATATCGGCGGGAAGCACCGCGCGCCCATCGCTTCCGGTTGTCTCGACAAAAGGATGGAGCGAAACCCGTGCAGAGGCGATGGGGTTGCCGGCGTCCTCGTCGGTCACGATTACCTCGATCTTGCAGGACGGCTCCTCGATCACCAGAAATGCAAACGTCGATCGCGCCTCGTCGTGGCCGTCAAAAGCGTCGAGCACCACCGTGTAGCGATGAACTCCCAGCTCTTCGGGTGCCGCAAAGGACGCCTCGGCTCCGTAGAGTCCATCGGTACCCTCCCGGGGCGCCTCGCTAAGAACACCAGCAGCAACCTCTCGCCCACCATCGTCGCACACACGAAACCCCGCGCCGCCCAAACAACATCCGTCAGCGCACTTCGCACCAATCCGCACAATAACGGTCTGTCCCACAACGGCCGGCAGCGACGCGCCCCACGTCGCCAAGCTCACCGCATGCGGACGGTATTCGAACGAAACCGTGCTCGTAACTTCGGAGTGGGCCAGTCGGCCATCGTCTCCCGCATCCCGATACGTCGCCGTCCACGAATAAGCCCCTACATCAGGACCTACGAAAACCGCAATCTCGCGCGTCTCGTTCTCGGCTCCGTTGAAGGCTACGATCTCCTCTTCCCATGCTTCGCCCGAGCTGCTCCTCATAAGCACCTTGGTGCCCCTGAGATCGCAGAAATCCAAGCAACTTACCCTCGCGATCAAAGTCAGATCGGCTCCGCCCGACCATCGGGCGAGCCTGCGCCTGCTCAACACAAGCTCGGGAGCATGCGTTACAACCGCCAAAGAGCCATCAGTCTCGCCTGTCACGCCGTCAAGCGCCGTTCCCGCTTCGTCCATCGCAACGTCCTTTCACGCAGAGGCGGGAAGGAGCGTCGAGCCCCTTCCCGCCAAAACACTATCCTTGACTCGCAGGAGCTCGCCCCTAGCCAGCCCAACCAAAACGCCTGCTATGCGATCGGATCCTCCTGTGCGGCGAGATTGCCTGCAATGTAGCCGTGCACCTGATACCAGCCGCGCTTGCCGCTTCCGCGTACGGCACCGCCTGTGCCGCCCGTGCACTCGCCTGCGGCGTACAGGTGCGGGATAATCGGCTCTTCGCTGATGGGAACGCTGTCACAACCTTCGGGCTGCCACTGAAACGACTGATCAACAACCTGCATGTTCTGGTTCACGCGGATGCCCGTGCACTGGTCGTGCGGCATACGGCACCAGCGCGCAGCCCAGAACGGCGGCTCGGCAACCGGATAGAGGGGCCCGGGTCTGCCGAAATCGGGATCTTCGCCCGCTGCGGCATACTCGTTGTACTGCGCGATAGTCGCTTCGAGGTTGTCGGCCGGCACGCCCATCTGCTCTGCGAGTTCGGCGATGGTATCCGCCTTCGCGACCCAACCCGGTTCGCAGCACGGCGTCTTCTCGGAATCAGGATTCAAGAACGCATCCTCGTACTTATCCCAGCCGGCATCTACAGCGCCTGCCTGGTCGGTCACGAACCACTCCATGCGCGGCCTGCCCTCGATCTGGAGGAAAGCAACCATGTGGGGAAGCCACGGAAGCGTGTGCCCAGCCTCCCACCCGGCCTCGTTGAGGTAGCGGGTACCCTGGTTCTGCACGAACACCATGTGGTCGAGCTTACCCGAAGGAAGTCCCGTCTTCGTCGAGGGATTGTCGAAATGCGGGCGGTCCCACCGCACGTACTGGCGGCTGCCGAGCCTGCCGCTGAATTCCATGATGAACGACATGTCGACGCAACCGCCGCCGATATCCGTCACGCACAGATGCCCGTCGCCGGTCGGCAGGACGTCGGGCCAACCGGTCCAGATCAGCGTCTCGTCGAACGCGGCGTGCTGGGCCCGGATCATCCGCGGGTTGCCCTTGAATCCGCCCGTCGCGATCACAACGCCCTTGCGGGCCTTCATGGCGATGGTGCCGTCGGGCGTTTCGACCTCGAGACCGAGCACAGGGCCACCGGGTTCGCGGTATATCTTCGTCATCTTGTGTTCGAGCAGAATCTGCACGCCGCGGGCTTCGAGCTGCTCGTGGAACAGCATCGAGAACACGACGCCCGAACCCTTGGGCTGGCCGTTGTGCTCGGCAATCTGATGCGAGCGCGGTACACGGGCGGGTTCCTGCTTGGTCACGTCGACCCACTCGCCGCCGCATACGTCCTCCACCCACGTAGCGTACTCGTCGGAAGTGTCGATCCACGCCTGCAGAACCTCCGGATTGGAGCGGTACAGACCGAATTCCATCTGGTCTTCGAAGGCCCACTCCGGCTTGTCTTCGATGTCGAAGCGCTTCTGAACGCTCGTGCACGCAAGCTGGCAGTTGCCGCCGCCGAGCACCGAGCAGCCGCCGAAGAACTCGCCTTTGTCGATCATGATAACCTCGGCACCCGCATCGACCGCGCGGATGGCAGCCGGCGAGCCCGCATCGCCGGTACCGACCACGATAACGTCGGTCTCGATATCCCACGATTCGGGAGCCCACCAAGGGGCTGCCTCGCCCGCATCGCTCTCACCCGAAGCGCATCCGTTGAGGAGCATCCCCGCTCCCACGGCGCCTCCCGCAAGGCCGACGCCTTTGAGGAAGCTCCTCCTCGATACCGCATGTTCCATCTGTTCCCCTTTCCTCTACGGCAAGCGGTCTCATACCGCCAATACCCATCAAGAACGCCTGCTGCCTACGCTATTCGTGGCAGGTGTAGCATTCGAATACGCCTTCGTGATGGCAGCTGAGGCAAGCGTTCATAGCCGTCTTGTCCACGGGGTCGGACGTGTGCATTTTGTGGCAATCGGAACAAGAGATACCCTCGTGGTCTTCGGAATCGGGAAGCGCATGGGGGTTGGCCGCCGTTCCCTCGGAATCGACGAGAGCCGTGCTGCCCGCAGTTGCTTGCGCGAGGGCAGCGGCATCATCATGGCAGTCAAGGCATACCTGTTCGGCTACCGCAGTGCTTTTCAGCCGTGTCGGCATTTCGGAATCGGGAAGGGCTCCCTCGTGCGCCGCGGACAGCTTGGACTCATCGCCGTGGCAGGTTGCGCACTCGACGGCTTCCCGTTCGTGAACAGCAGCCGGAAACGTTGAATCCTGCAGCGACTTCGCTTCGTCCGCATGGCACATCGAGCAATCGGAATCGGGTGACCAGGTAAAATCGACTGATGCAATCGGGCTTTCATGCGAGTTTTCCGCTTTGGCGGAGTCTGCCGCCTGCGGAGCGCAGCCCGCGCATGCCAGAACCGCGCATATCGTCATGAGAGCTCCCGCCGCCCAACGTGCCTTTCCCCGAATTGTCCCCATCGAATCCCCTTTCGATTTCGAGCAGGTGTAACAAGGCCGCAGGAGGGATTCGCCCTTGCTGCACGGCCTTCGAATTGCCTTCTTCAGTTGTCCAGGAAAACCAAAACCACTTGCGAAACGCCTGACTGTTTTCGCAAGCCCCGCCTCTAGCGGGATCGGCTGAGAACCCCAATCCCCGCCCGCATATTTCCCGCCCTTTCATTCCATAAATATATTCCCATACATGTATGGTAGTGTCTAGAGGGAATTTAAGGAATTATGAGTGCATGGATACCCGTAAGCGACAGATTCCTCCCGAGACCTACTCGGCAAAGCTCGCACAACGCCTTCGCATGCTTCGCGATGAGTGCGGAATGAGCCAGGAGGGCGTTGCCCACGCCGCAGGCATATCGGCCTACACGTACCAGAAGTTCGAAAAGGGCGAATCCAAACCGGGCACCCCCATGAACCCACGCCTGTTCACGTTGCTCGCCCTCGCAGACGTGTTCGATATGGACATCCGGGAGCTGCTCGACTTCGAATAAGCGCTGCTACCGGCTCGCGGGCGCACGCGATCTTTTGCCATCGGCCCAAACCGATCAACAAGCATCCGCCTTCATGCTAAAATTCACCAAGCAACCAACGCGCCTTCGCCATGCGAAGGCGCGCGCACCGCCCAACCACGACAGGAGCACCATGATCAAGGAACTGGTACAAGACGAAGCGATCCTCTCGCAGCCCTGCGAGGCGGCTACGGCCGAAGACGAAGCCGTGGCACAGGACCTGCTCGACACCATCGCGTCGCTCGAGGGCGCCGCATGCCTGGCCGCCAACCAGATCGGCGTCGCCAAGCGCGTCGTGGTGTATCTCGACGACAACGACCAGCCGCACGTCATGTACAATCCTGTACTCAAGCAGGCGCTCGGCGCGTTCAAGGCCGTCGAGGGCTGCCTCTCGCTCGAAGACGAATCCAAGGTGACGCGCTACGACCGCATCAAGGTCGCCTACGACGAGCTCGTCGACGGCGCGCTCGTGGCCCGCAAGAAGGATTTCACGGGATGGACGGCTCAGATCATCCAGCATATGATCGACCACTGCAAGGGCAAGCTGGTCTAGCTCCACGCAGACAGCCGCACCATGGCAAAAGCCCCGAACAATACCGACAAAGAGCGATGGGCGCGTGCGCTCGCCGCAAAGGAAGCGCGCCTGGCAACTCCGCGGGCGACCAGCCGTCCCTGCGCCGGCATGGGACCGAACAAAGCATCGGGCCACAAAGGCGGCATCAGCCGTCAGGGCTCAAAGCGCGGCTGAGTCCCGCGCACCTCGATCAAGCAACCCGCCATTCCGAAGCGCCCGTACGCGGTGTACAATGCAGTGTTGCATTTGGCATTCGATAGACAAGGAACGGATTTCCACCCATGGAGAAAAAACTCACGGTCTGGCAGGCGGCCTGCATTATCACCGGGTACGGCGTGGGCAGCGGCGTCATGACGCTTCCCTACCTCGTTGATCGCGCCGGGCTCGTCCCCGGCCTTGCCATCATGCTGGCGGCGTTCTTCTTCAGCTACTGCATGCATATGATGCTTGCCGAAATCACCATCGGAAGCGGCAAGGGAACGCAGGTCATCTCGGTATTCCGCACGTACCTCTTCCGCGGCAAGCGCGGCAACGTATTCGTTATCGCGCTGTTCGTCCTCACCACGCTCGTGCTCATCACGAACCTCGCCGCCTACATCGCCGGCGGTGCCGAGATATTCCAAGCGGCAGGGCTTCCGCCTTTGGCAGCCCAGCTCTTGTTCTACGTGATCGCTGCAGCCGTGGTGTTCTTCGGGCTCAAAGTGCTCGGCGTGAGCGAGGCCATATCGGTCAGCATCATCATCGTCATCGTGGCGATACTCGGCGTTGCCTCGCTCTTCAACTGGCATAACCCGCTTCCCTTCGGTACCGTGGGCCAACCCAACGAGATCCTCGCCTTCTTTGGCATGGCCATGTTCTCGTTCGTCGCGTTCTTCAGCGTGCCGCAAGCCGTCGAGGGGCTCGATCGCGATCCCGCCAAAGTGCGCAAGGCAATCCTTATCGGGCTCGGGCTCAACCTCATGTTCATCGTCGTCATCGTCACCTGCTCGCTCGCAAGCTCCGCGCGCATCACCGAGCTCGCGATGATCGGCTGGTCGGAGGGCATAGGGCTCTGGGCCCAGGTGCTCGGATCGGCGTTCACCGTGCTCGCGATGCTCACCACGTACTGGTCGATCTCGCTCGCGCTGTCCGACATCATCGAAGAGCAGACGAAGTGGAATCGGCGGGTGTGCTGGCTCATCGCCACGCTGCCCTCGCTCATCCTCGTGCTCTTGAACCTCGGCGGGTTCCTCGACATCATGCGCACTGCCGGCGGCCTCATCGCCATCATGATGGCGTTTCTCGTAGTGCCGGCGTTTCGTCGCTGCCGCCGCCAAAACGGCAGGCTGCTCCTGTCGGACGCCCTGGCCAGCACCCCCATGCAGGTGGTCGTGCTGCTGGCGTTCCTATTCATGGCCATCGGCAGCGCAGTCGGCATTTAGGAGCCGCCATGAAGACCGTTTTCACCAACGCAACCTTCCACACCATGGAAAGCGAGACCGACACGCACGCCACGATGACGGTCGAAGACGGCGTGATCACGGGGTTCGACGAGCCGGCCGACGGCTCGAACGCGAAAACGGTCGACCTCGCGGGCGCGCACGTGTTCCCCGCGCTCATCGATGCGCACCTGCACATGCTCGAGAGCATTGCGCTCGCAAGCATGGGAGAGCAGATCTGCGATATCGTGCACGGCGGCGTGGAACCGCACAACCTTGCGGGCCTCGAGCAAAAGATTCGCTCATACGCGGCGGAATCGAAGCCCGGGTCGCTCCTCATCTTCAGCAACTACGTATCCGCCGCCGTGGACGAGGGGCGCCTGCCCAACCGCCATGAGCTCGACGAGTGGGCGGGCGGCGCGCCCGTCTGGATCATCAACATCGACGGCCATTCGGGAGCGTGCTCATCGGCCCTCCTCGACGCGCTCGGGCTTGAGGACGTCGCACCCGACGGCATACTTTCCGGCCCCGCCCACGATGCGAACCTCGGGAAGTTCACCGACCACCTGGCCTCGAGCATCACGCCTGCTGCGCTCGCGCACGGTATCGCGCACTTCTGCAACCAGTGCGCCGCCTACGGCATCGGTACCGTGTGCGCCCTCGAGGGAACCGACGACAGCGAACGCGACCGCATGGCCGAGCTCACCGCGCTCCTCGCGCAGCGCTTCCCGCTTGACGTCCGCCTGTTCCCCCAGTACATGGACCAGACGAAGCTCCAGAAAGTGCTCCCCCGCATGGGAGCGAACCGCGTGGGCGGCTGCATGAAGTGGGAGCTCGACGGGTCGGTGGGATCGCGCACGGCGGCGTTTTCGGAGCCCTACGCCGATGGCTCCACAGGCTCGCTCTACTTCGACACCGACGAGCTCGCCCGCACCGTCGAGGGCTTCGCGAACCGCGGGTACACGGTTTCGGCACACGCCATAGGAGATGCGGCCATCGACCAGCTGGTGGGCATCTTCGAGCGCATACCCGGGCGACACCGCATCGATCACTGCGAGTTCCCCTCAGAAGATGCCGTCAAGCGCGTCTGCGAGCTGAAGCCCTTCGTCACGGTGCAGCCGGGCTACGCCTGGATCGACAAACGCTACCTGCACGGCTACGAACGCTACCTGAGCGAAAGCCAGATAGCGAGCCAGATTCCCCTTGCGCGCCTGGCCGAAGCGGGCGTGCCGCTTTGCGGATCGACCGACGCGCCCGTGCAATCGGTCGACCCGTTCCTCCAGATGCGCGGCATGCGCGAGTTCTACGTCGAGGACCAGTCGCTCTCGGCCTACGAGGCGCTCAAAACCTACACCGCGAACGGCGGAGAGATGCTCGGCGAGAAGAAGGGCCTTCTGCGCGAAGGCTACGAGGCGAGCTTTTTCACCTGCGCTGTAAACCTGCTCGACATCGAACCGGCGAGTCTCGAAGGCGTGCATGCACAAGACACGTGGCTCCACGGCAAACGCTACAAACCCCTGCCCGACGGGCTCGGCACGTTCGTGCGTCTGCTTACGACGAGACCGAAAAAGATTTAGGGCATCGGCAACCGTCCGCACATGAATTTTGGCGGCGAACCGGCAAGCCGTCGCAAGAACTCTCGAACTCGCATCGAAAACGGACGGCGTCAACGCTGCGCAAGAGCCCCGGCGGCGCAACCTGGCAACGCACCCGTGCCCGTGTGCCCGGAGTCCCTACAAATCCAGGCTCCCGACCCATGCCCGCAGGCTCGTCGGCGATGCGCCGTTCAACAGCTTGGCCGGACGCCACGAAACGGAATCGGGGCAAAGCGCTTGGAGCACCTCGCCGGTGCGGCCGACGCCGCTTCCGCCCGACGTACAGAACGGTACGATCGTCTTGCCAGCAAAGTCGTATGATTCGAGGAACGCGTTGATGATGGTCGGTGCCACGTACCACCAGATGGGAAAGCCGACGAACACAACCTCGTAGCTGCTCATGTCGGCAACGGCGCTCTTGATCGCAGGCCTCGACGAGGGATCGTTCATCTCCACCGTGCTGCGACTTTGCTTGTTCGTCCAATCGAGATCGGCGTCGGTGTAGGGCTCTTCGGGCTCGATCTCGAAAAGATCGGCTCCCACCACCTCCGCCAGCGATTCTGCGACGCCTTTCGTCGCACCGCTGCACGAGAAGTACGCCACCAGTGCTTTTTTACTCATTGATGCCTCCTGTTCGTTTGCTTTTCTACGATTGTAGAACCTGGAGTGCACTCGAAGTCAAATGGAGATTCTAACAGCAATCGCACTATCGGCGTTCGCAAGAAGGCACACGGACGAGAAAGCTCGGTTACACTGAGGCATGTACACTGTTCGTCCTGCAAGAACCGGAGCACCCATGATCAAGCCCATCATGACCAACGAGATATTCCTCGCCCGTCCGTCGGAACCTGCGACCACCGCAGACGCTCAAACGGCCCAGGACCTGCTCGACACGCTTGCCGCGCATGCTCACGAGTGCGTGGGCATGGCCGCGAACATGATCGGCGTGCCCAAGCGCATCATCGTCTTCGATGACGAGGGAACCCATCGCATCATGTACAATCCCGAAATCGTCAGCAGCGCAGGCGCTTACGACGCCGAAGAGGGATGCCTCTCGCTTATCGGACGCCGCCCCAGCACGCGCTACCGCACCATCAAGGTGTGCTATGAGGACGCCGATTTTCACGAGAGAACGAAAACGTACACGGGCTGGACCGCGCAGATCATCCAGCACGAGATCGACCACACAAACGGGATCGTCATCTAAGGGGCCGCCGTGAGAGTATTCGTCGCACTCGAGCTTCCGCAGGCATTCGCCTCGGATATCGCTGCGCTCTCGCGGCAGCTGAAGTATGCTGTCGAAGGGCGCTTTCTTGCAGCAGAAACCTACCATCTCACCCTTGCCTTTCTCGGCGAAGCGACCGAAGCAGGCATCGCATCCGCCATCGAAGCAGCTTGCACAAATGCCGCAGCCATCCCCCTGCGAAGCGACGGCCTCGGGAAATTCGGTCGTGCAAGCGACGCGACGCTTTGGCTCGGCATCGCCGCAACGCCCGATCTCATGCGCCTCGCCGAAACCGTGCGCGAGGAGCTCGGCGCCCGAGGAGTCGCTTACGACGGCAAGCCGTTCAAGCCCCACATCACCCTCGCACGCCGCGTACGTATCCCCCGAACCGATCTTCCGCCCCTCGCCTTTCCCTTAAACGACGAGGCCTCTGCGGTCACGCTTTTCAAGAGCACGCTTGCACGGGACGGCGCAACCTACAAGCCCCTGTACACCGCCCGCCTCGAAGCGAAACCTAGCTGATCGGCACGATTCGCAAACGCCGCAGTCGAACCGCCCTATCCGCCTCAAGCAGGACGCCGATAGGCAACCAGCAGCTCGATAACCGCGTTCGCCTTGCCCTCGATGCTCGCCATCGCCTCGGCTTCTCGCTTGCGCTCGAGCTCCTCGAACCGAACCAGAAGCGCCCGTTCCCGACGCAGCTCCTCAACCAGCTTTCCGTATTCCTTTTCCATAGCGCCCGCCGTTCGTCGTTTTGTTTCTATGCACCGCACGATACCGCACATCGACACAGCACATGTACCAATATAAGGACACCTATACCGCGAAGGAGGCATGGGGCTTCGCTCGAAAAACGCCGTCACACCGCCCGCAAGAAGCGGTACCTGCCCCCAATTCGGTACACGCACCCGTACAACCTCGTTTACAATACCAACCAACACGAGCTACCCGAGCAGAGCGAAAGAAGGCCTTGCATGAACGAGATCAGGTGCCCGCATTGCGGACAGGTTTTCACCGTCGACGAATCCGGCTACGCCGCGATCGTGCAGCAGGTGCGCAACCACGAGTTCGACGAGGCCATCCGCGAGCGCGAGCAGGCGATGCAACGCGAGAAGGATCAGGCGGTGCAGCTTGCCCAAGAAAAGCTCGCCGCCCAAAACCAGAGGGAGCTCGGGCAGAAGGATGCCGAGATATCCAAGCTGAATCTGCAGGTGCAGGAGGCCCTCAGCCAAAAGGATTCCGAGATCGAAAGCCTGAAATCGCAGATACAGGCTTTCGGCAACGAGAAGACGCTCGCCGTACAAGAGACCGCCGCCAAGCTCGAGAAGGAGCGCGACGCCTTGCAGGCAGCGCTCGATGCATTCGAAACCCAAAAGCAGCTCGCGGTACAGGAAGCGCTTGCGGGCGTCGAAAAAGAACGCGATGCGCTGCAGGCGCAGGTTGCCGCGTTCGAGACGCAGAAGCAGCTCGCCGTCCAGGAGGCCGTCTCGAAAGCCGAACGGGAACGCGATGCGCTCGCCAACGAGGTGAAGCTCAAGGAAAGCGAGAAGGCGCAGATCGAGGCGTCGTACAAAGAGAAGATGCACAGCGAACTGCAATCGAAACAGGAGATCATCCGCTTCAAGGATCAGGAGATCGAGCGTTTGCGCGACATGAAGGCGAAGCTCTCCACCAAGATGGTCGGCGAAACCCTCGAACAGCACTGCGAGACCGAATTCAACAAGCTGCGCGCAACCGCTTTCAGGGCAGCTCAGTTCGAGAAGGACAACGATGCCAGCTCGGGCAGCAAGGGCGATTACATCTTCCGCGAGTGTGACGAGAACGGCAACGAGATCGTCTCCATCATGTTCGAGATGAAGAACGAGAACGACGAGACCGTCACCAAGCACAAGAACGAGGATTTCCTCAAGAAGCTCGACAAGGACCGCACGACCAAGGGATGCGAATACGCCATCCTCGTTTCGCTGCTCGAACCCGAAAGCGAATTGTACAACACCGGCATCGTCGATGTGAGCTACCGCTATCCGAAGATGTACGTCATCCGGCCCCAGTTCTTCATCCCCATGATCACGCTCCTGCGCGATGCGGGCATGAACTCGCTCGAGTACAAGGCGCAGCTGCAGACGCTGCGCAGCCAGAACATCGACATCACCAACTTCGAAGAGCAGATGAACGATTTCAAAACGGGATTTGCGCGCAACTACGAGCTGGCAAGCCGCAAGTTCCAAACCGCGATCGACGAGATCGACAAGACGATCGACCACCTGCAGAAAACGAAGGACGCGCTTCTGTCCTCCGACAGGAACCTGCGCCTCGCGAACGACAAAGCCGAAAACCTCACCATCAAGAAGCTTACGCGCAACAACCCCACCATGAAGGCGAAGTTCGAGGAGCTCGAACAGGGCAGGCGCCTCGGCGAAGCGAGCAGCGAGGGTTCCGAAACGCCAAACTGAGATCGGCCGCCCAAGGTATTGCTCTCGCGAAACCCGCTCGGGCTTCGGCTTTCACCTGGCTTCCCCCCAGATCGTGGCAGCCAAACCGCGACGGAAGCGATCACAGGGCAGTGCGGAGGCGGAAGCTCCCGGCTCCGCACTGCCCTGTGATATAATGAGGCACTTTCGGATCAAAGAGGGAGGCTTTGGGTTCGTGAACATCCGCAAAGGGCAAGGTCTGCCCGCAGTGCGCGGCGGCATGACGGTTCTTGCAGTAGCGTCCCTATTCCTCCTCTTGCTCATCTTCGCGGACCTCAGCCGGCTCGTCGCCTCTACCTCCCAGCTCGCAAGTACGTTCTGGACGGTGTTTCGCTCCGCCCTGGCCTCGGCGCTCGCAACGTCTGTCCTTCTGACGATTTCAGCCGCACTCGGTTTCGCGCTGCGCCGCAACTTCTGTGCGGGGTTCCTCGCTGCCAGCGTCGCCGCCGTTCCCATCGCCCTGTGCGGGGAAGGCGTCGCTGTAGCCGCCGTGGCAGCCGGCATCCTCTTGGGCGTCGGCTTCGGTTTCGCCCTTGTTTGCATCGAGGCGGAACTCCACTGCTTTTCGCGCGCCCAGGCCCTGCTCGTCGCCGGTGCGGGGCTTTTCCTTGCCGCCCTCATGAAGCTGGTCCTGGTATCGGCCTTTCCGAGCCATCTGGGCACCGCTGTCTGGTTCGCCCTGTACGCGATGGTGGCGCTCCTTCTCGTCGGTTCCATACGTCCAGTTAAAACCCCTCTCGGCGAGGCCTCGGCGCCCGCGCCCAAGCACGATCTCGGAGAATTCTTCCAACACAGCTGGATCAACATCGGATGCTTGCTGCTCTGCGTATTCACGATCGGTTGCATGTGGGGTGCCAACAGCGAATCCCTTGTCATTCGAAGCGACGCCGGCGAGGGCGTCTCCATCGCAAGCACCCTCGGATCGCTGCTGGCGGGAGCGCTGCTCCTCGCCATCGGCATCATCGCAGCCAGGGGAAGAACCGCCGCCGCAGCATCCGCAGGCGACATCCTGTGCAAAGTCGGCTCGCTGGCCTGCATATCGATCCTCGTTGTTGCATGGCTCCTGCAGACGAGCGGCCTGGACACATTGGGCCCGTCGGCGAGCTTCAACCCGGTGCTCGGGTTCTGCGACGCGGCCATCGGTGCCATATTCCTCACGGCTTTTTCAAGGGAATCGTGTTCGCGCGCCGTCCTCCCCTTGGCCGCCAGCCTCGTCAACGTTATCGTACTCGGCTTCGCGCTCCTCGTCATGAGCCTGTACCCGTACTTGGAAGACGCCCTGGCCCAATCCATCAGCATCTCGCTGCGCATCGTCTTCCTGACGGTCGTCGCCTTCTCGCTGCTGCGCAGGCGCCCCCAGCGCGAAGACAGCGAGGCCCATCGTCGGGAACGGGAGCTCGCCGCCATCTACGGCCTGTCCGAACGCGAAACCGAAATCCTCGTGCTGCTTCTCGAGAAGCGGTCGGCACCCTATATCGCCGAAAAGCTGTTCATTTCCAGCAACACCGTGAAAACCCATATTCGGCGCATCTACGAGAAGACCGGCGTCCACTCCCGAGACCAGCTCATCGACCTCTTCTGGCAATGACCGCACGGTTCTTTTTTTCATTTAGTTGATCTGGTGTTTCTTCCTTGTCATCCGTTTTCGGGTGACAAGGAACACCGCTTTCATACCCCCTGAGCGATAGTGCCCTTTCGCCGCAGGAGCCATACTGCGCCCACGCCTTGCACCCGCTGCACCCCGGCCGTTGGCGCGAAAGCATCGTCTGCGGCCGACGAGTCGGCGGGATGACACGGCACCCTGTACGCCGCTTTGATCGCAACTCAAGAAAGGGGATCGGCACTATGCAGACACCGAAAACAGAGCAGGAAGCCTTTACAACAGAAAACAGGGCCCGCGGGCTATCGCGCCGCGCGTTCCTCACGGGAACCGCCCTTCTGGGCCTCGGCGGCGCCGTGACCGCCCTCGGAGGCTGCGCGCCCCAAAGCACCGCGAGCAGCTCCGAAGCTGCACCAGAGAACACCGGCACTTCGGCATCGGGCACTTCGGAATACCCCTGGCCCGACGCACCCGAAGCCATCGCCGAAGACCGGATAGAAGAGACGCTTGAAGCCGACGCCGTCATCGTCGGCCTGGGCGTTTCGGGCGTTGCCGCCTTCCGCTCCGCCGCAGAGGAGGGACTCAGCGTCATCGCCGTGGAAAAGGGCACTGCGCCGCAGTGTCGCTCCGACAACTACTGCTACGTCAACGGGTCCCTCAACGAGCGTCTGGGCCTTCCAGAGCTCGACATCGACGAGCTCGCCCAGGAGGAATGGGGCAACTCGGGCGGATACTCCAACTACCGCATCGTGCGCAAGTTCATGCAGAACGAATCAGAGGTGTTCGACTGGTGGGCCGCAGGCGATCCGGACATCTACTACCCTTCCTCCCCCGAGGAAGCCGACGCCATCAACGGGCAGTACCTCCAGAAGAGCCTCGAGCACCCCTACGCCGTTTCGTCGATGAGCTATCGCGATGCCGACTGGACCGAGAACAAGGCGTTCTACCCCGTGCGCATTTACTTCACCGACCACGAGCATGTGGTGAACGAGAACGCCCAACGCGCAATCGACGCCGGGGGCCAGGCC
Source organism: Raoultibacter timonensis (assembly GCF_022845715.1). NCBI lineage: Bacteria > Bacillati > Actinomycetota > Coriobacteriia > Eggerthellales > Eggerthellaceae > Raoultibacter > Raoultibacter timonensis. The sequence continues at coordinate 2,855,707 of NZ_AP025564.1, forward strand.
CTCTACGGCCACTTCGCCGAGCAGCTCATCACCGACGAGGACGGCACCGTGCGCGGCGTCTACGTCCGCAACGCCGAGACCGGCCAGTACAAGAAGATCACCAGTCGCAACGGCGTTATCCTAGCCACCGGCGGATGCGAAAGCGACGAGGGGATCATGGCTAAGTTCTACCCGACCGTGGTGAAGGTGGGCAACCTCAATCCATGGCCCAACTACGACGCGGAAGGCAACCTCACCAATACGGGCGACGGCTACCGCCTGGGTGCGTGGGCCGGTGCCGACTTCAGCCTGAACATGGCGCCCATGTGCCACGTCATGGGTGGCCACGCCGACACGGCGGACATGAGCCTCGTGGGCATGACCACGCCCCATCTGCACCTGAACTACAACGGCGAGCGTTTCATGAACGAAGAGATAGACTGTACCGATGTGGAGGTGGCGTTGGAATCGCAGCCCCAGGGCAAGTGCTTCCTCATCTTCGACTCGCATCTCGACGAGCAAGCACCTCAATCCTTCGACCCGGTGAAGGGGCGCGTACTCGGCCGCGGACCGTGGACCTTGGCTCAAATGGAGGAGCGCGTGGACGGCGAGACCGTCTTCAAGGCCGACACCATCGAAGAGCTGCTCGCATCCATCCCCGGCATGGATGCGGAAAGCGCCCTTGCGAGCATCGAGCGCTACAACGAGATGTGCGCTAACGGCTACGACGACGATTTTCGCAAGTCCGAGAAGTACCTGTGGCCCGTACAGGACGGCCCCTTCTGCGCTCAGCGCACTGGCCTCGGCTTCTGCCTCACCACCATGGGGGGCCTGCGTTCCGACGAGGAGTGCCGCGTGTACAACAAGGACATCAAGCCCATCCCCGGCCTGTACGCCGTAGGCAACATACAGGGCGACCGCTTCGCCGTGAAGTACCCGTTCAAGATGCCGGGCATCAGCCATTCCATGGCTATGTACTACGGCTACGTGGCCGGCAAGAACATCGCCGCCACGCCTTTGGCCTAGCAAGGACCGGTCAGATCCGAGCTCGCAGCACTCGATCTCCCGCAATGCACCGGTAGTATCCCCCGCATCGCCGGGGCGGCCCATCCTCCCATGCCGCCCCGGCGCTCTGCCGTAACCGTGCTCGAACGGCAACCACGCAATCGAAAACCCTATGCCGGCGTTTTGTCCCACGGCTGAATCGAAGCAAGCTCGTCGGCGATCTTGCGGGATGTCGTCTCCATATCGTATGCCGCCTGCGCGCGCAGCCAGTATCCATTCGACAGCCCGAAGAATCTACACAACCGCAGATCGGTATCTGCGGTTATCGCCCGCTTTCCCGCAACGATCTGCCCGATGCGGCCAGCCGGTCCACCCGTTTGCTGCACGCCTGCGGGAGAAAGCCGCCGCGCATCCTAACGGCGCGGTAACAAGACGGCGACACAGGCAACGCTTCGCCCGAAAGCGGCAGGGGCGAACTACAATCCTTGTAAAAGATATCCTTTGGCTCCCAATTGGAAGGAACGCCATTATGAGCACCGCCGCAAAACCGCGTAACCCGCAGACCGATCATCTGCTCACCCCCGAAAACTCAGCGCTTATCGTCATCGATTACCAGCCCACCCAAATTCACTCGGTAGGCTCCGCCCGCGCAAGCGACATCATCAACAACATCGTGCTCGTCGCCCGCACCGCCAAGACCTTCGACCTGCCCGTCGTCCTCACCACGGTGAACGTTGCAACCACGCGCAACCAGGACACGATTCCGCCTTTGCGCGAGGTTCTGAGCGACGTCGAATCGATCGATCGCACGACCATGAACTCCTGGGAAGACCCCGCGTTCGTTGCCGCCGTCGAGCGCACCGGCAGAAAGAAGCTCATCATGTGCGCGCTGTGGACCGAGGTCTGCCTCGCCTTCCCCGCGCTCGATGCCATGCGCGAGGGCTACGAGGTGTATCCCGTCGTCGACGCCGTCGGCGGCACGAGCCTGCTCGCCCACGAAACGGCGCTGCGCCGCATCGAGCAGCAAGGCGCGCAGCTGATCACGATCCCCCAGATGATCTGCGAGCTGCAACGCGACTGGGCTCGCGACGAGACGGTCAGGGAGTTCAGCGACCTCATGTTCGAAGCCCGTGCCTTCGTGGGCATGTAGAACGCGCCCGGCCACCAACAGATAGGCGACAGCAGTTCTTATGGGTGAAAAGATTCTCGCATACCTGAGCACCAACGGATCCGAATTACAGCAGGCTTTTCTGCAGCATATCGAAATCAGCTCCATCGCGTTCGCCATCGCGGTCGTTATCGGCGTGCCGTGCGGCTACCTTTGCTGGAAGCACCAGCGCGGCGGCAAGCCCCTGCTCGCATTCTTCCAAGTCCTGCGCGTCATACCGAGCCTCGCGATCCTGCTCCTGTTCATCCCCATCATGGGAACGGGCGTGCTGCCCGCATCGATCGCGCTTGTCCTGCTCGCCGTGCCCGCCATCCTTATGAACACGACGGCGGGCCTTGCGCAGGTCGATCCCGCAATCGTGGAGACGGGCCTCGGCCTCGGCATGACCGATCGGCAGCTGCTGTTCAAGGTTCGCTTCCCGCTGGCCACCCCTCTCATCCTCGCCGGCATGAAAACCGCCGCGATCGAGATCATCGCGAGTGCCACGCTTGCCGCGAAGATCGGCGCAGGCGGCTTGGGCGAGCTCATATTCACGGGCCTCGGCTTGAACCGTATGGACCTCGTCATCGTGGGCGGGGTATCGGTTGCACTCATCTCGCTCGCCGTAAGCCTGCTCTTCGATCTGCTGGAATACGTATTGGGAACGCACCGACACACAAGAAGGAAAGAAGGTTCTGGAATGAAACCCCTGAAACAGGTTGTTGCCTGCCTCGCCGTGGTAGGTCTTGCGGTAACGCTCGTCGCGTGCGGCAGCGCCGGCGGCTCGAACGACGACGGCAAGGCGACCGTTCGCGTAGGCTCGAAGGACTTCACCGAGAACATCGTCGTAAGCGAGATCTACGCGATCGCGCTCGAAGATGCGGGCTATACCGTCGAGCGCGTTCCCGCCGTGGCGAGCTCGGTCATCCACACCACCATCACGAGCAACGAGATCGACCTCTATCCCGAATACACCGGAACCGGCCTGCTCTCGGTGCTCAACATGGATATGATCACCGACCCCGAAAAGGTGTACGAAACCGTCAAGGACGAGTACGACAAGCGGTTCGACATCACCTGGCTCGATTACTCGCAGGCGAACGACGGACAAGGCCTCGTCATCCGCACCTCGGTAGCTGACCAGTACGGCATCAAGACTATATCCGATCTGCAGAAACACGCGAGCGAGCTGAACTTCGCCTCGCAAGGCGAGTTCGACGCGCGCGAAGACGGCCTGCCGGCCCTCGAAGCCGCATACGGAACGTTCGACTGGAAATCCTCGAAGGTGTACGACAACGGCCTGAAGTACAGCGTGCTCTCAAGCGGCGAAGGCGACGTCTCGCCCGCCTACACCACCGAAGGCCAGCTCACGAACACCGACGAGTACACGCTGCTCGTCGACGACTTGCAGGTATGGCCTCCTTACAACCTCGCGCCCATCGTGCGCAACGACGTCCTTGCCGCCAACCCGGAGATCGCCGACATACTCAACAAGGTGAGCGCAACCCTCACCACCGAGAACGTCACGGCCTTAAACGCCGCCGTCGACGTCGATAAGCGCGAATACGACGAGGTGGCTCGCGAGTACTACGACTCGATCAAGTAGCGCTGCGGCAGGAACGCCGACGAGAAGCACCGAACCCAGGCGAGCCGCGTCGAACAAGGCGGGCTCTGCCGAACGAAGACGATAGGAATGCCCCACTATGAAAGCCATTGAGATGATCGACGTGACGAAGCGGTTCCCCGATGCCAGCGCACCGGCCGTGAACTCCGTTTCCCTCTCGATCGACGAAGGCGAGTTCATCACCATCCTCGGCACGTCGGGATGCGGGAAGACCACCCTCCTCAAGATGGTCAACCGCTTATACGAGCCCACCGAGGGCACCATCATGCTGTTCGGCGAGGACATCTCGACGGTCGACAAGGTCGTCGTGAGAAGGCGCATCGGATACGTGATCCAGCAGGTGGGCCTCTTTCCCCATATGACGATCGCCGACAACGTGGCTACGGTGCCGAAGCTCCTCAAATGGGAGAAGCCCGTCATCGAACGCCGCGTCGACGAACTGCTCGAGGTGGTGGGGCTCGATCCGCGCGAATACCGGGGGCGCTACCCCTCGCAGCTTTCGGGAGGCCAGCAGCAGCGCGTGGGACTCGCCCGCGCGCTCGCCGTCGACCCGAAGATCATGCTGCTCGACGAGCCGTTCGGCGCAATCGACGCGATCACCCGCACCAGCCTCCAAGACGAGCTCCTTCGCCTCCACAAGGACCTGCGCAAAACCTTCCTCTTCGTCACCCACGACATCAACGAGGCGTTCAAGCTGGGAGATCGCGTGATTGTCATGGACGGCGGACGGGTGCGCCAGTTCGATACCCCGCGCAACATCGCGCTCAACCCCGCGGACGGTTTCACCGCATCGCTCATCGCGTCGGCACGCGAGCAGGAGCGGTTTTGGGAGGAGCTCGAATGATCGACTACCTCCTCTCCTATCCCGACAAGCTGATCACTCCCCTGCTCCAGCACCTCGAGCTGCTCGTGATAACGCTTGTCGTATCGCTCGCCGTCGCAGCGGTTCTGACGATCGCGTCGATGTACTCGAAAACGCTCGCGCGCGTGCTCACCTACCTCTTCTCGATCATCTACTCCATCCCGAGCCTGGCGTTGTTCGTGCTGCTCATCCCGCTGACGGGGCTGGGAACCACCACGGCCCTCATCGTCTTGGTCACCTACAACCAGTACCTTCTGCTGCGCAACTTCCTCGCGGGACTCGAAGGCGTCGACCCCGCCATCATCGAAGCCGCCACCGGCATGGGCATGAGCACGATGCAGATCCTCGTTAAGATCAGGCTGCCGCTTGCCAAGAAGGTCCTGTTCACCGGCATTCGGCTCTCCGCCGTCTCGACGATCGGCATCATCACCATCGCCGCGCTCATCAACGCAGGCGGCATCGGCACCTTGCTCTTCGACGGACTCCGGACTATGAACACCGTCAAGATCCTCTGGGGCGCAATCCTCGCAGGAGGCCTCGCCATCATCGCCGACGCCCTTCTGAAGCTGGTAGAGAAGCGGCTGGAGCGCACCGGGGCCGATGCGCCCGACAACCGAGAAAAAACCTTCGATTAAGGAGACGACATGAAAGCAACCACCTACTCATCCTGGGCGAGTACCGCGCAAACGATACACCTCGTCTCGCAGATGCTCGGCAAGTTCAAACTCGCCGAAATGCCCGCGCAACCCGAATGGCAGCAGGTCACCCTTCCGCTGACTGCCCGGGGGTTCACCACCGGCCTCGTGCCGTATTCGGGTGCGGCGTGCACCGTCACGATCGACCTCTTCGACTCGACCGTAACCGCCGTGGGCACCAACGGGAAGCAAAGCTCCTTCGGTCTGCGCGACGGACGATCCGTCGCCGAGTACTACGCCGACTTCCAACGCATGCTCGAAGATATCGGTGCGGATGTCCGCATCAATCCCGTGCCCCAAGAAATGAGCGTCACCACGCCCTTCGATGAGAACACCGAACCGCGTCGCTATGATGCGGGCGAAGCTATCGAAGGTTTTGGCATGTTCGCGTTCGCCTACCGAATCATCCTCGGTTTCCTCTCGGGATTCCGCTGCAAAACCGCTTTGCCGAACCTGTTCTGGGGAACGTTCGATGTAACCGGCGTCCTGTACAGCGGCAAGCCGGCACCCTTCCCGGGCGAGGGCATCATCGAAAAGGTCGCCTTCGACGAGGAACTCATCGAGTTCGGGTTCTGGCCGGGCGACGAGGCCGAAGACAATCCGAGCTTCTTCGTGCTGCCCTACCCGTTCGTCGAGGAAGACCTCTCGCATACGCTCAGCCCCTCGTCGCTCGGCTTCTACAGCACCGAGAAGGCAGAATACTTCCTGCCGCTCGAACGGGCGCTCGACGCGAACGACCCCGAAAGCGAGATCAAGCAGTTCTTCGAAGAGGCGTTCCACGCGCTTTCGAACAGGGGCGACTGGGAGAAGAAGGAGTGGTTCACTGCACCGCTCTTCGCGTAAAAGGACGCTGTCGCACGACGGCGCGGCAAAACCACCGCATGTCGCACCCATAAGCTTGTCATCAGGCGCAAACGAGCGGTGCCCCGCTCGGATCCGATCCGCAACGGGGCACCGCTTCGCTATGTTCGGCCGCGCTAGACGAGCGAGGGCAGATCGCTCGCAAGCGTCGGCGAACCGAGAATCATCCGATTGAAATCCTCATGCACGATAGCGTTGTCGATCAGTATCGCCAGATGGTTGATCAGCGCATCGGCTTGCGAACTCAGGGCGCTGGCGCCTACGAGCCGATCGCCTTCGTGCACGAGCTTCACCTTCGAGACGGGCTCCCCGATGCGGCGGTACGTGAACCAGTTCGTAAGGTCCATCTCATCGAGCTTGTACGACCCGTCGCGCTCGGCCGCCTCCGCTGGACTCACTCCGACCTGGGCGAGCTTCGGGCTCCCGTACACGATCGAGACGATGGGCGGATACGCCAAGGGCTCGGCTGCGCTCCCGAGGATGCGCCGCGCAAGGTAGGCGCCTTCGAACGAAGCGGTCGGCGTGAGCTTCGGGGCCTTCTTGGCGACGACGTCGCCGCACGCGTAGACCGCCGGGTTCGACGTTTGAAGGAAGCCGTCGACCGTTATGCCGTGTCCATCGTAGTTGACATGGGCGTTTTCCAGATCGAGCGCCTCGACGTTGGGGATGCGCCCCGTCGCGCCTACCACGCAGTCGAACCGCTCGACATACTCCCGATCGCCCGAGCCCCTTCCTCGAAGCAGGTAGCCCCGTTCGTCTTCCGCAATCGCTTCGATGTCCACATCGAACGCGAACGAAATGCCCCTGTCCTCGTACGCTTCGACCAAACTGTCTACCAGATCGGAGTCGAAGCCCTTCAGGGGCCTGTCGTTGTGGTGGACGATGGTGACTTCGCTGCCCGCCGCGCTCGCGATGGCCGCCAGCTCGAATGCTATGTAGCCCGCGCCGAGGAACGCCATGCATTTCGGCAGCTCGTCCATGTCGAGGAAATCGGTACTGGTGAGGAGATGCTCGCTGCCCTCGATGCCGAGGATGCTCGGCCGCTGCCCCGTTGCGATGACGAATGCGTCCGCCTCGATGACAGCGTCGCCCGCCTCGATGCGGTTGTCGCCGACGAAGCGCGCCGATCCCTCGATGGCGTCGATGCCGTATGCCTCGACGCCCTTTTTGAACGACCGGGGAAACGGATCGGTGTACGAGCGCTTGAAAGCCATGAGCTCGGGCCAGTCGATCGATTCGATGAGGGAGAACCCCCTTCCGAGCATCTGGTTGTTGCGCTCCACCACCTCCATGCCGCTTACGAGCATCTTCTTCGGGTCGCACCCCCGGTTGGGACAGGTGCCGCCCCACAGATCGTCCTCGACGAGCGCGACCCGTTTACCGCCGTCTTTGAGCGCGTAGGCCGCAGCAGCACCGCCCGGCCCCGATCCGATTACCACAACATCGTATTTTTCCATCGTCTGCTCCTTCGAAGGCCACGGTGCGCTCTCGTTTCAATTCGAACGCAATGCATGGTTTCAGAGTGCGCGAAAAAAGGCGCAGGCGCAATGCACGGACGGGTATCGCTGCCGAAACGTAAGCGTTTAGATTACATAACGAAACGGGCACAGGAGCGCGCTGCGCTCGATGCCGCCGAAAGCCCGTGGTAGGGTTTCAGCATGGAACACGATTCGTCGAACAGAGCAGTGAGCACGCCGATGCCGAACAAGAGGCCAAAAGCCCTTACCGTCATGCGCTGGGTGCTGGTTTTCGCCTGGACGGGCGTCGTCCTCATCGCGGGGCCGAACCTCGGCATCCCCTCGCCCCTTGGCAGCGTTCTTGGATTCGCAGTCCTGAGCATCGTGCTCGTCAACGCACTGTGGCAGCACATGCCGCTCGCCTCGGCGTGCATTATGGCGGCTATTCTCGCAGGGCTCGTCGGAGTCGCTTACGAGGCGCTTGCCTTCCTTGCCTTCGACTATGCGCTTTCGCCGGGTGATTGGCTCGCCAACGCCGTTGGAGCGGTAGCGGGCGCCGCCACAGGGTATCCACTCATCAAGAAAGTGGATGAGCTCGTCAGTCCCGCATGGGAACACCCCGCGGGATGAACGGCGGCAAAAGCTGCCCGACCCCGCCGGCGAACCGAGCCGGATGCAAGGCACCGCAACCTGCTTCGCGCGCCTGCAAGCCTACGATCCTACGATCCCCTGCGACACTGCGAGCCATCCGAGTGAGGCGACCCACGCTACGGCAACGACGACCCGAACCGCTACAGGCACCCGCAGGTTCTTGCTCGGGATCATGAACATGGCGATCAGGCCGCCGAGCGCTCCGCCCAAGTGTCCGCTGATCGATATGCTCGGCACCAGGAAGGTGTAGACGACGTTGATGGCTATGATGCTGAGCATGCTCTTGCTGTACTGCGAAAAGTACCTGCGATTTCCCTTGTGGAGCAAGCCCAGGAGCGCCACCGCCACGAAGAGGGCGAACACGCTTGTAGACGCACCGGCGCTCACGACCGCCTGCCCGGGCAGAAACACGCTCGACGCGTAGGAAATCACGTTGCCGGTGATGCCGCCGATGAAGTACAGCAGCAGGAAGTTGCCGCGCCCGAGCACCCGCTCGAGCACTTCGCCTACGCTGTAGAGCGCAACCATGTTGAACGCCAGATGCATGAGATCGACATGCAGAAACATCGGTGTGACGAATCGGTACAGATCGGCGGCCGATTGGATCAGGGGCGCGTACATCGCTCCCATGTCGACGAGCACGGTCGTAGGGATGCTCACCCTGAAACCGGCAAGCACGGCCTCGATCGCGAATACGATCACATTGATAGCGATAAGAACCAGCGTTACGATACGGAACTTGTTCTGCTGGAGAAACGACGGCTTGCTCGATGAGAGCATCTTCTTCAGCTGGTCGTCGTCAATGACGGTTCGGTTGATTCGGGGTTCGTTATCGACTCTTATCGGCAAAGCTCGCTCCTTGGCTGCGCAACACAATCGCATCATGGTACCACGACGCATCAGCGCGGCCGCCGCCAATCGCCCCCCGTCATCCATTCGTTAGCGGCACAACGAGGGCGATACGATCGAAGCGCCTACAGCAGGGAAAGCTGCTCAGGCTCCGATTCGCCCGAAACGGGCTCGGGCGGCCAGCGATGCTTTTTCATGTCGATGGTCTCTTCGTCCACGAACGTCACGCCCTCGCTTTCAAGAAGCTCGCGCTGCTTGTCCTTGCCGCCGAACGCATAAGCCGGCGCAAGGGTTCCCTTGGCGTTGACGATGCGGTGGTACGGGAGGTTCCATTCGCTCAAGGCGCGGCTCATAGCGTAGCCGACTTCGCGAGAAGCCCTCGGGTATCCCGCAAGCTCCGCGATGGTGCCGTACGTGCACACCGTGCCCTCGGGCACCCGCGCCACCTGCTCGTATACGCGCCTGAAGAACGTTTCGTCCATGTCGATCAGACCCGGAGCTTTACCGTCTTCGACATCTTTGACTTCCTTGAACATGCTGTCTTCACCCCTGTCGGAGCATATGGTAGCACGATCGGCGAAAGCCGGCGATCGCCGCCTCAGCGCTTGATCTTCCGGCGCACCTGCACGAGCCGCTTCACATCGTCGAGGATGGCCTCATCGGTCACGTTGATCATGAGCCAGCGCCCGCCCGCGCTGTGCTGCGTTCGCTCGAACAGCGCCCGCGTGTACGGCGTGCATTCGGGGATGACCTCGAGCGCCTCGTCGTACTCCTTGTTGCCGATGACCACGAGCGCGATGAAGAAGCCCTCCATCGGGTACAGCGTGCACAGCGATCGGCCCGCCTTGCGGTACTTCACGTTCCAGCCCGGCTGCCCCGAACAGCAGCTGTAGGACGTTTCGGGCTCGACCCCGTAGCTTTCCCGCAGAAACGTATTCATATCCGACCACAGCTCCGTGTTCACGAACTCGTCTATAGCCTTCAAGCTCGGCTGGTCTTCAGCCGAATACCGCTCGTTCCAGTCCATTGCGTCTCCTCTCAAGCGTGGTTCGCCCCATTGTCCCACACCGTATATGACAGCTGTGTGTCATATACGGCGAGCGGAATCGTCGGCGCCATCCCCCGCAAGCCGCCTCCTCACGTATTCGGGCTCGATTACCTCGACCGCGCTGCCGAACGACGAGAGCAGATCATACAGGTATGGCCCGTCGGGGTACGGGGTGTACACGTGCAGCCCGCCCTCGTCCGACACCTCGATCGCATCGACGTCGAACTCGTCGTACACCCGCGAGGCCACGTGGGGTTCGAACACGAGCTCGAGCGTGACCAGCTCAAAGGAGCGCGGGCCTTCCGCCTCGAGCTTCGGAACGTCGAAGCGGTCCCGATCGAAGTGCCCGTCGCCGAATCCGACGTCGATCATCCGGGTCACTCTGAACGTTCGGTACTGGTTGCGCATGAGGCAGAACGCCTGCAGGTACCACGCCCTCGACTTGAACACGAGCTTGAGCGGGTAAGCCTTCCGCTCGGTTATCGAGCCGTGCGAGCTCGCATAGCGAAATCGGATCGACTGCTCGAGAAGGATGGCGCTGCGCAGGGTTTCGAACTGGGTATCGTCCTTTTGCTTGTAGCCCCACCGCGAGAAGTCGACTTCGATCCAATCGGATTCCGGCCCCCCGAACAGCGCTTTCAACTTCCTCAGCGCCGTGCCATCGAGGGCCCCGTCTCTCGGAAGGCTCTGCAATCCAAACAGAACCTGCGCCTGCTCCTCCCCCGAAAGCACCGCTTTGTCGAGCACGAATCCGTCCATGAGCGACACGCCGCCCTCGGATCCGCGGCTCGTGTAGAGGGGAATGCCCGCCTGCATGAGCGATTCGATATCGCGATGGACGGTGCGCGTCGAGACCTCGAGATGCTCGGCGAGCTCGCCGACCGTCATCCTGTCGCGGCCCATGAGCAGGTAGACGATTTTGAACATGCGGTCGATTTTCATCGGAATCAAAGCTCCTTCGGCATACCCATACGACACAGCGTTTTGCGTGCGCAACGACATGGCGGCAAACTGACACAACCATACCAAACGCATCTCCGCGCAGCTTCGACAATCCTCCGGAAACAAAAACGGCGGACCCCGCCGGAGTCCGCCGCAAAGCAAAGCCGATCGGAAGCCGCTACCCCTTGATGAGCTTGTGAGCCTCGTTGGCCGATACGCGGCCGCCGTTCAGGCATTCCGCGCTCGCCGATCCTGGAACGTCCATCGGGTACACGTCGCGATAGAGCATGATACCGTCGAGGCCGATCACGAACACGTTCTCGATGCGTCCCCCCTCTTCGAGCAAGGGGCGGAACGTGCGGTCGGTCACCACGCCGCCCAAGGGACCCTCCATCACCTCGTGAATACGGCTGATGTAGAAGGGAGGCGTGCTGATCTCCTGAAGGTATTCCTTATCCTTGCCGAACAGGCTATCGACTCCCGCAGCGCACGCCGCGTTGTACTCGTCGACCGCCGCCTTCAAGGCTGCCGCATCGACGCCGGCCTTCTCCGCAAGCTCGTCGAGGGTGTCGGCCATAAAACCATCGTCGCCCGTTTCCAGAATGGTCTGCCACTGCTCTTCGACGCTTACCGCCCACTCGTCTGCCATGTCTTTGGTTTCGGCGATCTTCTGATCGAACACGGTTTGATCGAACACGCTCAGCGCCGTGCAATTAGGCTGATTGTGGATAGGAGCCGACTGCGTGACCACGTTGCCGACGCGAAGGGCCATGCTTTCATCAACGAAGCGCTCGCAATCCTCGTTCAGCCACAGGAACGGTCCGCCGAAGCAGAAACCCGTCCACAACGGCCCGAATATCTCGACGTCTCCATGGCTGATACGGTTGTACTTCAGGTAGCATACGCCGTTGAACTCGGAGGCGCCTGCCGCGAGCGTCATGTTGACGCCGTCGCCGTAGTGGCCGGGGGTGCCGATGCGCTCGAGCGTATCCATGCTGAATCCCAGCTTCTTCAAGCGCTTGTCGTCGTCCGCAAAGCCACCCGTTGCTATGATGATTGCCTTGGCGGCGTATTCGACAAGGTCGCCGAACGCATCGAGCGCTATCACGCCCGCAATGGAACCGTCTTCCGCATAGCTGAACTCGAGGCCCCGAGTGTTCAGATCGATGCTTGCCCCGTATTCGCGAAGCTTCTTTTCCATCGGCTGAATGTAGCCAACGTACGCTGCGCCATCCTCCCACCAATGGAACGTATTGACGCTGCCGGCAACCGCGCCGCACGGATAGTTGTCGATCAGACCGCTGATAACCGAACCGCACGTTTCAACGGCCCACTGGATGTTGTCTGCCGAATTCTCCATGAGATCCTTGTAGAACAAACCGTTCGGAACCCACTGGGCTTTGCCCAGCTCCTCGTGCATGATGATCGAGCGATCGACGGTGATGCCCTGTTCCTTCTGGTACTTCGAGTCGACGGCGAACGTGCCCTCCACGCCCTGCCCGTTACCGCCAAGCGTTGTTTGGGCCTCAATGAGAATAACATCGTCCCCGTTTTCGGCAGCCTGAACCGCAGCCGCCAAGCCGGCGAAGCCGCCGCCGACGACCAAGATCTCGCACTCGATGGTTTCCGTGATCTTCGAGGGGTCGACCTCGATGCCCGAGCTGTTCACCGCTTTACCCTGCGCAGCGCCGCTCGCGCCCTCAGCCTGCTTCGAGGAGCAACCGGCCAAACCCATCCCCGCAGCAGCGGCCACACCGACAGCGCTCAAACCGAGGAAATTCCTCCGTGAAATGTTTTGTCCCTGCATCATGATCCTCCTGTCTGTTTGCGTCTACTTGGAGCTGAATCCAGCTTTGGTGTCGTATGAAATGCCAACGCCGTTTACATCCATATCTGCACCGGTAATGGTGTAGCGGTAGTTCGTCTGAGTGCTATCGCCTCGCGCGGTCGAGGCGGTAACGCTCTGGATCGTCACCGTGAACGAACAGTCCTTCAATTCCAAACCAGACATGGTTTTGTACGCCTGCAGCTCGCTAAAGAAATCTGCGAAACGCGGGTCGTTCTGATCGATCGTCGCCGGACTGTCTTGATCGGTCAAATCAAGGCTCTCGGTCGAGGCGAATACGTTGCTCGCCGCTTTGATGACCGTCTTGGCATTAGCTTTGTTCTCGTTCGAAACCTCGGCGCCTCCCTGAGCGCATCCCGCAAGGCCGACCATAGCCGCCACGACTACGGCGACAACAGCAAGCGCCGCGAGATTCCTCAACTTCGATCCCTCATTCCTCATAATCCTCATCTCCTTTTCTAGCAGACAACACGCATGAACCCAATAAACGCATCCCTCGATGCCATGCGGTTTTCACACGCAATCGGGAACACCGCCACCATGCATGCAGGGTGCGCTTCGCTCCACATCACAAACTGTTGATTTTTTCGAGAATCAGCCTCATCAGAAACTGACCATAGCGATCCATCTGGGAAAACAATCTCGAATAAAGCACGGCGGCCAATCGACCGCCGTGCTTCGAACCGCTTTTCGCCTGCCTTGGCTTCAGGGATGCCTGATGGCTTCGAGCTCGTCGAGAAGCTCTTGCCTGTTGTGGACGCCGCTCTTTTCGTAGATGTGGCGCACGTGGGATTTCACGGTGTTTTCCGATACGAACAGTTTTTTGGAAATGTACGGGACGTTTCTTCCCTCGGCCAAGAAATACGCGACCTGCTTTTCCCGGGATGTCAGTTGCGCGTTCTCTGCAAAGCGGTCGACCGCGATGCGGGAATCACCCGAAAGCGACGTTTCCGCAGGAGCATCGTCCGATAAGATGGGCCTGCTGTCGTAGCGCCTGAGCAACGCGAAGCAGGCAAGCAACAGCGCGTAGTTCATCGCAGCCAGGAAAATACTCGATTCGAACGTTCCGATGGCAATACGGTCGACGACGATGCCGCTTACGATACCGAGCAGAATACCGATCTGCTCGGCGATCATGGCCACCGCTATCACCTGCACGGCACGCGTAACCGACGCACGGGAGTAATACGATATCAGCGTCCAGACCAAAACGTCGAAGCCGGAATACCCCATCGCCACCAAAATGCGGCCGGGCTCGTTCATGGGCGGGATGAACACCCCGATGGTCAGAACGACTACGCCTGCGGCAACCAGCGAAAGCGCGCCCCTCAGCAAAACGCCGACATGCTTCATCGAGAATAGGCAGCACACGATAAAGAAAATCAAGGCGACCGCGCAGCGCGCAATGGCGAGGTACTCGGCATCCGTACCCGTCGAGACCGGATCGCCGGCAGCCCCGAACCAGCTTACGAATCCGAATGCGCAGCAAAAAACGAGGATGACCACGAGGAACTGCATATCGATGCCGAACGCTTTCTTCCCCTTTGCGGATGGTTCGTCTGAGCCGTACCTAAACTCGATCGCATATCGGTCCCTCGATTGCAGCCGGCCGAGAATCGCGTAACACGCGAGCGAAAGCAGCGGCAACAGCAGCACCGCCAGGCTTTCAACGGGCACAGGGGCCCACGCCATGGCCGCGTTGAAGAACAGGCTGATGCCCCAGGCCCCCGAGATATGCAGAACGGTTTTCTCCACGCCTTGAGAAACGGCGATCAAGCCCCATATCACATTGAAGAATCCCATTGCTGCGCCGAGAAGGGCTCCGCCGATGCACGATAGGAGCGCGTCGTCCGCTCCGCGAAACAGAACGCAGATCAAGCCGCCGAACACCCCAGCGAGGGCGGCGGCCGCAACGAGCTTGACGGGCCAATCGGACCAAGCGCCCTTCTTGGCAACAACCGCGTATACGACGACGAAGCTCAGGATATTCGCTACCATCAAAACGACGGTAGCCGCCCCGGTCGCCTCTTGGCTCGAAAGGGAAAGCAGCGCGGAACCGAACATGCCCCTATCGAGCCACATCCAGAAAAACGCTGCACCGAGAATAGCGAGCCATGAGGCCGCGCCGGTCAATTTGATCTTCCTGCTTCGCTCGGACATCTCTTTCCAATCCCCTTGCCTCCACGGGAAATAATACCAGTATCGGCTCGATAAAGCGCCTGCGCTTTGTCCGCAGAACGGAAAAGGCGGCCGCTTCGGCGCCGCTCGGGTTCCCGCGTCCGCCAAAACCCGCCGACTGTAGCGAAGCGGTGCAGTGTAAAGATGGCATCGAATTCCGCACCCACTCATGCGACAATATCCACGCAACAAAAACCACGACTCAGGAACAGGCACATGGCAGAATTCATCTATCAAATGTATCAGGCGCGCAAAGCGCACGGCGACAAGGTCATCCTCGACGACGTGACGCTCTCGTTCTACCCCGGCGCGAAGATCGGCGTCGTCGGACCCAACGGCATGGGCAAATCGACGCTGCTCAAGATCATGGCGGGCATCGAGGACGTCACCAACGGCGACGCACGCCTCACGCCCGGCTACACGGTGGGCATCCTCGAACAGGAGCCTCCGCTCGACGAGGATAAATCCGTCATCGATAACATCAAGCAGGCTTTCGGCGACATCCTCGCGAAAATCGAGCGCTTCAATCAGATCGGCGAAGAGATGGCCTCGCCCGACGCCGACTTCGATGCGCTCATGGATGAAATGGGCCAACTGCAAACCGAAATCGACGCAGCGAACGCGTGGGACCTCGACAGCCAGCTCGCCCAGGCGATGGATGCGCTCCAGTGCCCCGATCCCGATGCCCCCGTCTCGCAGCTCTCGGGCGGCGAGCGGCGACGCGTAGCGCTGTGCCGCCTGCTGCTCGAAGCACCCGACCTGCTGCTGCTCGACGAGCCCACCAACCACCTCGATGCCGAATCGGTGCTCTGGCTCGAGCAGTTCCTCCACACCTACGAGGGCGCGGTGCTCGCCGTCACGCACGACCGCTACTTCCTCGACAACGTGGCCGAGTGGATCTGCGAAGTCGACCGCGGACATCTCTATCCCTACAAGGGCAACTACTCCACCTACCTCGAAACCAAGGCGAAGCGCCTCGAATCGCAGGGGCAGCAGCAGGCGAAGCTCGCCAAACGCATGCAGTCCGAGCTCGAATGGGTACGCAGCTCCCCGAAGGCGCGCCAAGCCAAGAGCAAGGCCCGCCTCGAACGCTACGAGCAGATGGAAGCCGAAGCCCGCGCCGCCAAGAAGCTTGACTTCGCCGACATCCAGATTCCCGTCGGCCCGCGCCTGGGCTCGAAGGTCATCGTTGCGGAGCATCTGCACAAGGCGTTCGGCGACCGCGTGCTCATAAACGACCTCTCCTTCACGCTGCCCCGCAACGGCATCGTCGGCGTGATCGGGCCGAACGGCGTTGGCAAGACGACGCTGTTCAAGACCATCGTCGGCCTCGAGCCGCTTTCGGGCGGCACTCTCGAGATCGGCGAATCGGTGAAGATATCATACGTCGATCAGAACCGCGAGGGCATCGACCCGAAGAAGAGCCTCTGGGAAGTCGTATCCGACGGAAACGATTACATGATGGTCGGAGATACGGAAATCCCGAGCCGCGCTTACGTGGCGAGTTTCGGATTCAAAGGATCCGACCAGCAGAAGCCCTCAGGCGTCCTCTCGGGCGGCGAGCGGAACCGCCTGAACCTCGCCCTCACGCTCAAGCAGGGCGGCAACCTGCTCCTGCTCGACGAGCCCACCAACGACCTCGATGTCGAGACGCTCTCGAGCCTCGAAGATGCGCTTTTGAACTTCCCGGGCTGCTCGGTTGTCGTCAGCCACGACCGCTGGTTCCTCGACCGCATCGCCACGCACATTCTCGCGTGGGAGGGCACCGACGAGGATCCGGGCAACTGGTACTGGTTCGAAGGCAACTTCGAATCCTACCAGGAGAACCGCATCGCGCGCCTGGGGCCCGAGGCTTCGAAGCCCCACCGCCTGCACCGCAAGCTCACAAGGGATTAAAATCAATCGGCCAAGCGTCTGCTCGAAGCCGAGGCCTAACACCTTAGCGGGCGCCCCGCAGTTCACGAGAACGCGGGGTGTCCGCCCTACTTGTTCTCGATCCTCCCGATGTTCTTCAGCTCGATCGATATCAGGCCGTTCGGCTCGCTCACGAACTCGATGAACTCGGGGCTTTGGCTGTACTCGGCGGGAAACGTTATCTCGATGCCGGTATCGGTTCTGATCTTGTGGTTCTTCGCCACGCGCTCGGCAACCGCCTTGCCCATCACCACGCGCTCGGGCAGCGCCTTTTCGGCCACCGCCTCCTCGAAGCGCTTCTGCAGGGCGTCGTCTTCGAACACCTCGCGGCCGAGCTCTTCGGGATACACCTCTTCGGATTCCTGCGAGCTCTCCGCCACGTACGCCTTCGCCTTCGAAACGGCCACGGCGGGATTGGCGCCGTACTCTTCGGCCACCTCCTCGACGATGCGGGCCACGGTATCGAACATCTCCTTACCCGAAGGCTTCATCGAGCACTGCAGCAGCCCGTCGGGAATGAGCCAACGCTCCTCGCCTGCGATCTCGCGCGCCTTGTCGCAGAACAGCACGTTCATCGTGCCTTTCTCGACGAGCGCGAAGGACTGCACCTTCTGCGAGGGGTTCGGCAGGATGGCGTGGTGGCGCTCGATGTCCACGAGCACCTCGCCGCTTTCCCCGCGGCCGACTTCGTGCATGAACGCCTGATGCGCTTCGAGCAGGAACAGCGCGAAGTAGCGCTTGCCGTGCCCCTCGAACGCGGCGTCGATCTCCTCGTCGGTCATATCCCCCACAGCCGCCTTCGTCTCGTCTTCAAAATCGATGACGAGCACATCGGTCGAGGGCGTCTTTTCCATGCGCCCGAGCTCGCCGGCGATGAACTCCGCTACCTGGATGGACAGGTCGACGAAATCGCGCTGTCCGCGAAAGTAGCTGCGAATCTCCTCGGCGAACATGCTATCGCCCGCAAACTCGCCGCGCTTGTTATCGAGGTTGCTCAGAGCGCGCTTCGCATGCCCCGTCACGTACCGCTTGGCGTTCTTGCTCGCAAGGTCGATCTCCTCGTGCGACATCACGTTCACGCACGATACGAAATCGAGTACGTGCAGGACTGCGTGGTTGATCTTCATGAAGTTTTAGCCCTTTCTACCCTCACCGCGCACACCTTGTACTCGGGAGTCTTCGCTATAGTGTCCAATGCGGCGATCGTGAGCCAGTTGCTGTTCCCGTCTTGGAAGTGGAACGGCATCCACGTTTCGCCGGGCGATGTCTTGTCCGATACGCGCGCCGTCGTCTCGACTTCGCCCCGCCGCGACGCGACCTTCACCCTGTCCCCGTCTGCAATGCCGAGGGCAGAGGCATCCCGTTCGTTCATCTCGATGAACGAACTCGGCGCCACCTCGTTGATGCCCTCGGCTCTCCCCGTCATCGCACAGGCGTTGTACTGGTAGAGGATGCGGCCCGTCATCAGGATGAACGGGTAATCCCCGTCGGGCTGCTCGGTGGCCTCGCGGTACTCGGCGGTCGAATACGCGCCGATGCCGCGCGAGAAGCTGCCCACATGCAGGATGGCCGTACCCGGATGATCCCTATTCGGACACGGCCATTGCAGGCCTTGCCCAGCAACCTCCGTGCCGTCGAGGCGCGCATGGCTGATGCCGCCGTACGACGGGGTGAGCGAAGCGATCTCGTCCATGATCTGCGCCGCGCTCAAATGCGGCTGCGGATAGCCCATGCGATTCATGATCTCGGTGAAGATGTCGGTGTCGAGCAGGGTGTCGCCGCCGATATCCACCGCCTTGCGCACGCGCTGTACGCGGCGCTCGGTGTTGGTGAAGGTGCCTTCCTTCTCGGCGTAGCTTCGCCCGGGCAGAATCACATCGGCGTACCGTGCGGTCTCGGTCATGAACAGGTCGTCGACCACGAGGAAATCGAGGGCTTCGAGCGCCTTGATGACGTGCCCCGTATCGGGGTCGGTGCGAACAGGATCCTCGCCGAAGACGAACAGCCCCTTGATCCTGCCGTCCACCATGGCGGGGAAGCATTCCGTGGCCATGAGGCCGGGCACGCGGCTGAGCTCGGTACTCCAGGCCCGCTCGAACTTCTCGGCGACCTCGGGGTTGGTGAGCTTCTGATAGCCGGGGAAATCGCCCGGCGTCGCTCCCATGTCGCAGGCGCCCTGCACGTTGTTCTGGCCGCGAACCGGGTTCACGCCGCAGCCGGGGCGCCCAAGCTTACCGCACACCATGGCGATGTTCGAAAGCGACATCACGCCCTCGGTGCCGCTCGAATGCTCCGTCACGCCCAAACAGTAGATGATCGGCGCCCGCTCCGCGCTTCCGTACAGCTTCGCCGCAGAAACGAGATCGCGCGCGTCGATCCCGCAGATTTCGGCAACCCGCTCGGGCGTGTACTCCTGCACCATTCTTGCCAGTCGGTCGAAGCCCTCGGTGCGCTCCTCGATGAACTCCCGATCGACGAGCCCCTCGTTGATGAGTATGTGCACCATGCCGTTCGCGAAGGCGACGTTGGTTCCGGGACGCAGCTTGAGATGGACGTCGGCGCGCTCGGTAAGGCGGATGTCGCGCGGATCGACCACGATGAGTTTCGCGCCGTTTTCCACGGCGGCGCGGATCTGCATGCCGAATACCGGATGGGCCTCTTCGGGATTCGATCCCACGAGCATGATGACGTCGGCCTCGCGCGTTACGTCCTCGATCGTGTTCGTCATGGCACCCGAGCCCAGCGTGGCCGCCAAGCCCGAAACGCTCGGCGCATGGCACACGCGAGCGCAGTTGTCCACGTTGTTCGTGCCGAAGGCCGTACGCGCCATCTTCTGCAACAGGTAGATGTCCTCGTTCGTCGAGCGGGCGCAAGCGAAGGCCGCGAGCGCTTCGCCGCCGTAGCGCTCTTTCAGGTCGGCGAACCTCGAGGCCACGAGGTCAAGCGCCTCGTCCCAAGTCGCCGGTTCGAATTCGCCGGTTTCGGGGTTCTTCACAAGAGGCGTGCGCAAGCGCTCGGGCGATCCCACGAAGTCGTAGCTCGCAAAGCGCCCTTTCACGCAGAGGAGCGATTTGTTCGCAGGTCCCGGTGCCGCTTCGGCATCGACGATGCGGCCGTCCTTCACCACGAGGTTCAGCTGGCATCCGACGCCGCAGTGCGGGCAGGTGGTGCGCACGCGCTCGGTCTCCCAAACGCGGTAGCCCGCCCTGCGTTTGGCCGAAAGCGCACCTGTCGGGCACGCAGCAGCGCAGTTTCCGCACGATTCGCACGTCGTATCGCGCCAGTTCTCGCCGAACGGAGCTTCGATGACGGTGCGTGCCGCACGCTTGCCCGCGCGAAGCGTGTGGTTGCGCGCCGCGTTGTTGCAGGCGCCCACGCATCGCTGGCACGCGATGCACAGGTTCGGATCGTAAACGAGGAACGGATTGGAGTCGAGCACGGGCTCGCGTTTTCTCTCCACCCGTGCAGACGGCTCGACCACCCCGTACTCGCGGCACAGATCGGCCAGCTCGCAGGCGCCGTTCTTCACGCACGAGAAACAGTACCGCGTCGAATCGAGTCCGTGCTCGGAAAGGATGAGATCGAGCGCCGTGCGCCGATACGAGGCGAGCTTCGGCGAGTTCGTCGTAACGACCATGCCGTCCCGCGCAACCGTCGTGCACGACGGCACCGGATGCTCTTCACCTTCGACCTCCACCACGCACACGCGGCACGAGCCGATTGCGTTTACGTCCTTCAGGTAGCACAGCGTCGGTATGCGGATGCCCGCTTCGCGCGCTGCCTCGAGAATGGTCGTCCGCTCGGAAACCTCGAGGCGCACCCCGTCTATCGCAATGCTAGGCATAGCGCTGCCTCCCCTCTTCCAACGTGCCGCAGCCGAAGCAGTCGCAGCGCAGGCACCGACCACACTCCTGCCTCGCCTCTTCGCGGCTCATGCCTTCCTCGACCTCGGAAAAATCATGCTTGCGAACGCGGGCGGGGCGCTCCGCTACCTCCACGCGGCCCCTCGGCGTCCGATCGTTGAACTGCGGCTCGGGGACGGACGGGGCGCCGTCGAGCGTATGGTGGTAGCCGAGGAACTCGTCGATGTTGCGCGCGGCAACCTTGCCAGCGCCGATTTCCCTGATCACCGTCGAGGAACCGCTGCAGCACTCTCCACCAGCGAACACGTTGTCGCGGCCTTTCGCCCTCATGTACTCGTCGGTTACGAGGCAGCCCCACGCAGATTCCAAGCCGAAATCCTCGAACGGGCGGGCGACCACGCTCTGGCCCACCGCGACGAGGATCGCCTCGGCCTCGATTCGACGCTGCGGCTTATCGGCAGCAAGCGGAGACGGCCTGCCGCCGCGCACGGGTCCGATCATCTGCGGCTGCGTAACAAGCGCCGCGCAGCGGCCCTGCCCGTCGACCTCGACGGCCACCGGAGCTTCGAGCGTTATCATCTCGACGCCCTCCGCCATAGCGCTTTCCACCTCGGCGGGAAGCGCCGTCATGTCCTCTTTGCGCCGACGGTACACGATCGACACCTCGTCGGCACCTGCCCGCACGGCGGTGCGAGCGCAGTCCATGGCAACGTTTCCGCCGCCCACAACCACTACCCTCTTTCCCGTGTAGTCGGGGTATGCGCCTTCGCCGATAGCGTTCAACAGATCGATGGCGGGCGAAACGCCTTCCGCGTCGTCGTTTTCTATCCGCAGGGTCTTACCCGCCTGCGCACCGATGGCTACGTAGACGGCATCGAACTCGCGGACGATCTCGTCCATCTCCCTCTCGCCGACAAGGGTATCGCAGCGCACCTCGATGCCCCCCGTGGAAAGGATCGCGCGGATATCCTCGTCGAGGCGCTCGCGCGGGAAGCGGTAGGCGGGAATGCCGTAACGGAGCATGCCGCCGAGCTGGCGCTTTCCTTCGTATATCGTAACCGCATGCCCCATGAGCGCCAGATAGTACGCGCAGGTGAGCCCGCTCGGACCTCCCCCGATAACGGCAACCGAGCGTCCCGTAGCGGCGCTGCGAGCGGGTACGGGAACCGAATCGGCAGGAACCTGGTCGACGGCGAACTTCTTGACGGCGCGGATGTTTATCGGCGCATCGATAAGCGCTCGGCGGCACCGCTGTTCGCAGGGGTGTTCGCACACGAACGCGCAGGCGGTCGGAAACGGGTTGTCTTTGCGTATTGTGTTGATGGCGCTCGCATAGTCGCCCTCGGCAACGAACGCGATGTAGGCGGGCACGTCCACGTGCGCCGGACACAGCGTTTCGCAGGGAACCGTCTGGCCGACGCCCGGCGAACAGGCTCGCTGCTCGATATGGCTTCGGTACTCGTCGGCGAACGAGTCGAGGCCCGCAAGCACGGCGTCCGCAGCTTCGTAGCCGATCGCGCAATCCGCCGTATCACGGATCATCTCGGCGAGCGCGCG
Organism: Raoultibacter timonensis; assembly: GCF_022845715.1. Lineage (NCBI taxonomy): Bacteria > Bacillati > Actinomycetota > Coriobacteriia > Eggerthellales > Eggerthellaceae > Raoultibacter > Raoultibacter timonensis. The sequence continues at coordinate 2,878,185 of NZ_AP025564.1, forward strand.
CAGGGATTCGAGCGCGCCTTCGTCGGCTTCGCAGTCGACAATGCGCTCGAGCATGCCCGCCAGGCGCGGGATCCCGTCGCGGCACGGCACGCACTTCCCGCACGTTTGCGCCCCGCTCGCCCTGAGCAGCGAAAGCTGCACGACAAGCGGGCAGGTACCCGGGGGGCACGTCTCGACACGACGTGCGTGCCTGTTCAGATATTCGGATACCCGGGCATCTGAAGCCGATTTCGGTGCAACCGATATCATCGCCATTGGTTCCTCCCGTATCATGCGTAAAGAATCGGAATCGTCGTGCCGATCGCGCAGAAAGCGCAGCCCCGCACGGCACATCGAATAAGCAACGGGGTAATTCTATCGCATAGAGCGCCCCCGCGATCATCGTCACGAAATCGCCCGAAAGCGTTCCGCAAGCGTCCTTGCACAAGCGGCGTTCGGCACGGAAGAACGCCGCGGAGCGCCGTTGGCACCTGCCGCGGCCCGCAAACAGCCTCGAACGCTAGCCCACCATCATCCGATCGTGGTTCACCACGCGGTAGAACAGCTTTTTCACCTCGTCGGGATCGCTCGTCTGCCCGAGCGCCCACATGGTTTTCGCCACAAGGGCCTCGGTGGTCATATCGGCGCCCTTGAGGATGCCGCAATGATCGGCGTACGCGCGCCCGACTTCGTACACGCCGAGGTCGCAGCCTTCCTCGGGCACCTGCGTGGTCACCACGAGCGTCCTGCCCGAATCCACCCACCCGAAGATCGCACGACGGTAGTCGCCGTAGTCGGGTATGCCCCCTATGCCGAACGTCTCGAGTATGATGGCGTCGTAATCGTTCTTGAGCAGATCGAAGATGCTCGGATTCATCTCGGGCGTGAGCTTGAGCACGAACACGCGCTCGTTCAACCGATCGTACACGATCGGTGCGCCGCCGGCGCCCGCGCACGTTACCGGGGCCCCCGCACGCACGATGCGGTCGTTCCTGATGAGCGCTATCTCGGGGAAGTTGACGCTCATGAACGCGTTGAAGCTCATCGTACGCTGCTTGCGCGCCCGCGTTCCCGCAACCACCGCTCCCCCGAACACCACCGACACATCGCACGAGCGATCGTCGGCGGCGAAGAGAACGCTCTGGTACAGATTGAGCTTGGCATCGGTAAACGGGCTCGCCATAGGTTGCTGCGACCCGGTAAGCACGATGGGCTTGGGGCTGTTCTGGATAAGGTAGGAAAGGGCCGCCGCCGTATAGGCCATCGTATCGGTGCCGTGCAGCACGACGAACCCGTCGTAGGCGTCGTAGGCGTCAACGATCGCAGCGCGTATGCGCATCCAGTCGGCAGGTCGCATGTTCGTGCTGTCGATGTTCATGAGCTGCACGAAACCGAGCTCGCACAGATCGCCGAGCTGGGGGACGAACGCCGTCAGCTCTTCGCCCGTCAGCGCGGGGGCCAACCCGCAGCCGTCCTCAACCGAAGCGATGGTTCCGCCAGTGGCGATCAAAAGGATCTTCTTCATCTTGGTGCTTTCTCGAATAGCCTGCTCGCTTGTCGATGAGCAACAGTACCCGTACTCCGCATCGGCGGGCTAGACCGCACGGAAAAACTCCATCAAGCGAATATTTGCGAAGCTCGCCTACACCTCGGCCCATTACGAGGCTGGGAGCTTTATACTGAAATCTTTGTTAGCGCAACAGGCGGTTAAGGCAGGACGAGAGGTATACAATGGGCGGATTTTTCGGAGCTGCATCCCATAACGACGTGGTGCTGGACGTGTTTTTCGGCGTGGACTACCACTCGCATCTGGGAACGCGACGCGCGGGCATGATCTTTCACGACGCGAACAGCGGCTTCCAGCGCGAGATTCACTCGATCGAGAACACGCCGTTTCGCACGCGTTTCGAAAACGACCTGCCTGGGTTCCGCGGCTGCACCGGCATCGGCTGCATCAGCGACACCGATCCCCAGCCGCTGCTCGTGCGCTCCCATCTCGGTACGTTCGGCATAACCACCGTCGGAGCGGTCAACAACGCGGAAGATCTGGTCGAATCGCACTTCTCTGACGGCGGCAAGCAGTTTATGGCCATGAGCTCGGGGGCCGTGAACACCACCGAGCTGATCGCCGCTCTCATCAACCAGAAGGACGATTTCGTCTCGGGCATCAAATACGCTCAGAACGAAGTCGAAGGATCGCTCACGCTGCTCATCATAACCAACGACGGCCGTATCATCGCGGCGCGCGACAAGCAAGGCCGCCTGCCCGTCCTCATCGGGAAGAACGGCGAGGGCTTTTGCATATCGTTCGAATCGTTTCCCTATCACAAGCTCGACTACGACGACGAATACGAGCTGGGTCCCGGAGAGATCGTATGCGTGACCGCCGACGGATACGAAACCCTTTCGCCCGCCGGCGACGAGATGAAGATATGCGCGTTTCTCTGGACGTACTACGGCTATCCCAACTCGAACTACGAGGGTGAGAACGTCGAGGTCGTGCGCTACAGAAACGGTGCCATCATGGCGCGCGACGAAGCGGCGGCCGGCGGCGTGCCGCAGGTCGACTACGTAGCGGGCGTGCCCGATTCCGGAGTTCCGCACGCCATCGGCTATTCGACCGAATGCCAGATTCCTTTCGCCCGCCCGTTCATCAAGTACACGCCCACATGGGCCCGTTCGTTCATGCCCTCCAACCAAGAGGTGCGCAACCGCGTGGCAAAGATGAAGCAGGTACCCGTTCCCGAGCTGATCAACGGCAAAAAGCTCTTGTTCGTGGACGATTCCATCGTGCGCGGCACGCAGCTGCGCGAGACCATCGACTTCCTGTACGGTGCGGGAGCCGCCGAAGTGCATATGCGCTCGGCCTGCCCGCCCATCATGTTCAGCTGCAAGTATCTGAGCTTCTCGAGCAGCAAATCGGAAATGGAGCTCTTGGCCCGCCGCGTAGTCCAGCAGCTCGAGGGCGACGAAGGCCAGAACCATCTCGACGAGTACGCCGACAGCTCGACCGAACGGGGCAAATGCATGCTCTCGGCCATCTGCGAGGAAATGGGCTTCGATTCGCTCGGGTTCCAATCGCTTGACGGCATGCTCGAAGCCATCGGCATCGATCCCGAGAAAGTATGCACCTACTGCTGGACGGGCAAGGAATAGATATCCGGTGAACCGCGACGCCCGCTCGGACACCGCTCCGCCCCGCGCATCGCCTTAAGACGTAAAAAGCGGCTCCCACAACGTGAGCCGCTTTTGATTTACGCGGATGAGTGCGAGCTTTGCGAAACGCGCACTCAGACGAGGGGCGCCTAGTCCACCGCTTCCCTAATAGCCGCCATGAGCTCTCCGTATTCGTCGAACGCAGGAAGGTCGGGGTTGTCGGCCTTGATGGAATCGGGGCTCTTGAACAGAAATCCCGCCTTGCTCGCCTTGATCATACCAAGGTCGTTGAAGCTGTCGCCCGCGGCAACGGTTTCGAACCCGCACGATTGCAGAGCGCGCACCGTGGTGAGCTTGGATTCGGGGCAGCGCATCCGAAACCCCGTGATCTCGCCGTCCGCGGCAACCTCGAGCGTGTTGCAGAAGATCGTCGGCCATCCGAGCTTCTCCATGAGCGGCTTGGCAAACTGCTCGAAGGTATCGCTGATGATGATCACCTGCGTATAGGCGCGCAGCTCGTCGAGAAACGCCTTCGCGCCGGGCATGGGATCGATCTTCGCGATGGTTTCCTGAATCTCTTTGAGTCCGAGCCCGCGCTCTCGCAGGATGCCGAGGCGGTACTCCATGAGCTTGCCGTAGTCCGGTTCGTCGCGCGTGGTGCGCTTCAACTCGGGGATGCCGCTCTCCTCGGCAAATGCGATCCAGATCTCGGGGACGAGCACGCCCTCTAAATCGAGGCAAACTACGTTCATGGGAATTCCCTCCTTATAGCCGTCCCAGCGATTTTTCCAGTTGGGCGCGCGCTTGTCAACTCGCTTCGACCAGATGGGTAAAAGCCACCATCGAAAGCCCCGAAGACCGCATGTCGCAATGAGCCCGGACGATCGGGGCGAAAAGCAGGCGAGCCGCGTCGCGCCTCACTCGGCGTCCGAATCAAGCGCACAGCCCTTTCGCGATTCCGCAAGCACATAGCAGCCGCCCCGCCGCTTGCAGACGGGTACAGGATGGGCGCATCACGAGGTAGCCCACCGATCGACTCGCTCCTCGAACAGCTCGAGCTTCTCTATCGTGCAGGCGGTCAGGGGGAACGCATCGGCATCCGCGCTCAAGCAGCACACGACCACCGTCGATCCATCGCCGATACCCGCCGGAAAGAACACGAGCTCGGAACACGACACCGAACCGGTATCGCCTGCAACGAGCTTCCCCTTGCTGAAGGGGCGATCGTCGTTCCATGGGACAACCTCGATTTCGATGCTGTTCTCCTCGGCGTCTTTCGAGAGGACCCTGGCAAGCACGTAGGCGTACTCACCATCAAGATCGGGCAGAGCGGAATCGCCCGCCTGCTGCGACCCCCGGAACCCCGCCTGCCCCACCGTGGTCTCCGCATACGAGCATGCAGTAAGAAGCGCTGCACACAAAATGACCGCCAAAACGACGAACGCAGAGAAAACAGCTCGCCGCCGTTGCCGCGGTACAGCCAATTCCGTTTTCTTCATCGCTTGCTCCGTCCGCTTAAATAGCCGCTTCCTACCAATTCCTTCGACTATAGCGCGAACGCATAAACGATTCCGTTGTTTTCCCAACGGTTTACACGGAAAAGCAGCCGCCATCGCGAGCAGGAAAACGACTGGCGAGACAGGGGCGTCGAACGAAACTCGCGCGAATCGCCTCCGCGCACCCGCAACCAATGCCATCCAAAAGACGACCAGGTTCGCAAAAGCACGTGCGGCAGGTTCGTCGCCGCAATGCGGCAACTTGACGCAGGCGGCTATTTCGCTTCGAAGACGAGATAGGTATTGAGGTCGTCGGTTCGACCATCGGCCTTGAATCGGGAAACAAGGGTCGCCCTCGCCCGCACCGCAGAAACCAGATCGTCGATCTCGCTTTCCGAAAAACTATGGCAGTAGCGGTATGCGCCCGGAACGTTTTTCCATCCGAGCAGAAAATCGCCTGCGTCCAATTCCGGCAGACCGAGCTCGAGCAGCGCGCGTTCGCGCGTGGCCCGTGCCTTCTCGGCCAGCCTCTCGTTCTCCATGAACTGCCACAAAGACACGATCGCCAAGCCTCCCGAACGCGTCTGGTCGACAAGCGCATCGAGCACGGCATGGCGATGGTCGGGCAGGGGAACATGATGCATGAACCCGAACGATACGCTGAGGTCGCACATGGGGGCTTGCAGGCAATCGCCGATGACGCCGCCAGCCGCAAGCACATCGAGCACGTCGAGGTTTTGATACGCAACCCGCGGCCGCGCAAGCGGTTCGCTCTGGCTGTCTTGCGTATCGCCGAGGCCGCCATCAGGCGCGTATTCCGCAAGCGCGGCGTCCGACACGAGACTATCGCAGTTATCGACCGCGTACACCGACACCGCGGTTTCGGGCAGCGCGGAAGCGAGGAACGCCTCAAACCGCAGGTTTCCGCATGCGAGATCGAACACCGAAAGGGTCCGGCTCTCCCCGGATGCGCCTGCATCGCGCGCTCCTTTCCCGATCCCGTCCTCGGCAGCGCCCAGCTCACCCAAGCGCCTTATCTCGTCGAGGCATCGCTTCCACCCGTTCCAGGGTGCCTGCCTCGTTGCGGAAAACGAGTCGCACTGAACACGATAGAAGTCGCTCGTGAGGGCGCGGAGTTTTTCAGCTGTTTCGATATGCAACAAACATCGCCGTTCGATTCGGGGGCGGATTGGCCGCCCTTATTATAGAATGCCCTATAGCATGGACGACATCATTCTGGAAATACTCGCAGAGCTCGCAACTGCCGATCGCCTTGACGCAACCTTCGTCGAGTCGATCGTACGCAAACACAACCGCAATCGCACGGACGACCAACGCCACTACGCGAAAAAACGGTTGCTGCCGTACTACCTCAAAGTCAAAGAGTCCGACCACGCACGGTGGAAAAGCTGGAACGTCGACGCCGAAACGGAAAAGAAGCTCATCCGAACGCTTCAGGTGAAGCCGCGACGCACCGCGTCGGGCGTGGCCACCATTACCGTCATCACGAAGCCGTGGCCCTGTGCAAGCAACTGCCTGTACTGCCCCAACGATCTGCGCATGCCCAAGAGCTACCTGGCTGACGAACCCGCCTGCCAGCGTGCCGAGCGCAACTACTTCGATCCTTACCTGCAGGTGGTTTCGCGATTGCGCGCGCTGACGCACATGGGGCACGTCACCGACAAAGTCGAGTTGATCGTGCTTGGAGGCACGTGGTCCGATTACCCCGAAGGCTACCAGATCTGGTTCGTCAAGGAGCTGTTCCGAGCGCTCAACGAAGCCGGCGAACCCGATGGCGCAGAAGAGAGCGCGAAGGAGCGGAGGCGGTTCTACGAAACAGCGGGGCTGAGCAACCGCAAGGACGACCTCATCGAATTCGTCGCCGAAAAACAACAGGCGATCGCAAGCGGCTCGCTCAGCTACAATCAGGCGATGCGCCAGCTTTACGGGGAAAACGAGGGCTGGATGAGCGTTTCCGCCAGACAAAACACCGGCCTCGAGGAACTCGCTTTGCAGCAAACGGCAAACGAGAAAGCCCAACACCGCGCGGTCGGGCTGGTCATCGAAACCCGACCCGACACCCTATCCGTCGGCAACCTCACGCTGATCAGGCAGCTCGGCTGCACCAAGGTCCAGATGGGCATCCAGAGCCTCGACGAGCGCATCCTTGCGATGAACGATCGCGCCATCGGCACGCGGGAGATTCAGACGGCCTTCGAGCTGCTCCGCCTGTTCGGATTCAAGATCCACGTGCACTTCATGGCGAACCTCTACGGATCCACCGTCGATGCGGACAAGCGCGACTACAAACACCTGGTCACCGAAGGCGCGTACCTTCCCGACGAGGTGAAGCTCTACCCGTGCGCACTCGTGGCGGGAACAGGCCTCTGCGAGCACTATGAGCGCGGCACGTGGCGCCCGTACACCGAAGAGGAGCTGCTCGACGTGCTCGTGGCCGACGCGGCAGCCACGCCCCCGTTCGTGCGCATATCCCGCATGATCCGCGACATCTCGGCGCACGACATCGTCGCGGGGAACAAGAAGGTCAACCTCCGCCAGATGGTCGAGCGCAAAGCCGACGAGGAGAAGGTGCCCATAGGAGAAATACGCTACCGCGAGATCAGCACCGACGAGCCCGCCGTCGACGATCTGACGCTCGACATCATCACCTACGACACCACCGTCGCACGCGAGCACTTCCTCCAGTGGATCGCTCCCGACGGCAGGATCGCGGGGTTCTTGCGGCTCTCCCTTCCCGATCGGAGCGCCGTCGCCGAACGCCCCGAGCTACCCGTCAAACCGGGCGAGGCAATGATCAGGGAGGTGCACGTGTACGGCAAGGTTGCCGGCCTGCACAAATCGGGCGACGGGGCGCAGCACCTGGGACTCGGCAGGCAGCTCGTCGAGCGAGCCTGCAGCATGGCGAAGGAAGCAGGCTACCGAAGCGTCAACGTCATCAGCTCGGTCGGCACCCGCGAGTACTACCGCAGCCTGGGCTTCACCGATAACGGACTCTACCAGCAACGAGCACTCGACTAAGAACCCCGAAAACAGAGCGGCATCGAACAGAGGTGCCGCCCTTCGACAATTGCCTCGCGAATCCCGAACCCGCCGTTCGCGCCGAGACCGTCGCAGAATAGCAGCGAGGGACAATCTAAAGAGGCGTTCCCCTGCTCAAGCATGAAGCTCCGAAGGCGGCCTGTGAACTGTTCGGTTTCGAGGTTTTTCCCATATTTCGCCCAAAATTGGCGGCGAAGGCTCGTTTTGCGAAACCTGAGTGGCTCTAGAGGTTTACGGCCGCAAAGCTGTTCCGAGAAAGCCCAGCTCACGTTTTACGGAGTCAGCGGTTTTCGATTTCCGGGCGTCGTTATTTTCGCAAAACGGGCCTTCGCCGCCACACGGAAGCTCCTTTCATGCAAAAACTCATTATCAATAAAACAGCGTCCGCCGTTCCGCATTATCGCGCCAGCCGAATCCCCATGCGAAGCATCGACGCGACGAAGGCCGACGATCCGCTCTGCGGCCAGCTGCCGAATCAGAAGAGGCCTGGCAAGGTTCCCTATATCCGGTGGATGAACAGCCCGCTTCTGAGCTTCGGCTCGAACCAGGTCGATTTCGGCGGCATGAGAAGCCCCGCGTCGGCAACGGCGAACAGCTCGTCGATCGAGGTCGGATGCAGCGCGAACGCCACCGCCATGCCCATATCGACCCGCCGAGCAAGCTCGTCGAGCCCGCGGATGCCGCCCACGAAGTCGATGCGCTTATCGGTGCGGGGGTCTCCGATGCCGAGCACGGGGCCGAGCAGGTTATCCTGCAGAAGCGCCACGTCGAGACCGGCTACGGGATCATCCGAACGATAGGCTTCTTTGATTGCAAGCGGATGCCAAACGCCGCCCACGTACATGCCGTAGCACCCCTTGCGTGCGGGCTTGCACGGATGCTCGCTCGCTTCCCCCACATCGAAGCGCTCCCCAACCCGCTCGAGGAACTCGTCCAGAGCAAGTCCGTTCAAGTCGGCGACCACGCGGTTGTAATCGAGAATGGTCAACTGCTCGCTCGGAAAGATTACGGAGAGGAAATGGTCGGATTCGAGCGGCCCCCCAACACCCGCAGCACGGGCGGCTTCTCGACGCAGCAGCCCCGCTTTCACGGCAGAAGCCGCACGATGATGCCCGTCGGCAATGTAGAGGGCAGAGGTCTGCTCGAACGTCCGCCGAATCGTCTCGGTGTCGACGGGATCGTCCACACGCCACACCGTGTGGCGCACACCGTCATCCGCCTCGAAATCATACAGGGACGGCTGCGACTCAACGCGGTCGATCACCGCTTCTACCGCGCCGTCGGAGCGAAACGCCAAGAAGATGGGACCCGTCTGCGCACCGCACGTATCGACGTGGCGAATGCGGTCGATCTCCTTGTCGGCACGGGTTTTCTCGTGCTTCTTGATAACGCCGCTCTCGTAATCGTCGATCGAGGCGCATCCGACAACGCCGGTCTGCGAACGGCCATCGGCTGCACGCAGGCGATAGAGATAATAGCTCGGCTCGTCGTCCTCGACGTACGTGCCGTCCGCGATGGATTCGTCGAGCAGCGCCTTCGCCCGTGCGTAAATGGCCTCGTCGTGCTTTTCCACCGAATCGGGCAGCGTCGCCTCAGCAAGGTCGATCCTGAGAAACGAGTGGGGATGCCGCTCGATTTCGGATCGCGCCTCATCGAGGCTGAATACATCGTAGGGAAGCGAAGCTACTTCACTCGCCCGATCCTCGTGGGGGCGAATACAGGAAAAGGGAACCACGTCGGCCATGCGCGCCATCCTCGCTCATCGGTTTCACAGCTGGTTTACAGGGTAGCGCATATACTCCAGGCTTGAACGATACTCTCGACGAAAGGTCCAATTGGCTAACAGCTGCTCGTTTTCACGAAAAACACCTTGCCCTCTGTCGACCCCCTTAAGGGTCGACAGAGGAGCGAATCTCCCTGTTTGTCCTTTTGCCCCTTATTGACCCCATACCCTTGTTCCCAGAGGACAGGTTGGCTATAATGAGTTCTCGTAGGGAAAGGAGAGCTATGAAAGTCATCATGATATCGAAGGCGGCTTGGGAAGACATTCGAAAAAAATTTCAAGACGACCCTGGGTTTCGAGCCACTTCTCACGACCTTCTAGCAGAAATAAAAAGCATCGAATCCAACAACACCGCCCAACGGAGCGCTTCGTGCTTGAAGGATTTCGGAATAATCGACTCGACAGGCAAGCTCACCAAACGAGGTCAAAGATGGATTGACAATCAGGCTTATCCAGACGTCTGTTGGGAAATCATAAACGAAGCATTCCCCTCTGAAGCAATTCCCGTGCTTTCAGATGCCAAAATCGGTAGGCAGGAAAAACTAGAATGCCTTCAGGAGTTCGGTGGATTCAAGGAAGACGGAGCAAGAAAAACCCTGCGATTCTTCAACATGCTTGCCGACGCGACCGAAAAAAGTGCACTCAAGCCAGATCGTCAGAACATTGCGAAGCAAGCCAACGAGAATAAAACGTCCAACACCTGCAACCCCACATCAACAGCATCAACACCCCCCGCCCCCTCTACTAGCCAGAAGCAAGGCAAACAAGAAGTGAGCATGGTTGTCGACCCCTCATTTCCTCCAGAAAATTTAACCGCAACCCTTGAGGCAATATCTCTTGCATTCCCCAATGCAAAATTCGAAATATCAATGAAAGCATAGAATCACAGCGCCACGAGCAAAAAATCACGCAAAGGAGGATCAATGGACCCACCAGTAAAAAAGTGGTTGCCCCCGCTGCAACAGAGACAACCACGAACTCAGGAGCACAGCCCCTTTGAGCATAACGAAGTGTACCACACGAATACGTTGTGATACCAGCTGCGCTCCTCGTGATAAACATACCAGCAATTGGCCAACACCCATCACAAAGGAGAACAAGCTATGTACATAGCCGTTAGCAAGACCATACATTCGTCGCAATCGGTACCCCCGTTCTGGAGGAACAACCCGCAGATGCAAAGGGCTTTCCACTGGATCAGAAGGAATCCAGAAGCGTGGCACTTCATAGCGAATCTTGCCAAGCGAGAAGCCTCACTGCAACGAAGGACCTCGATCCAATGGATCATCGAGGAAACCCGAAGGAGGCGTTTCAAGGCGAGAAATGGGCAGCCCCTCGGCATAAACAACAGCTTGTCTCCGGCATTTGCAAGGCTGTTGATACTGGAGGTTCCAGAAATACGCCCGTACATCAAAACACGGTGCTCATCGGTGGACGACTTGCGGCACGGGTATTTATAGAGTTCCGCCGAGATGATCCACGCGGGGAGGAGCTACGGAGAAGGCTCCTCCCTCACACCGCATCGGCCCTCAGCGCGTCCACGACGTTCGACGCATGGCTTCTGCGCAGCGCGAACACGACGCTCAAAGCAAGCACGACCAGCACAACGGCCACGGCAAGCCCCACGTAGGCCCACGGCAGGCCGAACACGAGCCCCGTAAACGATATGCTCGAAGCACGGTAGAGCAAATACGTCGCCCCCACCGCTACCACAAGCCCTATCACCAAGCCGCGCACCGCATAGCTCGCACATTCGTACACGAGCATGCGCAAGAACGCCTTGTCCCCCATGCCCACCGATTTCAGCATCGCGAACTCTCGCGTGCGCAGGATGATGCTGTTCGTCAACGTATTGAACACGTTCGCTACCGATATGAGCAGCATGATAACCGCGAAGCAGGAGATGAACAGCTGCACCGCTTGCGCGATGAGGCGGTTTTGGCGAGCCGATTCGGCCACATCGAACACCCTGAAATCGAGCAGCTCGGAATCGCTTGCCAACCCCTCAAGCGCCTCGGCTGCATCCGCATGGTCCTCCGCCTTGAAGGAGAAATTCGTCCAATAGAAGTCGAACACGCTCCTGTCGCCGCTCGGGCTCGTTGCGCCGGCAGTGCTGCCCGCAACGCTTTCCGGCAAAAGAATCACGGGGAAGTGGATCGATGCGCTTCCCGAATTGACCGATGCGGGCACCTCGTCGGTCAATGCGCCCACTTCGACGGTCGTCTTCCTCGACACGTCCTCGAGCGGCTTTTCCATCGTTTCCGGCATCCCATCGCTGTACTGGTTCACGTACCCCACGACAAGGTTTCCGTCCGCATCTTCCTGCAGCCCCGTCGAACCCCACGAACCCGTATCATTCTCAAGGTTGTATTCGATCGCATACAGGTCGATCGAGCCGGTTTGCGCCAACGGCTTCACATCGGCATACGAATCGTCGCCGAAAATGCCCTGGTAGCGATTGAGCCCGATAGCCCGAGGGTTTTCGGGATCGGTATACTCCGCCACATCGAGCCCGAGGCTGCGCACCAGATCGGCCCATGATGTACCGTCGAGGTAGAAAACGGTAAGATCGCCGATGTAGTTGCCGTCGCTCCCGAAGCTCGAGGGAACCCAAGGCGAATTCCGCTGCTCATCGAGATCGGCACCCACCACGCGGCCGTCCTCCGAAATCATGTCGGCGGGAATGACCGTCTCCGCCTGACCTTGGCGATACGAACTCAAGAACTCGATGCCGCCAAGCTTTTCGGCTTTCGCCCGAAATTCATCGAGATCGTTCGAAAAGCCGTTCAGCTCCGCCATTTCAGGAGCAGATCCCGACACGATAACGTCCGCTCCGCTCCCCGCCGCGTCCTTGCTCTCGGCGCGGTCGGCTATAGGCGTCAGGTACAGCGCCACGCTTCCTGCCACCACGATGAGTGCCACGCTCACGGCGAGCGACACCACCACCGTTCGTCCGCGCGAGCTCGCCCGTGAAAGATTGCGGTGAGCTATGAACCCCGGGGCGCCGAACAGCTTCCCGGCAAGCCCCGATACGCCTGCGGGCACGCCGTTTCCGCGCTTCGCCGCACTCCCGCCTGCCGCCCGCATTCGGCGCATGGAACGCTTCGACACCTTCACATCCTGCGCCTGCCTGATGGCGTCGACGGCCGATACCTTGCCCGCTCTACGTGCGGGAATCCATGCGCTTGCGAGCAGCGTTGCAACCGAAAGCAGCACGACCACTGCAAGCACCAGCGGATCGACGGAAAGCGACACCGTTCCCCCCGTGCCCAAAAGCGCCGCAAACGCATCCTGTGTGAGCGCGAACACCACCGCAACGCCACCGATGCCCGCAAGCACGCCAACGGGTACGCCGGCGAGCCCGAGGAAGAACGCCTCGAACAGAACAGAGCGCCGCAATTGCTTTTTCGAGGCTCCGATGGACGAGAGCAGTCCGAATTGCCTCGTTCGATCGGCCACAGAAATGGCGAACGAGTTGTAGATGAGCGAAACCGACGCCACAACGATCACGATGGTCAGCACGATCGCGATCATCCAGAGCGTGCCCTCGATGGGGCGCCCGTCGGCGATACCCTGATAGCGGAACAGATTTGCATGGTACATGAGAAAAGAATGGTCTTCGGCTGTCAGACCGTTCGCGAACGCTTGAATCTCGGCAGAGCTCGAAAGGCCCTGAACAGTGAAATACACGCCGATGATCCCCTCGCTCGATGCGCCCGCGCTCGTCAAGGCAACGATCGAAGACGAAGATGCCGTAAAATCGCTCCCCCCGAAATTCGATTGGCGCTCGTAGAAACCCACAACCGTGTAATCCCGTACGCTCGCATCGACAAGTTCCTCCTCGCTCGGATACCCGTTTTCAGGGGAAAGATAACCGTTCCCGAAGCTTTCGAGCGTGCGCCGCCGTCCGTCGTTGGCGTCTTCGACCACACGCGTTCCGAGGTTGAGCGTGAGCGTGCTTCCCACCTCGAGCGCGCCGTCCGACACCACACCGGCATCCGCAGCATCTTCGCCGAGCGCAACGCCCTTGCAGTAATCGGGCAGTACGATTTCGCCAGACGACTCGGGCAAGCGGCCCTCTTCGAGTTCGGGGACTATCGTGAGCGGCGCCCCGTCGGGGGTGAACGTGCCCTTAACGGTTTCGGGATACGTCCTCACCGCAACGAACTCGCCCATGGACCTGCTATCCTGTTCGGTCAGCTTCGCCGACCCGAGCTCCCGCGAAACCGCCATATCGACCACGGTATCGCTCTGCAGAAACGATTCGTAGGCTCGCTCGGAAATCTGCGACGATGCGACTTGCCACGAACCCTCGGTTGCAAGCGTACGCTCGAGAAGCCCCGCCTGCAGGCTCGTCACGCTCGTGAACACCGCCGTGATGAGCGCGCACGACAACGCGATGCCGATGACGGAGACCACGGTGCGCACGCGGTTCTTCTTGAGGGAACGCAGCGTGAACGAGGTCATCACGCTCATCGTCTGATCCTCTCATCGCGCGCGACTCGCCCGTCCTCGATCGCGATGATGCGGTCGGCCGAAAGCGCGATGTCCTCGTCGTGCGTAATGACCACAAGCGTCTGGCCCATCTCTTTGTTCGACGCACGCAGAAGCGCCATGATCTCGCGGCTGTTCTTCGAGTCGAGGTTGCCGGTCGGCTCGTCGGCGAGCACCACCGCAGGCGCGTTCATGAGCGCCCGCCCGATGGCCACGCGCTGCTGCTGGCCGCCCGAAAGCTGGTTGGGCAGATGCCCCTCCCGTCCCTCGAGGCCGAGGGATGCAAGCAAAGAGGCCAGTCGCGCTTCGTTTACGGGGCGTCCGTCGAGCGAAACGGGAAGCGTCATGTTCTCCACCACGTTGAGCACGGGAATGAGGTTGTAGAACTGATACACCAACCCCACCTCGCGCCGCCGGAACACCGCCAGCTCCTCATCGGAGCGCGCGTATACATCGGCTCCGTTCAAGAGCACGGTACCCGATGTGGGGCGGTCAACCCCGCCCATAAGATGCAAAAGCGTCGATTTGCCCGAACCCGAAGATCCCACAATCGCGACGTATTCGCCTTCCGCTATGGAAAACGACACGTCGTCGAGTGCACGGGTCGCCGCTGGCCCCGTTCCGTAAACCTTGGTGAGATGCTGTACGGTGATGATGTCCATAGCGTCCGCCTTCTTCGTCAATGAATGCTCGAAACAAGCTTCGCAGAAGCGCCTTGCTCGGACATGACGCTCGCATTACGGAATTGTAATTCTCCTTGCGAACCTACACCGTCACCTTAGGGAAAACGATGTCGAAGCAAGCTCCGCCCGAATCGAGGTTGCCAGCCCGCAGCGACCCGCCCTGCGCCGATATCAGCGATTGCGCAAGCGAGAGGCCTATACCGAAACCCTGCGTGCGGAAAGCATCGCCGTCGCCGCGTTCCCCCAGCTCGCCGGACAGGCGATCCCCTCCCCGGTAGAAGCGCTCGAATATATGGGGAAGATCCTCTTCGGCGATACCCGGACCCGTATCCGCAATGCGGATACGGCAGGCGACGGCGTCTTGCTCCACGGTCACCGCAATGCAGCCGCCCTCGGGCGTATGCTCCATGCAGTTCTTGACGATGTTCTCGACCGCTTCGGTCGTCCAGGCACCGTCGCCCTCGAACGATTCCGCACCACTCGCGTCAACCGTGCAGGTAACGCCGCGCATGTCGAGCGCGACGGCAAGCGGGTCAACGGCGGCCTCAACGGCCCTCGGTACGTCGACAGGGCGACGTTGCAGCCGCACGGCCCCGGCGTCGAGTTTCGCCATCTTCAGCAGCGCCGTCACGAGCCACGACACCCGGTCCACCATGCGCTCGAGCTCATGGAGCCAACGCGCCCGCTCCTCTTCGCTTTTCGACCGCTCGATCACGGGAATCATCAGCTCGATCGCCGTGAGAGGGGTCCGTATCTGATGGGATACGTCGGCGAGCGCATCGGCAAGGGCGCTCTTTTCCCGCTCGAGCGACTCCGCAGTGCGGGCAAGACGCGCGACCATCTTTGCAACCTCGTTGCGCAGCACCGCCACATCGCCCTCGCGGCAATCGGTGAGATCGACACGGCGCCCCGCATGGAGCACCTCGTCGATCTCGGAGGAAAGCCGCGTTATTTCACGATGGCGCATCAGCGAGAACACGCAGAACAGCAAGACGGCAACGAAGCCTGCGATGGCGGCGCCAACGGCCGCAGCTCCCCCCGCAATGGCAAAGGCTCCGACGCATACGATCGCCTGTGCCGCAACGAGGATAGCCGTCTGCCGCGCGAGGGCGGGATTTCGTACGAAAGCGCCCATGTCAGTTTCCCGCCTTATAGCCGAGACCGCGCACGGTCACGATGATCTTCGGATCGGACGGATCGTCCTCGATGCGCTCGCGCAGGCGCTTGATGTACACGTTGATGGCGTTATCGCTCACGTACTCGCCCGCGCTGTCCCACAGCGCATTGCGCATGCGCTCCCGCGAGACGAGCGAACCCGCATGCTGGGCGAACAGGAGCAGCAATCGGTATTCGAGCGCGGAGAGCACGATTTCGCTGCCCCGCTTGCGCACGGTAGCGGAAACGGGATCGATTTCGACATCGCCGAGAACGAGCTGAGCCGCCGTTCCCTGCGTACGGCGCAGTGCGGCGTTGATGCGGGCGAGCAGCTCGCGCGCCCGAAACGGCTTAGCGATGTAATCAATCGCACCCATATCGAGGCCAGCGACGGTGCTGTACTCGTCATCGGAAGCCGTCAGAAACATGACGGGCATGGCAGGTGCCTTTTCGCGGGCGGCGGCGCACACGGCGAAGCCGCTCCCCTGCTCGAGCGAAACGTCGAGCAGGGCAAGATCGTACGAAGAGGATTCGAGCAGACCCACCGCCTCGTCTTGGCGAGACGAGGATGCAACCTCGTACCCCTCGCTCTCAAGCAGGTTCGAAAGAGCGGCCACGATAGCCGCGTCGTCTTCCACGAGCAGTATGCGCATACACTACCTCCAACAGGTTTCGACTCACCGCATGATACGCTAGTCGCTCGGTGCGCGCCAACCCGACGGCTCGTCTGATCCGCTTGAACCATCAAACGGATATCGAAGCACATGCAACCTGCAGCGCACGGCGTTCTTGCGCGCCGATGCCGACCGCCGGTGGACGCCGCACGCAGGTCGATGCGGTTCGCTGGTGGATGCAGCTCGCAGGTGGATGAGTCCCGCAGGTGGACGCGGCTCGCAGGTGGATGAGTCCCGCAGGCTAACATCGTCCGCAGACAGGAGCGGTTCGCAGGCGGACGCGTCCGTTATGCACGTTTTTCCGCACCGTGTTGCAGCAAGATGGCTGAACGGTCCCTCTCTACGGGTTTTTCCTCATTGTGTTGCGTTTGATGGCCGTTTCGGGCAGGTTTCCAGACTTTCGCGAGCCAATGCCGACCGAGTTTTCGCGTAGGCGCAGGTCGAGGCGTCGGGCGTGCGAGCAGCTCCGCTCCAAATGCAACACAACGAAGAAAAACCCGCTCGAGGAGCGTATCAGCCCGATCGGTGTACTTGCAAGCAGCCCCAAAGGCAGCCCCGCGCTTCGACGCCCAAAACCCCAACGGGCACATGCCGATATCGGCAGCCCAAACGCACCTCGAACCCAGAGCGCCGCGGGCCGTCCATCCTGGTTCTCGGAAATCGAACGCAACAGCGAGGTCACTCGTTTCGAAAAGCTCCGACAAGCTGTCCCGGATTTCGTACATCTGTTCTTCTCATTGCCTGTATCCTCTTGAGAAAGACCGACGAACGCCACAGACGATAAGGAAGCGCATGAACATGAAGAGCACAGGAGCCCATGCACCCATCATCTGCCGAATCAAGAAATGGAACGATCGCCTCAAAGATCTCTCCGGCTCGTACATCGCCGATATCCTGTGCGCGCGAAACACCCTGATCGGCGAATGGGTGCTTGACGCTCCGATCATCATAAGACTCGAAACATGCGACATCGCCGTCATGCCATCGCGCGACGGCAAGCCACTGCTCTGTTTCGGAGACATCGACACCGATGCGCCATACCTCCAAAGCGGCATCCCAAGCAGTCCGGCCGAAAGCCCCCATGCGGCAAGCGCCGGCAGCGAAGGCGGCCCGGTTGCGCAGTGGGAAAGCTACCGGCCTCTTTCGCGCATGATGGGAGCGAAGACCGAGCGGCTTACCGTCCACCCAGGCGAGTGCGCTTCGTCGATCGCGCTTGAAATCCTTGCAGGCGAAGACGAATGCCTACGCGTGCTTGCCAGCAAAAGCGCGTGCGCGATCAGAACCGTCCGGAGAAATCGGCAGATCGAAGACTCCCGCTTTCTCGCCCTCACGATTGGCGGCACGACCGAACGGCCCAAAGGCGCTTCCCCTTGGTCACCTCCCGTACGCTTCCACGATCCGAGCGAGGTAGTCCCGATACTCGCAAGCTAGCGATTTGGGCTTCTCGATGCGCACGCGGTCGCCGAACTGGGCAAGCCAGCCGAAGAACACGGGGCTCTTCATCACGACGGCGCTCACGCGTGCACAGCCTTCGCCGGTTGGTACCGACTGCACGTCTTTGCCGAACCGGTCGATCACGGCACTCATAGCCTCTTCCTCAACCAGAAGCTCGGCCGAAACCGGCTTGCCGCTGTACATGCCGAACGCACGATCCTCGAGCTTCTGCGGATCGAAGTTCGCAATCCGCTCGTTGCGCTGCGCGGGCTCGTCGAGCACCTCGATCTCGTCCATGCGATCCACACGGTAGTTTACGAAATCGTCGTGCTTCTCGTTGAATGCGACCAGATAGTAGCACCCATCCGAGTAAACGAGCTGCACGGGCGTCTCAGCATAGCGCTCTCCGCCGTGCTGTAGGGTCTTTTCCTTCGCTGCATCGTATTTGAAATAGAAAAACGAGACCCTACGCCGTTTAGCGAGCGCCTCCTGAATGCGGTCGACGTTGTTGAACACCGATTCGTTCTGTGTTTTGATGCGGCCTTCCACATGCAGCCGCTTATCGAGAAGCTTACGCTGACGCTCCGAGGCGAGCTTCTTGACGCTGCGGACGAGCGCGTCACTCTTGCGCTGCGTGAGGAAGCGCGAGCTCTGCACTGCATCCACGAGCAGTAACAGCTCCGGAAAGGCGAAGTCGCGATCCTCGACCGCGTACTCGACCGGCTTTCGCTGGTACGTTCGCACGTCCAAGCCGAAATCACGCAGAGTCTCGATGTCGCGGTAGATCGATTTGCGCTCCGCAGATATCCCCCGATCCTCGAGTCTGTCGATGATCTGCGACATGGTGAGCCCGCACGCGGAATCGGTTTCCTCGTTGAGCATCTTCATCAGGTACAGCAGTTTGAGCTTCTGACGTCCTTCGGCCATGACTCCCCTTTACGACCAGGCGACCTGCAGTCGCACGCGTTTTGCAGCGATAGGGTTTCCATGATAATGGACTCTCCGCAATTTCTGTCCCTAATATGGTACACATACCGTCCGTTTCCGTGGCACCGGCCTATCCATAGCACGTGCCTGCGCCGAGAATCTCGGCGGTACGCTCACGGCGGAAAGCGCCGACGGCACCACGACGTTCGAGCTATCGCTGCCCTCGCCTCGGTAGCCGCAAGCCTCGCGCGTACTTCAGACCGTCCCACCCTCGGGCGCGCCATATCGCCTCGGCATCGATTCACCTGATCGGATGCCCGTCTACCCCGGACTAGTCCGAATAGTTGAGCGCCAAATCCGCTTTCTAGACGCTTTGCACGATGCGCCTTTCCGCCCGCGCCCCTAGCATGAAGCCATTCCGCCGCAATCGAAACACAGCGGCGAGAGGGAATCAAACGAAGGAAGGGAGACAGTCATGGAACTCGATCGCAGGAGCTTTATCAAGGGTGGCGTCGCGCTGGGAGGCGCCGCAGCATTGGCGGGACTTGCGGGATGCGCCTCGCCCGCGCAGAGCGCATCCGAGAACGGCGGCACCGAGCAGAGACCTGAGGCAGCCAAGGACTACAAGGCGAAGCCGGAGCCCATCAGCGACGACCAGATCGCCGAAACGCTCGAAGCCGACATCGTGGTCGTCGGGGCGGGCAACGCGGGAGCCGTCGCTGCGGCAACCGCTTCCGAAGAGGGTGCGAGCGTCATCGTGCTGCAGAAAATCGAGAGCGTCTACTCGCACGGCTTCGTGTTCACCGCCATCGGCAGCAAAATGCAGAAGGATATGGGCTACGACGTGAACGGCTGGGAGATCGTCGGTGACATGAACCGCGAGACCGGCTGCAACCTCGGCAAGTGGGAGGTGCTCGGCAACTGGGTCAACTACAGCGGCAATCTTGCCGACTGGATCGTCGAGCGCTTCGGCGAGACGAAGTACGGGCCGTTCATCATCGAAGAGCCCGTGGCGCCCTCGGAGCATTGGAACCGCTCGTATCAGACCACCTTCATCCCCGTCGGCGAGATGATCGGCACGGGCACCATGATGACGCTCGCCACCGAGCTCGTGAACGACGCGGTCGAACGCGGCAACACCGAGGTTCGCTACAACACGCCGGCCGTCCAGCTGCGCCAGGATGAAAGCGGGCGCGTCACGGGCGTCATCGGCCAAACCGAAGCGGGCGAGTACATCCTCTGCAACGCGAAGAAGGGCGTCATCCTGGCGGCAGGCGGCTACGAGTGCAATCCCGAGATGCGCGCCGAATACCTCCAGCAGGCAGACGGCCTTGACTCGGCCTACACCCGCCCCGACGTAACCACAGGCGACGGCATCCTCATGGGCATGTGGGCCGGTGGCCAGATCCAGCGCTCGCCGCATTGCTCGAACATCCACTACGATCCGAGCCTGAGGTTCCACACGCTGCAGGGCACGACCATCCCGTTCCTGCGCGTCAACGCCGAAGGCGTGCGCTTCTCGAACGAGGATGTGAGCTACGACGAGGTGTGGGCGCAGGATGTGCGCCAGCCCGATCAGATGCACTTCCAGATATTCGACGACAACTACATGGAGGACCTGCCTAACATGGGCACCGGCATGACCCAGTACGGCGACTGGACCATGATCGTTCCCGACGGCGTTGAAAACGGCTGGGTGTACAAGGCCGACACCATCGAGGATCTCGCCGAGCAGATGGGCGTTCCCGCCGACGCCTTCGCCGCAACCGTCAAGCGCTACAACGAGCTTGCCGAGGGCGACTACGACTACGAGCCCGATTTCGGGAAGCTCGGCTACAAGGTGAAGCCGATCGCGAAGGCGCCGTTCTACGCAATCCCCCGCCACGCATCGGTGCTCACCACGCTGAGCGGCCTCGAGGTGAACGCCGACATGCAGGTGCTCGGCGAAGACGGCAAGCCGATCGAGGGGCTCTATGCCGCCGGCAACAACTCGGGCAACTTCTTCGGGGGCGTCTACCAGAAGATGTCGACGCCGGGCATGAGCGTCGGCAGGGCGTTTCTGACCGGACGCGTTGCCGCCTGGCGCGCCTGCGGCATCACCGACTAGCCCGCCAAGCAAGCAGCCGCCCGTCGAACCGAAAAGGCAATCGCATACCGACCGACTCCCTCGGCGCAACGCACCGATACGGTGCCCGCCGAGGGATCGGTGCGTAAAGGCGGTATAATGCTCGAATACTGAACATACGACCTATAAGGCATTCGGAGGTTCATTGATACCGAACAGGACACTCGATTGCGCGGAAGCGCGCTGGCCGACCATGGGGTTTCTTTCTTTGGGCCTCATGTGGGGATGGCTCGATGTCCAAACCTCCTCGTTTACGCTCTTTCCCCCCGAATCCTCGGGCAATCCAGCGGGCCTGGAAACCTATCTGTACTGGTTCTCGCTCTTCATGACCGTCGCCATTCTGCTCGGCGTGCTCCTCTACCGAAAGATCGACGCCTCGTTCAAACGACCGAGCGCGTTCGTTGCCGCCGCCTGCTTGCTTTCGGGAAGCATCGCCGTCAGCGCCGCGATCGGCGTCGGCTGGATACCCATCGACTTCGTCTGGGTCGGAGCGGGGCTCGCAGGCGTCGGGGCGGCATGGTTCATGATGTCGTGCGCCAACGCCTACATCAACCTGAAGGCCAAAGACCTGTTCATCTCCGTCGGCCTCTCGAAGATCATCGGCATCGCCTACTACTTCGTCACCGTCTCGCTGCCGTCTGCCCTCTCGCTTCTGTCGCTTGCGCTCACGCCGGTCATCGTTGCGATCTTCCTCCGTCGGATCAACTGCCCGAAAGGGCCTCCGGAAAGCACGCCGAAAACCGCAGGCTCCCGCGGCACCCAAAACTTCTTCGCCCGGACGACCGACGAGTTCAGCGCGCTCGGCATATCGAAGAAGAGCGTCCTCAAGCTTTCGATGGTCTGCTTCGTCGTGTTCTTCATCGCCGTGCTCACCAAGCAGGAGGGCTTGGCCGCATCGGATCTCGACGCCTCGTCCATGTCGTTTCAGCTCATCAACTTCGGCACGCTGCTCTTGAGCCTTCTGTTCGTCCTCATCGTGGTGGCGCCGCCCAAGCAGGAGCTCATCGCCCTGACGAAGGGGTTCTACGCAGCGATGGCCGTCATCGTGATCCTCTTCATCGCCACCACGCTCGGCTCCTACCACTCCCCCGCGTTCTCGTGGATCACAGGATCGCTGCGCAACATGCTCGACGCCGTGGTGTTCGCCATAAGCGCGCTGCTCATCAGGCGCCTCCATACCTCGACCGCGCAAACCTACGGGCTCATCTGCGGGTTCCCCGTGTGCCTCGGGGGCTTTTTCGGCCACGCGCTCGTGAACACCTCCCTGTTCGCCGGAACCGAGCAGATGTACTACCTGACGCTCGGCATCGATCTGGTTGCGGTCATACTCCTGTTCACGGTATTCACCCCGCGCGACCTCGAGCTTCTGTTCGCGGTGGGCATAGCCGAGCTCCCCGCAACCGACGAGCGCCACCAACCCGAGCGCACCGAAGAGGCCTTCGACGACATCGTGGCCGAGGCCAACTTCTCAACGCGCGAAGCGGAGGTGTTCGCCTTGCTCATGGACGGTTACACGATCCGCCTCATCTCCCAAGAGCTGCACATCTCGCAGAGCACCGTGAAAACGCACATCTCCAAGATCTACCTCAAAACAAACGTCGCCACGCGCGAGGAGTTGTTCATAAAGCTGAAATCGCCAGGGAGCAAAGAGGCAGTCGGGGGGAAGAAGCCGGGAAACGCATAGCGCATTGATCGACATGCGCACGGGCCGGACGCGCTGCAAGGGAAGAGGGAGCCGCACATGGAGCTGCATCAACTGAAGTACATCGCATCGGTCGCCCGATGCGGAAGCGTGGCGAAAGCCTCGGAGGACCTGTATGTATCCAAGCAGGCCATCTCGAAGGCGATACGCTCGCTCGAACAGGAGCTCGGTTTCGACATCTTCAACCGCGACGGCAAGATGAGCCCAACCGAAGAGGGCACCGAGATACTCAAGCACGCCGATAACGTGCTGCGCGAGCTGGACGAAGTCGATCTGTATCTCGATGCGCGCCGCACGGGATCAACCGAACGCACGACCATCTCGATCTCGTTCAAATCGTTTCCGCTCGACTACCTGTTCTTCAACGACGCCCTCGAGCCGATACGGCTCATGCACGAGTTCAGGAACCGCACGCCGGGCTGCACCATCGCCACCTACAAGCTCTCCGACACGGCAACGCTCAACGCGCTCGCAGACGGGTCCATTGACATCGGGTTCGTCCACGGCGAATACGAGCGCCCCGGCATCAAGTTCGTTCCCGTATCGATGGTCGAAACGAGGGTCATCACGCTCAAAGGGAATTCCTTCTGCGAAAAAGCCCCCGTCAAGCTCGCCGATCTCAAGGGCGTCCCCATCCGAAGCCCCTTCGATTTCGACTGCTTCACCCGCCTGTTCATCTCGCGCTGCCGCGAATGCGGATTCGAGCCGCTCTTCCAGGAAGTTCCCTTGAACGACGACGCCATCAACGTGTTCTGCAACGAAGGCGGAGTCCATCTGCAGCCCTTCGACCCCGCGATGAAGACGGCCTACCCCGAATCGGAGTTCATGGCATTCCATCCGGAGGATCGGATCGATCTGCCCCTTTGCCTCGCCTACAGCGAATCGAACGCGAAGCCCCAAGCCGCAAAGCTCGCCACGTTCATCCGCAACGGGGTGCGCCGTTAGCGCACCGCAAGCACGGCGGGGCCGCCTCGGACGAGACGGCCCCGCATTGGGAGGGGTTTTAGGGCTCGGCGTGCGCTAGCCCTCGTTTTCGATGAGGCACTGGGCTGCGATCCAGCCGGTGATCCAGCTCGTGCCCACGCCGCCGAACACCGTCGAATTCCAGAAGCATCCGTAGTTCGCTTCACCCGAAAGTCCGCCCGCCGTAGTCGCGTTGGCGTACAGACCGTCGATGAGCGTGCCGTCCTCTCTCATGACCTGCAGGTTCTCGTCGGTGCGCAGGCCGCACATGGTCTTGGCCATCTGGCCGCCCACGATCGCGCCGTAGAACGGCGGATCCTGGACGGGGTGGAGCCACGTGGGGTCGTACGGGGTCGACATGTCCTCGTCGACGCCCTTGGCGCACATCTCGTTGTACTCCTCGACGGCCTTTTTCAGCACGGCGGGATCGAGCGTCAGCATCTCGGCAAGCTCTTCGAGCGTGTCGGCCTTCTTGACCGCACCGCGCGCGACCGCATCCTCGACTTCCGCAAGCCAGTCGGCCGAAACGAGACCGCCGTTGTCGATGAGCGTATCGGCATCGGTGATCGGAATGCGGTTGCGGTCCGATTGGGTGGGCAGGAGCACGTTGTTCTCGAACACGTTTTCGGGGAAGTTCGAGTCGCAGATGGAGTACACCTTGTGCCCCACCGCCGACATCCATGCCGCGCAGTTGCTCAAGTCGCCCATCTGTCCGCCGGGGTTCGCGAAGAGCTCTTGGGTCTGGGCGAAGTACGGCTGGCGGTTGCCGCGCTTGTCGATGATGAGCCACGGGTTGTGGAACAGCTGGCGCTCGCCGTGCCAGAAGTAGTGCCAGAACTGGCCGTCGCCACCCGAAGTTTCCTCGTCGATGGCGCCCTCCCAGCAGCTCCACGAATCGTATCCCGCGAAGTCGGCACCGAGTCCGAGGCCCATGCGGAACACCTCTCCGGTATGGGACGGCATGGGGCCGCCCTGCACCGTGCCCTCGTACGCGCTCGGCAGGTACGCCTGGATGAGGTCGCGGTTCATGCCGAAGCCGCCCGCAGAAAGGATGACGCCCTTGTTCGCTTTAATGAAGCTTTCCTTGCCGCCCGATTCGGCAACCACGCCGAGAACGCGCGTTCCGTCGGAAACGAGGTTTGCGCACTTGGTCGACAGGCGGATATCGGCGCCTTCGGCGAGAGCCACCGCCTCCATTGCGTTCGTGGGGTTGTCCATACCGAGCACCACGCTCTGCTTGCCGTCATGCACGTCTTTGTCGTGCCAGATGGGGCCGAGGCAGACCATGTTCATGCCATCCTGCTCCATGATCCAGTCGCACGCAGGGCCCGACATCTCGAGCATGTTCTTCAGGTACTTTTCGTCGATCGAATAGGAGTTGTCCTGTTCGTACATGCGCATGAAAGCATGCACGTCGGGCGGGAACGTCGGCACCGAGAACTCCATCTCGTTCTGCTCTTTCGAGCCGCCGAACACATTGGCGAACGTGCAGGCATGGCGGCTCGCCCCGCCGACGATACCCTCTTTCTCGATGCCGATCACCGTAAGCCCCTGTTGCGCCAGATACGCCGTGGCCACGAGTCCCCCGCCGCCGACGCCGACGACGACCACGTCGGCCTCGTCGTCCCACGCCTCAGGCGGATCGACGGGCAGGATCGGAGCGGCATCGGGCAGATCGGCGCCCTTGACGCGCTCGGCGAGCCGCGCCGTTATCTCGTCAGTCGGAGCCGAAGCACCTTCTGCAGAACCTTCAGAGCCCTTCGACTCCGACGATGCAGGCGCCGCGCAACCGGCGAGCGCTACGCCGCCGAGCGCCGCTGCGCTCGCCATGAGTCCGCCTTTGACAAACGACCTGCGCGAAAACGCGGACGACGTTTTTTCTTCCGTGATTTTCTTACGCGATGTTTCCATGCTGTTCCCTCCAATGATCAAGTCCGGCGCAAGGAAATCGGGCTTCCGACCCTCGCACCGCAATCAATTGCTCTATCCCCGGGGTGCACTGAACACTCTCACGTGTTTTGGCTCTTCGAGCGTATCACGGCGGCGGAGCCGCGCCCGTCAAGCATGCATTGACGGGCAGGCAACTTCTCGTTGTCGAAAATGCGGTTGACCAACACCGACAATCTCATGGAGCAACCTTATTGACTGTGATTATTTCATCGGGCGCCTCCCTGTACCGACGAGCATCAGTTTGGACTATTCGCAAAATAGGGGTTCGCATCACCCAGATTCGATGGGCAGCCATCGAAAATCGCGATCGAATAGCGGTGCCTAGCGTCTGCTCGCCATAGCGAAGGCGGCATCCCCGACAACCGCGAAGCAGGTCGCGCATCATGCATTCTCGATATTCGAATAGCCCGTCAAGCAGCACCGGTGAAATCATCCTCTAATGATTCCACTGAGAATGTTGCGCCGCGTAAGGAGGCAAGGCGGGAGCCAGCCGTTCGGCCATGCACCGGGAAAGAGGTTCATCGCTCTCGAAGCAAAAACAGAGGGGAAGAGAAGATGGCGCTGTAAGGCAAGATGAAAGACATGGCAAACTCGGCAATGTCACAGGCGCACGAGACGCAAACCGCATCGAAGACCCTGGAGTTCCCCAAGGGATTCGACGTACAGCCGCTCTACCGCATGCTCGAAGAGCTGGCTTACGCGAACATCGAGAGAATGAACTCCTGACGACATCGAAAAGCGAAATGATCCGCGGCGCGGAAGCTGCGTCGGAGAAACGCACGCCACCGCCATCGGTGGCGTGCTTGCGTACAAAACGAGCGGCGCTCGACTCCGAGAGCGGCGCTCCCCGTAGCAGCTCAATACCGACCTCTCGATCAGACTCCGTACAACGCGATGATAGCGTCAGCCCGATAACACTACCCGACATAGCAACCCGCGCCGATTCAATAAGTCATTCGCTTTTGTATTATGGGCTTCTCGGTTCCGTACACTAGGTTTATCATGGTCATTCGACTGTCATAGCAGCTGCGTTTAACTACACTCTGGCACCGCGCAGCGCGAACACCGACCAGGAGGGACCTCTCGCACAATGGAATGGCCTGCGCAAGCGCTCGGCTTCATCACGGAGCCGTACCACCAGCTCGCAGACGACTGGTGGTTTGCCATACCCCTGATCGCCTTTATCTTCTCACTGATAACGTTGCAGTGCCGAAAGAGCAGCGTTGTCATGCAGCGGCTCATGACGAGCCCCAGCCGCACCAAGGTCAAGCGTTTCGGCAAACGCAAGTTCATCAGCGATAAACAGCGCAACAAATTCCCGCTCTCGCGCCTGCTCGAGAAGCAGCGCGCCGCAGGGGGGTCCGAAGCCCCCCGCAGCGGCGGGCCCGGGGCGCAGGAGGCTGGCCGGGCCGAGGGGGGAGCCGCGCGGCGCCTCTCGAGGGCCGCGGCGTCGCACCTCCCCGAGGCGGCCGTCGCGACGCTCTTCGCCCTCCCGTTCATGGCGGAGCCCGCCTACGCCTACGTCGACCCCTCCGTGATGACCTACACCATCCAGGCGCTCGCCGGCGTCGCCGTGGCTCTCTCGGCCGTGCTCGGCGTGGCCTTCCGCAAGACGAGGCGCAAGCTGTTCTCGCTTCTCAAGATCGACGAGAACGCGCGCAAGGAGGTCGAGGGGGACATCCACCGCGTCGCAGCCGGCGAGCCCGTCGGCGACGACGGAGCGCCGCTCCCGCCCCGCGAAGAGACTCTCGAGGGGAGCCGAGCCGGCGACGCAAAAAAAGACGGGGACGACTCCGCGTCCAAAAGAATCCGATGGGGCGCTCGCTTCGGATACGCGCTCCTCGCATCGGCGTTTCTCTTCTACACCCTGCTTGTTGTCGCCCCCCTCGAAATCGTCGCATCGAATTCAGGGAGCCTTCTCGTCGGCATCGAAGACGTCGGCTGGTACATGGTGGCGTTTTCCGCGGGACTTACGATAGCATGCGCGTTGCTCCTGTCGGCATTGCGCGGCAAGGCTTTTGCCGTCGCCCTCGCTGCGGTAACGGGGTTCGCCATATGTTGCTATCTGCAGGCAATGTTTATGAACCAAGGCCTTCCGATTGCCGACGGAAATCCGGTTTCTTGGCAGGACCACGCACCGAAAACCTGGGGGACCGCCGCCGTATGGCTTGCCCTTCTCGCAGCATTGGGAACAGCAAGCCTAATCAGGCCACGGCTGTCGCGCATTCTCGGAGCTGCTGCGGCAATCGCACTCGTCATCGTGCAAAGCATCGGAGTTGCAAGCCTGCTTCTCAACCCCGAGGCACTTACAGCAATGGGCGCAGAGAAGTTCGAATGCACCGAGGACGGCCTGTTCGAGCTCGCCCCCGAAAATAACGTCGTAGTGTTCGTGCTCGACACGTACGATACGAACGATTTGCTCCGCATTCACGAGATCGCACCGGATTGCTTTCTCCCGTTCGAAGATTTCACCTTGTTCAGCAACGTTACCGGATCTATGGTTCCCACACGCTACGGCGTGCCCTTCCTCACCACCGCCGCCCTTCCCGAAAAGGGGAAATCCTTCGACGAGTTTTACGAAAACCGATACAACAACAGCACCTTTTTGCCCGATGTTGCCGCCGCTGACTATTCGATCGGCCTGTACAGCGACTCGCTTGAGCTCGATTTCGACACCGACAAGGAAAAGGAAATAGCCCGAAGCACCGTCAACCTGCATTCGACCGAGAAAAAGCAGATCAACGCAATGGAAACGATCAAGATGCTCGCAAAGAGCGCCCTGTACCGCGATCTCCCCTGGGCCCTCAAGCCATCGTTCTGGTATTACACCGATGAAATGAACAACGCCATGGTAACCCTCAGCGCCGACGAAAGAGACGACGCGAGCACCCTCTACCAAATGAACGACCCCGCTTATTACGAAAAGCTCACGACCAAACGCCTCAGCGTCGTCGACGAGGGAACCGCGGGCGCGTTCAGGTTCATACACCTTAACGGCACCCATATTCCCTACCTCATGGACGAAAGCTGCACCGAGGTCGGCGAGGGAAACGCAACGCTCGATCAGCAAGCCGAAGGCGCGCTCAACATAGTCGGAGAATACCTCGAGCAGATGAAGGAGCTCGGCGTGTACGACTCCTCGACGATCGTCGTCACGGCAGACCACGGCTACTGGTACAGCACGCCCGACATGGTTGCTGGGCCAACAAGCCCGATCATGCTCGTAAAGCCAGCCAACGATTCTGGAAGCCGAAAACCGATGGCGATTTCGAACGCCCCCGTCAGTCACATGGATTTTCATCCGACCGTCATCGAGGCGATCGGCGGCGACAGCGACGCATACGGCGATACGGTTTTCGAGATCAACGATCCCGGCCGGAAGCGCCTTTACTACATGACCACCTCGAACGGCAGGCACGATACGGGCATCAGGGAAATCGAAATCAGCGGCGATGCGCTCGACTTCAACAACTGGAAACTGACTGGAAACGATTGGCCCATCACACCGCCCGAAGACTAACCGCAGATCGCATTCGTTCAATATGCAAGCAACTTGCATATTGAGGGCTTCTCGGTAGAGCGCACTAGGTTTATCATAGTCATTCGGCCGTCACGACAGCCGGGTTTTGTCGCGACTTCATATCATGCGACGCACGATCTTCGATCGGGGAAGGGTCTCTCGCACAATGGAATGGCTTGCGCAAGCGCTCGACTTCATCATGAAGCCATGCTATCAACTCACGGGCAATTGGTGGATCGCCATACTCCTGTTCACCGTCATCGTCAAAATCATCCTCTTGCCCATGTCGCTGTGGTGCCAGAAGAACAGCATCGTCATGGTGCAGCTCATGCCGAGCCTCAACCGCATCAAGGTCAAGTACTTCGGCGACCGCGAAACCATCGGCGACAAGCAACACGAGATGTTCAAGGAAAAGCACTACCATCCGATGCTGAGCCTCGTACCGCTCGCCGTGCAGATCCTCATCCTATTCGGCCTTGTCGACGTAATTCACTCGATCACCGACTACGGTGCCCCAGGTACCGAGCTTTTGGGCATGGTTCCCGCAACCGACGGCGGCATCTCCTGGCTCATGCCGCTCTTCGCCGGACTCTCGGCGATCGTTATGGGGTTCGCGCAAAACCGCATTAATCCGCTGCAACGCGAGCAATCGCGTGCCGAGAAAAACATGACGAACGGCCTGTCGATCGGCCTGTCGTTCGTGCTCGGCATCTTCGTTGCAACGGGCATGGGTTTCTATTGGGTCTGCTCCAACCTCATGTCCATCGCCATCCAGGCGCTTTGCAACGTGATCATCCCGCCCAAAAAGCACATCGACTACGAGGACCTCGAAGCGAGCAAAAACGAGCTTGCGGAGCTCGAGGCGCTCGATGCGAACGGCGAGAAGTGGTACCAGAGAAACCCTCTCGCAAAACGCGAGAAAGCCGACTACAAGCGCTTCTTCAACGTCGTCAACAAGCACATCGTCTTCTACTCTGAAAGCAGTGGCTTCTACAAGTACTTCCAAGGAACGATCGAATGGCTGCTCGAAAACTCGGATATGCCCATCCACTACGTCACCAGCGATCCCGATGACCAGATATTTTGCATAGCCGAAGATCAGCCGCGCATCCGCCCCTACTACATCGGGCCGAAACGCATCATCACGCTCATGATGAAGATGGACGCGCAAATGGTCGTCGCCACACTCGAGGACCTCGACAATTACTATATCAAGCGCTCATACGTTTGCGACGACACCGAGTACGTGTTCTTCTTCCACCACATGACCTCGACCCACATGACGCCGAACAAAGGGGCGTTTGACGGATACGACACCATCATGTGCGTCGGACAGCATCAGATCGATGAGCTTCGACGCGCTGAGGAGCTCTACGATACGCCCGCAAAAACACTGGTTCCCTATGGCTACGATCTGCTCGACCGCACCATCGAGAACTACGAGAAAATCGCCGCAAAGAGCGTACGGAAAAGCTATCGTCCGACCGTGATCATCGCGCCCTCATGGCAGGAAGGCTGCATCCTCGATACCTGCATAGACGAACTCATCGAAGGCCTCGACGGGCAGGGATACCGCATCATCGTGCGGCCGCACCCCGAATACACCAAACGCTACCGTCCCCGCTGGGAAGCAATCCTCGCCCGCCACGCCGGCAAACCCGACGACGAGCTGCACTTCGAGGACGATTTCTCGTCGAACGAATCGGTATTCACCTCCGATATCCTGATCACCGACTGGTCGACGGTTGCCCACGAGTTTTCCTTCTCCACGAACAAGCCGAGCATCTTCATCGACACGCCCATGAAAGTCAACAACCCCGATTACGAAGAACTCGGCATCGTGCCCACCGATATCTCGCTGCGCAGCGAGATCGGCACGTCGCTTCCGCTCGACGGTCTCGACAGGCTAGCCGAAACCGTGACGGAGATGCTCGCAAACCAGGAAAAATGGCGCAACCGCATCGCCGAAGCCACCGAACGCTCCGTATTCAACCTCGGCCATAGCGCCGAAGTTGCAGGCGAGTTCCTGCTCTCGCGCCTACTCGAGAAGCAGCGCGCCGCAGGGGGGTCCGAAGGCCCCCGCAGCGGCGGGCCCGGGGCGCAGGAGGCTGGCCGGGCCGAGGGGGGAGCCGCGCGGCGCCTCTCGAGGGCCGCGGCGTCGCACCTCCCCGAGGCGGCCGTCGCGACGCTCTTCGCCCTCCCGTTCATGGCGGAGCCCGCCTACGCCTACGTCGACCCCTCCGTGATGACCTACACCATCCAGGCGCTCGCCGGCGTCGCCGTGGCTCTCTCGGCCGTGCTCGGCGTGGCCTTCCGCAAGACGAGGCGCAAGCTGTTCTCGCTTCTCAAGATCGACGAGAACGCGCGCAAGGAGGTCGAGGGGGACATCCACCGCGTCGTCGCCGGCGAGCCCGTCGGCGACGCGGCTTCCGAGGGCAACCAGGACGTCGGCATGCACGGCGACAAACGTCCGCCCTCGAACCAACCCGCCCGCGCGGGCGTTGAAAAACGCGATCCAGCGAATAAGCTTCGTTGGCGTGCGCGAATCGGCTACGGGCTTATCGCCTCGGCGTTTCTCTTCTACACCCTGTTCGTCGTCGCCCCCGTTGAAATCGTCGCCTCGAACGCAAGCAGCCTAACCATGGGCGTCGGGAATGTCGGCTGGTACATGGTCGCTTTTGCCAGCTGCCTTGCGCTCGCGTGCGCCCTCCTCATGTCGGTGCTCAGAGGCCGCGCGTTCACCGTCGCCTTCCTCGCTACGACGGGCATCGCCATGGGCTGCTACGTCCAAGCCATGTTCATGAACCAGGGCCTCCCAACCGCCGACGGAACGTCGGTACCCTGGCAGGATTACACCATGACGACCTTCACTACCGCATTCGTATGGATAGCCCTGATCACGGCGCTGATTCTCGTGAGCCGCAAGTTTGCCCGCCAAACGCGAATGATCGCTACAGCGACAGCGGTGGCCCTCATTGCGGTGCAGAGCGTCGGCCTGGCGAGTCTCATCGTTGACCCAGACGTGCTAACCGGCGGGAAGGAGGAAACCGAACCGATCGCCTGTACCGAGGACGGTTTGTTCGAGCTATCGACCGAAAGCAACGTCGTGGTATTCGTCCTCGATACCTACGACACGGCAGACCTGAAGAACGTCCTCAAGGTTGAGCCGGATTTACTTCAGCCGTTCGAAGACTTCACGTTCTTCGAAAACTCTACGGGGTCAATGGTTCCCACACGCTATGCGGTGCCGTTCCTGCTCACCGACGTCGAGCCCAAGAAAGGGCAGACCTTCGACGACTTCCTCGCCAACCGATACGGCAACGCGAGCTTTCTCAACGACGTATACGACACCGATTATTCGATCGGTCTGTACAGCGATTCCCTTGGAATGGATTACACGCTTCCCGCCGAAAAAGAGCTTGCTGAGCAAACCGTCAACCTGCACCCGACGAGCATACGACACGTCAACGTTTCCGGCTCCATTGCGATTCTTGCGAAAGCAGCGCTCTACCGGGACATGCCATGGCTGCTCAAGCCGCAATTCTGGTTCTACACCGACGAGATGAACAACGAAATGGTTTCAACCGTCGACAGCGGAGACGACGCGAACACGCTCTACCAGATGAACGATGCCGCTTACTTCGAGAAACTCAAGGAATCGAAGCTGAGCCTGGTCGACGACGGCAAAGCAGGCGCCTTCCGATTCATTCACCTTTCGGGAGCGCATCCCCCCTACACCCTCGACGAGAATGGCAACAACGTAGGAGAAAACGGTTCCTCCTTCACGCAGCAGGCGATCGGATCTATGAGGATCGTCAACGAATACCTTGAACAGATGAAGGAACTCGGCGTGTACGACTCATCGACGATCATCGTAACCGCCGACCATGGGTACTGGTACATCCCGCCCGTCCTACCAGACCTGAAATGGGGCGCCTCAAGCCCGATCATGCTCGTCAAACCTGCCAACGAAAGCGGCGAGCGGCAGCCGATTGCCGTATCCGATATGCCCGTGAGCCATATGGACTTCCATCCGACCGTCATCCAGGCAATGGGAGGCGATAGCGCGAAGTACGGCGAGACGGTCTTCGAGGTCGACGACCCGAACCGCAAGCGAATCTATTACATGACCATTGCGGACGGCAGTCACGACACCGGTATCCAAGAGATCGAGATCAGCGGCGATGCGCTCGACTTCAACAATTGGAAATTGACCGAAAGCTTTTGGCCCGTCAGCCCGCCCAAAAGCTAGCACGACCCGTACGCAGCCGATCCGCAACGCACAACCGAGAACGTCGCCGAAAGCGGCGTTCTTTTTTTGCCGCCGTCCAGCTGCCCGCCCGAATCGGATCCGCGCCCGAGCGCCATAGCCCATCGGGGCACCGTACCCATTATTGACAAACATTCGTTCGCTTGTATACTATCGAACGAATGTTCTTTTCAAATCGCGGTAAGCTGAGGTGTTGTGGGCGCGGGAAGAATGATATACGGCATCGACTCGGAGCAGGGTTACCGCCCCTGCCCTATCCCGCCGCGGGAAGCGCGGCCTACGCGCCAGGCGGCTCGGGCGCATGCGCATGTCCGGCAAGCGCCCGTCGGGTCGTTCGTAGAGCTCGAAGTGGCCGAGCAACGGCTGACAAAGTCCACGGGCCTCAATGCCCCTTGCGCCGGGAGGCCCCGCTCCGAACCGCAGCCGATCTGCCCCGATCCGGACAAAGCGCAAGCGCTTTTCCGCGACATGAGGCACATCGCGCAGCAGGGCGTCTGGTACCACATGGGCAAGGCAGAGGTGTTCTACCAACAGGCCGTACTCGCCGCCGACCATGCCGACGAGTACGAAGGAAGCGCCTCGTTCTCTTGCTACTACCCTCGTTACCAGAAGATGGGCTACGGGCAGCTGAGAACATATTTCAGCTGGCGCACGAATGCCCGCAGGGGCTTTATCCAAGAAACGGATACCTCGTATGCGTTTCTCTATGCCTACGAGCTCTTGCACAACATCGGCGTTTCCGATCCCCGCGAAGGGCTCGAGAAGCTCGTCGAGCTCTGGGACACCCTCCGGACGAGCGATCCCGTCCTCGATCGCTACGTACCCGCCTGGATCAAGGATTACTTCGTGTACTACCTGCCCGACGCGTCGTTTCGATCGTTCGCACTCGAACAGGACATGCAGGCGTTTTACCCCACCGTATTCTGTTTCGAAGCGAACGCAGACGAGGGCTTCGATCTGTTCTCGGGCATAGCGGCTTACGACATCAGGCGTTCGATCTTCTACACCAACGAAACCAGCGATCTGATCCGCCGGTGCTTCGCGTTCGTGCTCGACCGGCTGCGCGGGGTGTTTTCTGAAAAGAAGCGCTGCTTCGATGATTTCGTCTTTCGCGTTGCCAAGCGCCCCTCGCGATGGACACCGTTCGTCAGGGCGCTGTTCTACGACCACCTTGCACAGGAGGATCACGTGGTCCGCATCTCCGGAAAGGAGGTATACGAGCACGAAGATGGCGTATGGACAGCAAAAACCGTTTCGCTCGACAATGGAGGCTCGCAGCTGATCGGCTACATCATGAAGGCGACGGAAGCCCGTTTGCGCACGATTCGGAAATTTCGCTACCGCCTTTCGGCCGATCTCGACTCCTTCAAGGCGGTCGACCAAAACGCGTTCGAGCGAATCGGGATTTCGATCACCGACGAAGTCGAGCGGGCGTGCGACGAATTCTACCGGCGCTTCACCCGCAAGACGATTGCCGTTGATCCCGGCAATCTCAAGCGAATACGGATCGACGCCCTCTCGACGCAGGAAAAGCTCCTGGTACCCATCGTTGACCCCACTCTGGTTTTGCCGACGCAGCCTCTTGCGGAAGCCGAGCCTCCAAGCGAGTCGACGAGCCTTCTCGAACCCGTTCCCATAGCACGGGATACGCCGGATCCGTCCGATGCCTGGGCCGAGCTCGCAACGCTGTTCAGCGAAGCCGAGGCGGATGCCGTCCGGGCAGCCCTGGCGCACGAAGACGTCAGCCGATGCGCGCTCGATTGCAACGTCATGCCCGAGGTGCTCGTCGACGGCATCAACGAGAAGGCCGCAGACATCATCGGCGATGCGATCCTCGAAGTCGGGGATGCGGTGCACGTGTACGAAGATTACGAACGAGACCTCAGGAAAGCGATGGATGCATAGATGGAAAACCAGGTACCGAAACGCATAGCGAACGTCGTGATGAACGCGCTCAAGGGAGGGGTGGTGCCGCGCGTCGGCCTCGAATACATAACGGTCGGCCGCACGCGCGAGATCGATGCCATCCTGCATGACATCGGCATCATCGAAGACGGCGGGGCGACGTTTCGGTTCATCGTCGGCAAGTACGGAAGCGGCAAGAGCTTCCTGCTCCAAACCATCCGCAACTACGCCACCGCCAAGGGGTTCGTTGTCATGGACGCAGACCTCTCGCCCGAGCGGCGGTTCGCGGGCACCAAGGGTCAGGGTCTTGCCACCTACAAGGAACTCGTGCGCACCATGTCGGTCAAATCGAAGCCGGACGGGGGCGCACTCTCGCTCGTGCTCGAACGCTGGATTTCGAGCATCCAAGCCGAGGTCGCCCAAGAGCATCCCGTCGGAAGCGCCGCGTTCGATGCGCGGGTGGAGCGGAGCATCTACCGGGTCACCAACGAGCTCGAGGGCATGGTGAACGGGTTCGAGTTCGCGCGGGCCGTCGCGCTGTACTACAGCGCGTACCGTACCGACGATCAGGCAACGAAATCGAACGTTCTCAAGTGGTTTCGGGGCGAGTACGCTTCAAGGCGCGAGGCGAAGGCGGACCTCGGCATCAACTGGATCGTCTCCGACGACACCTGGTATGACTTCCTGAAGATCATCGCCGCATTCGTCGTAGGAGCCGGCTACAACGGCACGCTCGTCATGGTCGACGAGCTCGTGAACATCTTCAAGATACCCAATTCCGTATCGAGGCAGAACAACTACGAGAAGCTGCTCACGATGTACAACGACGCTCTGCAGGGCAAGGCCCAGCACATTGGCTTTCTGATGGGATGCACGCCCCAGTGCGTCGAAGACCGCTACAAGGGCATCTTCAGCTACGAGGCGCTCAGGTCGCGCCTGACCGAGGGGCATTTCTCAACCGACGGCAGAAAGGACCTCACCGCGCCGATCATCCGCTTGGAGATGCTCTCGCAGGAAGAGCTGTACGTGCTCGTCGAAAAGCTACGCGACATCCATGCGCAGCTCTACGGCTACGAGCCGTCGATCGGCCACAAGGATCTCGTGTACTTCCTCACCGTCGAGTACAACCGAGTGGGCGCCGATACCCATATCACCCCGCGCGAGATCATCCGCGACTTCATCGAAATTCTCGGCATCGCTCACCAGAACCCCCGGACGAGCATCCAGGAGGTTTTGGGCGACAACAGCTTCGCCATGGCCAAGGGCGGCCTTACCGATGAAGACATTCACAGCGACTTCGCGGAGTTCGAGCTATGAGCGATGCGTTCGGGCGGCTGGCTCCCTTTATCCAGGATTATATCTATGTCAACGGCTGGTCGGAGCTCCGCGCCGTCCAGGTAGCGGCATGCGAGGTCATCTTCGACACCGAGAGCAACCTGCTTTTGTCCTCGGGCACCGCATCGGGCAAAACCGAGGCCGCGTTTCTGCCCGTGCTGACCGATCTTTTCGAGAATCCCGCAAAATCGGTGGGCGTTCTGTACATCAGCCCTCTCAAAGCCCTTATCAACGATCAGTTCAAACGCCTCGAGCAGATTCTCGTCGACGGCAACATACCCGTCTGCAAGTGGCACGGCGACGCGTCGGTGTCCAAGAAGAACGCGCTTGTGAAGAACCCCGAAGGCGTTCTTCAGATCACACCCGAATCGCTTGAGAGCCTGCTCATGAACAAGCGGGGCGCCTGCATCAAGATGTTCTCAGATCTGCGCTACGTTATCATCGACGAAGTGCACCACTTCATGCGCGATTCGCGGGGCATCCAGGTGCTCTGCTTGCTCGAACGGCTGCAGAGGATCACCGGCACCGCACCGCGCCGCATCGGACTTTCCGCCACCTTGGGCGATCTCGGGCTTGCGCAGAGCTGGCTCAGCACCGGCTCGGGACGCGACTGCATGGCGCCGGTGACCGACGAGAAGAGCGGCAGCATCCGCCTGTTCGTCCACCGTTTCGTCAAGGCGCAGGACGGCGATGAGAACCTCGCCGATTCAGGCGACCGCGCGCACTTCGAATATCTGTTCAAAATGACGCTCGACAAGAAAACGATCGTCTTCGCAAACTCCCGCGAGGAAATCGAGTTCATCATGGCCAACCTTCGGGAGATCGCGATCAAAAACAAGGCACCAGACGTGTACCGCGTCCATCACGGCAACGTATCGGCTCAGCTGCGAGAGCAAGCCGAAGACGAGATGAAGATATCCGAGGACAAGATCGTCACCGGGGCCACCGTTACGCTCGAACTCGGCATCGACATCGGCTCGCTCGACCAGGCGGTCCAGATCGGAGCGCCCGCCACCGTTTCGAGCTTCGCCCAGCGCCTCGGGCGATGCGGGCGGCGCGGGCAGATCCCCGAGCTTCTGTTCACGTTCGTCGAAGACGTCCAGGCCACCGCAGCCGACAAGCTCGGCCCGATCAATTGGTCGTTTCTCAGGCTCATCGCCATCATCGAGCTGTACACCAAAAAGCGCTGGATCGAACCGATCCCGCCGCAGAGACACCCCTATTCGCTGCTCTACCACCAGACCATGAGCTGCCTGAAAAGCAACGGGGAGCTCTCCCCCGCTTCCCTTGCGCAGGAGATCCTCTCGCTCGAGAGCTTCCGCGAGATCAGCCAAGACGACTATCGCCTGCTGCTCAGCCACCTCGTCGAAACCGAGCACGTGCAGCCGACGGAGCAGGGCGGCCTCATCATCGGGCGCATCGGTGAGAAGATCGTCAACCACTTCCACTTTTACACCGTATTCATCGTGCCCGAATACTACCTCGTGAAAGACGAGAACAAGCCCATCGGCACCGTCGACAAGGTATACCCCGCAGGCATGAGATTCTCGCTCGCCGGCATAACATGGGAAACCGTCGCCGTAAACGAGAAGTCGAAGGTCATCTTCGTCAAGCGCGTAGGCGGCATCTCGGTGGTCGATTGGGACGTCGATTTCGAATCGGAGCTGCATACGGTGCTCGTGCGCACCGTGCGAGACGTCCTTCGAAACGGCAAGCACTACCCGTATCTGAGCGAAAGCTGCGCCGAGCGCCTCCGCGAAATTCGCTACCTCGCATTGGGAAGCGGCATCGCCGACCATCTGGTCACGCCGCTATCGGATCGCACGTTCGCCGTCTTTCCCTGGGTGGGCACGCGACAGCTGTTCACCCTGCACTTCTGCCTGCTCGGAAGGGGCATCAAGAGCAAGGTTCCCTGGAGGACGTCGGTTTATCTCGAGGTGAACTACAGCGGCACCGCCGAGGAGCTCGAAAACGAAATCCACGCGATCCTCGCATCGCAGCCAGACCTGCACAGCCTGCCTTTGCCCGACGGCATAGAGATCGCGAGCAAGTACAACGCGTTCGTTCCCTATTCGCTCGTGCGCAAGCAGTTCGTCGAGGACTTCCTCGATTTCGACGGGCTGGTGAAGGATATGGGATACGGGAGGTAGCGCCAGTTAGCCGCAAAGAGCAATCATGAGGACTTCAGCAGAGATGTTTGCGCTTTTTACGAGGATTGCGCGCTCGGACGAGAGAATTCGCGCAGCGACGCTCGAAGGAAGCCGTGTCAATTCAAGCGTGCCTCCCGACGCGTGGCAGGATTACGATGCCGCCTTCTTGGTCACGGATGTAGAAAGCTTTACCCGCTCCGAAGCGTGGCTCGAAGCGTTCGGCGATGTAGTCTTTTTGCAAAAACCCGAGGCGATGGAATTATTCCCACCCGACTTTCCCGCCAGGTGGTTTTACTATTTGATGCTGTTTTCCGACGGCACGAAAATAGACCTCACCCTCGTTCCCGATACCGATGCCGCCGAGTACGCCCGACAAGATCCGTTGATTCGGGTTCTGCTCGATAAAGACGGCGTCTGCGCGGACATAAAGGAGCCGTTCGACGAGCGGTTTTGGATACAGAAACCTCGACCGGCATACGTCGGCGACTGTGCAAACGAATTCTTCTTCGCCTGCACCTATGCAGCAAGAGGACTGCTGCGCAACGAGCTCTTGTTTGCGAACTGGATGTTCGAGCAGATACTGCGCGTCGAGCTTCTTCGGATGCTCGGCTATGCGGCAGGCGCGCGAAACGGGTTTCCGCTCAATACGGGAAAGCACGACAAATGGCTACTCCCGCTTTCTGTCGGAAAGCGAACGCGAAGCGCTGTTTAAAACGTATCGGCTCGACAGCATCGACGCAGCATGGAAAAGCCTCTATGCAGCTCTCGACCTGTTCGAAAGCGCCCTGATCGAAGTATGCGAATCCCTTTCGTACGGTTGCCCGAACCGCAGAAAGGCAATCGAAGAATACATCGAGACGCTAAAGGCGGAGCAATGAGCTCTTGCTTGCCATCGCCACAACAGGCAACCGGCGCAAACAGACGGCTCGCTAAAACGCAGCGACCAATGCGCGCTGATCCCGAGGTATACCCCACCGAGACAACAGCGGTTTACCGATCCCCGCTTACCAGATCGAGCAGCTCTTGGCGGTTGTGGATGTCGAGCTTGGCATAGATGCGCCGCGAATGAGTGCGAACGGTGTTCTCGGAAAGATACAGCGTTTCTGCGATGTAAGGTCGCGAGCGTCCTTTGCACAGGTACTGCATGATTTCTATTTCGCGCTTCGACAGTCCACGCTGTTCGCCCACGGCAGCGCAACGCCCGTCGATGACGTCGACTTCCGGACCGCTCGGACGCTCCGTGCCGTTCAGGTCGGAGAGAAGCAATTGGACATCGGGAGAGCGGGACGGCAGGAAAAACGCCACCATGACAACGCTCACCACGAGAAGCGCCGATACGAGCACCGAATCGAACGACGTCAGCCCAAAAAACGACGCCGTGCTCCTTCCCAGCCAATCGGGAATCGAATAGAGCAGCATGCCGGGACAGAACACCATGAACGGCTTGTACGCGCTATGCAAGGCGACGTTTGCGAGCCCCAGCCATAAAAACATCTTCGCAATAACGATAGCCGCCCCGGTAAAGGCCTGGATGAGCTGCGCCATGCCGAGAACGGTCAGCATGAACAACGCGAAGGCCATAAGCACGTAGGCGAACCGCCAAACCACGGTAATGTCCATATGTCCGCGGCGCACGAAAACCCACCAGTACACCGAAACGCAGAACACGAGCAAGATCGCCTGGGACGCCAGTGTAAACGATGGGGTGGCCGCAGTGCCGAAGCTGTAATGGCCGGTGTTTTGCTTGAGCGCCATGTTGAGAATCGACCAGATGTAGAAGAACACGGCCATCGCGACGATAATCCGCGAGAACGGAACAAGCGATCGCTTCGTGAACCACAGGTCGACGGGAGCCTCGCACCCGATGTTCGTCCTATGGAAGACCAGCATGCCTGCAGAAAGAAACGGGAGCAGCAGCATGCACGTCATCGTCGCAGGTTCGGGAAGAAAAGTCGTCACGGCTTTCGCGGCGGCCACCAGCACAATGGCCAGCAACAGCGCTTTGGCCACGTCGGAAGTCGACGATCTCCCATAGCGCGATCCCCATCGCGCAACCATCCACACCTGTGCGCCAGCGAACAGGACGAGCGCCGCCACGAGCATTCCGAGCAACGCCTCGTCGGCTCCCGCAGCCGAAAGCATCAGCATCGCAGCGGCATAGCAGACGGCGAACGCCCAATCGAGTACCCGTGCCGCGCGATCGGGAATCTCCACGCGCCAAAGAACGATGCACAGCACGATGGTCGCAACCACAACCGCTCCCGACCGATTGAGCCACCAGTGGGAAAACGAGGCATCGTAGCTCAGTGCGCTCACCCAGTTCGAGCAGGTGTACCACACGAAAAAACCGACCGCCATCGCAACGACGTTCATCGCCTGCCCGCTATCTCCCCGACAACTCGTCATGGAACCTCCTCGCCCGCATTATCACACACAAAGCGTCCTTCGCATCCGTAAAACCTCCTTCCGAAGTACCGCGCGCACGCGCGGCAGGCTTTTTCGCCCGAATCGGGCTACACGGTTTTCACCGGTTTGCTCCTATTGGGGTCTCACGAAGAATGCTTGCTCAGCATATCGTGGCAGCAAGCTTCGAGCCGGATACGAAAACCGTACCAGAAGACGAATCGAGGCATTCAGGGATGAACGCAACAGGAGGATACGATGGAAAAAAGAAACTCGCTTTCGCGACGCAACTTCATTAAGACGAGCGGAGCCGCAATGCTGGGCGCCGCCGCATTGGGTCTTGCGGGATGCGCACCGTCCGCCAAAAACGAGGCGAACGCCCAAGCGGAATCGGTTCACGACATCCAGTGGGACGAAGAGTTCGACGTCCTTGTTGTCGGAGCCGGGGCGGCAGGTCTCGCAACGGCAGTCGCTATGGCAACCGAAGGAAACGGCGAAACCACGCTTCTGCTCGAAAAGGGATCGACTCTCATCGGCAGCGGCAATTCGCCCGTCTGCAGCGGATCGTTTCATATCACGGAGGACCCCGAGAGCTTCGCCGTGTACATGAAGGCGCTCGTAGAGGGCTTCACAGCCACGCCCGAGTCGATCTACGAGGTGTATGCGCAAGGCACCGCTGAGAACTGGGATTGGCTTGAGAGCCTGGGTATGACCGAAGATGACGTGAAGATAACCCCGCAAGGCGACGGCAAAGCCGAATGGTTCGAACTGGAGAACTCGGGCTCGTTTTCAAAATGCCAGTTCAAAAAGGACAACGCCGACGAAGACCGCCAGCATATAAGCAAGTTTCTGAGTTCGGTATTGGAGCAGTACCCCGATACGGTCACCCGCAAAACGAACGCACCGTTGACCGCGCTTGTTCAAGACCCCGAAACCAAAGCCGTGCTCGGCGGCATATACGATGAAAAGGGAAAGGGGGTCTACGTAAAAGCGCGTAAAGGTGTGGTCATGACGTGCGGAGGCTTCGAAAACGACACCGAGATGCTTCAGGACTACCTCTCCTTCGAACAGATGCACGCAGCGGGCGCCACCGCAAACACAGGTGACGGGCACCGGATTTGCGCGAAACTCGGCGCCAGCATGTGGCACATGAACAGCTTCGCAGGTGCATGGTCAAACGGTATCAGCCTCGACGGCGAGAAAACCATGCCGTACCGAAGCCTG
This sequence comes from Raoultibacter timonensis, assembly GCF_022845715.1. Taxonomy (NCBI): domain Bacteria; kingdom Bacillati; phylum Actinomycetota; class Coriobacteriia; order Eggerthellales; family Eggerthellaceae; genus Raoultibacter; species Raoultibacter timonensis. The sequence goes on from NZ_AP025564.1 coordinate 2,920,573, forward strand.
AAAAAAGCGCTTGGCATCGTGGTGGGCGTGAACGGGCGCCGCTTCTATCAAGAATGGGAGGGGACCACCATGTTCACGCAGGGCGAAGAGGGTCCCCTCTCGCTCCACTACGGCTGTCGTCACGGACACCAGAACTTCGGCGGCGAATGGAAGATGCTGCCCCTCCCCGCAAAACAGTGGTTCGTATATGACTCCGAAGGCAAGCGATTCGGTGCCTACATGGGCAAAGACGTGGCAAACAACACGCTGCAAAACCAGACCGAGAAAACCGAGATCGACCCCAGCATCGATGCGGTAGCCGACGGCTACGCGCTTGTTGCCGACACCATCGAAGAGCTTGCGGCGCTTATGGAGGTGCCCGTCGACGAGCTGGTGAACACCGTCAACGTATGGAACGAATCGTGCGCAAACGGCAAAGACGAGCAGTTCCACCGTCCGGCAGATCAGCTGGCTCCGGTGAGCACACCGCCGTTTTACGCCATCAAGTGCATCCCCGAGATTCTCAACACCGACGGAGGCCCGCGCCGCAACGAGAGAGCACAGATCATCAACACCGACGGCGAACCCATCCCAAACCTGTACTCCTCGGGAGAGTTCGGATCGCTGTGGGCTGCTAAATACCAGGGCAGCGGCAACATCACCGAGTGCATGGTGTTCGGTCGCATAGCGGCACGCGAGCTCATCGCGAAAGAATAAACCGGACCGAAGCTACGCAGAGAGCGGGCGCGACCGGATGGTCGCGCCCGCTCTCTTTTTGTCGCTCAACCTAAAAGCGCTTACGCCTTCGAAGCAACGTTTTCCACCACAGCGTTATCCGGTTCACCCTTCAGCAGCGGATCGACGGTAATCACGAAGTTCGGCTGCGTTTCCGTCGCGTCGTCGGATACGATATCAGCCGCATGCGAACTCTGCAGACTATCCATTTCGTCAACTGCAAGGTTCATGCCAGGACACGCCGCAACGCATGCAGGAAGCAGACCTGCCGCTTGGCGATCTACGCACATATCGCACTTGTACGTCTTGCTCTCCTGCTCGTCATAGCACGGCGCACCGTAGGGGCATGCCTCAACACAGGTTTGGCAGCCAATACATAGATCGTGGTTCTGCTGCACGATACCGTTTTCAAGTTTAGTATAAGCTTGCACCGGGCAGTTCTTCAGACAGGCCGGTTCCTCGCAATGGTTGCACGACATCGACAGAAACGATACAGCTAAAGGCTCTTTCTGCTTTATTTCGATAACATGGCGAAGCAAAACACCGTTGTTCAATTGCTTCTCGCTCTTGCATGCAATGGAGCACGTTTTGCACCCGTAGCAGTTCTTGTTGTTCATCCAGAATCCAAGCGCCATGGTTTACGCCTCCTTTTTCACTTCGACAAGAGTTTGATTGCAGCAATGGGTTCCGCCGAGCGTCTTCCACTTATCGTTGGTAACGTAACTGCTCGAACCGCCCTGTTGCTCCCACCAACCGTTCTGCAAGCCGACGACACCTTGCTTGATTCTGGTACCTACCTCGGCGATGCCACGATGCTCACCGCGATCGTTGTACACGACAACCGTATCGCCATCTGCGATGCCGCGCGATTCGGCGTCTGCCTCGTTCAGGAGAATAACCGGCTGCACGTCGCACACTTCATCCATCCACTCGAGATTGTTGAAAGTCGAATGCACACTGCGGTATGTTTTGCGCTGCACGCTGAACAAAGGATACTTCGATGCGAGCTCGTTTTCATTGCGCGCATCCTCTTCGGCACGAACGTACGTGGCAATCGGGCTAAAGCCCTCTTTCTTCCATGCGGCAACCCAGAATTCCGCTTTCTTCGACTTGGTAAGAAACTGACCGTCCTTATAGGGAATGTAGTCGTACCCGACCACATCAACGGCCTTCTGCTCAACCAGTTCGTCATAGCTAACGCCCGTTGGTTCAAGCACGTTTGAGATCATTTCCTCCATCGGCTTGCTGAACGCCTCCCCAAAATCGAATCGGCCAGCAAGCTCGGCGAATATGTCGAAATCACTCTTCACTTCACCGGGTCCGTCGATGGCTTTCTCGCAAAGCTGAATCCAGTGACTACGATGATTTGCCAATACGTCTTCGTGTTCGAACTGGGCAGCAACCGGTAGCACAAGATCCGAATACAAAGCAGTCGAGGTTAGGTATTGGTCCACCGTTACGACAAAGGGGATCTTCTCCAAACCCTTACGTACCATATTGGTGTTCGGCCACTGGGTCATCGGGTTACCGGTCATCGACCAGAATACGTTCACTTTGAGCGGGTCCTCATTGAGAACGGCTTCGCCGAATCTGAATCGAGGGATCGCCGGAACCGTGTTATCGAGTTTGGGAACCTCGATGGGAGCCCCCGTTTTCACCTCGTTTACACCGCCAGCATCGCTGACTCCGTCGCCCTCGTGCCCCACATGCCCGCAGAGTGCTGCCAGATACAGTTGGGTGGCAACCGCATTGGTGCCGTTTTCAGTTCTCATGAATCCGCCCATATTCTGGATGATCATAGCCCTGTCAGCCTGGGCGTATTCGCGCGCCAAGCGTTCGATATCGGCCGCAGGAACGCCGCATTCAGCCTCGGCTGCAGCAACGTCCCACTTTGCAGCTTCGGCGTATATCAATTCGAACTCAGTGCTATATGCATCGGCAGCCGATGTTCCATCGAGCGTAAGCGCCGCCTCTACCCCGCTCTTATCATGTCGAACGATCTCGCCACCTGCAGCGTCAAACACTACGAACGATGCAGGATCAGCCTCGTCCTCAAGAACCGGCTCGCCCGTCGATTTGTCAACGAGACACGGAGCACACGTATGCGCGAGCGTATATTCCTTATCGTAAAGTTCTTCGTCGATGACAACCTTGATCATCGCAAGCGCCATCGCCGCATCGGTACCGGGCCACGGGGAAATCCATTCCGAGGCCTTGGAAGCCGATTCGGTGAAGATCGGATCAATCACGACAACCTTGCCACCGTTTTCGATGACTCTCTCGAAACGTTGAAAATAACCTTGCTTGGAGATGGAGGGGTTATTGCCCCACACGATCACGTAATCGCTTTTTTCTATCTGGTTTCGCGTGTCGAGAAAACGCTGTCCGTAAATAGGGACCTGCGCCGCAGTCGTTCCCGCGCAGCACAGCGAGCCGACCGTGGTGCTGGCACCGCCCAAATGAGCAAAAAACGCTGTTGCAACCGGACCGTGCATCGAACCGAAGTTCCCCGATCCAGTTACATAGCAAATAGACTGAACCCCATCGGTCTCTATGGCATCCCTAAACTTTTCTTCGATAAGGTCAAACGCTTCATCCCACGTGATCTCTTTGAATGAACCGGATCCCTTTTCTCCATCGCGAAGCAGCGGCACCGTCAGCCGATTGGGATCCTTGGACATATAGCTACGCGAAATACCGCGAGCACATGCCGAGCAGTCATTCATCTCGGAGGATTCGACTTTAACGATTTCACCGTCAACGACATACGCCTTTAAATTGTGATGCTGGCACTCGGGCGGACAGGACGTATAGAACACTTGGGCATTCGCATACGGGTCAACCACTTCCGGCGATGCTTCTTTCTCAGGCTCCTTCTCGGCCGCCGGGCTGCATCCGGCGAGGCCGACGGCAGCTGCGCCCGTCGCAGCCGCTGCGGCCACGAACGTCCTGCGCGAAAGCGACGGCATTCCATGATCAGCAGATTGCTTCATAGAGTTCCCTTCCTCGATCGTCTTACTCGATAGCACCGTTTCACCCCCGGTGCCCCTCTCGTTCATTCTCCGCACTTCGACAGCGTGATTCAATGGTTACGAATTGAACTTTCCATTAAGAAATTCCTGCAAAGTATTAAAAAAGAATTACCGAGCCCCAAGCCCGTTCCCCTCGGACGTATTTTCGCAGATAATGGTTACGACGGCGAGGGGCGCCGTACAGACGAGGGCGCGGTTGGGCGCACGGGGAAGCAAGGGGACCGAACGCAGGCGCACGGAGGATGAAATGCTCGCAAAGAACGCTAAGCCGTTCCGTTACGGCATCCGCTTCAAATTCGCCGTCTTGATCGGCGCGCTTGTCGTTATCCTCATGATCGTCGACGCGCTCTGGAACGTGAACCTCCAGCAGCAGCAATCGCAGAACGAAGCCCTCGAGAAGGCCGAGGTGCTCGCCGACGAAATGCGCGCCGTATGGGATTTCGTCGACATCAACCAAGACATTATCAACCGCAACGATGACGGCACCTTCCGTACGAAGCACCTCGTGTGCGTTGTGGCTGCAAAATCGGTCAGCACCCTGTTCACCACCCAGACCGACTACGTAATTCACTTCGTCAAGGAGAACCCGCGCCAACTGGCAAGCGCACCCGACGAGTTCGAGAAAGAGGCGTTCGAGGCGTTTGCCGCCGATCCCGAGCTCGAAGCCTACTACGGGGTGGGAACCGACGAGAACGGCCAGCGCGTATTCCGCTATACCGAGCCGCTCTACGTAACCGAGACATGCCTCGAATGCCACGGCGAGCCCGTAGGCGAGCTCGATCAGTACGGCTACGAAAAGGAGGGCATGCAAGTCGGCGATATCGGCGGTGCCATGTCCATCATCGAACCCATGGACATCTACGCGGCCGGGATGCAGACGAGCGTGATCCAGCAGGTGTTCATGGTGCTGCTCGTGCTCGTGATCGCCTGCATCGGCATATACGTTGCCGTAAGCAAGCTCGTGCTGCGTCCCATCGAAGCGCTCGGAAACGCCGCCAAGCAGATCGGCAAGGGCGCGTTCGATTACGAACTCAACCTGCAGAACACGGGGCGTCCCGACGAGATCACGGAGTTCGCGAACGACTTCGACAAGATGGCGCGGCGCCTCGAGCGGCTCTACACCAGCATGGAGACCGAGGTCAAGAACCAGACCGACGAGCTATCAGCCTTAAACGATCTGCTCATCTACCAGAAATCGGAGCTCAAGAAAACGCTCGACAAACTGAGCGAGGAGACCGCCTACAAAAACGAGTTCTTCGCTATCATGAGCCACGAGCTGCGCACACCGCTCACCTCGATACTCGCGTTCGCCCGCATCCTACGCACCGTCGATTCGCTCGACGACAAAACGTGCAACGCCGTCGAGGAGATCGAGGCGAATGCAACGCTGTTGCTGAACATGGTAAACAACATCCTCACCATCTCGAAGGCCGAAGCCCATAAAAACGAGCTCATCACCGAACCCGTCGATTTCGTCGACCTGATCGGCTTCATCAAAAACTCGCTCGAACCCGTTGCCAAGAACAAGGACATCGCGCTGACGGCACGGGCCGATTCCGACATCCCGCTCTCGATGGCCGATTGGGAGAAGCTTCGCCGCATACTCGAAAACCTCGTCGACAACGCCATCAAGTACACGCATGCCGGGGGAACGGTCGACGTGCGTGCCGTATTCGCGCCTCCCGAAGCGCACGGGAAAGACGCCGGAGACAGCACCGGAGACGGAAGCTCGCCCGATCTCGGATCCATCGTCATATCGGTCGCCGACGACGGCATCGGCATTGCCGAGGAAGACCGGGAAGGCATCTTCGAACGCTACCGACAGGCAGGGCAATCGCCTAACCGCCGCTACCGAGGAACGGGGCTCGGCCTCGCCGTAGTCAAAGAGCTCACCGAACTCCACGGCGGCACCGTGTCGGTCTCGTCGGCTCGCAAAGCGGGGAGCACGTTCACCGTGCGGATCCCCTACGCACCCGTCGATACGGAGGAATATGATGAAGATACTGCTCGTTGACGACGAAATCAGCATCGAACGGCTCGTGTCGAGCATGCTCCTCGATGCGGGATACGAGTTCGCCTACGCCGACAACGGTTTCGACGCACTTGCAATAGCCGAGCAGGAAAAGCCCGATCTCATCATCATGGATGTCATGATGCCGAAGATGGACGGCTTCGCCGCATGCCGCGAGCTGCGCGCACGTGGCATCACAGCTCCCATCATCTTCCTCTCGGCCAAGGGCGACATCGTGGACAAGGGCATCGGCTTTCAGGCCGGAGGCGACGACTACATGGTAAAGCCGTTCGATCCGCGCGAGCTGCTCATGCACATCGAGGCGCACCTCCGCCGCGCGAACATGGGCGTCGCAACGGCCTCGAAAGACGAGGTGCTCGACATCGGCCGCTTCACCCTCGACGTCGCGCAGTTCCGCGTAACGAAAGGAGACGAGAGGCTCTCGCTCACGCCGAAAGAGTTCAAGATATTCTTCGCGCTTGCCAGCAACCCCGGCATCGTACTCTCCAAAGAGCAGCTGGTCGAGGCGGCGTGGGGAAAGGAATTCGTCGGTGAGACGTCGAGCATCACCGTGTTCATCAAGAAGCTCCGCGAAAAGGTCGAAGACGATCCGTCCGATCCCCGCATCATCCAAACCGTCTGGGGCATCGGCTACCGCCTCGAACCCGAGGCGTGCTAGCGTGGCAGCTCGATCTCGACGGTCAGCGTGTCGCCCTCGATAGAGGCCCCAACCGTGGCCCCCATCCTCTCGCACAGGCTCGCCACGATCGCGAGGCCCAGACCGCTGCCCGCCGATCCCCTCGATGCGTCGGCTCGGTAGAATCGCGAGAACAATCGCCTCTCGTCGATGGCAGCGGGGTCGTCCACGCGGTTCGAGACGGCAACGGTGCGGCCGCGCTGCACAACCGTCGGGGCCGACGAGCCGTGCTGCAAGCAGTTCGCCGCAAGGTTCGAGAACACGCGCACGAGATCGTCGACGTCCGCCGACACCGCAAGCGCCTCGTCCTCGAAATCGATGGCCGGCTCCCATTCCTTGCCGGCGAAGCTCGGGTACAGCGAGGTGAACGCCTCGACAACCGCGTCGTACACCGATGTCGCCCCCTCGCAAGGATCGCAGTCGGGATCGCGGGCCTTCGTGTACTCGAACAGCTGGTCGACGAGCTCTTTCATCGCGGCGAGCCGCGCCCGCGCTTCGCTCACGCAGCGCTCCCGCTCGTCCGGGTCGTCCTCGAAGCCGTAGAGCTGCAGGTAGCCCTGGGCCCCGGCAAGCGGCGTGCGCACATCGTGCGAAAGCGCCGCCATGTCCTCGCGGAAGCGCCTCCTCTCGCCCTCAACCTCGCGGCGCACGCGCCCCTGATCGTCGATCAGGCCGTTCACCGCGCTTGCCGCCTTGACGGTTCCCGGCGTGCGCAGCTCGACCGTCAAACGCTGGTTGCTGGCATCGTCTGCGCCCCCGAGGAACCGCGCGACGCTTCGAAACTCCCGCTCATAGCACAGGGCAAGCACGAGAAGCAGCACAACGGCAACCGAGAGGACGATAACGGCGACGATCATTTTGCAAGCTCCCTTTTCTTCATTACCAGCACGCACAAGCCGAGTGCGACGGCGCACGTTGCCGCAGCAGCCGCGAACCCGCCCGCATCCGATACCGTCCCTTTACTCAAAAGGTTCATTTGGACGGCAAGGTACCCATCGAGGCAGTCGCGCAGCGGCGGAAAATCAGCGAATACGTTCGCAAGCCCCACCCGCAGAAACGATTCAAGAAGGCCTGATGAAACGGCAAGCGTCACAACCGTAGCCAGCGTCTCGTTCCCTGTGGCAAACGCAAGGAGGACGGCAATGAGCGAATACGCCGTCGAAACGAGCAGGAACTGGCAGAACAAAAGCGCCAGATCAACCGCGCTGCTTTCGGCGATCGCAAAACCGAGAGCCTGATACACCACTGTGGCCACCACCGAACCCGCAACTATGGCTCCCACCTGCACGACAAGGACCGTTGCCACCGCAGCAAGCGCATACGATACGCGCCCGCCTTTTGCCTGAAGCACGTTCTTGATCGATTTCGTCTCGAAATCGGCAGCGAAGAAAACCGCACAGTAGACACTCGCTAGGAACAAAACCCCCGATCCGAGAGCTTTCCCGTACATCTGCACCGCGGTCATGGTCGGGTTGAGCGGGTCGCCATAGGACGCGGGCGAACTCGCCGTGAAAAACCACACAAGGGGGTCCCAGCAGATAATCAGCCCGCACACGATAACGTACACCCATGTAAGGCGCGTTTTCACAAGGCGGTACAGATTCGACCTCAGCATGCTCAGCATGACGCACCTCCCCCCGAGCGACCGTCCTGCGAAATCCCCTGGTCCATCAGCTCGACGAAGTAGTCCTCGATATCGCGGGAGTGGCGATACATCGCCGATACGGGGATCCCGGCCTCGGCGAGAATCCAGCCCGCCTCCTCGGAGGGAAGGCCGGAATCGACGCGGATCGACCCGTCTCCGTATACGCCGAGGGAGGCGTCGGGCCGCGCCCGCTCGAGCACAGCGAGCGCCATCTCGCATTCGGGGCTTTCGATGCATAGGTAGTCGGAGCATTCCCGATCGACATCCTCAACCGTCAGCTCGCGCACCAGGCGCCCGCCGCGTATGACCCCGTAGCGCGTTACCATGCGCTCGAGCTGATCAAGCACGTGCGAGCTGATGAAAACCGTGATGCCCCGATCCTCGTTGAGGCGCGTGATGAGGCTGCGGATGTCGCGCACGCCTTCCGGATCGAGCCCGTTGAAGGGTTCGTCGAGCAGCAGCAGATCGGGCGAGCCCACCAAAGCGAGCGCAAGGCCGAGACGCTGCTTCATGCCGAGCGAGTACGATCCCGCCCGATGCTTGGCAACATCGGAAAGGCCCACGAACTCGAGCACGTCGCCCGAGATCGCGCGGGGGTTCGCCGATCCGAGCGCAAGCGCGCGGCACATCACGTTGTCGAGCCCCGAAAGGTTGGGATGCACGCCGGGCCCCTCGATGATCGACCCGACCCGCGAGCTCGTCTCGCCGGGGCGCACGACGTCGCCGAACAGCTCGATGTATCCCTCTGTCGGCAGCGACAATCCCGCCACCATCTTCATGAGCGTCGATTTTCCGGCCCCGTTGCGGCCGACGAATCCGTAGATGTCACCCGGAGCCACCGTCATGGTCACGTGATCGACCGCCCACGTCCTGCCGTATCGCTTGCCGAGCGCCACGGTCCGAAGAGCATTCATACCGTTTCCCCTTCCTGGAGGTTTTGCATTGCCTCCACGATAGAGAACGGATTTTCAGGAACCTCCGGGGAAGCTGCAAGAAAGTTCCAAGATGGCGTGCAGTCCCGATTCATCGCCGTTGCGAGTCGTCTGCGAGCCTGAAACCCACGCCCCATACCGTCTCGATGAAGCCGTCGGTTCCCGTCTCCTTGAGCTTGCTGCGGATGTTGCCGACATGCGTACTCACGCTCTTCTCCTCAAGCGCCCCCTCGTCGCCCCAGGCCGCCGCCGAGAGGTCCTTCTTCGAAAACACCCGCATCGGATGGGCCATGAGCGCGGCGACCATCTCGAACTCGGTGCGCGTGAGCCTGACCGGCGTTCCCGCAACGCGAAACGCGCGCTCGTCGAGGTCTATCTCCCACGTGCGGAAGCGAAGCGTGCGGCCGGGCGCTTTGCCCATCCCCGAGCGCTGCGATGCGCGCCGCGCCTGCACCTCGACGCGCGCGAGCAGCTCCTCGAGGTCGAAGGGCTTCACGAGGTAGTCGTCGGCGCCGATCCTCAAAAGATCGACCTTGCTCGAAACATCGCTTTTCGCCGATATCACGATGACGGGCGCATCGCTGCCTTCGCGGAAGATGCTCACGACATCCTCGCCGCGCATGCCCGGCAGCATGAGGTCGCAGATCACGAGGTCGTACGCGCCTGCATCCTGCATGAGCAGGCGCGCCTCGGTTCCCGAGTACGCCGGCGTGCACGCGTATCCCGCTTTGCCGAGAAACGAACGCACGACGTCGTTGATCGCCGCATCGTCCTCGACGACGAGAATGCTCGGTTTCGTGTTGTTCCCAAAATCCATGCCGCGATTATAGCAAAGCGGTCGCGAATCTCCACTTCGCCGCTGCGTTCGGTACGGCACATGACTTGCGCGGCGTTCTGTATTCTCCGTTGGCTTGCGGATTCTCTTCCCTATCGCGCCGAGCGCAGCATTAGTATGTATCCAGCACATACACGGACCCGTACACGACAACCAGCAAGGAGACTCATGAAACGCATACGCATCGGCATTCTCGGCTACGGAAACCTCGGACGCGGCGTCGAGCTCGCGATCGGACAGCACGACGATATGGAGCTCGCCGGCATATTCACCCGCCGCGATCCCTCGACGGTCGCTGCGCACACCAAAGACGTGCCCGTGCGCCCCGCAAGCGAACTCGATCAGGGCGCCGACGATATCGACGTGCTCATTCTCTGTGGCGGAAGCGCGACCGACCTGCCCGAGCAGACCCCCCGCTACGCGGCCCGCTACACCGTAGTCGACAGCTTCGACACCCACGCGAACATCCCCGAGCACTTCGCCATCGTCAACAAGGCCGCGCAGGATGCGGGCACCATCGCCGTCATCTCATGCGGTTGGGATCCGGGCATGTTCTCGCTCAACCGCCTGTACGGCACCTGCGTGCTGCCCGAGGGCACCGACTACACGTTCTGGGGCCGCGGCGTGAGCCAGGGTCACTCCGATGCCATCCGCCGCATCGAAGGCGTCGCCGATGCGAAGCAGTACACCATTCCCGTCGAAGCGGCCCTCGAAGCAGTGCGCTCCGGCTCGAACCCCGAGCTCACCACAAGGCAGAAGCATCTGCGCGAGTGCTGGGTCGTGCTCGACGAAGGCGCCGACGCGGACGCCGTCGAAGAGCAGATCATAACCATGCCCAACTACTTCGCCGACTACGACACGACCGTGCATTTCATCTCGCAGGAGGAACTCGACCGCGATCACGCCGCCATGCCGCACGGCGGGTTCGTCCTCCGCAGCGGCGAGACCGGAGACGGAAACCCCGCCCTCATCGAGTACTCCCTCAAGCTCGGTTCGAACCCCGGATTCACCGGCAACGTCCTCGTCGCCTTCGCCCGTGCAGCGCACCGCCTCGCACAGGAGGGCCAAGCGGGAGCCCGCACCGTGTTCGATATCGCGCCCGCGTATCTCTCTCCGTACGGCGGCGAGTACCTGCGCGAACACCTCCTGTAGGAAACCGAAAACGGATCCGAGATACGAAAAGGAGCGCTCATGGGCATCGCTGTGCACATAGACGCCGACCGCTGCATCGGATGCGGTGAATGCGTGGACGATTGCTTCCCGGGAGTACTGCGCCTTGAAGACGGGATCGCCGTCGTGAGCGGCCCCTGCCTCGAATGCGGGCATTGCGTTGCCGTATGCCCGACGGAGGCGGCGAGCATCCCCTCGTACGACATGGAAGACGTCGAGAGCATCAATCGTATGCCCGCGCTCAACTCCAGCCAGCTGATTCGAGCCGTCAAATCCCGCCGGAGCGTCCGCTCGTACACCAGCGAAACCCTAGACGATGCGGTCATCGACGACATGATCCAGGCGGCCCGCTACACCCCAACCGCCCGAAACAGGCAGCGCACGAAGATCGTCGTCGTCAAGAAGGGGCTCGCCGAATTCAAGCAGATGCTTTGGGACGAGCTCCCCCGTGTGGCCGAACGGCTTGCGCAAGAGCGATCGCCGTACGCCCGCATCTTCGATCAGATGCACGAAGCCTATCGCAAGAACAGCGAAGACCGTCTCTTCTTCAACGCTCCGACGTTCTTTCTCGTAGTCACCAAAAACCCGTGGGACGGAGGCCTCGCGGCAGCGAACATGGAACTCGCCGCCGTCGCGCACGGCGCGGGCGTGCTGCACAGCGGATACCTGAGGCACATCGTTTCGGGAAGCAAGACGCTCGAAAGCTGGCTCGGCATCGAAGGCAAGGAGATATCCTGCTGCATGCTCGCCGGCTATCCTGCCGTTTCGTATCGGCGCACGGCACCGAGAAAACCAGCCTCGGTTATCCTCCGATAGCGATTCGACCGGCGCTGTCCGCCCGGCGTACGGGCGGACAGCGCGCCGATCCGACGGCGAACGCACCGCCCTACCGCGGGGTCGCACTCGCTGTGCTTTTGGCCGACTGTCCGCTGCCCACCTGCGCGATGTTCGATCCGCTCGTGTTCTTGCCGGTCGACCCCTGGCCGGAGCCGGAGGTCGAGCCGCTGCCGGTGCCCGAGCCGCCGTCTGAACCCGAACCGGAACCCGACCCCTGGCCGGTGCCCGAGCCGGAGCCTTGCCCGTCCGACCCCTGGCCGTCGCCGGCGGTCCCGCTTCCGTCCGAGCCGCTCCCGGAACCCTGTCCCCCGCTTCCGCCCGACGGATTCGAGGGGTCGGTCGCACCGCCAGCCTGACCGCTGCCCGAAGAGGCGTCGCTTCCCGACTGATCGGAATCCGCGCCCTTCGACGCATCGTCGGACGAAGAGGCGCTCTCGTCTTGCGCCTTACCGTTTTGCGCAGCCGAATCTCCTTCGGAGGAGCTGGATTCCCGCCCAGCATCCGAAGACTGGCTTTGCCCGGCAATCGACGGCAAAGGCGAAACTTTGGCGCCGATGCCCTGTCCATCGGTAACCGCATTCACGAGGAACGCCGAAACCACTACGGCGACCAAGGCCGACACGGCGGCGACCGCCGCCACGCGCCGCTGCAGTTGCTTCTTGCGCCTGCGCATCGTCTTCGCTCGAATGACTGTCGCGTCGCCCTGCAGGGCGGTGTCGTCGAGGCTCGGCGTAGTCGATTGCCGGGGGACAACGGGTAAAACCGCTGTTTTCGCAGGGACGGCAACCGTGTCGAAGCGATTGGTTTCCCCGTCCGTTCGCCACGCGGTTTCGCTCTCGCCTTGCCCAGCGGCTTCGGAAGGCATCGCCTCGTCTGCCGGGGGCCCGAACGTCGCCGCCCCGGCAGAAGCCTCGATGGGATGCAGGTCTTTGATCTTTTCGGCCGAAGCCGCAAGGAACTTCTTGTACAGTTGCGATGCAACCGCCGAAACGACCGAGCCGACGGCCACGCCGATCACCGAACCGGCAATGCCTATCTGCGAGGCCAGCAGCATCGAGGTGACCGCCGCCAGCGCCCCGGCGATAACCTGCGTCGCCGAAAGGTCGTCGAACAGGCCCCCCTTCCGAGGTTGCTCGGCTCGAACTTCTTGGGTCCCATGCGCCATCGAAGGCCTCCTTTCGGCATTGTCGTTGTCGCGCAGCGTGCGGGATGGCGCGGGCGTCCATCGCCAGAGACGACGACTGCATGGCCCATCGCCCGCGCGCAGTATCTTTCCTCCGAACATAACGCACGGAATCGCAGGCATGCGATTCTCCATCCAACCGTTACCTCCCAGCCATAGAACGTGCGCATCGCCTCCTGAAATCGTCCGCAATCCGGCGCACCGAGGTCCGCATACCCCGCGGAAACGCGATCGCTTTGCCAGCATTCGTCATAGTGGGATTCCGCCTGTCGTCGCCGCAGGCTCCTTCGACATGCCGTTCCCTCTCGCCGCCGTCCTGCTGTTCGTTGCGTTTTCCGTCCTCTGCGAGAAGCGCTCCGGCACCCGAGTCCCGCCGCAGGCGGCGTAAGGCCTCCTCTGCGGCCGGAGCGCGGGTTTCCGTGCTATAGTTTGCATGCGCGCCCGCGCGCAGCATCCTCGGAAAGGAACGCCATGGCAGCCACCGCTCAGACCCTCCTCGAAAACCAGCCCGATATCTTCTGGGGGTCGTACCACGACGATCCGAACTACCACTTCGGCATCTCGCTCGACTATCGCGATGACATGCTCATCCTGCTCGCCATCTACGTGATGAGCGATTGCGACGAGAACGAGGCGATGCTCGTCACGCCCGACGTGCTCGCCGAATGCTACACCATCGAGGATCTCGAGAAGAACGATATCGTTCTCAGCGACCTCATGGGCGAAGACGACGAGGACGCCATCGGCTGGTATTGCGCCGAGCTCTCCGTCTTCAAGCGAAGCGAGATCGATGCCATCAGGACAAGCAGCGAGAGGCTGGACGGCTACCTCGACGCCGTGATCGCCATACTCGAAATCGACCCCGACGAAGCCGACGAGTACGGCGAGGTGTTCGACGATATCTCGTTTTTCGAGATGCAGCACGAACTCGAAGCCATTCCGATGAACATCGACGAAGGCAAGCTCGCAAAGCCTTTGCCCTTCGAGTTCAGGCTCGTCGGCGACGCGTTGCTCGGCTGGCAATTCGCCGACGAAAGCGACTACCGCTAGACAGCCCCGAGACGCCCTTCGATGCGCCCGCCGAGCAGTCGTTCGCTCGTCTGGGCGATGCGGGCAGCCGCACCTTCGCCCCGCAAGAGCTCGACAGCCTCGAGTGCGGAAACCAGCAGGGTCTCGATCTCGCCGTAGGGGATGGCCGAGCCAGGCTGAGGCGGCGCATCGGTTTCGAGAAGGAGCCTGTCGAGAGGGATTGCCTTCGCATACTCGCGCCCGCGCTTCGAGGCCACCATGCGAGGGCCGACCGAGAAAAAGCACCCGAGCGCTACCGCTCGCTGCAGCTGATCCGACGAACCGGAAAACCAGTGCAGGATGCACGCATTGCCTTCGGGCAGCGCATGGCGTTCGAGCAGGTCGAGTACTGCGTCTTCCGCCTTAACCGCATGGACGGACAGCACCTTGCCGCCCGCAGCGCACGCCGAAAGCACGCGCTCGAAGGCCACAACCTGCGCGTCCTCGGTTCCCGAGCGGCGCGCGCCGAAGTCGAGTCCCACCTCCCCGATGAAAGCCGTCGATGCGGCGAGCCGCTCGAACAGGGCGATGTCGTCTTCACCGCAAAGGCCGTCGGCCACCCACCACGGATGCAGGCCGAGCCCCACCCGTACGTTTTCGCATGGTTCGAGCTCGCAGACGGCGGCTTCGTAATCCTGCGGCGTTACCGTCACCGAAAAACAGCCGATGCCGCGCGCGGCCGCTTCGCGTGCGGCGCGCTGGGCGTCGTCTGCGAAATCAAGATGGCAGTGCATGTCGAAGATCCTCATCGAACGCCCTTCCCCGCAGCCTTCGAAACGCAAGCGCCTCCCGCATCGGCACCCGAAGCCCGCACGCTGCCCGATTCCCACCGGTTCGGCTTGATCGAATCGGCCAGTTTCATCGCGCTGTCCACGGATTCGCGATCCTGACCGATGCCCGATAATGCACGGATCACCTCGCCCGCTAGCATCTGGCCCATGATCGGCGGCACGAACGATGCGGTTCCGAGGTTCGTTCGCTCGCGCCGTTGCGCGCCTTCGGCCGCAGCCGTTTCAACCGGCTGCTCGCACGAATACAGCACGCGAAGGCGCTCGATGCCGCGCTTCCTCGCCTCTTTACGCATGACGCGGCACAGCGGACAATTGACGGTTTCGTAGATGTCTGCCGTGCGGAAGCACTCGGGATGGAGCTTATTGGCTGCCCCCATGCTGCTGATGAGACGGATTTTCCGTTCCTGAGCGAGCGCAGCGAGCGCAAGCTTTGTCGACACCGTGTCGATGGCGTCGACCACGTAGTCGAATGCGTTTTCGTGTTCGTCGAACAGACCGCCCAGGTTGTCGGGAAGCACGAACATATCGTGGGCAACAACCGCGGTATCGGGATTGATGTCGGCGATCATCGCCCGCATAACATCGGTTTTTTTGCGGCCTACGGTGCTATGGAAGGCAATCGCCTGCCTGTTGATGTTGCTCTCCTGCACGACATCGTGATCGACGATGACGAGGCGCCCCACACCGCCGCGAGCCAAAGCTTCGACGCAGTTGGAGCCCACGCCCCCGAGGCCGAGCACCATAACGGTCGATTCGCCAAGGCGCCTTACGCCTTCGCGACCCAATATGACTTCGAGCTTCGAAGCGGCATTCTGACCATCGGCTGCCATAGACCGTCCTTTCTGTCGGCGTCTATGGTAGCACGACAAGCATCTGCCGATTCCCTGCGACATCGCGAAGCGACGCTATGAAACCCCCAGCCAAGACACCCAGCTATCGGCTTCGCGCTGCGCCTGGGCGTACCCGCGATCGTAGGCGGCCCGCAGCCTATCGTAGCGGGTTTCCTTGTTCGAAACGGGCATCTCTTCGGGGTAGAATACCATTGCTGACCCCTCGGCTTCGAGCCGTTCGACCTCGTCGAGGATATCGTTGTAGAACCGCCAGCGCTCGATCGAGCGCTGCGCTACCAGCGGGTGCTGCCGAAACGCGGCCCGAAACAGCGCCTGCGAGACGGACCCCAAGGGCTTTTTTCGGTAGCCGCGCTTTTGCGAACGCACGATGAAGAAACGTTCGAACCCGTCGCGGCGCGCAGCATCGAGCAGCACGCCCCAGCTATCCCCCATGCCGCCGTCCATGTACGTGCGCCCGTCTATCACGGTCGGAGGCATGAAGATGGGCATGGTCGAGCTCGCCCGCACGCGCAGCATCATGGCGCGCATGGTGGGCATGTCGGCCTTCGTCCAGGCCACCGTCTCGCCCGTATCCCAATCGAACCCCTCGATATGCACGTCGGCGGGGTTCGCCCGAAACGTATCCCAATCGAACGCGAACACCTCGTCGGTACCTGCAAGCTGTTCGGCCACACCCTCGTAGAGGTACGGCCCGTTGAAGTACCCTTTGCCCGAAAGCATGCTGGCCACGCCGCCGAACTGCGGATCATTTACCAGATCGACGAACGAAGCCTTCGTCCGCTCCATGTCGCGCGACACGTAGTTGACCGCATGGCTCGACCCGGCCGAAATGCCGTAGACCTTCCCGAAATGAAGACCGCGCTCCAAAAGCGTGACGATCGCGCCCGCCGTATAGCTCGCCCGCATGCCGCCGCCTTCGATGACGAGAGCCACGTCGGGTATGTTTACCGTAAGGGATTCCATGAAGCACAGTATACCCGCGCCCTTCGGTCGGGGCGGCTAGGATTTCCATCTGTGGACGAACCCGACATCCGCATCCGCCTATTGCGGTTTTACGGCAACAACTCCGATCTGAAGCGATTCGCCCGAATACGGAGTGCCTCGCAGATCGTCGCCGACGGTTTCGACGGAAAATCCCGCATCCTCAAGCTCATCGACGATACGCCGTACGGAAAAGACCGTCTGATGGTTCTGATAGACGGTGATGCCGCCATCGACCACGACGCTCGTTTCGCAGAACGAATGCGTTTCCGAGAACAACCACGTTTTCCTCATGACAACGTAAGGGTGATCGCGGAAGAATCCCGCCTCGTACGCCTCCCACGTTCCAGCGGCACCGTCATCGGGGTCGGGCAGCTGCTTCTCCGACGCTACGTCGAGGGCGAACCTTCCGCCGGGACGAAGCGAACGGCGCACGTTCTCGAGGACCGCCCGCCTTTCCCCGGGCGACAGCACCCCGAAATCCTCCCAAACGAGCATAGCGGCATCGAAGCAGTCGCTCCCGAACGGATCGCAATAGCTCTGTACGCGATACTCGATATCCAGCCCCTTGCCGTGTGCCCGATCGAGCGCATGGGCAATCGAATGCTCGGATATATCGACCCCCGTCACCTGCACCCCCGCGCGGGCGAACCGCTCGGCGTACAACCCCGGTCCGCATCCGAGGTCGACGAGCGACGATCCCCGCGACAGTCGCAGCGCATCAACCAGGAATGAAACCGTTTCGTCGATCCTGCCCGGTGCGTAGCTCGCGGAATCGCTGCTGGAATCCAGGTGAGCCCGAAGCATCTGAGGCGCAATGCGAGGATCGGTCCAGATGCTCGCCTGCCGTTCGTAGGGCCGGGGTCTTTGCAGTGCGGTGTAGAGATCCATGGAATTCGCCTTCTTGTCAAGGTTGGCCGTTTCGCCATTATACGGGAACGGCGACGAACTCTAAAAAAGGGGTGCATTTGCCCGCGCTTTGCGTGGAGACTTTGCGCGATACCGCCCCCGTGGAAAGCGAACGGATACCATTAGTTCAGCAGAGAAACAATTGCAAGGAGTACGTCACCATGGCCACCCGCAGCGACCTGTCGCTCGATTCATCGTTCTTCGTCGCATGCGAGCTGACCCACCGCGCCCTGAAGGCGGGTCTGAAAAGCGTGAGCGATCTGAGCGTTACCCAGTTTCGCGCGCTCGTCAAACTGGTGGCCGCCGCACCCACCGGCCTCGCCCAATCGGATCTCGCCGCCCTGCTCGACATCAAGGCAAACGTAGCTTCTCAGGTAGTCAACGCGCTTGAGGGAAAGAGGCTCGTCAAACGCCACAAGAGAGCGAAGGGCGATGGGCGAATCCGCGACGTGCGCATAACCAAAGAGGGCACTGCTCTCGTCGATCGGGCGAACAAGGCCATCGTCGAGCAGCTGTACTCCCTGTTCCCCACGCAGAACAAAGCGTACCGCAGCATCCTCGAAGCATCGATCGCAGCGGGTGCCAACATCGATCCGCCCCTCTCGAAAGAAGCGGCAAAACGCTACTTCGCCTCGCGCACGCTCGTTTCGCTCGAACTCATACGCAAAGCCATGGAAGACGCCCTGAGAGGCACCTGCGGAGCTTCTTTTAACGAGTGCCTCGTCCTCATGAAGCTCGGCGAGGCGAACGCGCCCCTGAGAATCGGCGATCTGGCTCATCAGCTCCAGCTCACTCCCGTCACCGTCGCACGCTCGGTCGACCGACTCGCTGGCCGTTCGTGGGCGCAGCGCCTCGCGAGCCCCGTCGATCGCAAAGCGGTGTTCGCTTCGGCTACGCCGCAGGGATCCGAAGTGCAGCGCCTCATCGCCCGCACGGTCGACGAAGTAGCGCAAACGTTTCTATGGAGCAGGCTCGACGAGGGCCAAAGCCTTGCGCTCGCCGAAGCGGGGCATGTGGTTCTCGCCGACATGCAGGCGCGCGAAGAGGCCGAACGCAAGGCGGCGCTCGACCTCCTGGAGCCCATCGGCTAGCCAAACCCCGTACGCGACTGCGGCGCTGCGAGCCGCCGAGCTCCGCGATTGCACTCGACCTCAAAGCCAAGCGGCCGCCGAATCGGAAGCCGCCCGCGCGCGATCGCCCCTACACAGCCGCTTCCGCCCGCTTTTCCAGCGCACGCGCGCCGAACAGGATGCCCAGGTTCACCACGACATCGGCGGCGAACCACGCGAGCACCACTCCCATCTGGATGGACGGGGTGTTGATGGACGCGAACGTGCCCACCGTAAGCACCATGACCGCAAGCCCGCATACAGCCGCCGCGACCACGAGGCTACGGCCCAAACCCGCGCCGCCCCTCGCCCGGGCCTGGGCGACGCACGCGCAGATCACCTGCGAGGCCGCCGCCAGAAGCGTGCCAATAAACGCCGCGAACACGACGAGCGCCACCACCAGCACTGCGGCCGACGGCAGCTTCGAGCTCATCGAGTCCACCTGGACCGCCGAAAGGATGCCGCTCGCCACGACAAACGCGCACACGATGGCGACGAGCGCCGTGGCCCATCCCCACAGAAACGCCATCGCCGGCTTGCCGGCACCCGCATAGCCGCGCTCGTAAAGAAACCCGTAGAGCGCCACGCCCGCCGTCGATATCACGAGCACGAGGCCCGCCAGAAACATGAACGCCACAAACGTCGATCCTGTGAGGATCGAGCAGATGACGTCGAGCATCGGCACGTCGGCCGCCGAAATGTAGTCGTAGGCGAGCGTCCCCGTGACGTCCATCACCGCAAGCCCGATTCGCGCCACCACGGCCACCACGAGCGCGAGAACGAAAAGCGTCGCATACGGGCGCGCCATGCCTTTCATGTGTTGCAGCATGTCATACCTCCTTCGGTAAGCTTGCGCTTACGCATTCTCCCGTTCGTTTTGCACCGCATACGTTCCGCACAGATAGCCCCCGCAAAACGCCAGGCTCACATCTCCCAAAAGCGAACCCAAGATCGGATCGCCGATGTAGCTGTTCTCGCCGCACGCACCGCCCGCCGTGTGCCAGCCGGCGTACAGGCCGGGAATCGCCTTCCCGCTGGTCGAGATCACCTGCATCTCGTCGTTGATGAGCAGGCCCGCTTTCGTGCCGTACAGGTTGCCGCCGATGCGGCACCCGTAGAACGGAGGCGTCGATATGGCGTGGAGCCACTCGGCGGGCATGGGGTACATGTAGTCGTCCTCGCCCCTCTCGCACGTTTCGTTCCACCTGTTCACGGCCTCGACGAGCACGCCTTCGGCGAACCCGAGGTCCCGTTCGAGCTCCTCGAGCGTGTCGCGTTTCTTGAGCACGTCGGCGTCGATGGCGTCCTGCACGCCGTGGTGCCAGTCGCGGTAGTGCTCGGGCACCTTCTCGATCTGCTCCAGATCGGGCGTGATGAGCTTGCGGCAGTGTTCTTGGGCGAATCCCGCCAGATGGTCCTCGTAGTTCGCGTCGAACACGATGTAGGAGCGGTGCCCCGGAGGCGTCATCTGGATGGTCGCCAGATCGCCGAGCGCGTAGATGGCGTTCGCGCCGTCCTCGTGCACCCGGCTGTCCATGTAGCGCAGGCGGTTGCCGCAGCGGTCGATCGTGAACCACGGCTGGCGCGACAGCTGCGTCATGCCGTCGTAGAGGAACCGCGCCCACTGCCCGCCCTCCGCCTCCCAATCGACGCCGCCGTCAAACGATGCCGAGCTGTTGAACCCCGACACGTCGGCATCCACCCCGAGCCCCATGCGGAAGCACTCGCCGGTCTCGCCCGCCGTCAGATAGCTCGAAGCGCAACCCATCGCAGCGGTGGGAATATACTCTTTCAGGAGCGCCTTGTTGTTGCAGAAGCCGCCCGCCGTGAGGATGACGGCCTGCGTGGCGTGGATGTACACCTCGCGCTTGTAATCCTCGCGGCACACAACGCCCACGATACGGCCGTCGCCATCCTGCACGAGCGCCTCGGCCGGACTCTGGAAATGGTATTCGACGCCGTGTTTCTGACCGAAGCTGAACATGGCATCGGTGGCATCCTTCATCTTGAGCACGTGATGGTCGAGCGTTGAGTTCTTCGGTGCCACGTACACGGGCACTTCGCCGAGGCGCCACCGCACGCCGCAATCGCCCATCCAGTCGATGCACGCGCCGCCTGCCTCCGCGATGCGGTAGATGAGATGCGGGTCGGCGGCATAGTGGTACTCGTCGATGGCCCAGTCGGCCAGCGCCCGGGCGTCGAACGGATAGCTCGGGAAGGCGAACCGCTTGGATTCCTGCAGCTTGGAGCCGCCGAGGATAGCGCACATGCCCGCCTCCTGCGCGTTGCCGCCGTGCAATCCCATCGCCTCGACGCAGATGGTCTGCGCGCCGAGCTCGGCTGCGCGCGCCGCCGCGTTCAAGCCGCCGCCGCCCGCGCCAACCACGCAGATCTCGCATTCGTAATCCCATGCCGCAGGCACCGCGCGCGGCGGGATCGGGGTCGCGTCGTCGGCCGGGAAGGCGGCGCCGTTGTGCTCGCGGTACGTGCCGTCGGCACCGGAGGCGTTCGTCTGGCTGCTGGCGGGCACCGAGGCGTCCCGCGAGCCGTCGGCGGACCAGTC
Source organism: Raoultibacter timonensis (assembly GCF_022845715.1). Taxonomy (NCBI): domain Bacteria; kingdom Bacillati; phylum Actinomycetota; class Coriobacteriia; order Eggerthellales; family Eggerthellaceae; genus Raoultibacter; species Raoultibacter timonensis. The sequence goes on from NZ_AP025564.1 coordinate 2,941,901, forward strand.
GCCGATCACGCCCTCTTCCATGCCGTAGGCCACCGGCACGGGAACCGCCCCGGCCATCACGCCCGCTGCCGCCGTACCTCCCACAACGGCAGCCGCCGTCGTCAAAAAGTCGCGGCGGGAAAGGTTGCCCGCCCCGTGCTTGCTCGCGCTCATCGGTCGCTCCCCTCTATGCCGTTCGTCTGCTCCCCTGATTCGACCGCGTCCGCTTCGCCTGCGACCGCTTTGCCGTCCGATGCGGTCGCTTTCGGCGAAGCCCCTTTGTCAGCCGAAGCCTCCGCCGCGCTCGTCACGGCAATGCCGGTCTCGGCCTGCGCAAGCGCGTCGTCGATGGCTTGGCGCACCCCCGCCGTCGTGATGGTGGCTCCCGAGATCGCATCGATGTCGGAGCCCTGCGCGGCGTCGATCATGGCTGCGAACCTGCCGTCGCGAATCGCCTCGAAGCCTCCCCTGCTCTGGCTTTCGCCCTCCTGGGTGATCTCCAAGCAGGCAATGCGGCCGTCGTCCACCAAGAGCGACACGGTGATCAGGCCCTCCATGCCCTTGCCGGTTCCCACGTACACGCCGTCATGCAGGTTTCCCGCCGCCTTCGCAGACGGATTCGCCGCCACCTCCCGAGCCCATGGGTCGTCGGCGCGCATCGCCAGCTGCTCGGCGCTTGCGGCGTCCTTCGACCCCGAGCCCTCAAACGTCGCCCCGCAGCCCGACAGCCCGAGCGTCAGCACGGCACCGCACGCCAGTATCGTCGTTCTTTTCATCAGGTGTTCCTCCTCGTGGTTCCATCACCTGGCAACTCCCGTTGCCCGCATCCGCAGCGCCGGGCGGCGCCTCGATCAGCAGCCGACCGGTCGCGCGCACAGCGCTGCGGTTCGCACCGAGCATCCGCTGCAGCTCGACGCCCAGAAGCGGCCCAGCGTTCCGCTGCAGCTCGACGCCCCGTTGCGGCTCAGTGCCCCGCAGCGGGACTCGCCCAGCCCTCGGGGACTTCGTAGTCGTGGCAGGTGTTGCAGTACATGTACGATTGGCTGTGGGCGCCGTGGCAGTTGCTGCAGTCGATGGCGACGCCCTGATGCGACGAATGGGGGTTCACGCCCGCTTCCCCCGCCCAGTCGGCAGTTGCAGCCACGACTTCATCGAAATCGTGGCACCCCGCTCGGGTGCACATCTTCTCGTCGGCCGTCACGCCCGTGCGCACGATGTTGCCCGCATCGTCGGTCGCGAAGTTGCCCGACGCCCACGCGAGGCCCTCGGCAATCTGCTCGTCCATCTTGGGCTCATGGCATTCGAGACACGTCACGTCCTCGCGCGCATGGGAGTTGACCATGAGCGTTTCGTCGCCGTAGTAGCCCTCAACGTAGTTGTCCATCGGATTGTGGCAGATCGCATTGCAGAAGCCGGGCTGTTCGTGCCAGACGGCGAATCCCGCACCCGCCGCCACGATCGCAACTGCAACGACGCCGACGACGATGGGCCAGCGCTTCCTTCCCCGCTTCGCTGATGCCTCCTCAGAATTCCCCATTCCGCATCCTTTCCCCTTTATTTCTTCATTGCAGTATAGTTTTTATTTCAGCAATGAACTTTTATGGCGCCCATGCTATCATGCTCGCAAGCGAAAGTCATTGACGGATCGTCGAAAGTGTCTATTGACGATCCGTCAACCAAGAGCGTATTCTGCGCTCACCGAAGGACAGCCGAACAAGATGAGCGGGGTGAGACCGATGGACAGCGAAAGCAGCCTGCATGAGGCACGACGCGCAAGCATCGTCGAAGCGGCCCGCCAGCTCTTCGAGGAGCAGGGTCTCTCCCGCACATCGGTGCAGGACATCACGAACCGCGTCGGCGTCACGAGAACGCTGTTCTACCACTACTTCCCCGACAAGGAAGCCGTCACCTCGGCGGTGCTCGACGATTACATCGGCGATTACCTCGAAGCACTGCACCACTGGAACGCCGAGCGGCAGCGGGGGAACATCGAGCACGCGCTCGAAAGCGTGGTGAGGATACTGCGCCTCGGCGTCTTCGAGAACGATTCGTTCAGGCGCGCCCTCGCCTCGCGGGAGAACTCGGCGCTCTACCTCGAGTTCCTCAACCGCGTGGCCGACCGCACCGCAACCTACATCGTCGAAACCACCGTGCGCGATTACGAAACGCTGCACGAGATCAAAATCGATCACGTGTACGAGACATTCTACGTGCTGATCATCGGCATCGTGGGCTTCGTGCGCCGCCATCCGGAAGTCGATGACGAGGTGCTCAAAGACCTCATCGCCCAAACGCTGCACATGGATAGGGGAACCGGGCCGCACGACGGCCCTGAGCATAAACCGCACGAGAGCACCAGCAGGAAGCGCACAGACTAGCCGAAAACAGAGAAGAGAACCGGGCGCGCAAAATGCCTGATCAAGAGAACGTCCGAGGGGACGCTTGGCAGTGTGCGCTCAAACCAAGGAACGAAAGGGGTACAGCCAATGCTATTCCAAGTCTACGGCGAAAACGCCATCTACCAGTGGATCGGGTGGGCCGTCGTACTCATCAGCCTGATCCTCATCAACGAGTTCGCGCGGCGAACGAGGGCAGGCGGCATCTTCTGCTTCATCGTGCTTCCCGCAGGGCTCACGGTCTACTTCATCGCAATCACCGTAAGCGCAGCGTCGGGAGCCGAATGGGCGCTCAACAATCCCACGCACCTGTACATGAACAGCTGGTTCCACTACGCGAAACTCTACGCCGCGACCATCGGCTGCATCGGCTTCATGGCCCTCAAGTACAAGTGGGGAAAGATCGGCAAATCGCACTGGTTCAAGTGCTTCCCGTTCGTTATCGTGGCCATCAACATCCTCATTGCCGTGGTAAGCGATTTCGAATCGGCCGTGCGCGCGTTCGGCACCACCTGGGTATCCTCTGAAGGCGTCACGCTGTACGGCGGCTGGCACAACGTGTTCAACGGCATTGCAGGACTCATCAACATCTTCGTCATGACCGGCTGGTTCGGCATCTACGTGTCCAAGAAGAAGCAGGACATGCTCTGGCCCGACATGACGTGGGTGTTCATCATCTCCTACGACATCTGGAACTTCTGCTACACCTACAATTGCCTGCCCACCCATTCCTTCTACTGCGGCCTTGCGCTTCTGCTCGCGCCCACCATCGCCGCATTCCTGTGGAACAAGGGCGGCTGGATCCAGAACCGCGCGTTCACGCTTGCCATCTGGTGCATGTTCGCCCAGTGCTTCCCGATGTTCCTCGACTCCAGCGTGTTCGCCGTGCAGTCGGTGAACAACCCCAACGTCAATCTCACCATCTCGATCATATCGCTGCTCGCCAACGTGGCTGCGATCGGTTACGTGATCTACCGCTCGAAGAAGCTCAAGCGCAATCCCTACACCAACGAGATCTTCGTCGGCACCAAGGATTACGAGAAAGCCATGGCCCGCGCAGAAGACGCCCCGAAAGTCGCGTAGAGCCCTTTCGGCGCACAAGCAGGCGAGCCGCACGCGGAATCATTCCCGAAGCCGCACCTGCGAGCCCGTTGCACAAACACCAAACCGGGGCCGTCCGTTCAGAAACGGGCGGCCCCTTTGCATGCGCTGGAGCGAGGGCGTGCGATGCGCAAAACGACACGAAAAAAAGATTGCGCACGAAAAAGCAGGGGTTCGGTGCACGTTTTTTCGTTTGTGCCGCCCGCAAAGGCCAATCCGAAGCCGTTAAGTGCATTGCCAATACCGCCACCTGCGAAAACTCTAGTCCGACGCAGCAAACTGCGCCGCACCGAACCGCCTGCTGGTCGTAATCGGCTCTGCGAGGCCGCACAAACGCACTTTTTTGTACCGGAGCGATACTTTTTTGAACTAAAAGACCTTACATACCCGAGGGTGTAGCGCATACGGCCAGTCGGCCGACATCCTCCCGTGAACACCGAGGGACGCGGCGGATTCCCCAAGCCCACAAGACCCGCAGGTTCCGTAAAACCCACTGGTCCCACGGGTCTCGCAGGTTTCACGAATCCCACTGGTCCCACTGGCCCCGCTGGCCCCACGGGTCTCGCAGTCCCCGTAAATCCCGCAAGCCAACGAGTCCGCAAGGCTGACCGACGCAGCCTCGCCGACCTCGCCTTGGCGAGCCGAATCGCTTCACTTGGAGCTACAATAGCAAAAGGGGCCTCATCAGACCAAGGAGAAACCCATGCACTACGACATCCGTCTCGGCACCGGGGGAAGATCAGCCCCCTGCATCTACCTCATCGATTCGCCGAGCGAGCGGGAAACCGCCGCAGGCGCCGAACGCGATGCCGAAGCCACCGATCGCGCCGCAACGGTCGTCCGCATCCCGAACAGCAACTGGGACGACGACCTTACTCCATGGCCTGCCAGGAAAGTCTTCAAGCGAGCGCAGGGAGATTTCGGCGGCAACGCCGACGCGTTCCTTCGCAAGCTCGTCGACGAAGCGATTCCCGCTATCGAGCAAGAGCACGGCGTCCAACCCGCAGCTCGAGCGCTCGCCGGCTATTCGCTCGCCGGGCTGTTCGCCGTCTACGCTCTCACGAGGACCGACCGCTTCGTCGCGGTGGCGAGCATATCGGGATCGCTTTGGTACGACGACCTGCTCCCCTACCTCGAAAACGCGCGCGTCCGCCCCGCGGGCCCCTACGTCTACCTCTCCCTAGGCGACAAGGAGCACATCACGAAGAACAAGCGCATGCGCGTCGTCCAGGAGCGTACGTTCGCCGTCGCCGACGTTCTGCACGCAAAGGGAGCCGTAGTCGATTTCGAGCAGACGGCGGGCACCCACTTCCAGAACGTCGCCGGTAAGATGAACCGCGCACTCGACGCACTCGAGGCGCACCTGCTCGCCCGGTAGCACTTACCAGGCGAGCAGGTCAGGCTCGGCGCTCCTGCCGGTCGGCCAGCCGCGCACGGTTCCCTAGCCGATCGCACGATCCGCATGCAACCGCTCGCTAACGGCTCGAGCTGAGCGCCGAACCAGCGCGCGACCTCCAGCTAGCCGCCCGAGCCGACCAGCACAATCAGCCCGAGCGCCACTACGATCGCCCCGCTCAGGAAGTTGACCGCGTCGTTAGTGACCCAGGCGTAGCCCGACACGAGCGCGTAGCCCGCACCGCCTTCGCGCGGCAGCTTCTCGACGAGCTCCGACGAACCTTCCGTCCGCCCATCCCACGGCCTGCCGAGGGTTTGCTCGCCTTCGGCGGGTCCGCGGTATTTCGCCTGCAGGAGCGACCCGAGCACGCTGTCGACGAGCGAACCCAGGATGCCGCATGCGATGATGAAGAAGAAAGCGTCGGGACCCGTCGGCACGGCGTAGCCGAACGCATGGAACAAGAGCATCGCCAGAAACGCGGACGTCGTCGATCCGATCGCGGTGGCTCCAAGGCCGAGCGGGCTCACGCCGCCCGAGAGCCCGCGCTGCATTCTCGTGCCGGTAAGAATGTTGATCGGGGGCTTTCTGCTGAACACCCCGATCTCCGATGCCCATGTGTCAGCCGTGCTTGCGGCAAGGGCCGCCGCCGACACGATGAGGAACCGCGAGTCGCCTGTCGCCACGTAGGCTACGGCGCACGCGAGAAACGGCACGCTGTTCGCAAGCACCTGCTTGAGCGTGCGCGTTTCGTGCGCCTTCTTTGCCGCCTTGCCGGTGCGCTTGGCCATGATCCTCGAGGCGATGTTCGAACTGCCGAAGAACCACATAAGCAGAAGCCACAGGGGCCATCCCCCGATGGCGAACGCAAGCGCTCCCACCACGAGCGCGCCCATGCCGCCGCTCACCGTCAACAGCCCCAGCCTGAGCGAGGCCATTACCACAGCACCGCTCAAGAGCATGCCGAGCAGCACCGGCGCATACGGCGCTGCAGGCAAAAACAGCACGACGTACAGAGCCGAAACGCCCAAGGGAACCCAGAGGTTGTCGAGCCCGTCGGTCGAGAACGCCTCGATCACGGTCGCCGCGACCGCAAGGAGCGCCGCTATGGGCAGCGCGAGCGAAACACCGGCCGCCCCGAGCACGGCCGCACAGGCAGCGAAGCTCACCCCGAGCATGGTCGCGCTTCCAACAAGCGACTTGTCCCGCACGACGGGAAGCTTCCGCACGCCGAACCGCTTGCCGATCACGGCCGCGAACCCGTCGCCGAACGCCATGGAAAACACGCCGAGCGCGCCCACGTACGGCGCGTCGATGCCAAACGAGAACAGCGAGAGCACCGTCAGCGACACCGCATAGTACACCGTACCCGGCGTGTCGTGCTCCTCCCTCGCCATGAACGAGAGCTTCGCCTGGCGATACGCGTAGCCGTTCACGAAGACGAACGCGAGGGGAAGCGCGGCAGCCCAGAGCGGCGAATCGAAGAACAGCATCGCGATGATCCACCAGCCGCCAAGCGCTATGTGCACGACTTTGCGCGTTCCCTCGGACGATACGCCCCTGCGCGACAGAAGCTCCGAGGCACCGAGCACAAGCCCGATGAAGAGAACCGACACCACGATGCCCGCGATGTTTCCCGCAATGCTTCCCGCCATGCCGATCACCGCACTTCCGCGAACACGAGCGGGCGCTCCGCGCGAAGAAGCGCCTCCGCCTCGGCAATGAGCTTTCTCGCCTGGTCCTGACTCACGACACTGCGCGAGGTAAGGCACCGGTAGCCTCCCTCGCGCACCTGATCGAGGATGCCGCGGTACAGAAACAGCGACGAGATCGTTGCGAACCGGCTGTCCTCGTCGAGCAGCGCCGCATCGAACTGCATGGGCAGGTAGAGCACCTCGGCGCGTTCGGCGAGCGACTCCCACAGGTCCACGAACGATTCGTCGACAAGGCGCCGCTTGAGATCCCTTCGCGAGTAGTGCGCCGCACGCATCGATTCGACCGGCAGGTACACGCGCCCGTTGTCCAAATCCTCCCCCACATCCCGCAGGATGTTCGTAATCTGCATGGCGATGCCCAGATCGATCCCGCTCTGCTTCAGCTCCTCGGGCACGCTTGCGCGGGCATGCAGGATCGGCAGCAGCATGAGGCCCACCGAGCCGGCAACGTAATAGGCGTACTCCTCGAGATCGGCAAGCGTTTTCGGCTGCTCGAACGCAAGATCGCGCCGCTGTCCCTCGATCATGTCGAAGAAAGGCCGCTCGTCGATCGAGAAGCTCTCGAGCACAACCCCCATCGCCCGCCAGAGCGGCTGATCGGGAACGCGCCCCGCGAAGAAGTCGGCGAGATCGCCCTCGAGCCGGTCGAGCGCCTCGGCGCTCTTGTCCCGATCGACCGAATCGTCGGCCGCGCGGCAGAACGCGTAGAGCGCGTACACGCTCGCGCGCTTGCAAGCGGGCAGCAAAGAGAACGCGCGGTAGAAGCTTTTGGAATTGCGCTTGATGACCTCCTCGCACCACGCGAAATCGTCAGCACGTTTTTCGAACAGCTCAGTTTGCACGGTCATCGCGCATCAACTCCTCAACCGCCAGCTTCGCGCTCATGAGCACGATGGGCACTCCGGCACCCGGATGGGTGCTGCTTCCACAAAAGTACAGGCTCTCGCAGTCGGCCGCCTTGTTGTGCGGCCGGTAGTAGTTGCTCTGCATGAGCGTCGGACGCAACCCGAACGTCGCGCCGTTGTACGCGTTGAACCGCTCGGAGAAATCGACCGGCGTATAGGCCTTCTCGAACGCGATATGGTCGCGAATGTCGCGGTAGGAGGTTTCCCGTTCGATGAGGTCGAGCACCCGCTCGCGGTACCGCGCCGTCGCGTCGGGTGTCCACGAGGGCGACGTCTCGGAAATCGGCGGGACGGGAACGAGCACGTAGAGCGTCTGGCAGCCTTCGGGTGCAAGCGAGGGATCGAGCTCGGAGGGAGCGTACAGGTAGAACGAGGGGTCTTCGGGAAACCGCGCCTCGTCGAACAGGTCGGCGATGTTCTTCTTGAAATCGGCTGCAAACCTGATGGAATGAACGGCGCTCTGCGGATAGCGCTTGTCGAGTCCCAGGTACAAGATGAAGCACGAGCACGAGTAGTCCATCGCGTCGACCTTCTCCGGCGTATACTTCCCGCGCGCCCGGCCATCCTGCACGAGGTTCTTCACGGCATACGGGAAATCGGCATCGCACACTACGTAATCCGCCTCGCGCACCTCATCGCCGACTACAACCCCACGCGCCCGCCCGCCCCGTACGGCGATGCGCTCGACCGGCTCCGACAGGTGCAGCGTGCCGCCCAGCTCGGTGAAGAGCCTGCCCAGAACATCGGCCATCGTGTACATGCCGCCCTTGATGAACCAGACGCCGTACAAAAGCTCGATCATGGGGATGATCATGTAGAGCGAGGGTCCCTCGTAAGGGGAAATGCCGATGTAGAGGGTCTGAAACGCGAGCGCCTTGCGCAGCCGGTCGTCGCGCACGTACTTCGACACCGACGAGTACGCATCGCCGAGCGTATGGAGCCGAAAGCCCGCGGCCAGGCTTTTCGGGTTGTAGAAATCGGCCGGACCCCGAAACGAGCGCTGCAGGAAGCTGTTCTTCGCGATGAGGTAGCGCTTGTAGAGCGTGGCGAGATACTCGAAGTACCCCTGCGCGTCCTCTTCGCTGACCGCTTCGACGGCCGCGGTAAGCTCCGAAAGATCGTTCGAAAGCGCCAGGCGATCCTCGGGCGAGAAGCTGATCTCGAGCATCGGCTCGATCTTCTCCATGGGAATGTAGTCGTCGGGGTCGCGTCCCGCAAGCTCGAAGACCTCGCGGTACAAAGAGGGCATCATGACGATGGTCGGCCCGACATCGAAGGTGTAACCGCCACCCTGTATCTGGTTCATCTTTCCGCCGACGCGAGGTTCTTTCTCGTAGAGCTCGACCTCGTATCCGGCGTGCTGCAGCCGGATGGCGGCAGCCAATCCCGCCACCCCGGCACCGATCACGATTACCCGTTTCATACGACTCCTTCGAAGCATGTTTTGCCTACCGATGAAGTCATTGTATGGTTCGGTTTACTTATACGGAGCTGTGATCTGCGTTTTTAGGTCAAGCTGTTCCAACCGCGTTATGCAGGCGTTACCGCAGGGCCCGCAAAAAGCGCGCCCGAACGCATGCGAGCCGCCCGGGTCAAAGGCGGCTCGCGCAGCGGCTCACGTGGCGGCTCTCCGCCCTTACGCCCCTATGCGCACACCCATCGCATCGATCTCGAAGCCTTCCGCATCGAGCTCGCTCGCACCTTCGGCACGGCGGCGCTCGACGAGCTTGCGGGCTGCGGGGATGGAGGCCAGAAGCGTGACGCCCATCACCACCGACGCAATGATGACCATGATCCACACGGGAACGAACGAGAAGTACGCGTCGAACATGATGCCCGAAACAACCGAGCCCACGGCCGCGCCGAACATCTCGAACGCGGTCACGATGCCCGTCACGGTTCCGAGATCCTTCTTGCCGTACTCCTTCACCACCATGATCGGCGGCGCCACCGTGCCCATGCAGGTGGCGAACCCGAAGAACAGGCATGCGAGGATCGGGCCCCAATCGGTTGCCGGGAAGCACAGCGCGATACCCGCGAGCACCGAGGTCGCGGTGCCGAGAATGGTACCGGTCTTCATGCCCCAGCGGTCGTAGATCGCACCGAGCGCCACCTTCGCGAAGATGACCACCGCCAGGTAGAACGACCACACGGTGCCCGCCCAGAGCGTCGAGTGCCCGCCCGTGACCACCTCGACGCCGTCGAGCGTAACCGACGTCATGTTGGAGATGGAGTTGGTGATGATGGCGCCGTTCGTGATTCCCATCATCACGAACCCGATGATGAGCAGCCAGAATCCGGCGCTCTTGCGCAGGTGCTTCCAGCCGATCGACACGGTTACCGGCACGTCGGGAGAGCGGTCGGATTTCGTTTGCTCGACCTGCCCGGCGCCGTAGGGCTCGAGGCCCTTATCGCTTGGACGGCTGCGGAACGTCGCCACCGAGAGAGGCAGCGCGACCACGAGACACGTCACCGCAAGCAGCAGAAACGCCGGGCGCCACCCGTAGCCCTCGATCATCGCGCTCGTCACGGGCGAGAGCACCACGCCGCCCAGGCCCGAACCGGCGAGCGCGATGGACACGGCGAGGCCGCGCTTGAGCGTGAACCAGTTCGCGATGACCACCGATACGAGCAGGCGCGTTCCCGCAACCACCACCATGCCTGCGATAACGCAGAGCGCGTAGAGCTGCCACAGCTCCGTGATGAACGAGAACAGAACAAGCACGATCGAGCTCGTGAGAATCGTGACCGCCGCAAGCACCCGCGCCGAACACTTGTCGGTAAGCCGCCCGATTACAAGCGAGGCGAACACGGCGACCACCGTGCAGATGGATACGCCCGTGTTGAACTGCCCCACCGATATGCCGAGGTCGGCAACCATGTGCGACTGGAACAGGGGGATGCAGTTCACGAAGATCGTATAGCATGTGGCCATGATCAGAAGGCCGCCGATCACGATCCACCATCCGTAGAAGAAACCGCCTTCTTTCCTGCCGCCCTGCGGGGGTCGCCCGCCTTGAGCCGCCTCTGCGGGTCGGGAGGCTTCCTCGCCCAGCAAGGCTCCTGCGCCCTGCGGCCCGTCGTGTTGAGCCGTCGTCGTATCGGCCATGATGCCTCACTTTCCCAATCGGTCGAGGTTGCGGATCAGTTCGAGATAGAAACCGATACCCTGCTTGTAGGCGTCCACATCGAGGTTCTCGTCCTGCCCGTGGATGCGGGCGCGCTGATCTCCCTTGAACAGAAAGCCTGCGAACCGGTAGGTGCGCGGGCAGATGCGATGCCAGTGGCGCGCGTCGCTCGAGGACGATTGCACGTAGGGCGCAATGCCCGCATCGGGATAGATGCTGTGCGTAACCGCGCGCAGGTAGTCGAACGCCGCATCGTCGAACGGCGAGATGGGCGACGGGTCGATGGCGAACCGCAGCTCGTAATCGGTCTGATCGTCGAAGCGCTCCTTGATGCGCCCAAGCGCGATGTCGATCGTCTCGGACGGATCGATACGCACATTCACCGTGCCCCTCGCCTGCTTCGGGATGATGTTCGCCGCGGGAGACCCCTCGAGCTCGGTGATGGCGTAGGTGGTGCGCACCATGGCCGCCGTCTCGTGATCGCCCTTCATGATCTTGAGCACGAGCGGACGGAACAGCCAGAGGTTGCCGAACACGAGCCGAAGGCCGAAGCCGCCGTAGGAGGCGAGCTCCTTGAGCATGGCTTCGATGGGCGCCGAAAGCTTTGCGGGCGCAGGATTCTTCTGGAGCGCATCGAGGCCCGAGACGAGCTTCGCCGTGGCGTCCTCAAGCGAGGGCGTCGAGGCGTGCCCGCCTTGTGAATCGACGGTGAGAAACGCGCTGAACAGCCCCTTCTCGGTCACGCCGATGGCCGCGAAGGGTCGCGTCACGCCGAGCGGCGGGTTGTCGATGACAGCGCCCCCCTCGTCGAGGACGAGGTAGGGCTCGATGCCGCGCTCCTTGAAGAGCTCGACCATGGCGGGGGCGGTGCTCCCGTTGTCCTCCTCGCAGTTCGACGAGCAGAGGTAGATGTCGCGCGGAGGCACATAGCCTTCCGCGAGCAGGGTTTCGGTCGCCTCGAAGAGCGCCGCCAGAATGCATTTGGTATCGACCGCGCCGCGCGCCCAGATCTTGCCGTCCTCGATTTCGGCCGCAAACGGATCGTGCGTCCACTCGACGGGGTTGGCCGAGACGACGTCGTGATGCGCCATGAGAACGACCGGATCGAGAGCGGGATTCGCCCCTGTCCATTTGAGCATGATCCCGTACGTTTCCACAAGCGTGAGCTCGAGGTTTTCGAACACGAGCGGATACAGCTCGCGCATGCGTGGAACGAATCGATCGAACGGCTCATGGTCGGTTTCGGGGTTCTCGGCACCCCATACCGTGGGGATGCGGAGCATCTCCTGGAACCGCTCGACCGCTGCGTCGTCGCCCGCCGCCGAGCTCTGCGGCAGCGGATCGGCAACCGGTGTCGGCTTGAGCCGCACTGCGTTTACGACCAGCACGACCACAAGCACAACGATGATCGCACCTATACATACAAGTACTGCCATACCGTCCCCTTTCCGCTGTCGCAGCTCGCAGCCGCAGGCAACGATGATCCGGACTTGCTCGCGTCTCCCCCGCTGCATAGCCGTGCGGCGCGGGGGACGCGGTACGCTTGCCGTACAGCGGGTAATTATAGACCTTTTTTCTTCTTCCTCGGGCGGATGAGGCACTTCGGTCCGTACCCGAACAGATCCATGCGGCCCGCGCGTCGCAGCGCCTCGAGCACCAGCTCGTAGTTCTTCGGGTCGCGGTACTGGATGAGCGCGCGCTGCAGCGCCTTCTCGTGCGGGCTTCTCGGCACGAAGACCGGCTCCATAGTGCGCGGATCGACGCCCGTGTAGTACATGCAGGTCGACATCGTGGAGGGTGTCGGGTAGAAATCCTGCACCTGTTCGGGCATGTAGCCCAGATCGCGGCAATACTCGGCGAGCTCGATCGCCTCGGCGAGGGTCGAGCCCGGATGCGACGACATGAGGTAGGGAACGGCGAACTGCTTCTTGCCGAGCTTTTTGTTGACGGCGTCGAATTCGCGGACGAACCGCTCGTACACGCGGTGTTCCGGCTTGCCCATCACCGAGAGCACTGCATCGGATACGTGTTCGGGGGCCACACGCAGCTGCCCGCTCACGTGGTGCTCGGCGAGTTTGCGGACGAAATCGCCGCCGTGCTCGGCATCGGCCAGCACGTAGTCGAAGCGGATGCCCGAACGCACGAACACCTTCTTCACGCCCGGCAGCTTGCGCAGCTTGTCCAAGAGGTCGAGGTAATCCCCGTGATCGGCGTCGAGCTGCTTGCACGGCTCGGGAAACAGGCAGCGCTTGTTCGGGCACGCGCCTTTCTTGAGCTGTTTGGCGCACGCGGGAGCGCGGAAGTTCGCCGTCGGCCCGCCCACATCGTGGATGTAGCCCTTGAAGTCGGGGTCTTCGCAGATGAGCTTCGCTTCGTCCAGCAGCGATTCGTGGCTGCGCGCCTGCACGATGCGGCCCTGATGGAAGGTGAGCGCGCAAAACGAGCACTCACCGAAGCACCCGCGGTTGCTCGAAAGGCTGAACTTCACCTCGGTGATCGCGGGAACACCGCCGTCCTTCTCGTACATCGGATGGTACGTGCGCGCATACGGCAGGCGGTACACCGCATCGAGCTCCTCTTGGGTAAGCGGGCTCGCGGGCGGGTTCTGCACTACAAACTCGTGATCGGAATACGGCTCGACGAGGCGCTTGCCCGTAAACGGATCGCTGTTGCGGTACTGAACGGCGAAGCTTCTCGCGTAGGCGAGCTTGTCGGCCTGCATCTCAAGAAACGATGGCAGCATTTCGGCATCGTAGACGTGCGCGAGCGACGAGGCGCGATACACCGTGCCGTCGATATAGGTGATGTCGCCGATGGAAAGGCCGCTTGCAAGCGCGTCGGCTATCTCGATGATGGAATGCTCCCCCATGCCGTACGAGACCAGATCGGCGCCCGAGTCGAGCAGGATCGAGCGTTTGAGCTTGTCGGACCAGTAGTCGTAATGCGCGAGCCTGCGCAGGCTCGCCTCGATGCCGCCGAGGATGATGGGCGTCTTCTTGTACGTGCGGCGGATCAGGTTGCTGTACACCACCGCCGCATGGTTCGGTCGCTTGCCCGCCTGCCCACCCGGCGTGTACGCATCGCGCTTGCGCTTCTTCTTGGCCACCGTGTAATGGTTCACCATGGAGTCCATGTTGCCCGCCGAAACGAGGAACCCGAGGCGCGGCTCGCCGAACACGGCGATGCTCTGCTCATCGGTCCAGTCGGGCTGCGCGATGAAACCGACTCTGTAGCCGTTGGCCTCGAGCAGCCGCGTAATGATGGCGCTGCCGAACGAGGGATGGTCGACGTACGCATCGCCCGACACGTACACGAAATCGACCGCGTCCCATCCGCGATCGAGCATATCGCGGTGGCTTACCGGTAAAAACCCGTGATCCATACGACTCCTCGCTGCCGCCTTCGCACCCGCATCTGCATCTGCATGCGCCAGCGAGTATACCATGCGCGCAGAGCGGCCCGGCACGGCTCGATTCGCCCGATGGAAAGAGAATTGGACAAGATTCCAACGATATTTGCCGGGAGGGCGCAAGCGCGTCTGGAATAATGGGGGCAGCACGAAACAGCGAGAAAGGACCGCACGCATGGTAGGCGAGAAGCTCATGAAGCTGCGCAGGAAAAGCGGGATGAGCCAGCAGGATGTGGCGAACGCGCTTTCGGTTTCGCGGCAAACCATCTCGAACTGGGAAAGCGGGTCGAGCGCACCCGACATAGGCAAGGCGATAGAGCTCGCAGCCCTCTACCGCATCAGCCTCGACGATCTGGTCGACGACGAGATCGACGTGACGGTCGCCGCGGGCAGCAAAGACGATGGCGGGATCGACACCCACGTGCTGAAATCGCTCGAGGGCTCGCAGTGCCGAATAGCGCTCACCTCCGGCTTGCTGATGGCGAGCGCCGGCTTCGACGGCGTCGTGCGGGTGCTCGAAGCGGATACCGATTGGGTGCGCGTCGAGTACGAGCGCCCCCGCAAGGGCCGCGCAGTCGAGCTCGTCGACATGGGTTCGGTTGCCGGATTCCAAATCGTTGCGCCCCCGAGCGCCGAAGAGCCCCAAAAGCAGAAAGGAGGTGCGTTCGATGGATGCGAGTAGTTGGACGAATCTCTGGCTTTTCCTGATCGTTGTCGCGCTGTTCTGCATGTACGGAAAGATCCGGAGCCTCGCCCGCAGCGTCGGCTCGCCGAAGAGCACCTCCACCGACAGCCTGCGCGACGCGGTGGGCTCCTGCGTCAAGATGACGTTCACCACGGGCAGCAAGGACACGGTTCGCATCCTCGACATCGACGACTACTGCGTGCTGGCCGAAAGCGTGTACGCCTCGTTCACTGTGCCGGAAGGCACGCGCTGGGTGCTCCCGATCAAAAACATCGTCTCGATCGAGCCCCTGCGGTAGCCGCCGAACCGCTTTCGGCGCATCGCAACCCGTACCGCGATGCGCTTTGCGGCGCCGCGAGGAAACGGCGGGCGCAACGGATCGACGCGTCGCCAAAAAGAACAAACGACCTGCATACCAACGTGCATCATATCCCGTATAATTTGCCAAGAACATCATCGGATACGAGAAGGAGCACGAATGGACCCGAACAAGCGTCCCGACGACATGGAACGAATCGCCACCCCTGAGCAGGCGCAGGCATTCATCGACGAGCAGGTTGCAGCGATCCAGGATCAGGTAGGCGATAAGAAAGTGCTGCTGGCCCTCTCGGGCGGCGTGGATTCGTCGGTCGTGGCTGCGCTCCTCATCAAGGCCATCGGCAAGCAGCTCATCTGCGTGCACGTGAACCACGGCCTTATGCGTGCCGGCGAGAGCGAGCAGGTCGTCGACGTGTTCCAAAACCAGCTCGATGCGAACCTCGTGTACGTGGACGCCGTCGACCGCTTCCTCGGACTGCTCGAAGGCGTGGCCGAGCCCGAGGCCAAGCGCAAGATCATCGGCGCCGAGTTCGTCCGCGTGTTCGAAGAAGAGGCACGCAAAGTGGGTGACGAGGTGAGCTTTCTCGCCCAGGGCACGATCTATCCCGACATCATCGAATCCGACGGCGTGAAGGCCCACCACAACGTAGGCGGCCTACCCGACGATCTGCAGTTCGAGCTGTGCGAGCCGGTCAAGCTTTTGTACAAGGACGAAGTCCGCGTGGTCGGCAAAGAACTCGGCCTTCCCGACGAGATGGTGTACCGCCAGCCCTTCCCCGGCCCCGGCCTCGGCGTGCGCTGCCTTGGCGCCATCACCCGCGACCGCCTTGAGGCGCTGCGCGAAGCCGACGCCATCCTGCGCGAAGAGTTCGACAACGCCGGCCTCACCCAGAGCGTCTGGCAGTTCTTCACCGTCGTCCCCGACTTCCGCGCCACCGGCGTACGCGACGGTAAGCGCGCCTTCGACTGGCCCGTCATCATCCGCGCGGTCAACACCGTCGACGCCATGACCGCCGAGGTCCCCGAGATCGACTGGGCCGTGCTCAAGAAGATCACCGACCGCATCCTGACCGAGGTTCCCGGCGTCTGCCGCGTGTGCTACGACCTCACGCCCAAGCCGATCGGGACGATCGAGTGGGAATAGGCGTCTCGCAGCAATGTCGACCGCTCGACCGAATACCGCTCGTTTCCTGACCATCGTCTTCGGAATGGCGTTTTACTGGTCGACGGTGGACATCACGCGTGTCGACTACTTCATTTCCCTGCAAGCCGGATCGAGCAACGGCGCATTTGCCGCATTCACCGCCTACTGCGCCGTTGCCATCGCGGTCATCGCCCTTTTGTTCGCCAAGCGAAAGCGCGTCGAATCGTTCTTCAAAGAAAAGAGCTGGCTTGTGCCGGCTCTTTCGCTTGTCGCCAGCCTCGGCGTCGCGCTCTTCCTAATCCCCTTCAGAAGCGAAGGCCTGGCATTTTGGATAGCGCGGCTCTGCGCGAGCACGGCCCCCATACTCTGGTTCATCGTCATCACCTTCGCATGGGGGCGTACGATAATCCAAGAATCCGCTCGATTCGGCATGATGGTCCCTCTCCTCTCGTTCGCGCTGGGAATCGCCATAACCCTATGCAGCCTGCTGCCCGAACCCATCGGCAGCGCGATCATAATCGCCACGCCGCCCATCACGAGCATACTGTGGCAGCTTTCGGCGAACAGGAAGGACAGCGACCCGCCGACCTCAAGCCGATTGGCCGATTTGGAGAACGCCCAAATCCCCACCTTCATCGTGTGCGGCATCTTTTTCTGCACGGCAGCATTCGCCCACGACTTCGTCAACTACAGCGGCAGCCGCGCAATCACGGCCCCCTTCACGCAGTGGGTGGCGATCTCCACTTCGATCACCTGCGTGGTTTTGCTGTCCGCAGCACTCGCCATAAGCTCGCGAAGCAAGAACCACGACCATGCGTTCATCGTCGCATGGTCGACGATCGCCGTAGCGTTCTTCGGATGCCTGTTCGCCGCCGCCTTGGGGGCGTTTCCCAGCGAAGAAGGGGCGGCGGCCGTCTTGGCGGCGTGCTTCATGTGCTTCAAACTGCTTCTCTGGATATTCACGGCAAGCGTCGCCCGCAACTCTCAGGTGTCGAGCGCCACCGCGTTCAGCGTGCTGTATCTGCCGATCAACGTATTCATGGTGGCCGTCGTGGGCACAGTGCTCCCCATGCTCCTCCAACTTGAGGAAGCGGCCGTCTCCGCCTACCGTGAAGAGATGCTCTTGATGCTCGCCTTCGCGTTGGTCATCGTAGCCTTCGTGTTTTTCGTGCGCTACGCCCCTGCGCTCAGCGAGGCGATCCTTGACACGGCCAAAAGAACCTCGAACTACGAGATACTGTCGCACGTGGCGGACGAAAAGGAGCTCACCGCGCGCGAGACGGAAATCGTCTTGCTGATATCCCAAGGCTACACCTCGAAAACGATAGCCGAGATGCTGTACGTATCACCGGAAACCGTGCGCACGCACACAAAGAGGATCTACCGCAAGCTCGGGGTTCACAACAGGCAGGACATTATCAAGTTCGTGAACTCTCATAGCAATTGATCGGGCATTATGCCTAAATCCCTCATTATGGGGTACGAAGATCCCTCACTTTCTGCACCTTGTTTTCGTCAAAACTTGCAATACTCGATGGAGATTGGAAGCCAAGACAGGTTGCACGAAAAGAGAGAGGGGCAGATCAATGTCTGGATTGAAGAGTTTGTCGCGCAGGAGTTTTCTCAAGGGGAGCGCCCTTCTGGGCGCCGGCATCATCGGCTCTGCGAGCATCGCCGCATGTGCGGCCGAAGCACATGCCGATTCGGTCGCATGGGACCGGGAAACCGACGTCCTCGTCGTCGGAAGCGGCTTCGCCGGGTACTCCGCAGCCCTGCATGCGCATGATGCCGGTGCTGAAGTGGTGCTCATCGACAAACGCGGAAGCGACGGGGGAAATTCCCTCAAATGCGATGGCGATTTCGGCGTGTGCGGTTCGTCGGCGCAAAAGGAGAACGGGATCCAAGACTCCGTCGACGCCTACGTCAACGACATGCTCGTAGCGGGCCTATACCTCAACGACGTCGAGAAGTGCCGCACGATCGCAGAAAGCACGAACGACATCTACGAATGGCTGAACGGTCTTGGCGTTACGTGGGTGCGAGACGGCGAAGGCAAAACCGAGGTGCTGCCCTACGGCGGGCATTCCATCCGCCGCACGCTCAAGGCAGAGGGCGCGGGCGCCGCGATCGTCGGGGCCCTCAGAAACGAGGCGAATGCAAAGGGCCTCGCGGTCGAATGCCACCTTCTGCTTACCGAGCTCGTCAAAAACGACGAAGGCCGCGTCATCGGAGCCAAGGTTGTGAAAAGCAGCGAAACCCAGGAACGCTCCGACAACCCCCATAGGCAATGCATCAACATCAAAGCGAGGAAAGGGGTAGTGCTGGCAACAGGGGGCTTTGCGGGCGACGTCGCGTGGCGGATGCAGCATGATCCGAGGCTCGATGAAACGGTCGGGGACACCAACCGCCCTGGAGCGAACAGGGAGGCTTTGGAGCCGGCCTTGCACGCCGACGCCTTGACCGTCCATATGGATTGGATCCAGCTGGGGCCCTGGTGCAGCCCCGACCTTGAGACCTACGGCCCTGATGGTACCTATATCGACGCGGGATTTCCCTACGGGCCTGTCGTGGCCCCTCAAACCGGCAAGCGCATCGTAAACGAGCTGACTGACCGGAAGCGCTACTGCGATGCGATCCTCGCGAACGAGAAGCCGCTGATCCAGATCGTCGACGAACGCAATCTGCCGGAATGGTCGTTGGAGTATCTGGAGAAATGCATCGATGCCGGATGCACGTGGCGGATGGATTCGATCGAGGAGATCGCCGAAAGGTTCGACATCCCGCTCGAAGCCCTGCAAGCCGAGATAGCCCGTTACAACACGTTCGTCGCTAACAAGGTCGACGAGGATTTCGGCAAGGCGATTCCCGAAGACGCCCTCCCGGTCGAAGAGCCTCCCTATTGCGTGACGCGCGTTTGGCCCCGGGTCCACCATTGCATGGGCGGCGTGAAAACCGATGCGGATTGTCGCGTCATCGACGTTTCGCTTCAACCGATTGACGGCCTGTTCGCGGCGGGAGAAGCAACCGGAGGCGTGCACGGAGCGTGCCGGCTCGGCTCGTGCTCCATCGCGGACTGCCTCGTCAACGGCTCCCTAGCCGGCCAGAACGTAGCAAAAGAGGAAAGCTGGTGCTAAAGCCCGGCATCGAACTGGACTAAAAACGCCCCTCGCTCCGAAAACGACCCTGCCGACGAGAGCAATGGCAAGGTCGTTTTTCCATCAGCCCGCAAACTCCGGCCCGTTCGGATCTCCACGCACCTTACGCAACACCGCCCATCTTCCGCCGCACGAAACAATCCACCACACGGTCGTTCACCATGCCGATGGACTGCATGCCGCCCAGACTGATGCAAAAAGCGCATTAAACCCCGCACTATCGCGGCTGGTGCGAATCGGGAACGATTCGCACCAGCCCGCCCCCGAGCAACCTCCGGTGAAAAACGGCGAAAAGGGTGCCCGCTCTACCCTTCCGTGCCCGCCAAACCCCCCGCGCCTCCGCGCGCTTCGGCAGACAACCTGGCGCGCTTGTCCTTTTCGTAGCGATAGAGGCGCATGATCACGTATGCTGCAAATACGATCGAATACAGCGCCACGTTCACGATCGCCTGCTCGCTGCCGAGAAGGGCTGCGGGTGCGATCATCAGCATCAGGTGAACGTACGTCAGAAGGAAGAACGGGTAGGCGAACCATTGGATGCGCTTCCAGCTAACGCCTTTCATCCGCCTCTTCATGGCATTGCCCGACGTAACCCCCAACACGATCAGCAGCACGAACAAAACCAGAGCGATGCAGATGGACGCCCCCGTCTGCAGATCAAGCGATCCCGCAATCGCACGCGATACGTACGCGACAAGGTACTGGCATACGTGGCCCACGCAGAGGATGCATGCGACGATAGAAAGCTCGGATCGAATCGAGCGGAGCCGAACGCCGAGCCACGACTCTCTCGACAACGCCCCGGTGAACATAACGATCGTGAAGAGCGAGAGCGCCAGCATGCAACGCTTCACCAGCAGAATGAGCGGCTTCCACCAACCGCCGTCGATATATCCTTCCACCCCGGCGAACAGCACCACGACCGCCACGATAGAGAGACCGTAGAACAACCACGGCACCCCCTTTATGAAACCCGCAAGCGCAACGACGACAACGGATGTGACAACAAAGATCAGGGCAAAGCTCACGTCTCTGCCACCCCCTTACAACAAAAAACCAGATGAAAGCCTACGCGCTTCGCATCGGAGCGAAAAGCTCGAGCACCTGCCCGAGAAACAAAGCCATCGCCTTATAAAACGGACATCTTGCCTGCTCGAAAACCTGATCGGAGAACCAACGCGCATAGGGGGAAACATGTTCGCAAACGAACGTCTCGTAGTCGCCTTCTTCGATGACAACGCCCTGTGGAGCCTGGATCGCCTTCGCGTTCGCCAAACAAAGGTACTTCATGAATTCGAAAACCGTACCGATATGGTCCACGGGGTCGTTGACCTGGCCGGCTTCGAGGTTTTTCGCAACGCCGCGATCGCGCATGAAGTGCTCGATCTCAACCGACTCCTTGCTCACGAAAAGCAAGCCCTTCTGCCCGCGTTCTTGCGCAGCCCACACGCCGACGAAAGGAGTGACCCGCGGCTCCCGCTCCCCCACGAACAGGTAGGTGTATTCCGTGCGCAAAGCATGGAAAACCTCTTCGGCATCTTTACCGTCATAATCCCCCAGAAAGGATGCAATATCGCCCACCGCGGGCGAATCGCACCCAAACGCCTCCAAAACCTCTTCGCACGCGTCCGCAAACTCGCCCGCAACCAACGCTTCCGCGGTATTTTTCGTGGGCAGCAGAAAAGCAAGGGACAGCAACTCGAACGCCGTCGCCCCGCACATCCACTCCTCAGGTGCTTTGCCTTCCCCCATCCTGATTCCCTCCCTCATCTTCCTCGACGGGATCGGAAACGCATCGCCCCGATCCCGTCGCACGTCATATGCGCTCGAAGCGCAAGCCTTCTACCGCAGGAAATACACGTTGGGGCCGGTACCCTGGTCGGTCAAAAGCTGATCGTACTCGCGCTGCTGCAAGACCTTCGAGATCTCCGATTCGGGATCGTCGAGATCTCCGAAGTACCGGGCAACGGCAGGGCACAGATCGATGCACAAAGGCCTCTCACCGCTGTCTATCCTCTCAACGCAGAAGGTGCATTTTTCCATAGTGTTCGGTTTATGCTCCTGAGCCCGGTAATCGCCGATCTGGAAATCGAGGGGATAGGTCGGCTCGGACGACAGCAGGGTGCGTACGCCCTCGTACGGGCATGCGGCGACGCAGCTCTTGCATCCGATGCACTTCTCGTTGTCGATGAGCACGATGCCGTCCTCTTCGCGTTTATACGCCGCGCCCGTGGGACACACCTCGACGCACGAGGGATTGTCGCAATGCTGACACGCCATCGTGTAGAACGTCATCGTCAGATCGTTCGGATACGTTCCCGTCGGCACGCGGAAGTACTCGCTCCCGTCGGTGACTGCTTTGCTGTAAAGCACGTCGTTCGGTAGGTTATGGTCAACCCTGCAAGACATCGAACACATATTGCAGCCCGTGCAGCGGTTCGTGTCGATAGCCATTCCATACTTAGTCATAATCGATGCCCCCTTATACCTTCTCGACCTGACAGATCCAGTCATTGAAATTATTGTTGCTCGTTACATCGTCAGGGCACCAACGCGTGAGCGATTGGGCGTAGCCTTCCTCGAACTCGTCCCACGTAAAGCCGTGCGGCAGCCAGAGTGAATCGTTGCGGATTCCCTCGGTGACGAGGGCGTTCAAGACGCACGAACCATGGTCGTTGAACACGCGCACCTTATCGCCCGTCTTGATGCCGCGCGCTTCTGCCACCTCGGGATGCATGCGGCAGAACGGCTTCCCCTCGATGGTTCTGAAGGTGTTGAGCCATTCGTTATGGACCCAGAGCGTTTGGCCGTGGTAGAGGTCGTGGTTGCTGAAGCCGTAGAGCGGATACTTCTCGCGATCCGGATTATCCGCGTACGCCTCGATGGACGGCTTATAGAACGGCAAGCGGTCCTGAAGGCCGAACACCTGCCCCCAAGCGTCGCGCGGCATCAGGTACTCCATGTAGAACTGGGTGCGGCCATAGGGGTTGTACTCCGGCACGACGGTAGCAGGCATCGAATAATCGCCCACCACGACACCGTTTTCGTACAGCGCATCGAAACCGACACCTGCCTCGATGTTCTCCGGCGTATCGAGATACGAGCGCAAAAAGTCGAGCCCCTCGCCCTCGATCAGATCGTCGTAGCCCATTTTCACCGCAACGGATTTGATGATATCGAAATCCGACTTCGCATCGCCAACCGGCTCGATGGCCTTCTGCTCGAAGATGCCCCCGTCTATGTACTCATAGGTCTCCCAGGGCATGCAGGTAGGAAGAACCAGGTCGGAGTAATGGGCCGTGGTGGTCATGATGCTGTCTATGGTGATGATGTAATCGATCTTGTCGTACGCCTTCAAAAGAGCGGACGACCCGGAGAAGTTGTCGAGCGGATTGGCACACATGTTGACGAGCGTGCCCATATGGAAATCCTTGCCCGCCCACTGGCCGGTCTCCGCAATCTGGACGATCCAGTCGCCCGTGAAATGGTTGCCGGGAACCGCGTCCTCGACGACGAAGCCGTCCGCGTTGAACGTTTTCGGCTGCTTGATCGTGGTGGCGGATTCGTGGCCGAGGCCGATGCTGCCCACGTGAGACCCGCCGGGGATGCCCACGCTGTGGGTCAGGGAGGCAAGCAGCCCGATAAGGAAGTAGATGCGCCACGATTCGTACGTATGCTCAAGTCCGTAGTTGATATAGAAGCTCGTCGGGCCCTCGGTAGCGCAGGTACGGGCGAGATTCTCTATCTGCTCGACGGAGATGCCGCATTCCTCGGCGGCGAATTCAACCGTGAAGGGCGCGATGTTCTCCATGGCGGCGTCGAACACCGTACGAACGCTTGTTCCCTCGGCATCGAAGGTGCCGCGAATCGCAGGATTGACGGCTTCCGTATGCGCCACGAATTCCCCGGCGTCTTCGTCCCATACAACCGGAACGTCATCGTCTGCACCGGCTTCGGCCTTACCGAAGTTCGAGAGCCGCAGATAGGCCCCCGTCTCGTCGATGAGGAACGGAGCGACGGAGCCGTTCTTGACGTAATCCCAGTCAGCGAGGTCGTTGTCCACGATGTAGTGGATCATGCCGCACATGAGCGCCGCATCCGTACCGGTGCGAACGGGAAGCCATTCGTCGGAATGGGCCGCAGTCGACGTGAACAGCGGGTCGATGGTAATGAGCTTCGCACCGTTCTCCCTGCCTTTGCAGACCCAGTTCCATGCAGCGCGGCAGAAGGAGGCCTCGGCGGGGTTGGCACCCCAAGAAACGATGGTCTTGGCGTTTGCGAGGTCCTCTACCGCACTCCGCGGCTGGGTCAGATGCACGAAGGCGAACACAATGCCGGCCATGTCGTGGCCAACCGACAGCACGGTGCCACCGGTCTTTTGGATAAGGCGCGAGTTAGCATAACCCTTGCTGAAGCCATCGAGCGGCTTGATTTCGCCAGTCGGCAACAGGGCGCTGTTGATGATGCCCGTCGGCGTACCGTTGAGAACGCCGTTCATGTTGCCGGCACCGCCCTGCCACATGTTAGCCTCGCCGCCATAGGTTTCCATGGTGGTCTTCAGCTGATTGGCGAACAGCTCGATAGCCTCGTCCCAAGAAATCTGCTCCCACTCCCCGCTACCGCGTTCGCCGGCGCGCTTCATGGGATACAGAAGGCGCGAAGGGCCGTAGATGCGCAGCGGATTGGACACGCCTTTGACGCACCCGACACGCAGGCCTTCGTTCTCTTTCGTGTAATCCATCGGCAGCGTGCTGACGACCTTGCCGTCACGTACCGTCGCCTTCAAAGCGCATCGCCCACCGCAGTTGCCATGGCACGTGCCGACGAAGTACGATTCTTCCGGAGCAGCCGTATCGGTTTCGGCGCTCGTGGCACCGGCTCCCGATTCGTCCACGCTGCTGCAGCCAGCTGCCGTTGCCGTCGCCAGCGCGCCGGCAGCCAAAGCTGTAGTAGCCAAAAACGACCTTCTAGTTAGTTTTTTACTGGATTTGTCCATATATCCTCCCCCTACCGAACGGAGGACACCACATAGTTTTGCGGCAGACTGTGCAGCGAAACAATCGGCGTCCTTTATCCCACGCAAAAATAAAGCGTTTACACGTCTTCTTGCTTGTTTCTGAAAACCGATCGATTTTCTCAAATCATAGCATGCTAATCCTAGGATTGCTATACTAATCTTAGGATTGCTCGCTTCTTCTTTGAGGATAATTCTTCTGGAACGCTTCCCTATTTCAACTTCTTCGCGATCGTTTTCTTCGCCTCATCGGGCAATACATCGCCGAACCCCTCGCTGAAGCTGCTGGGGACCACCAACGTGCTACCAGCTTCACGCACGCTTTCGTTCAGCAAGTGCATCGAGCGCAGTTTCAGGGCAGCGTCTTCCCCACCGTAAACCTCGCTTACCGCGCTTACCATGGTGGCTATGTCCTCCTCGGCCTCCATGAGGATCACGCGAGCTTTGCGGCGCTGCTCCGCTTGGGCTTCCATGCTCATTACGCCCTGCAGCTCGAAGGGGAGCAGAATATCGCGAACCTTTACCGAAAGCACCGAAAGGCCCCATTGCTCGGCTTCCGCCTCCAAAGCCTCCTTGATGTCGATGTCCAACTGCTCTCTCCGGATAGCCACTTCTGCGGCGGTTAAGCGTCCGATGGCATCGCGCAGGGCGGCTTGCGCGCTCAGCTCGACCGTGCGGCTGAAATCGCTGCACTCGGTACAGGCCGCCTTGGCGTCGTAGACCATCCACAGCAAGACCGCGTTCACATCCAAAGGAACCAGATCGGCCGTAAGCGTCTCCTTTGCATCGAGCGTGGTAGCGCGTACGCGGCAGTCAACGCGCATGGCGTTCTGCTCGAAGAACGGAATGGTCCAAAACAAGCCCGGGCCCGATACGCGGTTAAATCCGCCCAGACGGAGAACCACCACGCGTTCCCATTGCTGAGCGATGTGTATCGACATCGACGCGAGCACGGCGGCTGCAAACGAGAGCAGCGCCACAAGCGGCAACGCAAGACCGAGAAGCACGTAGCAAAGCGCGAACACCGCTACGAAAACGACGCAGAATACGAACATCGAAAACAAGATGATGCCCGCGCCCGTCGTGCGTTCTCCTTGGGGCTGGGCGTTGTCTTTGGGAACGAATTGGTAGGCACCGAGCCTTTCGGTTCGCCCCGTTTCTTCCTTCGGAAACCGCATCGGCGAACCGCTTTTGTCTTTGGCCATGTGTCTTACGCCTCCCTCTTCGTTGACGCATCCGGCGCCTTGAGCTCGATCACGTTGCTCCCCGGCTCAATGTGCGCTTGAGCCTCCCGCATCTTCAACCGACGGACGTAGAGCGTCATTTGCGCTACCGTCTCGTCATAGCTCAGTCCAAGGTTTTTGCAGGCCTGGAGGCAGTCGTCCAGCAAGGCTTCCAGTTCTCCTTGCTCCGCTTCGTCAACCGACTTTGCCACGTTGCAGACGAAAACGCCCTTCCCTCGGATCGATTCCACGTAGCCGTCGGAAGACAAACTCAAGTACGACTTATTCACCGTATTGAAGTTTATCGACAAAGCCGCCGCCAGCTCGCGGATCTTGGGAAGCTGGTCGCCCGGCTTCAAATAGCCGGAGCTTATCAAGAACACGATGCGTTTTCGCAGCTGGACCCACAGAGGGGAGGTCGAATCCGAATCGGCTTCGAAAGGGAAGCCGTCGGCCGAAACAGTCGCCATACGATCACGCTCCTAAAAGACTCGCGACAGGATGCTCCCCTGCCATCACCATGCAAAACCTCAATGCGAAAGCACCCGCGAACACGCATACCCCCGGTACCAAAGAATAGCAGGGGCGACCGGGCAGAATCTGTCCGGCCCGCATAACGGTCGCATCGACAACGAATGCGGCAACGAGACCGAGCGCCACCGATACCGACCAGAAAACCCACGCGTATTCCCCGAAGAGAAGAGCGGACGCCGAAGCGCTCGCCGCAGCGGAAGCGGAGTCGGAGCCCCCCGCGAACAGCGAACCCAGAACGAGACCGAGCAGGCAAACGGCCTCGAGAACGATGACGGCGGCATCGATGGCCGCCATCCGTGCAAAGTATTGCTCGAACTGCAGGGATACACCGCTCATGTGCCCCACTATCAAGGCGGCAACCAGACCGCAAGAAACCGACGAGAGCAGAAACAGCGCCGGCAGCCAGAGCGTATTCCAAAACGGAACCGCCTGCATGCTCGCCAGAAAGAGCCCGGTATACAAGGCAACCGCAAGGCCGACCAACGCGGCGGCGATCTGCAATGCCCTGAAAGCCCTCACCCTGCGTACGGACGATCGTACGGCCCAAAGATAAGCGAAGACCGCGCTGAGCGCCACACCGCCCACGAGCAGGTAAGACCCCACCGAAAGATAGGTGATTCGCCCCGAAAAGAACAGGTAGGCAAGGGCCCCATGGTTTCCGGAGTCGACAAGCAGGCACAGGGCGGCGGCGATAAGCGAACAAGCCGAGACGGCATACCCGTACCGGAAGAAGCTGCAATACGGCGCGGTTATCCTCCGGCCAAGCTCTTCGCGCGGAACGGTGAGCCCCACGAGAGAAAGAACCAAACACAATCCCCCGCCAAGCCCGCCCAAGAACAGGTAGCACACGATCAAAACACCGAACATGATCGACCTCCTGCTCCCGCATCCGAAAAACGCATCGCGTCAATCCTAGGATAGAATGATAGCCCATTCAGGTACTGCGGAACAATAGCTTGTCGTGATCGGAGACTGGCACTTTTTGAAATCGCCTAACCACGCGTATGCCACAATAGAGCTCAACACCCATCGTCTCTTTTTACGGTATGCTGTCCAAGGTGATGCAACATGAAACTCGATCGAATGCTCGGCATACTGACCATACTCCTGCAGAAGGATCGCGTGACCGCGCCCGAACTGGCTGAGAAGTTCGAGGTCAGCCGCCGTACGATCGGACGCGACATCGATGCGATGTGCAGGGCGGGAATCCCCCTCGTAACCCAGCAAGGAAGCGGAGGCGGCATCTCCATCATCGAGGGGTTCAAGCTAGACAAGAGCATTTTGACCGCAGACGAGCTGTCGAACATCATCGCTGCGCTGAAGGGGATCGGCAGCGTATCCGGGCAGTCGAATGTTGAGCGCGTCCTCGACAAGCTCCACGCGCATGCCGATGCGGTCGTCTCGATGCGCGAGCCCGTCGTCATCGACCTCGCCTCCCATGACGGAAAGCATCTTGCAGAGAAAATCGAGCTGATCAAGCGCGCCGTGCTGGAGAACCGGATCATCGAGTTCGACTACGTCTACGAGAGGGGCGAATCCCGTCGTCGCGTCGAACCGCACTTCGTTATCTTCCAATGGGAAGCATGGTACGTGTTCGGATTCTGCTTGGATCGATCGGATTTTCGGCTGTTCAAGCTCCAGCGCCTGTGGAACCTGCATCTATGCGACGAGACGTTTTCACCACGGGACGTTCCCCCGAAAAAGCGAGATTTCGAGGCATGGGCTGCCAAAGACGGGAAGCATGCGCTTATCGCCCTGTTCGACCCATCCGTAAAGCATCGGCTGATCGACGCCTACGGGCCCCACTGCTACCAAGAGACCGGCGAGGGGCTGCGGTTTGAAACCTCGTTCACGAAACGCGACTACATCCTCACCTGGCTGCTCGGCTTCGGCGACAAGGTGACCGTCGTAGAGCCGCGCTTCATTGCAGATGATCTGAAAACCGTTGCCGTAAATATTTTGTCACGATATTCCTAAACAGGACATACTGCTGTCGTGTTCCCCTTGTTAGTATGGCTGCAACGTCAATCGTCCTATCCGCTTTCCATGATCGGCGCGGATTGGAAACCAAGGGAACAGAGGAAATCAATGCACACGATCTATGTCTACGTCCTCGACACACTGGCCGACTGGGAGCTGGGATATGCTCTGGCGGAACTCAATTCGAGGCGATTCTTCAAGAGGGACGCACCCCAGCTAGCGATCAAGACGGTCAGCTATTCCAAGAAGCCGATCAGCACCATGGGCGGAGTGGAGATAACGCCCGATTGCCTAGTCGACGATGTCGTTGCGAGCAAGACAAGCACGCTACTGCTGCCGGGCGCCAACACCTGGAACGACCCGCACCATGCCGCCATTGTCGAAAAGGCGGGCGAGCTGCTCTCTGCGGGCGCCACGGTATGCGCAATCTGCGGAGCCACGGCCGCCCTTGCGGATTTCGGCCTTCTGGATGCGCGCCCGCACACCAGCAACGGACCGGGCTTTCTCACAATGGTTTCCCCCGGCTATAAGGGAAGCGCGCTGTACCGAGACGAGCCGTCGGTATCGGATGGCGGGCTCATCACCGCAAGCTCCACTGGTGCCCTGCTGTGGACGAAGCACATCATCGAGTGCCTCGGTGTGTTTCAGGCGGATACGCTGGAGTCGTGGTACGAGTACTTCAGAACGGGCGAATCAGAGCACTTCTTCGCCCTCATGCAAACGCTGCCGTCGGGCGATGGGTGCTGATCGGCCCTCGCCGCAAAAGGGCCAGGTGCGCAAGAGCATCGCATGCAAAAAGGACATCGATGACTCGCGAGCTCGCTCATGCGAGAATCGAGCTTCAAAGGGTATAATGCGGGTGCGATAGCAACCCACAGCGAAGGATCACAGCATGCATACCTTCACCGAATCCCTGATAAGCGAAACCCGAAGCGACGAGCTGCCCGAGGAATACGATTACTTCGGACGGCTCGTCGGCAGCTGGGACTTCGACTACATCGATCACAACATGTCATGCTCGCTCAAAGGAGAATGGTACTTCGCGCGGGTTCTCGAAGGCATGGCCATCCAGGATGTGATCATCCTTCCCTCGCGCGACACGCGAACCGACATCCCCCACCCCGACGAGGAGTACGGAACGACGCTTCGCATCTACAATCCCAGCACGCACGCCTGGGACATCGCCTACTGCTACACGGGCAGGATCATGCGGCTCGAAGCGAGGAAGCAGGACGGCATGATAGTGCTCACAAACATCGCCGACGAGCGACGGAAGTGGGTTTTCGCCACCATAGAAGACGATACCTTCCATTGGCAGAACGTCACGGTCGCCGACGACGGCACGTGGCACATCAACGTAGACCTCTACGCCACCCGGGCATAGCCTCGTCAATGCATGCCGTCTGACGAAGCACCCAAGAGAATCTCCGCCGTTAAGCCACCATCAACATGCGGCCTTCGGGGTTCGGGTGCCGGACGCCAGGCCGCCGCCATACGCCGCGGGCGGGCGCGACCGCCCGCGGCTGCGCGCCAGATTCCCAGGTTCGTGGCAGAAAAGCGGAGATATTCGTCGCCTGAACCCCTTGAGGATGGCAAGGCACGCAGCCAGCGCATAAAGCCGTCTTATCGCGCCTGATCAGGGACGGTCGGGGAGCCGACACCGAGGGGGAGGTATCCTACGGAGACGAATAACTCCGCTTTTCTGCCACGAGTTCGCCTTTTTGCCGCCGCGCTGCAATCGACGCCCCGCGCGGGCCGCCCGGCGCCCATCTGACGCTTTGGGGTTCCGGACGGAACCACGTCAATGAGGGTTTGCCAGCGGAAGGGAAGCTAGCCGCCAAAACCAATGGGTTCGCTGTATTCAATTATATGATAATCATCGTATTGACTTAAATTAGATATCTATCTAATATGTGTCCCGCAAGCACACGACAGCCCACAAAAAAAGGAGCAGCCCATGCTCAAGCTCTTCCGAAACCACAAAGCCCTCTTCGCCGTCGTCATGGTCATGAGCACCGCAAGCGCCGCGCTCACCATTGCTGCGGCCGTTATCCTGGAAAACATCCTCAATGCTGTCACCAGCGGAAACTGGGAGCTCTTCACCACCATGATAGGAGTCGTCGCAGCCTACATCGTCGTGCTCCTCGTCGTCGCCGTATGCGGCGCCCTTGTCGAGAAGAAGCTCATCGTCAATACCATCCGAGATCTGCGGACCGATGTCCAGAGCGGCATCATATCCCGCGACACCGAGAACTACCGAAAAACCAACACCGCCGACTACCTTTCGGCGCTCACCAACGATATGACGATAGTCGAAGAGAATGCCGTCATGCCGTTTCTCAACACGATTCAATACGCCATCATCTTCGTCATGGCAGCCGTCACCCTGTTCGTCTACAGCCCTCTCATCGGCGGGATCATGCTCGTCAGCCTCGTCCTCATGTACCTTCTGCCGGCGAGTCTCGGCAAGCCTATCGGCAAGCGCCAAGAGGCCTATTCGACGGGGCTCTCCCTGTTCACCATGAAGCTGAAAGACCAGTTCTCAGGCTACGACGTCATCCGCTCGTACCGCCTTACCGATCGTGCCAAAAAAGACTTTTCCAGCCAAAACGACGAGCTCGCACGCAAGAAGTTCGCCGTCTCCAAGCTGTTGTCGTTCAGCGAGGGCATCGCCGCCGTGGTGGGCGCGGCATCTCAGATCGGCACCATGCTGGTCGCCGGCTTCCTCGTGTTGAACGGGCAGATGACCGCCGGTGCGCTCCTGGCCATTCTTCAGCTCGCAGGCGCATTCGTGCAGCCGGTTGCGGTCATCATGCAATGCGTTCCCCAGATCCAGGGGGCAATGCCCGTACTCGAAAGGCTCAAAGACCTGAGCCGCCCCGCGCCATCCGCCTTCACCGGCACAGACGAGCCGAAATTCGAGAAGGACATCCGGTTCGAGAACCTTACCTTCGCCTATTCGGAGGATCAGCCGGTAATATCCCAGCTCGATCTGACCCTGGAAAAGGGCGGGAAGTACGCGCTCGTAGGCGAAAGCGGCTGCGGAAAAAGCACACTCATGAGCCTGCTCGGGGGCGAGCACAGCGCTTACAGCGGCGCGATTCGCATCGATGGAACCGAGCTTCGCGAACTCGCCATCGACCAGCTTCTCGGCAAAATGTCCACCATCCATCAGGGCGTGTACCTGTTCGACGACACCATCGAGTACAACATCGGCCTCGGCAGGACCTACCGCGAAGAGCAATGGCAAGCAGCCCTCAAGACGAGCGGCGTCGCGAAGTTTCTCGATCAGACCGACAGCGGGCTTGCCACACGCGCCGGGGAAATGGGCTCCAAGCTCTCCGGGGGCCAACGGCAGCGAATCGCCGTCGCCCGCGCCCTTATCGAGCAGAAGCCTCTGCTCATCCTCGACGAGGGAACAAGCGCGGTGGACGTCCAAACCGCCTACGACATCGAGAGCGCCCTTCTGGAGCTCGACGATCTGACCATGGTGACCATCACGCATAACCTGAGGCCCGAGCTCTTTAGCCGCTACGATGCTATACTCTTCATGCGAGAGGGACGCATTCAAGAGATCGGAACCTTCGATTCGCTCGTCGAACAACAAGGTGCCTTCGCTTCGTTCCAGCGCTTAGAAAACAGCAGTCAGGCTCCAGAACAGGTTGAGGTCCAACAGCATGAAATACCAACTGAATCCCGCCATTGAGACGTTTCTTCTGCTGACCCTCCCCCGCTGGGGCAAGAAGCAGAAAAAGGAAGCGATCAAAGCGCTCGACGACTTCGGCATCAACGGAACGGCATTTTACGCAGCGAACTACTCGATACTCGAGGGATTCTTCGCCGCCTTCGCCAGCCGCAAGGTGGATACCGAGGGAGGCGAGTTCATAGAGAACCTGTCCGACGAGCTCGCGCTGTCGTTGATCGACCTCATCTTCCTGCATCCGGAATGGCTCGAGGATTTCAGCGCCGTTCCGGACGAAAAAGTGCATGAGACAATCCTCAAAGCGTTCAGCGACCTTCTGGAAACCAGCGACGATGTTGTTGACGCCCTTCAGGCAAGCGGATTGCCGGACAAGGCGAAATGGCAGATCACTGCCCTGCTCCAACAGCCTCGGCAGAGGATCGGGGTGGTGGTCGATGCGATCAACGCGAACCTGCCCGCTTTCGAACACGCATACGCGAAGCTCGAGCCCGAAATACGCCTGCTCCTCGAACAGCTTGAGGAGCAGGTGCGCAAAGGCAACCTGCCCGACGTTGTCGAGCAAGCCCTCAAGATAAACCCCGACGCCCGCATCGTGCCTTCGCTGGTCTCGGCTCTGGGCGTCATCGTCTTTGACGGTCTCTGCGTTGTCGGCCTGCTTATCAGCAAGGTCTTCGCGGGGCAAGACGAGGGCCTCTCCAAAACCGAGGCCATCCTGGCCGCAAAAGCGCTCAACGACGCGCACCGGCTGGAAATCCTCGCGGCACTCAAAACCGAGGAGCTGTACAACCTGGAGATCGCCCGCATGCTCGACCTCACCCCCGCAACGACGTCGCATCACATGAGCGCGCTGCTTTCCGCCGGCTTTGTCGAGGGATCGCTCAAGGATGGCAAGACGTACTACCGTCTCTGTCCCGAAGGCATACAACGCTACCGCGCCTGGCTGGAAAGCAGCTTTCTCTAGCCAGCGAGAGCACACCGCCGAAGCACACGAACCAACGCGATAATGCATGCGCCCGCAATGATGCGCGGTGCCAAGAGCGGCTATCCGCGCTGCTTCTGCCGTACGCAACCATCCGAGACGGCCGCTTTCGCCAGCACGTCCTCGCGCAGGATGCGGCACATCTTCTCGGGCTCCTCGAAACAGGGGCTGTGGGCCGACTTCTCGAAGGAGTAGAAGCCCTTCACGGGGGCCTCGAGCACCTGCAGGTACTCCTTGGCGATCGCGTATGACACCTGGTAATCGAACACGCCGTGGAAAACATAGACGGGAACCTCCAAGCGAGGCACCCGCTCGAACAGATCGATGCCCAGAACCTCGTCCCACAGGCAGTTGAGCGAGAAGGCGTTCCCCCTCGGGTAGTTCATCTTCTCCCGCATGGTGTAGCCCTTGAAGCGCAGCACGGCCAGCACCGGCTTGACCATGGATCGCCAACGGTGCACCATGCCGATACCGAGCTTCGTCATTCCCGAGCTTCGCACCGAAAGGTATTCGAAGTCGATTGCGGCCCCCTGATCGATGGGGTGTTTCTCAAGCCTGCGAAGCATCCTCTTGTCTCCTGCTTCGCGGAACCGATCGAGCATGTACGCGTATGCAAGCCGCTCCGACTCATCCTGTCGAGCCAGCTGACCGATGCCGATATAGGCATGTAGAAGCTCCGGAGCCCTCTGCGCAACCAGGACGCCGAGCAACGATCCCCAGGAATGCCCCATCACATACAGCTTCTCCTTCCCGAAGCGCTCGCGCAAATACCCGATCACCGCCAGGGCATCGTCGACCATCTGCTCGATCGTCATGGTGTCGGGCGGGGTGTCCTTCCGGTACGTCATACCGCTTCCCCGCTGCTCCCACCAGCATACGGTGAACAGCTCTCCCAACCCGGTGGGAAGGCTTTGGGTAAAGGGAGCCTCGGGAGACCCGGGGCCACCGTGCAAAAACAACAGCACCGGCTTTTCGGCGCTTTCGCCTTGGATGAACATGCCCTGACGCATGCCGTTGATCTCGATGAAGGTCTTCTCGTTCATGCGCATGCGCTCCTTGCCGTTGTGCCCGATCCGTGTATAGTAGGTTCGATTATAGGCGAGCGGCGTGCAAGCGCTAGGTATTCTGGTTGGCATCTGAGCAAGAATCGGTTGCGCCCGACCCGCCTGCCAACTCCCGATACACGAAGCACCCGGTAACGTGATCGTTCACCATGCCGATGGACTGCATGTAGGCGTACACGATGGTGGAACCGACGAACTTGAAGCCCCGCTTCTTCAGATCCTTGCTAATCCTATCGGAAAGCGGCGTACTCGCCGGGATTTCGTCCTCGCTGCACCACCGATTCACGATAGGGCTTCCATCCACGTAGCCCCACAGGAACGCGTCGAAGCTCCCAAACTCCTCGACCACGTCCAAAAACAGCTTCGCGTTGGTTATGGCCGCGTTGACCTTAAGGCGGTTGCGGACGATCCCCGCGTTTTGCATGAGCTCTTCCACCTTCGCCTCGTCGTAGAGCGCCACCTTGGCCGGATCGAACCCGTCGAATGCCTCACGGTACGCTTCCCGCTTTTTGAGGATCGTTATCCACGAAAGGCCCGCCTGCGCGCCCTCGAGAACCAAAAGCTCGAACAGCTCGCGGTCGTCATGGGTGGGCCGACCCCACTCGTTGTCGTGATAGTCCACGTACAGCGGCATATCGCCCGGCCACGAGCATCTGCACTTCTCATCCATAGCGGCGAACCCCTTCTTCGAGCGTCGTCGAGTACGCATCCATCATACAGGATCGCACCGCAAGCGGCGCATCACGCGCGCATCGCAGCAAGCTCGATCAGAACCCGCACGCCGCCCGCAGGCAGTCGGCCCCGATAGCAGTGCGTGCTCTGTGACGAAAGTGTAGTTGAGCGGCGCTGTCCGCCGCGCGCGCTCGCCCTGCTATACTATTTGCTTTAGCTCCCTTTGACCTGGAACAGATGTGAGGACAGATTATCCGTGAGCTCATTCTTCGCGTTTCTCGACGACATTGCCGTACTGGCCAAAGCGGCCGCAGCCAGCATCGACGATATTGCCGCGGGCGCAGGCAAAGCCGCCTCGAAGTGCGCGGCCGTCGTCATAGACGATGCCGCGGTTACGCCCCAGTACGTGCAAGGCATCTCCCCCGCACGCGAACTGCCCGTCGTCGGCGCGATAGCAAAGCGCTCGCTCATCAACAAAGGCATTATCATCGTTGCGATAATGATCCTCTCGGCCATCGCACCGTGGGTTTTCCCTTGGGCCCTCATCGTCGGCGGATGCTACCTCGCATACGAAGGCGCCGAGAAGATCATCCATCGGCTTCGGCATCGCAGCGAAGCCGCTGCGGCGCAGGACGTCGTCGAGAGATCCCCCAAAGACGAACGATCGATCGTTCAGGGTGCCGCGACGACCGACTTCGTGCTCTCGGCCGAGATCATGCTCATTTCGGTCGACGCCCTGGAATCGGGCGATTGGTGGATGCGCCTCGCCATGCTCATCGTCGTCGCCGTGCTGATGACGCTTCTGGTCTACGGATCGGTAGGCCTTCTCATCAAGATCGACGATGCCGGGCGCTGGATTGCAGAACGGGGCGTCGAGAGGGCGAGCTCGTTTCTGCAGGCATTCGGAATCGGCCTCGTCAAACTCATGCCGAAGGTGTTTGCGCTCTTGACGGTGGTGGGCGTTGCCGCCATGCTGTGGGTCGGCGGACACCTTCTCATCGTGAACCTCGCGGATGTCGGCCTGCCGCTGTTCGCCACCATCGTCCACGACCTCACGGGCCCGATCGACAACGGCGTTCTGCTCTGGTGCGTCGACTCCCTGATCTCAGCGTGCTTCGGCATCGTTGTCGGCGCGGCGCTCGCAGGAATCATCCAGCTCGCCAAGAAAGCCAGGGGCGCCGCCGCACGAGAAAGCGAGAGCGCATGATGCTGGAAACGGAGCGTCTCATCCTCAGGCCGCTCACCCTTGCCGACGCCGAGACCGCCTTTTACGGCTGGACCGGCGACGAGGAGGTTGCGAAGTACGTGAGCTGGCTTCCGCATCGTACCATCGACGATACGATGGCGTGGCTGAAAGAAATCGAGTGGAAGCACGAAGACGATGCACGCGTACCGCGCGACAACTACATTTGGGGTTTCGTTCTCAAGGAGACGGGCGAACTGTTCGGCTCCGGTGGGTTGATCTGGGAAGAGGACTACCAGCTCTATCAGGTCGGCTACAACATCAAGAAGTCCCACTGGAATCGCGGGTATACGACCGAGGCGATGAAAGCCATTCTCGATTTCGCCGCTACCGATCTCGGGATACGAAAGGTTGCCGGCGGCCATGCCAAGGAGAACCTCGCATCGGCAAAGGTGCTCGAGAAGCTCGGATTCACCTACGACCGCGACGACGTCACCGCCCATGTCGACGGAGTTCGGTTTTTCGAGAGCCGAGAGTACTTTTTGAACCTGGACGCATGACGAAAGCGCTCCCGTAACCGCCTCCGCCAGTCCTTCCGCGCGCCGCCCGGCGCTGCTCTTGCCGCCTGCTACTGCCTGAAAACCCTGCGAGCCCTACTCCCACGTCTTCCATATCTCGGGGGCATAGCCCACCGTTGCCTGCTTGCCGTTGCGCACCACGGGCTCCATGATGACGTGCTGGTTCTCAAGAACCTTGTCGAACTTCTGCTCGGGAGCCAAATACGCGAGCAGGGCAACCGTATCCCCGTCCTTCGCTTGGGGATCGATCAGCTTGTCGATGCCGCCCACCGCGCGACAGACCGATTCCAGCTCGCCTTTGCTCATTCCCTTTTCCTTCAAGTCGATGAGCTGGAACTTCACGCGCCGCTCCTTGAAATAGCGCTGGGCCTTCTTCGTATCGAAGCTCTTCTTGGTTCCGAACACCTGAATATTCATCGTGCTCCCGCTTCCTCTGCCGTTTTGCCGACTATGCACTTTACTATCATTCGGGATCGAAAGCGAGCAGTCCGCCGTCGAGCCTGAGGCCAGCGTGAAACTTGCAGCATCGACCGCCTTCGCTCACCGAACAAGCAGCTTTCCGTAATATCCCAAGACGAGTAGGCGACCTTCGCCGAAACCCCTTGTAGCATCCACAGGCATTTCAGTATAAAATAGAAACATATTACTTAATTGCCGGAGCTGTCACGGGGCCGATGAGCTCAAGGCCCTTTTCGCAGAATCGACGAAGGGACGCTCATGAAGAAGCTTCTCAGCAGCATTGCGCTGCTCACGTTCGCACTGCTCGCATTCGCAGGATGCACCTCCCCCCAGCAGGAAGACGGCGACATACCCGCCCCGCCCCAGCGCGGCGACGTCATCGAGCCGTCGGACTACACCGATGAAGGCAACTGGCTGAGCATAGCCGACGAACCGGATAAACCCGTCGATGTCTTCTACCTCTACCCCACCGCATGGACGAGACAGTCAGACGAGCCCTACGTTTCCACCATCGACAACGCAAGCATGCGCGAGGGGGCACCCGGCAACCTTGCCTCGCAAGCCTCCGCGTACGAGGATGCCGGCAACGTGTTCGCACCCTACTACCGCCAGCTCGATGCGATGTATCTGCTTCCCCTTTCTCTCGAAGAGCAGGAATCGTACGTGTACGGCGTGCCCTACACCGATGTGGTTGCCGCCTTCGTGTACTACCTCGAGCACTTCAACGACGGACGCCCCTTCATCCTCGCCGGCCACTCCCAGGGTTCCGAAATGGTCAAGTGCCTGCTCATCGACTACATGAAAGATCACCCCGACGTCTACGAGCGCATGGTTGCCGCCTACATCATCGGCTACTCGGTCACCCAGCAGGAGCTCGACGACAACCCGCACCTGAAGTTCGCCGAAGGATCCAACGATACGGGCGTCGTCGTCTCCTTCAACACCGAAGCGCCGGAAATCGAGGGCGCAAGCCCTGTGGCGCTGCCCGGATCGGTTGCCATCAACCCCCTGACGTGGACGCGCACCGACGAGCCCGCCCAGGCGAGCGAGAACCTCGGATCGCGCTTCTACGACGAGACGGGGGGATACGAGGACGTCGCGGGATTCGCCGATGCGACCGTCAACCTCGAGCGGGGCACCGTCGTCTGCTCCACGGTCGACGTCGACGAGTTCAGCTTCCCCGAAGAGATGGCGGCCGTGTTCCCGCGGGGCGTGTTCCATGCGAGCGACTACCCCTTCTACTACCACAACATCCGCGAAAACGCGGTCAAGCGAGCGCAGGGCTACCTGTACGAGCACAGCGGCAGCGAGCACGTCGTCGACACCGCATACGGCCAGGCGAAAGGCGTCGCGTGGGACGGCGTGGTCAGCTACAAGGGCATCCCCTTCGCCGAACCGCCGATAGGCGACAAGCGCTTTTCTCCCCCGCAGGACCTGCAAGTCTGGGACGGCGTCCTCGACTGCCGCGAGTACGCGCCCATGGCCATCCAGACAGCCGACGAGCCGGGTCTGGAGAAGAGCGAGGACTGCCTGTACCTCAACATCTGGAAACCCGAGGAGCAAACCGAAGAGCTCGCACCCGTCCTGGTGTTTATCCACGGGGGCGCCTTCACGCAAGGATCGGCCTCGAAATCCATGTACGACGGCAGCCGCTTTGCGCAGGACGGCGTGGTGCAGGTGAATATCTCCTACCGTCTGAACGGGCTCGGATTCCTCACCTCAGAGGAACTCGAGGACGAAACCGGGTACATCGGCAACGCCGGCATGCTCGATCAGATCGCGGGGCTTCGCTGGGTGCAGGAGAACATCGAGCGCTTCGGAGGCGATCCGAACAACGTGACGATCAGCGGGGAATCGGCCGGATCGTTCAGCGTCTCGAACCTCATCCTCAGCCCGCTTGCTGAAGGCCTGTTCCACAAGGCGATCATGGAGAGCGGCAACGTTCTCGGACAGCCGCTCGTCGCGCCGTTGAGCAGCGGCGACAAAAGCCAGGCGCTCGGTAATGCCGAAAGGCTCATGGGAAGCCTCGAAGCCACATCGCTCGACGACATGAGGAAAGCCGACGCGCTCGCGATCGCCGAGAATAGCAACTTCGTCATGGATATCATCCATCCCTCCAACACGGCGTTCTTCCCCGTGTTCGACGGCGTGATCCTCCCCGAGAACCCCTATCAGGCGCTCGCGGACGGCGCGTACAACAGCGTTGACATCCTCGGCGGATACAACACCGACGAGGGAACGCTGTTCGTTGAGGAGGGCATCAGCGAGCAGGATTACGTCGATTTGGTCGAAGCGATATTCGGCGAGAATGCGCCGGCCGTACTGGAGCGATACCCCGTCGACGAAGCGAACAGCGCAACGGATCGGGCCCGCTTCATGATGAAGATGGGCTTGAGGGCGGGAACCGACGTGTTCGCCGACAAGCTGAGCGCAGACGGGCGAAACGTGTACCTGTACCATTTCGATTACCGCGTAGCAGCCCTCGACGAGGCGGGCTTGGGTACCATGCATGCGCTGGAGCTCCCCTTCGTATTCGACACGTTCTCGCCGACGACCAGGCTCAGCGAAGACGACCGGGCGTTTGCAGACGACGTGCACAATCGATGGTTGAACTTCGTGAGAAGCGGCAATCCCAACGAGGGCGCCCCTGTCGGGGCAGAGTGGGAGGCGTACAGCCAAAGCGAAAAGCAGACGATGACGCTCAGCCAGAATTCGCACCTTTCCGCCGCGGAGGGAACCGAGGATGTCGCGTTTCTCATGTCACTTATATGGGGTGAATAGCAAGAGCCCGCACGAAGCCCCCGCTGACGCAGAGCGGGGGCTTCGCATTCGCCGACTGGCGCGATGCGGGGCATCGCGAACGGACGCGAGCGGGGTGTGTATCCGCTACGACGCGCCCGCCCATATCGCCCATGCCGCCCTACGCCAATACCCGTGTCCACCCCCACCCCATACCCATCCGCCATCCGCTCATGCACGCTTTTGACAAGTAATTATCGTGATTATCAAGCGCATTGCTTGTCAAAAGCGTGCATGAGCATAGGCGCATAATCAGCAACCGTCTGCATGCGAACGAGAAGCCGCGAAGCCCTCTTTCGCGGCTGCCAGCTGCAGCCATGCACCATGCATCGCGCACCGAATACGCAATAGCACAAGAATCGGGCACAAGCCTTGACCGGAATGCCCGGCAGCCACGGCATGCGCACTGCGAAAAGCGCCGGGCAGTCGCCCGGGCATCGCCACATCGGGTAGAATACTCTGAAAACGAGGAAACGAGACCCCATGCCCAGCATCAAAAACCTGCTCGCCGACCAGTTCAAGCTCGCGCCCGCCCAAGTCGACGCCGTTATCGGCCTCATCGACGACGGCAATACGATCCCGTTCATCGCCCGCTACCGCAAAGAGGCGACGGGCGGCATCGACGATGTGACCCTGCGCGAGTTCGACGAGCGACTTACATACCTCAAGAACCTCGAAGCACGCAAGGCCGAGGTCCTGCGCTCCATCGAAGAGCAGGGCGGTCTCACCGACGAGCTGCAGAAGAAGATCGAGGCGGCAACAGTGCTGCAACGCGTCGAGGACCTCTACAAGCCCTTCAAGAAGAAGCGCGCCACCCGCGCTTCCAAGGCACGCGATGCGGGGCTGGAACCGCTCGCGCTGCTCATGCTTGCGCAGAACC
Source organism: Raoultibacter timonensis (assembly GCF_022845715.1). Lineage (NCBI taxonomy): Bacteria > Bacillati > Actinomycetota > Coriobacteriia > Eggerthellales > Eggerthellaceae > Raoultibacter > Raoultibacter timonensis. Next base: position 2,982,297 of record NZ_AP025564.1, read on the forward strand.
GCTCGAACGGCGATCCTTACGCGATCGCCGCCGAGCACCTCAACGCCGAAGCAGGCTACGGCACGCCCGAAGCAGCCCTGCAGGGCGCTGCCGACATCATCGCCGAGCACGTTGCCGACGATGCGGAGCACACCGCGCTTCTGCGCGATTTCACGAGAAAGCGCGGCGCCCTCACATGCGAGGCAACCGATAAAAACGAGAAGACCGTCTACGAGATGTACTACGAGTTCTCGGAGCCGATCTCCAAAATACCCAACCATCGGATCCTCGCCGTCAACCGCGGCGAGAAGGAAGGCAAGCTCAAGGTCAGGGTGCGCGCAGACGAAGCCTTCGCGATCGAACAGCTGGAAAAGCGGGTGATTCGTCGCCCGAGCATCTTCACCGACACCTTGAAGGCATGCCTCGCCGACTGCTACAAGCGCCTGATGGCGCCCTCGCTCGAACGTGAGATGCGCGCCGAGCTCACCGAGCGGGCCGAGACCGACGCCATCAGGGTGTTCGCCAAAAACACCGAGAACCTCCTGCAGCAGCGCCCTGTTCGAAACGCGCGCGTGATTGCCATCGACCCGGGATACCGCACGGGCTGCAAGGTCGCCGTGCTCGATGAATACGGCAAGCTCCTCGACTATACGACCGTCTACCCCACCCCGCCGAGATCGGAAACGGCCAAGACGCAGAGCAAGCTCGCCGAGTACGTGCGGCGCTACGACATCAACGTCATCGTCATCGGCAACGGCACGGGGAGCAGCGAAACCGAGGAGGTTGTCGCCGATTTCATCGCGAAGAGCACGGCACCGCTTCGCTACACGATCGTCAACGAAGCGGGCGCTTCGGTCTACTCGGCCTCGAAGCTCGCAAGCGAGGAATATCCCGACCTCGACGTAACCACGCGCGGAGCCATGAGCCTCGGCCGCAGGCTGCAAGACCCGCTGGCCGAGCTCGTGAAGATACCGCCCCAGTCCATCGGCGTCGGCCAGTACCAGCACGACCTCAACCAGGCAGAACTCGGACGTGCACTCGCCGATGTGGTGGAAAACGTCGTCAACCGCGTGGGGGTGGATCTCAACACCGCGAGCGCCAGCCTGCTCGGCTACGTGGCGGGCATCAACGCAACGGTCGCGAAGAACATCGTCGCCTATCGCGAGGAGCACGGCAGGTTCACCGACCGCCGCGAGCTCAAAAAGGTCCCCAAGCTGGGCGCGAAGGCGTTCGAGAACAGCGCCGGGTTCCTGCGCATCTCGGGCGGAAGAAACCCGCTCGACGCTACGAGCGTCCACCCCGAAAGCTATCCGGTCGCACGCGAGGTCGTCAAGCGGGCCGGTGCGAAGCTCGAGGATCTGGGGCACGGAATCCCCAACGCCGGCGAGCGCATCGAAGACGTGCCGGCACTGGCTGCCGAGCTCGGCGTGGGGCTTCCCACCCTGCGCGACATCATAGCCGAGCTGGAAAAGCCGGGGCGCGATCCGCGCGACGACGCACCCGAAGTCGTATTCAGCGAAGGCATCCGCTCTTTCGACGACCTCGTCTTGGGCATGGAGCTTACGGGCACCGTCCGCAACGTCGTGGATTTCGGCGCATTCGTCGACATCGGCGTGAAGCAGGACGGCCTTGTGCACGTGTCTAAGATGGCCGACCGCTTCGTCAAGCACCCGAGCGAAGTCGTCTCCGTGGGCGATACCGTAACCGTATGGGTTGCCGGCATCGACAAGGAAAGGGGAAAGATCTCGCTTTCCATGGTGAAGAACAAGTGACGGACGCAAAAGATCCGCGCGTGCTCCACCGACATGCTTGCCAAACCCCGCGTGGCAGAGAAAGGACCAAACCATGAGCAGGCCCGAATCGTTTGCAGCACCTGTCGAGTTATTCGATCGGCCGGGCGGCTGGTACTACGCAGCCGTTCCCGCCAGCCTATGCGAACCGTACTACGATCTGCAGGATCGCGGTCTCATCGCGGTAACGGCCACCGCACGGGCGAACGCCGCCAGCTTCACATGGCCCACATCGCTCTTGCCTCTGGGGGACGGCTCCCATTTTCTCGCTTTGCCCGCCAAGGCGAGAAAGCGGCTGCACGTCGATGTGGGCGACACCGTGGAGATAACGTTCTCCATCCGGCAGCGCTGAGCGGGCAACGTGCCCATCGCGTTACAATTGCCCCGCGGCAAGCGCAGATCGCCTATCATCGTATCGCGCTCCGACGGCATCAGACGGCACCCGGCAGTACTCGGGCGCACACTGCAACAACCAACTCGCGAAGAGGCATCATGACCAGCTCGAACGCACCCGCAGACGAACACGAGAACCGTCCCCAAGAACCCGATCGCATCCAGGTGCGCGGGGCACGCGTCCACAACCTGAAGAACATCGATGTCGACATCCCCTTAAACCGGCTCGTGGGCATCGCCGGGGTTTCGGGGTCGGGCAAGTCCTCGCTCGCTTTGGGCGTGCTCTACGCCGAAGGGTCGCGCCGCTACCTCGAGGCGCTCTCGACGTACACGCGCCGCAGGCTCACGCAGGCAAGCCGCGCCGCCGTCGACGAGGTGCTCCACGTACCCGCTGCGCTCGCGCTCCATCAGCGTCCGAGCGTACCGGGCGTTCGCAGCACGTTCGGCACGTCCACCGAACTGCTGAACAGCCTGCGTCTGCTGTTCTCACGCACAGGCAGCCACGTATGCCCCAACGGCCACCGCAATCCCCCGACGCTCGCCGTTGCCGCCGAGCAGCCCATCACGTGCTCAACCTGCGGCATCGAGTTCTTCGGCCCGGGAGCAGAACAGCTCGCCTTCAACAGTGAGGGGGCCTGCCCCGAATGCGACGGCACGGGCATCGTGCGCACGGTCGATGTCGACTCCCTCGTGCCCGACGAAACGCTTTCCATCGACGAGGGCGCCGTCGTGCCGTGGAGCACGCTCATGTGGGATCTCATGAAGCAGGTTGCCCGCGAGATGGGCGTCCGCACCGATGTCCCCTTCAGCGAGCTGACGCCCGAAGAGCGCGACATCGTCTTTCACGGACCCGCCGAGAAGAAGCACATCCTGTACAAGGCGAAGAAGACCGATGCGTTTGCCGAGCTGGACTTCACGTACTACAACGCCATCTACACCGTAGAGAACGCGCTTGCGAAAGCGAAGGACGAGAAGGGGCTCAAGCGGGTAGCCCGCTTCCTCACGCAAGGCCCCTGCCCCGTCTGCCACGGTTCGCGCCTCTCCGTCCAGGCGCGCAACCCGCAGGTGGCGGGCATCAACCTCGCCGAAGCAACCGAGAAGACCCTTGCCGATTCGATCGCATGGGTGGCTGCCGTGCCCGAAACCCTGCCCCCCGAGATGCGGCCCATGGCAGCGAGCATCTGCGAGTCGTATCTGCACACGGCCCGCCGTCTTGTCGATCTGGGGCTCAGCTACCTTTCACTCGATCGCGCAAGCGCTACGCTCTCCACGGGCGAGCGCCAGCGCGTGCAGCTGGCCCGCGCCGTGCGCAACCGCACAACCGGGGTGCTCTACGTGCTCGACGAGCCCTCCATCGGCCTGCATCCCTCGAACATCGACGGCCTTCTCGACGTCATGCGCGATCTGCTGGCGGACGGGAACTCGGTTGTCATGGTGGACCACGACACGCATATCCTGACGCACGCCGACCATCTCATCGAGATGGGCCCCGGCGCGGGCGCAAGCGGCGGTCGGGTGATCGCCGAGGGGCCGCTTGCCGAAGTGGAGGCAAATCCCGCCTCACGGATCGGCTCGTTTCTTTCGGGAGCGGAATCGGTGCGGGTACGCAAGCGCATCGGCGCAGGAGACGTGTTCGCCATCGGGGACATCCATCTCGAAACCGAGGGCCTCCATACCGTCAAGCCGCTTATCGTCGACATCCCGCGCGGGCGGCTGACCGCCGTCACCGGCGTATCGGGATCGGGGAAAACCACCCTCGTGCTGGAAAGCCTCGTTGTCGCCCTCGCGGCAAGCGCGTCCGGCACCGAGCCGCCGTCCCACGTCAAGGCCATCGAGGCGGACGGCATAAAGCGGGCGAACCTCATCGACGCCACGCCCATCGGTACCAACGTTCGCTCCACCGTGGCCACCTACGCGAACGTGCACGACGAGCTGCGCCGCGCCTACGCACGCACCGCCGACGCGAAGGCAGCCAGCTGCAAGGCGGGAGATTTCTCCTACAACACGGGCAAGCTCCGCTGCCCCGTATGCGACGGCACGGGTTCGATCAGCCTCGACGTCCAGTTCCTCCCCGACGTGGACATCACCTGCCCCGCCTGCCGCGGCTCGCGCTACGGCGACGAAGCGAATCTGATCCATCGCCCCCGCAAGGGCGAGAGCGGCCCGGGCCTCACGCTTCCCCAGCTCATGGCGATGAGCGTTGACGAAGCGCTGCCGGCGACCGACGACCTCAAGAAGGTGCATGCCCGCCTGCAAACGCTCCACGGCCTGGGACTGGGCTACCTCACGCTCGGCGAGGCAACGCCCGCGCTGTCGGGCGGCGAGGCCCAGCGCCTCAAGCTCGCAAGCGAGATGGGCCGAGTGCAGAAGGATGCGGTGTTCGTGTTCGACGAGCCCACCATCGGGCTGCACCCCTTGGACGTGCGCACCCTGCTCGAGGTGTTCCAGAGCCTCGTCGAGCAGGGCGGTACCGTCGTGGTCATCGAGCACGACCTCGATGTGATAGCTAACGCCGATTACGTGATCGACATGGGACCGGGAGGCGGCGAGGCGGGCGGGCTCATCGTCGCTGCAGGCACGCCCGCCGAGATCGCCGCCGACGACGCCAGCGTAACGGGACGCTACCTCAAGCAGCGCATATAGCCACGGGGGCTACGCATCTGCGGCCGAGCAGCCGTCGACCCGGATTCGCAGGAAAACATGCGTTGTGTTGCATTTCGGACCGCTTCGAGGGCGTTTTCAGGCAACCGGACCGAAGCCGGGAGGAAGCCTTCTGCGTTGGCGCAGGTCGAAACACCAGTCATCAGGAAGGTTTAGCCCGAACGTAACACAACGAGGAAAAACACGCAGAAAAGACCCCCCCCCGTCAAACCGATCTCGGCACGAGCCCGCCCGAAGCCGCGAAGCACCGGTTCGGCGCCGAGGCGCTGCGCGAGAACGCGTCGATTCTAACTTTGCGACGAAAACGGCCGCCTGATGGCGGCGAAGGCTTGTTTTGCGAAAACCTTGCATCGATTTGCACCGAAGTTTGCCGTTGCTGATTTTCCGACCTGCGATTTCGTAGAGCGATTTAACCCGAAGCGCCTTCGAGCGATTCGGAGCGACCTCGAATCGGCGCAAAACGACGATTGGCCGCCATCAGGAAGCCGTTTTTCGACAAAACCCCGTGGAAGCACGGCAGCAGCAACCCATCCGCAACGATTGCACCCGAAGGCGGCTCCCGGCAGCGGCAACCGCATACCAGCCGCAACAGCTGCACCAGAAGCCGGCTCCGAGCGGTAACGGCAGCAACCCGGCCAGCAGCCGCAGCAGCCACGGCCGTCATGTCCGGCACGACGTCCCTGACCGCCAAGATCCGCACACCCGACATAGGCGCAAGGGGCGCGGCGAGTCCGTCGGCGGCGAAACGGCGGCGGCCGAAACAACGCCGCCCCAGCACGATGCGGGCGCGTAGCCCAAAGCTGCGCGCCCGATGCGCCTTCGTGTTACAGACGCTCGGCGATCGCCAGGATGAAATCGCGCGTGCTGAGCGTCTTCGGGTTCTCGAGCGTCGTGATGCGCGCCAGATCCCCCGTCATCTCCCCCGCTTCGATGGTATCGAGCGTGGCCTTTTCCAGCCGGTCGGCGAAATCGACCAGATCGGCCAGACCGTCGAGCTCGCCGCGCTTGCGCAGCGCCCCCGACCACGCGAAGATGGTGGCCACCGAGTTCGTGGACGTCTCCTCACCGGCAAGGTGCTTGTAGTAGTGGCGCTGCACCGTGCCGTGCGCCGCCTCGTACTCGTAGTATCCCTGGGGGCTGACGAGCACCGAGGTCATCATCGCAAGCGAGCCGAACGCAGACGACACCATGTCGCTCATCACGTCGCCGTCGTAGTTCTTGCACGCCCAGATGAAGCCTCCGTCGGCCTTCATCACGCGCGCCACGGCGTCGTCTATGAGCGTGTAGAAGTACTCGATTCCCGCCTCCTCGAAACGCGCGGCGTACTCGACGTCGTAGATCTCCTGGAAGATGTCCTTGAAGCGGTGGTCGTATTTCTTGGAAATGGTGTCCTTGGTGGCAAACCAGATGTCCTGCCCCAGATCGAGCGCATACTCGAAGCAGCTGCGCGCGAAGCTTTCGATGGAGGCGTCGAGGTTGTGCATGCCCTGCGCCACGCCGGGGCCGTCGAACCGGTGCACGAGCTCGCGCATCTCGGTTCCGTCGGCTGCGGTGTAGACAAGCTCCACCGTACCGGGGCCGGGAATGACCATCTCGGTGTTCTTGTACACGTCGCCGTACGCATGACGGGCGATCGTGATGGGCTTCACCCAATTGCGCACGCACGGCTCGATGCCCTTGACCGTGATGGGCGTGCGGAACACCGTGCCGTCGAGCATGGCGCGGATCGTGCCGTTGGGGCTCTTCCACATGCTCTTGAGATCGTACTCGTCCATGCGCGCGGCGTTCGGCGTGATGGTGGCGCACTTCACGGCTACGCCCAAACGCTTGGTAGCCTCGGCCGAGTCGACGGTCACCTGATCGTCGGTGGCGTTGCGGTGCTCCAAGCCCAGATCGTAGTATTCGGTCTTCAGGTCGATATGCGGATAAAGCAGCTCGTCCTTGATCATCTGCCAGATGATGCGCGTCATCTCGTCGCCGTCCATCTCCACCAAGGGCGTGGTCATCTCTATCTTCGTCATAGTCAACCTTTCGTATTCGCGTGGGCGCAGCCCGTTGCGGGGGGCGCACCGATATGCCGAACTTTGCATCGACTCCATGATACCGCAGCACCGCGCCGCCGGGGCCCGATGCGCCCGCGAATCCGAAACAAGTCAACAAGGGCGCTCCCGGCATAAAGCCGCCGCACAGAAAAGGCTCCCGAAATCGCCCATCGGCGAAATCGGGAGCCCCGGTGTTCAGCAGGTGCCGAGCCGTTTACGCGATCGGAGGCGTGCCTTCGGCATTCGCCACGATAGCGTCGATCTGGATCAGGGCATCCAGGGGCAACGCGGATACGCCGACCGTCCTGCGCGCGGGAACGCCGCCAGGGAAAAACGCCGCATACGCCTCGTCGACAGCCTCCGCATCGTCGAGATCGCGCAAGAACACGTTCACCTTGACCACATCGTCGAGCGAATGGCCGACGCTCTCGACGATCGCCTTGATGTTCTGCAGGCATTGCGCAGCCTGCTCCTTGGCGCCGCCCGCCACGAGCTCGCCCGTCGCGGGATCGAGGGGAAGCTGAGCGGAGATGTTGTTGTAGTGGGAGAACGCGACCGTCTGGGTTGACAGCGGATTGCGCGGTGCGGCGTCGGTGTTGTTCGCCTCCACGATAAGCCCGTGCCTGTCCTCAACGGCCTGCGGAGGAGTACCGTCGCCGTGCGAAACCACTGCTTCGATCTGCACGAGAGCGTGCATGGGCAACGCCGCCGCCTCGACCACCGTACGCGCAGGAACATAGCCTACCGCTCGCGCGATCGCCGAATCGGGGAAGAACATCGAGTAGACCTCGTTTACAACCTCGATGTCGGAAAGGTCTTTGAGGAAGACGGTGATCTTGACGATGTCGTCGAAGGGAACGTCGATGCTCGCAAGAATCGCCTTCACGTTTTTCAGGCACTGCGCGGTCTGCTCCCTCACGCCGCCGACGATCAGTTGACCCGATTTCGGATCGACGGGCAGCTGCGCCGACAGGTTGTTGTAGTGGGAGAAGGCCACCGTCTGGGAATGCAGCGCGCTCAGGGGAGCTTCTGCCGTGTTGTTGACGTACTTGATGAGGTCGCCCGCCTGCGGCTCGTTCGGGATGGTGCCCTCGCCGTTCGAGAGCAAAGCTTCGATCTGCACCGAAGCACCAAGGGGAAGATCCGCGACGGCAACCGAAGTGCGCGTGGGAACGTACGTCGGGAAATACGTCCGATAAACCTCGTCGACGACATCGATGTCTTCGATGTTTCGAACGAACACCGTGATGCGCACCACGTCGCTCAGGGAATGGCCGATGCTGTCCACGATCGCCTTGATGTTCTCGAAGCACTGCGTCGCCTGCTCCCGCACACCGCCATCGACCAGGCTTCCCGTCTTCGGATCGACGGGCAGCTGCGCCGACAGGTTGTTGTAGTGGGAGAAGGCCACCGTCTGGGAATGCAGAGGACTCTTGGGCGCATCTTCAGTGTTTCGTGCCAGTACCGCGTTGTCACCGCTCATAAGTATGTACCTCCCTTTCGGAATGCGCCGTTTCGCGGCGCCTGCAACAGGGCCGCTTGAAGGCCCCACCCGCGCCGTGCTCCACGGGCTTCCGCTGTGCGGAAGGCTGCATTATACCGACTTTGAGCAGGTGCACAATTCCGAAACGAAGGTTTTTCTGATCAGTGGAAAACCGCGTTTTCGACCGTTTGCCGGGAAAAATGGAAGCGCACGGAGACGCCATGCAGAAAACCGATGACGCGCCTGCGTTTCATGCAGGAATACCGTACCTACCACTCACCGATTAGTCCGCCGCAGAAAACGACTCTACTCTAAATATGCACCGGTCTGACGGCTCCACAGGTGAGCGTACTCGCCGCCCGCCTCGATCAAGCGCTCATGAGGTCCGTCCTCCACTACCTTGCCGCCCTCGAGCACGACGATGCGGTCGAGGCTCGCCACCGTGGAAAGACGATGCGCCACCACAATGGAGGTGCGCCCGCGCATGAGCGTGGAAAGGGCGTCCTGCACGAGCTGCTCGCTTTCGGAATCGAGCGCGCTCGTCGCTTCGTCGAGCACGAGCACCGGGCAATCGGCCAAAAGCGCCCGCGCGATCGCGATACGCTGACGCTGCCCGCCCGAGAGCTTCACGCCCCGCTCACCGGTGATCGTTTCGAACCCCTGGGGCAACCGCTCGATGAACTCGAGCGCGTTCGCCTGCCGCGCCGCCTCGCGGATCTCGTCCATCGTGGCCTCGGGACGCCCATAGGCGATGTTCTCCGCGATCGTGCGGTGGAACAGGAGCGCCTCCTGGGGAACGTAGGCGATCTGGCGGCGCAGCGATTGCTGCGTGGTGTCGGCGATGTTCTGCCCGTCCACGAGGATGCGCCCCTCCTGGATGTCGGACAAACGCAGCAAAAGCTTCGTGAGCGTGGTTTTTCCCGCACCGCTCATACCCACGAGCCCCACGCGCTGGCCTGCGGGAATATGCAGATCGAATTTGTCGAATACCTGCGTGCGCGCATTGCCGTCGGTGTACCAAAAATCGATATCCTCGAAATCGATGGCCCCCTCGCGCACCGCAAGCGGCAGCGCATCGGGCTTGTCGGCAACAAGGCGCGGTTCGTCAAGGATGACGGTCATGCCGCTCGCATCGCCGAAGGCGCGGTTGAACCGCTGCAAGCCGTTGTTGATGAAATTGAACTGGTTCGTCACGGTGTAGGTGTAGGTGAACATCACCACGAGCGTACCGGGCGTGATACCGTACCAGGCGTTTCCCCCTGCGATGAACACCGCAACCACGCTCATGATGGCGATGGTGATGCATGCCGTTACGATGCCGCGCGTGAGAGAAGCCCACATGCGCTTCGAATCGCGCGCGACCACTTCTCGGTTGGCCTCGTCGAACAGACCCCGCTCGTAATCCTCGCGTCCGTAGGTTTTCACGGCGAGGATGTTCGCCACCGAGTCGGACAGCTCGCCGGAGAGCTGGTTCTGCGCGCTCGCCGCCTGCTCGTTCAAATGCAGGATGCGCTTGTACATGTAGTACGAAACCCCCGCATACACCGCCAAAAGCACCATGAGGATGGCAACGTAGACGGGCACGCGGGGAGCAAGGATGGCGCAGGTGAACACAACCGAGCAGATAACCGGCAGAAACGGGAACGTGATGGTTTCGAGCAGCAGCTGATAGGAGCTCATGAACTTGGTGGTTTGGCTTACGAGCGTGCCGCCGAACCGGTTGGAGTGAAACGACATGGACTGGTTGCACAGCGCGTCGAACGACATGGTGGCAAGATCGTAGGCGGCGGCGATCTCGAGCCGGTACATGGTGTAGTCTTGCAGCTTGCTCGCCACCTGCCCGAACACGTTGATGCCGATGAGCGCGAGGATGTAGGGACCGAATACGGCGAACACCTCATCGGCCGCAACGGGGCCCGCACTCACGCGGTCGACCACAAGGCTCATCACATAGGGGTTGCCGTACGAAAGCAGCGCCACGAAAGCGATCGTGGACGCCATGAGAGCCGCGAACAGCCCTACGTGCTTCCTCGTAACCAACCAGAAATAGTGAAGCGTGCGCCGCGTCGTCGATGGAGCGCTCGTCCGTGCCATGCTGCATTCCCTTCTCTCATGCTCGCCTAGATTATGACACAAGAAGGCGCAGGGAGCAGCCCGCCGCGCAGACTCCAGGCGACCACCCGGCTCATTCGCTGAAACCCCAAAACAAAAGAGGCGCGAAGAAGCCGCATCCACCGAACTCAGAGCACGGTACCTACAGCTCCTCGAAGAACCCCACGCGGTAGTTCTTGAACACGGCCTCGCTCTCGGCTTGCGTTGCATCGAGGTCCACGTCGGCCGCGATGCCGAAATCGCGATCGCCGTCCGAATCGCTGAATATCTGATGCACGTGCCATACGCGCTCGGTCTTTTCGTCGGACTCGTCGATAACGAGATAGGCTGCCGAGCGCGCATCCGCATCGATGAGCACCTCATCGTGCACGTCGTAGTATGCGTCGAGCGCCCGCTGCCAACGAGCCTCGCCGCAGCCCCATTCCTGATCGAGCTTGCCGAGATCGGCCGCTTTGCCCCGCGCAGCTAACCGCACGCGCGAGAAAAGGGCGTTGCGCACCAGAACGGCAACCCCGCGACGATCGCGCACCACTTCGTCGGTTGCGGCCGGAGGAGCGGCATCGAGCATCGAGCCGGCGCTCTCCCACTCGTCCACCAAACTCGAATCGACCGAACGCACGACGAAGCCCAGCCAGGCTATGACGTCTTTCAGCCGCTCGTCGCGCTTGTCTTCGGGGATCGTACGGTCGAGCACGCGAAACGCATCGGAAAGATAGCGCAGCAGCGTGCCCTCCGATCGGGCAATGCCGTAGCGGCCCACATAGCCCTTGAAATCCGATGCGGTTTCCAGCATGTCGCGAAGCACCGATTTGGGCGCGAGCTCGAAATCACGGGCCCAGGGAACCTCTTCGCAGTAGCGCTCGAACGCGCCGTCCAACAGGTCTTCCAGCGGCTTCGGGTACGTGATGTCGGCTATCCGTTCCAAACGCTCCTCGTACTCGATGCCCTCCGCCTTCATATCCGCCATAGCGCGATCCCTCGCCTGGCGCTCCTGCGCGCGCAGGACCTGCCGGGGATCCTCGAGCGTAGCCTCCGCCATGGAGATGACGTCGAGCGCATACGTCTCCTCTTCCGGATCCAAAAGCTCGAGCGCTGCCAGCAAAAACGGAGAAAGAGGCTGGTCGAGCGCAAAATCTTCAGGAAGATCGACGGTGGTGACGTACTCGACGCCTCCCCCCGCGCCGCCCTCGACGCGCTCGATAACATCGGCGCCGATGAGCGTCTCGAACACCTCGTCCGCCCGCAAGGCGAGCGCCGCCTTCTCGTCGGCGGTCTGGGCGGAGTCGTCGATGAGTCGCCGCACCCGCCCGTAGGCGTCGCCTCCTTGCACGACCTCCGACAGCACCATGGAATGGGTGATGCGCATGCGCGGTTTGAGCGTTTCGGGAACGGCTTCGATGAGCCGCCGATACGTCTGCTCGTTCCAGGTGACGAATCCCTCGGGAGCCTGTTTCTTCTTGATCTTGCGGATCTTCTTCGGATCTCCCCCGGCCTTCAGAACCAGGCGCGCGTTCTCGATGTCGTGCTCGGGCGCTTCGGCTATCACCATGCCCTCGGTGTCGAAGCCCGACCTTCCCGCCCGTCCCGCGATCTGATGGAATTCGCGGGCGCGCAGCCGCCGCATGCGGTGCCCGTCGAACTTGGCGAGCGCGGTGAGCACCACCGTATGGATGGGGACGTTGATGCCCACGCCCAGCGTGTCGGTGCCGCAAATGACGGGCAGAAGCCCCTGTTGGGCAAGCTTTTCCACCAGCAGCCGATAGCGCGGCAACATGCCGGCGTGGTGCACGCCCACGCCGGAAGCGAGAAGCCGTTTGAGCGTCTTGCCGAACGCGGTGGTGAACCGCGTGCCCGCCATGGCCTCCTTGATGCCCTCGCGCTGCTCTTTGGTGGCCACGCCGAAACTCGATAGCGATTGAGCGGTGGAAAGCGCCGCATCCTGCGAGAAGTGCACGAGATACAGGGGCGCCTCGCCCTTTCGAAGAGCAAGCTCCACCGTACCCTCGAGCGGCATCTCGACGTACTCGTAGGAGAGCGGAACGGGGCGCGGCGCGTCGGCAACGACGTCCACATCGGTCCCCGTCTGCTCCTTGAGCGATTCGGCGATGGCGCTCACGTCGCCGAGCGTTGCGCTCATCAGCAAGAATTGGGTTTTCGGCAGCGTGAGCAACGGCACCTGCCACGCCCACCCGCGATCGGCGTCGCCGTAGTAGTGGAACTCGTCCATAGCCACGCAGCCCACATCGGCGCCCTCGCCTTCGCGCAGTGCGAGGTTCGCGAGTATCTCGGCCGTGCAGCAGATGACCGGGGCCTGGGTGTTGATGTGGGTATCACCTGTGATCATGCCCACGTTCTCGCGTCCCAGCACATCCACCAGATCGAAGAACTTCTCGCTGACGAGCGCCTTGATGGGAGCGGTGTAGTATGCGCGGCGCCCTGTCGCAAGCGCCATGAAGTGCAAGCCGAGGGCCACAAGCGACTTGCCCGACCCCGTCGGCGTACCGAGGATCACATGGTCGCCGACCATGAGGTCCATAAGGGCCTCTTCCTGATGAGACCACAGTTCGATGCCGCGCGAGGCGGCCCAATCGAGGAAGCGGTCGAGAGCCTCGTCGGCGGTAAGCCACGGCTCCGGCTCCGCGTCGTCATCGTCGGGCTCCCACCAGCTCGGTGCAAGCCGTCCCAAAGATGCGGAAGCGGACGCGTCCGTGCCGCCGTGATCCGCTGCCGTATCCGCTGTTTGTTCGATCAAGAAAGACTACCTCCGATATCGCTGGATCCTGCCGACCCGCACTGGCCGAGCCCGATGCGGACCGCACCGGCGCGCGAATGCACGTCCGCTCTGACAAGTCTAGGGGATCGTCCGCCGAGAAGCCAGAGCGAAGCACGCCCGTCTTATGGGGAACGCGTGATACGCCTGTGGTATGACGGTGTGATAGGTTTGTGACGAAGGCCTGTTTCTCAAAATAGTATTACTTTATTACTATATTTTTGAATCACTCGCGTTCGACGAACGGGCTTCGGCAAGCAGCTCCGAGCATCGGATTTCGGGTTTTACGACAGCAGCGCCTCGCCGAGAGCGAACTCGCGCGGAAAGGAACGAGCAACCGATGACGCCCAACGAATTCCGTCGCGAGTTCATGTCCACCACCCGCGCCATGCAGAACAGCGTCCACAAAACCATGCTTCCGATCTGCCAGGACCACGGCCTCACCATCCAGCAGCTCATCGTCTTGACCGAGCTGGCGGACGGTGCCGGGCAAACGGCAGGCCAGATCAGCGATCGCGTGGGCATCCTGCGCACCAACCTCGCCCCGGTATGCCGCAAACTCGAAGAAAAGGGACTCGTTGAAAAGATGCGGCACAGCGAAGACGGGCGCGCCGTGGCCATCCACATCACCGGTCGGGGAAGCGCGCTGCTCGCCTCGATCGACGATACCGTCGATGCCCGCTTCACCGAAGCGTTTGCGGCAGAACCGAAAGAAACGTTCGACGATATCATCCGCGGATTGCACCTTCTCCGCTCGTTCACCGAAAAGCTCGCATGATGAACGTCCTCCACCGCCCTGCGCGCGCATCGATCAAAAGAGCTCCGATACCGACACCGACGAGGAGGCCAGCATGTTCGGCATCATGACCGTCAACGCCGCCGACCTGAGCGACGCCGAAAAATCCCGCTACCGCGAGCTGTACTGCGGACTCTGCCGATCGCTTAAGCAACGCGGCGGCGAGCGCAGCCGCGCCTGCCTCACCTACGACCTGACGTTCCTCGTCATGCTCTACCACTCCCTTTACGAACCCGCAGAAGAGCACGGCGAAACGCGTTGCCCCCAGCATCCGATCGAAGCCCACCGCTTCGCTGCCAGCACCTACACCGATTACGCAGCCGACCTTTCCATTGCGCTCGCCTACCATAAACTCGAAGACGACTGGCACGACGATCACGCGACGATCGCCCGTGCGGGAACGAAACTGCTCGCAAAACCCTATCGGGAGGCCAAAGGGCGCATTCCCGAGCAATGCGAGCTGATCGAGCGCGCCTGCACCGAGATGAGATCCCTCGAGCAATCGCCGAACGCCTCGCCCGATGCGGTCGGCAACCGCTTCGGCGAACTTCTCGGCGAGCTGTTCGTATGCAGGCAGGATCCCTGGGGAAGCGCGCTTCGCCGCATGGGGGCGTCGATCGGAAAGTTCGTCTACCTCATGGATGCGGTCGTCGACTACGAAGACGACGTGAAGTCGGGCAGCTACAACCCACTCGTCGCGGGCGGCATCGATCCGAACGTCGCCCGCGAACCGCTGCTCGCCTTCATCGGCGAAGCGGTTCAGGCATTCGAGCGTTTGCCGCTCGAACAGGATATCCACATACTGCGCAGCGTTTTGTACGCAGGCGTATGGGGCACGTACAACGAGCGATTCGCCCCGGAAGACAAAGCAACGGCAACCCCCGAACAGCACGGAGCAGACGATGGCGATGGACCCCTATAGCGTGCTCGGCGTCGAGCGCGGCGCATCCCAGGACGACGTGAAGAAAGCGTACCGGAAAAAGGCTCGCGAGAACCACCCCGACCTCAACCCCGACGACGAGGCCGCCGCGCGTCGCATGAACGAGGTCAACGAAGCATACGACCGCATCATGAACCCCGAGAAGTACGCTCGGGAACGGCCGGTCGGCTCGGCATCGTCGACGGGCGGGCCGTATGGGGGAGCAAACCCCTACACGGGCGGGCCGTATGCGGGCGGCGGAACGCAAGGGGGAGCCGGATCGGGCAATCCCTACGACTGGATCGATCTCGACGATCTGTTCGGATTCGGGCAAAGCGCCCAGAGCGCGCCCGTCCATCCCGAAGCCTCGGCCTCCGATTCGCCCGAGGTTCGCCGTATCATCGACGACATCAACGCGGGGCGCTACGACCGGGCAGTCGAAGCTGCAAGCTCGATACCGAGCACAGGCAGAAACGCGCGCTGGTACTACCTTTCGGCTCTCGCGAACAAGGGCGCGGGCAACACCGTGCTCGCGTTCGACCATATACGCAAAGCGGTGCAGATGGATCCCGGCAACGCCGACTACGCACGCGTCGAACGAACGTTTCGCCAAACGGGGCAAACCTACCAGCAGGAAAGCCAGGAACGAGGGTTCACGAGGGGCGGCATCGATCCCGCCACCATCTGCTGCGGCCTGCTCGCTGCGCAGATGTTCTGCCGACCCTACTGCCTCGGATTCTAAAGCTCCCTTACGAAAGGATTGCGCATGACCACCACCATAGGAATCGATCTCGGTACCACCAACAGCTGCGTCGCCCTCGTCGAGGGCGGGCGTGCAAGCGTCATCGCCAACGCCGAAGGCGAGCGCACCACCCCGAGCGTCGTCGCGTTCGGCAAAGACGGCCAGCGCCTCGTCGGCACCGTCGCCATGCGCCAAGCCGCCACCAACCCGCACCGCACCTTCGCATCGGTGAAGCGGCATATGGGTACCGACTGGCGCGCTGCGCTCGACGACAAGCGCTATACCGCCCAGGAGCTGTCGGCGATGATCCTGCGCAAGCTCCGGCAGGATGCGGAAGCCTATGTGGGACACGATATCGTCGATGCCGTGATCACCGTACCCGCCTACTTCAACGACATGCAACGGCAAGCCACGAAGGATGCCGGGCGCATCGCGGGGCTCAACGTGCTGCGCATCATCAACGAGCCGACCGCAGCAGCGCTCGCCTACGGGCTCGACAACGGAGGCGCGCAGAAGGTCATGGTGTACGACTTGGGCGGCGGTACGTTCGACGTATCGGTCATCGAGATCGGCGACGGGGTTATCGAGGTGCTCGCCACGGCGGGCGACAACCATCTCGGCGGCGATGATTTCGACGAACGCATCGTCGATTACCTCGCCGACGGGTTCCTGCGCGAGCACGGCGTCGACGTGCGCCGCGACCCCGCCGCGCACGAACGCATCCGCGAAGCTGCAGCTACCGCGAAAAAGGAGCTCTCCTCCATCGAATCGACAACGGTGAACCTCCCATTTCTCGCCCAGGGGAGCACCGGTCCGCTCCATATGGAAACGGTGCTCACGCGCAGCGCGTTCGAGAACATGACGCGCGACCTCGTCGAGCGCACGACAGGTCCGGTGCACCAAGCGTTGAGCGATGCGGGGATCGCCGCTTCGGAGCTCGGCCAAGTGCTGCTCGTGGGCGGCTCCACCCGCATCCCCGCCGTACAGGCGCACGTGCGCTCTCTCACGGGCAAGGAACCGTCGTCGTCGATCAACCCCGACGAATGCGTGGCGCAGGGAGCCGCCATCCAAGGCGATACGCTTTCGGGCGCAAAGGCGGGGCTCGCTACGCGCGGCGGCGAGATACTGCTGCTCGACGTGACGCCGCTCAGCCTCTCCATCGAAACGATCGGCGGCGTAGCCACGCGCATCATCGAGCGCAACACCACCCTGCCGGCCCGTCATTCCCAGGTGTTCACCACCGCGGCGGCGTTTCAGACCAAGGTCGAAGTCCACGTGCTCCAGGGCGAGCGTCCCATGGCAGCCGATAATAAAACCATCGGGAACTTCCAGCTCAAGGGCATCAAACGCGCACCTGCCGGTACACCGCAGATCGAAGTGACGTTCGATATCGATGCCAACGGCATCCTCAAAGTGTCGGCCAAGGACCTCGGCACGAACAACGAGCAATCCATCACCATCACCGATTCGGAGCGCATGTCGGACGACGAGATCGAGCAGGCTATCCGCGATGCCGAAACCTACGCTGCAGCCGATGAGGCGCGACGCGATTCGTTCGTCGTTCGCGAAGACGCCCAGCGTTTGCTGAACGATGCCGAAAGCGCCCTGAACTCGGTCGGCAAGCAGCTCGACAAAGAGGAGAAGAAAGCGATCAAGGCAGATGCTGCCGCCGTGCGCAAGTTGCTGGCGAAAAAACCCGAGAAGATGGACGACGCCGACCGCAACGCCCTCAAAGCCGCCGCCGAAGCACTCGAGCAATCGAGTGCCCACGCTCGAAAAACCGCCTCGTCGCAGAAATAACCAGGAATAACTTCAACCGTTTATCCAAATCCTAACTTAATTGGTTATATTTCATTGTCTTTTCTTATCGCCTGACGGAAAATAAGCCAATTACGCCACACCCCGCGGCGTCTGCTTATTTTCCGTTCAAGGTAGTGAGTGTGAAACTGGATCGCCTCAAACTGCATGCTACTCGTCTCGCGATCATCGCCTTGGCCGCGGTTCTGCTCGGCGCCGTCGTCGCCCTCATGACGCACGTGCAAACGCTCCTGAGCTCCGATTCCAAGATCAACCTCACCGAAATCGTCACGCAGAACAAAGACGTGATCACCAGCAAGATCGGTCTCGAGGTCAACAACCTCGAGACCGCCGCCAACCAGCTCGCCGACATCGCAAGTTCCCATACCGCCGAAAGCGACCCCCTCACCGCCTCCTTCGAAGAGTACTGCGGTCGCGAGAACGGCGAGAGCATGTCGGTTGCGAACACCGACGGCACCGCATTGTTCTCCGACGGTACGCTGCTCGACATTTCGGGACGGGGTTACTTCAAACTCGCCCTCGAAGGCACCCCGAACATCTCGGGGCGCGTCATCTCGCGCATCACCGGCGACGAGATGTTCGTCATCAGCGTACCCGTATACTCCCAGGATCAGATCATCGGAACGCTCCAGAAGCAGTACACCCCCGAAGAGATGTACGACATCTGCTCGCTCTCCCTTTTCTCGTCCCAGGGCTCGATGAGCATCATCAACAGCGACGGGTACATCGTCATCAGCTCGCAGGGCGGCGACTACAGCCAAGAGACGGAGAACTATTACCGGGCGCTGTACGCGAGGGGGAACCAAGACGCTGCAAAACAGCTTGAAGGCGATATCGGCAACGGAACAGCGGGCTTCATGGAAACGAGGGAGAACGGCGAGGTGCGCTTCTCGGCCTACACGCCGATCGAGACGATCCACGATTGGTATCTCATCACAAGTGTTTCAACCACCGCCGTCTCCCCCAATGCAGCCGTTGTCGTGCAGTTGTTCTACGTCATCTTGTTCCTCGTGGTTGCGGTCTTTGCCATCTGCATGCTCCTCTTCCTTTCGTACAAGCGCCGCCAGCAGAAAAACCTCGAGCGCGTTGCGTTCGTCGACCCGGTTACCGGAGGAAGCACGTTCAGCCGTTTCGGTCTCGACGTCAAAGAAGCCATCGAGAAAAACGACGGCAGGCAATGCTCCCTCGTGGCGTTCGACATCGATAACTTCAAGTACATCAACAGCTACTACGGCTTCGATTTCGGCGACCGCGTCCTCAGAACCATGCATGATGCGGTAAAGGAGAACCTGCAGCCAGGCGAAGCCCTTGCACGCGTATCCGGGGATCACTTCATCGCCCTGGTCTTCGACGCGGACGACGCGAGACTCGAAGGCATACTCGCTTGCGCCACGGCGCAAAAGGACGCAACGATATACGTCTCCGCAGGAGTCTACGACGTTCCCGATCCACCCGAAACCGTAAACCTCATGGCGGACAAGGCGAGTACGGCCGCGCTCGGTGCCAAAAGCACCCTGCATCGGCGCATAGAGCACTACTCGCGAGAACACGACGAACGGCTTGCGCGCAACGAGCAGATGAAGCGGGCCGTCGAGCGCGCACTCGAGCAAAACGAGTTCGTGGCTTTCTACCAGCCCAAGGTCAACGTCGAAACCAACTCGCTCGTCGGAGCGGAGGCGCTCGTCAGGTGGCGCAAAGAGGACGGGTCGCTCGTCCCGCCGCTCGAATTCATTTCCATGTGCGAGAAAACCGGCTTGGTCATCGAGCTCGATATGGCCGTGCTCGAAAAGGTTCTTCGGTTCCTGAAGAAAAACCTCGACGACGGCATCGAATGCGTTCCCGTTTCGGTCAACTTCTCTCGCCTGCACCTGCTCGACGATGGTTTCATCGATCGCGTGGCCGATACGATCCGGCGATACGGCGTCCCCGCCCGCCTCATCGAAATGGAGTTAACGGAGAGCGCCATGTTCGATAGCCAGGAAGCCATCGCATCGTTTGTCGAAAGCGTCCACGAAAAGGGGCTCTGTGTCGCGATGGACGATTTCGGCTCGGGGTATTCCTCCCTGAACATGCTCAAGGACATCCCGATCGACGTGCTGAAAATCGACCAGGGCTTCCTGCGCAACACCGAAGACAGCGACCGTCTGGCGGTCATCTTCGCCTCCGTCGCCCAGATGGCTCAAAACCTCGATATCGACGTCGTGGTCGAAGGCGTCGAAACCGCCGACAACGTCGACCTCATGAAGCGCAACGGATGCTTCGTCGCCCAAGGGTACTTCTACGCTCGCCCCATGAGCGAAGACGAATTCGAACCCATCTTGAGAAAAGGAACGCTATGACACGAACGATCTTGCGCGGCATCCTCGCCGCAGCGCTTGCCATCCCGATACTGCTCGTAGGCGCAGGATGCAGCACGGAAAGCCAAGCGCCCTCGCCCGACAAGGCGCAGAACGGCGATCCGGTGAAGATAGGCGTCTCGTTCGGCGTCGGCGATGCTTCGCGCTGGGTGAGCGAGCAGCAGTACATGGAGAACCGGGCTGCGGAACTCGACGTCGAGATCGAGGTACGCCTCAACAAGACCGACGAGCCGAAAACGCAGACCGAAGACTGCATCGAGATGATCGACGGCGGCATCGACGTGCTCATTCTCACGCCCCGCGACGTCAACAACGTGCAGGACATACTCGCTTACGCGAAACAGCACAACGTCCCCGTCGTCGACTACGCCCGCGCCATCACCAACGAGGACGTCGATCTGTTCGTCGGCTACGACAGCGGCCGCATCGGCCAGACGCTCGGCCAGTACCTCACCGAGCTCGTAGACGAGGGCGATTACATCATCCTCAGCGGCGATCCGGGCGACTACAACGCGGAGCTGCTCAACGAGGGAGCACTTCGCTACATCGATCCCATAAGAAGCGACATCAACGTCATCCTCGAAACAAGCGTACCCGGCTGGTCGCCGGACGCGGCCAAGCAGCTTGTATACGACGCAGTGTCCGCCAACGGCAATTCGGTCGATGCGATTCTTGCCCCGAATGATAAGATCGCGGGAGCCTGCCGCGAAGCGCTCGACGAGCTCGGCATCACCGACCCGGTAATCATCACGGGCATGGACGCCGAACTCGATGCCGCAAAGCGCGTCGTCGACGGAAAGCAGAGCGTCACGGTGTACATGGACCTCGAGGAACTCGCCACCACAGCGGTCGACGAGGCATGCCACCTCGCACGGGGCGAGGCCGTCAACGCGAACGCCGATTTCGATAACGGAACCGAAAACGGCATCACCGCAAACCTCATCACCGGGAAACTCGTCACGAAAGAAAACCTCGATAAGATCCTCATCGACAGCGGATACTTCACCCGCGAGGATGTATACGGAGAATAGCCGAAGCCTCTCACCGATGCGAAACGGCCTGCCGAAAGCACGTTGGCAGGCCGTTTCGCATCGTTTCCCGTTTTATCAGGTAAGACATTGCAAGCTTACGGTAGTATCGATACACGGGTCAACCGTCGAGCGCACCAACCGGCAGATCCGCGTTCCGCTTTTCGGGCGACAGTCGACCGCAGCGGCAACGATAGCCGATAACGCCTAGCCAGGCTGCCGAGCGCTCGACTGCGAAAGGGGGTCTAATGCACGATTCGCTGCTGCTCTCCTCAGGGGAGTTCGCTCAGATGTGCAACGTCAGCAGAGAACTGCTCATCCACTACGACAAGATCGGCCTCCTCAAGCCGAAAGAAGTGCGCGAAAACGGATACCGGTACTATTCGCTCAAGCAGCTCTACATGTTCGACGTCATCCGCTTCTTCCTCGACACCGGCATGTCCATGAAGGAGATCAAGGAATACCTCGACAATCGATCGACCGAGCTGTTCCTCGAAAATGCTCAGGAGAGCATCCAGAAGATGGAACGGCAGCGCGACATCATCGATGCCCGCATAGGCATGATGGAGAAGATGCGCTACATCACCCAGAGAGCGCTTCTCTTCCCCAAAGACAAGCCGCGTCTGTCCTACTGGGACGAGATCTGGTTCATCACAACCGAGGTCGAACGCGAGCGAACCCAGCAATCCTTCGCTAAAGCGATGAGCGAGCATTCCGATTTCTGCCGCTCGGCAGCCGGCGTATCCAAATTCCCCCTCGGACGCGTCATCGACATCCCCGATCCGAGCAAACCCGAAGAATACTACTACACCAAGCTCATCACCTGGGTCTCGCCTCCGGAAAACCGCATGCACCTCGGCAATCGCCTCGAATGCAAGCCGCGGGGCAACTATGCGGTCATCTTGCACCAAGGGGGCACGAGCACGGTCGAGCGATCCTACGAGAAGCTTTTCCGCTATGTCAAGAAAGAGGGTTTCGACATGCTCGGACCGATCTACGAGCTCGACATGAGCTCGTATCTCATGTCGGATTCCTCCGAGGATTACCTGATTCACATTTCGGTGCTGGTGAACGCCTAAACGCCGCCAACCATACGAAGCCCCGCATGCTAGCGATCGCATGCGGGGCTCCGTGCTTTTCCAACCGCCGGTCCGTTTTCGGTAATCCTCCCGAAAACGGCTACCGCCCGCGACAGCGTTTCGCATGCCGCGGGCGGTATCGATGAACAGTGCGCGTCGGCTTGCGCCTAAGCGCTCATGCGCTTGGTTTCTTGAATCAGGTCGTTGACCACCGACGGTTCGGAAAGCGTCGAGATGTCGCACAGGTTCTCGGTGTCCTGAGCGGCGATCTTGCGCAGGATGCGCCGCATGATCTTGCCGCTTCTGGTCTTGGGCAGCGCGCTTGCGAAATGGATCACATCGGGGGTCGCGATGGGTCCGATGTTCGCCCTCACGTGGTTGCACAGCTCGGCGCGCAGGTCGTCGTTGATAACCGTGCCCTCTTTGACCGTCACATACGCGTAGATGCCCTCGCCCTTGACCGGATGCGGATAGCCCACAACCGCCGCCTCGGCAACCTGCAGTACCGACACGAGTGCGCTTTCGACTTCGGCGGTGCCGATACGGTGACCCGAAACGTTCATGACGTCGTCGATGCGGCCCGTGATCCAGAAGTAGCCGTCCTCGTCGCGGTAGGCGCCGTCACCCGTCAGATAGAATCCGGGCATCGGGAAGTACACGTTCTTGAAGGCTTCGGGGTTGTTGTATACACCGAGCATCATGCCGGGCCACGGCCTCGATATCACGAGGCTCCCACCTTCGTTGGGCGCTGTATCGTCGCCATCCGAGCCGATCACCCGCGGGGAGATGCCGAAGAACGGCAGGGCGGCAGAGCCGGGCTTCATATCGACAGCGCCGGGGATCGTCGTGATCATGACGCCGCCCGTCTCGGTCTGCCACCACGTATCGGCAATGGGGCAGCGCCCCTGGCCGACGGCCGAGTAATACCACAGCCACGCCTTCGAGGTGATGGGCTCCCCTACCGAACCGAGCAGGCGCAGGGTGCTGATGTCGTGGTTGTTCACCCACTGTTCGCCGTCTTTCATCATCGAGCGAACCGCAGTCGGTGCGGTGTAGAGGATGTTCACGCCGAACTTCTCGACAACATCCCAGTAGCGGTCCGGCTTCGGGTAGTTCGGAACGCCCTCGAACATGAGCGACGTTGCACCGTTGGACAGAGGCCCGTACACCAAATAGGAGTGCCCGGTAATCCAGCCTGCGTCGGCGGTGCACCAGTAGATGTCGGTTTCCTTGAGATCGAACACGTACTTCATCGTAAGCGTCGCATACAGCAGATAGCCGCCGGTGCCGTGGAGAATGCCCTTGGGCTTGGCGGTCGAACCGCTCGTGTAGAGGATGAACAGGGGATCGTTCGACTCCATGTTCTCGGGCTCGCAATGCGGTGATTCCGCCGCCATCTGATCGTCCCACCATACGTCGCGGTCCACCTTCATATCGGTGCGCTTCTCGATGCGGCGGACGACGACGCACGCCTCGACCCCGGGGCTCATATCGAGCGCCTTGTCGCAGATGTCCTTGAGGTGGAGGATCTTGCCCGAACGGTAGCCGTAATTCGAGGTAATGACGACCTTTGCGCCCGAATCCACGATACGGTCTTTGAGAGCCTCCGCCGAAAGGCCGCTGAACACGACGCAGTGGATCGCGCCGATACGGGCGCAGGCGAGCATGCTGATGGCGAGCTGCGGAACCATCGGGAGGTAGAGCACCACGCGGTCGCCCCTCTTCACACCCAGACGCTTGAGCATGTTCGCCGCCTTGCACACTTCGCGATGGAGACGCTGATACGTGTAGACGTCGACCTCTTCGTTCGGTTCGCCCTGCCAGATGAGGGCGGCCTTGTTCCTGCGCGGCCCGTCAAGATGGCGATCGAGGCAGTTATAGGACACGTTGAGCTCGCCGCCGCGGAAGTACCTGACGTAAGGGTTGTCGGATTCGAAGTCGAATTCCTCGACGGCATCCCATGGCTTGAACCAGTCGATATGGGTTTCGGCCATCTGCGCCCAGAACGCTTCGGGCTCTTCGATCGAGCGATGGTACATCTCGTCGTAATCCTGCCGGCTCTTGATGAGCGCCTTATAGCTGAACTCCGGAGACGGTTCGATGGATCGCTCGTTTTCGAGCATATGTCTGATGAATGCGGTACGCGTGTTCTTTTTCATGAGGGGGTCCCTTCTGCTCTCGTCTTCAGATTCGGCTATGCAACGTTGTCTACGGGGTAGCGGTCCAGATACATGACGGTCGGCGTCGTCGGCGCGTACGTATCTTCCGTGAGGAACTTGTCGGGGCTGCAGGCACGCAGGCTCTTGTTGAGGTCCGGGCGCGCATGGCTCAGATGGGCGAACGTATCCTCCAAGAGCACCGATTCGTGCATGCTCTGGCATTCGTACATCGCGGCGCACAGCGCGTCGACGGTATGCTCGCCGCAGTGAGCGCACCAATCGTAGTCGGACATATCCATGAGCACGACTGCATAGGCAATGAGCTCTTTGAACTCGAGGCAGGGAGCGAGACGCTCGACATCGGCTTGCGGAAGCGGCGTGCTGTCGCAGAGTTCGTCGATGCGCAGAAGGGCGTCCCTTCGGGCGAAAATCTCAACGTCGGCCGCCGCCAGGGCGATCAGAAGATCGACATCGTTGAGCTTCGCAATGGTCGAAATCTTGGAGGCGCGAGTAACATCGGGGTCGGCGATGAAGGCGATCAGCTCGGGCTCGCGGAGCTTCTTGACGACCGACCAGAGCATATCGCCGTGAAGCTCGCTGATAGGCGCCGCCATCGTCTGCCGCTGGGCGTTGAGTGCGGCCACATCGAGCTTTTCCGTAATCATCTGGGGTTTCCGCAGATCCATCTCTTGTTTCGTCGCTTTCATGACGTGCCTCCTTTGCTTCCTTACATTCGGGCTTCCTTTTCGTCTCTTACAAAATTTCGTATCGGATTGTCTGTGAGGCCATCATGGGGGTTGCAACGATTACAAGGTCAACGAACAACGGGATTTTTTGCCTACGACTGGCGAATAATCGTCCGCGAACGGAAAAGAGCGGCCCCGGGAACCAGGGCCGCTCGTTGGGTGCAAAGCTCGAATATCGGTAGGCGCGCTACTGCGAAAAGTCGGATCCTTCCGGTTTATCAGGGCTGGCGGGCGTGGCACCGCCCTGCCCCGGCGCAGGCGCGAATCCGCTCGAAGCAGACGGGGAACCTTGAGGATAGGGGCAGGCGTCGGGTCGGCCGTAGCCGTGCTGCTGCGGAGCCTGACCGCACTGTCCAACGGGCTGGCCGTACATGCCGGCAGACTGGCCTTGGGGCGGGTACGGCTGGCCGTACCCTTGAGACCCCATGGGCTGCCCAGGGTGCTGGTAGGGCGGCTGAGCCTGACGCGCCGCGGCCGCGTGCAGCTCGAAGGGCATCGGATCGTCCTGTCCGCGCCAAGCCGGCACATCGAACTGACGCGTCCAGTAACCGAGGGCGCGAACCACGAGCGTAGCGATGAACATGCTCGCGGCTATCGTTATATAGCCCACGAGAAGCGAGCCTACGATTGCCAGGCCGCCGAACGCGATGATCCAGCCGATGACGGTTCCATCGAAATGATCGGCCCTCAAGTTGCCGCCCGTTGCGGCGATGCCGATGAGCACCGTAACAAATATCACGATCGTGAACAACACGGAGATGACGACCGACACGATGACGGACAGAAGGATGCACATGCCGAAGATGCGCATGAGGCCGCCGAAGTCATGGCGGATCATCGCCCACATCTTGCTGAATTGGAACCCGGCGGAAAGCCTCCCGTAGATGCTCATGCGCATCGAACCGACCCACTGGAACAGCATGGCCGCAAAGGCGGTTGCCACCGTCAGCGCCGTAAACACCAGCGTCATGAGACCGCCGAACAGAAACGTTCCGCCGCTGTAGCCGCCGTAGCTGTAGCCGAACGTCAGCGAGCCGAAGCCCATCACGAAGGCCCAAACAAGCTCGATGGCCCACGGAAGCAATGCAAAGACGAAGCCTATTACCAATACGAAGAAGCCTCGGCTGTACAGCTTGCCGTCCTCGTTGCCGAAGATGCGCTTGGGCATGGGGCCGTGGATGCCCCATGCGATATCGCGAGCCCATCCGTACAGGTATCCTGCGATAGCGATGGCACCGAAGACGGGAATGAAGGCGACAAGGGAAAGCAGCAGGATCTTGCCGAACCATCCCCCCGAATTCTTGACGTCGCTCCATGCGGTTTTGAAGTAACCAGCTTGCATGAGTGTCCTTTCTACCATGAAATTGGAACACACTATACACAACGGGGGGAGCGCAAGGCTCCCCCCGTTGGTTTCGTTTCCAAGGTGTTAGGTTCATGAAGAACCGGCAACACCAAGCGTTTTACCGCAGCATCGGCGCTGCGGCGAGGCGCACGGCTTCGTTACTTGAGGGTAACGGCAGCGCCGGCATCCTCGAGCTGCTTCTTGAGCTCTTCGGCCTTGTCCTTGGCAACGCCCTCCTGGATCGGCTTCGGAGCGCTCTCGACGAGCTCCTTGGCCTCTTTGAGGCCGAGGCCGGTGATCTCACGGACGACCTTGATAACGGCGATCTTGTTGTCACCGAAGCCCTCGAGCACAACGTCGAAGTCGGTCTTCTCCTCAGCAGCGGCAGCACCGTCGCCTGCGGCAGGGGCGGCAGCAACGGCAACCGGAGCGGCAGCGGAAACGCCGAAGACCTCTTCGAGTTCCTTCACGAGTTCGGACAGCTCCAGGGCGGGCATTTCCTTCAATGCCTCGACGATCTCTTCACGGGTCACAGCCATGATGGTTCTCCTTTTTTTCTTTTATCCGCAGCATAGGCGGATACACGTTTTCGTTTTCAAACGCCGGCCTCGTTTCACGCTGCCGGCTTCAATACAGCGCTTAAGCTGCAGGTTTCTGCTCTGCAATCTGGTTGACGCAGCGAGCGAACGCCTCCATCGGAGCGTTGAGCACGCGAACCGTCTGGACCAGCGGGTTGCTGATCGTGCCGAGCAGCATAGCGATAAGACCCTCGCGAGACGGCAGAGAAGCAATAGCTTCGACCTGCGCCGCATCGACGAACTTACCGTCCATCATGCCGCCCTTGATCTCGAGAACCTTGTTCGCCTTCGCGAAATCCTTCAGGGCCTTCGCAGAAGCAACGGGATCCTCGCCGGCGAACACGAAGGCCGAAGGGCCTTCCAGAATCTCGTCCATGTTGGGAAGCTCGAGCTCGTCTAGGGCGAGATGCATGAGCGTGTTCTTGTACACCTTCATGCTTGCACCCGCCTCGCGCACGTTGCCGCGCAACTCCTGGATCTGCTTCACCGTCAAGCCGCGATAATCGACGACCCACATGGCGTTGACATCCTTGAGCTCTTCCTTGATCAGGGCGAGCGTTTCGACGTTATGTACGTTGGGCATTAATTACACCTCCTTTTCCATGCAAACTCGCGTTCCGTCCCTCATCGTGGGTGAATCTTGAGCTTTCATGCAAAAGAAACGACCCCTGGTGCACAATGACAGCAGGGGTCGTAAAACTCATATTTACAGACCACCTCGGCGGGCCGCTTTCGCGATTAAACCTTTCGGTACCTGCTGTCTTGGGCAGCGGAACAATCTTTCATTCCATGCGTTTTAAAAACGCATCGTTATATACTAGCCGCTTCTCGAACGATGTCAAGCGGTTTCACGAAGAAGCCTCGTCCGGCCTTACGCCGCCGTTCCCGCGGCGGCACCGTCTGCGCCCGCAGCGGCACCCGCGTCGCCGGCCGCTCCGGCGGCACCTTGCGCCTCCTCGTCCGACGACGAGGAGTTAGCCGCCTTCGCAGCCGCCGCAGCAGCCTCCGAAGACACCCGCTCCCCGATGATCTCCTCGGCCACGCACACGCCGTCCGAATCGAGGTAGTTGAACGTGATCTCGTCGCCCTCGGCGTACGCCACGATTCCCATGAGGCGCGGCAGCGCAAAGTCGTAGAGGTTCGTATCGTCCACGAGTTTCACGTAGAAGTGCGAGTTGCCGTCGACAACCGCCGTCACGATGCGCTCGATCGTACCGCTCGTTTCCGTAACGATGCTCGTATCGCCCTCGTCCGAAAGCTCCACGCCGTTGGTGGCCAAGAGCGTCTTGTAGGCCTGTTGCGTCTCTTCGACCGTATTGCCGACTGCAACGTTTTGATAGCGCTGGATATCGAGCATCGCGAACATCTTCACGAGACCGGCGTTGTCCTTGAGCGCCATGAAGTACGTGGGCTGGCCGCTGATGTTGATGAGCAACGGGAACGTCGCGTTGTAGCCGAGATGCTGAACCTGGCCCTCGGCCGAGCGCATCGCCGAATCTTCCGTAGCGCCGGCCACTTCGTAGAAGTGCGATTCCGCAGTACGCTGGTTCACCAGCACGAAACCGACGATCGAGTTGTCGGCGGTCGCCGAGGTTACACCGGAGTACACCCATACGTCATCGTCTTTGGCGATGTAGTTGTAACCAAGCTGGCCGTTGGTGCCCGGCGTGGTCTGCACAACGCCCTGCTGGCCGAGCCACGAGTTGATCCAGCCGTCCTTGTACGCGCCGTACCAGTTGTACTGCTCGACCAAGAGGTCGGCAGGGTACACGCGGTCGACCCACTGCGGAACCTCATCGACCGAGAGGTCGGTGCATTCGCCCGTGGTGGCATCGCACATAACGACGCGCTGGATGGTCTTTCCGCCGAAGAGTCCGATCGTACGATCCTGCACCGGGCAGATCCACCACGGCTTGCCGTCGTCGTCGATCTCGAAAGCAAATTGATCGAACATGTAGAACGGGTACTTGAGCTGCACGTGACGATCGATGTTGCGCGCGAGCGGCTCCGACTGAGAATAGCGGATCGGGTTATCGCCCAGACGCACGATCTCGGCATCCTGCGTCGTCATGTTGACGAGCGCGTAGGCGGGGATGCCCTGTTCACGGTTTGCGAGCCACTTGAACAGGTCGGCGTAGCCGAGCGGACTCACGCGCACGGGGCTACCCTGGTAGTTGATCTGGCTGTAGAGCGGCGATATCTCGAACTGGCTCACGTACTCGGGGATCGAGCCCATGGTGCGGTTGCCGAGAAGCACCGCCGAATCGCGGTCGATGACCGGGATCTGGTTGTAGTCGACTTCCTTGATGTCTTCGGCGAACACGTCGTCGGTGGTCTTGAGGATGCTCGCGTACTTCTCGGCATTGCCGGGGAAGAACGAAAGCGAGGCGACCGCGCCGATCACGCCGACAAGCACCACGAGCACGGGAAGGTACGAAACGATCTTGAAGGTTTTCGCCTTCTTCTCGTTGTACTCGTATTTGCCGGTGCCCTTCTTGTACGCCATCGAGCGCATCCAGAAGAACAAGAACAGCGGAAGCAGGATGAATATGGCTACGAACATCCACGTATCGGTCGAATGGATGTTGATGGGCGGATGGAACCACCAGTACGCCACTGCTGCGATGACGACGATGGCAATGATCGCGATGATGATCGCCTTCTTGCCCCACGTTGCCATCTTGTCCCCGAACGAGACCTCGACCCGCGGCGGCTTGTTTCCCCCGCCTGACGACTCCCCATCCGAGCCGCCGTCGCCGGAGGAATTCCCCGAGAACGGATTGCCCCCGCTTCCCACGTCCACACCCGATTGGCGCAGGGCTTCCAACAAGGCATCTATACCTGATGTCTGTTTCACGAATAACTTCCCTTCTTAAAGCACAATGCAATGCAAATCGCTTACACGTTCTTAGTATTGTACCGTAAAGGGCCTTCCGCGCAGGGAAGGCCCGAGAAGTTTACCGAATGGTGATACGCATGCCGCGCAAAGCGGCTCGGTGGCGGCACCTTCTGCAGAGCGACCTGAACGGCGGACGCCTTTCCGCAGCGCGTCCGCCGACGCGTACGCGGCCGAGCCCTATTCTGCCAGGTTGCGGAGCACGTATTGCAGGATGCCCCCGTGGGCGAAGTAGCGCCCCTCCGTCGGCGTATCGACGCGCACGATCGCCTCGAAACCGACCGTGCTCCCATCGGCCTTTACGGCCGTCACCGACACGACGCCCGGATCGGGCAGACCGCTCGAAAAGTCGATGGCGCCGATGGTAACGGTTTCGGTGCCGTCGAGACCGAGCGATTCGGCGCTTTCGCCCTCGAGGAATTGCAGGGGCAGGATCCCCATGCCGACGAGGTTCGAACGGTGGATGCGCTCGAAGCTTTCCGCAAACGCCGCCCGAACGCCGAGCAGCATCGGGCCCTTGGCCGCCCAGTCGCGCGAGGAGCCGCTTCCGTACATCTTGCCGGCGAATACCACGAGCGGGATCTCGGAGCTGCCGTAATCCATAGCCGCATCGAACACGCTCGTGAACTCGCCGCTCAGCTGGTTGAGCGTCCAACAGCCCTTCCTGCCTTCGGCAAGCTTGTTTTGCAACTTCACGTTGGCGAACGTGCCGCGCATCATGACCTCGTGGTTACCGCGACGAGCACCGTAGGTGTTGAAGAAGCTTTCGGAAACACCCCGCTCGCGCAGGTAGGCTGCCGCAGGCGAATCGAGCGCTATCGACCCTGCGGGGCTGATATGGTCGGTCGTGATGAAATCGCCGAGGTTCACGAGCACGCGGGCGCCGTCGATGGGCTCCACGGCACGAGGCTCCACGGCCATACCGTCGAAATACGGGGCGCGGCGAACGTAGGTCGACTTCTCGTCCCAGGCAAACGTTGCACTCGGATCGACCGAGATGGCCTGCCAGCGTGCATCGCCGTCCATGAGCCCCTCGCGTCCCTGTTCGTAAAGATCGGCGGTCACGTGCTCTGCGAGAGCGCGGGCGATCTCTTCGTCGCTCGGCCAGATATCGGCCAGAAACACCGCTTCGCCGTCGGATCCCACGCCGATCGGCTCGTTTGCGAAGTCGAAGTCCATCGTGCCGACGAGCGAATACGCGATGACCATCGCGGGAGAAGCCAAGTAGTTTTGGGAGACGTCGGGCGAAATGCGGCCCTCGAAGTTGCGGTTGCCCGACAGCACGCTCGCAAGCTCGACCTCGCCTGCCGCATCGTGCATCGCGGGCAGGATGGGGCCCGAGTTGCCGATGCAGCTCATGCATCCGAATCCGCAGTTGTAGAAGCCGAGCTTCTGCAGGCCCCCAACAAGCCCCGCACGCTCGAGCAAAAGCTCCGTCGCCCTGCTACCGGGAGCGAACACGCACTTGACCCAGGGCTTCGCAGAAAGGCCCGCTTCGGCCGCGCGTTTCGCAACGAGGCCCGAGGCGATCATCATGGCAGGATCGGTTGCCGTCGTGCAGCTCGTCACCGCAGCGATGGCAAGGGCTCCATGGGTGATCTCGCACCGCTCGCCGCGCACCTCGACGGCAATCCTCTTGTCGAGCGAGAGGCCGCGGTCGGCGCACACCGAGCGAAACGCCTCTTGCGCGTCGGCGGCAACGATGAGGTCGTGAGGTCGCGAGGGGCCGGCAAGATTGCGCTTTACGGTGGACAGATCGAGCTCGATCACCTCGGCGTATACGCGCGGTTCGGCAGCGGGATCGTTCCAGAACCCCTGCGCCTTGGCGTACGCCTCGATGAGCGCGATCTGCTCGGCGCTGCGGCCGGTCACGCGCAGGTAGTCGAGCGTCTGCTGATCGACGGGAAACAGCGTGCAAGTGCATCCGTATTCGGGCGTCATGTTCGCCACGCAGGCGCGCTGCGTGGCCGTGAGGCTCTCGAGGCCCGGGCCGAAGCACTCGACGAAAGCCCCCACAACGCCGCGTGCGCGCAGCATATTCGCGAACACGAGCGCAAGGTCCATTGCGGAAACCCCCTCGGATAGAGCGCCCGTAAGTTCGACGCCCACCACGCGGGGCACGAGCGTGGTGATGGGCTGTCCGAGCGCTGCGGCTTCGGCTTCGATACCCCCCACGCCCCAGCTCAAGACCCCGATGCCGTTTGCCGTAGTCGTATGGCTATCGGTTCCGACGACCGTGTCGAAGTAGACGGTTTTTCCCCCGGCTTCCTCGCGGACCATCGCAACCCGGGAAAACTCCTCGACGTTGATCTGGTGGCAGATGCCTCGCCCCGGGGGCACGATGCGCACGTTCTGAAACGAGCTCTGCGCCCACTTGAGGAAGGTGTAGCGCTCGCCGTTGCGCTCGAATTCGAGCTCCATGTTCTTCTCGAGAGCGGAAGCGCACCCCGCTTCGTCTGCGATCACCGAATGGTCGATCACCAGATCGCAGGGTATCTGCGGGTTGACCTTTACGGGGTCGCCGCCGAGCGCGGCCATGGCCTCGCGCATAACCGCGAAGTCGACGAACACCGGAACGCCGGTGAAATCCTGCAGGAGCACGCGGGCGGGACTGTACGAGAGCTCTTCTCCTACCTCGCCCGCAAGGCCCGCCTCAACGATCCGCGCAGCCGCATCAAGCGCCTCTTCGTCGGTCTCCGAGCATCTCAGGACGTTTTCAAGCAGGACCGTCAAAGAGAACGGCAGCTTTTCCGCATCGGCGATCGGAGCCACCGGATAGTAGGTGTACGTCTCGTCGCCGACAGCAAGCTCGGCGGTGCGGGTGGACTGGTCTTGCGTCATAGGTTAGTATCCCCTCTCGTCTCAACTGTGCATGGTTTTGCTATGTCGACGCATGCCGTGAGGCATGCGCGATCGGCTATGCGGTCATCTCCGCGATCAGCGCGTCGGCGAACTCGCTGCAACCCGCTGCCGCACGCGTGGATCCGGTCGTTCGCCGAATGTCAGCCGTGAGCACCCTCCCGGCACCGTATACGGCACGCACGGCATCGCGGATGCGGGCGGCGCATGCAGGTTCGCCGAGGTGGTCGAGCATCATGGCGGCCGAAAGTATCTCCGCCGTGGGATTTGCGATGTTCTTGCCCGCGATGTCGGGGGCCGAGCCGTGCACGGCCTCGAATACCGCGCACTCCGAGCCGATGTTCGCGCCGGGCGCAATGCCCAGCCCGCCCACCAAACCGGCTCCGAGATCGCTCGCAATGTCGCCGTAGAGGTTCGGAAAAACGACCACGTCGAACTGCGTGGGATCGATGACCATGTTCATGCAGAACGCATCGATGATCCTGTCTTCGAAACCGATGCGGCCCGCATACTCCTCGGCAACCTCGCGCGCCACGCGGAGGAATAAACCGTCGGTGTGCTTCATGATGTTGGCCTTATGCACGGCGGTCACCTTCGAGCGACCGTGCTTGACCGCGTAATCGAAAGCGTAGCGTACGATATTGCGCGTTGCCGTCACCGAAACCGGCTTGATGGATATGCCCGAATCAGGGCGGATCGCGCCCGCCCCCGCGCGTTCGCAGAACGAGATCAGCTCGGCCGTTTCCGCGCTTCCCTCCTCGAATTCGATGCCCGCGTAAAGATCTTCGGAGTTCTCGCGCACGATCACCAGGTCAACGCCCTCGTAGCGCCCGCCCGCGCCCGGCAGCGAGAGCACGGGGCGCAGGCACGCGTACAGATCGAGTCTCTGCCTGAGCGCCACGTTCACGCTTCTGAACCCCTTGCCCACAGGCGTAGACACCGGGCCCTTGATGGCGACCTTGTTTCGCCGAACGGCCTCGATCGTCGATTCGGGCAACGGCGTTCCGCACTCGTCGATCGTATGGGCACCCGCCTCGACGACCTCCCACTCGATATCGGCGCCGCTCGCTTCGACGACGCGCCGCATCGCCGTCGACGTTTCCAAACCGATGCCGTCGCCCGGAATGAGCGCGACCGTATGCTGTGCCATTGCTGCGATCCTCCTCGGATATGAGCCATACGAGAAGATGCCGCGAACGGCATCTTCAAAGTTTCGATTCAGTAGCTACGATACGTTCTCGATGATTTGAGAGGCCCGGCGCTTGAGGGCGCCCCGGCCGTTCTCGGCATCGAACTTCATGCGCTCGGCCAAATCGCTTTTCACGTCCGAGCTGAGCTTGCCGGCGGAGAAGTCGACGACCGCGGCGAGCATGTCCTGAAACTCGAGATCGCCATGATAGCACTGGATGGCCTCGTCAACCAAAGGCCATACCTTCTCGGAGCGGTTCTCGGTCGTAGCGCCGAGAGCGCACAGAAACCTCATCGCCGCGAGGCGCACCGGACCGCTGTCCTCATCGAACAGCGCCGTCTCGGCGCCGCCGACCGCCTTGTCGCATGCGCGGGTATCGCGATCGACGAGCGCGGTGAGAACGTCGAGGCACTCCCAGCGCGTTTGAGCCTCCGGGCGATTGAGGGCGTCGACGAGGGCTCCCGCGTGATCGACGAGCTTTTCGGGGGATTCCTTGGCAACGATCGCAAGCGATGACGCCGCAAGCTGCCGTGCTCTGCGAGAGGCTCCCGAAAGGTTGTCGACCAAACCGCCGAGTGCCACGTCGTCCACGCTTGCCTGTTCGGCCAGCTTCTTTGCGTCCAATGATTTTTCGCTCACGTGATGCCTCCATCTACCGCCCGGGTCTGTCGGAATCGAACGTACAGGCCCGAGGTCTACCGGGCACGCCAACGGGTATGCCAGAATGTTCGCTTTCATTATACCGTTTGGCCAGCACCGAGCATGTCCGTCGCGCAGAATCAACACGGCAGAAGCGGCGGGCGGCGGGCCTGCTATGCGGCGTGTTTGACAAACCCGCCGAAATACGCGAAGGGCCCGCCGAGGCGGGCCCGCGCCCGCGGGGCCGCGGGCCGAAAAAGAAAAATACCCTCTACGAGCACGACGTCCTATCCTCCCACGGACTACACCGCAGTACTTTCGGCGATGGCAGGCTTAACTGCCGAGTTCGGAATGGGATCGGGTGATCCCTGCCTCCATGGTCGCGCTCGTAGAAGGTATTCCACGAGACCTATTCGGTTCTCAAGTCCCGCGCAACCCTGAAGGTTGCATAGCGTTCGTCCGCACGTCGCGAAGATGTGAAAGTGGTAAGATAAAGAGCTCGACCGATTAGTACCGCTCGCCTGAACGCCTCGCAGCGCTTGCAGCTGCGGCCTATCGACCTCGTAGTCTACGAGGGGTCTTACCGAAAAGAGAACTCATCTTGAAGCCGGCTTCCCACTTAGATGCTTTCAGCGGTTATCCGTTCCGAACGTAGCTAAGCAGCTATGCCGTTGGTCGACAACTGCTACACCAGAGGTTCGTCCACCCCGGTCCTCTCGTACTAGGGGCAGCCCTTCTCAATTCTCTTACGCCTACGGAGGATAGGGACCGAACTGTCTCACGACGTTCTGAACCCAGCTCGCGTACCGCTTTAAATGGCGAACAGCCATACCCTTGGGACCAACTTCAGCCCCAGGATGCGATGAGCCGACATCGAGGTGCCAAACCTTGCCGTCGATGTGGACTCTTGGGCAAGATCAGCCTGTTATCCCCGGAGTACCTTTTATCCGTTGAGCGACGGCCATTCCACTCTGAGCCGCCGGATCACTAGAACCGAGTTTCCTCTCTGCTCGACTTGTAGGTCTCGCAGTCAAGCCTGCTTATACTCTTATACTCTACGAACGATTGCCAACCGTTCTGAGCAGACCTTACGTACGCCTCCGTTACATTTTAGGAGGCGACCGCCCCAGTCAAACTACCCACCTGACACGGTCCGCACGCCGGATCACGGTCGCACGTTAGGTTGCCGATACGATGAGGGTGGTATTCCAAGGGCGACTCCACAGGAACTGGCGTCCCTGCTTCGAAGTCTCCCACCTATCCTCTACACACCGAACCAACAACCAATGTCAAGCTGCAGTAAAGGTTCACGGGGTCTTTCCGTCCTTCCGCAGGTAATTCGCATCTTCACGAATAATACAATTTCACCGGGTCTATGGTTGAGACAGCGCCCAAATCGTTACGCCATTCGTGCAGGTCGGAACTTACCCGACAAGGAATTTCGCTACCTTAGGACCGTTATAGTTACGGCCGCCGTTTACTGGGGCTTAGTTTCAGAGCTTCGCTTGCGCTAACCCATCCACGTAACCTTCCAGCACCGGGCAGGCGTCAGACCCTATACGTCGTCTTACGACTTAGCAGAGTCCTGTGTTTTTGATAAACAGTCGCTTGGGCCGTTTCACTGCGACCCCCGATAGCTCCGGACGCGGGGTCCTTCACCGTCAGGGGCACTCCTTCTCCCGAAGTTACGGAGTCAATATGCCGAGTTCCTTAACCATAGTTCTCCCGATCGCCTTGGTATGTTCTACCCGCCTACCTGTGTCGGTTTTGGTACGGGCACCAACGTAGCTCCCTAGAGGTTTTTCTTGGAAGCATGGGCTCACTGACTTCACTCAATTGCTTCGTCTAACGTCTCAGGCTTCGTGGCGCGCGGATTTTCCTACGCGCCGCCCTACGCGCTTTCACGGGGACGTCCAGAACCCCGCCCAGCTACCCTTCTCCGTCACCCCATCGGTGGTAACGCTCGTTGGTGGTACAGGAATATCAACCTGTTGTGCATCGGCTACGCCTCGCGGCCTCGCCTTAGCTCCCGACTGACCCTGGGAGGATTAGCCTTGCCCAGGAACCCTTAGGCTTACGGCGGAAGTGTTTCTCGCACTTCTCTCGTTACTCATGCCAGCATTCTCACTTCCATACAGTCCACCGTCGGTTACCCTCCGGCTTCGACCCGGTATGGAAAGCTCCCCTACCACTGAAATAATTCAGTCCGCTGCTTCGGTACCATGCTTAGCCCCGTGAATTGTCGGCGCATGTCCACTTGACCAGTGAGCTGTTACGCACTCTTTAAATGCATGGCTGCTTCTAAGCCAACATCCTGGTTGTCTAGGCAAACGCACATCCTTTGCCACTTAGCATGGATTTAGGGACCTTAGCAGGCGGTCTGGGCTGTTTCCCTTTCGAATACACAGCTTAGCCCACATATTCTGACTCCCGATCTCTGGAATACCGGCATTCGGAGTTTGGTTCTTTTCGGTAGGCGGTGAAGCCCCCTAGAAGATCCAGTGCTCTACCACCGGTATTAAACGATCGAGGCTAGCCCTAAAGCTATTTCGGGGAGAACGAGATATCTCCGAGTTTGATTAGCCTTTCACTCCTATCCACAGGTCATCCCCTCCGTTTTCAACCGAAGTGGGTTCGGCCCTCCACGGGGTCTTACCCCCGCTTCAGCCTGCCCATGGATAGCTCACTCGGCTTCGCGTCTGCAGCATACGACTAAACGCCATCTTAAAGGCTCGCTTTCACTACGGCTCGTTTCAAAACTTAACCTCGCCGCACACCGCAACTCGCTGGCTCATTCTACAAAAGGCACGCCGTCACAGTACGAATACTGCTCCGACTGCTTGTAGGCACACGGTTTCAGGTACTATTTCACTCCCCTCTCGGGGTACTTTTCACCTTTCCCTCACGGTACTGGTTCGCTATCGGTCATAAGAGAGTATTTAGCCTTGGGGGGTGGTCCCCCCTGATTCATACCGGATTTCACGTGTCCGGCATTACTCGGGTACCGTCTTCGCAGGCGCCGGGGTTTCGCGTACGGGGCTTTTACCCGCTCTGGCCGGCCTTTCCATGCCGTTCCGCTACCGCGACGCTTTGTAACTGCGTCTGTCAAATTAGGTTGAAAGAATAGACGGCCCCACAACACCTCATGCAGCAACACCCTAATGTTTACACGTGCATGGGTTTGGGCTGGTCCGCGTTCGCTCGCCGCTACTAACGGAATCTCGGTTGATTTCTCTTCCTCCGGGTACTTAGATGTTTCAGTTCCCCGGGTTGCCTCTGCTGGCCCTATGTGTTCGGGCCAGAGTAACCGGGCATTACCCCGGCTGGGTTCCCCCATTCGGAAATCTGCGGGTCGAAGGTAATTTGCACCTCACCGCAGCTTATCGCAGCTTGTCACGTCCTTCATCGACTTCTTATGCCAAGGCATCCACCGTGTGCCCTTAATATCTTTATCTGACAAATGCTTAAATAAAGTATTTGGGTCTTTCAAATATCATTCGCGATCGTGATGCGAATCACTTCACTTCTTAAAAGAATTGAATAATGATTCACTAAACGCTATGCAACTTTCAAGGTGCGCGGGCGCCCCTGAGGGGCTCCCCGAAGGCCGAGAGCCTTCGAAACCGGATACTGCGAGGGACGCTTCTGCCAGCGATTCCTCTTAAGTGAATCTGTGATAAGAATCTTCTAGGTCGCAGGAGTTCTCTCGACTGCGCCTGACTGATGTAGTCTCCCTAGAAAGGAGGTGATCCAGCCGCACCTTCCGGTACGGCTACCTTGTTACGACTTCACCCCCCTTACTCCCCACACCTTCGGCGACTCCCCCCTCGAAAGGTTAGGCCGTCGACTTCGGGTGCAGACAACTCGGGTGGTGTGACGGGCGGTGTGTACAAGGCCCGGGAACGTATTCACCGCGGCATGCTGATCCGCGATTACTAGCAACTCCGACTTCATGGAGGCGAATTGCAGCCTCCAATCCGAACTGGGACCGGTTTTAAGGGATTCGCTCGCCCTCGCGGGTTCGCAGCCCGTTGTACCGGCCATTGTAGCACGTGTGCAGCCCAGGACATAAAGGGCATGATGACTTGACGTCGTCCCCACCTTCCTCCGGCTTGACGCCGGCAGTCTCGTATGAGTCCCCAACTTAATGCTGGCAACATACGACAGGGGTTGCGCTCGTTGCGGGACTTAACCCAACATCTCACGACACGAGCTGACGACAGCCATGCACCACCTGTTCAGGCTCCTTTCGGCCACGGCGTTTCCGCCGCTTCACCTGAATGTCAAGCCCTGGTAAGGTTCTTCGCGTTGCTTCGAATTAAGCCACATGCTCCGCTGCTTGTGCGGGCCCCCGTCAATTCCTTTGAGTTTTAGCCTTGCGGCCGTACTCCCCAGGCGGGGCACTTAATGCGTTAGCTGCGGCACGGAAAGGTACTCCTCCCCACACCTAGTGCCCATCGTTTACGGCTAGGACTACCAGGGTATCTAATCCTGTTCGCTCCCCTAGCTTTCGCACCTCAGCGTCAGTGTTGGCCCAGAAGACTGCCTTCGCCATCGGTGTTCTTCCCAATATCTGCGCATTTCACCGCTACACTGGGAATTCCATCTTCCTCTACCAAACTCGAGCCTGCCAGTTCGGAATCCGGCTGGGGGTTGAGCCCTCAGATTAGAGATTCCGCTTAACAGGCCGCCTACGCGCGCTTTACGCCCAATAAATCCGGATAACGCTTGCTCCCTACGTATTACCGCGGCTGCTGGCACGTAGTTAGCCGGAGCTTCTTCTGCAGGTACCGTCAATTTCTTCCCTGCTGAAAGCGGTTTACAACCCGAAGGCCGTCATCCCGCACGCGGCGTTGCTGCGTCAGGGTTTCCCCCATTGCGCAAAATTCCCCACTGCTGCCTCCCGTAGGAGTCTGGGCCGTATCTCAGTCCCAATGTGGCCGATCGGTCTCTCAACCCGGCTACCTATCGTCGACTTGGTAGGCCGTTACCCCACCAACTATCTAATAGGCCGCGACCCCATCTCCCACCGTCGGGGCTTTCCCGGGCTCCCCATGCGAGGTGCCCGGAGTATCCGGTATTAGCGCAGATTTCTCTGGGTTATCCCGGAGTGAGAGGTAGGTTGGTCACGTGTTACTCACCCGTTCGCCACTCTATAACCACCCGGAGGTGGGTTATTCGTTCGACTTGCATGTGTTAAGCACGCCGCCAGCGTTCATCCTGAGCCAGGATCAAACTCTCCGTTCAAAAAGCGCCCCGAAGGACGCGTCTTCGAAAAATTTGAATCTTGGTCTTTTGTCAAGGTGCCCGGAGCCCTGTTCTGGGGGCGGGCATCTGACGAGGTTTATTACTAGCTTGTTCGTATCACAGTATCCGGTTTTCAAGGTTCTCGGCGGCCCTTCCGGGCCGTCCCGCGCATCCGCCGGAGGCAAACGCGCAAGGAGATATATTACTGTTCTGTTACCCCGCTGTCAACAACTTTTTTGAAGTTTCAAAAACTTTTTTTCTGACCGCCTCGCTTTGCGAACGAAACGCTCCGATCCAAGCCTTTGCATCGGGAACAACCCTGAACAGCAATCCGCGCCCTTACGAGCGCGGCTGAAATATAATACATAGGGTTGCCCCGTCGGGCAAGAGGTTTTTATCAAAAACTTCGCGCCCACAGAATCATCAAGTAAGGCATTAACGTTATTGACACGGGAAACCGTGCTGGCGGGCCGTGATCGCCGACCCGGCAAGACGATCTCACCGCTTTCAGCATGTCTTAGCATCCGCCGTGCAGCAGCGAAGACGACTCAATACGGCGCGGCATCGTTGACCAAATCGATGAGCTCCTGCTTCGAGTGCACGTCGAGTTTCGCGTAGATCGACTTCGAATAGCTCTTTACCGTATTGCGCGACAGAAACATCGCTTCTCCGATATAAGCCGCGTCCCTTCCCTGGGAGAGCAGATGGAGCATCTCGGTTTCGCGCTTCGTCAGCCCATGCGCTTGCGCCAATTCGTCGCATGCCAGGCTGCGAAGGTCGTCGCGCGCCTTTATATAGCGGTCGATGATCTCGTCGCGCTTCCTGATGGCCCGATCCGCCGCACGCTTCTCCCTAGTGCGGATGAACAGCACGCCGACGACGATCAAGTACAAAAGGGAGCACGCCACCATAGCGAGCTGCGTGAACGCGAACTGGTTGTCCACCGCAACGAGCGTCGCGATGCCCGACCCGAGCACGACGCCCGGACGAGGAAACGCGAACACGGCGGCGGCACCCGCCACGATCCCCCGGCGATTGCCGCTCAGCAGCTCGATCGCCAGCGCATAGGATACAAGCAGGGCGATCTCCCACCCCGCATGGACGAACACGACAAGCGCCATGCCGTATCCCGAGGGAAAGAACGGGAAGAAGATCAAACCCGTTGCGATGATTCCCAAGCATATGTTGAGCAAGGAGGCGTATCGGCCGCGACCGAACCTGACGTACAGCAGGAAGAACATGTTCGTCACAATGCTCGTTCCCTGGAATATCGTACCCGAGTCGCTCGTGGGAACAGGTCCGGAGACCGCCATCACCACATCGAGGGCACCGTAGATGATCGAGAGGAAAAACACATACACCAGCGGCGCGGCGAGGGAGGCGAATATGCCCTTTCTGCGCTCAACGGCCCTTTGGTCGAAGATGCCCTCATCCGAAACCCGGCTTGAGACCCGCTCGAGGCGAGCGAACGCAACAAGCGATACGGCTAGAAGCACCGCGCACGACACGATCATCGACGCTACGGGCAGAGCGTTCTCCGCCAGCATGGTGACCCCGCTCAGAAGCGATCCCGCACCGAGGACGTAGCCGAAACCCCGGCTTCCCGTCTCCCCTATCCGCATGAACCATAACGGGATGAGCGTACCCGAGCCGATGCCGGCACACACGCCCGCCGCATACACCAAAGCCTCCCCAGCCCCCGTTTGCCATGCAAAGAAGAGCAGCGCGAGCGCAGCCGCATACCCTGCCGTGCCCGCATAGGCGATGGGCTTCACCGCATCGGCGGACCGCATCAGCAGGGCGACGACGACGGCAGCGATGCACAGCGATGCGTTGAGGAACACTTCGTACAGGAACGCATCCGTCTCGAAGGGGAGCTCGTAGAGCCAATCGTAGTAGAAGAACACCGTGGCAACCGCATACAAGCAGGCGAAACCAACAACGGTTACGATCGCACGACGCATCCCTTCCGCTCCTTTCGCCAGCACAAGCGCATCTGCAAACACGTTGCGCAACAACATACACGAAACGGCATCCGTTTCGCGCGCCCTATACGCGAAGGGCCCGCCGAGGCGGGCCCGCGCCCGCGGGGCCGCGGGCCGAAAAAGAAAAATACCCTCTACGAGCACGACGTCCTATCCTCCCACGGACTACACCGCAGTACTTTCGGCGATGGCAGGCTTAACTGCCGAGTTCGGAATGGGATCGGGTGATCCCTGCCTCCATGGTCGCGCTCGTAGAAGGTATTCCACGAGACCTATTCGGTTCTCAAGTCCCGCGCAACCCTGAAGGTTGCATAGCGTTCGTCCGCACGTCGCGAAGATGTGAAAGTGGTAAGATAAAGAGCTCGACCGATTAGTACCGCTCGCCTGAACGCCTCGCAGCGCTTGCAGCTGCGGCCTATCGACCTCGTAGTCTACGAGGGGTCTTACCGAAAAGAGAACTCATCTTGAAGCCGGCTTCCCACTTAGATGCTTTCAGCGGTTATCCGTTCCGAACGTAGCTAAGCAGCTATGCCGTTGGTCGACAACTGCTACACCAGAGGTTCGTCCACCCCGGTCCTCTCGTACTAGGGGCAGCCCTTCTCAATTCTCTTACGCCTACGGAGGATAGGGACCGAACTGTCTCACGACGTTCTGAACCCAGCTCGCGTACCGCTTTAAATGGCGAACAGCCATACCCTTGGGACCAACTTCAGCCCCAGGATGCGATGAGCCGACATCGAGGTGCCAAACCTTGCCGTCGATGTGGACTCTTGGGCAAGATCAGCCTGTTATCCCCGGAGTACCTTTTATCCGTTGAGCGACGGCCATTCCACTCTGAGCCGCCGGATCACTAGAACCGAGTTTCCTCTCTGCTCGACTTGTAGGTCTCGCAGTCAAGCCTGCTTATACTCTTATACTCTACGAACGATTGCCAACCGTTCTGAGCAGACCTTACGTACGCCTCCGTTACATTTTAGGAGGCGACCGCCCCAGTCAAACTACCCACCTGACACGGTCCGCACGCCGGATCACGGTCGCACGTTAGGTTGCCGATACGATGAGGGTGGTATTCCAAGGGCGACTCCACAGGAACTGGCGTCCCTGCTTCGAAGTCTCCCACCTATCCTCTACACACCGAACCAACAACCAATGTCAAGCTGCAGTAAAGGTTCACGGGGTCTTTCCGTCCTTCCGCAGGTAATTCG
Source organism: Raoultibacter timonensis (assembly GCF_022845715.1). Classification (NCBI taxonomy): domain Bacteria; kingdom Bacillati; phylum Actinomycetota; class Coriobacteriia; order Eggerthellales; family Eggerthellaceae; genus Raoultibacter; species Raoultibacter timonensis. The sequence continues at coordinate 3,025,114 of NZ_AP025564.1, forward strand.
CATCTTCACGAATAATACAATTTCACCGGGTCTATGGTTGAGACAGCGCCCAAATCGTTACGCCATTCGTGCAGGTCGGAACTTACCCGACAAGGAATTTCGCTACCTTAGGACCGTTATAGTTACGGCCGCCGTTTACTGGGGCTTAGTTTCAGAGCTTCGCTTGCGCTAACCCATCCACGTAACCTTCCAGCACCGGGCAGGCGTCAGACCCTATACGTCGTCTTACGACTTAGCAGAGTCCTGTGTTTTTGATAAACAGTCGCTTGGGCCGTTTCACTGCGACCCCCGATAGCTCCGGACGCGGGGTCCTTCACCGTCAGGGGCACTCCTTCTCCCGAAGTTACGGAGTCAATATGCCGAGTTCCTTAACCATAGTTCTCCCGATCGCCTTGGTATGTTCTACCCGCCTACCTGTGTCGGTTTTGGTACGGGCACCAACGTAGCTCCCTAGAGGTTTTTCTTGGAAGCATGGGCTCACTGACTTCACTCAATTGCTTCGTCTAACGTCTCAGGCTTCGTGGCGCGCGGATTTTCCTACGCGCCGCCCTACGCGCTTTCACGGGGACGTCCAGAACCCCGCCCAGCTACCCTTCTCCGTCACCCCATCGGTGGTAACGCTCGTTGGTGGTACAGGAATATCAACCTGTTGTGCATCGGCTACGCCTCGCGGCCTCGCCTTAGCTCCCGACTGACCCTGGGAGGATTAGCCTTGCCCAGGAACCCTTAGGCTTACGGCGGAAGTGTTTCTCGCACTTCTCTCGTTACTCATGCCAGCATTCTCACTTCCATACAGTCCACCGTCGGTTACCCTCCGGCTTCGACCCGGTATGGAAAGCTCCCCTACCACTGAAATAATTCAGTCCGCTGCTTCGGTACCATGCTTAGCCCCGTGAATTGTCGGCGCATGTCCACTTGACCAGTGAGCTGTTACGCACTCTTTAAATGCATGGCTGCTTCTAAGCCAACATCCTGGTTGTCTAGGCAAACGCACATCCTTTGCCACTTAGCATGGATTTAGGGACCTTAGCAGGCGGTCTGGGCTGTTTCCCTTTCGAATACACAGCTTAGCCCACATATTCTGACTCCCGATCTCTGGAATACCGGCATTCGGAGTTTGGTTCTTTTCGGTAGGCGGTGAAGCCCCCTAGAAGATCCAGTGCTCTACCACCGGTATTAAACGATCGAGGCTAGCCCTAAAGCTATTTCGGGGAGAACGAGATATCTCCGAGTTTGATTAGCCTTTCACTCCTATCCACAGGTCATCCCCTCCGTTTTCAACCGAAGTGGGTTCGGCCCTCCACGGGGTCTTACCCCCGCTTCAGCCTGCCCATGGATAGCTCACTCGGCTTCGCGTCTGCAGCATACGACTAAACGCCATCTTAAAGGCTCGCTTTCACTACGGCTCGTTTCAAAACTTAACCTCGCCGCACACCGCAACTCGCTGGCTCATTCTACAAAAGGCACGCCGTCACAGTACGAATACTGCTCCGACTGCTTGTAGGCACACGGTTTCAGGTACTATTTCACTCCCCTCTCGGGGTACTTTTCACCTTTCCCTCACGGTACTGGTTCGCTATCGGTCATAAGAGAGTATTTAGCCTTGGGGGGTGGTCCCCCCTGATTCATACCGGATTTCACGTGTCCGGCATTACTCGGGTACCGTCTTCGCAGGCGCCGGGGTTTCGCGTACGGGGCTTTTACCCGCTCTGGCCGGCCTTTCCATGCCGTTCCGCTACCGCGACGCTTTGTAACTGCGTCTGTCAAATTAGGTTGAAAGAATAGACGGCCCCACAACACCTCATGCAGCAACACCCTAATGTTTACACGTGCATGGGTTTGGGCTGGTCCGCGTTCGCTCGCCGCTACTAACGGAATCTCGGTTGATTTCTCTTCCTCCGGGTACTTAGATGTTTCAGTTCCCCGGGTTGCCTCTGCTGGCCCTATGTGTTCGGGCCAGAGTAACCGGGCATTACCCCGGCTGGGTTCCCCCATTCGGAAATCTGCGGGTCGAAGGTAATTTGCACCTCACCGCAGCTTATCGCAGCTTGTCACGTCCTTCATCGACTTCTTATGCCAAGGCATCCACCGTGTGCCCTTAATATCTTTATCTGACAAATGCTTAAATAAAGTATTTGGGTCTTTCAAATATCATTCGCGATCGTGATGCGAATCACTTCACTTCTTAAAAGAATTGAATAATGATTCACTAAACGCTATGCAACTTTCAAGGTGCGCGGGCGCCCCTGAGGGGCTCCCCGAAGGCCGAGAGCCTTCGAAACCGGATACTGCGAGGGACGCTTCTGCCAGCGATTCCTCTTAAGTGAATCTGTGATAAGAATCTTCTAGGTCGCAGGAGTTCTCTCGACTGCGCCTGACTGATGTAGTCTCCCTAGAAAGGAGGTGATCCAGCCGCACCTTCCGGTACGGCTACCTTGTTACGACTTCACCCCCCTTACTCCCCACACCTTCGGCGACTCCCCCCTCGAAAGGTTAGGCCGTCGACTTCGGGTGCAGACAACTCGGGTGGTGTGACGGGCGGTGTGTACAAGGCCCGGGAACGTATTCACCGCGGCATGCTGATCCGCGATTACTAGCAACTCCGACTTCATGGAGGCGAATTGCAGCCTCCAATCCGAACTGGGACCGGTTTTAAGGGATTCGCTCGCCCTCGCGGGTTCGCAGCCCGTTGTACCGGCCATTGTAGCACGTGTGCAGCCCAGGACATAAAGGGCATGATGACTTGACGTCGTCCCCACCTTCCTCCGGCTTGACGCCGGCAGTCTCGTATGAGTCCCCAACTTAATGCTGGCAACATACGACAGGGGTTGCGCTCGTTGCGGGACTTAACCCAACATCTCACGACACGAGCTGACGACAGCCATGCACCACCTGTTCAGGCTCCTTTCGGCCACGGCGTTTCCGCCGCTTCACCTGAATGTCAAGCCCTGGTAAGGTTCTTCGCGTTGCTTCGAATTAAGCCACATGCTCCGCTGCTTGTGCGGGCCCCCGTCAATTCCTTTGAGTTTTAGCCTTGCGGCCGTACTCCCCAGGCGGGGCACTTAATGCGTTAGCTGCGGCACGGAAAGGTACTCCTCCCCACACCTAGTGCCCATCGTTTACGGCTAGGACTACCAGGGTATCTAATCCTGTTCGCTCCCCTAGCTTTCGCACCTCAGCGTCAGTGTTGGCCCAGAAGACTGCCTTCGCCATCGGTGTTCTTCCCAATATCTGCGCATTTCACCGCTACACTGGGAATTCCATCTTCCTCTACCAAACTCGAGCCTGCCAGTTCGGAATCCGGCTGGGGGTTGAGCCCTCAGATTAGAGATTCCGCTTAACAGGCCGCCTACGCGCGCTTTACGCCCAATAAATCCGGATAACGCTTGCTCCCTACGTATTACCGCGGCTGCTGGCACGTAGTTAGCCGGAGCTTCTTCTGCAGGTACCGTCAATTTCTTCCCTGCTGAAAGCGGTTTACAACCCGAAGGCCGTCATCCCGCACGCGGCGTTGCTGCGTCAGGGTTTCCCCCATTGCGCAAAATTCCCCACTGCTGCCTCCCGTAGGAGTCTGGGCCGTATCTCAGTCCCAATGTGGCCGATCGGTCTCTCAACCCGGCTACCTATCGTCGACTTGGTAGGCCGTTACCCCACCAACTATCTAATAGGCCGCGACCCCATCTCCCACCGTCGGGGCTTTCCCGGGCTCCCCATGCGAGGTGCCCGGAGTATCCGGTATTAGCGCAGATTTCTCTGGGTTATCCCGGAGTGAGAGGTAGGTTGGTCACGTGTTACTCACCCGTTCGCCACTCTATAACCACCCGGAGGTGGGTTATTCGTTCGACTTGCATGTGTTAAGCACGCCGCCAGCGTTCATCCTGAGCCAGGATCAAACTCTCCGTTCAAAAAGCGCCCCGAAGGACGCGTCTTCGAAAAATTTGAATCTTGGTCTTTTGTCAAGGTGCCCGGAGCCCTGTTCTGGGGGCGGGCATCTGACGAGGTTTATTACTAGCTTGTTCGTATCACAGTATCCGGTTTTCAAGGTTCTCGGCGGCCCTTCCGGGCCGTCCCGCGCATCCGCCGGAGGCAAACGCGCAAGGAGATATATTACTGCCCCTCGGTATCGGTGTCAAGAACTTTTTTCGGAAATCTTAACTTTATTTCTCAGCGTTTTGATTTCCCTGAAAAGGTCGGCATCATCCGAAACTCTAGGGCGGTCCCACGCCAAAAGCGCGGGTTGAATATATTAGACCTATGAAAAAGAAAACGCAAGGGATATTGCGAAGAAAATTGCGTCTATTTTCTCTTTCCGTTATTTTGCCTGATGAGCATCTGGAAGATGCCTCTGCTGGGCACTACGGAGCCGCGAGACGCCCTCGATTGCCCGACTCTGGCATCGCCGACGAACGCACCTGAGCGCTCTTAATTGGCAAAGGGCTTTATCGGACAGGCGGCTTTACTTTATAAGGGAAAGATATTTGCTTGCTTGCATGCGGGGAATTCACTTGAGCCCGGACTCAACTCATGAAAGCCCAGGAGCCTTCTCTGATAATACGTTACAATACTTCCATGGATACGAAAACGGAACAGAACCTTGCGGCATCGATGACGGCGGATACGACCGTCATCATCCCCTACCTCGCCTACTTGCTCCAGGATTTCTGGGAGCTGGGCAGCTCGCCGGATGACATGGTCGAGCTCTTAGCCGATCATGTGCCCGCGGGCGAACGGCAACGAGCCCTCGATCTCGGCTGCGGCAAAGGCGCGGTAGCCATCGCATTGGCTAAACGTCTCGCGATGCGCGTCAAGGGAATCGATGCGATCCCCGAGTTCATCGGGCAGGCGCGCAGCGCTGCGATACGCGAAGGGGTATCGGATCGATGCTCCTTCGAGATCGGCGACATCACGGTGCGCGTGCTGAGCGAAACAGGGTACGACTGCACTGTCTACGGTGCGGTCGGCCCCGTTCTCGGAGAACCCGAAGCCATGCTTGCCGCGCTGCGGAAAACGCTTCGGAACGGGGGGCATTTGCTGCTCGACGACGCCTATGCGAACGACGACGATACGGCAGCTCCGTACCCCACCTTGGATGCCTGGAACAGCCTGTTCGAAAACGCCGGGTTCGAAATCGTCGCATGCCGCCCGTCAACCGACTCCGCAACGGATTACGACAAGGAGATGGGGTGGATTGCGCAGCGCGTCGACGAACTCAGCTCGATGCATCCCGAGCAGGCCGATCTGTTCGCGCACTACCTTAAAGCCCAAAGGGGCGAATACGACGAGCTGCTCAACGATATCGTCGGCGCCACTTGGCTTCTGCGGGCCCGTTCGCATCGCTAGCGAGACCGCCGCGAACGCCGCACGAGCCTCGCCCCCCCCCCGACAAGTCCTGCAAGAACGCTACATGCCGAACGATTTCCAGCGGGGTACGGCGCCGAGATCGCATGTTGCTTCTCTGCATATGCGTATCGCGGTTACGATTTCTGTTACTCTTGGCAAAACGTATCGATAAGGCGATGGCGAGCGCACGCAAGACGCCATTCGCTTATTCCGCATATACAAGGATAGAGAAACGAGTAATCATGGAAACCGAAACCCCCGTCAAAGCGCGTCGTACCTATTTCATCGACAGCGAAAACCACATCAACACGTGCCTGCAGGGCATCGAATCGCTCAGCGAAGACGATCTCGTCGTCGTGTTTCACCGGGAAAGCAACCTCTCGCAGAAGCAGAAGGGGTCGATCAAAGACTCCCCCGCCCGCATCGAGTGGATCCTCTGCCAGGACTCCGGCGTAAAGAACAGCCTCGACGTGCAATTGATCGCCGAACTCAGCCGCCGGATCGCCTGCCACGAAATCGAGAACGGCTACATCGTCAGCCAGGACCAAGGCTACAAACCCGCGATCCACTACCTCCTGAACCGCTACGCCGACGAGTTCCGCTTCCTCGGCCTCAAGAAGTCAATCGACGAGTTCATGCTGGCCGATGCCCTCGTATCGGCCGACTCCCGCAAAGACGTGCACGAAGCGCTCGTGCGCACCGCCGGACAGATCGTCGGCACCGCGATGTACCGCAACATCCGCAACCTCTTCGATTCGACATCGGGCTCCGACGAGCCCGAGGAGGGCTACACCGTCGAGGGAGCGCCGCTTTTCCCCGAATCGGCCAACGAAGCGGTCCAGCAAAACGGAAACGGCGTCGGCAACGGCGGCTCGCAGCGCAGCAAGTCGAGCAAACGCCGCAAGCCGCGCTCTGCAGCAAAAGCGAACGGCAACGGGGTTGCACCCGCAGATGGCGATGCAGCGCATGTCGAAGACGAGCAGCAGGAAAGCGCGCCGGCCGAGCCCCAGCGACAAAACGCACGCAGATCGGCCGGCAGGTCGAAGGCGCCGCGCGCGGCCGTCAACGATTCCGCCGCATCCACCGAAGCAGCGGTCCAACCCCGCCCGAACGAGGCCGAACCGATCGCAACACCAGAAAGCCAGGAGGCACCGGCGCAAGCCGAACAGGAGGCGAAGGCCCCCCGCCCGAAACGCCCCCGTCGCAAGCCCGCACAAACGGCCGAAGCCGCAAAGAGCGCCGAGGGATCCCCCGAGCAGGCCCCCGTTGCCGAGCGGAAAACAGCTGCGCCCAAGCCGACAGGAGCAGTGAAAGCAGCTCCGCAATCCCCCGTCGCCGCAGAGGCCGAAGCGCCGCAGAGGCCAGACGAGCAGCCCGCCGCGAAGCCGAGCCGCCGCAGAGGCCGCAAGCCCGCGCAGGCAAAATCGGGGGCGCAGACCCCTCTCGAGAACCTCCCCGGCATCGGCAAGGCGCTTGCCGCACGACTCGAATCGGTCGGAATACCAACCGCAGAGGCACTGCGGGAAAAGGGAAGCCGGGCATCGTGGGTGCTCCTGAAGAAGCAAGATCCCGCCACCTCGATAAACTGGCTCTATGCGCTTGAGGGAGCCGTCCTGGGCATCGCGGTCAAAGAGCTCGACGACGAGACGAAAACCGCGCTCAAATCGTTCAGCAAGCTCGCCCTGTAAACGCAGGTTAGCCGCAGCTCATTCGCCCGAATGGCTGCGGCGGCCGTTTCCGGCTCCCTGCCCGCGCATCCCGTTGCCCGATCCCTGGCCGTGATGTTCGCCCATTCCCGTCGAAGCATCCTCCGCATCTCCCCCCGCAGCGGCAATGCGATCGCGCAGCTCTCGCATCGTCATAGATCGGCATTCCTCAAGCGTCACGCTCGAGTCGAGTTCCATCAGCTCGAGGGCGGCGTTGTAGCGACCTACGCCCATACCCGCAGCGAGGGCCTCCTCCCGATCCTCGACAGAAACCGTATGGCACGATCCGCGGCATGGAAGCGTTTGCAGGTAGGCGTCGGATGCTTGGGTAAGCGATTCGGCCTGGGAGGCATCGTCGGATGTCACGTTGATCTCGATGTACGCGTCGTCTCCTACATACGACATGAACAGCTCGCTCTGGGAGAGCGCCGCCATCGCCTCGTCGTAGCTTTTCCCCACAAGGGACACTTGACCGAGTAGCTCGGCGCCATCCTCGTTGACGGCGCGCTCGGACACCACGCAATCGAACCGATTGACTCCGATCTCGATCGAGGGATTCACGTCGATCCCGATTTGGGCGGTTTCGGTAGCGTACGCCGAAAACCCGCCGAGCCCGATGGCGACAAGCGCCATGCAGGCGGCCATGGCGAACCCCACCCTGCGCAGAACACGTGCCCGCGATCGCCGTGCCGCAGCTGCGACCGAGGAGGAAACGGCAAAACCTGTAGCCTGGTCGGGCGTCTCCGGCCCCCCGGCAACCTCGTCTGAGCAGGCGAGCCGATCGTAGGCCTCGAGCGTAGCGCGCTTGGCCTCTTCGGGAAGAACAACGTCATCGAAGGCTTCGCGGATCCTCTGTTCTAGTTCGTTCATGCGAGCGCCTCCTTCAAGAGCTTTCTTCCGCGAGCAATCCACGAGTAGACGGTATTTACGGGTGCTTCGAGCATCTCGGCTATCTCGGGTGCCGTATACCCCTCGTATAAAGCAAGGTAAACGGGCGTTCTCGGAGGATCGGTGAGGCCGAGCATGGCATCGAGCACTTCGCCTTCGGCGCAGCCCGGTTGCGAATGCGTATCGGACGAGGCCGACGAAGAGGCAATCGTCCCGTCGTCAAGCACCGATCTCGTGCGGTGCGATGCCTTCAGCATATCTTTGCAAACGTTGGTGGCCACACGGATGAGCCATGCCTTGCGGTGCTCCGCATCGGCAAAATCGCCCCCGTGCAATGCGTATTTGAGCATCGTCTCCTGAAAGGCGTCTTGCGCATCGGGGCTCTGATGGAAGTAGAGCACGCAGACGCGCCACACGGTATTGCCGTGCTCGTCGATGACCTGCTCTATATCGGATCTATTCCTCATGCCGTCCATCTTAATCCCGCTTCAAGCCGCAACCCGAAGCACAACGCTGCCCGACGGCGGTCGTTCGAACCGCCGTCGGGCAGCCTCGGTGGTTACGCACGTTGATGATGCTTGCCGCCATGCCCCATGCCGTATCCGCCGCCTTGGCCGGCACCGAACCCCTGGGAGCCGTTGCCGCCCTGCCCGCAAGCACCGGAGCCGGAGCGGTCGCACACGCCGTCGCCGTCGGCATCGACGTAGCCGCGCCCGCATCCCGCACCGCCGGCGTAATTGTCGCATATGCCGTCGGCGTTCTCATCGACGTATCCTCGGCAGGCTCCCGCCTCGAAGCCGCAATCATCGCAGATGCCGTCGCCGTCGGCATCGACGTAGCCGCCGCAGCGGCCGTCGGCATAGCGATCGCACACGCCGTCACCGTCGGCATCGACGAAGGCGCGGCCGCCTACCTCGCTCAGCACACCCTGCGTGCGCATGACGGCAGCACCCAAGCCTTCGCCTTGGCACTGAGCGAACCGACCGCCGAATCCGCCATGCGAGCCGGCAAACGCCACCGTCGGCAGGGCGAGCGCCACGACGAGTGCTCCGATAACGATGGCGGCAACTTTCTTCCTATTCATGATTCTGCTCCTTTTCTTGTCCTTACCCTACCAAAACGATCAAGAGAAGGAAATCCTTGCAACTTTTTTAAAAAAAGAGGACTTCCGAAGAAGTCCTCGCATTTTATTCGATAAAACCCCTTCGGGCGTTCCCGATTTACACCAGCTTGGCGTACTTGCGCTTGCCGACCTGCAGCACAGCGCCTTCGAGGCGACCGGGCTCGACGTTGTAGGATTTCGCGGCAACCGCTTCACCGTCGATCTTCACGCCACCGCCGTCGATGAGACGGCGCGCTTCGCCGGCCGACGAAGCAAGACCTGCATCGGCAAGCAGCTTCGCCAGATAGACCAGGCCCTCGTCGTTCGGCGTGAGATCCGCCTTGAACTCGGGGATGTCGTCGGGCATCTCGTGCTGTTTGAAAACCTTGTCGAACTGATCTTCGGCGGCACGAGCCGCCTCCTCGTCGTAGTACGCGGCAACGATATTGCGCGCCAAGGCTCGTTTCACCTTGTTGGGATGCAGCTCGTCGGCAGCAAGGCCTCGCTCTATCTCGTCGACCTCCTCGACCGAGCAGGTCGATGCAAGGCGATAGTATTTGACCATAAGCTCGTCGGGAATCGACATGACCTTGCCGAACATATCGGCAGGCTCGTCGGTGAGGCCGATGTAGTTGCCGTAGCTCTTCGACATCTTCTGCACGCCGTCAGTGCCCTCGAGAAGCGGCAGCGTCAGGCACACCTGCGGCTCCATGCCCTTCTTCTCCATAAGCTCGCGGCCCGCAAGCAGGTTGAACAGCTGATCGGTTCCACCGATCTCAACATCGGAGTCGATGACGACCGAATCGTAGGCCTGCATGACCGGATACAGAAACTCGTGCAAGCTGATGGGCTGGTTCGACGTATAACGGTTATGAAAATCATCGCGCTCGAGAATACGGGCGACGGTGAAGTTGGAGGCAAGCGAGAGCAGGCCCTCCATATCGAGCGACAAAAGCCACTCGGAATTGTACTTGAGCGTGGTCTTTTCGGGATCGAGGATCTGATAAGCCTGATCGACGTAGGTTTGGGCGTTAGCCTTCACCTGTTCGGATGTGAGCTGAGGGCGTGTCGAGTTGCGTCCCGACGGATCGCCGATAAGCGCCGTACCGTCGCCGATGATGAGCGTCACGCGGTGACCCAGATCCTGGAATGTGCGCAGCTTGCGCAGCGGCACCGCATGCCCGAGATGGATGTCGGGTGCCGTCGGATCGACGCCCAGCTTCACATTGAGGGTCTTTCCTTGCTTGAGTTTCTCAAGCAAGGCGCTTTCGGGGACGATCTGCGCCGTACCCGACTTGATGATATGCATCTGCTCTTCGGGGGTTATCGAACTCATCTCCTTCAATACCGGTTTCCCACATTGCGCGGCCCGAGCCGCACGATGGTTTGTTATGGTAGCACATGAAGCCGCATTTGGCTCCGAACGCCCGCCCGCTTCGCACGAAGCGCAAGAGAGCCCCTACGCAATCCCCCTGAACAGATGCCCGCTCGTGGCGCCTTCGGACTTCGCCACGCGATTGCCACCCGAAAGCGCGATGTCGCGGGCCCGAACAGCCCGCTGAACCGCCTTGGTCGTTTCCTCCACGTTCATGAGCGCCGTATCGACCATGATGGCCGACACCCCGGCTTCGATGAGCTCGGGCACCGCATGGGCGATATCGAGTGCGACCGCATTGTACAAGTGGCTTCTTCCGCAGCAATCGGTGACGACCGGAAACTCGTAACCCTTGCGATCCCTGAGGTAGTGAGGGCTCTTCCTCCGCGCGCACGACGCGCAATCCTCGTTGCAAGGACCCTGGCTCATCAGTAGGCAGTGCTCGGTGACCATGAGCTCCTGCGATCCGATGACGGTCAACCCGAGCGGCACCGGTGCGCCCTTACCAAGCGCCTCGATCTGGACAAGCGAGAGCTCGGGCGAAAGCCATACGCGCCCCGCCCCGAGATCGGCTGCGGCATCGAGCGCCAAGCGATTGAGCAGGGGGAGATGGGGGCCGACTTCGGGAAGAGCACCCAGGCGCGATGCCTCGAAGAGCTGTCCGAGGTTTTCGACGAGTACGGGCTTGCCCGTCTTCACATACGCCCATGGATCGAACCCGACCGCGCCTTCGCGGGAACCGCCCTCGCCATCGTGGCCGACCGTCGGCAATGCGATGATCGCCTGCTTGGGATAGCCCGCCTGCTCAGCGGTTCCCGACACCTGCCCGGCAATGACCGCCTCGCCGCGTTTGTAATTCAGCGCGGGAACGTAGATGAGGTTCGCGCCCGCGCGTTTAGCGGCGCGCGCGCAGGCGGGATTGGTGGCCAGCACGGCAACATCGCAACGGTTCGTGCATCGCGAAGCAACGGCGCGACGGGCCTCGATGCGCGGCAGCCTTCTGGCGCGGTACGGTTCGAGCATCGCCTCTTCGAGCTGCCCCAACGCCCGGGTGCGCAGTTTGTGCAGCTGCGAAAACCCAATTCCGACGCCCTCGTCAACCGTCACATCGAGCGACTGCAGCGTAAACGGCAGGTTGCCCAACCGGTCGACATGCTCGCGGATCTCCGCTTCGGTAACCGGCTTCGTTCGGGCCGCCTCGACCACGGGCCCCTCGATCCGGGCAGTCGAGCCCGCTGCCGAGAATTCCATGACGAGCGGCTCGCCGATGCGCATGGCAACGGTTCCGGAGACGGGAATGCGCGGCTCGAGCGCATCGTCGACGTAGGCCGCGACAGCACTTCTCACGCGAAACACGCGGTCGCCTTTGCCGACCTTCTTCGCCAGAGGCACGCGCACCGTGGCGCCGTCGACCGCATCGATACGCTCGACGGGATACGCGAAGTGGCCTTTGTTCGTCCAGAATTCGAGCACGTCTCCTGCGACGATGGCATCTTCCGCAGCTATCTCGACCAAGCCGTCGCGCACCTGCGCAACACGTCCGATGAACACGCCCCGGTTGTTCGGACGCCCATAGCTCATGATATCGTTGCCGCGTTCGCCTTCGAGATAGGCGGTGGTGAATCCGCGCGAGAACGCTTCGGCAAGCACCTGGGCGTCTTCATCGGCAACGCGGTAGCGCACGTGTCCGGAGTCGCCGAGCGTCGAGGCTCGGGCAGCGAGCACCTCGTCGAGCGCACGGCGATACACCGACGTGACCGCGAACACGTAATCGGGCGACTTCATCCGGCCTTCGATCTTCAACGACGCGACTCCCGCTTCAACCAGCGAAGGCAGAAGCTCAATGGCGCGAAGATCTTTAGGCGAAAGCAGGTGCTCACCCGGTGCATCGAGCGTTTTGCGCAGCGCTTTGTTGTGAAGCGTATAGGGCAGGCGGCACGCCTGGGCGCACAAGCCCCGATTGGCCGATCTGCCTCCGATCATCGACGACATGAAGCACTGTCCCGAATAGCACACGCACAGAGCACCGTGCACGAACGTCTCGACTTCCATGCCCAGCCGGGCGGCAGCGCTCGCCATCCGTCCGACCTCACCGAGCGAAAGCTCGCGCGCAAGCGTTACCCGCTTCGCGCCGAGCGCAGCGACAGCTTCGAGACCCGCCGTCGAATGCGTGTTCATCTGGGTTGAAACATGGACTCGGGCCTCGGGCAGCGTTCGGGCGAGCTCGGATGCAATGCCGATATCCTGTACGATGAACGCATCGACGCCCGCCCGAAACGCCTGACGGGCGAGCTCCATGGCGTCGTCGGCTTCGTTCGGAAGGACGGCCGTGTTGAGCGTCAGATACACGGACACGCTGCGCAAGTGCGCAAAGTCGCACGCTCGAGCGAGCGTTTCGAGCGTAAAGTTCTCGGCCGAGCGCCGCGCGTTGAATGATTCGACGCCCAGGTATACCGCATCGGCGCCCGCCTGCACGGCCGCATGGAGACTTTGCTCGTTTCCCGCAGGAGCGAGCAGTTCGGGTGCTGCCCGAAGCGCTTCGGTTTGCATTGTGTTCATGACCATCCGTAATCGTATCGGTGCGATCGGGGCGTCGAAAGAATCGCGCAACAACCCGATCTCGTCTTACTCGTATGCAAAGCACATGATAGCGAATAGGCACTCCCCGCGTCGCCCTCACCCAAATAAAGCAGAAAGCCCTGCGAGAGCGCACAAAAGCCCCACTTTCTAGTATAGTGTTTGCATGAAGAACCGAAGGAAACAGCGCGAGGTCCACGCCCACGCATCGAAATGGGGAGTCATCATCGTTTTGATCGCCGCCTGCTTCGTCGTGTACGGCGGCGTGCAGGGCGCGCTCGGCGTCATGAATTCCTGGCTCGACGATCTTCCGAGCATCGAGGGATCCGATGCGTTCAACTTCGCCGAAAAAACCCGCGTGTACGCGAAAGACGGCACGCTCTTGGCTGAGTTCTTCGTCGAGAACCGCGAGCCGGTGGCCATCGATCAGGTGAGCGAATACGTACTCGAAGGCACCGTGGCAACCGAAGACGTGCGCTTCTACGAACATAACGGCGTCGACCCGCAGGGCATCGTGCGCGCGCTCGTCAACAACATTCGGGGAGGCGCGCTCGAAGGAGCCTCGACCATCACGCAGCAGTTCGTTCGCAACACCTTGCTCGCGGAAGAAGCGACGGAGATATCCTTCGAACGAAAGATCCGAGAGGCGGAACTCGCAACGCAACTCGAAAAGGTGTACTCGAAAGACGATATCCTTCTCATGTACCTCAACACCATCAACTACGGCGACGGCTGCTACGGTATCGAGACGGCCGCCAAGAACTACTTCCAGAAATCAGCCGCCGACCTCACGCTCGTCGAGGCGGCAACGCTTGTGGGCATCCCGCAGTCGCCCACCTACCTCAATCCGAAAACCAACCCCGACGCCTGCCGCGACAGGCGCAACGTGGTACTGAGCCGCATGCTCACCGCGGGCAACATCACCCAGGAAGAGTACGACGAGGCGAGCGCACAAGAGCTCGTGCTCAACCCCGCTCCCCCGCGCTCAAGCGACGGCATCTACGCCTACCCGTATTTCACCAGCTACGTACGCCAGCTGCTGCTCGAAGAGTACTCCCAGGCCGAGGTGTTCAAGGGCGGGCTTACCGTTTACACGACGATCGACCCCGCCATGCAGGCGAAGGCCGAGCTTGCCTGCGAGAACCAGTACGCGCGCATGAGCGAAGAGGACGAAGTGTCCCTTACCTGCCTCGATCCGAACACCGGATACATCCTCGCCATGGTGGGCGGCAAAGACTACGACACCGAGGAATGGAACCTTGCTACGCAGGGAGGCCGATCGGCAGGCTCTTCGTTCAAGCCCTTCACCCTTACCGCCGCCATCGAGCAGGGCATCAATCCTTCAACCCTCATCGATTGCACGTCGCCGTACAAGGTTAACGCAGAATACACCGTCGAGAACTTCGGCAACATCAACTACGGCATCCGCTCGATCCAGAGCGCCACCGCCGTCTCGTCCAACACCGGTTTCATTCGCCTCGTCCAAGAGGTAACCCCGCACACGGCCGTCGAAACGGCATACCGATTGGGAATCACCACCCCCCAACCTGAGGTTCTCACTTCAACGCTCGGCGCCGGCAACGTTACCACCCTGGAAATGGCCAGCGCTTACGGAACCTTCGCAACCGGGGGCGTCAAGCATTCGCCCGAAGCCATCACCCAGGTGCTCGACCGCAACGGCAACGAGATCAGCTCGAGCAGTACCGAAGGCGAACGGGTTATTTCCGAAGAGGTCGCCTATGCGGTAACCAAGGTGCTCAAAACGGTATTTACCGAGGGAACGGCCGCAGGATACATGCCCTACAACGGACAACCGGTTGCCGGCAAGACGGGAACGTCCGAAGACTTCAAAGATCATTGGCTCGTCGGCTATACGCCCCAGCTCTCCTGCGCGATCTGGATCGGCAACCCCGACTACGAACAGCCGGGCAACCAGAACCTCTCATGCAACGCCATTTGGCAGGATTTCATGAACATGGCACTCGAGGGATACGAGATTCAAGATTTTGCCCCCGCAGCCGATCCGTCCTACGGCAACAAGTTCAACAAAGAACAGAACGACAAGCTCTACAAAGAGACCGAAGCAGGCAAAAAGGAAGCCGAAGAAAAGAAGAAAGAGGAAGAGGAGAAAAAGAAACAGGAGGAGGACGAGAAGAAGCAGCAGGAGCAGAATAAACCCGCAGATCCACCCGCTCCTCCGAATGTCGTCGGCATGACGCTCGACCAAGCCGCCAACGCCCTTGCGGGCTACAGCGCCGAATACGTTGAAGAGTATTCGGCTACCGTGCCGCAAGGCATCGTCATCAGCCAAGAAGTGGTGGGCGGCAAGGTGCGCCTCCACGTATCCCTCGGCCCGAACCCGGGAGGATAAGCCCTCGCTCCCCGCCTCCGTAGGCGAGCATCTCTGCGCTTTCAGGACATCGGTACGTAAAAAAAGCGACCCCATGGGGTCGCTTTCGCATCCGCCGCTCGCTCGGCTTAGACGAGCTGCTCGCTTTGCTTCGAAGCACGTGCCTTAATTGGGCATCTCGTTGGCTTTTTTATCGGCTTCCTCAAGCTTATCGATTCCGCTATCGTACTTGTCCTGGATCTCTTTCAGGCGGGCATCGTAGGTCGAGTAATCGAACGGCTCCTCTTCGGTAGCGCTCTCGATCTCGGTATACAAATCGACATAAAGGCTCAACGCATCCTTGAGATCGGTGCAGCCGTCGACGTAAGCCGTCTGAATATCTTTTAGCGCTTCGGGTGCCTCGAGGGCGTTCAAATCGTCGATCGCTTTGAACGCGTTATCGGCCTGGGTTTTCATGCCCACCAAATCGTTGTTCGAAACAGCCTGATTGAAGCTGTCGAGGCGATTGGTCAGATCCTCCATGGATTGATTGACCTTCGACATGTACTGGCGGTTTTCCGTCTGCTGGGTGTTGACGGTGTTGTTCTGAGCCATGCAGCCGCCCAGAGACATCGCAAGCAACGCACCGAAGAGGGCGACGACCAGGAGTCTAGTGAGGTTCGTTCGTTTCATGAGTACCTTTCGTATCGATACCGAGCATTACGCTGCTGTTAAGCTTATTGTACGAAAAGAAATCCCGTTGCCCGATGACAACTCTGATAACCAATCGTTACGGACCGCATATGGAGACGGCGGGGTTGCAAACAGGCCCGCTGCTCGAGACGCGGTAGCCGCAGAGCGGAGCGAAGCGGTTGCCGCTGCGCCGGTGGGATTCGTCGGCGTGGTCGGATCCGTCGGACCCGGATCGGTTGGATCCGTCGGATCGGGATCGGGCTCTGGCGTCGGATCGGGCTCTGGCGTCGGATCGGGCGTCGGCGTCGGCGTCGGATCGGGCTTGTTGTTTTCTTCCTCTTCCTTTTTCTTGTCTTCCTCTTCCTGCTTCTTCTTCTTCTCTTCTTCCTCCGCCTTCTTCTTAGCATCCTCGTCTTCGTCGTCCGAACTGCTCGACTTGCCGCCGATGTTCCACTTGGAGTCGGTGTAGTTCTTGTACGGAGGAGCGGAGGCCTTCTTGAACTGCTCGATCGGCTGGCCCTCGAGAGCGGCGGTCATGAAATCACGGAACACAGTCGTCGCCGTCTCGTCGGTGGAAAGGGATTGCCTCTCGTTCATATCACGGGGATCGCCGATCCAGATGGCAACGGAAAGCTGCGGCGTGAACCCGCAGAACCAGATGTCGTTGTAATCGTCGGTCGTGCCCGTCTTGCCGGCGACCGGCTGGCCCGAGGGCAGAGCTGCCCGAGTGCCGGTTCCCTCCGACGTGTTGATGACGCCCTCCATGACCTGCGTCGCTGCAGAGGCAACCTCGGGAGTGATCGCCTGCTCGCCCTGGCGGTTGGTGTTGTCTTCGATTATGTTGCCGTTGCGATCGAGGATGCGCTCGATGCCGGTCGCCTCCTGCTTCACCCCGCCGTTGGCTATCGTTCCGTACGCCTCGGCCATATCGATGGTCGTGACTTCGCTCGTACCCAGCGTAAGAGTCGGAACCGCACGAAGATCGGTCGTGATCCCCATGCGTTCGGCCACTTCGGCGACCTTCGTAGGCCCAAGCGACATCGCCAGCCTCACGAAGCCCGTGTTCGACGACACGGCGAACGCGCGGGCGATGCTTCGGGTTCCGTAATTGATATTGTAGATGTTCGATATCTTGGCCCCGTCCACCGTCATGGTAGTCGAACAGTCAACCATAGTTTGGGGATTGATACCCGCCTCGAGTGCGGCGACCAGGGTGAACGTCTTGAAGGAAGACCCGGGTTGCCGCTGCGCCTGCGTAGCGAAGTTCCATTGGTTCGCGTAATAGTCCCTGCCGCCCACCATTGCCTTCACGAATCCGGTTTCGGGGTCGACCACCGTCATCGCCACATCGAAGTTATCGGCGAGCGTATCGCGCTTCGCCTGAGCGGCGGCCTCGGCCTGCGCCTGCATGGTCGGATCGATCGTGGTGTACACGGTCCAGCCGCCTTCGAATATCTCGGACTTCGAATACTTGGAGAGAAGATAGTCGCGCACGTAGCTCGTGAAGTACGGGTACTGGTAGATACCGTCGTTCGAGCGCTCGGTTACGTTGAGTTCGAGCGGCGTGTTGACCGCCTCGTCGTATTCCGCTTGCGAAATGTAGCCGTTCGTCAGCATGCGGTTCAAAACGAGGTTGCGCCGTTCCTGGCAAGCATCGGGATAGTCGATGGGGTTGTTGTAGGTGGGCGATTGGGGTATGCCGATGAGCGTAGCCGCCTCGACGAGCGTAAGCTCGGCTGCGCTCTTCGAGAAATAGCGCTGGGAGGCGGCCTCTATGCCGTAGGCGCCTGAACCGTAGTTGATGGTGTTGAGGTACATGAGCAGGATCTCATCCTTGCTGTATATCTCCTCGAGCTTCATCGAGAGGTACATCTCGCGCACCTTGCGCTTAATCGAGATATCGTTGGCCTCCTCGAAGAGGATCGTGTTGCGCACGAACTGCTGCGTGATGGTCGAAGCGCCCTCGCGCGACGAACCGGTCAGGTTAACCACAACCGCGCGGGCGATGCCCCACAGGTCGAATCCCCCGTGCTCGTAGAAGCGCTCGTCCTCGGTTGCCACGGTGCCCTCGAGCACGTACTGGCTGATCTGGTCGAGCTCTACCGGCTCGCGGTCTTCGAGGTAGAACTCGGCGAGTACGGTTGTCTCGTCGCTCGCCAAAACCGTCGTTTTGCGCGCAGTGTTGAACTGATCGACGTTCTCGTAGTCGGGAAGGTCCTTGAGCCACGATTCGCCGAGCGCCCAAATACCGCCCACACCTGCAGCGATGACGGCAATCAGCACGGCGAGCACCGCAAGCGGCACCGTCCATTTGTTCTTCTTCTTAACGTTGGGCCTGTTCTTGATAGAGCGAGAAGCCACGGGTCACCTCCAGGAAAAAACTTCGCCCATTTTACCATCAGGCCTCTTGGGCTTATGAAAGTACATAAGTTTGCTGAAAAAAGGCCATAGGGCGTTCAGGAAGGCACCGCGTAACTACCCCCGTGGATGTAGGCCTTGCGCCACCGAGCAGCAACCCCGGCCGAAACGGCGACGGCCCGCACGCGATGCGCACGGGCCGTCCCTGTCATGCGGTAATGCTCCAGAAGGGAGCTTATCCGTGTAGTCGTGCGTCCTGCTCGAGGACCTCATGGGCCCGCTTCAGCTGAACGCGCACCGCTTCGTGGCCGGTGCCGCCGTAGGTGGTGCGGGCCTCGACGATGCTTTCAAGATCGAGCTCCGAAACGATATCTTCGTCGAACAGATCGCTTGCGGCCTTGAAATCCTTGACCGACAGTCCGTCAAGGTCGCAACCGCGCTTTTCGCACATCAATACCAGATTGCCGACAACCTCGTGGGCGGCCCGAAACGGCATGCCCTTCTTGGCCAGGTAATCGGCCACGTCGGTTGCCGCGAGAAATCCTTTTTTCGCCTGTTCGCGCATGGCGGCGGCGTTCACGCTCATGGTCTCGATCATGCCGTCCATGCATACAAGGCAATCGGCAAGCGTATGGGCTGCGTCGATCGCGCCTTCCTTGTCTTCCTGGAGGTCTTTGTTGTATGCGAGCGGCAGCGCCTTCATCGTGACGAGCAGGCCGACGAGATCGCCCACCACACGTCCGGTTTTTCCGCGGATGAGCTCCGCGAAATCGGGGTTCTTCTTCTGCGGCATGATCGACGAGCCGGTGGAGTACTTGTCCGACAGCGTAATGAACCCGAATTCGGAAGACGACCACAGGATGATCTCCTCGCACAAACGCGAGAGATGCATCATCGAGACCGCGCACGCGTAATCGAGGTCGAGCAGAAAATCACGATCGGATACCGCATCGAGCGAGTTTTCGGTCACGCCGGCAAAGCCGAGTTCGGCGGCCGTCATCCCCCGATCAAGCGGATAGGTGGTCCCAGCGAGCGCCGCCGAACCGAGCGGGCTCGCATCGGCGGCATCGTAGGCCGCCTTGAGGCGCACGCAGTCGCGGGTAAGCATCCAGAAGTACGCGAGCATATGATGGGAGAAGAGCACGGGCTGCGCGTGCTGCATATGGGTGTATCCCGGCATGACGGTGCCGAAATGCTCTTCGGCCTTCTCGACGAGCACGCGGCGCAGCGATACGTTGTGCGCTATGAGTTCGCCGCAAAGCTCTTTGGCGAACAGGCGGGCATCGGTCGCCACCTGATCGTTGCGGGAGCGGCCCGTATGCAACCGCGCACCCGCATCCCCGACGTCGGCGGTGAGAACCTTCTCGACCGCCATATGGATATCCTCGTCGTTGACGTCGAAGGCGAAAGAGCCCTCGTCTATCGAGCGCTCGATAGACGATAGCCCCTCGCTGATCGCCGCCGCATCCTCAGCCGCGATCACTCCTTGAGCCGCCAGCATGTTCGCATGTGCGCGGGAGCCGGCGATATCCTGTCTGTACATCGCCTTGTCGACGGGCAGCGATGCGCCGAAGCGCTGCGTGAACGCATCGACCCCCTGCTCGAATCTCCCTGACCACAATGCCATGTTCTTCTCCTTCCGGGCCGTTTGGCCTTACGCCTTCACCGCGGTGCCGTACATTGCCTGCTCGGCCTCTTCGACGATGTCGGAGTGGTCGTCTTCTTTCACGATCTCGGTCACCGCATCGTACTTGCCTTTTTTGAGCGGCCCCTGAGCCTTCTCGGCGCTGAACACATCGGCGGGCGCGCCTTCTTGCCTCCGATTGGAAGCCCAGGTCTTGGCCGAAAGCGTATGCAGGTCGATAAAGCCCTTGGCCGCACCGTGATCGAACGCATCGTCGGCATCGTAGGTAGCAAGCGCGTAATCGTAGAGAGAATAGGCGCTCTTCCGTCCGACAACCGTGCAGGATCCCTTGTAGAACTTCACCTTCACGGTGCCCGAGAGGCATTGCTGGGTAGAAGCGAGGAACGCATCGAGCGCCTCTTTGAGCGGCGAGAACCACAAGCCGTTGTAGACAGCGGTCGCCCAGCTCTGCTCGATACCGAGCTTGTAGTGCAGCACTTCCCTCTCGAGGCACAGGTCCTCGAGCGCCTTATGCGCTTCGATGAGGGCGAGCGCCCCGGGAACCTCGTAGCATTCCCTGCTCTTCACGCCGACGAGTCTGTTCTCGATCATGTCGATCCGGCCGAAGCCGTTCGCGCCGGCGATCTTGTTGAGTTCGAGGATAACGCCCATGAAGCTCATCTGCTTGTCGTTCAGGGCGTACGGGATGCCCTTGGAGAACTTGATCTCCACGTACTCGGGCTCGTCGGGAGCGTCTTGCGGATCGACCGTCATGGTGTAGATGTCCGACGGCGGCTCGGCCCACGGGTCTTCGAGCACGCCGCACTCGATGGCCCGGCCCCACAGGTTGTCGTCGATGGAATACGGATTGTCCTTCGTGGCCGGAACCGGTACGCCATGGGCCAACGCCCAGTCGATCTCTTCGGGCCTGGTTTTGAGATCCCATTCCCGGACGGGCGCGATGATCTCGATCGAGGGATCGAGCATCATGATGGAAGCCTCGAACCTCACCTGATCGTTGCCCTTGCCGGTGCAACCGTGGGCAATGTACTTCGCACCGTACTTGTGGGCGGCGTCGACCAGATGCTTGGAGATGGCCGGTCTCGAGAGCGCCGAAAGGAGCGGGTACTTGTTCTCGTACATGGCGTTCGCATAGAGGGCCTTGCTCAGATACTCGTTAACGAACGTTTCCCTCATGTCGACGATCAGGCAATCGAGCACGCCGAGGGCGAGGGCCTTCTCTTTGATCTCTTCGAGGCCGTCATGCTCCTGCCCCACATCGCCGACCACCGCGATAACGTCGAGGTTCTTCTCATCCTGGAGCCACTTGAGACAAACCGACGTGTCGAGTCCACCGGAATACGCGAGTACAACTTTATCCTTAGCCATTGTTTAGTTCCTTCCTTGCTGGCTTGTTACCTTGTCTGATGAGCCGAGAATGCCTTGCGGCGGGCCGCTCCCTTGGGATTTTGGGCAACGCATACGGTTTTTCGTACAGGTTTACCTACTCAGCGATCCTGCTGTGCGGATCGCCGCCGACCGGGCAGGCTTAGGTCCTGGTCGGGCTCACAAGTGTAGAGCGGGGATGAGGGTAGGGGCGCATACGTCCCCAAAAGAAAATAGACGACTAACGTCGTCGCAGTCGGTTGATTGCGCCCGCTACATCCGAAGCAGCTTCGGGGGTCGGTGTGGCAATCATGATGGTGTTGTCGCCGGCAACGGTACCCAGGGCGCCCTTAAGGGCTGCCTTATCGAGCGCGGCTGAGACGCCTGCTGCTCCACCTGAGTATGTCTTCACAACTACCATATTACCGGCTAAGTGTACTTCCTCGACTAGTTCCGAGACCATACGTTGCAACCGCATCTCTTCAGGAAGAACATAAAATCCTTCCCGAGACTTGACGAGCCCCATGTCCATGATGTCGCGGGATATAGTGGCTTGAGTGCAATCATACCCGGCAGCTTGCAGCTGTTCGGCCAGATCGCGCTGTGTTTTGACGTTGTGTTCGCGAATGATATCGCGAATGACGTCATGCCTCTGTTGCCGCTTTCTCATGTAGGCGCTTTCAGTCCTTCACTCGAGCAGTAAAACACATACGGTCTACCATTTTGCTGGGCATATGCAGAAAACTGCACAAACCCTTGCAATTTATGCAGGTTATCTTAACGTAAAAAGCCTGCAAGTGCGATAAGAATTTCAAAAGATGCATAAGTTTCTCGTCAAACACCGTCGGCTCTCGTCCGCAACGAATCCCCCGATTAAGATAAGAGCCTGCTCAGACGCTCGATAAGCGCATCTACATCGCCTTTCGCGCAGACAAGGGGAGGTAAAAACCTCAACGTATGCGGTCCGGTGGAATTGAGTAGAAGGCCCTCTTCCAGCCCGGCGATCGTCAGCGCGCCCGCATCGACCGACCCATCGAAATCGCATGCGCACATAAGTCCCAGACCGCGCACCTCCCCGACGTGGGGCAGCGACGACAGCCGCTCGCGCAAATACGCGCCCACCTCTTCGGCGTTTGCCGCCGCATCGATCTCGCCAAGCGTCTCGATCGTCGCCCTGGCGGCGGCGACGGCCAAGCAACTCCCCCCGAACGTCGACCCGTGGTCGCCCGGCTCGAACGCCGCCGCAACGTCGCTTCGCGCCGCGCACATACCGGTCGGGAAACCCGAGGCGACGCCCTTGGCGACGGTCACGATATCGGGCATGATGCCGAAGTGCTGGAACCCGAACGGATACGTGCCGCAACGGTACATACCGCACTGGATCTCATCGCAGATGAGCAACGCTTTGTGCTGGTTCGTCAAATCGCGTACCGCATGCAGGTATCCCTCGGTGCACGGATGCACGCCGCTTTCACCCTGCACGCATTCGAGCATAACCGCGCAGATATCGTCGCCCCGCTCGGCGAACAGGGCCTCGAGCGCTGCAATGTCGTTTTGGACGGTGTGGACGAACCCCGCCGGCAGGGGTTTGAACGCCTCCTGCTTGGCCGGTTGCGCCGTAGCGGCCAACGTGGCGAGCGTCCTGCCGTGGAAGCCCCGATCGAGCGTCACGATGGTCTGGGCGCCTCCCTTGTGCTTTTTGGCCCACAGGCGGGCGAGCTTGATGGCGCACTCGTTGGCCTCGGCACCCGAATTGGCGAAAAAGCTCTGCCAAGGGGACGGATGCTCTTCTTCGGTGCACGCGTTGAGCAAACCGGACAAAAGCTCGGCAACCTGGCCGCGCCCCTCGATATAGTAGTAATTGCTCACATGGATGAGTTGCGCCGCCTGTGCCGCAACCGCATCCGTCACCGCCGGATGGCAATGTCCGAGGCTCACAGCGCCTACCCCCGACACGAAATCGAGGTACGCGCGCCCCTCGTCGTCGAACACGCGCATGCCCTCGCCGCGCACAAGCTCGATCGGCTTGCGTGCGTACGTGCTCATGAGGTACGTCGACTCGAGGGTCTTCTGTTCTGCCAAACTCATAGCTATCCGCCTTCTTCCCTGAAGGATTACCTTGTCTTTCGAACCGCGGCGCAGCCGTCTGCGGCGCAGCCGTCTGCGGCGCAGCCGTCGTCGAACCAACGCTATCGATCGTTCGAATCGCTCATGAGGGTCGGCCGCTGACGGTTCTCGATGAGCTTTGCCGCGAAGTTGCCGAGCGGATGGGCATCGAACCTGCACGACTCTTCCGTACTGTGCAAGGTGGTGCCGACCCCGGTGTTCGTCAGCAGCTCGAGCAGAAGCGCATGCGGCGTCGTGCCGTTGATGATATGGGCGCGGAACACCCCCGCCTCGAGCGCCGCGATGCACGATTGAAGCTTCGGGATCATGCCCGTCGAAACGACGTTGTTCTCAACCATGTACTGCGCTTCGAACATCGTGAGGTTCGAAATGAGCGAATCCTTGTTGTCGAAATCCTCGTAGAGCCCGTCGACATCGGTCAGGAACACGATCTTGTGCGCCCCGATGGCCGCGGCGATGTGGCCCGCCACCAAATCGGCGTTCACATTGTAGTAACCGCCTTCCTCGCCCATCGCGATGGATGCGACGACGGGGATGTAATCGGCGTTGATGAGGTCTTCGAGATACCCCGAATTGATGCGCGAGATGCGCCCCACCCGTCCGAGCTCGGGCGACTTCTGCTCCGCCATGATCGTACCCGCATCGGCGCCGCTCACGCCCACGGCGAGGTTGCCGTGCTCGTTCATCGCCTCGACGAGCTCCTGGTTCACCTTGCCCATGAGCACCATGCGTACGACTTCCATGGCCTCCTCGGTGGTCACGCGCTGACCGTCTTTGAACTCCACGGGTATGTTGAACCGGTTCATCGCCTCGGTGATGGCAAGGCCGCCGCCGTGGATGATGACAGGGTTGATGCCGATGATCTTCAGCAGGACGATGTCGTTCATGACATCGGTGCGCAGCTGGCCGTCGACCATCGCCGATCCGCCGTACTTGATGACGACGGTCTTGCCGGTGATGTTCTTGATCCAGGGCAGCGCCTCGACGAGGACCTCGGCGGTTCTGCTGGATACGGGTTTGGGACGGGTGTCCTTTGCGTACTTCATGTTCGATAGTCTCCGTTGATCGTCACGTAGTCATGCGTAAGGTCGCAGGTCCACATCGTGGCGGAACCTTCGCCTGCACCGAGATCGACCGAAAGGACGATCTCGGGGTTTTCAAAACGCTTCAGCGCCTCGTCTTCGTCGAACTCGACGGTGAGGCCGCCGCGGCATACGGCGATGCCCATGATGTCGATCGAGACGTCTTCCTGGCGAAACGCCGCGCCCGATTTGCCGATGGCCATCGCGATGCGGCCCCAGTTGGCATCGTGGCCGAACACCGCCGTCTTCACGAGCGGCGAGTTGGCAACGGCGCGAGCGGCCAAGTCGGCATCCTCATCGCTCGCGGCACCACGCACCTCGACGGTGATGAGGCGCGTTGCCCCCTCCCCGTCGCAGGCCATATCGCGCGCAAGCGTCGTGCAGACGTGCCCGAGCGCATCGGCAAACTCGAAATACGCAGGATCCCGATCGACAATGAGGGAACCCGGAGCGCCCGGGGCTTTGCCGCTCGCCAGCAAGAAGCACGAATCGTTGGTGGAGGTATCGGAATCGACGGTCACCTTGTTGAAGCTTACGGCGACCGCCTGCCTGAGCGCTCTGTGCGCCGCCTCGGGCGCGATCGGCGCATCGGTGGTGACGACGGCGATCATCGTGGCCATGTTGGGCATGATCATGCCCGAACCCTTCACCATGCCGCCGATCGTCACGCGCATGCCCTCGAACCCCAAAGCACCGCTTTCGTAGGTCACCGCGTATTCCTTGGGAAACGTGTCGGTGGTCATGATCGCGCAAGCTGCATCGTGGCCGCCGGCCCCCGAAAGCGCGTGAGCCGCCTCGCCGAGATGGTCTTCGAACGGAGCGAGGGGCAGATGAACGCCGATCACGCCCGTCGAAGCGACGAGCACCTCGTCTTCGGTACAGCCGATGGCATCGGCGGCCATGCGGGCCGTTTCGCGCGCGTTCGCCAGACCGATGTCGCCCGTCGCCGCGTTGGCGTTGCCGGAGTTGACGAGCACCGCGCGGGCGGTGCCGTACGACACGCCGTCGAGATGTTCGCGCGACACGGTAACCGGCGCCGAGCAGAACACGTTCTGCGTGAACATGCCCGCTGCCGCGCACGGCTCGTCGGCAACGACAAGCGCCAGATCGAGCTCGTCGCGGTTTCTGCGGATGCCCGCATGCACGCCGCAGGCCGCAAACCCGTGCGCGCTCGCCACTCCCCCGTCTGCCACGACGGTGAGATTCGGAGGCGGATCGAGCCTGATGCATCCCTGTTCCATACCGCAACCTTTCTTCAAAGCTAAACCGGAAGCGCCGGAGCCGTAAGCCCCGTCGTCTCCGGGAGTCCGAATACGATGTTCGCGCACTGAACGGCCTGGCCAGCGGCGCCTTTGCAGAGGTTGTCGATCGCGCCGACCGCGATGAGCATATCGCCCGCAGCCGAAAGAGCGAGGCCGATGTGGCAGGCGTTGCTGCCCGCAACCGATCCCGTTTTCGGCATCGTTCCGAGCGGAAGCACGCGGACGAACGCATCTTCCGCATAAAATTCGGTGTAGAGGTCGCGGATCGCTTCAAGCGACGTTTCGCCCGCATGCTCGGCGGAAAGCGGCAAATACACCGTCGAGAGGATGCCGCGGTTGAGCGGGGCCAGATGCGGCGTGAACACGACTTTGCCCTCGAGTCCGAGGATCTGCTCGATTTCGGGCGTATGGCGGTGCGTTCCGACGCCGTAGGCCTCGATGCTTTCGTTCGCGAAGCAGAAATGCGTCCGCTCCGTCGCCTTCTTGCCAGCGCCCGTCACCCCCGATACGGCATCGACGATAACCGTCCCGTCGACAAGCCCCGCATGGATGGCGGGGTACGCCGCAAGCGAAGTGGCCGTCGGATAGCAGCCGGCGCATGCGACGAGCGCAGCCGCGCCCGCCTCCCGCTCGGCTGCCGCACGTGCAAGCTCCGATGCGAACAGTTCAGGCAAGCCGAACGCAGCCTTTTCGAGCAGCTCGGGCGAGGTGTGCTCGGTGGCGTACCATCGCTTGTACACGGCGGCGTCTTTGAGCCGGTAATCGGCCGACAGATCGAAAACGGAAATGCCCGCCTCGAGAAGCGCGGGCACCTGCGACATAGCTGCGGTATGGGGCACGGCGAGAAAGACCGCATCGCATCCTTCGAGCGCATCGACGCCGTGCTTCTCGAAGACGAGATCGGTATGGCCGTCGAGCGCGGGGTACAGATCCGACACCGGCGTTCCGGCAAGCGAATCGGAGGTGACGACGCCCACTTCGAACGAAGGATGCTCGCCCAGGAGCCGCACGAGCTCGATGCCGGCGAATCCGGCCGCCCCAACAATGCCCGTTTTTATCGTCATGTCTGCTCCTCGGCTCATGCCTTAAACCTGCGTGTTTCGTGCCATCTATCCTACGGTAAGTACAGCTCGTTTTGCAAGGAAACGAGCGAACTCGTTCGCGAAAAGTCATGATTCGGTAACGATGCCCGACCTCCGCACTCGGCGATCGAGACGCGCAAACAGCCGATTCGCTTCGCAGCGAGCGACGCGGCAGGCACCGCCGAAAGGCCACCGGCAGCGATCGCACGTAGAAAACAGGCCGCACGGTTGCCCGGGCGGCCTACCCTCGGTTCGTCGTATGGGTGTAGGTGGGAACGGCCGCTTCGAGAATCGCAATCGCTTCGTCGTCGGTCTTCGCGATCGCCGCTTCGACCTCGTCGAGCTTTGCGGCAACCTCGTCGTAGCTGATCTCCTGACCGGTGGAGATCATGATCGAGGAATTGGTGGTGGGCAGCGTGGATTCCTCGTCCATCAAAAGCTCCTCGTAGAGCTTCTCCCCCTCGCGCAAACCCGTGAAGGTGATCTCGATATCGACGTCGGGCGTAAGCCCCGAAAGTTGAATGAGGCTCTTGGCCAGATCGACGATCTTCACCGGCTCGCCCATGTCGAGGATGAATATCTCCCCGCCCTTGGCAAGGCCGCCCGCCTGGATGACGAGCCGCGACGCCTCGGGGATGGTCATGAAGTAGCGTTCGATATCGGGATGGGTGACCGTCACCGGACCGCCCGCAGCGATCTGGCGCTTGAACACGGGGATGACGCTGCCGTTCGAGCCGAGCACGTTGCCGAAGCGAACCGCCGAGAACACGGTCTTCGACGTACGGGCGTAGTATTGGACGACCATCTCGCCGAGGCGCTTGGTCGCCCCCATGACCGAAGTGGGATTCACGGCCTTGTCGGTGGAGATGAAGATGAAGCGGGCAACCCCGTACGCATCGGCCGCCCGAACCGTGTTGAGCGTGCCGAACACGTTGTTCTGCATCGCCTCGCGCGGGCATATCTCCATGAGCGGCACATGCTTGTGAGCGGCGGCATGGAACACCGCGCCCGGCCGATATTTTTCGAACACCTCGTTGATGCGGGCGGCGTCGCAGACGCTGCCGATCTCGATATCGATCTCGATATCGTCGTATTCGGCCAGAAGCTCGTTTCTCAGCATGTAGGCGTCGTTCTCGTAGATGTCGAAGATGACGATGCGCGCAGGAGCCACCTTGCAAAGCTGTCGGGCAAGCTCGCTGCCGATCGATCCGCCGCCGCCCGTGACGAGCACCGTCTCGCCTGCGATATAGCCCGAAACCGTGCGCGTGTTGAGCACGATTTCCTCGCGGCCCAGGAGATCGGCCACGTCGACATCGCGCAGCGACACGTCTCCGAGCTCGTCGATGCGCAGCTCGCGGATGTTCGGAAGCGTACGCAGCTTGCAGTCGGTCTTGGTGCATATCCCGAAGATGCGCTTGCGCTCCTCGAGCGTCGAGGAGGGGATGGCAACGACGATCTGCTCGATATCGTACTTGTCGACGAGTTCGAGGATGTCGTCGCTCGTGCCCTCGACCTTCACGCCGTGGATGCGCAATCCCCGTTTCGAGGGATCGTCGTCCACGGCTGCAAGCGGGATGCCCGGCATGAGCGGATCCTTGCTCGCCATGCGATCGATGGTGAGCGAGCCGGTTTCGCCCGCGCCCACGATGAGCGTGCGGGGCCTGTCGCAGGCTTGCTCGGGCCTGGTGAATGCACGTTTCTTGCGCCGTGCAACACGGTAGACCATGCGCATGCCCCCGCAGAAGAAGATGAGCAGGAACAGGGCGACGAAGAACACGCGGATGGGAAGGCGAACGTCGATGATCCAGAGGAACACGGCCCCCACCAGCGTGGAGAGGGCGACGGCGAGCACGATCTGGATCGCCTCGTCGACGCTCGCATACTCCCAAAGGTTGTTGTACAGGTGGAATACGCCGAGCACGAGCACGTTGATGAGCGCGAGGATGCCCAGCATGAAGTAGATTTCGTTGTTGTAAAACACCTCGCCGACGACATCGGTCAGAAGCGACGCAAGCCAGTAAGCGGCATACGTCGCCGCTATATCGAAGAACAGCAGAAGTGCTGTTCGCTTGGTGATATGGAAATCCATTGCGCCTTGCTTTCAGCGAAAAATGTGTTTGGTTTCAGAATCGCTACAGGTTTTCCCTGCCGAAGGAGTATTGTACACAAATCAATTACCATGGAAAGCTACCGAAACGGTTTCAGGAGTTCACTACATGAATACTACAGCCACGCAATCGGCGGTAGAGCGGCCCGTTCCGACCGCCTGCGCAGACCTCGGTTCGCAGCCCGCACGTGAGCAGAACATAGCCGCAATCGTCGCGTACTACGAGAGCGGTATCAAGCCGGTGACCGGGGAAATCGGCATCGAGCTCGAGCATACGATCGTCAAGGCGGCGGGCGAAGAGCCCGTATCCTACAGCGAGGGGCACGGCGTGCATTGGCTGCTCGAACAGCTTCACCGAGACTACCCCGAGGCGACGTTCGCCGAGGACGGCGATCTGCTCGGCGTGAGCCGCAAAAGCGAAGCCGTCACCCTCGAACCCGCCGCGCAGCTCGAGCTTTCCGCCGGGCCGTTCAAGAGCCTCGAAAGCGCCGAAGCGTGCTTTCTCGCCTTCGAGGACCGTCTGGAAGACATCCTCTCGCCCGTCGGCCTCGAGGCATTGACCATCGGCTACCATCCGACGGCCCGCGCCGAGGATCTCGAGCTCATCCCGAAACGCCGCTACAAGTTCATGAACCTCTACCTGGGCGAGATCAGCCCCTGGGGGCCGCGCATGATGCGGGGAAGCGCATCCACCCAGGTGTCGATCGACTACGCGTCGACCGAAGATTGCCTGCGCAAGCTGCGCCTCGCCTATGCGCTCGTACCCGTCTTCTCGCTCATATGCGACAACTCCCCCGTGTTCGAGGGCAAGCGGCGCCCGCACAAACTTATGAGAACCGAGATCTGGAAGTACTGCGATCCCGACCGCTGCGGCCTCGTGCCCGGCGTCATGGACGAAGGCTTCGACATGCGCGCCTACGCCGAGTACGTGCTCGACACCCCGGCGATCCTCGTATCGTGCGCAAAGCACGGATGGTGTTATTCGGAGAAGACGTTCGGCGAGCTGTACGCCGATACCGTCATGGACGTGAGCGACGTCGAGCACGCCGTTTCCATGTTCTTCAACGACGTGCGGTTGAAAACCTACATCGAGATCAGGCCGGCCGACGCTTTGCCCATCCCCTATGCGATCGCCTACGCCGGGCTCGTCAAAGGCCTGTTCGCCACCCAAGAAACGCTTGACGCGCTCGATGCGCTGTTCGGGGGCGTCAGCGGAGCCGACATCGACGCCGCCAAAGAAGCGCTCATGGCACGCGGGTACGTTGCCGAAGTATACGGCCGCCCCGTAGCCGATCTTGCCGACCGGATGGTCGCCATCGCACGGAGAGGATTGGCAGAAAGCGAGCGGCACTACCTCGATCCGCTCGCACGCCTCGTCGCCGACCGCGTGACCCTCGCCGATCTGGCAGAGCGCGGCTAGCGCGAAGGCGGACGACTCGCCCGCTCAGGCAGCCGCCCGCCTTCGCTCAACCATGCCACTCGCATGAGCCTACCCTGCCATGTCCATCATGCGCAGTTTCGCCTACTGCCCTGCATCTCCCTTCCGGCCCTTCCTTCCAGGGAGGAGCAGATTCAGGGCAACGGCCGTGAGCGCCGTGCCGGGAACGCCGCTCAGAAACATGGAGACCCACAGAGGAAAACCCGCCAAAGCTTCGGGCTGGGCGTTGAAGCCCAGGCCGACCGCAAGGGAAACGGCCAGAATGGTTACCGTTCTGGCATCGGGTTTCTCCCTCATGATAATCTGCATGCCGCTTACCATCACGATCCCGAACGTCAAGATCACCGCGCCTCCGAACACCGGAGTGGGGATGACGGAGCACAGCGCGCTGACCTTGGGGCACAAACCGGCCAGTATCATGATGCCACCGGCAAAAGCGACAACGTAACGGCTGTACACCTTCGTGATACCCAAAAGGCCCACATCCGCACTCGCCGAAATAGTCGGCCCGTTGTTGAACACCGCAGAGAACGCACTCGTGACAGCTTGCGTGAATATCGCACCGCGGGTCTCCCTCTTTGTGGGCATCCGTTTTTCGGCTATCATCGTGGTCGCCGACGTATCCCCCAAGAGTTCAGCTATGCCGCAGATGGCGAGGAATGCGATCGTTATGCACGCCTCGATCGGAAACTCGATTCCCCAATGCAGCGGCTCGGGAAAGGCGAACCATGCCGCTTCGACAACAGGGGCAAAGTCGACTCGACCCATAACGGCTGCTACGGCAAAGCCCACCGCAAGGCCGATAAGCGGGGCCGCTCCGTGCAGGAACCCTTTGCCGAACACGTTGAAAATCAAAACGGTGATCAGCGTCAACCCCGCAAGCAGATAGTTTGCCGGATCTCCGAAATCGACGCTTCCCGACCCACCGGCACAGTAAGCCAGGGCAACGCCGAGAAGCGTGGTCCCCAAGACGAACACCACCGCCCCCGACACGAACGATGGTACAAGTATCTTCAGCTTATCCGAAAAAACAACGAAAACCACGCCGCACACGATGCTGCCCACGAGGCAGGCCCCGACATAGCCCGCGTAACCGACCTGCGGCGCGATCACGAGCGCCGGCGAGACGAACACGATGCTGCATACCATAGCGATCGGCAGCTTGCCGCCAACCGATCCGATACCGAGCGTCTGGACGAGAGTGGATATGCCCGCCACGAACAGAGCGCAGGCAACGAGGATGGTTGTTTGGGCGGGATCGAATCCCAACCCCGCAGCTATAAGCAACGGCGCAGGCAGCGCCTGGAAAGCAACCAGAAGCGCATGCTGTATGCCGAACGGGACAAGCTCATGCACCGGGGGGCGCTCGTTCATCCCGTATCCTTGCGATTTCATTGGACTCCCCCTTAGCAATCGATTCGATAAGACCGATTGAAGTTGCGCCTCGAGCACCTGAAGGTGGGACAAAGGGCTTTGAGGCACCGATAGACTATCGGATCGGCAGGACCGAAACCCAGGGTCAACAAAGTTTCCGCCTGCGGTCCGATCGCTGGGTGCAGCTCCGTTTGCACAGTACGAACCGCACCCAGCGAGCGAGATCAGATCTTGCGCGAATCAGAATCGTCGGGCACGTAATCGGCCGCCACCGCCGCTCCGCCCGCATCGTCAGGCAGAGCCTCGGCGGCCTTCATGCCCGCGGAGGGCTCGACATCGGCGGGCAGATCCGCTTCGCCCAGAGATGCCGCATACTCGTACACCGACTGCTTCTTCAGATTGCGTCCGGGCAGGATGACGTTGAGGATCACCGCAACGAACGCGGTGCCCGGCACGCCGCAGAGCATGGTCGACACCCAGAACGGGAACTGATCGAGCGCTCCTGCCACCGAGTTGAAACCGATGCCGACGGCAAGCGACACCGCAAGAATGGTCTGCGTGCGCGAGGTCTGCTCGGAATCCATGATGATCTTCATGCCGTTGACGAGGATGGAGCCGAACAGCATGAGCACCGCGCCGCCGAAAACGGGGTTCGGGATGACCGAGAAGATCGCGGACAGCTTCGGGCACAGCCCCATCAGCAGGACCAGAACCCCCGCAACGGATACCGCAAAGCGCGTGAATACGCGGGTGACATCCATGAGGCCGATGTTCGCACTGCCGGAAATGGTGGGCACCGCATTGAAGATGCCCGCGAACACGCTCGTAACGGCCTGGGTAAGCACGGTTTTCTTCGTTTCGCCGGGAGTCGCCATGCGATTGTCGGCAACCGTGGTGGTCGCTGCGGTCGTACCGAGTATCTCAACGACACCGCAGACGGCGATGAGCGTCATGACCAGGCACGCGTCGAGGGGGAACGATATGCCCCAGTGCAGCGGCTGAGGAAGGCCGAACCAGGCAGCCTCCGAAACCGACGTGAAATCGACCATGCCGAGAAAGATCGCAACAACGAAGCCCGCCGCCATGCCGATCAGCGGCGCGGCACCCTGGATGAACCCTTTTCCGAAAATGCTCAAAACGAGCGTGATGAGGAAGGTTACCGCGGCCAAGGCGAGGTTGATCGGATCACCGAACGTCGCAGCGCCGCTGCCGCCCGCGCAATTCGCAAGCGCGTTGCCGATAAGGCCCGTCCCCAAAACGAGCAGAACCGCACCTGAGATGAACGAGGGGAAGATCACCTTGAGCCAATCGGAGAAGAGCACGAACACGATGCCGCATATGATTGCCGCGACGATGCACGCCCCCATGTAGCCGCCGAATCCCGCTTGGGGGATGATCAGCAGCGCGGGCGCGATGAACACGAAGCTGCCCACCATGACCATAGGGATCTTGGCTCCCAAAGGACCGACGCCGAAGCTCTGCACGAACGTGCAGATGCCGCTGACGAACAGAGCCGATGCAATCAAAATCGAAGTCTCGACCGGCCCCAGCCCCAATCCGCCCGCTATCAAAAGCGGAGCGGGCAGCGTCTGGAACAGGATCAGCAGCGCGTGCTGCAAGCCGAAAGCGCCGAGCTCACCCGCCCGCGGAACCTCGTTCATCCCGTAGCCCCGCTTGAGGGCCCCTTTCTTTTTCTCCCCTGTGTTCTTACCCATAAAAACCTCCTTGCGTAAACGATTCGATGCGGCCCGATCCGCTGTTCGCATCCCCGCTTCGGGCATCGACCGCAGTCGATTGGGCCGCCCTATGAGAGCCGCGGTGTCTAAACCGCAGCAGGAACCCGATAGAAGCGCATTTCAGGGACGGATCGGTCCTTTTCGGACAAGTCGAACTCCTGGTGCAGATCCAGATACCCTTCCTTGCTCACCCGCATGCGGTATCGGTCCGGCTCAAGGTTTTCGAGCCACACATCGCCGAGCTCGTCGGTTCGAACCTCGGCAACCACTTCGTCGTCGATGATGCGCTGCAGGGTGACCATCGCATCCTCGACCACTTCATCGGCCTCGATATCAACGATGGTTGCGGCGATGAAGCGCTTCGGTTTGTTCAGGTAGTACACGCGCGGGGCGGTACCCGCTTCGGGGATCAGTACTTCGGCACGAGCGATTTCCTCGGCGAAGTCTTCCTCGCTCCCAAACCGCAAGGCTCCCGTGCAGCAGGAGTCGACGCACCGCGGCTCGGCCCACCCGTCGTCGAGCAGATGCGCGCATCCCGTGCACTTCTGCGCTATCCCCAACTCCTTGTTCCAGAAGATGGCGCCGTACGGGCATGAGGCGACAAGCGCTTCGGGATCGTGGGCAGCTCGGGGATCGATGATCACGATACCGTCCTCGCGTTTGTATACCGCCTCGGGAGCTGCGGCTATGCAGGGTGCGTTATCGCAATGGTTACACAGATGGGGCAGGTAGTTCACGCGGACGTGCGGAACCCTTCCGCACACCTCCTCGTCCACCTTGCACCAGAACTGCCCGGTATCGGGCTGCTCCTCTGCATAGGGAAGCCAATTCGTAGCGCAGTGCTCGTCTTTGCACGCAACCTGGCAGTTGTGGCACCCGTTGCACGCGTCGAGATCAAATACAAATACCTTCATGCTCTTCTCCGTTTTCTTCGCAGTGGAATCGCGCTGCACGACGCGGCGTCGAATCGAACGGCGTCCGCCGCGCCAAAGCATGCCCTATTGGCCGTCGACCAGCCAGGCGGAAACCCGCAAGCCGTCGGACGGGTCGTACTCGCGGCCGAACTGCTCGGGGTACTCTTCGGCCAGGGAGAACACGTCGACCTTCTCGACGTTCACCAAAAAGCCGTTCGTCGCCTCCCCGGCAGCGTTTTTCGACGTGGTGGCCGTCGGGCAGATGAGGTTGTTGGCGCCGCCTCGGTCGAGCCCGCACTTCCCGGTCACAATCGGATCGACGCGGGCCCCATGGTCCTGGTACACCGCCCCGGGCATGATCCTCTCGTTGACGTACATACCACCGAGAACGCTTCCGCGCTCGTTGTACACGCGCACCACGTCGCCGTCTTCGAGGCCCAGCTTGCCCGCATCGACGGGATTCATCCAAACGGGCTCGTACAGGTATCCATCGGGCCCCTCGACCTTGCACGTGCGGATCTCGCGCATCCAGGTGACATCGTCGTGCTCGGAGTGAACGCGCCATCGGGGATGGTTCGTCACCATGAGGAAGGGGTAGTTCACAGCCCGGTCGCTCGATATGCGCTCCTTGTGCTCCTCGGTCTCCTCGATCCAATGGGGAACGATGGGCCGTTCGGTGTCATCGGGAAAGTGCTCCGCCAACCCGGTGGAGTAGATTTCGATTTTCCGGGTCGGAGTCGAAAGGGGCTGGGATGCCGGATCGTCGTACCACGCCCTCAAAGCCACCGGATCGTCTTCCCAGCCGTCCGCCGTGGGCGCAAGGCACATCTTCTTCTCTGCGAACTCGTCGTACGTCATCAAGCTGTCGGCCTGCGCGCTCTCGAACCCGGCTTCGATCCACTCGTCGACGGTCTTGCCCTGCGTATAGCGCTGCACCAGGTTCTCGTAGGACCCGCCGTAGCGCTCCAGCTTCTTGGCAACCTCGATGGCGCACTCGTAGTCTGATTTCGATTCGCCCAAAGGCTCGATGCAGTCGTCCTGGATGTACATCATGTTGAACTGGCCCGACCAGTTGTCGACCGCCACGTCTTTCTCTTCGAACATGGTGTTCACCGGCAATATGATGTCGGCGAACGCCGTATCGTTCTCGAACCACGGGTGCTGCATCACGATGGTTTCGACGCGTTCGTTGCGCAAGGCTTCCTGCATGGAGTAGCCGCCGTTCCAGCAGGTCGTCCAGCTGGGGGAATCGGAAACCACCATATGGATCATCGGCGCGCCGTCAGCGGGGAACTCGAACGGAACGAACTGATCGGCGCGGGGCGCGGTGCACACGACGTGGCCGTACCACCGCAGCTTCTCGCCTTCGGGAAGCGTCAGCGCCTGCGGCGTCATGGTCTTCGGGAAGAAGTTCTGCCGTCCGATGGTCTCCATCCAGCCGTGGTAGGCGCCCGGCACCTCGAAGTACTTCTCGGAGCGGGGCATGGGGTTCCACTCGTCGAAGCCGAACTGCCCGAACTCGATCATATGCAGCTGCCCCGTACCGGGCCTGCCCAGGCCCTGCATTGCCAAAAGAACGATCTCGAGTCGCGCGGGCTCGTGCGAGAACGGCGAGCGAATCATGCCGCCGCCGTCCGCATGGGCGATCGAAACGGCGTGCTTGGCCCAGTAGCGGGCGAAGGCCTTGATGGTGTACGATGGCACGCCGCACTTCTCCTCAGCCCATTTCGGCGTCTTCGGCACGCCGTCCTCGTTGCCGAGCACGTAGTACTCGAACCAATCGAAGCCGACCGTGTGGCTCTCGACGTATTCTTTGTAGTAGGTTCCCTCGGTGATCCATACATACGCAATGGCCAGCTGCAGTGCCGCATCGGTGTTGGGGAGCACGGGAATCCACTTTCCCTTATGACAGGCGCCCGTATAGTTCAGGTCAGGTGAAACGAAGAAGGATTTCAAGCCCAGCTCCTCCAGGAAGTACGCCATGCGGCTCGGCTGCTGGCCGCCCCAACCCCACGGCGTAGTCTCGAGGTCGCAGCCCCAATACAGAACCGCATCGCCATGCTCGCACACGTCTTTGTACAGATTCCTCTGGTTGACCTGCATCCCCACCGGGTCCATGCCCCACATGTGCTTGGCGCCCCAGTACCAGCCCTCCCAGCTGTCGGGCTGGCGCGCCTGCAGCGTGTATCCGCCGCACAGTTCGAGCATCATCGCCTGCGCACCGTGAGGAGCATGCACGACCTTCGTCTCCCCGTGACCGTCAGCCTGGCACATGATAGCCAAAGGCCCGTACGTATCGTGGATGCGCTTGATCTCGGATGCGATGAGGGTGGTGGCTTCGTCCCAGCTGATTCGCTCGTACTTGGAAAGACCGCGGTTCTGGGGATTGCGCTCGCCGTTCGGATCCCAATCCACGCGCTTCATGGGAAACAGAACCCTGTTCGGGGAGTAGATGCGCTTCTTGTACGTTAGCGACAGCGGGGGCAGCAGCGTCTTCTTACCGGGCTCGAATACCTTGCCGCGCGCTTCGATGCGCCACGGTTTGCGTTGCTCTTCGGTGGAAACTTCGTCATAATGGAGCGGTCGAATACGGATGATCTTCCCATCTTTGACGTCAACAGCCGCCGTGTTCGCACTGCACGCAAACGCCGACCACGCAATGCCCCGATAAACGGTTTCGCCTCTCGTTTCAATGCCCATAAGCACTCATCCTCTCTCGTCATGCAATGCGTATCCACGTTCTGCGAACCGATACGCTTCGTGCGAAATCGTAAGTGCGACGACTTGTTTTTCAAATCATCCAAAGGACAGAAAGAATCTTTACGACTATTGGTTTATGTTGCGAGAACCCTCAACCCTCTACACTAAACAAGGGGGCAGACCGCTTAGGTCACCGGATATCGCAGTCGACTGATCTTGTCAGGGGGAATCATGAAGACTGAAACGCTTTTTCCTATCCGCATGCTTGGATTCGGCTTCTATTGGGCTTGGTTGTTTCTCGTTGGCGTATCGCCGACACCCGTTCTCGAAGGCGCTTCGCAACTCGTATACCCCCTCGAGGCAATGGAGCTGCTCTTCCGGCTGGCGGGCATCGCGCTCATCATCGTTTTTTCTGCCTGGCTCTCTTCCGTCACAGGGCGCATGTTTCTCCTCTGCATGGGAAGCGTTGTCGGCCCCCTGGCTTCCGTGCTCCTGATCGCCTTCGGCGCCTCGCCGCTGACGATCGCCCTCGTAGCGTGTGCCGATGCGTCCATCTTCATGCTTTGGCTCAGCTTCTTCGGCCACATGAAGCTCGGTGAGACCGCTTTGTACATGACGCTTTCGTACGCCATGGGCTCGATCCTCTTCGTTTGCATAACGTGGGCGGGATTAGAGGCTGCGCGCGCATGCGCCGTTGCGCTCCCCGTGCTATCCGGCATCACGTTTATCTTCTCGAACAAGCTGTACGAGCACGAATCGGGGGAATCGGGTGCCATCCTCAGCGAAATGAGACCGAACGGCCACAGGGAAGCGCCCATCTTTCCCTACATAACCAGAATGACCGCAGCGCTCGGCCTATACGCCATACTGTTCGGCATGGTCACGAGCACTGCCGTATGCAACGGGTTCAGCGGTGCGGTCGCGGGACCCTACATCGAAGCGCCGTGCTGCATCGGGCTGGGCTTGGCCATCGCGCTGATTTTCAATTCGAAGAAGAAAGCACGGGGGATATACTACTTCTACCGCTTCGTCCCCCTCGCCTTCTCCATCGGCCTCGCGGTGCTCCTCTTCGCCGAGCACAACGCGTTCATCGTTGCAGACATATTCATCATGACGGCCTACCTGGCTTTCGAAATACTGATTCTCAACGACTACTGCAATGCGATCAAGATGAACGATCTTCCCCCGCTGCGGACCTTCGGCATCGCCCGCTTCGCCATAACGGCGGGCATGCTGTCGGGTTGGCTCATCGGCATGGCAACAACCACGCTGCCGCCCTTCGTGTCCCCGATCGCGTTCGTCGTCGGCATCGGCGCCGTCGTGACCGTCGTGGCATCGACGTTGGTATTCACCGAAAAGGAGGTGTTTTCCCTCAGCGGCATAGCGGAAGAGAGGGGTTTCGAAGAAAAGCTCGCGCAGAACAACAATCCGAGCCAGACCCCCGACGAGTGCATTCGGCAATTCGGAAAATCATGGCAGCTCTCGAAAAGGGAGATCGACGTGCTCGACCCGCTTCTGAAAGGCCGCACGACGCAGTACATTTCCCAGAACCTCTTCATCGCCACGGGTACCGTGAAAACGCACACGTACAACATTTACAAGAAGATGGGCATCCATACGAAAATGGAGCTTTTGGACATGTTCGACGCATTTCGGCAAGAGAGGCCGTAAACCGACGTTTTCGCCAAGACCGACAGCATCATAGCGTATCATGGGCATAGCGCCACACGGGTACGATTGCGGCCAAGCGTCATCGACATGCAGCCAACCGAAGGCATCGGCAATCAAGGGGGCATCATGGGATCCGAGAACAGCTCGAACGAACCGCCTATCGAAGGCGGAGCAAGCTACGAAGTTGCAGACAGGATCGTCGAGTGCTCGCACTGCGGCTCGAAGAGGTTCGAAAAGAGCACGGCCCAGCTCAACACTGCGGGGCTGACATTCCTCGGGCTCGACTGGGCGAACCGCAACGCAACGATCCTCATTTGCGCTCGATGCGGCCATATCGAATGGTTCCTCGAAGAGGATTAGTCGATGGCGGCGATTGCCGACCCGATCGAACAGCCGAAGCGGCTACCGCCGTCAAGCGAGGATGCATCATGGACAACAGCAACAAAATGGTAAGGGTCTCGTACGTGGGCACGTTCGACGACGGACACGTGTTCATCGACCAGACCGACCCCCCGATCGAGTTTCCCTGCATCGACGGATGGATGCCGCCCGCATTCGTGGAAACCGTGCGTTCAATGAAAACAGGGGAAACGCGATCGGTGCGCGTCTCCGCCGACGAGGCGTACGAAGAGCGATCCGACGAGCGCATCATCGAGATCCCTCGCGGAAAGATTCCGAGCGATCTCAAGCTTCCCGTTGGCGAGATGGTCAACCTCGAAGATCCCACCGGGCAAACCTTCCCCGCACGCGTCATCGAGGTAACCGACGAGAAAGCCGTGTTCGACACGAACCACGACGCCATCGCGAAAGCGCTCAACTTCACCATCACCCTGCTCGCGGTAACCGACCTCGATCGGTGCTAGCGAGGCCCGACGCGGCGGCAACCGCGGCGGGGCAATCGCGCCGGTTTTCAGGCAAGCCCCGCATCCGCAATACCGTCTTGCCCCTTTGACGATCGGAGCCCTTCGCGCCGATCCGGAATCGGAGACGAGCATCCGCCGACGTCTTCGTCGATCCCAATCAACGAAATTGTGACGAAGCTGCGCCGCTTCGTCGTTGCGGCCAGGCTGGGCTTACCTGTTCGGTTAGACTGAATCCACTGTTTTCTTTTGAAAGGAGCTCTTTTATGAGCAACGAAGGCAAAAAGGTCAAGGTCCACTACACCGGAACGCTTGACGATGGAACCAAGTTCGATTCCTCCGTGGACCGCGGCGAGCCCATCGAGTTCACCTGCATGGTGGGTCAGATGATCCCTGGCTTCGATGCCGCCGTCAAAGACCTCGCTGTCGGCGAGACCAAGACCGTCCACATCCCCGCTGCAGAAGCCTACGGCGAGTACAACGAAGAGCTGATCCAAAAGATTCCCGTCTCCCAGATCCCCAACGGCGACCAGCTGCCCGTCGGCCAGACCATCTACATGCAGGGTCCTGGAGGACAGCCTTTCCCCGTGTTCGTGAAGGACATCACCGACGGCGTTGCCACGTTCGATATGAACCACGAACTCGCCGGCAAAGATCTCAACTTCGAGATCACGCTTGTCGAGTGCGCCGACTAACCCTCGCGCAAACAGCGTTGGATACGAAAGCGAGCCCCTGCGGCTCGCTTTTTTCATGCAGCCGAAACCAGCTGCGCATCGGTGTTTCGCACGGTAGCCTCGTCGGCAGCCCGCCAAGGCGGCTGGCAACGGGGCATCAAACGACTCGATACGCAAAAGGGCCGGACTGCCACAGATACAGCCCGGCCCCCGACCGCGCGGCCCCCGTACAAGGCAGCGGGTCATACCATCGCGCGCACGATCGTGCGACGCGAATCAATTGGCGTACATGCTTGCGTACGGCCTCGACGAGGCGGGCCGCAAGCGAAAGAAACCCGTTGCGCTCGCATCGACCGACCCGCCGAGATCGTGCGAGAAATGCTCGTTGTACTCGATAAGCAGGCGTCCGACAACGGCTTCGTCGGCCTCGTCGATCGGCTCTTGGACAAGCCCCCTCGGAACATCGGCGCACGCGAGTTCGTGTTTCATGTAGATGACGCCGCCATGCATGCCCGTCGCAAGGTAGCTTCCCGGCTTTCCCAAAAGCACGATAATGCCGCCCGCCATGTATTCCCCGAGGAAGCTCCCCGCATCGCCGCCGATAACGATGATGGGGCATCTGCCCTCGAACTGCTTCATATGAATGCCCACGCGCCATCCGCAGCCATCGCGCACGAATATCGTGCCTCCGCGCATGCCGTAGCCGGCAGCGTCGCCGCAACGTCCATGGACGACGATGCTGCCGCCGTTCATCGTGTTGCCGATCTGATCCTGCGCGTTGCCGAAAACCTCGATAGCGCCGCCGTCCATATAGCACGCCATATCGTTACCGGGAACGCCATGAATCAGAAGCGTCTTGCCGCTGGGCATCCCGCACCCCAGATAGCGTTGCGCGAACGCCTCGCGAATCTCAACGGTATCCGCCCGCTCGAGCGCCTCGCGCACAAGCGCGTTCGCCTCGGTAAAATGTTCGGTTCCAAGGGTCACCGAACACGCAGCGGACTCGGCCGGGCTGCCCGTTGCGCACACTGTCCCTATCTTATTCATGCGATCAACTCCCCGCATATCTCACGCCGAGGATTTCGAGCTCCTTATCGTTCAAGCCCACCGCCCTCAGCATCAACCGGTTTCCGCGCAGGCTGTCGATGGCGTTGATGCCCATGCCGCCCATCATCTCCTCGATCTCGCGGTTCCACGCCCGCATGAGGTTCACCACGCGCTCGGCGCCGATTTCCGGGTTCAGACGGCGCACGAGATCGGGACGCTGCGTCGCGATACCCCAGTTGCACCTGCCGCTTGCACAGTCCTGGCACTGGTGGCACCCGAGGGCGACGAGCGCCGCCGTGGCGCTGTACACCGCATCGGCTCCGAGGGCGACCGCACGAACCACGTCGGCCGACGAACGGATGGAGCCGCCGGCAACAAGGCTCACCTTCGAGCGAATGCCTTCGTCGCGCAACCGCTGATCGACCGCCGCAAGAGCGAGTTCGATGGGGATGCCCACGTTGTCGCGGATGCGCGCGGGCGCTGCGCCCGTACCGCCGCGAAAACCGTCGAGCACGATCACATCGGCGCCCGCGCGGGCGATACCGCTCGCAATGGCCGCAACGTTGTGGACGGCTGCGATCTTGACGGCAACCGGCACCGTATACCGCGTGGCCTCCTTAAGCGAGAATACAAGCTGGCGCAGGTCCTCGATCGAGTAGATGTCGTGGTGCGGAGCGGGGGATATGGCATCGGTTCCCTGCGGAATCATGCGGGTCTGCGAGACCTCCTCGTTGATCTTCTCGCCGGGAAGATGCCCGCCGATGCCCGGCTTGGCCCCCTGGCCGATCTTGATTTCGATCATGGAGCCGGCATTGAGGTAGTGCATGTCGACGCCGAAGCGCCCCGACGCCACCTGCACGATCGCGTGGTCGCCGTACCGCTCGAGATCCTTGTGCAATCCGCCCTCGCCGGTATTGAAGTACGTGCCGAGCTCAACGGCTGCCATCGCAAGCGATTTCTGCGCGTTCAAGGATATCGAGCCGAAGCTCATAGCCGAGAACATCACGGGGATATCGAGCTTGAGCTGCGGAGGCATGCGGGTAACCACCGCGTGTTCGCGCTCGTTGACCACGAGCTTATCGGGGCGGCTTCCGAGAAACACGCGGGTCTCCATCGGCTCGCGCAACGGATCGATGGACGGGTTCGTCACCTGGCTCGCGTTGAGCAGCAGATGATCCCAGTAGATGGGATAATGCTGCGGGTTTCCCATCGACGAAAGGAGCACCGCACCGGTTTGCGCCTGTTTGGCGATATCCTGCATAACGCCGAGCGTCCAGTTGTTCGACCCATTGCCCACCTGGGGCCACGCGGTTACGGCGAGAGCCAGGGTCGGGCACATGACCACGCAGCGCTGGCAGTTCACGCACTTGGCGTGATCGGCGCTCAAACGGCCGTTCTTTTCGTCGGCATGGTGGACCCCGTTGGCGCACGAGCGCTCGCATACGCCGCACTCAACGCACGCCTCGGAGTCGCGCAGCACTTTGTAGCGGGGAAGCAGGCAATCAAGCATGGCGGAGCACCCCCTTGCTCGATGCCGGCAGAACGCCGGTCAAATGCTCTTGGAGCCGGTCTTTCGCCGGGATGTTCTCGCACGATTCCTGCGCCTTGCGCGCAGCCACTTCGTCGAGCTGCACCACGTACGGCACGCCTCCGTCGATGGGAGCGACGTTCTCCACGCCGGGGCATACGATCTCGATCGCCGCCTGCTCG
Source organism: Raoultibacter timonensis (assembly GCF_022845715.1). Taxonomy (NCBI): domain Bacteria; kingdom Bacillati; phylum Actinomycetota; class Coriobacteriia; order Eggerthellales; family Eggerthellaceae; genus Raoultibacter; species Raoultibacter timonensis. Next base: position 3,068,276 of record NZ_AP025564.1, read on the forward strand.
CTGGCGAGGTAGACCATGCTTCCCTTCTCGCCCGCCATAAGGGCACGCAGCTTCAGGCGGTCGTTCAAAGCAAGCAAGCCTTCGTCGGAGCCGAGGATGACCGACATGGGGCCGTTCACAAGCGCGCTCGAATACACGCATCGAAGCGCCGTCTCGTACGCCGCCCGCTCGGGCTCCATGCGGTCGATCTCGTCCCACAGAGGCGCGCACATGATGCGGGCCGCCGTCTCCTGCGAAAACCCGTGACGGCGGATGAGCAGGTCGAAGATGTAGGTGATGACCTCGGTGTCGGTCATGAGCGTACAATCGTATCCGAACTGCTCGACGTAGCGGCGGTTGGCATCGTAGCTCGATATTTCGCCGTTGTGCACGATCGACCAGTTGAGCAGCGTAAACGGATGCGCCCCGCCCCACCATCCGGGCGTGTTCGTGGGAAAGCGGCCATGCGCGGTCCACAGCCACGCCTTGTAATCGCAGATGCGGTAGAACTCGCCGATGTCTTCGGGATAGCCCACCCCCTTGAACGCTCCCATGTTCTTGCCCGACGAGGCTACAAAAGCTCCGAGGATCGAAGCGTTGATGCGAAACACATGCTGCATCGTGTATTCGGCTTCGTCGAGTCCGCTCATATTGAGCTTGACCGGATGAGGCGCAACGAAGTAGCGCCAGATGTCGGGCGGATCCTGGATGCCCCGCACCGCTTCGGTGGGAATGCGCTCCTGCTTCTCGCTGATGAAGTACCCATCGAGATACGCTTCGGTTTCGCTTCGCGCCTCTTTGCTCTCGTACATGATGTGGAACGCGTAGAGATCCCGATACGCAGGGTAGATGCCGTATGCGGCGAACCCGCCACCGAGGCCGTTGCTGCGATCATGCATCAATGCGATGGACTTCAGAATGTCGCTCCCGTCGTGGAGTCCGCCGCTTTTATCCATGATTCCCGCAATGGCGCACCCGGACGGAATCCTGATATCGCCTTCGCGTAAGGTCATGCGCTGTACACCTCGTCTCATTTCATCGTGTGAATACGCGTACCCCGCCCGCGAGCGTTCGTCGGCCAACCGAGCATCCGACGAACGCCCTACCTGCCGTCTCGGATGAGTTTGCGAACCCAGACGGAACGCCTCGAGGTGCGGGGCCGGCATTCTGTGGTGCTACGAGTGTACGGGCGCTATGTTTCAGAAGGATATGCGCCGTGTTTCGAGTGTGTTAAGGCTGCACGGCATCCGTCCCGCCCGAATTCTTCTCCCGGCGCGCAATCAGCGCGTACGCCCCCGCGCCGCAGGCGACCAAAACGAGGGTGACAACCGCGACGAGAACGGTAGCCGTCCAGTCGCCTTGCGCAGCATAGGCCGAGGCGAGCGTCGACGAAACGATAGAGGGTATGCGGCCGACGGTCGTGATGGCCGCAATGCGCGACAGACGGCACGGCGTAAGGCCCGCAACATAGGTCATGATGTCCTTCGGCGTGCCGGGAACGAGAAAGCAGATGAACAAGATGAGCTCGAATCGCTTCGACGCGCGAAGCCATGAGATCGACTCGATCTTTTCGCGAGAGAAGAACAGCTCGACAACCCGCATGCCGGCGGTCCGCGTAAGAGCAACGACAACGACCGTTCCGATCAGGCTGCCGGCAAGGCAGAGAGCGGTCCCCTCCCAAAACCCGAATGCATAACCGGCCCCCAGCTCGAGCGGCTCGCCGGGAATGACGGCAACAACCACCTGGGCAACCACGAGCAGAACCATGATGACCGGAGCCAAAGCACCGCGCTCGTCGACCCACGCTTGCAATCGCTGGCCGTCGGTAAACAGGGAAAACGCGTCTTTTCCGTATACCGCCGACCAAGCAAGCGTTGCAGCCAACACCGCAACGGCGACCGCGATTACCGCCGCGCGTTTCGCAATCAGGGCCCCTCGTTGCTCAATCGACGCCGTCTGTCCCGTCTTCGCTGCTTCTCGCCGCATGATGATCCCTTCGATATATCCATCGGAATCATCATCGAACGCAAGTGTCAAATAAGCATCAACGATTGAAAACGCCGGGGAAACGGGCCTCCACCCGTGCGCCCGTTTCGTCGAAGCGGTTCGACAGAGCAACCGAGCCGCCGCACTTGGCAACCAGCAACGAGCATATACCGAGGCCCAGCCCGAAATGCTCCGATGAATCGGGGCGAGACGTATCGCGATAGTAGGGTTCGAGCCCCTGCTCGAGGGCTTCTGCCGAAAAACCGGGACCGTCGTCCTCCACGGTCACCACGAGATCCGATCCGTCCGCCGCGCAAACCAACACGACAAGGGAGGTCGCGTATCTCGCCGCATTCGCGAGGAGGTTACCTGCAACCCTCTCGACGACATCGGCATCGAGGCGTGCGGTTTCGGGCAGCTCGGAGGCGATGACGTCGGAACGTTTGCCGCAATCGGCAGCCAGCGCTCGCGCCGCTTCGCCAAGGCGCTCGACAAGGCGGCTTGCGTCGACGTCGACGGCGACCACCTCGCAATCGTCGAGCTTTGCAAGATCGCGCATGGCTTCGATATAGCGCTCGATACGTTCAACCTGCCGCTGCGACGAACGCGCCATCTCCTCGATCTGATCGGCGGCGAGACTTCCGCTCGCCGTATACGATGCAAGCATCTCGAGCTGCCCCCCGAGCACGGTAAGCGGCGTGCGCAGATCGTGGGCGAACGCCGCGTTCGCCTCTTTGCGCGCCTCGACCATCCGCCACATTTCGCGGTTGCTCGTCACAAGCGACGCGCGCATCGTCTCGAAGCTTTCGGTAAGCTTGCCGAGCTCGTTGCCGCTATCGGGCGCAAGCTCGAAATCGAGATCGTTTTCGGCGATCCGCTGCGCAGCACCGCGCATCGTCGCAATCGGCTGCTTCAGATGATTGCGGTAGAACAGATGGGCCGTCGCAACGAAGACGAGGGCGAACACTCCCGGGAACACGAGGAACGTGAGCAGTTGCAAAGCGTCGTATGCGCCATCCTCGGGGTGATGGGCGACATAATAGGACATGACCGACGAAGCCGGCTTTTCGCCTCTTTCGTCCGCCGGCAGCAAAGACCCGTCGGCAGCGCCTTCGGGAAGGCGTCTCTTCTGAGCCTCGTCGTAAGCGGGCACGGCAGCAAGGGGAATGGGATCGTCGGTTGCGCCTTCGGCGAGGTCCTCGCCGTCGAGAATCCGCCCATCGTACACGCGCATGCTTTCGCTATCCGAACCCGGCTCGTCAATCCGTATGGCTAAGGCCGATTCGTCTTCCGGAACCTCAACGTACAGGGAATCGTCTTCGTTGCCGTACCACGACAGAGCTTCGGCAGGCACGAGCGCATTGGCGTCGCTCACGTAGATGTACATCCCCGATCGAGCCGAGGATTCACGCCAGATTTCAGACGATGCGTTAGACAGAACGCTTGCGGCGCCCGTCGACACGGCGAGCGCGACGACGGTGGCCGCTATCGCGTAGATCGCGAATGCGGTCTTCAGGGAGCACGAGCGCATGAACGCCCGCAAGCGGCGCAGGGGATGGAGCATGCCCGGTTTGCCCTTCGCAAAGCCAGCCGGAGCGCGGCGCGATTCGGAATCAGCGAATCCCGGATCGCAATGCGGTTGAGGACCGGGGCGATCCTAACCGTGCGGCTCTCCTCCTATGCGCGCCATCGGTACCCCACGCCCCATACCGTCTTGATGTAATCGCCCTCGGCACCCGCTTCGGAAAGCGATTTCCTCAGCCGTCTGATGTGCTCGGTTACCACCGAGCCGTCTCCCGGCTCGCCCCACACGAGCTCGTATATGCGATCGCGGTCGAAAGTCTGCCCCCGGTGCTTGACGAGCAGCGCGCATATCTCGTATTCCTTCTTGGTCATCGACACTTCGATGCCGTTGACAAGCACCGCCCTGCGTCCGAAATCGATCGAAAGCACCTCGTCCACGCAAATGACGCTGCGGGTTCGGACGCGGCGATCGCGCGCGATGTGGGCAGATACCCGAGCGCCGAGAACCTCGAGCGAAAACGGCTTGGTTACGTAATCGTCGCCCCCCGCCGCAAAGCCCTCGAGCTTATCGGCGTCTTCGACGCGGGCCGTAAGGAAGATGATCGGGCACGAAACCGCATCGCGAATCATGCGGCATATTCCTTCTTGGTCATCGACACTTCGATGCCGTTGACAAGCACCGCCCTGCGTCCGAAATCGATCGAAAGCACCTCGTCCACGCAAATGACGCTGCGGGTTCGGACGCGGCGATCGCGCGCGATGTGGGCAGATACCCGAGCGCCGAGAACCTCGAGCGAAAACGGCTTGGTTACGTAATCGTCGCCCCCCGCCGCAAAGCCCTCGAGCTTATCGGCGTCTTCGACGCGGGCCGTAAGGAAGATGATCGGGCACGAAACCGCATCGCGAATCATGCGGCAAGCCGAAATACCGTCTACCGAAGGCATGTTGATATCGAGCAGAATGATGTCGGGCTGGCGCTTTCCCACGCGATCGAGCACCTGGGCCCCGTCGAACGCGGTAGCCACAAGGTAGCCGTTGAGCTCGAAATAGCTCTTGAGCATGCTCACGATATCGCGCTCGTCATCCGCGATTAGAATGAGCGGCCCGTCGGCTCGCTCCCGCCCTGTACCCGTTTCGTCTACCACGTATGCGCTTCGCCTTTCCCGCTTGCCCGAAAAGCCCCCGATCCGCTCGGTCGGCCGAATTCTCAACTGCTCGGCGGCCATCGCCTGCCGACAAGCGAAAACGATACCAGACGAATGTCAAAAAAGCATCAACTGCAAAACCCTCCAAGCTACCCGCAATCACCCTTACCCGCCTCCTCCACAAGGTCGAGCAGTTCCTGTTTCGAATGGATGCCGAGCTTCGTGTAAAGGCTCTTGCTATGGCTTCGGATGGTGTTCTCCGAAAGGCAGAGCCTTTCGGCAAGGTAGGCGACATTGCGACCATGGGCGAACGCAACGAGCACATCGGATTCGCGGGGGCTCAGCTCGAAGCGCCGAACGATAGCTTCGCACCGCTTCTCGAGCGAGGCATCCGAGGCCGCAACCGCCTCCCCCGCAGCATCGGTCGCCGCCTCGCCTGCATCTCGTTCCCCCTGGGGTTTCTCGCGGCGCTGCATGCCGGCATACGCCATCGACAGCGCATAGAGCACGAGAAGTGCGGCAATGAGCGGGATGGGGGCGTCGAACACGCGGGCATGGTACAGGACAACGCTTGCCAGCGCTCCCGCCGCGAACGCGGCGTACACGATACCCGCGAACACCCCGAATGCAAACCGCACCTCTACGCCTTCGCTTTGGGCGGTCTCGAGACACGAGGGCATGATCATGGCGAACAGCAGCGAGAACGCGGCGTACAGGAGCATCGTGACGATCAGCTCGGTGCCGTTGAAGATGGAGAGCACCAGCAGCGCGGTGGCGATCACCGGAAACATGATGCGGTAAAGGGAGGTGATGCTCGGGCCCCGCACCCATGCTCCCGAGCCCAGCGGGCTGACGAGCACCAAAACGAGCACGCCCCCCGTAACGGCGGCGCCGATCGAGCTCGTAATGCCCACGGCGGCAACCATCTGCGGCACCGTCTGCAAGGCCATGGTCCGCGTGATCGCCACGGCGAATACGGTCGCGGCCACGCAGAAGATAGGGTTGCGGAGCGCCTTGAAAAGCGCATCGAGACGGAAAGACGCCTTGCCCGAATCCTGCACCGCACCTTCTTCCGCACCCGCCGTGCGGAAGGCGCATCCACCGACCCCCCCCCGCTGCCGCACCCGATCTTCCCGTGCGTTCGAAAAAGCAGAGCAATGCCGTCGAGCCGACGGTGCTTAAAACGAACACCGCCTCGAGCACGAGCAACGGCGCCAAGGCGAGAACCGCGAATAGGATCGAATGGACGACGAGCGCCGCAAGAACGACTTTGACGACCTCGCCCACGCCGAGCGCGCCGAACGCCAGCTCCCACCGCATCAGCAGCGAGGCGATTCCCCCGCCCGCCAGAACGCCGAACGCGCATGCAGCCGCTTCTCCCGACAGGCTGCCCACCAAAGCGAGCACGATGTAGCTGCCGATGATGAGGGCGCAGGCAACCCAGGGGCGGGAAAGCACCTCGACAACGAGAGCCACCGACGGGGGGAGCGCCCGTGCGTACGCCAAAACAAAAAGCGCTGCGGCGATCGTGGCGAACAGCGGTATCGAGCACCATGCGAGCAGCGAGAGGAGTGTCAGCCCCGTTCGCTCCAAAAGCGGAAGGCCGCCCCAAATGGTCAGCATGCAGCAGAGCATGAACAGCGCAAAGCCAACGCTTGCCGCAAAGCTGCGCCGGTGCTCCGAGACGTACTCGGATGCTCTGATCCTGCGTTGCGCCACGCGTCCTCCCGTCGCTCCAGCCGAAACGCATAGCTCCATTCTATATTAAGTTATTCCCTATTGAATTCACATAACGGGTGTGAAGCGCTTTCGTTTTCCAGTTGCTAGGATGCTAACCGCCTCACCAAGGCAGCATACACCAGATTCGATCGGCAGGGGTGCAAGGCCGACCGAACGCGAGGAAGGGAACAGCTATGAGTATCGATGCATCGTTCAACAGGCGCGACTTTCTGAAGATGGGGGCCTTCGCCGGCGCAGGCGCGGCCGTCGCAGGGCTTGCCGGATGCTCGGCACCCGCGAAAACGGATAGCAGCGCGGGCAGCGAACCGAGCGGGGCGGCTTCGGTGCCCGCCGACATCAAACCCGGCGACGAAAGCGCCATCGGAACCGCACCCGAGGTAGCCGATGCCGACGTGAAGGAGACGGTATCGTGCGACGTGCTCATCGTAGGAGCGGGCATCACGGGCATCGCGGCAGCTCGCTCGGCGGCCGAAGCGGGAGCGAAGGTCATCGTCGTCGAAAAGAAGACGGGGATCAGCATCCACGGCTTCCAATGCGCTTCGGTGAACAATTCGATATCGAAAGAGCTTATCGGCGAAGTCGACGTATCGGAAATACTGTGCGAATACCAGCGCCGGAGCGTCGGCAGGGCCAACATGGCCCTGGCATCGCTATGGGCCAACTACTCGGGCGAAGTGCTCGATTGGTACATCGAGCCCATCGCCGACGAGCCCGACGAGATGTCAAACGTAACGCTCGCCTACTACCCCGTGCCGGCCGAACGAGCCGAAGCGAACGACATGTGCAAGACGTTTCTCGGAGCGATCGACTTCAAGGAGGACCCCGATAACGGCACCGGCTCGCTCACCTGGATCCACCTCGGCGAAAAGAGCCGCGACATCGCCCAGAACCTCGGCGCGGAATTCCGGTTCAGCTCGGCCGTCATCAAGCTCACGACCGACGAGTCGGGCAAAGTCAACGGCGGCTACGTGAAGGACAAGAGCGGGGCGATATCCAAAATCGAAGCCTCGAAGGGCGTCATCCTCTGCGGCGGCGGCTGCGCGCAATTCGGATGCGGATCGGAAGTCATGCACAAGGTATACGCGCCGCAGATGGTCAAGAACTACCGCATCGTCACCGGCGGCGAGCCGGAGTGGGAAACCATGTTCGAACTCGAACCGTTCGAGCTCGGCGGTACGACCGGAGACGCCCAGATCATGGCGCTGTGGGTCGGTGCCGCAATGGATCTTTTCGGCGACACCGCCATGGGATCATGCGAATCGGGCATCGGCGGCACGGTTGCGCTCTGCGTCAACCAAAAAGGCGAGCGCTTCTGGAACGAGGACATGGGCATCTGGGAAAAGCACGACCAGGTGATGAACCAGCCCGACCGTTGCTGCTACGACATCATCGACGTGAACTGGCGCGACCGCTTGCCCTACCAAGCCGCAGGGCACCGCAACCTCATGGTCACCGATCTGCCGGTAGCCATCGGCTACACAGGACCCGAGTATATCGAGGCGTTCCATGAAGCGTTCATGTCGTCGGTCGGCAAACCCGAAGGCGTCATCCCGAAGCTCGACCCCTATGCCGGACCGGTGTTCGGGGCGAACACGCTTGAGGAGCTTGCCGACCTCGCCGGCCTGCCGCGCGATGCGTTCATCGCGTCGGTCGAGCGCTACAACGAGCTCGTCGCCCAGAAGAAGGACGACGATTTCGGCTGCGACCCGGCCAAGCTCTTCCCCATCGATACGCCGCCGTTCTTCGCTTGCCGAGCCGACGTCGCTCCCGCCATGGGTGCCTACCTCGGCCTCCGGGCGAACGGAAAGCTCCAGATCCTCAGCAAGGAAGGCGACCCCATCGAAGGTCTTTGGGGCGCGGGCAACACCGTCGGCATGAAGTTCGCCACGAGCTATTCGACGCTGATGTCGGGCATGAACCACGGCAACTGCATCACGCACGGATACCTCGCCGGACTCTACGCCGCCCAGTCGTAGGACACCTCGGCTGCAGGATCGAAAGATCCGTCCATGCGACCGAGACGATGCAGGGGCCCGCGCGCTTCAACTGCGCGGGCCCCGATTCGCCTTGCCTCGGCGCTGCTGCGCCGCTCTGCCCGGCCCTAGACTCCCTTGGCGGCGTTTGCACCGGCGAGACGCCCGAACGACGTTGCCGTAGCCAAACTCAAACCGGCAACGACAACGGGCTTCTCGACGAGGAAGCGGCGGCCCATGCTATTGCCCGCGACGTAAAGGCCCTCGATCGGCACATCGTCGTCATCGAGCACGTGCATATCGAGATCGCACTCCAGACCGCCGAATATGTAGAGCATTCCCCCACGGTAAACGAGCACGCACAGTACGGGGGGTTCTCGACGGGAAACATCCTTTCCGCCATCTTGCCGAAATCGTCGTCATGGCCTTTGCTGCACAGCTCGTTGTAGCGGAAACGCCCACGAGCGCGGAACCCCTCGATGTTCTCGCACTCAAGTGCAACGCGCTTGCCGATCGCGAGCGGTTTACCCCGCGCGAACGAGAAATCGTCCTCCACCTCGCCCAGGGAAGAACCGTGCACGCTATTTCGGAAAAGCTCTTCGTTTCCGAAAACACGGTCAAATCGCACATCAAGAGCATCTACTTGAAGCTCGACATCCACTCGCGCGCCGAGCTTATAGAAATCATCACCGCCGAAGGCGAGTAGCCCGAACGGGTTCTCGGCTCTCGCAACCGCCTCGCTCGACTGAGCGGCATTGCCTCACGGGCGTTCGCCCCGCGGGCTTTCGGCGTCCTTCGCATGCGAATTCACGGCACGGAGGCGTTTGATTCCCCGGATGAAGCGGTAGTTCAGGATATCCACCACACCTTTAACAACGTTCATATCGATGCCCGACATGGCTACCGCGCGCAAAGGGGTATCCATCGCCGCCCGATCGAACGCGGCGCGCATCTCCTTGTCGTCGGGAATGAGGGTCTTGAGCTCGCGACGCAATGCAGCCTGTACGAGCCTGCCGATAAGCGAGGTCCTCAGATCGCCGACCGTCGCATTCGCCGTATAGGGGCGCATCGCCGTCAGGACCTTGGGAAACGGGCGCCCGTACAGCGCGAGGAACGCCTCGTTGGTGAAGCACCCTGGCTCGACGCGGTGGTAGACGTCGGGCACCCCGTCGGAATGCCCGACCTCCCCTGGCACAAGCACCGTGTCGACGAGCCGCACGTCCCTGCTCGACGCCGAAACTCTGATCTCGTAACAGCCCCCCTCGACAATCCAGTCGCCCCGGCCGGCATCGTAATGGGCAAATGCCCGATGAGGTAAAGCCATGGTTATGCGCTTCTCCTCGCCAGGCTCCAAGCTCACTTTCGCAAAGCCCTTGAGCTGCTGAGGCACCATGAACGCGCACGGATCGACGGGGGCAACGTAGAGCTGAACGACCTCCGCCCCTTTACGGGCGCCGCTGTTCCGCACGGTGCACGAGACATCAAAGCCTTCGCCCGCACCTTCGATGCTCAAATCGGAATACGCGAACGTCGTGTAGGAAAGGCCGAAGCCGAACGGATAAGCAGGTTCCACCTCGGCGGCATCGTAGTACCGATACCCCGCATATACGCTCTCGGTGTAAAGGGCTTGACGACCTGCGGCAGGGTACGAGTTCGCGTTCTGCACGTCGGCAAGGCGGTCGGGCCATGTTTCGGCAAGCTTTCCAGACGGATTCGCGTCTCCGAAGAGAATCGCCGCCGTAGCGCTTCCCCCCTCGCACCCCGCAAGATAGCTGAGAAGGATCGCGCTGGGCCTACTGCGCCACGGCAGTTCGACGGGGGCTCCCCCCTGAACGACGACGACCGTATTCGGATTGACGTCGCACACGGCCGCAACCAGCCGGTTATGGCCGTCGGGAAGGCCCATATCGGCCCGATCGGATCCCTCCGCCTCGGCCGCATCGGGAAGTCCCACGAACACGACCGCCACTTCGGCGCTGCGAGCTCGCTCGACCGCGGCGGCAAGCATGTCCTCGTCGGTTTCCCCCGTCTTCCGATCGTATCCCTGCGCGTATGCGCATGTCGCACCCCGAGAGGCAAACCCCTCGCGCGCGCAGCACAGGGCGACCGGGTTTATCTTCGACGAGCCCGTTCCCTGGTACCGAGGAGCTTCGGCAAACGCACCGATGAGCGCGATCGACGCATCGGCGGCAAGGGGCAGCACCCCGTCGTTCTTCACCAAGACAGCCGAGCCCTCGGCCACTTCGCGTGCAACGGACAAGCGGGCCTGCGCATCGCGTACAACGAATGCGGCCTCGTGGCGCTCGCACCGCTCGTGCAGCTTCAGTATTCGTTCGACGGCTTTGTCGAGCAGGCTCTCCTCAAGAGCGCCCGACTCGACGGCGGTGCGAACATCGGCGCGATAATCGGGCCGCGGGCCCGGCATAACAAGATCGAGACCGGCTGGAAGACTAGCCGCATTATCGTTTTCGGCGCCCCAATCGGTGATAAAAGCTCCCGCAAAGCCCCATAGCCCGCGAGCCACCTCGTCCATCAGGTAGCTGTTTTCAGAACAATAAACGCCGTTCACCAGGTTGTACGCCGTCATGACCGTCCAGGGATGCGCCTTCTCTATGGCAATGCGGAACGGCTCGAGGTACAGCTCGTGAAGCGCGCGCTCATCGATCACCGAATCGACGATCAGGCGGTTGGTCTCCTGACTGTTTGCCGCAAAGTGCTTGAGGGAGGTTCCCACACCCCTGCTTTGCACCCCTTCTACATACGCTGCCGCCAGCTCCCCCGCCAGATGAGGATCTTCGCTGAAGTACTCAAAATTGCGCCCGCACAGGGGGCTTCGCTTCATATTGACCCCGGGGCCGAGCACGATATCGACCTGCTGTTCGCGCGCCTCATCGCCGATAGCTTCTCCCATCCGCCTCATGAGATCGATGTCGAACGAGCAGGCCGAAGCGCTCGCCGTCGGGAAGCATACGGCTGGATCGCTGGTCGCAATACCGAGGTTGTCGGCTGGACCGGGCTGCTTTCGCAGGCCGTGCGGGCCATCCGCAACAACGAGGGGTGCCACACCGAGCCTCGGGCATCCACCGAACGTCCAGTAGTCGCTTCCGGTAAGACAATCACATTTCTCCTCGAGCGTCATCTTCGAAACGATGGCTTCGATATCCATAGGGTCCCTTCCGCCGTAAGCGCAGAATGCAGCCAGCTCGCAGCAAGCCCCATCCGCTCACGGCATTATCCCCCGCAGAGAGCCGCCCCGTCCACCCCGAATTCCCAAAGCGCGCTCCGCCGCGTTGGCGCAATGCCGGAAAGCGAGAGCCCGTTCGACGAAAAGCCCAACGTACGGCTGTACGCAGCCGTACGCGACGAAGCGGTTGAGGAACATCCTGATAGATGACCTTTTCACGAATATTTAATAGAGTTACTCGGTTCAAATGCCAGACGAATACCCGCAGCTGTAAGAGCTTGCTACAATCGGTGTCGATTCGGATACACCTCCATCGCTCGAGAAACGGGGACTCGTGGTCGCATTCGGCATCCCACTTTTCGTCGCATCCGTCATCGTCGCGGCTGGCTTACCCTGTCTGCTTATGAAAATCGACGAGAACGCCGGGCTTCCCGGGCGACTCAACCGCCACGCAAACAAACGGGGGCACGGGAGCCTGATACGGGTCGCCGCCGATCCCGCCACCCTGCCGGACCGAAGTTCCCAAAGGCGAATGACGTTCGAGACGCTGATAATCGGCACGGCTATCGTGCTTCTCTCATTCGCGGCCGAATGCGCTACCGCGAGAAACAACCAGGAAGCCTTTTTCAACCTTCTCCAAAGCGGGGCGTTCCCCCTCGCTTTTCTCGCAATAGCGATCCGGGTGCGCAAAGCGCTCGGTTTCGTTCGGGGCCTCTTCCGGGCCGCATTGGGAAGCCTGCTGTTCGGCGCCTTGTTCGCCAGCCCGTTTGTTGCAGTCGTAACGTGGCTGCAATACGCACCGCCGCTGCACGTCATAGGCGCCGTATCGCTGGGCTGCGCCATAGCCGGCATGGCAAGCGGCATCTACTTTACACCTGTCTACTGCAGATTCCATCGGATGTTCGAAGACGGATATTCCGATCGAATAGACGTTTCGCATCGAAGCTTTGCCTTTCACGAGCTATCGGCGATGAGCGGCGAGGCACCCTACCAGATAAGCGATTTTTCCGCGCCGACGCGACCGGCTCGGAATCGCTGGAAGGCGGCGCGCATATGATTAGATTTTACGTACTCTTGGCAATTTCCTTGTTCCTGTACGCCGGCATCGGAGCCGTAATCACCTGGCTTTTGTTCCGAGTCGCCTGCTGCGTCGACGATGTCCGATACCTCGCCGACGCAGCTCAAGCGAACGGCAGTCCCGTCGAGCGGAGGAAATCCCCTTTGAGATACGCCATCGTCGTCGCTGGAATCTTTGCCGTGCCCACAACGTTCTGCCTTCTCACCAACATAAATCCCCTCGGATGGCTGTAAGCTCGCAGAAACGGCCCGTCTACGACGATTCGATCGAGGAAACGATGGCGGCGAACCGTGGGTCGTCGTGCGCGTCCGCCCATGCTGGATCGGTTTCGAGCATCTGGATCAGACCGAGCCGCCCGAATCCCGCCATGGTGTTTTCGAGGTATACCCTATCGTCGTCGGCTTCGGGACGAAACAGATGGCCGAGTCGATCGAAGAGCATCCCAGGATCGCGATCAAGCGAGAACAGCTCATCGGCGCGCCCCGCATCGCGCGCGAACTGTTCCAGTTGCTCGTAGGCCCGGTCGAGCTGCCCCATCTGCTTGTACGCCGACGCCGCAGCGAAGTGGGCAGACAGCTCGTAAGAGGGGTTGGCATCCGACAGGCCGAACAACTTGATCACGCCTTCCACAGCCGTGACGAGCGCATGCAGCCGTTCACCATCATGTCCGCAGAGTGGAATAAGCGCAGCACAGCTGTTTATCACGCCCGAAACGCTCCAATACAAGTGCTCCTGGTTGATCTCGATCGCCTTCTCGGTATCACCGAGCATTCGATACGCGGCAGCGAGGGATGGCTCGACCTCGAGCGGCGGCGCGGTCTTGAGCCCCTCGAAACGCTCGACGGCCTCCTCGTAGCGGCCTTGCGTCAAAGCCATACCCGCGCCGACGAACCTTGCCGCCCTCACCATTTCGACGTCATCGGCGCATTCGGCAACATGCTCGTAGTACCCCGACGCCTCCTCGATGATCGACGGATCGGGCTTTGACGGATTGGCACGGATTGCCGCTGTGTACATCAGGTGCGATAGCTTGATCACGAGAGGCCAGCACGAATAATAGTCCTTGATGAAACGACGGCATTCGGCAATAGCCGTTTCGGTATCGTCGGGCAGAAATTGCGAGATCTCGGCAGCGAGCCGCTTGATGTCGCGCTCGCTCATCTGCGGCCGATAGGCGAAAAGCTCGTCGATCGTAACCGAGAAATACGATGCGATGCGCGGCAGCTGCGCTATGTCGGGCAAACTCTGCCCGAGTTCCCATTTCGAAACCGCAGCTTTGGTCACACCGAGATGATCGGCCAGATCGGCTTGCGTAAGACCCGCCGATTTTCTCAGCTGCGCTATCATTCTGCCGAGGTTGATGCTTTCCATGCCGCACCTCCGAAACGATCGCCCGCATCGACGGGCATATGCCCGTCCTATTCCAGTATGGGATATCGCAATAGTTGATGCAATGGAGCGATAGTTGACTTTTTGGCCTCATAGTCAAGTGGAGATTCGCTCCCGCACACTGCGGGAATTGTGCGCAGCAGGGGCCGAGCGCGTTGCGGAGCCGTGCGCGTTGTGGGGGCGGACGTCGCGGGGCCAGGCGCGTTGCGGAGCCGAGCGCGTTGCGGAGCCGTGCGCGTTGTGGGGCCGAGCGCGTTGCGGAGAACTGATGAACGATGTCCGCGAACCGCCTTCGTGCGAGGGTTTTCGAACGTGCATTGCGCAACAGACAAGCGTTTTCCCAGTTCGCCGGTTCTTCGAACTCGGTTCAGCCCGAAAAATCCTCGCACGAAGGCGGTTCGCGGACATTAAGCTCATTGCGGGAGCCGCGCAGACGCAACGATGCATAACCTTCCAAGTCGGAGAACTCCGCAGCAGAACCCCAGGAAGTTTCCGGGAGGCCCCGCCATAACGCAGCCTCTCGAACCGTACTTCTTTTCAAGCTGCGGACCCAATCCCCTATGGTCGCGCCGTCGAGCGGCATCGTTTCCCGAAAGCCCTCGACAACGCAAAGCGAGGCGACCTCAGCCGCCCCGCTTTTTCATAGCCGCCTTGCCTGCGAGCTACTTCAGCCAGTATTCGGTTCCGTCTTTCGTACGGCCCATGAAGCCGTAGTCGACCAGATAGCGACGCAGCATGCTGTAATCCTCGTACACGGCAGCGAGCATCTCGCGCGTCTCCGCCTCGGTGTATTTCTTGCCGAGCTCGAACAGCTTCGCAACCTCGCTCAGCACGACCACCTGCTTCTTCGCCTTCAACGGGTAGTGACGCAACCGGAGAGGCCTCATGCTCTCGAATTCGCTCTTGAGGATGCGCTCGCGCTCCTTCTCGGTAATCACGTAGCGGTCGTCCATCATCGTCGCCGTATTGGGGATGTCCACGATGTCGTCGGCTTTGCGCGCCTTGCCGCCATCGCCGAACACCTCTTCGTAAACGGCCAGGTAGTACTTCGCCTGCTTCGCCTTCTCGCGGAAGGTGAACTTCTGATGGCGAACCGTCGACGCCTTGATGCCGAGCTTGTTGGCGATCTCGTTGTCGCTCAGGCCCTCGCCGAACAGCGCGAGCAACTCCTTTTGCGTATCGGTGAACGTGTTGTATTTCGCACCGCCCTCGATGAGTTTCTTGAGCGAGCTATCGTGCTCGGAGGCGATGTGCTCCCTCGCCGCATACTCGGGAGTATAGTAGCGATCGCCGATGGGAAACACCTGCCCCCGCGGGAACATGCGCCCGCAGTAGTTGCACACGTGCGCCTTCTCGGCCTCGTCGTAGCGGTAGCCGTTTCTGATTTCTTCGATAGTCAATGTCCCATAATCCATTGCGTTTACTCCATTCATACATGCTGTGTTCGCTTGTTCTGTATTTCATAAACGTATTATGATTATGTTTATAAATATTGTCAACATGCTACATATTGCATACATATGCGCAGAAGGACCTCGGAGTTTCCCCTAGGTCCTTCTTGTTCGGATCTTGCCGCTAGGCCCAACGGCAAGCACACCGGGCCCGCATCCGGCACCGCGCCAACTAGCTTGCCGCTACGGTTTCGCCGACGAGCTTGCCCATGGTTGTCGCCCAGCCGATGCTGATGCCCGCAATCGGCGTGCAGTACTGCAGAGCGAAACGGCCGCCGCAGCTATTCCCCGTAGCGTAGAGACCGGGTATAGGATCGTCATCGTAGTCGAGCACCTGCTGGTTTTTATCGGTTACCAATCCACTCAGCTCGACAAGCCCCAACTTGAACTCGCTGCTGTCGATGACCGATGCATAGAACGGCGGCTCGACGATAGGGTCCATAAGGAATGCGTCTTTGCCAAAATCCTCATCAACCCCCTTTTCGCACAGTTCGTTGTAGCGCTCGATGGAGGCCAGGAAGTTCTCCTTGGGCTCTCCCGACAACCCAAGGTTATCCGCCAGCTCTTCGAGCGTTTCGCCCGCATACGTCAGGCAGCCGCGAATCTTGTAGCCCTCGGTTCCCGTTCCCAAGACGTTGGGAATCTCCGCGTCGAGCGTTTCCAGGAATCCGCCATCATGAAAGCCGCCCGTTCCCGGATACACGTGCTCAGGCGCGTTCTTCTGAATGTACTCGCGCCACGAAGCGTCCGCCACACCGTAAATCATGCCTTTAGGCTGGCGCATAACCTGAAACAAATTGCCCCAAACGCCCAGAATGCCCTCATTCATGAACCGCAAACCGTCCCGGTTCAGCTGCGGGAGCGCAACACCCCCGAACGCACCTGCGCCCATTGCGCGACCCATCGACGCGCGAGGCCCCGGCTCCATACGACCGCCCGCCCAACAACCGAGCTTCTGCCCGTCGCCCACACGCCCGCTTCCGACTATTTCGGTGTAATCCTGTTTGCGCGACTGCACAAAATCACGGTACTCGTCGTTCAACGCAAAGACCATTTCGGGATTTCCGCTGTAGTCCCCCGCCGCAATGATGACGCCCTTCGAAGCGGAGAACTTCGTATACGTGCCGTCCGAGGACATGCCGACTACCCCCGCGGCCCGATCGCCGTCCATGACGATCTTCATAGCCCGGCAATCGAAGTACCATGCTGCGCCAAGATCTTCGGCTGCCGCTTTCAGCGCCTTTGCCGCATCGGGCCAATCGGTACCCTCATCCTGAAAATGAATAGCCGACGACCAGCACTTGTAGCCCGATATTTCGCCAGGATACCCAGTTGGCTTCGGAACGCCGAAAATACCGCAGTTTTCAACGATGTCATCGCTGAGATGGGAAAGGATCCAATCGAGTACCGAACCGCTTTCCGAAGCGAACTGCCGGACGAGCTCGTAATTGCTGCGGTTCATGTTCCTGCGAGTCCAATCCTGGATGAACTCCACCTCGTCGATCTCGTCGCCACCGTGGGCTTTCGACCACGCGGAGTTAAGATGCCCTATATCGTGGCCCAAAAACGTATACACGTCTTCCGTCTGCGTTTCGAGAACAACCACTTTCGCACCCGCCTCGGCTGCCCCAAGGGCAGCGCAGACCCCGGCGTTTCCGCCGCCGATGACCACCACTTCCGCATCCACGGTTTCGACGATATCGGCATCATCGATCGCGGGTTCTTCCCCCAACCAATCGAAATACGTCAGATACCCCGCTTGCACAGTCGCGTTTTCCGCGACGCCCGCAGCCGAACCAGCCTCGGCGCTCGCCTCCGATGACGCACCCGACGGCGAGCATCCCGCCATACCGAATAGCGCCGCACCAGCACCGACAACCGCGGTTCCCGTTAAAAACGAACGCCTCGACAATCCCTTGCTTGCATTCATCCCCTTGTCCTTTCCTCGACGGATAGATTCAGCCAACTCGACCGAACACCACGGATAATGGCGATGCCGCCAAGGCGGCGCAACAAAATCCGACTGGCTGGCCGTCTGCTGCGACCGTCTGGATGCACGGAACAAGCAGACATCGGTATACTGAGAGCAGGAGGCTGAAGATGTTCACACTTGCAATGGCCGAAGATTCCCACGATGACGCCCTGCGGGTAAAACTGCTCTTAGATCGCTGCATCGACGAGGGGTTGTCGCAGAAGTGCCTGCGCAGCTACGAGAATGGCCGAGAGTTGCTCGAACACTATACCGATGATGTCGATCTTGTCCTCCTCGACATCGACATGCCCGTCTTAGATGGACTCGCAACCGCCCATGCAATCCGGAAATTGGACACCACCGTTTCCATCTGCTTTATGACCAATTACGGACAGCTTGCCCCCGAGGGGTACGCAGTTGATGCCATGGGGTTCCTCATCAAACCGATAACCTATCGATCGCTTTACCAGATGCTCAAGAGAGCAGTCGAACGCAGTGCGCGGCGCCGAACGCACCTTATACCGGTTAAACAGGCAAAACAAACGCTTTTCGTCGATGCAAACGAGATCGCCTACGTGGAAACCGAACGGAAGAAAACCGTCATCCACACCACACGCGGTCCACTACCCTGCAGCGAATCCATGAAGGCGATCGAAGAAAAGCTTGCTGGGCATTCGTTTTTCCGCATCCACAACGCATATCTTGTAAGCCTCGCCCATATCCAAACCATCACGCCAACCGATGCCCTTGTCAGCGACCAGACTCTTCCTGTAAGCAAACACCGCAAACAGGATTTTCTTGCAGCATTGACCAACTATGTAGGGAAAACGATATGATCACCAATTACATGCTCGCCTACACCGATCCGTTCTGGATCGTCGCATCGGCCGCAGAGCTCGCCCTGCTCGTTGCCTTCGTTCGTCCGCTGGGACGCAAGCGCATGACGTCTATCAAGGCCGCATCGTGCGGAATCGTCCTGTTCGCCCTTTGGCATGGCGTACATCTGCTCCACTTCGATTTCGTGTTCGATTTCATACTCAACATCGCAGTGATCACCGCATACCTCGCCCTTACGCGAAACACTCGCAATGGTCAATCCCTTTACCTTGCGTGCGTATTTCTCCTCTGCTCTGAGATTGGAAAAATCATCACTGTCGACGGCATCATGCAGCCGCTCTTCAGTGCGCTTTCACCCTTGTCGGCCATCGCAATCACGTCCATCTGGATAGCCCTTTACGTCGCCTTCGACGCCCTCGCGCTCTTCGCTATATCGCGATGGGTTTTCGGCGAGGGAGTAGGACGTCTTTCCTGGAGCCAAAGCCTGTTCATCCTTCTGCCGCTTATCCCCTATACCTATATCCGCACCAGCGGATACGTATACGATTCGACAAACCACACGCTGTACCAGGATATGGTGCTCATCCTTGTTCTCCTCAGCGTATGCACGATCGCAATCATCGTCGCAAATGCGCACAATCTTTCAGCGCAGATCCAACGCAACGAGCTTCTGCACATGCAGGCGCTCCTTCGCGAACAGCACATGCAGTATCTAGCGGGAAAAACAGCGGTCGATGCGGTAAACAGACGGTACCACGATCTCAAGCAGTACATCGGCAAAATCGAAGACCTCGGGCGAGGCGGATACACTCCCGACAAGCATGATATCGAGGAATTCGCCTCTGCCGTGAAGCAAGAAATCGAACCCCTTGCTTGCGAGATGCAGACAGGAAACGAAGTGCTTGACATCCTTTTGACCGAAAAGCGCAGAATCTGCTGGGACAACGGGATCAGACCAGCATTTTACGTTGACGGCGGCAAACTCGGGTTCATGAACAGCTTCGACCTATGCGCCATCGTCGGCAACGCGGTCGATAACGCCATAGAGGCCTCTCAGAAGCTTCCCTCAAACGAAGTGAAAGACATCTGTCTCACCATCACCTACACGAACGACCTCGCCGTAATCCAATGTAGAAACCAGTTTTCAGGAGCGATCGATTGCGAAACAGCCTCGATAGGAACGACCAAGGCCGATACGGAAAACCACGGATTCGGCATCAAGAGCATGCGGCTCACTGCCGAATCGTACGGCGGCTACCTTTCATGGGATATTGCAGACGATGAGTTCGTGCTGACCATCATGATCCCGATCGACCCGAATGAGGTGATCGCGCGATAGCAAACATGCCGCCGGTCCACCGCAAACGAACAGGGCGGACGCCCGAAGACGCCCGCCCTGCAATCGCCTGCCGCCGCTTGCAGGCGGCTATCCGTGCGGTTACCCGCGCACCTCGGCACCGGTTGCTGCCGACACCTTTTTGATCAGGCGCTCGTGGGCCTTATCGACCTCTTCGCTCGTCAGCGTACGATCCTGCGCACGATAGGTGAGCGCATAGGCCATCGACTTCTTGCCTTTTCCGACCCGCTCGTCATCGCGGTACACGTCGAACAGTTCCGCCTTCTCGAGCATCTTGCCGCCCGCCGAGCTCATACACTGCATGAGGCGCTCGTGTGCCACACCCTCGTCAACGACGAATGCAACGTCCATCGATACCGCCGGGAACACCGGCACGTCGATGTAATCGCGTGCGGGGCAGCTCGCCTTGACGAGCGCATCCACATCGAACTCGAACGCAACCACGGGAGCCGTAGCCTCGTAGGCCTCCGTCGCGAGCGGATGGAGCTCGCCCACCCAACCGAGCACGGCGCCGCCGCTGAGCACTTCGGCCGCACGGCCGGGCTGCAAATGCGGTGCCTCTTCAGCATCGAGAGCCTTGAAGCGCACCTTGGGGATGGCGAGCTCGCGGACCAGATTCTCGATCACGCCCTTGCCGTCGAAGAAATCGAACGGCGCGGGATTCGCGTTCCAACCAGCTTCGCCCATTGCTCCCGCCAGCACGCCGGCAAGCTTCTGCTTCTCCTTGGGCTTCTTGCGCCCCTCGGCCCCGAAGAACACGACGCCCATCTCGTAGAGCTGTATGTTCTTCACGCCATGGCTCTGATTGTAGGCAACCGAACGCAAAAGGCCGGGAATGATGCTTTGCCGCATGATCGACTGATCCGCATTCATCGGATTGATAAGCTCGACGGGAATGCCCAAGCCGTCGGTTTTCATGCGCAGACGCTCGAGTTCGGTCGGCTCGGCGAACGAGTAGGTCATGGTTTCGTTCAAACCGCTCGCACGGAGCGCCGCATGGATGACCGACACCTTCTGCTCTGCTACGCTGCGCGTGCCGACGCGCCCGCGCCCGCCGGGAAGCGTTGCGGGAACGCGGTCCATCCCGTACAGGCGCAAAACCTCCTCGTACAGATCGATCTCGCGCTCGAGATCGGGACGGAACGTCGGCGCGACAACCGACAAGGCGTCAGCCTCGTCGGAATCGGCAACCTCGCAGCCCAAGCGGCGCAGAGCGTCCTCGATGAAGTCACGGGGAATGTCGGCGCCCACCATGTCGCAGAAGCGCGCAATGCGGAAAACCAGCTGCGGGGCCTCGGACTTCAGCGGCCATTCGTCCACGATGCCTGCGGCGTTGTCCGCAGCGCAGCTCACCGCTCCGCCGGCGACCTCCACGATGAGCGCCGCAGCGGCGGCCGAGCGCAGGTCGATCCCGTGATCGTCAACACCGCGCTCGTAGCGCATGGAGCTTTCGCTGATGAGGCCGAGGTTGCGGCTCGTACGGCTCGTGCGCCCCGCTTCGAAGGTGGCCGCCTCGAGCAGAATGTCGACCGTCTGGTCGGTAACCTCGGTATCGAGCCCGCCCATGACGCCGGCAAGCGCAACCGCACCGCGCTCGGGCGTAGCGATGACCGTCATGTCGGAGGTGAGCTCACGCGCCTCGCCGTCGAGTGTTACGAGCTTCTCGCCGTCTTCGGCAGCGCGGATCACCACATGGGCGCATCCGTCTGCGCCGGTGAGCTTATGCAGGTCGAACGCGTGGAGAGGCTGTCCGAACAGGAACAGGATGTAATTCGTCACGTCGACGATGTTGTTGATGGAACGCTGACCGATGGCCGCCAGGCGCTCGACCATCCAGTCGGGGCTCGGCCCCACCTTGCACCCGCGGATGACGCGCGCCGAATAACGGGGGCAGCGCTTCGGATCGTCGATGGTCACGCTTACCGCCGAATCAACCGGCACCGCCTCCTGATCGAGCCGCATTTCGGACGCCATCGCGGCAAGCGGGTTCGTCCAATCGCGCTGGTACATCGCGCCCAGCTCGCGCGCCATGCCAACCATGCTCAGGCAATCGGGGCGATTCGGTGTGATTTCCAGGTCGAGCACCGTATCGGTCAGCTGCCGGTACTCCGCAAACGGGACGCCGATGGGCGCGTCCTCGGGAAGGATCATGATACCGTCATGATCGTTGCCGAGCCCCAGTTCGCGCTCCGAGCAGTTCATGCCGCAGCTCGCGACTCCGCGCAATTTCGATTTCTTGATCTTGATGCCGCCCGGAAGCTCCGCGCCCACCATCGCCACAACGATATGGTCGCCCGCATCGAAGTTCTGCGCGCCGCACACGATCTGCAGCGGCTCCGGATTGCCGTCGGCGTCCGCGTTGCAGGCGCCCACGTCCACCGTCGTCACCCACATGTGGTCCGAATCGGGATGCTTTTCCTTGGTGACGACCTGACCGCACACGATGTTCTCGAACGCGGCGCCGACGGTCTCGACGCCCTCGACGCCCGTACCGGTCAGATCGAGCCTATCGCAGAGGGCCTTCGTATCGACTGGCACGTCTACGTATTCGCTAAGCCATTTGAGAGATACTTTCATTGAGACGCCTTCCGCTAGAATTGACGCAGGAACCGCATGTCGCCTTCGAGCAGCATGCGCAAATCGGGCACGTTGTATTTGAGGCACGCGATGCGCTCGACGCCCATGCCGAACGCGAAGCCGGAATACTCCTCCGGATCGATCCCCGACATGGAGAGCACGTTCGGATCGACCATGCCGCAGCCGAGGATCTCGAGCCAGCCCGTTCCCTTGCAGAAACGGCAGCCTTCGCCATGGCAGATGCCGCAGCTCACATCGACTTCGGCAGAGGGTTCCGTAAACGGGAAGTAATGGGCGCGGAACCGCGTCTTGCGGTCGGGTCCGAACATCTGCTTGCACAGGTAATCGAGCGTCCCCTTGAGATCGCCGAACGTGATGCCCTTGTCTATAACAAGGCCTTCGATCTGGGTGAACTGTGGCAGATGGCTCGGATCCGCCACATCGCGGCGGTACACCTTGCCCGGAGCGATAACGAAGATGGGAAGCTCCCGATCCTCCATAGCGTGCACCTGCACGGTCGATGTCTGCGTGCGCAGCAGCACGTCCGACTCCCCGCGCACGTTGGCAACTGCACCCGAGAGGTCGCGTACGTAAAACGTGTCGGCCAAGCCGCGCGACGGGTGGTCGGCCGGTGCGTTCAAAGCCTCGAAGTTGTAGTAGTCGGTTTCCACCTCGGGACCCGACACCACCGTGTAGCCGATGCCGAGGAACACCTCGGCGATTTCATCGGTGATGCGGCTGATGAGGTGACGCGTACCCATCTGCTGGGCACGGCCCGGAAGCGTCACGTCCACCGCACTCGCGTCGATCTTCGCCGCGAGTTCCGCAGCCGAGAGCTCGGCTTTGCGCGCCTCGAGGGCTCCTTCGACGGCGATGCGTACCTCGTTGGCGGTTTTGCCCACGGAAGCGCGCTCCTCTTTGGGCACGCTGCCCATCGAACGCAGATACCCGGTAAGCGTGCCCGACTTGCCGAGCACGGCGATGCGCACCTGTTCGAGCGCTGCGGAATCCGCCGCCTGCTCGATGGCGGCGAGCGTTTCGGAGCGAAGCGCCGCCAATTCGTCTGTTAGTGCCATGTTCCTGCCTTTCGTCATCACCCCGCGCTGCGGAAACCGTCCGGGCGCGAGCAATAAAAAAGAGCCCTATCCATCCTTTTGTCCAAGGACGAGATAAGACTCTCGCGGTACCACCTCGGTTGACCGCCGCGTAAACCGAAAGCGCCATCGGGCGCGCAACGGACGAGCAGTCCACTCATGTGCCCTGTGACGGGAGCGCCCGGCGAAACCTACTGGCGTCGGGAAGCCCGACCGTTCAGCCCCGCTGCTGGTAAAGTGAATCATCGTGCATGCCGTCGAGCTTTCTCAGCCGATGGAGCTCTTCTCTGGTGGCGTCATGGAACCGCGATGCTGTCTTCGTCATAGCATTTGGGTATGCTGTTGTAACGCGTTAGTATAGCCCATCCTGCGCCTCGTGTCCCAGATTTTTCAAGCGGATACCACATAAGTCGCCGCGAACCCGCGGGGCTATGCCGCAAGCAACTCGGCATGGACGCCGTCGAGCGCCTTGATGAGATCGACAACGAGATAGGCGTTTTCCGTCGCATCGGGATAGGAGTAATCGGCATCCGACATGACGGCGATGAGGTAATCGCCCGAAGGGCTTTCCACGATTCCCGCATCGTTGAGCGCCGCAGCGCTGCCGACAAAGCTGGACTCGAACCCGGCTTTCGCATAGACCGCGCAGTCCGATCCGAGAGCCTGCCGCAAAAACGACACCTCCGTCGATCCGAACAGCTTCTCGATGCTCTGGGCGCCCTCGGTATTCCCCTCGAGGTACGAATCGATGGCGATCCAGTACTTTGCGAGGTCGCATGCCCCGTAGTCGTAGTACCAGCCGGAATCGCTCGTAGCCTGAGAGACCCCCGCCTTCGCCGTCCACGCATCCCAGCTATCGCCGTCGTAGTGATCGCGGAGCATCGCGTATCCCGTATTGTCCGAGTACATGATCGTATTGGCCATGACCTCTTCGAGCGCATACTCGCTTTTGCCCTCTTCCGAAGCCATGACACCCGTACCGCCGTATACGTCTTCCTTGACGAGCACGTCCTCGACTGAAGCCCTGCCGCCCTCGATAAACTCCTGCCAGAGGAAGGTGACGAACGGCGCCTTAACGGTGCTCGCCGAGAAAAAATCGGTATCGGCGTTGTAGCTGACGCCTCGACCCGTCGTCAGGTCGAGCACCACGAAGCCCACATGGTAACCGCTATCGCCGAAAGCCGAAATCGCACCTCGCAGCGTAGCGGACTGGCTTTCTCCAAGAGGCTCCACGGTGCCTTTGAGCACGGAAAACGCAGTGATGTCACGCCCGCTCGGCACGATGGCGAGATCCGTTTGCTCCAGATTGAGATGCGGCGGGTTTTCAACCAAGGCGGTCAGGGCACCGTCCACCGCCGAGCTCAACTCCGTCGGCTCCCCGGAATGCCCGCTGTGCTGCTCCCCGGAAGCCAAAGTGCCGAAAAGCGCCATCCCGCCCACGAATACGAAGCATACAACCGCTGCGGCCGCCAAAACCCGGAAAGGAGAAAACCCGCGACGGGGCTTTCTGCCGAGCGCCTCCCTTCCCGCAAGAACCGGCGCTCCGACGCTACGCGAGTTCCAGTCCGAGAAACGATCGAACGATCGAGCGCCCCTCGTTGGCGGAGCAGCCGGCCGCTGGCGTGCTTCGCTTCCGGTTCGGGGGAGCCGCGCCTTTGCGCGACGCGCTGTCGAGCCGTTGTCGATGCGAGGCACACGTTTCGTGCGGCCAGGCGATCCCGAATCGTGCTCCACACCGCACGAACGCTCGCTCGCGTCATCGTCCTCGAATCCGCCGGGCACCGAGCGTCCCGACCCAAACGAGACGGATACCCGCTCCACGGTATGGCGAGAGCGCACGCCATTTCGATCAGACCCCGCAGCAGCGCTGCGGGAACGGGGTCCCTCGCCGTATGGATACCGTTCGCTCATATATAAGTATGATACTCATATATTGCGAACCTTCAAATAGATTTCTCGGTCATTCGGCAACAAACAGGTCTTGAGCAGCGTCGAAGCATCTCGTAGGCGCATCGCTTGCCCGTTGGACGACGCCGTGTGCGCAACGGGTTTCGAATCCGCCGAAGCCCGTGCGGCAAACCCGCTACTCGGCGAGATACTCCGCATGCGCCGCGTCGAGCGCCACGATGAGATTGGTCATGAGCTCGGTGTTCTCGGTCATCCACTCGGAATCGTAATCGGCGTTCGACATAACGGCAATCAGGTAATCGCCCGACGGCCCGGATACGATACCCGCATCGTTCATCGCCCCCAGATCGCCGTTTTCTGAATCGATTTCGAAGCCGGCCTTTGCGTATACCTCGGAATGGGATCCGAGCGCCGTGCGCAGAAACGATATTTCAGTCGTCCCGAAAAGCTCCTTGAGGCTCAGGGCATCCTCGCACCCGGTTTCGAGGTAGGCGTTGATGGCGATCCAGTACTTCGCAAGGTCGCGGGCTCCGTAGAAGGGATACCATCCCTCGACGCTGAGGGCCTGGGGGACGCCCGCCGCCGCAGTCCACTCATCCCAGCTCGGACCTTCGTAGTGGTCTCGAAGCATTCCGTACCCCGTGTTGTCCGAATAGACGATCGTATCGGCTATCACCTCTTCGAGCTCGTATTCCTGCTTGCTTTCGGATGCCATGATACCGGTGCCGCCGAGGACGTAATCCTTGTCAAGATGCTCGTCGAGCTCCGTCTCGCCGGTGTCAACGAACTCCTGGTAGAGAAACGTCACGAACGGCGCCTTGATCGTGCTCGCAGAAAAGAACTCCTCGTCGGCGTTATAGCCGATACCTTTACCGGTATGCAGGTCAAGAACCACGAATCCCGCTTGATAGCCCAAATCAGCGAAATCTGCGATAGCCGCATCGATCGCTTCCGTCTGGGAATCCCCGAGCACCTCGCTCGTCCCGTCGACCGCCGAGAAAAGGTTGATCTCGTATACGCCCGATGCGGCATCGACGGAAGACGCGTCGAACTCAAGCTCGGGTTCGGGAGCTTCGACAACCGACTCGACGACGGCATCGCTCGCACTCCCGAGTTCTGCCGGCGCATCGTCACCCGCATCTTCGGGAGGAGAAGCGAAGATACCGAGAAGGGCCCACGCCCCTCCCCCTATCACAACGACGGCCAACACGAGAGCGAGCACGGCGGGAGATACGGGAAGATTCTCGTACCAGTGAGGCTTATGTCCCACGTAGATCCGCTTTGCCATGCCGCGCTCCTACCGGCTACCCGATATAAAAAGCCCGCCGCTCGGCAGGCTGGTACGGAAAACAAATTTGCCACCATACAGGTGGAAACAACCGTATTATGATAAATGTTTACGCCTTGGGCAGATATGTATCATTAATCTACATATATTCAGGTAACTTATTGCATAAGAATGGCATGCTGTTTGCCCGGCGGTGCCGCACAGCGCTTCCTCGTTCTGCTAGGATGAAACGGCGTTCGCGCTGCCCGGCAAAACCGCTTGCCCGGCAGCTGCGCAACCGCAAGGATCACAGGCCCTATCGAGAAAGACGTATTCCATGGCAGAACAGTCCGAGGTAACGCTGCGACTTGGCGGGACCGGCGATTTCGCCGCCATTCTCGAGGTTTACGCACCCTACGTAAACGAAACCGCTATCACGTTCGAGACAAGCGTACCTTCGCTTGATGATTTCAGTGCGAGGCTCGCCGGTTTCGCTGACACCTACCCCCTCATCGTCGCGGTGCGCGACGAAACGGTAGCGGGATACGCGTACGCCCACCGCATCGGGGAGCGAGCGGCCTATGCATGGAACGCCGAGCTGTCCGTATACCTTGACTCCGCCTTTCGGGGTGCAGGGCTCGGTCGTACGCTCTGCACCGCGCTTCTGAGCCTCCTGGCAACGCAAGGGGTGCGCAACGTGTTCAGTCTCATCACCGTTCCGAACGATGCGAGCATCGGGCTGCATGAAGCCCTGGGGTTCTCACTTATGGGCATCCAAAGGCAAGCGGGATTCAAATGCGGGGCCTGGCATGATGTTGCCTGGTATCAAAAGCAGATCGGGAGCTTCGCCGGCGCTCCGCAGCCCGTCATCCCCCTTCCAGCACTCGACGCTTCTCTCGTGGAAGGCATCCTTCGAGGAGAGGTTCCGTCTCGCTTCGACAAGGCGATCGGGTAGCACCATGCAGACGGGGCGCCTGTTCGAAATCGTCTACCTGCTCATGGAGCGGCGGCGCATGACCACCGCCGAGCTTGCACGCGAACTCGAAGTATCGACCCGCACCATCAGGCGCGACGTTGACGCCCTGTCCGGTGCCGGCGTGCCGGTCTACATGACCAGGGGCAAGGGCGGCGGCGTCCATCTGCTCGACAACTACGTGCTCGACAAATCGCTTGTATCCGATTCCGAGCAGGAAGAGATCCTCGCCGCGCTTTCCGCCCTCGGACGTACCGGGGCGGTCGATGACGATGCGGTCCGCGATCGCCTCGCCCGCGTGTTCCAGCGCGAACCCGTCGACTGGCTCGACATGGACTTCTCGTTCTGGGGCGCTCCCCCGGAGTACAAGCACGCGTTCGACACCATCAGGCGCGCCATATGCACCCGCCACCTCCTCCGCTTTCCCTACTACGACGCCGCAGGCAACGCGTCGGTGCGCACCGTAGAGCCTGCGCGCCTCGTGTTCAAGGAGTCGTGCTGGTATGTGAGGGCGTACTGTCTCAAACGCGAGGACTGGCGCACCTTCAAACTGTTTCGCATCGACTGGGAAAACATGGAGCTGCTGCCCGACCGCTTCGCAGCGCGCCCGATACCCGAATCGCTCGGCGAATCGGGTGCGCGCCCGCGCGGCGACGATGAGCTCGTGCTCCGCTTCGCCTCATCGGCCAAAGAACGCGTCCGCGAGGAGTTCGCCCCCGAGATGATCGGCCACCTCGACAACGGCAGCCTCGAAGTCCGCCTGTCGTGCACGCTCGACGAGCGAACGAGGTTCTACCTTCTGTCGTTCGGATCGACCCTCGAGGTCTTGGAGCCGCACGATCTGAGAACTTGGCTGCGCGAACAAGCGAAGCGGGTGGCAGACATATATTGCGAACAGCACTAGGTCATGTTCGATCCTCGATACGCTGCCGGGTCAATACGCTGCCGAATCGCCGAACAGGCATCAAGATGGCAGAAAACGCATGGTATTCGTCGCCAATCGGAACCCCTTCCATGATCTAATCCCGACCGCAAGCCGTTGAGCTGGGACAACTCGAAGGAGGATGAAACGAGGAAGCCGAGTCCTTCCCATCAGCGCCGTCCTACGACGAATATCTTGCGTTTTCTGCCACGAGTACGGGGTTTTCGTGCAACTGGGGCCTTGCGTTGACCCTGAACGGACTCCGGGCGAGCGGAAAGCCAGCTTCCGACGAGGCGAGACACACCCCCGTGCCGCAACCCGAACTTTGGCGAATCTCCTCCCGAAGCTTTGGCAAGAACGAAAGCCCGACCCACCGCAACTACAGATCGGCACAGATCAACAAGCGTTGCATTGTGCCTCGAAATTCTTTCGCATTAGAGGACATACCCTGTCCGCTAAGGGGCGATATGCTGGTACCATCAAACCCAACCGAAAGGAACCTCATGGATTACACCGTTGTCGAACTTGCCGAAAGCCGCATCATCGGGCCGGTCATCCGCACCTCGAACGACGCACCCGACTGCTCTGAGAAAATCGGCGGCCTTTGGCAGTCGTTCATGGGCGAGGGTATGGCCGAATCGGTGCCGAACGCCTCGAGCGAACCCTATATGTGCTATGGCCTGTATTACGATTACAGCATGGAAGACCAGTCGTACGCCATGATGGTCGGTTCAGCCAGCGCTCAAGGAGCCGTACCCGAGCGCATGGAAGAGCTCATCATCCCGGCAGGCACCTATGCGAAGTTCACCGTTCACGGTGACTGCGTCAACACCGTTGTCGAGGCATGGAACGAGATCTGGGCAATGGAAGAGCTGACGTCGCGTCGCGCTTGGACCGTCGATTTCGAAGCGTATCCCCCGTCAGACGACCAGAGCGATACCGACATCGACCTGTACATCGCAATCCGATAGCGCACACCCACAAATCGTCTTTACCGAAAGGAACCCCATGGCGGAAGCGAAGCTCGACTACAAGAAGGCATATCCCGATCTGTACCTTCCCAAAACAAAGCCGTCCGTTATCGACGTGCCCGCCATGGGGTTCATCATGGTAGCCGGCAAAGGCGATCCCAACGAAGAGAACGGGGAGTACCAGCGAGCGGTCGGCATCCTGTACGGCCTTGCATTCACCATCAAGATGTCCAAACTGTCCGGCAGCCAGCCCGACGGGTACTTCGACTATGTAGTGCCTCCCTTGGAGGGCCTTTGGTGGAACGAGGGCGAACCTTTCAACGGCATCACGGTCAACGATAAGAGCGCGTTTTCATGGATCTCGATGATCAGGCAACCGGAGTTCGTCACGCCCGAAGTGTTCGCCTGGGCCGTAGACGAAGCCTCCCGCAAGAAGCCCGAACTCGACATGTCGCTTGCCCGGTTCGAAACGTGGCACGAAGGCCTGTGCGCCCAGGTGATGCACAAGGGACCCTACGACGACGAGCCCGCTACCATCATCGCGCTCGACCGCTTCATCGAGGAGCAAGGATACGCAAGCGACTTCTCCGACGACCAAGAAGCTTTTCCCATCGCGCGCAGGCACCACGAGATATACCTCGGAGACCCACGGCGCAGTAAGCCCGAGAACATGAAGACGGTCATTCGCCATCCCATCCGTACGGCCTAGCGCATCGTACAACGCTTCGCCACTTCGAATCCTCACGATGCCCACAGGTATCGGTTCGTCCTTCGCTATACTATTTCGGTAATTCCTTATGTACACAGTGCTGCAGCGCAGCATCGAACCGAAAAGGGGCAAAGGGCATGGTTCGGATGATTCCCGCCAAGACCATTCTGCAGAAGTCTCGCTACGAGCCTTCCGAATGGTTCGGAATCGACTACGTCATGAATCTGTACAGGGGCTGCACGCACGGCTGCATCTACTGCGACAGTCGCAGCAACTGCTACGGGATAAAGGACTTCACCGAAGTACAGGTAAAAGAAGGCACCGATGTGCTGCTCGCCAAATCGCTGCACGCGAAGAAGTCGAGCGGCATCATCAGCACAGGCATTATCGCCGATTGCTACAATCCTTACGAAGAGGAATTCGGCGTGACGAGACGGGCCCTCGAGATCATCGCCGACTGTCGATTCGGAGCCGACGTAAACACGAAGAGCCCGCTTGTCACCCGGGACATCGACGTACTCGAACGGGTCGCTTGGGCGCGCTCCGCAAACGTGCGGTTCACCATCACCGCCGCGGATGACGATCTGGCACGTACCATCGAGCCCCATGCGCCGTCGAGCAGCGAGCGTTTCGCCGCCATGAAAGAGATCAGCGACAGCGGCCTGTTTACCGGCGTCATGCTCACTCCCCTCGTCCCCTTCGTAACCGATACCGCAGAGAACATCGAATCCCTCGTCGAGCTTGCCCACGACAACGGCGCGCGGTTCATCTACACGCTGGGGGGAATATCCATTCGCGACGGGCAGAAGGAATACTTCATGAGCAAGCTCAAAGCCATGTCTCCCAAACTTGCAAAACGGTTCCGAGACACGTACGGCTCATCGTATTTCTGCTACAGCCTCGAACTGAACAACATCCTTGCGCTGCTGCGGGAACGATGCGATAAGGCGGGTATTCTCTATCGCATGGACGACATCATCCATGCGAGCCAGAACCACACCGAGCAGGAGCAGACGAGCTTGTTTTAGCCGATACGCTTGAAGCGGCGCAGGGATACGGTGGGCAGGCGCTATTCGATTTCAAAATCCTCCGAAGAGAAGTTACGGTAGTAACGGCCTCGCTCGGCCGTGAAGCGCAGGACGCAGTAATCGGGATCGGTAACGCCGAGCGGATAATATGCCGTATCGCCGCCTTCCCAGATCATCTCCTTGTATTCCGCATCTTCGAGAACCTCCATCGTCCCCTGGAGCATGACACCGCGAAAGAACCGCCGGTCGACGAAATAGATGCACGCCTTCGAATCGCGGCGAAAATCGGCCACCCTTCTCGACGACGTGTTCGTCGTAAAGTAGAACGTGCGGATGCCCTCGCGCTTACGCGGCGGCAGCATGGCCTTCACGCCGGGAAAGCCGTCCTCGCCGACCGAGCCGATGAACGTCGTGTTCTGATGATCGACAAGGTTACCGATAGTCTGCGCTGCATCCTTCATGAGCGAGCCTTCTTCTTTTTCGGTTTCGGTGCGGGCAACTCGGCGCACGTTGTTCGCACCAGCTCTGCGAGAAACTTGCGATCCTCGAGATCTTCGATGAGGAACGCCTCCTTGGCACCCTCGTAGGGCAAGCCCCGCGGGCAGCCGGGCATGAGCCTCTCTCCACCTTCGGTTATCTTGACGAGGAACCGATTATCGCAAATGAGGCCGAAATACTTCCCCTCGCAGTACACCCCGTATTCGCCGAACATCTTGCGAACGTGGATGAAACCCGCTTCGGCGAGCTGATCGCACACGTACTCGGCGAACTCTTGACTTGAAGCCATGCAACCTCCTGAAACTGCCAGCCGCCTCCGCACGCAGCCGATCATCGTCCGAGACATAATACTAAACGAACATTTGTTTGTCAAATTGGGTTAGATACGGCAGAGATTACCGAACCCCGACCGTCAAAGGCTGCTCGCCCAACGTTGGCGAACCGGAAACAAAGCCTGCTCGCAGGCATGGTATGATGCGCTGGTTCACGCGATGCGCACGCCGAACGACGGGCGCTCTACGAGATAAGGATTTATACGCATGGGTATCTACGTGATCACCGGAGCCACCAGCGGAATCGGTGCCAAAACCGCCTCGATCCTGAAAGAGCAGGGGCACGAAGTCGTCAACATCGACCTCAAGGGAGGCGACATCAACGCGAACCTCGCTTCGAAAGAGGGCCGCGCGGCAGCCATCGACGAGTTGCACAAGCGCTATCCCGACGGCATCGACGCGATGATCTGCAACGCCGGCGTTTCCGCAGCCAACGGCAGCATACCGCTCATCATCTCGCTCAACTACTTCGGCGCTACCGAGATGGCCATCGGCGTGCGCGATCTGCTTGAGAAGAGGGGCGGCAACTGCGTCGTCATATCGTCGAACACCATCGCGCAGGGCGCTGCCCGCATGGACGTGGTCGGCATGCTCAACAACCAGGCCGACGAAGACCGCATCCTCGACTTGGTCAAGGATTACGACCCCGCAACCGCCCATGCGTTCTACGCGGCGACGAAATACGCCCTCGCCCGGTGGGCGCGTCGCATGAGCGCCGACTGGGGTGCGCGCGGCGTACGCGTGAACGCCGTTGCCCCCGGTAACGTGCGTACCGCCATGACCGATCAGCTGACCGACGAGATGCTCGTCGCCGTGCGGGCGCTGCCGGTGCCGACCAACTACGGCGGCGACCCGCTCATGGATCCGACCGAGATCGCCAACGCCATCGCATTTCTGTCTTCGCCCGAAGCGCGCGGCATCAACGGCGTCGTGCTGTTCGTCGATGGCGGCACCGATGCGCTTTTGCATTCCGAGAAAGTCTACTAGGAGGCCCTATGATCATCCAAGCTTTCGTCGAAGCCATGCAGAATAAGGATCACGAGGCCCTAGCCGAGTGCTTCACCGAAACGTGCCGCCTGTTCGACTACTGCCCGCAGCTTGTGGGACTTGAGAACTTCTACACCTACGGCAAGCGAGCCATCGACATGTTCTACCACAACCAGTTCGTGTTGAGCGGCTTCTCGATGCTCGACCCGCGCGTCATCGACGAGCGCACCGTCAACTTCTACGCCGATTACAACGGCGTCGTCGTCCACGCCGTTGCAACGATCGAGAACTGCAACGACGGCAGCTGCGCGCTCGATAACAGCCTGATACAGGAAATGGTCATCCGCCCCGCATAGCCCGAACGCAAGCGGGTTTCGGCGTTGCGCCTCGTTTCAGGCCACCGAAACCCGCTCAAGCGTACAAAAAACGTCGACGCGAAGCCCGCAAGCCCTTCGGCGATCGAACTGGTTTTTTGTTTCCCACGAATCGCCTGATCAGACTGGCGTCCGTTCCGCATGCACGTTCGGCTCCGCAAGCATTCGCCGGAACAACGCCTCAGCGCCCGTCCAAACGCTTCACGTCGACGTTTTTTGTACGCGGAACCCCGCTTTGCCGTCAGGCAATGGTCGAACTCTGGACATCGGGCTATGATTCTGGCGTCGGACCATGCGGCGGGCGTGTGCATCCCGCACGGATCGTCTTGTCATCCGAAGAGGACGCATCCTGTCCGCTTTACTCTGGTATGCTGCACCCATGAAAACGATCAGGGCGAAATCCATCCTCCAGAAAGTCCGCTACGACAATGCGCAGTGGTTCGGCATCGACTACAACATGAACCTGTACAGGGGGTGCTCGCACGGCTGCATCTACTGCGACAGCCGCAGCGATTGCTACCGCATCGAGAACTTCGACGAGGTGCGGGTGAAGTTCGATGCGCTCGCCATCCTGAACCGCGAGCTGCGCTCTCGCCGAAGCAAAGGCGTTGTGGGCATCGGGGCGATGTCGGACACGTACAATCCGTTCGAGCGCGAGCTCGGAGTAACCCGCGGGGCCCTCGAGCTTGTCGAGCAGTACGGGTTCGGCGTCTCGATCGACACGAAGAGCACGCTCGTCACTCGCGACATAGACATCCTCCAACGCATAGCCCAACAGCACTCGGCTATCGTCAAGCTCACGATCACCACGACCGACGACAACCTCGCCCGCATCATCGAACCCTGCGCACCCCTCCCGACGAAGCGGCTCGCGGCCCTGCGCGAGCTTGCCGATGCAGATCTGTTCTGCGGAATCCTGTTCACTCCCCTTCTACCCTACGTCACCGACAACGACGAGACGATCGAAGCGATGGTTGCGGCGGCAAAGGGAGCGGGCGCGCGGTTCATCTACACGATGGGCGGCGTAACCATGCGCGCGGGACAAAAGGAGCACTTCCTCGATCGGCTCGGCGACGTTTCGCCCGAACTCCCCGATCGCTATCGAATCGAATTCGGCGACCGCTATATGTGCAACTCGCCCCGCAAACGCGAGGCGCTCGGCTTGCTCCGAAAGCGGTGTAAAGAAGCGGGTATCCTCTACCGCATGCCCGACATCATCGACGCCTACAAAAAGAAGGAGCCGAGTCAGCTGGGGCTGTTCTAGAAAGCGCAGGGTCAGTGGCCCCTGCGCTTCTCCTTGCGCTTCTGCTGCTTGAGGTCGAACCGGCGTTGCTCATCGGCGCGACGGGCGTCTTTTTCCTGCGCTTTGCACTCGCCTTTATGCGCCTCGTACCCTTCGCGGATCGCCTGCTGGGCCTTCGTTCCCACGCCGTGCGCCTCGATCGCGCGACGCACGATCCTCTGCATGCGCTTCGGGTTGATGCGGTCGGCGCGCATGCCGGTTTCGCCGTCTGCGTTTTTTGCGCCCATACGGATGCCGAGCTTGTCCCATCGCCCGCACACGAATGCAAGCACGAGTTCGTCGGTCGGCTCGTGGGGTCCGAACACGATGCGCCGCGCACCGTAGAGCCCGGCTTCTTCGTGCTCGCATAGGGCAACCCAGAATTGGCCGTCGTGAAGTATCGTCAATGTCGATGATGAATTGACCTGCATGATTCCTCCTATTGCATTGTCGCTCACGCGAAGAAGGGACAACCAAGGAGGCAGGTTACTGACGGAATTGTGCAATCGGAGAACGTGCATGCGAGCCCCGCACGAGGCTCGCTGCAGCCGAAAAGAGCAATCCCGCATCCGGACTACCGGCCGGATCGTGTTTTTATCTTCGCGTAAGCCAGTATAGCGCACCTGGCTCCATCTCGCGAACCACGCAGCGCCGCCAAGCGGCTCCCGAAAGTAAGGTGGCTGCAAGGTTTCCTCAAGATAACCGCAAGGAAGCACGCGTATCGTGGACGGCGGTATCGAATCGACAGGAGCATACATGGGTAAAGCGAAAATCGTCATCGGGCTCGGAGCGGTAATCGCTGCGGTGGTAGGAGCTACCGCACTCGGAGCGTGGGCTCTGTACGGGGAGAGCGGCCATTCCTATGTCGTAATCGACAGCGGCAGGGTGCGGCCCATCGAACCGCGCGCAGGCATGGCGTACGAATACAACCTCGACGCCTACGACGATGCGGGAAACCGGTCGCTCGTCACCTTCCAAACAAGCCGCGAGCTGCGCGCGGGCGCTTATCTCGAACTCGAGACAAAGCCGATTCGAGGTGTTGTCGCCTGGGAGGAAGTGGCGTACGAGGACGTGCCGGAGCAAGCGCGGGAGGCGCTTAGCTCGCACGCATCTTCATGAAATCGGCGATGGCGAAGGAGGCTTCGGCCCACTGTTCTTCGGGTGAAATCGATGCCTCGCCATCGCCCGCCTGTTCGCCGTAATTGCCGAATTGGGCGTGGTTGCCGCCCTCGATCACGACCTCTTCAACGCTCGAGGGCAGCTTCGCACGACCCTCGTCGTATGCGTCGCGGTTGAGCACTTCGTCCTCGCTGCCGTACAGGGAGATAGCCCGCAAATCGGACGAGGAGAGGTCGGCCGTCGGATACGATGCGAGCAGTACCACGCCCTCGACCTCGCCTGCATGGTCGGCCGCCCACGAGCTTGCAACAACGCCCCCGAGCGAATGGCCGCCCACGTACCACGACCCCACGTTCGGATACGCCTCGATCGCCTTCGCCGCCGCGTCGGAACCGAAAAAGGCGATGTTGAAGGGCACTTCGACGACCGCGCAGAACACCCCTCGCTCGGCCAAGCCGCTCATAAGCGGCGCATAGGCATCGTAGGCAACCTTGGCTCCCGGATAGAGGATAAGACCGACCTGCGAATCGGGATCGCCGAAAGCAAGGAGGCCGTCCGTTTGCTCGACGGGAACGCTTTCGGTTGATTCAAGGTAGGCGCCGTTGTCCGAAGCGGCGTGGTAGTAATCGTTTACGTAAACCGCAAACCCGCCCACGGCTAGAACCACGATCGCCGCAAGAACAAGGGCGATCCACCTGCCAGCATGCCGACGCTTTCGTTTACCCGCATCCGACTCGACTCCCACCGCGCAACCACCGCCCATCTCTCGATCCGAGCCTCGCCCGAACGAAACCATAATCCGAAAAAGGCCAGTATACGCCTGCCGCGGATTACCGCAGCGGACAGACTG
Source organism: Raoultibacter timonensis (assembly GCF_022845715.1). NCBI lineage: Bacteria > Bacillati > Actinomycetota > Coriobacteriia > Eggerthellales > Eggerthellaceae > Raoultibacter > Raoultibacter timonensis. The sequence continues at coordinate 3,104,782 of NZ_AP025564.1, forward strand.
GCATCGTTTCGAATCTGAAACCGCAAAGCCTAACGCCGCGCGCCCTCGAACTCGACGGCTACGGAAAGCACGTCGCCGTCGAGCGTCGCAGTCGCAGCTTTCCGCAGTCGCAAAGACAGCCGCGCTCGGCCGACGGCGACCACTATGATGATCGATTCGATAATATTTTTGCTACAATGTGCTCATCTGGGGATTTAGGGCATGCAGCCCGTTCTTAGAGCTGCAGCCGATTTGGCAAAGGGGATCTACCATGAACGAGAAGCGTGTCACGAAAAACAGCATACCCGACGAGAAAGCCATCGGACGCGCCATACTCGACGCTTTGAAGAGCGGGCGCCAGAAGTCGGAAGCCTCGCTCGAAAAAGACACCGCCGCGATCCTCGGACTGAGCGTTGCGGAGCGAACGTACCGAATCGGCGCGAGCAAAACCACGCTTTACGGAAACCGATTCAAGAAGGCACGTGCCGAACTGCACGAGGCAGGCCTCATCGAGTATCCCGCAAAAGCAAAAGTCCGATTGACGGGCGACGGCAAGGCGCTCGCGCAAGAGCATGCGCTCGGTGCGTCCCAGCCAAAACATGCCGAAGACGCTCGTCGCAAAGCAGCAGAACCCGCAGCAGATGGGCTCTACCGGGTTCCCGAAACGCCCGCAGCGCGCCCAGCCGATCCGAACCACGCCCAGACGCAAACCGGATCGAGCTTCTCCTTTATCAACTTGCCCCAGCGAAGCGAAACCGCACATCGCACGTTTCCGATACTGCCTCTCGCTTTAGCCATCATAGCTGTGCTGCTATGCCTCACAAGGACGCTTGCCTTGCTCGGCATACTCTGCGGCTTCGCATCAATAGCAGCATTCCTGATAGCAAGGAAAAACCAATCCGCCACCAAAGCGCCCAAAGCCTCAATAGCACTTTCTGCGGCTTCGGTGTTCCTGGGTGTATCCCTCGTTTTTGCAGGGACTCCCTCGGAAAGCACCGCCAAGCCCGATACCGCCTCGAAAGCCCCCGATGCGGCCGTATCGCAGAAAGCGGATTCGGAACCCGCCGAAGCAAAAGCAGAGAAGGCAAAGCTCACCCTGACCGTCACCGCAGAGGAATGGCCTTCGGACAAAACGGTCCCCGTAGTTGTCACCTGCACCAAAGGAGCAGATGCCGGGAAAGCCGACCGGGTAGACGTGAAGCCCGGACAGCGAAAAACGCTCGCCTACGAACAGGGAACCTACGACTTCGCAATCGATACCGCCGCGCTGTCCGACGAAACAACGATCTATGCCTCCGACCCCGTTTCATACTCTTTCGACGGCGAGGAGAGCCACACGGTGAAGCTAACGCTCGATAAAGATACCGACGCCATGCAAAGAGCGCAAGCCGAGAAGGAGGCGGCCGAAAAGCAAGCGGAAGAGGAGGAGGCTGCAGCAGCCGAAGCAGCTGCGGCAGCGGCGGCTGCCGCAGCCAGCAGCACGCCCGACACAGGTGGCTATACGGTCTACATCACCAACACCGGAGAAAAATACCACGCCAGCGGATGCCAATACCTGAAGAAGAGCAAGATTGCCATCTCTCAGTCAGATGCGGTCGCACAAGGGTACACGCCGTGCAGCAAGTGCAATCCCTAGCACGGAAAGAATCCGGGAACGCAGGGCGACCGCAAGCGCAGGGTGCAACCTAACGCCGCGCGCCCTCGAACTCGACGGCTACGGAAAGCACGTCGCCGTCGAGCGTCGCAGTCGCAGCTGCGCCGATCGCCCTGCAAAGCTGAGCAACGATGGCGAGGCCCAAGCCCCCGCTGCCTTCGCTCCGCGATTCGCTGCCTTGATAAAACCGGTCGAACAATCGCGCCGCATCAAGCTCTCCGGGGTCCTCCACGCGATTCGAGAACGAGATGCCCGGACCACGCTGCACGATCGACGGCGCATCGGCGCCGTAGCGCAGCGCGTTCACCGCGAGGTTGCGGAATATGCGCGCGAGGGCCTCGGCATCGGCCAATACGACGAGCTGCTCGTCTTCGAGGTCGATCCGCGGCGCCCATCCCTTCTCCTGGAATTGGGGATACAGCGCCGCGAGCGTTTCGGCCAAAGCCGCGTTCGCGTCCACGGGTTCGCGTTCGATGCGATAATCGGGATCCTGCACTTGCGCATAGGCGAAAAGCTGATCGAGGAGCTTCGAAGCATCGTCGATACGCCGCTCGATCGCCTCGAGATAGCGCCTTCTCGCCGTGACGTCGCCCTCGTCCTCGAGCAGCTGCGCATACCCTTTTGCACCGGCAAGGGGCGTTCTGATATCGTGCGAAAGATAGGTGAGGCCCTGGCGCATCTCGGATGCATGCTCTTCGGCGGCAATCCGTTCGCCCTGATGCCGATCGAGCTGCCGGTTGATCGCCTGGCCCAAGCTCGAAAACCCGCGCGAATGCACCGAAATGGTAACGCGCGCATTGCTTGCCGAATCGCGGCGGTTGAGGAACTGCGCGAGCTTGCGCAGTTCCCGCTCCGAACGGACGACCTGGACAGCAAGCACGGCAACCGCTACAGCCAGAACGATGATAACGGCAACCAGGGCGTCCATGGCCTAGACGTCCTTTTTCTTGAGGATAAGCAGGCTCAACGCGGCATAGCCGACCAGGAACACGAGGCTGACAGCCGCAATGTGCGCGACGCTCAAGCCACCGTCGAGACCGACCCCGAGCGAGCGCATGCACGCGTACAGGGTGAAATCGCCCAGATGCTCGATGTCCGGGAAGAGCGACAGCAGCGCCTGAACGATCGAGACGACAAGACCGCTGCCGACCACGATGCCGATGGCGATGGCAGCAGCCATCTTGCGCGTCAGCCACACGAACAGCGCTGTGAGCATGCCCATGCCCGAAAGCACGAGCACCACAAGCGCAAACCACAGCGCCATATCGCCCGTCGACGCAGCGACCGTCTCAATCCCGAAGATCGCAGCTCCCGCAAGCGTCGCCGCCGCGGTTACGAGCGTGAACACGATGGCGAACAGCACGATCTCAACAGCACGGGTAAGAAGGTACACCGTGCGGCTCGGAGAAGCCGTAAACACGTTCTTGCTGAAACCGTTCTCGAATTCGGCTGCGAAGAAGATGGCGATGAATACCACGAACAGGCATGCCAATCCTCCCCCGTTCATAAAGATGTTGCCGATGAGAGCCATGGGCGTGAGGCCCGAAAGCATGTACTGCGCCTGGTCGATGCTCTGGCTAACCTCGCTCATGTCGATCTGTTCGCCGCCGGGGGTCGAGATGCCGAACTGGAAGCCCGAGCTCGCCGCTGCACCGCTCGCGTTCTGCATCGTCTGCATGAACTCGGGAGAGAGCATGTAGCTGATCGATCCCATGGCGATCAAGCCGAGAACCACTAAACTGCCGAGCAGGATCCAAAACGACTTGCTGCGTACAGCGCGGTAGAAATCCATTCTCAAGATATTAACCATGGTACTCAGCTCCCATCAAACCCACGAAGAACTCCTCGAGATCGCGCCGATGGGCGTAGAGCCCCTGGATGGCGATACCGGCGTCGTTGAGAACCCCGCCGATTGCGGCGGCATCGGTAACGCCGAAGATCCTGATCGAGTTGTCGGGCATAACCTGGAACCGGGCCTGGGGGAACCGCTCCTGCAGTACGGCGAGCGATCGGGCGGGGTCAACGGTCGAAACCTGGAGGCAATCGCTGCACTCTTTCTCGACCTCCTCGGCGGAAAGCTCGCGAACCATATGGCCGTTGCGTATCACGCCGTAGCGCGTTGCCATGCGGCCGAGCTGTTCGAGAATGTGCGAGCTTATTACGACCGTAATGCCGCGCTCTGCGTTCAAGCGCATGATGAGCTCACGGATCTCACGCGCCCCCTCGGGATCGAGCCCGTTCAAAGGCTCGTCGAGCAGCAGCAGATCGGGATCGCCCAAAAGCGCGAGTCCGAGGCCGAGGCGCTGTTTCATACCCATGGAGAACTGCTTGGCCTTCTTGTTTCCAACATGCCCGAGGCCCACAAAGGCAAGCAGATCGTTTACCTTGCGTTTCGGATCGACGAGGCCGAGGGCGAGCGCCTTCATCATCATGTTGTCGTAAGCGCTCATGTTGCCGTAGAGCCCGGGGGCCTCGACGAGCACGCCCATGCGACGAACAGCCTCGCCGCCGCTCGTCTCGCCGAACAGCTTGATCTCGCCTCCCGTCGGCTTCGCCAATCCTGCCAGCATCTTCATGACCGTCGATTTGCCGGCGCCGTTGAGGCCGACGAATCCGTAAATGTCGCCCTTGGCCACGTGCATGTCGAAATGATCGACGGCTCGCTTGCCGCCGTACGTTTTCTCAAGTCCGTAGGTCTCGATTACGTTCACAGTCCGCTCCTTTCTTTTCCGCTTTCGTTTCGGTATGCATCCACGATACGGAAGGGAGTTTCAGCAATCGCCTCGAAACCGTTAAGAAAGCTTAAAGAAGGCACAGGGGGTCCGAGGCGTTCGGATGATGCCGCCGCGGCCGAACCGAAACCGCCCATCCGAGAAGCGCGACGCGCTTTGGTCGCACAACGCGCTCGCACGATCATCCTAATCCGCAAGCTTGAACCCGATGCCCCATACCGTCTCGATATAGGAATCGGTACCCGTAGGCTTGAGTTTGCCGCGAATATTGCTGACATGCACGTTGATGGCCTTTTCCTCGATGAAGCACTCCTCGTTCCATGCCACCTCGAAAAGCTCCTGCTTGGTAAACACTTTCTTCGGCCGACGCACGAGCGCCTCGACGATGTTGTACTCGATGCGGGTTAGCTTCACCGGGTTGCCGGCAACCCTGAACGTGCGGGACTCTCGATCGAGCTCCCATTCCTTGTACACCATAGGCGCCGCCTTATCCGACGGCGCTTCGCCCGCGTTCGGCGCCGCCGCACTACCGCGAGCCCGCGCCGCGTGGCGCAACTGCACCGAAACGCGGGCGAGCAGTTCGTCGAGGTCGAACGGCTTGACAAGGTAATCGTCCGCCCCGCAGCGCAGCAGCTCGGCTTTGCCCGCAGGCTCGCTTTGCGCGGACACGACGATCACAGGTACATCGCCGCGGGCACGGATGAGGGAGACGAGCTCTTCCCCGCGGATGCCGGGGAGCATAAGGTCGGTGATCACGAGGTCGAAGGAAGAATCGCTTTGCGCCGAGACTTCGAGCAACAGGCGCGCTTCGCTTCCCGAATAAGCCTGCGTACACGAAAAGCCGTTGCGGGAGAGATGGGTGGCGATAACCTCGTTGATATCGGCGTCGTCTTCGATGATGAGTATGCGAGCGGTCATGGTTGCCTATCGGTGGGATTCGTTTTCAAGTGCCATTTTCGCACAAGATTACATTTCTCGAAAACATATCTTGACATTAGAACATATGTTCGTATTATATGAGTAGCACGTACGGTATGCCGCTGGCTTGCACATCAAGAGGCGGCACCGATCGCTCGCTACGTCCTCGCTCGCACATTCCCCGCCGCCTGCCAACTTCATCGTTTTTGTGGACCTTCAAGAAAGGAAGGCGAAGCCATGCTGAAAACCGAGGATAGGCACGCAAAGCGTACCGAGGGAAACCCGAGAGGATCGGCGGCTCTATCGAGCGGGACAAGCAGCTCGGGCGGTGCAGACAGCTTGGGCGGTGCGGGCGACGAAACCGCAGCGGGCGACGCGGTCAGCGCAGGAGCCGCAACCGCCCCGCGCGAAGCGCCCCGACTGAGCGAGATGCACCTGTTCGAAGGCCGCGAGATCAGATCGGTCTGGTCGGAAGACGAAGAGGATTGGTATTTTTCGATCATCGATGTGGTAGAGGTCCTTACCGATAGCCCGAAGCCGCAAACCTATTGGCGCGTTCTGAAAAAGCGACTCAAGGACGAGGGAAATCAAAGCGTTACAAATTGTAACGCTTTGAAAATGCGTGCGACGGACGGAAAAATGAGACTTACCGACGTCGGCAACACCGAGCAGGTTCTTCGACTCGTGCAGATAATCCCCTCGCGCAAAGCAGAGCCTTTCAAGCTCTGGCTCGCACGGATCGGAAAGGAGCGCATCGATGAAGTATTCGATCCCGAGCAGGCAATAGAGCGCGCCATTCTCCATTACCGCCGCAAGGGCTGTACCGAAGAATGGATCGGCCAGCGCCTCTCGTCCATTCGCACGCGAAAGAGCCTCCCCTTCGAATGGACCGAGCGGGGCGTCACATCGAATTCGGAGTACGCCATCCTCACCAACGACATATACCGCGCCTGGTCGGACTTGACGACGCGCGAGTGCAAAGCATATAAGGGGCTCGGGAAGGAAAGCCTTCGCGACAACATGGGCGATATGGAACTCGCGCTGTGCACGCTCGCCGAAGCAACCGTCACCGAAATCGAGCGTGCCGTCGACCCCGGCACCTTCGACGAGCACCGCGATGCGGCGGCATCCGGCGGCGAAGTTGCGGGCATTGCCCGAAAAGCAGCCGAGAAGAAGATCGGGCATTCGGTCATCACCCGCAAAGCGGCACCCGATTTCGGACGGCTGATGAGCGAGGTGATCGAAACGCAGGCGATCGAGGAATCGGCGGCGCGCACAGGGCGCCGCTAGCCGAACGGCGCGGCGTTCGGGCGGCGTCGCCGCCCCGCAACCGGCCTACGCCGCGCATCTAACCGATGTAGGCCGTCCTCAGCTGCGCGATCTCCGCGCCGTGGCCTTCGAGATCGTTGGGGGTCTCAAGGTAGAACGGCAGGTCGCGCAGCAGCGGATGGTTCATCACCGCCGCAAGCGCCTCAAAGCCGATCTCGCCGTTCCCTATCGTGGCATGGCGGTCTTTATGCGCTCCACAAGGGTTGAGCGAATCGTTGAGGTGAATCGCTTTAAGGCGGTCGATCCCGACGATGCGGTCGAACTCGGCGAGCACGCCGTCAAGACCGCCCGCGATGTCGTAGCCGGCGTCCCAAACGTGACAGGTATCGAGACACACGCCCAGCCGATCGCCGAGCTGCACACGGTCGATGATGGCGGCAAGCTCCTCGAAACGGCCTCCCACCTCGGTGCCCTTGCCCGACATGGTTTCGAGCAGCACCGTCGTGGTCTGACTGTCGTTGAGCGCATCGTTCAGCACATCGGCTGTCTTCGCAATGCCGACCTCCATGCCCTGCTTGACGTGGCTTCCCGGATGGAAGTTGTACATCTGGTGCGGTGTGTTCTCCATGCGGGCCAGATCGTCCTTGAACGTCATGAGCGCGAACTCCCTCACGCGATCCTCGGCTGCCGCCGGGTTGAGCGTATAGGGGGCGTGCGCAAGGATCGTCTTTATCCCCTGCTCTTCAGCGAAGGCGTAGAACGCCCGCACATCATCGGGATCGATGGCCTTCGCCTTGCCCCCGCGCGGATTGCGCGTGAAGAACTGGAACGTATTCGCATCGATCGACACGGCGTCTTTCGCCATGGCGAGGTAGCCTTTGGAACTCGACAGGTGGCATCCGATCGTCAGCATGTTCGTAACTCGCTTTCTTTTGCGGCCGGCAACCACTATACCAGCACGGCGAGCACCACCAATACCACGATAACCGCCAGCGCTCCTCCGTCGATCATTCCGAACGGGTATTCCTTGCTGCCTGACGAGCGGTCGCGCAGGTAGAACCCGCGCACCTCGGCTGCCATCGCCGCCTGCTCGGTTCGACCCACCGAGGTGATGAGCAAAGGGGCGCACAGGGGCAGCACGAGCCTGAGCTTGCGGATGGGGTTCTTCGTATCGAAGTCGACGCCGCGCGCCGTCTGCGATTCGATGATGGACGACATCTCGTCAGTGAACACCGGAATGAACTTGAGCGCCGTCGTAACGGTGAATGCGTACTTGTACGGCAGGTGCAGCACCTTCACGAGCGCGTTCGAAAGGTCGCTCATCTGGGTGAGCGCCAGCATGAGCGCAAGCGGCATCGTCGCATCGATCAGGCGCAGCACCACAAGCGTCGCGATGCGCAGGCCTTCGTCGGTCACGAACAAGAACACCGGCGTGCCCGCGCGGATGAACAGCACCTGCAAGACGAAGAGGAAGATGCAAATCTTCACCAGGCCGAACAGCAGCGAGAACGTCTTTTTGCGAATGCCGCCAACAAGCCCGATGCACACGTTGAACGCAAGTAAGACAAGTAGGTACACGAAACTGTCGCTCAGAAACGCCGCGATGCAAACGGCGAGCGCAAGCGCGATCTTCGCGATGGGATTCAGTCGGTGCAGCACCGTCGAACCTGCGGAGTAATCAAGCAATCCGGCCATTACGAAACCCTTCTTCCCTTGAATCCAGCTGCCTTGAGCACCTGGAGCATTTCGTACGATGAGGCGACATGGGCGAATGCCCTGCCGTTTTCGGGCTCCTCGGAAAGCCGAAGCGACAGTTCGATCATCTGGGGCGGAACAAGCGACGACTCCCGCATGACCGAAGCATCCCGAAACACCGTCTCAGGCGCACCGTCGGCTACGAGGCGGCCTGCCGCCATGGCGAGCACGCGGCCTGCGAAGTCGAACACGAGCTCCATGTCGTGCGACACCATAACAACGGTCGTGCCCGCATGGTTGAGCTTCTTGATGCGGTTCATGATGTGCATGCATTCGCGGTAGTCGAGGCCGGTCGTGGGCTCGTCGAGGATCAGCACCTCGGGTTCGCACACCACGACCGAAGCGAGGGCGAGCAGTTGACGCTCGCCCCGCGAGAGCATGAACGGCGCCGCCTGCCCGTCGAATCCGAAATCTTCAATGGCCTCCTCGACACGTGCAGCAACTTCGCCCTCGGAAAGATCGCGCAGGCGCAAGCCGAACGCGAGCTCTTCGTATACCGTATTCTGGCAGATCTGCCTATCGGGATCTTGAAACAGCATACCCACCGTGCGCGCGACGGCGCTCGTCTTAAGCTCGGTCGTCGGCGCACCGCAGACGAGCACCGATCCTTCCGTTGGCTTCAAAAGGCCGTTCATGAGCTTGGACGTGGTGGTTTTTCCCGCACCGTTGCTTCCGATAAGGGCGACGAACTCGCCTTCTCGAATCGAGAACGAAAGGCCCGAAACCACCGAATTGCCATCGGCCTGCGCTTCGTATGCGTAGCTCACCTGGTTGAATTCGAGTACTGTTTTCATGCGACAATCCCCTCGATCATACCTTTCGCTTCGTCGACGTCGACTGCGAACCGATCGATACCGTAACCCTCTTCGTGCAACAGCAGCGAAAGCGTGGTGACCCGCGGCACGTTCACGCCGATCGCCAGCAGCTCGGCGGCGTTACGCAGAACCGCACGCGTTTCGTCGCAGTAACGCAGCGTTCCGCCGGCAAGCACCGCAAGGCGTTTCGTGAACTCGGCAAGCAGCCCGATTTTCTGCTCGACCACGACGACGGTGATCCCATGATGCTCGTTCAGCTCGCGCAGGAGTTCGAATATCTGCCGCGAACTGGCAGGATCGAGCGCCCCAGTCGGCTCGTCGAGCAGGAGAACCCGCGGCTTGAGCGCGAGCACCGCCGCAACGGCCACCTTCTGCTTCTGGCCGCCCGAAAGCGACGAGATGGCGCGGTTGCGCAGGTCGGATATACCCACACTCGCGAGCGCCTCGGCGAGCCGCGGCTCGATCTCGGTCTTGGAAACGCCGAAATTCTCGAGTCCGAACAGAATCTCGTCCTCGACCACCGACGCCACCATCTGCGCGTCGATATCCTGAAACACCGTCGCGGCGATGCGCGAGAGATCGGTCAGGCTCGTCTCGAACGTATCGTTGCCCCCAAGCGACACCGACCCGAAGAAATCGCCCTTGCAGTAGTGGGGAATGATCCCGTTCATGCTGTACACAAGCGTCGATTTGCCCGCACCCGACGGGCCGATGATACCGAGGAAATCGCCTTCGTGCACGGCAAGGTCGATCGATTCGAGAGCGGGCTTGCTCGCACCCTCGTAGGTGAAACTCGCCTTTTCGATGGCGATGATGGGCTGGTGCTCCGCAGCCATGTCGTTCATCCTTCCAGTCTGCCGTTTCCCGATGCGCCTAGGCGATCGCCTTCACGGGTGCTTCCTTCTTGAGCACCTTCGCGAGCGGTACGTAGAGCGCTTGGACGATCACGCAGTTGATGAGCGCGGTGCACAGCACGATGGGCACGTAGGCGACCAAGCTCGAGGCATCGGCACCGAGAAACAGAAACAGGCAGATGGTGAATGCGCCGCCCGAAACGACGGTTGCAACGAACGTGCTCACGATGGTCTGCAGGTTCGCCCGCCCGATCTTCATCGGGATGCGAATAAGCGCCGCCATGGCGACCGCCCCGAGAAATTCGGAGATGAAGTTGATGTAGGGCGTCCCCGGCAGCAGCTGGCACACCGCGCCCGCAATGAGGCCGATGATGGCCGCCTGCCCCAAATTGGGGCGAACGAGCAGAATTGCCAAGCAGTACATGGCGATGATGAAGTTCGGTTTCATGCCGAAGAAATTGACAAAGCTGCCGACCGTCATCTTGAGCACGGCGCCCGCAGCAAGTAGCACCGCCACGAGGATGAGCGCCGAAATGTCGAAGCCCTTCTTCTGCTCGGCATCGAGGCTCCGCTTGCGGGCGGTTGCCGCCTTGCCCGATGCTGCTTCCGTTGCGATTTCGCGCTTGATCTGATCTGCCATGTTCCTCAGTCCTTTCCTGCGGGTCGCCCCGCGTCCTTTGCCCGTCGCCGGGCGTTTCATTCGGCCGGCACGAACTCGGATGAGGATTTCGGCAGATCAAAAAAGATGCACGCTCCGGCAGAACCCCATACGGGTTTCGCCGGCATTCGCGTGGCCGCAGCAACAAAAAAGACCTGTCCTTCGAGAAAAGGACAGGTCTTGTACCTGCGGTGCCACCTTTTTTGACTCTAAATCGAGCCCTCTCACGAAAATGCCAACACATTTTCTGCCCTTAACGCAGGCTCACGGTCCAGATACTCGGGTTGCGAACAGCCCTTTCCCCTTTCCCTCGGCGAACCATTTACCATCCAGCTTCCTACGGGATTCCCAGCAACGCCCGCTCTCTGTGAGTGCTCATGATGGCTTGACTCTCGCCTCATCGGTTTGAGGTATTCAGTTGTGAGGGTACTATAGCACATACCCCCGCGATGCTGTCAACGGTTTTTTCACAGCGCGACACATCGCAGCGCATATGCCTTTTGCGTGCGCCCAACATTGTCGGTCGTAAAACACGGTTTTTCCAACGATTCCGTGTCTTTTGGCCGACAACGGGCGCACCGTTTCGCAGAAGAATGCGGCGCGATGCGCTATACCATACAACAAGGCCGTCTGACCAGGCCGTACGTCGTAGACCGGCGGCAAGCTACTTCAGCTTGAGCCCGTCGCAGATCATGGTGTCGAGGTTTTCATTGAGCTTGCTCATGACCTTCGATACGTTTGCGACTTCCTTCTCGCCGATGTTTTGGAACAGCAGCTCAAGAAACTTGTCTTCCGCTTCATGGTGCTTTTTGCAGAACTCATGGCCCTTCTTTGTGGCCGTCACGCGGATCTTGCGCGCGTCGCTCGAGTCGGACAGAAGCTTCACGTAGCCCTTCTCCTGAAGCTTCAAAGCCATCTGCTTGATGTTCTGGTGCGAGCTCCCCTCGCATTCGGCGAGCTGGCCGAGCGTCGGAGGCTCTTCGAACGTCCCGATCGACGCGATAAGGGTGCACTGGCGGCCGGTCAACTCACGAAACGTCATACGATCGATGGTTCCGAGCTTGTTGCCGAAACCGACAAGCATCCTCAGCATAAGGTAATCGGGGCTGTGCTCAGATACGTGGTCGCTATCCTTCATGATACTCCTTTGAGGTCTCTAATGGTAAGTCATTACGTCACTGATTGGTATCATAATACATGTAGCGACCTGCGACAAGAACTTTTTCTCAGTTCATAACGTATATATAATCTTTTACCTTACATACGTCGAGAATTGTACGGGTGAAAACTCAGGTTTTGAGCACGCGCACAAGAAAAAGGCATCTGACCTCACCAAAGAACGGGAGATGCTCGTACGGCGCATCCCCATGCGAGACGAGCGTGCCGAAGGCGACCCGGAAGCGTGACCGCCCGGGCGTTTTCGGCTCCGCTCCCGCAACGAACGGTGGAACCAAGCGGTTAGCGCCGATCCCCTCGCGCAAGCATTTCCGCAGCATGGGCAAGCGAGGTTTCCGAAGCGTCGCCCGACAGCATGCGGGCCACTTCGGCAACGCGGGCCTCGCCCTCAAGCGAGACGAGCACGGTTTCGGGAACGGATAGCCCGCCCGAAGAGCCATCGGATGCACCCTGCCCGCCGGTATCTCGATCCCCGGATTGCCCCTCGACTCGGGGGATGGGGGCTCCCGCATCGCCCTGCTTTGCAACCAGATAATGCGCATCTCCCATTACGGCAACCTGCGGCAAATGCGTAACGACGATAACCTGGTGGGTTTTCGCAAGATCGGCGAGCACCGCAGCGAGCGCTACGGCCGTGGCGCCGCCCACCCCGGCGTCCACTTCGTCGAACACGAGCGTTTCGACTTCGTCGGTTTCGCCGAGCACGACCTTGATCGCAAGCATGACGCGGCTCACTTCGCCCCCCGATGCAATCCGCGCGAGCGGACGCGCGGCAAGACCCTCGGCCGGCCTGAAGAGAAATTCGAAACGAGAGGGGCCCGTCTTGGTCCATTGCCCGCGCGCTTGGCGCTCGAGGGAGCACTCGATCGATGCTCCGCCCATTTCCAAGCGAGCCATCTGCCGCGATACCGCCTGGGCGAATCGGGGTGCAGCCTCTCGACGAGCCTCGTCGAGCGCATTCGCAGCTTCGGCGAGCTCGCTTTCGGCTTTCTCCGCCTCGGCGCGCGCACGGCGCACCCGCTCTGCGGAATCGTCGACGAGCGATACGAGATCCGCCGCTTCGTCGCGTCGGGCGAGCACGTCTTCGATGCGCGGGCCGAAAGCGCGCATGAGTCCCTGCAACGCACCCATGCGATCCTGGTTCTCAGCCAGCGTATCGGGGTCGTACTCTATCGAATCGCGATAGGCGAGCGCCTCGCGCGCAACGTCTTCGAGCACATAGGTCGCCTCACGCAGGCTTGCAGCTTGGGCGCCGAACTGATCGTCGACCGCACTCATGGAATCAAGCGCTGCAGCAGCAGCGCTCACGGCGTCAATGGCACCCGACTCCCCCGCCAAAGCGGCATGCGCCGTATCGGCAGCGCGCGCAAGCGACTCGGCGTGCTCCGCTTTCGCGAGCGTGTTCGCGAGCTCTTCGTATTCGCCTTCGACGGGGTTGATTTCGTCGATCCGCTGCAGCACGAACCGGGCTTCGTCCAACTTCGCCGACGAAGCCTGCCCCGCCTCTTCGACTCGTTCGAGCTCTGCGGCTGCCGCCTGAGCTTTCGAGAACGCCTCACGATAGGCGGCCAAAGCCGCACCGATCGATTCGGCAGCCCATGCGTCGAGCATGCCCACGTGCGTCTGCTGCCTGAGCAGACGCTGGTGCTCGTGCTGGCCGCAAAGATCAACCGTCGAGCCGACGCGCGATGCAAGTTCCCCGACGCTCGCAAGCGATCCGTCGATCGACACGCGAGAGCGGCCGTCGGAACCGACCTTGCGGGAGACCACCGTACCGTCGAGATCGTCGCCGCAGAACAGCCTGCCTTCGACGAGCAGCGAGGACGAGCCTTCGCGCACGTACCCCGCATCGGCGCGCTCTCCGCAGAGGAGCTTCAACGCAGAGAGCAGAGCCGTCTTCCCCGCACCCGTTTCGCCGGTCAAGACCGTTAGGCCGCGAGCCGGTACTAGATGCGCCTCCCGTATCAACGCGACGTTTTGCACATGTATCTCGTCGATCATCGCACGACTCCTCCCTATCCAATCAACGCGGCGATATGCATCGCGTCCTAAAACATCATCGAGCGGCCAGGGGTTGCCCTGCGCGTTCGCTCGCCTGTGGTTTTCCGATATATGGGAGTTTAGCAGGATGGAGCCTTATCCGGGGTTTCCCCGATGAGAATTCACGCGGCATTTGCTATACTCGATGCTCCGACAGGCTTGCATCAGCCCCGACGAAAGGGACCCATGAAGCGCTACCTACTCCTCGTTTGCGCCTGGATCGCCTGCATAGCCGGTTTCATCGGCGTGTTCGTTCCCGTTCTGCCAACCACCCCGTTTCTGCTTCTGGCAACGTTTCTGTTCGCCAAATCGTCCCCGCGCTGCCATGCCTGGATCATGTCGACCGGCGTTTACAGAAAGTACGTGATCCCCTTCAAGGAGAACGGGGGCATCCCCGCATCCGTCAAAGTGCGTATCCTCGCCGTTTCGTACGTGCTCATGGGAATCAGCGCCTTTCTCGTGCAGCGCTGGTACATCTGGCTCGTGCTCGGCCTCGTGGCGCTGTGGCTTCTGTACCTCATGTGCGTGAGGATCCCCACCACCTCGCTCGAGCAGCTCGAGCTCTCGAGGCAGGAGGAGGCGGACTAGGCCGCAGAATCAAACGCGTGATCCGACCAGAACGGCCCTGGAACCCCTTTCGGTTCCAGGGCCGTTTCAGCGCCCGCACAGAGCGGCAAGGCACCATCCGTCCACGACCGCCCGTGCGGCTACGAGCAGTACGCAAGAACCGCCTCGCGGAGAAACTCAGCCGCGCCGGGGGCCATCGCCTCGTAGTATTTCCTGAACCGCTCGTCGGCGACGTACATCTCCACCATGCCCTTATGGGCCGCAGGCGAATACTGCCCGTCCTTCCAGAACGCGATGAGCCACTGGCGATGCAGATCGGCGGCGCGTTGTGCCTGCTCGCCTGCGGGATCGCCTTCCGCCATGCCCGCGATGAGCGCTTCGCGCATGGCGGCCTCGATACCTTGGACCGCCTGATACTGTTCTTCGCTCATCCCCATCACCTTCGCATTGCTCGCGTCGACGGCCTCATCGCCATAAGCCGCCCTCGCTTCTGTTCCGTACTGCCGCTCGTTGTCCTCCACGAGCTTCTTTTTGAATCCTTCGAATTTTTCCGTATCGTTCATAACCAGCATTCCTTTCTTGTTCGCAATCGTTTTCTCCACGTTTGCGATCAGCACGTTCGTTCTTTCACGCTGCTCGATGAGGCGGGCAAGGTGTCCCTCGAGCGCCCGCTCGGCGCAAAACAAGCTGCCGTCGAGCACCTGGCTGATCTCGGAGAGCCCCATGCCGACTTCTCGGTACAGGAGTATCTGCTGCAATCGATCGACTTCGGCTGCCCCGTACACCCGATAGTTGTTTTCAGCGCGTTGGGGCTTCAAGAGCCCGATGGCGTCGTAATGGTGCAGCGTGCGCACGCTCACGCCCGAAAGCTCGGCGAGCTCGTGCACCGAATACCTCGCATTGCGATCATGCGCAGCTCCCGCGGCGTTCGCCTCGCCACCTCGGGGCCCGCTTTGCCTCATCGCCATGTGGCTCCTCTCGTTTCCCGCCTATCGATTCTCATGTTTCAGCACGGAGCGCCTGCAGGCTTTTCGATCGTATCCCCATGCTGCAAGCAAGCATAAACTATGACGTAACGTAAGAGTCAATACCTTTTCGGAAACCTCTTGTTCGTTACGTAGCGTCATGTAATAAGCTTGCCCGTACAGCACGTAAACGCGATGCGAGGATGCCCATGATCGATTCGATGTACACCGTTGGCGAGCTTGCCGACAAAATGAAAGTCTCCGTACGAACCCTGCAATACTACGATCGGCAGGGCCTGCTCAAGCCTTCCGCGTACTCGGAAGGAGGTCGGCGCCTCTACGGCCCGAAAGATGCCGTAAGGCTGCAGCACATTCTTTCGCTCAAGTTCATCGGGCTTTCGCTCGACGAAATAAAGCAGCAGCTCTCGGCAGAGTCCGATGCAGCACATGCTCGCCAGCTTCTCGATCGTCAGATCGCGATCACCGAAATGCAGATAGCGCGGCTGAAGGAAGCCCTCGTCACGCTGAAATTCGTGGCCGAAGAGATCGGAGGCGAATCGGAGATCGATTTCGAGCGAGTCGCCGATGCGATTTTCGCCGTCCGCACCGTAGAGGAGCGCGATTGGCCCGCTCTCGACGAGTTCGGAAGCGAGCTCAAATCCCACATAGAGGCGCGGGCTGAACGCGACGAGCAGTTCATGCTCCGCCTTGCACAGCGTTTCGAAGCCGTTTCGAATCGCATGTACGAGCTGTCGCAGGCGGGAGCCGATCCCGCAGGCCCCGAAGGCCGAGCGGCGGCGCAGGCGATGTGGGCGATGATCGAGGACTTCACCGAAGGCGACATGGGCCTGCTTCCCCAACTCATGGAGTTCGGCCAAAGCAAAGAGAACTGGCCCGACGAAATGCGCGGACGGCAAGAGGCCATCGACGACTTCATGGGAAGATCGCTCTTTTCGTATCTCGAAGAGCAGGCGGCCGAACTCGACTTCGGGCAAGCCGGCGAAGACGAAGAGAGGCAGGCCGACCGCAAAGGCGCGCAACCGACGTCCGGGTCGAGGAAGGAAAACGCATGAATGCGATCGTGAACGTAAGGAACCTCACCAAAAGCTATGGCCTAAATCAGGTACTGAAAGGCGTATCGTTTCAGGTGGCGCGTGGCGAAGTGTTCGCGCTGCTCGGCGTGAACGGCGCGGGCAAGACGACGACGATCGAATGCATCGAGGGCCTGCGGTGCGCCGACGGGGGAACCGT
This sequence comes from Raoultibacter timonensis, assembly GCF_022845715.1. Taxonomy (NCBI): domain Bacteria; kingdom Bacillati; phylum Actinomycetota; class Coriobacteriia; order Eggerthellales; family Eggerthellaceae; genus Raoultibacter; species Raoultibacter timonensis. The sequence goes on from NZ_AP025564.1 coordinate 3,121,415, forward strand.
CGAACTCGGCGGATCGCTCGGGGTGCAGCTGCAAGCCTCGAGCATCGTCGCCGAATGCACGGTCAAAGAGGCCGTATCGCTGTTCTGCCTCTGGAACAAGACGCCCACCGCGCCGACGCTCGCCCTATTCGACCTCGAGCAGCTGAAAAACAAGCGCTACGGATCGCTTTCGGTCGGCCAGAAGAAAAGGCTCCACGTAGCGCTCGCCCTCATCGGCGACCCCGACATCGTCGTACTCGACGAACCGACCGCAGGGCTCGACATCGAAGGTCGGCTACAGCTCCACGACGAGATCAGGGCCATGCGGGCGGCAGGCAAGACGGTGCTCCTCGCAAGCCACGATATGGCCGAAGTCGAAGAGCTCTGCGACACGCTCGCGATCCTGCGCGACGGCCGCATTGCGTTTTGCGGAACTCCGGCCGAGCTGAAAAGCGAAGTAGGCCGGATCGCCACCATCGCCGTGCGGGCCTCGGGCGAGGCTTTGCCGCGCCTCGTTCGAACGTGCAGCTACTGCGGGGAAGATGGCGGCTACAGCGTGTTTCGCGCAAGCAATCTTGGCGAAGCCCTGTTCGAGATCGCTTCGATCGCACGCACGCACGGACTCGAGATACTCGACGTTCGAACCGAACGCGCGAGCCTCGAGGAGCGATTCATGGAAATATCCAAGGGAGGAGATGCGGCATGAAGGCGTTCGCGTACGGGGTTTGGCTCCAGTGGAAAATAGATTTCAGGAAAAAAGACGTCCTCATGATGTACTACATCATGCCGCTCGCCTTCTTGCTGTTCATGGGCGGCATCTTCTCGTCGATCGACCCGGGCATGAAGGAGACGCTCGCCTATGCGATGACGGTGTTCGCCGTGTGCGCGGGAGCGTTCGTGGGCGTGCCGACGTCGATCGTCGGGTTCTTCGGAACCGATATGCGCAAGGCCTACCGGATCGGCGGCGTGCCCCCGTGGACGGCGGCTGCCAACGGGTTCGTCTCGGCATGCGCCCATCTGCTCGTCGTATCGTGCGTCATCGCCGCGCTCTCCCCGATCATCTTCGGAGCCGAGCCCGTCGCCGAAGCGCTGCCGTTTCTCGGCGTGGCACTCTGCTTCATGGCTGCCGCCGTTTCAATCGGGGTGTTTCTCGGGCTGCTGTTCAAAAGCCAAGCGAAGCTCTCGGTAGTCGCCATGATGCTCTTCCTCGTAAGCATCATGCTCTCGGGCATCATGCTGCCCGATCAGTTCCTCCCCGAAGCCATGCGCACGATCGGGGGCCTCCTCCCCTCGCGGTGGGCGTTCAATGCCTTCTCGGGCGAGAACGTGGTGCAAAACGTCTTGCTCATGGTAGGGTTGTTCGGGGTATTCGCGCTCGCAAGCGCCCTGCGCATAAAGGCGATCGGGCGCACGGAGTAGGGCGGTCGGGGGGCGCACCGCCGCATCGGTCTACTTCAGGGCAAGCTCTCTCAAAACCGCCCGCCCGTCGCGCTGCTCTGAACTCACGCAGCGCAGCCAAACCCTAACCTCTCACCTCGGTCTGTTCGACCCGATCCACCAGCTCCTGTTTGCTGTGCACGCCGAGCTTCGCATAGAGGTGCTTCACGTGGCCGCGCACCGTGTTCTCGGAGATGAAGAACGCTTCGGCGATATAGGTTTTGCTCCTGCCGCGCGCCATGAGCTCGAGGATCTCGTGCTCGCGGGGCGTGAGCTTCAGCTCCTTGGCGAGCGCCGTGCACCGAAGCGACAACATGTCGGCGGCCTTCTCTTCGTTGAGCGCCTCCTGCTGCGCGCCGAAGCGCTTAGCCGGCGTATCCTCGTCACCTTCGTCGTTCAACTCGGTGAAGATGAGGCGCTTGCCCGCCGACGACTCGTCGAAGAAGAGCAGCGTGACGATCACGAGCAGCCACACGATGGCCGCCATGGCCATCGACGCGTCGGGCGTGATCGCCTGGAGCGATTCGCCGAGGATATCGCCGAGCGAAAACGGCAGCGTGTAGGCGAGCCATCCGGCGGCGAACACCGTGATGGGCTGATACGAGCTGTGGCGCGCGATATCGGCGAGCGCGAGGAACAGGATGATGATCACGAACGTCTGCGCAACGCCGACGAACGTGAACAGGTAGCCGCTCAGCACGTCCTCAAGGTACGGCGTGAATATGAGGGCCGTGGCCATGAGCACGAGCACGAGGTTCCAGATGCGTCCGAACGAGAGGCCCCGCTTGAACGCCACGACCCACGCCAGCAACGCCAGCGCCACGACGATCTCGCCCGCATGCTTGGCGACAATGGCCACGACCCCGGTCGAAGCCAACTGCGCAAGCGGCATCGACTGGATAACACCCACCGTGAAGCTGTACACGGCGATACCGAATCCCACACGCCACAGCGACATGATGGTGCGGCTGTTGTAATAGCGGTACGGCTCGAGCGCAGGGCGTACCGACGCGGTCGAGCGGTACAACGTGACGTATGCAACGATCGGCATGCACACGAGCACCACCGTAGCGGGCACCGGGGGAAGCAGGTCGACGACGGTCTTCGCAAGCGACCCGAGCGCCATGGTCAGAAGCACGAGCGGGGCCGCGTAGTGGATATCGAGTTCGGCGTAGAACTCCGCCCACCGAGCGTAGGTCCACCCCACGCTCACGCCGCCGAGGACAGCTCCCAAAAACGTGGTCGACGCGCCCGAAAACGGCAAGGGAAAAGTCAAGAAGAACGCCGCGCACGCCATGCAGACCGCGGACGCAACGTCAACGCGGCGCTTCGTGCGCTCCGCAAGCGGCTTCGCGCGTTCGACGAAGACCATCGCCACGAGCGACACCGACAGCACCAGGTACATCACCGTCATAAGCGGCATGCCCTCGGCGGGGATCGCGCGATGCGTGGAGCAGTAGATCCATATGTGGATGCACATCAGCCCGAGATTGCACGGCTGTACCGTCTTGAAGAACCGCATGCTGCTCCCGCCTACGCCCGCATAAACAACATGCCCGATTGTACCATTTCGGCTTCCCCCGATCGATGCCGCCGAAAACGGCCCCATAAAGGCAATAAGACCCGTTTCGGGTGGCATGAAAACCGCATTCGACCCGTTTGGGGTTCTTATCGGATCCACCCTGCGTCCATACGATTGGCGTGCGGTGACAATCCGCCGCAAAACGAGGAAGAGAATCAATAAGGAGGTACGATGAAAACCGAACAGGGAACGGCGAACATGCCGAAACCGCACGGAAGCAAGAACAAAGCTACGCTCGCGCGCGTTTTCGCCCTCGCGCTCAGCATGATGCTGGTGTTCTCGGGCCTGATCGCCTGCAGCCCCAGCAGCAACGGGGGCAACGGCGGCAATAGCGGCTCGAACGAGGCCGCGTCCGAGCAGAGCTACACGCCCGGCACCTATACCGGTACCGGCACGGGCAATGGCGGCGACATCACCGTAGAAGTGACGTTCAGCGAAGACGCCATCACCGATATCAAGGTGGTCTCCCAATCGGAAACCGAAACCGTGGCAGCGGAAGCGCTTGAGACCATCCCCGCTTCCATAATCGAGTATCAGAGCCTCGGCGTCGACACGATGTCGGGCGCTACCATGTCGAGCCTCGGGCTCGTAGCCGCCATCACCGACTGCGTCGAGCAGGCAGGCGGCAACGTGAGCCAGCTCAAGAAGGTTCCCGCACAAGAGAAGTCGACCGAGACGGTCGAAAAAGAAGCCGACGCCATCGTGGTCGGCGGCGGCGGTGCGGGCATGGCCGCCGCCATCCGCCTGCAGGAGCTCGGCAAGAACGTCATCTTGGTCGAGAAAACCTACCGCCTCGGCGGATCGATCTCCGTGAGCGGCGGCAACCAGGTTGTCACGGGCAGCAAGCTTCAGGCCGAAGCGGGCGTCACCGATGACAGCGCCGAATCGATGGTCGAGGACTTCCAGAAGAACGGCGAGGACATCTGCGTGCCCGAGCTCATCGAGCTCTACGCGAACAACGTCGGCGAAACCACCGACTGGATCCACGAGTACGCCGGCGTCGAGTACAACATGGAAGGCGGCCTGCACGACCTGGCCGAGTACTCCCACGATCGCGAGCTCGCCTACGCGGGCGGCGGCGCGGGCGCTACCGAATCGCTTCGCCAGGCCGTGAAGGATTCCGGAGCCGACGTGCTGCTCGACACGACCGCCGAGAGTCTCATCGAAGAGAACGGCAAGGTCGTGGGCGTGAACGCCGCCGGCAAAGACGGCACCACGTACGTTCTCAAAGCCGATTCCGTCGTGCTCGCCACGGGCGGCTACGGCAACAGCGACGAATACCTGACCGAGGAGCTTCAGAACTCGCTCTACTACGGCCTCATGGGATCCACCGGCGACGGCCTCACCATGGCGACCGCCGAGGGCATCGATGCCGATACGCGCCTCATGGAATACGCCAAGCTCTATCCCAACGGCGCTGAGGTTTCCCCGGGCCGTGCCAAGTCCACGATCGACGGCAACCTGCTCGTATGGCCGATGAGCACGATCCTCGTGAACGCCGAGGGCGAGCGCGTCGTGAACGAGAAGGCATCCAACCACGAAATCCTCGAAGTCGAACTCGAGCAGACCGATTCGATGCTCTACCTCTTGATGGACCAAGAGAACTTCGACGTATGGAGCACCAAGCTCAAGGATACCGGCTTCAACACGCAGGCCGTCGAGGGCTACCTTGAGGCCAACGGTTCCACCACCCCCATCTTCGCGCACGGCGATACGATCGAAGAGCTCGCCGGCGTGCTCGGCATGGATCCTGCAACGCTCCAGGCCACGGTCGACGCCTACAACGCGGGCGTCGATGCGGGAACCGACGAGTTCGGACGGACGGGCGAGTATCTCCAGATGAAGATCGGCGAAGGCCCCTACTACCTCGTCGAGCAGAAGCCGCGCTACGCCACCACCATGGGCGGTCTCGTAGTGAACGATTCGCTGCAGGTCATGAACAAGAGCGGCGAACCCATCGAGGGTCTGTACGCTTCGGGCGAAGTCGTCGGCGGCGTTATGGGATCGAACTCCCCCTCCGGCGCGAACAACGGCTGGGCACTCACTTCCGGCAAGCTTGCCGCCGAAGCCATCGCAGAGAACTAGAAACACCCGAGTGAGCCGAGGTGCACCGATGCTAACCCGCAGAAACTTCATCTCGCTTGCTGCTCTCGCCACCCTTGGGGCGGGCCTCGTACCCGCGCTCGGCGGCTGCACCTCAGCGGCCGCCAGCGCGGCGGGACTCGCCCCCGCAGACGGGAAAGCACATTCTTGCAACGAAGCCGCTACGCTCGACGTCTTTCTGTTCGATACGCTGGTGAGCATCGAGGCGTATTGCCCCGAAAGCCTGCTCGGCCAGGTAGAGAAGCGGCTCATCTACTTCGAGAACATCTTTTCGAAAACGGTCGCCGGAAGCGATGTCGACCTCATCAACAACGCCGCAGGCGATCCGGTTGCCGTGCACCCTGAAACGGCCGACATCATCGCGCGGGCGCTCTCCTACAGCGAGGAGTCAAACGGGCTGTTCGACATCACCATCGGCGGCGTTGTGGCGTTGTGGGATTTCAAAGCGGGCATCGTGCCCGAAGAGCAGGCGCTCGCCGAAGCGCTCGCTCACGTGGACTACCGCGCCGTCGATCTCGACGGCGAGACGGTACGCGTATGCGACCCCCTTGCGCGAATCGATCTCGGCGGCATCGCCAAAGGCTACATCGCCGACGACATAGCGCGGATGCTGCGGGAGAACGGCTGTGAAAGCGCGCTCGTCAACTTGGGCGGAAACACCTATGCGCTCGGACGACGACCCGATGGGTCGGTCTGGAACGTTGGCCTGCAGGATCCCAACGAGGCGCGGGGAACCGCATTCGCCGCTGTTCCCGTTACCGACAAATCAGTGGTGGCAAGCGGCATCAACGAACGCAGCTTCGTGCAGGACGGCCGAACGTACCACCATCTGCTCGACCCTGCAACCGGCATGCCCGCCGACAACGGCCTCGCAAGCGTCACCATCGTGAGCGCATCCTCGCTCGACGGCGACGCGTGCACAACGACCGCGTTCTTGCTCGGCGCCGAGGCCGGCATGGCATTCATCGAATCGCACGACGGGCTCGAGGCGCTGTTCATCGAAACCGGAGGAACCGCAAGCGCCTCGTCGGGAATGGTGACGGAGCAAACCCGATGAGCATCGATCCCGCAAACGAGAGAAAGGAAGCCGCAATGGCCGCACCCGACACCAGCATGCGCACCGCACCCGCAGACTCGTCCGTCGCCGAAAACAGCGCCGCATCTCCTTATGCATCCGGCATCGGCGGGCAACCCGCATCAGCAGCCCCGCCCGTAGCCGAGAGCGGTGCAGAAAAGCTCGATGCATCCGTCGTCGCAAGAAGACAATCGCATCGCAGCCTGCTGTTCGTTGCGGGGCTCCTCGTCATTGCGATCGCCGCGTGGGGCTGCATGCAAATCGCATTCGCAGCCAACGCCGACGACCGAATAGCCGTCATTACCGACAGCGAGGGGGCTACGCAGCGAATCCCCCTCAGCGAAAACGGCAGCTACCCCGTCGAGACCGCCCTCGGCACGAACGTCGTAGCCGTCGAGAACGGCGAGGTGCATATGGATTCAGCCGACTGCCCCGGTCACGACTGCATCAACCAAGGCGCCATCGGCAGCGCAGGCGAGATCATCGTGTGCCTGCCCCACAAGCTCATCGTAAGCATCGAGGGCGGCACCGACGAAGGCGCATCGACGATCGACACCGTGGCAAGCTAGCCGCCGTACATTGGGAGGAAATCATGAGCGGAAAAACGAAACAACTGGCCTACATCGCCCTCTTCGCAGCACTTACCCTGGTGCTCGGATACCTTGAAGCGACAATACCCGTCCCCATAGCGATTCCCGGAGTGAAGCTCGGCCTCGCCAACATAGCGGTGCTCATTGCGCTCTATCTGATGGGACCCCGCTGGGCGTTTGCCGTCATGCTCCTCAAAGTAGGCGTGACCTCCCTTATAATCGGCGCTCCTTCGATGGCGGTATACAGCCTTGCGGGAAGTGCGCTCGCGTATCTCGGCATGTACGCAGCGTGGCGTTTCGGCAGGCTTTCGCTTGTCGCCGTCAGCGTGATCGCAGCGCTGCTGCACAACATGGGCCAGCTTTGCGTTGCCGTAGCGATCATGCAGACGCCCGCGCTCTTCGTCAACCTGCCCGCCATGGTGATCGCCGCCTGCATTACGGGTATTGCAACGGGGACGATCGCATTCGGAGTGCTGAGAGCGCTTCCCCCCTTGCAGGCAACCGCTAGCGGCCGCAGCAAGACCGCACCCGGCGATCGCAGCAAAACAGCCGATCGACTGGCAAATCGACACGCTGCTGCAATCGCCGCGAAACGCTCATAGGTTCGCAGGAGGCAAGCCATGAGCGCGAACATCACCATCGGACAGTACGTAGCGGGCACAAGCATCGTTCACCGCACCGACGCGCGCGTTAAGCTCGTTCTCGTCATCGCGTATGCGGTCGCGCTGTTCCTCTCGACCGGTTGGATCGGCATCTGCATCTGCGGCGCGCTCGGCGCCCTTGGCTACGTCGCCGCGAACATCCCGGCAAAGCTCGCCGTACGGAGCCTCAAGCCGGTCCTGTTCATTCTGCTGTTCACGGTGGCGCTCAACGCCTTCACTTTCAACGCCGGATCGGGCGACGGAGCGCCTGCGAGCACAGGAACCATCGCGCTTGCTGGAACGTTCGGCATCAGCCTTCAGGGCGTCGAGAACGGTGTTTTCTTCGCGCTGCGCATCGTGTTCCTTATTGCCGCAACTTCGCTTCTCACCTACACGACCCCGCTTATCGATATCGTCGATGCGGTCCGCTCGCTTTTGCGTCCGCTCACCCGCCTCAAGGTGCCCGTTGAAGACGTGGCCGTCGTATGCGCATTGACGATCCGATTCATTCCCTCGACCGTCGAGGAAGCAGAGCGCATCATGAAGGCGCAAAGGGCACGGGGGCTGCGCTTCGACGAAGGATGCCTGCTCACGCGGGCCAAAGCTTGGGTGCCGATCATCACGCCGCTGTTCATCAACCTGTTCAGGCGCGCTGATACGCTCGCCTGCGCCATGGATGCCCGCTGCTACACCGGTGCCGCACGCACGCACCTTAGCATCGCGCGGATGAGGCGGAGCGATTCGCTCGCCGGAGCCCTCGGAGTCGCACTGCTTGCCTGCGTCGCGGTGTTTCTGTAAAGGCACGCTTACGGCTTGCCCAGACGCATTCGCTGGTTGCCACGATACACGCGGCTCGATCACAAGATGCAAGATAGGTATCGGCAAGCATGGCAGATGCCGCAGAATAAACCTTTGCCGATCCGAGCTTCCCATCCAGGCCTCACGTTTCGCAACACGCGGAACGTGGCACAAAATTGGAGGTATGGCAATTTGATAATCTGCTACATACCTAGTTTTTGAATGCTTGCCAAAAAAACTCCTGGTCAGAAAAAATCTTCCATGCACTTTACTAATTAGTAATATACTATATTTTGCCATACCTCGAAATTTATGCCAGATTTCAGCAACGCGCGACTGGAGCACCGCCTCCGACGGGGCAGATGTGCCCGGCCCTGAACATCTCGCCGCGGAAAACGCAACCCGCGCCGCACAAGGCCTATTCGTCTTGCAGCTCCATATGCAACAGAGGAAACGGCCTTCCCTGCCCGTCGATTTCGGAGCGGCCGACCACCGCGAAGCCCATGTGCTCGTAGAATCCACGGGCACCGGGGTTTCCTTCGTTCACATCGAGCCTGCGAGCGCCAAGCGTTTTGGTCGCATAGTTGAGCAACCGCCTGCCCACCCCCGCGCCGAACAGCTCAGGGGATACGAACAGCATCTCGATCATGTCGCCTTCAACCCCGAGAAAGCCCACGGGCTTACCCGCATCGTCAAACGCGACCACCAGCGTGTCGACCGCCGATAGGGCTTGCCGTACCTGCGGGCGCAGCTCGTCAATGTCCGACTCCGCAAGGAACAGGTGCGTAGGGCGAATCGATGCCTCCCATACGGCGGCAACGGCGCGCACAAGCTCTTCAGTACGCTCGCCTTTTGCGACGGTTTCCATTTCCATTGTGTCCTCTTCCCTAAAACGGCACGCGGCCGTTCAACATGTCCTACAATACCTTTTGGTTCGATTATCGTACACTACACGAGAAAGCCCAGACCATGCTTTTCAGTTTCTTAGCCGTCGCCGCAGGAGGCGCCATCGGGGCGGCTGGCCGTTACGGTGTCGCCCTGGCGACACAGGCGCTCATCCCCTCGGAACATGCGCTCGCAGGATTTCCCGTGGCGACGATTTTCGTCAACATCGTCGGGTGCTTCGTGATCGGCTTTGCCTCGCATTTCTTCATGCAAGCCGATTTTCCCACGAGCGGCTCGTGGAAGCTCTTCTGCATAACCGGCATCCTCGGTGGTTTCACCACCTTCTCGACGTTCAGCCTCGAGAGCATCGACCTCCTTCAATCGGGAGCAACGGGCCTGGGTGCGCTCTATATCGGGCTGAGCCTCGCCCTCTGCCTCGTAGGCGTTTTTGCGGGACGCCTCCTAGCGCAGATCATCTGGAAGGCGTAACGCCGTGCGCAGAGCCAAAAACCTCGCGATCAATTTTATCCGGGGATTCTGCATGGCGCTGGCCGATAGCGTGCCAGGCGTTTCCGGCGGAACAATCGCGTTTCTGCTCGGATTCTACGATCGGTTCATCGGCTCGCTCGACGATCTGTTCCATGGAAAGAAAAACGATCGGCTCGAAGCGATCAGGTTTCTCGCCAAACTCGCCATCGGCTGGATCGTCGGTTTCGGCATGTCGGCCGCCGTGCTCACGAGCTTTTTCGATTCGCATATCTACGAGGTGAGCTCGCTGTTCATGGGCTTCATCGTGTTTGCCATACCCGTTGTTGCGCTCGAGGAAAAGCGATCGCTGCAAGGCCGCTGGGGCAACCTCGCCTTTACGGTTGCGGGCATTGCGCTCGTCGTCGCCGTCACGCTGCTCAATCCCGCATCGGGTGCAGGCGTGAACGTGGCCATCGAACACCTCGATTTCGGACTCGTCGCCTACGTGTTCTTCGCCGCCATGATAGCCATCTCGGCCATGGTGCTGCCGGGCATCTCGGGTTCGACGCTGCTGCTGATATTCGGGCTCTACGTGCCCATCATGGGCGCAGTGCGCAGCGTCATGGGATTCGACTTCGCCTACGCACCCATCCTGGGCGTGTTCGTTCTGGGCGTCGCATGCGGCGTTCTGCTGTTCGTGAGACTCATCCGATTCTGCCTGCGCCGCTACCGGTCGCAGACGATCTACTGCATCGTCGGCATGATGATCGGCTCGCTGTACTCGATCACGCAGGGGCCGCTCACGCTTGCCTCGCCGATGCCCGCCATGGGATTGGGTCAGTTCAGCGTCCTGTTCTTCCTTATCGGCGGCGCCGTTGTCGCAGGGCTGCAACTGCTCAAGAGAAAGCTCGACGACACCCCCGGCGAAAACCACAAGGATCGCTAACCCGCAACGCTTCCGATAGTCGGGAAAAGCGCTCGTATCCGGCGCTTCCGCTGATCGGAAACCCGATTCCGACGATCGCGCGGACTCGCGCATGCCGCGCGTTTTCGCCGACGGTTGCGTTGAGCCCCAAAACCCTCGGGGGTACGTGCCGAAAATTATTGTTCAGCGTCGAAGAACGCCTTGAGCTCGGCTTTCCGCTCGGGCGACAGGTTCTTTTTCGGAATGCCCTGCACCGCGCCCTCGAGGCCGTAGAGCATATGGAGGCATACGCCCGGATCGATGGTCTTCACCCGCAGCCACGCCTGCTCGGCACCGGCTTCGATCAATGCCTCCGCCGTATCGATGCCGACCTCGGTCAGCTGCTGTTCGGCATGGGCGCCGATGTTGGGAAGTTCGCTCAATTTCATGGCTCACCTCGCCTTTCCTACTGCTTCTTTGAGTTTGGACAGATCGGTCTCGTCGGGGTGGCTGCTCGCACGATCGAAGTTCTCGATGAGAAACCGCGCCTTCGCCTCTTCGTCGGAATCCGAGAGCATCGCCTCGTAGCGCGTGCGCACGCTCGACGGCATCTTGCCTTGGCACATGAATTCCCCGATGATGCGCGCACTCTTCGGCACATGTTCCCTCACTCGGGCAAGAATGCCATCGAAGTAATCCTGGCTTTCACCGAATCCAGCAGTGCCGAACAGGAACACCTCCTTGCCCGCAAGGCCGCCTAGAAACTCAGCGATCGCATCGGGGCAAGTACCGCGGTTGGTCCAGAACCCCACGTATACCCGTTTCGCCTCGACCACGTCATGCGGCGCGATCATCATAGTGGAGCCGAAGTTGACGCACTCCTCGGGGTCGAGCGCTTCGCGTACGGCTTGCGCGAGCTCCTGGGTGTTTCCCGTCGTACTCGCAAACGTAATAAGGTACTTCATGGCCATCTCCTATCGCCCTCATCATAGCAGCGCGCAAGGGGAAAGGCAGCACCCTCGACCGAACCGTCACGCGACGTTCAAAACGCCGCATCGAACGGCTCGGACACCGAAACGAAAGCCTGTCCGCGCGAAAGCTCTGAGAGCTTTTCTTCGAGGGGGGCCTGCGTCCCGTCGAGTATGCGAAAGACAAGCGCCACCTCATCGGAAAAATCACTGCGCTCGACCTTGGCCCCGCACGCATCCGCAATGCGGATCGCCTGTTCATAGAGAGAATACGGCACCGCAGTGCTCACATCGACGCACCTCGACACCACCACAAGTCGCGCAGCCTCGACAGCGGCCTGCGCAGATGCCGTATAGGCGCGTACGAGCCCGCCCGTCCCGAGAAGGGTGCCGCCGAAGTAGCGGGTGGTTACCACGACGACGTCGGTAAGCCCCGCATGCGCTACGACTTCGAGCGTCGGAAGCCCCGCGGTCTTCTGAGGCTCGCCATCGTCCGAGTAGCGCACGCGCCCGCCTTCGCGCAAAACGTAAGCATAGACGTTGTGGCGCGCCATGCGGTTGGCCGCCTTGATCGCTTCGACGAACGCCAGCGCTTCGTCCTCGGTTTCGGCGTGCGAGAGAGACGAGATGAAGCGGCTCTTCTTCTCGGTAACCTCGGCAACGGCCAGCCCGTCGACGGTTGTGTAGGATTGATCGGTCATGCTACCGGCGTACGGCTTTCGGCACCCTAGAGGAGCGCCCGTTCCCAATCGGCTTCGCGAAAGCCCGTCAGCACGAAATCGTCGCCTACGACGATCGGGCGCTTCACGAGCATGCCGTTCGTTGCCAAAAGCCCGTAGGCCTCATCATCGGGCATGCCCGCATCGAGCTTCTCTTTGATGTTCTGCTCGCGGTACAGCATACCGCTCGTATTGAAGAATCGCCTGAGGGGAAGCCCGCTTTTCGCATGCCAGGCTTTGAGCTCCACTGCCGTGGGATTGTTGATGACGATATCCCGCTCGGTGTATGCGATGCCGTGATCGTCGAGCCACTTCTTGGCCTTTTTGCTCGTCGAGCATTTCGGGTACCAGATGAATACGATATCTGCCATAGGATCTCCTTCCGTTTGAATCCATCATAGCAAAGTCGATCGGCGTTGCGCGGAAAACGAGCGCTGCCGCCGCAAACCGGCCGCCCGATTCGCGAAGCGCTCCTGCCGCCCGCCGCACCGACGCCGCCACAGCCGATCGCACCCGCCCTAACGCATTATCAACAAGTCGTTCGCAATCGAAGACCGAAACGGCGGCGATGCGTATACTGGATACCAGTAAACGACCAGGAGGGCACCATGATCTTCTACTTCACCGGCACGGGCAACTCGCTCGCTACGGCGCAGGTACTCGGCGACGAGACCAACGATACGATCGTCGACATCGGCAAGGCGTACAAGTACAAGCAGTTCGATTTCACGATGATCCAGGGGCAGAACCTCGGATTCGTATTTCCCGTCTACGCGTGGACGACGCCGCCGATCATCGACGCCTTTCTGAAAAAGGCGCGCTTCACCGGCCGCGACGGTAAGCCGTTCATGCCAGGATACTGTTATGTGGTGCTCTCTTGCGGAGCGTTCGTGGGCAACACGGCGCGGTTCTTCGCCGACGAGCTTCGACGCACCCAGGGCATCAACCTCGATGCCTCGTTCAGCGTGAAATCGGTCGGTAACTGCACTTATCTCTACGCACCCGCCGAGGGCAGGAAACGCGAGAAGCTCCTCGACGACGCCCTCGCGAAATCGTTTCGCGTCGCCGAAGACGTCAAGCAGCGCGCCGCCGTGCGCAAGGAAACCCGAAATCCGTTCGGCCTGATCATGTCCAAATTTACCGAAAGCGAAGAAAAACCCCGCTCAACGGCGGAGTTCTACACGCTCGAAACCTGCATCGGCTGCGGACGCTGTGCCGACAACTGCCCCACGAACACCATCACCATCATCGACGGAAGGCCGCGCTGGGCCGAGATGGGCTGCACGCAATGCCTCGGCTGCCTTCACCGCTGTCCGTTCCATTCGATTCAATACGGCAAGAAGACCGAAGCGCGCGGGCGCTACGTAAACCCCGTGCTGGCCGGCTGATCGGCGGGCAGCATGAGAGCGCTCGTTCAGCGGGTATCGGAAGCTCGAGTGGACGTCGACGGTAAAACGGTCGGCTCTATCGGGAAGGGTCTCGTGATCTTTCTCGGCGTCGGCCACGGCGATACCGAGGCGCAGGCGGAGAAGCTCTGGACGAAAACAGCCAAGCTTCGCATATTCGAAGACGACGAGGGCAAGACGAACCTTTCGCTTTCCGACGTGCGCGGCGAAGTGCTCGTTGTATCCCAGTTCACGCTGTTCGCCAACTGCAAGAAGGGAAACCGTCCTTCGTTCACCGAAGCGTGTGCGCCCGACGAGGCGAAGCGCCTCTACGAATACTTCGCCGATCTCGCCCGCGCAGATGTGCCGCACGTAGATACCGGCGTGTTCGCCGCCATGATGGACGTGAAGCTCGTCAACGAGGGGCCGTTTACGCTCTGGCTCGATACCGATTCGTTGTAGAACCCGCAGATCCGCCCGTCCCGCTATCGCCTTTTCTTTCGCTGCCGCGCTTCTTTCCGACCGCATTCTTGGCCGATACGCCGGGTCGCGGCGGAAACGCATAGCCGCACAGAGCACACGCGGTTGCACCGGGTTCGTTTTCCTGCCAGCAGCTCGGGCAAGTTTGCATGGTGAACTTCGGCCTGCATTTACCGCAACCGCAACATGGATAGCACACGACCTTCCTCCTTTAAGCGCGGGGGCGGGCCCCGAAGAAGCCCGCCCCCGAAACGATTCGATCCAACTGCGATAAGGTATTCGAATCCCTTACTTCTCGGCCATCTTCTTCCGGTAGATGCTGCGCCATGCAAACGAAATGCCGAGAGCCACAACCGATACGCCGCCCATGACCATAGCCGCCATCATGAACGATGAGGCGTCGAGCACCATGCCCACTACCGTGGGGATAACCAACGTACCCATGTTCTGGCCGAGCACGATAACGGCGTTCGCCGAACCCACGGTGTCTTTAGAGCGCGCCGTCATGGGAGCGACGGCAAAGAAAGCGGTGGGGGCGGCACCGAGCACGCAACCGATGAAGAACGCGATCACGTAGGTAGCTTCCAGGGGAAGGTCGATGCTGAACCACAGGAACAGGCCGATGGCAGCCAGCACGATATTGACGATCAGAACAAGGCCCTTATCCTTGGCCTTTGCGAACACGAAGCCCATGATGACCGCACCGACAAGCAGGCCGATCGAAGCGATGAACGAGCAGAGATTCGCCGCGCCGTAGTCGTAGCCGAGCGCAACGTTCAAATACGTGATGGTAAAGCTGTTGAACGCATCGGTCGCGCCACCCACGAGAAAGAACATGAGCGCAGCAAGAATGGGCAGCGGCGCCAGATACCCCCATAAAACCCCGTGCTTTTCATCGGACTCGACCGTCGACCCATCGTCGAGGAAAAGGTCTTGCCTGTCTTCGTCGGCGGGCATGCCCACGCAGATGGCAACCATGAGCAGAGCCAAAACCGCGCCGATGAGCGCAAAGACCCACATACCCGACCAATCGGATACGGCGAGGATCGGATTGGCGGCACCGGTGCAGATGAGCATGCCGACGCCTACGTTCGCACCCCACACACCGTAAGCCAGACCGCGTTTTGCAGGAGCGTACCAAGCCGAAATGATCACCGGCCCGCCCGTCATTACGGCACCGTAGCCAAAGCCCTCCATAACGCGGGAAACCAACAACCCCGCATCGCTTGTCCAAAACAGGCTCAGCACGTTACCGACGATCGAAACCACAAGAGCGATGCTCACGATCTTGCGGGCGCCAAAGCGATCGATGAGCGTTCCGCCAACCAGGCCCATGACGATAGCCGCAACGGAGAACGAGGTCATCAGCAGGCCCTGCATGGTATACGACAAGCCCAAAACCTCGATCATCGACGGCTGCGATGGCGGCACTTTGCCGTATTCGAAACTGATCAGGATACTGGCTACGATGATGGCCCATACGGGAATCCAAGCATGCTTCTTCATATAGACCGCTCCTCTACTTCGTCTCGGCTGGACGGAAAATGCTCTGCTTGGGCTTTTCGGCAAGCTTTGCAGCGAGCTCGTCTACGGGACCGTATTCGATGCACTTCGCCTGGCAGTGGTGCACGCACGTCGGAACCCTGCCTTTGCCAACGCGCTCAGCGCACAGATCGCACTGGTCGGTAGGGACGGGCAGATACGTGTACTGCCACGTTTTGGGAGCATACTCCCAAGGCCCCACCTCGACAAGTTTTATCCCCCATTGGTCAACGGGATACCCATGCTCCATCTGACAGGCGACCTCACAGGTATGGCACCCGGTGCACCACTCGTAATCAATAAGCAAACCGTATGCAGTCATAACCTACTCCTCCCCCTCATCGACACGATATATCTTGCACAGCAGCGTCTTGTAGTTAGCGCCAAAACCCGATTTGCCGCACTTGTATTCGATGAGGTTGCCGATGTCGAGATCGAACATGCCGTATAGGCCGTCCTCGAGTTCGCCGGGCGCCTCGGGAAGCCACCATGCATGGTCGGTGCTGCACACGCGCTCATCCATAACCGGCGTTTCAACGACGCGGCGCTTGCAGCGGCCGCGCTGGTTCTCAACCCAAACCCAATCCCCGTCTTTCACGCCGTACTTGGCGGCAGTCTTTGGATTGACCTGGATTATCGCATCGGGATGCAAAGCTCTCAGGTGCGGGATCTGCCGATGCTCCGAGTGGAACATGCTCCAAATGCGGGCACCCGTGGTAAGCACGAGCGGATACTCGTCGAGCAGCTCGGGAGTGGCGCCAGGGCCCGGCGACGGCTCCTCGAAATACGGCAGCGGATCGAGATCGGCATGGTTGTAGTAGTGCGACCACAGTTCGATGCGGCCGGTCGGCGTCTGGAAACCGGGTTGCCCGTCTTCACGCAGCGTGCCCTTCTCATGCATGTTGTATTCGAACGGGGGGAACCCAGGTGCGACTTCCTGCATCTCCTCGAAGTTGTATCCTGTTTCCGCAAGGATGCTCGTGTACATGTCTTCAACCGTATCCCACGGCCACACGTCGGGAGAGATACGTTTGCCGATCTCGAGATCGATTTCCATGTCGGATTTGCATTCGCCGAGAGGCTCGATAACCTGATTGATCGTTTCGCCGCGCTGCATGCCGTCGCCGATGCGCAGGCCGTTACGTTCGGGGAACGTGGTAGCGGGCAGGAAGATATCGGCGAGTGCCATTGCCGTCGGCGTCATGAACAGGTCGACGCAGACAATGAAATCGTAGTTGTTGTGGGCCGCGAGCGTGCGCTCCGGATCGGGGCTCGTGCATGCAAGGATGTTGGTGGTCTGCAGCCACGCAGCCCGAAGCTTGTAGGGCTTGCCCGTCTCGAGCGTCTTGATGAGCTCGTCGGTCGCGCACTCCTGGAACCCAAGGTTCAACAGCGGATACTCGGGCAGCCCAATGCGCTTGTTGTACTGCTCTTCGGTCAGGAATTCCGATCCCCAGCCAGCGGCGTAGTAGAGAATGCTCGGCGGATTGACCATAGCGCCCGGTTTGTCGATGTTGCCGGTGATCTCGAAGACGGCGAGCAGTGCCTGCGCGGTCGGAATCGTTTCCTTGGTTTGGTCGATGGCGACGCCCCACTGAAGGATCGCATTGTTCGCCTCGGCGATGAAGCGGGCGACTGCCGCAATATCCTCTTCGGGAATCCACGTGATCTCGGACGTTTTGCCGAGCGGAAACTCCGCTGCCCGCTCGGCAAGCTCATCGAATCCGTAGCACCATAAATCGACGAACTCGTGATCGTAGAGGTCTTCTTTGATGATGTAGTCGATCATACCCAAAGCAAGTGCGGCATCCGTGCCGGGCCTGATCTGCAAGAAGTGCTCCGATTTTGCTCCGAGCCAGGTCAGTCGCGGATCGATGGTAACGAGCTTCGATCCGCGCTTCATGCAATCGACGATCCAATGGCCGTACAGGCCGTCCGAGTTCGATACGAGGGGATTGTTGCCCCACACGACGATGCATTCGGGAAGTACCCAATTGGGATTATCGTAGCGATCAGGGAACTGCTGCGAGTAGTCTCCCAGCCAAAACGCACCGGTATTCGCGAAGCATCCCGCAACGCGCGGCGAGTAGCACGACTGCCCGCTCATTGCGAAAACGAAATTCGGACTCCCAAAACCCCAGCTCAACCGTGTAATATATTGACCGATATCGCGGCCCGTGCCCGAGTAGAATGCGATGCACTCAGGGCCGTACTTCTCTTTCAGATCGAGAAACGTCGTCGCAATGGTGTCGAGCGCCTCCTCCCAAGAGATACGCTCCCATCGATCTTTGCCACGATCCTCTTTGGCGCGCTTCATGGGATATAGAATGCGATCCTCGTGATAGACCACTTCGGGCAACGCCAGACAGCGGCAGCAGAGCCTTCCTTCGTTGAAGGGGTTTTCCGGATCGCCCTCCACCTTGACGAGACGGCCCTCGTCATCGGTGTACATGAGCAAGCCGCACCCCAAATGGCATCCGGGGCCCGACCATGCGCTCCCGCGCGTCACATGCAGACCGTCTTCATCGTACCTGAACGGTTTCTCATGCTCGACGAGGGCATATTCCCTTTTGTCTTCCATTTTTCCTCCTTTTGATCTCACGTCTTGCTGAACTCATGCCTTGCACTGGTTGTGGATTCTGCCGTACGTATCGGCTCTCGGTAATCGGCCGATCATCGTATTTCGTACTCTGAATTAAGGTTGAACGCCTACGAAACAACCGGTATGACCAACGGTATGATGCGGCTCAAACAGGTGCGATCAGGCTGTTTCCGCCTGCTCCTCGCGTTTGCGAAAACGTGCCCTAAAAACGAATGCGGCAACGAGCGCAACGCAGGACAGGCCGCCCATGACCATCGCAGCAGCCGAGTAGCTTGCATTGTCGAGCACCGATCCGACGAGTGTGGGCACGGCAAGCGTTCCCAGATTCTGACCGAGCACCACAAGCGCCACGGCAGCACCAACCGTCGTAGACGAGCGAGCGACGAACGGCGGTATGGCGAAAAAGAGCGTCGGCGCAGCTCCCAGCACGCATCCTGCCAGAAACGCCACAAAGAACATGACCGGCATCGAAGCGTCGAGATTGAACCAGGCGAACTGCACGACAATGCAAAGAACGATGTTGACGATGAGCACCATACCCTTATCGCGAACGCGCGCAAAGATAATACCGACGATGATGGAGCCGACCAGCATACCAAACGATGCGATCATCGAAGCCATGTTCGCATCTTCGTACGTGTGGCCCAAATCGATGTTCAGATAGGTGATGGTGAAACTGTTGAACGCATCGGTTGCGCCACCCACGAGGAAGAACATGAACGCCGTCAACATGGCGAGCGGCGCCATATAGCCCCAGAGCACACCGTGCTTCTTACCTTCGCGCTCCGCCTCGATCTCATCGAGATCACGCCGTTGCGACATGTCGGGCATACGGACGCATATGACGACGAGCGCGGCTGCCAGCACGGTTGATATCAGCGAGAACACCCACATGCCCGTCCAATCGGTGGTCGAGAGAATGGGGTTGGCAACGCCAAGCGAAATCAGCATGCCGATGCCCACGTTCGCTCCCCAAACGCCCGATACGATTCCTCGCTTTGCCGGTTCGTACCACGCAGCGATGATCACGGGACCCGCCGTCATGGTTACCCCGTAGCCGGCTCCCTCCAATACGCGCGATGCAAGCAATCCTGCATCATTGGTCATGAACATGCCGATCACCGTTCCGACAACGGATACGACAAGCGCCACGCTCACCACCTTTCGCGCCCCGAAACGATCGATCAGAACTCCCCCAAACAGCGCCATGACAAGCGCCGACGCAGAGAATGCCGTCATCAGAAGCCCCTGCATGGTGTACGAGAGGCCCAATGACTCGATCATCGATGGCTGTGATGGCGGAACCTTCCCATATTGAGTTGCAATCAAAATGCTGGCGATGATGATCGCCCATACGGGAATCCAAGCTTTGCGACGCATAGTGCTCCCCCTTTCCGCAACAATACATGCAGCGCAAGTATTGAGCACGCGGCACACGCGGCACATCGAACCGCCGTCGCCATTTTGGCGCCAAAACGCGGTATTACATAGGGTATGAGAAATGGTTTTCGCAGATCGATCTCATTGTCACAGCTCGATCTCCACCATGTCGATAAGCTCTTGCTGGGAGTGGATATCGAGCTTTTTGTATATGTGGTAGATGTGGGTCTTGACGGTATGAACCGATATATAGAGCTCGTCTGAAATGTGTTTGTAATTACGGCCGCGCGCCAGCATGATGAATATGCGCTCTTCCTGCTTGGTAAGCTTATGGCTTTGCGCCACGCTCATGCAACGCTCCTTCCACGTATCGCGGAACTCCGTCGTCTTGGCAACACCGCCGCCTTCGGTCTCCCCGATGCTGTCCATCACCAGATTGAGGATGAGCAGTATGACGAGAACGATCGAAACGATGCCGAACCCCGTTTCATAGCCGCCCTCCCCTAAAAGCGAAAACAAGAGGTACCCGATACCCCATCCCACAAAAATACCTGCGAAGTTGATGGTCGACGCCGCACTGAGGTAACCGAAAAGCTTCAAACCGCGATCGCGCACCTCATCGGCCAAATCTCCCCATCCGATGGCGTCGAAGCACGTGAATCCGAACACCGCAACCGAGAGAAACACGACCTTCATCACGGGCGAGAGATAGGGGAACGGAAGCAGGGCAACCGCGATGAGCGGCAACAGCAAGCGGCGTATGCGCTCCGCTTCGAAATTCGCCTTGAACACGAACGAGCAGACGGCGGCGAACACGGAGGACACAAGGATGGACACGGCGATGACGATAATCAGATCGTGCACCGATGCCAGATAAAGCACCACATGCGACACGATCCCGAAGGATATGGTGTAGATAAGGGTCAGCGGTGCGAAATGCCTGAGCTCGGCGATGCGCGATCCGAGCGATTCCTTCCTGCGCTCGACCGCCGCACGCGTACCTTTGTCGACCGGCTGCGCACCGGCCATATATCGGTCGGCCACAAGCGTGCAGATGCACGAAACGACCGGCAGCACCATAACCAGGAGAACGCCCACAATCGCAGACAGCAGCAGCGAGAGCACGTAGAACATCGCCGCCAGAAGAAAACTCAGCGCGATGCAACGCGACAGCTTCGCGCGTTTAAGCCATACGAAGAAGGCTCCCGTCTTAAGAAAGATCAGCGACGATACGAACGTGGATACAATCCATGGAACCAGCGCTTGGGCAAACGTGACATCGACGCCCAAACGACTCAGGAAAGCGGGAATGCAACCGATCGGCGAAAGCACTGCAAGAAGCACCGTGCCTCCCGTCCCGCGGAAGAACGACTCCATCCGATCGGGGGCAAGCGCCGTTACGAACATGCACAGCGCCGAAGACCCTGCCGCTATGACCAGCAAAGCCAGATAAGCGGTGATTCCATCGGATCCGAACGGGTTGATGACCGTCGAGGAATACGTCGAGAATATCCATCCCCAGTACGCCGCCAGCGAAAGTACGCCCGCTATGAGCGTCGCCCCGCTTCGGCTGAGCAGCATCTGCTGTTGATCGTTGTTTGCGGCAACGGCCATGATTCCCCCTTATGCTGTTGTAAGACATTGTCGCGCTCGAAAACGGGCAACCCCCTGCCAACTTCCGCCAACCGCCGCTCGTCGCAAAGCGCTCAAGGTGCCCCGCCCGCGACAGAGCTCCCGGCACCGAGTACGCCCATTAGAAACAAATCGCGCGATTTTGTCAAATACCGCAAATCACCGAATTCACCGGGTTCGGCTCTTTTCCAAAAACATCTTGACGGGTGTGTATACTGTGTCTATAGTGTGCATATAGGGTATATACACTATACCCGACGATAGGCGCGAGGAACGTGCTCGATCCTATCCGGCCGGACGCGGGACGCTGCAACCGGCCACCGAGGCACTCGGGACGCCGGGCGCCTCACGAACCGGTAACCGAGGAGCACTATTGGACATCATCATTTCAAATTCAAGTAGCAAGCCCATCTACGAGCAGATCACCTCTCAGATGAAAGACCTCATCCTGAGCGGGCAGCTCGCCGAGGGCCAGCAACTTCCCTCCATTCGCGCGCTTGCAGGCGATCTGCGCATCAGCGTTATCACCACCAAACGCGCCTACGCCGACCTCGAGGCTCAAGGGTTCATCGAGACGGTGCAGGGCAAAGGCAGCTTCGTCGCCGGCGGCAACCTCGAGCTTCTCCGCGAGGAACGCCTCCGCCGAGTCGAAGACCTCCTTTCCCAGGCGATCGACGAAGCGCACAGCGCCGATATCGATCCGAACGACCTCATCGACATGCTCGCACTCCTGATAGAAAGCAACGACCATGAATAACCTGCTTGACATACGAAACCTGTCGAAGCACTACGATGGCTTCGACCTGCAGAATATCGACTTGCACGTACCCGCCGGAAGCATCGTCGGGTTCGTCGGTTCCAACGGCGCCGGCAAAACGACCACCATCAAGGCCGTCCTCGGCCTCATCGCGCCCGATTCCGGCTCGATCGAAGTGTTCGGGCAGCGTATCGATGCGCACATGTCCTCTTCGCAGACCGTCTCCATCAAACAGCGCATGGGCGTCGTCTTCGACACCTGCTCGTTTCCCGAGGAAATGAACGTCAAAAACGTCGGCAAGCTCATGAGCTACTGCTACGCCGCCTGGGATAGCACCCTGTTCGAACGGTATCTCGACATGTTCGAGCTGCCTCGAGACAAAACCGTCAAGGACCTCTCCCGCGGCATGGGCATGAAGCTCTCGCTTGCTTGCGCGCTTGCGCATAAACCCGAACTGCTCATCCTCGACGAAGCGACCGCGGGCCTCGATCCCCTCGCCCGAGACGAAGCGCTCGACGTGCTGCGCGACTTCATGCGCAACGAACGGCACGGGATCCTCATGTCGAGCCACATCACCTCCGACCTCGAGAAGATCGCCGACTACATCGTCTGCATCGACGGGGGGCGCATCGTCTTCTCCGTTGAGAAAGACGCCATCACCGATACCGCCGGCGTTGCCCACTGCCGCGCCGCCGAGTTCGAGTCCCTTGCGGAAAGCGGGTTCTTCGCGCCCGGCGATATGCGCTACCTGCGTCACACCTACGGTATTTCCGTACTCGTACCCGACCGCTTCGCCTTCGCCGAGAACTTCAAGGACATCGCACTCGATAAGGCGAGCATCGACACCTACATGGGATTGATGCTGAAAGGAGAGACCCGATGAAGGCAATGATTCTCTCGGATCTTCTGACCGTTAAGAAGTACATGAAGCAACAGGCGCTCCTGTATACGGTTATCGTGATTGCCCTGTCGATCTTCATGGGAAACATCTACATGATCGTACCGTTTCTCGGTGTCATGATGCCGTTCTCCCTTGCGTTCACGTTGCTCGCCTACGACGAGCGCAACAACTGGGAGCAGTTCCGCCTCGTCTTGCCGCTCTCTCGCAGAAACGTCATCGCAGGCAGGTATGCGAGTTTGGCGATCGTGCTGCTTTTCAGCATTGTGCTGGGGCTTGCAGCGTGCCTGATCGTTGTCGCGGCATCGAGTTTCATACCCAACATCCCGGAGCTGTTCGGCCTATCGGCGAGCTTTAGCGCCCAGGAGATGCTGCTGAGCGCCATCGCGCCCGTCGGTATGATCTGCGTCATGCTGTCCATCACGCTGCCCCTCATCGCCCGCTTCGGAATGACGAAAGCCGTTCGCTACGTGCCGGTGTTCTTCCTCGTCGTCATATTGCTCGGAGTCGGTTCGGGAGAGGTGTTCAAACTTGACTTCGGTTCGTTCATGCCGTTTCTCAACACCGTCGGATCGATGATGGAAACCGTTGCCGGGACGTTTGCGATCGCAGGCATTATCATCGCAGTCAGCGCCGTGATCTACCTGGCCTCGTGCATGCTCTCGGTGAAGCTCTACGCGAAGCGCGAGTTCTAAGGGCGGCCGACGCGAGCGGCTCGAAAGCACAGGCACGAATCACCGCTGCATAGCACGCGGTCCGACCCGTCAAACCCAACGGATCGGACCGCTTCCCATCGATTCGTCATATCCTCGATCGTACTGCAAGCGCCAGCGCAAATCGATCGCGCTAATGCAGCAGCGAAAAAACCCGAGGCGCTACGGTTTCGGGGCCGCAGGCGGCTTCGGTGCCCCAGGAGCACTTGGCGCCTGATGGATGCCTGGTGCCGCAGGGGCGCAAGCGCCCGGTGCCTTCATCTTAGGCGTCCCGTCGGGGTTGATGTACGGGGAAAAATCACACTTGCAAAAAGGGCATTCCATCAGCACGACTCCCCCCAACAGGGGAATGGCCTTTCCGCATTCGGGGCATTTGTTCGCCTCCGATGCCGAAGCATTTGACGGTCTGAAACACACTGGATGATCCTCTCTCTCGATTCTACACTGCCGGCAGCTTTTACCGAATCCCGCTACGCTTCGCTGGCGTTTCGCTTCTTCACTTTGACGAAAAGCATGACGAAGCCGCCTATGGCAGCCAGAACCGCAAGCGGCATGGCACTGGCTGCGAAGTTACCGGCCGCATCGACGATGTAGCCAACGACCAGCGGGCCAAGCGTCATGCCAAGGTTCTGGCCAAAGGTGACGATAGCGAGAATGATGGCTGCGTACGCCGCCGAAGGAATGGCATCCGGCCCGATCGTATAGAGCGAAACGGGAACGAAGGTGCAGATGAATCCCATAAAGATGAGCAGGAACGCCGCGGACTCGACGGTCGGCATACTGAACGCTACGAAGTAGCAAACGGCAAGAACGAACATCGTGATCGCCGTAACGTACTTGCGATTGGGAATCTTCACCTTGTTCAGGATCACACCGATAATGAGGGCTGCGGGAAGTCCAACGAGCGAGTTCCAGCTTACCGCGAAGTTTGCGGTAGCCTGATCGGCACCGACAACCTCGACAAGATAGGTCGGCATATAGGTGGAGATGCCGTAGTAGCCGATGTTGAAACCGATGAACACGAGGGGTAGAATCCAGATCGCCGGCGTCCTCAGAAGCTTCCTGTAGTCGACCTTTTCTTTCACGCCCGGCTGCTCGACATCTTCGTCGAAGTCGATCTCCTTGTCTTTGCCGGGTATCAGGAACAGGGCGGCAAGAACCGCCAAAACGCTCAGGATATTGACGAACCACCAGATGCCCTGCCAGCCGAAGCTGTTATCGAGCGGAACGGCGACGTTCATCATCATGAACACCGAAACGGTAAACAGCGCCGTCACGCAGGAATTCGGCACGCCTCGCTTTTCCGAAGGGAAAAACGAGGTTACCACCGCGAAGGAGACGACATTGCACAAACCAAGGGCGACGCCCTCGAGAGCCCTGCTGACCAGCATCAACTCGAAACCGCCAGCGAACGTCCCGATCAGCGAACCGACGAGCTGGAACCCGGCAGCGATGACCGTCGTCCACTTCACGCCGATCTTCATGATTATGCCGCCGGCGGGCAATGCCAAGATCAAGCCGAAGAGGCTCATGATGGACATGAGCCACCCCGATTCCGATAGCGTCAGCCCCAAAGCCTGGTTGAGTTCGAGCATGATGGGCGGAATCTTGTACTGGGCCGCACTGTTGACGAAGTAAATTGCAACGCCACCGAGGAGAGCAAGCCAGGCCACCCTCGGGTTGTACGCGCTTATGCTCTTCTTTGCTGCTTCCACGTGTTCCCCTTTCAAACGTTGAAAACTGATATGTTTGGCTGCACTCAGCCGTTACCCCAAATCATTTCTTGTTGCCCGCATAAGGTCGCCCGCAGAGTCATGCCTCATCGTGAGCCCGTTCCGAAGAACGATGCCTTCCGGTATCTCCGTGACGTCGGTCGCCTCGTCAAAGAGTTTCGGCAGATCGCCGCGATCAGCATTGAGTCTGATAACCTTTTCGGCATCGAACGGAATCAGCTCCTTGCGCTCGGCTAGCCCTTTGAAGACCATAGCCGGCCTGAGAACGTCTGTATCGGGCATACCCTCAAGCGAGCGCACATCGCCGTACTTCTCAATGAGCTCGCTCAAAGGACCGAAATCGAAAGCGCGCATCGGACAGGCAAGTGCGCACTGCGGCTGGTCACCCCTGATGAGCTTGTCGACGCACATCGTGCATTTGCTCATCTTCTCGCACTCGTCGTCGGAGGCGAACTTTGGAGCACCGAACGGGCAGGCCTTCGCGCATTCGCGGCATCCGACGCATTTCTCGTCATCGACAAGAACGGCGCCGAACCGGTCTTCCTTGAAAACCGCATTCTCGGGGCACGCGGGAACGCACGCAGGGTTCTCGCAGTGCCCGCATGAAAACGCAAGGGTATGGATCCTCGTCAGAGGAAAGGCTCCCGACTCCCATTCGTAAACGGTCATCCACTTCTCGGGACCGGGCGCGAGGCCGTTCCAGTCTTTGCACGCCGTCGCGCACGCTTGGCAGCCGTAGCAGCGGCTCTGGTCGAAGAAAAATCCGTATTGGGTCATTGCTACTACCTCCCAGCTCTCTCGACTTCAATAAGCCCTGCCGTGAGAAGCGCCCCGACGATATGGGGAGCGTGCTCATCGCCGATCAGAAAATTGGGCGTGCCCCTCAGGTCGAGTCCGTAGGGCATGTTTTCCGTCTTCTCTTCGATCTTCGGCGTATACCATGCGCCGTGAAACACGGCGGCCGTTCCCGGCATCATGCGGGACGTGACGTACACGGGCATGCGCACCTCGCCGAATTCGTTGTACGCGCGCGCAACGTCGCCGTCTTTCAGACCCCGCTTCTTTGCATCGACGGGACTCATCCAGATCGCGTGGCGA
Source organism: Raoultibacter timonensis (assembly GCF_022845715.1). Taxonomy (NCBI): domain Bacteria; kingdom Bacillati; phylum Actinomycetota; class Coriobacteriia; order Eggerthellales; family Eggerthellaceae; genus Raoultibacter; species Raoultibacter timonensis. The sequence continues at coordinate 3,147,784 of NZ_AP025564.1, forward strand.
TAGCACTCGTCGCGCAGCTGGGGATTCGCGTCGAGGCAGGCGTGCTGCCGATATGCGGAGACGGGCGTTACCAGTGAGAGCGGATACCGCTCGGCCTTCGGGTTGTAGAAGCTGTCGTTTGCGGGTTTGCCTTCCATGTACGCGGGGTCGTAAACGGGGATCGGCTCGAGACCTCCCCGATACCAGGTCTGCGTCCTCATATCGAGCAGCTCAACCGTCTTCGAAGAGAACTCGATCTTGCCGCTCAGCGTAGCAAACGGGCTTTTCTCCTCTTCCGCTTCCATGTAGTTCTTGTAAGGATAGAAGGGTTTGTCGATCGGGATGCGCACGACGGGCATCTTCAAGAATTCGTTCCAAGGCTTCGGCTCGATACCAAGCGCTTTCAGCTCACCGGTCGGATCGGCCGCCCACGCATCGTAGGCCTCGTGATAGAGTTCATGCACCGCATCGTCCCATTCGTCAAGCGATACGTTCGCCAGACGGGGATTGTACTTCTCCGCAATACCGAGCCTCTTCGCAATTTCGGTGTGTACCCAATGGATCGGACGCACCTCGCCCGGACGCTCGCAGATCTTATCGGCGTACAGAAAGTAATTGCGCATGCCGTTCGGGCCGTACATGAACCGCTCCGAGCCAAGTTGGTAGTTATCGCGCGATTCGAACATCATGTTGACGCCCGGGAACACGATGTCCATGAACTCCAGGGACGCCTGCCCGTAATGCCACTGGAAACCCCAGTTGAACTCGCACATCTCAAGCGATTTCATGCGCTTGTTGGTTTCGTGGTGACTGATGGGATACTGGTTTTCGACGATCATCATCTTAATGTTCGGAAGCGGGGATGCCGGAGGCGAGCCGATGAGCGCGCGATACGTCTCCTCGTCGATGGTGCCGCTATCGAGGTTCGGGCGCTGGATGATGGCCTCTGCAATCTTTTGGATGTTGTAACAGACGGGGGGATTGTACTCGGGAGCCGCCTGCTGCCAGTCGACGGAGGGGAACGGCATCCTCGGAGGCGTGATCAGACTGCATCCCGTCTCGCAACCGCCCGGGATAGAGAGGTTTCCCGTCATCGCCTGCAAAAGCATCGCCGCGTTCGCCGCATATTCGCCGAGATGACGTTTCGCCGGCGCATAGTAAAAATGGAGGTGGACCGGCTTGCTCGTTGCATACAGATTCGCAAATCCCCTGATCGTTTCCGCTGGAAGAGCGGTGATAGGCTCTGCCCACTCCGGTGTCTTCGGAATGCCATCGGTTTCTCCCATGACGTATCGGCGCCAGGCCTCGAAGCCGTCCGGTTCAACCCATCGGTCAACGTATTCGCGGTCGTAAATGCCTTCGCTGTACAGAACGTAGGCGACCGCAAGGAGCATGGCGATGTCGGTGCCGGGGCGTATGGGAAGCCATTGGTCGGCAAGCGTCTCTGCGCTGTTGGTGTAGCGCGGATCGATGACGATGATCTGCGCGCCGCGTTCTGCAGCGAGTTTCATGTAGTAGGAGACCGACCCGTACCAACCCACCAAAGGATCGAGGCCCCAAAGCACGATCAGCTTCGAATTGAACAGATCGGGCGCCTCGAAGCCAACGCATACGTCGGTGTTGCCGTGAAACGCCCCCACCATGTCGAATCCGAGGTGCATTTTCTCACCGCACGTCGTTCCCGAACATGAGCTATCGCCCCACGCAGCCATGCCCATGCCAAACCAAGGGGCCAGCTTGAAGCCGCAATCCTCGAACACATCGTCTACGCTGTGGGCTATGCAGTACGGACCGTATTTTTCTTTGAATTCCACTAGCTTTCCGGCAACCGTGTCGAGCGCTTCTTCCCAAGAAATCTCGACAAAATGACCGTTGCCCGGGCCTTTGCCCCCAATGCGCTTAAGCGGATGAAGGATCCTCGTCTCGGCGTTGAGTTCCCCTTTCCAAGCGTGGCCCATGGCGCAAGGTCTCATCTGCACCATGCCCTGCCAAAGAGCTTCCTCGCTCACGTCTTCGCGCGGCAACCCGGCGTTGATGCTGTCATCCGCAGAAAGCGAAACGAGCTCTCCGTCTTTCGTTTCGCATCTGACGATGCAGCTGGCATCCCAACACCCGTTCTGCGCACAGCACGTGTACTTGATTTCTGTGCCGTCGTGCGCCGCAGAAAGATCGCCGATTACGCGTTCTCTCGTCATTATTCCCCCTCACTGAATCAATTCGGCTGCTATGGTGCGGAGCATATCGTCTTGAACAGGGAATTCATTTATAGCAAGATGGAAATAATGATGACCTTGCGCTTTGAATTGCAGGAAGAGACCCTAACCTGCAATGTTGTAGCTTGTTACCCTAAATGACAATATAATGATCCAAGCGGAACGAACAACCATGCTCGCATGCACTTGTCTTAGGGGGAGCCAATGGAAATGCGCAGCTTATCCCGATACGAATCGATCTGCATCGACGGCTATACCGCAGGTCTTCTCTCTTCTTCAGAAATGGACTTGGTGAGGTTCGACGCACTTGCATCCCAAAGCCAGCTCATGAGCGAAACCAGGCAGCAGCTGTTGCGTGTCGAGGCGCTTTCGTCCGTGAGCATCGATGGGAGACGCGTGAAATACCTCGACCTCCTTAAGCTGGAGGCCGCCATTCTCAACACCCCGTTCACCGACGACGACTGCACGAGGCTCTACCGCCTCGCGAACAAACTGGGGCTCGAAGACGCCTCGGGCGCCACCGTTTCCTACCGCTACATGCGAACCGTCGATTGGGTCGCGCGCAACATCGCGAAAGACACCGTCATCGATTCGGGCATCTTCGAAACGATCCGCGATCTGTACAACGAAAACGAGATCGAAGCCATCGCAAATCCGGAATCCCTCGATCCTCGCGAGCGAAGAGCGATCCGCAGGAAAGCGGAATCCGCCGAAAGCAGGCGACAAACGCCTGCGAAGGATGCGCTCATCGACGACTATATCGACCTTTTGAACGCAAACATATTAACCCCCTCGGCGCAAGCTGAAATCTCTCATGCCCAGCTGCAGCTGATCAAGCCCTACGAGGGAAACCTCGATGCATACGAACGAGTTTTTTCCCATCTGGTCTTCTACCGGCGAGGAGTCCTTACCAGCAGCATCGCTCCACTCGCCATCGGCCCGGCGCGAAACGTCACACGCCACGTTCAATCGCTCGTTTCGAACATGGAAGGTCTCGTCAACAGTAAGACTTCCGAAACGAGTGTGCAAACGGATTTCCGACACAGTTCCTATTGCGCTGAAATGGCCGTGAAGACCGCCTACCTTTGCCAAAGCATCCTTGCCGCCTATTGGCAGAGATGGCAGAAAAGCCTCAGCAAGACGCGGAGCGATTCAGCAACGCTCACGCTCGCCAAGCTATTCCTCGGATGGCCCTGCCTCACCATTGCAATTGCGTCAGAAAAAATCGGACGGGGTTTTTCAGCGACCAACAACGCCATGAAAGAGCTCACGGAAGCAGGAATAGTCCGCGAGATATCCCGCCTGTCGAAACACCGCCTGTTCTGCGCCGTCGACCTCGCCGAAACGCTTGAAAAGCTCATGGAGAAAGCAATCTCCTCCGAATTGCTCAACCGCGACAAGATACTCGACGCCATCCTGCAGCCCGAATACGGCGGGGATGCAGACAGGCGCTCGTAAAGCACCGAGCCGCTACATCGCACAATCGGGCTTGTTCACCAGATCGGCAAGCGATACGCCATCGACGTACTGCTCGATCGTTTGATCGAGACCTTCCCAAAACGATATGGTGTTGCACTCGCCCCTGCGCGGGCATACCCCGAAATCATCCTCGAGGCATGCAACCGGAGCGCAGCTGCCCTCGGCGGCTCGCAGCACGTCGCCTGCGGTCATCTCGGCAGCGGGCCGCGTGAGCACATATCCGCCCCGTGCGCCGCGCGTGCTCTTCAGCAAGCCGGCGCGCACCAGACTTCCTGCAAGCTGCTCAAGGTACTTGATAGAGATGGATTGACGCTCGGCGACCTCGCGCAGCGGCACGCGAGCGCCGTCGCCCTGTTCGGCGACGTCGATCATCAAGCGCAAGGCATAGCGTCCTTTGGTCGAAATCATCATTGCGGTACCCCATCGTCTGATCCGGATTAGAAATACTTCTTGACGCCCGAAAACCGATGAGCTCAATCATACGGTCGGTTCGGCGAGCATGGTAAAGCAGCCTTCATTGTACCCGCCGCAAACCGCCGCAGGGGCACAAAGCACATATGTGGCTTCGAATTCTCGTCGCGTGGGCCTATTTCCTACTATATTACTATGTTTTTTCGACCATTCGGCAACATATCTTGACTTTTCCACTATTGCGAGTATCTTATTCCTAGTATATTACTGGGAATTATGGTGACGTAAGACGAACGACGAGGAGCACACCATGTACGCACGGAACATCGACAACCTGATCGGCAACACCCCCCTACTCGATATATCGGGCATTGCGGGCGAGCAGGAGCTCGCACGAATACTCGGCAAATTCGAAGCCGCCAACCCCGGCGGAAGCGTTAAGGATCGCATCGCCAAAGCGATGCTCGACGACGCCGAGGCCGAGGGCCTTATCGCCCCCGGCGGACGCATCATCGAACCCACAAGCGGCAATACCGGCATCGGCCTTGCCATGCTCGCCGCAGCCAGGGGCTACGGCCTCACACTCGTCATGCCCGAAACCATGAGCATCGAGCGCAGGAAGCTCTTGGCGGCATACGGCGCCGAACTCGTGCTGACCGAAGGCGCGAAGGGCATGCCCGGCGCCATCGCGAAAGCGGAAGAACTGCTCGGCGAAGACCCTGCAGCATTCATGCCGCGGCAGTTCGAGAACCCCGCCAATCCGCGCGTCCACTTCGAAACGACCGGACCCGAAATCTGGCGCGACACCGACGGCAACGTCGACGTGCTCGTCGCGGGCGTCGGCACCGGCGGCACGATCTCGGGCGCGGGCGCGTTCCTGAAGAACAAGAATCCCGATCTCTTCATCGCGGCCGTCGAACCCGACGAGTCGCCCGTGCTTTCGGGCGGGCAATCGGGACCGCACAAGATCCAGGGCATCGGCGCGGGCTTCATACCCGACACGCTCGACACCGCGATATACGACGAGGTCGTCCGCATTCCCACCGCCGAGGCGTTCGCCGTCCAAGCCGAGCTCTCCCGCAACCTCGGGGTGCTTGCGGGCATCTCGTCGGGCGCCGCTACGGCAGCCGCCCGCGCGCTTGCCCGAAGGCCCGAGTTCGCAGGCAAGACCATCGTCGTCGTACTGCCCGATACCGGAGAGCGCTACCTATCCATGATCGAGCCGAAATAGCACCAAGGAGCATTCACCATGAAGCAGATATATCTCGACAACGCGGCCACCACGCAGATGCGCCCCGAAGCCCTCGAAGCGATGATGCCGCACCTCACCGAAGCATACGGCAATGCGAGCTCGATCTATCCCCTCGGGGAAGAGGCGGCCGCAACGCTCGCCGAAGCGCGCCGCACCGTTGCGCAGGCCATCAACGCCGATGATCGCGAGGTGTACTTCACTTCGGGCGGCAGCGAATCGGACAACTGGGCGCTCATCGCGACGGCTGAGGCATACGAGTCCAAAGGCCGCCACATCGTCACGAGCGCGATAGAGCACCACGCGATCCTCCATACGGCCGAATACCTCGAGAAACGCGGCTTCGAGATCACGTATGTGCCGGTCGACGAGTTCGGCATCGTCTCCCCCGCCGCGCTCGAAGCGGCCATGAGGCCTGACACGATCCTCGTCTCGATCATGTTCGCCAACAACGAGATCGGCACCGTCGAGCCCCTCGCCGAGCTTGCGAAGATCGCCCACGCCCACGGCGCGCTCTTCCATACCGATGCGGTTCAGGCGTTCGGGCATCTGCCCATCGACGTCAAGGAAATGGGCATCGACATGCTGTCGGCTTCGGCCCACAAGATCTACGGGCCGAAGGGCACGGGGCTCCTCTACATGAGAAAAGGCGTTCGAAGCAAGGCGTTCATCCACGGCGGCCAGCAGGAGCGCGGGCTTCGCGCGGGCACCGAGAACGTCGCGGGCATCGTCGGATTCGCCAAGGCGACCGAGCTCGCGTTAGCCGAGCAGGCAGAAGAGGCCGCACGGCTGTGCGAACTGCGCGATTACGCCATCGAGCGGATCGAACGCGAAATTCCGCACAGCCGCCTGAACGGCCACAGGCGCGAGCGCCTGCCCAACAACGTGAACTTCTCGTTCGAGTTCATCGAGGGCGAGGGCATGCTTCTGCAGCTCGCGTTCAAGGGCGTCAGCGCTTCGAGCGGATCGGCCTGCACCTCGGGATCGCTCGACCCGAGCCACGTGCTGCTGGCCATCGGGTTGCCCCACGAGATCGCGCACGGGTCGCTGCGCCTCACACTCGGACGCGACACCACCCGCGAGGACGTCGACTACACGATCGACGCGCTCAAGGGCACGATCGAGAACCTCCGCGCCATGAGCCCGCTGTACGAGGACTTCCTCAAAGACCAGAAAAAGGCAAGTTAGAAACCGAGCCGTCGCGCGAACGGCGACAGACCTGCAAGCAAAGAAACCGGAAGGAGCCGATCATGGCTTTTGCCTATAGCGAAAAAGTAATGGACCACTTCACCAACCCGAGAAACGTCGGCGAGATAGAGAACTGCAGCGGATGCGGAACCGTCGGCAACGCCCAGTGCGGCGATATCATGCGCGTATACCTCGATATCGACGACAACCGCCGCATCCGCGACGTGAAGTTCAAGACCTTCGGGTGCGGCGCCGCCATCGCCACCTCTTCGATGGCCACCGAGCTCGTCAAGGGCAAGACGATCCAAGAAGCGCTCGAGGTCACGAACAAGGCGGTCATGGAAGCACTCGACGGCCTGCCGCCCGTAAAGGTGCACTGCTCGCTGCTCGCCGAAGAGGCGATTCATGCCGCGCTCTGGGATTACGCCGAACGCGAGGGAATCGTGATCGAGGGGCTCGAAAAGCCCAAGACCGACATTCACGAGCACGAAACCGAGCCGGAGTACGCGCTCGCATAGCGGCTTCGGGGCCGTACCGAAACAGGTTCGAAGGCGGAGGGCTTCGGCTCTTCGCCTTCGAGCATTCGGCTTCGAGCTTATGCGCTCAGGACGCTCGGCTCCAGACCGATCGCGCCGCGAGCGAGAAGAGCGCGGCTGCCGCCCAGAGCCATTGCAGCAGCGCATCCAAGACTGGCGGCCAGCCCGTCGGCGTCGACAGCGATTACGCCTTTCCGAGCAAGCGACAACGCGCCTCGACCAAGTCGATCGCCTCCTGGTTCGAATGGATGTCGAGTTTACGGTAGATGTGCTGGATGTGCTTCTTGGTCGTGTTCTGCGAGATAAACAGCGTTTCCGATATATAGGGACCGGTCCGTCCCCGCGCCATGAGAGAGAGCACCTCCGCTTCGCGCGGCGACAGCTCGAACTCCTGCTGCACCTGGGCGATGGCCGCATCGAAGAACCCATCGAACGACGAGGGTTCCGATTGCGCGGCAGCCGATCCCTTCTCCCCCTCAACCCTCGCTATGCCCTCACCCGCACGCTCGCGGAATATCCATGCGAACGAAAGGCCGATGCACAGAAGCGAGAGGATCGAGCAACCGATCAGCAGGCCGGTAACGCTTTCGGCATACTGGGCGAGATACACGCCGACGAAGCCGCCTGCCGCATACCCCGCATACAGCGCAGCGAAACCGACCCCGTACACCGAAACGGGCAAGACGTTCTGCCGATGGGATAGTTCGGCCAAACCCACGATAAGCGCGACGAACCCGAAACGGTTGCCCATGACGACGAGCACGCTCCATACCGCATCGGCATGGAGAAACGGCGTGAGCACCATGGCGAACACGAACATGAGCGTGGCGATGGCAATCGCTCCGGGAATGAACAGGTTGGCAAAGCGATCCCCATGGGGCAGAAACACCGCAAGGCAGAACAGCACTGCAAGGGCGCAGAGCGACCCGGCGGGAACAATCGCCGCATTGATGAACGTGTAGGAATGGGTGTACAGTACGCTTCGGAGCATGAAGTACATGACGCCGAACGCCGCCACCGCCACCGCGAGAACCCACGTCCAAGCGAACGTCGGGGATTTGCCCTTCAGCTCCCGAGCGCTCTCGCGATACGGAGCGAAATGCAGCAAGACAGCGGCGAGCACTGGCAGCAGCGCCGTGGTAACCAGTAAAGCCGCAGACCCCATGGTCTGAACGCACACGTACTGTACGACCGCCGATACGGCATCGGCCACGAGCACGATGGAAAACGTCCGCCAACCCCCTATGGCGCCGAACCGCTCCGCCCACACGAGAATGAACCACGCGATGCTCAAGCCGAACGTCGCGATAAGGCAGGGGTTCGGCGTTTCTCCCGCTAGGCGCTGCAGGCACAAGACGATGCTCGACACCGATCCGATAATCGGCACTGCGATGCAGAGCGGCTTGAGGTAGAGCGTCCGCACGATGCCTTTGTGAGCGAGAAACGCCGCCAACGCGCACAGCAGGGCGACCGTAAGGAAGGCCGGCGACCACAGGATGGGTATCTCCCCAGCACCCTGGTACGCCGTCAGATACCGGTCCCGCTCCATCGAATCCCATGCGACGTACATCATGTACCCGAGAACGACGATCATGCCGCCCCGCTTGAGGTCGTCCGCCGTCGACTTCACCGTTTGAAGAACGCGGCCCATCCTGCCTCCTGTCGCACCCCGGCCCGACGATTCGAGCCGATTATAGCATTACCTTTTCATGTCGTTCGGCTCGATCGCCAATTACCCGATCAGGGTGATAATAATTAAGTTTTTCCTGTTCAACCAAATGTTTCAGCAAATACCCCCATACAGGCCATTCTCCCCGCCCCCTTACCGCCCTACGATAGCAGCCGCCAAGCGGGGCGGATCGGACACGGGGTCCGATCGATGTTTTGAGGGAACACGAGGGGTTGTACGGCAAGCGCGCATAGACCGCTTGGGCGCTCGCCGTCAGTCAAGGAGACCATCATGGAAAACGTAATGAAAACCGAGCAGGGCCAAACCGCCGCGGGCCTGACGCGCCGCGGGTTTCTCGGAGCGCTCGGCGTAGCCGCCGCAGCTGCAGCGGGGGCATCGCTTGCGGGCTGCGCTCCGCAGGGAGCAACCGCAAACGCCGCCGTCGGCGTACCCGAGTCATGGGACTACGAATGCGACGTGGCCGTCGTCGGGTCGGGCACCGTGCTCACCGGTGCGGGCAAGGCTGCCGCCGAGGGCGATCGCGTGATCATCATCGAAGCCGCCGACAAAACCGGCGGCACGACGGCCACATCGAACGGCCAGACGTGGATGCCGCTCAACTCGACGGCGATGGCCGACAACCTCGACGACCGCGACGATGCGCTCGCCTACATCACGGCCACCGCAGCCGGCAAATCGACTCCCGAAATCCTCGAGGCGTTTCTGACCTACGGGCCTGAAGCCATCGACTTCCTCGCCGAAACCGCCGACTTGTCCTGGGAGATCAGCCCCCGCATCGACTATCACTACGACGTGTTCCCCGGAGCAAAAGATCAGGTGCGCACCATCGCTCCCGTCGGCAAGCAGTCGACCGAAGCCGGTCAGATGACCGGGGCCTTCGGCACGACCTCGTCGGGCGCGTTCGTCACCGACCCCCTCGCCAACGGCATCGTCGAGAAGTACGGCGGAGAGATCCTCACCAACACAACCGCCAAGCGCCTGATCACCCGCACGACCGATGATGGCACCGCCGAGGTCATCGGCCTGCAAGCCGAGACCAAGAACGGCAAAACGGTCAGCATCAAGGCGTCGAAGGCGGTCATCCTCGGCGCCGGCGGCTTCGGCTGGAACGACGACATGAAGCGCCAGTACATGGAGATCCCCGCAAACCGCACGATGGAAGTTGCCACGTGCAAGGGCGAGGGCATCCTCATGGGGCAGGCGGTCGGTGCCGACCTCGACCTCATGTCCTATGCATGGGGCCAGGTCGTCTGCGTCGACCCTGCCGACATGCCCTATCACGAGTGGTGCGACGCCCCCACCGAATACAACGATTTCGGACTCGGCACGTTCTACGGCCTGATGTGCAAGGCTGGATCGTGCGTGCTCAACAAGTTCGGGCGCCGCTTCATGGACGAGGCCGTCGACTACGACTCGCTCTGGCATGGCTTCTGGGGCCGCGATCTGGGCCTCTCGGGTGACGAAGAGGGTGCAACCTACGGAACGAGCTGGACGAACATCCCCGCGTTCTACATCTGCGACTCCACCGTCGCCGATGCTGAAAACTCGACCATGCGCGACGCAAACGGCGACGTATGCTCCTGGGTGGCCTACCAGGCCGACACCCTCGAGGCACTGCTCGACCAGATTCCTTTCCGCGATGCCTACGCTCGCGAAACCGCCCTCAAAACCATCCAGTCGTACAACGAGTACGCTGCGCAAGGCGTCGATCCCGAACTCCATCGCGGCGAGACGAAATGGGATCAGGGCGGCACCTCGCGACCCGAATCGTGCCTCGCCCCCATCGAGGCGGGCCCGTTCTACTGCGTCATCTGCGAGCCGTACCCGATGTGCACGAAGGGCGGTTTGAAGGTAAACGAGAAGGCCGAGGTCATCAGCGTCACGGGCGAAGTCATCCCGCGCCTGTACGCCTCGGGCAACAACGCCGGCATCGGCGGGCCCGGCCTGTTCTACAACGGCGCGGGCGGCACGCTCGGCCCCGGATTCGCCTTCTCCTACATCGCCGGGATGAACGCCACGGCGCTCTCACCCTGGGAATAACGATCACCCGACCGTACCCGCTTTTCTTCAGCGAAGCCCGACCGGCGCGTTCCCTCAAACGCCAGTCGGGCTTCGCCCGTTTCAGACCCGTGCGTTCCTGCGCGTATGAAACGCTACATGCTTCGCTGTATCTTTGCAATCCACAACAGGTAGCCGAGAAACGCAACCACTTCAAGACCGATCATGATCAACACGCCGGCAACACTCAGCTGATCGGAGACGAACAAGGCGAGCACCCCGATAGGCACGAGCACCGAAAGCAGCGTAAACGCCTTCTCGGCGGCTTGGGACCGTATGGCGATGTTGCGCTCGTCGGCTTCGCTCACCAGCTCGCTTGACGTCGGTTTATGGAGCCACGATGCGATGCTGCAGATCAAAAGCGCAACCGCGCAGCCGCCGAAGCCCCACACCGCCTTGCCCGCCGTAGGGAACATATCGGCAGCGCCGCCGATGTTGAGACCGAGCGCCACCGTGACGAGCAGGCACAAAAACCCAATTGACAGCGTTACGACCGATGTCGTCCGACTTTTCGTTGCAGTGGCCATCGGGATCCTCCTAGAATGCGCGGTTCCACTCGAACACCGCCTCGCACCTCTCTCGGCAGATGCGGGCTCGAATGCACCTTATGGCTAAAATGTAAAGCTAGCTTTCCATATAGTATAGACAGCTCTTCATGCAATGTAAAGCAAGCTTTCCATTTTTCTCCGCAATGCCGTATGTTTTCCGTTTCTCCGCTTTTTCTCGCGTGCTGCGCAATTAACTGTCGATCGTCTTCCCTTCTCATGGTAAACTCAAGGCCGTTTACGGATCGACGGCGGCAATCGAGATGCCAGCCTCGCATCGATCTGAGAGGAACCGAGGAGATTATGGCAGGGATTCATCACATGTTTCTTTAACCCGCTAGGGTACGAGAGACTTGTCCGCGACATCACGCGTGCTTCGGCATGCGGATGCGAATCACCTTGCACTGTTTCGGTTCTATCGCTTCACTTGCCCTGCGCCTGCCCATCATGGGGCGCAATCGGAACTTCCGTGGCGGCAGAGCGCCTCCGATCAGCACAGTTGCATCGCATCCGCACCCGATAGTTGCGGAAAATTCCAACAGGAATAGCTGGCAAGGCTCCCCCCGCAACCCCACACTGAAATTGAAAGCGCGCTACTGAACATCGAACGAGAACAAGGAGTTTCATTATATGACGGAATCGACAACCGTACTCAGCGCAGCGGGCCGACCCTTGCCAAAGCGCTGGCTCGCGATTATCGCGACCATCTGGGCGGGTCAGGCCGTCTCGATGGTGACGAGCTACGCTGCAGGATATGCTGCCGTGTGGTACATCACCGAGACGACCGGCAGCGCCCTCATGCTCGCCGCCGCAACCATATGCGCCTATCTGCCCCAGGGGCTGCTCTCGCCCTTCGGCGGCGTCATCGCCGATAAATACAACCGCAAGATCGTCATGATCGTCGCCGACATGAGCGTCGGCGTGGTCTCGCTCATACTCGGCATCTTCATCCTGCTCGGAAAGGCGTCGTTCGGGCTCATCATCGTCATGATCATCGTCCGCAGTATCGGCCAGGCCTTCCACGGCCCCGCCATGATGGCGGCCATGCCGCTGCTCGTGCCCGAGAAGCACCTGCTGCGCATCAACACGCTCGACCAGCTGCTCATGAGCATGGCGAGCATCGGCGCGCCGGCATTCGGCATCTTCCTCTACACCGTTATCGGGTTCTATTCGGTCATGTTCCTCGACTTTTTGGGAGCCTGCGTAGCCGTGCTCGGCTTGGCACTCGCAAAGATCCCGACCATCCACGACGAAACGACGGAAAACCAGCACGTGCTCGCCAACATGCGAGACGGATGGAAGGCGCTGTCGGCGAACCGCGGTCTCATGATACTGATCGTGGGCATCACGCTCGGCATGATGGTGTTCGGGCCTCTGGGCGCGATGTTCCCGCTCATGACCTACGATCACTTCGGGGGCGACGGCTTCGCCGCATCGATCACCGAGGCGGCGTTCGGCGTGGGCATGCTCGTCGGCTCGGGCATCCTCATGGCGTGGGGCGGCGGTAAGCGCCTTGCCGGCCTCATGGCCGTGGCCGCTATCATCGTCGGCACGTCGACAGCTGCATGCGGCCTGCTCACGCCGAACATGTTCTGGGTGTTCGTCGCACTGTGCGCCGTCATGGCCGTCGCGTGCGCCTGGTTCAACGGCCCGCTCATCACCCTCGTGCAGAAAAACGTGCCCGAGGAGAAGATGGGCCGCGCGCTCGGCCTCACCACCGCGGCTATTGGCCTCGCCTCACCGCTTGGCGTGGCGATCGGCGGCGTAACCGCCGAGGCTATCGGCATCGCGCCGTTCTTCCTGGTCGACGGCATCCTGTGTTTGGCATTGGGGCTTGTGCTCTACCTGCCCAAGAGCGTCCGGGCACTCGATACGGCTGCTGCCGAGAGCATCGGGGACGGACAGCCGGGTGCGGATGCGGCCGACGGAACCGCAAACCGCATTGCCGAAACCTGCGAATAGCAGCGGCGGCAAGATCTCCGCGCCGCCGCCGTTTTCCGACAAGGAGTCGGCGGCGCGGTGCCCAACTCGAAGGCTCGCTGATGTGATCGGCGGCGCGGCGTCGATCAGCGGGTTCTTCGGGTTCTTCGGGTTCTTCGGGTTCTTCGGGTTCTTCGGGTTCTTCGGGTTCTTCGGGTTCTTCGGGCTTTCCGACTCTGCCTGAACAAGCAGAGCGATCCGAACGACCTACTTCGAGCGCAGATGCAAGCAGGCAGACGCATATCGAGCGCTCACATTCGCCGCCCTTGAGCCCGACAGGCTCGAAAGCAAAGCTACGTTTAACCGCATCGACTCGTGTCTTGAACGCACGCTCAAGACACGAGTCGTCAATATCGGTATCGGGTGGATGTGCAGGCGCCTATCGCACTCGCTTCGGTGGCCGAAAACCAAATGTTGCCATCTCTTAGCCACAACTGCTGACGACCCGTCGGCATGAGCCACGCAAGCGCAGACCGATGGAGGCTAACGGCCCGCATGGCCTTCCGCTGCCAAAACGCCATTGGCGCGCTTCCGCATAGCTCTTGAGGGGAGCCGACGTTTTGAAACCTCCGAACGGACACATGCCAATCCTGACTTAACAGTGGCATCGCCTAATCTGGCAGAGAATTCGACCTGTGTCAATTCAGGAATGACTTACTTTATTGATAATATGGCTACCCGCAAGAAAACACCAGGTGGCAAAATCGCAATAACCCCCTCGTGCGATACTTACTACCTTATCTTTTGACATAGGTCGAATTCTCTGCCAGATCCAGAGCCATCCGCCACCAAACTGCCATCGATACGCATCCGATCGAGTCTTTAGAGCGGCGGATTGCTATTGGCGTTCTGCGTTTGCGATACGATGATTGTTTGCCGCGACGACCGGAGCCCAGCAAAACCCGCAACGCCCACCCGCGCTTGCGCTGCCCGGTCTGCCCGTGCAAACGCTGCCCGCCGTCGCCCGAATCTCCACAAAATAACGCTTACGAACGCTGCCCGCTCTTCGCTAGAATAGACGCTCGTTCGAGCTCGGCGCGAGAGGCGGTTACTCTCGATCCTCGCCGAGCCGTAGAAAGGATCATGCTTAATTGAATAAGAAAAACTTGCTGCCCATGCTGGCGGTTCTCTACGCATCGGCATTCGTCGCCGCCTTCAACGAGAACATCGTGAACGTCGCACTCGTCGACATCATCGCCGCGTTCTCGGTCGATTCCTCGCTCGCCCAATGGCTCGTCACCGGATACATGATCGTCACGGCTATCATCGTGGCCTGCATGGCCTACCTTTCGCGGCGGTTCTCGGTTCGCACGCTGTTCTTCGCAGGATCGGCGTTCCTCGTTATCGGCTCGGCTGCATGCCTGGTTGCGCCGACCTTTCCCCTGCTGCTTGCATTCCGCCTGCTGCAAGCGGTCGGAACCGGCATCTTCATCCCCCTGATGATGACCGCAGTACTCGCCATCGCGCCCAAGCAGAAGCTCGGCACCTTCCTTTCCGTCGGAAGCTGCTGCATCACGCTCGGCCCCGCGTTCGCGCCGGTTATCTCGGGGCTGATGGTCACCTATCTCGGATGGAGGTCGATCTTTTTCTTGCCCACCGTCGCCATCGCCGTCATCGTCGTCGTTGGCGCTTTCGCTGTGAAGAGCATCCTCGACACCGAGCGCACTGTACTCGACGCCCCGTCGGTCGCCCTCGCAGCGATCGGCCTGACGGCGTTCGTCTACGGTCTTTCGTCGTTCACGTCGGATGTTTTCGTCGGCTTCACCGGCCTCATCGCAGGAGCAGCGACGATCGCCGCTTTCGTACTGAGGCAGCGCAAGCTCGACGAACCGCTCATCGATCTTTCTCCGCTCGTGAATCCGCGCTTCGCGCTCGCCTGCCCGCTCGTGATCGTTGCCATGATGACCACGTTCTCGATGAGCGTGCTGCTCCCCCTGTACTACCAGGGCTCCCTTGAAGCCACCGCTCTCGTATCGGGCCTCCTCATCCTCGTTCCCGTCCTCGTCAACTCGGTGACCGCAATCTTCGGCGGACGCGTCATGGACAAGATCGGCGCATGGCCGCTGCTCCCCACCGGATTCGGCATCATAGCGATCGGACAGGTGGCCATCGCCTTCGTTTCGATGAACGCCGCCCTCGTTCCCGTCCTGGTCGGATCGGTGCTCGTGTACGCGGGCGTCGGGCTCGTCTTCGCCCCCTCGCAGACCGCAGGGCTCGCAAGCCTCACCCGAAGCCAAAACGGCAACGGCGTCACGATCATGAACCTGTTCGTCCAGATTGCCGCCTGCGTCGGACCGGCCCTGTTCGTCGGCATCTACTCGACGCGCGTCGGCGCCGAATCGCAGGCGGGCGCCGCATCGACGCTCGCGCAAGCGGCGGGGTTCTCGAGCGCGGTGTTCGCCGCAGCGGTATGCGCGATCATCGGGTTCCTCGTAGCAGTGTACTACGCGCACAAAGGCGCACCGGGACTCACCGAAGATATGGCGGATAGCGCCGAGACGCCAAGGGCTGCTCCCATCCTTTCTCTGATCGGCAAGTCGGACGCCTATCGGGTTGCAAACACCGCAACCGTGCTCGAAGCGATCGACACCATGGTGAAGACCCAGACGGGCGGCGTGCCCGTCGTCGATGCGCGTGATGCGGTGGTCGGCTTCATCACCGACGGCGACGTCATGCGCTACCTCACCGGCGGCGAGCGCAAGCGGATGGATCCGCTGTACGCCTACCTGTCGATCGCGGAGCGGGGCGATCTGGCCGAGCGGGTACCCGACCTGCTCAAGGCGAACGTTATGGAGCTTGCGACGAAAAAGGTCGTCTGCATCGAGGCGGATGCTTCGGTCGAAGACGTCTGTCTCGCGCTCTCCGATCCGCACATCAAGAAGGTGCCCGTCGTTTCAGGCGGGAAGCTGGCGGGAACCGTGAGCCGCTCCGATCTCGTACGCTACTTCTTGGCGGAATTCGCCGGGCTCCCGAAAAGGGTCGCCTCGGACGCAGCTTAGCCTACGCCCGCTGGCTCGACCCGTAGGCGGCGTGCTTGCGGTTTCCGAACGCGCTGCCTTTGCGGGCGTCCTTCTTGAGCCGCTTGAGGACGTCGTCCTCGCTCGAGCCCTCGACCTGCGCGCGCAGCTTGACCACCTGGTCGCGCAGGCGGGCGGCCTCCTCGAAGTCCATGCTCTTGGAAGCGGACGCCATGTCGTCCTCCATCGAGGAGATGATGCGCAGCACCTCCTCGCGCGAAAGCGCCGCGAGCTCGAGGTTCACCTGCTCGGCGGTGGTGTTGCCCACCTCGTCCTTCACGTAGCTCATGATGTCGTTGATGGCCTTGCGGATGGTCTGCGGCTCGATGCCGTGCTCCTCGTTGTACTGCATCTGGATCTCGCGGCGGCGGCGCGTCTCGTCGATGGCGAGGCGCATCGAATCGGTGATCTTGTCGGCGTACATGATGACCTGGCCCGAAACGTTACGGGCAGCGCGGCCGATCGTCTGGATGAGCGAACGGTGATTGCGCAGAAACCCTTCCTTGTCGGCATCGAGGATCGCCACGAGCGAAACCTCGGGCAAATCGAGGCCCTCGCGCAGCAGGTTGATGCCCACGAGCACGTCGAACTCGCCGCGACGCAGATCGCGAAGAATCTCGACGCGTTCGAGCGTTGCGATGTCGGAGTGCATGTAGCGGGCCTTCACACCCTGATCGAGGAGGTGATCGGTCAAATCCTCCGCCATCTTCTTCGTGAGCGTGGTGATGAGAACGCGCTCGTCTCGCCCCGCGCGCTCCTTCGCCTCGTCGATGATGTCGTCGATCTGCGAAGCCGACGTGCGTACGATGATCTCGGGATCGAGAAGCCCTGTCGGGCGGATGATTTGCTCGACCTTGTCCTGCGATACCTTCTCCTCGTAATCGCCGGGAGTCGCCGACACGTAGACGAACTGCGGGACGCGCTCCTCGAACTCGTCGAAGCGGAGGGGGCGGTTGTCAAGGCAGCTCGGAAGCCTGAAACCATGCTCGGCGAGCGTGATCTTGCGGCTGCGGTCACCCTCGTGCATGCCGCGGATCTGTGGCACCGTCACATGGCTCTCGTCGATGATGCAGAGGAAGTCCTTCGGGAAGTAGTCGATGAGCGTGTAGGGGGGCTCGCCCGGATCGCGGCCGTCCATATGGCGCGAATAGTTCTCGATGCCCGAGCAGAAACCCATCGTCTCGAGCATCTCGAGATCGTAATTGACGCGCATTTCGAGCCGCTGCGCTTCGAGCAGCTTGCCTTCGGATTTGAACTGGGCCAAGCGGTCGCGCAGTTCCTCGCCAATGGTTTTGATGGCCTTGTCCATCTTCGGGCGCGCCGTCACGTAGTGCGACGCGGGCCACAACGGCAGCGCCTCGAAATCGTTCAACACCTCGCCCGTCACGTTGTCGACCTCGGCGATGCGTTCGATCTCATCGCCCCAAAACTCGATGCGGATGGGATTGTCGGCGTAGGGCGGGAACACGTCGAGGTTATCGCCGCGCACGCGAAACGTACCGCGCTTGAGCTCGTAATCGTTTCGGTCGTACTGGATGTCGATGAGGTCGTGGATGACCGTATCGCGATCCATCTCCTTTTCCTTGTCGACGAACACGGCCATGCCGGCGTAGTCCATCGGGCTGCCGATACCGTAGATGCACGACACCGACGCCACCACGATGCAGTCGCGCCGCGAAAGCAACGCCGAGGTTGCCGCATGGCGCAGCTTCTCGACCTCTTCGTTGATCGAAGCGTCCTTCTCGATGAACGTGTCGCTCGAAGGCACGTAGGCTTCAGGCTGGTAGTAGTCGTAGTAGCTGACGAAGTACACGACCGAATTGTCGGGGAAGAATTCCTTGAGCTCGGAAGCGAGCTGAGCCGCGAGCGTCTTGTTCGGTGCCATGACGAGCGTTGGCTTCTGCGTGGCCTCGATGACCTTCGCCATGGTGAAGGTCTTACCCGAGCCCGTCACACCCAGAAGCGTCTGGTAGCGCATGCCGTTTTCGACGTTTTCAGCAAGCCGCTCGATCGCCTGAGGCTGATCGCCCGCCGGCTCGAACGGCGACACCGCGCGAAACGGCGTCGAGGCAAGGCGAACCTCCTGCGGCTTGCCCGCCATCTCCATACCATCTATATTCGAAAGGTGAGCCATCGCTCCTCCGATCCCATGTCAAACGTTCGATTCGACAAGCGCCGCGCGAAGCCGCCGTGCGCGAAGCTTCGCGCACGCGCGCGGTCGATCAGGCGCATGTACGCATAAGAGTATTAGCGTACCACATGCTACGCGAAGTGAACAGATGTTCGTGAAGATTGTACCGAACTGTTAGCTTTTCGGAACCAACGGCAACGCGGAACCGGCGGCCCCATCCGGCCGACCGACCTGAAAAGCCAGCGGTTTCGTCCTAGGCGTTTCCCGCCTTGAAGGCGTCCCACCACTCGACAACCTGGCGCTTGAGATCCTCGGGAGTGGAATCGTTATGGAACACCACGTCGGCCACCTCGATGCGCTCGGCGTCGGTGATCTGCCGCGCGATACGGCGCTTGACGTCTTCCTCATCCCACCCCGCCGCTACGGCGCGCTCGATACGCATGTCGAGCGGAGCGAGCACCGCGATGATGCAATCGGCATCGGCAGCAAGCGAAATGCTCCTGTTCTTGAATGCGGAGTATTCGACAACGACCGCTTCGCTTTCCTTCGCAAGATCGTCGATGCGGTCGGCGAAAGTCTCTTCGATACGGGGCATCGTGATGCTGTTGAGCAGGCTCGTCTGAATCTCGTTGACAAACGCCTTTGCGGCGAGCGCGGGGCGGTCGACCTCGCCTTCGGCGTTGAGGATATCCTCGCCGAACGCCTCGACCAGATCGGCCTTCACGTAATCGCGCGTCAGAACCTCATGCCCCACTTCGTCGAGGTCGATGAACGGCAATCCCTCCTCGACGAGCGCTTTGGTCGCCATCGACTTCCCGGCGCCCATACCGCCGATAATGAAGATCTTTTTCATGTCCTGCGACCTCCTCGCGCTTGCCCGTGCATTCCTTCGCGCATCATATCACAGCGATCCGCACAGCAAAAGACAGGGCGACAAGACGTTGCCCTCGCGCCTTGCGAAGCCGGAGCCGGGCATCGCCCAGCCCGCCTTACGAGCCGTCGCCCACCGCCTCGATCATCCCGCCGCCGAGCACCGTTTCGCCCAGGTAGAAAACCGCATGCTGGCCGGGCGCCGTCGTCGGCTGGGGGCTCACCAGGCGAACGTCGACCGAGCCCCCGTCGCACGGCGTTACCGTGCACGCGGCTTTGATGCTGCGGTAGCGAAGCTTCACCATGCAATCAAGCGGAGCGTCGAGCGATTCGATCGCCTGCCAGTTCGGACGAGCGACGCGAACGGTACCGATAAGCGTTTCGCGCTTGAAGCCGACCACGAGCTCGTTTCGATCGAAGCGCTTGCCGATCACGTAGTACGGTTCGGGCGCCGCAATGCCGATCCCCTTGCGCTGACCGATGGTATAGCGGAAAAGCCCGTTATGGCGGCCGAGCGCTTGCCCCCGCGCATCGACGATGACACCCGGCGCATCCGCAACTCCCCGCTCTTCGAGAAACGATAGGTGATCGCCGTCGATGAAGCAGATATCCTGGCTCTCGGGCTTATCGGCAACCGGGAGTCCGAGGTCGGCCGCAAGCATGCGCACGTCCGTTTTCGTCGCTGCACCCAGGGGAAGCACGAGGCGCGCCAGCTGCGCCTGCGTCAGCTGCGAGAGCATGTAGCTTTGATCTTTCGACGCGTCGAGCGCCGCCTTCACCGCAAACCGCCCGCTTTCCTCGAATTGGGCGATGCGGGCATAATGGCCGGTCGCAGCTTTTTCGCACCCGTACCTATCGGCCGCCGCAAACAATTGGGGCATCTTGCAGAGCGCGTTGCACGAAACGCAGGGGCTCGGCGTGAGCCCCTGGGCATAGTCGCGCACGAATGGCTGCACGACCGATCGCTCGAACGCGCCTTCGCACTCCCATACCTCGTGCTCGATGCCCAAAAGGGCGCAGACCGCCGCTGCGTCCTCGGCCGCCGCCTGCGACTTCTCGTCGGAAGCGAACAGGCACGTAACGCCGACGACCGCATAGCCCGCACGCATGAGCACGGCGGCCGACACGGCGCTGTCAACACCGCCGCTCATTCCGAGGGCTACGCGCGTTGTTCCTGTTTGTGCCTTGCCGTCCATACAGCGCCTTTCGTATCGCACGCAGGAAATCCCCACGCCGAAAGTTTTTCGGGAGCCACGGGTTCCCGAAACGGTTCCAAGATTTCTAGCAGTATACCAATCCCGCAATTCGCCCCCAAGCAAACGGGGATGCCGACAACGCTTTTGCACGGAATGCCCGCTAAAAAGGACAAAAAAAACGCCGTTGTGAAGCCTTCGCCCCCGGCTTCAGCGAAGGCCGTTCCGCCCGCTTTCGGAACCGCCAGATCAGAACTTTACGCGCTCTCGAACGCCTCCGAGGAAGCCCTCAGGTGCCCAAAAATGCACACCCGGGGCTAACGAAAACGCTTCACGACGGCATTTTTTGTATCGTCAGCTCACCCTGCCGATCATCGATGGAAACGCGGTGCCGTGCGCATTTCGAACCAAGAGCGCACAATGCGATAGCTCACCCTATCGAGTCCTCCTGCATTCTTTTTTATAGTCTATTGTTTCTTAAGTAACATAAGTCTATAATATCGGCAATGCACGGACGCCGAACCGACCGACCACCCGACCGATCACGGGAGGAACCATGAAAGCCGTATCTTCGCTCGCCAACGCCTGCCTGTCACGTTCGACCAAGTTAAGCTCAATCAAACCCCTGCGCTTTTCCCACGAGCGGGGTTCGTACTTCGACTACGCCGAGGCAGCCAACCTGGGAATGTACATCCACGTTCCTTTCGCGAACACCCCCCTGAACGATCGCGCATGCGACGATGGCGCGCATAGTCGCGCTCAGCGGGAGAGCGACGAACGCAAACTTCTCGACGAAATCCTCCGAGCGATCGATGCGGCAGGATCCGCTTCCTGGAGAACCGCCTTCAGCGTATCGGACGGACGCCTCCGCAAAGCCGAATCAGGCTCCCGGAAAACCATCACCACGCTGTTCATCAAGGGCAATACCGCAGCGCTCGACGAACAGGAGGTCGATGCCCTCATGCAGTCGGTTCGCGAGCGATTCGACATTACGAACGGCACGGGTTTCGAACTCGCATCGGCCGATGTAACTGCCGATCGGCTTCGTACGCTCAAAGAGTCCGGGGTCGCGCATATCGCCATCAACCTGAGCGCTGCCGAGCCGTGCGCAACCGATGCCCCCGTCTCGCCGAACGCCGTCTGCACCGAGACCCTTACCGCATTGAAAGAAGTGGCCTTCGAAACCGTTTCGCTCAACTTCGCGTTCGCCCAACCGGGTCAAGACGCCCACCAGCTCCAGTGCACCATCGACACCGCGCTCGCGAGCGGAGCGAATCATATCGCCATCAGGCCGTACAATAGCCGTGAAGCCAAGCGGATGAAGTCGAGGGGCGTCGCGGACGCGCAACCGATCGTCGAGTTCGGTTGCGCGGCTACCATGCTCATGACGGGACGGTTCGAAGTCAACGCCTACTCGATCACCGAGTACGGCACGCGGCTCGACTCGGGAGCTGCGCCCGCAGCGCTCGTCCTCAAGCTGGTCGAACGCGAGCGCATGCTCAGGTATCTGCTCTGGGCGGCTCACGCCGAAGCGCGGACGATGCTCGCGCAGGCGCGGTTGCTGCGGAGCATCGGGCGCCCCCACGCGAGGACCGGGCGGCGTTGACGGATTCCCATTCGATAAAACCACGATTCCGGCAATGCCAAGCGCCTTGCCCGCCCGTGCAGCGGAAGCGATTATAATGAACAGGGCAGGCGATCGCCCAATGCGCAAAGCAGCAGCCTTCCGACCACCGTAAAACGACGAGGAGCCCTGATGTACATCGAACCGAAAGACTCGCGGCAGCGCTACACCAAGCAATGCCTCTTCGATTCGTTCTCGCGGGCCCTTGAGTGCAAACCTGTATCCGAGATCACCGTAAGCGAAATCTGCGACGATGCGGGCATCTCGCGCAAAACCTTCTACAAGTACTACTCCGACCAATTCGCCCTGCTGCTTGCCATGCAAGACGACCTGTTCGCAGGATTCGAACGCTATGTCGAGCAGCTTCCCGCCAATGTGTTCGACATGGCGCCGGCCCTCATCGCATTCGCTTCCGATCATCGCGTGCTCATCCGCGCCGCATTCCAGAACCGCGGCGAAGGGAACTTCATCGATCGCGTGATCTCGTTTCTCTACGAGGCGTACCACGCCGATTGGGAAAGAGCGAACCCTCACATGGCCGAGCAGGACGTCGAGTTCTTGTTCCATTATGTGGCCTCGGGCCTCGTCGGCATCATCCGCCTCTGGCTCTTCGACGAACCCGAACTCAGCATTGACGAAGTGGTCGAAAAGGCGCACTACCTCATGAGACTGACCACTCCGAAAAGCGCGTAGCGCGACCGTCCGAGCCGCCGCGAGCCGCCTATCCGAAACGAGCGCAAAGCCGCACGCGAAGCACCAGGAGCAAAAGCTCGAGAGACCCGAGCTTGAAGTACCGAGAACCGAGAGATTGGAAACCCATGGAAACCACGAGCTTTACCGATGCGAAGACGGTGGCCCTCAAGGTCCTGCTCGCGCCCGAACTCGCCGGCAAGGTGTTTCTCGAAGGAGGCCTGGTACCTTGGGTCATCTCGGGCAACGCTTCGGGCCGTTGTCATGACGACGTCGACTTCTCGGTGCGCGACGAAGACATGCCGACGGTTCGCACGTGGTTGCAAACACGGGGGTTCTACGACGCCGCGCTCGATTCGCGGGAGATCACATGCAATTCCAAAAGGGAGGATTACGGCGTGCATGCGCTCACCGACGGCGTCATGGTCAGCTTCGCCCCCTTCAGGATCGAGAACGGCAAGCTCACCCAGAGAAACGCGCTCCACCGCTCGTTCGCCGGATACGATGCGCTGCTCGTCGCCGCGATCGAGAGCCTCGCCGAGGCCGACTTCGTCGAAATGCGCGAACTCGAAGACGGTACGCGCATCGGCGTGGCAACCATCGAATCGGTACGCGCCGCCAAGGCGGCAACCGACCGCGAAAAGGACAAGGCCGACCTCGCCGAAATCGACCGCATCGGCTACGATGCCGAAAGGCTCGCACGCGTCGAAGCCTCTTTTGCCACCATGACGGTCGACTGCCCCGCGCACAGCGAATAACAGCAGCGCGACGGAGGCGAACCGCGCGAAAACCGGCAATGGCGGCCGAACCCGCCTGCCGTCCGCCTGAGAAGAGCCGCCCGCAGGCCGTTTGCGGCGAAGCGCCCGCGGTCGGCTCCGCACGGGCGATCGCCTCTCGGTTACAGGTTGCCGAACGGACCCGATCACCCGGCAGCGCCCTTCGCCGGCGCATCACGGATGGAAAACGCGTACGGCTCGTAGCACGGAGGACGGCCCCTCTGTGCTACGATAGACCCATCAGCGGCGCGAGCGTGCGCCGCGCGGCAAGCCGGCACGGGATCGGTGCCGCCGCTCTTTGCGAAAGGACGGCATCGACATGCCCATCAACAAGGCGATCCTCGCCGCCTTCAAAGCGGCTTCGCGGATCAAACCCGATATCAGGAAATCCTACGAGGCACAGCGCGTCGCCGAGGAAGTGAGCGCCAGGCTCATGATTCCCGATCCGCGTTGCCGCATCGACGAAGCCAAGGCGACCATGCCCGACGGCTTCGAGCTGCCCCTGCGCGTGTTCACGCCGCTCGATATCGATTTCTCCCTCGCTTCGGGGCTCAAGGTCACCGAGGATTCCCGCGGCACGATCCTGTTCTTCCACGGGGGCGGATGGGTCAACGGCAGCGTGGACTTCTATACCGATGCCTGCACCACGATGGCGATCAAGCTCGAACGGCGCGTGGTATCGGTCGACTATCGGCGCGCGCCCGAGCACCGCTTCCCCCAGGCGCCCGAAGACTGCTACGAGGTGGCGCGCCAGCTGCATGCGGGCACGCTGCTATCCGACGTGGACACGGGAAACATCGTGCTGTTCGGCGATAGCGCGGGCGGCAACCTCGCCGCCGTGGTGTCGCTCATGGCCCGCGATCGCGGCGAGTTTCTGCCGCGCACCCAGATGCTTTTGTATCCCGCAACGTACAACGACCACAATCCGACGACCTCGCTGTTCGATTCGGTGCGCGAGAACGGGGAGGACTACCTGCTCACCGCGCGCGACATCATGGGATACATGGAGTTGTACGCCTCCTCGTCGGAAGACCTCCACAAGCCGTACTTCGCTCCGCTAATCGCACCAAGCCTTGCCGAGCAGCCTCGCACCCTCGTGATCACCGCCGAGTACTGCCCCTTGCGCGACGAGGGCGAAGTGTTCGCGCAGCGTCTGGCAGATGACGGCGGCTGCGTAGCGTGCTATCGTGTGCTCGACGCCGTGCACGGGTACCTTCTGTACCCCTCGGTGTTCAACATCGTTAAGGACACGTATCGCATCATCAAGCACTTCCTTGATGGGGACGAGCTGGAACAGGGGGACGAACCGGCGTGGCTCGGGCTACTTGGTACAGACTAGACAACGTCGGCAAATTCTATTCGTCGCAGGCGGGCAGCTCCGCCCAAACGGTGTTCCGCTATTCGGCCTCCCTCGTAGACGAGGTGGATCCCGAAGTACTGCAGCATGCGCTCGAGAAAACGGTCGACATCTTCCCCGGCTTCAACGTGAGCTTGCGCAGCGGCATGTTCTGGCACTACCTCGAGCAGGCGACCAAGCCGCCCGTCGTACAGCGCGAGAACCTGCCGATCTGCTTCGGCTTGCACGTCGACGCGAAGAGCATCCTGTTCCGCGTGAGCTACTATCGAAACCGCATCAACCTCGAAGTCTCGCACATCGTATCGGACGGGCGCGGAACCCTGAGCTTTTTCAAGGCGCTGCTCTACGCCTACCTGCAAGAACGCTACGGCATCGAGGGCATCCCGCTGGAATACGACGGCTCCGACCACCAGAAGTCTGAAAACAGCTTCGACAAGTACTACGAGCGCGACAAGGCCGCCGCAACGCATGCGCCCAAGGTATACCGCATCACCGGCTGGCGCGACGAGGCCGATCCCACGTTCATGGAGTACCACGTGCCCGCCGCGCAGGTTCTCGAACTGGCACGCTCGTTCGGCGTCAGCGTGACATCGCTCGTCATCGCCGCCGTCATGTGCGCCATACGCACCGAGATGCCGCGGCGCGATCGAAACCGCGCGATCCGCCTCGACGTGCCGGTCGACCTTCGCCAGCACTTCAAATCCACCACCACGAAGAACTTCTTCGGATTGGCGTTCGTATCCTATGTGCCGGGCGACGAGGACGAACCCGTCGAAGAGGTGGCGAGGCAGGTGCACGCCCAACTCAAGGTGGTCACCAACGCCGAACACCTCAAATCCCGCATGAACCGCATGATCGCGCTCGAGAAGAACCCCGTCCTGCGCCTGGCGCCGCTGTTCGTAAAGGACCTCATCCTCGAGTTCGCCACCTACCTTGCCGCCCGCGACACCACCACGACCGTCTCGAACCTCGGGCAGATCGCCATCGACGAGCGGCTCGCCCCGTACATTCGCAACATCAACGTGCTCACCTCGACTACGGGAATCAACTTCCTCCTCAGCTCCTTCGGCAACGATCTGAGCATCGGCATCTCTTCGGTGTACTCCAATCCCGACATCATCAAGAACTTCTGCCGGTACTTCTCGAGCCAGGGCATCGAAGGCTCCATCAACATCAACAAGACGAGCGAAGAGGTTGCCGAAGACCGGCTGGAAGCCAAGTTCGAAACCTCCGTCAAACGCTTGGGCGGCCAGGTGCCCGCAAGCGAAGAAGACGAGCCGCAGCCCAAGAAGGCCAAGGCGCCGAGGAAACCCCGACGATCCGAGAAGCCCGAGCGGGCCGCAAAGCCCGAAAAGCCGACGACGCAGGAGCAGGCCGCAAAACCCGCAAAGCCCGAACGGGCCGTAAAGACCGAACGAACGGCAAAACCCGCGAAGCCCAGAAAGCAGAAGGTAGCCCGGGAGGAAAGGAGCGCCGACGATGATGAAGTGCAATAAATGCGGCGTGAGCTTTACCGGCGACCTCGACCGATGCCCCCTCTGCCAGGCCGAACTCACGGGTGAAGCCGATCCGTCGCCGTTCCCTCGCAACGGGGTGCGCAAATCGGGAGCCATCGCGCTTCGGGTACTCGCGTTCGCCACCGGCGTGTGCCTGCTCGTCATGCTGTTCTTGGGGCAGCTCATACCGCTTCCGTGGGACATCGTACTGACGGTGTGCGTGGCGCTCGCCGTGAACTACCTGTTCGTGCGCAACATCCTCACGCACTCGCCCGACTTTCTGCGCGTGGTGGTGCGCTACTTCCTCGTGCTGCTCGGCATCGCCGCCGTATGGTTCGTCGTGTCGCAGAACCTCATCATAACCACGTTCGTCATTCCGAGCATATGTCTGGTCGCCCTCGTATTCGACACCGTGCTCATCGCGGTGTTCAAAGGCACGTTCGTGTCGGGGTACGCCAAATACCTGCTGTTCGACGTGCTGCTCGGGTTGACGCCGCTCGTGCTCGTAGCGCTGAACCTCACCACATGGAACGTGCTCGCCTACGCGAGCGCACTGACTGCGAGCGTGTTCCTCCTCGCACTGCTCGTGTTCACGCGCAAGCAGCTGCTCGCCGAGATGCGCAAGCTGTTTTCGGCGTAACGCGAAAGGCTCGCAGCCTGAAAGCTGCGCGGAGGATGCGAGGGCGCAACCGTGCAGCGGCCGTATCGAAAGCCGCCTGTAGCATGGACCGGATCCCGTATGAGCATTGACGACGATACGATGTTTCGGACATGCTAGCGCACGGTGCCGACGCATGGTATCAACGCACGTCGACCGCGACCTCGCGCAGGGTCGGCTCCGGTCTCGCGCGCGTCTGCCCCGGTCTCGCGCTGAAAGAACGGTTGCTGCTTGAGAATTGCGATACTGAACGATCCGACGCCCCTATAAGTGCGATATCGTTGGGCACCTGTACGAGACCCGCAGGTCAGCTATTTCCCTTCTTACCTTCACGGGTTCAGTATCGTGCATGTGCAACAACCACCGAGCGGATTGGGCCGAACCGAAATGCCCCGGCTTGGCGGTGCGCTCCGCAACCCGCCCGACGATCGGCGTACAATCCGCCCGGTGGCCCATCCCGACCGTTCGCTCCGCTCCGGCCGAGTGAACGGTTTGCCCAACGGCCTTTTGCGCGGTCGCGAAAGGCTGCTCTACTCGGCAAAGTCGTGGATGACGGCTTCGATGTTGTTGCCCTCGAAATCGTACACGAACGCCGCATAGTAGCCGGGATGGTAATCGCGCGGACCGGGGGCGCCGTGATCGGTTCCACCCGCCGCAAGCGCCGCCTCGTAAAACGCCTTGACGCCTTCGGCATCCTTCGCAGTGAACGCGATATGGGTAGGCAGGGGCGCCTCGTCGTCCTTGAGGGCCATCACCCATACGTCACCCGGCTCGCCCTCGACGTGAAGCTGCAAGCCGCCGGGATACTCGATGCCTTTGACGTAGCCGAGCGGTGCAAGCGCGGCTTCGTAAAACGCTGCGGCCTTATCGAAGTCCTTCACCTTGACGCTCATATGATCGATCATCGCATCGTCCTTTCTCGTTGGCGGTCGACGGCATCAGTGTAGCACGATAATGCGCCATCGAACAGGCGGTACGCAAGCTGCGCAAGCAGGCGATCGGCCCCGTGCGGTCGCGCGTTTGCCGTCTGCGGCCACGAGCGCTTCGCGGGCTTCCGCTCGAGCGCACCTCCTGTCGCGGGCAACGAAATCGCCGCTGCGCACAACGGGAATGCGCCGTGGCACGTTCAGCATAGGGCGAGGGCGCATTCGTCGAATGCGGCTTATGGAGAAACAGAGTACCGCCCCGCAACCCTTGCGTCCCGCACCGTCTCACGCTAAATTAGTCCGATATCAGACTAATTGCGAGCGTGTGCGCTCGCTTGCAGGGACTTCGTGCGAAGGGACAAGGCAATGGACAGGTTCGGGCAGCACATCGACAACATGTACGAGGACTTCTTCCACATGGATTACCTGTACGGCGAGTTCGCCAAGCGCTACGGCGAGTCGTACTACTCGATGTCGGTTCTCTTCGTTTTAGGGGAGAACCCCGAAGGCATCAGCCAGAAGCGCCTGTGCGCCGAACTGTTTTTGCCCAAGCAGACGATCAGCTCTATCGTCGGCACCTTCGAGAGGCGGGGGCTGGCAACCCATCGCACCGACGGGGCCGATAAACGAAGCAAGCTTCACGTACTGACCGCCGAGGGCAAACGCCGCTGCGACGAGATAATGGGCGACCTGCGCCGCATCGAACTTCGCTGCGCGCATGAGATCGGCGAAGACGATATGATCCGCGCGCATGAGATCAGCAAGCGGTTTCTCGACCTGTTCCAGCAAGCAATGCAATCGTAAGGAAAGACACCTATGGAATCTCCCCGAAACGACAAGACCCCGCACGCCATCGAGCTGCCCCAGAAATCGGTCATCGCCGTATTCGCCGGGCTGCTTGTAGCCATGATCGTCGGATCGCTCGATCAGACCGTCGTCGCCACCGCCCTGCCCACCATCGTCGGCGAGCTCGGCGGGGTGAACCACATGCTGTGGGTAACCACCGCCTACGTGCTCGCGGCCACTGTCACCATGCCGCTGTACGGGAAGATGGGCGACCTCATCGGCCGCAAAGGGCTGTTCATCGGAGCGCTCGTCCTGTTTGTCGCTGGTTCGGTCGTCTGCGGCCTCACGGGCTCCATGGAAGGGCTCGTGGCGGGCCGCGCCGTGCAGGGACTCGGGGGCGGCGGTCTCATGATCCTCTCCCAAGCCATCGTCGCCGACGTAATACCGCCACGCGACCGCGCCCTGTACCTCAGCATCATGGGCATCGCCTACGCCGTGCCCATGCTCGTCGGACCGCTTTTGGGCGGCCTGTTCACCGACACCATCGGCTGGCGCTGGGCGTTCTGGATCAACATCCCGCTCGCAGCCGTCGCCATCGTCACCGCCGTCATCTGCCTGCCCAAGCCGAAGCGCACCGTGGAAAAAGCCTCGTTCGATCTCTGGGGCACCATGACGCTCGCCATCGCCATAACGTGCGTCACGCTCGCCACCTCGTGGGGCGGCACCGAACACGCTTGGAATTCTCCGGTCATCGTCGGGCTTTTCGCAGCTGCCGCCGCGTTCGGCGTCCTGTTCGTTTTGGCCGAACGTCGGGCGAAAGAGCCCATCATGTCGCTTGAGCTCTTCAAGAACCGCAACTTCAACATCGCCACCATCGCCGGGTTCATTGCAACGTTCGCCATGATGGGCGCCGTCACCTACCTGCCCACGTACTTCCAGATCGTCGACGGCATGAGCGCCACCGCGGCCGGCTACATGGAAATGCCCATGAGCATCGCCTACTTCATCGCCTCGCTCATCTCGGGCTACGCCGTGAGCAAACGCGGCACCTACAAGAAGCTCATGGTAGCGAGCTTCGTGATCATGGTCGTCGGCATCGCCTGCCTCACGACGATTACCGCCGAGCTTCACTTCGCTTTCATCGGGGTGTTCCTTGCGGTGCTCGGCTTCGGCATCGGGTTGAACTTCGAGATCCTCGTACTCGTCGTGCAAAACGAGTTCTCGGCATCGGTCGTCGGCATGGCCACCGCCGCGACAAACTTCTTCCGTGAGGTCGGCACGACGCTCGGCACTTCCATCGTCGGGGCCATCTTCACGAGCGGCCTCACCCGAACGCTGGCCGAAAACCTCTCGTCGGTCGGGGGCGCAGGGGTGCTCGGAGTCGACGCGAACTCGCTCACACCGGGCATCGTGCACGGTCTGCCCGAAGCCGTGCAGCAGGCGCTCGGCACCGCATACAACGATGCGCTCGTACCCGTGTTCTTCTTCATGCTGCCCCTCGGTATCGCAGGGCTCGCGCTCATGCTCTTCTTGAGAGAAACGCCGCTCGCCACCACCGTGGAGGATTCGGGGCACATGGGAGACGGGGCGAAATAGCTTCGAATTGCGCATTAAGCCGTATTAAACGACGGTACTAGTGCTAGGCTGCGCCGTCCAAAACGTTCGCACCCGGCAAGATCGCGTAGGCGCAACCATCCAAAGCTCCCTCTTCGGCAAGCTTGCAGATGCACACGGGCGCAATGCCCCGTTCCGTCAACGATCGTTCTGTCGTATCCGCTGTAGACAACAGCGCTTTGGCTGCAGCAGGCCTACGAACGGGCAACGCCTGCGAGCGGCTGCGCACCTCTTCTACGCGTCCAAGCGAAGCAGCCTCTCAATCGTCTTGGTCACACTCGGTTTCGCCCCGAAAAGCCGCTCGGCAAGATCGGTCCTGCATTGTGAGGCCCGCTGTGTCTCGAGAAAACAGCGCGACAGAGATAGCGGGAGTCCGTGCATTTCGCGGCCCATGCAATGCACGAAGTACGCCCGACCCTGAACCATGAAGTCTCAGAAAACCGATCGTGCAAAAGCTTCGTCATCTTGCTTTCCGAATAGACACGAACATCCCCGCTGCCTCCGTAGGGCAAACATGCGTTATTGATCGCGCAAACTGAATCGCCGAGCCAGCAATCCCCCGCACGCCACAACCGATTCCCGGCCGCCTCGTTTCTCGCATCAGCGCGATCCTGGAAGCGTGGCATGCGAAGACCCTCTTCGCGCCCTTCGCCTTTCAGCGAGGCGAAGGGCGGGTCGGGCTTCCGCGCGTCCCCGTGCGTCGCGCTATTTCGCCTTATGGTCCCGGTAATCGTCTCCCCAGCGGTCTTGCGCGCACTCTTCGCAGATCGTGCCGGCGCCCTCGTACAGCTCCCCTCCGTCTTCCCGGTAGGGGTTGTAGTTCGGGTTCGAGGAATAGCTTTGGTAGTAGGCCTGGCCAGAGAACGTTTCCCCGCAATCGTTGCATGTTTTAGAAGAGCAGCCCGGCATGGCGATGAGGCCTGCCAACAGCGCGGTCGCGACCGCGACCGCGACTGCCCGGGATGCGGCGCCCGCCGCCCGCCATCCTGTCGGCCGGCTTTCGCTGCTAACGTCCATATCGTTCCTCCTATCGTTGATTTGAATACGTTCGCCTTGGACGAGACGCACGCCTCGCCACGAGATCACGCGGGGCGCGTCAGTCGACCGGCACGCCGTTCTCGTCACGCACGCGGTCGAACTCGGCGAATGCGCCGTCGCCCAAGCGCTGCCCGCTCGGATAGCCCGCCTCCTGCCCCCAGACGTACCACGCGGGAGCCTCGCCGCCGATGTAGGCGTAGAGGGCGCGGGCGGTATCGTCCCACTCCCATCTGCCCGAAACGCCGTCGAAGGTGCCGGATCCGTCGGCATGCAGCTCGAGCACCGGCTGCGACCCGTCGTACATGCTTCCGCTCCTAGCCTGATAGCTTCCCGCCACGTACACGGCCGCCAGATCGTAGTAGCTTTCCCTCAAGCGGTCGCTTTCGTATTGCGCCGCCTCCTCCATGCCCTCCTCGGAAGGCGACGCCTCGGTCAGGCCCAGGTCGTACTGGTACACCGTCAGGGAGGGGGACCACGCGATGGGGGCCCAGCCGGAGACGCACTTGCTCGCGACGACGCGCCCGCGCTCGTCGCGAGCGTACGTCCTCACCTCGTCGCCGGTGTTCGACCGCTCGATTTTGCGCGTCATCCTTCCGTCGGCGCCGAACGTCCGCTCGATGCGGTGCGCTTGGCGGACGTCGGCGAGGGTCTGCTCGAAGGTCATGTACGTTTCGAACCCGTTCTCGTCGTAGGAGTACGCGCGCTCGCTGTACGACTCCTCGCCGCCATCGACGGGAAACACCTGGATGGTTTTCAGCGACGGGGTGCCGTCTTCGTTGTAGACGAACTCTTCATGCTGCTTCATCTCGCCTTCCGCAGTGTAAACATCGGCAGATACCATACGCCCCCCGTCGTAATCGATGGGGTTGCCCTCCCAAGGATGCTCTTCGTCGAAGTACGCCACGAAAGCTCCTTTCAAATCGCCGTTCGCATAATACTGGTCAACCGTAAGAGCGCAGAATTCCTCATTGTAGGTATACGTTTCGACGGCAGCGCCGCTCGCCTCCCCCTTTTCGACCGTCGTCGCCTCCGCCCTTGCCAGCCTCCCGTTTTCGTAAGCGTAGTCGAGAGACGCGACGTCCCCGTCTCCCGACTGGACCCGTGCGGAAAGCAGCCTGCCGTCCGCGTCGTACTCGTAGGAGGAGACCGTATTGGCAAGGACCGTCTCGCCGAACGTCGCCGTCTTCACGAGGCGTCCGGACTCGTCGTAGAGGTAGTTCGTCCACTCCTGCATGTGAAGCGCCTCCTGGGCCGCCGCTCCCACTCCCGCATCAACCCCCAGCTGCATAACGCGCGAGGGGCGATCTTCGGCGGGCAGCGCCTGGCCGGCGTTGCCCACGATGTAGGATATCTGCTCTTCCGCGCCGGCGGGACCGTCGGACGCGTCCAGCTGAGAGGGCGCGAAAACCGCGCCTTGCCCTCCCGCCTCGCTCCGGCCGGAGCCCGCCTCGCCCGAGCACCCCGCCAGACATCCGCACAGCAAGAACGCGGCGACGGCCAAGGCGAGCAACGGCCCGGGTTTCGGCAGCGGTTCGGTTCCGAGAGAGGGCGAACCGACCCCTGCGCTCATCGCGCCTCCCCCATCTCTTGGTTGCGCGAGGAGGCGCCTTCTATGAGCTCCTCGTCCATGGCGTCGGTCTCGCGGAAGTCTTCGGGCAGCACGAGATCATCCACGCAAGCCGGCTGAAGCGATGGGTTCGCGGCATCGATCAGGTAGCTGCGCTCGCCGTCGCCCTTGCCGGCCGTCGCAAGCCAGTAGGTGCCCTGCAGGTGAACGATCTTGCTGCATGTCGCGCCGCCGTAGAGGGCGTCGGGTGCGAAAAGCCACGTTCCGTCCGACGACATGAGCCCGCACGAGCCGCCTTCGTACGCTTCGCTGTATTTCCCCTCGATGCTGACGGGGAAGGCACCGTAGTGCGCCGCCTGCGCGCCGCCGCCCAGCACGGGCTCGCCGATCCATGCGCCCGCCTCGATATCGTAGAGGCCCGTCAGCACGCGCTCCCCTTTGGCGGTGTTCGACCGCGCGTTGAGGATGGCCGCCGGCCCGTCCCCCGCCATATCGACGATCTGGGCGTCGTCGAAATCCTCGGCTTCCAGGATGTCGACGACGTCGAACGCGTCGACGGGGTTCGCCTCGGGCGCGCGGGCCTCGTAGGAGCACACGTTGTACAGACCGCCCACGACATAGCGGGAGTTCAGCAGATCCGAGCTGCGCACGTAGCTGTCGGACCCGTAGAAGTTCGCGTACACCTCCCCGTCCGCATCGAGCAGAATCGTATGGTCTTGGGCCAGAGACGTGCCCAGACTCGTCCGAAGGAGCCCGTCCTCGTACGCGCCCGCGATGCCGAAGCTGGGGAAGTTGACGAGCTCCATGGAGTCGGGAAAGCTCGTATAGGGCAAAGAGGCCGCCGACTCGACGTCCATGTACCCGGCGTCGAGCCCCGTCCAGGCGACGACGCTTCCCTGGGCGTCGATCACCAGCGAGAAATGGTACTCGTTGCCGCGCGCGCCGTACCGGCAGTCCAGCACCGCACGATCTTCCTGAAAGTACGCGCCCGGAGTGCACCGCAGGGCGGCTCCTTCGTCGTTTTCGGCCGGCAGCCCAATGGACGCCGCCGCATCGTCCACCTCGATTTCGAGGTTGCCCGACGCGTCCATGAACCCGTAGTCGAAGTTCCCGTCGGTGCCGACCCCCCCATCGGTCGTTCGAGGCTTCAAGCCAGCGCACCATGACCAAACCCTCGGAATAGGGCCCTACGACCTGGTATCCGTCGGGCAGCTCGACGACCTCCCCCGACGTGGAGGCCAGCTGGGTCATGGTGTTTCCGCGCGTATGTTGCGCGTAGTAGGTGTCGACCGAGGCAGCGGCTTGGGGCTCATCGGTTTGGGGCGGCCCGCTCTGAGCCGGGACGGATGCACCGTCGTCCGCTGGGGCGTTCCCCCCACTTGAAGGAGAAGCGGTGTCAGCGCATCCCGCAAGAGCCAACGCCGCCAAGCATACCGAAAAAGCCAGCAGAGCGGCTCTTAAAACAGAACCCCCCCCGGCGCATTTTGCACCGTGCCGCCGGCGCCGAAGCGCCCGCGCCGCCTGCTTCAATCAACATCATCTTCCAACCTTTCCGTTTCGCATTTTCCGATTCCGCAAATCAACCCGCCGCTAAGCGTTCGAAAGCGATTGGCGAATCTCAGCTCACTTGATGATACATGAAAGCTTATCGGTATACATACAAAAAGTTCCTCAGAGCCCGGTTTGCGGACTCTTTCAGGCGGCAAACCTCACTGGATGCAAAACAGATTTCCCGGCGCTCGCACGGTACGAATCGTTCAACACCTGTGGCAAATCTGCTCGATGCAAAGGAAGGAGCCGAGATTGCCGCCATGCGCCGAACGGAGACACACAGCTAACCGTTTTGCGAATTGGACCAAGGACACTCCCTCGGAAAGCAGGGCGAAGAAACTACTGGGGATATGAAAGCGCCGGAGGTAGGTGCAATACGAATCGTCGGACGCTTCGCTGACCACACTGTACGTTTACTTCACTTTATGCCAATCGCCTTTTCCACGAAACGTATTCGTTTTCGAGGCGGCACGTATAGCCTCAATGCAGCCGCAGCCCTACCAGGACAAAAGCTCGTAGCCGTCCTCGGTCACCGCAAGCTGGATTTCCCACTGGGCAGTCGGGCTGCCGTCTTCGGTGCGCACGGTCCAGCCGTTAGGATCGCTCATGTCGATCTCCTGCGCCCCCAGGTTGATCATCGGCTCGATGGTGAACACGAGGCCCGGAACGAGCACCATGCCGGTATTCGCCTGCGCGACAAAGCTCACGAACGGATCCTCGTGGAACTCAAGGCCGATGCCGTGGCCGCCGAACTCGCGCACGACCGAATAACCGTGCTCCTTCGCGAAATCGTTCACCGCCTGGCCCACATCGCCGATGAGGCCCCAGGGCTTTACCTGCTCGAGCGCCTTGTCGAGGGACTCCTTCGTCACGCGCACGAGCTCCCGCTTCTCGGGAGACACCTCGCCGATGCAGAACATGCGCGAGGAGTCCGAGAAATAGCCGTCCAGTATCGTCGAGCAGTCGACGTTGACGATATCGCCCTCGACGAGCACCTCGTCGTCGGAGGGGATGCCGTGGCACACCACCTCGTTCACCGAAGTGCATACGCTTTTCGGATAGCCCTCGTAACCGAGCGGAGCCGGCACGGCGCCGTGCTCGACCGTGTAATCGTATACCCAACGGTCGATCTCGCCGGTGGTCGTGTTAGGCCCGATGCGCTCGGCTACGTAGTCGAGCACGCCGATGTTCACAGCCGCGCTTTTCTTGATGCCCTCGATGTCTGCGGGTGTTTTGAGCAAACCGCGAGCCGGAACCTCGAACCCCTGTTCGTAGAGCTGCTGGAGCCGCTCATCGGTCTCCAGGTGGCACTTCTTGTATTTCCTGCCGCTGCCGCACCAGCATTCGTCGTTGCGACCGGGTTGTCCTTCGCCGTCGTACATGCGCAATCCTTTTCTCTCGCGGCTATTGTACCGCGGCCCGGGCGAACCCGGGCCGCGAACCGCCTATTCGGTTGATCGTCCGATGTCGAAACCTGCCACAGCGCCGAGTATCATTGCGGCAATCAGGCTTACGACGTGTCTACAGCTTGCCGACCAGATCGATGCCCGGATGGAGCACTTCGGCGCCCGGCATCCAGCGGGCCGGGCACACGGCATCGCCGTGCTCGGCAACGAACTGGCTCGCCTGCACACGACGCAGCAGCTCGGCGGCGTTGCGCCCGATGTTGCCCGCGTTCACCTCGTAGCACACGATTTTGCCCTCGGGGTTCACGATGAAGCTGCCGCGCTCGGCCACGCCTTCTCCCTCGATGTACACGTCGAAGATGTCGCAGAGCCGATGCGTCGGGTCGGCGAGCATCGGGAACGGGAGTTTCGCGATGCTCTCGGAGGTGTCGTGCCACGCCTTGTGGACGAAGTGAGTGTCGGTCGAAACCGAGTATATCTCGCATCCGGCCTCCTGAAACTTATCGTAGATGGCGGCGAGATCCTCAAGCTCGGTCGGACACACGAACGTGAAGTCGGCGGGATAGAAGAAGAACACCGACCACCCGCCCAGCACGTCGTCCTTCGTGACGGTGACGAAATCGTCTTTATGGAAGGCCTGGACGGAAAAATCGTCGATCTCCTGGTTGATCATGGACATGGGTTGCTCCTGTCTCTTGTGGTTGGTGCCATAGTAGCTCCTTCGATGTTATCTGTGTCGAACTTTCACATAATTGTTACTTTGGAAGTGATTATTATGCCGACCGATCGCACGATCTACCCTATCCGGCGAGTGTTTTTCGCTTTCGCTGCGAATACGTATAGGTAAGCTTACAGAACGGTGAACGACGAAGGATGCGGCGGCCGCATCGCAGGCCTTCGACCGAGGAGGACGATTGGGCAACCATGAGCTTATCGAGAAGCTGCGCCGGCGCGATCAGCGGGCGTACGAGGCGATCATCGACGAGTACGCCCGGCTGCTCTGGGTAGTGGCGGGACGCTATCTGCCGAAATCCGCAGGATTCTTTGCCGAGGATGTCGAAGAATGCGTGAGCGATGCGTTCTTCCAGCTGTGGCAGTACCCTGAACGATTCGATGCGGGCAAAGGCAGCCTGAAAACGTATCTTTGCACGCTGGCGAGAAACCGAGCCGTCAGCGCATTCCGCAAGCAAACCCGAAACTCGACCGTTTCGCTCGAAGACTGCTATGAGCAGCTCGCCGCCGCCCAGCCCGAAGACCCCATCGACTACCAGGCCCTCTACGAAGCGATCGCATGCCTGCCCGAACCGACGCGCGAAATCCTCATACGACGATACTTCTACGAGCAGAAGCCTGCAGCCATCGCCGAAGCGATGGGCAGAGCGAAAAAGGACGTGGAGAACCGACTGTACCGGGCGAAGCGAACCCTATCCGTCTCCTTGTCCGACGATCGGGAGGATCAACGATGACCGAAAACCAAAACCCCCTTGAAAACCTGCCCGACGACGCGCTGCATGACATCGCGTCGTACGAGCACCCCTTCGACGACGATCGCACCGAACGCATCAAAGCACGATTCGCCCAGAAGATCGCTGCGGCATCGGCCGAACAACATGGGGCAACAGTTCCCCGCTGTGTCGACGAGAAAAAGCAGGCCCCCGAAGTACCCCATCGCAGAACCGGGCGCTTCGTCGCGCTCTTCGCGGCCGCAGCGCTTATCGTGCTTGCGGGATTTGCCTACGCCGACCGCATCCAGGAACTGTTCGTGTCGTATTTCGGGGGAGGTGCAGAAATTGCCACACAAGCCCAGACCATCGGCGCAAGCACGACCGACCAGGGAATCAAGCTCGACGTAGCGGCGGCTATCAACGACGGCGAAACCACCTACCTCGTCGTCGATCTGCAGGATACGACCGGCGATCGCCTGTCCGATAAGCTGCACTTCGGAAAGATGAGCCTCGATGGAGACGATTCGCATGGCTATGGCGAGGAGACGCTGAGCTACGATCCCGAAACGAAAACCGCCACGCTCATGATGCAGGGTTCCGGGCTGGCATCGGGGGAAACGGCCACTTTATCGATTTCGAACATCTACGCCAATCGGGCAGAGCATAGCATGGTCGCCGAAGACCTCGACCTTGCGGGGCTGCTCGGACAAGGCGGAACGTTCGAAGACATCGATTGGATGAGCGAGGGCGGACTGAGCGGCGGGTCGAGCACGGATTTCGTCGCAGAAGGGCACCGCATCGAAGACGTCGATCGGGTCCTCGTGCGCGACGAGATGCACGTTGCCATCCCTGGCCTCGATACCGGCTACCTATCCAACATCTGCTACCAAGACGGTCTTCTGCACGTTCAAATGAACCCCACAGATGAGGTGAGCGGCGGCCCCGAGGCGATGCAATCGTTCAACCTCATCGACACGCGCACGGGCGAAAAGATCGACATCTATTACGAGGTGGGATACGGAACATACGAGCACCCGAAAGACGGCATGGTCTACCTTGCCTGCGATTACCGGGAAGCGGTCTTCCGCATCGATGAAGCCGATCTGCCGTACTATCGGCTGCACGTATACGGGTTCTCCTATGACACCCTGATCGAAGGAAACTGGGAAGTGGCGTTCACCGTGCCCGAGCGGATCGACGTGCTTGAGATCGAGACAAGCGTAGCTCTGCCCGACAGGGGAAAGAACTTCATCGTCGACGCCGTGAGCGTCTCGCCGCTCGGCGTGAAGCTGTCTTTCACGTATGAAGCGTTAGCCGATGAAAACGCTGTCGATGCCGCCGTACAGCAAAACGCCGTCGATGCCGACGTGCGACTCGTGTACCGCGACGGAACGGAGAGGGATCTGAGCGAGGCACCGAGAAACGGCTCTTCGATCGATCTGACCGCGCAGGAAGGAGCTATCTTCATCATCACCCCTATCGAGGATTTCGACGATCTGGTAGCTGTAACCATCGACGGGACAGTGGTCGATCTGCACGCTCGAGACTCATCGTAGGGGAAACTGCGTTACCGCCTCGAACCGTATCGCGGTTCGAGGTTGACAAGCCGCAGCGCATTCGCGAGTACAGCCTGTGGGCCGCCGAACGATCGGCGGCCCACGTCGCGCCGGGATCGCGATCGATTCCGCAAACCGTACGATTCGCATCCGATTTCTGCAAGGTTTGCGTCGCGACCGCGTGCGATTTCTGCAAGAACCCCGCGAAATCTGTCGGACGAACAGTCAAAACGACCGCTCTATACTCAGAATATACCGCCACCGCGACAAAGGAGCAGATCATGAGCCTCTACTGGCCCGAAGCGAACGTAGCCATCGACATCATCGACGATCCGGGAAGACGGCCGTTCGATATTGCGTCCCACCCCGATGCCACCGTAATCGAGGTAACCTGCGAACAGCTTGCCGATTTCGATGCGAACGAGGAAATCGCCCATGAGCTCATGAGGCATCTGGGAGTCGAACCCCCTGAAGACAGCGAAGACTACCGCACGAGAAGGCGGAAGCTCCACCAGATGCTCTTCGACACGCTTCCTCCCAACTACTCGACCCGATAGCCCAAGGCGATCGGCAAGCCACGCTGGTACAGCAGCGCTTGCCTTTATATCTGTTTTGCAGTAGCATTCTGTTTTGCAGAAGTATGGGAGCCGCCATGCAATTCAAAGATCGAGACATCGAATCTTTTTGGATCGATTGCTCAGGAACCGCATCCCGACGCGTGCCACCAGAGCTCCGGAAGCCGCTGATGAGAAAGCTCCAGATGCTCGACGCCGCTGAAGCATCGGGGTGTTTGGGCGATTTGCGCATCCCGCCCAGCAATCGACTCGAGAAACTCAGCGGAAACCGCGAGGGACGCTACAGTATACGGATGAATAGTCGGTGGCGCCTCTGCTTTTCTTGGACCAAACACGGTATCGAGGAGGTTGAATTCGTTGACTACCATTAAAACGCTCCTTTCTCACCCAGGTGAAATCCTTAAGGAGGAGTTTCTCGACCCGCTCGGCATTTCGCAGTACCGTCTCGCCAAGGCGATCGGCAAGCCGCAATCCGCCATCTCGGACATCATCCACGGCAGGCGGTCCATCACGCCCGAAATGGCGTATCTTATCGGAAAGGCGCTTGGCACAACGCCGGATTTCTGGCTGAGCCTTCAGATGACCTATCAGGTAAAGACGCTCGAGCAGTGCGACTTCCCCGCCGTCGAAACCCTGGTCGATTAGTTCGCCGAGCACCCGCCGGCCCGCAGCACCACTTCGAACTTCAACCACTGAGTACCGCCGCGCACCTCGGTCTGCGCCGTCAGGGTACCTCCCATGCGCTCGACAAGGTGCCGCGCAATCGTCAGACCCAAACCCGAACTCTCCTGCGTACGGGATCCATCGACCGTGTAGAACGGCTCGAACAGGCGAACGACTTCGCTCTCGTCGAGCGTGCGGGTATCGTTGGCGAATACGAGCGAAACGCCGCTTTCGTCCACGTTCTCCGAAACCGTTACCTCGAACGCCGTCTTCGCGTACCTGCCGGCGTTGGTGAGCAGATTCGCCAGCACGCGCTCGACAGCAGCCTCGTTTGCCAACGCGAACACCGCATGCGAAGGAATCCCCACGTCCACCTCGAGTCCGGCCTCGGAGAGGAGCCGGTACTGCCCGGCAACCGACTCCCGCACGAGCCGACCGACTTCAACCTCGCCCACATCGAGACGGTAATCTTCGCCCCTCACGCAAGAGAGGTCGTAGAACTGGGCGATCAGCCGTTGAAGCGAATCGGCCTTGCGGCGCACGGTTGCAAGGGAATCGCGCGTCTCCCCATCGAGGCCGCCCTCGTCCACAAGCGCCAAGTATCCGAGGATCGAGGTGAGCGGGGTTCGCAGGTCGTGGCTAATACGTTCAACCTGCGACTTCAATTCGGCTTCCTGCCGTGCGTAGCGCACAGCTTCGCCTCGGATATGGGCCAGCGCTTGGTTGACGGTTCCGAGAAACGCCTCCAGATCACGATCGGGAGCAGCCAATTTGACTATGCGGTTCTCCCCTAAATCCTCCGTAATTTCACGCAGTTCGCGATCGGCGTTTCGCAGCGAGCGTTTCAACAGGAAGTACCGCAGGCAGAAGTACCCCGCAGCCACGAGAGCCAGTACGAGCACAACGATCAAGGGCGCTTCAGCCATACGCTTCCTTTCCTACAGCTCAACCCTGCGTGCGCGCCAAAGGCCCGCAACCGCAAACACCGCCAACCATCCGAATCCGACGACCATGCATTTCGCCCAGCCTAACAGCTGTTCCCACGGCATGGTGAAATCAAGGGGCCATACACCCACATCGTTGCCGAACAGGACCGCCGGAAACCAGCTGGCGAGCTCGGCGATCGGCTCATAGCGCAAACCGATGAGCGCAAGCACCTGCGGGATGGCGAACACGATGACCACGAACGCGACGATAGCGGTGGTCGTCTTCGAAAAGAAACCATCCAGCGCCACCGCGAGCACGACGATTGCAACAACCGAGGGCAGCGCAGCTACGACGGCCATCAAAAGCTCGACTGCAGGCTCTGCAGCGGGGCCTTCGAGCAAAAGCGCGGCGCTTCCGATATAGACGACCAGCACCACCGCCATGCATATGAGCCCCGCCGCCACGGAGATGAGGCTCTTTCCGATGAAGAGGCTCGTGCGCGAGCAGCCGTGCACGATCGCGTTCTTCATCGTGCCGTTCTTCCGATCATCGGCGTACAATATGGCGACGAGCACGCCTCCGAGAGCGAACAGCATGGTCATCATATACAAAAGGTTGCTGAGTGAAAATCGCACCGACGCATAGGGAAACGCATCCTCGACGAACGTCATCGCATACAAGATGACGTTCGCCGCCAAAACAACCGCCGAGAGTATGCCGGTTATCAGGTACAATTCTTTGCCATGGACGATGCGGTACCACTCGCTTTTCATATAGTTCAGCATTACGCGATTCCCCTTTCCTTCAAATTCAGATAGTACTGCTCGAGCGACATGCGATGCCGTTCGAGTTTGAAGATGCCCATCCCCTGCTCGCTCGCCAGAGCACTGTAGGCTTCAATGCTTTGCTGCGGATCGAAAATGCGCACCGTCTTGTCGGGAAGCACCTGATAGCGAGTCTGCCCGAAGCTCTTTTCGAACAGAGCCGTGTAGCGCTCGGCATCCGAGACGGCAATGTCGATGCAATCGGCGCATCGCGCAACAAGGCGCTCGGCGCTCACCTGTTCCAGAATGCGCCCATGGCTCATGAACGCATAGGTGGTTGCCAGCTGTTCGAGTTCGGCCAGATTGTGGCTCGAAAGCACGATGGTAATTCCCCGTTCGCGGTTAAGCCGCTGCAGAAGCGCGCGTATCTCGACGATACCGCTCGGGTCGAGCCCCGTGATCGGCTCATCGAGGATAAGGATCTCGGGCTCCCCCAGAAGCGCCATCGCGAGCCCGAGGCGCTGCTTCATTCCCATCGAAAGGTTTTTGCATGCGCGCCTCTTCGCGTGGGTGAGGCGCATGAGCTCCAAAAGCTCCGAAACCACCTGTTTGCCCGGAACGCCTTTCTGTATTCGGTAGTACTCGAGGTTCTTCTCGACGCTCAGGTTCGGATAGAACCCCGGCTGCTCGATGATGGCCCCCACCCGCGAACGCTGCCGTTCGAGATCGGCCTGCGCGTGTTCGCCGAAGAGGCGCATCTCGCCCCCGCTCGGAAACGCAAGCCCGCATAGCAGCTTGAAGAGCGTCGTTTTTCCGGCTCCGTTATCGCCGACGAGTCCGAATATCTCACCACGGCGCACCGAAACGCCCACCCCGTCCAGGGCGGCGAAATCACCGTACCGCTTCGTCAAGCCCCTTGTTTCTATCACCGTATCCATAGGTATCGGTTCTTCCTTTCTCCCACGATCTCGATTGCATGAGAGAACTGTACCGTTCGGGCCTTTAATAAGTCCTCAACGAAATCTAAGGAAATCGTAAAGATGCCGCAGCACCCATGCCGCAACCAATCCGCGACCGTTGGATACCCGCAGATCAAGATCGACTTTTGCGCCGACCGAAGTCC
This sequence comes from Raoultibacter timonensis, assembly GCF_022845715.1. Classification (NCBI taxonomy): domain Bacteria; kingdom Bacillati; phylum Actinomycetota; class Coriobacteriia; order Eggerthellales; family Eggerthellaceae; genus Raoultibacter; species Raoultibacter timonensis. The sequence continues at coordinate 3,190,865 of NZ_AP025564.1, forward strand.
GAATCGCCACCGTCCGCGCGCATCCGCAAGCACCGCGGCGCAGATCCCGCCTACGAGAGCTTGAACCCGATGCCCCATACCGTCTTGATGTATTCCTCGTCGGGACGAATCGCCGCAAGCTTCTTGCGGATATTGCTCACATGGACGTTGATGGCGTTATCCTCCCCGTAATAACCGCTCTTCCATACGAGCTCGTAGAGGCGCTCTCGGGAAAACACTTTGTCGGGAGATTGGATCAGCACGGAAAGGATATCGAACTCCGATACCGTCAACGTGATTTCGGCGTCGTCGAGCATCACCCTGCGAGCCGTTTCGTCCAGCGTTAAGCCCTTGAAAACGTACGTCTTCCCCCCACCGTCCGTCTCCCGCGCAGATGCGTCTCCGCTGCGCCGCAGTACGGCCCGCACGCGCACGGCAACCTCTTCGGGCTCGAACGGCTTCACGATGTAATCGTCGGCGCCGAGAGAAAGCATGTCGACCTTATCGGCAAGACCCGCTTTTGCCGATACGACGATGACGGGCGTGCTCGATAGCAGCTCGCCGCGCAACCGGGCTACGAACGACATCCCGTCCATACCGGGCAGCATCATGTCGAGCAGTATGAGATCGAAAGCATCGCTTTCGATGCGGAGCAGCCCCTCGGTGCCCGAGTACGCCTGGACCGCCTCGTAGCCCTCGTTTCGCATGATCTTCGCAAGCAGGGCATTGATATCCTGGTCATCCTCGACGACGAGGATCTTTTGTGCTGTCGCGCAATCGCCCATCGTAGCCGCCGTGTTCTACGAGATATGCCCGAGGAAGTCCTTCGTGCGGTCGGACTGCGGATTGTCGAACACCGCCTCAGGCGTTCCCTCCTCCACGATCACGCCGCCGTCCATGAAGATGACGCGATCGGCCACGTCGCGCGCGAACCCCATCTCGTGCGTCACCACCATCATGGTCATGCCGCCTTTGGCAAGCTCCTTCATAACGCCGAGCACGTCGCGCACGAGCTCCGGATCGAGCGCGCTCGTAGCCTCGTCGAACAGCATCACGTGCGGATCCATGGCAAGCGCGCGGGCGATGGCCACGCGCTGCTGCTGGCCGCCCGAGAGCTCGGAGGGCTTGTAATCGATGCGGTCGCCGAGACCCACCCGGGTCAACTGGTCGACGGCCACGCGCTCGGCCTCTTCCCTGGAACGCTTGAGCACCTTCTGCTGGGCGAGCATCACGTTCTTCTTCGCCGTCAGGTGCGGGAACAAGTTGAAGTTCTGAAACACCATGCCCACTTTCGCACGCACGGCGTTGATGTCGGTTTTCTTGGCCGTGATCTCGGTATCCTCGAAGAAGATGCGCCCTCCCGTAGGCTTTTCCAGAAGGTTCACGCACCGCAGCATCGTCGACTTGCCCGAACCCGAAGGACCGAGGATGACCACAACCTCGCCGCGGCGCACGGCGAGGTCGATACCGCGCAGCACCTCGTTATCGTCGAAGCTCTTATGGAGGTCCTCGATGCGGACCACGATCTCGTTGTTCGATTCGCTCATCTACCGCTCACCCCTAGTGACTGATGTGGTTGCCATTGCGCTGCGCGGTCTTTTTGATCTGCGCTGCCGCATCGGCCTCGGTCGGACCGGCAAACGTTTCGGACATGCGGATAGAGCGCGCCACCGCGGCGTCGGAGCCGGGTTCGAAAGCCGCCTCCGCCGTACCCGCCGAGCCGCCATCGGATTTCTTGTGCTTGCGATGGCCGTGTGCCATGCGCGCCTCCATCGAGTTGATGAACTTCGTCATGGGGATGGTCACGATAAGGTAGAAGCCCGCAGCCACGATATAGGGCGTCACGTTGCCCGTTGCGGCCGTAATGGTTTTCGCGTACATCATGAGCTCCATGACGCCGACCGCAGCCAGAAGCGAGGTGTCCTTGTACATGAGGATGAACTCGCTTGTCATGGTCGGGATAACGCGGCGAACCGTCTGAGGGATGATCACGAAGAACATGGTCTGCATGCCGCTCATGCCAAGCGAGCGCGCCGCCTCGGATTGGCCCTTGTTGATCGACTGTATGCCCGCACGGAATATCTCGGCCAGATACGCGCTCGAGTTCATGATGAGCACGATGGCACCCATCATGAACGGGTCCATCTGCACGCCCATGAGCGGCAGGCCGAAAAACGCAATGTAGAGCTGCAGGAACAGGGGCGTTCCGCGAACGATGTTGATGTAGGTTGCGCCGAGGGCCCGCGGCAGGCGATGCTTCGCCATGCGCAAAAACGACCATATGAGGCCGAGCGGAATGGCAAGAGGGAAGCTGATGATGACGAGTCCCAAAGACATGAGCCAGCCGGAGAACAGCGCCGGCACCGAAGTGACGATGAGCGTGGGATCGAAGAACAGGTGGAGGAACTTGTTCGAGTTCCACGCCTTGACCCATTCCTGTTCGCCGAGCCACGACGAGGCCTGCTCCGTTGGAGACGTGCTCGAAACCGTAATGACCTGGTCGGTCGCTGGCATCTCGTGCTGCTGCCCGTCGGCGGTGGTGTAGCTTCCCGCAACGCCGAACGTGCCGCCGTTTGCGGGCAAGAGCGTTCGGTTGCACTCGACCATGATGAGCGAGCCCGCCGGAGCCGGCTCGGAGAGCGCCACTGTGACCGAAGATCCGTCGACGGTCGCTTCGGCCTCGGCCTCGAGACGATCGAGCCCCGCGAGCACCGTCGTTTTAACGTTCTCGGCCTCGACGGTCGATCCCTCGGGTAGCTCGATGACCACGCCGGCCACCGACTCGTCTTCGGCGGATTGGCCCTGCCACGTTACCCGCGTTGCCGTTGCGCCCAAAACGGTCGTGCTATCGCCGTCTTTGTTCGGCTTGGCGGTCCAGCGCTCCACATCGAGGGCATGCGCTTGGACCGGCAAGGCGAACGAAAGGGCAAGCGCCGCGGCGAACAGAATCGCCACGGCGCTAAGAGTGTGTTTCCGCAAGAACTGAATAGCGGTCCGCATCGTCACCCTATCTGTAGATTGCTCGGTAGGTTATTGCAGCCACTTGGCGGCAATTTCGTCGTACTTCCCGCTATCGCGCACTGCTTTGATAGCCTCGTTGAGCGCCTTGGTGAGTTCGGGGTTGTCCTTGCTCACCGCAATGCCGTACTGCTCGCCCGTCGGGATCTCGGCGATGACCTCGCAGTCGGTGTAGGCGGTCTTCACGTAGTAGTTGGTCACCGGCAAATCGACGGCGATGGCATCGATCTGGCCCGACTGCAGCGCTGCGTATACCGCGGTCATCTCGTCGAAGCCGACCATCTCGACGTCCTTGATGTTCTCGGCAGCCCACTCGTAGCCGGTCGTGCCCGTCTGGGCGCCGACCTTCTTGCCCTCGAGCTGGTTCACTTCGGTGATGCCGGACTCCTTGAGCACGGTGATGCCCTGGTTCACGTCGCAGATCGGATCGGTGAAATCAACCTGCTCGAGGCGCTCGTCGTTAATGGTGATGCCCGACACGCCCACATCGGCCTTACCGCCGGTTTGGATGAGCGGCACGATGGTGTCGAACTTCGTTGACGGCAAGTACTCGCACTCGACGCCCATTTCCTCGGCCAGAGCCTGCATGAGCTCCACCTCGAAGCCCTCGGGCTTGTCGCCGTTGAGGTTCTCGAACGGCGGGAAGTCGAGCGAAGCGGCAACGGTCAGCTTGCCGTCGTTGATGAGCGCGTAGCCCGACTCAGTGGCGGGAGCGCTTCCGCCTTCGTCCTTCTTGGCACCGTCGTCGCCCGACGAGCAGCCGAACAGCGCAAGCGCTGCAACGAGCGCGCCGACGACGGCGAGCAGGCTCCATTTCTTCAATTTCATAGGTATCCCTCCCTCTTTGCATGGTCCACATGCGAAAATTACTACGGACAACCGCTTTACCATAATAAAGCGTATCTGCTGCATTATCCAATATTTCTTTGGATCATGGCCGTGTTTTCGCTAAGCGGGATGCTCTTTCCGTGTGAGCGATACCAATAGCGGCCGCGTGAGCAATCGCGATCGGCCGCACGGGCGAACTAGCAAACCGCCGTGGGGCGCGTGATCTCGGCAACGCACACGTCGGGGACGTCAGCGTAAGGAAGGTAGGTGTCGAGGTCCGTCGTATTGGTTGCCCGAACTCCCGCGAAGCTGGTTCGGGCTCCAAGGCCGAACCCGAGCACGTCGCTACCGCCCGCCTCCAATTCGCGATATCGGCACCGGGCACCCGGTTGGGCGAACAGCAGGGGAAGGTACTGATCGAAGCCGCGTGCCGTGAGGTAGGCCGTGGCGAAGCCGAGCAGCTGCGCGCGCTCTTCGTCAGAGGAGGAAGCGCATGCGGGGCTTTGCGGGCTCACGGACTGCAGCGTGATGTGCGCGGCTCCGTAGGCGATCGCCTTGTCGATGCTTCGCCGAAGCGAGGCGGTGGTCTGCCCCGCTATGCCCACGGCAAGGCTGAACTCGAGCGAAAGCATCGCGCGGGCAGCGGTTCCTAGAACCATCGACGTCGTATCCATGGCAGACGGATCGAGAAATCTCCCAAGCGTCGCCCACTCCGACGGGCTTGCGGTTTCGTACTCCACCGCGAGCCTCGTCACACGCCCCCTTCTGCAAGCATTGAGCGTCTCGACGCTCACCATGCCGGGATGCACCGTACACGTGATTTCCGCATCAGCGGCCATATCGAACATGCGGGGAAGCGACCGGAGAAGATTGCCGAGCTCTTCGTCGAACATGTGCCCCGCGATGCCACCGCCCACCCAAACGGCCGCGACGGTGCAATCGTCGAATCCGCCCGCCGCCGATTCGATCTCGCGGCCGAGCGCCTCAATGTAGGCACGTCGCACCCGCGGATCGCCCGCCTCGAGCGTCGCCTGCATGCAGTACGGGCACACGCAAGGACAAAACGGAGCGCTGAGGAACAAGGCTATCGGCTGCTTTGCATCGGGGTTGTACATGGGTTTTCCAATCGTCTGTCTTTCTGCAGCGAGCGCGCAACGCCGTCGCGCGCTCGGAGGTCGGCGCGGCATCGCCCTTCGACTAAACGAGCGACCCGCAGCTTATTCGAGCGAATCCGGGCCGCAGTGCATCGCATGCTGCGGCCCGGCGCTCGGATGGCGGCATAAACGGTACCGGTCTTTACGCCTGTTCGGCCAGATGCTCACCCAAAAGGGCGCCGAACACGGTGGCAAACCCGATGCTGATGCCGTTCATGGGCGCGGTGTATTGCAGGGGGAAGCGACCGCCGGAAGCGTTCCCCGTGGCATAGAGGCCCTCGATGGGCTCGAAGTTCTGATCGAGGCACCTGCCGTCGCCGTCGATGAACAGGCCCGAAAGCGTTACGAGCACGATGTTGGCGTTGCGCTGCAGCTTCTCGGCGAAGTACGGGGGTTCGCTGATGCGGAACATCATATCGGCAGGTTTCGCATAATCATCGTCTTTGCCCGCGGCCGCGTAGGCATCGTAGGTCTGCACCGCTTCGACGAAATTGTCGGCGGCTTCGCCCTCGAAGCCCAGATATCCCGCCAGCTCTTCAAGCGTATCCGCTGCAAACAGGCTCTCGTTCACGCCCGTCGCACCGGCATCGACGGCGGATTGCAGCGTAGCAGCGAGCTCGTCCATCTTGGCATCGCTGATATCGCTCAGGTTGAAGTGCCCGAGCGCTTGGTTCTGGGCGAACTCGCGCCAATGCCCGTTATCCCATACCTGGATGATGCTGCTGTCGATGGGTTGACGAGCCGATTGCACGCCCGCCACGAACGGTACGCCGAACGCCTCGTTGCAGTAGCGCTTGCCGTATTTGTTGATCCACAGCCCCGATGCGGCGCCGAACGTGCCCATCGGCAGAGCCGAGGTGCATCCGCCCATCGCAGCGCGCGGGCCGAGTTCCATCACGCCACCGGCCCACATGCCCATCCTGATGCCGTAACCGTCGCGGCCCGAGCCTACAAGCTGCGTGTAGGGGTTCGATTCCTGCACCTCGGTGCAGAGCGCGCTGTACATCTCGGAATTGGCGCTGAAGTCGCCGGTCGCCAGCACAACGCCCTTGGCGCCGACAAGTTTGACGTAGGTTTCGTCCGCATCGTTTTGCACGATAACGCCGCTCACCGCATCGCCGTCTTTGACAAGAACTTTGGCGGTATAGCCGAACAGCGCCTGCGAATCGGGGCTCGCCTCGATGCCTTTGTCGACCGAAGCGGTGCAGAAGGCGCCCGACGTCTCGAACGCGCCGGACCCGAGGTTGATGACCGCCGGGTACGTCCAGAAATAGCCCTTCTTGTAGCTGTAGTCCCCGCTCGTGTTGAGCGAATTCACGCCCGTGACAGCCGAAAGATCGGGTTGCAGCTCCATCATCCAATCCACCATTTCGCCGTTGCGATGGGCGAACTGCCTGATGAGATCGGGATGAGCACGACCCGCCGACTGCAGCTGATAGCTGTCGATGAAATCGACCGGGTCGAACGTATCTTTCGGAATGCCGAGCACCTCTTCTTGCCACGTCGAGTTGAAATGCCCGAGCTGCCCGCCGTACGTCTCGAACGTCTCCTTTGCCTGCGTGTCGACGACGATGCAGGTCAGACCTTTCTCGCATGCCATGCGAAAGCACTGCGATCCCGCATACCCTGCGCCGACGATCACGATATCCGCCTCTTGGGTTTCGGTTACCTGATCGTCTGCTATCGTCGGAGCTTCGCCCAACCAGTCACGGCGCATCGAGTAGTACACGGTATTGCCGTTGACGTCGGTTCCCACGTTCGACGTAGACGAGGCCCCGCTTCCCGCCTCCTCGCCCGCACTATCGGCGGCACCGTCTTCGGCCGCCGCAGTCGAGCTCGCAGGGCTGCAGCCCGCAAGTCCCGCTCCCGCCGCTGCCGACCCGGCCAACGCCAGGCCCATCAGAAACGAACGGCGCGACAATCCAGCGCCTTGTCCAGACTCGAAGTTCTCCATGCGTACATCCCTTCTCTTGGGTGCGGCCGGCATCGTATGCACCGCGCACACGTTCCGCTCATGCGTCCGGCCCCCTTGCGGGGCACATCATGGCAAGCCCGTTGGCCGCCCTCAAGAAACCATGGACGTTTGGCCGCGAGACGGGAACGATTGGGCACAAAGCGTTTTCGCCGAATTGCTATACTGGCATCAGGCGAAAACGGCTCGTCGCGCTGCGCGGCCGCACGGGAAGAGACGGTATGGATTCGATTCGCGTCTGCATAGTGGAGGACGACGACTGTGACGCACGTCTTCTGCGCGAAGCGCTCGACCGCTTTACGGCGGAGCAGGGCACCGCATTCGACATTGCGGTCTTTCACGACGGCGCGGATATTGTCGAGCGCTACCCCGCCGACACCGACATCGTCTTTCTCGATATCGAAATGGGAGGGCTCGACGGCCTGTCTACGGCACGCACCATACGCGCGCACGACGGGGACGTCCTCATATTCTTCGTAACGAACATGATCCAGTTCGCACTCGAGGGATATACGGTCAACGCGTCTGCCTACATCGTCAAGCCGCTGCGCTATCCGCTTTTCCGCACCCATATGCAGCGCGCGATACAAACGCTCGAACAACGGCGGGAGCGGTTCGTCACCCTGCGCAGCGGCCGCGAGCACGTGTTTGTGAACAGCAATAAGATCATGTACGTAGAAACATCGCAGAAACGCTCGCTTGTCCATACCGATACGAACAGCATCTTCTGCAACGAGGCGCTCCAGGCGATCGAAAAGAAACTCGATCCCGCCCAGTTCTTCCGCGTACACGCATCGTTTCTCGTAAATCTCGCCTACGTCGACACCGTCATGCCGAAAGACGTGGTCGTCCGCGGCACGGCCATTCCCATCAGCAAGCACCGCAAGCATTTCTTCATGAAGGTGCTTGCCGATTACAAAGGACGGTTCCTATGATAAGCGGGTACTTTCTCGACACGACGGGCATCATCTGGCAGGTTCCCTGCCTGCTCGAGTGCCTCGTGTTCTTCGTGCTCGTACGGCCCCTGCAAAGCCGCCGCCCGCTCGGCTGGCCCGCCGCATGGGCGGCCATCGCGCTTGTTGCCTACCAAATGCTGGTCACGTACCTGCACCAGCAGTTCTCCATCGACTTCTTTCTCTGCCTCGCCGGGTACTTCTCCTACCTCGGTTGGGAGAAAAGCTCGAGCAAGCAGCAGGACCTCTACGTCAGCTGCGTGTTCATCCTGTGCGTAGAGGCGGGAAAGATCGTCGCCCTCGACCTGTTCATGCAGCCGTTCGTCGATCTTTTCTCGCAGTGGTCGCCCCTTGCGCTCACGCTCTTGAACTTCGGCCTGACCTTCGGCGTGCTGGCAGCCATCTCGCTTCTCGTGAGCCGCTGGCTGTTCGACAACGGCGCCGAGAACCTCACGTGGACCCAGTGCCTCTCGATCCTTCTGCCCATCCTCCCCTTCATGCTGCTGCGATCGCGCAGCTACGCCTACGAGAACGCCGATACGCCCCTGTACCAGGACATGGTGCTCACCTTGCTTCTGCTGCTCGGGTCGATCATCGTCATCATCGTGGTAAACGCCGCGAACCTTTCTTCGGTCGTGAAGAAAGCCGAGCTTCTGCAGATGGAGGCGCTCTTGCGCGAGCAGCATCAGCACTATGCGATGAAGAAGAACGCCGTCGATGCGGTGCGGCGCCAATACCACGACCTGAAGCACTACCTGGGAACCCTCGAATCAAGCCATGATATCGGCCAGGTGCAGGCGTTCGTGGAGGGCATGAGCCAGAGCATCTCGCCGTACGAGGCGTTCGTCGAGACGGGCAACGAAGCGGTCGACATCATCCTTGCCGATAAGGCCGCCCTCTGCCAGAGCGAGCGGATCAGGCTCGTCCCCTACGTCGACGCCAGCCGTCTCGGCTTCATGACGAGCTTCGAACTGTGCGCGCTGTTCGGCAACGCCCTCGACAACGCCATCGAAGCTACGGCCCCGCTTGGGGAAGAAGCGCTGCGCGAGATTGCCCTCAAGGTATCCTACGATCGCAACCTCATGGTCATGCGGGTAAACAACAACTTCGTCGGCGAGCTTTCGAAGAGGGGGCAGCGTCTGGCAACCACGAAAAGCCAGCGAGAAGGCCACGGTTTCGGATTGGACAGCATCGAGGAAATAGCCCAGAAACACGGAGGAGCCATGAGCTTCGAGGCGAAGGACGGCGTGTTCGTGCTCAACGTCGTAATCCCCGTGCCCGCGTAGTTTGCGCTATGGTGTACGCAAGACCATAACGGCAGAAGCGCCCACCCACATGGTATGATAAGCAGGCATACCGCAAAACACATCACTAAGCAACATCAGAGGCGCTTTTGGGTGCGCGGCCATTGGATCGGGGGACGCTGTGGCTAACGGCACATACATTACCACCATCTCGTACAACATGGTTATCGACATGCTGCAACCGAATGAGATTATCTCCGAACCGGCACATCCCCCCAAGGGATTCAAATGGGTGTCGTCGGTCCATTGGGAAAAGGGCATTGTCCCCGAAAAGGACATGCTGTTCGTATGCAAAGGCAAAGCCGCCGAACAGGCATCGAAGCTTCACCCCTCGTCCTGCCTGATCGTAATCGCCGAAGAGGATGCTTCCGAGGCGACGCCCGACATCCCCAATCAGGCAATCGTCATACGGGGCACTTCCCGTTCGGCTAACCTATTGCAAAGACTGCAGAACTATTTTCTCTCAATCCAAGCTTGGCAAAACGAACTCGATCGGATCCCGCTTTCCTCTGACGGGTACGAACAGGTACTCCACAAAAGCGGAAAGGTTCTCGGAGTGCCGCTGCTGCTCTATAACGCCGATCTCGTGCCGCTGGCTCGATCGTGGTTCAATGCGAATCTTCCCCTATGCAAGATGTTCGCCGAACGTGAGAAGGAAATCCTCAACAGCGTACTCATGCTGAGAAGGCCTTTGATCTCGTTCAAGGGCACGGCAAGCAATGTTTTTGTTGCGAATGAGCTCATTCGCAACAAAAACAAAGACCTTTACCACGTTCTCGCCCTGTACGAAAAAGAGCCAACGCCGGGCCAACGCGACCTATTCGCCATGCTTGCAAAAAAGATTGCAGAAAAATCGGATCGGCAAACGGGCAGCTACTCCCCTGCCCGGTTCTCGGCATATTCGCTTTTCGATGAATTGATACAGGGGCGATACGTTGCCAAGGGTCTGCTGAACGATTACGCGTACAACATCGGTTTCCCCCTTGATGCCGAATTCAGGCTCCTTCGTTTCGTTTCAGAGAACCCCGAAGCCGATGACGGTTTGCCGAGCCTGCTTAACGAAGCAAAACACATGAACGATGGGAAATGCCTTCCCGTAGTCTACAACGATGACTTGCTTGTGTTGCTCTACTCGAAGGGTCTCGACAACATTCTTTCGAACTCGATTATTGAAGAAGAATTGCTTCGTTGCTGTGGCCCCATCAAAGGATACGTGGCAATGTCGCAAGTATTCGATGACATTTCCAACCTTTTGTTTGCATACCAGCAGACTAACCTCGTCATCAAATACAAAGAGTTCGTCAACCTCGAACAGCGTTTTACGACAGCGGACAAGGAGCTGCAGGCTCCGTGCTATACATTCGAAGAAGTACTCAAGTTCGCTATCCTCGACTCCAGCGACATGAATCAAGAACTCAAAGATTTCTCGTTCTCCCATACGATATTAGAGAAGATCATTGCAGAGGACATCGCAACCGGCGGTGACGATGCTCGCATTCTCGCATCGTACATTCATCACGAACGCAAAGCGACCGCCGTTGCAGAGAAGCTCCACATGCATAGAAATACCGTCTTGTATCGAATCGATAAAATCGAAAAGCGCTTCGGATTGAACTTCGACGAAAGCTGGTCGCGCGATAGGGTGCTCTTTGATTTCTCGATCCTGTATTGCAAGCTCATGCGAAACCCTGAACTGTACCGAGAGATTCTCGGACAAGATACCCCGTAGGAAGCATCTGCGGAGCAAGCCCTCAAGATCGCGGAATGAAAAACGACGGTCCGAATCGCAAGGCACAGCGACTCGGACCGTTTAGTGCCCTCAAAGCGTTCAGGCGCTTTGGGCCAGCTGGATGACCGCGTTATCTAAAAGATGCGTACGCGCCTTGGCCCGCAATGCCATTTCGCGCAACTGATACACACGGCCGTTCATTTCAAGCATCCTACGCGTCTCAAGCTCGCTTCCTGGAGCTATGGTCCTCAGTGCACAAAATATGTCATCCTCGCCAATTTCCAAGTTCTCATGGCGGGCCAGGGCATCCAACGCAAGACCCTGACGCAGAACTTCTTCAGCCCTCATGCGCATACGTGCCATGAATTGAGCACCCGTGACCCCCTGCATTGCATAGAATTCCTCTTCAGCAATACCCTGCTTAGCAAGAGCCGCGGAGATATTCTGCATCAGTCCCGCGCGGGCGTAATCGTAGTATACTTCCGGCAGATCGAGATCCCTTAACCGCTGCGCTAGAGCAGACGCAGCGGCTTCCTCTTTCGCCCTATCGTAGTCGACGCGCGCCTTTTCGGCCAAACTCTCCCTGACCAAAGTGCGAAAGCCCTCGACATCATGCGCACCCGGTATGGAGCTCTTCACCCAATCGTCGGTAACGTCAGGCGTGTCTTTTTTTACAATATCGATCAGATGGAGCACGCAGTCCATCGTCTCTTCGACTTCAAGGCCGAGGAAATTCTTGCTTTTTACGACAAACGAGAACTCTTTGATATCGCCAGGCTTCATGCCGGGAAGCCGTTCCTCTATCTGCGGGGGCAGCAAGCCATCGCCTATGCGATAAACCGTCTCCGCCATCGTGAGGGCCCGCACTTGCATCCCGCATTTTTTCGTATCAAGCGAAATGACGTTTCTGGTGCCGGCATCGGCTTCGCTCGCTTGCTCGTCTTTGACGAGGCGGGCTTTTTCTTCAACAATGGCCTGCATGTTCCGGGCGACCAAATCGTCCGATACAGCGAAATCGGGCAGAGCGAGAGCTACGGGCTCGTACGACGATAACTCAAGTTCCGGCTTGAGATACACCGTTGCTTCAAAGGTGAACTCCGGACCTTCAGGATATCCCGCCATGGATTCAACGACCGGCTCGAGAGCCGCCGGCAGGTCCTCCCTGCCTACGATCTCGTCAACGCATTGATTCGCCAGGCAAAGCGCAACCTGATGGTCTAAATCGTCGCCTAGTTTCTTCCGCAATGCGTCTTGGGGCTGGTTTGTAATGTAGTCAACACCCATTTGCATGGCGAGAAAGACGAGTATCTCTTGCGAAAGCTCGCCGTACTCGTCTCGAGAAAGGGCCACGCTGAACCGCTTCTGCAGTTTGCTTTCGTTTTCCCCGCACTCTTTATAGTCCATGACGTCTCCTATCTATCGGTTGGCACCGAAATGCCATCGGCCCTATCGACCGAAATCATCACCCCAAGGACATGGCTCCGAAAGCCCCGACTCCGCCTCTTCAACTGCCCGAACGCAGGGAATTCCGCACAGCCTCCTGGTGTACTCGCACTTGGTGCTCTCAGGCTCTGGAAGCGTGCGCCCGCATCGGGGGCATACGTTTTCGCCCAAAATGTCAGAGTCATCCGAGGGCATCGCAAGCACGTTGCAGTAGGGGCATCGCCGCATTCCTCGGCGCGGGGGGCGACAGCGGCCACATTGTGGATTGCACACATAACACGGCATGCCCACACCTCGTTTTCTACTCTGTCCGATCGTGCGCTGGGGTTGCACCGGTCTCCTTGTGAGCAAAACCCACTAATCCGATCAAGATGCAAAGCACGATCACGCCGATGAAAATGCTGGTGTAATTGCTACCCGCAAGCGGCGTTACGATATAGGAAGGGACTATAAACGCACCGAGGTTCTGACACGTTGATTGCAGGCCTCCGGCAGCGCCCATATGCTCTGGCTTGATATCCGGCAAGAGCCCCGGCATGGTTTTCCCGATGGGGATAACGCCTCCCATAAGAACCCCCTGGCACAGGAAGCAAACGAACGTGATTATCGGGTTGCCGCAGAACCACGCTATGGCCACCAGCAAGGCCATCGCGAATGCCGCGGGGATAAACACGGGTTTTACCTTGTTGATTCTCGCAGCTATAGCCGGAATCAAGACGCCGCCAATCGACACGCATACGTTCGTCGCCGACGTGAGCGTAGCGGCCAAGACGGGATCCCAGGCCAACCCGCCTGCCGCAGCAGGGGACGTCAACGCCGCCACCTGAAACCCGTTTTCGGTCAACGAAAGGCCCATGATCAAAAACATGAGTATGCACGTTATCCAAAGTCCCTTGCTTCGGCAGACAACGCCAATGTGTTCGAAGACTGGTTCATTAACGCCACCTTCGCCATCAGGGTGCGTCTTGCAGAAAACAGCCCAGACGACAACGCATATCCCAAGTAGAACGGCCAGCACGATAAAGGCGGCATGAATATCGACGAACTGACCGCATGCAATGGCAGTTGCGGAGCCGACCGTCGCACCGGCAACGTAGATCCCCATGCCAACCGACATGAACCGGCCAGGAAACCACAATCTCAGCAGCTTTGCCGAATTGGCGTTCAGCGCAGCAAGTGCAACGCCCATAACGAAGCTGGATAAAAACAAGGTCCAGAAATCAACGGCGAACACACGCCAAACCGCTCCTATGGTGGCAACAACAAGGCCCAGTATCATAACCTTGCGGATACCGATCCGATCGGCAAGCGTCCCCGACGGAATGCCGAGAATGGCTCCCGTCAGAAACGAAACGCTCATGCAGAGCGAAAAACCCTGGGGATCGAGCTCGAACGCAGACATCACGTTCAACGCTGCTCCACCGAGAATCAAAAGCGCCCCGTTCAGACAGCAATGAACAACGAACATGCAGGCAATGATAACCCATCGATAGTTGTAGAGCTTTATACCCTCTTTAGAGACCGTGTACTTCATTTCCGTCATTTCAAACCCCCTAAGCAATGAAACGCGGGACATAAGATAGATACGATCAGATCAGCGAAAAAGGCTACCGAACAGCCCCCTCGGAGCCTCCTTGTTTCCATATCTTCCCCTTACGGCCAACCTCGGGGATGACGAACAGAGACACGGCGAACAAAACATAACCGACGACGATAACGGTGAAGAGCACGCTCATATCGTTTGCAAACAGAGGTGCAAGCACGAACGAAGGCAGAACGAACGAAGCGAGGTTCATGACCGTTGAGATCAGGCCGCCGCCAGCACCTGCATACTTAGCCCCCACACCGGGCATAAGGGCGGGCATCGCCATAACGATCGGAGCTCCGCCGCCCGCACCAAATCCGACTATAAAATACAGCACGTACGTCCATGTGCCAAACGGGAGAGCAAAGATGGCAATCGCCGTGCAAACAGCGGCGAGCACAGCTCCAACGGCGACGATGCGGAATCGCCCGACCTTCGTAGCGAACCACGGCCAAAACAAAGAACCGCAGATAACGGCAACGTTCACGATCGTTCCCACGAAACCAGCGCCCAGGAGATCGGCTCCCGTGATAGTCGTCAAGGCCTGCGTAAGATAGCTGTTCTGCGTTGTCCCGAACGCAATGAAGATAGCGGCTGCAAGGGCTGCAAGCCATATGAGCTTCTTGCTGGCAACCACTTTGAGATACTCGATTGTCGGCTCCGCCGCTGGCTTAGGCTCGCCTTTCGGACGATCTCTCAGAACGGCAACGTAGATCACTACCACGACAACGCCGAGAATCGCGGAAAAGGTAAAGGCCGACCGCAATCCGTCGAAAAGAGCTCCGATACCCAAAGCAATTGCCGCGCCCAGCGTACAACTGCCGATATAGAGCCCCATGAGCATAGCTACTTTCTCAGGACGGAACCACGAAGCGAATATTTTAGAAGCGTTCGCATTGAGGCCCGCAAGACCGAAGCCCATCAAAAAACTCGACCAAAACATCGGCATGAATCCGCCGTCGCACAAGAAAACTCTTGCGATTACGCCGATAAGGCCCAAGATAGCGCCAACGTCGGTAGCTATCGCAAGGCTTTTCTTGTCCGCCCATACGCCGAACACAAGGCCGAACAGACCCGTTGTAAGAAACGGAACGGTCATAACCATGGAAAACTCCATGGGCGTATACAGGTACGCACCGGCAGGGTCAAAGAAGAATTGCGAGAGGCCGCCAGGCTGAATGATAGCGATATTCCAAAAACAATGGGCAAGGCACGCCGCAGCAAGGATCAACCACGCATACGGCGTCTTTGCTATTTTTTTCGACTCGTCCATAAACGACTCCTTCATCGTGCGAACAATGACCGGCAGGGGATGCCGCACAGAGCGCCCCCTGCCGAATACCAGATGCTATTGCCCCGACTCGCGCATCTTTTTAAAGCACGGAGCACAGACGATCATGCAGTTCTCGGCCGTCAGAGGCCCATCGGGATCCCGAGCAACAGCCTCCCAGCCACCGATATTCGGGCCTCCCTGCATGGGGAGAATGCACCGCTGCCCGCAGGCGCCCTCATGCCCGTGAGATACGTCTTCGCATTCGCAGCAGCCGCCGCATCGAGCCCATACTTCGTTTACAACCAACGTTGGGAAAGGCTCCCTTTCAGTCATTTCGATCTCCCTTCTATAGAAATCGGATACGCGATCCGCCGCAACGGCGCTTCACTCTCGCTTATTGCTGAGAGCTGAAGACGACGCTGCGCGGATGTTCTGCTGCCAGCTTTGCCAGGTTATCCAAAGTGTCGTAGACCATAATCCCCGACTGGCAATGATGCACGCAGCTGGGTAGGCGACCTTCGCTTACCCGATCGGCACAGAAATCGCATAGATGGGTAGGAAGCGGAAGGTAGGTAAGCTCCCACTGGCCATTGAGATTCTTGCGAGGCCCATCCTCGCAGAGCACGATCCCGTGCTGTCCTTCGGGAAGGTTCAGCGCCTTCTTGCATGCAACTTCACACGTATGGCAGCCGGTGCAATACTCGTAATTGATGAAAAGTCCGTAGTTGTTACTCATACTGATGACCTCCCATAGCCAACTTCTCAACGCGGTCGTACTCCCAACCACCGAGGCGGGTGACCTGCTCGGATGGCATGATTCTGCTATTTTCTTCGGTGCAGGGGTATATCTTGCACAGCAACCCCTTGTACGGTGCGCCGTAGCCCGTCTCACCGACAACCATCATCGAGGTAAGGTTGTTGATGTTGGAATCGAACACACCGAACAGATGGGGTTCAGCGCCGTCGGTTTCGGGGAACCACCAACCGTGCTCGGCGCTTGCGCAATCGGGCTTCATGCCCTCGGTCACCCAGGCGATCTGACGGCAGCGACCGCGCTGATTCTCGATCCAAACCCATTGTCCGTCTTCGATACCGTATTTCTCAGCGGTTTCGGGGTGGATGCGCACCCGCGGCTCAGGATGGAACTCGCGCATGGTTTTCTGGTTGCGATGCTCCGAATGGAAGAATTCGAACGAACGATGCCCCGTCGTGAGAACGATCGGATACTCTTCAAACCGTTTCGGGGTGCTCAACGGGCCCTCGGGCGGCTCTTCGTAACTGGGAAGCGGATCGTTTCCGAACGCCTCGAGAGTCGTGCAGTACAGCTCTATCATACCTGTCGGCGTATTGAATCCAGGCTGTCCGTCGGGGCGCAGGAGGCCCTTTTCGTAGCGATGGTACTGAAGCGGCTCCCAGTCGTACACCATCTCCTGCAATCCGGCGAAATCCTCGGGCACACCGCCCTCTTTGAGACGGGCGTTGAGCAGATCGACATCGGTCTCATACGGCCAGGCATCGGGGTTCAAGCGTTTTCCGAGCTCAAGAATGATCTGTTCATCGGTCTTCGATTCGTAGTACTCGACAACCCTCGTCGACTGGCGCAGCGGAGTCCACCACGTACGGAGCTGGTTGCGCTCGGGGCTCATAGCGCACGGCAGCACGATATCCGCGCAGGCAACCGCCGTCGGGGTAATACAGTAGTCGACAACGACGTTGAATTCGGTTGTCTTGATAGCATCGTATACGCGCGGTGCTTCTGCAGCCATGTTTGCAATCGAGTTGCAGCCCTGGAACCACAGCATCTTCACCGGATACGGATCGCCGCATTCGATGGCCTGAAGCACAACGTCCGAAGCAGCCGTTGAGCTCAATCCGAACTGATGCATGGGCGAGATATCGTTGCCGAGGCGTTTAGCGCGCATGTCAACGTCGAGATTCTCGAAATAACCGCACAGATAGGCGAGGTTCATGCTGTACGCTTCACGGGCAAGGTAGTTGCCACCGGCTTGGTCGACATTGCCGCAAATGGCGTTCAGGGACATGAGGCAATGCGCTTCGGAAATACCGTTAACGCGCATGTCGGTGGTCAATCCCCATTGGAGAGCGCCAGGCTTCGCCGCCGCAAACATCCGAGCTGCTTTTCGGATATCCTCCGCATCGACCCAAGCGATTTCAGCCGCCTTCTCAGGAGTCATATCCTTGACCCTTTCGGCCAGCTGTTCAAAACCATACGTCCAATTTTCTACAAAATCATGATCGTATAGATCTTCTTGAATGATCACGTTGGTCATGGCCATGGCAATAGCGGAATCGACACCCGGCCTGGGTTGAATCCAAACGTCAGCGCGAGACGCCAACCAGGTAAGGTCGGGATCGACGACGATGAGCTTCGTCTTGGCTTGGGTCATCATATCGACGATCCAGTGACCGAGGAAGCCGTCGCCGTTCGACTTGATCACATCGTTACCCCAGACGAGAACAACCTCAGGGTATTCGTACTCGGGATGATCCCAGCGCTCCTCGTTAAACTGCGATGCGTCCACAACAGGAAGATCTCCGCACACGCAGAACGACAGCGACGTGCGGGGAACCATGCAGCAATCGCCGGAAAGGAAGCCAAAGCTCATATTGGGCGTTCCGAAGCCCGCATAGCAAATCAGCGGGTTTTGCCAGCAGACGTTTCGACCGGTACCGATCATGCCGCAAATCGCTTCAGCGCCCCATTCCTTCTGAATGCGCTGAACGTTTTCGACGATGATGTCGTACGCCTCATCCCAGCTGATGCGCTCCCATTTGTTTTCACCGCGCTCGCCTACCCGCTTCACGGGCCACTTCAGGCGATCGAGCAGCTCGTTGCACGCCTCGGGGAGGTTAAGGCAGCGCATGCATAAGCGACCTCTGTTATACGGTTGATTCGGGTCGCCTTCCACCCGATCCAGCTTTCCATCCTTGACATACAGAAGAATGCCGCATGAGTTGTGGCAGCCCGGTGCCGACCAATGGCACACGCGGTAAACGTCGTAGTCCCCCTCCTTCCAATGAAAATCAGTCTTGTAGAGTTCAGGGTCAAACTTTTTTTCGAAAAGCTCCATAACCCCACCTTCCTCTCTCGTCCGCTTATGCCGAATGCATACGGTGCCCCCGATAGAGCTCGGTTGCGCGCTCGAATACGACCCATTCGACGCTTTGTCCCCGTCCCAAAAAGAGCTCCGTTGGGCGCAGTCTATCCAAGAAAAATGAGGTCGAACATGGAAGAGTTCACAAAAGTAGGTGCCGATTTTTAGAGCTTTTTCGAACCGCCTTACGCGCGTCGCTCCAACCAGCGAATTGAGCAGGTGGCAGAGTAAAACCTCCAAAATCAAACGAACGATTTTGGAGGTTTTGCCATGTGCGATCGGCATATTGATTCATATACTTGCGACCGTAGCGCCTCATCCATCCGCGCAGAAAGGAATCGCCATGTGCTTCAGACCAGCTGATATCTCAGGACCCAAAGAATGCCCGCAATGCGGCAAAATCATTCCCGTTATTCCAGGAATGCCTTTTCCTGAAACGTGCTCGGGATGCGGGTCCGATCTTTCATCGATCGCCCCAAGCGCTGCGGGAGAAGGAACGCTCAAACCGCCCGCAGCCCCGCAGACGAGCGGCGCACCCAAAGCACCGAAAGCGCCCGGTGCTCCCAAGCCTCCCAGCATTCCGAAAGCATAGGAGGCCGCCAACACGAGCGGCCTCTTGCTCTTGGAGCGCATGTTCACAAGCCGCCGGTTTCGATGGGAGATGCACCTCCCATCGAAACTCAACCGTGCCCGAAGGCGACGGTGCGGGGGTTGACGAGCGCCGCCAGCATCGATCGACTTCCGCCTACGGTCCCCTCGGCTGCGCGTTGCGGCTAGCTTGCGGGCAGCTGCTCGGGCATGTGCCTCGATTCGAGCACTTCGAGCTGAACGGGGTTCGGTGCGCTATCGAGCGACCTCAGGTCGATTCGATATTTCTCGGATACATACTCGTAGCCTTCGTCGAGCGCAAGCAGCTGCATCGACGGATTGCGGCTCTCGAGGTATATCGCATCCACCCCGATCATAGGAGCAATGGCTGTCCACGTTGAAAGCATTTGGCCCATGTACCCCCTGCCGCGATGCGGGGGGAGCGTATAGCACGATACGATCGTTGCAGCACGCTCGGCGCCCCCTTGCATTGCGATGGCGGGCATCCGATCCACCACTTCGAGGCCCGACATCGATACGACGCTGCCATCGTATTCGACAAGGGCAAAATACACATGCGTGTTGAGGTTGCGGCGCACGTACGCTTCCGTTTGGGTGCAGAACAGGCGGTACGCATCGTCTGAAGGCGCCACCTCCCAGTATTCGACCGATTGAGCGCAGCGCAATGCGCAAATGGTCTCAATATCGCTTTGATCAGCCAGCCTGATGGTAATCGAGTCGCCAACTGCAAGACCTTCGTCGTTCGGTGTCGCATATACCGCTCGCGGTCGAGACGGCACCTGCATGACGAGACTCAGCGCCAGCTCCCGCATCTCGCGTGCGAATCCATCCTCCTCATGCAAGTCGGCATAGCTCTCGCCCACACCCGCGCTCTTGCCCAAATTCTCCGCCATATCCATGAAGTTACCTCGCTTAATCGAAATGCCCAGCGCCGCTACCGATTACTACCCGCAAGCTCAATCCCTCTCGCGACCTTCCGAGCGGCGGCCATGTCCGCGACGGCCCTCGTCACGCGGATCGAACCCATCGCAGCAGCCACGCGGGCCGAACGCGCCGAATGGCGGAAACCCCTCGGGGCCGTCGAATCGATGGCCTTCGCCGAAGAACTTCTTGAAAGCCTTCTCGCGCTTGCGGAGCATGGCATCGAAATCCTCGTCGCTCTGCTCGCTCACCTCGGCGCCCAAGTGCGCGATCATCTTATCGAGGCATTCGCCGAAAGCCTTCTTCTCCTCGTCGGTCAAACAGTCGAACATATCGGCCGTCGCCGCTCCGACGGCGGGCTGTTCGACGTCGCGTCCCTTGTCGGTGAGCTTAACCACCATTACGCGCTTGTCTTCTTCCGATTGCTCGCGCACAACGTATTCTTTTGCCTCGAGCTTGGAAAGAAGCTCGTTGAGCGAAGAAGTGCGGATGCCGAGCACGCTCGACATGTCCTTGGTGCTCACGCCGTCCTTTATTTTCAGGAGGGCGAGGATTCTGCCTTGGCCGCGCATGGGATCGGCGACCGGTCCTGCGCCCTTGCGGGCGAACCGCTGCCGCATCAGCAGGTGCTGAAGCGTTGCGAGCTTTTCGTAGAGGTTTATATTCGCATTCGTCGTTGCCTCCATGATAGGTCTCCTTACATTTCTAACAGGTACCGTTTGTAGTATGCCCATCATAATAGACGGGTACCTGTTGGAAATCAAGATATTTTTTACAGGTACCGTTTGAATTTTGGAGACACGCACATAAAGCCTGATGGGATTGAGCTATACGCCCTTCCTTCAAGGCGAACCGGCTGCTAGACCGCAATCGCGATCGATTCTCGATGAAATAAACGACTTCTTCGGCAAGCAGCGTTTCGCGATTACGCCCAGCCAATCAAAACATACGCATAGATATGACGTAAAACGTCATATTCTTGCTGTTTTTCATCATGCTTCATGATACGATACGGCCATCGAGCAGAAGGAGGCAGCATGAACGAGGTAAAGGCGAGGATCGAAAGAACGAGTACGGCAATCGCAGTCATCCTGCTGTGCATTGCGGCGATCTGCACTTGCGCGGTTCTCTGGGGAGGCTGGAACTGGATCATCGGAAAATCGGGATTCGATATTCGCGCCCAGGTCAATGCAGGCGTATGGCTCCTGCGATACGCGCTCGTCTCAGCTCTGCTCGTATACGCGGCACTCATATTCTTTCGCATCGGCAAAGAAGAGACCCCGTTCTTCAAGGAGCTGCCCGGCAGAATCAAAATCGCCGCAGCACTGCTGTTCGTTGCCCTCGTGGTGCCCCAATGGATCGGCTATGCCGTCATCAGCGGTGCAACGGGCACGATATCCTTCGTCATTTTCGACGAGAACAGCATCATGGCTCTCGCTCTCGCGTTCGTGGTGTTCTGCCTCGGGCAGATCTTCGAGTACGGCTACCTCGTCCAAGACGAAAACTACGAGATCATTTAGGGCTTGCCATGGCTATTATCTTACGTCTCGACCGCGTGATGGCGGACCGCAAGATTTCGCTCGGGGATCTGGCCGAAAAGGTGGGCATCGCCGACGGCAACCTCTCCAAACTCAAAAACGGCAAAGTGAGCGGCGTGCGATTCAAAACGCTCGACGCCATCTGCACCGAGCTGAAATGCCAACCTGGCGACATCCTTGAACATGTCGACGATACGGGCGAGGAATAGCCAGCCGCCTTCCTGGAATCGCCTCTCACGCCCCTTTGGCGACGGATGCACCTTGCACACCGCACAAGCATTCCGAAACCAGGACAATTATACCGCCACGGCGGTACCCACGCGAGGATGTGCAAGATTGCATTGCATCACGACGCTTCAATGTCCGCGAAAGCCCCTCGTGCGACGCCGAACCGCACATTTTACTCGAACTTGCTTGCATAATCGCAGGTCGCAGAATTCAAGGTTGCCCCATTCAGCCGAAAAACGTCGCACAGGGGCGGTTCGCGGACATCGAAGCAAGCAAAGACTCTGGCAAAAAAACTAAGTCGTTCGTCATCGCTCGTCGGCGCGGTAAGGCAAGCAGCCGATGGGGCCTGACATCTCAGGGTTCCAGGCGAATGCCAATCGAAGCGAATCTCCGATATCGCTCGGGATATCAGTCGATTGCACCGGATCGCCGAAACGCCCAGATCGCCGCCGAGCAGGCATCGGCAATCATACAGCGGCGCGCTCCCGCCTCCGACGGAATCGCTGTGGACTTGCCCAAATCGTCACCTCTTAAGCACGCCTCAGCGCTACGATGATTTGAAGGCCTCGAATCAAAGGAGGCGGCGGTGAACGCTCGGGATCGCTATCCGCTCGATGAAAACGAAGAACGCCACCTCGTGGCGAACATAGCCCTCTCCCAGGGTCTTCTGCTGCTGATCGGTTTCGCGGGTACCATCGCGCTCACCGGGTTGACCTCGGGTGATTGGGCGCAAACGGTATTTGGCTCCGCATGGATACGAAGTATCGTCTCTTCGCTGACCGAAAGCCCTGCACAAGCAGCCGTCGCCGGCGCCGCGCTCGCCCTTGTGCTTCTCGCGCTCGCGTGGGCATGCGAGCGCTGGGCGCTCCGCAGCGCATCGGGAAGAAAAGCGATCCTGGCGACACGTCAGGGCGTAAACGGCGAGATGCCCCGCCTATCCGCAAGCGCCATCGTCGTCCTCATGGTGCTGACCGGCTTCACCGAGGAGCTGCTGTTCCGCTTCGTTTTACTCGGCTTGCTGCTGTACGGCTTCTCCCTTTTCGTACCGCCGCTGCTTGCGGCGATCATTGCCGTGTTCGTTTCGTCGTTCGTGTTCTGGATCGCGCACGTTCGCTATCGCGACTTCTGGTCGAGCGCGCTCACCCTCGCGCTCGCCGTTCTGCTGAACGTCGCCTACCTCGCCACGGGAAGCCTGCTTCTCGTGGCCATAGCCCACGCCGGATACGACCTCGTAACGCTGTTCGCAGAGCGTCGGAAGATGGTCCGCGAGCCCGACTATTTCCACGGCAGGGCCCCGAACCGCATCATCCTCGATGCCATAGAGCAGGCACAAAACCGCGAGGATCCCGATGGGTCGTAAGGGCGCGCAGCAGGCCGAATGCCGAGGATTGCCCATACGGCATGCGGCCCGCCGTCCCGCGTACGATCCGCCCCCGCCCAATCGTACCTAGCTTGCGATCTTCGCCTCGTAACCCGCATCGACCACCGCGTCGATGAGCGTTTGGTCGGCCACGTCGGCGGAAAGCTTCGCCGTGGCCTCGCCCGCATCGAGATCGACCACAGCCTCCTCGACGCCGTCGATTCCCTCGAGCGCCTTCTTCACGTGCGCAACGCAATGCGCGCACATCATTCCTTCAACATCGAGCGTCTTTTCCATGGTGGCGTCCTTTCCGTTCGGTTCCGTATCGTTTCCAGCAATCCGGACTGCTTCCGTTTCGGCTGCATCCAGCCGTTGGGCGGCGTCCCCGTCCGTCGCTCGCGCCGCTTCGCCGGGAACATGGCCGGCAATCGCATCGGTACTCGCCTGTCGACCGTGAGCGCCTTTATCCCCCGCGCCTACTTCATCGGCGGTTCCCGCCGAAAGCGCGGGCTTCCATCGACGCAGCCTGAGCGCATTGGATACCACGCATACCGAACTCAGGCTCATCGCAGCAGCGGCGATCATCGGGTTGAGGTTGATGCCGATGCCCGCGAGCACGCCCGCCGCGATCGGGATGCAGATGGCGTTGTAGAACAGCGCCCAGAACAGGTTCTGCTTGATGTTGCGCATGGTCGCCCGCGAAAGGCCGATAGCAGCCGGCACATCGGCAAGATCGCTGTGCATGAGCACGATGTCGGCGCTCTCGATGGCGATATCGGTGCCCGCCCCGATCGCGATGCCCACGTCGGCGCGCGCGAGCGCCGGGGCGTCGTTGATGCCGTCGCCCACCATGGCAACCGTTCCCTGGGCCGCCAGATCGCGTACCATCTTCTCCTTGTCCTGCGGCAGCACCCCGGCGATCACCGTGTCCACGCCGACGCGGCGCTGGATGGCGGCAGCGGTGCGCTCGTTATCACCGGTCAGCATGACAGTCGAGATGCCCATGTGCCGCAGCTCGTCGATCGCGAGCTTGCTCGTGGGCTTTACCACGTCGGCGACTGCGATCAGGCCGACGAGCCGTCCTGCGCGGGCGAAGTAGAGCACCGTCTTGCCGTCGTCGGCAAGCGAGCGGGCCCTGTCGGTAAAAGCGGAAGCGTCGATGCCGTGCGCCTCCATCATGCGGAGGTTTCCGGCAAAACAAGCTTCGCCATCGACCGTCGCGGAAATACCCTCGCCGGGAATCTGGGAGAAGTCCCCGACCGCAGCGCCTTCGACACCCTGCGCCTCGGCGTAGCTCACGATCGCCTGGGCAAGCGGGTGCTCGGAACGCTTCTCGATGCCGGCAGCGAACGCGATGAACGCGCGCGCGTCACCTGGCTGCGCACCCGTCGAAGCGACGCCCCCGTCCGAGCCGTCAACAGCCGCACCGCCCGCCTCGATCACGTCCGTGACCTCGGGCTTGCCCTGGGTGATGGTGCCGGTCTTGTCGAGCATGACGGTGGAGATGCCGTGCGCCGTCTCGAGCGCCTCTGCCGATTTCACAAGGATGCCGCTCGCCGCCCCGCGACCGGTGCCCACCATGATGGCCGTCGGCGTGGCAAGGCCGAGCGCGCAGGGACATGAGATGACGAGCACGGTGACGGCGTGCGAGAGCGCCGTTTCGAGCGTGCCCCCGATCGCCATCCAGACAACGAACGTGATAACGGCGATGACGATAACCACAGGTACGAACACGCCCGATATCCTGTCGGCCATTTTCTCGATCGGGGCCTTCGAGCTCGTAGCTTCGTCAACGAGCCGAATGATGTTCGCAAGCGCCGTCTCTTCGCCGACCTTCTCGGCGCGCATGGTGAACCACCCCGAGCGGTTGACCGTCGCCCCGGTAACCGGATCGCCCGGCCCCTTCTCGACCGGCACGCTTTCGCCGGTGATCACCGATTCGTCGAGCGTTCCCCCGCCTTCGACGAGCACGCCGTCGGCGGGAACGCCCTCCCCCGCCTTGACCACGAGGATGTCGCCCGCCCGCACGCTTTCGGCAGGAACGATTTCTTCGGTACCGTCAACGAGCCGCGTTGCGGTTTTGGGCGAGAGATCCATGAGCTTGGAGATGGCATCGGTCGTCTTGCCCTTCGCCCGCGCCTCGAAGTACTTGCCGAGCGTGATGAGCGTGAGGATCATGGCTGCCGATTCGAAGTACAGATCCATGGCCGTCGCATGAGCCAGGTGCATGTCGCCCCAGCCGAGGGCGTACCCGATCTTGTAGATCGCGTAGATGCCGTACACCGTCGCAGCGGTCGATCCGAGCGCGATGAGCGAATCCATGTTGGGAGAGCCGTGGAACAGCGATTTGAAGCCCCCACGGAAGAACTTGAAGTTGACGAAAATAACGGGAAGCAGCAACAGGAACTGGGTGAATGCGAAGATGAGCACGTTCTCGTCACCGAGGAAGACGCTCGGCAGCGGCCAGCCGAACATATGGCCCATCGACAGGTAGAACAACGGTATGGTGAAGATGAACGAGACGATAAGGCGCATCTTGACCGTCTTTGCCTCCTCAGCCGCCGCGTTCACCGGGCTGGCGGCTCCTCGAGCGGGCCGCGCGCCGCCGCCCGACGAAGCGCTCGGGCGCGGTGCGGCGCCGTAGCCCGCTTTGTCGATGGCCGCGCTGATGGAGGCGAGTGTGTCGGGCGCGCCGTCATAGTCGACCTCCATCGAGTTTTTAAGCAGGTTCACCGTGGCCTTTTCGACGCCGGGAACCGCATTCGCCGTCTTCTCGACGCGCGCCGAACAGGCTGCGCACGTCATGCCCGTCACGTCGAATGTCTGTTTCATAGGATAGCTCCTTGCTTCGCAATCGGCGCAGCGTTGCGCCGAGATCGGGAAATCACAAACGCGAGAACCGCTTCATCAGCTGCATCACTTCGCCGACCACCTCGTCGTTGCCCTGTCGAATCTGCTCGACAACGCAGGTTTCAAGATGATCCTGCAACAGCTTTCCCGAAACGCTTCGGATGGCGCTTTCGGCGGCGGCGAGCTGCACGAGGACATCGCCGCAGTAACGGTTGTCGTCGAGCATCCCTTTCACACCGTTGAGCTGACCTATCGCACGATTTAGCCGCTTTTGCAGATCGGCCTGGAATTCGGCGCTGCGGGGTGTGTCCTTGTGGTGGCAGCAGGCAGCGGCCGCAGCTTCGTTGCCGGCAGGTGCGTCAAGGGCAGCACCTGCTCCGTCGTTCGCTGGAGCGCTGTTGGCTTCGAATACCTTTTCGCCTTGTCTGGTTTTGTTCATGTTCAGTCCTTATGTGGAAAGACTCGCTCGGGGCTCATATGCCCCATAGGGGTATGTTCGTTCCGTGCAAGTATATACCCCCAAGGGGTATTGTCAAGTTACAAAACGGAAGCATGTGCTCGAGAAGGCAAAGGGAAGATCTGCCCGACCCATCCACCGGCAATCACCGTTTACCGGCCCCGAGCGGCCCCGACGGCAACTGGCGATTCAAAGCCCCAAACAGAGACAATGTCGGCAGCGATTCGGCAGGGAACACGCGATGCAACGTCCGCCAACCGCCTCTGTGCGACGTTTTTTTATTGATAATCCAGCTCGGAAAATTTTGATCAGGGGAAACGTGTCTCGGATTCGGAAGGGGACTCCGAAATCCATCGCACAGCGGCGGTTGGCGGACATAGAATGGCTTCCCTATGTTGGGAGCATCGCCGACGTGCCCCACACAACCATCGACGATCCGATGCCTCAGGGTCTCCGAACAGGCGCTGCCGACAGTAGCTTACAGCGAACCCGAAAGCTAGACCGCCTCGGCGCCGATCACGACGAGAACGCGAGCCATCACTTCGGCCATCGTTGCATCGTCAAGTGATCCGACAATCTCCACCGCACCCCGCCTTTCGCGCGCGCCGAGATTCATCGCCCCGATCGCTTCGCACTGGACGAATCCGTAAACCAGATTGCCTCTGAAACCTCCACGTGAAGAGGACCGCCGATAGCCGTTATCTACCGAAGCCCACCGAAGTTACTGGACCAGAATCCCGATCCTCTTGCTCTCTTTCCATCCTGCATGTATACTTCATGAAAAAGTATGTAATATGAAGGAGGTGCCTATGCCAGCCTTGCAAGTTCGGGATTTTCCCGAAGACCTCTACGATGACCTGCGGGCATGCGCTGCCGCTGACGACAGGAGCATCTCCCAGCAGACCGTACACGTTATGAGGGCTTATCTGAGCATGCGCAAAAGAAAGCAGTCCGACCCGCTAGAATCTGTTGTTGCGATATTCGACGAGCAAGCCGAGGCAGCCAATATCGACCCATGGGCCGAGCGCATCGCGTATCGCAAGGCGCTGTTCGACGAAATGGATGAGCTCCCCTTGCTAAACGTACCTAAAGGGTTCCCCGATTCAGCCAACCTGGTACGCGAGATGCGCGAGGAGCGCATGGCCGCCGTCGAGCCGAAGCGGAGCAGCGCCCTATGATCGTGCTCGATTGCAGCGCCGCCGTCGAAATAGCACGCGGCACATCGCTTGGATCTGGTTTCAGGGCCCTCATGCTTGAGCGGGAAAAAGTCGTCACAAGCGCGCTTTTTACCGTTGAAGTACGCAATGCGTTTTGGAAGTACGTTCACGCCGGCCTCCTCGATCACAACGCCGCACGAGGCTACGCCACCAAAGCGCTCGCTCTCGTCGACGAGACGATCCCCTTGGAAGAGAACATCGATGAGGCGTTTCTCGAAGCGGCACGCCTCGACCATTCGGTATACGACCTGCTGTATCTGACGTTGGCCAGACGTCGTGCAGCGACTCTCTTCACGGCTGATCGGGGGCTCGTCAGCCTCTGCGAACGAACAGGGGTAGACTACGTGCGCGAGGTGGATCTGTAAACTCGCTCTGTCGCACGGTTTTCCCTACCCCTAGAACATCCATGCGCTTACGGCAGACGATCCCCGTCGCTTCGGGACAGAGCGCCCGCCGAACGCCCAAGAAGCCCCTCGGATGGATAACGCAACTCGACATCGTGCGTTCGCCTTGCCAATTAACAGTGATTCGGGTATATTTAGCAATGCTAAGGTATTGATGATCTGGGTCGGGCGACCCCGACCGCGCAAGACAGGAAGTGAGCTATGAAACACGTCGGCGACCTCGGTGCATTCGCCATAGGGCTCGCGTTGTCCCTCGCGCTCTTCGCCCTGTTTGCGCTCTTGGCGTGGAAGTACTGGCACGGCCAATGGCTGCGCTCCATTGCCGGCAATAATTTCGTAACCGATGAGGAGTACAACAGCCCCGAGCAGCGCACGCTCGGCAAGCGCGTATCGGTCGCAATGATCATATGCTGCGCCATGACTGCAGCCATTCCCCTGCTCGGGCTCGGCAGCTACCTCAACAACGAAGCGGTGTACGCAGCCGGCGGCGTTCTCTGCGGAGTTTTCGCGGCAGCGCTGGTCGCCTACCTCGTTTGGATGTTCGTAAAGATGGGCCGGGAACGACGCGTTGCCGAGAACGAGCTCATAGCCGAAAACGCCCTGAAGGCCGAAGACGTCAAGCTCAACCGCAAGGCAACCGCGGTATTGCTCGTCATCCTCGCCATCTTTCTGCTTATAAGCCTCGCCGTTCCCCTGCTCGTAAAGCAGTAGACGACGAGGCCTTCGCGCCCCGAACCCTTACGCCTGGAAAAGAGCGGTTCGCGACAAGACGAGTTCGAAGCCGAGAAAAGCCGGGGATCGCGAGCAGGCGGGGATCACGGCTCTCAGAACGCGATTTCGCCCTGCCCGATCGGTACTTCGGGGTTTTCCTTGTCGAATATCCAGCCCCTCAGCAAGCCCAGATCGATGACCAGGAACTCGTTTGACTCCATCACCTCGCCGGGTGCCGCCTCCTCGAAGGCTCCTTGGTATTTCGCTTTATATGCGTTCGCAAGAGCAGCGTTCTCTTCGGCGAAGACGCTTCCGAGGAATCGCACCGTGCCCTCCCCCTGATAGCGGCCAACCGCGCCGACGACGAATCCGACATGGGGATTCTCTTTCATCTGAGCATACTTGAGTGCATCTTTGCTGGTGTAGAAGCAGACGGTCTTCTCATCGAGCAAAAGCGGGCTAACCGGACGGACCGACACCCTATCGCCCGCCGCCGTCGCCAAATACATCACCTCTTCGGCTTTGACGGTTTCTGCAAAATCTTTGAGATCGAGTTCCATGGGACATCCCTTTCCTTGTCGGAACTCGCCCAAAACACCAGCCGATCGCACAGCGAGGAAATGGTCCGATGTTTTGGCGGGTTCCGGCTTATCGTCTTATCAATATAGAACATCTGTTCTCATATGTAAACCATGAGCTTGCAACTCGGATTCGCACACGATGTTCCTGCATGCCTTCCATCATGTGGCGCCTTTTCAAATTAAATGCTACTATATTTATATCATTATTGGTTACAGCAGGATGTCAACGAGCGACAAAGGGGGCATGCGTGCTACACTCTGCTTTCGGGATGAACCAGAACACCTGCGACAGCAACCGAGGGACCATACGGTAGTGCAATCGATGTTAGACAAATCCGTCTTCGCTTTGCCGGGGATCAAACGGGTCCTCGGCGTACTGTGCGCATTCGCCGCCTGCCAAGCGCTGTGCGTCATCGGAGAAGCCTGGTCGCTCGCACGCGCCATCGCGAACCTCTGGTACGGAGGTGCCCTCGGCGACCAGCTCGCCTGGATCGCCCTCTTTTTCGCGTGCTTCATCGGCAAACAGGGCGTTGCCTACGCTCAGGACGGCTTCATGGATCGCTACGCCTACGAGCGCGCCGACGCGCTCCGATCGGAACTGCTGCACAAAGTGTTCACCTCGAAAGCGCGCCTCGTGCAGGAAAACGGCACCGGCAGTGTTACGGCAGCCGTGCTCGAAGGCGTCGACCAAGTCGAAACGTATTTTCGCCTCATCCTACCCAAGATGTGCGCGTTGCTCGTCATCCCGATCATCCTGCTCGTCGTCGCATTCCCCCTCGATTGGGTCTCGGCACTCATCATGCTCATCGCATTCCCGTTCATCGTCCTCTACATGGCCATACTCGGTCGCACCGCCAAGGAGAAGGCCTCGAAGCAGCACCGCACCTTCCAGATCATGTCCAACCACTTCATCGATACGCTGCGCGGAATCGACACCCTCAAACTCTTCGGCGCGAGCAAAGGCTACGGCACGACCATCTTCGAGGTGAGCGAGCGGTTCAGAATCGCCACGATGAAGACGCTCGGCGTGGCTACGCTCTCGAGCTTCGTCCTCGACCTGTTCTCCACGCTTTCGATCGCGGCGGTTGCCTTCATGCTCGGCATGCGGCTTTTGGACGGAACGCTCGTGCTGTTCCCCGCGCTCGCCATCCTCGTGCTTGCGCCCGAATACTTCAGACCCATCAGGAACTTCGCCTCCGACTACCACGCATCCCTCGATGGGAAGAACGCCCTCTCATCCATTCGCAGCCTTATCGATTCGCCCGACGGAACACCGAGCGAAACACCGATTTCACCCTGGTCGGACGAATCGCGGCTCACGCTCGAAGGCGTCGGATTCGCATACGCCGATCAGCCGACGCTCGACCGCATTTCTTTCACGGCAAGCGGCTTGAAGAAGTACGGCATCGTCGGAGCGAGCGGAGCGGGAAAAAGCACGCTCATCAGCCTGCTCGGAGGCTTCTGTGCGCCGAACGAGGGCTCTGTTTCGATCGACGGCACCGCCCTTCCCGATCTCGGGCAGTCCGATTGGCAGAAACAGGTCATCTACATTCCCCAGGACCCCTATATTTTCCATGCCTCGCTGCGCGACAACATCGCGTTCTACCATCCGAGCGCATGCGCCGAGGATATCGTGCGCGCCGTCGAGATCGTCGGGCTCGACAGCCTCGTCGACGAACTGCCCGACGGCCTTGAAACCATCATAGGCGAGGGGGCCCGTCCGCTT
The DNA here is from genome assembly GCF_022845715.1 of Raoultibacter timonensis. Classification (NCBI taxonomy): domain Bacteria; kingdom Bacillati; phylum Actinomycetota; class Coriobacteriia; order Eggerthellales; family Eggerthellaceae; genus Raoultibacter; species Raoultibacter timonensis. The sequence continues at coordinate 3,221,821 of NZ_AP025564.1, forward strand.
TCCGGCGGCCAGGCGCAGCGGATCGCACTCGCCCGCGCCTTCCTCGACGGTTCTCGGCGGATCCTGCTCTTCGACGAGCCCACCGCCCACCTCGACATCGAAACGGAAATGGAGCTGAAAGAGAAGATGCTTCCGCTCATGGAAGGAAGGCTCGTCTTCTTCGCTACGCATCGTCTGCACTGGATGCACGACATGGACGAGGTCATCGTCATGGACCGCGGACGCATCGCGGGGCAGGGAGCGCTTGCCGATTTAAGCGCGAGCAACGAGAGCTTCGCCGCCCTTGCCGCGCTGACGGAATGGTCGGAGGTCCGATGAGCAGCTGGAAGACAACCGTCAAGGCCGATCGCTGGGTCAAGCCGTTCTTCAAGCAGTATCGTCGCGCCCTCGTGCTCGCCCTTGTACTCGGCTTGGCTACGTTCGTGTTCGCAGGCGCCCTCATGTTCACCTCCGGCTATTTGATCAGCCGTGCAGCCGAAATGCCGGGGAACATCCTCATGATCCACCTCCCCGTCATCTTCGTGCGCGTATTCGGCATCGGAAAGCCGATCTTCCAATACTTCGAGCGCCTCACAAGCCATGATTGGGTGCTCCGAATGACGTCGGGTCTGCGCTTGAAGCTCTACGAGGCGCTTGAAGGCGATGCGATAGCCTTCAAGCGATCCCGCAGAACCGGCGATATCCTCGGGCTGCTCGCCGAAGATATCGGGCATATCCAGAACCTGTACTTACGCACGGTCTTCCCCACGATCGTGGCCTGGCTGCTCTACTTCGCCATCGTTATCGGCCTCGGGTTCTTCTCGGTCTGGTTTGCCCTCGCGATGCTGCTCGTCCTCGGCGTGGTCGTGTTTCTCGCACCCCTCGTCTCGGCGCTCGTCAACGGCGCACGCAACGCCAAGCGCAAAGCGATGAAGAACGAACTGTACAGCGAACTCACCGATAACGTGCTCGGCGTCTCCGATTGGATCTTCTCGCATCGCGGCGACGAGTACCTCGCCCGATACAAAGCAACCGAGCGCGCTATGAGGAACATCGATGCATCGACGGAACGCTTCTCTCGCAGGCGCGACCTTCTCACGAGCGCAGTGTTCGCGCTGGTCGCCGTTATGCTGCTCGTATGGTCGGCAAACATGTTCGGCGGAGCCCATGGCGGCGCTGCCAACTGGATCGCTGCATTCGTACTCGGCTTCTTCCCCCTCATAGACGCCTTCACCCCCCTGCCGGCAGCGGCAACCGAAGCCAGTTCGTATCGCGATTCGATCGAGCGGCTGGGCGAACTTCCGGCAAGCGACCGCACCGAAGGCGATGCGGTCGAGCCCGAAGCGCCCCTCGATATAGCGATCGACGGCCTGACGTTTCGCTATCCCGGCACGAATCGCCGCGTACTCGATGACCTCACCCTTCACATCGCGCACGGCGAGCGGCTTGCGATCCTCGGAAAAAGCGGTTCGGGCAAGAGCACGCTCGCCTCGCTCATACGCGGCGATCTCGAACCGGTTGCCGGCGCCGTTACGCTCGGCGGCGTGGCGACAACCCGATTCGGCGACAGCATGGCGCGCTACATCGGCGTTATCCAGCAGCAGACCTACCTTTTCAATCGGACGCTGCGCGAGAATCTGCAGATCGGCAACCCCCGCGCAACCGATGATGAAATACGGGAGGTTCTCGGCAAGGTCGGACTCGCAGACATGGTCGCGCAGCTGCCCGAAGGCCTCGACACACTCGTCGACGAGGCGGGCATGCGCTTTTCGGGAGGCGAGCGCCATCGCGTCGCACTCGCCCGCGTCCTGCTCCAAGACGTGCCCATTATCATCCTCGATGAGCCCACCGTCGGCCTCGACCCCGCAACCGAACGCGCTTTGCTCGAAACGTTCTTCGAAACGACGCGGGACAAAACGCTCGTCATGATCACCCATCACCTCCAGGGCACCTCGATGATGGATCGCGTCGTGTTCATCGAGGACGGCAAGCTCGAACTCTCGGGTTCGCCCGCCGACCTCGAGCAAACCAGCGCCCGCTACCAACGGCTGCTCGCATTCGACCGAGGCACCGCGATCCCGGTTTGACGATGAGCCGGTCGATCCGCAGCAAGCAGCATGCGCCAAGGACAAACCGTGCGCCCGCCGCTTTCGTGTTCGCCCGAGCGCATCGTATGCGGTAAGCTATACTATTCGACGCCGACACGATCCGAGAGGCAAAACATGGAAAGCCTTGCCACAGGAATATCGAACCTTCTCGCGGCACTCGATCCCGACGAGGCCAAGCTGCTTCGCATTGCCCAAAACAATACGCGATACAAGAATTCCGTCGTCAGCACGTGGTCGGACGATCCCAACGTTGCCGACTTCCTGCTCAGCCACACGAACGGCCTGTACTTCAAGGAGGATACCGCGCCACGCAAGGGCGCGGCGAAAGACAAGGGATGGTACCTCCTAGGCGTCTACATCGATGATTCGATGGCCCGCTCGGAAATCAACGCCCGCCGAGAACTGCTGAGGCTCGCAATGGCGCAAGAGGGGCTCCATGTTGACGAGATCGTAATCCACCCCGCAAGGGCGGGTATGAAGGAGCACCACCTCTTCCCCGAATCGGTTGAGCGAATCGCCCAGCTGCTCGGATGCGCGCAGGCAGACTCGCCGAGCGGAAAGCGGGTGCCGAAAGCCGACGCCCGCCACGCGAGAGCCGACCAGTCCATCCTGCTCGAAACGGTTAAGCGCGCATTCTGCCGATCTTTCGAAAACCTCGACCAAGCCGGGTCGATTCTCGAAAAGATCGAGGGTGCGGCTCTGGTGGAAACGAAGTTCAGCAGGCGGGCGGCAAGCGGCACCCCATACTATCGCCTGCACCTCTACGCTTCTGATCGCGAGAAGATGCAAGCGGTAATCGACGCATACGGCGATACGGTAATTTCCTGTGCGAAGCCGCTGGGGCTCATGATTCAAGGCATTGCGGTGCATGAGAGCAACGAAACGTTGCGGGGTACATGCGCGTTTCCGAAAACCGGCCAGCCTGTTGCGCTCGAAGATCTCAATCTTCATGAGCTTCGCACGGAATCGCTGCAGATAGCCGAAGACGTCCGCCGCAAAGTGCGCACTGGCGGCTAGTTCGCATCGGCAGAACAACGGCCCCGATCCTCAAGGATCAGGGCCGCTTTAGATGCCGCGCTTCTCGTGAAGCCGCAGCTTAATCCCGTTTCACGTTCATCGCGCGCATGGCGTTCAGAATGGCGAGCACCGCCACGCCCACATCGGCGAACACGGCCAGCCACATGTTCGCGATGCCAAGCGCCGCCAAGATCAATACGAGGAACTTGATCGCCAGGGCAAACACAATGTTCTGACGCACGATGCCCATGGTTTTGCGGGCAACGTGGATGGCTTTCGCGATGTTCGAGGGGCGGTCGTCCATCAGCACGATATCGGCAGCCTCGATTGCGGCGTCGGAACCCATCGCGCCCATCGCGATGCCGATGTCGGCGCGGGTGAGCACCGGCGCGTCGTTGATGCCGTCGCCCACGAACGCGAGCTTGCCCTTACCGGTCGTCTCATCGAGCAGCTTCTCGACTGCAGCCACCTTATCCTGCGGCAACAGCTGTGCGCGGTACTCGTCGATGCCGAGCTCGGCAGCCACGGCTGCGGCCACCTCTTTGCGATCGCCCGTGAGCATGACGGTTCGCTTCACCCCCACCGCATGGAGCTCGGCGATGGCCTTGGCGGCATCCTCCTTGATCACATCGGCGATTACGATATGGCCGATGTATTCGCCGTCGAGCGACACATGCAGAATCGTGCCGGTCAGCTCGCAATCGTGGTAGTCCACACCGCCTTCGCACATGAGCTTGTCGTTGCCCACGAGCACGACCCGCTCGTCGATCGTAGCGCGTACGCCGTGACCGCCCCTCTCCTCCACATCAGCGATGCGCTCGCGGTCGATCGGTCCCGAGTAGGCCTCCTTGACCGACAGGGCGATCGGGTGGTCGGAGTACGCTTCGGCGTGCGCCGCTACCGACAGGATGAGGTCGGGATCGACGTCGGTTTCGGGATGAACCGCGACCACGCTGAACGTACCGTCGGTGAGCGTCCCCGTCTTATCGAACACGACCGTCTCGGTATCGCCGAGCGCCTCGAGGTAGTTGCTTCCCTTCACGAGGATGCCGAGCCTCGACGCACCGCCGATGCCGCCGAAGAACGAAAGCGGCACGGAGATAACGAGCGCGCAGGGGCACGAAACCACAAGGAAGATCAGACCGCGCTGCACCCAGTCCGACCAGTTCTGGCCGAACAGCAGCGGCGGTACGACCGCAAGCAGCACGGCCACGATCACGACGGCGGGCGTGTAGTAGCGCGCGAACCGCGTGATGAAGTTCTCGGTGCGAGCCTTCTTCTCGCTCGCGTTCTCGACGAGTTCGAGGATGCGCGAGACGGTCGACTCGCCGAACGGCTTGGCCACCTTTACGGTCAGAAGGCCCGTCATGTTGACGCACCCCGAAATGACCTCGGCACCCGCCTCGACGTGGCGCGGAACCGACTCGCCGGTGAGCGCCGCGGTATCGAGCTGCGACGCGCCCGACACGACCACACCGTCGAGCGGAACGCGCTCGCCCGGCTTCACGACGATCTCGTCGCCCACGGCGACCTCGTACGGATCCACCTGTACGAGCTCGCCGTCGCGCATGACGTTGGCGTAGTCGGGCGCGATATCCATCATGTCGGCGATCGATTTGCGCGATTTGCCGACCGCATAGCTCTGGAACAGCTCGCCTACCTGATAGAACAGCATGACTGCAGCGCCCTCGGCCATATGCGGATCGGAATCGGGAAACAGCACGAGCGCGAACGCGCCGATGGTCGCCACGCTCATGAGGAAGTTCTCGTCGAACACCTGGCCGTGCCCGATGTTTCGCGCCGCTTTGAACAGCACGTCGTAGCCCGCGATCAGGTACGGAACGAGGAAGAGCGCGAACTCGACGTAGAGCCCCAGGGGGCTCCCGAACCAGCTTTCGAGCGGCAGCGGATATATGATAGCGAACAGCACGATCGCAACAACGATGCGGATGAGCGTTCGCTTCTGCTTCTTATTCATGGCTTTCCCTTCATTCGCCTATCCGGTTTCGGGCATAAGGATAGACCGCGCCCGTCGGCGAACATAACGTAATCGATGGACCGCAGGTTTCGTCTTTTATCCCTGCGGCAGTGCGGCTTACCTGTTAGCGAAGGATCACCATATCGGGCTCTACCTTCTTGCACACGCTGACGACCTCGTCGAGAATCTCGTTGAACCGACCGTCGTCGGCATCGATCACAAGCTTCTGCGTCATAAAGCTCATCGTGGCGTCATTCACGCCGTCTATCTTCTTGATGCCGTTCTCCATCTTGGCCGCGCAGTTCGCACAATCGAGGTCCTGGAGCTTGAATGTCTTACGCATGCGGTATCCCTTCGTCGTAACAGTATGAGGATCCGGGTTTCGCCTTCGCGATATGCGGGCCACCCGATTGTTCCCTTATTCGCAGATATGCGTCATGCCCTGGGCGAGCATCGTGTATACGTGATCGTCGGAAAGCGAGTAGATAACGTTTTTCCCATCGCGCTTCGCACGCACGAGCCGCGATTGTTTGAGCGTGCGCAGCTGGTGCGATACCGCACTCTGCGTAGCCCCGATCGTCTCGGCAATATCGGCTACGCACAGCTCCTTGCCCATGAGCGCGTAGAGAATCTTGATGCGCGTAGTGTCGCCGAACACCTTGAACAAGTCGGCGAGGTCGTACAGGAGTTCTTCATCGGGCATGCACTCGGGGGCCTCTTCGCCATGGGGCTCCCCGCATCCGCATGCGGATGCTTCCTCGGCAGCCGCCGTGCGCTCGTTCTCCGTTTCCATAGCTTTACCTTTCAAACATATGAACAACTGTTCATAAGTATAAGGACAGGAAGGGAGCTGTCAAGGGGGTATGGAAATATTTCGAGATATCGGCGCTGCGGGCAACGCTATCGCCACAACGCCGGCGTGCGCACCCAACAGGACCGCCGATGGGATCGAAAGCTTCGCGAAAGCGGTCGAGCGTTTTTCCAATATGAAGTAAACACCGCTTCAACCGTTCGCCGTCCTAGACCCAACCGCTCGATCCCTGCGCGCGTTCGCTGTGCTTATAAGGCAATGCGATGCTATAATGCATCGGTTCCTGTTGATGCAAGAACGTTTCGACAACCATTGACCCAAGGACGAACTGCAGCATGTCTGGCTCCAAATCGCGATACATTCCCGCTCTCGATGGCTTGCGCGCTTTCGCGGTTCTCGCGGTCATCGCCTACCACATGAACTTCTCGTGGGCCCAAGGCGGACTGCTTGGCGTCACCGTATTCTTCGTCCTTTCCGGCTACTTGATCACCGGCCTGCTGGTAACCGAATGGGCTCAAACGAAAACCATCGACCTCAAGAATTTCTGGCTGCGGCGCGTTCGAAGGCTCGTGCCCGCCATCGTGTTCGTCATCATAGTCGTAGCCGCCCTCTGTACCGCGTTCAACCACGAGCTGCTCACGAAGATGCGTCCCGACATACCGCCTGCGCTTCTTTTCTTCAGCAACTGGTGGTACATCTTCCACGACCTCTCGTATTTCGAAGCCCTCGGCGCGCCCTCGCCGCTCAACCACTTCTGGTCGCTCGCCATCGAGGAGCAGTTCTACCTCGTATGGCCCGTCGCCCTGCTCGCCGCATTCAAGCTAGGGGCCAAACGGCCGCTCTTGCGCCGCATAGCCGTCGTGCTCGCCGCCGCATCCGCACTCGCCATGGCCTTTCTCTACAATCCCATCGCCGATCCGAGCCGCGTATACTACGGAACCGATACGCGCGCTTTCTCGCTGCTCATCGGAGCATGGCTCGCGTTCAAGATGCCTGCGAGTCGCATGGGCAAAGTAGGCGCCCGCCTTACCAAGCAAGGCCGCATGGCCATGGACGGCATCGGCATTGCAGCGTTTTCCGGCCTTGCGCTCATGGTGGCGTTTACCGACGGGTTCTCGCCGTTTCTGTACTGGGGCGGCCTCGTAATCGCCTCGGTGCTCACCGCCGTCGTCATTGCGGTAATCGCGAACCCCCGAAGCAGGTTCGGGTCGATCGCCTCGGCGCGGCCGCTCGTTTGGATCGGCAAACGATCCTACGGCATGTATCTGTGGCATTACCCCGTGCTGCTGCTCATGAACCCCGGCAATGCCACAGGCGAGATCAACCTTCTGTACTGCCTGGTGCAGCTCGCCGCCATCTTCGCCGTTTCCGCCTTCTCGTTCAAATTCATCGAAGACCCGATCAGGAAAGGCGCCATCGGCACCTTCGTCAAAGGCGTCCGATCGGGCGAAATTAACCTGCAGGCGTTTGCGCAAAAGCACCTCGTTGCCCTCGCAAGCTGCGGAATCGTTGCCGCAATGGCCATCGGCGGCATCGCGATCGTGCCGCCCACTTCGGCAGTCGAGGGTATTGACGAGATGAAAACCAGCTCCGAGAAAAGCCGCGCCTCCCTCGTCAAGCAGCAGATGGGGCTCGACGTTTCGCTCATGCCCCTCATAGGCGATCGCCATGTAGGCGATGTGATCGAAGCGCCAAAACCCGATCCCGTCGTCAAGAAATACAACCCGGTGATGATAGGTGATTCGGTCTCGGTTCGAACCGTTCCCTACTTCGAAGAAGCCTTCCCCGACGGACTCATCGACGCACAGATCAGCCGTCAGTTCTATACGGCAAAAAGCGTATTCGACCCTTATGACGATGCGGGCGTCGTCGGAAAAACCGTCGTGTTCGCCCTGGGAACCAACGGCGTAGCTACCGATGATCAGATCGACGAGCTCGTAGCCGAGGTCGGCGAAGATCGACAGATCTACTTCATCACCGCACGCGCTCCCGAATCGTGGATCGACGCCACCAACGCAGCCCTTGCAGCGGCGGCCGATCGCTATGAAAACGTGCACCTCATCGACTGGTCGGCGCTGAGCGCGGGGCAGGAAAGCTACTTCGACGGAGACGGAACCCATCTGACCGAAGAGGGCGCTCGGGTCTACGTCGACATGATCAAGCAGGCACTCGAAGGCTGAACCCCCTCGGCAATCCGGAGCACCACGCGATACGGCAAGCAGCCCGTCCGATGCCGGATCCGATGTCGGGAACGCATGCAATCGGACAGTGCGCCTTTCCCGTAAACCAATTCTAACAGGCGTTATCCACACTCACACAGCCCGTCTTACCGACGATTCACATCGCTGGTATGAGCCTGCTTCTGCCCTTTTTCCCATAATGGCGCGCCCCGCTTGATTGCGCTGCACACCTTACCCGCCCATGATGCACCCAAGCCCGCATGCGGTTCGGAAGCCCGAAACTGTGTCGCCGCCCGCATGCATCGCACACGGCACGTAAGACGAGAGGATGTGGAAACATGGAAGACAAAGGCTTTGAGCTCGTAGCGCATGAGAAGCCATGGCACTACGAGGAGGACGGTCTCAAAGTTACGCGCGGAAGCGCATGGACGGGACCCGGATGCCATATCGGCTGCGGCGTTCTGCTCTATACCGACGAAAACGACAAGCTCGTCAAGGTTGAAGGCGATCCCGAGAACCCCTTCAACGAAGGGCGCCTCTGCCCGCGGTGTCTCGCCCTGCCCGAATGCACCAACCACGACGATCGCCTGAAGTACCCCCTGAAGCGAGCCCGCGAAGACCGCGGCAAGAACACGTGGGAGCGCATCAGCTGGGACGAGGCCTTTGACACCATCGCAACCAAGTTCATCGATATCCGCGAAGAGTTCGGTCCCGAGCGCGTGGCGTTCTATCAGGGAACAGGCCGCGACATCGCCGCATGGATCACGCGTCTCGCCTGGTCGTACGGCAGCCCCAACTACCTGTTCGGCATGAGCGGCATGTCGTGCTATCTTCCCCGCGTAGCCGGGTGTTTCGCCACCACCGGTGCATTCTGGCTCGGCGACTATTCGCAGCAGTTCGCCCAGCGCTACGATGACGCGCGCTGGAAGCTTCCCGAGGTCATCATGCTCTGGGGCAACAACCCCATCGTGTCGAACTCCGACGGCCTCTACGGCCATTGGATCGTCGACTGCATGAAGATGGGCTCGAAGATCATCACCGTCGACCCGCGCCGCACCTGGCTCTCGAGCAAAGCCGAGCACTTCTGCCAGCTGCGCCCCGGCACCGATGCCGCACTTGCCATGGGCATGCTCAACGTCATCATGAACGAGGATATCTACGACCACGATTTCGTCGATCGCTGGTGCTACGGCTTCGACGAGCTGAAAGAGCGCGTCGCCGAGTTTACGCCTGAGAAGGTCGAGGAGATCACCTGGGTACCCGCGGAGGAGATCATCGGAGCAGCGCGCACCTTTGCGAACGCCGAGAACGCCATCATGCAGTGGGGCCTTGCCATCGACACCACCAAAGAAGCGCTGCCCGCCTGCCAGGCCATTTCGGCGCTGTTCGAGATCACCGGCAACATCGACAACCCAGGCGGCATGATCGCCCCGCCCTCCATCCTGTACTACGCAGGCGGCTGGGGCAACGAGCTGCTCGACCCCGAGATCGCCAAAAAGCGCATCGGCCTCGACAAGTACGCGCTTCTGAACTTCGGGTTCCAGGTGGCGTCTACCGACGAGATGATCAAAACGTTCGAGACCGGTAAGCCCTACGAGATGAAGGCTGCCTGGCTACAGACCACGAATTTCCTCGCCTGCACCGCTCCCGACACCGAGCGCACGATGGCCGCGTGGCAGAAACTCGACTTCATCGTCGTCACCGACCTGTTCATGACGCCGACCGCCATGGCGCTGGCCGATATCGTGCTTCCCGCCTGCACCTATCCTGAACGCGACGGCCTGCGCGTGGGCGACGGCGTCCAGCGCGGCGAGGTCATCAACAAGGTGACCCAGATCGGCGAATGCAAATCGGACATGGAGATCAACCTCGAGCTCGGCAAGCGCCTGAACCCCGACGCGTGGCCGTGGGCCGACGTCGACGAGATGTTCTCCTTTATCCTAGAAGATGCAGGCGTCGGCATGAACTTCCACGAGCTGCAGGAAAACGCGCCCGCCTACATCCCCTTCGAATACCGCAAGTACGAAAAGGGCCTGCTTCGCGCCGACGGACAACCCGGCTTCGATACGCCGTCCGGCCGCATCGAGCTGTGGAGCAACTTCTACAACAACGCTGGTCTCGACCCGCTGCCCTACTTCGAAGAGCCGACACCCGGTCCCACCGCCACGCCTGAGCTGCTCGAGGAGTATCCGCTCGTGCTCACAACCGGCGCCCGCAACTTCACTCTGTTCCATTCGGAAAACCGCCAGGTTCCCCATCTGCGCGCCGTCCACCCAGACCCCATCGTGCAGATGAACCCGGCAACCGCCGTTCGCTTCGGCCTCGAGGACAAGGATTGGGTCTGGGTCGAGAACGCGCGCGGACGGTGCAAGCGCCGCCTCGAAGTCACGCCCATCGTCAACGAGATGACCGTCTCGACCGACCACGGCTGGTGGTACCCGGAGGCCGATCCCGAGAACCTCTTCGATGTACGGGACCTGAATGTGAACAACCTGTTCCAGTACATCCCCGGCAAAGCCGGATTCGGCTGCAACTACAAAACGCTTCTGTGCAAGGTTTACAAGATCGAGGAAGGGGAATAGCCATGGCCCGCTATGGAATACTGGTTGATTACGAATGGTGCTCCGGATGCCACACCTGCGAGGTCGCCTGCCAGATGGAGCACGGTTTGCCGACAGACCGCTTCGGGGCGAAGCTGTTCGAGCTCGGCCCGTGGCAGATGGGGGAGAAGAACTGGCAGCATGCGAACGTTCCCTTGTTCAGCAAGGAGTGCGACCTGTGCCGCGAGCGAACCGAAAAGGGAAAGCTTCCTGCGTGCGTCGCGCATTGTCAGGCAAAATGCCTCACCTACGGCCCCGTCGCCGAGCTTGCAAGCGAGCTTGAGAAGAAGCCGCAGCAATTGCTCATCGTACCGTAAGGACTCGTATCGCTGCGGTGTCCAAGTCCCCTTGGTCACCGCAGCCCACTCGATTGGGGGAAGCAGATGGACTCGGTTAAAGCACTGGTGGGTTCGTTTATCGTTGGGGGAATACTTGCAATGGTCGGCCAGGCGTTCATGAGCATCGCGGTAGCCGTTTTGGGACCCGATTCGTTTTTTCTTGCGGCAACTACGCTCGTGGGTGTCGGCCTCGTCGGCGCGGTTCTGTTCGTGTTCGGCGTGTACCAGAAAATCGAGCAGGTAGGCGGCTTCGGTGCAGCGCTTCCGTTCTCGGGACTCGCCGCCGCTGTTGCCGGAACCGTCGTGCGGGCTAAAGAGGACGGGGCGGCCATGGGAGCCTCGATGCTCGCCGGCGTAAAGCTTGCAGCATGGGTTCTCGGAACAGGCTCGCTCATCGTCGTCATCGTCGGCCTCGTCGCGTTTCTGATCGGATAGGTGACCGTACATGGAATTTCTCAACGCGTTTCTTATCGGCGGGGCAACCTGCCTCGTATTCCAAGCCATCATGATGGTGACCAAGCTCGAACCGCCCAAGCTTCTCATCTTCGGCTTGGGCCTTGGCGGCCTGCTCTCAGCGCTCGGCATCATGGGGTCGCTCCTCTCGTTCAACACTGCCGGGATGCTCATCATGGCCGTCGGCGCGGGGGATGCGGTGTTCGGCGCAACCACCTTGGCGCTCATGGGCGACTGGAGCATGGTCGCGCTCGTGCTCGGCATATTCGCCGCCCTCATCCTGCTCGGCGTAGCCGCCGGATGGGTGTACTGCAAGAAGAACAAGGTGTGAACGCGGCCTCGAGCCCGTTTCGCACGAATGAAGGAGGTGCCGGATGTGCGGATACGCGTGCATGAACTGCGGGCGGTGCGGCAAGAAGCCTGCCCGCCCGAAACCGGCGCTCGAAGAGGTGCCGGGGTACTGCAATGCATGCGGGCACATGAACGGCCCGACCGCCAAGCGATGCAAGGCATGCGGCAGCCGCCTCGGATCGGCCGATTCGCTGAAGCAGCCAGCGGAATAAGGCGCGCATCCGCACGATGGCGCGCACAACGCCCACCCGCAAAAGGGTTCGAATCGCTCGAACCCTTTTGCCCTTGCTCGCAGGGTGCCGACGATCGAAGGTTTCGGTATGGGGTTGCGTTCGGCCGATTGCCCAAAGCCATTCGGTAGTATCATGTGATCGGTTTGCATTTTACGTACATCAGGGGGTCGCGTGGCGGAATACGACAGCAACCGAAGCGAAGCGCAAAGTCGCCGGAACAGCGCACAGGGCAGCGAGGATCAGTCGGGTGCGATTCCCGACGCAGCAAGTAACACCCTTTCGTACTTCACCCCGAAATTCCTCGCAGGCTTTCTTGCAGTAGCCCTGTATTGGGCGTGGATATTCTCGACGTACTTCACCGATATCCTCATGGTGCCGCTCGAGGGAACCGAAGCACCTGATCTGCTGCTCAAAGGGGCGGGGCTCGCAGGATCGGCCCTCTTTCTGTTCGTCGCATACCGGACCCACAGTTGGTTTTCGCAAGGGACCAGGAGCATCGCCCCGAAACTGCTTCCCCTTACCTGCGGGCTTGCGGCCTGCATTCCCCCGATCGTCAGCAGCGTTTCAGCTTTCGGCCCCTGGCCTCTGCCGACAGCCGTCCTCTGGCTGATCATGGGATGCGGAACCGCCGCCGCACTCGTACAACTCGGCACGCTCATCACCCGCATCGACGGCGATCGGCTGCCCTACGCCGTAGCAACGGGCACGATTCTCGCTGGAATTATCTACCTCGCCGTTGCGAACATGCAAGGCGTTGCAGCCGTTATCGCCATCGCAACGCTCGCGTGCAGCACCGGAGCGCTTCTCTGGGGAGCGCCGCGCCTCTGCACCTCGCAGGATAACGAAATCGTCAAAACGCGTACCACCGGCGCATCGCGGGCGTTCAAGCAGCTTTCGCTTGAGCTTTTTTTCTTTTCGGTCGTATTCGGTCTCGCCCTCTGCATCGGCGTATCGTTCTCGCTTCACAACCAAGGTCAGGGTTTTGTTTGGATAGCACTCGGACTCCCCGGCGTCTTTCTGCTGCTGTACTGCACGGTCCTCAACCGGCATATCGGCACCGCCACCGTATCGCGCGTGCTCCTCTCCTGCATCGCCGCCATCCTGTTGCCCCTCCCGTTTCTCGATACGTTCTGGAGGATCGTCTGCTGTTCGCTTCTTATCTTTGGCTTTACCTGCTACGACATGCTGAGCTTTAGCGTCCTCGCAAGCATCATCCGCGCCGAATCGCTGCGTCCCGCCAAATACTTCGCGCTGGGTAGGTTCGCCAACGCCATCGGCGTGGTGATCGGCTGGATCGTAGGGTCGATCGTGCTTCTCGCAAGCGACTTCGGCGATGCGGTCTTCACGACGGCATGCCTCAGCTGCGTGTTTCTGCTCGTCGTCATCCTCACGTTCGTCCGCTGGCCCGACTACACGGCAAGCAGGATCGAGGATGATCGCAAGAACTACTGGAAGCAGAGCATTCTGGAAATCGCCGAAAAGGCCGACCTCTCACCGCGGGAAACCGAGGTGCTCGAGCTCCTCTCGCGGGGCAGGGACACCGAGTACATCCACGATGTCCTGTTCATCTCCTCGCATACCGTAAAAACCCACTGCTATCACCTCTACAAAAAGCTCGACGTGCACTCGCAGCAGGAGATCATCACGCTCGTAGAGGCGAAGGCGAACGAGAAGCGTCTGCTCGACAAGAAGGAACCGCTCAACGGCTAGCAGGCATCGGAGCTTTCGCGGGATCCTCCGAGCTCAAATGGCTCCCTGCGCGGTCAATCAGCATCCTCCTTACAAAAAAGAAGGCGCCCTCTCGGACGCCCTCTTGAATGCGCTATCGAACCTGTGTTATTCGGCAGCAGGCTCTTCGGCAGCCTCGGCCTTGGGGGCCTCTTCGACCTTCTCAGCCTTCTTCTTGGCCGGCTTCTCCTCGACGACGACGCTCTCGTCGACTTCGATCTCGAAACCGAGCTCCTCAGCGGCGGCCTTCATGGACAGGGAGATGCGACGACGCTCGGGGTTGATCTCCATGACCTTGACCTTCACCTCGTCGCCAGCATGCACGACCTGTGCAGGCGAATCGATGTGCTTGAGCGACATCTCGGAGATGTGCACCAAACCTTCGACGTTCTCGCCCAGCTCGACGAACGCGCCGAACGGAACGATCTTGGTCACGCGGCCATCAACGATGGTTCCCAGCGGGTATGCCTCGACGAGCTTGATCCACGGATCCTCGGTGGTCTGCTTGAGACCGAGGGAGATGCGCTCGCGCTGCAGATCGACGTCGAGAACCTCGACCTCCACCTCGTCGCCGACCTTGACGACCTCGGAGGGGTGGTTGACGTGGTTCCAGGAAAGCTCGGAGATATGCACCAGACCGTCGATGCCGCCGAGGTCGACGAATGCGCCGAAGTCGACGATCGAGGAGACGGTGCCCTTGAGGCGCATGCCCTTGGAGAGCTTCTCGAGAATCTCGGCACGCTCGTTCTTGCGGCCCTCTTCGAGGAGCACGCGGCGGGACAGCACGACGTTGTTGCGGTTGCGATCCATCTCGATGACACGGGCTTCGATCTCGGTGCCCAGGTACATGTCGAGATCCTTCACGCGACGAAGGTCGACCAAGGAAGCAGGCAGGAAGCCGCGCAGACCGATGTCGAGGATGAGGCCGCCCTTGACGACTTCGATAACCTCGCCGGTAACCACTTCGCCGGCCTTGAACTTGTCTTCAACCTGAATCCATGCACGCTCGTACTCGGCACGCTTCTTCGAGAGGATGAGACGGCCGTCCTTGTCTTCCTTCTGCAGAACGAGAGCTTCGATTTCGTCGCCCAAGTTCACGATGTCAGCAGGATCGGCATCCTTGCGGATGGACAGCTCGCGGGAGGGAATGACGCCCTCGCTCTTGAAGCCGATGTCGACGAGCACCTCGTCATGCTCGATCTTAACGACCGTACCACCGACCAGATCGCCCTCGTCGAACTCGGTCAGCGTGCCGTCGATCATCTGGTTCATCTGCTCATCGGAGATGTCGTCGAACTCGATAACGGACGTGTTCTTGATTTCGGTCAAAACGGACCCCTTTCAAAACAAAAATCGGGGACCCTTCGTCATGATTGCTTGCTACATTCACCATGTTCGCTTATGCAATGAAGCCTGGTTTATCACCGTGCTACAAACATGTCTCGGGGGCCTACAGTTTTCACGCTTATACCGCATCTGCGATACAAGCTGAATTAGTATAGCATAGGCGCTTTCACTCGGAGCTCAGATTCGCTTGCTCAATGCGGTATTTCACAAATCGCGCGAAAGGGACGCAAAAAACGCACTCGCTTCCGCTGCATCGCGACCGCCCGCTCGCCATCGACGCCGCGCAGCGTTAGTATCCCATCGTCTTCTTGATCTTGGTTCTCAGACCAGCAGAAAGCGTATTCGTCGAACCGAGCCAGTACAATCCCTTTGCCTGCCCGGCGGGAATGACTCGAATAGCCGAGTAGTCGTCCGCATCGACGAGCAGGATGGGAAACCGCTTGCTACCGCATAGCGGGCCGCCTGAGAGCGCATCGGGGAAGTTCTGCCCCGTCGCGAATGAAATCCGCTCGGCACTGAATCCCGCACTCGAGACAAGCCAGCTGGCGATGGCCGCCGATGTGCCGTAGCGGGTTTTGGGATAGGAGTTGCCCACCCCGCCCGCAAGCCGCACCACCCGCACAGAAGTCGACTTCAACGAAGCTTCAACCTTCGCCGAAACGGAGTTCGTATCGCCGACGATAAGCACCTGCTTATAGCCTGAAAGCTCTTTCAGGAGAGCCTTATCGAGCGAAGATCCGGGACTCGCAATGAAAAGCGGTGCACCCGTCGCCGCACAGTACGGCGAGACGGACAACGCATCGGGAAAGCTGTCCGATCGCGCGACAACAGCGGTGTCGCTTGCAGCTCCCGCCTTCTTAGCCGCCTCCCGCAGCAGCCTTGCCGTATCGAAGCGGTCGACGCCGCCGATCCTCTGCACGGACGGAACGATCGCGCGGATGTCCGACTCCACCTTTCTCGACAGGGAGTTTTTGTCGCCGATCAGGATGATCTCGCCCAATGTCCCCTTCGTCGCACGCAGGTACGCGCGCAGGTCGGGGTCCAGGGCGTCCGACGGGTTCAGCAGAATGGGGTACCCCTTCGCTCCCGCCAGCGTCGAAGCGGCAAGCGCGTCGGGAAAATTGTTCGACTTGGCGACGATGACGCCTTTCGGTCCCCCGGGATACGTCTCCCGCGCCACCGCGATGGCTGTACCGATGCGCGTCGAGCCGGAAAGCTCCTTTTCGGCTTTCTGCACGGGCTGTTCCGTCTCGCCAGGATTATCGGGGACCGTCGGCGGGTCGACAGGCGGGTCGGTCGGCGGGTCGACAGGCGGGTCGGTCGGCGGGTCGACAGGCGGGTCGACCGGGGGGTCGACCGGCGGTTTCGGGGCAGACAGAGCGTCATGCGAGCGCACGGCGATTGTCTTGCCGTTACCGTCGGCAACGGCACAGTACAACGTGCCTTCGACGAGAGCGACGGAAAGACCCGAGCCGCTTCGATACACCATGTCACCGAGCTGGATAAACTCGCTAACGTCATCCACTGGTGCGGCATACGCTGCCACCGACCCCTCGCTGTTCACGCCGCAAAGGTACAGATGGGCATCGTCGGCCGCAAGGCAGCCGGAAAGGGAGAGAGCCGAGGCTACCTCATTTGAAACGACCCAGTCAGATAAGACGGATCCATCGTCGGCGAGAGACGAAAGACGCGCGGTGCCGCTGCCGGATTCGAATGTATACAGATAGACGGTGTCGCCAACCGAAACGGCGCTGATAGATGCCGCCGCACCCGCACCAACCGTTGCCGTTTTCGTCCACGAGCTTTCCGCCAAACGGTATATGCCCGTTTCCCATGG
This sequence comes from Raoultibacter timonensis, assembly GCF_022845715.1. NCBI lineage: Bacteria > Bacillati > Actinomycetota > Coriobacteriia > Eggerthellales > Eggerthellaceae > Raoultibacter > Raoultibacter timonensis. The sequence goes on from NZ_AP025564.1 coordinate 3,238,781, forward strand.
CATCGCGTCGATGTCGCCCGCAACCACTGCAGGGCTTCCGTTCAAATCGAATACCGTGGAGTTTGCCGCCATTCCGAGGGGGATATTCCCACCCTGCTGGACCAGATTCGCCCCATCGAGTCGGTACAGCCTGGTGTTGCTGCCGCCGTCGTCGGCAAGAACGTACAGACCGCCGCCCGATACGGCGAGGCCGGGAAACGATGCTCCCGTCGGGGTCCCGGGAGTGCTGGCAACATCGACCCAAGAGGAGGCGCCATCGAAGCGCATCAACCTCACGGTTCGCGCGTTCGCATCCGCGCCGGCCAGGTAGAGAGCCCCGTTGAACCATGCCAGTTGCGCGTTCGAGATCCCCGTTATCTCGGCACCGCAAGCGCCCCACGAACGAGCGCCGCCATCGTACTTCCATACACGGCCGAGATGCTGCGTCCGATCTCCCCCCAGCATCTGGCTCTTGGCTAGCACGTACACGTTTGCGCCGTCGGTTGCCGTGGCGACAGCAGGCACCCCCATCGTGCCGAACGGCACATTGCCCGACGGGTCCGCAACCTCCTGCCAAAAATCGGTCCCCGACCAATCGGCATGGCTCACTTCGATCGTAATGGATCCATCGGTCTGCTCGACGGGCTTTATATGCAGCCCGGAGTTTCGCCCATCCGAATAGCAAATCGCACCATCGGTCAGACCCTTCGTCACATCGGTGAAGCCGATTTCGGTGCGATTGCCCCCCTCGCAACGATCGGGCGTGCTGACCTGAGCGTGTACGATATCGCCTGCTCCGTTCGCCCGCCCGTTCGTCATGCCCGTTTCGCCTTCGCGGAACACGTATACGTAGTCGCCTCGTGCGGTAACGTTACCCTCTTCTACGTATTTTTCGTTCACCCGATATACGATGAAGCCCGAGCCGCCGATTTTGGTGTCGTAGTTCGAAACGCCGCTCGTTTTCTGGCGGTATTCGACCACAAAGTATTCGGAAGACGACAGCGGCGTCTTGATCTTGACGGCCTGGCGCTTGCCGGCAGCCCGCCCCTCTTCGGAGCCGGCATCCGCAGGAGCATACAGCGTGTAGGTTCCCTCAGGGGCTTCTTCGGCAATGCTGCACCACCCCGCAGTCTGCCGCGTAAGGGCAAGAGGCCACGAGAACGCTCCCGAATTGGCCATAACATCCCAAACGCCCACAGGAACGCCCAAATCCGCATCGCCATCGCCGAGGCGGTAGTAGTCTCGAACATCGAGCGTATGCAGATACTCGTGCGCAGCCGTGCCCTCGAAGAAAATCGTGCTGACCTCGCCAGTGGTCGGATCGATGTAAGCTTCGATAACGTTGTAGGATCCGATCTTCTTGGGCGATACGGACCCGATCGACGGCTGTCCGTAGCTGACCGCCTCGTGGCTGGTAAACGTGCCCCCTCGCCCCACCACGGGAACGATAAGCAGGTTATCGACGTAGCCATCGGCATTGACATCGAGCGCCGATGCATCGTAGTCGGCATACGCATCGTTGAACTTCGCCAATGCTTCGGCAATCATCTCCTCGTCGTTATCGACGTAGTGGGACGCCTCGTAATCGAGGGAAAGGCAGCTCACCGTTCCGTCGGACTCGTTGGTCTGAGGGAAAAAGCTCTGCACATCGTGCTGGCCGTCGGACATCAGGCGAATATAGCTCCTGAACGACCGCTGAACCGGCGTTCCGGAAACGGAATCGAGAGACGCGCAGAACTTTTCCCAATACGTTCGGAATCCCCCGTAGGGGTACGCGGCGTTAAACCCGGTATGGGAGAAATCGGAATCCCCCCATGCGTCGTCTTTGAATTTCACGAGCAGAACCAAGCTCGAGCGCACTGTCGCATCCGCGCGAACCGTCGGCATCGGATACGATGCTAAGAGGTCGGCATCTCCCCCCGAATCGGCCGCTCTCCCATTTCCCTCGTCCGAGGCGGCCTCAATCCGAGCATCCGAACCAGGCTGAGTGGAATCCGCATAAGCCAACGACCGGGGCGTAAAGGAGAGCGCCAACAGCGCAGCCAATCCCACCGAAAGGGCTCGACGTGCAAAGCGAGGCATCTCATGAAGCAAGGGTGCGGCCTTTTCGTTCATTTGTCGTCCATTCATATATTACCGATACGCTTGCAATTATACTGCCTTTTCCCGGAACGGCGCGCTCGAGAGAGCCGCACGATCGCGCCCGTACCGCAATGCAGACAAACCCTCAGCGGAGGCATCGCCCGCCCGTAAAGCGCCTATCGAGCATTCCCGTGATCCCTCAATACGACAGGACGGCCACCTTTGCGCGCAAACCAGAATTGCCAATCGTCGTTCTATGATCATTTCACTTGTATTATCATAGACGTAGCAGCAACCCGCTGCACGTCGGTCGACCGAGCGGCAGACGTTCGATGAAATAAAGCGAGACGATCACCATCCGAGCATCGGTATTTATCGCGCAAAGCGTACGCCACCTCCTCGCGGCAGGTTTTGTGGCCGTTTGCCTGATCGCCTGCATAGGAAAGCCCCTCCCGGAAGCATTTGCGGAAAGCACTGACGATCCGGCGTCGAAAAAAGCCGTCTCAGTCGCCTATTACGAAGATGGCGATTACATGCATCGCAACGACGACGGATCGTATGCGGGGTACAACATCGACTACCTCAACGAAATCGCACGGTATGCTGACTGGTCGTACGAGTTTGTCGATTTCGAAACCTGGGAAGAAGCGTACGACGCCATCGCGGCGGGCGAGGTGGACATCCTGCCGTCGGTTTACCACTCCGATGCGCGCGACGCAGACATGCTCTTCTCGAAAACGCCCGTATGCAGCATCTACACGGCAATCAACGTCCGCATCGACGACGATCGGTTCGCCTACGACGACTTTTCCGCATTCCAAAATATGAGGGTCGGGGTCATCGAGGGGGGTCTCGACGCACGTGCGTTCGAAAGCTATTGCGAGAAAAACGGGGTCTCAGTCGAAATCGTGCCCTTCGGCGAAACGCCCCTTCTCACTGATGCCCTCGATCAAGGCGAGCTCGACGCGATCGCCATAACCTACCTCGGCGTCAACACGCAGTACAAAACCGTTGCGCAATTCTCGCCCGAACCGCTCTACATTGCCATCGCGAAAAGCAGAGACGACCTGAAAACCGCTATCGACGATGCGACCGACCGCCTGCTGATTCGCAATCCCGATTACTTCACCGAGCTCTACGAAACGTACTTCAGCATCAACACGAGGCAGGATCCCGTATTCACGCGCGACGAGTACGCATACATCGAGAACGCGCCCACGCTGACGGTGGCTTACGACTCTTTCAGAACCCCGCTTTCCTACACCGATCCGACTACGGGAGAATACGCCGGCGTCACCGCGATGCTCTTCGAAGACATCGAGCGCATTACTGGGCTGCAGTTCACCTACGTGCCCGTCGACGATCACGACGAGGCGCTCGCGATGGTAGAAGCAGGAGAAGCCGACATCGTCTACGCCGTCGACCAATCGGTCGAACTCTCTTCGTCGAGCTCGATGCGCACCACCGGCCCCTACCTCAAAGACCCTATGGCAAAGATAGTCGGAAGCAATCCGACCGGGACGCGCATTGCGCTGCCCAAGGGGTTCTCGCTTGCCGCCGAAATCGCCGAGGATTCGCAGGACCACGAGTCCACCTACTACGAAACGCCGAAACAGTGCTTCGATGCGATCCTCGACGGAAAGGCCGATATGGCGTACGCCGACATCCATGTTGCCGACTACCTGCTTACCGAGCCCCAGTACGATTCGCTCAGCCTGCTCGCCCTGACCGATTACACCAACAACATGGCCATCGGCGTATCCGCTTCAGCCGATCCCCTGCTCGTCAGCATTCTCGATCGGTGCGTCCAGTTCACCTCCGATTCAACGATGACGCGATGGGTTACCGAAACGGCTTTGATCTCACACCCCACCAGCCCCGCCGACATCATCAGGCAGTACCCGCTGCAGATCATCGGTGGGATCGCGTTGCTGTTCATCTCGGGAACGGGCATTTTCGTATACATTTACCGCAGCAAGACGAGCAATGCGCAGAGAATCACCCGCCTTGTCTACACCGATCCCCTCACCGGCGGCTGGAACCTCAACCGATTCCAGATAGAAGCGTCTCGGGTTCTCGAGGAGGACGGCGGGCACGCCCACGCGATGCTCTTCTTCGACATCAGCCGTTTCAAGAACTTCAACGCAGCCTTCGGATACGCCGAAGGCGATCGGTTCCTTGTCGCCATGGGAAACCTGCTCGATCAGTTCGTCGACGAAAACGAGTTTGTCGCTCGCGTAAGCGCCGATCAATTCGTTGCGCTTCTCCGCTGGACGGGCAAGGAAAATTTCGAGCGGAGATTCGAGCGGCTCGACAAGGAGCTTAACGGCCTCGGCATCCTTGAAAAGCACCGATACCGCGTCCTCGTATTCGGCGGCATCACGGTGCTCGAAGCGGGAGGCGAAACGCGAAAAGACCCCGTTTCCGAACTCATCGACTGCGCGAGATACGCACGCGAGAGCATCGGCGAGGCCTCTCGCAGCACGGTCGCTCTTTATACTTCCGATATGAAGGAACGGGATATCGAGCAGCGAACGCTGCAGGGCGAGGCGGTCGCTGCTTTGGCAAACGGCGAGTTCGTCGCCTACTATCAGCCCAAAGTCGCCATCGGGACGGGAGAGATCGTCAGCCTCGAGGCGCTGGTGCGCTGGGTCGTGCCCGACCGCGGCATCCGCAATCCAGTCGAGTTCATCGACTTGTTCGAACGCAACGGGTTCGTAGTCGAAGTCGACCTCTGTGTGTTCAGGCAAGCCTGCGCATACATCAAAGAGCGCATCGACGCCGGCCTCCCGATCGTGCCGATCGCCTGCAACTTCTCGAGGCTTCACCTGCTCGACGATCGGTTCCCCTCGACGCTCAAGCGCATCGTCGACGAATACGACGTGCCCATCGATCTGCTCGAACTCGAACTGACTGAGAGCATCGTCATGGAGGATCTCGCCCGCGCCGAATCCATGTGCCGTGCGCTGAAGGATCTCGGATTCCGTATCACCATCGACGATTTCGGAAGCGGGTACTCTTCGCTCGGAGCGTTGCAGCATCTCCCCATCGACGTGCTCAAGATAGACCGCAGCCTCCTGGTGAACAGCGAAAGCGGCCAACGAAGCAAGATCATCTTCGAGGGCATCATCGAAATGTCGAACCGCCTCGATGTGAGCGTAATCGTCGAAGGCGTGGAAACCATCCGGCAGGAAACCATGCTGAGATCCTACGGCTCGCACCTGGTTATACAGGGATACCTGTATTCGAGGCCGGTTACCCGCGCAGCCTCCGAAGCGCAACTCGATGCCGGCGCGCTGCTTCCCGTCGAAGAAGAGCCGAAGACGGTCTAGCGCCTAGGCCTCGCGATACCGCGCAGAAGCGGGATGGGACTCGTAATACACGCGTTTATCGGCGTACATCGCGCTATCGGCCCAACGCACGGCATCGTCCACCAAGCACGGAGTGCGCGCGTAGTGCACGCCCATGGCCATGGAGCACGCCTGGGCGGCGAGCTTGCGACGCGCTTCGGCAACCTGCTCGGCGAATTCGGACTCGTCCTTATCGAGCGCTACCGCGAGAAACTCGTCACCGCCCATACGGTACACGAGCGCATCGGAAAACGCTTCTTTAAGAATATCGCCCGCCAGCTTGAGCACCCGATCGCCTTGCGCGTGGCCTTCGTGATCGTTGATATCCTTGAGCCCGTTCAGATCGACGTACGCTACGCCGAATCCGCTTCGGGCTCCTTCGCCATCCAGCTTTCCGACATCCTCGATGAACCGATTGCGATTCGAAAGCTCCGTCATGGAATCGGTGTAGCTCAGCGTCTTGAACCGCTCCTTAGTCCGATAGCGTTCCAACTCGATCGAAAGGAAATACGAAAGGCTCGTAAAGAACGACTCGCAATGGTCGAGGTGGACCGCAGCCGGATTGTCGACGCCGATCGACCCGATCAGCTTGTCGCCGACGAGCAGCGGTGCGTCCACGACGCTCGCGATCCCTCGAGTCGAAAGCATTTCGTACTCGGCCGGTGCCGTTTCGCGCAGCTCCTCTACATCCTTCACGATCACGGTTCGCCGCCCTAAAAGCAAAGGGAGCCACTGTCCGACGAAATCCATTCCCACATCCTGCAGCCCATCGATCTGCGGAACAACCCCCTCGGCGCACCATTCGTGCGTGTTTCTGAACAACCTGCCGTCGGGCGAGACCTGGAAGATGTACACACGATCAGCCTCGAGGTACCGGCCGATCATCTCGAGAACCAAGGTCATATCGCCCGCGAAGCCATCGATGCTCTGCAGCTTCATCGCGCACTGTACGAGAAGCCGTTCGAGGCCGAGCTGAACCTCTAGGACCGACGATCGTTCGCGCTGCTCCGATACGTCGAACGCGACCTCGAAACGAGCCGAGCGCCCCTCCCAATCGACGAGCTTGTCTTTGAGAAGATAGTATTTTTTGAACTTCTCGTTAAAGTGATCCCAGGCGACGAATGCGTCGGCGTCGAGGGAATCGTTGTTACAGAAGCCGCACGGCTCCGTTTTGTCGTGCAACGCCTCGTAGCACTTCATGCTGCGCCACTCGGGACCGACAAGCTTCCGCATCGGTTCGTTCATGTAAAGAAGATCGTGCGATTCGATGTCGCTTATGTAGACCAGTTCGGCTAGGGCATCGAAAATCTTGTACGGATCCGGCATTAAAACCTCGCAGAGAACCCCCCCCCAGCGATACCGCGCCGAGAGGAGTCCTTTTATCGATAGTATAAGTGTATAACATATATATAACGATATGCGGCATATTTTACCGAAAGCCGCCCCGTGAAACCGATGCGCAGGCAGCGCGAAACCCGTCGGCTGAAGTCGAGTGAAACCCCCCGCTATCGAAAATCAGGGATATGCGAGCTACCGAGAATCCTTCTGGCATGAGGGGCAGGTGCCATCGAACATGATCTGGTGCCCCTCGATTTTGAACCCGTGAGCATCGACCACCTCGTCGGTCAAATCGAACCTATACGGCATGTCGATATCGAAGATCCGACCGCACTGCCTGCAGCGCGCATGGTAATGGGGCTCGTTGAAGAAATCGTAGCGATCGGCCCCGCCCGCCACCTCGACCCGCAGCACCTCGCCTTTGTCGGCAAGTACCCCGAGATTGCGATACACCGTCGCACGCGAGATGTTCGGATGCTTTGCCCGTACTTCTTCGTAGACATCGGCCGACGTGGGGTGTTCGTGCAGAGATTGCACCGCCTCCAAGACAAGGGCCCGTTGGATTGTATTGCGCGTAGCCGGCCTGCGCTCGCCGGTCTGGTTGGTCGCCAAAGCCATGGCCGCTTCTTTCTCTCAAACCCGCTCGACCGATACCGAGCCGCTCCATCGGACATTCGATCAGGCGGAGTCAAATCAGACATACATCCTATTAGGATTCTATATCGTTAAGATACCACGTGAACACGCCCGGTGCAAGCGCACGGGACGGCGTGCACCGCACGTACACATGTATCCAGCCGATTTTATTTCCTGCGCGCTATGTCGAATACGATCCACAGAGAAAGAACCGCTGCGCCCAGGTAGCCGAAAAAGGCCAGAACGGGCACCCCGAGCAAACGCGGTTCCATGGTCGAAAGGGAAAGCATGCTCGAACCGATGAACAAGCCCGCAATGATGAGCGCTATCGTCAAGCGGTTGACGATTTTGGAGATGCGCGCGAGCGGCGCCTCCGACCCCAACACCTCCATGTTCATCTTAAGCTGGCCGCGCGTGAGCATCTTCAGGGCGTCGCCCGAGTACGTAAGCGCATCGAGCGATCCGGTGGCCGAAGAACGAAGCGACCGGGTGAGACCCTCGAGCGCACGGATCAGCTCGTCCCGATCGCTTTTGCTGTGGCGGATATGATCGTTGATGATGGCGACGATGTTGAGGTTGGGAATGAACGGGCCGACCGTGCCCTCGATCGTCACGATCCCGCGCGAAACGCTCGTAATCGACGAAGGCAGCGTTACCTTGCATTGGCGCGTGAGCGCGAGGATATCGTTGAGAAAAGCACCGATGTCGATTTCCGACACATCGCACGAGCCGTAATCGGCAAGCAGCAGATCGAGGTCCGCAAGAAACCGCGTATGGTCGATAACCGCATTGTCTTTGGAAACGGCAAAGCGCATGAGCGCCTCTTTGAGTTCGGACGAATCGAGCTTGCCGACCGCTTCGATGATGTCGCCGAACCCGGCTCGATCCCGCGCAGAGAGCTTTCCCATATTGCCGAGGTCGATGTAGACGACCTTCCCTGCCCTGATGAGCACGTTGCCCGGATGGGGGTCGGCGTGAAAGAACCCATGATCGAGAATCTGCGTCGCATAGTTGTCGAGCATCTTGCTGCCGATTTCTTCGAGGTGATAGCCCTTCTCCATCAAGCCCTCGGTATCGTAGATGGGAATGCCGTCGATGTACTCCATGACGAGCACGTATTCGCTGCATAGTTCGGGATGCACCTTCGGGCAATCGATGAACGCAACGTCTTCGTTGAGACGCGCGAACTCGGCGAGATTTTCCGCTTCCCGTCGAAAATCGGTCTCCTCGAGAAACGTCGCCCACAACTCTTCGACAACATCGCGCAGGTCGAGCATCTGCTCGTCTTTCATGAAGCGAGCAGCCTGACGAGCGAGCATGCGCATGATATCGATATCGAGCGCCATCGTCTCCTTGACGCCGGGGCGCTGGATCTTCACCGCAACGATTTCACCCGATTCCAGCACCGCACGGTGAACCTGGGCCAACGACGCACTGCCCAAAGGCGTGGGGTCGATCGTCACGAAAATCTGCTCGCGAAGGCTCCCGAACTGCGCATCGAGCGCCGCGAGCATCTCGTCGAACGGCAAGGGTTCGCATGCCGTCTGAAGCTTTTCGAGCTCGTCGCAAAACGCCTTCGGGAGAATTTCCGAACGCGTCGAGAGCGTCTGCCCGATCTTGACGAAGCTCGGTCCCAGATCTTCGAGCATAGCCCGAAACTCCTCGGGCGAAAAACCGCGCAAAAACTTATGCTTCCGAAGAATGCTCGATATCTCGCGAAGCCTTTTCGCCCTCGTTTTCCGGTTCAGGTGGAAACGGTTCTCGGGGTCGATGCCCGCACCGGAACTGAAAAAATAGCGAAGAACCGTGTTGTCTGCCATGATCCCGAAGCGATACGATCAGTTACGCTGTCGGCGTCGAATCGTCGCCGTTCTCCTGGGACGCTTCCTGCGTTTCCGCATCTTCTGCGGAAACGGTTTCGGCAGTCGACACCGCCGAAGCGTCTCCGACGGCAGCCTCTTTCGCAGCCGCGGCCGCGTTTGCCTTGGCGGCAAGATCGGCTGCACGAGCTGCAAATTCGGTACGTTCTTCGGGGGTCATAGCGGCCATGCGCGCTTCAAGCGCGTCGTAGCGCAGCGTTGCCGCAACGTCCTCCGCCTTGTGCTTGAGCTCGCTGTTGATCTGCTTTCCCTGGTCGACCGTAATTTCGCCCTTTTCGATCAGCTGGTCGATAAGGTCCTTCGCCTTCTCGCCCGTGATCGCCATGGCGCCGACTCCGGCCAGGAAAATGTCTTTGAATCCGTCACCGAGGTTTGCCATATACGCCTCCTTCGAGTGTAGCGCAATCGGTCCGCAAGCGACGATGCGCATGCGGCATCTTTCATCTATGATGCCGCATGGCGCGCAAAAGCGCAATCAACGAAACTGCAGCAAAATCATGGGGCTCGCACCACCTTGCACGCGAACCCGAAAATGCCGCCGGAAGCGCAACCATGGCGAGCCGATCCCAGCTAAAAAACGGCAGGGGCCGAATCGCGGCAGAAAAAAGCGATCAGCCCCGCCGAAAACCCTGCTCGGCAGGACCGATCGTTCGCTTTTTCGGCAAGCGTTTGCACCGTTGCGGCAAGCGCGCTATATCGCGTCGATGCCTCTCTCGCCCGTACGTATCCGGACGACCTCTTCGACGGGGAAGATGAATATCTTACCGTCGCCCACCTCGCCGGTCTTCGCCGTCTCGCAGATCAGGTCGACGACGGCGTCCACGCGGCTTTCGTCAACGACGATCTCGAACTTCACTTTCGGAACCATGTTGAGCATCACCTCCGTACCGCGGTAGTACTCCTTCCATCCGTGCTGGTTTCCGCATCCGTGCACCTGCGAGATGGTCATTCCCGAAACCTTTGCGGCAAAGAGCGCGTCTTTCAGGGGTTCGAGTTTTTCGGGACGGATGATCGCAGAAATCTTCTTCATATTCCCTCTCCCTTCGTTAATCGAGGCCGATGTATGCCGGATATGCGCTTTCGCCATGCTCTGCGACATCGAGGCCAGCGGCTTCTTTTTCCTCGCTCACGCGCAGGCTTCCCCTGAACAGCGCCTTGATGACGAACCCGAGAACGAGATCGGCAACCCCCACGAACGCGATGGTTACAAGGATGCCGAGCACCTGCGAGCCGAGCAGCGAGGGGTCTCCCGTATAGAGCAACCCGCCGTAATCGGTCCAAGACAGCTCCGGTACGCAGAACAGACCGGTCAAGACGCCGCCCACGATGCCGCCGACGCAATGGCAACCGAACGCATCGAGCGCATCGTCGTAACCGATCTTCTTCTTGCAGAACGAGATAGCGAAGTAGCAGACAGGTGAAACGACGAGGCCCATGACGATAGCGGCCCACGGCTCCACGAAACCGGCAGCCGGGGTTATGACCACCAAACCGGCAATCAGGCCGGTGGCGGCACCGACGAGCGTGGGCTTGCCCACCTTAAGGCGCTCGACGATCATCCAGGACACCAGCGCAGCACCCGACGCAACCACGGTGTTGACCAAGGCCAAAGCGGCAACGCCATCGGCAGCGAATTCGGACCCGGCGTTGAATCCGAACCAGCCGAACCAAAGAAGCGTTGCCCCCAATGCCACAAACGGAACGTTGTGCGGACGGTAGCTCATCATGCCAAAGCCCTTGCGGCTGCCCAAGAGCAGACACAGGACAAGGCCCGTCAAACCCGAGCTGATATGCACGACATCGCCGCCTGCGAAGTCCAATGCACCGATCGCATCGCCGATCAGACTGCCGTCGCCGCCCCATACCATATGGGCTAAAGGCGGGTAGACGACGATCGTCCAGACAGCAACGAACGCGCACACCGCACCGAACTTCATGCGCCCGGCAACCGCACCGGTGATGATGGCGGTCGTGATCATACAGAAAGCCAGCTGAAATACCACATCCGCAATCGCAGGGTACGCATCGTGGCTCAGCGCTTCGGAAGCCCCGCTCGTCATGTTGGACACGAGCCCTTGCAAACCGATCTGGTCGAAGCCTCCGAAGAACGGAATCGAGCCGTCCCCACCGTACGCGAACGACCACCCGCACAGCGTCCACGTGATTCCCACAATGCCCATAACCGCAAACACCATGATCATCGTGTTCACCACATTCTTACGACGGCTCAACCCGCCGTAGAAGAATGCCAAGCCCGGCGTCATCAACAAGACGAGCATCGCGCACACGATCATAAAGCCCGTCGATCCTGAATCGTACATAAACCTACCTCCTTCGTATTCGATGCACATGGTTGACAATCCGATAGTCCCACGCCAAAAGCACGGCAGGCGGCGCATGTGAAACTGTTAACGGTTTCGAGAAAGTCTTTTAACAAACGCGAAGCCCGGGCGTTACAATACGGAAACACGACAAAACGGAACGCGCACCAAAGGGAGATGCCCATGAGATTCGAACCCGTCGGAACAGAAGATCAGATCAAGCAGCTTGCGGCCATGGCCGACGAGATCTGGCACGAATACTGGCCGGCGCTCATCGGCGAGGACCAGACCGACTACATGGTCGAGCAGTTCCAGAGCTTCATGGCGCTTATCCGCGACATTCGCAACGGCGAATACGAGTATTGGTTCCTCGTCGACGACGAGTCGGGCGAAGACCGCTTCGTCGGCTACACGGGCGGCAAAGTGGAGCGGGAAACCAACCGATTCTTCATCTCGAAAATCTATCTGTACGCAAACGAGCGGGGCAAAGGCTACGCATCGCGCGTCATCCGCTTCTACGAGAGGCTTTGCAACATGCGCAACCTCGATGCCATGTACCTCACAGTGAACAAGCACAACGACATTGCGATCCGCGCCTACGAGGCCAAGGGGTTCGAGACGATCGAGGCTGCCGAAACCGATATCGGCGAGGGGTTCATCATGGACGATTACATCATGGAGAAGGGCGTCGGTACCGAAAAAGCCTAGCAACCGCAGCCGGAATCGCATTCGTTCCGCCCGCACACGACCGTATACCGAGGCCCCTTGAAACGATCACCCTCACATTCTTCCCAGACCACCGCCCCGCACACGGGCAGAATCGTCACCTTCGTGCTCGGTGCTCTTGCGGTTCTGTTCGTTGCCGCCTTCCTTGCGCTGCGCTTCGCGGTCTACAGCCCTGCGACCATCGTACCTGGAGAGAATCTGTGTCTGATCGGATACTATCGTCTCGACGAGCAGGGGCTGGATGGATTCAAAGACCTGATCGAGCGATCAAGGGGCATGACGGAAGAATACACGGTCGCATTTTTCGAAGCGGAACTCGACGAGCACGGCGCCGTTAAAACCTTCGCCCTTTCGCTCGACACCTTCGAAAACGGAGACTATTCGGGCGTAGCGGTCTACTCGTACGCCGACAGATCTCTGACCTACGATCCTCCCGCGCAAAACGGCTCGAGCCTCGTCAATACCCCGAACCCCAACAGCACCCTGGACTATCTCAGCGAACAGCTGAATAGGATTCCGCTTGCCGATCAGATAAGCGCAAGCGGTTTGGAGCGTTTTGTTCTGCAGTACCGACCCCATACTCTCATCGACGAAAACACGCCCATCTTCGACGGAAGGGGCAAAGATTCGTTTCCGATCCTCGATACCGCTCGGTACAACGCGGGCGAAGGCGGAACGAGCGACGGGAACACCAACGTCGTGTTTCGCCTCTATAACGGATGGAGTACCGTCGAAGGTCAGCAGTACCTCTATGTCTTCGACCCCCTTGAAGCCGAAACAGCCGAGGGCGATCCCGTGGCCATCATGCAGTGCGACTACGCCATCTCGGGCGGAACGCTCAAGTTCACAAAAACCCACGGACAGCGCTGGATCGAATCGGACCTCACGGAAACCGAGCTGGCCGAAACCCTCGATTTCTATCGCAGCGGCCTCTATCTGCCCCCGGCAAGCGTGTTCATCTCACCCGACGACAGCCTGCCCATCGCGTACTTTTACGGCGGCGCACCCACCCTGAAGCTTACGTTCGACGAGGGGGAAACCTGGAGCACGGTTCCCCTCGCCACGGCGGCGGAATACGGGCGGGCAGTCACCAAACGCGCGATAGGGTTCGTTTCGCCGCAATTCGGCTATGCGGCTCTGGGAACCGATTGGTCGATGGGCGCTGGCGAGCACAAGATGTGCTACTTCACTTTCGACGGCGGACAAACGTGGAGCGCGAAGGGGCTTCCTCTCACCATGACAAGCAGTACGCTCGAAGATATGGCCATGGTCGACGAGCGGCAGGGAGTCGTCGCCTTGAGCTCGGGGCTCGACGGGTCTTACCCCTTGTTGTACGCCACCGCCGATACCGGCGATACGTGGAACAGCATCGAACTTCCTTATGAAAGCCTGCCTCCCGAGATCCAGTACCTCTCGAACGTGGACGGCATTTCATATCGTGACGGATCGTTCTTCCTCGTCATGGGCCAAGGCGATACCGGAACAATGAAAGCAACGTTCACAGCGACCGACCTGGTCGGACCTTGGCAGATCCTCGAGATAACCGAAGAGACGATCCACAACGTCGGATAGCCGATCCGATCAAGCTCCGGCGCCGAACGCCCGAAGAGGCGCGCTTCCATGCTCCATCCGCTACGGCAACCGCCTGAGCCATCCCATCGCCCTACAGCGCACCTTTTCCGGCGATACCCTGCAAGACGACGTCCATCAAGCTCTGCCGATCGTACACGCCGATCTTTCGATAGATGCTGCTGATATGGTGCTTCACTGTGCTCTCAGCGATGCATAGTTCCCCGCTAATATACGGCCCGCTTCTTCCCGCCGCCAAAAGCCCCAGCACCTCGCTCTCTCGGGGCGTCAGTCCGCAGGCCTCGGAAATTCGCTTGCAGTTTGCAGCTACACCCTCCCCCGTATGCTCCATAGGCTGAGGGCGGTACAGCTTCATGAGATCGACCTGGGTGAACACAAGGCTTCCTACCGCTACGACGATCATCGCGCACACCGAATAAGCGATGAAACTCGTATCGGCAGTGAGCGTCGACGAGATAGTCAGCGCATACACCGAAGCGGATGCGATCGTCGTGCCGAGCCTCATGCCGAACAAGGCGAGACCGAAGCAGAGAGCCACCGGCTTTCGCGTTCTGAACGCGATATCGGTCGACACGAGCATGACGAGCATGTCGACACTGTATATCGCCAGCAGCATCAAACCGTTCCCCACAAATGCATACTCGGACGGCAAGATCGCCAGCAAGATCAAACCTATGGCGAACGAGGGGAGAATGGGCTTGTAAAGGGCGAAGGGCTCTGCTGCAGGCTGTACAACAACCATGTAGACAACCAAAAGCAGAATCGCCGCGCCCGCAATGACCAGCGAGCTCTGAATAGTCGTATCGGGAACCGTCCCCGATACGTTGAGGTAACGCTGCACGAAACCGTGTACCGCCCCGAGAGACACGACCGCCACCGCGATCTTGAGGGGAGAAAACGACTCCACCTCGAAATCAACTTGGGAAGGGCTTCTTTTCGGTTCCCGCTGCGACAACCTCAGGATAACCGTGGATACGATGGGGAACAGACAAGTCGTAAAACTTGCAACGGCGTGGGGTAAGGCGATAACGGCAAAGTAGAGAACGAAGGCGAACGCATACGAAGCATAGAGGTAACGACCGACCCGACCCGTTGCCAACGTCGACCAAAGCTCGCCCCACATGATGAGCAGCAGCGCATTGCCAGCCGAAAACACTGCCGCACATGCGATAAAGAGGGGGAAGAAGTCGCCGGGATAGGAAACGAGCGTAAACGAGCTCAGTCCCAGCGAGCCGACCGTAGCAAGCCCGCCTGCAAGCACATAGAAGACTTTTCGACTGCTGAACGGGCCGAAACGGCGGCTGAGCACGACAACGAGCAGATAGCTCGCCGTCGTTAGAATCGTAATGCAGAAAAACGGATTGAAGAGCGTAGCCGACATCGATCTTCCGGGAAGAATGATGTCGGAGCACATGGCGAGAACCCACCATGCCTGCCAAAAGCTGAACCCGAACAACCGAAACGATATGCGTCCGCCGGATTCAGATGCTTCTCTTGATTGCTTTCCCATCGCATGCACTCCATTCGGCACAACGAGTTCCCTTCCGATGCACAAGCATAGCAAAAACGGGTTCCGTGCGGGCCGAAAGCATATGGCACCATTCGTACCATATTGGCGTTTTCGGGCCGAATAGGCCAATCCGTACGTAGCCGAACCAAGATCGTTTTCGTAGGGTGGCATCGAGGACGCACGAGGGATGCGTTCGAAAGAGAGAATCAAGGAGGAGATCATATGTCTCATGAACTGACTCGACGGGGCTTTCTCACCGGTGCTGCAGCGACGGGGGCCCTAGCCGCTATCGGCGCTGTAGCGGGATGCGCGCCCGCCAACGAGAAAGGCAATGCCGAACCCCAGCCGTCAAGCTCGAACGAAGCGGCAGGATCCGCCGAAAATGGCGGCTGGTCCTGGGATACGCCGCCCGCAGCGGTCGCCAAAAACGATATAGCCGAAACCGTCGAAGCCGATATCGTCATCGTCGGGGCAGGCATCTCGGGAGTAACCGCAGCGTGCCGGGCAAGCGAGCTCGGTGCAACGGTCGCGGTCGTCGAGAAGATGGCATTCCCGAGCAGTCGCGGCGGCCACTACGCCGCCTACCAATCGAAGGCCATGACGAAAGCGGGCATGACGAACGACCCTAAAGACCAGATCGTCGCAGATTGGCTTCGTTTTTCAGGCGATAGGACCAAAGAGGAACTCGCATGGCTGTTCATCGACCGCTCGAGCGAAGTAATGGATTGGCTCGACGACCTGTCGGGCGACGACCTCAACATCATCCCGATCTACACGCATTACGCGGGACCGCAGTACTACGAGCATATCGGCACCCATGTCATCAGGGGCGATTTTGCCGATAACGAAAACAAGATCAGCGCACCGGTCTATTTCATGTGGAAGAAGGCCGAAGAGAACGGCGCTGCGTTCTACTTCGACACGCCAGCCGAGCAGCTTGTCAAGGAAGGCGAATCCGTTACGGGCGTCATCGCCAAAGCCGCAGACGGCTACAAGAAGTTTGTCGCGAAGAAGGCGGTCGTCTTAGCCACGGGAGATATCTCGGGCGATGTCGAGATGATCGAAGCGTACGGAGACCATCTTGGCCTCAAACCCGTCGTCAACGCTTACACGCCTGCGGGGGCGAACACAGGTGACGGCCATAAGATGGGTATGTGGGCCGGCGGACGCATGCAGGAATACCCCGTTCCCACCATGATCCACCTCATCCGCTTCTGCGGCCTTTGCTTCGGATTCATGTACGTCAACGCCGAGGGAAAACGTTTCATGAACGAGGATACTTGGATCCAAGCGAAATCGATCCGCATCCTCGAACAGCCCGGCGGCGAATATGCGTGGAGCGTCTTCGACGCAAATTGGCCCACCGACGTTGCCGCATCCATCCCCCTCGGCGGCGGTCAGTTCTGGGACGACATGTCCCGCACCACCGAAGAGTGGAACCCCGAATCGGCCACCAAGGTCATCGAAGGCGCACTCGAAAGCGGCAACGCCGTCAAAGCGGATACGCTTGAAGAGCTTGCGCGGGCCATGGGCGTCGACGAGGCAGCGTTTCTCGCCGAAGTCGAGGAGTACAACGAGCTCTTCGCCCAAAAGGAGGATACGCGGTTCCATAAGCGCGCCGAGCTGCTTACCGAGATCAAGGAGCCCCCTTTCTACGCTCTCAAGTTCGGCCCCTCGCTCTTGGCCATGCCGGGCGGTTTGGAGATCAACGGCGAACTGCAGGTGCTCGACCAAAACGATGATCCCATCGCAGGCTTGTACGCCGTCGGCAACGTCTCAGGCGGGCGCTATGCGGTCGACTACCCGGTATTCATCAACGGCAATAGCCACGGATCGGCAATGACATGGGGCTACGTTGCCGCCGAGAATATCGTGAACGAATAGATCGAGGCATCGGGACGGCCGCTCGTGCGGCCGTCTTTTTATCGGAAGCCGCATCTTCGGTGCTTCGAAACCAGGAGGACCCCCAAGATAAGAGCATGGAGATCCTCGATGGACCAGTCTTTCGCCCCAGCAATGAGTCGGGCTTCGATACCCGCCTACGGCGGGGTTTCGGCATTCGGACTCCTAGCGCCCGAGCGCCTTCTTCACCGACTTCGCGATGCCTTCGCCATCGAGGCCCAGATCGCGCAGCAGAAGATCGGTTTTCCCCTGGCTGACGAACGCATCGTCGATTCCAAGCGTTACTGCGGGAACGTTCGCGCGCATCCGTGCAAGTTCGCCCAGAACGCCCTCGCCTGCTCCCCCGGAGATCACACCGCCCTCAACCGTGACGACAAGCGGCAGTTTCGCCGCCTTGCGGATGGCATCCGCGTCGAGGGGCTTCACCCAGCGCATATCGACGACACGCGCCTCGATGCCCTCGGCGGCGAGGATTCGCGCCGCCTCTTCGGCTCTGCCCACCATGCGCCCGAATGCGAGGATGGCCGCATCGGATCCCTCGCGCACAAGCCTGCTCTTGCCCAGCTCGAACGGCTCGGGTTCCGAGGGAATCTCGACGCCCTCGGCCTCGCCGCGAGGATACCTGATCGCAAACGGTCCGCCCATCGCAAGCGCCGTGCGCAGCGATCGGGTCAGCTCGGCCTCGTTTGAGGGCGCGAGCACCTTCATGTGGGGAATCATGCGCGTGTACGCGATATCGAACATGCCGTGATGGGTGGGGCCGTCTTCTCCGACGATACCCGCACGATCGATCGCGAATACGACGTTCAGCTCGGGCAGGGCGTTGTTGATGATCATCTGATCGAACGCGCGTTGCAAAAACGTCGAATAGATGGCCACCACGGGCTTCTTCCCGCCGACAGCCAAGCCGGAGGCGAGGCCGACGGCATGTTCCTCGGCAATGCCCGCATCGACGAATCGGTCGGGGTAGAGCTCGGCGAATTCGGCCAGCCCCGTCCCATCCTTCATCGCCGCCGTGATGGCCACGATATCGTCATCGTTTGCAGCTTCCGCAACGAGGGCTTTCGAGAAAACCGACGTGTACGAAGGAGCTTTGCTCGGCTTCTTCTTAACCTCGCCGGTTGCGATGTCGAACGGCGATACGCCGTGGAACACTTCGGGAGAGCGCTCTGCCGGGCCGTACCCGATGCCCTTCTTGGTTACCACGTGCACCAGCACCGGCACATCGGTATCGATCACGTTGGCGAGCGTTTCCCTGAGAAGCGGGATGTCGTGTCCGTCGATGGGGGCCGTGCACAGAATACCGAGCTGCTCGAAGATCATGGAGCGAGGAATCACGAACTGCTTCATCGACTCCTTCATGTTGCGACCGAAGTTCGCCATGGCGTTGCCGAGCCAACCGCTGCTTTCGAGCTTCTCCTGCACCGAATCGCGCGTCTGGCGATACTGGCTCGACGCGCGCATGTAGCCGAGGTGCTTCATGAGGGCGCCGACGTTGCGCGAGATGGACATCTCGTTGTCGTTCAGGATGATGACCATGGGCGATTGCGCCTGGCCGATGTGGTTGAGCGCCTCGAACGCCATACCGCCCGACAGAGCCGCATCGCCGATCACGGCAACGATGCGCTCATGGGTACCCCGCAGATCGCGTGCAAGGGCGAGGCCAAGCGCCGTCGACAGCGAGTCGGAGGCATGACCCGAAGGATGCACGTCGTACTCGCTCTCGGTGGGCTTCGGGAAACCCGACACGCCGCCGTAGCAGCGCAGCGTATCGAACATGCCTTGGCGGCCGGTCACGAGCTTATGCGCGTAGGCCTGATGGCCCACGTCGAAGATGAGCTTATCGGTCGGGCAATCGAGCAGGGAATGTGCAGCGAGGATGATCTCGACGGCACCGAGGCTCGAGGCCACATGGCCGCCGGTTTCAGATGTAACGGTGATGATCTCTTCGCGGATTTCGTTCGCCAGAAGGGCGAGCTCCTCATCGGTAAGGAGCTTGAGGTCGCTTGGCGAGCTGATAATATCGAGAATACGGTCGTCCATGGGTGTCACCTGCTAAAGTTGGGAGACGGCGTCGCCCGCCTGCTCATCCGCAGCCGCCGAGGCACTACCCCCATCGGCGGTATCCTGTACAGCATCGAGGGCCGCATCGTCGGCCACGCCATCGGCGCTTTCGCCTTCGACCTCGCCGTCCATCGCCGCAATGCCCTCCTCGAGCAGGGTGCTGGCTTGCATGCCGAGCTTGACGGCCTCCTCGTACAGGTCGAGTGCGTCATCGAGCGAAATGCTCTCGTCGTTAACGGCATCGACGATCTCGTCGAGGCGCTCCTTCACGCTTTCAAACGTGATGTTCGTCTCACTTGCCATCGCATTCCTCTTCCAACGACGTCGCAATGCGCCCGAGCACGCCGTTGACGAAGCGGGGCGAATCGTCTTCTCCCCCGAAGTCTTTTGCGAGCTCAACCGCTTCGTTGATCGAAACCGAAAGCGGCACGTCGTCTACGTACATCATCTCACAGGTTGCCAACCGGAGGATCGAGCGGTCGACAACCGGCATGCGTTCGAGCGTCCAGTTCTCCGACGTCGCCTTCAGATGCCCGTCGATATCGTCCTTGTGCTCCTCTACGGCCCGGAGCAAATCGCAGGCGTACGCGGGAAGCGGACCATCGTCGGCCAGATAACGATCATCGGCGACGATTGCCGCCGCCGATTCGTCGAGGATCTCTCCTTGGTAGAGGACCTGCAACGCCGCACGGCGCGCAAGGGTCCTCTCGTGTCTCTTAGCGGACATGCATCACTACCTTTATATTTTGCTTATTCGGCAAACTGGATGCCGTCGATGTACACATCGACGCTACCGACCGGAATGCCAATCTGGCTTGCAACGGCATCGGAGATCGCCGTGCGGACCGCGTCGGCGACCTCGGGCAGAACATGGCCGTAATACACATCGATACGCACCGACACGTGAAGCGCATCGTTGTCATCGACGTCCACTTCGATGCCCTGCGTCGAAGGCTTCGATGCGAACACGGAACGAAGGCCGCCCACACCGGAAGGTCCAACCGACGCAACGCCCTGCACTTCTTTGGCCGCAATCGAGATTATGGTTTCCACGACACCGGGCGCAAGCGCCATGCCGTCAACGTTCAGATCAGCCATTGCTAGCATCTCCCATCTGCGTTTCCAGGAAATCAGTCGAGAAATCGCCCCCCACGAACGCTGCGTTCTCCAGCACCTTCTTGTGGAAGGGAATGGTCGTCTTGATTCCCTCGATTACAAACTCGTCAAGAGCCCGCTTGCCGCGCGCGATCGCCTCTTCGCGATCCTGCCCGTACACCACGAGCTTAGCTACCAACGAATCATAATACGGAGAAATCTTCGTACCGGCACGAACGTAACTCTCCACACGAACACCAGGGCCCGAAGGCATATCGAATACCGTGATGGTACCGGGGCACGGGCGGAAATCGTAATCGGGATCTTCCGCGTTGATGCGGAACTCGATCGCGTGGCCCATCGGCGTGAACGGCGCACGATCGGCGCAGCTCATCGGTTCGCCCGCAGCGATGCGCAGCTGCTCCTTGATGATGTCGGTACCGGTGATCTGCTCGGTGACCGGATGCTCGACCTGCACGCGCGTGTTCATCTCCATGAAGTAGAAGCGTCCGTCCTGATCGAGCAGGAACTCGATGGTGCCGGCGTTTCGATAGTCGACCGCGCGGACCGCCTTCAGGGCCGCAACGCCCATGGAACGGCGGATCTCGTCGGTAAGCGCCGGGCTCGGAGCCTCTTCGAGCAGCTTTTGATGGCGGCGCTGGATGGAGCAATCGCGCTCGCACAATGCGACGCGGTTGCCGAAGTCGTCAGCGAGCACCTGGATCTCGACATGGCGCGGACGGAGTACGAGCTTTTCAAGATAGACGCCGTCGTTTCCGAACGCCGCGCCCGCTTCGTTGCGGGCGGCCTTGTACTGCGCCTCGAGATCGTTCGGATGATGCACCTCGCGCATGCCCTTGCCGCCGCCGCCAGCCGTCGCCTTGATAAGCACGGGGTAGCCGACGCGACGCGCGAAGTCCTGCGCCTCCTCGACGGTATCGATGCAGCCGTCAGAGCCGGGCACCGTAGGCACGCCGCACATCTTCATGGTTTCGCGCGCTTCGCTCTTATCGCCCATGCGCTCGATGCACTCAGGTGCGGGTCCGATGAACACGAGGCCGTTTTCGGCGCATGCGCGGGCGAACGCGGCGTTCTCGGCCAAAAACCCGTACCCGGGATGAATGGCTTCGGCACCCGAGTTCTTTGCCGCGGCAATGATGCTCGACATCACGAGATAGCTCTGGTTTGCGGGAGCCGGGCCGATGCAGACGGCCTCGTCGGCATACTGCACCGGATAGGTATCGGCATCCTCGGTGGAATAGACGGCAACGGTTTTTACACCGAGCTCCTTGCACGCACGCATAACCCGCAGCGCCACTTCGCCGCGGTTAGCGATCAATATCTTGCTAAACATTAGGCAGTCTCCGGCGCAGGTGCGGGGGTTCCCAGCGGCTCGACGTAGAACATGACGGTTCCGAACTCGACGGGAGTCGCATCCTCGAGGCACACCTCGCGAACCGTGCCCATCTCTTCGGCGCCGATCTCGTTCATGAGCTTCATGGCCTCGACGATGCAGAGCGTCTGGTTGGCGGCAACCTCATCGCCGACTTCGACGAACGGAGGCTCGCCCGGCGAGGGGGAAGCGTAGAACGTACCGACCATGGGAGCGATAACCGGTTTCCACGATGCGGGCCGATCGGTCGCATCGGCGGCCGCGGCAGACGCCTGACCGGCATCCGTCTCGGCGGGCGCCACTGCGGCGACGGGTGCCGCTGCCGCAGGAGCAGCGAACTCGGCCGAAGCGGCACCGGGCATACGGACCGCGATGCGCGTGCCCTCTTCTTCGACGACGATCTCGCCGACGCCGCTTTCCTCGGCAACGCGAACCAGCTCGCGAATCTGATTGATATCCACGTAATCGTCCTCCTTGGTACCGCTCGACTCCTGCTCCAGCAGGAAATCGACTTTTTCGGATGTACGGTGCTTGCTCAGGTAGGTGCGCGCCTCGTTCGGGAACAGCGCGTACATGAGCACGTCTTCCTCTGTCTTGGCGAGATCGCCGATCTCTTCGGCAACCTCGTCGTAGGTGGTGGTCACCAAGGATCCGGGCGCCACATCGGGCGGCAGCATTTCGGAATCGCCGACGACCTTCTTGACGATCTCCTTGTCCATGGGACCCGGCGCCTTGCCGTAGTATCCGCAGATGTAATCCTTCATCTCCTTGGATACGACGCTCCAGCGTTTGCCGGTGAGAACGTTGAACACGGCTTGCGTGCCGACGATTTGCGAAAGCGGCGTCACGAGCGGCGGATAGCCCACCTCGGCGCGCACCTTCGGGATCTCCTTCATAACCTCGGGCAGGCGGTTGCCGGCGTTCTGGATCTCAAGCTGCGAGACCAGGTTCGACATCATGCCGCCCGGAACCTGATGGGAATACACCTGCATGTGGATGAGTGAGGAAACGCCGCGCTTGTAATGGCCGCGCTTGCGCACCTCTTCCCAGTACTCGGCGATCTCGAACAGGAGGTCGAGGTCGAGCCCGGTATCGTAGCGGCTTTCCTGCAGGGCGGCCACGATCATCTCGACGGCCGGATGGCTGTTGCCGAACGCGAGCGGCGCATGGGCCGTATCGGCGATGGCGGCACCGGCTTCGGCGGCCTTGATGATGTTCGCAGGAGCCATACCGCCGACATAATGGCAGTGGATATGCACCGGCAAGCCGATTTCGGCGTTGAACGCCTTGACCATACGCTCGGTACGATACGGGGTGAGCATGCCCGCCATGTCCTTGATGGCGATGGAATCGGCACCGAGATCCTTCATGGCCTGGCCGTACTCGAGAAAACTGTCGAGCGTGTGGACGGGCGACATCGTGTACGAGATCGCACCCTCGAAATGGGCACCGCTTTCCTTGATGGCCTCGGCGTTGTCGACGACGTTGCGGATGTCGTTCAAAGCGTCGAATACGCGGAACACCTCGACGCCGTTGCGATGGGCGGCCTTGATGAACCGATTGCATATCTCGCGCGAATAATGTTTGTATCCTACCAAGTTCTGGCCGCGGGAAAGCATGGAGAGCGGCGTATTCGGCGTCTTGGCCTTGATCGAACGCAAACGCTCCCACGGGTTCTCGTCCAAAAAGCGCAGGCACGTATCGAATGTCGCGCCGCCCCACGCCTCGATGGCCCAATATCCGACGCGGTCCATCTTCGGCAGGATCGGAAGCATATCGCCGATCTGCATACGGGTAGCCCACAGGCTCTGCTGGCCGTCACGGATGGTGGTATCCATAATCTGAAGTCTTGGCATGAACTCACACCTCCCTCTTAGTAATAGTCAAAGAACGGACCCGAACGGCACCCATAAAGCCTCATTATGCGGTGGTTTTCCCGAACCATACGGCATCGCGCCATTCAGGCATTAGAGCATTATATAAGAACGCAGGCCAAAACCACGAGGCGTGGCCTGATTTCGTGGACAAGTAACATA
Source organism: Raoultibacter timonensis (assembly GCF_022845715.1). Classification (NCBI taxonomy): domain Bacteria; kingdom Bacillati; phylum Actinomycetota; class Coriobacteriia; order Eggerthellales; family Eggerthellaceae; genus Raoultibacter; species Raoultibacter timonensis. Next base: position 3,262,683 of record NZ_AP025564.1, read on the forward strand.
TTCGAGGGGTGGAAGGCGCAGGCGGCGGCCGCTCTCGGGCAAGCAGCCAACCGTCAGAACCCGTAGCCGCTCGCAGAGCAGGCTCCGTCGAACAGCAGCGGGGCGATCCGAAGACCGCCCCGTTTCGAAACCAATGATTTCAGTGCCGCTTCTACACGCGCTTGATGAAGCGGCCGTCGCGCGTATCGATCTGCAGCACATCGCCGATTTCGACGAACGTGGGAACCTGGATCGTAGCACCCGTTTCAAGCGTAGCGGGCTTGGTGGTGTTCGTGGCGGTATCGCCCTTGAAGCCGGGTTCGGTTGCCGTAACCTCGAGCTCCACGAACATCTGGGGCTCGATGCTGATGAGCTCGTCGCCTGCATAGAGGATCGACGCCTCGTCGTTCTCCTTGAGCCACTGGGCGTTCTCGCCGATGACGTCCTCGGGAATCGAGATCTGCTCGAACGTATCGTTGTCCATGAAGTAATAATCGGACCCGTCGTTGTACAGGTACTGCATCTTCTTGTTGTCGAGGCGCACGAGCTCGAATTTCGTGCCGGCGTTGAACGTGTACTCCACCACGCGGCCAGTCTTGATGTCGCGCAGCTTCGTGCGGACGAACGCGCCGCCCTTGCCAGGCTTCACATGCTGGAATTCGACGATCGTGCAGAGCTTTCCGTTGTACTCGATGCAGATGCCGTTCTTGAAATCGGCGGTTGAAATTGCCATCTATCAAATCCTTTCAGATCAGGACACGAGGATCATATGCCCTGCATCCCATTCATAACCTAAAGCCGCTATATTATAACCATCTCATGGGTGGATTGCGTGAAAACCTCGAATCCGTCATGCGTGATCACGCCGAAATCCTCCAAACGCATGCCGAAATCGCCCGCAAGGTAGATGCCGGGCTCCACCGTGACCACGTTGCCCGAAACGAGCGGCTTGTTGTTTCGGGGTGCTAAAACCGGCTCCTCGTGGATGTCGATGCCCACACCGTGACCGAGCCCGTGGCCCATCTTCTTGCCGAACCCGCCTTGGGCGAGCACGTCTTCGGCAAGCTGATGCATTTCGGCTCCGGTCACACCCGGCCGCAAAGAAGCCTCGACCCGCTCGTTTGCCGCACGGATCGTCTCGTAGGCGCGCCGAATGCGCTCATCGGGTTCGCCGAGAAACAGCATACGCGTCATATCCGAGCAGTACCCGTGCGCCCGCGCGCCGAAGTCGAGCACGACGCACTGCCCCGCCTCGAGCCTCGTTTCGCCGGGAATCGCATGGGGCGATGCACCGTTGGCGCCTGTTGCCACGATCGACGAGAACGCAAGGCCCTCCGCGCCGTGACGCAGCATGAAATCTTCGAGTTCGATCTGCACTTCGCGCTCGGTCATGCCCGGCTTCGCGAACGCCGCGATATGCGCGAACGCCGCATCGGTGATAGCCTGCGCGGCTTTCATGCGAGCCACTTCATCGGCATCCTTGACCTCGCGCAAACCAACGATCACGCCGCTCGTTTCAATCAGGCGCACCCGGTCTTCGGCAAATGCCTTTCCAAGCGCCCGATATTCGGAAAGGGCAATCGAGGTCTCGATCGCAAGCGACGCATCGTTTTCGATCACTCCGCTTCCGCCGCCCGCAAACACGCGGCGGGCGAACGCCGCATGCGTTTGCCGCGTACCGTCGATTTCGATCTCGGTACCTTCGGCGGCACGCCCGAAAGCCTCGTCGTAGCGCGAATCGGTGTGCAGTACCGCCCTCTCGGGCGCGACGAGCATGGCATGGGCGTCCTCGTCGTCGAACACGCCGAAAAACGCGGTCAGCCACCTCAGATTCGATTGGTCGCGAACGTAGAACGCATCGGCCCCAAGATCGGCCGTGCAGGCGCGAAGCCTATCGATCCTCGTGTTCGAGCAGGACATCGATCGCCTCCTTGTATCCGAGCTTGCCCTTGCCTTTGATCTGTGCGATGCATACCGGCGCAATCACCGAGATGCGCCTGAACTCCTCGCGCGCTTCGATATCGGAAAGGTGCACCTCGACGACCGGAGTGTCGATCGAGCCGATCGCGTCGCGCAGGGCATACGAGTAGTGCGTATGCGCCCCGGGATTGTAGACGATGCCGTCGTAGCAGGTATGCGCCTCGTGGATCTTGTCGATGAGCGCACCCTCGTGGTTGGATTGGAAGCAGTCCACCTCCACGCCGCGCCCGGCGCCGTAGGCAACAACTTCGGCCTCGATCGATTCGAGCGTATCGCGCCCGTACACCGCGGGCTCGCGCACGCCGAGCATATTGAGGTTCGGCCCGTTGAGCAGCAGCACTTTTCTCATCGCCATGCCTTACACCTCCTTCGACCGCGCCCAGGCCCCCAGATGTTCGAGCACCGTTTCGTCATCGATCTCGACCACCTCCCACAAGCCCACTTCGCGGGGAAGCACGAAGCGGAGGCGGCCGCCGCGTACCTTCTTATCGCCCTTCATGGCGTCGAGCACGCTTTCGGGCTCTGCCGACCACGAAAGCGCGGGAAGGCCCAAGTTGTCGAGCAGCTCGTCTTGAGCGAGCACCACATCGGTCGGCGTGCCGACGCAAGCCGCGCCGAGCCGCATGGCGAAGCGCATGCCCTCGGCCACCGCTTCGCCGTGCGAGAACGTGCCGAACCCGGCGAGGGCCTCGATGGCATGGCCGAGCGTGTGCCCGTAGTTGAGACACTCGCGCACGCCCTTGCTCTCCGTCTCGTCTTCGGCAACGACGTTCGCCTTGAACACGACCGAACGGGCGATAGCCTCGGCTACGACGCCCTCATCGCGCCTCGCAAGCGCTTCCGCCGAATCAGCGAGCCAGAAGAAGAACTCGTCGGAATCGATGACCGCCGATTTGGCGATCTCGGCGCATCCGCACGTCCATTCGCGTTCGGGAAGCGTCGCGAGCGCCGATGTGCTCGCACACACCTGGATCGGCTGCTTGAAGCATCCGACCAGATTCTTGCCCTGATCGAGGTTGACGCCCGTCTTGCCGCCGACCGAAGAATCGACCATCGAAAGCAGCGTAGTCGGCACCTGGGCGAACGCAACACCCCTCATGTAGGTTGCGGCGACGAACCCGGCCAGATCGCCCACGACGCCTCCCCCGAGCGCCACGACGAGCACGTCGCGCCCGAGCTTGAGGTCTGCCATAGCCGCCCATATCTCGCTCGCAACCGCAACCGACTTCGCACCCTCGCCTGCGGGTACCGTGATATCGAGCGCCCGATAGCCTGCTTCGACAAGCGACGCCTTTGCGGCGCCGAGGTAGAGCGGACCCACGTTCTCGTCGGTGATGACAAGCGCGGTATCGGATTGGTTCACGTCTCTCAGATACCCGCCGAGTTTCTCAATCAGTTCGGCTCCGATGCGCACGTCGTAGCTCGCGGCGTCGGCGATGTTGACCACTATTCTTGCGATTGCCACAGGATTCCTTCCTTTTTGAGCACGTCTCTCACTTCGGCAGCGATTCTTCCCACGCTTTTGCCCGCCGTATCGATCACGGCGTCGGCCACCTCCTCGTAGAGGGGAAGCCGCTCGGCGCTGGTTCTCCTCGCCTGGTCCAGATCATTGAACAAGGGGCGCGTCGACAGATCGCTGATGCGGCTCTGGGCCTCGTCCGCCGACACTTTGAGGTACACGACGAAGCCGCCGCCTTTGAGTATCTCGCGGTTCTCGGGACGCTTCACCACACCGCCGCCGCACGAGACGAGCAGCGGATCGTTGGCCGTGAACTCGCGAAGCACGGCGGTCTCGATCTCGCGGAAACCGTCCTCGCCCGCCTCGGCGAAAATATCCTTGACCTTTTTATCCTCGCGCCTTTCTATGTAGGTGTCGAGGTCGATCGACGAAATGTGGCACATGCGCGCAAGCCGTCGGGAAACCGACGTTTTTCCGGCACCCATGAAGCCGACGAAAAACACGGGGCGCGACAAGGTACATGCAGGCCGCTTCGGGGGCTGCTTCGGCGAACCCGTTGGAGTGTTTTTCGTCATAGCGCCGCCCGCTTACCGCGACATGGTCTTGATGCGCTGGCGATACGCCTTCACCGCCGCCCTGATATCGGTCATGTTCGCATCTCCGAACCGCTCGAGGTAGGCGTTGGCGAGCACGAAGGCAACTTCGCTTTCGGCAACGACCGCGCAAGCGGGGACGGCGCACACGTCGCTGCGCTCCTTCGAGGCCTCCTCGGGTTCGAGCGTATCCATGTTGACCGTCATAAGCGGATTCGTAAGCGTGGGAATGGGCTTCATCGCCGCGGTTACGATGAGGGGCATACCCGTCGTCATGCCGCCCTCAAGACCGCCCGCGTTGTTGCTCGCACGCGAAAACCCGTCCTTCGAGCTCTGGGTGATCGGATCGTGCACCTTCGAGCCGGCCGAGGCGGCGGCGGCAAAGCCCAGACCGAACTCGACCCCCTTGATGGCGGGAATGGAGAACAGCGCGGCGCCGATGCGCGAGGTCAGCCGCTCGGTCGGAGTCGCGTATCCGCCGATGCCGGGCAAGAGGCCCAAAACCACGACGCGAAACGTACCGCCCAAGCTCTCCCCCGCCTCACGGGCTGCATCGATGGCGGCTTTCATCGCCTCGGTCGCATCGTCATCGGGGCAGCGCACATCGCTCATCTCGATGTCGAGCGGCTTGTAGTCGGGCGCGGCGGTCAGGGGATCCTCTTCGGCGAACTCCGCCGAGCCGATGCGCGTCACGTACGAGAATATCTCCACGCCCAGATCGGCAAGCAGCTCGCGGGCGATGCCGGCCGCGGCGACGCGCGCCGCCGTTTCTCGGGCGCTTGCCCGCTCGAGAATGTTGCGGCAATCGTCGGTATTGGTTTTGAGTGCACCCACCAGATCGGCGTGTCCCGGACGCGGTGTCACCTCGCGCACCAGATCTTCTGGCACATCCCCGAACGGGGCCATGCGCCCGGTCCAGTTCTCCCAATCCTTGTTTCTGATCTGCAGCGCTATGGGCGCCCCGTTCGTTCGCCCGAACCGCACGCCGGAAAGAATCTCGGCATGATCCTTCTCGATCGCCTGCCGGCCGCCGCGCCCGTAACCCGATTGGCGGCGGGCAAGATCGCTGTCGATCTGGCGAAGCGAAATATTCAATCCCGCAGGCACGCCGTCGACTATGGCCGTCAGAGCCGGACCGTGACTCTCTCCCGCTGTTATGTAGTGCATAGCTTCTCCTGGTATTTCATGCAATCCCGATCGCACGGCTCACCGAGTGCAGACCGATGCTTCTTTTGTTGACGATTATACCGCTACAGGTCGAATCCAGCCGCCTCGGCCATGATGTCGAACATCTCTTCACGCGAGAAGCCCACGTCTGCCCCCGCGATCTCCAAGAGCATGACCGCCGTTGCCACCGCTTGGGCCACGAGCATACCCCGCCCGTCAAACACCGCGCACCCGGCCGCCGTCGCTTTCGCCACAAGGGCCGTGACCCCATGGCCGTACACCGCATCGAACACGGTTTGCCCCTCGTGGAGCACCGCGGTGTCGAACGGCGAAGGATCGCCCGGCTGCATACCGAGCGGCGTCGCGTTGATCACGAGATCGGCCGCCGAGAAAGCCTGCGTAGACGAGGCGTAGCTGCCGTAGGCGAAATCCACCTGATCGTAAGCCTGTCGAAAACCCAGGCGCCCGTCGCGCGCAGCGGGGGGATTGATCGCCGCATAGGCAAGCGTGCCGTACTCTTCGACGTACGATTCGAGGACTTCCCGGGTGCGGTCTTTATCGCGGCCCACGAGCACCACCCGCTTCGCCCCCGCGATCGCGCAAGCGTGCAGGATCGAAAGCGCCGTCGGACCGGTACCGCACACCACCGCCTGAGCGCCTGCGAAGCAAAACCCCGTGCGTTCGAGATAATCGATGCAGCCTTCGCCGTCAACGTTGTAGGCGATGAGCGCATCTCCCCGCTTGACGAGCACGTTCGCGCCGCGTGCCAGCTTCGCCGTGGCGGCTCGCACCGTTGCGGCATCGTAGGCAAGGGGCTTGTACGGCGTGGTGATGTTGATGCTCATGAAATCGCGGGCATCGAGAAACGCGCGCGCCTCATCGGCCGTCGCGCAGTCCATCGGCGCGTACTCCCATGAAAGACCGAGCTTCTCGTACAGCGCGTTGTACATGATCGGAGATTTCGAATGTCCGATCGGATGTCCCAAGAGGTAGAGCTTCTCGCGCATATCGGTCCTTTCCCGCCTTGCTTCGCCTTTTCAGTTAGCCGTTTTAGTTTGGGTCGTCTCGGATATTTCGCACGATGCGCCTTCGGGCTCCCGATCGCCCATGAACGCCCGCTCCACGTTGCGAAGCAGCAGCGTATGCTTGAGATCCTGCTCGACGAGCGGTTGCAGCATGTAGGCCGTCATGCCGAGGAAATGGGCACCGAGTACGTCGGTTACAAGCTGATCGCCGATAACCACCGTATCCTTGCGCTTCGCGCCGATCTTCTTGAGCGCCAAGAGGAACGCCGGCGGCAACGGTTTGACCGCTTTGGCAACGATGGGCAAATCGAGCCGCCCCGCCAACTCGTAGACGCTCTCATGCCAGTTGTTCGACACGAGGCAGAACGTCAGACCTGCGCCCCTGGCCTTAGAGAGCCAAAACGACACATCGCGGGGAACCTCGTGCGTATCGCGCGTGAGGATCGTGTTGTCGATGTCGAGCAGCACGTGCGAAAAACCCGCATCCACGATGTCCTTTTGGATATCGATCATCGATATCCGCGAAAAGTACCTTTCAGGCTCGACGAAAGACATGAGCGCCTCGACTGGACAACGGTGCGCTTACGACTGCGCGACGTTGTTCTGATGCTCTTCGTAGGTCTCGCTGAAGTTGTGCGACCCATCGCCGCTGCCCGTTACCACGTAGTACAGATACGTCGTGTCGGCAGGCGCAGCGGCAGCCGTAAGCGATGCGAGTCCGGGCGAGCAGATCGGCCCGGGCGGCAGACCTCGGTTCAGGTACGTATTGAACGGCCCGTCGGTGTCGAGATCCTCCTGCGTGATCTCGGTCGTACCGGCTGCGTAAGCGATCGTCGCATCGATCTGGAGCAGCATGTCGGCCGCGAGCCTGTTGTAGATGACCGAGGAAACGAGCGGACGCTCGTCGTCAAGCGAAGCTTCGCGCTCGATGAGCGAGGCAATGACGAGCACCTGGTACTGGCTCAGATTATGCTGCTCGGCATAGGAGAAGTCGATACCCGCGATTTCTGCTTTGTACTGGTCGAGCATCTGACGCACAACCGAATCGGCCGTCGCGCCGTCGACGAGCGGGTAGGTTTTGGGGAACAGGAATCCCTCGAGCGAGTTGTTGTACGCGCCGTCGACGAACGGATAATCGACCGCATACGCCGATGCGTCATTTACGCAGGCAAGGAACTCCTCGGCCGTGATCGTCCCCGGATACGCCTCGGCCACGCGCTCGGCGGTCTGGGACACCGTAAAGCCCTCGGGCACGGTGAACGATTCGGCGCTCGGACCCGCCACGAGCGTGTCGATGACGCCGTCGAGCGTTACCGGGCCGGCAAACGTGTAGGTGCCGGGCTTGAGCGCCGACTCCTGTCCGGTTTCGGTCACGCGGTTCACGAATTCGGTCGAATCGCCGATCACGCGGTTGTCGAGCAGCAGCTCGGAAATGGCTTTCGCACCAGATCCCTCGGGAATGATCACGGTCACGCTCTCTCCCTCGGCAAGCGTCTCAACCGCTGTCGGAGCGTTGGCGGAGCAGCTGGTGAACAGCGTGTAGCCGCCCCATCCCAAGCCGCCGATCACGATAACGGCGAGAATGATGGCGAACACGATGGGCGCCTTGCTCTTCTTCGGGCGAATGTGGCTCGTGTCGTAGGTCTTGAACTGACGTTCTCCCGCCCGATGGGCCGCACGGGCGGCATGGTTCGGTCGGTTCGAGTACGTGACCTGTTTACGAGGGGTCATCGGAAACCTTTCTATTGGGCCAACACCGGAAGCGGCGCGCCTTAAGCACGGCGAGCGTCAAGCCATGCTTGGAGGAATAAGCTCGCAGCTATCATATCCACTTTTCCGCGCATTTCCCGTTCGCTCAATCCCTTTTCACGCAAACTCCGTTTGGCTTCTTTCGAGCTCAATCGCTCGTCGGCGAACACGTGCGGGATGCCCGTTGCATCGGTGATCTTTTCGGCCGTCTGCTTGATGCCCTTAGCCTGCGGACCCTCCTGCCGACCCATCGTGTAGGGCAGTCCGCACACGAACAGCTCAGGATCCCAATCCTCGAGCAGGCGGCGAAACGGCGTAGCGTTGGCGACGACCTCGCTTGCGGGAAGCACCGCGATCGGCGTTGCAACCTGCTCGTCGGGATCGCTTATGGCCACGCCGACACGCACCTGCCCGATATCGAGCGCCATGACTCTCATCGCTTTGTCCCGATCCGGCTTACGCCTTGACGAGCATGGCGCGCGCCGCTTCAAGCGCCGCCTCGAGGCCCGAAGCATCCTTGCCGCCCGCCTGCGCCATGGCCGCCTTGCCGCCGCCGCCGCCTTTGATGGAAGGCGAGATGGCTTTGATGACGGCTCCGGCGTCGAACCCGGCGTCGACCGCTTCGGGCGTGCCGGCCGCAAGGAGGATCGGCGTACCGTCGTTGTCGCCCGCAAGCACAACCGCACCGGGAGCGTCCATGCGAGCCCGTACGATGTCCCACGCGTTACGCAAGCCGCCTGCATCGATGGAGCCCATGTTGGCAACGATGAGCGGATAGCCGGCGTCGAGCACGTTTTCGAGCATCGAGAGCACCTCGCCATCGGCTGCCGCCTGCTTGTTGTGCTTGCGCTTATCGGCAAGCTCCTTCATCGTCTTGATGTTGGCCGCCGTGCGTTCGCTCACATCGAACAGCGGGACCCTGAGCGCGGCAGCAGCCTCTTCGAGCTCCGCCTCGACCTTGTTCATATACGCCAGGGCATCGAAGCTCGTAATCGCCTCGATGCGGCGCAGATTTGCGCCGACGCTCGATTCGCTCGTGATCTTCACGAACCCGATTTCGCTCGTCGCCGACACGTGGGTGCCGCCGCAGAGCTCTTGAGAGACTCCCTCGATATCGAGCACGCGCACGAACTCGCCGTACTTCTCGCCGAACAGCGCGATGACGCCGGCTTCGCGAGCCGAGGTAATCGACGTCTCGTAAGCACGTACGGCGTGGTTCTCCATGATCTTCTCGTTGGAGAGCCGCTCGACTTCGGCGATCTGTTCGGCGCTCATGCCCTCGAAATGCGTGAAGTCGAAGCGAAGACGGTTCGGCGCAACGTAGCTGCCCGCCTGCTTCACATGCTCACCGAGCACTTGGCGCAGCGCCCAATGCAGGATATGCGTTGCCGTATGGTTGCGGCGGATGCGCTCGCGGCGCGGCACGTCGATAGCCGCATGCAACACGTCTCCCGCATGCACGGCACCTTCTTCGATGGTGACCGAATGGGCGATGAGCCCCTTCTCGGGCTCCTGGGTATCGCTGACGAGCACAAGCACGTCCGGCGCGTCCATCGTGCCCTGGTCGCCGACCTGGCCGCCCTTTTCGGCGTAAAACGGCGTCTTATCGCAGATGATCTCGCCCGTCTCGCCTGCGGCAAGCTCGCTCACGCGCTCGCCGTTCTGGGCGAGCGCGAGCACGGTCACTTCGGCGGAGTCTTTCATGTAACCGAGAAACTCGGTCGGGCCGACCTCTTCAAGGATTTCGCTCATCACGCCGCCGTACGTCGACCACGCCTTATCGGCGTCTTTCGCGTTGGCGCGGGCACGGGCCTTCTGCTCGGCCATAGAGCGCTCGAATCCCTCGAGATCGACCGAGATGCCGCGAGCGCCGGTGATCTCCTCGGTCACTTCGATCGGGAATCCGTACGTATCGTGCAGCGTAAACGCCGTCTCGCCGGAAAGCTCGGTTCCGGAAAGCTCGGCCAGCGCTTCATCGAGGTAGGCCTGACCCTGGCGAAGCGTCGAGCCGAAGCGCTCCTCCTCCGAAAGGACGACGCGGCGCGTCAGCTCGCGGTTCTCGACGATCTCGGGATAGACGTCGCCCATGAGCTCGACGACCTTGTCGATGTACTCGTTCAAGAACGCACCTTCGATGCCGAGCAGATGCCCCTTCATAACCGCGCGGCGCAAAAGTCGCCTGAGCACGTAGCCGCGGCCCTCGTTCGCGGGCAGGATGCCGTCGGAAATCATGAACGTAACCGAGCGGCTGTGGTCAGCGATGATGCGCAAGCTCAGATCGTCCGCCGGATCGTCGCCGTAAGTTTTGCCCGTCAACCGCTCGCCCACCGCCAGAAGGTCGCGCATGAGGTCGATCTCGTAGTTCGACTGAACCCCCTGCATGATGGCCGCGATGCGCTCAAGCCCCATGCCGGTATCGATGTTCTTCTTGGGAAGCGGAACGAGCGTACCGTCTTCCTGCCCGTCGAACTGGGTAAACACGAGGTTCCAGTACTCGAGGTACCGATCGCAATCGCACCCTGGCGCGCAGTCGGGGCTGCCGCAGCCGAACTCGGGGCCCTGATCGTAGTAGAGTTCGGAGCAGGGACCGCAGGGGCCGGTGGGGCCGGCGCGCCAGAAGTTGTCCTCTTCGCCGAGGCGCGAGATGCGCTCCTCGGGAATGCCGAGCGATTTCCAGATCTCAATGGTCTCGTCGTCGTCCACGTACACGGTGAAATAGAGGCGCTCGACCGGGAGCCCCAGCACCTCGGTCGAGAACTCGAGCGCCCAAGCGCACATCTCCTCTTTGAAGTAATCGCCGAAGCTGAAATTGCCGAGCATTTCGAAGAAGCTCAGGTGACGGCCCGTCGTGCCGATGATATCGATGTCGTTGGTACGCACGCACTTCTGCGCCGTAGTCGTTCCGACGTAGGGGGCCTCGAGATGCTTCTGCTGAAGGAAGTACGGCTTGAACTGCACCATGCCTGCACTCGTCAGCAACAGCGACGGATCGTCGGGTATGAGCGAGGACGAGGGCATGCGCTTGCAGCCCTTGGCCTCGAAAAAACGCAGGTATTTTTCGCGGATGTCAGCAGTGCTTAGGTATTCCATTGTCGTTCGTACTCTTTCTCGATATCAGTCGTTATCGTTCATTGCAGACGCATCGGTTTCGGCAGAGCCCTCGGATGGCTTCGCCGAAGACGACCCGTCTTCGCTTCCCGGTTCCCGTTTGACGTCGTCCGCCGAGCCGACGGCATCTGCCGACCCCTTTTCCCCGTGCGAACGGCGACGGCTCTTCCGTTTGCCGTTCCCCCCGTCGCGCATCGAAGGAGCCATATCGGCGAGCGGATCGACGAGCATGCCTTCGGTGCCGGTCGGCGTTCCCTTGAAGAACACCCCGTCCTCCGACACGATACGCCGTCCGGTTCGCTTTTCGAAATAGTACACGAAAACCGACTTGGCAACAGCCACAGCGGGAATCGATGCGAGCATTCCCACAAGGCCTCCCATAAATCCGCTCATGGCGCTGCCGATAGCCGAACCGGCAAGCAGGGCGATGATGACGAGGGCGGGATGCACGTCGACCGAATTCGACATGAGCTTCGGCGACACGAACGTGTAGACGAACTGCTGGATGGCGATGGTCACCACAACGGCCACGAGCGCAACCAGCGGGCTCACGAACACGCAGGCGATGGCCGCAAGGGCGCCGCCGAGCCAGGGGCCGACGACGGGGATGATGTTGAGCAGGCCCGTGATGCCGCCGAGCGCGGCGTAGTTGGGCACGCCGATGATGGCGAAAGCGATGCCGCAGGCCAATCCGATGAGGAAGCACTGCACCAGGGTTGCTTTGATGTAGCCGCCCATCACGCGGGTGAAGGTGACGTGAAGCATCATCGCGTCTTCCTTGCGCTTCTCGCCGATGAGGCGACGGCATTCCCGCCCGAGAGCGGGCAGCTCCATGAGGATCCAGAACGCCACGACCATCGAGAAGCCGACGACCATGAAACTGTTCGCGATCGTTCCCCCGACCAAAACGATGCCCTCGGCGCTCACCTTGGCGGTTTCGCTCGCCCATGCACCGACCGATTTCGAAAGGTCGTCGATCCAGCTGCTCACGAAATCATTCTGGAACAGATGCTCGTACTGCGGATAGACGCTGTTGTACCAATCGGTTATCTGCTGCACGTAAGTGGGGATCGATTGCACGAGGTTCATGAACTGATCGCCCACGCCGAACACCGGCGAGAACATGAGCGCTCCCATGCCGATGAGCACCGCGAACATGAGCACGTAGGCGATGGTGGTGCCCGCAGCGCGGTTGAGGCCGAGCTTCTCGAGCCGGTTCACCGGGGTACGCAGGCAGAACACGATGATGCAGGTCCACACGACGATGCCGACGGGAACCGACAGGACGTTCATCGCGTAGGCGAACACCGCCGTAAGCAGAATGGCGCCGACCACCGTCCATACCTGATAGAACCGCTTGCGCGTTTTCTGGCTGCGTTCCCGTTCGATCTCTTTCTCTTGCGCCTCGTCTACGGGCGCAACGCCGGCCTTGTCCATGGGCGCTATTTCGCTTCGGTTTTGGCTTCAGAGGCGGGCGATGCGTCGCCGCCGTAGGTGAAGTACTTCTCCTTCGTAGCGGTCGCATCGGCTTCGACCACGGCATGAACCGCATCGGCCATCTGGGATGCGGCCGCATTCGCCCTCGCAGACGCCTCCTGGCGCTCGGCTGCGGCGGATTCGCGCTCGGCCTTGCGTTCCTGCGTGCGCGCATGCGCTTCGTCTGCCCCATCGCTCACGGCCTGGGCCACATCGCCCGCGACGGCGCTAGCGACCTTTGCGGCATCCTGAGCAACGGCACCGGCAGCCTTGACGGTATCCTGAGCCGCTTCGACGACGGAACGGTCTTCATGCGCTCCGCGCCTCTGCTCGGAAGCTGCGGTCTTCCTATCCTGTCCGAGCGTTACCGATTCGCTCGAAGCCTTGCGGGTCTTGAACACGCTGCGCACCTTGCTCGAAACGCTGTTTACCAGCTCGAGCGGCGCGTTGGCTGCGGTGTCGACCGCCTCGACGGCGGAAGAAAGCGAACCGGTGATATCGTTGACATCCTCAAGGATCTGATCGACGCGCATGATCTCGAGATTCGCAGCGTCGACCGTGAGCGAAACGCGCTCGACGAGCGGATCGACCTTGGCCACGACGGGTTTAAGCGATTCGGTTATCTCTTCGACGTTGGCGAGCGTGGGCTCGATCTGGCGCTGCACGTCATCGACGGTTTTACGTGTTTTCCTGATCGTCATAACGAGTTCGACGACAAGCCACACGAGGGCGGCACCCACCAAGACGTATACGACCGGAAGCGCGATTTGTACTATTTCAGCGAAATCCATTGAACTCCTCCTCGCTTTTCGAGTCCATAACTATACCACGTTGGTATCAGATTCTATATCCGCGCGAAGGCTTTCCACGGTGCGTTCATAGTGCGTTTCTGTCACGTTACCTGCGTGAAGGACGCATGGAAGATTCAACGGCGCAGCGCGTCCGCATCAACGCCGCACGAGGTTACGCGCGGGGCTTGCGATCTCTTGCCGTCGCGTCGACGCGATAGGCCTCCCAACCGCGCTCCCCCGGTTTGTAGAACGAACCCCGCTCGAGCCCGTCGGGCAGATACTGCTGGTCGACCCAACCGCCCGGGTAGTTATGCGGGTACTTGTACTCGCCGTATTCGTCGGAGCCGGGTCGATGCCGGTCGCGCAGGTAGTCGGGTACACTGCGCAGCGGCCCGTTGCGCACCTCGGAAAGTGCATCGAAGATGCCGCATGCCGCGTTCGATTTGGGCGCAAGAGCCATGTAGGTTGCCGCCTGGGCCAAGATAAGCTGGCATTCGGGATAGCCGATCACCTCGGCCGATTTGAATGCGGCTTCAGCGATGAGCAGCGCTTGCGGATCGGCGTTGCCGATATCTTCCGCAGCGAGGATGAAGATGCGCCGCGCTATGAACTTCGGATCCTCTCCCCCGTCGATCATGCGGGCGAGCCAGTACAGTGCAGCATCGGGATCGCTGCCGCGCATCGATTTGATGAACGCGGATATGATGTCGTAGTGCATATCCTTGTTCTTGTCGTAGGGAAGCGACCGATGGGGCGTCGTAGCACGGACGGCCTCCTCCTCGATCACCGCGGGCTTCTTCCCCGTGCCCGCCCCCACCATGCCCGCCGCAAGCTCGAGGGTGGTAAGGGCCGTTCTCCCGTCGCCGCCCGCAAGCAGCACGATGGCATCTTCGGCCGTCTTGTCGAGCCGGTACTGCGCCGCCAAGCCCCGCTCGTCGGCGACGGCCCGGGAAAGCAGTTCACGGATGTCGTCGTCGGAAAGCCCCTGAAGCTCCACAACGCGCGAACGGGAAATAAGCGCCGAGTTGACCTCGAAGAAGGGGTTTTCGGTGGTGGCGCCCACGAGCACGAGTATACGGTCTTCGACCGCGTGGAGCAATGCATCTTGCTGGTTGCGGTTGAACCGATGTATCTCGTCGACGAACAGGATGGTTCGCAAGTTGCTCATCGTGAGGCGCTTTTCGGCCGCATCGATTTCACGCCGCAGATCGGACACCGTGCCGCCGACCGCCGATACCTCCACGAAAGTCGCCTTCGTCGTTTCGGCGATCACGTGCGCGAGCGAGGTCTTACCCGTGCCCGCCGGCCCGAACAGAATGACCGAACTCAAAGTATCTTGCTCGATCGCCGTTCGCAGCCAGCTGCCCGGTCCGACCGCCTGCTCTTGTCCCACGAGCTCGTCGAGCGAGCGCGGACGCATGCGCACGGCAAGCGGGGCGACCGACCGCCTAGCGTCGTTTTCGATTTCGGTGAACAGATTATCCATTCGATCATTGTACCGTGAGTAACCGGGAAGCACAAACTTTTGTTCGCATCGTTGGACGATGCCCATAAGAACCGCAATGCAAGATAACGGTTGAATGTCAAGACTTTCATTCCTCGGAAAGGACTCATATACTCAGGGTACGCTCTGCTCCTCGGTCACACATTGCGATGGACCGATGCTAACTTTTTGGGAGCTCAAGATAGCAGGTGGAATGGAGATTCGTATCCGTTGATGCGAAAGCCAGGAAGCCGGCTGCGAGCACCCACCTTTTGAGGTGGGTTCATCCTAGACCAGGGGTGGGGCTATCGAAGGCGTCCGTTAATCGGGCGCCTTTCGCTTTCCCTGCGGCGCGACGCGCATGCTCCCGCCTGCGCAAGAGTCCCGTGTCCCTCGTCAAGCGCGACGCGCATGCTCCCGCCTGCGCAAGAGTCCCGTGTCCCTCGTCAACCTTCATGTATAATTAAGTTCTTACATTATTGGGCGACTCAGGCGGGAGCATGCGCGTTCTCGATCGCTTTAATACCCGGCTCGCGATCGCTGCGCACCCATGCGGCCAGTTCGGCGTACATGCGTGCATGCAGGGCGTTGATGGCGGCTGTGGAAGAGGGGTCTGCCCCCGCGTAAAGAGCCGCAGTCCGATCCTCGAGCATCGATGTCGCGAATTCAGCAGTCGCCTTGCCGGATTCGGTGATCGAGATCATGCGCCGTCGCCTGTCAGACCCCCTTCCACACAACCCCAACCCCTTATCGATCAGCGATTTTGCCACAACGGAAACCGTGCTCCGATCGACCATCAGCGCATCGGCTGCAGCCGAGCACGAAAGCGGCTGCCCGCAGCTTTGCAACAGGGCGAGATACCGGTACTCGGTGAACGCGACCCCCGCCGCAGCGCATGTTTGCACCCACTGCCTGATGATCGCCGCAACGGCCATGAAGAAGGAGGGGGTCAGGCATCGATGAACCGCACGTCTTTCCTTACGCCCGGTCAACCCCAACGTTTCCGCCGCCTCCTGGAACGCACCCACGATTTGGGCGGCGTCGTCGTCGGAGCACCATTGCCACACGGTGGCGCGCAGATGCCGATAGGCGCTTTCGAAGGCGCGTTTCGCCAGGGCGTTTCCTTCAGGAATTCCCCGCAGTACGGCAACACGCCGATCACTATCGCAATGCTCCTTTTCGATCAACCCCGCGCGCTCGAGCTTGATCGCCGCCGCGACCACCGTGTTCTCGCTTGCTACCATCGACCGGGGGAAATCAGAGATCGTCATCGGGTCTTTGCTGGCGCCCAACAACGCGAGCAGACAGCAGGGCAAATACGACACCCCGCATTCCCTGTCGAAGCACGCGGCGCTGCGGCGCTGCAGATCGACGACCACCGACGCCAGATCGGGCGTGAACAGAACGTCGGTTTCCGCCATCGCCGCCTCCCTCCCGCATCGCATGCGCCCGGGTATCCTGAAGATTTATTCTATTATATCCGAATTCTTCGGTTATATCCAAAGAAGCCTTAACGGCCATCGCATAGCCTCGCGGTATGGAATTCAAGGCGGAAATAGAAGCGATCGGGAAGAACATCGCCAACGAGCGGAAGCGTCAGAATTTGACGCAGCATCGCCTTGCGGATATGGCCAACATGAACGAGGGCTACCTCTGCGAGGTCGAAAAGGGCATCGCCAACCCCACCATCGGCAAGCTGCTCTCCCTCGCCGAGGCGCTCGGCGTTCCCGTCTCCTCTCTTTTATCCGGCATCTGACGCGCGGGTCCGCCTCAAGCCCGACCCGCGCATGCCTTCGTGCAGAAACCGAGCCCGCGGCCTCTTCCGCAAACCGGCAGACGAATCCGTTAATTCGCCCTTTCGTCCATTGCAGGGAATCGCAGGATGAACGTCGTCCCCTCGCCGAGCGTACTTTTGACCTCGATCGATCCGCCGTGGTACATGACGGCGTGTTTGACGATGGCAAGGCCGAGCCCCGTGCCGCCCGTCTCCTTCGAGCGGCTCTTGTCCACGCGGAAGAAGCGCTCGAACACCTTGTCGTGCATCTCCTCGGGAATGCCCACGCCCGTATCGGTCACGCGCACGACCGGGCCTGCGCCGTCGTTGCCGACGATCACTCTCACGCTGCCGCCTTCGTGGTTGTAGCGGATCCCGTTCTCCACGAGGTTGTACAGCATCTCCTCGGCAAGCGTATCGGTTCCCGCAATGCAGGTCGATTCGCCCTCGACCAGCACGCGCACCCCTTCCGAATCAGAGAACGGAACAAGACGGTTCGCCACCGACTGGGCCATGGCGTACAGATCGATTGCCTGATCGCGATCCCCCACCGCCGCCTCGTCGAGCCTCGAGAGGATGAGCACGTCGTTGATGAGCGATCGCATCGCCTGGGCCTCCTCGTAGATGAGGCCGGCGAACTTCCTGCTGTCGGCCGGATCGACCAGACCGTTCTTCATGAGCTCGGCGTATCCTGAAATCACCTGGAGCGGTGTTTTCATCTCATGGCTCACGTTCGACGAGAAATCGCGGCGCATCGTTTCGGCACGGGCGATCTCGCGGGTCTGCTGCTTGAGCATCCGCTGCTGCTCGTCGATGCGCTCGAGGAGCGGATCCATCTCCTCGTAGATTTCGTTTTCGAGCGGCTCGGCGAAGTTGAGCGCGTCGATGGGCTTCATGATACGGCGCGTGAGCAGCCGCGACAAAACGAAGACGAGCAGTACGACCACCGCGAGGGCGACGGCGAGGGGGCCGAGCATCGTGGTGGCGAAAGCCACCAGGGAGTGCCGCGTTTCAGCCAGGCGGATCACGCTGCCGTCATCGAGCTTGACGGCGGAATAGAGGGTGTCGGTTTTGAGGGTTTCCGAGTAGCGCACCACGCTGCCATGCCCGTCATCAAGCGCTTCGCGCACCTCGGGGCGGCTCCTATGGTTCTCGGCCGCAGAGGCGTCGGCGGATGCGCTGTCGAACAGAACCCTCCCATCCGCAGCGATCAGCGTGTAGCGCACCGTCCCCGCGAATTGGGCCAACAGCGACGGGACGTTCTCGTCGCTCGGCGTTTCATTGAGATAGGCTGCGGCGTCTTGAGCCTGTTCGGTCAGGGCGGCTTCGGCCTCCTGCTCGTAGCTGAAATAGAACAGCACCGTGATGATCGCCGAGAACGCCAGGATGACGGCGATCGTGAAGACGAGAACGGTGTTGAATATCTTTCCTGAAAGGCTCTTGACGCTGAAATGGGTCGGGCTCATCGCTTCGGCCTTACGAGGGCGTTTTCACGCAGTAGCCGACTCCGCGCACCGTTTGGATGCAGGACTCGATACCGGGCGATGCCGCCGCGAGTTTCTGCCGCAGCGTCTGCACATGCACGTCGACGGTGCGGGTGCCCCCCGCATACGTCATACCCCACACGTCTTCGAGCAGCTGGCTGCGCGAAAGAACCTGGCCGTTGTTCTGCATAAGCGCGCGCAAAAGATCGAACTCCTTGAGCGTCAACTCGACGGGCACCCCGTCCGCCTCGACGGTGTGGGCTGACGCCGACAGCTCGAGTTTGCCGCACGAAATCGCGTCCTGGGTGTTGCTCGACGGCTCGCCCGCACGGCGCAAAAGCGCGTTAACGCGTGATACGAGCTCCATCATGCCGAAAGGTTTAGCCAGGTAGTCATCCGCACCGGCGTCGAGGCCGCAGACGGTATCGTACTCGGTGCCTTTCGCCGTGAGCATCATGACGGGCACGTGCTTGATCGCAGGATCCTCGCGCAGCATTTTGAGTATCTCGATGCCGTCGGTTTCGGGAAGCATGATGTCGAGCAGCACAAGGCGCGGCACTCGCTCGGCGCATGCGGAGAAGAACTCCGGGGCGCACGAGAACCCGACCGCCTCGAACCCGGCCTGCTTGAGCGCGTAGATCGTCAGATCGCGTATATTGGTGTCGTCTTCAACGTAGTAGATCATGAGTGCTATTCTACCCGAAACGGCCCGATACGTAATCCTCGGTGCGCTTATCGTGCGGACTCGTAAAGATATCGTCGGTCGACCCCGCCTCCACCATCTCACCGAGAAGGAAAAACGCCGTTTTATCGGACACGCGCAGCGCCTGGAGCATATTGTGCGTAACCATGATCACGGTGTACTTGCTTTTGAGCTCGCCGACGAGCTGTTCGATCTTACCCGTCGAGATGGGGTCGAGCGCGCTTGTCGCCTCGTCCATGAGCAGCACCTCGGGGCGCACCGCCAGCGCGCGGGCGATGCACAGGCGTTGCTGCTGGCCGCCGGAAAGTCCCAAGGCGTTTTTCTTCAAGCGGTCTTTGAGTTCGTCCCAGATGGCTGCATCGCGCAGCGATTGCTCCACGATCTGGTCGAGATCCTCGCGGCGCTTGATGCCATGAGTGCGCGGGCCGAATGCGATGTTGTCGTACACCGACATCGGGAAGGGGTTCGGCTGCTGGAACACCATTCCCACGCGACGGCGCAGCGAATTGATGTCGACGTCGCGGTAGGCGTTTTTGCCGTCGAGCGTGATTTCGCCCTCGATGCGGCACCCCTCCACGAGGTCGTTCATGCGGTTGAGGCTCTTGAGCAGCGTCGATTTGCCGCAGCCGGACGGCCCGATAAGCGCCGTTACCTGGTTTTGCGGGAAATCGAGCTCGATGTTCTTGAGGGCATGGAAATCCTTGTAGTACAGATCGAGGCCGTGCACGCCCATCTTTGCCGGAGCGTCGGCGACGGGGCTGTCGCCGACGCTCGCATGGCGGACTTCAACATGGGGCCGATAGGCGATCGCACCATCGACGCGCACTTCCTGAGCGGATGCTTTCTTCTCAACCAAGGCTTCAGTCATCTCTGTTTCCTTTTTTCATCTTGCGGGCCGCAAACGTCGCGAGCATGTTGAGCAGTACCACCAAAACAAGCAGCACCACCGCAGTCGCATACGTTTCGTTGATATGCAGGCCCTCGCTTGCAAGTACGTACATGTGGACGGCGAGCGTCCTCGTTGAATCGAATACCGCGGCCAGGCCTTCGGTAGCGAAACCGGGAATCTGGGCGATCGAACCAGCCGTGAACAGAAGCGCCGCCACTTCGCCCACTACGCGACCGAGCCCGAGGATGACGCCCCCGAGGATACCCGGCACCGCCGAGGGCAGCACGCAGCGAAACACCGTGCGCAAACGCCCTGCGCCGAGCCCGAAGCCGCCCTCGCGATACGCGTCGGGTACGGCGAGCAGGGCTTCTTCGCTCGTGCGCATGATCACGGGAAGAATCATGATGGCAAGCGTGCATGCACCGGCGAGAAGCGACAGGTTCCAGTGCAGCGCCGTCACGAAGAACAGCATGCCGAACAAGCCGTAGATGATCGAGGGGATGCCCTGCAGCGTCTCGGTCGTCGTGCGTACGATGCCGACGAACCTGCTACCGCGAGGCGCATACTCCACCAGGTAAATCGCCGATCCCACGCCGAGCGGAACCGCCATGGCAAGGGAGAGCCCCGCCATGATGAGCGTGTTTACGAGCGCGGGCATGAGCGAGACGTTCTCGGAGGTGTATTCCCACTCGAACAGGCTCGGCGTCAGGTAGGGTACGCCCATCACGAGGATGTAGCCGACGATGAACGCGAGTACGCCCGCTGTCAGGAGAGCGCCCAGGTACACGAGCAGGCGCAGCAGAAGCGATACGATTACGCGATTGCGCGCATGGGCCACCTCGCGCTCCGCGAACATCGCATCGATGCGATCCGACACGCCGAGCGCCGCAGACGAGGCATTGACGGGCGCATCTGCGGCCGTTTGGGAGGCAAGGTCCATCTTCGGCGTCATTTGACCTCGCCTCTTCTCTTGATAACGTTGAGCAACATAGTGATGAGCAGGATGAACACGAACAGCACGACGCCGGTTGCAATGAGCGCACCGCGGTGGAGGTCGGCGGCGTAGCCCATCTCGAGCACGATGTTCGCCGTCATGGTGCGCACGCCCGAAAATATGCTCTCGGGAATGACCGGCTGGTTTCCGGCGATCATGATGACCGCCATCGTCTCGCCGATCGCGCGGCCGACGCCGAGCACGACCGCCGCGACGATACCCGAGGCGGCTGCGGGAACAAGCACGCGAAACGTCGCTCGCTCATGGTCGGCGCCGAGAGCGAGCGCTCCCTCGTAGTATTTTCGGGGAACGGCGTCAAGCGAGCTTTGCGCAACCGTGATGATGGTGGGAAGGATCATGATCCCCAGGATGATCGCAGCCGCGAGAAGCGAAAGCCCGTTGCCGACGGGCGCAGTCGCGCGGATGAACGGTACGATGATCACGAGGCCGAAGAAACCGTAGACAACCGAGGGAATGCCCGCAAGGAGCTCGACGCCCGGCTTGAGCACCCGGGCGACGCGACCGCTCGCGAATCGGGAGAGGAAGATCGCGCAGAGGATGCCTGTCGGAACGCCGACGATCATCGCGCCCGCCGTCACGTAGACGCTGCCAACGATCATGGGAAGGATCCCGTAGACGTCGTTTCCGGGACGCCAGGTCGTACCGAACAGGAAGTCGGGCAGCCCGATCTGCGCGATGGCGGGCACGCCGTTTGCGAAGAGGAAGACGCATATGAGGGCAACCGCAAGGATTGAAACCCCTGCGGCCACCATGAAGAACGCCTTCGCTACGCCTTCTTTTATGGATAGGTTTGCCATGTCTTTATACTCCGCTGACCTTGAGGCCGGAAGGTGCCTCGCGCTAGGCGAGGGCGTCTTCCCACGTAACGGCTTCACCGGTGTAGATGGCCTTCACCTGTTCGCTCGAGAGCTCGTCGATCGAAGCGTTCTTGTTCACAATGACCGCGATGCCGTCCTGAGCGATAACCGTCGGCACAAGGCCGCCGGAGGTTTCGGAATCCTTGAGTTCGCGCGAAGCCATGCCGATGTCGCAGGTACCCTCGGATGCCATGTTCATGCCGGTCGTCGAATCGGACGTCTGCACCTCGATGGTCACCTCGGGATTGAGCCCCTTGTACGCCTCGGCGAGTTTCTCCATAACCGGCGAGATCGAAGAGGAGCCGGCGATAACGATCTTGCCGCTCTTGCTCGATGCGGTGTAGGCGGCAGCAGCGTCGTCGACCGCGATGTAGCCGTTGTCCTCGATGACCTTCTGACCGTCGGCGCTCATGATGTAAGCGATGAAGTCCTGCGTAACCTCCGAAACGTTATCGCCGGTGGCGATGTTGAAGGGTCGGGCGATCTTATAGTCGCCGCTCTTCACGTTTTCGGCAGTCGCCTCGGCACCGTCGATCTTGAGAGCCTTCACCGTGTCGTTCATCGACCCGAGTGAAATGTAGCCGATGCCGTTCTCGTCACCCGACACCGAAGTCATCATGACCGAAGTGGAGTTGGTGATGGAGGCCGACATGGTAGTCATATCCACCTTCTCGCCGCTGGCATCCTTCTCCTCGATACCGAACAGCTCGATGAACGCACCGCGGGTACCCGATCCGTCTTCGCGGGAGTAGACCGAAATCTGACCCGAAGGCGACGTTGCGCCGGACGAAGCGTCGCTTCCTGCGCCGGTGCCGCTTCCCGAGCCGCCGTTGCCGCCCGCACAGCCCGCAAAGCCCAGTACGCCGACAGCGAGCAGGGCGCACATCAGAACACCGATAACCTTCTTCTTCATTTCTTTCCTTTCAAACCGATCAAACCGTCGAAGCGTTTGAATTTTCTTAAACGTAATGCAACCAATGCAGTGCAACCATAGTCGCGCGTGCCGATCAAATACCTGTTCGGCGTACGTCAAATCTGAGTAAAGTTTGACCGATACGTTTAAAAACCAGCGATTTCACGTGTGCTGACACGCGTTGGGAATAAACAATCGACGAGTTTCTTGAGAAACTGCAACCGAGCGCTACAATGGAAGGAGCAAGGCGTTTGAAAGGGGAATCAAACATGAAGTTATCGGCACGAAACCAGCTCAAGGGCACCATCATCGCGCTTCACCCGGGTGCGGTGAACGCCATCGTGATCATCGAGCTTCCCGGAGGGGAGCAGATCACCTCGACCATCTCGATGGGATCGCTCAAAGATCTCGGACTTGAAGTGGGTAAAGAAGTGTACGCCGTCATCAAGGCGTCGAACGTCATGATCGGCATCGACGACTGAGCAGCTAAACCGATCGAACCGAGAAGGGCCCGGGTATGCATCCGGGCCCTTCGATTCTCAGCAAACGTGCGTCATGCTGACAGCTTATCGGGTACAGCAGCCCAAGCAGTCATCTAAAAGAGAGGCCAGCTCCTCTTTGCTCTCGAAGGGCTGCTGCTCCTGAGACTCGATAACAACCACTTCACCCGTCCAGTTATCGTTGCCGTACTTTTCGGTCTTAACGAGAAGCCCGGGCTTGAACTCCTCGCGCTCCGGAAGCTCCTGCGTGGTGAAATCGTAGTCAAGGTCGCGTAAAACCCGGTTCATGACCGCAACGAGCTGATCACTGCCGGCAAAGTTCAGCAATCCCGCTTCGCTGTTGAACAGTATGCCTTCGGCTACATACATAGTGCGAATGCGCTCTTTGCGTATTCGCTCCGATCGCACGATAAGAAGGATCAACGCAACGACAACGACCCACCAGAGAATGCTTAACATGAGATCGACCGGCTTGTCGATGCGGTTGAGGCCAAGATAGAACCAAAGCCACAAAAGCAGTGCGGAAACAAGCACGAGTACGACGGCGATAATCCAATTGCTCTTTTTCATTTATGCGTTCCTCCCGTCATCGCCGCCACGGAATCCCTGTTCGCTATCGAGCATTGAGCGCTCAAAGCCATCGAGGGTGCCGATGAACTTACGGCGACGACCGATCACAGCGAGACCATAGATGAGCGTAATGATAATGCCCAGAATAATGTAGTAGTGAACCCAGCAGAAAACGCCATGGTCGGTCATGCCGAGTGGTGTCTCGTCGTCGTTGATAGCCGTTTCCCCGCTACCTTCGCCAACGCCAGCCTGCGGAGTCGGATTCGGGTTGATGACCGTCTCGACGACATTGGAAAGTGTTTCTGCAACGGGAGCGACAACAGCATCAAGCGGGTTGTCCGCAGGTACCGTCGGGTTGTCGGGCGTCGGCAACGGGTTAACCGGCGTTGATGGCTCGGGCGATGCGGCGAGAACTGTAAGCACTCCATCTTCGTAGGCAATCGCATAGTTATCGGTCACGTCGGCTCCGCCACGAGTTACAACCGCTTGTGATGCAACGTTCGCCGAAGATCCAACCTCGGTCTGGCTACCGATGATGTGCACCGATTCGACCTTTTCTCCCTCGATGAGACCGTTCGCTTCATAGGCCTCGTTGACTAGCGCCGTACCATCGTAAACCTTTTGGTCGGAAGCAGCCTTCACCGTCAGCGAAACCGTCTCGATGACAAGCGAGCCAGGCGCTTGGTTTACCGTGAACAACTGCGTTACGTCGTTGCCGCTCGGATCGCGAACCACAACTTGGCCCTTTATCGGCGCTGCGTACGTGCCAGCCTGCGTTCCGGAAGCGGCGGCTGAAAGACCTTCGACGGTATAGGTTACATCATCGAACGTCACCTCATTGGATTCCGATCCGTTATAGGTCAGACCGGAAACGCCCTGCACAACGCCATTATAGGCAACGATGCCCGAATTGGCAGCGATATCGATGATGCGATGATCGGCATCGCTCGTATCGCGAACTGTCAGCGTTCCGTTTACGTATTCAGGCTCGTAGTTTCCTGCTACGTCTTCACCGAATACTGCACCCGAGGGTATGTTGGCAGACGAGCCGGGTGTGGTCTGCAAACCGGACACCGTTACAGATACAAGATCGTCTTCGTCGATCAAGCCGGTATCGCCACCCGCCTGGGCCCGCTCGGCAGACCAACGAGAATCCGTCAGAGGCCTGCCGTCGTAGTCTTTGCTGGAGGTGGCAGCCGTAATGGTAACCTCGCGCGGCGATATAGCGAACGCGCCGGATCCCTTGTTAACGGTAAACAAGCTCGTCACGTCTTTGCCACGCGAATCGACAATGGAGATGTTCCCCACGACGTTGACCGCCGCACTGTCGGATACGTTTACGCCCCCAGCTCCTGCCGTGAGACCGGAGATCTCAAACGCTTCCCCGTCGACGGCAACCTGGACAACCTCGCCGTTTTCAGAAGCAACGCCGTTATAGGCGAGTCCCGAAACATTCTTGACCATGCCGTCGTAGATGAACGACCCGCTGTTGGGCACAACATCGATTACGAGCGCCTGGGGATTATGCTTGATCGTCAGCGTACCGGGGTTGAGCTCAACGAGATAGTTGTCAGTTACCGCCTCGTTGGAGCCGTTGACGATGGCAACGCTGCTCTCAACAACGGTGCTCGCGCTTGATCCGGGACTGAGTTGAGATCCTTCGACCTCGGCTGTAAGGCTGCTGTCGGGCAAAAGGCCCGCATTCTCATCGGCACTTTCGATGACTTCGAATCCCGATGCCTCAAGCGCCGTGCCGTCGAAGTACTTTTCGCCGTCCTTAGCTTTCACCGTAACTTTGCGCTTTTCGACGGTCAACTTGCCGGGGTTGACCGTAACGTTGAATTTCGAAGTAGCATCGTTGTCCGACGCATCCTTTACAACGATATCGCCGTCCACGACAGTGTCATACACGTTTGCATCAGTGCCCCTTGCAGACACGCTAACCTCAACGACATACGTACCGCCTTCGTGCTCGAAAGTGCTTGCAACAAGGCCCTCAACGCTCTGCTCGGTTCCGTCGTAGACGACCGTATCCGATTTCGCCTGCAGAACAACTGCGGGCTTGTCGGTTGCGGCGACGATGGTCATCGTGCCGGGAACGTAGCTGAAGCTGTAGTTCTCTGTTGTCTCGATATCACCTTCCTTGGCAACCGTGAAGCCGACTGTCTCGGGATCGAGCGCATAGACGCCCTCTTCGGTGCCCGACACTCTCACGTCGTCGGATTCCGGCAGGAGCGTCTCACCCGCTACTATGCCCTCATTTTCGCCAGAGGATACCGTATAGCCGACGAGCGTATGCTCTTTAAAGTCATAAGGAATGCTCACGAGATTGCTGTTCGCCGTAATGGTCACCGGACGCTTTGCTATCGAGAAATCACCGGAATGCCTGTTAACTGTGAAAAGCTCGGTAACATCGTTTTGATCGGCATCGAGAATCTTGACGTCGCCAAGTACCTCGACCATTGCACTCTCGGACGCATTCGTGCCCGAAGCGCCCGCCGTCAACCCGAAAACGGTGAAACGGACGCCACCCACTTCCACGTTGGCCGACGCGCCGCTTTCAACGGCGTCTCCGCCGTTGTACGTAAGACCGGAGACGCTCTTCTCGGTTCCGTCGTAGACGAACGATCCGCTGGCGGCCGTAACATCGATCACGAGAGCCTCTGCGCTCTTGCTGACGACGAGCTCTCCCTCATCAAGCACTACCCTATAGTTACGGATTACCGAAGCACCCGAAGCGTCGACGATGGCAACGCTGTCCTTCACGACCTTACTCGGCGATGAGCCAGGCAGCGTCCGGCTACCGACGACTTCAGCCGTCAACGAATGATCCGCAAGAAGCCCGTTGGAATCGGCGGTCGTTATCACGTCGTAACCCGATGCCGCCAGCGGCGTGCCGTCATAGTCCTTCTTGCCGTCTTTGGCCTTTACCGTAACCTCGCGCTGCTCGATGGTCAGCCTGCCGGACGAAATGGTCAGATCGAACTTGGATGTCGCGTTTTTTCCTTGCGCGTCCACTATGGTAGCAGACCCCGTCTGCACCGTATCGTACGGTCCGACCTCAACGCCCTTAGCCGATACTGCAGCCGTTACCGTATAGGTCTGCCCGGCGTATTCGAACGCATCCTCGACAAGGCCCTCGACGCTTTGCTCGGTTCCGTCGTAGACGACCGTATCCGATTTCGCCTGCAGAACGACTGCGGGCTTGTCGGTTGCGGCGACGATGGTCATCGTGCCGGGAACGTAGCTGAAGACGTAATTGACCGTGGAGTCCGTCCCATCCGATTTCGCAACCGAGAAGGCGCAGTCCGCGGGATCGAGTTCGTATTCGCCCACTTCGGTGCCAGTAACCGAAACCGCTTCAGAAGCCGGCGACAGCGCCTCGCCCGAAACGATGCCCTCGTCATCTCCCGTAGAGACGGTGTATCCGGAAAGCGTATGGGCGGTAAAGTCATACGGAATGCTCGTCTTATTGGTATTTGCCGTGATGGTAACAGGGCGCTGCTTTACCGTGAGCTCCCCGTCTATCTTATTGACCGTAAATGTCTTGGTCACATCTTGTTGCTTCGAGTCGAGAATCTGCACAGCGCCGACTATATCGACCGCTTTGCTGTCGACAACGTCCGTTGCCTTAGCACTTGCCGAAAGGCCCGAAACAGTATAGGTTTCCCCATCGATAGTCAACTCGACAGACACATCGTTTTCTGTCTCGACACCATTGTATATGAGACCGGAGACGCTCCGCTCGGTTCCGTCGTAGATGAACGATCCGCTTTGCGCTTCGACGTCGATGACCAGCTTGTCCGTATTGTGCATCACGCGCAGAGTGCCAGGCTTATAGATGATGGCATAGTTATCCGTGGCCTCTTGGCCGTCGGCAGCCGTGATCACCACGCTGTTCTCGTCGACCACGCTCGCGCTCGACCCGGGAGCCGTCTGGGAGCCGGAAACATCCGCCTCAACCTCGTGGCCCGAAAGCAGCCCCTCGTCGGACGTCACGCCCGCCAAAACGGTAAATCCGGAGGCTTCGAGCGGCGTGCCGTCGTAATCCTTCTCACCATCGTTGGCTTTCATGGTGACTTCCCGCTGCTTGACGGTCAACGTGCCGGCAACGATGGTAATGTTAAACTTGGAGGTTACATCGTTCCCCCGCGTGTCCGTGACGGCTGCCCTCCCCGTTTGCTTGGTGGTATAGGTGCCTGCATCGACGCCACGAGCGGAAACGTCAACTTTGACAGTATAACGCTCACCCTCGTATGTAAACGTGTTCTTGGAGAGTCCTTCGACGCTCTGCTCGGCGCCGTTGTAGACGACCGTATCAGACTTCGCCTGCAGGGTGATCTCGGGCAAAACGATCGGCTCGCCGATCGTCATACGGCCCGTCACGTAGGAAAACACGTAATTGTCCGTTGCATCCGCAAGCGGATATAAATCGGAATAATCCTGGCTGGAAGAGGTGGCGCGGACACCTGCCTCGCTATCGACTCCGCCCTCATGTGCTACCCTGAAGGAGTATGTCTCGGGATCGAGCGTATAGACGCCCTGCTCCGTACCTGAAACGCTTACGTCGTCGGATGAGGGAGTTAGGGTTTCGCCGTCCACGATCCCCATGCCGCTAACCGTGTAGCCCGCCAACGCATGCGACGCACCGTCATAAGGTATTTCCTCGGCAATGCTGTTCGCGATAATGGTGGCGGGACGCGGGAGTACCTCGATCGAGCCCTGCACCCACTCGAGATCGTAGTTTTTACTGATATGCAAAACGGGAGCAGAACCCTTGCTGCAGTCTGTCGGCGATACGCCAGCGTTGGTCCTCGAACCCAGTGGTTCTCCACGAACAACGACAACGCTTCCGTCCACATAATCGAAATCGCTCTTGTAAATGCCCTCGGTCCAAATGCCCGTGTCATAGGTGCCGTCACCCTGGATCAACGAGCCGCCAAGCCCGCCGCCGTACCGAATCGCGTTGCCAGCGGCAAGAGAAGACGCCGTCAGCGCTTCGCCGTCGTAGTATTTGCGCGCACTCGGCGCATGGAGGTACGCCTTCGCCTTAGCAACCGTCAGCGTTCCCGGCAGAAACGTGATCGTGCCGTACTCGCTCGTCACATCGGTGCCGTTGCGCATGACCTTAGCGCTCTCGATAACGTTTTCCACTTCGTTGACAATCATGCCCCCCGACCCAGCAGTAGCGTCTTTTATCTGGCTTTTGCCTGAAAACGACACTTCAAGCGTATCGCCGTCTTTCAAAGCGCCTTCGGCGATGGTGTATTTGTGCCACGTTTGGTATTCGGTGTTGTAAACGAGCCCCTCGCTATCGTCAGCCTTAAGGGCAAGATCGATAGAAGGAACGCTTTCTGGCTCGAACACGGCAAAGTAGGTAGCAGAGGTGCGATCGGTCGGACGGTAGAGAAGATCGGTTGAGACCGGCTCTCCCATTCCTTTGCCGTTTACGTCGATCGCTTTGTACCATCCGATAAACTGGTATCCGTCGTTAGGCTGCGCCTCCGAGCCGATGATGTCCGAACTCTCATCGTAGATGACATCGCCGCCGCGAGATACCGCACCCCAATCTTCGTTGTTCGGTAGGTATTTGATGGCTTGCTCGTTTGGAACCCAGTGGGCCTGCAGCGTTACATCGGATTGCGGCATAGCAAAGCTGTTGCCGCCCACATACGTGGCCCCGTTGTTGCGCCAGCCGATGAACGTATAGCCCTCGCACGTCGGCGTAACCGAGGAAACGGCGACCTGCTCCTTCCACTTATACTGTTCGGCGGCAGGGATCTCGGTTACCTCCGTTATTCCCTCAGGCAGATTTGCATCGTAGCTCACCGTGAACGATTTCTCCGTCACGTACGCCGTAACGACGTTGATTTCTGTTGTTGCCGCACCTGCAGTCCGAAATGGAACCGTCAAGCCACCGCTCTCGTAATCGCTTTCCGAAACAGCATGGCGCTCGATCGTTGTGATTCGGTTATTTACGTCACCGTCGAAATTGCCGTCCATCGCCAACCAACCCTCGACGAAGATGGGCAGCTTGCCCTTCTCAACCATATCGTAGGCGAAATCGTAGCGCGAGCTGTCGATGTTAAACGTGACGCCGTTTACAGCCGCCGTGCCTTCCCAGTACATCATGCTGTTGTATGACGAGTACAATGTACCCGTTTCTCTTCCCCGCTCGTCAACTTGTTTAATAACCAAGCGAAGGAGGTGCGGACCGGAACCGGGCCAGTCCGCCACCCCGACCGACAGAGACCCATCTCCCGAAGAATCGGCGAACACCATGTTGTAGAACGCGACGACAACTTCGCCGGAGCCCATCTGAGTGAAATCTTCAGAACCGCTTGCACGGTAATACACGTTTTCGCCATCGGACTTGAGCTCTTCGACGACAGGAAGCGAACCGTCAGCATACGCGCTCTCAATCCTGCTCGATTGAGTCACTTTGACCAAACCGTTAAACGTATAGTCAACCTGCCCGCTCGAATTCGTCGATTTCGCAGTGAATCTTGGCTGCATCGCCGATTGGGCTGAAACCGTCGTACCGTCAGAGGGGACCATGATGTCGTAGCCGTGGTCGATGCCGATGTTCGTTACGACGCACCTCACCGCCGCGTTCACCGGATCGGCACCGTAGACAGTGATTTTCTTGGAACCGTATACGCCGCTGCCGTCACGAGCCGTCGCCGTGATGGTAACCTCGCCAGCCGCCTTACCTGTCACCTTGCCGTCCTTGTCGACGGTTGCTATCTTCGAGTTGCTCGACTGCCATTCGACACCGGCCAAAGCCAGATCTTTCGGAGATATATCCGCCGAAAGACCGATGCTGCCCCCCGCAGTAACGTATCCTTGCCCCTCGACCGACACACCTGCGATATACGCACGCGTCACAATGATCGAACGGCTAATCTCCATCGGTTCGCTTTTTCCATATGCGTCGACAAACGCAGTTATCGTCACCGTACCCGTCTTCTGCTTTGCAGAAACCTTGCCCGACGAGTCAACGGAAGCAATGCTATCATCGCTCGAAGACCACGTAACGGAGTTAATCGTCGCACCGCTGGGACGAGCAAGGATCGAAAGGGTCGCCTCGGTTCCAATTTCCATCGAAGCGACACCCGCAATCGAAGCGCTAGCGAGTCCAACAGGCTCCGAAATGGTGACAGTGAAATGCTCCTCGTTGTCTTTCCAGTTGGTCATAAAACCATACCAGGTATGCTTAAACGTTGCCGTACCCGCTTTAAGGCCGGTTATCGAAATGCTTGTCGCACCGTTCAACGCAGAATCAATCGAAACGACGCCATCATTCTGCAGAGCGATCCACTGATGGTTGTTTCCGCCCGTGGACCCCTCGATTGCGCCACTCGAACCGATGGCAAGTCCAAGATCGGTGCTCGAAAGAGGAACGCTGCGGGCAACGATGGATTTGCGATCGAGAGGAGTCGCCTCGGTCTCTCCTTCATTTGATTCGGATCGCACTTCATCCGCCTTCGTTGCAACGGCGATCACCAAGTTGCTATCGACCTGATCGGCATCGACGCTGTAAACGCCATCAGCTTCGCGGACCGCAACCTCGGTGTCGGATGCGCTATTGCGGGCGGTCACCGCATCGATGGAAAATCCGGTGTCGGCGACCACGACGAATTCGAGCTTCTGGTGCAGAACCGTTTTCAGCTGAGAGGAGTCGACCGTCTGCCCCTTGATCGCAACGTAAGCGTTCTCGGCAACTACGGCTACGAGGGCCTCGTCGGAGAGAACAGTCTCACTCGTTTCGGGCGCGGCCTCGGGTGCGGGAGGCTGGGCGCTCTCGGATTCTTCGGTTGACCCCAAAACAACGCCCTGGCCCTGAGCCAAGCCTTCGTCGTTCGAACCCTGACCACCATTCGACGAGTCCTCGCCGGCCGACGCACTGAACGCAGAATCGCGGTCGGCCGAATCCTCGGTGCTCGCTGGGCTCTGCTCAGTCGCCGTAGCGGCAGGCTGCCCCGCATGGTCATCCGCAAGAGCGGCAAAGCTCACGCAGGACATCACAAGCATGACGGACATCAGAACCGCCAGGCATTTGCCTTCGAAGGTGTTTTTAAGATCGAGAATGCGCTCAACTATATCCATGGGACCACCACGTTCGCAACAAGAACCGATATGAAAAATAAGCTAATACGTTGTCGAACGTGCCAGTGTAAGTGAGAGCCGTGGTACGGATTGCAAAATCGCATCCGCTTAATTGTTATTGATTATATCATCTTTAACTAAAAAGCTTGTCATTTGCAAGTAACATTTTAATCGAAACCCCGCTTCTACATAAATTACTACCTTGCAAATAACCTTTTACGTTTATCGAGGTAAGGCATTGATTATTATCCAGCTCGCCCCAAGCCGATCGTAGTAGAAATGAGCACAGTCGTGAGCAGGGCGGCTTTACCGCGATGGAGTGCTTCATGCCGATATTCTGCTTGCCGATGCCATCGATGCAAGCGAATCTCTTTGCCTACCCCCTCAGTATGACGCCGGGCGAGCGCTCCCTTAAAGCGGCTTGACTCGTCCATCAAATGCTGACAATTGCAATCATAATAAGAGCTATAATCGCCACAGTCGGGCGTTTGGTCTGCCCGATCCGACAAATGGCCCTGAAGCAACACGCAAAACACCCGAAGGGATGCCCGTGGAACGCCCGCACCCTTGCAGCATAGGCTCCGATGCAAAAGCGGTTCTTCGAACCGTCGGCATCGCGATGGTCGGATGCGTCCTTGCCACGGGACTCGTCACCGGATGCGCTGATCCGACGGGGCTTCTTGCCGGGGCGGCGGGAACCGAAGCGGATTCGGAAGCCACGGGTGAAACGTTCTCCCGACCCGAGCTAACCCTGTCCCCCATCGACCTCGATGTCCTCATCGGGTCGACCGAAGCGGGCATCGACGTATCGCACCTCGCAGACGGGTACGTGAGCGCAACGGCAACAAGCAAAAGCCGGCTCAAACTACAGGTTACCCGCGGAGACATGCAGTACAACTACGATCTCCCCTCGGACGGCACGCCGATTTCGGTTCCCCTCAATATGGGAAACGGATCCTACACGTTCCAGATCATGCAGAACACCCGAGACAACCTCTACGTCGGACTCGGAGAATCAGTGGATGCCGAGGTGCGGTTAGCCGACGAGTTCCAGCCCTTCCTGAGACCGAACATCTATTGCGATTACGATGCCGAAAGCCTCGTCGTCGAGGAAGCCAACAAGCTTTCGGAAGGAGCTCGGAACCAGGCGGATGTGCTTAAGGCGGTCTATGACTGGATTGTCGAAAACGTAAGCTACGACAACGAAAAGGCAAAGAGCGTCGTGAACGGCACGATCGCAGACGGCTACCTACCCGATCCCGATGCCACGATGCAGAGCAAAACCGGCATCTGCTTCGATTATGCTTCGCTTGCAGCGGCGATGCTGCGCAGCCAAGGAATACCCTGCAAGATAATTACCGGCTATGTCTCCCCCGACAGTATTTACCACGCATGGAATATGGTATACCTTAACGGCGAATGGATAAGCGCAAAAGTCAGCGTTAAATCCAACACCTGGACGCGCGTCGATTTCACGTTCGCCGCTGGGGGAGCAACCGATTATGCAGGCGATGGAATGACCTACACCGACAAGTATACGTACTGACAACGGTACGAGATTGCGATAAGGAGCAAATACGACATGGCCACCAAAATGCTTGAGAGCAGCGCGCTATCCGCCTTCTGCGAAAGCCTCGCTATCATGTTCTCGGCCGGCATCCAAACCGATGAGGCCGTATACCTTCTGAGTGACAACATGGAAGACTCCGACTTCAAGAGAACCTGTGACGAGGTGTACCGCCAGTTGATAGCGGGTTATCCCCTTGCCCGTTCACTCGAAGTCACGGGCGCCTTCCCCCAGCACGTTGTCAACATGGTCGGCGCAGGAGAATTCTCCGGACGGCTCGAGAACGTGCTGGCAAGCCTCGCTAAATACTACGACGAAGAAAACCGCCTGTTTTCCAAGGTCAAAAGCGCGATCGCCTATCCTGCGGCGCTCCTTGCCGTAATGTGCGTGATCCTCCTGTTCACCACCGCCGTCATACTGCCGGTGTTCGTCAACGTATACAGCAGTCTCACGGGCGATCTCGCAACCGGATCCTACGCGTTTGTGAACGCCTCCATTCTCATCGGATGGATCGCCTTTGTCATCACGCTGGCTTGCACGATAGCTGTCATAATGGGCATCGTCCTCTCCCGCTCCCAGAGAGGACGCTTGAAGCTGCTGACGCTTTTCGAGCACCTTCCGATCTCGCGCACGCCCATGCGACAGATGGCGCTCGGCCGATTCACCTCTGCGCTCGGAACATACGTCGCTTCAGGGATCGATACGAATCTCGCGATGTGCGAAGCCACGAAAATGGTCGACCATGCGTCCCTCGGGCGCGAACTGGCAACGGTACGGGAGGAAATGGTCGATCCCGCCCAGGCGAAGAGCCTTGCGCAAGCGATTTACGACAACAACATATACGAACCCATTTATGCTCGCATGTTGGTCATCGGCTCCCGCAGCGGCAGCACTGAGGCGGTGCTCGAGCGCCTGTCCGATACGTTCTTCGACGATTCGGTCGTTCAGGTAGACGGCATCATCGACAACGTCGAACCGACGCTTGCAGCATTTCTCACGGTGAGCGTCGGAGCAACCCTCATCGCCGTCATGCTCCCCCTCATCGGGATCATGGGATCGATAGGATAGACAACCATGTATCACGAGCTAACGACCAAGCAGATCAGAAGACGCACCCGCAAGCGCATTACAACGTTCTTCTGCATCGTCGCACTCGTATGCGGCTGCTGGTTTGCGAACAACGCCATTAATGCCAACCTGCGCGAGCAGGGTGCCGTATCGGTACGCAACGCCATCCTCAACAGCGCAAAGCAAGCGTGTGCGATCGAGGGGTCCTACCCCACATCCATCGAGTATCTCGAGCAAAACTACGGCTTGTCAATTAATAGGGATGATTACGCTATCACCTACCAGGTGTTTGCAGAGAACGTCATGCCGAGCGTGGTGGTGTTACCGAAATGAGAGACACCAACCAACTCGGCCCCCTGGCCTCCGTGCCCATTGCCATCAGCAAAAACGATTCACGCAGCGCGGCCGACAAAAACGGGCGCGTGTTCGGCACGCTCTTCTTCGGTGTTATGATACTCGCCCTGCTCGGGCTATTGCTTCTGGGGATCCGCTCCTACAGCAATGCGAACAGCGCACGTATGGAGGGCAACGACATGCGGCTCGGGCTTTCCCTCATCAACAATTCCATCCACCTGAACGACGTTGCCAACGCCGTCGGCGTGGGTAACGGACCCGAAGGGCAATCGCTCGTTTTGACCGAAAACCTCGACTCGGGCTCGTACGAAACACGCATCTATTCCTACCAAGGCACTATAGTCGAGGAATATGCTGCGGCGGGCACCGCGTACACACCCGAAAAAGCTCGCGACGTGGTCGCTTCGAGCACCTTCGATTTCGAGTACGCAAACGGGCTCCTCACTGTCTACACCGATCAGGGCGCGACACGCATCGCATTGCGCAGCGCCTTATCGGGAGGTGATGCGTGATCATGGAACCGCGACTTCCCATCCGCAAACAACTTGCCGGCCATCGAGCTTGGCACGGTGCTGCCTTTATCCTCGAAGCCCTCGCGCTGCTCGTATTCATGATGGCGTTCGCTGTCGTACTCGTGCAGCTCTTCGCGGCAACCGCAAGCCGCAGCATCGAGGCAGAGCGTCTCACAGGTGCCATTGCGCTCGCAACTAACGACGCCGAAACGTTTGCTGCCGATCCCACGCTTCCGACGGAGACGTTCTACTACGCAGTGCAGGACGGAACCATCGCCATCGCGAACGAGACCGACCTGAACGCCCTTGCCGTCACGCGGAGCGTCCACACCGAAGTGCGCGACAACGGCATCATGTACTACGCCGATATCACCGTATCGCAAGGCAACGAGACGATATACGAGATCTCTACCGCGCGCTACGTCGGCAACGAGGAGGCGGCGCGATGAGCAAGGCGCAAGGATCCGTCCGTATCGGGCCAATCAGCCTCTTTTCCCTGATCATCCTCATCTGCCTTGCAGTGCTATCGGTTCTTTCGGTTTCCACAGCCCAAGCAACGTTCGCGTCGGCGCAAAAGCAAGCTTATTACACCGAAGCAACCTATGCCAATGAGATCGCCGCACAGGAATTCGTTGCCAAGCTTGACGAAACGCTTATCGGCGTTGCGCTTTCAGATAGCGGTGACCCCCTCGAGGCCGTCGCCTCAGCGCTGCCCGAAAACGCAGCTCTCGAAGGCAACACGGTAACGGCGCAGTTCGTTTCAGACGGCGGGCGCACACTCACCGTCGCAATTGAAATCGACGGGAGCGGAGGCTACCGCATCGTCGAATGGCGGACTTCGACACAATGGAATCTTGATGAGAGCAGCATTAGCCTCTGGTCCGGAAGCAATTAGCAACAGTAAGGAGCACCTCATGTACATCGAACAGTTCTTGAAGCAGATGGTCGACGCCAACGCTTCCGACATCTTCATCGTCGCAGGTTTGCCGCTTTCGTTTGAAGTGAGCGGGCGGCAAACACGCGTCGACACCCCAGGGCTCACTCCGCAAGAGACGGAAAGCTACGTTCGTGCGATCTACGAAGCCGCAGGCAGAGATGTTGCAAACTTCACCGACTGCAAGAACCACGACGACGACTTCTCGTTCGCCCTGCCGGGCATCGGCAGGTTCCGAGCGAATGTCTTCCGACAGAGGGGTTCGTTCAGCGCGGTCATCCGCGTTATCCCATTCGGTCTGCCCAATCCCGAAGCTTTCCATATCCCCGATGCCGTCATGCGATGCGCAGAGTATCAGAAAGGCCTTGTACTCGTTACGGGGCCCGCAGGAGCAGGCAAGTCGACGACGCTCGCCTGCATCATCGACAAGCTGAACCATGCGCGCTCAGGGCATATCATCACAATGGAAGACCCGATCGAATACATCCACAAACACGGTCGGTGCATCGTAACTCAACGCGAGGTTCCCACCGACGTTGCAACCTACTCCGAGGCGCTTCGCTCGGCCATGAGAGAGAAGCCCGACGTGATCCTCCTCGGCGAAATGCGCGATTACGAGACTATCGAGACCGCCGTTACCGCCGCCGAGATGGCGCAACTACTGTTCTCCACCCTGCACACGACGGGAGCCGCCGGCACCGTCGACCGAATTATCGACGCTTTCCCACCCTCGCAGCAACGTCAGATTCGCATCCAGCTTTCGATGGTGCTCCAGGCGATCGTAAGCCAACAGCTCGTACCTGCGATCGACGGCACCGAAGTCCCCGCTTTCGAGATCATGGTGGCGAACACCGCTATCAGAAACCTCATTCGAGAAGAGAAGACCCACCAAATCGACAGCGTTATCGCTGCTGGATCGGCGCAGGGCATGCGCACAATGGATCAGAGCCTGTTCGATCTGTGCAAAGACGGGGTCGTCGACAAAGAAACCGCATTGCAGTACGCCATTCATCAGGAAGCGCTCAAAACGCGATTCGAAGTCGAAGGCGTATAGAGATCGGAGCCTCAACAAGCGAAAACGCCTCTTCAGACCAAGGTTGGGTCCATCGGAGCCAAACGGCAAAAGCCACCCTCAGTACTTGTTGCGCACGACCTCGGCGGAGCCGTGCAGGCCCTCGACGATGAACTCGCTGCCGTCATCGAGCACCACTTTGCCCGACAGCGTGCCGAATACCTGGTGCTGATCGGTGATCACGAGCGCCAGATTGATGTAGTCCTTCCGGTCGACCGACGGGGTGAACACGAGATCGAGCCTCCCCTCGTCATCGGTCATGTGCCAAGGAGCCATGAGGTCGAACCTTCGCTCGACGTTCTTCTCCGCTGCACCCGCGCGGTCGATTATCCCGAAGTCGACGCGCCCGAGCTTATGGGCTACGCCGTCGACGAACGCCATGTTCTCCGAAGCAGCCGACGTATCGCCGAACCCGTAGCCGAGGTTCAGACCGAACCGATGCGATCCGACCGTGCGGTTCCCCCTGCCGTCCTGCCAGCCCTGGGCGACCGCCCAGAACCACGTGTTGTCGCGCGTCCACACGCCGCGGCCCCAATCGAGCAGACCGAACGAATCGTCGGGTCGAAATCCGTGAACGGTAAGGCCTTTCCTGAAGCTGCCCTGGGCGCGCATGCCGACGATCTTCTGGTTATAGTAGAACGCCTTCGGATCCTCGGCCCACGGGGTGGCGATGACCATCGAATCGCGCGGCTCCTCATCGAGCACCGCATCGATGTGAAGCGGCTCGTCCCCATCGAACCGGTCGAACCGAGCGCGGAGCGTGCGGGTGCCCTCCTTCACTTCGAACCGCAGGTGAACGCGATTGTTCTTGAACTCGGTGACGCCTTCCGTCGAGCGTTCGGGCAGGGAGAAACGACCCATCGGCAGCGGTGTGATGACGCTTGAGGTCTTGTACCAGCACTCCACCAAGTCGACGACCGAGGCCGAGATGAGGCCCATGTAACCGAGATCGCCCACCGTGAGCGCGACGGCGTACTCGTCATCGTTCACGAGATAGTAGTCCCATTCCTTGATGCGGTGCTTGGGCGCACGCACCTTGAAGCGGTTGTAGTTGAGCAGCAGGGATGTTGCGTACCCCGGCTCGGCGAGCGATCCGTCTGCGCGATGAAGCGGTCCGACCGTTTCGATGCGGTGCTCCTGCATGGGCTGCCTCCTTCGTCGTAGGACTAGTTACTGCCGCGATCGCCGTCGGGGCGCGTGATGGGTGCGATGGCCCGCACGGCCGCATCGCTCGCCTCCCCCGCCTTCGATGCGCTCGAAACCTTGAACGTGACCTTCCCAGAATAACCGAACTCGGTGATCTCGGTGAATATCGCCTTGGGCTTTTGGGTTACCTTTGTGATGGAGCCCGCCGCCTTCGAGCACGCCGCCTCGATGGCGGCCGCCACGGTATCGAGGTCTCCCCCATCGCCGCGCACGACGAACCTGATCGTAACGAGCGTGGTCGGGGGTAGCTTCGTGAGCGCGTTCTTGCCGATGATCGAATTGGGAATGATCACCGTCTCGTTCTGAGGGTTCACGATGGTCGTATGGCGCCAGGTGACGTCTTTCACCACGCCGGTCTCGTTGTTGACCTCGATGTTATCGCCCGGAGAGATTATCTTCATGAGGCTGACCTGCAAGCCGCCGATAAGGTTCGAGATCGTATCCTGGAAACCGAGCGATATGGCGATGCCGCCGACGCCGAGGGCGGCGATGGCGGCACTCACGTTTACGTTGAAGCAGGTGGCGAGCATGACGCAGAACCCGAGGATCCAAACCGCCGCACGCGCGATGTTGATGAAAATGGAACTCGAGGGCAGAAGCGAATTATCCTGCTGCAACAGCTTCCGCAGGAATTTGGTGACGAACCAGGAAACGAGCGCCGTAATGCCGAGGATCACCACAACCGATGCGGCCGTGATGAACCATTCACTGCGCACGAACGATTCCAATTTGTCGAAATCCTCTTCCATACTCCTATGCTACCAAGAAGCGGGAACTTCGGGAAAACTGTCACTCGTTTGCCACAATACAACCGCGCCCGCCTCACGGCTTGCCGCAAGGTCGATGACCCGCTGGTTCGACGACCCCTTCCACGCGAGGTCATAGGAGTTGAGCGCCTGCACGAACGGCCCGTCGACGAGCACGTCGCAGCAGGCCAAAAGCTCGGGAGCGAGCGGATCGGGCCTTCCTGCAAGCAGGTCCTCGTAGAGGTAGCCCGAATATATCCACAAGCCCAAGCCCTGCGCCTTAAGCTTGCGGGCGAGCACCAAGCATGCCGCGCATTGCTCGAACGGCTCGCCTCCCGAAAGGGTCACGCCGCCCACGAGCCCGTTCGCCTCGATCTCGTCGACGATATCGTCGATGGCGCGCACCGTGCCCCCGCACGCGGGCTGGCTCTCGGGATTGTGGCATCCGGGACATTCATGGGTGCACCCCTGCACGAACACCGCATAGCGCAGCCCCGGTCCGTCGACGATGGAATCGGCAGCGGTACCGTACAGGCGAATGGTGGTCGGTTCGGACATCGAGGGCTCCCTTGCAGGCTCGCGGATTGGCAGGTGGGTCAGTGAAAAGGCCCTCGCCTCCAAAGCGTCTTCCGCACAGCCGAACGTACTTCGTACGCAGGAGCAAGCGCGAGACGGCATCGGATACGGGGGCCTTGCGGCGTCAAGCTGTCGGAAAGGCCTTTACATCTTATCGACCTGGTGCTTCACGCGGTCGGATTCCTCGGCGCGCTTGGCGTCGTTGAACCGGTCGAGCGTTCCCACCAGGTATCCCGTGATGCGGCGGATGCGCTCGAAGGGTACGCCGTGCTCCTCTTCGGTGCGCCCGCACTTCGGGCAACGATCGCCGATGATACCGTTGTAGCCGCACACCGGATCGCGGTCGACGGGATGGTTGACCGAGCCATAGCCGATACCGCTATCCTTCATATGGCGTATGACCGCCTCGAACGCCTCGAGGTTCTCGGTCGGATCGCCGTCGAGCTCGACGTAGCTGATATGGCCCGCGTTGGTGAGCGCATGGTAGGGCGCCTCGATCGAGATCTTGTCGAACGCGTTGATCTCGCAGTACACCGGCACATGGAACCCGTTGGTGTAATAATCGCGATCCGTCACGCCCTCGATCACACCGTAGCGCGCACGGTCCATCCGCACGAAACGGCCCGAAAGCCCTTCGGCGGGCGTGGCGATGAGCGTGTAGTTCATCTGACGTTCGCGGGAGATGGCGTCGAGGTAGGAGCGCATGTGCCCGACGATTTCGAGCCCGAGGCGCTGCGCTTCGGGTGATTCGCCATGGTGCTTGCCCGTCAGCGCCTTGAGCGTTTCGGCAAGGCCGATGAAGCCCACCGAAAGCGTACCGTGCTTGAGAACTTCGCGCAGTTCGTCAGTGGGTTTGAGCTTCTCCGAATCGATCCACACGCCCTGGCCCATGAGAAACGGCGCGTTGTAGACCCTCTTGCGCGCCTGGATCTGGAAACGCTCGTCGAGCTGCCCGACCGCAAGGGCGAGCTTGGCGTCCAAAAGGTCGAAGAACAGATCGATATCGCCCTTGGAGCGGATGGCGAGCCTCGGCAGGTTGACCGAAGTGAAGCTCAGGTTGCCGCGGCCCGGCGTAACCTCGCGCTCGGGATCGTGCACGTTGCCCATGACGCGGGTACGGCAGCCCATGTAGGCGATTTCGGTTTCGGGGGTTCCCTTGTAATACGGCGCGTTGAACGGCGCGTCGAGGAAGCTGAAGTTGGGGAACAGCCGCTTCGCGGAGCAGCGCATGGCAAGCTTGAACAAATCGTAGTTCGGATCGCCCGGATTGTAGTTCACGCCTTCTTTCACACGGAAGATCTGCACGGGGAAGATGGGGGTTTCGCCCGATCCCAAGCCCTGCTCAGTGGCGAGCAGCATGTTCTTGATGACCATGCGACCCTCCGCCGACGTGTCCATGCCGTAGTTCACCGACGAGAACGGGGTCTGGGCGCCCGCACGCGAATGCATGGTGTTGAGGTTGTGCACGAGCGCTTCCATCGCCTGGAACGTCGTGCGGTCGGCGTCGGCGAACGCGTTTTTCTCGGCGTACGCCATGGCTTTATCGGCTACCGCCTCGGAAACGCCGGCACCCACAAGCTCGGCGCGCACGGCGGAGGAGAACGTGGCGTTCATGACCAGCGTTGCGACGGTTTTCGTTTCGCCTTCGACGCGGCCGAGCATCTCTTCGGTATACGCCTTCACGTCTTCGATGTCGGAGAGCAGGTCGAGTGCCTCGGCGAGGTGCTTCTTGTAGAGGCGACGATAGGTTTTCCCGACGCCGACGGCCAAACCGTAGTCGAAATCGCAGACGGACTGGCCGCCGTGCTGATCGTTCTGGTTCGATTGGATGGCTATGCAGGCAAGCGCCGCGTAGCTCGCGATATCGTTGGGCTCGCGCAACACGCCGTGGCCGGTGGAGAAGCCGCCCTTGAAGAGCTTCTTGAGCTCGATCTGGCAGCACGTCGTGGTAAGCGTGTAGAAGTCCATGTCGTGGATGTGGATATCGCCCTCGCGATGGGCGCGGGCGAACTTAGGGTCGATGACGCACATCTCGTAGAACTGCTTGGCCGATTCCGAACCGTACTTGAGCATGGTGCCCATGGCGGTATCGGCGTCGATGTTGGCGTTCTCGCGCTTCATATCGGAATCGGAGGCCTTCGAGAACGTGATGTCTTTGAGGGTTTTGATCAGACGGCTGTTCACGTCGCGCACGCGATTGCGCTCGGCACGGTAGAGAATGTAGGATTTCGCAGTCTGCACGAAACCGGCCTCGATGAGCGATTCCTCGACGAGGTCCTGCACGCCTTCGACGGTGGGAGAACCCTCGATGGCGCCGCTCTCGATCTTATCAACAACCTTCGCAGCGATCTCCTCGGCCACCGTACGGTCCTGCATGGCCCCGCACGCTTCGAACGCCCGCTCGATCGCCTCGGCAATCTTCTCGGGTCTGAACTCTGCGGTGCGGCCGTCGCGTTTGATGATTGTTGTAACCATGTCGCTCCCTTGTCTGATCTCTGGTTCCGTTATGCGGCACAAAAAAATCCGCGTCGCCAAACCGCACGACGTGGTGCTTGAAAGTGGCATACCACCCAGGCCGATCGAGGTGCGCCTTCGGCCTTGTCAAGAAGTTTTCCACGAGCTTTCCAATTTTCCGAGAGATTTCCACAAACAATGAGCGTTTTTTCCACAATATGTTGTGTTCTTCATCCCCTCGGACGTGGATATATGGTAGCTTGGCAAATGCTTTTAGGCAAGAGGAAAAAGGTTACGAATCGGATAGTTTAAGAATATCTTACTGAAATTTCCTTATGACGAAATCGCAACGCCGCTGGCAAATGGCATATTTTTAGTATCAGTACTCTCACAGCCCCCGCATATCAATTTTCCTCCCTGACCAAAATCTCCATTGAGGAGCAGTTTCCGCATATATTCGCGCAGGTCTGTTACAATCCAAACGTTCGATTTACGCAACGCGAATACCCATTCGGAGGTTCCGCAGATCATGACCGCACGGAATACAGCCGACACGGCGATGCCGCGCAAGAGCGCGGCTACAACGATCGCCGCCTTCGCGGTCGGCCTCGTGATCATCGCAATCGTTCTCGTCGGATGCCTGAATGTCATCTCGCACGAACTCAAATCCTCCCTCGGCCTCTTCATGAAAGAGATAGCTGCGGTCGAAAGCGCAAACGTCAACGCCGTCATCGAAGATAAGTTCAGCGTATTGCACGGCGCGTCGGCGTTCGTCGTGGCAGACAACATCAACGATACCGACATGCTGCTGGAACAGTTTCGCGAAATGGTCGATTCCGGTGCGTTCATGCGCGTGGGAATCGTGACCACCGACGGCAGGGGCTTCGGCTACGACAGCGAGCTCGGCGCGCTCCCGGAGCAGGATTACGCGGACCGAAGCTACGTGCAAAGTGCGCTCCGAGGCGAAGACTGCGTGACGGGGCCCGCTTCCGACGCCTGGGCGCTCGGTGACGGCGTCGTATTCGCCGTGCCCGTCTACGATATCAAGCACGATGGGGGTGCGCCCATCGGCGCGCTTATCGGCACGATGTCGGTCGAAGCGTTTTCGAATGCGATCGACGCGAGCCTGTTCGAGGGACACGGCCATATCGACATCATCGATTCGAGCGGCACCGTTCTGTTCAAGTCGAGCGGCGTAAACGCCGATTCGAACACGAGCCTGCTCGATGGCGAGTACGCGCGCTCCGAAGCGTCCAACACCGTGAAGGACGACCTTTCCCGCGGGTTGGGAGGCTCGGCGGAGTTTACCTGGGAGGGCGGAGACTCCCGCTTCGTTGCATACGAGCCCATCGGCATCAACGACTGGTTCATCGGCGTGGTGCTGCCGAGCGATTACCTCGAAGCCAAGAACCGCACCATCCTGCTCGCCTCGATCATCATGGCCGGCTTCATCGTATGCATTGCGATCCTGCTGATGGCCACTGCGTTCAGAACCAAGAACCGTGGAGAAAAAGCACTCGCCCGCGCGGCGCTGGTCGACGACTTGACCGGAATCGACAACGCGCTCGCCTTCGGCACCAAATAC
Source organism: Raoultibacter timonensis (assembly GCF_022845715.1). Taxonomy (NCBI): domain Bacteria; kingdom Bacillati; phylum Actinomycetota; class Coriobacteriia; order Eggerthellales; family Eggerthellaceae; genus Raoultibacter; species Raoultibacter timonensis. The sequence goes on from NZ_AP025564.1 coordinate 3,306,381, forward strand.
GAGGCTCGTTCCGACTGCCAAGACGGAACCCATTCCCTCGTTCTGTTCAACCTCGTGGGCTTCTCTCTGTACAACACGATCTTCGGATACGAAAGGGGCTCGTCCCTCATCCGCTCGGTCGCCGACATCCTTTCGCAGGATCTCGGCAAATCGGAGCTCCTCGCCCGTCTCTCGGGCGACCGGTTTCTCATGCTCGTCCATACCGAGAATCCCCGAGAGGCCGAAGAGCGGCTTCTTTCGCTGCTCGACCGCATCGATGCGGCGATCGGCTCCGACGAAACGCATTACCAGATCGTCTCCCAGTGCTGCGTTTGCCGCCTCACGAAGGCGGATGCCGACAAGGACGTCAACCTGATCGCCCAAGACATGGCCATCCCCTTCCGACAGACGAAAAGCCACGCCGGCAAGCGCATCATCTTCTACGACGAGCAGAACATCGCCGCAGCCATGAGGGCGCGCCATATCGAAGGAATCATGTCGACGGCGCTCCTCAAGGAGGAGTTCGTCGCCTACTTCCAGCCCCAATACGATATACGGGGCGGCAAACCCGTCCTCTGCGGGGCCGAGGCGCTCGTGCGCTGGAACTCCCCCGTTCTCGGATTGGTTCGCCCCGACGAGTTCATCCCGATCTTCGAAAAGAACGGATTCGTCGACCGCGTCGACCGCTACATGCTCGAGCGCGCGCGCATCAGGCTGCGCCAATGGATGGATGCGGGCCTGCGCTGCGTGCCGATCTCGGTCAACCTTTCACGGCAGAACCTGTTCAGCGCCGATCTCATCGGCCGGATCGAAAAGATCGTCGACACCTACAGCATACCGCACAGCTTCATCAAGCTCGAGCTGACCGAAAGCATCGTAGCGGAAAGCACCGTGCAGCTCGTTGAAACGGCGAACAAGCTCAGGGAACGCGGCTTCAGGGTGGCGATGGACGATTTCGGGACCGGGTACTCGGCGCTCTCGATCCTCAAGGACGTCCCCTTCGACACCATCAAACTCGATCGGGCGTTCTTCGGCGAATCGATCGATTCGGAACGCGGCCGCACCACGCTGACCGGGATCATCCAACTGCTCGATGCCCTCGGCTTCGAAACCGTTGCCGAGGGCATCGAATCGGAGAACGAAGCTGAGCAGCTCAAAGAATGGGGCTGTCACGTCATACAAGGCTACGTGTACGGACGGCCCATACCCGCCGACGAGTTCACCAAAATGCACCTCGAGCCCGCGCAAACAGACCTGCAAGACAAGGGCGACGATCGGTAAACCTGCTCTACTCCACCGTTCCGTACACGTAGCCCCAACCGTGACCCGCAATGGACGAATTGATCTGATCGCACAGGCGCTGTCGGTTGTAGGTTCCAGGAGGCAGCAGCTCCACCACCTCGATCAGATCGGGCGGCAGATCGTATGATTCGGCCATGAGCACCGCGTCGAGGCGACGAACGAATTCGTCCGTCGCGAACAGGTCGTCGACGAGCTTTTGCATGATGCCGTAATCGGGGCTTTTCTCGATTGCCATGCGCGCTCCTACGAGCCGATAACGTCGAAGCCGGCGCTCGCAGCAACCAGCGCACCGGTGTACGAGGGCGTAGCATGCCCCGTTGCGCGCAGGAACTGAACGCCCGCGCCACGGAGTTTCGTCGCGGCCTCGACCATGACGTCGGGGCAATAGTAGGGGTTCTCATCGGTGGCGATGCCCTGCTTCGGATCGTTCTTCCGCACCGCGAGCTGCACGAGCAGCGGCCCGTCCCACACCACACGCGCCCGTTTCACCGCGGCGACCGCTGCGTCGAGAGGCGCCGCAGTCGCAAAGCCCGCAACGCTTGCGCCGTACTCGGCCATAAGGGATACGGCCTCCTCGATCGACTGGTCACGGCGTGCGACGTTTCCGTCCCCATCGATGTCGACCGAAGCGAACACAGGGCCATCGTAGACCATGCGCACGCCCATGAGCGCGCACTGCACATCGGGCAGACTCACCATGTCGTTCAGGAAAACCGCATCGAACTCGCCGTCGCCGAAAGCGCGCACCGCATCGGCGTACTGATCGCGATTCTGCTTGAGCGATGTGGCGCTCGACGCATCGATCGGCAGATACGTGGGGCCGATCTCCGCAAGCATATGCTGGGGACGCAGCGATCGCAATACCGAAAGCGAAGCTTTGGCCAATTCGGCTGCGCGTTCCTCCATGTTCACGTGGGCAAGCCGTGCCGAGGTGATGCCGGCCGTATTCGAAACCAGGCACTGAGCGCCCGCCACCGACTCGAGGCGATAGGCGTTGCGCACCGCCTCGGGTTCGAGAAGGCTCAAAAACTCGCGATCCTTCTCGATGTCGACGCCTTGACGTGCAAGAACCTCGTCGATCGGCGCGGACAAAACGAGCATATCCTTATTGAATCGCATATCGATATCGGGCATACGAACCTCCTCTTCGCGAACGCCAGCCTGCGCAGGCGGCTCATGCACGTACGGGCTTCAGCCGAGCCGCCGACCGATGCGAAAACCGCCGGCCTCGATCGGCGTGGGCTCTCGGCAGACCGGCACAGCGCTTCCTACCGGTTTTCGGACAAGTCCTCGGACTGCGTCCCGGCATCGGCCGGCTTGTGTTTGAACCTATCATACACAACGCCCGCTACGCAAATGGCAAGGCTTGCCGCAAGGCAGCTCCAGAATGCGGGATTCTGCATAGAACCTATACATATGAACAGCGAGCCGATCGTGGCGCATACCGGGGCCACGACGCCCTTGAACCTGCTGCGCACGTCCCCTGAGCGCCACAGCTGAAAAACCTTCGCGTAGAGCACGATGTAGAGGATATAGCTCGTAGCGATGGTTATCTCGGACACATCCGAGTTGGGCAGAAGGCCCGCAAGCTGCGTGACCACGTGCAAGAGCACCCAAAAGATCGAAACGGCGAGGGCGAGGATGCCCGATGCAACGGGCATGTCGAAGCGGCGGCTCAGGTGCCTGACGTAGCGGGAAAACGGGATGTCGTCGGTGAGCGCGAGCGCATAGGGCATGCGGACGAACGAGAGGGTAAGCCCGTTGACCGTGCCCATCACCGCCACCACCACGCACACGGCAACGACACGGGCGAACTGGGAACCGAACAGCTGCTCGGCCAAGTAGAACACGTGGCCGTCGCCCATCGCCACGACGGCCTCGGGCCCGAGAAACGACGACACGCCGACGAAGTAGCCCACATAGATGGCAAGGATGATGATCGGCGCCACGACAAGCGCGATGGGCAAGGTCTTCTTCGCGTTCTTGAGCTCGGGCGCGATGGCAGCCGATACGATCCAGCCGTCGTAGGAAAACGCCACCGGCCCCACCGCTGCGATCCATGCGAGCGAAGCGCCCGCCGCCTGGCTTCCGTGCTGCGAAAGACCCGCGATGGGATCGCCGAACACGAGGCCGAAGAACGCGATGAGCAGCAGGGGCAACAGCTTGATGATCGTCGTGACGTTCTGGAAAGCGCCCGCAAAGCGCGGCGCGAGCATGTTCCAAACGAAGCACAGGATCATGAACGCGCAGCCTATGAGCATCTGCAGGCCGATGCCCGCATCGATGTCGAACAGAATGCAGGTGTATATGCCGACCGCCCACGACACCACGACGACGATCGAGGGAAGGTAGCCGAAGATGGTGAACCAGCCGACGGCGACCCCGAACCGCTTGCTCACGAACGTCTCGGCGTAGGCGATAAGGCCGCCGGGGCCTTCGGTGCGCGCGGCGAGCTCGCTGAACGTGATGCCGCCGAACACGATGGCGAACGCGGCGAGGCAGAACATGGCCACGCCGAGCACGATGCTGCCGCCCGTTGCGGCGAGCACGTTATCGCTTTTGAAGAAGATGCCCGACCCGATGCAGATGCCGATGATCATAGCGAGCGCCGTGAAGAAGCCGTATTTCTTTTGCACGGGCGGCCGCCGGCTTTCGCCTTCGGGTTGCAGCAGCCGAGACGCTTCGCCGTCCTGCCCCGATTCCGTCATGTTTTGCTTGGTATCATTCATGGGAGATACTATACGCGTACCTGGCGCATAATCCATCAACGCGAACGCAACGATTTGGACGGTGAGCGGTAACGAAAACCGATATACCCCAGATGAGGGAGCCGTTGGCCGTGTTTTAGCCGCCAATCCACAAGACATTCATGGGTGATGCATATGTTCTTCAATGCTAACTTTTATACTGTTCTCAGCAAACGGAAAGCTCCCCTCTTTCCGGTTTGCACTGCTTTTACCCCTCATTAAAGCAGTAGCGGCGCAAAGGCGCCGCCATCCCCTCCTTGTGGGCCCGGTGGGAGCTCCCCTCTCCCCCGGGCCGATCCTTTTCCTGAAACAGACTGCGTCCTTGCGGGCGCGCGGCGGAGGCCCCGCCTCCCGGACCGATCCTTTCCCTGAGGCTGGCTGCGACTCTTTGCGGATGCGCATCGGAGGCTGTCTTGGCCGACCCTTCTCCCGGACGGGCCGCAGGCAACGGCGGCGCAGGTAAAGTTGACCGTATCGATTACAATATGATTGCCATGCACCCAAGCGAACGGCTGCTCGGTTCGCCATGCGTGTTCACATGGGCCCGCAGGCGACACAACGGACGCTGTCTCGCGATGGCCTGAGAAGCCGAACAAGGAACCCGTATGCACCGATACAGCGAGTCGATGGGCAACGCAAGCGATGACCTGCGGCAGAAAGCACGCAATGCAGCCAAGCTCGGCGGGGTGCTGTTCTGCCTGTGCGCCGCCGCAAGCGCCGTCTTGGCAGCCGAAAGCAAAGACGCCCTGTCCGTTTTGCTGGCGCTCGCCGCTCCCGCTTCATGCGCCGTCTTGGCAGCCCTGGCGTTCGGCATATCGTCCCGAGACGAAACGCTGGCGCGAGGAAGACGATTGCTGCGCGTTGCGTCGGGGGCGGCGTTCTGTGTTAACCTCGCTACGTGCCTTGCGGTATTCGCCATCGGCAGCCTTGCCTACGCAACGCAGATATGCTCGATCGCATGCGCGGCGTACTGCATACGCTTGATCGCCCTCAGCAGCGAAGACGCCGCGTTCTCGATGCAATCGCCTCCGCAGAAATCGGCTCTGAAGCATCCGCTCGCCAAACACAAACTCATGATGGCCACCATCTTGCTCTGGATCGTTTCCGTTGTTGCGGGCTGCTATGCGGCATACTCGTGGGGAAACCTCGTCGATCCCAAGGAAATCGGCTTTGCAAACGCCATGGCGCTTGCATCGATCGTGCTCACTGCGCTGCTTACAAGCACCGTGCGCTCGCTTATCCGAGAAAGGACATCGCTCAACCAGTGGCTTTTCGAGCGCGACTGCCGGCGGATCGCATACACCGCCGGCGTAATCACGTTCTGCATGATCGTGGTCGGCAACATTCCCGCCTTCTTTCTCGCCGCCGTCTACCTGCTGTCCGGACTGTACCTTCGTTTCGCCGATCTGAGCGGCTTGGGTCCTGTCCGCAATGCAGCTGCGGCAAGACCATCGGACCAATCGGACGAAGCCCTCCCGGCGGCCGATGAGGCGAGAAAGCCCCCTGCTCCGCAATACGCCATCGCACCCAAGCATCGTCTCGTCATCCAGACGATCGCGCTTGCCGTCGCACTCGCCGCAACGATAGCATTCGTGCTCAGCCCGCCCGTTCAGCAAACGCTCGCCAACCCCGGAATGGTCGTGCTCAACATATGCTTTGCCGTTGCACCAAGCGCCATCTTCATCGCCGCGGCGGCGATCGTCGCACTGAACGCGAGCAAACCCACCTGGAAATGGGTGGTCGCCATTGCAACGTTCGCCGTCGCGTTCGTTCACGGGATATCGCTTTCATCGAGCTTCCTCCAAGGCCAATTCCTGCTCGGCACGCTCACGACCATCGTCGCGATCGTCACTTTTTCCTTCGGCGATACGGTAGCCGATGCCGACGAGTTGACCGAGTACGAACGCGAGAAGCGCAGGGCCGCAGAGCGCGAGCTTGCAAGGAAATCCCGAGAAGAGGCCCGCATGCAAGCCGAAAGGAGGATCGAGCCCTTGCGCGCCGAACAGCGCGCCCGGTTTGCCCACCTCTATGAGCTGCTCGATGTTCCCGCAGCTCGCGACATCGAAGAAGTGCTCCCGCATATCGGCGAGGAATGGGGCGTACCCCTCGAAGAAGCCCAGCCTTCGGATGCGATGATCGCCCTATACGACCATTATGCCGCCGTCGAATACGACTGGAAGCTCGAAGCAAACGATACGCTGTGGCTGTATAGGGAAATGCTCGAAACGCATGCCATGTTCGATTCCCTTCTCGACATCGAGCTCATCGAAGACGAGCGCTGCTTCGATCCCGACGAGTCGGCCGAAAGCCTTCTGCACAAACTGCTCGCACGCCAATGCGACAGCAAGAAAAGGGCGCTCATGCTTGATGCGGGAAACGACTCGGTGGTCACCGTCGTGGTGAAAACCGCCGATCTGCTGCAATTTCGAAGCGAACTGGCAGATATCCTCCCAAGATGGAGCATCGTGAGCGAAGGAGATGGGCGCGAATGACAACACATCGTCTGACGAACAGGGAAGCATCGGATGCGTCGGGGGCGCCGAAGGGCTCGCGCTACAAGAGGATGCGGTGGATCGCCTTCGCGGCCATCGTAGCCGCCACGCTTCTTCTGTGGTTCATTACGGGCGGCTCGAACAACCCCCAGACCCGCTCTGCACCAACCGTCCGCAAACCGCCGACCTACGAGCGCATCGACGCAAAGCCGCCCGAGCTCCCCCCGAATTCGAAGGCCACCGTCGAAAACGATGCTGAACGGCTTCTCGCCGCCGCTCCCCGGCCGCTGACCGCCGATCACGCCGACTGAAAGATCGCTACACAGTTCCATCACAATCGGTTTCGATGTTCTCAGCGATGACTGAAGATTCGTTTACCCAGTTCAAATACATTGTTTACCATCGTCGTTACCGTTCTGACACCCACTACACAATTCGCGCACTCGCGGTACATACCATCTGCAAGGCGGGGTTTTATACTGGCCTCACGCAAACAAAAAGAAGGTTCATCCCCCCTTCGTTTGCACTGCTTTTACCCCTCATTAAAGCAGTAGCGATGCACAGCACCGCCATCCCCTCCTTGTGGGCCCGGGTGGAGCTCCCCTCTCCCCCGGGCCGATCCTTTTCCTGAGACCGGTTGCGTCCTTGCGAGCCCGCGGCGGAAGTCCCGTCCCCGAGCTGATTCTTTTCCCGAAGCAGGCTGCGTCCTTGCGAGCCCACGGCTGAGCTCATCACGGAAGCGATTCCTTTTTTCGGGAGAACGCGACTGTTTGCAAACGAACGGCATGCCCCGTGTCGAAGCGGGTGCAAAATCGACCGAGACCGGAAACGGACAACGATTCCGCTTACCGCCGCGCAGCGACCGACCGCGGTCGCAATCGCAGCGATTCATATCTTCACCACAGTTGGTTTTGTGTTTAGAACGTATTTTGAAAAGGTGTTTTCCCAGTTCAAATAGCCTATTGTTCCCCTTTGTTACCGTTCTGATATCCAATTCACAATTCGCACACTCACCGTACATACCATCTGCAAGGCGAAATTTTATACTGGCCTCACGCAAACAAAAGAAGGTTCATCCCCCCTTCAGTTTGCACTGCTTTTACCCCTCAATAAAGCAGTAGCGGTGCTAGGCACCGTATCATCCCCTCCTTGTGGGCCCGGGTGGAGCTCCCCTCTCCCCCGGGCCGATCCTTTTCCTGAGACCGGTTGCGTCCCTGCGGACTCGAGTCGGTGGTCCCCTCAAGGAACCGATTTTCATTCCAAACGAGTTTAGCCGCCATTGCACGCACAAAAACCGAAAGGCACCGCATGCGCCCGCAAGAGTTCGGACGCAACGTGCCGGCGAAAACCTTAAAACACGCCCAACCTTGGCAGAGATTTACGATTGTGATCCGCGAAACGGGGTTTTCGGGCTTATGCGAGGATGATACTTTTGTGCGATCGCATGAGATATGCAGGTCAAAATATAACTACCTCCCATTAGGGGATCAGAATCGTAAATCTCTGCCATACTTGAACGATTTTTCGATATCCTTCGTCGACCGTGCACGATCTACCGCACTTCCGTTAACGGCAGCAAGGCCTATCAGCATCCGCCGAACAGTGCAGTGCTTTCAAAGGGGGCAGTGCGGCCAAGTGCTACAATTTCGGCATGCCATCAGGAAAACTATGCAGAGGAGCGCCATGAACATCGTCGTATTAGACGCCTACGTCAACAATCCCGGCGATTTGAGCTGGGAGCCCCTGAAGCAATTCGGGACGGTAACCCTGTACGACCGCACATCGGCAGACAAGGTTGCAACGCGTGCAGCAGATGCCGATATCGCGGTCACGAACAAGGTCGCTTGGGACGCTGCCGCCCTCGACGCGTGCCCCAACCTCAAGCTCATCGCCCTCACCTCAACGGGTTTCAACGTTGTCGACCTCGAAGCGGCACGGAAGCGCGGCGTGACCGTATGCAACGTGCCCGCCTATTCCACGCCCGACGTTGCCCAAATGACGTTCGCGCTGTTGCTCGAATTGTGCTTGCACGTGGGCGATCATTCCCATGACGTGCTGGCCGGCACCTGGGTTCGAAGCGTCGACTTTTCCTATTGGAGCCATCCGCTCATCGAAATCGCAGGAAAGACGATCGGCATCGTGGGGATGGGCAGCATAGGCCAGGCGGTGGCGTGCATTGCAAACGCATTCGGTCTCGAAGTGCTGTTCAACAATCGCTCCGCAAAACCTGCTTGCGAAAACGAGCATTGCAAGCAGGTCGACTTCGACACCCTCCTTGCCGATTCCGACATCGTTACCCTTCATGCGCCCGCAACCCCAGAGACGAACGGTCTTATCGACACGAGAGCGATCGAGAAAATGAAGGATGGCGCGATGCTGCTGAACACCGCGCGCGGTACGCTCGTTGACGAGCGGGCCGTTGCCGATGCGCTGCTCTCGGGCAAACTCGGCGGCTTCGGTGCCGACGTGGTGGCGGTCGAACCCATGCGAGCCGACAATCCGCTGCTCGAGGCCAAGGACAAGAACCTCGTTATCACGCCCCACATCGCCTGGGCTACCCACGAGGCCCGCGCACGGCTCCTCGATACGGTATTCGCCAACATCCGAGCGTTCATCGAGAAGCACCCGCAAAACGTGGTGAGCTGAGCTCCGTGTGAGCAGCAGCCATCCGAACATACAAGGGGTCTCAGCAAGCATCTGAGACCCCCACGTATTGCGCGGAAATGCGCCGACGAGGATATCGCCCTACCCGTGCATCCGCTGGTACAGGACGTTGTTCGTCTCGAGCCAGCTCTCGACCGTTCCGGTATCGAAGCCGTCGGCGGGATCGATGATGAGCGCATACATCTCTTCCTCCCGGAGCACGGCATCGAGCGCATCGGTGAGCTGGATCTCGCCGCCCACACCTGGCTGCACATCGGCCAGAAGCTCCATCACGCGAGGGCTCAGCAGATAGCGACCGAATACGGCGAGGTTCGACGGTGCGTCTTCGAGCGCCGGCTTCTCTACAAGGGAATCGATCTTCCACACATCGTCTGCGACAGCCTCGCCCGCGATCACGCCGAATCGGCTCACCTGATCGTCCGGTACGGGCACGACGGCAATGACGCTCGCCCCCCTATGCGCATCGGAGATCTCCTTCATACGCGGCAGCATCTTGTTGTCGGGTACGAGCACATCGCCCAAAAGCACGTAGAACGCTTCGTCGGCGGTTTTCTCGGCAGCGCAGCGAATGGCATGGCCCAAACCGAGGGGCTCGTCCTGATACACGTAGCTTACATTGAGGCTTCCCGCATGCGCGACCGCGTCAGCGTAGGCATCCTTGCCCTTGGCGCGCAGCGCCGCCTCGAGCTCGGGTGCCGGCGAGAAATGATCCTCGATCGCCTTTTTCTCGCGGCTGTTGATGATGACGACTTCGTCGGCCGAAGAGGCGAGCCCCTCCTCGACGACGTATTGGATAGCCGGCCGATCAACGACCAGCAGCATTTCCTTCGGCTGCGCCTTGGTCGCAGGTAAAAACCGCGTACCCATGCCTGCGGCGGGAATGAGAGCCTTCATGTTCCTCCTCGATCTCGACTGCGCCGCCGCTCAAACGGCAGCGCGATCCGAACAAAGCAAATCGACCGATGCCGAGCCATACGGCATCGGGCGCATCGGTCGATTGTATCATGATACGTGAGAACGGCTATTTGGCCGCGTTCTTCTCCGCTAAAGCCTCTTCGAGCACGGCGATCTGCGCCTCGGCCTTCTTCGTACCGCGCATGATCATGAACGCATACACGAACAGGACGAGGAGGAGCAGCGCATACGCTGCGATGATGTACGGAGCGGAAGGGATGACGGTGCTGTATATCTCTACAAGAACGGCATTCATATGCGATCCTTCTTTCTAGTCTTCGAGCTGTTCTTTGATGGCCTCGACACGCTGCGTGAGCCTCACCTGGCGGAAGCGCATGCGGTACAGGACGAATCCGAGCATGATCATGCCGATCATGACGACGGCAACCGTCATGCCCATATCCCCCGTCATGCCGCCTTCGCGCAGAACGACTGGGTGGATGCTCGAGGGAATCACGCGCGTCACCATGTAGCAGATCGGCACATCCACCAGTGCGATGATCGCGATAACCGAGCCGTACGTGGCACGGCGCTCGGGATCGTCGATGGCGTTGCGCAGGATGAAGTAGGCGATCACGATGATCATGAGGATGAGGTAGGTGGTCAGGCGCGGATCCCACGTCCACCACAAGCCCCACTCGAAGCGCGTCCACATCTCACCGGTGATCATGGTGAGTACAACGAACAGAAGCGCGATCTCCATTGCGATCTTCGTGCAGGTATCGAAGCGCTGCTCCTTCGTCATGAGGAAGCGAACGCTATAGAACCCTGCGAAAGCCAGTGCGCCGAACGAAACGAGCGCAACCGGCATATGGAAGTAGAAGATCTTCTGGGACAGCAGCTGCACGTTGGTCACCATCTGATCGCCGACCAGAACCGGCTCGCTGAGCGCAGCTCCGTTGACAGGCGATGCGTACAGAAACGCCATAAGGAACCCGGCCACAAGGAACACCGCAGCGCCAACGAGCGCAATCGGTACGACAGAATCGGGCCACTGACCCGATTCGGGCAGCTTGAGGGCCTTTTTCGCTTTTTCGGCCATAACACTCCTTTTCTTCTCCGTGCGGCATGTTAGCCACATCTGACTCCGTTATCCCAAGGCGAGCGAAGTCCCGCCCATTGTAACCCTAAACGCTGATTACGAAATCGTAGAGAACCCAACTCAGCAGAACCATGATCACATCGTATCCGGCAGCGAGCGCAAGCGACATCGTAAACGTTTCCATGAACAGATCGCCGCCCACGATAGCCGCCGTCGTAGCCGAAACGCAAGCGTACAAGAGCGGGAAGATGAGCGGGATGAACAGCACGGCGAGCATGACGTCTTTGCCGCGCGTGTTGATGGTGATCGTCGAGAGCAGCGTGCCGATGCCCGCAACGCCGATCGTCCCCACGACGAGCGGCACGACGATGAGCCAGAAGCTGTCCGACGGCGTTGTCGACGTAAGGAAGAAGAAGTAGAACAAGGGAATGGTGATGATCTCGACCACCAGCAAGAACAACAGGTTCGACGTGGCCTTCGCAAGGAACACCACCGAACGGTCGAGCGGCACGAGCAGAATGCCCTCGAGGCATCCCTGCTCCTTTTCGGCCGTGAACGAGCGGTTCAAGCCAAGAAGAGACGTGAACACGATGAGTGCCCACAGAAGACCGCCGCTCATCTGCAGGATGTCGAAAACCTGGGCCGTTTGCGCAAGGGCGGCACCGTACACGATGAGCACGAGCAGCGCATAGATGCCCATCGACGTGAGCATCTCCTTGGTGCGGAACTCCTGTCTGAGATCCTTCACGAGCAGTGTTTTGTACTGGGTAAACGTCGAGGGGCGTTTGACGGTAACGCTCATGTTACGCCACCCCCATGCCGACGGTCGCTCGGTATATCTGCGAGAACTCGTCGAAATCGAGGTTTTCCTTCTCGTCGAACGCAACGATGCGCCCCTTTGCGAGCACGAGCGCATGAGAGCACATGGAGAAGCCCTTCTGCAGATCGTGGCTCACCATCACGAACGTGCGGTTCTCGCGCACCTGATCGATCAGCCCGTCGAAGATCTCGACGGCATGCGGATCGAGCCCCGAATACGGCTCGTCGAGGAACACGACGTCCGGATCGTGGATGAGGGCACGTGCGATGGAGAGGCGCTGCGTCATGCCGCGCGAGAACGTGCGCACCGTGTCGAGGCGACGGTGTTTGAGCTCGACCGCCTCGAGCAGCTCGAGCACCCGCTCTTCGGGGTTCTCAACGCCGTAAAGGCGCGCTGCGAACAGCAGGTTCTCCTCGGCGGTCAAATCCATGTAGAGCATGGAATTGTGGGAGATGAGCCCGATATGGTCCCTCACCTTATCGGGCTCCTCCTTGATATCGATATCCATGAGCGCAGCGCTCCCCGACGTGGCCCTCGACAGCGTCGAGAGCACGCGCAGAAGCGTCGTCTTCCCCGCTCCGTTCGGTCCGAAGATCGAAAGGAACGCACCTTTCGGAAGATCGAAGGTCACGTTGTCGACCGCCTTGCGGTTGCCGAACACCTTCGAGAGCTTCGACGTTGTAATGGCAGCGTCGCCCACGGTTCTTACGCCTCTTTCCCGGAAGACGGCATCTCGTCGTCAGCCGTCTCGGCCACAACGACCTTCTCGGATACGACGGCAACGCCGCCGTCGGCATCTTGCGCGATCTCGACCGATTCCATTACGGCAACCACTTTGGCGGTGCCGTTCTCGGTATCCGCATCGATCTCGCCGGGCTTGCCCTTCTTAATGGGCCTGCGCTTGCCGATAAGGGCGATCAGGATGCCGACCATCATGAGGCCGAACCCGACCCACACGAGCGAGATGCACGGGTTCACGCGCACATCGAGGGCGTAGTCGCCGTCGGTGTTGACGCCGCGGTAGACCACGAACAGGTCTTCCTCGGGATAGCTGATAACGCTCGCGAGCAGCTTCTGCTGCTGGGTGCTGGTCACAAGCTGAACCGACGGGTTCACATGGCCGACGTAGTCGTCGCCCTTGTACACGTCGAACTCGAGGGTATAGAGAACGTCGGTGCCGTTCTCGAGCTCCTCGATGGAGTTGCCGGTGTACTTGAGCGTGAAGTCCTGGATGACGAAGTCTTCGGTGGTTCCGTCGATCTCGGGATCGTAGGTGAGGTACTCGACCTTCTCGGTCACGTACATCGACGAGCCGATGAGGCCTACGAGGATGAGGGCCATCGAAATATGGGCAACGAACCCGCCGTAGGTAGCCGCATGATCCTTGAACATGCCGAACAGCGAGGCGAACACGTTCTTGCCATGCTTCTTCTTATAGGCGCGAAGACCGCGTCCGAGCATGAAAAGCGAGTTGAAGAACAGCAGGCTCGCCACGATGAAGCCGACGACGGCAAGGCCGTTGTAGTACCACGACGGGCCGTAGTCGGTTACGCTCGAAGCGGTCGATCCGCCGGCAGCGACCATGTCGTTGTAGCTCGGGAGCAAGTACGTGACGAAGTACACCATAAGGCCTATAAAGAGCACGAGCGCGCAGATGCCGGGAACGCGGGCGCGTTTCCAGAACTGCTTGCCCTCGGTCTTGCCCCACGAAAGCAGCGGGCAAACAGCGAGGATCAGGCAGTAGAGGATGCCGAGCGGACGGGCGATCGCGTTGTACGTCCCGGCCGAAAGCGACTGGCCGCCGAACGGCAGCCACGAAGGCAGCGCCGAGGAAACCGTCATGTAGGCGAGCAAAAACGCGAAGATCACCATGATGACGTTGTTGAAGTAATAGGCCGCATCCTTCGAGATCATGTTCTCGATGCTGTCTTCGCCACCCTTGGCGGGACCGAAGCTCTTCCAGCGGATGGCGAGGCCGACGATGCCGGCGACCACCGAAAGGATGATGAGCGCCAAGAACAGCACGAGCGAGACGTTATCGCCCTCGAACGCATGGACCGACTGCACGAGGCCCGAGCGGGTGATGAACGTGCCCACGATGACGAAGGCGAACGTCAGGCACGTGCACATGACACTCCAGCGCTTGAACGCGCCGCGCTGGCGGTAGACCGTGAAGCTGTGGATGAGAGCGACGCCGACGAGCCACGAGAGCAAGCTTGCGTTCTCGACCGGGTCCCAACCCCAGTAGCCGCCCCAACCGAGCACGACGTAGGCCCACACGGCGCCGAGGCCGATGCCGATACCGAGGAACAGCCAGGAGAAGATGGCGTAACGGGAGCTGCGCTCGACCCACGCCTTCGAGGGATCGTTCACGATGAGCGCCGCGATGGCGTAAGCGAACGGGATCGTGAGACCCGCGTAGCCGATGAACAGCGTGGGCGGATGGATGGCCATGGCCCAGTGCTCGAGAAGCGCGTTCATTCCCCAGATCTGAGCGCCGTTGGTGAGCGCGCCCGTCGAATCGAAGTACATGGCGGGCAGCGCCGTGAAGGGCATGTTGGTATCAGAGAACAGAAGCACGCCGGTAAAAGCGGCCAGCACGATCTGCGAGACGAACAGCGCCATGTTGTCGAGTCTTTCCATCTTCTTCATCGAGCGGATGGCGACGACGGCGTTGAACACCGAAATCAGCCATGCCCAGAAGAGGAGAGAGCCCTCGCGACCGCCCCAGAGTCCCGAAAGCTTGTAGAGCCATCCGAGCTCGCCCGAAGCGTCGCTGTGGTTCTGGACGACGTATTGGATGGACGTATCGCCCGTCATGAAGCAGTACACGAGCAGGGCGCAGCAGAACGTGAGCGCCACCGCGGACAGAATGGAGGCGATGTAGCCGCCCCAGGTGAGCGTCTCGGCGGCGCTACTCGTACGCTTGCGACCCATTAGGTGCCCCACGAGCAGGCACACGATGGACACCGCAACGCCAGCAAAGGCGATAAGCAGGCCGATCAAACCGTATGTCGACATGAATTATCCTTCCAGCGCAACGTCGGTTGCACTAAATTTCGAATCGGAATTGAGCGAGCCGGTCAGCACAAGGGATGAGCCGTCTTTGATCTCGTCGGAGAGGGCCCCATCGAACAAGACCGCCATCTCGGTGCCGTCGGACGCATCGACGAGGATGAAGCGGTCGCCTTGGCCTGCGGCCTTAAGGCTTCCTTCCTTCACCGTACCGGCGACCTTCACCGGTTTCTCGTAGACGCTCTCGCCATAGTCGAGCAGGCTTGAAACGCTCAGGGCATCGGTTGCATTCTCGTACTTCGACGGGCACTTGGTCACCAGTTCGGTGGCATGCAGCACGCCGTCCTCGTCGATCTTGCCGGTGCATATTGCCGTCACGTCGTTTCCGAACGTTGCCGCCACGCCGCCCTCATAGCTCACGGACAGGTGGACGGACGAATCGCCGTCCGGATCGTAAATAGCAAACGTCAACATGTTCCCGGTGGTGGAAAAAGAATCCTCGACCACATTGCCGGAAACCTGCACACGTTCGTTGGCATGGCTGCCATCGGCAGCCTGCGCTACGGATATCGACTTCGCCGCCGTCGAGCCGCCCACAACGGCCAGCACGACGATCAACACGACGACGATGATGCCGGTCACTACAACCATACGCCTTTTCGTTTTCGCGTTCACGTTCGCCTCCTCGAATAAACTCGTCAATTGTCTAACACCTTTACGTCCGGGAAAGCGCGATGCGCGAGGAAAACAGAGTTTTTACCGAATGATCCGCATCATTACGCCTTTCGGACATCCGACAGACCGCTCTTGTGCTCCATCGAGCTTCCCGGCTCTTGAAAAGAGCCCGTCAAGGCATCGCTAAATGCACTTGGCGGGCTCCCTCTTGCATATGCAATTGTGTTCGCTGCTCAACCGTACGGTCTCGCAGCCCGTCGCCGAAGGCGAACCCTCGCGGCGGTTAGGACCCTTCGACTACGCTACACCCTCAAGCTTGTTAGCCTGGGCGGTGGTCAGCCAGCCATCCGGGATCTCTGCATCGCTGTGGCACTGCGAGCAGTAGTTCACCGACGCGCGGTGAGCCTTGTGGCACTCGGTGCAGGCGATCTCGCCGTGCTGAGCCACATGCGGGTTGCGCTCCATGTCGGAGGTTGCCGCAATCAGGTCCTGACGGGTCAGGTTGTGGCAGCCCTCGTTGAGGCAGAACTCGTCGGCCTCGAGGCCGCGGGCCTCGACCAGGTCCTCGTCAGTACGCTCGTAGAGCGGATACTGATAGTTGCCCGAGATCCAGTTCATACCCTCGGAGATCTGCTCGCCCAGAGTCGGAACGTGGCAGCCGAGGCAATCGGTACCAGCTCCGCCTTCGTCCTTCGAGACCTTGTGCGCCACTGCCATCATGGCATTGGTGTTCGTGACCTCGTTGCCGTACTTGTCGACGCCAGCAGCACCAGGCTCCTGCTCGAAGCCCTGTACGTACGGGTCCATCGGAGTATGGCAAATGGCGTTGCAGAAGCTGGGCTGTTCGTGCCAAACCCAGAAGCCGGCACCGGCTGCTATGAGAACTACCACGACGACGCCTACAACGATAGGCCACT
Source organism: Raoultibacter timonensis (assembly GCF_022845715.1). Classification (NCBI taxonomy): domain Bacteria; kingdom Bacillati; phylum Actinomycetota; class Coriobacteriia; order Eggerthellales; family Eggerthellaceae; genus Raoultibacter; species Raoultibacter timonensis. The sequence goes on from NZ_AP025564.1 coordinate 3,322,988, forward strand.
TCTTCTTTTTCTTCTTCGGAGCGGCCTCCGGAGTCGCTACGGTTTCTTCTTCAGTGGCGGCTTCCACTTTGGATTCCTCTTCGCTCATCTCTTCTTTACCCCCTTTCTTCATTTCTCTCGCTTATATAGGTTGTGCCCCTCGCGGCATTGCGGCAACTTCGCCGCAATACGAAACAAAAGCACTTTACCACACGAATGGTATCCGACAAGACCCCAAAAACCTATCACCCATTTAGGGGGAATTAGCCCGAAATGCCCCACATTTTTGAGTGAAACGGCAGAATTATCCAATCTTGCCGGGGTAATTGCGCGGAGGGAGGCCCACTGGACCTCCCTCCCATTAGGAGAGACTCAAAGATGCATGGTTTACAGCATGCCCAAAGCTTCGTCGACGGCGGCTTCTGCCTTATCGAGCGTTTCGAAGGTCAGCTCGGGGTTATGGGCGCCCTCGCTATTTTCAACCATCACGAAATCCCAATAAAATTGTGCCGTGCGATGGAGCTTCTGGAGCTCGGCCAGCTGATCTTCGGGGAGCGAATCCTTTTGTTCGGCGATCTTGTTGATCATGTCTTCGATCTTCTCGCTGATAGCCGTAACGCGCTCTTCTTCCTCAGCCTGCCAATCGGCAACCTGCTTCTTCAGGTCCGCATGGCAGTTCTTGCAGTCGCCGTCGAGCAGCTCCTGGTTCTCGAGCGGGCTCTTCCACTCGTGCGATACGAATTCGGTACCGTCGTCGGAGGTGGTCGTTCCCATGTGGCAGTCGGAGCAGCTGTATCCGTTCTTGGCCATCTGGGTCTGCTTACCGCCGTAGATCGTCTCGAACTCGGGGTGCTGCACCTTGATCATCGCTGCGCCGGTGTCCGGATGCTCCCAGTCTTTGAAGCCCATCTCGTCGTAGTAGGCGAGGATGGCGTCGGGAGTCATGGCGTCGGTGCCCGTGTAAGGATTGCTCGTGGCTTTGGTGTCAGGATCGAAGTAATACTCGTTGTGGCACTGGCCGCATACCTGGGCCTCCATGGGGACGTTCTTCGTGTCGCCGCCCATGGACTTCACGAAGAACTGGTTGCCCACCGTGAGCGACTGCGGGTCGTTCGCGTGGCAGTTCGCACAGCTGATGGGCTCGGTGAACTCGTTGATAAGATCGTTGAACTTCTCGGTGTACACCTGCTCGCCCTCGGTGTTCACCATGTTGGTGAACTGCGGAGTCTTGCAGCTGATGCAGTTGGCGAGCTGCTCCTTCTCGATGGTCCTCGGCGAGTTCTTCACGCTCTCGAGCGAATACAGGTGGCTCGATGCCTCGTCGTAGCCCAAGGCGAACGCATAGCCCTTGTACATCGTGTTGAGCGCCGGATACAGCTCGAGGTAGTTGTGCTTGCCCGAATCGGGCGAGTTCGCCGCGTTCTCCTCGTAGGTAGCGTACTCGTTCGGATAGATGTCTTTCCACATCTCCGCGGTCACGACGCCGAACTTGTCCGGCTCGGGAGTCTCGACCTGCTTGGGTTCTTCCTTCGGCTCGTCTGCGCCCTTGTTCTGGTCTGCCGAGTTGTCCGCCTGCGGAGCACAGGCCACCAAGCCCATGAACAGCGCAATGGCGCACATCGAACTCAACCAGAGGGCAAGTTTGTTGCGTTTTCTCATAAATCTCTCCTCTCCCACGTCTCTCCATCACGAAATATACACACATTCGGTGGGGAATACGGCGGCGACGTTACGTCATGGGAATTTGCACCGTCCAAGATTAGGGGAAAACCCTTTATCCTTAGACGCGAGAGATCGATTCGGCTGTCTCAGATGCGCATGCAGCCGCGGCAGGGCGCACACCCCTTGACGGGCCCTTTCGTCCGAAACGCCGTACGACAGCGGAGCCTTCGCGCCCGAAGGCGCGAAGGCTCCGTCCAAACCAGCCTAGTTTTCGCTTCTCCGTCGTGCCGCGAAGACGATCGCACCTGCCAGCACGATCAGGAGGCCCAACACTCCGAGCCCGATAAGCGAATCTCCCGTAACGGCCATGCTCGCGCCCTTGCCCGTCGCAGAACCGGAACCGGGGTTCGAAGACGGTTTGGGATCAGCGGGATCCGGCGTGGGATCCGGGTCCGGGTCGGGCGGCGTCGGCCCCGGGGGAACGGGGCTTGCCTCCCATTTCGCAAAGTAGGCCTTATCTTCGCGATCGGCGTTCGCGAACGATGCTACCGGCGCTCCGGAATGATCCGCACCTTCGTACCAGGCAACGAATCGATACCCCTCTCTCACGGGCTCCGGAAGCGTCGTCGTTTCGGCACCGTACGCGTACTCCGACGGCTCGAGGGAGCCGAGCGGCGTCACGCCGTCTTCGTCGAAGTAGCGGATGGCATAAGCTCCCCATTGCGCCGCTACCGCGGCATCGCCCGCAAGCGTAAGATATTCTACACCGCGGTTCGCAAGCGCGCTGCCATCGTCGCTCCAGCCCTTGAACGGCTCGTCTGCGCGGTCGGGCAGCCGATCGGGCCACTGGAGGTACACCGTCGCGCTCGAACCGGGAAAGGCGTACATATCCGCAACGGTATCGCCGGTTAGGGGATCGGCCCCCGACGCTTCCGCGTCGTTTTTATACAGCACCGATCCGCCGTTGGGATCGACGACGAGTTCGTGGTTCGCACCGCCGCCGTCAACGCCCACGGTAAGCTTGCCCGATAGCGTCAGAACCGCTCCGGCTGCAACCGTCGCCGTCGAACGGTCGGCTGCGGTGCTCTGCAGCAGCAGATGGTTCTTCATGGTGAAATCCTGCAAGAAGCTCACCGTCCCCGAAGGCCCTGCGCCGATAAGCACTTTATCGCGGTCAGCATCGTCCGAAAACGACTCTTCTCCGACATCGAGGTTAACCGTAGCCCCTTCGGAAGCGCCGCCCGAAGGCGAAGCCGGATCGACCCACAGGTCGTGGCCCCGGTTCTCGCCCGATGCGTTGCCCGCAAGCAAGCCCGACTCGATATCGAGCGTAGCCGTCGCAACGTAGGCGCCGCCGCCCTTGGCTTTTGCTTCGTTGCCCTCGAACGTTGCACCTTCGATCGTCGCGCGCACGGCAGTGGCGCCTGCGTTGCCGGCCCCCGTAGCGTAGAGCCCCGCACCGTTCGCAGCGCCGTTGTCCTCGATGCGCGCCGTGGCGGCGAACCGCAGGTCGAGCGTAGCGGGCACCGCTGCCGGAGTGTAGTTCCACGGCCATCCGTAGAAAACGCCGCCGCCGAGGCTTCCCGCCTGGTTGCTCGATACCGTGCCCGCAATCGTGCCCTGCGAAAACGCCGTCAGCGCGACACCGCCGCCGTCGGCGGCGACGTTTCCGCTGACGAGCGATCCTTCGAGCAGCGAAAGCTCGCCCTCGTTCGTCACGTGGATTCCGCCGCCCCTGCTGGTTGCCGTGTTATCGTTCACCGAACCGCCGATGGAGACGGAGCCGCCGATGGCGAACGCGCCGCCGCCGTTGACGGCGCTGTTCGAAGCGACGGAGCTATCCTTCGCCGTGGCGAGCGAGCCGTCTGCCTGGATGAAGAAGCCGCCGCCGTTATGTCCTGCCGTATTGCCCGACACCGCCGAGCCCGGCTCCATGGCAATCGCCGAATGCGCCGCCATGGCGCCGCCGCCGCGCATAGCCGCGCGGTTGTCGGCTACGTTTGCGGCTGCACCGAACGTCGCATCGACCGACGAAAGGTACAGGCCTCCCCCGCCGAGCCCGTCCTGCCCGGTCTGCTCGTTGTCGGATACCGAAGCATGCTCGACGAGCGCCTGCATGCGCACCGTATCGGAGCCTTGCAAATATGCACCGCCGCCGTTCGACACGGCCTCGTTCGCTTCGATCGCGGCACCGCCCGAAAGGCCGAATGAGCTCGTTTCGGTAGTCGCACGATAGTAGAGGCCGCCGCCCGTTCCCGACGTGTTCGATGTGATCGACGTTCCATCGATCAGGGAAAGCGCGCTCGACGCACCGGGCGCCCTCCCGATGAGCCACAGGCCTCCGCCTTGCGTGCCCGACCCGTTGCCGGCAACTGCCGTACGGGCAAACGCCGCATCCAGAGCGCCGTCGGCCGCTACGTACATTCCGCCGCCCAGATCGGATGCCGAATTGCCGGAAACCGTCGCGTCCGTGACGATGAGCCCGAAAAGCATCGGGCTGTCGCGATGGTATATGTATGCTCCGCCTCCGGTTTTCGCCGTGTTGTTCGTCATCGACACACCGGTGAGCGTGAGGGAATCGCGCGGGTTGCTGCTCGCAAGGTAGAATCCGCCGCCCGCGTTTTCAGCGTAGTTGCCCGAAAGGACCGCGCCCGCAATCGCAACCGGCATCGTCGACGCCGTTCGCGGGTTGACGAACAGACCTCCCCCGTGCGTCGAGGCCCGGTTGCCCGATATCGTTCCGGCAACCGAAATCGAATCGTCGGCGCGCGTCGGCCTGACCACCACCCCGCCGCCGTTGGCCGCCGAATTGTCGCGCACCGTCGCTCCCGACGCCATGGTAAACGAGATCCGCGACGTGCCGGATGCGCCCGTATAGACGTTGACGCCGCCGCCGTCACCGCTCGCGTTGTTGTTCGAAATCAGAGATCCGCTTTCGAGCACGAGGCTGCCCGCGGTCATGTTGACGCCGCCCCCGCCCCCGGCCGCCCGATTGTTCGCAACGGTTGCCCCCGCCCCGATCTCGACCGAGCCGCCGATCGCGTTGATCGCGCCGCCGTTGCCGATCGAGTAGCTGTTTTGGAACAGAGCTCCCGAACCGAGCCTTACCGAACCGTTCGTCAGGTAGACGAGCGAGCGGGCCCCGGCAATGCCCAAACCGTCCACCCTAACGTTCTCGAACGAAAGGCTGTTGCCGTTATCGATGCGGAACAGGTAGCCCGAGTATCCCGCACCCCGCTCGAGCGCAAAGGAGCCCGCCGGCGCACCGCTGCCGTCGATCGTCAGGCTTTTAGCGGTAGCCATGCCCATGCTCACCTGGCTGTCGATGGCTATGTCGGCTTTGAGCTGGATGGTGCTTCCGTCGGGAGCCGACGAGATCGCGTTTTTCAGCTCGGCGAGGGTCGACGCCTCGTTCGCGCTCAGAAGCGACGCCCCGTCTTCGGCAGCGTTATTCTCGCCGGCGGATCCCCGTTCGTCCGAAAGCAGCGCCGCGGCGCCCTCGCCGACAACGCCGTTCTCTCCTGCAGACGCGTCCCCGGCATCCGATCCTTCGGCCGCCTGCCCGTCCGCCTGGTCCGAACCTTGCTGGGAACCTTCGGAGCCGCCCTGCCCTTCGGCCCCGGCTCCCTCGCCCGACCCCTCGCCTGACGAGCCGGATTCGCCCGAAGCGTTCCCGTCGTTCGCATCGGCACCGCCGATGTCGAGAGAGGCGGCACCCTCGCTTCCGGCATCGGCCCCGTCGCTTCCGCCGGCATCGACCGCAACCGGCGCAGCAAACGCTTCGGCAAGGGCGATGCCGCCGAGCGTACCCGGCACGCCCGCAAGCGAAAGGGTCAAAACGAGCGCGAGAGCCAACGCGATCGCCCGTTGCGGCGCTGCTGCCGCTTTCTTTTTTATATCCATGCGCATTCCCGTCGCACCTCAATCCATATGCTATGTAATTTGTTACAATATAACATAGTATATTTCGATGATACGATTGCGCAGGGTTTGCGTTAAAAAATTCATAACTTGATACGTAATGCAGGTAGAAGGCTTTGGCAACCGTCCGCTCCCGTTGCCTTGGCAAGCTGCGCAACGACGTGCCGTCCCTGCCGAGTGCGAAGGAGCAAGACAAAGCGGGTGCCGGCTAAAAGGCATCCGAGCAGCCGCAGAACAGAAAAGCGGGCTAGAAGATCAGCGGCGCGGGTTCAGCCGTCGAACCGATCGAGCGCGTCGAGCAGATCCTGCTTCGAGTGCACGCCCACCTTGCGGTAGATGTTGCGCGTATAGTTGCGCACGGTGTTTTCCGAGTAGCTGAGCTGCTTCGCGATGACGCCCCTGCTTCTCCCCTGCGCAATCAGGCGCACGATGTCCACTTCGAGCGCACTGAGTCCGAACGCCTCGCCGAACGAATCCAGCGTGCCGTGATCGCGGGCGACCCCCTCTTCGACAAGGGGCCCTGGCGAATGGCGCGGCAGGGCCTTGAGCTCGTAGGCGAGCGGTTGCGTTATCTGGGGCTGGGGGCGCAAAACGAGCACCATCTCGATCAGCACGACAAACGCCATGCAGATGAGCAGCCACAGGCTGTGATCGAGCGTCGGACCGACCACGTACACGATGATGCGCCCGATGCTCATCGCGAGCAGGGAACCACCGTAGACGATGCCGTATACGAGCGCCGTATCCCTACGGGAATGCCGCCCGATCAGATAGATGAAGAAGACGAGCGGTATGTAGAAACAGGTGATGGCGTTCGTTGCGAAAAACGTCCCGATCTCTTGGGACCCGGGCCATCCGCTCATGAGAAACCCGATGCAGGCTATCATGATCGCGTTCTCGAAACCCCAATACGTCGAGAGCCTGAAGCCACGGCCCCTCACGAGCACCCACCACACGGCAAAGACGATGCAGGCAATCACGAGAAGCTGATGGACGGAACGCACCGTTTGCGACAGCTCGCGGATGCGACCGTCGGGATAGCCCAGCGCCAAGCCGAGCAGCAGCGCGTACAGGAAGAAGGCGATGACGAGCTGAAGGATGTAAGGGCGATACCGATCGGTGTAGACCGTATCGCACTTCGCGACCGCAGGATCGCCCCGCTTATCGAGAATCGCCATGGACTGCCAGTACGCGATCACCGAGAGGGCGGGGATGAAGAGGTTGAGAATGCCGACGACCTCCGCGCTCAAATAACCCGCCACCAGCGAAAGAAAGCACGACAGGGCCAGGCCGCCTGCCGCATAGAGAAACGCTTCGCCCGGCTTGAGGCGCTGCAGGAAGAACACCCAGATGATCTCGCCGCCCACGAGCCCCATGCCCCCCACGACGAAGCGTGCCACCTCGAACGTCACCGTGCCGAAAAACAGATCGACCAGATAGAACACACCCGACAGCGTCATGAGCACAAGCCCCGACCACACGAAGATCGAATGGGCACCATGCGAAAACCGCGTTCGATACGACAGGAACAAAAGCAGGGCGATAACGCCGACGCGCACGATGTTGGCACCCACCGTCACATACCCGTAATCGGCCGAGAAATGCAGGTTGTAGAAGTTGTACTGGTACCACAGCCGCATGAGTCCCATACCGAAAAAGGCAATGGAGAGACCAGGCAGGAACACTGCCTTGAAGTCTGCGAACGACCCCGTATGCAAATCGGGATCGGTATCCGCCTGTTGTGACCGCTTCCTCATGCGCACCCCCGAAGAAGGGATTATAGCATTGGCCCGCCGCGCTTTTCCTGGTTCAGCGATATCGTTGCTCGCACGGTCGGCCCTCTGAACTGCGGTTTTTGAAAAAGGTACATTTTGGACACCGCGAGATACCTTTCGAGCCTATCCTGGCGCAGCGCTCGATCCTAAGCTGGCCCGAGCTCGTGCACTCGAGCAAATGTACAATCGGAGCCCGATTAACGGGCGAAAGGAGGCAGATGATGCCAGGGAGTATAAGCCGAAGGACGTTCGTGCAGGGCGCCGCCATGCTCGGCATATACGGGGGACTGATGGGATTCGGACTGACCGGATGCGCGGCGAAACCCGAGGAGCAAGCTGCAGCGGCCTGGAAGGCCGGAACGTATAGCGCCGACGTAGTCGGCCACAACGCACCGTTCACCATCGACGTGACGTTCTCCGACACCGCCATCACGGCGATCGATGCCAGTACGAACCAGGAATCGCTCGGCGTGGGTGCCTACGCACTCGAAGACCTGACTGCGAAAATGATGGAGTACCAGACGCTCAACCTCGATGCGGTCACCGGCGCCACCCTCTCGAGCATGTGCTTGCAGCAGGGCATCAAGGATTGCGCCGAACAGGCAGGCGCGCTCAAAGACCTCGAAGCGAGCCCGGCGCCCGAAGAGGAGATCGCCGATACGTACTCCGCCGACGTATGCGTTGTCGGCGGCGGCGGCGCGGGACTCGCTGCAGCGATATCGGCAGCCCAGGAAGGAGCGAAGGTCGTTGTCGTCGAGAAATGCGGCATCACCGGAGGCTCCACCAACGTCTCGGAGGGCGCGCTCAACGCGGTCGACCCCGAGCGCCAGGAAAAGCAGGGCATCGAAGACTCCGTCGATACGTTCTACCAGTCGACCATCGAGGGCGGCCACAACCTCGGCGACCCGACGCTCGTCCACTACCTGACGGACAACGCGCTCGATTCGGTCCATTGGATGGAATCGCTCGGCGTGCAGTTCAAAGACGAAGTGGGCTCGGCGACCGGATCGCTCGGAGAGCGCAGCCACTACCCCGCAACCCCCTCGGGCAACACCTACATCCGCTCGTTCGTTTCCTACATCGAACAGAATTCCGACACCATCACCCTGCTCAACGAGATGCAGGTTACCAAGCTCGTAACCGATTCGAGCGGTGCCGTAACCGGCGTGGAGGCAACGCATCGCGGCACGAAGCCCGTCACCGTCGAAGCGAAGTCGGTCATCATCGCCACCGGCGGCTTCGGGGCGAACGTCGAGTACCGCCAGAAGGTGAACACCGGCGTATGGTCGAGCGTCAAGCTCGACGACACGATCGGCTGCACGAACATCAAACCCTGCGCACAGGGCGAGGGGCTCGAACTGGCCGAGGGAGCCGGTGCCGAACTGATCGGCCTTTCCGACATCCAGCTGCATCCGTGCGGAACGCCGGGCACGGGCCTCATGGAAGACATCCGCACGTCGGGTAGGAACCGCGTGTTCGTCAACAAGGAAGGATCGCGTTTCGTGAACGAGGGCGCCGAGCGCGACAAGCTGTGCGAGGCCATCTTCGCGCAGCCCGAATCGACGTACTGGATCGTAGTCAACAAGGTGCGCTACCCTTCCGAGACCGAGCCCGATGCAAACGGCGCGACCATCGAGAACATGCTCTCCCTCGGCCACATCGTCAAGGGCGAGACGATCGAGGATCTTGCCGAGCAGACCGGCATGGACGCAGCGAAGCTGCAGGCCTCCATCGATGCGTACAACGCCGTGGTGGCAGGCGAAGCCGAAGACGAGTTCGGGTTCAAGGCCGGCAACACCGCCGACACGCAGCTGACCGAAGGCCCCTGGTACGCCTGCAAGAAGGTTCCGACCGTCCATCACACCATGGGCGGCATCAAGATCGACGTGGACTGCCACGCACTCGATGCGACGGGGGCGCCGGTGAAGAACCTGTACGCCTGCGGCGAATGCACGGGCGGCATCCACGGCAGCAACCGCCTCGGCGGCAACGCCATCGCCGACTGCATGACGTTCGGCAGAGTCGCCGGCAAGCAGGCCGCGGCGAACGCGGGCGCCTGATCGATCGGCGGGCGAACACGAGCATATCCTCGCACGCAGAAGGATGGGCGGCCGAAACCGCCCATCCTTCTTTATTCCCTCGGATGTGCTTGCATCCGCTACCGACGAGAAGCCCTGCGCTTCACCGCTACAACCGCTAAGGCGCAGAGGGCAAGCACCATGGCGGCCCCGATCGCAACGAAGACGGGCATGGCTGCATCGCCCGTAACCGCCGCGGCACCGCCTTTGGCGCTCGGCGCCTTCCCCGGTATAGGATTTGCAGGATCGTCGGGGTCGGCGGGATCGGCAGGATCGGTCGGATCCGTCGGATCAGGCGGCGTCGGATCGGCGATCTTCTGGTTCACCACTTCGCCGATGCTGAACGAAAGCGTCATACGGTCGAGCGTCACCCGGTACACCGCATCGCTCATCGTGTACCCCTCGGGAGCGGTTATCTCCTTGACGAGATAGGACCCTTGATCCATGTCCGCAAACACGACCGAGCCGTCCGACCCGCTTTCGGCGGTTTCGAGCGGATCGTCCGATTCGGGATCAGCCGAAGCGGGCCAGATGCCGAACACGGCTCCGGCGAGCGGGGACGTTCCGTCGGTTTTCACGAGCGCGACCGACCCGAGGCTGAGCGTGTTGGCAACTTCCCCGAGATCGACGGAAAGCTGGGAGTTGCTCACGATCTTCGCCGAGTACACCGTATCCACCGCATCGTAGCCGTACGGTGCGGCCACCTCTTTGACCTGGTAATCTCCGCTCGGCATATCGGCGAAGGCCACCACGCCGTCTGAGCCGCTCTCGACCGTCTTGAGCGGCGCGTCGCTATCCGGATCGGCAGAAGCGTGCCAGATGCCGAACTCGGCCCCGGCAAGCGGAGCTCCGCTTTCGTCGACCTTGGCAAGCGTGACGGTTCCGTCGAGCGCGTTCGCCAAACCCGCATCGACATCGGTACGCGCTTGCCCGCTCGCAAGGGCGAGCTCCTCGGTATCCCACGAATCTTTGAGCTTCGAGTCGTTCTCGGCTCCTGCGCCGCCGGCCGCATGGCTCGTCGGAATGTACCCGTCGAGCGCGTCGACCCCGATCTTGTAGGTGCCCGGTTTGAGGCCCGTGAACGAGTAGCGCCCGCTTTCGCTCGCTGTCGCCGTGCCGGCAACCGAAGGCGCGCCATCGGTCATGCGGTACAGCGTGACGTTCGCGTTCGGAATCCCCGTCTCATGGGAATCCTGCAGGCCGTTGCCGTTGGAGTCCTCCCACACGTAGTCGCCGAGGCTCGCCTTCTTGTAAAAGCCCCCGTCGATGGCAAGCGGATGGGTTTCGGTAGCGAGGTTGACCGTCGCGCCGACGAGGTAGGTGCCGGTGCGCACGAAATCGCTATCGACGGATTTGTCGGATCCCACCCGATAGCCCGTTACCTCGAAGTTCGACGGCATGTCGACCTCGACGCGGTACCGCTCGGGCAGAAGCCCATCGAATTCGTAGCGCCCATCGTCGTCGGTTTCGGTCTGTGCGACCAGGCTGTCGTCCCAGTCGTAGAGGCGCACGGTCTTCTTCGCAAAGACGGGTTCGCCCTCATCACGCACGTCGTTTCCGTTGTCGTCTTCCCAGAGGATGCCCGCGAGCTTCTCGGTAGCAGCGTTTTCGCTGATGTAGAAGCCCGATTTGTGCGGCTCGCCCGGAACGATGTAGCCGCCTGCATGCTTGCCGCCCGCCGAGATCGCGTTCCATCCGACAAGCGTCGAACCCGAATCGTTTTTCGGAATGGTCACCTGCAAGCGGACGCCGAACGATTCGGTGGCGTTAAGGCCGTCGGTCTTCACGAGCTTGACCGCCTTAGCACTCGCGGGAAGCGTCGAAGCACCGTCCCACGGAATCCATGTCGCACCCGACGGAACCGTGAAATCGGTGAGTTCGACGAGGTTGGTGGCCGGGGTGGCGTCTTCCGAATAGTACAGCTCGCACGATGAGGGGAGCGCGCTGCCGTCGGCGAGTGTCATGCCGTCGACCTGCAGCTGCACGGTGCTCTTCTTCGCATTGGAGGTGAGCGTCATCTGGTCGCCCACCAGGGGAAGCATATCGATGATACGCACTTCTTCGAGATTGGTCGATTCGGGATTAGTCACATCGAGCGAGTAATAGCCGGTTGTCGCACCCGACGAGGTGTCGACGGTCTGGGTCAGGGCGTAGTCGGCTCCATCGAGCGAAGCGAGCTTCTGCGGATTCATGCCGAGGCCGTTGTCCACGGGGTAGTAGTTGCGGTACGTTGCCCCGAATCCGTCACCCGATGCCGCATCGATGATGGCCCAGTCGGCCCCTTGGTTAAGCCACCAGTTATCGATGACGCCGCCGCCTGAGTACAGCTGGGTCGGATCGTCGCTCGCCACGAGGTAGCGGAAGTATGCGCTCGACCCGATACCCGGCTTCGCAATGCCCTTGAGACCGATGCCGTACTGGGTCCATGCGCTTGTGATATCGCCGTTCCATTCGACCTTGACGAGCTGGTAGCCGTTGTTCGCCGTGGTGACCGACCACGTGGCATCGGGGAAGCGACTATCGAGCTCCACATCGAGAATCTCGATGTTCGGATCGACGATCAGATACGATACGGCATCGCGCAGCACCGAGTTCTGGATGTAGTGGCGGATGTTGTACGTCAGTTCTTCACCGGGAACGATGGGGTTGGGCGACAAGGGGTTCTCATGCCCGGCTATGCCCACCTGGGGGTTGTTCGCCACGACGTTGGTAGTTGTGGTGCGCGCGTTCTTCACGCCCTCGTCTTCGATGGGCGCATACGACGGGCTGCCGGGAAAGCGGATCTCGCCCGTCAGGTACGCGCCGTTGGTGAGCCGGTTATCGTCAAAGGAAGTGCCCGAAGCCGTAATGGCATCGGTCGAGGTGCCGAGGATCCTGATCTTCACCGGGCTCGACCCGGCGGTAACCTCGTCGCCCGTCGCGCCGAAGAACTTGAACTGCACCTGCGTGACGAAATCGCCTGCCGCCAGGCCGAGGTCGTCGATGTTGACCCTGCCGTTGGCGCTCGGGGAGCCCGCGCTCTTCCAGGTGCCGGGATCGGAATTCGTCTGGTAGAGCATCTGGGTGCGCACCGTTTGCCCGTTGACGGGATCGAGAACAGCGTAGGGAGTCCACGTTACCGTCCGATACTCGACGGCGTCGAAGAAGTCGGTCTCCCCCGCGCGAATCGGATCGTCGGTGAGCGTCGCGTCCCTCATGTCTGCATAAGGGGTGTAATCGAGCTCGAACGTGACTGCCTGCCCGCCCGTACGGTATACCTGATAGGTGGCGTGCTTCATGAAGAAGGCATTCGCATCGGCACCGCCGTTTTCGTGGGAGACGGTTTCGTTGATGAAGCCCGTCTCCTCGATGGGAGTGCCGTCGAAGCGCGTGGCCGTGTAGGTTGCCTTGATCTCGTAGTCGGTCGTGCCGGGTGTCGTCATCGGCGGATAGCTGTACAGGACGGTTATCTTCTCCTTCGTGCCCTGGTTACCGACTGCAAGCGTGCCGATGGGGATCGTAGCGACCTTGCCGCCCAGCCCGTCGTCGACGACGGGATAATCGACCCCGCCGTACGTGACCGAGAGCACCTCGGCATCGCCGGGGAATTCGATCTTCACCGACGCGTCGTTTTGGTTGAGTCCGCCCAGATACGCCTCGCGCGTAAGGTCGATCTCGGCCGTATGGAGAAAGATCGGGTTGATGAGCTGCGGCGTTACCTTCATCACGTCTTCAAGCGGCAGGTTTTGGGGATTCACCTCGTCGGACACCATGCTGTGGGAAAACGCATTCGACGCGGTGAACTCGATCGCGGGCTTGAACGACTCGCTTTCGAGGCTCACGCCCGCGGGAAAGCGGAACCAGCATTCGAGTTTGTGGAGCGATCCCACCGAAAGCTCGCCGCTGTACGCAATGGTTACCGTATCGCCCGGCTGCGGGTTAGCAGGCGATACCGTGTACTGCCCGTTCGACGTCGGAAGCGACTGGATCTCCACGTTGCTCGGAATGGTGAACGACACCTTCGCGTCTTTGAGTCCCTCGGTCGTCGAAGCGCCGGTGCTGTTGCTGTTCAGCTCGATGGTCATCTTGAAGGCGGCACCCGAAAGCGGATCGACGGGCGTCGTGGTTACCGACCCGGTAAGGTAGGCTATCTCGCCCGCCAAGGGTGCGATGGCGCCCGAGCCCGACGTGGTCGGATCGGACGACGATGCGCTATCGGCCGCATCGCCCGATGCAGCCGAGCCTGCGTCGGAGGCGGTTTCGCCAGCCGCGGAAGGCTCATCGTTCGGAGTCGCCTGATTCTCTTCCCCAGAAGCGGCTTCACGATCATCCGATCCTTCCGCAAGCGCCGCCTCGGAACCGGATGCGGGGCCCGCATCCATGTCCTCCGCAAAACCAAAACCCGATACCGGCACGAGGGACAAGAGCAAGCACAGCGTCACGAGCAGCGCAAGCAGCTTTCCCGTCCCGCGCGAGGACTGAGCGTTCCCGATCATAATCTCTCCTTGTTCATCCGAACCATTTATATAAGTGGTTCTATATTTATGGAAGAGATTATATACATACTTGGTGATTTGTCATCGATTTGGTGACAAAAATCATAAGTAGTTACTGATTAGCACGAACGAGACGGGTCGAACGCCACGCGGCCGAACGAAATCGGCGCGCGCCCCGGACCGGCTCACAGACCCGAAAAGGACTGGAAACGTTTGTTTCCAGTCCAACTATCAGGATTCGGTTTGCTCGCCGGACCCGCCGTCTACGACGGATTGGCACCTACTCCCCCGAAGTCATGAGGGCGTCGATATCAATGTCCTTCTCGTACGTGTAGTACACGGAAAGCGCCATGTTGTTGCTTTCGAATACAGTGTGCGCGTTGCCCTCGGCAACGATCTTCGCAACGTCCGATCCCGGATCGTCAAGATCGCCGAACCGACGTGCGTGCGCAGGGCACGTCGCCACGCATACGGGCTGCTCTCCCAGCGCAACGCGGTCGTAGCAGAACGTGCATTTCTCCACTGTGTTCGCTTTATGATACGGAAACACCGCTTCCTCGTACGCGGTCTCGCCTTCCTCATGGTTCGGCTCGAGCTCGGAAACCAGCGTTCTGGCTCCGTACGGGCAGGCGGTCACGCAGCTTTGGCACCCGATGCAGGTTTCGGGATCGACCAGGACAACGCCCTCGTCGGTCTGATACGTTGCCCCCGTCGGACAGGCCGCCATGCAGAGCGCATCGACGCACTGCATGCAAGCATGCGGCAGATAATCGACTTTCACATCGGGAAACGCACCTGATTCCTGCTCGTTTACGAAGCTGTACCTCACGTTTTTAGAAAGTCCGTTATGCATCGTGCATCCGACGGAGCACGCCCTGCACCCAACGCAGCGATCGAGGTCTATCGTCATTCCATAATGGGTCATTGTTGATTCCTTTCCTCCCGCGCTTCCTTATGCTTTGCTGGCTTCCACCAAGAACGAATGCAACGACGGCGATTGAGAAACGGGGTCGAGGTCCGTACCGTCGACGAGCACGTTCAAGTTGCTGTCCTCGTAATCCCAAGGGTCGCCCCAGCCGCCATCGACCCAAAGCACACCGGCCGTCACGCGCTCGGAAACCTGAAGGAGGAACTTCGCCTCGCCGAACGGCGACGTGAGCTTGATCCAGCTCCCATCGGCAAGCGAACGGGCCTCGGCATCGGCGGGGTTCATAAGCACAACGGGGTCGGGCCTGACCTCGCGCAAGTAGGGGTTGTTGCGGTACTTGAAGTGCGCGTAGTATACGACGCGCCTGTTGATGCCCACGAGCGGGTACTGCTCCGCCACATCGGGATGCGCCGATTTCGAGGCCGCTGGGGGCACGTAGACGGGCAGCGGATCGTAGCCGTTCTTCTTGAAGGCAAGGTTGACGAGATCGACTTTGCCGTCTGGCGTGTTGAAACCCGGTTCGCCATCCGGTCGCAATCCACCGGTTTCGTACTTTCGGTACTCATGGGTTCCGACGATTTTCGTCGGATTGGCCTTGAGATCCTCGAAGGTGAGCCCGCAGGGAGTGAACGCGTAGGTGATGAATTCCTCCTGGTTCGTCCACGGGTAGCCCTCAGCCAATCCCATGCGCTCGGCCAGCGCATACTCGAAGTCGTAGGTATTCATAATGCCGTCGCGCGGCTCGATAGCTTGCTGGCGAAGCGTTACCACCGTACCCTGCGCAGACGGATAGGTGCGATAGTCGTAGCGCTCGAGGAACGTGCAGTCGGGAATGAACACGTCTGCAAGCTGCAGCGCCGTCTCGGTGATGAACAGGTCGTTGACCACGATGAAATCGAGCTTGCGCAAAAGCTCTATCGTCCGTTGCGGCTGCGCTTGCGTGATCGCTCCGTTGGTGTGGTACATCATCATGGCCTTCGGCACATAGGGCTCGCCGGTTTCGATGGCCTTGAGCGTTGCAGGCATGCCGGAAGCAAGCATCGGGTAGTATTTGCTCGCCAGAGGCGGCGTATCGACGGTAACCGTCGTCTTGATGCCGGCAGAGTTGCCCATTTCAACGGCCTTCGGATTTCCGATGACATCGGGGAAGCAGCAGTTGCCGCCCTCGACGTCCAGATGCCCGGTGATCGCCTCCAAGATGGCGATAGCCCTCGTGGCCTGCACGCAGTTCGTCTGAAGTGCAAAGTTGTTGCCGTCGTGAATGGTTGCGCGCGGAGTCGTGGCATAGCTTCGCGCAAGGTCGGCGATCGTCTGCGCCGCAACGTCGGTTTCCGCTTCGGCCCATTCGGGCGTGTACTGCTCGATGAATGCCGACAGCTCGTCGAACCCCTGACACCATTGCTCTACGAAATCGTGGTCGTAGAGATCCTCTTTGATCACGGTGTAGATCATGGCGAGCGCCATGGCCCCGTCGGTTCCCGGACGGATGGGAATCCACGTCGTAGCCTTGTTCGCAGTTTCCGAGCATATCGGATCGATCGCCACCACATCGACACCGCGATCCATCGCATCGATCAGCGAGGATAGGCAGCCCTTGCGCTCGTAGCACATAAACGAGCTCGGGCGCATGGATGCAAACGGGTTGGCGCCCCACAGGATGATGAAATCGGCATTGTTGTAGTCGTCTTCGTTTCGGAATCCGTAGGTGGTGTTGAGCGCCACCAGGCGCGGAACGAAGCATAAGTTGGGAACGGCTGCTTGGTTCGGCGTACCGAAGCGAGCGTAGAACTCCCAGAAGGCGTTGCGGACGATGTTCTGCACGGGAGCGCCGTTGCTGTAGCATAGGTATTCGGGACCGTAGTTTTCCTTTATGTCGGTAAGCCTCTCGGCAATATAGTCGAGCGCTTCGTCCCATTCCATCTCTTCCCATTTGCCCTCGCCGCGCTCGCCTGCGCGCTTAAGCGGCTTCGTCACACGATCGGGCGCGTACACGACATCGAGAAACGCCTGCCCCTTAGGGCAAAGCGACCCTTTCCCGTGAGGATGCTCGGGGTCGCCTTCGAGTGAAACGATCACCCCGTCTTTCACGTTGGCTATCATGCCGCAGTTGTTATGGCAGTTTCCGCATGCCGTACGAACCTTGGTGATGTTTCCCTCGCTTACAGGCGTTCTGTACTCAGCGTGCTCGTCGGACGATTCCGAATCCGCATCGCCTTTGCTCGGGCTGCAGCCAGCCATACCGAGCGCAGCAGCGCCCGCCGCCGATGATGCAAGTGCGGCAAATTGTCGTCTTGTCAGATCCATATCTCTCCCTTTCCCTGCCGTTTGATTGACCGGAACACGAAGGTAAGAAGATGCTGCAACCACCGCATCACACCAGCGGTGTGAGACGCTCTTTCCACACCCCTGGTGCACCACACCGCACCCGCGTGCCGTATACTGAACACGGAGGTGCGGGGATGAACACACAACGTAATGCAAGCCTGCTCGACAGGCTTTTCAACGATTGGCCGATTTGGCTCGGATACGGCCTTTTCTGGAATTGGCTCTGGCTTCTTTTCGTCAAACCACTCGGCACCGCGATAGGTGTGTCGAGCTCCACAATCCTTCTCGACGATCGCTGCATCATGGTTGCCGCAGCACTCGCCGCCTTTCTCCTCGTTTGCCCCCTGCGTGAACGCATCAACACGATCGTGCCCCTGACGGCTGCCGCGTTCGCCATCGCAACGATCGCATCGTTTATACCGAGCGTCTCCCCCGCGCTGGTGCAACCTGTAGAAAGCGTTTGTTCGGGCGCTTTCGCCGCCCTGCTCTTCGTCTCGTGGAACATGCTCATCGCGCAGTACGATTCGGGGCGCGTTATCAGGATCGCCTCCCTCGCGCTTGCCGCAGCATCGCTCTGTGCGATCGTCATCTTCCTGCTCGATGCGAGCAAGCAGGACATGCTGCTTTCCCTCGTCCCCCTCTGCAGCGTCATTCTCCTGGTGCCGCAGCTTCGCAAAGGCACCGACGGCAGCTCCCCCGCAAGCAAAACGGCGCGCAAAAGCAACGCAAGCGAACCGATCGAGCGCTTTGAAGAGCCGGCCAAGGGAAGCGCTTTGCTGAAAAACATGCCCTGGCGCCTTATGTGTACCGTGTTTTTGCAGGGTGCCGCCATCGGATTGTGGCACTTCATATTCCAATCGGTCACCATCGTCAAATGCTCTGCGGAGTTCTGCATATGGCGCGAGATGTCGAGCGTCTTCGGCACGTTGGGGTTTCTCGATTTCGTCGGATTCACCAGCATTCTCG
Organism: Raoultibacter timonensis; assembly: GCF_022845715.1. Classification (NCBI taxonomy): domain Bacteria; kingdom Bacillati; phylum Actinomycetota; class Coriobacteriia; order Eggerthellales; family Eggerthellaceae; genus Raoultibacter; species Raoultibacter timonensis. The sequence continues at coordinate 3,341,097 of NZ_AP025564.1, forward strand.
GCTTCTTGCTGGCGTTCGCGCTTCTGCTGCTTACGGCTTACGTGCTTCATCTGAACTTCCGACGTCTCATCTATCAGATAGGCATCCCGTTCATGGCGCTGGCGTTCATCGTCATCTCCTTCAACGGAGGCATCGTCATCAACAACGACACGCAGATGACCGGCGATCTTTTCGTAATCGGGGAAATCTTGTACACAGCAGGGTATTTCTACGTTTTCGCCATCATACAGACGCTTTGCTCGCACCTGATCGCAGGAAAAAAGCCGCAGGAGGCGGTGTTTTTCTCCGCCGTGGGTTTTCTGCTTTTAGCCGGACAGGCGGTGGGCTACCTTGCGGGCGCAGGGGGAAGCGCGCTTCAAGTCAGCGGAACGGACCTGTGCATGCTCGCGGTGTTCGCCCTTCTGCTGGGAAGCTTGATCTTGATCAAAGGAAATCCGATTTGGGAAGATCTCGGCGATGCGAAACCCGCCGAAGCGACCCTGCCCCGAAAGGGCGCCTTCAGGATCGCCTGCGACGAAGTGGCCGCCGAGGCGCAGCTCACGCCTCGCGAAACCGAAGTGTTCATGCTGCTTGCGCACGGCAGAAATCTCGGGATCGTCCAAGATCAACTGGTGATCTCGAGGGATACGGCCAAATCGCACCTACGCAACATCTACCGCAAGCTCGACGTGCACTCGCAGCAAGAGCTCATGAACATCGTAGACGCGCGGGCCGACAAGCTGCGCAAAGCACAGCGAACAGAAACATGAGCGGAGCGAAAGCGCGCTCGATGCCGAAGCGCGTGCCGCGTTGCCTGCCGAGACAATAGCGCCTCGGCTTGCTTTCGGCCGTCTCAGGACCGAAAGCAACGGCAGGGCCCGCCGATCGGCGGGCCCTGCCGTTCACGCATCAACCGACAAAGCGATTTTCAGCGGCGTTTAAACCACTGCCATGTACTCGGAATACACGTAGCCTTCCCGGCCGTCAGAAAGCGTGAATTTCAACCAGTCGTTCTCGTCGGCGGTCACTTCGACTTTCGCCCCCTTGCGCAACGTACCGATAACCTCCGTATCCGTGCCCGCGCCGACGCGGATGTTCAACGCATCAACGGTGCAGGTCAAGGTTTGGGGAAGCTCTGGTTTGAGGTAGTTATCGGAAAGGTACACCTTCTGCCCATCCACATCGCACTCGTACCATTCGGCGTTCGCAACCTTTCCGGTCACATGTACTTCAGTACCCTCGGAAAGAGACTTCAGCACTTGGGCATCCAGGGAAGGCGCGCTGCGTACGTTAAGAGCTACGGCATCGACGGTCATCTTCATGTCGAGCGGACGCACGTTATAGCCGGAGTCGGTGTTGCTGTTCGTCCCCGCGTTGTAGTCGGCCTGGGGAACCAGATAGTCGGCATACACGTATCCGCTCACCTCCCCCGAAACCTTGTACCACATGCAATCGGGGCACTCCCCCACAACGTAGTACGTCTGTCCTGGAACGGTACCTCCGATGATCTCTCCGAAAGGTGCCGTGCGGATGTTCGCATAGGCAGTCGCTGCGTAGTCGGCGCCGATGGCCAGAAGATCCGAGTCTTCGTAAGTTGCCGTACCGTTTTGGTACTGCGTGGAATCATAGTCCCCCGCGTTGACCGCTTCCTCGATGTCGCCCGGCATGGCAAACGCCGTGCCAACGCCTATGACCAGCATACCGACGGCAAGAACCGCCCCGATCGTCAGTTTCGCTTTCCTCATGCAATGCTCCTCGTCTCTAGATTGTCCTGCGCGTTGCTACGCGAATGGCCGTTGAAGACTTCTCGGCGTTCGCATCCGCAATCATCAGTGTTCTTGGAGTAACAAGCGAAATGCGCATCGACAGCACTTTGGCAAGTAGAGCATTCGATGCTTTACGCGATTACAGCTCGCAGCTTCCTTGGCCAAAGCGATGGACTGCGCCTCCGAACCTAGCAATTCTACTCTCGCCACCCATCGTTTCGGATAAAACACGCTTCCCTAAACGAACAGTTGCGAGAAACAGAGGGACGCGCGCAAAGAGCGAGCGCATTTGAGCGCGAAGACCCGACGGCTTCTGCCACCGAGCCCATTGGTGGGGTTTCGTCTCGAGCGAGCGCTGCTTTTGGCAAGTCCAAAAGCGCCTCGGACAACATGAGATAGAGGAAAGCGCACGAAACCCGATACGGTGCACTACCGAATAGCAGGCTCGCATCGCAGCGTGCCCGCCCGCGCCAAGGGGGAAAGCCTAAAACGCAAATCGGGCCGGAAGCAACTTCCGGCCCGATCAAGTTTCCGTGGTGGGATGGGATGGGATTCGAACCCACGACCCCCACGTTGCGAACGTGATGCTCTCCCAAAAGGTCCGTATAACATCACTATTGCTTTAGTAACTAAAATTGTGATGTGCCCCCTCCTCATTCAATGGGGCGAATTCATACCACCGAAGGAATAGGCAAGACCCACTAAAATCCTTCCCTTGTAATCCAACCAGATTTCTTTTGAGGGAGGCTAGGGTCCACGTCCGACGGCGCAGCAAATCAACCAACAAACACTTTTCCCTACTTACGTGCCAGAATTGTTTTATATAAGCCATTCGATCTGCAATAATAAGGAAGGGATGGAATGTCTTTCGCGCTGAAAGAGAGTAGAGGCTCAGTATGGCTAGGCAACTTACAATGACCCAGTCAAGTATTAAGAGTTTTATCGACAGTGAGAGGGACCGCCTTGATAACGGACTGAGCAGTGATGAAATATTCGAATATGTAGCCTGTCAACAAATTCTTAAACCCTACGGAATAGACGATGACGAAACAGAGCGGGGACTCACGGGCGGAGGAAGCGACGGAGGATACGACGGGATCTACGTCTTTCTAAACGAAACGCTCATATCGGGCGAAGACGTTAGCAATTTAAACATTCCGACCAAAGCTGAAGTGGATATTCACTTTATTCAGGCAAAAAACGCATCAGGTTTCAGCGAATCCGTGTTCGATAAATGGAATTCATCTTTCCAGAATCTTCTGGAAAACGAAGATGGAGATCTCGAACGTTACAACGTTAACGTGATAGACGCTTTTACTCTCATTCGTTCGATATTGACGAAAGCTGTCGTATTGAAACTAAGGACTACGGTTTCATTCTGGGTCGTATCGTTGGGAGAGGAGGTCCACCCGAACACTAGAAAAGCCCTAGACGATTGCAAGAGCAGAGTAGCTTCCTCGGTTCCAGGAAATGTAGCCGTAAATTTTCAGTTTGTTACCGCAGGCGACCTATTTGAACTTATTATGCGACAGCCTGAGGAAACCCTAACTTTAACTGGAACAAAAGAGCCTTTGTGCCCCGATGAATCGAGCGCAATCATGACAGTATCGCTACATGACTACAATTCATTTATTTCTACACCCGATGGGCAGATAAACAAGACCCTATTCGAAGCCAACATACGCGATTACCAAGGACGAACAGCGGTTAATAAAGCGATAGAAGACACCTTGGAAAAAGAGGGAGACGTGGATTTTTGGTGGCTCAACAATGGCGTCACCATTGTTGCAGATTCGGTAACCAGAGATATGAGCCATTCACTTACACTTTCGAACCCCCGAATCGTCAATGGTCTTCAAACTTCAAATATGATAAAGCGATACTGCGATTCCAATAGCACAGAACATGACGATAGAAAGGTGTTGGTAAAATGTATAGCTTCTAACGACCAGGCTGTTCGCGCCCGAATCATCGCTGCTACAAACAAGCAAACATCTATCCCTCCAGCATATTTACGGTCACTAGAGTCAATTCATCTGAAAATTGAAAGATACTTTCTCGAGCATGGCCTTCATTATGACCGGCGTAAAACTTCCTGCAAGAACAAGGGAATTAAGCCAAAAGATATAATTTCCGTCCCATTTTTAGGCCAATGTCTAATTGCGACCCTGCTGCAACAACCAGACTATGCGCGAGCCCGGCCATCCCAAATACTAAATGACGATGAAAAGTACTCTTTAATTTTTAATGAATCCATTCCACTAGACTCATATTTAGCTCTCGGATTTCTCGCAGCAAGCGTAAGACAGTGGCTCAAAAAATCTGAATATGATCGAGCCGTGCAAAACGACATTTTATTCTACTTATTACTGATGGCATGCGTTGAACAGACTGGAAGATTCGAGATCAACTCAGATGACCTCATGGACATTTCAATACCTTCAAATTCGACAATGGGATGGATTGCCGAAAGAATACATGGGACATATGTTGATCTTGGAGCATCTGCCGCAATTGCAAAAAGCAGGTCATTCACTCAAAAGCTGAGAGAACAGTTCGGACACTGATGCTATATCCTGAAAGTGTCAGCCAAAAGAGTCCGCTGTCTCGAGAGACGCAAAACACAATCGGCTCCTTTTGCACTCCGCAGCAAATGAAGTAAACAAATTGGGCCGGAAGTATCTATGCGACCAAAGGAGCGAGATGGATTACGAAAAACACATTGATCTCGATTTGTCCTCCCCTGCGAATCTGACGATAGCTAATAAAGAAATATTCAACGGGATAAAAGCCGGCTATCAAGATTTCGCTATACGCTTAAGCACCAACAAATCCGCCTACCCTAACACCTGCGCACCGGTCGCGGGTCTTTTGCAATACTATCGCGACTCTCATAATGTTGACTTCGAAATTGACTACGGGAGCGCAAGCGAAGACGAATGCTATGTAAAGCATACCTGCTGCTTTAGCCCGCTCCCTGCAAACAAGCTACTCGATAACAAGATTAACAACCTTTCACCCTTTGATCGTGTATGGAGATTCAGTTCATCTGAAGAAGTTAAAGTCGTGGTAGACCTGATACTAAAGGAAATGAGAGAGCAACACGAACTTGCCCAAGGTGTGGCAAGCGGTATCGAATGGTGCCTGAATGAAACGATGGACAATGTTTTGCAACATTCAAATACAGAGCATGGATATGTTATGGCACAGGTGCACAAGGAGAACAAGCGCCTTGCAATTTGCGTTTTTGATGCTGGAATTGGCATCAAAAATTCTTTCAATACGTCGATAAAGCATAAACCGCGAACAGCCTTAGATGCAATTACCTTAGCGCTACAAGAAAGAATCACCCGCGACGAGTCAATAGGCCAAGGCAACGGCATGTGGAATCTTTCTCAAATAGTTCAAGCCAATGGAGGAGTGTATAAGGTATCGTCTGGAGGTGCTAACTACAGTTTTGACAAAACCCCCTCAACCAGTGAAAGAGGGTCACTTTACCTTGGAAGAAAATACGGAACAACTACGATTGACTTTCAACTTGATTTTTCGCAAGAGGTCGACATTGCAGCCGCATTTCAAAACCATCGCCCAACTGACCTATGGCTAGAAAGCCTTGAGAGAGACGATGGTCTACACGAGATAGACGTGGCATCCCTTGAATATGGAACAGGCACGCGCAAGGCTGCCATAAGGCTTCGAAATACAACGTTGAACATCATCCGTGAAACAAAGCAGAGAGTAATACTAGATTTTCACGGCGTCACTCTTACCAGTTCGTCTTTCGCAGATGAGCTTATCGGTAAAATAATCCGCGACTACGGCTTTGTTTTTTGTATTACGTTTATCGAACTGAGCAATCTTAGCAAAATCAATCAAGATATTTTCGATCGTTCAGTTGAACAAAGAATGGCGCAGATATACTATTCAACCCATATTCCAGAAGATGATTAAACCTCAAGGAAGCGCGTGATAAAAGATTGAGATCAGAACAAAGGAACATATTTCACCAAAACAGGCCGGGAGTTATTCCCGGCCTGTTGACTTCCGTGGTGGAGATGATGGGATTCGAACCCACGACCCCCACGTTGCGAACGTGATGCTCTCCCAGCTGAGCTACATCCCCACGAAGGTGCGCATTGCGCGAGAAAGTATTTTCCCCGCAACGCGCCTGTTTGTCAAATGAAATCACGCTTTCTGCTCAAAAGCAGCCCAACATAGCCCAAAACACAGGGCGCCCGTTTCCGGACGCCCTGCTTGCATGCGTTGCAAAGCACGGTTCTACGAGAGAACCGTCTCCTTTTCCTCGGCGTCTTCTTCGAGAACCATCGGCGCCTCGTCGATGGGGGTTTCCTCGATGAAGGGTTCGAACAACGGCTCGCCGTCCTGCGAAAGCTCGACCATGCCGGTCAGAACGTCAACGTACTGGTACGACTGGCGCGCAGTGCGGCCGCGCTTGCGATCCACTTCCAGGATGAACAGCTGGGGGTGCACTTGCGTAAGAACGCCCTCGCTCTCGACGATTTTGGAGCGGCCCATATTTGCGCGTACCTTCAGTCGCTGGCCGACGAAATCATGCAACGTATCGTGGATTCCATCCACGATTTTCGCCTGCTTAGCTAGATCCATGCTCACTCATTCCTCACATGTGTCTCAAATTACAGAAATAACAGCATGGGATTATATCACGGGAGTCAATCCTTAACAGAATCTGCACGTTTCCATCACGTATCGAAGGGCGCGAACTGGGATGATATGCAACTCAAACAAAGAATATCGGCCAGCGGACAGCTATCGAAGTCCAAAAGCACCTCTTCATAGATTCATCGTTTTACCTAATCAGCTCGTTGCATCAAGAAGGCCTTCGCCGAGCCTGATGAACTCTTCACGCGTCAACGTTTCGCCACGGCGGCGGGAATCGATCCCCGCCCGTACAAACAGACTATCGAGCGCTTTCGCCACCGCAGTGCCCTGCTCGCCTTTTCCCGCAAAGTACATCTTGCACGAATTCGCAAGCGTTTTACGACGATTGAAAAACGCCGCATCGGCCATGATGCACGTCGCTCGCACGGCCTCCCGGATCAGCTGATTGCCGTCGCCGTCGACCGGCGTGCAACGCTTAAGCCTGAGCACCGAGCTATCCACGCGCGGCGGCGGGAAAAAGTTGCCGGGACTTACTGAGAACCGCCCGGCGGGCTCGGCGAACAGCGACAGCTTGACGGTGTAGGCTCCGTAGTTTTTCGTGCCCGCCTTTGCAGCCATGCGATCGGCAACTTCGGCCTGCACCATCACCGTCGCGCTCTCGATGCTCTCGAACCGCTCGAAGTAATCGAGCACGAGCGTAGCGGCCACCGCGTAAGGCAGATTGGCTACGAACTTGTTCGGCAGCGGATGAGCGCTCCGAGAAGCGGGGGCGATCGCCTGATCGCCGAACGCTCCCGCCGCATCCGATTCGGCCTCCAGCCGTTCGGCCGCATTGGCCAAATCCGCCTTCGTCAAATCGAGCGCGTCTTTGCCGATAAGCGCAAACCGATCGGCCCACGGCTCGAGCGTTTCGGCAAGCACCGCAGGCAAATCCTTATCGCGCTCCACCGACACCACGAAACCCGCATGCTTCAAGAGCACAATCGTCAGCGTTCCGATGCCGGGCCCCACCTCGAGCACGAAATCATCCCCGTTTACTTGGGAAAGCGCGATTATCTTCTCAAGGATCGCATCGTTGATGAGGAAGTTCTGCCCGAGCGCCTTTTTGGTGGCAAGCCCGTGCGCTTCGAGCACCGCACGGGTGGCGGAAGGCGATGCAAGCGGTGACAGCTTCGTCATCAAACTACCTCCCACCCAGCTTCGGCTCCCAGGAAGCCGCAAGAACTTGGAGCTGCTCGGGCGAGCGGTCGACGCAGTCGTGCACCGCTTCCACGTGAAAGCCCGCAACGGCCAGCGACGAGCGAATGATGCCCACAAGCGGTTCGAAACCATGGGGATCTCCCCCGTCCCCGATCGCGAACAGCTCGGCAGGACGCTTGGGCCGCGTACGTAAATCGGTCCAAAAGTAGCGCTGCAGACGGTCGAGCACTGCTTTGAACTGGGCTGGGGGTCCGGCAAAATAGATCGGCGAAACGATGGCGAGGCTGTCCGCCTCGTCGAGCATGCCGTAGAGATCCTGCATCGGATCCTCGATGATGCAACCTTCGCCGAGCTTGCAGTAGTCGCACGCGATGCACGGATCCACGTCGATATCGTCGGCAAGGCTGAACAGCTGCAATTCGTCGTCGGGATACAGCTCGTGCAGGCGTTCGACCAACGCGCTCGCCAGAAACGCGCTCTTGCCCTCGGGACGGATCGATCCGCATACCACCAAGCGGTTCACGATCGGCCTTCTTCCCGGCTCGCCTGCCACGGCGTCGGCGCGCGGTCGAGCAGCGAAAGGGCGCTTTCGTACACGGCCTCGAGCAGTTCGCGCCGCTCTTCCCCCGGTGCAGAGCCGAGCACCTCGGCTAGACGCGCCGCAGTGAACACCGTATGCTCGGGACCGCACTCCATGCCGCGCATGGGTTCGGGCGTCATGTAGGGCGAATCGGTCTCGGTGAGAATGCGGCCCCTCGCCATATGCCGCGCCGCTTCGCGCACCTCGTCGCTCTTCTTGAACGTAAGCGGGCCTCCGAATGCGGCGTAGCAGCCCTTTTCAACCCACGGCTCAAGCACAGCCCAGTCGAGGTTGAAGCAGTGCAGCAGCACGCCGGCCTCGGGAAACCCCTCTTCTTCCATGATGCGGTACGCCTCTTCGTGCGCCTCGCGCAGATGGAGGATGATCGGCAGCCCCGTCTTATGCGCAAGGCGGATCTGGCGGCGGAACGCCTCACGTTGTGCCGTGCGCGGCGAGAAATCGTAGTGGTAATCGAGCCCCACTTCGCCGATCGCACAAGTGCGCGGGTCGCCCAAACGGGCGATCAGCCGCTCTTCGAGCGCATCGTCGTAGTGCTTGGCATAGTGGGGATGGCACCCGATCGCGATACGCACATGCGGAACCTCCAAGGGGCAAACGGATGCCCGAACCGCGTCTTCGGCAGCTTTTGGGTCGCTCGACGATTCTTCCAAAGCGCGCTGCGAAGCCTCGAGAACCTCGGGCAGCCTCGCTTCGGCGTCGCTTCGCCACGCATCGAGTTTGTCGTAATCGACCGCCTCGTTCTCAAACACATCGGCCATCGCACATACGAACCGCACGCCATGGATGGCGCAGCGCGCCAAGGCGAGCGAAGGATCGCGCACTAGGTCGAGGTGCGCATGTGTATCGGCTACCGGCGCCTCGAGCGGAGGCGTCGGCGCTTCAACGATGCGGAACCTGCCCTTTTTCTTCTTGTTACGAAACAGCGCATCGGGAAACAAGGGGTCTGTTTGACCTACCGATTCGGCATCGGGTTCGGGGCTCGACTCGCTCATGACGGTTCCTATTCCACCCCGAAATCAATGGCTTCGACATCGAGGCGCGGGAACAGCGGATCGCCCGTTTCCACAGCGTTTCCAGCGGGCAGCTGACCCCACGCAGTCGCGGCTTCGATATCGTCAACCGTCGTGATATCGCCCAACGCGAGACGCTTGAACACCTCGGCCGAGGTGTTCGGCATGAACGGCGCCATGTACAGAGCGATGATGCGGATGGCCTCGAGCGCGTTGTAGATGACGGCCGCAAGCTCGTCTGCGGTTTCCTCGGATTTCGCGAGGTTCCACGGAGCGGACTCCTCCACGTACAGGTTCACGCGACCCGCAAGCTTCTGCACGGCGGCGGCGGCACCCGAGAAGTCCACGAGCCCCATGCAGCGGTCGTATTCGGCGTACAGCTCATCGGCTATCTCGCGCAGCGGGTTCTCGGCAGCCGAGGCGGGCGCCTCGGGCACCTTTGAATCGAAGTACTTCTTAGTCATGTTGAACACACGCGAGCAGAGATTGCCCCACGTGTTCGCAAGGTCGGCATTGTACACCTGCACCATGCGCTCAACCGAGATCGACCCGTCATGGCCGAACTGCACATCGCTCATGAAGTAGTAGCGGTACGCATCCACGCCGAACACCTTGACGAGATCTTCGGGCAGAAGCACGTTGCCCTTGGACTTCGACATCTTCTCGCCCTTGGTCAAGAGGAAGCCGTGCCCGAACACCGTATGGGTGATGGGCAGCCCCGCCGCCATGAGCATGGCAGGCCAGATCACGCAATGGAAGCGGATGATGTCCTTGCCGACGAAGTGATACTGCATAGGCCAGCGCTCGTCGAACTCGCCCTCGCGCTCCGGATCGGCGTACCCGATGCCCGTGATGTAGGCCAGAAGCGCATCGGCCCATACGTAGGCCACATGCCCCTCGTCGAACGGCAGCGGCACACCCCAATCGAACGTGGAGCGCGAGATGGAAAGGTCTTTGAGGCCGCTCTTCACGAAGGAGACGATCTCGTTCTTGCGTGTCTCGGGGCGGATGAAGTCGGGGTTCTCGTCATAGAACGCAAGCAGCTTGTCCTCGAAATCGGAAAGCTTGAAGAACCAGTTCTCCTCGCCCGAAGCCTGCTGCACGGGACGCTTGCAATCGGGGCACACGAACACGCCGTCCTCGTTCTTCTCGAGATCGCTTTCGGCGTAGTAGGTCTCCTCGTGCACGCAGTACCAGCCCTCGTAGGCGCCTTTGTACAGGTAGCCCTTCTCGTAGAGGTCGGTCCAGAACTTCTGCACGGTGCGTGCATGGCGCGGCTCGGTCGTCCGCACGAAATCGGTGTAGGTGATGTCGAGCATGTTCCACGCGTCGCGGAACTTCGGTTCCATGGAATCGCACCAGGCAAGCGGGGTCATCCCGTTTTTCTCGGCCACCTCGGCAACCTTCTGCCCGTGCTCGTCAAGGCCGGTCACGAACGCCACATCGTAGCCGTTCATACGCTGGTAGCGCGCCACGGTGTCGGCGGCGACGGTCGTGTAGGCCGTGCCAAGGTGCGGCGCCGCATTGACGTAGTAGATGGGGGTGGTAAACGAATAGGTTCCTTTTGACATGGTGCTTCCTCTCGTGCGGCTCTCGCGACCGATGACATCGCGCGCCTTTTGTTTGTATGCGTGCCCGCTATTCTAGCACGGCATACGCCAAGCGCCGTCACTCGGCGGCAACACCGCGGCGTTTCCTCGACTCGGAGCGCTTGAGCCATACGACGGAGGCCAGACACGCCAGAATGAAGCAGGCGAACGCAACGAATCCCAGGGTGTAGGATCCCGTTGCGGAAAGGAACGCCGACAAGACGAGCGGGGGGAAGAAGCCGCCCAGCCCGCCCATCATCGACACGATGCCGTTGACGGGGCCGGCCTGTTCGACGAAATAGGTCGGAACGAGCTTGAACACGACGCCGTTGCCGATGCCGCATGCGATGCTGATCACGTAGACGCCCACCATGAACAGCTCGAATCCGGGCAGCATCGCCAATACGAGAGCACCTGCGATCATGCCCGCGAACACGCCGATCAGAAGCCCCCAGCAGTCGAGGCGATCGGAAAGCCATCCGCCCAGCACGCGTACGCATGCCGCAGTGACGATGAACACCGAAGTCAAAATACCGGCGGTTACGCCATCGATCCCGAAATCGGATACAAGGAAATTGGGAAGGAATACCGTGAATGCCACAAAGGCCCCAAAGGTAACGAAGTAGAACAGCGAGAAGAACCAGAGCTTCTCGTTTTTCCAGACCGCCTTGATCTGACGGGCAATGGGCGTCTTCACCCGCGGTTCGCCGCGATCGCCCAAGAAGAAGTTAAGGGCGACCATCGCCAGCAAAAGCCCGAGGTAGAACTTGACCGCCAACTGCCAACCGAAGTGCACGGCCAGCACCGGTGCGGCATAGGTGGTGATCGCCGTCCCCATGTTGCCGAAACCGTACACGCCGTTGACGAACCCGTGCTTCTCTTTGGGATAGTACTTGGGCAGCGAGGTAACGCCGACCGAGAAGATCGCACCCCCGAAGCCGAGGAATACGCCGCCGATGAGCAGATCGACGTACGTCGAAGCCTCGCTGATGAAGTACACGGGAAAAAGCAGCGCGACGAAGCTCGCAAGGAACACCGTGCGAGCGCCGAGCAGGTTCGCGTAGTAGCCGAACGGGATACGGAGTACCGAGCCGAGAATGACCGGTACGGCGGTTACGAGAGCGACCATGTCGTCGGGAATGAATATGTCGTGCTTGATGTAAGGTAAGAGCGATGACAGGATGACCCAAACCATAAAACCGGCAATCAGATCGAACGTCTGAAGCGGCAGCTGTGCCCTTTTCATCTCGCCTCTCTCCCCCGCACCGAAACGGTGCCGTCTGCACGGTGCGCTCCCCGCGCAACCGAACTTGTGGAGCATCTCCTCGTCAGAGATGATACCACGCCCGTTTCAAGTGCGACTTTCCCTATGGCATGTATAGGGTTTATCCCTTACGAATGGGCGGGGGCCAAAGAGCACGCAGCCGCTCGCTCTTGTGTGGCTTTCATGACATGCGATGCCGCGAGAATCGGCCTCGGGTATACTTCGAGATTCGTATGGCTACTCTACTTAACAAACGCGCCACGCCAACGTTACACACCCGCAAGGCTTTCGCCTGCTTCGCTGCGTGCGTCCTCACGCTTGTGCTCGCAAGCACCGCCTCGCTCCCGCTTTCAGCCGCTGCCGATACGCCCTACATCGACGCCGAACCCGATGCGCTGCAGTTGAAGATCGAACAAACGGCTACCGATTACAACGAAGCCGTCGCCAACCTCGAATCGGTCGAGCAGCAGATCGAAGAAACCCACGCCCGGATCGACGAGCTGACCGCATCGCTTCCGGATCAGCAGGAAAAAAGCGGTGATGCCCTGAAGGCGCTCTACAATCTGCAGCAAGAGGGCTACTCGCTTGTCGACATGCTGCTCAACGTAGGAACGCTCGAGGATTTCCTCACCACTTACGAGTACATCGACCGCATTTACACGAAGAACGTGAACGAGATCAACCAGCTCACGAAGATGCAGGAAGAGCTTGAAGCGACCGAAAAATCCCTCGAAGAAAAGCGGCAGCTCGCCGAAACCGAGAAAATCCGCGCCGAAGACGCGCTGAAGAGCGCACAGGAAGCACGCGAGGAAGCCCAAAAGAAAGCGGCCGAAGCGGCTGCCGCCGAGCAGAAAGCGGCCGAAGAGGCCGCAAAGACCGCCGAAGCCGAACAGGAAAAGGCCGACGAGGCCGCGGAAAGCGAACCCGAGCAGCAGCCCGAATCATCCGGTCCCGAAGACCAAGGGTCCGAGCCCCCGAGCAGCAACGTCGATTGGTCGACCGACAAGCAGGCTTTCGTGAACGAATGGACACCCCGCATCGACGCCTATCTTGCAGGATCCCCCCTCGCGGGACAGGGTAAAACCTTCGCCGAAGCGGCATGGAACTACGGTGTCGACCCCCGCTGGTCGCCCGCGATCTCGTTCACCGAGAGCTCCAAGGGCGCCAATTGCTTCGCCTCGCACAACGCCTGGGGCTGGGGCAGCGTAAGCTGGTCGAGCTGGGAAGAAGCCATCGACGCCCACGTGCGCGGACTTGCACGCGGCTACGGCTACACGATCTCGGTCGAATCGGCCAAGAAGTACTGCCCGCCCAACTGGGAGCACTGGTACAACACCACGCTCGCCCAAATGGAGATGATCTAGCGCCACAATCCCACGCGGTCCGCTTCGGTGATTTCGCGAATAGGCCGACAGGGATTGCCGTATGCGAGCGTGTTCGGCGCGATATCCTTAGTCACGACGCTTCCCGATCCGATCACCGCCCCGTCGCCGATCGTCACACCGGGGTTAATCGTCGCGTTTGAGGCGATCCACACGTCATCGCCCACCGTAATTGGTTCGTGACGCTCGTATTGATGCGCTATTCCATCGTCGTCGATGATCGTCCTGCGCTCCTCGGCAAGCAAGGGGTGAAGCGGCGTCGCGAAGGTAACATTCGGCCCCACCCATACATCGCGCCCTAGCACAATGGGAGCGTCATCGAGAAACACCGCGTTGAAGTTGACGAAGGTTCGATCGCCGATGAAAATGTTGTAGCCGAAACCGAACTGCAACCCGAGCGAAAGCGTGACCCCCTTGCCGATAAACCCGAACAGGGGTCTGAGCAGATCTACCCGCTGCTCAGTTGTAAGACCAGGTTCGCCGTTAAAGCGCAACGCCAACTCGCGGGCTCGCTCGATATCCCGGTCAAACGAGGTGGCGGCTATATCCACCCAGCATGCGGACGCTGCGTTGTCCGCACTTGGCAGTTCGTCGGTTGTCATGACGCTCGCTTCCTTCTTAAACTCGTGCCGCATTCTTAAACTCGCGCTGCAACAGTCTTGCGCTTCCGAGGAATGAACGCAAGCCCTATCACCAATCCAGCGAACACGATCGCCGCCTGAACCTCGAAGCTCACGCCGAACCCGAACAGATCGATCCCCGTAGCCGTCTCGGCATTGCCCGTCATGACAGCGACGAGTATGGAGCTTCCGATCGCGCCGAATATCTGCCTGAACGACGTCATGATAGCCGTGCCCTGCGCAAGATCGTCCGAAGGCAGAGCGGCGCACCCGTAGGCAGTCATCGGCATCATAAGGCACGCAACGCCTACGATGCGGATGCCGTACGTCACCGTTACGACCCAAGCGGGGGCAGCGGCTCCGAACTTCACGAACACGAGCGTACCGACGATAAGGAGCGTGCATCCAGCGGCGATCAGCGGGCGGGCTCCGTACTTGTCGAGCAACCTTCCGGTAACCGGGTTAAGGAAACCGAGCAGCATTGCGCCCGGCAAGATGGTAAGGCCAGATTCCATTGCAGTTTTCCCTTGAATGTCCTGCACAAACAAAGGCACCATGATGGCACCGACCATGAGCGCTATCTGCGTGACCACCACAAGCACCGTTGCAATGCCGAACTGCCTGTTCATGAGACATCGCAACTTGAGCAGCGGGTTCTCGATCTTGAACTGCCGACGTGCAAACACAATGAGGGCGACCGTTCCGACGACCGAAGGAACATACGCTCGAATATCTCCCAGGCCGAGCGACTCGACTGCCGTCACACCGATCATGAAGCAAACAAACCCGACCGTATAGAGAACGGCTGAAAGCGTATCGAACCGCTCTCGCTCGTGCTCGGCCGCATCGGTAAGCACGAACGCCGATGCCACCGTGATAACGGCAACGATGGAGCCCAAGATGATGAAGATGGATTTCCATCCCCAAAAATCAATCATGAAACCCGATACGGTGGGGCCGATAGCGGGCGCAAAGCCGATGATGAGGCCTACAAGCCCCATGGCGCGCCCGTACTGCTCCTTCGGATAAACCGACAAGGCAACAACCTGCACGAGCGGAAGAGCCACGCCCGCTCCCCCGGCCTGGAGAAGCCGCGCACCGAGAAGCAACCAATAGTTCGGTGCGAACAGGGCCGCCGCACAACCCACGATAAAACACGTCATGGCAGCCATGAACAAGTACTTGGTATTGAACTTGCTGATGAGCGCGGCGGTCATGGCCGATATCAAGCCGAGCGTGAAAATATAGGACGTGGTAAGCAATTGGCCGAGCGTCGCGTCAACTCCGAACTGATCCATGATGGTAGGCAGCGCCGCGATAAGCATGCTCTGCGATAGCGATGCGATAAACGTGCCCGTTATCATGACGGCAAGCACGACCATGCGCTTGCGCTTCGGTATGCCCGCTTCGATGGGGACGTCGGAGTCGGAACCCGAACCGGGGTTGGAGCCGGAGTTGCAGCCGGGGTCGGAATCGGAGCCGAGGTTGCGGGCGCCATCGCAGGCCGCACCGTCAACGACGGCATCAACTGATCCGGTATTGTGCTCGCGCTCGCCGAAAGGCTGGGGTATTTCGCTTTTTCGTTTCATTCCCCCATTATGAGTACGAGCTTCCATAGCCAACCGTTCGGTAAACCGCCTGTCATGAAACTGGCGCTTTGAGCGCAACGAAACGGCAATTGCCGTCATCCGCGTACCAGGCTGAGCGCAACAAGCAGCGGTGGTTGACCGGGCGGGCAGGGAAAGCCGACCGGCATACGCAAACGAAGAGGTCTTTGCGAAAGGCCTCCATGCTGGTTGGGGTTTACGATGTTTTCTAAAAAAGACCTCGACGATGGCAGAGATTTACGATCGTGATCCCGAAAAGCGGGTATATGCGCATATTTATCGCCGATAATTTTGTGCAGCCACACGAGAGAAGCAGGTCAAAAACGTCGCTTCTTACCTTCGGCGGATCAGAAACGTAAATCCCTGCCAACTTCTGACGATTTCCGCAAACTCTGCTATTGCCTTACCGCACCCGCGTGCAATGCTCGACGGCAACCCTGAGCGTGAGGCTCGGATCAAGTCGTAACTACGGTGATTCGGCAGGAGCAGGTGCTTCCAGGGCATCGCCGGCTGCACACGGTGCAACGACCACCGAACCGGTTCCTGCGCCCGCCGGCTGAGCTGTCGGCACGCGCTTCGGGCGAGCCGCTGCGCAATCCGCGACGGTTTGCAAGACGGCAGCAACCGCAGCCCTATGCCGAGCCTCGCACTGCCGCCGCTCTACGAGCGCAGCTTCGCTCTCCGCTTTCGCCAATCGGGTAGAAACGTATCCATCAACGCCTTGAACCGCGGGCCGTGGCCCCGTTCGAGCAGATGGCAAAGCTCGTGTACCACCACGTACTCGAGGCACTCGGGCGGGTACTTGGCAAGCTGGATGTTGAGGCAGATACGCCCCGTCTTGGGGTTGCAGCTGCCCCATCTGCTCGTCATGTTCCGATAGACGATCTTCCCCGCACGCACTCCCATCACCGGCTCCCACAAGGCTATGAGGCTCGGTGCTGCCGCTTCGACCGCCGCGCGCCATGCGGTGATCTCCTCGGGCGATGCGTTCTCGACCAGGCTCTGCGGCGATTCGGCCACCGCACGCTTCCTGGCTTCGATCCATCCGCGCTTCTCCCGCACGAACGCCGCGATCTGATGCTCTCCCACCCATGGCGGGGCCGATACCGCCACGGTACCGTCAGGCTTCACGCGGAGATTCACGTTCTTGATGCGCTTTATCGTAAGCGAGACCGCAATGCCATCGACTTCAAGCTCGCGAATCTCGATCTTGGCTCCCGCACCCTTGCACCCCGCGTGCGACCTCTTTCGCGAGTTCGACTTCGCAAGAGATCCCAGAGCTTCGCGTGATCCCTTCTGAGAGTCCGACCCCGCAGAGATTCCCGAATCTTCGCTCGAGGGCTTCGGCGAAGAGTCCGGCTGCCTCGAATCCTTCCGCTTACCCCACACGCTTGGCCTCCATCGCCTTCGAAAGCCGCACGAGAAAGAACACCGTCAGGCAGGCCGTTGCCGCCTCCGCGGCGGGGAACGTGGTCCACACGCCTGTCATGCCGAACAGTGCCGCGAACGCGAAGACGAACGCGACGATGGCAACAAGGCCGCGGCCGATCGAGATGGCGAGGCCGCGGCCCGGCTGCTCGACCGCGCTGAAAAACGCCGCGGCCACGATGTTCACGCCCGCGAACAGGTATCCCACGAAGTAGATGCGCAACCCATCGGCGGCGAGCATCGTGAGGTGCGGGTCGTTGTCGCGGTTGAATGCGTTTGCGAGCGGCTCGGCGAACAGCCATACCACCGCGATCAGGATGATCGAGATCGCAAGCGCCGTCACGATCGTATAGCGCAGCACCTTTTTGAGGTTCGCCGTGTTGCCCTGGGCGTAATTGTGCGACGCGAGGGGCTGAATGCCCTGGGCGGTGCCCACGAACAGCGCCGTCGCAACGAACGCGATATTCGCCACCACACCGTACGCGGCAACGCCGATATTGCCCTCGAACGAGAGGATGATGAGGTTGAAGATGAGCAGCACGACGCCGCCGCTTATCTCCACGATGAACGACGAGATGCCGAGCGCCGCAAAGCTGCCCATCAGGCGCAGGTCGGGACGCGTTTTCACCGGCCTGAACGTATTGCGCCCTTTGATGAAGTGAATCGAAAGCACCGCCATGCTGAGAATCGGGGCGATGCCCGTGGCGAACGCCGCACCGAACATGCCCCATCCGAACACCATGATGAACAGATAGTCGAGCAGGATGTTCGCCAAACTTCCCAGGATCATACCGCCCATCGCAAGCCGGGGGCTTCCGTCGTTGCGCACGAACGGCAAAAGCACGTTGTTCACGAGGAAGAACGGCGCAAAGCTGAAGATGACCCGCAGGTACGTATCGGTGAGCCCCACCGTGTCGGCATCGGCGCCGAGTACGTAGGACAGGGGCGTTGCGAACAGGTTGACGGCAACCAGGTACACCGCCGAAGCGAACAGCGCGAGCATCACCGCGTTCGTAAACGTGCGGTTCGCGGCGTCGGTGTTGCCCTGCGATTTGTACACCTGGAACTTCGTCGCGCCGCCGATGCCGAGCATCAAGCCCGTGGCCTGCATGATCGTCCAAATGACGATGGCAAAGTTAAGCGCGGCGAGACCGTTGGCGCCCACGCCGTTTGCAATGAAGAAGGTGTCGGCGAGAATGTAGGCCGACATGGCTATCATGCCGAGCACGTTCGGTGCAACATAGCGTGCGAACTGCCTGCCTATCGGGCCTTCCAGAGAAGCGTCCATCGAACGCGCCTAGCCGATCGCAATCGCATAGGCTTCGTTGCGCGCAATACCGAACTCCGCCTGTATGGCTGCGGCGATATCCTTCTTCGAATGCCCGCCCTCAGCCTTGAGCTCGGCTGCACGGCTTCGGGCCGCCTCGAGGGCCTGCTGCGCATCGAGCGCACCCTCTTGTTCGGACGGATTGCCGATGACCATGACGATTTCGCCTTTGATCGCACCCTCACGATCGCGCTCGGCGAACACGGAAGCCACTTTTCCCGCTCGGTCGCGCACCACTTCCTCGTGCAGTTTGGTCAGCTCGCGACACACCGCCACCTCGCGATTCGGATACACCTGCGCGATGGCGGCAAGCGCTGAGGCGAGCCTCTTCGGGCTTTCGTAGAACACGAGCGCCGCATCGAGGGGCTTGAGCTGTTCAAGCGCTTCCGCGCGCTCGGACGCCTTGCGGGGGAAGAACCCGCCGAAGTAGAATCGGGGGCAGTCGATACCGCTTGCAACATAAGCGGTCGCAACGGCGGTTGGGCCCGGAAGCACCTCGACGGGCACACCGGCATCCTGCGCGGCACGAACGAGCCGTAAGCCGGGGTCGGATACCCCGGGCATGCCCGCATCGCTGCAGTACACGACCACATACCCGTTCGCCACCTTCTCGACGATGCGATCGGCTTGGCTTGAAATCGCCTGTTCGTCAAGGCGCTCGAGGCGTTTGGAGATGCCGAAAGCCGCGAGCAGCTTGCCCGTTACGCGCGTGTCCTCCGCGCATACGGTATCGGCTTCGCGCAGCGCATCGAGAGCGCGCGCAGGCATATCGCCGAGGTTTCCCAGCGGCGTCGGGCATATGACGAGCTTGCCGATAGGCGGCATGGTTATCCTTACTTTTTGCGCCTCGAAAGCGCGAAGGCGATCACGAGAACGACGAGTGCTACAACGACAATCCCCCCGATGGCTGCGAACGGCACCACGGTATCGCCAAGGCACGCAGTCGTGCATGTTTGCAATTCCATAGCCGCCTCCTTTCATCGGATGAGCATATCGTTGCACAAAATCCCGCCCTTTGCCACTGGAACCCTGCGCATCACCACGCCTTCCATACGATAGAATGAACGATTGAGCGCAGGCGACGACCTGTACGAGCGAGCAATCTAGCCTGATAGGAGCATTCATGCATAGGGAATTCACCGAAACGGCCCACGACAACGTCCTTCTCTGCGGAAAAATCGACGCACCCGACGATCCATCGGCCGTCATCGTTATCGTTCACGGACTCTGCGAGCATTACGGACGCTATGATTACCTCGTTGCAAAGCTCAACGCTGCCGGGTACGCCGTCGTGCGGTTCGACCACCGCGGCCACGGACGCTCCATGGGCAAGCTCGTCTACTTCAAAGACCGCGAACAGATCGTGAAGGACACCGATCTGTTTGTCGAGGCGGCAAGGCGGGATTTCCCCGGTCTGCCGGTGTACATGATCGGGCATTCGATGGGAGGATTCGGCGCTGCAAGCTACGGCACTGCGCATCCCGGCAAACTCGCAGGCTACGTGCTCTCAGGCGCATGGACGCGCGACCACAAGGGCCTTGCGAACGTCGATCCCTCGCTCGACAACGATACGTATCTGCCCAACGAACTCGGAGACGGCGTCTGCTCCGACCCCGCCGTAGTCAAGGCCTACCAGGAAGACAAGTTCGTCGCCAAGAAGATGTCGGTCGGCCTTATGCGCGCCGTGCACGACGGCCACGGATGGCTCAAGGAAAACGCCGCAGCGTTCGCCGACCCGGTCATCCTGCTCCATGGCGGCAACGACGGCCTGGTCGATCCCAAGGACAGCCTCGACATGTTCGAGGAGGTATCGTCGACCGACAAATCGCTGCGCGTCTACGCGGGACTCTGCCACGAGATATTCAACGAATTCGATCGCGACATGGTGATTCGCGATGCGATCGAATGGCTCGACAAGCGGGCGAAGTAAGGTTTCGCTATAAAACGACAGAGGTCAAGGGAAGAGCCCGCTGCCCGCGGAGCCGTAATCCGACAGCGCATTCTGAAGACCGGCCGCATTCCGCAGCCGGTCTTTTAATCGCATGCAGACCGAGAACTCGAGCTATGCCCCCACAAGCTCTTGCAGTTCTCGCTTGCTATGTACGCCGAGCTTTGCATAGAGATGCTTCGAGTGGCCCTTCACCGTGCTTTCGGCAATGAACAACGTTTCGGCAATATACGCCTTCGAGCGTCCTTTGCAGATCATCTGCATGATCTCCAGCTCGCGAGGACTTATACCGTATTGGCTGGCCAGTGCCTCGCAGCGCTCGTCGATAGAGGCGAAATCCTCAGGCGGGGTGCTCGACGCATTGAGGTCGGAGAATATGTAGCGCATATCGGAATCGCGATTGCCCAGACACACCGCCACGACGATCGACATGGCGTACATGAGCACGAACGCAATTTTGAAATCACCGAACTGATCCAACGCCAAAGCGGGCGCCAACACCGCTCCCCCGAACAGGGGCGCCGCATAGGCCAGCCAACCGCATCCGAATACGATCACGGGGTTCAAATCGCTATGCCGTGCTATATCAGCACACGTCAGCCATACGAACAGCGTAATGAAGTTGAACGAAGCCGAAATCAACGCGTCTTCGTAATAGAAATCACCCACCAGCACGTTCATCAGAAGCACCGTACCAAGCGCCAACAGTATAAAGCGCCACAGCTGTACAAAGTCGAACGAACCGTTGCGCCTGAAAACCCAGAAGAGAACGACTGCCGAAAACACCACTTCAATAAAACGGCCTACGAAAAAGATCATCGGCGACGAAGTTTCCGCAGGCCCCTTGAGCAAAGCGAGCAGCACGGCGTTGGTAAGGCTAAACGTCACGACAACAATTGCAACCTTCCAAAGACTCGCATAGTTTTTTACTCCGTAGCGAATGCGAACAGGCTCGTGCGGAGGTCGATGAAGAAGCGATCTCCTGATGCACCACGATGAAACGAGCGGCAACACAGCCATCGCCGCCGCTCCAACCATCGGGGGAAGGAAGAATAAAGCCATCTTCGCAACCGATGCGACGATGCCGCTTCCAAACAAATAGAGCACCGCCCATTTGCTATCAATGTGCGAAAAGAAAACGCCCCATTGAAGGTAGGCGATTGCAATCCCGACGCCTCCGACGACCATAGCAATACCGCCGAACAGCGTATTGGCGGCATCCGCGTTGGCAATCACCACGAAAACCGTTGCCGCCGTCATGCAGCAGCCCGAAACCCACGCGCTCAGGGGCCCGACCGAGATCGCCGCTTTGCCAATGCGCCCGGTGCCCAACCCGAAGCCGACCGCCACCATGAAAACAGCAGACATCACACCGAACAGACCTTGCCACACGAATCCTTCGGGTAGGTTTGAATTGTTGTTGCTCACCCAAAGCCGCCACACGTACAACGCCCACAGGCCGAAATACGACCAATGAAGCCATGGATTGCCCCGGAGCCCCGACGATCCTCCCGAAGCGGTATCCGATTGCGCGGTTCGAACACCCGACAACATGCCAACCTCCTTGCGTTTTTCAACGCTACGAAGTGTAGCGTTTTTCGCCTTGCCCCGTGCGCCCGATACCCCCAAGAATCAAAACACCCCTTTTAGGGGGAGGGCGTTGCCCCCTTATGGAGCTGGTTCGGAAACGATTGCAAAAGCAGGATGAAAGCACCCCCAATCGCGAATCACAGCCAAACGAGACGGGGTGAAGTTTCGACATCAACACGAAGGAAGGGATCCATCATGGAATTCAATCAGAGTCGCCGCAGTTTTCTCAAAACGACGGGCGCAGCCGTGGCGGGCGTCGCGGGGGTAGCCGCCTTCGGACTTTCCGGATGCGCCGCCAACCAAAACGCAAACGCCGCCGCCGATTCGGCCTCGCTCCCCGAAGGATTCACCCAAGCGGATTTCGACGACTCGAACGTCGTCGTCGAACCCATTACCGAATTCGACGACGAGAAAACCTACGACATCGTCGTTGTCGGGGCCGGCACCTCCGGCATGCCTGCGGTATTGACGGCTCTTGAAGAAGGCGCGACCGTTGCATGCCTGCAGAAAGAATCGACCGCCATTGCCCAAGGGGGCGGCGACGGAGGCATCTGCCTCGAGGCCTCCACCGAAGTCGGCGTGCTTCAATGGCTTCAGGCATGGCGCGAATCGTGCAACTACCGCGTAAACATGGACCTCGCCCGTTTCTTCGCCTACCATTCCGGCGAAACGTCGATGTGGATGGCCAAACAGTCCAAAGCGGCGGGATATCCTCCGGCGGATTCGTGGTCACTGCACTTCGAGTTCGCCGACGGCAATTACGTGACGCAGACCAAAAACGCGTTCGGCGTCAAACCCGAAAACAACGGCACGCTCGTTCGAGCGCTCGCCGACTACGCCGAGACTATCGGAGCGGATATCTACTACAGCACCCCCGGCGTGCAGCTGATCAAGGAAGACGGCCGCATCACCGGCGTGGTGGGAGAGACGAAGGATCATAAGCGCATCAGGTTCAACGCTACAAAGGCCGTGATCCTCGCGACGGGCGACTATCAGAACAACAAATCGATGATCTCGCACTTTGCTCCCGACCTTTCGCGTTTCGCCTGCAAGCAGACCAATAAGACGGGAGACGGCATCCTCATGTCCGCCCTGGCAGGCGGCACCATGAGCCCCGTAGGCCACAGCAAGCAGATGCACGACATGGATGCCGGGCCCTACATGATGATCGATATCCCGTTTCTCGCGGTAAACGAAAACGGCGATCGGTTCATGAACGAACAGGTTCCCATGCACTTCTGGGACGAGACGCTGCGATACCAAGATGCCGAAGACCCCGGCAAGTTCTGCCGCATTTTCGATAACAATTACGTCGAGGCTGCAACCGCATGGGGATTCAAGCCCACCGATCGGGAATCGCTGCTCAAATATGTTCCCGGAGCAGTCGAGGACCCCACAGGCGTCATCACCGATCTCATCGACACCCACCGCTGCGATACGCTCGACGAACTCGCTGAAGAGCTCGGCATCCCCGCGGCCAATCTCAAGGCAAGCGTAGAACGCTACAACGAGCTGTGCGAAACCGGCGAAGACGTTGATTTTGGCAAGGAGAAGCAGTATCTCGCCCCCATCATCGAGCCGCCGTTCTGGGGCATCCACCAATGGATCAGGCTCACGGCCATGTGCTGCGGCATCAAGGTTGATGGAAACTACCAAGTGACCGATGCCGAGAACAACCCGATCCCCGGCCTGTACGCTGTCGGATTCGGGGCGGGCGACATGTGCGGGGACGGCGATTGGTCTCTTTACATGGGCAATATGTCATGCGGCTCGTGCATGACATCGGGACGCTACGCCACCATCCACGCACTCACCGGCGACCTTGTGCCGAGCCATCCCGCAAGCTGGGAAGAGACGAAGAACGCCGAGGGGTATCGCAAAGACGAGTGGCTCGCCGCGCAGGATGCGTAACCCCAAGGCCGATTAGCGCAAGAGACGTACAGCCATCAGACCGCACGGAAGCCGCAGTCCTCTGCGGCTTCCGTCTTTCGACGCCCTTCGGCGAGAAGCCGAGACACCTTACCCGTCAACGCCGCCCTTACGGCTCCGTGTCGCCGAGGCGTTTTTGCCAACGGGCTACTTACAGGCGGTTGTCGCTTCCCTCCCAAACGTACGCCGGCCCGCCTGCAGCCTTCCCCTTTTGCTATGGTCAGAGAAACAGAAAGCCGACACGGCTCGACAACAGACGAAGGGAGGAGCCATGTACGACCCCGCATCGAAAGCATTCGACGTGAAGCTTTTGACCTACAAACAGAGCTTTTTCGAGAGGCTCTTCGCCCGCAGAGCGTGGAAACTCGCCGCACGCAACGACGTGCGCTTCTAAAGCAACCGACGAAAGGAAAGCCATGAAAAACGCACTGATAGCCGTAGCAGCTCTGGGAGCAGCCTTTGTGATCGGCTCGAAAATGATGGGCAGCAGTCCGAAAGAGGTTGCCGGCACCATCGCCGCAAACGCTTCGAGCGCCGTCGAAGAGGCGAAGCAGAAAGCGGGCAAAGCCGCCTCTCACACGAAGAAAAAGGCCTCGAAAGCAGCTGAAAGCATGGAGGAAACAGCCCACGGAGCCGAAAAAGCCGTCAAAGACGTCGTTTCCAACGTAGCTTCCGACGTAAAAAGCGCCAGCTAACCTCAACCTCGTTTTTCGTCAACGAGGCGGTAGAACTCTTCGAGCGCAAGCGGCTTGGAGAACACGAAGCCCTGGATCATATCGCACGAAGTAGTTTGGATGAACGCCAGCTGCTCGGCGGTTTCGACGCCCTCCATAACGGTTTCCATCTCAAGCCGCTGCGCCATGTCGATCACCGTCCGAACAACCACCTTGCCTTTGTCGGACGCGGCCCTGTCAAACAGAAACTCCCGATCGAGCTTGAGCACGTTGACGGGAAGGTCCTTCAAGGCGTTGAGCGACGACTGGCCCGAACCAAAATCGTCGATCGAGCATCGCAGCCCCGCCTTGCCGAACTCGTCGATCACCTCGATCGCATGATCGAGATCCTCCAGCACCATGTTTTCGGTAAACTCGAGTTCGGTTAATCCGTCGGGTATCGCATAGGCGTTTTTGATTGCAACGTACGTGGGCACGAACTCGCGACTGTGCAAATGCAACCGCGAAACATTCACCGAAACGGGTACTACCGGAAGCCCGGCGTCGATGCGCTGCCTCAGCGAACGGCATACGGCGGTAAACATGAACTCGTCGAGCTTGATGATGAATCCGTTCTGCTCGAATATCGGCACGAACTCGTCTGGTCCAACGACTACCCCACCTGGCCTGCTCCAACGAACAAGCGCTTCCCCGCCAAGAACGCTGGTACCATCGGTGTTGAACTTAGGCTGGACGAGCGGAAAGAACTCGTTGTTCTCGAGCGCCGCATCCATTATGCATTCGATCTCCGCTCTGCGGAGCATCGATTCGCGCATCGAGCTGTTGAACACGCACAGCTCTTTGCTTATTTTTCGTCCTTCGGTTTTAGCGATGCGGGCGCGGTCCGTCAATTCGGTCACCGATGCCTCGGGAGCATCTTCGCTGCAGCATACTCCGGCAGACAAAAGCAACGGCTTACCCGCAGCGGTAATCTCTTTTGCCTGATCAATAGCTTTTTGGCAGCAAGCCACGATGTCGTCGACGGTTTCATACGGGCGCAAGATAATGAAATGGTCGGCTGTAGCGCGGCAGGCAATACCGTCCTCGCCGCTTGCCTCTCGCATGATGTCGGCAACCCCGCACAGCACTTCGTCGCCGTACTGATACCCTTCGACATCGTTGATCAGCTTGAGGTCGACTATGTTGAAGTACACCGCTGCAAGCCCTGGCCCGCCGACGGAACCGGCAGTCGCAGCACCTCCCGAAGACCGCCTCGCGCGATCGCGGAACGCCGAGAGCATCTTGGCTCCCTCGATCCCGAACTTGTCGGAGCTATACAGGCCGGTCAGCGTATCAAAGTAGGCGATTCGCTCAACTTCCTTGCGATGTGCGGCGCTTGACCGCCAGTACACGACCAAGATCAGCAGAAGCCCTGCAACGATGACGGCGCACAGAACGAACGTTGCCTGAAGGATAACCCGGGCCTGTTCCATGATTACGCCGCTTGGAATTATGGATACGATATCCCATCCATCGGTCGTCTCGAGGGGAGAATGGCAGAACACGTAGTCCTGACCCAGATAGGTGAACTGGGCCACGCCGCGCTTCCCCTGTTCGAGCGCGGATCGAAACGACGAGATCACCCCGGCGTCGTTTCCCTCGCTTTCCACGATATCGTAGACGTTGGAAATGGTGCGGTTGCTGTTTCGATGTGTCGAGCGCACAATTATG
Organism: Raoultibacter timonensis; assembly: GCF_022845715.1. Lineage (NCBI taxonomy): Bacteria > Bacillati > Actinomycetota > Coriobacteriia > Eggerthellales > Eggerthellaceae > Raoultibacter > Raoultibacter timonensis. The sequence goes on from NZ_AP025564.1 coordinate 3,367,362, forward strand.
TCACCGTCGTCGTTTACCACATACGAGAACCCGCTATCGCCGTAAAACGAAAGGGAGAACCGGTCGGAAACCTCCTGCAAGGGGCGCGATTTGCGCACAAGGCCCTCGACCCCGTCGGCGAAGGTGAACTTCTCGTACACGCCGATCATGCTGACGCCCGTCATCTCATCCAAAAACGGCTCGATCACCCCACGCCCGTCTTTGTCCGCAACGGCAAGCCGATCCTCTTCGGAAAGAACCTTTGGGCCATCGGCCTCCAAACGAAACACATCGCCCGTCGAAACATTGACGCACAGATAGCTCGCGCTTCCGTCGTTCCCGTCGAACAGCGTTATCTTCTCCTCGATGCGACCGGTGTCCGATGAATCCTGCATCTCGAGCTCGCCGGCTAGAAGATCGAGCGTGTCGAGATCCTTTTCAAAGAAGACGTCGAAAGCGCGCTGGCCCTGAGTGGTAACCTCGAGCGTGTCGGTGACCGACTTGTCCCAAAGCGAGCCGTACACGAACGTGGCGAACATTCCCGCGCCGACCACGATGACCGCCGCGATCGCAACCGTGAGGACGGTGATAAGCGTACGTCTTTTCAAACGGATTCGCCCCCTTGTCCGGATGCAGTCGCTATCAGCTCGGCAAGCAGCGCTTCCGCCTCTTCGGCAGTCCTGCCTTCCAAGAGCGCGGCTACGCATTCCCGCACAGAGCTCCAGATGGGAAGATGCAAATTGTCATCCGATCCGATCACGGTAACGCCGCTTTCAAAAGCGGCGGCTATCGGCGCCAACGATCCGTCATCCGGGGCCGCGTTGCCGATAAGCGGGCTGAACGAGCATTGGCTGTTCGCGAAAAGCTCGATAGGCCCAGGCCGAGTAAGGTACGTCACGAAATCCTTTGCCTGCTCGACATGCGGGCCGTTCGCGTTCACGCTCACCCTCGTGTCCACGTTGACCACGAGCACCGAACGATCGTCGAGCACTGGATAGGGATGCACATCGAATTCGAGGTCGGGAGCCAGATCGTGCATCCGCACCGACGCCCACGCGCCGGTCAGCATGAACGGGTATGCGCCGGTGGCGAATTGACTGAGATCGTCTGCCGTCTTTTCGGTTTCGAGGGCGAGGCCCGCATCCACCCAACCGCCCGAGATCATCCGCTCCACAACCTCGAACCCCTCACGCAGATGCGAAACCAAGCCCGCATGATCATCATTGAACGAAACGATGGCGGCAGTCGGGTCCGCCGAATCGTAGACGTCGGCAAGCCCGCGAGCTATGGCAACCGTCTTGAGCGAAATGTCGTTGTTCGCCACAACGGGAAGCACTCCTTCGGCAACAAACTTCTCGCATGCCCGTTCGAATTCAGCGAAGGTGCGAGGCACCGAAACGCCGTATGCCGCAAGCATATCCGTGTTGCAGTACAGCCCGAATGCCGAAATAGATGTCGGTACGTAGTCGATTGCACCCTCGGAACGCATCTGACTGAGAGCCAGTTCGCTGAACGAGGAGATGGTCGCAAGGTCGGAAAGATCCGCAAGGTAGCCCGCCGCCTCGAACTCCAGTACGGTGTCGTGGTCGACCATGAACACGTCGTCGCCCAAACCCGCCGCAAGGCGCTTATCGAGCGCGTCGAAGTAGGGAAGGCTTTTGATCGATTCGTACACGATGGATACGCCGCCGTTTTCATCCATGTAGCCGTGCAGCGCCTCTTCGATGGCGATCACGTTCAAAGGTTCGTACTTGAAGCCGAAAAAGGTAAGCTGAACCGCTGCGGCATCGACATCCGTATCGTCGACGACGACATTCCTGCTCGAAGTGCAACCCGGAGCCAAGAACAGCAGCGCAGAAGCGGCGGCGGCCGCGCAGAAGCCCCTTCTCGTTAACGAATGCGATGAATGCCGAGAAAAAACCGACGTGTCCGTCGATTCCCCCATCCTGCGCTCCATCATCCGCACCTCGCCATACCGACGCAAGCCCTGCGCCTTCCGCTCTCGTTTCGATGCTTCAATTATAACGAAAACGATCACATAATAAGCGGCGATCTTCGCGATGCAAGCATAAAAGGTGCCGCGGCCTTCTTCCGCGGCACCGCATGATCCTACGCCTTTTCGGTGAGGTATTCGACCTCGCCGACGTTCTCGCTTGCAGGTTCCGGCGTTGCCGATTTCACGAACGCATCACGCGACGCCTTCGCCTCATCCACCTTGTCGGCCAAATTCGCCTTCGCCACCGAGATCATCAGCTTGATGCGGTTGAGCTGGTTGACCTCGGATGCGCCGGGATCGTAGTCGACCGCGACGATGTTGCTCTCGGGGTAGCGGCGGCGCAGCTCCTTGATAACGGCCTTGCCCACCACGTGGTTCGGCAGACACGCGAAGGGCTGCGTGCACACGACGTTCGGTGCGCCTGTGCGGATGAGTTCGACCATCTCGGCCGTGAGCAGCCATCCCTCGCCCATCGAGTTGCACAGGCTCAAGATCTCGCTCGCGTACTCGGCAAGCTCGTAGATGCTCGCCGGAGGCTCGAAACGGTTCGATTTTGCAAGCGCTTTGGTAACGGGAGCACGGAACCTCTCGACCACCTTGAGCGCAATGCGGCTGCCGATGGCACCCTTCGCCGAACGACCGAGGGGGTCTTTCTGGAAGATTCCGCCCGCAATGCCGAACAGGAAGAATTCGATGAGGCCAGGAACGACAGCCTCGCAGCCTTCACGCTCGATCACATCGATGATCTGGTTGTTTGCCGTAGGATGGAACTTGACGAGGATTTCGCCCACCACGCCGACACGCGGCTTGGCACCTTCGCCTTTGAGCGGCAGCGTATCGAAATCTTCGACGATCTGGCGCACCGTCCGTTTGAACTCGCCGCGCGAGGTGCCGCTCCCAAGCTGCTTCTTACACGTGTCCATCCAGTAGTCGAACAGACGCGTTGCGCTCCCCCCCTCAACCTCGTAGGGACGCGTGCGGTACAAGCACATCATGAGCAGGTCGCCGTAGCACAGGGCGTATACCGCCTGCAGCAGCATCTTCGGCGTGATCTTGAAGCCGGGATTCTCCTCGTCGAGCTTTTTGAACGACAGCGAGATGACGGGGATGTGCTCGAGGCCGACCGACTTGAGCGCCTTGCGGATGAGCGCGATGTAGTTGGTCGCACGGCAGCCGCCGCCCGTCTGTGTGATGATGATGGCGAGCTTGTCGGTATCGTAGCGGCCGCTCATGACCGCTTCCATGACCTGCCCCGTCGTAAGGATCGACGGATAGCAGATGTCGTTGTTCACGTATTTGAGGCCCGCATCGACCGCACCGTGATCGACCGACGGCAAAAGCTCGAGGTTGTAGCCGAACCGATGGAAGATGTCGATCAGAAGCTCGAAGTGGATGGGTGCCATCTGCGGAGCGAGAATCGTATAGCCCTGAGCCTTCATCTCCTCGGTATACTGAGCGCGAGCGAATTCGGTCGGCGTACCTTCACGCTGCTTGAGCGCTTCCGCAGCCTCGGGATCGGCCTTTTCGGTGAACGTCTCGGGTACGATCGACGCACCGGCAAGCTCTGCGGCGATACGGCCCTCGGTCGCACCGGTCTTCTTGTCGAGCACGGCTTCGGGCGTTGTCGCGAGCGTCTCGAGGACGGCGCTCGCCGCCGGGCACCCGCGGTTCATGCTTTCCCTCTCGGCAGCATCGTCCGCCTGGTCTTTGAGCGCCGCAAGCAGGCTCCGCACGCGGATACGAGCAGCACCGAGGTTCGAAACCTCGTCGATTTTGAGCACGGTGTACACCTTGCCCGCCGCCTCGAGGATCTCCTGCACCTGATCGGTCGTGAGCGCATCGAGCCCGCAGCCGAACGAGTTCAGCTGGATGAGGTCGAGATCCTTGCGCTCGGTGGCAACCTTCGCCGCCGCGTACAGACGCGTATGGTACATCCACTGGTCGACTACGCGGATGGGCCGCTCGAGCGTACCCAGGTGCGCAACCGAATCCTCGGTGAGCACCGCCAGCCCGAAGCTCGTCAAGAGCTCGGGGATAGCATGGTTGATTTCGGGATCGTTGTGGTACGGACGACCAGCGAGGACGATGCCGTGCGTACCGGTCTCCTCCATCCATGCGAGCGTTTCGGTGCCCTGGGCGCGGATGTCGCGCTTGAACGCCTCGTCCTCGGCCCACGCCGCCTCGACGGCAGCATCGATATCGGCCTGAGTCGGTGCGGGAACGCCTTCGCCCATAAGCTCGGGGTGAGCTTCGACGAGCTCGACGAACAGGCGCTTCTTCAGATGCTCCTTCTGATCGTAGGGCAGCCACGGGTTCAAAAACGCCGTTTCGGATTCGCGCAGTTCGTCGATGTTGAGGCGCAACGCCTCAGGATAGCTCGCCACGATCGGGCAGTTGAAGTGGTTGCCCGCACCTTCGTCCTCCTGTCGCTCCCACTTCGAGCAGGGGAACCAGATGAAATCGGGGTGCTTGTCGAGCAGGTTCATGATATGGCCGTGGGAAAGCTTCGCCGGATAGCACACCGATTCCGACGGCATCGACTCGATACCCGCCTCGTAGGTTTTCTTGGTTGAGGGATCGGAAAGCACCACGCGGTAGCCGAGCTCGGTGAAGAACGTGAACCAGAACGGGTAGTTCTCGTACATGTTGAGCGCGCGCGGAATGCCCACCGAGCCGCGTGGAGCGGCTTCGGCGGCAAGCGGCGTGTAGTCGAACAGGCGCTTGCTCTTGTACTCGTAGAGGTTGGGGACGTTTTTGCTCTCGTCGAGCGTGCCAGCGCCCTTTTCGCAGCGGTTGCCCGTGATGAAACGGCGATGCTTGCCGGTGACCTCGTCTTTGCCGAAATCGTTCACCGTGAGCAGACACGAGTTCGAGCAGCCCTTACAGCGAACGGTCTTGTGCGTGGGGCTGAGCGACGCAAGCTGGTCGAGCGTGAGCATCGAGGTCTGCACGGTGCCGCGGCCGCCCATGCGAAGCGCGTCCTCGCCGTATCGGTCGCGCGCGAGCAGCGCTGCGCCGTACGCACCCATGTTGCCCGCGATGTCGGGACGCACCGCATTGACCTCGGAAAGCTGTTCGAACGCACGCAAGACGGCGTCGTTCAAGAACGTTCCGCCCTGCACGATGACCTTGCTTCCCACATCATGGGGATCGCGGATCTTGATGACCTTGAACAGCGCGTTTTTGATGACCGAGATGGCGAGGCCCGCAGCGATATCGCCTACCGTCGCACCTTCCTTCTGCGCCTGCTTCACGCGGCTGTTCATGAACACGGTGCAGCGGCTGCCGAGATCGACGGGGTTTTCGGCCTCGATGGCCGTGCTTGCGAACTCCGCCACATCGAGGTTCAAACCCGTCGCGAAGCTTTCGATGAAGCTGCCGCAGCCCGAAGAGCACGCCTCGTTGAGCATGATGTGGTCGATCACGCCGTCCTTCACGCGCAGGCATTTCATATCCTGACCGCCGATATCGAGGATGAACTCGACGCCGGGCAGCATTTCCTGGGCGCCGCGCAGGTGCGCGACCGTCTCGATCTCGCCCGAGTCCACGCGCAGCGCCTCAAGCAGCAAACCTTCGCCGTATCCCGTCACGGTCGCGTGGCCGATGCGCACGGCAGGCTCCCCCGTCTCGGCATCGACGGGCAGCGCGTTGTACATGTTGGCAAGCGCCGCCTTGGCGCATCCGAGCACATCTCCCTTGTTGCTCGCATAGTGCGTCCACAAAAGGCTGCCGTCTTCTCCGATGAGCGCCGCCTTGAACGTGGTCGAACCCGCATCGATGCCGAGATAGGCCACGCCCTCGTACGCCATGAGATCGCCGCGGCGCACGCGCTCGTTGCTGTGGCGCTCTTTGAACTCGTCGTAATCGTCGGCGCTTGCGAACAAGGGAGCGAGGCGCACCACTTCGGAACCTTGGATATCGCCGAGACCCTTCAGACGATCGACCACCTCGCCGAGTCGCTCGGCTTTGGCCTCGTGGCCCGCTATGGCGCAGCCCGAAGCAACGAACAGGTGGGCGTCGTGGGGAACGATGATATGCTCCTCGTCGAGGCCGAGCGTCTCGTAGAAGCGCTTGCGCAGCTCGGGAAGGTACTGCAAAGGACCGCCGAGAAACGCGACGTTGCCGCGGATCGGACGGCCGCACGCAAGGCCCGAGATGGTCTGCGTCACAACCGATTGGAAGATCGAGGCCGCGATATCCTCTTTGCGGGCGCCCTCGTTCAGAAGCGGCTGCACGTCGGTTTTGGCGAACACGCCACAGCGGCTTGCAATGGGGTAGATCGTCGTATGGTTCTGCGCAAGCTCGTTCAAACCGCCCGCATCGGTATTGAGAAGCGCCGCCATCTGATCGATGAACGCGCCGGTTCCGCCCGCGCATGTTCCGTTCATGCGCTGCTCGATGCCCTGATCGAAGTAGATGATCTTCGCATCTTCGCCGCCGAGCTCGATGGCCACGTCTGTTTTAGGGATGAAGGTCTCTACCGCCGTCTTGCTGGCGATGACCTCCTGCACGAACTCGATGTTGAGCCATTGAGCCAAAAGCAGACCGCCCGAACCGGTGATGGCGATGGTCATCGCCTTGTCGCCGTATTCTTGCGCGGCCTCCTCGAGCACCTCGATGATCGTCGCCCGCACATCGGCGTGATGACGACGGTACAGGGAATAGCGGATGGCGTTCTCGCTATCGAGAATCGCCAGTTTGACGGTGGTCGACCCCACATCGATGCCGATGTGCAGGATTTCGTTTTCCTGTTGGACGGACTCGGTGGTCACGATTTTCTCCTTCGGCTGCTTATCTTCATCGTTACAATTTGATCGATTCGCCCGGCTTGATGAAGAGAAGCCTCATAGCGATGAGGGCCATCTCTTCCGAGCTTTCCCGCATGCCCGTTTCGATCCACTGCATGATCACCCCGAGATAGGCGGAAGCGAAAAATGCAATGTAGTAGTTCACGAACGGCGTTGGGTTGCTGCGATACCGCTCGTGAAGAATGGATTGGATGAGGTTGCCGCACACCCTGTCACGGAGGCGGGGGCCGAAACCAACATCTCCCCCGGGGCCGAGCACAGCATGGAGGAAATCCCCCTCCGCGCGCAGATAGTCGAACAGCTCGACCAGAAAGGGAAGAGGCTTCTTCCTCAGCTGATACGCGAGGATCTCTTTGAGATTCAAGCTGCGCATCTTGTCTTGGAACCGTTCGAGATCGGTCATGACTTCCGCCTCGAACGACGCAAGCAGATCGTCTTTGTCCTGATAGTGGTTGTAGAACGTACCGCGGTTCAGATCGGCGCGAGCGCAGAGGTCGTTCACCGTGATGTTGTCGAACCCGCATTCCTCCATAAGCACGATCAGCGCATCGCGCAACGCCTTTTTAGAGCGGGTGATACGCCGGTCAACCGTACATGCGGTCGGAACCGCAGAGCCTTCGGCTCCGCTCGATTCCCCGAGCGCCGCACAGTCAAGTGCTGCTGCAGCTTCGGCCATGGCACCTTCTTTCCGCGGCATCGCGACTTCCGTCGCACATCGCTCCTGTTCACCTTTGATAATGAACAATTCGATCATTATTCAACACTTTGTTCAATAGCGTATTGTACGGGAAAAGGGCGGTTTTCTCAACAGGGATACCGTATTCAATAGGAAAGATCACACCATTTCGCAAAGACAGCCGGATCGCTTTCATCGGAAGGTGGTCGCCGCCCAAGATGGCAGAAAAGGCGAGTAATTCGTCGTTGATGCGGCGCTTGCTCGGCAGCCTGCGCAATCGGCGTTCACTTCTTTATCGTTCTCCCTGCTCAGTCCCCTATCCGCATCGTCGGCTGCGAGCATGGGTTTCGACGGCGACGAATTGCTCGCCTTTTCTGCCATCATTTGGGTCTTTTGAACGGATGCTTCACAGCTCCGCAGAAATCCGTTTATAATAAGCCACGTCAGCACAGTCAGACAGAAAGGATCAGATATGAGGTCAGAACAAGTATGCTAACCGGCGGCGCTTGCGCCGCCACGATCCGCGTTCTCAGCAGTGCGGATCTGAAACCCCTGCTCACCTTCGCCCAGATCATCGATCAAGCGGAGCGGGCGTACGTCTGGAAGTCAGAAGGTCTCACTTCCACTTTCCCCTTGGTGTTCCACGAGTTTGCGCCCGGCACGGCCGACATGGACATCAAATCGGGTCACTTGAAACCAGCCGGCATCTTCGGCATGAAGCTGGTCTCGTTCTTCGAACCAAACATCCAAAAAGGAATAGCCCCGCTCAACGCCTCGATCATGCTCTACGATGATACGAACGGGCTGCTGCGCGCCGTTATCGAGGGTGCGCATCTCGGCGGGCTGCGCACCGGTGCCGCCGCAGCTCTCGGCGCAAAGCACTTGGCGCGGCGTTCGAGCGAAGAGTTCCTCGTCATCGGATGCGGGCATCAGTGCACCTACCAGGTTGCCGCAATGCTCACAGCCCTGCCGGGAATCCGCCGTGTTTCGGTCTGCGATCCGAGAACGCCTTCGCAAGCCGTTAAAATGGCAGTCGATCTGCCCGAACGGCTCGAAGCCGATTTCGGCATCGATGCGCAGGGCGTCGGCTTCGAAGCGATCGACGACCTCGAAGCAGCGGTCCGCAGAAGCGACGTCATCACGACGATCACCCCCGCCCGAGAGCCGATCGTCAAGGATAGCTGGGTGTCTCCCGGCACGCACATAAACTGCGTCGGCGCCGACATGAAAGGCAAGCAGGAAGTCGAAAGCGCCCTCGTTGCCCGCGCTCGCGTGTTCACCGACGATACGACGCAATGCGTCGATGTCGGCGAAATCGAAGTGCCGCTTTCCGAAAAGGCCATCTCGATCGAACGCATCGCAGGCGAAATCGGAGACGTCATCGTCGGTGCCGTTCAAGGAAGACGATCCGAAAACGACATAACCCTGTTCGATACCACGGGCCTCGCCATCCAAGACCTGGCAGCCGCCAAAGCAGCCCTCGATGCCGCCGAAGCCAATGATGCAGGAGCATCGATAGATTTCGCTTGAACCGAACCGTACTGCCGCATGGCAGAGAAATGGAGTAAACCATGCATATCCGTGATTTCGGCGTAGAGATGTGGATGAACGAATACGAGAACGACTGCACGTACAACCTTGCCGAGACCTGCGTGAAATCCCTCACGGTCGACGAGCTCGTCTCGCTCGCCGGCCGAGGCGACGACGTATGGGACGATATCCGTGCGATGCAGCTCACCTACGGGGCGATCGAAGGCTCTGATCGCCTGCGTACGGGCATAAGCGGCCTGTACGAGACGATCGGGCTTCCCAACATCACCATCACCCACGGTGCCATCGGAGCCAACGACCTCGCCATCAACGCGCTGGTCGATCCCGGCGACCACGTGATCAGCGTACTGCCCACCTACCAACAGCTCTATTCGATTCCCGAATCGCTCGGCGCACGGGTGAGCATCTGCCACCTGAAACCGGAGAACGGTTTCCTTCCCGACCTCGACGAAATGCGCGCCTTCGCGCAGGACGGCGTGAAGCTCATCTGCGTCAACAACCCCAACAACCCCTCGGGGGCGGTCATGGGCGAGGCGTTCATGCGCGAAATCGTCGCAATAGCCCGCGAACACGATGCCTGGGTGCTCTGCGACGAGGCCTATCGTGGCCTCAACCATGCGCCCTACGGGCAGAGCTTCGCCCCCGCCATGGCAGACCTGTACGAGAAGGGCGTAAGCGTCGGTTCGTTCTCCAAGACGTTCTCGCTCGCGGGGCTCCGGCTCGGATGGGTCGCCGCACCCGAGGAGCTCATTACGCGCATAAGCCGTCGGCGCGACTACAACACGATCAGCTGCGGCATGATCGACGACTACCTGGCAACCATGGCCATCGAGAACCGCGAAGCGCTGCTGCGGCGCAACCTCAAGATCGTCGCCGACAACGCAGCGGTCCTCGATGAGTGGGTGCAAAGCGAACCCCGCATCTCCTACGTCGCCCCCAAAGGCGGAACCACGGCGTTTCTGCACTACGATGCCAACATCGGTAGCGTGACGTTCTGCAAGCGCCTGCTCGACGAGAAGGGCGTGCTGTTGCTGCCCGGATCCGCCATGGACATGGAAGGATGGCTCCGCATCGGATACTGCTACGCGGAAGACACCTCGCAGCTCGGGCAAGGACTCGCGCTCGTATCCGAATTCCTCAGGAACTTCGATTAGCGCGGAGGCCACCTCATGAGGCACTTCTCTTCGAAACGCATGCTCGGCAGCGACGGGCTCGGCGCCATGATGGCGGCATCCGACGCCGCACTCTCAAAAGCCGTTATCGACCTGTCGCTCGGCGATCCCGACCTCGATACCGACGCCGCCGTAATCGAGAAAGCCTTCGAGGACGCAAAGCGCGGCTTCACCCACTACGCGCCCGCCCTCGGCGACCCTGATCTCATCGATGCGATCAGGGTCGCCTGGCACGAGGATTACGGCATCGGCGTCGATGAGAACCGCATCATGGTGACGGCGAGCGGATGCCACGCGATGTGGCTGCTGCTTTCGGCCATCCTCGATCCCGGCGACGAGGTGATCGTTTTCGCCCCGTACTTCCCGCCCTACCCCGACCAGATCGAAGCAGCGGGCGGCGCTGCCGTTATCGTCGGCACCGATCCTGACGGCGGTTTTATACCCGACGCGGATGCGCTCGGCCGCGCCATCGGGCCGCACACCAAAGCGGTCATCGTCAACACGCCCTGCAACCCCACGGGTGCATGCCTGACTCGCGAGCAGATGGAGCCCCTGCTCGCGATATGCGTGAACCACGAACTGCTGCTCATCGCCGACGACATCTACACGGCCTACGACTTCGGCTCGCCGTTCGTCCCCTTCGCCGGGCTTGCAGGATCCGATGGATGCGTGGCAACCGTAAAATCTTTTTCCAAGGACTACTGCATGAGCGGCTGGAGGGTCGGCTATACCGTGGCGCCGCCCGACGTTATCGCGGCTATGCGAAAGGTCAACGAAAGCAACGTGTTCACCGCGCCGATCGTTTCGCAGCGCGCAGCGCTGCACGCCCTCAATGCACGAACGAGCATCAGGGCATGCGTACACGATACGTACGAGAAGCGCATGGCCTACGCGCTTTCGAGGGTTGCAGGAATTTCCGGCGTGGACGCCTCACCCTCGAGCGGAAGCCTGTATTTGTTTCTCGACGTGAGGAACAGCGGGTTTACCGACGAAGCATTCGCGGCAGCACTGCTCGAACGCGAACGGATATCGGTCATCCCCGGCAGCGCGTTCGGAGACGCCGGACGCGGCTTCGTCCGCATTGCCCTCAGAGTCGATGTCGCCGCCCTCGCCTTTGTATTCGACGCGATCGAGCGGATCACAGCGGGCGGCGAGCAAGAGGCGGGGGATTAACGGCTGCGGCGATGCAACGTCGATTGTCACCCCGATCAATTCGCTGCAGTTGACGGAAGCCCTGCGCTCACCTACCATGCGCCTACCGATCGGAAGGCTCGTAGTGGCAACGAAAGACAAACTGCTCCGTATGCTAGAAGAACGCCGGGGACGCTACGTCTCCGGCGTCACGCTTGCCCAAGAGCTCGGCGTAAGCCGCAATGCCGTATGGAAGGCGGTCGAATCGCTTCGCAAGGAAGGCTACGATGTTGCCGCCGTCACGAACAAGGGGTACACGCTCTCGCAGGACAACGACCTCCTCTCGCCCGCAAGCATCGAGCGGTACCTTCCCGATAGCCATCCCTTCGACATCTCGGTTCGAAAGCGCGTCGATTCCACCAACGCCGAAGCCCGCAGACGCGCGCTTGAAGGAGCGCCCGAAGGAACCGTCGTCGTCGCCGAAGAGCAGACTCGGGGCAAAGGGCGGCCCGGCAAATCGTTCTACTCGCCTGCCTCGACAGGGCTGTACCTGAGCATCGTCTTGCGCCCCTCGCTTCGAGCGGACCAAGCCCAATATCTCACCACCGCCGCAGCCGTGGCGGGAGCCCGAGCCATCGAACGGGTCGCGAAGAAGGAAGCGCTCATCAAATGGGTGAACGACATCTACTGCGAGGGGAAGAAGGTTTCGGGCATCCTGACCGAAGGCGCGATCGATATGGAATCGGGCTGTTTCGAACACGCCGTGCTCGGCATCGGCGTGAACGTGAAAAGCCCCGAGGACGGATTCCCCGCCGAACTTGCCGAAGTTGCGGGGGCGATCTGCGATGACGGAAGGGGGGCGGTGCGCAGCGAACTTGCCGCCCGAATCCTCGTGAACTTCTGGGAGCTGTACCAAACCATCGAATCGCGATCGTTCTACGAGGAATACCGCAACCGCTGCTTTCTGCTGGGAAAACCCATCGTCGTAACGCGTAACGGCACGCGCATACGCGCAAGGGCAGTCGATTTGACCGAGGATTTCAAGCTCGTCATCGAGCTTCCCGACAAGACCACCCTCGAACTCCCCTACGGAGAAGTGAGCACGAGCCGCGGATAAAGGCGAGGATCGCGTCGGCCGGCCGCATATGTCGGACCGTCCGTGCCGCTCTTCCCTGCAAGGTATTTCTAAAACGCGTGCAGCCCCGTATACTTTAGCCTATGCGCACAAGCAACAACCGCACGGTTTAAGGGGATGGCATTATGGGAATACAGCACCAGCCTAGCAGCCCGAGCATCGCGTCTGCCCAAAAGGGAATGGGGGGAACAATCCTTTCCGCTCTATTGGCAACAGCATTGGCCCTGTCCATACCTTTTGCGACTCCCCCACGGGCGCTCGCCGACGATCGGGCAGCCGCCTCTGCCGGAAGCCAAGAAGCAATCGAAGGCGGCGGCCTGAAGCTCGGCTCGACCGACGGACAGGATGCAACCGAAAGCCTGGGCATCGTCGATGACGAAGCGCTCGAGGCCTCTTCCGAGGAAGCCCTGGACGAGGGTCTCGCACTCAGCGAAAGCTTCGAATCAGAACCATCCCTCCCCGAGATCACCCTTGCAGACGCCACCTTGACCGAGCAGGACAAACGCGACCTCTACGCCATGGGCAGCCTCGGGTTCTTTTTGACGCTGAGGGATTCGGGCAACTATGCTGCCCAGATCCTGAGCAACACCAACGCGAATATCCTCGGCACTACGACCATCGGCAGAGCCTACGACGCGACGAGCCTCGAGAACATGAAGGCCTCCATCGCATGGCTCAAGAAGTGCAACCAGCTGCGAGCTGCAGAAGGCACCGATCCCCGAACGGGAAAGCCCCTGCAACCTCTCAAGGTAAATCTGCAGCTCATGGCCATAGCGCAGGTGCAAGCCAACTGGTCGGCGCACAACGTGAAGCATTCCGGATTCTGGAATGTCGGAGAAAACCTTGCATGGGGATACAGCGACCCCTTCGCCGGCTGGTACGACGAGGAGAAGGCGCTCTACAAGAAAACAGGCTCGACGGAGGGCGCCGGCCATTATCTCAACATCGTCAGTTCGAACTACGAGACCACCGGCTTTGCGGTAAATCAATACGGGAGCTACGGAGTTACCCACGGGCAAACGTTTTCCGGGCAGGTGTCGGGCGACACCATGACCGTTGAGCAATTCGAGACGTTTTTCAACCAGTATTACAGCCTCGTGCAGCCAAGCAAGACGGAAAAGGAGCTTTCCGGCTCGACCCGCATCGGAACCGCCATCTCGATTGCCAAAGAATCGTATCCGCAAGGTCCGAGCGGCGTCATCATCGCGAAGTCGACCGACTTTCCCGACGCACTCGCAGCCTCGACGCTGGCAGGCGCCAAAGGCTACCCGATCCTGCTGAATCCATCCGACAGCTTCAGCCCCGAGCTGCGCACCTACCTCGTCGGGCTGGGCGGAACGCTCCAGGAAGCAATCCTCATCGGAGATTCGAACGCGCTATCGGAAAAGGGCGTAAAGCAGGAGCTGGAGAGGTTCGTTCCCACGGTTCGCAGGATCGGAGGCGATTCGAGATTCGAAACGGCCCGGCTGCTGCGCGAAGATGCTAAAAAGGCCGGCGTATCGGGAGACCTGGCCGTGATCGCACGATCAAACGACTTTCCCGACGCGCTTTCCATCTCCCCCTACTGTGCTGCAGACGGCGCGCTCATGTACCTTGCGGCGCCTGGGACCACGCTCGACAACGCCTCTTTGGCAGAGCTTTCGGGCTGCAGCCGAATCATCATCGTCGGTGACGACAACGCCGTATCGAGCAAGATCGAATCGGCCTTGAGGGGAACTTCTGCCGAGGTGATCCGCCTTGCAGGCGGCGTCGGCAATCCCTACCCGCAAAGCCGCTACGGCACCTCTGCGACTATAGCCCAATGGCTCACGCACCCCCACGGTGCCTGGTTCAACAGCGGTACCGTAACGTTCGCCACCGCGCAGGGCTTCCCCGATGCACTCGCGGGCGGTCCGCTGTGCGGCCTCTCCCGCACTCCGCTCGTTCTCGTCGATGCGCAAAACTATTCCGCTGTAGTCAACGTATCTGCGGCGAAAGGCGTGTACTGGCTCGGCTCTCCGAATACGCTTTCGCTCGCCCTTCGAAGCGCGGTCAAAGGCCAAATAGGCTTCTAGAGCCCGATGTCTAACCCTCGCGGGGCTCGAGTGTCCCTTCGACGTTCGAGCCCCGCTTGCACCAAGACCTCTGCGCAAGCGGGGGTCTTGGTGTATTGACGGATAAAGCTTCGCCCAACGCAACCGCACGTGCGTTATTTGCTATGCTGTTGCGCGTTGCCGAACGGCCTGCGCCTGCGGCAGCGAATCGTATGCCAAGAGAAAGACGGAGCACCCATGCAGATCACGCCAGCCGAAATCCGCGAAACCCTTGCGATGGTGAACAAGCAGCACCTCGACATCCGCACCATTACGCTGGGATTGAATCTGCGAGGTTGCACGCATGAAGACATCGACGTCATGGCGACCAAGGTCTACGATCGCATGGCGAACGCCGCAGAGCAGCTCGTACCCACCGCCGAACAGCTCGAACGCGAATACGGCATCCCGATCATCAACAAACGCATCTCCGTCACGCCGATCGCCGAGATCTGCGCGGCAACCGATGCGGCCGATCTCACCCCCTTGGCCATCGCAATGGACAAAGCGGGCAAGGAGGTCGGCGTCGACTTCGTCGGGGGCTTCTCGGCACTCGTGCATAAGGGAGCGTCGAAGGCCGACACCAAGCTCATGGAGTCGATCCCCCACGCCCTTTCCGTTACCGACAACGTATGCTCGTCGGTCAATGTCGGCTCGACCCGTGCGGGCATCAACATGGATGCCGTGCTCAAAATGGCGGGCATCGTGAAAGCGACCGCCGAAGCGACCGCCGACCGCCAGTGCATCGGAGCCGGCAAGCTCGTCGTGTTCTGCAACGCCGTCGAGGACAACCCGTTCATGGCCGGCGCGTTCCACGGATCGGGGGAAGCCGATGCGGTTGTAAACGTCGGCGTCTCGGGCCCGGGCGTCGTGCGCGCCGTGCTCGCCGACATGCCGAAAGACGCCGACATCACGAGCGTCGCCGAAGCGATCAAGGCAACCGCCTTCAAGATCACCCGCGCAGGCGAGCTCATGGCGCGCGAGGCATCCAAACGCCTCGGCGTAAGCCAGGGCATCCTCGACCTGTCGCTTGCCCCCACCCCGGCAGAAGGCGATTCGGTTGCCGAGATCCTCGAAGCCATCGGCGTGGGCACCTGCGGAGGCCCCGGCACCACGGCAGCGCTCGCCATGCTCAACGATGCCGTCAAGAAGGGCGGCGTCATGGCCTCGTCTTCGGTCGGCGGCCTCTCGGGCGCATTCATTCCGGTTTCGGAAGACGCCGGCATGATCCGCGCTGCGGAGGAAGGCGCGCTCTCGATCGAGAAACTCGAAGCCATGACCTGCGTATGCTCGGTCGGCCTCGATATGATAGCCATCCCCGGCGATACGACGGTCGAAACGATCTTCGGCATCATCGCCGACGAATGCGCCATCGGCATGATCAACAACAAGACGACTGCGGTGCGCATCATTCCCGCCATCGGGAAGACCGTCGGCGACAAGCTCGATTTCGGCGGCCTTCTGGGCTATGCTCCGGTCATGCCCGTGAACCAGTATGCGGGCACCGTGTTCGCCCATCGCGGCGGCCGCTTCCCCGCCCCGCTGAACGCGCTGAAGAACTAAGAATCGCCGCGCCTTCGCGGCCTTATGAGCAATCCTTGCTCGGTCCTGACGCATTCGACGTCGGGACCGAGCTTTTTCGCCCATTCAACAGGCAAGGTAACCCGCCGAACCTTCGAAACCCTCGAAACAATGCAGGAGTTTCCCACATGCTTTGCCATACAACCTCTTATAGACCAAACAGGGCTTCGCTACCAGGGTATCTCTTCGTACGTTAGCCCTTTTTCCTCTGCCAGATATGCGAACAGCTCATCGCAATCGAACACCTTGATTGACGATTTCCCGAAATCCTTTTGGTTGCGCGTGACGACGGCATCGGCCTTTACCCTCAGCGCGCATTGGTACACGCACGCATCCTCGAAATCGCCCCACGTCGAATCGAGCGCCGCTTCGACGTCGGCCTCGGTGAGCGAGCAGATGCGAACCATTTTTCGCATCTGCCGAATGCTCCTTTTCGCAACGTCCCCCTCGGAAGGGCAGCCACCGTTTGTTAGGAGGTAAAACAAGTCGGTCACCTGCGAAGAGCTCATCCACAACGTGAATTCGTGCAAGAAACCGAGGATCATGAGCTTGCGCGCCGATTCGAAGAATTCTGGGCGCTTATCGAGATAATCGACGACAATATTCGTATCGACGAAAAAATTCATCAGTTGTCACCCTGTTGCATAAGCCCGTCCGCAATAAGACGATCGCGCTTCGCTTCCTTTACGGTCATATCGGAGAACCGGCCGGTAGTCCTCTTCCTCGGTATGCCGTCCACCCAGGCGATCGCCTCGGCAACTTCCTCTTTCGTGCACCTCCCGCGTTTCCGCCTTTCGGGAAACGGGAGCTCCTCTTTTTCCAACACGTAGTCGTACAGGCGATTCACCACCTGCGATGAATTCGTGCCCAGTCGTTCGAGGATGCGGTTGCCCGCCTCTTTTTTCTCGGCCGACATACGCGCCGTAACCATTGCATCCGCCATATTGTACCTCCTGTTGTACGTACAACTTACTATAGCACAAAGGTCGGCACCGCACCACCACGATACGACGAACCGCTACAGACCCTGTACGCTCATGCGGGTCAGCTCTTCGGCAGAACCTCGGCACCGAACGGCATAAGAGCGAGCTTGGCCTGTTTGAAACACTGCAAGCCGAACGGTATGCCGACGATGGTGATGCAGAGGATCACGCCGTTGACGAGCGCCTCGAGCGCAAGAAAAATGCCTCCGAAGATGAGCCACACGATGTTCGCAAGCGCGGAGGGAACGCCTCCCCCGTACTCGACTTCCTTGCCGAACGGCAAAAACGCTAGCCCCGCCATCTTGAAGCACTGAAGGCCGCCGGGAATTCCCACGATGGTGATGCACCAGAGGCATCCAACGAGGATCCAACTCAGTCCCTGCCAAAGCCCTGCGAAAACAAACCAGAGGATGTTGCCGATCACGCTCATGAGCCGCTCCCTTGCTTCTCGTTTGAAACACCGTCGTGCGACTCGGTGAACGAGCCGCTCGACGCGGCCCGCTCCGTCGCATCGCAACCGCGGGAAACGCCGGCGCGCTCGGCTCCATCACCCCGATACACCGCTCTCACCAGGTATTCGATATTGCCCTCAGGACCCGTAATGGGAGATTCGACCACCCCTGCCGGATCGAACCCCGCAGCAGCGAGCGCCTCCCGAACCTCGGCAACCACGCGCTCGCGCACCGCTTCGTCGCGGACGACGCCACCTTCGGTTTCGCCCGGCTTCGATTCGAACTGGGGCTTCACGAGCCCCAGAAAAACCGACCCCCGATCGGAAAGGCTGGCGAACACCGGCGCCAGTTGCGCTAAGCCGATGAAGCTCAAATCCGCAACCAGTACATCGAACGGCGCCTCGAGCGTCGAGGGGTCGGCGAGCTTGATATTCGTTCGCTCGAACACCGCAACCCGAGGGTCCTGCCGCAGCGACCAAGCCAGCTGCCCGTAGTTCACATCCACGCACGCGACGCTTTTTGCGCCCGCCTGCAGCAAGCAGTCGGCGAATCCCCCCGTCGACGATCCGATATCGATGCAGCGCAAACCCCGCACATCCTGTGAGAACGCGTCGAGCGCCCCCTGGAGCTTATGCCCCCCACGCGAAACGAATCGCCTGCGGTTCTTTATAACCACATCGGCATCGGGAGAAACGCGCACAGCGGCGCTCGTCGCATACACGTCGTCGACCTTGACCTCGTGGGCGAGCACGGCGCGCAGTGCGGCGTCGACATCGGGAAAATAGCCCTGTTCGACCAACAGCGTATCGAGGCGGATCTTCTTCACGGGCGCACTGCCTGCGCTACAGCCGTTTTACTCTGGCAGCCTTCATGCAGCACGTCCTACACCAGCTCTTCCTGGCGCTTCGCATGCCATGACCCGAACGCCTGGTACAGCAGGTTGAACACCGGCACGGCGATTGCGGCGGCCACCGCGAACGCCACGACCATCGATTGGGTGAACGGCTCGATGCCGAACAGGCTTGGAAACACCGTCGAGCCGAGTATTACACCGCCTATCACGACGACGATAAGAGCAGCCCTGATGGGCGTGAAGGGAAACGACAGGCGTACGATGAGCAGCAGCCCCACCCACGCCGTAACGAGCACGCACATGGTCGACACCTGTGCGTAGTCGAGCCCGAGCGTCGTATAGGAAACGATGTTGAGACCGAGCACGGCCAGGATCGCCGTTATCGAGCCCGGCAGCGATCGCACGATCACGTTGACGAGAAATTTGCCTTTGATGCGATCCTTATTCGGCTCGAGCGCAAGCACGAACGAAGGCAATCCGATCGTGAACGCCGAGATGAGCGTCATCTGAATGGGCTGGAACGGATACTGCCACGGCAGGATGATGAAGCATACCGCGAGCACCATCGAGAGCACCGTCTTCACGAGGAAGAGCGAAGCCGAGCGCTGCAAATTGTTGATGGCCCGCCTGCCCTCGGCCACCACCTTCGGCATCGAGGCGAAGTCGTTGTTCACGAGCACCAGCTGGGCAACGTTGCGTGCGGCGTCCGACCCGGCGGCCATCGCCACCGAGCAATCGGAAGCCTTGAGCGCGAGCACATCGTTCACGCCGTCGCCGGTCATCGCTACGGTATGGCCCTCTTTCTGGAGCGCGAGCACGAGCTTCTTCTTCTGCTCGGGTGTCACGCGGCCGAACACCTGATAGCAGGTTGCAGCGTTTTCGAGCGCCGCGTCGGAAAGAAGCGTCGTCGCATCCACGTACGCATCCGCATGGGGGATGCCGACGATCTGCGCGATTCCCGATACGGTACGGGGATCGTCTCCCGAAATGACTTTGAGATCGACACCCTGTTCGATGAAGTACTGTATCGTCTGAGCAGCCGTCGAACGGATCTGATCCTTGATGGCGATGAGCGCAAGCGGCTGGGGCCTGCCCGCGATCCTCCCCTCGTCGTCGAATCCATCGACACGGGCAAGCACCATAACGCGGGCGTTTTGCGCGAGCTCTTCGACCCGGTTCTTGACCGTCGCGTAGTCTTTGCCGAGCACGAACTGAGCGGCCCCCATCACGTAGCTCGCTCCGCCCTCGAACACCGCGCCCGACCATTTCTTGTCGGAGGAGAACGGGATAACGCGTTCGATGCCGTACTTTTTCACGGATCGGTCGGATGGCTTCGTGCGTCTCCGGGAATGGCGCACAGCTCCTGGCTGCGGAATGACGTCCTGGTAGTAATCGATGATGGCCTGCGCCGTTTCGTTCGGATCTTCGTCTGCATCCGCAATCGAATAGAATGCGCCGTCGGCTTCGCCCTCGTCGCAATCGCCGAGCGTCACCACCCGATCGACCTCCATCTTGCCGGTCGTGATCGTGCCGGTCTTATCGAGGCACAGCGTATCGACGCGCGCAAGCGTCTCGATGCAGTACAGCTGCTGGACCAACACCTTGCTGCGCGAGAGGCGCACAACCGCCACCGCGAGCACCGTCGAAGTGAGCAGGATGAGGCCTTCGGGAATCATGCCCACGAGCGCCGCAACCGACGAGAGGATGGCGTCGTTGAGCTCGATATAGGCGCCCGTGAAGTACTCGCGCGCGAAGAGTATCGCGCCGAGCGGGAAGATGATGATGCTCACGAATCGGATGATGCCGTTCAGGCTGTTCATGATTTCGGAATTGACGGCCTTGTGTTCCTTGGCCTCCGCGCTGATCTTAGCCGCGTAGTTGTCGGCGCCGACATGCGTTACCTGGGCGTACACCGTACCCGCATTGACGAAGCTTCCGCTCATGAGTTCGGAGCCGGCCTCTTTTCGCACGAGCTTGCTCTCGCCTGTCAACAGGCTCTCGTTCACATCGCACGTGCCGTGCACAACCACCGAGTCGGAAGGAACCTGATCGCCGCGCCCAAGCACGATGATGTCTCCGAGCACCACCTCGTCGACGGAAATCTCCTGGCGCGCGCCATCGCGCATCACATCGACTTTCGAACTGGCAATGATGCTCAAGCGATCGGTCGTGCGCTTGGAACGGACCTCCTGGATGATGCCGATCGCCGTGTTGCACACGATGACGATCATGAACAGCATGTTCTTATAGGAGCCGGTGATGAAAACGAAGCAGGCCAGAATGAGGTTTATTGCGTTGAACAACGTACATACGTTGGACACGACGATCTGCTTGATCGAGCGCGTCTTAACCGATGCATCGACATTGACCTGACCGCGCGCAACGCGTGCAGCAACATCCGAAGAAGAAAGGCCTTCGAGCTTCTTGTCCATCGCACCTCCTTTGCCGTAATCACACCAGTATAGAGGACGAAAAAGCAGGTGATTTTCCCGTACACGGTTTGCACATGATTACGTAACCGAACGTACGCCCGCGCCGGAACACCGCCGAAAGCGAACCGACCTCGGAACCTCCTTTGCGCGGGCCCGTCGCGTTGGCCTCGGCTTCCGCAAACCGCGTTTCGAAAAGAGCCGCAGCAGCCCGTCGATTCAAAATCTTAATGCGTCCCTAATGCCGTGGCGCAGAACCTTAAGGCCCCGCTTACATCCGAAACTCTATGATTGATGCAAAGCGAAGGAGGCAACTATGGTGGCAGCAATTGGAGCGGTACTGGGATTGTTCGTCGTGCTCTGCGGCGCATTCCTCTTCGCCATGCTGGTATTCTCGCCCGAAAACGACGATTTTCACTTCGGAAAGCCGCAATAGCGCACGCGAGCCCGCCATCGGGCGGGCTCGGATCGTCAAAAGCGTAAAGGCAAGGGGTCTACGGCAGCAGCAACTGCGCGATCTGCACCGCGTTAAGGGCGGCGCCCTTGCGAATCTGGTCGGCCACGATCCACATGGCAAGTCCGTGCTCGACGGTGGAGTCCTTGCGCAAACGGCCGATGTACGTATCGTTCGTACCGGCGAGAAGCCCGGGCATCGGATAGATGTTCGACGAGCAATCGTCC
Organism: Raoultibacter timonensis; assembly: GCF_022845715.1. NCBI lineage: Bacteria > Bacillati > Actinomycetota > Coriobacteriia > Eggerthellales > Eggerthellaceae > Raoultibacter > Raoultibacter timonensis. The sequence goes on from NZ_AP025564.1 coordinate 3,388,861, forward strand.
ATGAGCGTAATGCCCTCGAACGCCTCAAACGCCTTGCGGGCTGCCTCGACGCTCACCTCGCCGGTGAATTCGACGTTCACGGATTCGGCATGGCAGCGCAGCACCGGCACGCGCACGCACGTCGCCGCCACGGCGATGTTCTCGTCGCCCATGATCTTCTTCGTCTCGACGACCATCTTCCACTCTTCTTTGGTGGAATCGTCTTCGAGGAACACGTCGATATGGGGTATGCAGTTGAAGGCGATACGGTGCTGGAACACCTCGACCTTGAGTTCGTCCCCGTTGAGGAAATCCTTGGTTTGACCGTACAGCTCCTCCATCGCAGGAGCACCGCCGCCGCTTGCCGCCTGATAGGTCGATACGACCACGCGCTTGATGGGCGCGATGTCGTAGAGCGGCTTCAAGGCGACCACCATCTGAATGGTCGAGCAGTTCGGGTTCGCGATGACGCCCGAATGCCACGATACATCGCCCGGGTTCACCTCGGGTACCACGAGCGGCACGTCCGCATCCATGCGAAACGCGCTCGAATTATCGATCATCACGGCACCCGAGGCAACGACGGCCTCGCGCATCTCCTTCGAAATGCCTGCTCCGCACGAAAACAGAGCGATGTCCACATCCTTAAACGATTCGGAGGTCATCTCCTGCACGGTGAGTTCACCGGCGGGAACCTGCCCGCATCCGGCAAACTCGATCTTCTTGCCCGCCGAACGCGCCGAAGCAAGCGCGCGCACTTCGGACGCGGGAAAATCGAGGTCGTGCAGCACCTGCATGAATTCCTGCCCGACCGCCCCGGTTGCACCCGCAATGGCGACCACGGGGTTCGCCGGCATCACTTTGTTCCAAGCCATCTCATCTACTCCTCATCTGCACGGCAAGCCGCGTATTCCGGTTTACGTGCCTCTGCCTGCGAAAATCCGCTAGCGGCCTTTTTGCATCTTAGCCGCTATCTCCTCGGCCGATAGCTGCGTCTCCTCGAACACGCTGTCCGAATCGAGGCCGAAGGCGCTGTGCAAGCACTGCACGGCGGCGGCGGCTTGAGCGGCATCGACCACCATGGACAGACGGATCGGCGACGTGGAGATCGCAAGTATGTTGATCTGGTTCTCCCCAAGCGTCGTGAACGCGCGCGCAGCGACACCGGGGCTCGACTTCATGCCGGTGCCCACCAGGCTCACCTTCGCGATGTCGTCGTCCACCAAAAATTCCCGCGCGCTGATCTCGCCGACGATACGCTCGAGCGTTTCCTTCGCTCGGGGCAGATCGGCCCCAGGACACGTGAAGCTGATGTCGGTGATGCCGTCCTGCGAGATGTTCTGGATGATCATGTCGGTGTTGACCGAATTGCCCGCCAGTGCCGAGAACACCTTCGCCGCAACGCCGGACATATCGGGAACGCCGCGGATGGTCACCTTGACCTCGGACGTATCGTGTGCGATGCCGGTGATAACCGCTTCTTCCATGGAAGATGTCGCCTCCTTGATGAACGTTCCCGTCGAATCCGAAAACGCAGAACGGGAATGGATGATCACGTTGAACTTGCGTGCGAACTCGACCGCGCGCATCTGCAGCACGCCCGCACCCGCGCTCGAGAGCTCGAGCATGTCGTCGTAGTTGATCTCGTCGAGCTTCTTAGCGCGCGGCGCCACGCGGGGATCAGCCGTGTACACGCCGTCGACGTCGGAGTATATCTCGCACACGTCGGCGCCGATGCCCCATGCCACGGCCACCGCAGTCGTATCGGAGCCACCGCGCCCGAGCGTGGTGATGTCGCCGTTTCCATCGATACCCTGAAAGCCCGCGACCACGGGAATGAATCCTTCGTCGAGCGCTTCTTTGATGCGGTCGGCGTGGATGCAGCTAATCTTGGCGCGCGCGTGGATGCAATCGGTCTCGATGCCCGCCTGCCTGCCGGTGAAGCTCATGGCACGGTAGCCGCGGGCTTCGATGGCCATGGCCAGCAGCGTCATGGATACCTGCTCGCCCGTCGAGAGGAGCCGGTCCATCTCGCGAGCCGGGGGGTCGGTGTTGAGCGCCCGCGCCAAGCCCACCAGCTCGTCGGTGGTCTTGCCCATCGCCGAAACGACGGCAACAACCTGGTTGCCGGCCTGTTTGCTTGCGATGAGGCGCTTCGCAACCATCTGGATGCGCTCCGGCGATGCAACCGAGGTTCCGCCGAATTTTGCAACAATGAGCGACATATCTCTGTCTTTCTGAATAACGAGCCAACGATCTTACACTATAGCAAAAGAGCGCCAGCCAATCGTGCGAGGGCGCTTGATTACCGAACAATCATCAAGGCGAGCGGGCAACCCATCCACTAACCATCGAGCAATCCAAACTCAGGGCATCTGCCATGTAACCATGTTTTGGAAGAACAAGGTTGCCAGGATGGCTATAGCCGAGCTGGCCAACGTGCCTACCAGATAGCACTCCGCAAAGTCCTTGTCCTCGCTCAGCTTGTTGAACCGGGCGATGCTTTTCGCCGTAAGAACGAACGCGATGGCTCCGAACTGACCGTACATGGTCAAGACGACTACGATAGTGCGCTCGAGCACGCCGATCCATCTCCCGGCACGCTGTTCCGCGGCGCATGCATCATCCTCGGCAGAAACGCCGCATTCTCCGTCTTTCCGGACCGAGCTCAACAGATGCTGGATGGCAATCGATGCGGGTCGCCACGATACGAGAAGAGCCAACGCAATAGACAGCATAGCGGAGAGCGCTTCAGACCCAACAAGGTCCCGCGCCCACGAGAGGAGCCCGTCGGCCGACTGGTCCGAGTAAAAGCAAAGTACGGCGCCGAAGCACACGATTACGTGACAGACCTGATCGATGGAGAACAGCTTGAAAGATGACAGGATCTTCCGCTTTTCCAGCTCGACCTTTAGAAAATCCAGGGCTGCATGGGTAACAAAAAAGAGGAGACCTGCGATCAGGAAAGCTTCTGCTGGGAAAACAAGGGCGGAGAAGAGAGTAAGGCACAGCCCGTATGCAATGCAGTGGACAACCAGCAGGCTCCGCCTATCCTGCTTCCCCTGCGCAACCGTATTGGTTTGCACGTAGAAATCCGCGGCAACATGTCCGGCGAGTATGACAGCAAGCGCAATTCCAAAGCCCACAGCATCTCACCACTCTATCGATAGCTTGAGGGAATAGGCATAAGCTACAACTGCATTGCGCTCCTGGACGACCCTGCTCGAAGCAAGCTGGCGATCGATTCCCTGCCTCGTCATTCCCGTCAGATTCGAAAGGATAGAAGAGACTCCTTGTATATCCTTACCGTTGGGAAACGACGGACATCTATGCGCATCCCCAATCGGCTCAATTGCAACAGGATGAAAAGTAAGCGAGTCAATCATACGAGCCGTTTCCGTTATACCCTGCATGAGACCGGGCTTCGCCTGCGACTTGCGGCTCATCGATTCGCGAAGATCAAGTAGGTTCGCGAGGCTGCGCTCGATGTCGCGCACTCGATCCGTCCCGAAAAACGCCTCGTCGTTGGGAGAAGCACCGACGAGAGGAAACATCATCTCGATTATCAGCGCTGTATCGTTTTGCGCAGATGTTCGCATCTCGCTCATACCAATCGAATGGTCCATAAGGACCGTCAGATACTCGTCGATGCGCCCATCGCCAACAAACACGACGTCGTACGGTTTATTCGATTTTGCTTCGTCGAGTGCGCGCCGTGCATGGTGGTAAGCGGAGCCATCCTGGCTAGGCGAGCTCTCGCCTTCAACGCGCACGCTCCAATCGCCAAAGCCAATGCCACCCCGGATGGTTTTCGCCCCGAGTATGAACGTAAGCATTCGATAATACAGAAACGGCGTCAGGGGGTCGCGAAACAAGCCTTGTATTTCATCGCCACCGCTGAAAACGACTCGCTTCTCGATTCCATAGGAGTAAAGGATGTTGAGATAGTCGAGAGAAGCAGAAAGGAGCCCTTGCAACCGACCGCGCGCGTCCGAAGTATACTTCTTCGACTTCTTAACATCTGCAATAAGAACAAAGTAAGGTTTCATGGGTCCTTCGCAACATAGCCGTGTACGTTTCCTACTATAGCAACAAAAAACGTTGTTTACAAGAAAAGCAACGTTTTTTGTTGCTTTTTAAAAAAGCAACGTTTTTTGTTGCGCGCTAGATGAACTCAAGACCCTTGCCCCGTCAAGGGAAGCGAACCCGATTGGCTACTTCCCCGCCTCCGGCATCCTCCACAAAAGGATGAAGCCCACCACGAACAGCACCGCGATCGAGAGAACACCGATCGAGGGATTACCCGTCAGCTGCGTGAACACCGAGACAAGCAGCGTACCCATGATGGCGGCGTACTTGCCGAAAATATCGAAGAACCCGTAGTACTCGTTGGCGTGCTCCTTGGGGATGAGCTTGCCGAACTCCGAGCGCGAAAGCGCTTGGATACCGCCTTGGAACAGGCCCACGCAGATTGCGAGGATCCAGAACTCGACGGCGCTCGTAAGAAAGAACGCCGCGAACAGCGTGATGCACAGATACGCGAACACGCCGACGAGCAGCATGCGTTTCGTTCCCACCTTGCCCGCAAGCCTTCCGTAGGCGATCGCCGAGGGGAAGGCGACGAACTGCGTGACGAGCAGCGCAAGCACGAGCTGGGTGGAATCGATGCCCAAATCGGTGCCGTAGCTCGTCGACATCTTGATGATGGTATGCACGCCGTCGATATAGAAGAAGAACGCGAGCATGAACAGACGCAGTTTCCTGTCTTTCACAATCTTTTTGAGCGTCGAGACCAGCCCCGAGAACGTATCCTTGATGATATGGGCGGTACGCTCCTTGAAATGGGTCTGATGGACGTTCCTGATAAGCGGAATGCTGAATGCCACCCACCACGCGGCCGTGATCAGAAACGCAATCTTCATGCCGAGCGCCATATCGATGCCGACGGCTCCTCCCCCAAGCACGATGGCCAACGAGAGGATGAACGGCACGCACGAACCGATGTAGCCCCACGCGTAACCCAGCGACGAAACCTCGTCGTAGCGATCATCGGTTGCCGCCGCATCGACGAGGAACGCATCGTAGAACACCATCGAGCCGTTGAGCATGACGGAAGCCACCACGTATACGATCAAGAACGGAAGAGCCGTAGTCGGAAGTCCGAGCGCAGCGAGCGCGACGGCGCCGGTGCCCACGCAGCCGACGAAGAACTTCTTCTTGTTGCCTTTCAGATCGGCGATGCTGCCGAGAATCGGCATGAGCAGCGCGAGCAGCAGCGAGGCGATCGTTTCCGCATAGCCCCACGCCACCACCACCGACGAGCCCGGCTCGGCGAGCGTCTGGAAGTACACGGGGATGAGCGCCGTTGCAAGCAAGACAAAAGCTGAGTTTCCCACATCGTACAAAACCCAGCTTTTCTCCTGCTTGGTCAGTTTTAGTCTGGCCACGTATGATCCTTTCAACAAGAGCGTAACGTGTACGTTTTCAACTGTACTCCAATTGTATATGATGGGAAGCGGCGCTTCAGTAAAATAAATGACAAGAATGCGAGGCGATTCATGCCGGCCATCATAACCCACGACCTGTTCGGTCAGGATGTCTACCATGAGCTTCATGCGTCGATCGGCGAGACGCGCGACGAGTACGAGGCGTTTCTTTTAGGCAACCAGGGGCCCGACCCCCTGTTCTATACAGTGATAAGCCCGAGCCTACGCGAGTTTCATCAGCTCGGCTCCACCATGCACAACGTCAAGCCCACCGAACTCATAGCCGCCTTCAAAGATTCGCTTTCGGTGCTCGCCGAAGACGAAGCGCCCATCGGACGCGCCTATGCGCTCGGCTTTCTCTGCCACTACACGCTCGATTCGTCGATGCATCCCCTCGTATTCGCCCAAGAGTACGCGGTCTGCGATGCGGGCGTCGACGGCCTTTCCCGCGACGACGGCCACGAGGTCCACGGCACGATCGAAAGCGAATTCGACGAGATGGCCCTTTTCACGGTTCGCCATCAGACCATCGCTTCGTTCAACCCCTCGGTTGAAATCCTCAAGGCAAGCGATTTCGTACTCGATGCGATCTCGAAGATGTACGCCTTTGTTGCCATGACCGTGTACGGTCTGTTCATACCTTCGGATATGTTCGCCACCGCCGTGCGCAACTTCCGTTTCATCCAGGGCCTCTTCTACTCGCCGACCGGAAGCTTACGCGCCGTCATCAGCCGCGTCGAGGAGCTCGTCCGCCCCTATTCGTTCTACCGCTCGATGAGCCACCGCCCCATCGAGATTACGGAAAGCCAGTTCGGCAACCACGAGCGCGCCGTCTGGAAAAACCCCTTCACCGGGGAGGAGAGCGATCTCGGATTCTGGGAGATATTCGCCGACGCCCAAGAAAAGGCGAAGTCCAACATCGCGTCGTTCGCCTCGAAGGATTTCGATCTCGAAGCTGCCCGCAGAATCACAGGCGACCTCGATTTCTCGGGCGAACCGACAAACGCAACGCTCGTCGTCGTAGACGACGAGTAGCGCCATGTTCGAGCCAGTCCTTGCCGTACCATTTTGGCTTGAACTCGCCGCCGCGCTGACCGGTGGCATCTCCGGTGCCATGAGCGCCGTGCGCGCCCGCTACGACATCTTCGGCACCGTCTGCATCGCCTGCACTTGCGGCCTGCTCGGCGGCGTGATCCGCGATGTGCTGCTCCAGAATTACGGCATCTACGCGTTCCAGAAACCGACGCTGATTCTCGCCTGCGCCATCGCAGGCGTCGTCGTGTTCTACTTCGGCAAGCTCGCCACCTACCTCGACCCCATCGTCGATCTGCTCGACAACATCTCGGTCGCCCTCTGGGCGGTCATCAGCGTGGGCAAGGGACTTTCGGCAGGCCTCGACATCATTCCTTCGATCATCCTCGGCACCGTAACCGCTGTGGGCGGCGGCATCATGCGCGACGTGTTCATGAATCGAGAACCCGAAGCATTCCAAGCGGGCACCCTCTACGGTTCGGCCGCACTCGTCGGAGCCACCGCCTTCGCGCTCATGAAGCAGAACCACCTACCCGAACAGATGGCTGCGCTAAACAACCTGCTCGAACAGTGGGCGCCTTTCGCCTGCGTGGCCCTCGTGCTCATCCTTCGCTATGCGTCGCTGTTCTTCGGATGGCGCACTTCGCCGCCGCGCGATTACTCCGATGTCGTCACGAGAGCCGTCTCGCGCCCCGTCAAGAGCGTAGCGCGCCGCGTCAGGCCGCCGAAGGGCAAGATCGAACGCGAGAAGGAAAAGGAGCTGCAGAAGAGCGGTCGGCTCATACGGTTGCGAAAGCACCGAGCGAATCCCGACCAACCGGTGCAGCCGAGCGATCCGAGCGATCGCATCTTCGTCAAGGACCTCTCCGAGATCCGCGACGAGGCCCCCGCCAAGCCGAAAGACCCCTTCGAGCCGCAAACGCCCGAGCCTCGCAAAGCAAACGACCCGAAACGCGGCGCATAGCCGAATTCCGGGTCGAACGGTGAACGGCTTCCGAGCGGCTCGGCGGACCGACCGCTGCCGAGCGAAAGCGATCCTTACGAGTTCTTGAGCATGATCGTACGCATGGTATCGGCCGCATGCTCGCAGGCATCGGTAACCTTCTCCATGCGGGCGAACACCTGCGACCAGATGAGCACGCGCAGGGCGTTGTCGCGGTCCTTCGTGTGCAGTTCGCGGATGGTTGCCATATAGAACTCGTCGGCTTCCTCCTCGTAGCTGTTCACGTCGATGATGGACTGCTTGAACGTCTTGGATTTCTTGAAGTCGCGGAAATCCTCCATCGCATGATCGAGCGCTTTGCAGCTCTTATTGATGAGCTGGGCGAACTCGAGCGCACGGTCGTGCATGAAGTGGATGTCGTACATGTAGAAGCGCTGGAGCACATCTTCGATGTAGTCGACGATATCGTCGAGGTATTGGGTGAGCGAGATGATGTCTTCACGCTCGATCGGCGTGATGAAGTCGGTGGCGATTGCCGTGTACATGTCGTGGCTGATCTCGTCGCCCTCATGCTCGATGTCCTGAGCGCGCGGCATGATGTCCTTGATGGCCTCCGCCGTCGTGAAGTTCTCGATGGCTTCGATAAGGAGTTCCGACTCCTTCACCGCAAGCGCCGTCTGGCGCTCGAACGCTTCGAAGTAGTCGAATTTCTTGTTCTTCTTCTTGCCCATTACCTGCTCCTTACACAATCATGAGGAATAGCTTGGCGACGATGAACCCTAGAAGGCCGCATCCCGGAAACGTCAGAACCCATGTTTTGACCATGTCGACTGCCACACCCCACTTGACCGCGCTCTTGCGCTTGGCAGCGCCCACGCCCATGATGGCCGTGGTCTTGGTGTGCGTCGTGGAAACCGGCAGACCGCCGAACGTCGATATGATGAGGCAGATCGTCGCGGCAAAGCTCGCGGCGAAGCCCTGGTACTTCTCCATCTTGACCATGTCGAGGCCAACGCTCTTGATGATCTTCTTGCCGCCGATCGCGGTACCGAGACCCATGTTGAGCGCGCAGAATATCATGAGCCACACGGGCAGGATCATCTGATCGGCCTGACCGATGCCAGTGGCCAGCGTGATGGCGAGCACGAACACGCCCATGAACTTCTGGCCGTCCTGCGCTCCGTGCATGAAAGCGACGCCCGCCCCTGCCGCGATCTGGGCCCACTTGAACACGTGATCGGATTTCTGCCGATCGGCCCCCGAACAACACTTCGCGATAACCTTCGCGCACAACCAGCCGAGCCCGAATCCCATGAACGTCGAGAGCAGGATGCCGTAGATGACCTTCATCCATTCCGCCCCGTTGATGCCCGACAGACCGCCCTGAAGCGCGATAGCGGCGCCGGTCAATCCCGCAATAAGCGAGTGGCTCTGGCTTGTCGGAATGCCGAAGAACCACGCCACGGCACCCCATACGATAATGGCGACCATGGCCGCCATGAGCGCAATGAGCGCCGAATGGTGATCGCCGCCGAAATCGACCATATGGAAGATGGTGTTGGCAACCGCCGACGACACGAGCGTAATGACAAGCAGACCGAAGAAGTTGCAGACCGCAGCCATGATGATGGCTGCTTTCGCCGACATGCACCGCGTGCCGACGACCGTCGCAATGGCGTTGGGAGCATCGGTAGCGCCGTTGACAACGATGACGCCGATGTTCAAAAGGGTTACCGCCACCAAGGCGGGGTTGGACATGAGCTCGGTGAGGAATACTCCCCATTCAATGACCACGTATGACCTTCCGACGATGCCGTAATCGCATCTGCGCACAGCGCAGACAAGGCATTAGTTTAACGTATATTTAACAAAGGAAAAGGCCGCGCACCCCGCTTTTTCGAGGGAATACAGCCTGTTGTGTAAAATTCTCGTAAAGTCGATGACCGCTTCGGTTTGCGTTACGCGGGAGCATGCGGTGCCATTCAGGCAGTCCGCAAGCCCTGCACGTCGCATGGAACCGTCTGCCGAAATAAAAAGAAGCCGGAACCCCAGACGGAGACCGGCTTCGCAATCATGGCTGAATCGTCTATGCGAACTGGGCGAACACACGCCTGCGCTCGGCGCCGATCGTCGTAAGATCGTTGTGACCCGGCAATACGAGCGTCTCGTCGGGAAGGACGGCGAGCCGTTTGAGCGATGCGCGCATATCGTCCATGCTGCCGCCCTCGAAATCGGTTCTGCCGATCGAAGCGCAGAACAGCGTGTCGCCCGAGATGAGCACGGGGCTTCCTTCGGGATTGTTTCCGAACCGCGGATCGATGAACAGGCACATACTCCCTTTGGTGTGACCGGGCGTCAGAACAACCTTCCACGCCATGGAGCCGATCTCGACGATGTCCCCGTCCTCGACTTTGGAATCGACCGGGCACGGCGGCATCTTCCTGCCGCTGCCAAGCGCCGGACTGCCGCTCTCGATCATCGGCGCATCGATGGCCGAGGCGATAACGGTTGCGCCCGTCGCCTCCCTGAGTTCGTTTGCGGCCCCCACGTGATCGTAGTGGCCGTGCGTCAGAACGATGACATCGAGCTTGCGATTCCCCAACGCCTCGAGAATCTCGTCGGCATGGCAGCTCGGATCGACAATCAGCGTTGCCGTGCCGTCGCTGATGAGATAGGTGTTGTTGGAAAGCATGCCCAGCACGAGAAACTCGATGTCGACGCAGCCCTTGTTCACCTTGTACATGGTTACTTCCCTTTCTTGCGGGACGTTTCGCCCGGCAGCATGCGCCGCGCGTCGAACACGCCCTCGACGCCGCGCAGCTTGGTCGTGATCTTATCGATGAAGGAGATATCGGATACCTGGAACAAAAAGCGCATCTCGACCATGCCGTCGCGATGGGATGCCGTCGTACACGAAAGCACGTTGGCTCCCATGTCGGCGAGGATCACCGTTACGTCGCGCAGCAGGTTCATGCGGTCGAGCGCCTCGATGAACACCTCGACCTTGTACGATGCGTTCTGCGTAGGCGCATTCTCCCACGATACTTCGATGATGCGCTCGGGATGCTGCATGAGATCCACGGCGTTCGGGCAATCGGCGCGATGTACCGACACGCCGCGCCCGCGCGTGACGAACCCGAGGATGTCGTCTCCGGGCACCGGGTTGCAGCAGCGCGACAAGCGCACGAGCACATCGTCGATGCCCTTCACCACGATGCCGTTGGAAGTATGGGCCTCGTGCTTCTTGGGGCGCTTCACGCTGGTGAGCATCGGCGGAAGCTTGCCTGTCGATATCTCAGACGATCCGAGGCCCGGCGTCTCCGCATCCTTCTCGGCACGGTCGACGAGGATCTTCAGCAGACGATTGGCCACATGGGTGGCGCTTTCCTTGCCCGTGCCGATCTGGACGAGCATATCGTCGGAATCGTTGTAGCCCAGATGCTCGGACACCGTCTTGATAGCGCGCATGCTCTGAGCGCTTGAAATGCCAAGGCCGTGCTTGCGCATCTCGCGCGTCAGCCGATCGCGGCCAGTCTGCAGGTCGTCGGAGCGGCTCACCCGCGAAAAGTACGAGCGGATCTTGCTGCGCGCCGACGGCGTCTTGACGACGTTGAGCCAGTCGCGCGAGGGGCTTGCGCTCTTCTGGGTGAGAATCTCCACGCGATCACCGAGTTGCAGTTCGTAGGTCAAAGGCACGATGGAGCCGTTGACCTTTGCGCCCACGCAGTGGTTGCCCACTTCGGTGTGGATCGCATAGGCGAAATCGACCGGCGTCGATCCGGCACGCAGACTCATGACCTCGCCCTTCGGCGTGAACACGAACACCTCGTTGGGAGCCAGGTCGACTTTGAGCGATTTGAGGAACTCGCGCGAGTCCTTCGTCTCGTCTTGCCAGTCGACCATTTGGCGCAGCCAGGCGAGCTGCTGGTCGAGCCCCATATCGCCCTTGCCGCCCTTTTCCTTGTAGCGCCAGTGCGCAGCCACGCCGTATTCGCTCGTCCGGTGCATGTCCTCGGTGCGAATCTGCACTTCGAGCGGACGGCCGGCAGGGCCGATGACCGTCGTGTGGAGGCTCTGGTACATGTTGAATTTCGGCATGGCAATGTAATCTTTGAAACGCCCCGGCATCGGATGCCACAGCGTATGCACGGCGCCGAGCGCCGAGTAGCAGTCCTTCACCGACTTCACAATCACCCGCACGGCGATGAGGTCGTATATCTCGGAGAAACCCTTGCCCTTCTTCGTCATCTTCTGGTAGATCGAGTACAGGTGCTTCGGGCGCCCCATGATCTGCGACTGGACGCCCACCTTGTCGAGCTCCTCGTGCAGGATGTCGATGATCTGCTCGAGGTAGTTCTCGCGCTCCTCGCGGCTTTCGGTGACCATGCGAGAAACCTGCTTGAACTTGTTGGGTTCCAGATAGTAGAACGCGAGATCCTCAAGCTCCCATTTGATGGAATTGATGCCGAGGCGATGCGCGATCGGCGCATAGATCTCAAGCGTTTCGCGCGATTTGAAAATGCGGCGATCCTCCTTGAGCGCCGAGAGCGTGCGCATGTTGTGCAGGCGGTCGGCGAGCTTGATGACGATGACGCGGATATCCTTGTTCATGGCGACGAACATCTTGCGAATGGTCTGGGCCTGCTCGTCGGACAGGCTTTCCACCTCGATGCGGGTGATCTTGGTCACGCCGTCGACCAGCTGGGCGATCTGGGGATTGAACTCCTCGGCCACCTGCTCGCTTGTCACCTTGGTATCCTCGACGGTATCGTGCAAAAGCGCCGCGCAGATGGACTCGACGTCCATGCGCAGATCGGCGAGGATGATGGCCACCTCAACCGGATGGGCGATGAACGGCTCGCCACTTTTGCGGCATTGCCCCGCATGGGCGTCGCGCGCGAACAGAAACGCCTTCTCGAGCATCTCCTCATCGGGCTCGTTCATGTAGGCAGACGTCTGACGTTGCAGCTCGGAGAACCGCATCTCGGGCGTTTCGATACGCGGGCGCGAAGCCTTCGCCTCGGGCGCGAAGCTCTTCTCGGTTGCCCGAGCGCGGCCGAGAAGCTCTTCGTCGGATTCCTCCGCGTGCGCCTTTCCCGTCTTGGCGGATTCGCCTATCAGCTCTTCTTTTGTCTTGCGGGCCTTTCTCTTACCCTTTTCGGGTTGCTCTTCGGGCGAACCGACGGCTTCGCTTATGCTTTCGCCGCCTTCGGGAACCGCATGTATCGTAGTCGGCACCACGACGTCTCTCGCCGCGGCACGACCCGCGCGGCTTTCGCCCCGCTCGGATTGCTCCATGCGCACCACCCCTGTCTATCGATTAGCGCGATCGGGGAGGATCGGTCCCGATACGCGCGTGTGCAGTTTTTCTCTTTGGCTCTTTATAGCCCATTCCTTGAAAGATTGGAATATCTCGCGTTCGCCGAGGCCCTCGCGGTACCTCACGCTGTCGGTGAGCTCCACTTTGCTGTCGGTGGCGCGCACGTGGATCGATCGCATCGATTCGCCCGAGACGAACGCGGTGTGAGTTTCGACAAGACCGAGCTCCCGGAACACCGTCACGCCGCACGCGGCCGACGCCGGGCTCACCGCACCATGCTGGTTAGCACTCGCAACGGCCGCAAGGTCGGCGTTGCTCGCGGTGAAATACTTTTCGGCGCTCTCCTTCTGCATGCGCCTCAACTCGCGGTACACCTGGGCGAGGCAGTCGTGATCGGGCGTCGTATCGCGCAGGATCTGCTCGTTGATCGCCGCATCGCCGCGACCGTACAGAAGATGGATAACCGCCGGCCTGCCGTCGCGTCCCGCGCGGCCGCTCATCTGGTTGAACTCGATCTCGTTGAACGGCATGTGGAAGAGCACCACATGCCGGATGTTGGGTATGTTCACGCCTTCGCCGAATGCGGAGGTCGCCACGAGCACGGCGAGCGCATCGGTTCTGAACAGCTCTTCGATCCGCTTGCGGTCGGCGCGGGTCAAACCCGCGTTGTAGAACCCGACGAGCGGCGCCATGTGGGGAACGAGCTTGCGCAGCGCACGGGCAAGCGCGACCGATTGCTCGCGCGAGTTGACGTAGATGACCGTCTTCTCGCCGCTCGCGATGAGATTCGCAAGGTAGCTCTCGCGATTCTTGAGGTTGCGCTGATCGTCGACTTCGAGGTTGCGGCGGCGTGTATCGTCGAGAACGGTGCGTTCGATGCCGAGCGTCGAGACGATGGCATCGGCCATCTCGGCATCCGCCGTTGCCGTGAGCGCGAGTACCACAGGCTCGCCGAGCTTCGCGATCGACGACCCGATCGACGCATACGCAACACGTTGGCCGGCTTTCGCCATGCCGATGTGATGGGCTTCGTCGACCACCACGAACCCGATGCGACGCGCACGGGCGAACTCGTCGGCATGGAAGGCGAGGAACTCGGGCGTCGTGAGCACGATGTCGCACGAACCTTCGCTCAGGGTCTCGAACGTCTGACGGCGCTCCTCGGGCGTGTTCTCCCCGGTGAGCACCGCGCTCGCAATGCCGAACGCTTCGAGCGTCTCGTTGATATGGAACGCCTGATCGGCGATCAGCGCACGCAACGGGTACACGAACAGGCTCGTCCCGCCTCGCAGCAACGCCTCGCAGGCGGCATGGACCTGGAAGGTAAGCGATTTGCCGCGGCCCGTCGCCATGACGGCGAGCGTGGATGCACCCTGAGAGAGCGCCTCGAGCACCTCGCGCTGCGACTGGTGCAAACTGCCGTCGCCGATAAGCGCCTGGACGATGGCAGCCTGAAGCGCATCGGGGTCCTCGGCGGCTTTCCGCTCCCAGAACTGCCGGTTCTTCTCGCGCTCGGCCTCGTACGCCTCGATCGCCTCGGCGCTTTCCTGGCAGTCGGAGCATATCTCCGCATCGCTCGTAGCGTACAGATCGCCGACGAAGCTCACGTTTTCGGGATTGAGGCACGCCTCGAGTCCCGCGCAAGCGCGGGCGGGAGCAATCGAGGAGAGCATGGCTTTCACCGTACGCCTGCCCCGCCACTCGTCTATCTGCACCTCAAACGCTGCGTTGACTACGCTGTCGCAGTGCATGAGGGTTTCGAGGTCGGAGCAATGGAACATGATGCCCGCAACCGTATGCTTGCCGTCTGAAAGCTGGCAGGAGAAGTGGTTCTTCTCGGCCCCCACCGCACGACAGCCCGCGAGCGTAACGTCGCGGGCGAGGTAGCGAGGAACCGGATTCTCCTGCCCGAAGGGGGCAAGCCGAGAGAGCTCCGCCACGTTTTCGAGCGTAAGCTCCGATAGATCGACGCACGCATCGATCTCGATGCGGGGGTGGAAGCTGTCGGGCGGAAGCTCGTCGAGATGCGCGCACAAACGCTCGGTGAATTCGGGAAGCTTGTCGGCCGGAAGCGTCACGCCGACGGCGGCTTCGTGGCCACCGAAGCGAATGAGCAGATCGGATAGACCTTCGACCGCCTTGAACAGGTTCACCTGCCCTACGCTGCGGCCCGAACCGCGCGCCTCGTCGCCATCGATTGTGAAGAGGAGCGCCGGCACGCCGTACGTGTTCACGAGCCTGCTCGCCACGATGCCCTTCACGCCTTCGTGCCAGCCGTCGCCCGACACCACGAGCGCGCGCTGCCCGTGATAGAGCTCGGCGGCTTGCACCTTCGCGATTTCGGACAGCTCCGCCTCGATGGTGCGGCGCGTATCGTTGATGGTTTCGAGCTCGGCGGCTTTTCTGCTCGCCTCCTCGAAGTCGTCGGAGAGCAGAAGGTCGAGGGCCGCCTGCGCGTCGCCCATGCGCCCCGCCGCGTTCAGCCTCGGGATGATCGAGAAGCTCATGTTGGTCGCGGTGAGCTCCTTGTCGGAAACGCCTGCGGATGCGAGCAGCGCCGCAATGCAGGGCCTGGGAGCCTTGTTCATGCGGGCGAGGCCGTCGGCTACAAGCGCGCGATTCTCCGAGAGCATCGGCATGAGATCTGCTACGGTGCCGAGCGTGGCGAGATCGGTGTATTCGCGCCACAGATGCGGCTTGCCCAAACGCCCGCCGAGCACCTGCACGAGCTTGAGGGCGACGCCCACGCCCGCCAGAATCGAACTCGGGCAATCGGGTCCGCATTTCGGATCGGCCACCGGCACGCCTTGCGGAACAAGATCGGCCGGTTCGTGGTGATCGGTGATCGCCAAGCCCACGCCGGCTGCCTTAATGAGCTCCGCTTCGTTCTTCGAGGCGATGCCGCAGTCGACGGTGACGATGAAATCGGGCGAGAGCTTTTTAATGCGCTCGAATGCCTCCGCCGACAGACCGTACCCCTCGTCGAACCTGAGCGGAATGAACGGCGTCACGCGGCCGCCGAGATCGCGTAGGCCCCGCGTGAGCGTGGCGGTTGCCGAGATGCCGTCGAGATCGAAATCGCCGAACACGATGATGTGCTTGTCTTGCTTAATGCACGCTTCGAGCGCATCGGCTACATCGGACAAACCGGGGATGGTGTACGGATCGAGCCAGTCGCGCTCAAGCGAGGGCGAGAGGAATTCCCGCGCGGCCGCGGGGGTGTCGATCCCGCGGGCAACGAGCGTAGCGGCTACGAAATGCGGCAAGCCGAGATCTTGCTGCAAAAGAGCAACGGCGGCAGGATTTGCCGCCAGAATGTTGAACTGGGCTGACATGTGTATCGATACCTTACGTGCGAGTCGTCTGCTTTCAAAATCATTGTCGCACAAACCTGTTGCCATGTCATGGAGGAAACGGCGGATACACCCGCGCGAAAACCACGCGATTCGCTGTGGGCTCCCTTCCGGGGCACGGCCATGTCCGCCAACCGCCTCCGTGCGAAGCTTTTCCACGCTTTTCGCCGTCCGAACGATTTCCCGTCAGGCGTTTTGCCAGCAGAAATCATCGGGGAGCAAAAAAACCCGTCGCACGAAGGCGGTTGGCGGACAACGAGGGCGTACCCGAAAGAGGAATACAGCAGGCAACCGCGGGGCCGAAACCCGCCTTAAGCCTAGAACAGCGCTGGCGTTTACCGGGAAACGATCTTCGCAACCCGTTCGGGGCTTTCGCGTACCGAAACGAAGCAATCGGTTGATCCGTTATAAAATGCCTGATCAGAAGCTCCGCAACTTGAACGCGCGAAAAAAAGACCGAAACGCAACATCAGATTGCTGGGCGTTGCGGCGGCGCAACCGTATCGTTTGGAACGCCGAAGCGAGGTGCGCAGGGCCCGCGAACCTCGTGCATCGGATACAATACCACCAAACGCGAAAGGACCCGAACCCATGAGCTTTGCAGACAACCTCGTCTACATACGCCAGCATTACGGTGTCACCCAGGAAGCCCTCGCCGAGCAGCTCGGCGTTTCCCGTCAGACCATCTCGAAGTGGGAAGCCAACATCAACTTCCCCGAGACCGACAAGCTTCTTATGCTGTGCGACCTCTACAACACGAACCTCGACGATCTCATGCGCGGCAGCGTGCGCATCGCCAACGTGCACGACACCGAGCTCTACGATGTGCACATGAACCGCCATAGCAAAGCGATCGCCGCCATTCCGTTTTTCGTCTTACTGGGCGTCGGACTGCTCATCATGCTCGACGCGAGCGGCTTTCCCTCGAACCTTTCGACGGTCGTCATGTTCTTCTTCATCATCATCGCGACCGTCATCGGCATCGTCTCGGGACTCGGCCACACCGAATTCAAACGCAAGCACGCCGGCATCGACCCGCGCTACGAGACCGACGTGCTCGATCGGTTCGGTCGCCGCTTCACGACGATGATCGCCATCGGCGTCGGACTGATCCTGCTCGACGTCATAGCGCTTATCGGCTTTTCGCCCGAGCACGGAGACATCGTCGACCTCGGCTTCACGACGTTCCACTTCGATCTGTTCATGGGACCGTTTCTGTTTGTTTTGGCAATCGCCGTCTACATACTCGTATACGCGGGCATGCAGAAGGAAAAATACGATCGCTCGGAGATCACCTACATCGCCAAAGACGGCACCGTCAAGCCGGGCGACCCCCGTGCGAAAACGGCAGCCGAGCTCAAGCGCGACCACATCCTCGGCTGCATCTGCGGCGCGATCATGATACTCGCCGTCATCGTATTCTTGGTATGGGGCTTCTTGCCGAGCTTGGGCGATTTCGTATCGAGTGGCTTCGACAAGTTCGAACTCAAGGAATACATCAGAAACGGCCACGGCGGCTTCGCCGTGAGCTGGATCGCGTTTCCCGTCGGCGGCCTTCTGTGCGCCGTCGTATGCGTCATCGGAAGCGCGCTGTTCAAGACGAACGACGAGCTTATCGCCGAGGCGCGCAAGGAAAACCCCTGGGTCAAAGTCGAAGGCGAAGAGCCCGCGGCGGGCGGGCGGGCCGACCCGAAGTAGGCAACGGCGCAACGTCGCACGCCGTCGAACAGCCTGCTACGTTGCGCAGAATGCGCTTCGGGCACCGCATGGAGCAGCGCATCGGCCCTCATGCGTATTGCATGAAATCAACCTCCTTACGCAAGTCGGCTCATTTGGGTGCATAGTATACTGATGTGGCTTTTCGACACCGGCAGAAAGAATGCTCAGATGACTCAGAACCGCTACATCGATACGCGCGGGCTGTGCGACGCCCCCGTCCCCTTCACCGAAGCCGTCGTCAACGGGCTAGCCGAGGGAGGCGGGCTCTACGTACCCGAAAGCGTGCCGCACTTCACGCTCGACGAGATCGTTTCGATGGCAGAGCTCCCCTATGCCCAGAGGGCTGCGCGCATCTACCGGGCCTTCGACATCGACCTGGATGCCGAAACGATCGAAGAGCTTATGGCCCAGACATACGGCGAGAACTTCGACGACGAGGATATCTGCCCCATCACCTCCCTCGACGCCTCGACGCATATGCTCGAACTGTGGCACGGCCCCACAAGCGCGTTCAAAGACATGGCGCTGCAGTGCCTGCCCCGCTTCTTCTCGGCGAGCGCAGCCGCGCTCAAAGATGCCGGCACTATCGACAACGATTTCCTCATCCTCGTTGCCACCTCGGGCGACACCGGCAAAGCCGCACTCGAGGGTTTCAAAGATCAAGCGGGTACGAACATTGCCGTCATGTACCCTCACGGCGGCGTAAGCGACATCCAATACAAGCAGATGGCCACCCAGTCGGGCGACAACGTTATGGTATGGGCGGTACGCGGCAACTTCGACGATTGCCAAACCGGCGCGAAAGCCGTCTTCGGCGACGGCCCGTTCGCCGAAAGCCTCATGGGAGAGCGGAAAATCGCCCTCTCGAGCGCCAACTCCATCAACTGGGGCAGGCTTCTGCCTCAGATCGTCTACTACGTTTCCAGCTACGCCGTCTTGGTCGGCTCGGGCAAGGTCGCCGCCGGTCAGCCGATCGAC
Source organism: Raoultibacter timonensis (assembly GCF_022845715.1). Classification (NCBI taxonomy): domain Bacteria; kingdom Bacillati; phylum Actinomycetota; class Coriobacteriia; order Eggerthellales; family Eggerthellaceae; genus Raoultibacter; species Raoultibacter timonensis. The sequence goes on from NZ_AP025564.1 coordinate 3,407,671, forward strand.
GTCTGCGTGCCCACCGGCAACTTCGGGAACATCCTCGCCGCATGGTACGCCAAGCAGATCGGTACGCCGATCGACATGCTCTTGTGCGCGAGCAACGAGAACCGCGTGCTCGCCGATTTCATCAACACCGGCACCTACGACATCTCCGAACGAGAATTCGTGCTCACGCCTTCGCCTTCGATGGACATCCTCGTGTCCTCGAACCTCGAGCGGCAGCTTTTCGAGATGACGGGCCGCAGCGGCGAGGCCATTCGCTCGTGGATGGCCGACCTGCGCGATAAGCGCTCTTTCCGCATCGACGAGGAAACCTTCGCGAAGCTCCGCAGCGATTTTGCAGCCGATTCCATCGACAGCGCCGCCTGCTTCGCCGCCATCAAAGAGGTCTTCGAGCATCACAACTACCTGCTCGACCCGCATACGGCGGTGGCTTACCAGGCAGCGCAGAACCTTCGCGGCGAGAATCCGGTGCTCATTGCGAGCACGGCTCATTGGGCGAAGTTCGGCGAAAGCGTCTACCGCGCCATCCACGGCATCGCGCCGGGAGCCGCCCTTCCCGAAGAAGCGGCTTGCTTGAGCGGATGCGAACTCAACGAGCTTATCGCAAAAGAAACCGGCCTCGATTACATTCCGGCGAACCTTGCGAATCTCGACGAGACGGAAATCAGGTTTACGGATATAATCGACAGTGCGCCTGAAAGCATCGAGCAGGCAATCGTAAAGTTTCTTGATCAGCGGTAGCCAGCCCGTCGCTCGGCACAACCGCCCAAGACCGGATAGGCAGGTAACCTATGGCAGATCTGAGCGCTTTGAAGCCCGGCATTCGCCTGAGCATCGAAAACCCCTCATCGGAAAGCGGTTCGGTGTTCGGCCGAGGCATTGCGAACCTATGCTTAGGCGTTCGCGAGACCGGTTCGCTCAATGCAGCGGCAAAGGGCATGGGCATGGCGTACAGCAAAGCCTGGCGCATCATCAAGGAGACCGAAGCGGCGCTTGGGGTGCAGCTTCTCGATCGAGACGGCGCCCACGGCAGCACGCTCACCGAAGCGGGAGATAAGATTCTCGATGCGTACGTCGAGCTTGATTCCCGCATGAGCGAAATGGCCGAGAAAGCCCTCAAAGAGCTCCTCTAAGCATCTGCTTTCGATAAATCCCGATAGTAGTAAACGGCAAGCTGCGTTCTGTTCTTCAGATCGAGTTTCTGAAGGATGGCGCTCACGTGGTTGCGCACCGTTCCCTCGCCGATAAACAGCTCGGCCGCTATCATCTTGTTGTCGAATCCCTGGGCGATAAGCTCGATGATCTCGTACTCGCGATCGGAAAGACCGTGCGCCTTCGCGGCTTCGCGGCGCGTTTTTGCGACATCCCCATCCGCGTCTTCGGCATCCGACCCGCTCTTTTCCCCCGCTTCGGCGCGCATCAGCGTATCCACCCTCCCGATGACCTCGCCGCCGAGTACGCTTTGGCCCGCTACGACCGAGCGAACCGCCGGTGCGATGTTCGCAACTTCCTGCTTGATCAGGTATCCGCGGGCACCCATGCGCAAAGCCTCGACGATGTACTCGTCGTCGGAGAACGTTGTGAGGAAAACGACTTTCGCATCGGGATGGCCGGCAAGGATCCCCCTCGCCGCCGCAAGCCCGTTCGTGCCCGGCATCTGAATGTCCATCAACAGAACATCGGGAGCGAACTCGGAGAACAGCGCCGCGGCCTCGGCCCCGTCGGATCCGGTTGCGCACACCTCGATATCGCTCTGAGCTGAAAGGATCGTCGCAAGGGACGATCGCACGAACTCGTCGTCGTCCACGATGGCGACCCGAATCACCGTATCCCTGCCGTTCATGCCGTCTCCTTCGGTATCGTCACGAAAATGCGAAAACCCTTGTCGTAATCGGTTCTGAACACGCCCCCAAGAGAGCGGGCGCGATCCTCCATCGTCTGCAGCCCGATACCGGGCCCTTTGCGCGCCTCGCCGTCAGGCACCTTTCCCGAAAAAGAATCGAAAGCGAGTCGCTTATCCGAAGCGCCGCCGTTGTCGTGCACGGTCAAACGCCAAAAGGCAGGGTACTCGATCACCGAGACGTGAACGCAATCGGCGTCGGAATGCTTGGCCGCATTGGCAAGCGATTCGCGCACGATGGCGATGAAGCAGTACCCGACCGCCGATGGCACGTCGTCGGCCTTGAAATCGAGGTCGACGGAAAGGGTGCGATCGCTTTCCGCAATGGAAGTGAGTTGAGTACGGAGATCGAGCGATTCGTCATGCAGATCGTGAACGCTTCGCCTCACCGTATCGAGCGCCTCGTGTAACGTCGATCCGACCTGTTCAAGCTCTTTCTTGATCTGCCCGTCTTCAGCATGCACCACCTGAAGCGCCTCGACCTGCAGCACCGAACGCGTCAGCAGGTGCCCGACGTTGTCGTGTATCTCGCGCGCAATGCGACTCCGCTCGTTGAGCGTGGCAAGGGTAACCTCGTAGTCCTGCTTTTCTTGTAGATCGCGGTTCCTGAGCTCGAGCGCCATCGACGCTTCATGCAGTTCGTCGCGCAGCGCGAGGAACCGCGTGCGTTCCTGCAGCCTTTGGGTCGTGCGGTACGACAGAATGCATGCCACGCCCGAAGCGACGTAGACGAAGACGATCACGGGAATGGGAAGCGCATCGGCGGCCACAAGGGGGCTCACCGCCCAGCAGAGACGGACGATCCACGACTCGGCGCGCATGCAATCGTAAGCAATGAGAGGTATGAACAGGGAAAAGTCATGGACGAAAAGAGCGACGGCCAAATAGGCGACGAGCATCGCCGCGCGCACCACGCGGGGCACAGCGGGCACTTCGTGCAGGCTGCTTATCGCAAGAGACGTTAACAAGCCGACCACCTGCGCCGCCTCGAACGGCATGAAGAACATCACCGCTACGCAGCCCACCAGCACGATCGTCTTATCCAGAAGCCTCTCCATGCGCCCATTGTATCCGAAACGGGAGCGGGACGGCGTGCGAATAGACGGCGCGGCGCAAGGCCGAGCATCCGCTGCAAGGCGGCCATGGCTCTTCCGTACTCGCATGCGAAGCGTTCATCAGGCAAAAGCCTCGACCGTCGACGTCGGACGCCGGCGCGCCCGCACGGCGCAGCCAAGAAAGTCGTGACATTTGTCACGTCGTTCGATGACACCGCTCACTTCCAGGGCCGCAACGGAAAGCCGACAATGGAATCACACCTACAACAGGAGGACCCATGCATATCGTCGATGTCAACAACCTCGTGAAGCGCTACAAAGAAGTGGTCGCTTTGGATCATTTCGATCTCCATATCGAGCCAGGCGAAGTGTTCGGCCTGCTCGGGCCGAACGGCAGCGGCAAGACGACCGCTATCAACTGCATCCTGCAGCTGCTCACCTACGACAAAGGCGAGATCAAACTGTTCGGGGAAAAGATGACCCCCACCCGCTACGACCTCAAACGCAAGATCGGCATCGTGCCCCAAAACGTCGCCGTATTCGAAGAGCTGACCGTACGCGAGAACATCGATTACTTCTGCGCGCTCTATGTTGAGGACAAGCAGAAGCGCCGCTCGCTCGTCGACGAGGCGATCGAGTTCGTCGGCCTCGAGGACTACACGAAGTTCCGCCCGCGCAAGCTCTCGGGCGGCCTGCTCCGCCGCCTGAACATCGCTTGCGGCATCGCGCACAAGCCCGAGCTCATCTTCTTCGACGAGCCTACCGTAGCCGTCGACCCGCAAAGCCGAAACTCCATCCTCGAGGGCATCTTGCGCTTGAACCGCGAGGGATCGACCGTGGTGTACACGAGCCACTACATGGAGGAAGTCGAAGAAATATGCACGCGCATCATGATCATGGATCAGGGGCATGCGCTTGCAACGGGAACGAACGACGAACTCAAAGCAATGATCGGAACAGGCGAACGCATTCGCGTGGAAGTGAACGCCCTCGACGACGCGCTCCTCGGCACGGTGCGAGCGCTTCCGAACGTTCTCGGCGCAACGTTTGACGGCACGGCGCTCGAAGCAGCGTGCACCAACGGAACGCACAACGTCTCCGATGTGCTCGGCGTGCTCGCCACCGCGGGCGTTGCCACGGGGCGCATTTACGCAGAGCCGCCGACCTTGAACGACGTGTTCCTCGAGATCACCGGCAAAGCGCTCAGGGACTAGGAGAAAGCCATGTTCAACGTATTCAAAGGAGCGCTCATGGTGCTCACGCGCAAGCGGGAGCTCTTCATATGGTCGCTCGCCTTCCCCATCCTGCTTTCAACCATGTTCATGCTCATGTTCGCGAACCTCGATGACGCGACGGCGTTCGATCCGGTTGCAACCGCCGTGGTTGCCGACGCCCATTACGACGAGGCGACGGCTTTCTCGAGCGTCATCGACGAATTGGGAGAAGAGGGCGACGATCAGCTGCTCGATATCCGAACGTTCGCCACCGTCGACGAAGCGCGAAACGCGCTCACGGCCGGCGAGGTGATCGGCATCGTTTCCGTCGAAGCGGACGGAACCCCGAAACTCGCCGTCTCTCCCGATTCGGGAGGCCTCGGCGTCGAGCAAATCGGGCGCACCATCTTAGACACCGTCATGAACACCTACGTGCGCAACGCCGATCTGCTCGCCTCCCTCGCCGCAGACAACCCGCTTGCGCTGGCCGACCCCGATCTTGTCGAAGAGGCTCTCACGCACGGCAATGCCACCGTGCAGGTATCGCTCACGCACTCAACACCCGTCCAATCGGTGCGCTACTACTATGCGCTTCTCGGCATGGCAGCGCTTTTCTGCGGACAGGTGGGCATGCTCGCCATCTGCGAAACGCAGCCGAACCTCACGCCCCTCGGTGCTCGCCGGGCGATCGGCGCGACGAGCCGCGGCAAAACGCTTGTGGCCACCTTGGCGGCAAGCTGGGCCATCTCGTTTGCGTGCCTTCTCGTGGCCTTCCTCTTCATCAGGTTCGTCGTAGGCGTTGATTTTGCAGGCCGCGAGGGGATGTGCGTGGTCGCCATTGCGGTCGCCGCCCTGTTCGCAACTTCGCTCGGCACCCTGCTCGGTTCGCTTCCGAAAGTGGGATTCGGCGTGAAAACAGGGTTGCTCACAGGCCTTACGTGCCTGCTCTCGCTCTTTGCGGGGCTCTACGGCGAACCGTGCATGGATCTTGCCGACCAGATCGCCCGCGAGGCCCCGGTGCTCGCCGCCGTCAATCCGGCAAAAGTTGTCACCGACGCGTTCTACAGCCTGTACTACTACGATTCGCTCGTCCCCTTCGCCGAGAAGGCGGGCATCCTCCTCATCATGACCGTTGTGCTGTTCGCCGTATCCGCTCTGTTCGTAAGGAGGCAGCGCTATGCAAGCCTTTAAAGCCGCCCTGCGCATCGTTTTGAACCACCCCGTGTACCTGCTCGTCTACGTCGGCTTCCTGAGCTGCATGGGCGTATTCATTTCGGCGAGCATCAACTCGGGCGTTGCCGACGATGGAAGCTACACCGCCACGAAGGTGCCCATCGCCGTGGTCGACCGCGACCAGAGCGAGCTTTCCGAAAGCCTGACAGCGTACCTTGGCGAAACCGCGGAACTCGTTGACGTCGCCGACGACTCGTTTGCCATGCAGGACGCCGTCGCTACCGGCGAAGTGCGCTATCTGCTCGTCATCCCGCAAGGTTACGGCGAAGACTACCTCGAGGCTGCTCGCACGGGTGCCGTCGAACCGACGCTCGAATCAACGTACAGCTTCGGCACGATGGCGGGAACGCTGGTCGACGAGCAGGTGAACCAGTACCTGGGCCTCGTGCGGGCAACGGCAGCCCTCGAGCCGGATGCCTCGGTACCCTCGGTGCTCGCACGCGCCGACCAAGCAGCCGCCGAATCGGCTGATGTCGAAACGGTTCAGACGCCGAACGGGGCAAAACCGGCTGACCGCTTCGCTTTCTACCTGCAATGGGGGTCCTACACCATGACGGCCGCCATCGTCGTATGCGTCGGTTTGCTCATGAGCGCTTTCAACCGCACCGACGTGCACCGCCGCAACCTTATCGCACCGGTAAGCACCCTGCGCCTCGGCATGCAGAAAGCGGCGGCCTGCCTGCTCGTCACCCTTGCAGTATGGGCGATCACCTGCGGAATCGGCCTCGCTGCATTTGGCTCGTCGCTCGGGGGCGTGCCGCTGCCGGCCGTCGCGCTCGTACTCGCGACCGCACTCGTGTTCTCGCTCGTTCCGCTCTCGATCGGATTCTTTCTCGGGCAGATCGGCGCAAGCGAGATGGTTGCCAACGCCGTCGGCAACATCGCCGGCATGGTGATCTCGTTTCTCGGCGGAGCTTGGATCAGCCTCGATCTGCTCGCACCCGAAGTGCAGACGCTTTCACGGTTCATCCCAACCTCTTGGTACACCGAAGCCATCGGGCAGGCAATCCACCTCACGGAAATCACCCCCGAGACCGTGCTCCCGATTCTCGGAAACATCGGCATCATCGCACTATTCGCCATTGCGCTGTTCGCCGTCGGCCTCGCAGTCGGGCGATTGAACCTACGCAGCGCTGAAGCCGGAGGCAACGCGGGCGCGAAGGCCGCGGCCTAGCGACCGGTTCGGTCGACGCTACGGCCCAACCGAACGCCCGCCCGCAAGGAGATTGCAGCGCGAACCGAGGCGCAGGCGCCGCCTCGGTTCGCGTCGGGTATCGGCTCGGCTCATCCCAAGCACCGTCTCGTCGGGTGTCGGCTCGGCTCGTGTCTTGTCCGTGCGCGTTCATCGGAGCAACGTGCCTTGTCGAAGCGCCATCGGCTATAATGGGCGAAGCCGTCGCGCACATTGCATCGGCTTCGCATGACGGACTATCCGAACGGACGCAATGAGGCAAGAGCTGGAACCCATAGTCGATGGCGCTTCGACCGACCTGTTTTCTGCTCCCGCAGAGCCATCCGAAGCCCCCGGCGGCGAACTCAGAGATGCGGTCGGCCCTGCGCGTTCGCAAGGTCTCGGGGTAGCGCGAAAAACCTGCATCGCCTGCTCGTTTACCGTAACTCTGCTTCTGCCCGCACTCTCGATAGCCACGCTCGTAACGGTCAAACCCATTCTCCCGGCTTCGGCTCAACCAGTCGGAGCCTTAACGTTCGTGCTGGTGTTCGCCTACCTTATGGCCTGCCTTTTCGCCATCGGCGAGATAACCGCCCGCCCCCTAACCCCCCGTTCGCGCACCCGCAAGCCGCGGGTAAGCGTGTTTGCGGGCGGCGTGCTCTTGGCGATCGCGGCACCTGTTGCCGTAATAGCCGCCGCACCGCATGTTTCGCAGACGCTTTTGGCCAAAGGCCTGGTCTGCTTTCAAGCGGCATTGTGCACCGGCGGCTTTGCGGCATGCCTGATCACCTCGGTGCGCCTGTACCGGGTTTCCGTCGAGCGCGCTGCCAAAACGGAACGTCACGCCAACTTGACCGCATCCTACGAATCGAACGCTGCCCCGCATGCCGCATCTCGGCCCGCCTTTTTTGTACGAAAGATCCAAAACGGCTTCGATCGAAGCACCACCCGATCGCTCGTCGGCATCGGCCTCGTTTCGTGCGCAACCGGCATTGCCGCCATGTCGCTGTTCGCGCCGGCATGGCCAACCCATGCCGCTCTGTGCGTCATCGGTTTGGCGGCACTTGCCGTATCGGCTTTCCTCAGCGTGCTCATCGTGCGGGCGGACCGCTGGACGAGAATCGCCCTTGCGCAGTGGATCGGGCTTTTGATCGGGTTGAACATCGGCTACTTTACCCTGCTTGGAGGCCTCGTCGGCCGCCATCCCGAAACGATCGTTTCGGGATGCGCACTCGCAATGCTCGTCTGCGGTATACCGTGCCTGCTTGCCCATCCATCGGAAAAAGAGGTCTCGCTGCCAACCCTGTTCCCCCTTCCCGAGCCGATCGTTTCCGCTGAAGAATTCTGCGCAGAAGCCGCCGAAGCGTTCGGGCTCACCCCGCGCGAGGGGGAGACGCTGTTGCTCGTACTTGAAAACTACGATGCCCACGATATAGCCGACGAGTTCGGCATATCGCCTAAAACCGCAAAGTCCTACATACGCAAGGTATGCCGCAAAGTCGGATCGACCGACGTCGAAGGGCTTGTCGACGTGCTTGATGCATGGGACGCCGAGCGCGAGAACGAGGCGGAAAGCACCCGCTAGCAAAAGAGCCGGCCGAGCTGGAATCGCAACGCTCGCCCACCATGCAGCGGCTGCCCGCAGGCGCATCGGACCCCGTCGGCTAAACGGCCTGGGCGTCGTCAACGGGAACCAGCATGATTTCCAGCCGATACGCTTTCGGGAGCCGCTCGGATGCGACATCGGCTGCACCGGGTTTCACAGGCGGCTTCATCCCGCTTTCGCCGGCATCCCCATCCCTACCGCTCTCCCCCTCGTCAAACGGTTGAAGCACATCGCCCCCGATCGTAGCTTTCGACAAGGGGTTTCCAGAGCCCCTCCCATCGAAACGGTGCAGACAACCATAGCACACCTCCATATCGTCAAACGTCGTAGCCTTGCACACTGGACATTCTTTCACTTCGCTTCCTTTCTCGCTCTGCCGCCGCCAACGCGATCGTATCGCCCTGAGCGAACCATTCGTCGCAAGGATCATGTTGCCGCTCGATCGTCGCAAGCGCCCCCCGACACCCCGTCAAACGATTCGGGCCGATGGCGCGCACGGATCGCAGCACCTTGCCCGAACGATCGACGAAGGCGATGTCGAGCGAATAGGCCATCCCGAAGGTATGCACTCTGCGACAGGGTACGAGCAGCAGCGCCCCCTCAAAAGAGCGCGTGCCGAGCAAGCCTTTCGCCCGCGCCGCCATCGTGGCTGCAACCAGCACAGGCGAAACCCTGAAGCCGCCACTGCGCGCATCGGCCACCTCCTCATCCACTACGAACCTCCTAACGAACTTGAACGACCACGGCGACAAGCTCGCCGACCTCGGAACACGAAAGCAGGAGCCACCGATACGAACCGCTTCCCTTCACGAACGTCCCAACATGTGCCTGACCGCTTTCGACGAAGGCCCATCCCCGGTCAGCGAGCTCGGATGAGAGGCGGCTAAACGATTCGGCGGCGCTGCCTCTTCCAACCATGCCGACGATCGTTCCGTCTTCGGTAGCAAGCGCCTCGTCGAAAACCCCCATGCCGAACGCTTCGCGGGCAAACGCCTCGGGCACCTCCCGAACAAAACCCTTCGCCTCGGCGATACCCTCAATCGAAAAAGCACATGCCGAACCGTCTACCGGTTTCACGCTCAATGCATCCGAAAGCTCGACCTCGCATCCCCGGGTAGCCCGATCGCCCGTCCCAGAAGAGCCCGCCCGGTCTCCCACACCGTCGAAGGCAACGGCTCCGGCAACCGCGGCCAGGATAAAGGCGACCGCCCACATGAGCCTCCCTCTCATAGCAGCACCCCCGGCTTGTAGGTGTCGACCGTCAAGGAAACCGAATGCTCGAGCACAGGAAGAGCAACCCCGAACACCGATGATTTGAGGCCGAGGCCGAAAAGCGTGGGGGCAAAGCGCACCGTTGCCGTAAACCGCGTATGCCCCGCCGCTGCGCCCTCTGCCGTCACATCGATGGAAAGGTTGTCCCGCTCGAACGACCCTTCGAGCGTGTCCGCTACCAGGGCAACGCTGTTGCCGAGCGTTTGCCCGTAGGCAGGCGAAGCAGCGCAGATGCGCACCGCATCGCGGGCGAGGCGGTCGAACGCCGCACAATCCGAAAAGAAGAGCAAAGCGTTTACCGCGATGACCGCCACGATGACGAAGACGGGAAACGCCACCGCGAACTCAACCGTCATCTGCCCCGAATCATCCCGATGCTTCCTCGAAACAGCTGCACGTCCGCATATCGCCGCTACTCCCATCTGCGAACACCTCCCGCCTGTGCGTACACCGCTCTCATCTTGTCGATGGAACCCTGCACAGCCCGTCCGGCTATCGACGTGACTGCAGGCGGCAAGGCGAGCGTCAGCGGAATCGACGGGCCCGCTTCGCCGAACGGCTCGATAACCGCAATCTCGATCCCCCGCTCAAAACCGTCGAGAGCTTCAAGAGACGACGACTCGAATACCGAAAGGGCCGTTGTAAACAGGTCGGCTCCGGCAGCATCGCCAAGGGCAACGCAGTCTTCCTTCGCCTTCAGCAATGCGGAGGAAAACCCCGATGCATCGGAAGCGAGCACATGAGCCGTGTTGACGAGCACCGGCTTAGGCGAATCGAGCTCGGCGGGACTCAGCCCCAACGAACCGACCGCATTCGAAAAGGCATTCGCCGCCCATGTTCCGAGCCCGCTTTCGCTTGCAAGCGGCATCTGCGACAGCGCGCTCTCGATACCTCGCTCAAGCGACTCCATTCCACCTGCATAGCAAGACAGAAGAGCCGACCACAGATCGAGCACGATGCCGAGGGGCATCGCCGCGCCGCCCGCAACATCCGCATCAACGTTGTCGAGCAAAGCGGTGATGACCGTTTCGCCTTCGCTCGGATCGTCGCTTGCAAGCGCGGCGGCGGAAACGGCGGCGCGCGCTCCGACCGATGCGTTTCCTTTGACGAACACACTCGGAAATCGCGTAGCAGCCGAAACGTCGGCAAGGTCGGCCGCAAAGGCCACGGCACCGTAGCGCCCCGGCGGCCGCGATTCGATGCGGTACGATATCGCATCGAAAAGAGCGCCGTCAACATCGTCGAGCAGATCCTTCGTAAGCGTTTTCACCTCCTCGGCATAAGGGCGCGCCTTTTCGCGTGCTTTCTGGTATGCATCCGCCGCTTCCGCCACGATGTTGTAATGGTATTCGAATCCGTTATCGATCGAGGTCGATGCCGAAGCGACCTTCCCCAGACTCGCCGCAGTGAATCCGCATGCCGAGCAGGTAACGAACCGCCCTGCCTCCATCTGCGCCAAAGATCCGGCGCCCGCAGCCTGCCCGCCCGAAACACCCGGGCAGCCCGCCCACGCATGCATGACGGCTCCGCCCTCGCTATCGATCGTCACCGGATAGACCGCTTCGGTAAACAGATCGGTGCGCCGCATTTGTTCGGTATTCTTCGGCAAGAGGGGAAACCGGGTTTCGAACGAGTCCTCGTCTTCCCGAACGTACCCCTTCCCGATTTCCTCGACAGCGAAGCGATAGTATCTCGTTCGAAGCGCCGATCGAGCCTGCTCCTCAACCGACGCTCCTTCGGGTGCCTCCTGCGCGAGCCGCGCGGGATAATACGCCTGCGCACGCTTAAGCGCGACCGAAAAGCTCCACGTATCGACACTGCGGTACAGCGGGTTGTCCTTTGCGGACAGCCCCGCAAGATGCCCGGCTCTTTCATACATGCAATAGCCCGGGTCGTTTCCGCAATCGGCCATAAAAGCCTTTTCCTTCTCGGCCTTCGCTTCACCCGAAGCTTCTTCGGCGGCTTCGGCGGCTTCCTTTATCCGGGCCTCGTTCTCCTCCACGTTGTTTGCAAGCTCCTTCGCGGAATCGAGCGAACCGACCTCGATGGCGTCCCCCTCGATAGGAAGTACTACTGCGAACCCGAAGTACTCGGTTCCCGCCGAGACGTCGGAGTTCGCCTGGACGATCGATGTGGCGTTCGCTGCGGCAAGAAACGGAAGGAACGCCTGAAACCGATTCAGACCCGATGCGGCGCGTCGCGCAAACGTATTTCTCGCATCGATGACATCCGTCGCCGCCTTGATGAGCTTATCCGCTAAAGGAGCGGTTGCAGGCGTGCAGAGCGCCGCTATGCCGAGGCCCATCGTTGCGATGCCCGTAAGCGACATCGTCAGCACGAGAGCATCGCACAACCTCACAACGATGGAGAACTCCGCAACCTCGTTTTCGGCTGCAAGCGCCGCAGCGTCGGCTACGTTCTGCACGTGGGAACTCGTCGTCTCGATCTCGTACACCTGAGCGGTGGTAAAGATCAATGAAAGGGTTATGAGCAAGGCGAACACCATGCCTACCGTCGAAAAGCCCTCTTCGGCATAGAACACGCTTCTTCGACGATGCCGGGAAAGCGATTCGCCGGGTATCGGCCTCGGTGCACGGCGAATCGCCATCCGCATACTGCGGGCAACCATGTTTTTCAGCGCATCGAGCACAACGGCCATCAGCGATCTCCCCCAACCCATGCACGAGGATCGCGGCCGGATTTCGACGAGCCGACCCACGACGGCTGCGTCGGCATTCGGCTCGAAGCTTCGATCGAGTATTCCCCCGAGGCATCCGTCATGCCGAGCAACGTAGCGCCCGTATCGACCAAAGGCAGCAGTTTTACCTTATTCGTAATCGTCACCTGCACGTATTCGGATGACTCATCCCCCTCGACGTCAATAACCCACGAGCATGCGCCATCGTGGATATGAAACTGATCCTGCGGGGGCACGGCGGAGAGACGGCGCTTTACGTACGCGATGCACGCCTCGTCCGAGCTGCCCGCGGCGTCCGTCTTCGTCGCAAGCAGCCGACACCCCTCCGCAGCTGCCGAACGCATAACCGTGAAATCGTACAGGATGATACCCGGTTGCACGAGCAACAGCAGGCAGAGAAACACCACGGGTATAAGATAGGCCGCCTCGACAGTGGCCTGGCCCCCTACATCGACACCGATAGCGCGCCCGACCCGAGACAACGTCCTCTGCCGAACAGCGTTTCGCAACCGCCCTCCCTCTTTCATGGCACCTCCTCATCTATTCGTCAATACAGCAGCACGTCGGCCGCGGCACCCGGCGAACCTCGGCCAACGTGATGCGAGGCTCCCGCAGCCGCATGGGAAACGAAGAGGCCTTCATCGAGAGCGTGCCATAAAACGGCGCACGCAACGACGATTGCAAGCAGCGCGAAGACGACGAGCGCGTACTCGACCGTCGCCTGACCGCACCCGCCTTTCAATCGCACCCGAAATCCCGCTTTCCGGCCTTGATGCGTCGATTTGCTAAAGACCGTTGATGCCCGAAGCAATCGCATCCCAAAGCTCCTGAATCTTCGGCCTGAACAGCGTGATCGCGATAATTGCAATAACGACGAGCACACCGACGAGTATCGCGTACTCCGTCGTGCCCTGCCCGCGCGTATCGCGGACGAGCGACCGAGCACGCCTGCGTGCCCCCATGAGAACCTTTCCCATCGTTTCTTTCATCTGACCCATACGACCCTACATCCCTTCCATGAGATCGAGCATAATCGGACCGAGCACGAAGATCAGCATCGCCGGCAGAATGAGCGTACCCACAGGGATAAGCATCTTGACCGGCGCCTTGGCAACCCGTTCCTCCACTTCAGCCTTATGCACGCTGCGCGCCTCCACTGCGGCGGATTCAAGCGTTTCCGCCAAAGAGGTTCCAAACCTCAACGACCGAACCACGTTCTCGACGATCCGCGAAAGCATGGCCGAATCGTACGAATCCGCCAGAGCCCGCAGCGCCTTCTCCCTCGAAACCAAACCGAGGGTCCATTGCTGGCGGGCTCGCTCGCAGTCCCGCGCAAAGCCTGAATCGAAATGCGTGCAGTACAACGCCAAAGCCCGATCGAACGATAGGCCGCTGCGCAAACCAAGCGCAACCACCTCTGCCATCTCACCGAGCTGCGAACCGAGCCGCCCGCTCCGAAGACCCGCCTCTTTTCGCAATGCGCTGCCCAGCGCAAGCCATCCCGCAACCGAGCATCCGAAGCCGAGCAGCACTGCTAACTCGAGCGAGAACACCGACCCGCCAACCAAACCCACGCCGAAGTACAACAGCGCCAGACAGAGCCGTGCCGAGTCGAACCCGACGCGGGTAAGGGTTGACCCGAGCCCCGCCCTGAGCGCCAGCGCGTCGAAGCGCTCGACCCGTTTGCCGGATAAAGCGTTGGCTCTTCGCCGAACCGATCCGAACGTCGGCTTGATGCTCTCCCGGCATGCAAGACCGATTTCCCATGCAGATACGCCGCCGCACTCCAGCCCCGCAAGCCCGTCGGCCCACGACCCGAGCAAACCTCCTTTAGCCTGCCGTTTCCGCTTTCGCGCCGTCGACCACTTAACGCATGCCCTTGAAACAACGTAGCCGATGCAGCCAGCGCTCACGCTTGCCAGCACCCCCATAGCACCAGTTGCATCCACGTTAATCGAACCCCACTTTCAGCATGCTTCTCACGCTGAGCACACCCGCCGCCTGCATGACAACAGCAATCGTTAAAAGAGCGACGCCCGCAGCGCCCGAGAAAAACGGCGCAAGGAAATCCTCGGTGATAAGCGAGAAAACCGCGATCAGAACGAACGGCAGAACCGTTACCACGCGAGCGGAGAGCTTCGCCTGAGCGGTCTGCACCTGCAAAGAACGCCGAAGCTCCAGATCGTTTTCAATCGAATCCCGTGCCGCCGCCAAAACCTGCCTCATGCTGCCGCCCGCATCATGTTGAATCTCCAACGCAATGGCGACGAACGATAGTTCCGGCAAAGCCGCTTGCTTCCGAAACGAACCGAGCACCCTGCTCGGAGTTTCACCCATCTCGAGTTTGCGAGCCGCTTGGTCGAACACCGCATCAAGCGGTTCGGGCGATTCATCCGCAAGGTGCTGAAACGTTTGCAGAAGAGACAGGCCCGCGAAGAAGCACGATTCCATCGCGCGAAACACATCGGGCACACCCTCCCGCATTCTTCTTGTTCGGGATTCTCTGGCCCGCTCGACGAGAAACCACCCTGCAGCGCTCGCGCAAACGGCGGCGGCAATGCCGAACACGGGGGAAGACGCCACCATCGACCCGACGACGATCGCGCCAACCGAAGCGGCACACCAGATAGAGCAAAGGTTCTTCGCCGTTGTCGCATATCCCCGCATGGACGCCATCGCTTCGGCTTCGTCGAACGCCTTTGCGACAAACCCCACCTTCAACAGCGCACCCGCCAACGGCGCGAACCAGCCAACGCCGCGCCGAAGCAACGCCGCCGTATGCATGTCGTCTCCGATCGCTTTGCTGCGCGCTTTTTCGGACGCCCTCATACGGCGAATTCCCGCTACCGCCGACGGCAGGACCAAAGCTCCCGAAGCAAACGCGGTGCACAACGCTATCCACATGATCGCATCGGCTGCAGCCATGCCGCCACCTCCGGAGCATCGCACGTTTTTTCGGGCTGTACGTCCATCCACGAAGGCATCGCATCCCAAGAACCCGGCACACCCGCATGAGCCCGCTCGAACAACGGCTTGACGCAGCATCCCGAATGCCCGCATGCATGACCAAGTTCCGCGATCTGCGATACGAACCTCACGCCATCCGCGCCGCGTGCTATCTGAACCATAAGATCGATGGCGCTCGCGATATGCGATTCGATAACATCGACCGGCAAATCGGCACCATAGCGAACCATGGTCGTCAGGCGCATCACGGCCTCCTCGGGCGCATTGGCATGAAGCGTTGTCATGGAACCGTCATGTCCGGTGTTCATAGCCTGAAGCATATCGAGCGCTTCGGCGCCGCGGCACTCCCCCACAACGATCCGATCGGGTCTCATGCGCAACGCATTGATAACCAGATCCCTGATCGTGACTTCCCCTACCCCCTCTGCGTTTTTCGCCCTCGCCTCAAGACGAACGACGTGCGGATGCTCGAAAAACCTCAACTCGGCCGAATCCTCGATCGTAATGATGCGCTCTCGGTTCGGGATCTTGCATGACAGCGCATTGAGCAACGTGGTCTTTCCCGTTCCCGTTCCCCCGGAAACCGCTATGTTCTTGCGCAGGGCAACGGCTCGATCGAGAAACCGTCTCGCTTGCTCGTCGAGCGAACCGCCTGCAACCATATCCTCAAGCGTCATGACGCGTGCGGTGAACTTCCTAATCGTCATGACCGGTCCGTCGATCGAGAGCGGAGGTATGATCGCATGGACCCGATGGCCCTGAGGTAGCCGCGCATCGACGGTGGGCGAAGCCTCGTCGATGCGTCTGCCGAGGGGACCGATAATGCGGTCGATCAGAGCACGCACCTGCTCGTCCGATGAAAACGATTGAGGGCTCTGATGCAAAATGCCCGCACGTTCGAAATAGACCGACTGCGTTGCGTTGACCATGATTTCGGATACCGATTCATCGTCGAGGAGCGCCTCGAGCGGCCCGAACCCGAACATACCGTCAAGAAGATCCCTCACAAGGCGCGCACGCTCGGCTGGCTCGACCCCCGACCACGCATCTCTTTGAAAAACCTGTCGGCACGCACCTCTTATCTCGCTTTTAGCCAGATTGGGCTTCTGCGCAGCCTGTACGGCGATTTCGGCCGCAGGTATGAGCTCGTATACCGATGCGCGCAGCTTCTCGACCAGAGAACCGCGATCGGGCGAACAAAGCTCCCCTTCGCTCCCGACACGGAGCGCTCTTCCCGTCAAAGACATGCGGCCCGCCTTCCCTTCCGCCCGAGCGAGAACCGCTTTGCCCGACCGGGAACGGGAGCCGTACTATGCTCGGGGTTTTCGGGATTGCCGGGCAGGATGTCGATGAGGACGCGCTCGAGGCTTAAGCACAAATCGTTGCGAGAGCCTATCAAATCGAGCGGCAAGCCCGCCCCCAGCAACTCGTCAACCTCTTTGCCCCCATCCTTCAGCTCGACCGCATGCGATCCTCCCAACGAACACGCGACATCGAACGACGAGAACAGCGCATTCTTCGCACAGCGATTCACTGCGAAAACGAACGGGGTTGTCGCGATCCCGCATCGCGAGCACATCTCAAGAGCATGTTTGCCTGCACGAAGCGAAACGGCGCGCTGATCGACAAGGAAGAGCACGTGCGACGACCGCTCGAGAACCTGAGCAAGCGACTCGTCCCAATGAGACGACGTGTTTACGATGACGACGTCGAATGAAGCGCTCGCCTGCTCAAGAATGCGAGCGATGCTTTCGCCTGCGAATTCCGACTGCTCGAGCCGTTTCGGCGCAGCCAGGAGCGCCGGATGCCGCCCATCGGAAACAAGTTTCTCGAGCTTCGTCTGATCGGCTACAACCTCGTCGAGCGTCAGGGGGTTCTCGACTCCCGCCATGTAGCGCATGTCGCCGAATTGCATATCGGCGTCAAGCAGAAGCGTCTTATACCCGAATCCTTGGGAGAAAAACGCCGCGAGCACGGCGACCGTGCTTCGACCTGCGCCTCCGCTCGCGCTCACTACGGAAAGCGTACATGCGGATTTTTCGGACGACCCCTTTCTCGCCGTAGCACGAAACTCGCCGCACGACATGCTTGCAGGATCGGCGACCGACGACTGAACGGTCGCCCTCGCCCCCTCATTCAAACACGGGGAAACGGCGGAAGGACATCCCCCAGCCGGTGCGATCGTCGGCAAATCGCGAAGGGGCTCGGTCGGCTCGCTTGCCGAGAAAGGCGGTCGGCAGTCGGCCGCTTGAAAGCAATCGTCGTCTCGGTCATGCGCATAGGAGCGCTTTCTTCGTCCGTACTGCGCGGCGAAATCGGGCTTGGTCAATGTCGCATCGATGCCGGCCGCGCTTGCCCGGCTTTTAAGCGAGCCTCCCCCATCGAACGCCAAGAGGCAAACGCGCTGTTCGCGGGTATCCTTTTTGATAGCGGCCGCAAGATTTATGGGCTCCATATCGTCACTTGAGGCAATCCATACCTCTCGGATACCCTCTGCCTTTCGAAGAAAAGCACGCACTTCGACGGCGCTGCAAAACAGCCGCAACCAGGATTGGGAGAGGAGGTTTTCGCCCTCGAGCCCGATCAGGTCAGGGCTCTTCACGCTTTCGGTATCCGCGCAAAGCACCACTTCAGGCCTCATCGCTTGCACCTCCTTGCTCGTCGCCGGGCAATACCAGGTACAACTCCGTCTTCTGGGAAGCCGCAATGAGCTCCTGTACCGAGCGAGGTTCGACCGCAAGGGCGACCCACGAGATCGAGCCGCCTCCCAAACCCGCTTCGGAATCGTTGCTTGACGAGACCACGGCAACATCGGATGCCAAAAGCTCCGTCTCCGCTGCGCCCGTCGCGTATACGTCAACATGCTGCCCGGGAGCTATCGAGCCGCCTATCGCCTGCACGTCTTTCACGGGGATGCTCAAGACGCTCAGACCGGCCGGCACGTCGATTTGACGTTCCCCCTGAGAAAACCGCTTGGAAGTCACGACCTCCCCCTCGAATATCGGTGTGCCGACCTGCTCCCCGTACACGTCCCGAACCGAACGAACCGCATCGGACGGAACGAGATCGGCCAACCAGAGCTTTGCCGTGGTGTTCGAAGCGTCGAGTTTTTCACCCGAAGCGATATCGCGCGTTGCCACGCATACCTCGACCTGCTCGCCCCCGTATCGGTCGAGCGCCTCGGCGCGCGCGGATTCTGCTTCCCCCTTGACGCTCTGCAGGTAAGCGAACACCGCCCCTGCGCAGACGATGCCGCATATGATGCCGATGGCGACCGTTGCAGGTCTTTTCATGGTGCTCCTCCCGTTGCAGTGCGGCTAGCGTATGCATCACAGCATCGCAGAGAGGCCTTGCACTTTAATCCGAGGCTGCTCGATGCGAACCAACGAGTTACCCGTCTGGGTAAGCAGCGTTTTTCGCCGGCAGGAACCGTCGGCGAGGCTGAAACCTTGCACGGAACAGCGCTCGTTCAAGCGGAAACGACGTGCGTATCTTACGCATGCAAAGCGCGAATCTTGCACACGCCATCGGCCACCGAAAGAAAGGGAGATTCGACGGATCGCACCGGACAACAAGAAAGGGCCGTCGGAAAACCGACGGCCCGATGATGCAGCATGGTGGGCGATGAGGGATTTGAACCCCCGGCCTTGAGTGTGTAAAACTCCTGCGCTCCCGCTGCGCCAATCGCCCATGTTTTGTGCGGATAGCCATTCTCGCACAACAACTGATTTTCCGCAAACCGAGAAACGTCCGACAATAGTATATGATATTACCTGATATACTCGACCCATCGCCGATCCGAACGACAGAGGATAGATATGACCGACCTGATCATGTGCCAAAGCTGCGGGATGCCGCTGACCGACGAGTCGAGGGGCACCGAAGCCGACGGAAGCCCGTCGGCTGATTACTGCTCGTTTTGCTACCAAAACGGCAGCTTCACCCAAGACCTCACGATGCACGAGATGCTGGAGATCAATCTCCAATACATCGACCAATGGAACGAGAGCATCGATACGCCGATGACCGTCGACGAGGCGCGCGCCATGCTCGAAACCGTCATGCCAACATGGAAGAGATGGCAAAGCTGACCCGCCTCCGTGCTATGATGCTGTGCTATGCCGCAGCGTACAACAGACGAGAAAGCCCCCAAGCCCCTCTGGATCTACAAGGGCTACCTTCTCATTGCCGCCGCCATCTGGGGCATGGGGACCGTCGTTATCAAGGCGACGGTCGATTCGTTTCCCCCGGCATGGCTCGTCGGCGTCCGCTTTACCTTCGCGGGGCTGCTACTTGCCATCGTGCTCTTTCCCCGGCTCAAGAAGTCGCTCAACGCCGACCATCTGAAAAAGGGAGGTATTCTCGGTGCGTTCGTATTTCTTTCCTACTGGACGAACTCAACCGGCCTCACCGATACAACGGCTTCGAACAGCGCTTTTCTCACTTCGCTGTACTGCGTGATCATCCCGTTTCTCATGTGGGTGCTCTCAGGCCCGAAGCCGACACGGTTCAACATCGCAGCCGCGCTCGTATGCGTAGCGGGCGTCGGGTGCGTCTCGTTTGCGGGATCGACCGATTTCTCGATCAGGTTCGGCGATGCCATCACCCTTCTGTCGGCCGTGTTCCTGAGTTTCCATGTTGTGTACACGTCGAAATTCGCAGACGGCCGCGACATGATGGTACTGACAATCATCCAGTTCATTGTTGCAGGGCTGCTCGGTTTTGCCGCCGCGCTCGTCTTCGAGCCCATGCCCGCATTCGCTACCCTCGGGATCGATACGTACGTGAGCCTCGGCTATCTGATCGTGTTCGCCTCGTGCATTGCGCTCATGCTGCAGAACATCGCGATCGCCCATGTGGACCCCGCGCCCGCCTCGTTGTTCCTCGCAACCGAATCGGTGTTCGGCGTCGTGTTCTCGATCATGTTTTTGGGCGAGGTGCTCACCGGTCCGCTGTTCGTCGGATTCGGCCTCATCTTCGCAGGCATCGTCGTGAGCGAGTACCTTCCGCTGCGAGCCGAAAAGAAGGCGCTCGAAAAAGACATTGCCGCCCTCGAAGACAGGGTGTTCCCCTCGCATCGAAAAGGCGATTGACTCATCGGGAAGAGCCATCCGCCTCGATCGGACAACGCGGTTCCAGGTACCGCACGAGAAACTCTGGCGTGAACTTCTGATACAGTTCGGCCATCTGCAACGGCAGCTCGACCATGCCGTCTCGCACCCAAGTCCTCGTCATGTACTGGGCTCCGATGTTGTAAAACTCGATTTCGAGCAGCTCCTGCTTGGTGAGCGGCCGCCCCGCGTTCGCCGTAGCGTTTTCGAGTATATGCTCCTTCACCACGCGTCCACCGTGCTCGCACACGGAGTTGTAGTCGATGCATTTAAACGCGTTTACGAAGAACTCCTTGTTCTCATGCAGCAGCTCGAACTTTTTCAGATGAGCGGCGAAGCAGCTTTGATCGATGCCCATCCGGTACAGCGATCGGCTCATCAGATAGTCCCAGAACCATGTGGGCACATCGAATATGTCCTGGAAGTACTCGTAGAACGTTGCCCGCGATATGCCCGTCGCTTCGCACAGGTGCGACACCTTCACTTTTTCGAGCGGACATTCCTTCATAACACCGGAAAGCGCTGCGACGAAACGCAGCCTCGTTTCAATCTGCCGTCCCATATTCATCACCCCAAGCGCCATTGTAGCGCATGAACGATGGGCGAAAAAAGCTGACACTCAAAAGAAAATGTCAGTTGACAAGCCCGTTTCCCAGACAAAACAGCCGCTCTGTACATTGTCGCGCAACCGAATGCGGTCCTACACTCGCAAGCGAATCGGAGCGCTGCATCAACGGGGAAGATGCGCTCCACCGAAGACCCAGGAGGGATGCGTTATGAGTAAATCAGCCAACCTATCGCGCCGCGGCTTTCTGACCGGAGCCGCTGCAACCGGGGCGCTTGCCGCCGTAAGCGCCCTTGCGGGCTGCTCGCCGGAAAAGCCGACAACCGCCGAAGGAGCCAACAGCGCCGCAAGCCAAAGCGAAGCGAAGGCTTCCGTATTCGACAAGCCGGCTTCGGTTGCCGATCAGGTATCCGAAACCAAGGACTACGAAGTGGTCGTGGTCGGCGGCGGCAACTCGGGCGTGGTCGGAGCGCTCGAACTGGCACAGCTCGGTGCCAAGGTGCTGCTGATCGAGCAGACCGGCGCATGCACCATCTACGCCGGGGACATCGATGCGCTCGACAGCCAAATCCAGAAAGACCTCGGCATCGAAATCGACAAGGAATGGGTCATCAAGGACCTCGCCCGCTACGGACAGGGCAAGGTCGACGAGAACCTCATCAGGCAGTGGGCCTACAACGCGGGCGCCTTCATCGACTGGTACCAAGCGCAGATGCAGCAAAAAGGCCTCGACGTCATGGTCGATACGGTGTGCAAGAAATTCGACCCCGAGGGCATCTGGTACTCCCCCGCCTCCGTCCATACGGCCTACAAACCGCCCCTGAAAGAAACCGCGAACTCGATGGGGTCGGAAATCGCCATCCCGGCCATGCTCGAACTCTATGCCGAAGCGGGAGGAGAAATCGAGTACAATACCACCGCCGTCGAGCTCGTGCAGGATTCTTCAGGCAAGGTAAGCGGCGTCATAGCCCAGAACAAGGACGGCGAGTACATCCAGTACAACACGAGCAAAGCCGTCATGCTCGCAACCGGCGGCTTCGGGGGCAACAAGGACATGATGGACGAGATGGGCGTCATGTCGCATAAGTTCTGCTCCTGCCACATCGGTGCTGAAAACGCGCACGGCGACGGCATCCGCATGGCGGTCTGGGCAGGAGCCGACCGCGACTACGCCTGCGAGGGCACCTGCAACATCTTCGATCGCGGCTGCATTACCGGCGATGACGCCAACGGCGATATCGGGCTTGACGGACAGGGCGGTGCCAACCCGATGCTGTGGTGGCCGGGCTCTCAGCCGTTTTTGCGCGTCAACGCCCTCGGAAAGCGCTACTGCAACGAAGATGGGCCCTACGACATCGTATTCAACCAAGCCTGCATGCAGCCGGGCCACTACTGGTGGCAGATCTTCGATGCGAGCAGCTGGGAAGACGTAGTCTCTTTCGGCACGACGATCTGTTCGCGCGTCGTCGCCGAGGAAGGCGCCAAGAACTGCCTTCTGCTCGGCCAGTACTACCCCTGCACGAACGCAGACGAATGGCAGAGCGTCTTCATCGACCCCAATGTGGAAAACGGCGTGCTTATCAAGGCCGACACCATCGAAGAACTCGTCGACATGATGGGGGTGCCGAAGGAGGAAGCGCTCGCCACCATCGAACGCTACAACGAGCTTGCCGCGAAGGGCGTCGACGAAGACTTCCATAAGGCGCCATTCAGGCTGACGGCAATCGACGAGGGCCCCTTCTATGCCTGCAAGCTTGCCGGCTGGCTGCTCTCCACCATGAGCGGGGTGCGCGTCGACAACACGTATACGCCGATAACCCCCGAAGGCGACCGCATCGAGGGCCTCAAGTGCGTGGGGCTCGACCACGGCGGATTCTTCAACGGCATGTACGCGCAATACTACGGCGGACTCAACATGAGCCACAACGTCGTCTCATCGTGGCTCGCCGCCATGGACATCATGGGCGAAGAGTACCCCGTGCCGATCTTGAGCGCCGCGAACGCCTATAAGGGCTAAGCCCCTCACGCCGTCGAACCAACCGATCGAGGCAACCGAACCGGCTGCGCTCCGCAAGGAGACGGCCGGTTCGGTTTTCAGCGGCGCATCCGACCGCCTTCTCGCTAACCATTATCGTTTCAGTCATGGTATTCTTGCATAATACGAAAGACCGACTGAGCACGTGGGCACGCGCAGGAAAGCGGATCGGCAAGGCTGTGACTGACTCGAAACATACCGGCAGACATTCGTATGTCATCGACCGTTCGTATCATGTCGTCTACATGAACGAACTGGCCAAAAGGCTCTTCCCCCGAGGCTGTATCGGCGATCTCTGCTTCGAGGCCTTCCGCAGCAGAGATAGACCCTGCATCGATTGTCCGTGGCACCCCGAATCCGACGAGTCGCTCAACCAAGAGGTCATTTACAGTCAACGGCTCGATCGCTGGTTCGAGATACTCTGTCTGGAAACCGACTGGCCGGGAAGCGGCTCCTGCATCCTGTTCTCGTCCCAAGAGATCGACGAGAGCAGCAAGTCCCTTTTCTTTGCGCTGACGAAAGAGGCGGCCTACGACGAGCTGTTCGAACTCAACCTCGAAACGAACAGCTATCAGGTTCTGTACAGCGAGGAAGACAAGTTCGTCATGCCCGCCCCGTCGGGCGCGCTCGACGCTCTGTTCCAAGACGTTTTGGATAACATGGTATGCCCCGACGACCGCGAAAGGTTCACCGAATTCTGGGATTTCGATACGATCGTCGCGAGGCTGAACCGATCGGGCGGATCGCTGCAGGAACGGTTTCGTAAAAAACTTGTCGGCGGGGGGTGGCAGTGGGCAACGCAAACCGTCGTCTCGGCAAAACGCGGCGCGGGTAACGAGCCGGTGCTCATGTGCTTCATCGCGGAAGCCGAAACCGATTGGGAGGGCAGCGCCGGATCCGAAGGCGACGAACTTTCGCATCGACAGGGGGGTGTAGACCAGCTCACAGGGCTTTACGATTCGGGTACGTTCATGAGAACCGCAGCAGAGTTCGTCGCCGCACGAGATGACCGCACGCTTGAATTCCTCTACATCGATATCGAGAACTTCAAGGTGTTCAACGAATGGTTCGGCCGCTCCGCAGGCGACCGACTGCTCGAAACCATCGCCGATCACCTCAAAGAAATCGTCGCAACGCATACCGGGCTTGCCGGGTACCTCGGCGGCGACGATTTCGTCATCCTGCTCCCCGCGGGTACCGCCGAATCGATCGACCTCGAAAGCAGGCTCAAGGCCATTTCGTCAACCGCTGACAGGGGCATCGGATTCCAGCCCGCCATAGGGGCCTGCCTGATGCAGGATCCCTCGGTCCCCATACGGACCGTCTGCGATCACGCGATGACCGCCGCTCTTTCGATCAAGGGCAACTACACGAAGCGCATGGTGTGGTACGAAGAAGACATGACCCATCGTCTCGAGGAAGATCCCAAGATCCTCATCGAAGTACAGCGAGCGCTCGAAAACCACGAGTTCGTCGTGTACTGGCAACCGCAATGCCATACCGGCTCAGGGAAAATCGTCGGGGTCGAAGCCCTCGTCCGATGGAACCATCCGCAACGAGGGCTCGTGGGACCCGGCGATTTCATTCCCATCCTCGAACGAAACGGGTTCATCGCAAGCCTTGATCTCTACGTATGGGAGGAAGCCTGCAGCCACATCAAGAGCTGGGTCG
Organism: Raoultibacter timonensis; assembly: GCF_022845715.1. NCBI lineage: Bacteria > Bacillati > Actinomycetota > Coriobacteriia > Eggerthellales > Eggerthellaceae > Raoultibacter > Raoultibacter timonensis. The sequence continues at coordinate 3,432,166 of NZ_AP025564.1, forward strand.
ATCGAGGCAAAACGCCCGTTCCCGCCTGCGTCAACATATCGCGCGGCGACCTTTACTCCATCGACATCGTCCAATCGATCACCGATCTCGTCGACAGGTACGGCCTCGACCGTTCGGTTCTGCATCTCGAAATAACGGAGAGCGCCTACGCTGAAGACGAAAAGATGATCGAAGCCGTCAGCAGGTTCAAAGAGCTCGGCTTCACCGTGTTCATCGACGATTTCGGAAGCGGATACTCCTCGCTCAACATGCTGCGCGAAATCAAAGCCGACGTGGTGAAGATCGACATGAAGTTCCTCGACACGGTCGGCGACAAGCTCAACCGCAGCGAGAGCATCCTCGAGTCGATCGTCAGCATGACCCACTTGATGGAGCTGTCGGTTGTAGCCGAGGGAGCCGAAACGCAAGAGCAAATCGATTTTCTCAAAGATATCGGATGCACGTACGTCCAGGGCTTTTACTATTACAGGCCCCTCTCGACAGAGCAGCTCGAGCAGCTCCTCATGCAGCCGAGCATCATCGACCATCGGGGCATCAACTACCAACCGATCGACATCATCGAGATCCACGACATCTTTAAAAACGATCTGGCAAGCCGTACCATCATCGACAACATCGTGGGGGCTATGGCGGTCTATGCCCTCTCGGGCGACCAGTTCGAACTGCTCCAAGTCAACAAGCAGTACTACCGCATCATGCAGTGCGACCCCGACGAGGTTGCCAGACAACGCGAAACGATCCTCGAATGCATTCACCCCGAAGACAGGGGGCACGTGCTCAACCTGTTCAAGCGTGCGGAAAAACACACCGTTTCGGGCGCGCTCGGAACGTTTCGCCGCTACACCGCCTCCGGGGCCATCATCTGGATTCGCCTCAGAGTGTTCCACCTTCGCAACGAAGAGGACCGCAAGCTCTTCTACGCCACGCTCCTCGACGTTACGCACGACAAAATGCAGGAAGACGCGCTGCGCGCATCGCAGGAGACGCTCGGCGAAGTCATGGGCATGCACGGCTCGGATCAGGCGATCGGAGAGCTCACCGCCGAAAACCAGCAGATCGCCGCTCAGATATTCGCGCAAAGCACCCCGAACGGGCTCATCGGGGGCTACTGCGAAGAGGGCTTCCCCATCTTTTTCGCCAACAACGAGATGATTCGCATGCTGGGATGCGAATCGTACGCCGATCTCGTCCAGATGATCGACGGGCGGGTTGCCAATGCGATCCAGCCCGACGACTTCGCCCGCATCAGCGCCGAAATGGGCGCCTCCTTCAACGAGGGAGAAGAGTACGACATGCAATACCGCATGCTGCGCAAAGACGGCATCCCCCTGTGGATAACATCGCGCGGACGCGTTGTAAAAACGGGGAGCGGCCGTTTGGCCATCGCAAGCGTATGCGTCGACATATCGGAGAACAAGCGGATGCAGTCCGAATTGGAACTCGAGGACCTCTTGCTCAAGAGAATCATCGAGCAAGCCGATCTCAACGTATGGCTCTACGACATCGCCGCTCGAACCATATCGTTCAAAAACATATCCGACCGAAGCTTCGCGAAACTGCTGCTTCCGTCAACCACCCCGATCGGCCCCGACAAAACGGCCCACGTGCTCACCGACGACATCCTTGCCCTTGAAGTGTTTCCCGAAGAGAGCAAAGCGAAGCTCATCGAAATGTTTACCGGGATCGCCCGCGGTAAGAATGCCGAATGCGAAATAACCATCGATTTCGACAAGGGTCCCGCCCGCTGGTTCAAAGTATCGAGCGAAGTCGTATTCGACGACCAAGGCCTCCCCATCCGCGCAATCGGCTACCTCGAAGACATAGACGAGGTAAAGCGCCGCGAGCTCGATCTGAAGCTGAGGGCCGACCGCGATTCCCTGACGGGGCTCCTGAATCGGTCGGCTGGTTTGCGCAGCATCAAAAACGCTCTTGCCAAGGCGAACAAGAACGGTGGGCCAGGTGCGTTCCTCATATTCGATCTCGACGACTTCAAGCAGGTCAACGACCGATACGGCCACCTGGCGGGCGACAGGGCCCTCATCGAAAGCGCCGAGCGGCTCGCCCGCTCTTTCAGGGCAAACGACATCGTCTGCCGATGGGGCGGCGATGAGTTCGTCGTGTACTGCAGCGGCGTCGAGAGGAAAACCGCCGAAAACAAAGCCATCGAAATATGCGCCGACCGATGGGCGATCGATCTGCCCGACGGCCAAACGCTGAAGCTCAGCGTTACCGCGGGCATCGCCCTCGTTCCCGAAGGCGGTTTCGAGCTCACCGAGCTGTACCGCCGAGCCGACGACGCCCTCTACGAAGCGAAAGACGAAGGCAAAGGACGTTTTTCGATCTACGGAAACGGCGAACGACGCGCATAGGGGATACGACGTCTGCAACCCAAGACGCGCAGCAGCACGGCGGCGAGCATGGCTGCGCGCCGCAAAAGCACGCGGCGGAAAACTCGATCAGAAGCCCAATCCGATAGTCATGTGCATCATGTAGAACACGAAACGCATAACGAAGATGCCGCCGTACGCAAGAGCGCACGACACGGCAGCACGTGCAAGATCGGGTATCCTTCCTGCGCGAACGGCAAGCTGCATCGACAGGACGCCAGCGGTGCACAGGACGAAAAACGCCGCAACGGCCAACCCGTAAAACGGCACGAGATCGGCTGCGGTTCCAAACGAATTCTCGATACCCGCAAGCGCCGTGCCCTGCATCGCGTACACCGCCGTGTTGAGCACGAGCGCAACCGCCGAAACGCCGCACAGCAGCGGGCCGTAGCGCCCGACGATCGCCTCCGCCTTGGCTGCGCGAAACGAGAGCAGAGCCACCAACGGCCCTCCCACTACGGCGTTGAGCCACAGCCCGATCGGCACGTATGCGGTATTCCACGAGACGATGGTTTCGGCATCGTAGGCGAAGGCAACCGCCGTCACGAACGCGATGCCCGCCGCGATGATGGCGACCGACCACACGCGCTGCAGCCCCACGACCTGCCGTTGCGAGAACGAATACAGCCAGTACACGCCCGCCAGAAACAGAAAGATGACCGCACAGAACACCTCGGTCGACAAAGGCGAGCGACCAACGCCCATGAACACGTAGAGCGCGTTGGCGGGATTTCCCAGATGGGTTGCCGAAGCGATGAGGCCCACCATCGAGATCATCAACGGAATGCAGAGGAACTGGTTGATGCGGCTGCGCACATCCCGATCGAACCGGCCGAAAGCGAGCGCGCCCGCCATGATCGAAAAGCCGAGCACGCCCGAGGGGGCAAGCGTCGTGAACAGGACGAGCGTGATCTCCCCCAACGCCGTTTCGAATCCGGTAGTCATCATTTAGCGGTAGTATCTCGGATACTCGACCTCGATCTCGAGCTCGCTTTGCAGCCCCTCGAGGCTCTCTTTCGCCAGCAATGCCAAGCCTTCGTAGAAAGGTTGCTCGGCAACGTCGGCAAGCTGTTCGAGGAAATGCGACGACCAGGTAAGCACATGGTCGCCCAGATACTGCTCGATCAGCTCGGGCTTGGCGTCGGCAAGCCATGCGAGCAGCACGAGCATGAGACCGATATGATCCTCGGGGGTCTTCTCGTCGGTCGTACGCTCGATGCCGTTTTCGCGCATCCACCGGCGCAGCGCAAGCGTGCTCTCGCCGAACACTACGCACTCCCGATCGGTGTAGACCGAGCCCCAGGGCGGAGCCGGCTTTTTGGCGGGGCCGATGAACAGACGGCGGTACTCCCAGACCAGATCGTCGTTATCGACGCCCTCCGCAAGTCCTTCGGTCATCAACGCCAGATAGCGCTCGGCGTGCTCGTCGGAAACGAACGGCCACTCCTCGCCCGCCTCATGCGGATCGAGCGCAGCGACCGCCTCGAAAGCGGCGCGGGCATCGCCTTTGACCGGATCCTGCAGAAAAAACGGACCCAGCGTCTCGCCGACGAAGGCGATGCGGCTGCGAAAGTCCGCCTGATCGAGTTTCTCGTGCATTGGTCTCCTCCTTGAACACGCAAGCGTGCATCCTATTGTAGCGCACGCCCACCGTGCCCTACCACAGGTCAAGCATAGCGAAGCACCGCGAGGCGCTATCACATGATTCATGCGATTTTTGGTTACCGAGCGAGAAAACCCCTGCGCAAACCGCGTCCAGCCCGAACAGGCTCGGCGGTTTCGGCGCGCTTGGAAATGAAATCGGGAACTTGGTCGGGATCGATATGGAGCACCATGGCGAACTCGTCGTTGATCATCTTTTCGGCCGTTTTTAAAAACCGATCGTCGCACGCATGGAGTTTCTTGCCCCGCTCGATCTGCTTCTCCTTATGCAGATACAGGGTCCGCACCAGCTGCATGAGCTCGGTGCAATCTCCCCGAGAAATGATCTCTTTGTACGTTTGCTTGCGCTCTCCCTCGTCCTCGATCCATACGAGCGGTTCCTCGGGTATGGTTTTAATGAGATCAAGCAGTTCATCCGCCGAAAGGATATTGCGCATCCTGCCGATGAGCCGCTCGTTGTCGAGGGGGACGAACACGGTCGATTTCTTCTGATACACCGGCTCTAAGACGTAGTACTCCCCCGAAACTCCGCCGACTTCTTTGTGGGTGATGTTCTGGATCGTGCAAACGCCGTCGCTACCGTATAGGACCGTACTTCCAACTTCAAACATGTGCCTCACTCCGCTTCTGTGCTCTCGTCCCATTTCGTGCGCATAGTCCATGGTTAATTTTACTCCGATTAGACGGCAGATGTAACAAAATCTTCAAAAGCGGGAGCCGAACGGGTGCTCAGACGATTTCGCGGGCGTTTTCGATGGAGCCTTCCGCCGCCCGCGCGGCATGGCGGGGAAGCGTGATGGCGAGGTTTGGCTGCGTCGCATCGGACGGCGGAAGCGGTGCCAGATCGGCCGCGTCGCCGAACGCCCCACGCAAATCGGATACTTCGCCGAAATCGAGGGCGCGCAAAGGGCAGGCTTCGACGCAGACGGGTTTCTCTCCCGCAAGAACACGCGACGCACAGCCGTCGCATTTGACGCTGAACCCCTGGCTGCGATCCACTTTCGGCGCACGATACGGACAGGACAGGGCGCAGTAGCCGCACCCTATGCATTTCTTGCGGTCGACGCTCACCAGGCCGCCTTCGCCCTTATGCATGGCACCGGTCGGACACACCTTCGTACAGGCGGGATCCGAGCAATGGTTGCAGGAGACGGAGAGGTAGTACGCAAAACAATCCTGCGTCCACAGGCCCCGATCGTTCTGGCTCCACGCACCGCCGCCGTATTCGTATACCTGGCGAAACGAAATCGCCGAAGGCAGGTCGTGGAAGTCCTTGCAGGCAAGCATGCAGGTCTTGCAACCCGTGCAACGCTGCGCGTTGAAATGGAACCCGTATTGCGCCAAAGCTCCTCACCTCCTTGCCGATACATACTACCATGCACGACGGGGTGCGGTCCTCGCGTGGATCGCACCCCGTCGTAGCCCGACTCGAAGAAATACGGAGCCGGGTGCATTCGATCGGCAGTAGTTTATGCTACTTCGATCTCGTTTGCCAGCGCACCGGTCTTATCGTCGATCGGTTTAGCGTGGCGCGGCTCGGTCATGACGACGTTCGGGCTCGTCTCGGAAGGATCGGGAAGCGGAGCCACCGCAGCCACGTCGCCGTACTTGGAGCGAAGCTCTTCGATCTCGCCGAACTCGAGGGCACGCAAAGGACAGGCTTCGACGCAGACGGGAACAAGGCCCTCCGCCACACGGTCAGCGCACATGTCGCACTTGACCGCAACGTTTTTCTCCGCGTCGAGCTTAGGGGCGCCGTACGGGCACGACTCGACGCAGAGTCCGCAGCCGATGCACTTCTCGGCATCGATGGTGACGATACCGGTTTTCTGGTCTTTCGATATCGCCCCCTGCGCGCAGTTGGCCATGCAGGCCGGCATGTCGCAGTGGTTGCATGCGCTCGAGATGTAGTACGAATACACATCATCGCTCCATAGCGATCCGCTCTGGCTCCACGTGCCGCCCGTGTACTCGTACACGTTCCTGAAGGCGATCTCGGGAGTGAGATCATGGTAATCTTTACAGGCGAGTTCGCAGGTTTTGCATCCCGTGCACCTCGGCCCGTTAAAGTAAAATCCGTATTGAGACATGGAAACTACCTTTCATCCAATGGGTCACAGACCGTTTGCGGTCTACAGCTTCGCTACTTCCACCAGGTTCGTATGCTGGGGATTCGCCTTCGCAAGAGGCGTAGGACGAAGCGAAGTGAGCGTGTTGATGCAGCCTCCGCGATCAACTTTGTCACCGGCCATGTCGGCCTCGTGCCAAGCACCCTGCCCCATCGAAACAACGCCGGGAAGAATACGGGGCGTGACCTTTGCCAGAATCTCCACCGTACCGCGGTCGTTGTATACCTTGACGGTCTCCCCGTCGGCGATACCGCGAGACTCCGCGTCGACGGGATTGATCCAGAGCTCCTGAGGCGCCGCCTGCTTCAGCACGTCGATGCAACCATACGACGAATGCGCACGCGCTTTGTAGTGGTAGCCGGGCATCTGCAAGGGGTACGTCTCGCGCAGCGGGTCATCGAATCCCTCGACGCCGGGAGCATACACCGGCAGCGGATTGATGATATCGCCCTCGGCGAGCTCCCACGTTGCAACGATCTCCTCGAGCGCTTCGGAATAGATCTCTATCTTGCCCGACGGCGTTTCGAGCGGGTTAGCCTCGGGATCGTCGCGGAAATCCTTGAGCGCAACGTGGTGGCCGTCGGGATCCTTGCGGCGGTAGATGCCCTGTGCGAGCATCTCCTCGAACGTCGGCAGCTCGGAGTCCTTCTTGCGCGCCTCCTCGTAGCAGTACTCGAGCCAAGCCTGCTCGTCACGGCCTTCGGTAAACTCGTCTTTCATACCCATGCGATCAGCCACTTCGGATAGCACCGAATACAGCGTCTTGCGCTCGAACTTCGGCGACGTGACAGGCTGTCCCATGATGATGAAGCCCATGTTGCCAGCATAGTCGTTGGAAACGAAGTTCGGCTGCTCGACGGGCATGAGATCGGGCAGAAGCAGATCGGCATACTTCGCCGAATCGGTAAGGAAGGTGTCCCACACCACGATGAACTCGCACTTGCTTTCGTCTTGCAGGATCTCGTGGGTGCGGTTGATGTCGCTGTGCTGATTCGTAATCGTATTGCCTGCATAGTTGAATATCATCTTGATCGGCACTTCGAGCTTGTTTTTGCCGCGCACGCCGTTGGCGAGCTTGGTCATATCGGTGCCGTGATCGATCGCATCGGTCCAGGTGAACGTAGCGATTTTGGTTTCTACCGGATTATCGCCCGTTGGAACCGAGAACGTCGAGAAGTAGAAACCGTCGAGGTCTGATCCCGTATTGCCGCCGTTGATCCCCACATTGCCCGTCAAAACGGGAAGCATGCAGATGGCACGGGCCGTCTGCTCGCCGTTCGACTGGCGCTGCGGGCCCTTGCCCTGGTAGATGGCGCAAGGCTTTGCCGTGCCGATCTCACGAGCGAGCTCGGTGATGGTATCGGCGGCAACGCCGGTGATTGCCTCCGCCCAAGCGGGAGTTTTGGCTACGGCGTCGGCCCCTTCGCCCATAATGTAGGCTTTGTACGACTTGTTCTGGCCTTTGGCGGATTCGGGCATGGAATCCTCGTCGTACCCGATGCAGTACTTCGCCAAGAAATCGTGATCGACGAGGTCCTCGCTGATGAGCACGTAGGCGACGGCGTCAACGAGGGCGGCGTCGGTTCCGGGGCGAATGGGAATCCACTGGTCGGCGCGGGTTGCCACGGTATCGCTGTAGCGAGGATCGATGACGATGACCTTCGCCCCGCCCTGCTCGAGCGCCTGTTCGAGATGATAGGTCGGCCCCGCTCCGCCGGCCTTGGTTTCGACCGAGTTCTCGCCGAACATTACAACGAGCTTCGAGTTCACGATATCGGAATTCGAGTTCGCGGCGCGCGTACCGTACAGGTAAGGCAGAGCCGCCGATATCTGCGCGGAGCTGTAGCTGCCGTAACGGCCCAGGCAACCGCCGTTCATATTGATGAAGCGGGAAAGGAACGAGCCGATGTTCGACGCGTTGACGCCTGAAGCGTAATGGTTCCAGATGGATTCGGGACCGTACTCGTCGAGTATCCTCGTGTAGTTCTCGGCGAGCATGTCGAAGGCCTCGTCCCATGAGATCTGCTCGAACTTGCCCTCGCCGCGTTTTCCAACGCGTTTCATCGGCACGCTCAGGCGATCGGGATGGTTGATCCATCTCCTGATCGAGCGACCACGCAGGCAAGCGCGAATCTGATGGTTACCGTACTCGTCGTCGCCCGTATTGTCGCTTTCGACCCAAACGACTTCGTCGTCTTTCACATGGAGCTGCAGCGAGCAGCGGCCTTCGCAGTTCACCGAGCAATGACCCCAGAAAACCTGCTCTGCGGACTCGGTCGGCTCGCTTGCACCCGTTTGCTGCTCGCCCTGCGAGGAGCAGCCGAACAGCGAGAAAGCGCCGCCGCCCGCTACCGCAACGCCCAGACCCGCCAAAGCAGATCCCTTGACGAAGCCCCGACGCGATACCATAGCATCGTTCATCGTATCCATCCTTCCCTCTCGTCCTGTGGTTGCGCATCCCGTGGCGCTTCGGCATCAACCGCAAGCCCCGATGCCGAAGCGGCGTCCTCGCCGAATGCCGACGACACCCACCGCGCAACGCTCTAACGGGCCAAAGCATAGGCACGCGCGACGGCTCCGTTGTCACATAAAACGTGCGAATTTTATAAAATGCCTGTTCAGAGCATACCCAAAATCTATCCAATTCGCGTATCAACGAGCTTTGGCCCCAGTATATCGGTATACTTCCCCTGAGGGAAAGAAAAGCGAGAGGTGGAATTTGGAAGCTGCGCATCTGCTGCATATTCTCAAGCCCAACGTAACGTCGCTGGGTTACGCCTTGTTCCTCGCCATCAATGCAGCCGGGGTGTGGGGCGGCGTGTTCCCGTTTCTTCCCATGGAATTCCAAACTCAGGAAATCATCTTCGGCTTCTTCCTCGCCCAATCGCTCGTCGTATCGCTCAGCTATTTTGCGAGCGCGCTCGGCGTGTACTTCTTTCCCGGCCCCACGCGCCGCTTTCTCGTGGTGGCCGCAAGCGTCCCTTATTTTCTCGGATGGTGCTGCCTTGTCGGAGCCATCTACATAGACGAAGCCGCCCTGCCCCTCGTCGTAATCGGCGGCGCGCTGCTCGGCTTGGGTTCCGCCGGCTTCTACATGCTGTGGCAGCGCCTGTTCGCCAGCCAAGAGGCCGAAACGGGCAACCGCGACCTCATCCTCGGCACCGCCTACGCCTCGATCTTCTACTTTTCGCTCTACCTCATACCCGGTGCCGTAACCGTATACCTCATCCCGCTTGTGTTCCTCCCGCTTTTCGGCCTGTGCATCGTGTTGAAAAGCCGCACGATCGATCCCAATCAGCCGATGTTCGAAGACGTTCCCCGCGACCATCCGCGCATCTACCGGCAGATTCTCCACGACTACTGGCGCAGCGCGTTCGCCATCGGCGCGCTCGGCTTCTGCTGCGGCATCATGCGTTCGCTCGCCATCGGAGATCCGCAGATCGGATCGCTCGTCAACATCCTCTCCATGGGAACTTCGCTCGTTGCCGCCGTCGCTTTGCTCCTCGTGTGGCAGGTCAAGAACATCCGCCTCAACGTTACGGCGGCATACCGCATATTCTTCCCGTTTCTCATCTCGGCGTTTCTGCTGCTCCCCATCTTCGGCGAGCCGTTCTCGGGCCCGCTCGCCAGCGCGCTCTATGCGGTCTACAGCTGCGCGATCGTGCTCATGATGATCCAGTGCGCCCAGGCATCGCGCGATCGAGGCATCAACCCCGTGTTCATATACGGCTTTTTCGGCGGCATCGTCTACCTGCTGCACGACGTCGGATTCGTCACGGGAACGTTCGCCGAGAAAATCCCCGTAATCAGCATCCCCCCGCTCGTGGCAGTCTCCATCATGGCGCTCTACCTGCTCGGCCTCATGTACTTCATCGGGCAAGGGGGCTTTCGCCAGATCCTCTCGCCGCGCCGCACCGATGCGGAAAGCATCGAGCTCGTCGCACTCGCACCCCGAGCAGAACGGGGCGAGGCCGAGAGAGGCCGTGCGGTAGCTCTCAGGCATGCGCGGTCGGCCGCATCGCTTTCCGGGAACGCGCTCGAAAAGGAAACGAAGAGGCCCGCCCGCATCCGCTCGGAACAAGAAGAGCCCTCTTACCGCGACCGCATATCCAAGCAGGCGGCGGCGCTGCAGCGGCACTACCGCCTTTCCGCACGCGAAACCGAGGTCATGGAACTCATCGCCCGCGGCAACAGCGTCGCGCGCATCGCCGAGGAACTCGTAGTCTCCGAGAATACCATCCGCACGCACAGCAAACGAATCTACACGAAGCTCGCCATCCACAAGAAGCAGGAACTGCTCGATCTTATCGAATCGTTCGATCCGAGCGATCTGAACTCGGTATAATAAGCGTACGCTGTTACCATCCGAGGTACTTCCTATTGCGCGAGGAGCCGCCATGCTTGAGCTACCCGAGAGCACAACCGTTTCCCGACAGATTACCGAAACACTTGCCGGGCGGACCGTCGCGTTCGCTGAAGCGGCCCACACCGCCCACGGATTCGCCTTCTACAGCCACGATGCCGAAGAGTACCCCGATCTGCTCGTCGGAAAGACGCTTGATGCGTGCACGCCCGCAGGCAGCATCGTCGATGCGACCATCGGCGATATGCACCTCGCATTCAACGACGGCGTGAACATCCGCTACGTCGAACCCGGCGCGAAGCTGCCGAAGAAGTACCAGTTCCATCTAGTGTTCGACGACGGCAGCGGCATCGTCTGCTCGGTGCAGATGTACGGTGCGATGATGGTGTACCCGAATGGAGTAACCGACAACTTCTACTACAACGTTGCCCACGAAAAACCTTCCCCCCTCAGCGATGCGTTCGACCGGCACTATTTCGACGGCCTCGTCGCCGAAGCCGAGGAAAAGAATTCAGCGAAGGAGCTGCTCGCCACCAAGCAGCGCATACCGGGTCTCGGAAACGGCGTTTTGCAGGATATCCTGTTCAACGCAGGCGTGAATCCGCAGAAAAAGCTGCGCGCCATGGATCAGAGCGATCTGGATGCGCTGTTCGCCAGCATCAAGAGCACGCTTTCCGCCATGACGGAAGCGGGCGGGCGCAACACCGACAAGGATCTCTTCGGAAACCCCGGCGGATACGCCACCCTTCTCTCGGCGAAAACCAAGGACCGCCCCTGCCCGCGTTGCGGCAGTCCCATAACGCGCAAGGCGTACCTCGGCGGCAACGTGTACTTCTGCCCCGTCTGCCAACCGCTGTAGCGCTGTTTCGGGGCTTTGCAACCGAGAAAGGATCGCCGTGTATCGCATAGGCATCATCCGCGTGATAACTCAAAACCAAGAGGCCACCGATGCGCATGGGCGCCTCGTCGAACGGTGGTTTCCCGAGTTCGAAACCGTATCGCGTTGCATCCCCGATCAACCAGAGGGCATTCACGACGCCGAAACGAAAGCCCTCGCCGTACCGAAGGTGGTCGCCCTTGCACGCGAAATGGAGCAAAACGGACTTGACGGCATCATGATAAGCTGCGCCGACGATCCCGGCGTCGCCGAAGTTCGGGCGCAAGCGAGCATTCCCGTCGTGGGTGCGGGCGAATGCACGGCAAGCGCCGCAACACGGTTCGGCGAGAAGATAGCCGTGCTCGGCATCACCCAAGCCGTTCCCGAATCGTACCGGCGCATCCTTAAGGACCGGCTCTTCACCGACGTTGTTCCCGACGGCGTACGAAACACGCTCGATCTGCGCACCGAGGCGGGCATGGCCGCAACCGTCGCCGCCGCACAGGCGCTCGCAGCCGACGGTGCGGACGCCGTAGCGCTCGCCTGCACCGGACTCGCCACCATCGGCATTGCGCCCGTGCTCGAACAAGAGACCGGCATTCCCGTGCTCGATCCCGTTCTCTGCGCGGCCCACGCCCTGCTGTTCGACCTCCTGCGCGCTGACGGCAACCGTTCGATGACAACGTGACGCAGGGGAAACCGAAGCCTTTCCGCATCGAAACAGAACCGGCCGCCTTCGCCCGTTTCGTTGATACTGAGAGTCAACGAAACTTCGACCTGCGAAAAAGGGCAGCATCATGGATAGAGGAAACCCGTCTGAAAAGACCAAGGCACTCGCGAAGCGCATCGCATTCTCCACGATCGGCATCGTGATCATATCGCTCGGGACCACCGTCTGCCGCATCGGCGGCGTCGGCGTCGACCCCTTCACCGCCATGAACATCGGCATCAGCGGCATCCTCGGGTTATCGCTCGGCGTCTACCAGCTTGCCGTCAACATCGTCCTGCTCGTGCTCGTCTTCATCTTCGGGCGCAAGCAGATCGGCATCGGCACCGTCATCAACATGGTGTTCGTCGGGTTTCTCATCGACTTCTTCACCTGGTTGCTCACGGCCACGCTCCCGCTTGACGGCAGTATGCTGCAGGCGGGAATCTGCCTCGTCGTCGGCGTCGCGCTCTTCACGTTCGGCGTCTCGACCTACATGAACACCGATTTGGGCGTCGCACCCTACGACGCCGTCGCGATCATCGTAGCCGCCAGGACGCCCGTACCCTACACGCCGGCACGCATGGGCCAGGATATCCTCGTCACGGCCATTGCGTTTCTCGTCGGAGGCCCGATCGGGGTGTTCACCGTCATCGCAGCGTTCTTCACCGGGCCGCTCATCACGTTCTGGAACGACCACGCCACCATCCCGATGCTCAAGCACGCCGGAGCCTACGCGGACTCGTAGACCCGACGCGTCCGGTGCAAGCCTCTCCGAATCGAAGCAAGGCCGAGCCCGCCGGTACGCGGACGAACGCGAATCGGCGGGCTCCATCAGAATGGCTTGCCTACGATTCGTCCTCGCCGAACAGCAGATCGAAGATGTATTGCGTAATGGTTGCGCGGCGGACTACTCCGACGAGCTTGCCCTCGGCATCGACCACGGGAAGCTTCTTGAACTTGCGCTTCGAGAGCACATCGGCCACACTCCCGATCGACTGGTCCGTCGCTGCGCACATGACCTTCCTCGTCGCAAGCTCCATGACGTTGCGGTCTTTCAGCGCGGCGACCTTGTCCTCGAACGATTCGCTGTCGTAGAAGAGCATGGTGGAGTACCCGCTCGCAATGGCCCTCGTCTTCTGTTCGGCAACCGCCTTGAGGATATCGCCATCGCTGACGAAGCCGACGACGCGGCGATTATCGTCTACCACCGGCAAGCTGGTAACCTTCTTTTTCCTGAACTCCCTGACCACATCTCCCAAACTGAGGGTATACGGACACGTATAGACGTCGGTTTCCATAATTTCGCTAATGGGGTGCTTCATCGGTTCACTCCTTGGATGCTTTTCTTGACTTTGAGGATGGCGATCAGCAGCGCGATGGCCGCGATCACGCCCGAGATCCCGTACACCGTGCAGATTCCTGCGACTTGGGAGACGATCGGACCCGCCTGCGCCTGGGAGGCCGTCACCATCGTCATGATGGTGACGAGCAGAGCCGTGCTCATCGCACCGCCTACCTGACGGCCGGTATTCGAGATGGCGTTGCCATGGGCGATCTTGTCGTTGTCTAGCGAATTGAGCCCCCAGGTGTTCACCGGCATGTTCGCAAGGGTCAACCCAGCCGACTGGATAACGTAGAACGTGACGAGATACCAAACCGGCGTTGACTGCCCGATGAAGGCAAGCGCGGCGAACGAGGCGGTCAGACCCGATAGGCCCACGATCGCGATCACGCGCGGCCCGAAGCGGTCGAACAGCATGCCGCTTATCGGACTGAGGAAGATGGTCGATACCGCGCCCGGCGTCATGAGGATACCCGTTTCGAATGCGGTGAGACCCAGTACGTTCTGCAGGTACAGCGGCAGAACGACCGCGCCCACGGCGAGCGCCGAATTGACGACGGTCACGATGATCGCAGAGTAGGCGAACGTCGGCGTTTCGAGCACTTTGAGCTGCAAAATGGGCTCGTCTATAGTCAACTGCCTGCGGATAAACCACACCAGAGCGCACGCCCCGACCACGATGGAGCCTACGACCACGATATTCACCCATCCGAGCGTACTCGCCGAAGAGAAGCCGTACAGCAGCCCCCCGAATGCAACCGTCGACAGCACCACCGAGAGCACATCGAGATGCGGCTTCTTGAGCTCGCCGACGTTGTCGAGCAGGATGACGCTCGCCACCAACACCACGATCGCCAGCGGTACCATCGTCCAGAACATCATGCGCCAACCCCACGAGTCGATGATGATGCCTGCAAGCACCGGACCCGCCGCCGGAGCGCAGCTCATCACGATACCCGCCGTTCCCATCGCCGTGCCGCGCTTCTCGGGCGGGAAGATGAGCATCGGCACGACTGCGACGAGCGGCAGCTGGATGCCTGCGCCCGCCGCCTGCAACACGCGTCCGACCAGCAGTAACTCAAACGTCGGCGCCATCGCGGCACAGACCGTCCCCATGATGAACATGATCATGGCCGCGAAGAACAGCTTCCGCGTCGGAAACTTATCGATAAGAAATCCCGAAACCGGAACCATGACACCGTTCACGAGCATGTAGATGCTCGTTACCCACTGGGCGGTTCCCGCCGTGACGGAAAACGTCTCCATGAGCTTCGGCAGCGCAGGCGAAAGCACCGTCTGGTTCAGGATGGCCAGAAACGCGCCGGCGAGCACGACCCCGATGATCGTGATCTCCTTGCGCGTGACCTTGTGCTGTCGGGATACCAATTCTTGTTCGTCAAGCAAAACTCTTTCATCGCCTTTCTCGTTCGAGCCGTGCCGCCGTCGATAGGCGGGCAGGGTTCGCGCATGCGGCGGCTGCCGAGCCGCCCACCGCTTTTGCGGCGAGCCTCGATGCGCCACGCACGTGCATGGTTTGCAGTTGGGAATACGGTGTACGGAAAACCCGGCGCTACTGCCTGTCGCTCGAAAGCGAGACGGATGCATGTGCCAGCGGACGAGCGCAGAAAAACGCGCCGCACCGCAACGAGAAAGGCATCAAAGCGATCCCTGCCATACCCCAACGCCCACTTCCCCAGCACAGCGAGAACGGACGGCGTCCGTAAAACGAAGGCCGGGTTGTCGGCGGCTGGTAAGCCGTTCGTATGTCATGATCAGCAGATGCACGGTGTGCAAGTATAGAACAGTCGGAAACCCCCGTATTTTCGAGAAAGTTCTGCGATCAAACGATTTCCACAATACGGGCTTCGGGTGCAGCCGAGCGCCGAGTCCGACAACGTCCGTCGACGCAGGAACGCGAGGAAACACAGGGTGCGGGCCTCGTTCGAGCGGACAGGCGACGAGGAAACGCGGAACAAGGTTATCGATCGGGCGCAGACGCAGAGATGCCCGCCGAGAAATCGACGGGCATCTCTGCGTTGCGAGCGCGAAGCGCGCTACACGAACACGAGCGGCAATGCGGCGAGCACGACGAGCAGCCTGAGCAAGAAGCCGCCTATCAGCACGCCCGACTCCCCGATCACGCTCAGCACGAGAGAAGTCGTCGATGTCTCGACCCGCTTCGTGATGAATACGGGGTACCCCTCGATGAGGAACGGCGCAACCAACCCGAGCAGGATGGTTCCCGCCCAAAACGGCAGCGCGTACTGCCCCGCGATGAGCGAATCGACCGTTGCAGCACCCGCGCTGCTCCCCGTATGCACGATGACGAGCATCGTGAACAGGATGACGAGCTCGACCGCCGACAGGATTACATGGCTCTTCTTGACGAGCCACATGTGCTCGAACTTCTCGCGATCCGTGACCAGACCAACAAGACTCGTAGCCGCCAGACCCGCAGAGAGCGCCGAAACCACGAAGAGTATCGGGAGAATGGCGTTGTTCCACAAAGGAAACGTCTTGACCACGCCGAGCAGGAAGCCCGTGTAGGCGGCCACGGCGAACGCGAACACGATGCCGATCCACGTGAGCCACTTCGGAACCTTCTTCTTGAGTATCTCGAGCAAAGCAACGACGAGCGCCACGGGCATATAGATGCAGATGAAGTAGACGCCGAGCGTCATAACCGAACCGGGGTTCGAGATGAGATAGAAGAAACGCAGCGGGTTCATCAGTCCGGCTTCGGCATCGAGCATCAGCATGAGCAAGCCGATGCCGACGAAGACGGGGGCGATAATGCGCCCGGCGATGCGCATTTTATTGCTGTCGGGATACTTCGCTTCGACGAACGCCGCAGTCAGGAAGGCACCTGCCGACGCTCCGGCCAAAAACAGGTACCATGCAATCATAGGTCCCCAAATCATGCTTCATCACCTCACGTAGAAAATCTTGGACTTGGTCAGATCGCCCGCAATCGGCTGGGCGTTGTACTCGGCGATGGCCTTCGAGACCTCGCTTGCCGGATCGTCGAGATCCCCGAAGACGCGCGCGCCCGATATGCAGGTGCCCACGCAGGCCGGCGGATCGCCCGGCTTGCCGTCTTCCCAGCAGAAGCGGCACTTCTCCACTACGCCGGTCTCCTCGCGCACGATGCGGGCGCCGTAGGGGCATGCGGCCATGCAGTACTTGCAGCCGATGCACTTGTTCTCATCGACGAGCACGACGCCCGAGTCGGTGATGTAGGTGGCGTGCGTCGGGCAGACTGCCGCGCACGGCGCATCCTCGCAGTGTTGGCACTGCAGGGGGATGATCTCGCTGTACACGCTCGGGTACTCGCCCGTTTCGCGTTCTTCGTAGCGGATGAACGCCTCGGTGGGTTCGAGGTGGTTCTTCATCTGACAAGCGATGCGGCAAGCGTAGCAGCCGACGCACTTCTTCGTATTGATCAGCATTCCGTAGCGTGCCATGTTATGCCTCCACCTTCGTAACCGTTACCGCAACTTCCTGGCTCATCATCGATCCGACACCCGGCTCCGTGTCGAAGGGGATGAAGTCGGTGAGCGCCACGCCGTACTGGTAGGCGCGCGTCTGATAGGGAGAATCGCCGCCGTAGTGGGTGGGAAGGAACAGAACGCCGGGCTTCATGCGCTGGGTCACACGAACGGCAACGGTGCCGGTATGCTCGCTCGAGGAAAGCTCGACCGTATCCCCGTCGGCGATGCCGAGCGATTCGGCATCCTTCGCGCTCATCCAGAGCCGCTCCATGTTGTACTGGCGCGAGATGGCGTTCAGCGCGGCGATGTTCTGCGTCATCGTATGCGAATGAATGCCCTGCTTGCCGCCGACGATGTAAAACTCGCCGACCTTCGGGGTGACCTTGCGTTCGACGTAGCCGATAACGGGATTGAGCCCCGCTTCGCCGACCGCATCGGTCTTGAATTCGAACTTGCCCGATGCCGTCTTAAAGGTCGGCGTGCCGTATGCGAACTTCGGATCGGCGAGCTCGACGGTGCCCTCCTTCTTGATCGTCTCGATGTCCACGCCGACGGTCTTCAGTTGGGCTGCCGCCAGCTCCTCAGCCGTGAACTGGAAGTACTCGCCCACACCGCACGCCTCGGCAAGGCCGTTGAAAATCTCGTCGCAAGCCTTCGTTTCGGGATGGATGGGCTCGAGCACGCGCGTGCGCATACCGACGAAGTGCTTCTTGCCGCCGATCCACTCAGGAAGCTCGAGACGTTCGAGATACGTGCATTCGGGCAGCACGTAATCGGACTGCAGCGCGGTCTCGCTCATCTGCACGTCGATCGTGACGACGAGGTCGAGTTTGCCGAGCGCCTCGGTCCAGGCCTTCGGCTGGGCGTAACCCTTCGCAGCGTTGGAGTTGTAGAAGAACATGCCCTTGAGCCTGCCGTCGAGCGCGGCTTCGAGCGCTGCGACATTGGTACCGGCGCTCGCGAGCGCGAGCGGATACTCCTTCGCACCGATGGCCTTCGCCTCGGGCTTCGGCGGATCGTCGAAACGGGCGTCATCGAGCTTTCCCGCTTTCGGCGAGGAGGTCAAGAGCGCTCCGCCCTTTTGACCCCAGCAGCCCAAAAGCGCATTCACCGCCGTAGCTGCGCGAGCCGTATCGAACGAGTTCTTGTACGCGCAGCCGATAACCGCACGCCACCCCGCCTCGATCGAGGCGGCCGGTGCGGCCGCGGCCATAGCGCGGGCGAGTTCCTCGATCCGCTCGGCGGGAACATCGGTGATCGTTTCGGCCCACGCGGGCGTGCACTCTTTCGCCTGAGCGGCGAATTCTTCGAAACCGACCGTGTTCTGCTCGACGAATTCGTGATCGTAGAGATCCTCTTCGATGAGAACGTTGCACATTGCCATGAGAAACGCCAAGTCGGTTCCCGGATTGATCGGCACCCAATCGTCGGAGAAGATGCCCGAGTTGTTGAGCCTCGGATCGACCGACACAATACGCGTTCCCGCCTCGGCCGCCGCAGCAAGGCTTGCAACCGACGAAGGGCGGATGCCGTCGCCGTAGCTGCGTCCGATGAACATGACCATCTTCGCGTTACCGAAGTCGGTCGAGTAGTTCGAAGCGCCGATGGTGTAGGTGTAGGCGCTTTCCTTCGACAGATTGCACGAAGAGGAATGCGCGTACACGTTGGGAGACCCAAGCGCGTTCATGAAGCGCTTGGAGTAGTATTTGCCCGAGGGGCGCGGATCCTGGATGATGGCGAGCGATTCGGGCCCGTTCGCCGCAATGATCTCCTTGACTTTCTGGCCGATCTCGGCGAAGGCGTCGTCCCAGCTTACCGGCTCAAACTCGCCCGATTCGGTGCGGCGCATCGGACTCGTGAGCCGTTCGTCGGAATACGCCATCTGCGCAAGGCCGTGGCCGCGTCCGCAGATGTGCCCCTTCGCGTAGGGATGCACATCGCTGCCGCGAAGCGTCCAGAGCCTGCCTCCCACCGTCGTGGCAACGAGCCCGCATTTGCTCGAGCAGCCGTTGCATAACGACGGCGCTTCTTCAACCGCATCGTCGGCCGCGTGAGCCTGCTCGGCTTGCCATGCGCCGAACGATAGGGAGCCGGCTGCTGCTGCAAGAGCTGCCGTTGCGGCTGTCCCCCTCAAGAATGTCCTCCTTGAAATGCCCGTCATGAACATCTTCCTTCCTCGTCTTGTTTCCCGTAATCTTCCCGCCTGAGGCGAATGGTCATTCGCTAGCGAACATCGCCGCATACGGCGAGGTGTTCCTGTTGATCGGACGGCTGCAGGCACGATGCACCGCGCACCCGCCCTTGCTCGAAACCGGCGGCGCCTGGCCGGGCTACAGCCAAAGCAAGCTCCCCGGTCAACGCAACGAGCGCCCTCAGGTGCGCGACGCCCTCGCATACGGCGGCCTTTTTCTCGTCGTCGAACAGCCGGGCGGCGGCTGCTTTTTCAGCACGCGTTTCGAGGGCCTCGTCGTAAGCACCGAGCCAGCCGAAGTGGTCGGTGGCGACGCTGCACGCCGCCTCGTCGTTGCCGCTCTCGATGAAAAGCGCAACGAGCTCGAGCAGCAGCGCAAGGTGATCGGGCGAAGCCGCAAAAGCTTCGGGCACCTCGATGCCGAGCCTGTCGTAGATCGATTGCACATGATGAGCCGCATCGCCGAGGTACAATCCTCGCTGCGCTCCGTAGTTGCTCCCCCGAGCTGCCGACCACGGACGGTAGAGCGATTCAACCGGCAAGGCCGAAAACGGCATTCCGGCGGTAAGCACTTCGTTCTGCACCGCGCGCCGAACCTCCCATGTCGGAGGTTCGAGCATCGCAAGGGGGCGGAGACCTTCTTTTCGCACGTCCCCGAGATAGAGCTTCCCCGCTTCGCGCGCAAGCGCCCAGGCCTCGGATCGGCACGTTTCGCGGTATCGCTCTTCGCTTTGACGCGTAAACATGATCGCAACAGATGCAATTACGTTTACAATGAATGATGCGTTTTGCACGGTTTCGTCCTTTCCCGATGCCCACATCGTAGGTTCAGGCGCAGCCGAGCACGTAATCAGTTTCTGGTGATTTATACGTTTTACCAGATCAAACGTATTGCATATGCATTCAGACGCGAACGGGAGCAATGACAAGGAGGCGAACGTGGACGATCAGACATCGGAAATGCGCGACAGACGCAGCATGAGGATGGTCTGGAAAACGCTGCGATTCCGCCATATCGGTCTTGCGTTTTTCTGGGCGTGCAGCATGCTGACGTTTCGCAGCTCCATCCTGCTCGTCGGACCCGCCAACACCCCCGAGATCGAGACGCTCGTCGTCATCGCATCGTTCGTCGTAAACATGACCGCGCTGTTCGCCATCGCCTCGCACATGGAGCACGACCCCCATTCGTTCGATCGGCTTCCCGCATGGCTGTTCTGCGCCTGCATCATCGGCGGCATCTCCCTTTTGCACGGAGCGGGATATCTGGAATCTCCCGAGGTCAGGCTGATACTACTCTTGCTCGGATCGGCCTTCACCGGAATCGGCTACGGATACTTTTGGGGCGGTTGGGCGGAATACCTCGGGCGCATGCATCCCTCGCGCACGTCGTTCTACGTCCCGGTCGCCTTCCTGTTGACCGCCGCCCTGTTCCTCGGCATTTCGCTCGCAACCGAAACCCTCGGCGTTCCCGCGCTTGCGCTCATGATCCCGCTGCCGATCCTTTCGCTTCTGTGCTTGCGGCGGTGCCGCAGCGAGGTCCCTGACGGGCACTATGCACGCTCGGCAAACTCGAAACGCTACCTGTCGGCGCTCACATCGCTGCTTACGCTCGTCGTGGCGAGCATCGTACTCTCGTGTCTTTTCGGGTTTGTCTGGGAGTTCACGGTCCTCTCGGTCGGCTCGGTCAACGAAGCGCACCAAACGCCGCTCGTCGCCAACCTCGTAGTCGCCGTCGGGCTCGTCGGGCTCGTGCTTTACGCGCATAAGCGAATCGATCTGGCGCTCGCCTTCCGCGTTATCGTGCCCGTCATCGTGCTTCTGTTCGCCATCCTGCCGTTTTTCTGGGAGACGAACCCCATCGTGCTCAACGCCGTCATGAGCGCGAGCTACGGTGCCTTCGATGTGATCATCTGGTACATGGTTGCATCGACCGCCTACGACTTCGCCGTATCGGGCTTCGTGATCGGAGCCATCGTACGTGCGCTCTCGATCCTTGCAAGGCTCGTGGGCATCGGCATCGGCTATGTGGTCATGCTCATACCCGACCGTCCCCCCGTCCTCATCGTGGGCGTCTCCATCGGGGCCGTATACGCGCTTGCCATGATCGCGCTGTTCAACCGCAAACGACGTGCGAGCTCGCTGCGCGCCGCCGAAACCGAAGCGGCTCCGCCCGATCCACCCGAGCGCGCAGCAGCCGGTACCGCCGAAGAATCGGCGGCGCAGATCGCCTACGGCCCAACCGCCATGCAGCGCGGCGAATCCGACGAGGCGCCGACGACGGCAGAGCGCTCCGTAAAGACGCGTGCCGCCGAAACGCCGCCGTCGGACGAATCGATATTCGAGATGATCGCCGAAGACTACAGCCTGACCCGCCGCGAAGCGGAGGTGCTCCCCTATCTGGCCCGCGGGCGCTCCGCAAAAGTGATCGCCGATGCGCTGTACGTGTCGGAAAACACGATCCGCACGCATACGCGGCGCATCCTCGAAAAAACGGATCTGCATTCCAAGCAGCAGCTCATCGATCTGATCGAGCAGTACCGCTGAAGCGCAGCCGTCGGCCGCCTACGCTCCCACCCGTCGATCGCCCGCATTCCCGCCGAATCGAAGGTTCGGTCTTTGGGCAACCGGTCTACTCCACGTCGTCGCCCGAGCCGTTGAGGCTGATGGGATCGCCCACGAACTTCGAGGGATTCGCGATGAGCGTCTGGAAGAAATCCTTGGTTCGAGCGGGAATTTCGCGCAAATCGAACATCGGTTGGCCGCCGTAGGTATGCAGATCGCTCTCGACTCCCACCGCGTCGATGCCGAGCCCGTTGGCCGCATACAGCGCACGGTACAGATGGTAGGTTTGCGTGACGACGATCATGCGCTCGACCCCGAACACGTGCTTTGCGCGGTACATGCTCTCGTAGGTAGAGAATCCCGCATGGTCGCAGAAGATATCCTCGCTCGGTACGCCCTTCGATATGGCGTAGTTCTTCATCGCGAGCACCTCGTTGTACGATTCGGTGCCGTTGTCGCCGCTCATGATGATCTTGGGAGCCGCTCCTGCGAAGTAGAGCTCGATGCCGCGGTCGATCCGGTCCTGAAGGATGCCCGACGGCGTTCCGTCGGCGAGAACCGACGCACCGAGCACGAGGATGCACTGGGCATCGCCCGATGCCGCCGTTTCGGCAGACACGATCCTATCGCCGCCCGTCTTGATGACGACGGCGTTCGTTATCCCCGCTAACGCGATAACGAGAACGATCGCCCCGACGATAACGAGCAATACGGTACCCATGAGTCCATGTTTCCTTACCTTGGCCATGCAGTGATAATAGCAAAGGTGCCGCACCGATCGGTCGCGTTCATCCGTCTCCTACCGAAAAGGAACAGCTCTTTCACAACAATGAGAACAACGCGAAGAGCTCCGCGACAACCGAATCGGGCAGATCGAACCAGTCCGAACCGCAATGGGCGCCGATCGATTCGACGCCCATCCGAAAGGTGCCCGGCGATCCCGGCGTGCGAGATCGCCGATATGTCGGGTTTACGCAAGATCCCCTGCAAGCAGGCGTGCCACGTGGCGGCCCTGCGTGGAGGTTCGGCCCGATGCGCAGCCCACGATGTACTCGGGATAGTTGCCCGAGAAGAAGCTGCCCGACACATCGCCCGCCGCGTAGAGCCCTTCGATAACGCCGCCGTCTTTACCGATGACCTGGCAATCCTTGTTGATGCGCAAGCCGTCGAGCGTGGTCAGGAGCGATCCGCCGAACCAGCAACCGTAGAACGGAGGCGTACGGAGCGCCGAGAGGCGGTAGGCTTCCTTGCCGAACTGCGTATCCTCCTGGTTGTCGAACATCTCGTTGTACTCGTCGACCTGTGCGAGGAATTCCTCTTTCGGCAGCTGCATCTTCTCGGCGAGCTCTTCGAGCGTATCGGCCTTCACCATGACGCCCTGCTCGAGCGCGACCGCGCAGAACTCGTCGATGGGCATGCCCGCCGCCATCATCTGGTTTGCGAACGCCGAGCAGCCGACCGTCGAGAAGCGCAAGATGTCGTCGGAGGCGTTGCCGTCGAACACCTGGCACCACACGCCGCCGGGCTGGTAGCTCGCTGCGAAGCACATGAAGTCGTAGGGCATCGACTCGTTGACGAAGCGCTTGCCGTTACGGTTGACCTTCATGAACGGCTGGCTGCCGATGTTCTCCTGGAAGATCGTGCCGGGAAGCATCGCCTTTTCGCCTTCGCCCACGTATCCGCAGTCAACCCCGGGCTCGACCGCACCGCGATCGAAGATCATCGGAGCGGGATCGGCATCCTTGACGCCTCCGGCCCACAGCCCCGCCTTGAGGCCGTAGCCATCGTTGTTCGGGGCATAGCTCGAAGCGGTGCAGCACTCGAGGGCCGCAGGCTGCAGCGCGCTCATCATCACGGGGTTGGCCGGGTAGCCGCCCGTTGCCAAAAGCGTATCCTTCGCGTTGATCTGCACGTTGCCGTCGGACGTTGAAAATATCGCGCCCGTCACCTTCGCTCCGTCGTGGACGAGCTTCACGAGTTCGTGCTTGTAGCGGATCTCGTGGCCGAGCCCTTCGATGTGCTCGGCGAGAACATCGTTGCGCATCGGCGGCGTATAGGGCGGCAGGTACACATGCTGCAGGTACGGCATATAGTAGTCGGTCCCACCCGAGGGATGCGCGGGCGGCGTATCGAACACGGTCTGCTTGCCAGCGGCCTCCATCATGGGCGCGAACCACTCGATCATCTCGGCGCTCTCGTCGATCCAGACTTTGATGACCTCCTGATCGCACTTGCCCGATGCGTAGCGCGTGAGCTCGTTCAAGAGCTTCGCCTTGTCGACCTCGGCACCTTCGGGCGTATACATGGTGTTGACCGCGCCGAGGTACTCGCGGGTTTCCTGCACGCTGTCGTTCTTCTCGCACAGGATGAAATCGAGGTCGAGGTCGGCCGCCGTACCCGCCGCGCACATGCCCGCCGTACCCGCGCCGATGATGAGGAAATCGGTTTCCTCGGTACGCGCGATATCGGTCACCTCGGGCTCGGCACCGAGCCAGTCGGTTCCCGCCTGGGCGTTGTCGTTCGGCGCGGCATCGGCTTGACCGCTGCCGTCGTTCTGAGGTGCGCATCCGGCAAGGCCGACCATCGAACCGGCTGCCGCAAGAGCGCCGAGGCCGATGAATCCGCGGCGGGTGAGCCCGCCCCTCTTTTCGTTCGTGATATCCATGACTTCCCTTCCACAGAGTTTTTCGTTCCGATCGGACGGCGTTTCGCGTGCCGTCCGCATCGCGTGCTGCCACCCTATCTCGCTCCGCCTGTTTTGCCGTCACCCCGAGAACGCGAACTTTGCTTTTCCAACTCGACTACCGCTTGGATGCATCTCGGGCCGCAGCTCGCCCCGAGAGGGTGAACCGTACTAAAATGGCTCTTCACACCTACTTTTTTCGATACGAGTCGTATACACTTGGGTCGGGAACGATTTGGGAGGAACTTCAATGAACGAGAAAACGTCGTCAAACGTGATGGCGATACGGGCCAGTGCGGCTCTTGCGCTGCTGCTCGTGAACGGTTTCCTGCTCAACAATTTCCTTTTCCCTCAGTTCATCGGAATCAACGATGGCGCTCGCGAGATATCGACGTATTGCGGCGTCGTATTCTTCGTGCTGCTCGGCGTTGCCGCCTATCGCAAGCCGAGCGTCTTCGTCGAGAAGATCTGGTCGACGTTCTCGTTCGCCGCCCTGGGAATCGGAATTGTCTTCCTCTATTTCGGAATCATGGCGCGCTCGCCTTTGCTGCTTGCCATCGGGAGCCCCTTTGGGGGCATCGGCACGGTATGGACCACGATTCTCGCCATCATCACGCTCATGAGACTCGGGGTCACGCGTTGCGCGATCTGCATTCCGAGCGCGTTCGTATTGAGCTACGCGATAAGCCTGCTGCTCTCCGTGGTACCCCTGCCCTTCGTTGCGGGGCTTACGCTATACGCCCTCGTTATCGTTGCTGCGTTCGCTCTCGTGCGCACCTATGCGCTCGGGACCATCGAGACCATCCGATCGGTCGATTCCCCCATCGTGCTCGACGTGACGAACCCCTCGTCGTACCTGCCGTTCTCCCACCCGGTGTTCGTGTCGATCATGCTGTTCAACGCCGCATACGGATACGCCTTGAACCTGCAGACCGCCGTTGAGACCCCCGCCCAGATGCTGTTGTCGTATCTGCCGGTCACGATCGTGTTTCTAGCCGTCGTCATCGGCAAAGCGAAGCTCGACGCCGATACCTTGTTCCAAACCTCGACGCTGCTCGTATTCGCAGGATTCCTTACCGCACCGCTCGTCCTCATAGGGTCGGGCGCGCTCGGCGGTTTGCAGTTCTCAAGCGTGTTTCTCCATGCTGGAGCAAGCGCCTTCACGCTGTTGATGTACTTCCTCGTAGCCGCCGTCGGATCGCGCAACCTGCTCGGCGGCATCACGACCGCTGCCTTCGCCATGGGAGCGTCGTGGTGCGGCATCGGCATCGGCGCACTCGTAAGCCAGGCAATCGGCAGCATTACGGCAGGCGATGTCGACGGAATACTCTGGGCATCGGCCCTCATCACCTTCGGCTTCATGTTCTACAATTTCGTCGTGCTGAAGAAATTCAGCTTCGAATCGGCCATCCAAGGCATCGTTCCCGTTGCTCCCGCGGCGATCGAGCCTATCGGAGACGCCACAGGGGATATGCCGAGCCTCGAAGACAACTGCCGCACCGTCGCCGAACGTTTTGGCTTGACGAACCGCGAATCGGAGGTACTCGAACTGCTGGCGCGGGGGCGTACGAGCCCCATCATCCAAGAGAAGCTGTTCCTCTCGCACAACACGGTGAAAACCCACGTGCGTCACATCTACTCGAAAATGGGCATCCACTCGCAACAAGAACTCATCGATATCGTCGAGCATGCGGGAAAAGCCTGAGGATGGCACGAAATCCCGCAAAACGAACGCACGACCACTCGAAATAAGCAAAAGTCGAAGACGCATTCGGAAGGCGCGTTCGGCCACAGTCAAGGATGCGAAAGCTCAGCAATCCAAACTTGAAAGACAACACGGATACTCGCCGAGAATTCGATGGGCTTAAGCTTCGAAGAAGCAATCCGCACGTCGATGTGCTCACTCGGCGTAATCGAACGAAGCATGCATCAATGCGATCAATTCATCGCGCAGGAAGCAGTGCTTCCGCGTGAAGCCCGGATCCTCGTAGCGCAGGCGCTTGCCCGTCTTCTTCGCCACCTGATGAGCCAAGCGGTTGAAGGCGCCGCCATCCATCACTTGCCTCCGTGACACCGTCACCACCGTGAAACCCAGCGAGGCGAGCGTGTTACGGCGTCGCGCGTCGCTCTCCTGACGCTCGGGATCGGTGTGGTAGAGCTTGCTGTCGTATTCGACGCAGAGAGCGGCGTCGGGCCAGCACAGATCGCACTCGCAATAGGTGCGATCTGCCAGCTTTCGCATGCTCGCAGGCACGTCGACACGATAGTTGAGCTTCGGCCATCCAAGACCGTAGCCGCCCAACCCGTAAGGCAGGCAGAGCAGCATGGCAAGCATCGTCTCCATGGGGGAAGCGGAGCCGTCCTGTCCATAGCGGAGCGCGCGAAGGGCCCTTGCGCGACCGGGTGCATTCGGTGCGGTCTCGATAAACGCTCGGAGCTTCGCAACCGAGGTGAGCGGTGCTTCGCGGCGCTTGGCGGGAGCATTGTCGACGAGGTAATAGGTACCGCAGAGCTCGAAGCAAAGCAGTATGAGCTCCACGAGCGACATTCTGCTTGCCATTTGCAAAAAGCAGAACTCGGGCGAACTCATCAAGAATCCCTGTCCTGCATCGATGATTGATTTTTCGGGCAACGTGCTCCATACGGTGCTCACAATGCTTTTGGTTCGCGCACGGGATTCGCCATTGCTAACCAGAACGTGCACCGGGAGCGCACAACCGCCCGGACGACGGTTGTCGCCCTCGAGCCGCGGTTTTTCTTTGGATTCCAACGTTGCCCGAGCCTGCCGAGTCGCCTTTTGGCGTGCCCTGTTATCGCCGAGGAAGCCAGAGCCGACCAATCGCCAATATGCGAGGGCCGAATCGTATGCGATAACGATGCTCATGCATGTATCCTATCATGATTTGGCAAAAATTTCGACCTGTGTCAATTTGTGAATTAGTTACTTTATTGATAATGCGATTGATCGCGGGAAAATGCCTGGTCGCTAATTCTTCGAGATAGACATGACATATATTTACTATCTTACATTTTGACACAGGTCGAATTTTCTGCCGTTTTAAGCTATTTGGAGGTCTATGCAAGATCTCGCATTCCGATGCTCCACCTCATGCATTCCCCTGTGCGGTAGCATTATTCAGGAATACGGCGCCTCCCGACGGACCGCCCGAAGACTTGCGCGCCGATGGCTCGCTCCGAGCCTTCCATTAGTGCAGCATTGCACGTTGCGACGATAGCGCATTTCCCCTTTCCGTTCGATGACACCGTACCCAATGCTACGACGCAGGCTGCTCTAGTGCGGTGCTCAGAAGAAGACGCCGTCGCGCGCGCTTTCCTCAAAAACCGCGCGCAAGGAACACTATCGTATGGCCTTCCGCATACCGCTCGATTTACGGCTCCGTTCGAACCCGCAAAAAAGCCCGCCTACCTCAATGGGCGTTGGCGGGCCTTTTCCGTCGAACGTAAACGACGTAGGGCTTACTTAACGACGATGTTCACCAAGCGGCCGGGGATCACGATCACCTTGACGGCGCTCTTGCCTTCCATCGCGTTCGACACGGCGGCGAGCGCCGTTTGCTTGATCGCGTCTTCTTCGGCGTCGGCGGCAACCATGATGCGGCTCTTCACCTTGCCGTTGATCTGCACGGCCAGCTCCACCTCGTCGGCCTTGGCCTGCTCGGGATCGAACTCGGGCCATGGCTGCTCGTGCACCGAACCCTCGTGGCCGAGCACGGTGTGCCACAGCTCCTCGGCCCAGTGCGGGGCCATGGGCGCGAGCATCACGACGATGGTCTCGGCCACGTCGCGGTCGAGCTTGGGCAGGTGGTCGCATGCTGCGCGCGTTTCGGGAGACACTTTGCGCAGGTAGTCGCCCGCGGCGTTCGAGAGCTCCATGATGGCGGCGAGCGCGGTGTTGAAGTTGTTGCGGTCGATGTCGTCGATCACCTTGCCGACCACGCGATGACGTTCGCGATTGAGCACATCGGAAGCGGCGATGCCCTCTTCCTGAGTTGCTTCCCCTTGGTAGAGCGTATCGTCGCCCGCCTGGCCCATAAGGTCGTTCACCTGGCGCCATACGCGGTTGAGGAAGCGGTAGATGCCGGCGAGGCCGTCTTCCTCCCACTCGAGATCCTTGTCGGGCGGCGCCATGAACAGGATGTAGGTGCGCACCGCATCGGCACCGTACTCGACGATCATGTCCTCGGGAGCCACGGTGTTGCCCTTCGACTTCGACATGGTCTCGCCGTTGAGCTTCACCATGCCCTGCGTGAGCAGGTTCTGGAACGGCTCGTCGAAATCCACGAGCCCGATATCGCGCAGCACCTTCACGAAGAAGCGCGAGTAGAGCAGATGAAGGATCGCATGCTCGATGCCGCCGATGTACTGGTCGACGGGCAGCCAGCGGTTCGCCTTTGCCGAATCGAACGGCGCGGCATCGTTGTGCGGATCGGTGTAGCGCAGGAAGTACCACGACGAGCACGTGAACGTGTCCATCGTATCGGTCTCGCGGTGCGCCGGACCGCCGCACACCGGGCAGGTCGTCTCGTAGAACGGCTTGTAATCCTTGAGCGTCTCGCCCTTCGTGATGTCAACCTCGAGCGGCAGCACCACGGGCAGGTCCTTCTCGGGAACCGGCACGACACCGCATTTGTCGCAATGGATCGCGGGGATGGGGTTGCCCCAGTAGCGCTGGCGCGAGATGAGCCAGTCGCGCAGACGGAACTCGACCTTGCGGCGGCCGCGGCCCATGGCCTCGAGGTCGGCCACGATAGCGGCCTCGCCTTCCGAATGCTTGCCGCCCACCATGCCGGTGTACGCGCCGGACTGCACGAGGATGCCCTCGGCGTCGAACGCGTGATCCCACGGAACCTGCGTGCGCACGCGCTCGGCAACGCCGCCGAGCTCGGGATAGAGCGGATCGTCCTCGGAAAGGATGATCGGAATGATGGGCAAGTCGTACTTGCGGGCGAACTCGAAATCGCGCTGATCGCCGCACGGCACGGCCATGACTGCGCCGGTGCCGTAATCGGCCACCACGTAGTCGGCCACCCAGACAGGCACCTTTTCGCCGTTGATAGGGTTGACCACGTAACGGCCCGTGAAGGTGCCGTGCTTCTCGCGATCGCCCTGCGCGCGCTCGACGGCGCTCACCTTCTCGGCAGCGGAAACCAGATCGGCAACCGGCTGCTCGTAGGCGCTACCGCGCACCAGATCGGCGAGGCCCTTGTACTCGGGAGCCAGCACAAAGAAGCTGCATCCGAACAGCGTGTCGGCGCGCGTGGTGAACACGGTGATGATATCGTCATCGGTGGGGTTTTCGGGCGCGTTGCCATCCGCATCGCACAGGATGAAGTCGACCTCGGCACCCTCGGAGCGGCCGATCCAGTTGGCCTGCATCTGCTTCACGCGGTCGGGCCAGCCGCCGAGCTGATCGAGGTCGTCGAGCAGCTCCTGGGCGTACTCGGTGATCTTGAAGTACCACTGCGTCAGGTCGCGCTTCTCCACCGCTCCGTGGCAGCGCCAGCACTCGCCCTCGGTCACCTGCTCGTTGGCGAGCACGGTCTTGCAGTTCGGACACCAGTTGACCGGCGAGTTCTTGCGCTCGACGAGACCCTTCTCCCACATCTTGGTGAAGATCCACTGGCCCCAACGGTAGTACTCGGGATCGCACGCCACGACGGTGCGGCTCCAATCGTAGGAGAAGCCCATGCGCTTGCACGACTCCTTCTGCGTATCGATGTTGGCGTACGTCCATTTGGCCGGATGGCTGTTGTGCTGGATGGCGGCGTTCTCGGCGGGAAGGCCGAACGCGTCCCACCCCATCGGATGCAGCACGTCGAACCCGCGCATGCGGAAGTAGCGGGCGCGCACATCGCCGATCGTGTAGTTGCGCACGTGTCCCATATGGAGATCGCCCGAGGGATAGGGGAACATCTCGAGGATGTACTTCTTCGGCTTCGAAGCGTCCTCGGTTACCGTGTTGAGCCCCTCGTCTTCCCAGATCTTCTGCCAACGGGGCTCTATCTCATGCGGGTTGTATTCTCTCATAGCGTTTCTTCCTCGTCAGGGCCGCGGATCGCCTGGCCACCGACCGGTCCGCCTGCCATCCGATCGATCTCCAGTGCAATTCAGCAGCATGCATAATCACAAGTGGTGCTTATTATAGTGATAATCCCCGTTTCGCGAAGCAGACAGGGGGAAATCTCCGCATGCGGCGAATGGGTGCAGAGCCGATGCGAAGCACACGGGCGCGGCGGCTACAGGAACCGGTACGCAACCTGTCGCACGCCCCAATCGCCTGGCGAGTTCGCGCCGAACGCCTTCCACACACCGGGCGCGAGATCGAGCGCGCGACCGTACCCCGCAAAGCCGCCCACATCGGTGACCGTGGCTACGAGACTCATGCCGTTGTAGCTGATCTCCACCGAACGCCCGAGCAGGTATCGCTGGCTGATGGGCACCGCAACCGTATACGACGTCCAATCGAGAGGAATGCCCGAAGCGGTTGCATCCCACCCGTCGTTATCCTCGAAGCTGTAGGCTGAAGCGAACCCGAGTTGCCAGCTGCCGTCGATTGCGCCCGTCTCGAACACCGAACCGCTACCACTTGGCGCCGCAAGGGCCGCAAGCGCTTCGAGCCGCTCCTGCTCGGCCTCGTCGACGCGAGCGCTCGCCTCCTCAACCAGCACCTGCGCCTCGTCTTCCTTGGCCGCAAGCTCCTCCCGAAGCGCGTTCTGCTCCGCTTTCTTCTCATCGAGCGCCTTGATCGTATCCTTCAACGCCGTCGTGCGATCCTGCTGCTCTCGCGCTTCCGATGCCAACGAAGCTTCGATCGCCTCGAGATAGTCTGCGGTGGAAAGCAGATCG
Source organism: Raoultibacter timonensis (assembly GCF_022845715.1). Lineage (NCBI taxonomy): Bacteria > Bacillati > Actinomycetota > Coriobacteriia > Eggerthellales > Eggerthellaceae > Raoultibacter > Raoultibacter timonensis. Next base: position 3,463,429 of record NZ_AP025564.1, read on the forward strand.
GTAAACGATTCCGATGACAACACCATGTCGTAGAGCGTCACGCCCCCGAGCTTATAATGGAACACGGCGCTGTTCTTCAGGCGATCGAGGCTCTCCTGGCAAGCACGCTGCGCATCCATGGCCTGGGCCGCAACGGAATCGACCTCCTCCTGGAGCGCCGCGATCCCCGCTTCGAGCGCATCGCGCTCTTCCCGCAGATCGGCCAGCTCGGATTCTGCCTGCGCAAGGGCGTCTTTGGCATCGGACACCTCGTCGGCATACGCCGTGCCGACCGCCCCGAGCAAGCTCGAAAGCACGAACCAGAACAGGGTGGCGCAACAAAGCGCGAACGCGGTGCGCGCAAAGCGCTCCGCCCGCTTCGGAAGAACGGCCGAGGACGCTCGGTCGGATATGGTATTCGTTTTCATGGAAACCAGTATAGCGTTGCTCGCCCGCGATGCCAAAACCGGCTAGACGCCACGGAAAGCGGACGGTTTGTTGATTGCTGATGTGCTTGCATGGCGGATGCCGATCAATGAACTATACTTTCCAGGTAATCCAATCCCCGTATCGAAGAAAGTCGCGAACATCGGCATGGTATGCACAATGCGTGAGATAAGGCGGGCTCGTCGGTGAATCAGCACCTGCCCAACCCGGACAAACCGAATACCCGTACGAAACGGCTCAACGCGGAATCCACCGGGCAACGCGAGCATGCCGAAAACTCCTCGAATCGCGAACGCGCCCATACCAGCCATGCGTCTGCCCGTGCATCGGGGGACGAAAAGCGGGTCGAAGACGCAACGCGATCGAACGACCGCGAGGGCAAACGCGCTCTCTCGCCCGAAGAGCGGCGGGCCAAAGCCCAAGCCCAAACCGAGCAGAAGGCATTCGGATCCTCCGGACGGCCGACGGGCGGCAAGAAGCGCAAACAGCGCAAGCCGAACTTCATCACCCGTACGGTCAACGCCTGGTGCAACCGCCTGCTCGGTGCCGTTTCCGACCGGTCGCTCGCCGAACAGGAAGAGGAATACGCCGCGCACCGCACTACCCGCGACTTCGCGTGGAACACCGTCGGCGTGGGCATATGGGGCATGGTCTTCCCCATTCTCACCATCGTCGTAACGCAGCTCGTCGGCGTTGAGCAGGCGGGCATGTTCTCGCTCGCGTTCGTTACCGGCCTCATGCTCATGTTCGTAGCGAACTACGGCGTGCGCGCCTACCAGGTCTCGGACATCAACGAGGAGCACTCCTTCTCCGATTATCAGATAAACCGCATCCTCACCTGCATCATCATGATCATTGCGGGAGTGTCGTACTGCGCCATTCGCGGCTATACCGACTCCATGCTGCTCATCAGCGTAGGCGTGTACCTCTACAAGATGATCGACGGCTTGGCCGACGTCTACGAAGGCCGGCTTCAACAGGTCGACAAGCTCTACCTTGCGGGCATTTCGCAGGGGTTCCGCTCGATCGTGGTAGTTGTCGTGTTCAGCGTCGTACTGTTCGTATCGCGCAACCTCGAAGCGGCATGCATTGCGATGGCCATTGCGGCGGCGGCAACGTTTTTGTTCCTCACGTTCCCGCTCGCCCTGTTCGAAACCCCCAAATCCCGTACATGGAGCTTCGGCAGCGTGTTCGATCTCCTGAAGCAGTGCTTCCCGCTATTCGTCGCGCTGTTCATGTACAACCTGATCGACAACATGCCGAAATTCGTCATGGAGGGCGTGCTCTCCTACGACAACCAGCTCTACTTCAACGCGCTGTACTTCCCCGCGCACGGCATCCTGCTCACTGCGGGCTTCATCTACAAGCCGCTGCTCCTGCGGATGGCGAACGTATGGGCCGACCCCGCCAAACGCAAGCGGTTCGACCTCATCATCGTCGTAATCCTTGCCGCCATCGTCGTGATGACGCTCGCCATGGTTCTCATCATGGGATCGATCGGCTTGCCCGTCATGAGCTTCTTGTACGGCATCGACTTCGCCCCGTTCCGCGAGCTGTGCTTCATCATGCTCGCTGCCGGCGGCGTAACGGCGGCCATCGAGTTCGTCTACCAGGTGATCACGGTGCTGCGCCGTCAGAAGGCGGTCATGAAGCTCTACCTCATCACGTTCGGGTTCTCGCTGTTCATCCCCATACTTCTCATCAACTTCACGGGGTTGCCCGGCGCCGTTATCGGCTACCTCATCGTCATGTGCATCCTGTTTGTACTCCTTATCTGGGAATACTTCCGCATCCGCTACGAAATGTCGCGGCAGAACGCCGCCGAGAAAGCCGAAACCGGTGCCCATACCGCCCGCAACGCCGCACGCGAAAAACGTTTGGCGCGCGAAGACGCCGAGTTCTCCTCGTACGGAAACCATGCGCCGCGCTCTCGTGCGCGCGCCAGCGCAGATGTGCTTTCGGGAAAGAAGACAAGCCCGAAAGCGGACGCAGGTTCGGACGCGAAGGCGGCCTCGAAGGCGGACGAGGGCCGCGGGAACCACTCCAAACGATAGGCGCACGGGCGTGGACGCTCTCTAGCGGCGGCTGTGCGGCAGATTCCCGAGTTCGTAGCAAAACGGTCGCGTTCGTCGTCCGAAGCCCCTTCGAGCGGCGAAACGCGCGGCTGGCAAACCCGGCCGCTTTATCGCACGATATTGCATGGTTGTTCAACGTTTCGATTGGCGAGATGCTCTCGAGCAAGGAACCGATCGGCATCGCCGAAAAAGCGGCAGACTTTCGCTTTACGGTGATAATGCACGCTTTTGTCAAGTAAAACCGCTTGAAAAAGTGAGAATTGCTTGACAAAAGCGTGCATTACTCGATTGAAAAGAGCACGGTGCCAGATCGGTCAGAGAATCGCCAGAAAACCGGCTGCGGAAGAGTGCGCCAGCGGTGACGAATGCAACCGTTTTCTCGACAAAAGTTGACCATTCCGCCGCACAGCCGATTAACCGGCGAAGCCGACCATAGAGAAAGCGCCCCGGAAAACCGAGGCGCCCGCTTAATCTGCTCTGTTGCTGCGCAGTTTAGCGCATGGAGCCGGTGCCGTAGCCCGACTTTTCCTTGAGTACGACGTCGTGCGCGCCGCCTTCGACGATCGAGGTAGAGCTGACCACCGTGAGTTTCGCCTTTTCCTGCAGCTCGGAGATCGTAAGCGCCCCGCAGTTGCACATGGTCGAGCGCACCTTCGAAAGCGTGAGGTCGACGTTGTCCTTCAGCGTGCCGGCGTAGGGTACGTAGCTGTCGACGCCTTCCTCGAAGGAGAGGCCCTTCTTGTCGCCGCCCAGATCGTAGCGCTGCCAGTTGCGGGCGCGGGCCGAACCCTCGCCCCAGTACTCCTTCATGTAGCTGCCGTTGACGTTGACCTTGTTCGTGGGGCTCTCGTCGAAACGGGCGAAGTAGCGGCCGAGCATGAGGAAATCGGCGCCCATGGCGAGGGCGAGCGTCATATGGTGATCGTAGACGATGCCGCCGTCGGAGCACACCGGCACGTAGATGCCCGTCTCCTCGAAGTACTCGTCGCGAGCTTTCGCCACCTCGATGATGGCGGTGGCCTGGCCGCGACCGATGCCCTTCTGCTCACGCGTGATGCAGATGGATCCGCCGCCGATGCCCACCTTTACGAAATCGGCACCGCACTCGGCGAGGAAGCGGAAGCCCTCGGCGTCGACCACGTTGCCGGCGCCCACCTTGACCGAATCGCCGTAATGCTCGCGCACCCACTCGAGCGTAATGCGCTGCCAATCGGAAAAGCCCTCGGAGCTGTCGATGCAGAGAACGTCCGCCCCCGCCTCGACGAGCGCCGGCACGCGCTCGGCGTAATCGCGGGTGTTGATGCCCGCGCCCACCAGGTAACGCTTGTGCGAGTCGAGCATCTCGAGCGGGTTGGACTTGTGGGAATCGTAGTCCTTGCGAAACACCATGTACATGAGATGGTCTTCGGCATCGACCAGAGGAAGCGAGTTGAGCTTGTTGTCCCAGATGATGTCGTTAGCGGTCTTGAGGCTCGTATCGGCAGGTGCCACGATCATGCGCTCGCGCGGGGTCATGAAGTCGACGACCTTCTCGGAGGGGTCCATGCGGGAGACGCGGTAATCGCGACTCGTTACGATGCCGAGCAGCTTGCCGTGAGCAGAACCGTCGTCAGTGACGGGCATCGTGGAATGGCCGTACTCTTCCTTGAGGGCAAGTACGTCGGCGAGCGTCGCCGTGGGAGCAAGGTTCGCATCGCTCGTCACGAAACCGGCTTTGTAATCCTTGACGCGAGCGACCATGGCCGCCTGGCTCTCGATGGTCTGCGAGCCGTAGATGAACGAGAGGCCGCCCTCGGTGGCGAGCGCGATGGCCATGCCGTCATCGGACACGGATTGCATGATGGCCGACACCATCGGGATGTTGAGCGAGATCGCAGGCTCTTCGCCCTTCTTGTACTTCACGAGGGGAGTCTTCAAACTCACCTTTGCGGGAATGCACTCTGAAGAGGAAAATCCGGGAACCAGCAAGTACTCGTTAAAAGTACGGGACGGTTCGTCGAAATAATAGGCCATGGAATATGCTCCTTTGCGATCAGCTCGAACGATGCGAAATGTGCACTTATTGTACTACGCTTCCCGAAGAAAAGATTTGTATCCTTTGTATGCTTCGAACAAATCGGCCTTTGACGACACTTCCCAGGGGGAATGCATCGAAAGAACCGCGACGCCCGAGTCGATCACGTCCATGCCGTACTTGGCCGGAATGTAGGCGATCGTCCCGCCGCCACCTGCATCGACCCGTCCGAGCTCGGCCGTTTGAAACGCCACGTTCGCCCCGTCCATGATGGCGCGGATGCGCGCCATGTATTCGGCCGACGCATCGTTCGATCCGCTCTTGCCGCGGCTGCCCGTGTACTTGTTGAACACGAGCCCGCGCCCGAGGAAGGCGGAGTTCTTGGTTTCGAACACGCCCGAGTACGCGGGATCGAACCCGGCGCTCACATCGGAGGAGAGCATGCTCGACGCCGTAAGCGCACGCCTGAGCGGCAGATCGCCCGGAGCGCCGGCGAGCGCCATGATCTCGGCCATGGTGTTCTCGAAGAACTGCGAGGCCATACCCGTAGCGCCGACGCTGCCGATCTCCTCCTTGTCGACGAGTACGCACACGCAGGTTTTCGCCGGCTCCTCGATGGCCAGCTGCGCTAGAAGCGAGGTGTAGGCGCACACGCGATCATCCTGCCCGTAGCCGAGCACCATCGAGCGGTCGAAGCCGCAATCGCGCGCAGCGCCTGCAGGCACCACTTCGAGTTCGGCGGAGAGAAAGTCTTCCTCCTCTATGCCGTAGCGCTCGGCCAAGAGGTCGAGCAGATAGGCCTTGACGGGCTCTTTCTCGGCGAGCTTGGCGCGCTTTGCCTGCGTGCTGTCCGCATCGGCGTCGTCTGCATCGCCCTTCTCGATCACGAGCGGACGGTTGCCCACGAGGATATCGAGGTCCTCGCCTTCGACGACCTCGTTGGCCTTCTTCCCCATCTGCTTGGAGGCCAGATGGATCAAGAGATCGGTGACGCAGAACACCGGATCGTCGGCCGCTTCCCCGACCACGACATCGACAACGCTGCCGTCCTTCTTCACCACCACACCGTGAATGGCGAGCGGAACCGTGACCCATTGGTAGTTCTTGATTCCCCCGTAATAATGCGTGTCGAGCAGCGCGAATCCGTTCGATTCGAACAGCGGGTTCTGCTTGATGTCGAGCCGCGGCGAATCGATGTGCGCACCGAGAATGTTAAGCCCGCGCTCGAACGGCTCGAAACCGATTTCCACCAGCATGAGCGCCTTGCCATGCGCATGCGCCCACACCCTATCGCCTGCCTGCAGAGGACGCTTCTCCTTGATGGCCGCTTCCAGGCTCACATATCCGTTCTCTTCGGCCAAATCGATAGCGAACCGTGCGCACTCACGCTCGGTTTTGCAGGTGGAGAGAAAATCGATGTAGCCCTGCGCAAGCGTTTCGAGGGCGGCAAGATCTTCATCGGAGTACGACTTCCATGCGTTTTCACGTTCCATAGATGCTCCCTTCGTATGCACACGTCAGGCGACCCCGCAAGCACTGAGCCCGCAAGCCGCCATCGAGCGGATGCGCTTCTTATTTCATAACCATTATCCTCGTGAAATCGAAGCCAGATGAGCGGGCACAGAAACTTCAAAGACGCTGCAGCTGCGAAGAGCAATCTGGCTGCCCGCCGAATATGGAGCGGCGCCCGCCAAACGCCCGCGGCCTTCGCAGAAACTACGTGTGGCACCCAGCTCGGCAAAGAACGCAGGGTGATTATTCCTGCGGTAAATCGTACCTCGCCGCCAAGCCAGCTATGATAATCTCGACATTGCGCTCGAAAGACTCTTCGGTAAACAGGTCGAATCGCTCAGCTGCTTCAGTCGAAAAGCTTCCATTCCCCCTTGTCCGCTCTTGGTTCGCGTACGACTCGGCTAGCTGAAAACCCGGCAGGAACGAATGCATCATCGAAAGGAACACCGAAGGCATTTCTTCGGGCAGATCCTGGCTTTCGTGCGTTGAGAATACGCGGTCGGTAAACTCGAGTACAGGGGATTCGAAAATGGGTACGAGCACGAACATCATGAACGCCTTGGGATGGCGAAGGGCCATCGCGCGATTCAGACGGGCGACACGGCGCAGACTGTCCTGCCACGTTTCCCCGGAAACGGGCTCCACGACCGTTTCATCGAGCATGGCCCCGAGAGCCGCCTTCATGAGGTCGTACTTCGATCCGAAACGGTTCATGATAGTCATCGTGGGCATGCCGGTCTTTTCGCTCAGCTTGCGAAAAGACAGCGCGTCGACCCCCTCTTCGTCGACGAACTCGAGCGCGGCTTTCGCCAGCTCTTCATTGGTAAGCGATACGCCCTTACGAGCCGTTTGAACCATGTACCTCGCCTTTCTTTCGTGACACCCATTATACCCGAGGCAACGGCAACAATCCGACGGGCACATAGCGTTCCCATCACCATGGTTTGCCTCCTGGGGGCGGATCAATCCCAAGCTTGACTTTGGTACAGTGTACCATTACAATGTGGTACACTGTACCAAAAGGGTTAGGAGGAACCCATGGCTATCACAAGGAGATCGTTTCTATCGGGATCGCTGCTCGCAGGTGCCGGCGTTGTTGCGGGAAGCCTGATCGGCTGCTCCCCGGCCAGCGAAGCCGCAGCCGATAAAACCACTGCCCCGACAGACGCCGCAGACAAGGTGAAGGCCCACAATCCCGTATCCACCGAGCAGTTCGACGTTGTCGTAGTCGGCTCGGGAACCGCAGGCACCTGCGCAGCGCTGCGAGCCGCGGAGCTCGGCAAGAAAGTCGTCTGCCTGGAGAAGAACTCAGGACTTGGCGGCACATCGGTTTTTGCCGAGGGTCTTTGCGGTATCGGCTCGCGCTTTCAGACGGAGCAAGGCATCGAAGTCGACAGGGCCGCTGTCCTAGCCGACACGATGAGCTACCATCACTACGCCTGCCTCGGACCCGTAGTCCGTTCGTTCATCGACAATTGCGGCAGTACGATCGACTGGCTCGAAGACCAAGGGGTCGCATTTTCCTCCGTGGTCGCGCTCGGCGAATCGTACCCCGTGTGGCACCTGCCCGCCGATGAAACGGGTGCACCGACCGCCATGAAAACCGTCCTCGACGTACTGCAGAAGAACGCACAGGATCTCGGTGTTGAGTTTCGCACCTCGGCTCCCATGACCGATCTCGCCGTCGAAGGCGATGCCGTTGTCGGCGTTTACCTCGGAGGTGACGGCGACGAAACGCTTATCGAAGCGCCGGCCGTCGTTCTGGCAAGCGGCGGCTATGCGAACAACGCCGAGCTTTTCGAGAAGTTCACCGGCCGCCCGTACGATTCCGTGCACGTCTGGGGCATGACGGGCCGCGACGGCGACGGCATCCTCGCCGCGACTGGAACCGCGAATGCCGACACCCATCTTCCTGGCGCTGTAATGTATCACACCGGCCGCATCGAGGGCACCGACGCGTTTTCCGACATTCCGAACTTCGTGCTGACCATGCAGCCCACCTTGCGCGTGAATGCGGCAGCGGAGCGCTACTTCAACGAAGCCGTCACGAGCGATTTTTCGGCTACGGGCAATGTCCTGACCACCAATGCGGCAAATTACGTTGTCTTCGACGATGCTTACATCGATCACATCGAGCAAGCGGGGCCGTTCTGCCCGATGCCGAATCTCGGTGCCTTCGTGGGTCAGCCCTTCGAGTGCCGCAAGGGAATCGAATCATGCAAAGGGGTTGCCAAAGCCGACACCATCGAAGACCTGGCAGAGCAGCTCGGCCTCGATGCCGACGCTCTCCGAGAAACCGTCGATCGTTACAACGAATTCTGCGCTTCGGGCCTCGACGAGGATTACGGAAAGCCTGCGGAACAGCTGCTGAGCGTTGAAAAGGCTCCTTTCTATGGAGCGTTCATCACCCCCACTTTGTTTACGACAGTCGGCGCCCTACGTGTCAACGAGGCCATGCAAGTGGTTGCGACCGACGGGCACGCCATCAGCGGCCTCTACGCGGCAGGCGGCGATGCCGCAGGGCTGTACGGTGCCAATTACGATGTCGACGTCTGCTCGGGGTCGCAGCAGGGCTGGGCGGCAACCTCTGGTAAGCTTGCCGCGGAGCATCTGTCTGCTTAGCCCTAACTTCACATTCGCCCTCCTCGAAGCGGCCGCCCTTGCGGCTGCTTCGTTTTCACCGCCAGAAGAAGCTTGCAACTGAATGCAAAACGCAGAAGTTGTGCAGACTTGCAGAAAGTGCGTTGCAGTTGCCCCATCGCCCTTGAAATGCTCGGACGGGCGGTGTAAGATACCTTATCGAGATAAGTTCTCAATAAGAGACGAGACCCAATAACAACAGAGGAGAGCTCAATGACTATGAAGGTACGCGACGCCATTCCTACGCCCGACAACTCCACCAACTTCAGCATCGCAAGCGACAGCAAGACCGTTGTCGGCTCCACGCTCGACAACCTGAAGGCCGCTATCGCCGGCGAGACCGGCGCTTCCGCCAAGTACACCGCCTTCGCGAAGGCCGCCAAGGAGCAGGGCTACGATCAGATCGCGCGCCTGTTCGAGGCAACCGCTGCCGCCGAGCAGATCCACATCGGCCTCGAGTACGGCCTCGTATCGCAGATAGACCCCGACTACGAGAAGCCCTCTGCCGACGCCCCCGCAGCCGAGGCGAGCGACCTCAACCTCATCTCCGGCGCCTGCGGCGAGATCTACGAGACCTCCGACATGTACCCCGCATTCATCAAGAAGGCTCAGGAAGAGGGAGAAACCAAGGCGGTGCAGGTTTTCACCCGCGCCAAGCTCGCCGAATCCGTACACGCCGAGCGCTACCTCGATGCGTACAACAACCTCGACGCAGCCGATGACGACACCTTCTACCTTTGCCCCATCTGCGGCTACATCCACAAGGGCGAAGATTTCGAGAAGTGCCCCATCTGCTTTGCGCCCAAGGACAAGTTCACCGCTTTCTAAGCCGCAAACGACAGAACACCCCGAGCGGCTCCGCAACTCCTGCGGGGCCGCTTTCGTTTCTGCACCTTGTTGCGCTACACTAGATGCTTCGAAATGAGAAAGCCAGGTAGCAATGCAGCAAGAAAACACGCCTTCACCCGTTATCGATGCGATCCTGAAGCACAATCGCGCCTTCGTGGACGAGAGGGCATACGAGCGCTATCGCACTGACAAGTACCCCGACAAGAAGCTCGCCATCGTCACGTGCATGGACACGCGCCTCACCGAGCTTCTTCCGGCGGCGCTCGGCCTGAAAAACGGCGATGCGAAAATCATCAAGGTGGCGGGCGCCGAAGTGGCTCACCCGTTCGGCAGCGTCATGAGGTCGCTCCTCATCGCCGTATGCGAGCTCGGCGTCGAAGACGTCATGATCGTCGCCCATACGAGCTGCGGAGCACAGCATATGGACGGCGCATCTATGATCGCGGCCATGGAGGAACTGGGGGTCGAAGACGATCGCATCAAGCTCGCACAGCGCTGCGGCGTCGACTTCAACCGCTGGCTGGCAGGATTCGGCGATACCGAGAAAGCGGTGAGGGAAAGTGTGGCGATGGTGCGGGAGCATCCGGTCATGCCTGCGCGCATCCGCGTGAGCGGATGGATCATGGATTCGGAAACGGGCGAGATAACCCAGGTCGATTGCTAGGCGATACTCGGTTCGACTGACTCTACAAGGTCCATGAGCTCTTCGCGCGAATGCACGTTGAGCTTCTGGTACACATGTCTTATGTGGGTCCGCGCTGTCTCCTTGCTGACGACGAACGTATCGGCGATGTATTGCGCCGACCGCCCGCGCGCCATCGCCACGAGCACATCCTGCTCGCGCGGCGTTAGGCCTCCCTGCTCCACAAGATCGGCTATCCGACGGGCAAAAGCATCGGAAGACGTTCCCTTTTTCGCCTCGGTCTGTTCAGGATCGTCGTTGTAGCGCTCGGTCAAAATCGGCGTAAACTCGAACACGAAAAGCAGCAGCAAACCAATCGCCAAGACAAGCTCGTACGCGATGAGGGGAGCTTCCGTATCGGCAACCGTTTGGCCGATCCGTGTTGACAAATGGTTCATCGCAAGAAACAGCAGCCATCCGACCGAAAAAAGCCGCAACGGCGACATGGTTTTCGCAGGCGTCGAGAACATCGTCCAAATATAGGCGAAGAGCAGCATGCGCGTCATCGTCATGGTGACGATGTTCATCGTGCTCCAATTTGCAGACAGCACCGCCGATAGATACAGGGAAACGGCAAGCAGCGCCAAAATGGTGAGCCGGTAAAATCCCATATTGTTGCCGCGCAGGTAGCGCACACCGACGAAAACCACGATTGCGGCCACAAGGATGCCCGCATCAACGGCTAACCCCGAGGCCACAAGCATCGTACCCACCCCGTCAACCTGAGCATGCAACGACGAGCCGCCCACTTGGATACCGCCCATGACCACGGCGTAAAGGCCTATCGAAGTAAAGGAGAGCCACGCGGGAACCACACCGCGATACTCTTCGATCGCCTGCACCTGCTCTTCGGCGCCGAACCGCTTCGCAGCAATACGCAGCAATACGGGCGATGCTGCGCAAACGAGGGCGATTACGATTGCGAGGGCAACATCGACAAGGGCTTTTGTCAGAACGTCGAACGCAATCACGATGAGCAACGAAACCGCCAGACAGAGTGAAGACGTTTTCGCACCGCGGGGTATGAGAAAAACCGCCCACGCAATCAGAAGAAACGATGAGCCGAAACCGAGGATAAGACCTCCGATTTTTGACAGTTCGCCGCTCGGCCCGAATCCCAGCATGCCCGAGAACAGCGCCAGAACCCCGAGCACGTTCACCAATCCGTCAACAACGAGAAACGGCACCGATTCGATCCACCGTGCCGCGAACCCCGAGCATACGAGCGCAAGCAGGAACGCAGCCATGATCGTAATGCCGCCCGTCAGGGGATCGTCGCTCGTCATGATCGCGAACGTATCAACCGATATGCGGCTGCTGATGCTCGACCCCTCGCCGAACAGGATCAAGCAGGCAGCGAGGCCTGCCGCAGAGAGCATGAACCATCGGTTCTTCAGCACCGCCATCGTATCCACTATACTCTCCCGCACTAAACTCGAAGCGCCCCGACAGCGCTCGCTCATCACCCTTGCTTCGTGCTTGGAGTATAGCAGACTACGCTCGCATATCCCTGGTTCCATCCCGTCGCCGATCCCTCGCATGAACGCTCCTCGTGCAAAGCGTCGGGGCCGCATTGCGGCCCCGACGCTTCCCGGTTCAGCGCCAACGCCTAAGCAGGTGCACCGCCGCCCGCGGGAGCACCGCCGCCCGATCCCGCCGCCTGATCCTCGTCGGGATTCGCTTCCTTCCATGTCTTGTAAATCGATTCGTATTCGGTACCGCTCGCATCCGCAGCAGCCGCCTGCTCGCCGGCAACGCGACCGAACGTAAGGCAGAGAGAGTGCGAAAGTCCGCATACGATCGTCGGGTAATCGATTGCAAAGCGCATACCCTGCACATTGCCCGCCATCCAGAGTCCGGGTATGGGATTGCCCCATTGATCGATGACCTCGGCTTTATCGGTACCCTTCAGGCCCCCCATGGTGAGCATGAACGCCCATTGCCCGCTGCTGCTGTAGAAGTAAGGCGGATTCTCGACCGGCCATAGGCGTTTAGCCTGCTTGCCGAAGTCCGCATCGTAGCCGTCATGAGCAAAGCCGTTGTAGCGGTCGAGCGTCTCCTGGAGCACCGCCGCATCCACATGAATACCTTCGGCAAGCTCCTCGACGGTCCAGGCATGCGCCATCCTGACGCCCTGCTCGGTAAGCATTGCCTCTATGGTTTCCCTGTCTCCCGTTTCCATGGCGGCATTCCATGCGTCTATGTCGCCGGAGAAGCTCATCTGCGCACCGTGCGTCGGCGAAGACCACTTCATCTGCTCGGGATATTTTGCATCGGCAATCTGCCAGAACACGAGCTGCGGTTGCTCTTCAGCCAAATTGGAAAACGACTGACCGGGAATATCTTCGTTGGTGAAGCGCCGGCCGTTGATATCCACGAGCAAAAACGGATCGGAGCCGAGGTTGCCCGGAGTACCGTGCGCCATATACGCATGGGGAATCGCCTGCATCATGCCGCCGACCCACATACCCATAAGGTGCCCGTCTCCGACGTTGCTCGTAGATGGGTACACGTTGGTTTTCTGCGAGAGTTCGAGCTGACTCGGGCACCACGCCTGCATCATATCGACGTTGTGGCCGTAGTCGCCGGTAGCGAGAATAACCCCCTTCGCGCCAGTGAACTTGATGTAGCTTCCGTCACTCGTTTCGGCGATCACGCCGGTTACGCGTCCCGACGCGTTGTCGGCGCCACGAACCAGCTGACGACCGCGATGCTCGTAGAAAAACTCGGCCCCGTGCTCTTTCGCATACGCTTCGAGTTCGCCGATCGCTCCCGGAAATCCGCCATTCATGCCCGATTCGACGCCCTCGGGAACCGTGAACTCCAGTTGGTTGCAGAATTGAGGAAACCACTCGCCGTCAACCGGGTCGTATTCGACCTCCATCGGCCAACGGGGAATTTCGATACCGTAGCCCTTCGGTTCGAGCATCGTTTTGTACCACCAGTCGAAGTCCGACCCGGAACGCTCGCCCCAGACGCGGTACAACCGCTGGTCGGTGCGATTGCCCGCATAGCGCTGCAGTGCTAGGCACATGTCGTTTATATCCTGCTCGCTTGCCTCAAGACCGTTTTCGATTTGGAACGACGAATTGACCGTTCCGATATCCTGGCCACGTGTTTGGTACGTATTGAGCGTTTCGAGAACCGCCACCGATGCGCCGTTTTCTGCCGCAGTCGCTGCAGCCGCGAGGCCCGCAAGACCAGCCCCGACGACGATAACGTCGAAGCTCTTCTCTTCGGCGATATCGGTTATGACTTTCGGAATAGCGCACCAGGTAGCCGTTTCGGGCGTGCCCGATGGAGCTCCCACCGGAAGCTCCACCGTTTTCTCTGCGGCATCGGCAACCTCTGCTGAGTTCGACGTACCGCTCGGCGCACACCCCGCAAGACCCATACCCGCGGCAACCGCCGCCGTAGCACCGAGCCCCAAAAACGCACGCCTGTTCATTTCGATCGATTTCATTTCTTTCCCCTTCCGCTTGTTCGCTCCAAGCATCCTTAGAGACTGCTTTTCGTCGACGCCCATCGGGTACCGCCTTCGAAGCGGGATATTCTTCGAAAGGAGGAGGGATCGGGATCGGCAGCATCCCGATGAGCGCATCGACAGAACCGATGCTACGGGCGGGATGGCAAACGGGCATCACCCGTACTGGCAGAAATCGACAAAAATTAAGCGGAAAGAAATCACCCAGGATGGAGTAGATGCCGTCTACCTCATGGGTTGGGAATTCGGTGATCAGGCATTTCAAAAACGCAGCGCACAAGCCGCCGCCCTCGCTACTCGATCTCCTCGATCCACACGCGAGCTACCCTGCCCCCCGCGATTTCGAGTTTGGCCACGCTTGGAAACGAACCTCCGCGCGGAAAGGTTACCGACCCCGGACAGACGATGTAATCGGCGGGCCGAGCCTCTTTCCCGGCGACGATTTCGGGGATGTGGGTGTGCCCGTGCACGCATACCCGAGGGATGGGATCTCCCGGCGCTATGCCCGGACCGCCGTTCCACCCGATGCGGACATCGCTCGGATAGTGCGCCACGAGAAACCTCACGCCCCCGATAACGGGATGGGCGAACCGCTGCACCCTTGCACCGTACTCGTCGAAATCGTTGTTGCCGAGCACCGCCGTTACCGGAGCGAGCGCCTCAAGACTGTGCAGTACCCCGGGCAAGCCGATATCGCCGGCATGGATGATGTGATCGCACTCGGCGAACGCCACGAGCGCAGCGTTCGTCAACCGCCCGTGCGTATCCGAGATGATGCCGACCAGTATGGTGTCCGCCTTGTCGATCATGCGCCTTCCGTTCGGGATTCTGCTGCCGTTTGCACGCCATGCGAGATGCCGTGTGAACCCATTGTAACAAGACAGTGACCGTTGCCCCGTATCCGTTGACCGCCGTTTGCGTGCGCGATATACGTAAAGGTGTACAAAGCTCGCGGGCACAGACACACTGAACAGAAGCGATGCCATTTGATGCAGCCCGCCTCGAGAGAATGGAGATGATCGCAATGTTGTTGCCAGCAAGAAGAACCAGGGATTTCATCGACGGACTGATGCTCGACCCGTTCGAGACGTTTCTCGACAATGCAACCGCCCTCGCCAAGCCGGCGCCCACCCTCATGAAAACCGACATCAAGGAAACCGATGCGGGCTTTGAGCTCACCATCGACCTCCCGGGCTTCAAGAAGGATGACGTCACCGCCGAACTCAAAGACGGGTACCTTTCCATCAGTGCGGCGACGAGTTCCGAGCACGAAGAGAAGAGCGAGGAAGGCACCTTCATCCGCAAGGAGCGCTTCAGCGGAAAATGCAGCCGCAACTTCTACGTGGGCGAGGACATCTCGGAAGACGACATCAAAGCGAAGTTCGAAGACGGTCTTTTGAAGATCGCCGTTCCGAAAAAGGAGCAGCCAAAGATAGAAGAGACCAAAAAGGTTATCGCGATCGAAGGATAATCGCCGTAATCCCGAAAAAAGCAAGCACCATGGGCCACGCTATCGCAGCGTGGCCCTTCTCGTAGAATGCGCAGTCCCATCACTCGATGCTTTCACGTACCTCGGTGATGAGCTCTTCTTTGGAGTGGATGCCCATTTTTTTGTAAATATGTCGTACGTGCGTGTCGATCGTCGACTGTGCGATATAAAGCTCGTTGCGAATATAGGGCAACGAATAGCCTTGCGACAGATAGGTGAGGATCTCGCGCTCGCGGTTGGTGAGCTGGTAGCGCTCCGCCACCCCATCGCATGCTGCTTCGAGGGCGTCGGTGCCACTCGATTTTACCTGCTGCGCCCGATCTTCGAGCGTGAATGCAAGACGATCTTGGATGGCGATCGAGCCCATCACAAGCACGATGAGAACCGCCAAAGCCACCGCAAAAACGCCATGGTACGACCACGAGTCGGAAACGGAAGCCATTGCCAGCGGTGTTAGCAATATCCCCAAAAGGAATCCCACCTCAAGGAAAAATCTTCCCAACCCGAACACCTTGTGAGCTGGAGCGTGCGCCCTCTTGGATAACTCGGCAAAATACACGAACGTCAGTAAATTGAGCAGCGCCTGTGCGGCGAACACCACCAAACAGGCCACGAGCGCCGACGCAACGCCCGGAACGAACAGCAGAGCGAAAGCCGTTGCGATCAGCGGCAACACCCACCGGTACAGCGTTGCGAGGTTAAGCGAGCGGGAAAACCTCGTCATGTACACCATCAGCAATACGGCAACCGCAGTCCCCGACAAAACGGAAGCCTCGAACAAGTTATGGGGCAACGGCACGGTTCCGCTGTTCACCATGCTCCAAAACAACGAGACAACCGTCGTCGCCCCCACGATTCCCAGTCCGATTCTCACAAACCCCAGTACATTGAACTCGCTGCGAGAAACCGCGTCGTCCCCGCTTTCCGCTTCGCCGCCTTTCGCACTGCGGCTCCTGAGGCAAAGAATCGAGAAAAACGGGAGGCACACGATGAACACGATCGCAATCGATGTTGGCACAACGAGTACGCACGCATAACAGCCGAACGCGAGCATGAGAGAATACGCTGCAGAGCGCTCGATACGCTGCATATCGAGCTTCGTGTAGTACGAACCCCATAAAACCGTGAACGCCGCCATGCCCAACGACGATACGGCGCCGCCAAACAGCTGCATACCGAAAACAAGCTCGGATTCGGACCAGAGCGAGAGCGCGAGCATTGCCGTGCCGACCACCATTCCAGCAAGCGCCAGCATCTGTGCGATATCGACGACCCTTTCGCTCCGGAAGGGATCCTTCGCCAGCGAAAGCGCTAGCAATCCAACAGGAGTACCCACCATGGACGCCAACCAAAACGTTCCGAGATTCGAGGCATCGTCGTTGGTGAACGTGCCGGTGAATATGATCGACAAGCCCCACGCGACAATGAATCCCCATCCGAGATCAGCCGCATGGCGTTTCGGCAACAGGACGCCCGAGCCGCTTCGGTGCTCTTTGTTTCGTAGCCGCATCACACACCTCCTCACCCGATCATTGTATGCCACGCAAGTACGTTTTCTTTATCACGTGAATCACGTGATATTGGAAATCAGGGCATCTCCCCGATAGCCGATCCTCCATCCGCACGATACGGTCGGTACGAACGGTCCGCCCAGCGGACATCATTCAGGGAATAGGGAGGAATCATGAAAACGAATATCACACGACGCCACTTCCTTGCCGGAAGCATAGCCGCCGGAGCATTGGCGGCAACGGCAGGCCTTGCCGGCTGCTCTCAGCCCGCAGCCTCGGGCTCAGACGATTCTGGAAACCAATCGGCTGCTACGGCTTCGAACGACGTGCACTCTTGGGAGATCTATCCTGGAGACATCGACGAAGCAAGCGTCACCGAAACCATCGAGAGCGACGTCGTCATCATCGGACTCGGCGCTTCGGGCACCTACGCAGCCGCGTCGGCAATCGAAAACGGCCTTTCCGTCGCTGTGCTCGAGCGCAACGATACGTTCAATGCCAACGGCGGATCACATTTCGTGTTCAACTCCGCTGCGCAGCGCGAACTTGGACAGGAGGTGGATGTCGAGCTTGCGGTGAAAGACTTTCTCAATATAGCCAACGACAAAGTTGACGGAAACGCTGTCTGGACGTGGGCGAAACGGTCGGGCGAGGCGGCCGATTGGTTCGCCGAAATCGTTGAGCCGTACGGGCTGCACCCGGTGCTGCAGCATTCCGACAACGAGCCCATCACGAAAATCTATCCAGGCACGATTCTGTTTATCGGCGGAGAAAACGAGCCGACTGACGGCATCGACAACGATCCGTACAATGGAGATCTCGGCCTCGGTTTCGTTCCGGAAATCGATTTGCTCAAAGCGCTTCTCGAGCACGTTCAATCCAAAGGCGCGAACGTGTATTTCAAGCATGTGTCCGAACAGCTGGTAAAAGACGAAGCCGGGCGCATTATCGGCGTCATAGCGTCGGATGCCGACGGTTCGTACAAGAAGTTCACGGCAACAAAGGGCGTAGTCATCGCCACGGGAACCTACGATCAAGATCCGGAGATGCACGCGCACTTCTGCCCCACCATCGCAAACAACCCGTGCGGGGACGAGGTGCCTCTGTTCAACATGGGGGATGGCTCGGGCATCAAGCAGGCTCTTTGGGCGGGCGCAGCCATGCAGGCGAGCGGCGACCATCCGCCTATGATGTTCTGGGGATCGACCAACTGCATCAAGAACGTGCTGGTCAACAAGCTCGGTAAGCGCTTCATCGACGAAACAGCCGGCCAATCGAATATGGCGGCCGCCCAGTTCAATCAACCGGGCGCCCAGATGTGCGCTCTATGGAACGCGGCGTACGCCGAGCAGCTGCCCGCCATATCGTATCGAGCCGACGATCCGTCATGGACGGCAACGCCCGAGCAGTTCCTTGCCAAGTGGGAAGCACTCGTCGAACAGGGCATCTTCATGAAAGCCGACACGCTCGACGAGATCGCCGCAGCTTACGGCCTTCCCGCCGATGCACTTGCCGAAACAGTCGAGGAGTACAACGGCTACTGCGCAGCAGGCGTCGACGAGGCGTTCCATAAGAAGGCCGAGGAGCTCCATGAGCTGACAGGCCCCTATTTCGCTACGTTCTACACATGCCCAGCCTCGCTTGCCTCTATGGGAGGACTGCACGTCAATGCGCGCTGCGAAGTACTCGACGCAGAAGACCAACCGCTTGAGGGCCTGTACGCCATCGGGTTGGCGGCAGGCGATTTTTACGCCAACCAGTACAGTACCCGCTTCGCAGGGAACAGCCTCGGCCGCTGCATGACGTTCGGCTACCTCGTCGGACGCCAGCTTGCGGGCCTCGAATAGCCGCTAGGGCAAGGGCCTCGAGACGCACGCCCAAACCGCACCCAGCACTTCCAGGAAGGACGGCATTGCACGCGATGCCGTCCTTCCTGCCTTTATCCGTTAACCCGCAATCCGCGCATCGGAATCGCCACGGATGCGCCGTCGGAGTATAGTGGTAGCGGTAGCTCATACGGCAACACCGCGAAAGCAAGGACGGATATATGGCGCACAGCGAAACGGAACGGGCCATCGAAGGGTTCAGGGAGCTGATTGCCGCAGCACCGCCCGCCAGCGTCGTGTTCTTCGGGGGTGCGGGCGTATCCACCGAAAGCGGCATCCCCGACTTCCGCAGCCCCGACGGCCTGTACGTGCAGAAGTACCCTTACCCCGCGGAAACCATGATCAGCCGGAGCTTCTTCGACGAGCATCCGTCCGAGTTCTTCGACTTCTACTGCAACCGCATGGTATTCACCGATGCCGAGCCGAACCAAGCTCATCGCAAGCTCGCCGAACTCGAATGCGAGGGCACTATACGGGCTGTGATCACCCAGAACATCGATGGGCTCCATCAGGCGGCAGGGAGCAAGGCCGTTCGCGAACTCCACGGCAGCGTGCTCCGCAATTATTGCATGAACTGCGGAATGTCCTATTCGGCAGACGAGGTGCTCACCCTGCACGCCCTCGATGACGACGGCATCCCCCGCTGCCCTGCGTGCGCGGGTATCGTGAAGCCCGATGTCGTGCTCTACGAAGAGCCGCTCGACGAACGCGTGCTGCGGGCGTCGATCGAAGCCATCGCGCAGGCGGGTATGCTCGTCGTTGCCGGTACTTCGCTTGCGGTCTATCCGGCAGCCGGCCTCATCGACTATTTCCGCGGATCGCACCTCGTCATCATCAACCGCTCTCCCACCCCGCGCGATCGGCAGGCAGATCTCTGCATCGCTGCAAACGTTGGAGACGTATTCGATTTCTAGGAGGATTCATGCAGCACGAAACCATCGGCGCCCCGACGCTCGCCAGCAATCGGGAAAGCCGCCCACAGCCCATCCTGCACGACGTCAAGCAAGTGAGCGACGGATGGATCAAGAAATACGAGCTTACCTATGCCATGCCCGACGGGAGCCTCTACTCCTACGAATCGGTTTCCCGCAAAAACGCCGAAACCTATCGACGGGAGCTCGAACGCGCAGGATCGGGAGAGCAGCAAGCCGATGCCATCTGCATCGTGGGCCGCACGCCCGATAACGAGCTCGTGCTCATTCGCGAGTTCCGCTATCCGCTGAACAGCTGGTGCATCGCCTTTCCCGCAGGCCTTATCGAAGCGGGCGAAGATCTCGAAGACTGCCTTGAGCGAGAGCTTCGCGAAGAAACGGGATACGGATTCCATCTCATCGATGGGAAACCGAAGTTTCACGCGCTGCCCCAAGCCGGTTATTCGTCGACGGGGCTTTCGGAAGAGAGCGTTCAGGTCGTGTTCGCCTTCGTCGAAAAGCAAAGAGATCCCGAGCCGGAACCCTCGGAGTTCATCGAAGTGTTTACGCTGCCCATCGCCGATGCGGCGCGCTTTCTCGAAGAGAACGAGACCCCGATCGGAACGCGATGCCAGCTCATTCTGGAATCGTTCGCCCGCGATGCACGCGACGCTTTGCAGCGCTGCTGAGCCTGCGTACTCCGGTTTCGGAAGGACCCGGTACTGCGGCCGTTTTTACGCAATACCGGGTTCCCTCATCGGAATGCCGTGCGGCGGTGCGCCCGCAAGGAAGCTACCCGATTCCCATCGGCCGCCTAGCGGTTTATCACCTGGATATGCAGGCCTTCCATCACGTCGAATGCTTTGTCTTGCAACTCTTTATCGAACGAATCGGTACATGCGGCATCGACGATGATCGGCACTTCGGGGCATGCCGTCTTGGCAAGGACCGCATTCGCAATCACGCAGATGTTTGAAACGAGTCCCACGAACTCGATGCTTTCGAACGGCTTCGTACCCACCTCGTCGGCAACCTTCTGCATGGCGACAAGACGGCCGAACAGCTCCTTCGAGCCGAACGTCGGCTTTTCGAATACCGGATCGCACGCCTTTACCCGCTCGGCGACCATACCGAAAAGTTCGGCGCCCGGCGTTCCTTCGATGCAATGCTCGACGGGCAGATTGGCTCCCTCGAGCGTATCGAGGTAGTCGCGCCCGTGCATGTCGAGGGTAAAGGCAATCTCATCGCCGGCCTCGCGGTAGGCGTCGATCTTGGCAGCGATGCGTTCGTCGAGCATCTCAGCTCCGGAAAAGCCCAACGCCCCATCGACGAAATCATTTTGGTAATCAACAACTATCAGCAGTTTCTTCATGCCCGTTCCTTATACGCGCTCAAAACGATCCGGTACCTTCACGCCAGCCGTCAGACCAGCTTGGCGATAAGGGTACCATACTCCTCTTGAATGCGTTCGTACGCGGACATGATCGGCGCGCAAACGTGCCTCACTTCTTCCATAATGGCATCGTATTCGCCGATGAGCACCGATGCTACCGTGCGGTCGATCAATCCCTCGCTTGCCATATCGCCTACGATCGAGACTACGCGTTTTCTGCCGTACGCCTCCTTGTAGCTCCTGGTGCCCGCAAGCGCACTCACGATATCGGCCACCGCAACGATGCGTTCGAGCTCGGTCAGATCGGAGGCGGCCAGCCCATGGGGGTAGCCCGACCCGTCGAGCTTTTCGTGATGCCGAAGCGCGATGCGGGCAACTTGAGGGCATACGCATCCGTCGATGATGCGCTCGGTAAGTTCGACGTGGGTTCGCATGATCGCCTGCTCGGCTTCCGTAAGCTTGCCGGGCTTCTCGAGTATTTCAAGGGGAACGCCGATCTTGCCGAGGTCGTGGACCAATCCCCCATTGTAGATGGCGCCGAGATCCTCGTCGGCAACACCGAGTCGAAGCGCAAGGGAAAAAGCGATTTGCGCCGTCGTCATCGTGTGGGCAACGGTATGCCGGCTTCGAAAATCAATCACGTGCACGAGCATCTCGAGAAAGGACGGGGCGTCGACATCGATGATGGGATACGCGGCAAGAGCCCGCCCGACGCTTGCGTTCTCAGCTATGCGGCTCTCCAGGTCAAACACCTCGTCCGCAGCGCAGAACAGCTCGACAGCCTCTGAGTCGAGCAGATGCCCCGCACCCTGCCTGAGGCGCGCATGCAGCTTTTGGCGAGAAGCATCGGGGAACTCAAGGGCAAACACATCGGCCCGATCCGCAACATGGAGGATTTTGGCTACATGGGCGATCGTCGGTTCGACCCCATCGAACGCATCGCAGGGTGCATGGTGGTAGAGAACCGCTTCGGCCATGCGGGAGAGCGGGGAGAGTTCTCTGAGGAACAAGTATCCGTATGCCGAATGCTCCCATACCGTTTCGGTTTCGAAGTCGACCATGCGATCGATCTCTTCGGTCCGGTACGCCCCGATATCGTGGAACAGCGCGATCAGAAACGCATCGCGGCGATCTTCCGGCCCGAACGAACGATCGAGGTCGAGCATCGCGTCAACGTACACCGCCACACGTAACCCATGATCGACCAACCGCACGTCGACAAGGTTGAGCGCTCGCTGCACCATAACGGCAACAGCGAGCGATCGGGGCGTGCTCCCAGCAACCGAAGCGCTTGTGCTCATCGGCCGTTCAACTTGGCAATGGTCTTCGACGCTTTCGCCATCTGGGTTTCCACATCAAGCTCGACAACGTCGAGACCCTCCGCTGCAACGAAACGCGTTTCGGGAATGCCGAACATGGTCGCAATGCCGCTAAGGTACTCGTATCCGAAATTCGCCCCCTCGACGAAACCGCCGCACGAGGTGATGTAGGTGAGCGATTTCGCCTTGCACAAGCCCTCGGCCCTCCCCTGTTCGCTGTAGTGGAATGCGATGTCGCAAACCGAAACGTACTCGATGTACGTCTTGAGCGCAGCAGGAAACGACAGATCCCAATACGGCGCCCCGATAACGATCTCATCGGCCGCGGCAAACTGCTTTGCGAGGTCGAACACGGGATCGTCCCACGCTCCCGCCTTCTGCAGATCGGCTCGGCGACCAGCCGCTTCGCCGTCAAACGGCACAAGAGCGAGCTTCCCCAGATCGACTTCGACGACATTTTCCTTTTCGGCGAGGTATTCGCGGCACAGCTTGAGCGTACGCGACTTCTCGCCCCTCATGCAGGCGTTGACAAACAGGATCGTTGACATGAAACCCCCTAGAAAGTAAAGCCGCCCAAGGCGGCGGATCTCTTATGCGCCTATCATAGCAGAACGGCGGTTGCGCGAGTCGGTGCCCGAAGGCAAAAAAACGCTCCTGCAACCGTTGGGTGCAGGAGCGTTTTGCCGAGTTTTTTCGATCCGCCGAAGCCTATGCTATCTTCTCGAATTCTTCGTGATGGCAGTTCGGGCATGGGGGCAATTGATCATCATCGCTTTTCAGCTCGACGACTTGCCCGCAATTCAGGCACCTATACGATCCCTTTCCGGGCTTCTCTCCGGTTTTGTACACCATGGTGTTCTCCTTTCTTTGGACGGACCCCGCCCTCAGACGGGGTCCGGTATCGAAAAGCGCCGAGGCGAACCCGACGCTGGGTTTGCCTTGCCGGGCTACGCCGCCGCGCTTTGGGGCTTGTCGTTACCACCCTGCTTCTGCCTGTACTCGTCGCGAGTCATGACATCGACCACATGCACGGTCATCTCCTCGACGTCGAGGCCAGTCATTTCCTTGATGCTCTTGCCGACGACCTTCTTGATGCGGTCGAACACCTCGACGGCCGATTTGCCGTACTCGAGGATGACCGAGAGATCGACCGAAACGCGCTCGTCGTCTTCGACGTCGGCGTTGACCCCCTTGGTGCGGTCGTTGCCGCCGAGACCCTCCTGGATGGTGGAGAGCAGATTGCCCTTCATCTCGACGATGCCGTCGATCTTCTGCGTCGCATACGCCGCGATCTTCTCGACGACTACCTCGTCGATAACGAGCTTGTAGTCAGGTTCGGCTGACGATGCGGCTCCCCCGCTCGGGTTCATGGTGTTGTTCGCGGTGTTCACGGTGCTCGTTGCTTCCTGTGTCATTGCTGACTCCTTTCACGGATGATTGCCTATGCCTTAATCCAACCGATCGATGATGCTTTTGACGGTGGCAGCCGTTCTGCGGTCGCCGTCTTTGTAGCGCCCGTACAGAACGCCTGCGGATATGAACACTGCCAAAAGCAGGGTTGGCCAAAAACCGATGATGAGAAAACCCGCCGCTAAAAGCAGGCCGACCGAAGCGCAGACAACCTGGTTGCGGTGCGCTCGGTAATAAGAGAACCATGCCCGCTTCGCATTGGGGAACATTTCCTCGTTGCGCTCCTGCTCTGCAGGCGCTTCCTGCGGCGCCGATGACTTCTGCGCCGTATCGGCGCTCTTCAGATCGGGCGCCAGCGAGGTGTCGGGGTATCCGAACCGATCGGGCATCGTCTGGGTTGACGGAGCCGCCGAAGACGGCGCCCATGTTGCTGTTTGTGCCATGGAAAACCTCCTATCTCGCCATTGCGGCAGCCGTGTTAAGGGATGCTCCCTCGGAACCGGCGACCGCCTCGTCCGCCATTTCCTCCGCAGTCAGAACGCGCGCGGGATGCGGAGCTCGGGCAGGCTGTTGGGGCAGTTGGGGCTGATACGATTGCACCGACGCAGCTCCTGCGCCCTTGGCCGCGTAAGCCGATTCGACCTTGGTGAAGGAAATGCGCAGCCTGTCGAGCGGGTGCCCCGTCAGCGCGTTCACCGCGGTCGTCACCTCGTTGGTGAGCGTAGTGCCCAGCTGCTCCAGCATGCCGCTGCGACCGGGATCCACCTTGATGCGCAGGCGCAGTTTCGGATCGCGCTTGCCGACGATCTTCATGCGAACGTCCTTGGCGGCAAGCCCCCGATGGGCTTCGATGGTATTGCGCGCCGTCGAGACTATCGCATCGCGCGAGATGTCGACTTCGCCGTCTTCGCGTTCGATGCGCAGTCTCGACGACGTTCTCGGAGCCGCGATCGCCCACACGAGCAAGGCGATCGTACCGACGAGCACGATGCCGAGCAGCACGGCCTCGACGATGAAGAACCACTGCTGGCCTGCTAGCCAACCGATCGCCGGCATAACCGGATCCCAGGCGAACCAGAGCATCGCAAGAAAGCCGACACCGAGTATAGTCGCCATGGCGAACACAAACAGCGCCATGCGTTTGATCGTTCCCATACCGTCCTCTTTTCTCTTCGAACCGAAAGCCCGAAAGCTCTCGGCTGCGGTTAGATGATGTGTTTGATATCAATTACTTTATCAGTTATATAATCAGAATAAAGAGCTTTACGTGATTCGAAATATTCCCCTTGATCTGCTGTAACGTTGGTGATCTCACCGTTATTGCGCCGTGCTGCGCCCGTTGCGGGAGCGTTTCGAGCACGACAACTGAGCGCAAAGAACCCCGCCGCGCATAGGCTCGCGCGACGGGGCTCGGTTCGGTCTGGTTCGGTCTGGTTCGGTTAAGTTCGGTTTAGGTTGCTTTAGCTCGGCTTCGTGCGGTTCGGGCTGAAGTGAACCGATCGGCTATCCGCGTTGCCGTTTCCTCGCGAAGATCGCGATCGCACTCAGGCCCGCAAGGACAGCGAGCACTGCGGCAGAAACCGCACCGAGCGGATCGCCCACCTGGGGGATGCCCTTCTTCGGCGTATCCTTCGGCGAGGTGTCGATGGGCTTGGGAGTGTCGCCCGGATCCTCAGGGTCGGGGTTTTCGGGCGGATCCACCGGATCGGGCGGATCGACCGGATCGGGCGGATCGGGCGTATCGAGCACTTCGAGCTCGAAAGACGCTGCGGGCTTCTCAAGCTCGCCGGCGTTGTGCGCATCGGCGGCCCTCGCGGTAATCGTCGTCGTTCCCACCGCAAGGGGCGTAACCTCGCCCGTTGCCGGATCGACGGTCGCCACGCTCGGATCGCTCGATTCCCACGCAAGCGTCGGGTCGTCGGCGAACACCGTCTCGGTTGCGGGCAGCACCGTACCCTGCGAAGCGAACACGTTTCCCGGCTCGGCAGCAGCCGAGAACGAGCCGTCTTTCAGCTCGACAGTCGCTTTGTTCGATTCGAGCGCAGGTGCCGTAACGGTAAGATCGTTCACCAAACCGGTAAAGCGGCAAGCCGCAAACGATGCGTCGCTCGCGCCCGCGATCACCGGATCGATCGATTGGGCAGCGATGCCCGTATGCACTCGCTCAAGCGTGAGCTGCGGGTTGTTTTCCGCAACGGGATCGATTCCGTGAAAGTCAATGCCGTAGAATTTCACCTTGTCGGCCGAAACGGCATCCATCTCAACAAGGCTGTCCTTGCCGAACGGCACAAGATCCGCCTCGGCAAGATCGCCGGCAAAGGGCGTCGACGCATCGCCGGCCGCCCTGATGAGCACGTAGGGGTCGGCCGTGTCGCAAAACGTGGCTGAAAAAGCCGGGACGTCGAACGAGGGAACAACACCGTTTTCGTCGGCGACGATTCGGATATAGGCCTTCGTAGTCCAACCGCGGCCCGACCTCGCATCCATCGTCGTCGTGTCGGCTGGATAGGGCTGGGCCACCCTCGTCAGCACGGTATTGATGCCAGCAAGCTGCGATTCGACCGACTTGTAGGCACTGCCCGATCGCACGATCCACGACTTGTCGACGATGTCGTAGATCGGATACGCCACGTTGTCGGGAATGGCGGAAAGCGAATTGTATATCTTGATCGTATCGGTGGTATACGTGCTCGTGCTCGTGTTCATGACCGCATAGCGGTACTCGGCGGGCACCGTGAGGTTGCCGAGCGAATAGCTTCTCACCGTGATGTAGTTGCTGGCATCGTCGGTGACGAGCGGACCCTTGAAGGCGGCGTCGCCCTGACGCAGTTGGCCCACCGTTGCAGCGGTCGTGTGATCGAAGTACAGGCGCTTGGTCGAGTTCGCGTTGAGGAAGGTGATCTTGCCGACGTTGACGTTGGTTCCCGCATTGAGCTGCAAGTAAGCGTACGCGCTGCTCGTCTTCACGTTGTCGATCGTGATGTCCTCAAGGTTCACCTGCCCCGTGTTGGCGAGCACCATGTTGATGGCCGAGCGGTTGTTGGACGATCCGAAGTTCTTGATCGTGCAGTTCTTCATATAGAAGGGCTTGTCCCCCGCGCTAACGGAGATCACGTAGTGGCCGCGGCTGCTCGCAGAGGACATGCCGTTGTTCTGACCGTCGAACACGAGGTTCTCGTAGCGTACGTTCGCATCGTTGACCAGATACCGCTCGAGGCCCGGAGTCGATGTGCGCGGAGCCTTGGTGAATACCGCGGGATTCGATCCGCTCGGATCGGCGAGGCCGACGATGGCAAGGTTGGGGCCCGTTAGCGCCGTGTAGTTGTTCACGTGCTGGTTGTGGAACGTGCCGCCCTCGACGAAGATGGTCACACCCTCAGCCGGATAGACGCGGCCGCTCAGAAGCCCGCCCGCCCCCGTGAGGCCGCCGCCTGAATTGAACAGGCCATCCTCGCAGTAGATTATTCGAGCGGTGAAATCCTGTCCGCCATAGGATACGGTCGTCGTTTCGTCGGGCCCGTAGGCGGCGTAGATCGGATCCTGCGTGAGCAGGTAGTACGCGCGGTTCTCAGCTGCGTACGGAATGGTCGACTCGCGATATTCGCGCTTGTTGAACATCTCGTTGCTGCCAGCATCGGCCAGCGTTTCGGGGGCGCTTCCGTCGAGCATCACCGTCGCATGCGCCGTCGGGGGAAGAACCATTAAGAGAAAAGCCGCACACGCTGCCACGATAAACGTAAGAACAGGCTTGGCGAATCTCGAAAAGGCGGTGTCGAAAACCATAGCATCCCTTTCGATAGAGTGTAATAACTTACGTAGGATAGCATGATTTTTCAAATTAAGGAAGTTATTACTAAATAACTTCCAACTTCGGATTGAAGCGCGCGAAAAAACGCCGGCACGCGCTTGCATGCCGGCGTTTCCCCGTTCTATCGTCGTACAGGCTTATCTGCCTTCGCCCCGAGCCGAGCGCCTGCGGAGGATGATCGCAACCAGCATGCCGAGCACTCCCACCGCAGCAAGACCCGCAAGCGTTGCCGGACCGAGCACCCAGGCCCGATCGCCCGTTTGCGCGAGCACCTTGGGAACCTGCGGGGTTTCCGGCGATTGAGGTGTCGGCGGTTCGGGCGTTTTCGGGCTCGGCTCGGGAGGTTTCGGCGTTGCGGGCTCAAGCTCGTTTTCCAGCGTAATCTCTATCGTCTGGCCCCCTTGGCTGTACGCGACCTCGAACGCATGGGGCGTCCAATCGAGCTTGTAACCCTGAGGCGCTTTGGTCTCGATAAGGCTGTACGATCCCTCGGCAAGCCCCGTTACCGTTGCGCGGCCATCGGCATCGGTCATGATGCCTTCCTCCACGATGGCGCCCATCGTATCTTGAATCTCGAACTCGGCACCTGCAAGCGGATTGCCATCCGTGTCGGTTTTAAGGATACGGAGCTCGCCTGCGAAGCGCTCGTTCACGTACGGGGGCAAAACGAGGGGATCGACGATCTTGGCGCTGTCGCTGCGATAGGAAACATCGAACTCCAGCGGCTCTCCGAGCACGTAAGGATACGGCGCTTCGATCTCGCTCAAGCGGTAATGGCCGGGTTCGAGCCCTCGGATGACGATCGAGCCGTCTGCCGCCGACTCGAGATCGAGCGGGGCAGGAAGATCGGCGACCGCAGTCCACGACGAACCGTCAAACCGCTCGAGCGCGAACTTGGCTCCGGCAACGGGATCGCCGTCGGCATTCTGCTTCACCATGCTTACCTCGGTCAGATCGTTCTCGAGTTCGAAGGGAGTCGAATCGGCTTTGAGCTCGATTTCGATCCCGTTCGCCAGCTCCTCGCTCATAGTGTATCCCGGTGCGGGTTCGACTTCTTTGAGCGTGTACGTTCCCGTCACGATGCCCGCATAGGTTATGGTACCGTTCTCGTCGCTTTGAGCGACGCCGCCGACGGGCTGGCCGTTCGCGTTGAACAGCTGGAACTTCGCTCCGGCGAGGTTCGCGCCGTCCGCATCCACCTTGTGGATGACGAGATCTTTGCGCGTCCCTTTCAGAACGCCTTCGCCCTTGTTCAGCTCAACGAGCACGCTGCTCGTCGTGTTGTCGTCCACCTCGATCTTGTTGGTGCCCGTGATCTTCGCCGTATTGGTCGTTTGACTCATGGGGTTGTTCGAATCAGCGTAGACCGTTGCGCGGTAGCTGATCACGTACGCGCTTTCGATCGTGTTCGCAAAGGCGATCTTGAGCTGCCATTGTCCCGTACCGTCTTGCACGTAATCGACCGTGTAATCCGTATCCTTCTTGAGTACGGCTTGGGGATCGACGGTCAAATTGCCCGCTGCATCCACCGTTGTTCCGTTTACGACAAGCGAATCGAGATCAACCGATTGATTGCTCGATGGCGTATCGGTAACGAGCACGTCGGAAAGCGTCGAGTTCGCGGGGTTCACCGTCAGGTTCCACGAGGCGTAGCCATCCGCATCCTGGATACCGCTCTTTTCGACGAGCGAACCCCCATGCTTCACCGACACCTTTGCCGAGAGCGATATGTCGCCGGAAGTTTCAGCCTCGTTGTGAAGTATTGCCGTATTGTCGTACGTGGCCGCGATGACCGTTCCCGAAACCGAGGTGTCGAACTCGATCCAGTACAGGTTGTCTCCGTCGGGGAATCCGACCGTAAGGGTTTGGTTGTTGCCCTCGCCCGGAAGATCGATGTCGAATTTCGCCATCTGTTCAGGTGTCAGTTCGGTGCCCTTGACGGTGGAACCGTTCGATCGAATCGTGTACGGATAGATTTTGAGCGACCCGTCGACATACGTTTGCCCCGGCAGGATCGCATCTTTGATCGATGCGTTCAACAAGCCGGTTCGCGCGTAGTTGACGAGAACGCTCCAGGTGATCCTCTTTTCGACGGCGTTGTACGATCCCGACTTCATGCCGTTCGAACCGTCGGGCGGCGTGGGTCGATACGTTGCCGTGTAGTCGTTGGTATGCGTCGTGCCGTCTGCATCCTCCCACGTCGAAGCCGCGCTGTTGATGAACGTCTGGCTTCCGTCGGGGGGATTGCGCATTGCATCGTACTTCGTCGTGTACTCCACTTCGAATGCGTGGTCGGTCTTGGCGTACGCGCCCGTGAACTGCATGTTGAACCCGATGTGGTTGCCGTTTGCATCGGTCGAGAGGAATAGGAGGTATCCGTCTTCGCCGAACGATTGCACTTCAGGAACCGTTGTGCCGGCGGTCTTGTCGTATACGACGATCGCCCCCGAGTCGGCTATCGTATGCGAGAGCCCGAGCACGAGCGAATCGGTCAGACGGAAATCCTGCATCTCATAGCGGCTCGTGTTGATGTCGATGGACCACGTGAGGGTCTTCGCGTCCAGATCAGCATGCTTCATCCGCTTGATGATGTTATGCTGCCCGATCGTGATGCTGTCGTGGGCGACCGGCGGGGGCGTGCCCTCGGTAAGAGCCGTGTTCACATACGTCTTGTTGGAATCGACAACGCTCGTCACCTTCGTCTTGTACGTCACAAGTACGGGGTAATCCACGCCGCCGTTAAGATCGACCCTGATGCGGTGCTCGTCGGGATTGTTGGAAAAGGTAAACCTGCCGGCTTCAGCGCCTTCGGCTATGTCGCTGTCGACCACCGCCTTGCCCTGGCTGTCGAACTTCATCTTCTGCACCGTCACCGACCCGTCGACGTACTCGAGATCGGGGTAGTCGCAGATGTCCTCGACCCACGCGCTGCCCGCAGGAATCGCATGGCCGCCGTAGTTGTACTGCACCCTCCACGTAATGGTACGGGTCGAAGGATCGTAGGTAGCGCCCGACTTGTCGAGCGTCTTCCCGAAATGCGCAGAAACGCTAGCCTGCGCCGGCAAGCCCGCCGTTCCCGCCTCATCGGAGTGGAGCACGGCGGTATTCGTGAACGAGACGCCGCCGCCGGTCTGAGGCTTCACATCCTCGTTGATGGTCGTGCGGTAAACGAACCGGTATGCCTTGTCAGTCGAATCGTACGGCGCATTGAGCGCGACGGTCGATCCGTCGGATGATGCCATGTAGTCGGATGCGTCGAGTTTGATCCAGCCCGCACTGCCTACATCGCCCACCACGTTGCCGTAGAAATCGACGGGCACCTGGTACACGTCGACGCCGGCAAAGGTGAGCCCTTGGGGAAATTCCTCGGACACCGAGCCGTTCGTCATCTGCTTGAGGCTCTTGTTCACGTCAACCGACCAGATAACCGCCGTGGGGTTGGTGGGCTGGTCGAAGGAACCCGCCTTCGCTACGTCGCTGTCGGTTGCCGGCGTGATCGTGATGCTCGTCGGCGGAATGTTCTTCTCGTACGGCACTTCGAGCGTGATCTTGCCCGGCTCGCCGATCGTTTCGGCGTTGAAGCCGCCCGAGAAGCCGAGCGTCCCCTCGACGTCGCCTTGGCCGTTTATCGCATCGGCGAAGGCGATGGTCACCTTCGCAGGCGCATCCTTACCCGAGGGGGTCACTTTGAACGTCGCATACACGACGCTCGGATCGTCGGGGTCGGCAAGAGCTACATCGTTGATGCCCTTGCCGATCGAGATATCCTTCGGCAAGTCGAACGAGTAGGTATCGCCCGCCTTGATCTGAGCGGTCACGGTCGCAGGTACTTTCAGGGGGAACATCATATGGATGCGAGAGTCGATCGTCGGATCCTGGCCCTGCGGAAGAGGATTGCCGCTCGCGTCGGTCAGATCGACGGTCATGCCGCCGACGATCGTGCGGTCGGCATCGGGCGTGCCTGCGGGCCAGAGCGTCTTGATGTCAACCGGATTGCCCTCGCGCAACTCGACGGCATCGCCTTGCAGCGCTTCGCTCGAAGACGCTTCGCCTTTATCGCCAGCCTCCAGGATGTCGGTGCCTTCGAGCATGCCGTCGGCGTCTGGGCCGTCTGGAGCATCGGAGCCGGAGTTATCCGCCGCAT
Source organism: Raoultibacter timonensis (assembly GCF_022845715.1). Lineage (NCBI taxonomy): Bacteria > Bacillati > Actinomycetota > Coriobacteriia > Eggerthellales > Eggerthellaceae > Raoultibacter > Raoultibacter timonensis. The sequence continues at coordinate 3,494,982 of NZ_AP025564.1, forward strand.
CCTCGCCTGCGCCCTCGGTATCAGAACCCGCCGCATCGCCTTCGCTCGGATTACCGGCTAAAGCATCGTTGGCAGGATCGCCTTCGCCTGGAGTGGCCGCAGGTTGGCCCAAGACGGCACCCTGCTGTTCGCCTACCGCTTGGGTGGGCTCTATGGTAGTTGGTTCGGTCTGCCCATCGCCTGAGGCGAACGCGGACAGCGGGACGATATTGATCGCCAGCAGCGCTGCCATCAAGTATGCGAGCAGGCTTTTTTTCGTACGGGGTTTCACAACAACCTCCATCAACGGTTGATTAGTATCATGGTTCCATGATGGTGTTTTCGTTGAGCAATCAACATGGCGTTCGTTAACCGATGACGGGCTATTAGCGTATTGTTACTTCAACGATACCGTATCGGGACCGATCATTTACCTTCGTCGCCGTATCCGCCTGGAGCTTCCAATGGGCGCGGCATTCGCGTCGGGCGCAGCAAAGCGAGTGCATGCGCGCGACCCTGATCCGATCGCACGGTGCATACGGTGTACGTGCGGTGCGCGAGAAAGGTTCGCTCGCCTACAGATCGAGTTTGAGATCGCCCGGCTTGATCCAGCCGAAGCGCCTCAGCAGAAGACCGGTCGCCCACGCAAGCACGGCAGGCAGCACGAAGCAGATGAGCACGAGCCCCGCCCAATCGAAGGCCGTGATGGCCGGCTTGAGTCCAGCCGCCACATCGTTCACCCATCCGGTATAGACGCCGATCTGACCGACGAGCCCGCAGGTACCCATGCCCGACGCTACGGCAGGGCCGTTCATCTGCAAACCGAACACGCATGTGGCAAGCGGGCCCGTGATGGCCGCCGCAACAGTCGGGGGAATCCAGATGCGCGGGTTCTTCACGATGTTGCCCATCTGGAGCATCGAAGTGCCAATGCCTTGGGCGACGAGCCCGCCAACACCGTTTTCGCGAAAGCTCATGACCGCAAAGCCGATCATCTGCGCGCAGCACCCCGCAACCGCAGCCCCGCCAGCCAAACCCGTCAAGCTCAGCGCCGCGCAGATGGCCGCCGAGCTGATGGGCAGCGTCAGCGCAACGCCCACGAGGACCGAAACGATAAGCCCCATGAGAAACGGCTGCAGATCGGTGGCCCACATGATGGCACCGCCGACCGCACTCGCCGCAGCTCCGATTGCGGGCGCCCACCACAAGGAGAGGCCGACTCCGACTCCGATCGTCACGATAGGCGTGACGAGAATGTCGATCTTGGTCTCCCCCGATACGGCTTTGCCCGCCTCGGCTGCGAATATGCATACGACCAATACGGCGAGCGGGCCACCTGCACCCCCGAGCTCGTTGGCCGCGCCGCCGACCGCAGCAAGCGAGAACAGCACGAGCGGCGGACACTGGAGCGCGAACCCGATGGACACCGCCATGGCGAAGCCCGTCGCCGCCTTGGCGAAACCCCCGATGGTCACGAGCGCTCCGATACCGGCCTGCTCGCCGACGGTGGAGAGGATCGTACCTATGAGCAGCGAGGCGAACAGCCCCTGCGCCATGGCGGACAGGGCGTCGACGCCGTAGCGTTTGGGCGATATCTCGATGTTCTTGCGGGCGAGAAACCGCTTGACCTTGCCGCCCTGCCCGTTTTGATGCGCATCGCTCGCAACATCGGCGTCGGCGCTTGTTGCGCAACGGGCAGAATCGGATCGCGCTGCAGCGCCGAGCGCTGCCGAACGCACCGTCGATATGGTCATGGTGGTCTCTCCCTCACGCGGCATCCGCCGCACGGCATCGCGCATGATCGGTGTCGCCCGACGGAATCGGACGCATGCCATGCTTTGCAGTCGAGAGACCATTGTATCGCGGAATGCATGCCGGTTCAGGGCGTCGGGCGCATTCGCTTCCCTGCGGCGGAGCAATGCAAGGGACGAACGGACGAACCGTCTGTCGGACATCTGAACGCCGAAGCGCAGCTACGACGTTTCAGCCCTATCCTGAGATTCGCCCATCGCCGAGAACGTGCCGCCGAACGCCTCCGATAGCTCGGCGATCACATCGGCGAACGCCTCAGCGGCATTGTGGTCGATGTTCTCCCCGATACGGTCGATGAGTTTGTCGAGTTCTTCGAGAGCGCGCGCACCCACCGATTCGCCCTTCTCGGTCAGATGGATGCGCAAAATGCGCTGATCGCGCTCGTCAAGACGAAAATCGAGAAAGCCCTTCTTGTGAAGCGCGGCAAGCACCGTTTTCGCATTCTGGTGGGAGCAGCGGGCTTTACGGGCCATGTCGCCCAGGGAGGGGCGCTCTTCGAACGAGCGGATCATGGCAAGGAACATAACCTGCCTGCCGGTCAGTTCATCGAACCGTTTCCTGCCCATCTGTTCGATTTTCTCGGAAAGAGCCAGCGCGTCGTCGAACACGCGATAGTATACCGATTCGTTATGACCACCAGCCACCTGCCACCGCCCTCGCCGAAGGGAAACCCTTAATTGATACTTTATTTATAGTAAATATACCGCATTCGGGCGGCATTCCGTACCAGAATATATAATTAATTACCAACATTGAGAATTTTCGCATATATGGAAGTTATTATGTTTATGCGGGGTATGATAAACATAATACAGGCAGAACTTGAAATCGTGCCTACCGCATCGAGCGTATGCCTTCGAGGTCCGCAGGCGAACGTCTGACGGCAACGTGTCGCATCCGCGGCAGAAAACCGCTGTTTTTCGTCGTCGCGAAGCGACTTTTGATTTGCGGACAAGCCAGCCGCATCCAAGCGGCTTGATCTTCCAGATCAGCGACGCGCTCGAGAAGCGCTTTCCTTCGGCCAACTTACGACACGACGAAAATCCTTTGTTTTCTGCCATCTTCGAGCACCCTGAAGGGGGATCCATGCTTTCAGGCAGCGGAGCATCCACCAACCGTCGATGGGCACCGGCAGACCCCGAAGACCGCGTGGCTGCCGATCGGGCTACGAACCCCTCGGCGCAGGTCGTATACCGGGATTACGCCCTCGCGGATCAGGCGTTCTTCTCTTCGAGAATGGCCAAGGCGGCCGCATAGCCCCCCGATCCGTACGAGAGGCATTTCGAGACGCGGGCGATCGTCGTTGCCGACGCGCCGGTGATCTGCTCGATCGCCGAGTATGACTTGCCCGCCGCAAGCAGTCGGGCAACGTCGAGCCGCTGCGACGTCTCCTTGATCTCGCGGATCGTGCACATGTCCTCGAGGAGCGCGAAGATGATGTCGGGATCGTCGAGCTTCGCAAGGGCGAAGGCGAGGTTGTCAACCTCGGGTGTTCTGAGATCGCTCATTTACCTTCCCATTCTCATCAGGCCGTACTCTACCGAATCGACGAGCGCGTTCCACGAGGCCTCGATGATGTTCTCGGAAACGCCGATCGTCCCCCACACGCCGTGCGCATCGCGCGAGGTGATGACGACGCGGGTGATGGCATCGGTGCCCACGTTCTCGTCGAGGATGCGCACCTTGAAGTCCACCAGCTCGATTCCCGCGACCTCGGGGTAGAACTCGGTGATCGCCATGCGCAACGCCGTATCGAGCGCGCCTACGGGGCCGGTGCCTTCACCGGTCGCTACGAAGCGGTGGTCGCCGACGTGGATCTTGATGGTCGCCTCGCTCATAGCGTCTTTCGCACGCGCCCCCGAGTCCTCGTAGTCGTCGACGATCACACGGAAGCTCTCCAAGCGAAAATGCGGTTTGAAATTGCCGAGAATCGCTTGGAGGAGCATGCAGAGCGAACCGTCGGCCACTTCATAGGAATAGCCCTCGTGCTCGCGTTTTTTGATGGTGTCGAGAATCTCTTGGGTCTTTTCGGGCTTATCGGACAGATCGATGCCGAGGCTTTTCGCCTTGGCCACGAGCGATGCCTTGCCTGCGAGCTCGCTCACCAGCATGCGGGTCGTGTTGCCTACCAGCTCGGGGTCGGCGTGTTCGTAGGCTTCGGGAAACCGTGCGATGGCGCTCGCATGGAGTCCGCCCTTGTGCGCGAACGCCGAAGCGCCCGTGTAGGGGTGGTGGGTCGGCACAGCCATGTTGCACGTTTCTGCTACGAACTGCGAAACGGCCGTCAGCTGGCGCAGGTTATCCGGACCCACGGTCGAACGCCCCATCTTGAGTTCAAGATCGGCGATGGTGGTGAGGATATCGCAGTTGCCCACGCGTTCACCGAAACCGTTAACGGTGCCCTGCACCTGCGTTGCGCCCGCCTGCACGGCCGCAAGCGTGCTGGCTACCGCGCAGCCGGTATCGTTGTGGCAATGGATGCCTATCTGCTGGCCGGGAAGCTCCCGCACGACGGCGCGGACGATCTTTTCAACCTCGAAGGGCAACGCTCCTCCGTTGGTCTCGCACAGGTCGATCGAATCGGCCCCAGCGGCGCTGGCCGCACGCACGCACGCCATGGCATACTCGGCGTTCGCTTTGTAGCCGTCGAAGAAATGCTCCGCATCGAAGACGACGCTCACGCCCTTGGATTTGAGGTAGGCAACCGATTCGCCGATCATGCGGAGGTTCTCATCAAGCGACGTGAGCAGCGCGCGGGTTACCTGCTCATCCCACGTTTTGCCCACGATGGTCACGATGGGCGCCCCGCTGCCGAGCAGGTCGGCAAGGCCCTTATCGTCTTCGGGAGCGGTGTCCTTCTTGCAGGTCGAACCAAAAGCGGCGATCTTCGCATGCTTGAGATCCATGTCCTGCACGCGCTTGAAAAACGCAATGTCTTTGGGGTTGGAAGCCGGATAACCGCCCTCGATGAAATCGATTCCGAACGCATCGAGCCGCTCGACGATGCGCAGCTTGTCTTCAAGCGAGAGCGTAATGCCCTCGCTCTGCTCCCCGTCTCGTAGCGTGCTGTCGTATGTCAGTATTCGCTGGTCCATTACGGCTTCGCTCCTTTTCGGATCGCAGGGATCGGGTTCGTTCGGAAGATCGTCCGCGCCCTAAGCGGCGCAGGCCTCCTCATAGCGAAAGGCGAAACCGCTTGGCGCAATCCGCCGAAGCGGTACGGAAGCGGTTTCGCCCTGCAATGCGGCGTATGCTAAATCTCGGTCAGCCAGTCGGCGTATTCCTCGATACGACCGTACACGAGATCGAAGAAGCGCTTCTGGAGGGAACGCGTGATCTCGCCGGGCTTGCCGACAACGCGGCCGTCCACGCTGCCGATGGGGGTAAGCTCCGCAGCGGAGCCGGTCATGAACACCTCGTCGGCAATGTAGAGGTCCGAACGGGTCAAGCTCTCCTCTACCGAAGGGATCTCGAGATCGTCGGCCAGGCACAACACCGTGTCGCGCGTAATGCCCTCGAGCAGACCGTCGGATAGCGGCGGCGTGGAAAGGATGCCGTCGCGCACGATGAACAGGTTCTCTCCCGTGCCCTCGCATACGAGTCCGGCCTCGTTGAGCATGATGGCCTCGGCGTAACCATGCTGCTTGGCTTCGAGCTTCGCAAGGATCGAGTTCATGTACGACGCCGTGGCCTTGATCGCCGGGGGGATGGCGTTGTTCGAACGCTGACGCCACGACGACACGCCTACGGCAACGCCGTTGTCGAGGGCATCTTCGCCGAGGTAGCTGTCCCACGGCCACACTGCGATGGCAACGTCGACGGTAGCGCCCGTGGGGTCGACCCCCATCACGCCGTAGCCGCGGTACACGATCGGGCGGATGTAGCAGGCCGGAAGGTTGTTCTTGCGGATGAGCTCGACGGTGGCATCGCACAGCTCGTCGACCGTATAGGGAAGGTCGATCAAAACCATCTTGCAGCTGCGATGCAGGCGCTCCATATGGTCGCGCAGGCGGAATACGTAGCTCTTCTTGCTATCGGGATCCTGATAGCAGCGAATGCCCTCGAATACGCCCGATCCGTAGTGCAGCGAGTGCGACAGGATATGCGTATTGGCCTCAGCCCACGGCACCATCTCGCCGTTCTTCCAGATGTAATCGACTGGTGTTATATCAGCCATCGCGCACCCTTTCCTCTCGCCGTTCGTGCTGGTTAATGAATCTGTTCATTGTACTCCAATCGGCTAAAGCGAGAGGAGTTTTCTGGCAGCGGGAGGATTTTTCAACGAAAGGCACAGATTCGGCTGCTGCACGCAGAGGCGCGCCGTAACGGCGCGCCTCGTTGCGCATGCCAGCCAGCCCATGCGTTGCCGACGCTCGCTGCTAATCCAGATCGAATATCACCGAACTATCGGGTTTCCACGCGTATTCATCGCAGGGAATCGCCTTGATGTAGGCTTTCGCCACGTCGAGAGCAACGGAGTATTCGTCGCCGAAGAAGCGGATCTCGGCGATGTCGCCCGAGGCAGCCTCTATCTTCTCAAGGACGCCCTGATGGACCGCACCCGTTGACGTAAGGAGCACCACCGACCCGTGCATCCCCTGGAGCGCTCCGCCTGCAAGCGCATCGGAATGCTTATCGGAGCGGGTGATGGCAAGGTTGTCAAACGACAGGCGTTCGGAAGGATCGCGCGCCGGATCGGTTGCCCATTCTGCAATGAGCAGGGATGTCTCGATGCGATCGGCTCCGCCAAGGCGAATCGCATCGCCGGGGGCGAGCCCCGCCGCGTTGCGCACCTCATCGACAGCCGATTGGGGAATGGCATTCTCGTCGCCGAGTACGAGCACGCGATCGAAGCCGCCTGCAGCAATGGCGTCTACCGTGGATCGGTTGAAGGACTGCTCGTCGAACGAGCTCAAGAACACCGGGCTCTTCGTAGCCGCCGCCCATGAGGAGACCGAGAGCGAATCGGGGAAATCCATGGAACGCGCAAGGATTGCCGTCTTCGATGCGGACGCTCCGACTTCCTCGTAGATCAACTCGGCCGTTTGCTGACGGGCGGCTCCGCCTAAACGAACGATCTCTGCCTCAGGATGGATTGCGCCCAGTGCAGATTCCACCTCGGCCGACACCGAGTATACGCTTCCGATGATGTATATCTTCTCGACCGCGTGCGCAGCCTCCACCACCGACCGAGCCGCATCGCCCAGGTAATCGGGCTGGGTCAAAACGATCGGCGCATTGCCGCGAGCGCCCGAAAGGGAGCTTGCCGCAAGGGCATCGGGGAAGTGCTGATCGTCGCCCGATGCAACGATCAGGGTCTTTTCAGTGGCGATGTCGCGCCCGTACGTTGCCACTTGTTTCGAGGTGGTGAAACGGTCGGCGCCGAAGAGGCGCGCTATGGTCAACACGTCGGGGCTCGGATCCTCCCACTTCGCATGCAGGGTCATGGCCGCGGTTACCGGATCAGCGAAGTTCCATTTGGCCGTAAAGCCCGCATCGGTATACCAACCTTCGAGCACCTGATCGTCTTTGGTAAGACCGGTCGGCTCGGTCACCGACGCCCCCGCCTCCACGCGCGCATCGGCAACCGTTTGAGCGGTGTTGGTAACGAAGGAAACGGTCACGTACTGGCTCATCGGAGCCGGGCGGTACGCGTTCCAGCTCGACGGATCGAAGTAGTTCCTATCAACGGAGCTGTTGCGCACGTAGTCGATCGCGTAGTCCTTGGAATCGGTGCCATCGAACGCCGTCAGCTCGACGGAGCCCTCGACGTCGGTTGCCGTCTCGGGGAACCAGAGTATCACTTCACCATCGGCGTTGGTGATCACGTCGTTGATACCGTACACGCCCACGCTCGGAGTCGTTGCGCAGGCGACGCCGTCAACCGATCCAGCCGTCACCGCAGCAGAAGCAACACCCACCGTGAGAATGCTCGGGAACACGTTTTCGCCCTGGCTGTTCTTCCAGTTGCTCTGCCCGTATCCGATGATATCGGTATCCCGACGGTTTCCGTACTCGGAGAACACCGATCCGCCGTTGATGATCACCAGCTCGGCTCCGATGCCGGCACGGCCGTTGCTCACCGTGGGGCTGAACGGCTTGGACTTCGCCACCACCGTACCTCCGTTGATGGTCACGACGCCTTTGTTCAGGTTGCTGCCGTCGCCCGCGCCGATGGCGTGGGAGTTCGAGGTCCAGCCGTTGGAGGTGGCCTCGATGAAGCCGCCGTTGATCGTCAGGTTCCCGAGCACGCCGCCCTTGCCCGAGCTGTAACGGCCGCCGGCGCCGATGCCGGGGCCGAACGCGAACCCGCCACCCGAGGCGGAGCTCGCTAGGCACGCGGCCTTGATCGTACCCGAGTTGATGATAAGCGACGTAAGATCGGTATCCTTGCCGCCGCCGATGCCGGCGCCCGAAGTGGATTCCGATGCGGGAACGGGCAGGCCGAGCCCCGTATCGAACAGGGTTGTGGCGCTGTCGCGCGGCACCTGCGACGAGGCGACGACCGTCGGATTGCCGTCGATCAGGATGGAGCCGACCGACACGCGGTTCGTGGTCGTATCCTTGCCCTCGCCCGAGCCGATGCCCGCACCGTAGGTTCCCTGCGACGCCTCGACGACGGCGAACACATCGCCCCCGTCGATCTCGATCGCAGCGACGCTGCCGTAACGCCCCGAGCCGATGGCCGCACCGTACGCGGTATCGCTCGATCCCGATATCGCTTTGACGGTGCTGTCGGCAAGGAGGATCTTGCCCCCAGCCGAGCCGTAGGCTCCCGACCCGATGACGGCACCGGTGTTTCCGCCCTGAACGGCCTTCGCGACAGCCGTCACCTCGGAGCGCTCGATGGTGATGGCGCCCGACGTGACGGGGATGTTGGTATAGTTCGATGTGTTTCCGCTGCCCGAGCCGATGAGCGCACCGTTCACGCTGCCGGCAGCCTTGGAGCCCGCAACGACCGGAGTCGCCGCAATGTCGACGACGGCATCGCTCACGAGGATTTCGCCCGAAACGCCGATGTACCCCGAGCCGATGATGGCGCCCCTGAATCCCGCGCCGGGATACATGGTGGTTGCCGTATCGGTGTTCTCCACGCGGGCATCGACCAAAAGCGCTACGTTCTCGATCGTGATCGGACCCGAATCGGTGTTTCCTGCGCTGCCGATGGTTGCCCCTGTAGTGAATATGGCCGCCGAGCTGTTCGCGCGGATATGGGTGGCCTCGACCGCCAGAACATCATCGTCCGCACCGGTTTCGCCGGAGACGGTGAGCGTCGCCCCAGCGGGAACCGAGATCACCGCATAGCTGCGGGTGGCCGAGGTCGCGGTGTTCTTGATGCTGTTTGCCGATCCTCGCACCTTGAGATCGACAACCGCCCCAGCTTGGATCGCAATGCTCGACGCGTCGGTCTTTTCGAGGTTGACGGTGTCGAGCACGATGGTTCCTTGGAAGTCAGACGCCACCGTTATGACCGCATCGGATGCGGAAGAAGATCCCTTGAGCGTAACCGTGCCATCGTGAGCCGTTGTCGCGCCTCCGACGACGACGTTGGTTCCGTCGATCGCGATCGTGCTGTTGGCAGCAAGCGAAGAAAGGTCGATTTCCGCTCCGGCCAAGAGCTCGATTCCCTCGTCTTCGGCCTCGCCGTCGATATCAAGCACTTCTGCGGCAACCGCGCCATCCTCGAAAGAGGAATCCCCGACATCCGCAGATGCATCCTCTTCTGCTGCGCCTTCTCCCGAAGCGGCATCCTGTCCGCCTTCGGCACCCCCTGCCCGATCTGCATCAGCGTCGGCGAGAGCATCGGCTGAGTCTCCCGGCTGAATCGAAGAAACGCTATCGGCATCATCCGCTTTCGCATGCGGAGGCGAAATGAGACCGAACCCGGGCGCGAGCCCAAGTGCGAGCATTGCAGCGACAACCAAGCGCAATGCTCTTGATGATGAAACCGTTTTCCTGTTCATTGCTTCCCTTTCAGATTCCGAATCGTCATTGGCATCCATCAGCCGACAGCACCATGTCCGTCGGCGAAAAGATCGCTCTTGCGCGAGCCGTAGCGTAACGGCGCATGCATCACCGAGAGGAGCACGCCCATGCTTCGAAAAAGCGATCGGCATTGGCCATAACCGCGTTGAGCTGCTCCCGAACCAGCTTGTGATCGATATCGAGATGGCTTTCGGGACACGCGCTTACGATCCCCTCGCCCGCTTCGGTAAGGCGAATGACGATCTTTCGCTTATCGCCCGTCTGAGACCCCACGACGGTAAGATAGCCCCGCTCCTCGAGCCTGTTGACGAACGTTCGGGCCGCTTGGGTAGAAAGCCGATTGTCCCGAGCAACCTCGGTCAGACTGGCGGACTCCCCGTGTTCGGAAATCGCAGCAAGAATGAGGTACTGCCGCGCCGTCAGCTGCCCGTATTCGGATCGAAGGAGCGTATCGGTTTCCTTCTTGATGTCGAGGCAGGCCTTCATAGCTTCATGCATGGCGCCCCCCACTCGCCCGGTTCGATGCAAGGGTGCAACGCACGCGTCTGCTCGCCAGTGAAACGGCAAGCGGGGACGGCTCCGCAAGCGGAGCCGTCCCCGTTATCGACGCCGATGCTTTATCGAGTCGCCTGCACGATCGAAACGCGTGCGTTAACGATGATGGCGTGCGGGTCGCCATCGCAGACAAACGGATGCCCGTTCGTCGCCCAACCCGCCTCGCGCCGCAGAAAAGCCCGTTGTCGCCCGGAGGCTGAGGAGGCGATGAAAATCTACCCCCCCCCGAGTCATACGTTTGTTCGCTATCGTTTGCCTCATATGCTGCCTTTTCGCATTCATGTACTAGATTCCCTATTATTTATGCAGGATACTATATTTCTCAGATTTAGGAAATACTTTACATATTTTCTTGGACAGCGCTGCGAAGCGGATCGCACTCAAACGCGCATGCGCCCGCGCGGATGCGGGCGCACCTATCGATCGGGGAAGGGTTCCCGAGGCCGACGACCACCGGCTCGATCTCAGCCGCGCATACCGCGCCGCACATCGCCGGGAGTTCCGGCAGCCATCCCTCCCCCGCCCATGCCGAGACCCCCCATACCGCCCGTTGCCGTAGCCGAAGCGGTTATCGACGTCGATGAGCCGCCGGAAACCGTACCCGAATCGGCGTATCCGTCGCCGTTCGCATCGGTGAGCGCGCCGCCGACGACCAACCGGTAACTGCCGCCCTCCTCGAACGCAGGCGAGCTGGCAAGCACCATGCCGAACTGCTTGGCCGGGGTGTAGGACACGAGTACGGCCCCCGACTCGTCGGTTACGGCAACCGTCTCACCGGCGTTGCCGCTTACGGTATTGAACGAAAAGGGCTGCTCGCCGCCCGTAAAGTTCTGCGCCATACCGGTCGAACCGACCATAAGCACGGTGCCGCCCGTGATAGTGGCCGAGAGGTCGTAGTCGAATGCTCCGTCGCCGCTGCTTGTCGGCCCCGTCACGAGCAGCACGCCTCCCGCGATCTCGACGTTGCCGTTCGAATCCACGCCGTCGCCGTCGGCCTCGAGCACGGTGTAGCCGCCGTTGATCTGGATGAGGCAATTCTCATCGCCCATGGTCGCACCTCCCTCGGCAAAAGCGTTGTCGGGTGCGCCGCCGTTCTGCATGCGTTCGCTATCCCCCTCGCTCGACTGATCTGATGAGCCGGGGACCCTATCGCCTGCCGGAGCCTCGCTGCCTGAAAAATCCCCGCCGTCGGGCGCGCTCGGCACTTCGCCGACGGAAGCGCTTTCGCCGTCGGGGGCCGTACCGCCGGTCGGCGGCTCCATCGACCCCGCTGCGCCCGCATCTGCCGTATCGGCCGCCGCAGCATCTTCGGTCGTTGCGGTTCCGCCCTCTTCGGCTAGGGCTTTGTCGGCAGGCGTTTCAGCCGCTGCGGCGTTGATGGCGTCATCGCTTGCCACGATGTGGGTCGTACCGTCGTTGATGACGAGCTTCTCGGCTTCATAGCCTTCGTAGCAGCTCAAGATATCGATGGTGCCGCCGTCGATCGTGAGCGACGTTTCCGCATGCACCGCATCGTCGCCCGCGTTGATCGTTATATCGCCCCCCGCAATGAGCGCATCGAGATCGCTATGCATCGCATCGTCCGCAGCGTCGATGACGATCGTTCCGCCGGTAACGCGCAGGTAGGTGACCGCTTGGATGCCGTCATCGCCTGCCGTAAGATCGAACGTCCCGCCGTCGATGCTCACAAAGCCGCGCACATCGTCGGTATCCTTGTTCGACTTGATGCAATCGGCTTGCGCGTTCACAGTGAACGCCCCGTCGAGGATCTTCACGCAATCGCGGCCGCGCAGACCGTCCTCGGCCGCGTCCACGTTGTAGGTGCCGCCCGTGATGACAAGATCGTCCTTCGAGCAGATCGCATGCCGATACGAGCTCGTCACGTCAAGCGTGCCCGTTCCGTTGATCGTAAGATCATCCTTGCTGAACAGCGTCGCATATGGTTCGTCGGAACCCTCGTCGAGCGCGTACTGCGCCCCGTCGCTGAGCGTGTTCTGCGATCCGTCTGCCAACGTGATGAAGCACTTGTCAGCTTGCTTGATGTAGATTGCCGGGCCGTCCTCGTTGTGAATGGTCGCGCCGTCAAGCACGATTTGAACCTTGGCGGTATCGGCGGCTTCTACCACGAGCTGCCCGTCGGCAAGCTCGCCCGAAACGATATAGGTGCCCTCGTCCGTTACGGTTACCGTCGACCCGTCCGATGCCGCCCCCGAACCTTCGACGGCCGATCCCGCCTGCGACAGCGCGATGCGCGTCGCCGATGCTTCGTCGTAGCTCGCATCCTGATCGCGGTCGGTGTATTCGAAGTCCATGCCCGCAACGTTTGAGGACGATACGATTTCCCCGCTTGCCGTCGAGGAGTCGGTTGAGGCGACGTCGATCGGGGCGGTTGCCGATTCGCCAGTCGATTCGGCAGGTTCGGCAGGCGTCGAACAGGCAGGCAGGCAGAGCGCCGCCGCAAGCCCGACCGAAAGGACGAAGCATCCGATGGTTTTTCGCATAGGCAAACCGCGATGATCGCAGGCGGTTTTCGCTTCTCGTGCTTCTTCGATAGTGTGGCTCATAGTTACAGCACATCCCTTGCAGCGGCCATCCGGCCGCAGGTAATCTTGAGGTTCCCGTTGCGGTAGCGCATCTCGTCGATCATGCCCTTCTCGAACTCGGGCCCTTTCAACTGAATCTCGTATTCAAGCTGAAAGAGGCTGCCCATGTTGGTGGTCTGCACTTCAACGAGCTCGTGCGCGGACGTGTAGCGCTCGAACACATCGTCGAACAGACCCGTGTAATCGAGATCTTCGGGGATCGTGATCTTGAGCGATTTTCCCGGCTCCTTCTTCTTGCCGAAAGGCGAGACAACGTAGACCACGTTGGCGATGCCGACGATAACGGTGAACACGGCCGCAAGCCAGAGAAAACCCATACCCGTGGCGAGCCCGATGGCCATGGCGAGAAACACGCTGCCGATATCTTTGGCGCTGCCGGGAATCGAACGGAACCGCACGAGGTTGAACACGCCCATAACCGCGATTCCCGCACCGAGGTTGCCGTTGACAAGCGTGATGACCATCTGCACGATGAGGGGCAGAAGCGCCAACGTAACCACGAAGTTCTTCGAGTAGTTGTGCTTGAACATGTAGATGAGCGCGATGGCGCAGCCGAGCGCCAACGACACAAGGCAGCAAAGCAAAAAATCGGCAGACGAAACGCTGGCAACCAACGATTCGCTCGTTCCGAACACCGACGTGAACATTGAATCAAGCATAGGTTCTCTTCCTTTCGTTTACCCGAACATGGCGCCCGCGAAGCGCTTCTTCACCCGCATGCCGCGCACGAACCGCCGTGTCGTTTTCGTTGCGCCCGCGGCGCGTACCGGCGAAAGACGCCGCCGGGACGACCGCGTCCGCCTGCGTATGCAGCGGCTGTTCCCGTAGCAGCGAGAGATAAGCCGTGCCGTATTTGGAAAACGGTTGGGGATACGCGCGCGCCGCGCTTAGGTCATCGACGAGCCACTGCGGCAAGGGCCCTGCGTTCTTGATCTCCATGATCACCTCGCCGGGATCCGTAAGCGGCTCGAGGCGATCGGTGCGGTGAATGGCTTTCGCCTGGGAATCGGCCGCAATATCAGCATCGAACGTGATGCGCAGCTCGCCGCCCAAGGGGTCGGCAAACGCGCTGCGGTCGCATACGACGAGCATCGAGGGGGCCAAGCGTCCGTACCGCTCCCTGAAAAAGTCGATTTCGGCGGCGATCTGGATGCTGCGGAGAGAAAGAGACTGTTCGGCGGCAAGCGGATCGGCGAGGGGGGCTTTGGCGCAAGCGCCTTCATAGGGCTCGCCCGCAAGATATGCCTGCGCCGCCGCGAGCGTCATCGAGACGCGCCGTTTGAACACGATGCCTTCGAACTTCTTCTTTATCTCGATGAAAGCCTGGGCATCATCGGTCGCCGCGCCGTATATGCGCAGGCGGAGCTTCTCTTTGTACAGCGGCTTGTCGAGCGAGCGCTCGATGAGCCTAAAATCGGGCGTGTCGAAATAGAGGCTGCTCACCTGCGAAAAACCGAATTCGGAAGGTTCGAGGCGTTCTTCGACTGCAGCGCGCAGGAAACGGTACTGCTCGGGACTCAAGCGGTACTTCATTTCCTTTCGCGCAAATACGTCTGCATAGGTACTCATGGCGTTGTTCCTTTCCCGTGCCCGAAACCCCTGTGCGGGTTGTTAACCGCATGCAGGACTTCGATGATGCAGTATGCTACGGGTCGTTCCTTAAATCGCCCTGAAACGCTTACGCAGCCCGCCGGCGTTCACGGAACCGATGCAGTTTCAGGGCAATTTCAGCCAAGCGGGTACAATGGATGCAACGCATCGGCAGCCCGTCGCCCGCTTGCGAAACGAAGCGGGGGCGGCTCAAAAGGAAAGGAGCGCCGCATCATGCAGATACTCGTCGTCGAAGACGATATGCGCCTTGCGGCCGCCCTCGGCCACATCCTCGAGGAGAACGGCTACGGGGTCGATCTCGTGCACGACGGGGCAACGGGCCTCGAATGGGGAGAAAGCAGCATCTACGACATCGTCATCCTCGACGTGATGCTGCCGAAAATGAACGGATTCGACGTCGTGGCAGAGCTCAGGCGCCGCAAGGTGACCACCCCCGTCCTCATGCTCACCGCCCGCGATGCCATCCCCGAGAAGATCACCGGGCTCGACAGCGGAGCCGACGATTACATGACCAAGCCGTTCTCGCCTGCCGAGCTGCTCGCCCACCTCCGCGCGCTCACCCGCCGCCAAGGCGAAGTGGTTTTCGAAACCGTCGAATTCGCCGACATCGCCCTCAATCTCGAAAGCTTCGACCTCGCCTGCAAAAAGAAGACGATCCACCTGGGATTGAAGGAGTTTTCGATCTGCAAGATCCTCATGCTCAATCCGAACCAGGTCATATCGAAGGAAACCCTCATCTCCAAAGTGTGGGGCATCGAATCGAGCGCCGAAGACAACAACGTCGAGGCCTACATATCGTTTTTACGCAAGAAGCTTAAATTCCTCGGCTCGTCCGCCTCAATCGAAACGCTGCGAAAGGCCGGATACCGCTTGACCGCCGAGGTCGGCGCCAACGGCTCAAGCGACGATAGCAAAGCGAGGGCCGTCTCGTAGACGCCATGATGAGAAAGCTCCGCATCAAGTTCGTGGCGATCATCATGGCGATGGTGGCCGTCGTCCTGCTCGCCGTGTTCTCGACCATCTGCGTCATCAACTACCAGCAGGCGGTAGGCGATGTGTACGCAGCGCTCGATTCGGCGATCGACCACGACACCATGCCGAAAAAAGAACTGCCCCCCACAACGAATTCCCCTGACGGCGGCGAGCAGGCGAACGTCCCCACCGACGATCCGGAAGGCGGAAAGCACTTCGAGATCGGCGGCAAAGGGGAAGGCAGGCGGTTCATCCCCGTAGCAGTCTACGAGATCGCTTCCGATAAAACGCTCGCGGCGGTTTCCGACGCGACGACGGCCTCGATGACCGACGAGGTGCTTGCGCAGGCATCCGAGCAGGTTGCCGCCGCACAGGACGGATCGGGCCAGCTCGATTCGCTCGGCCTCTACTACATGAAGCGCACCAACGACAACGGCACGTTCGTGGCATTCGCCGACATGAGCTCCGCTTCGGAATGGCAAACGCTCGCTTTAACGCTTGCAGCCGTGGGCATCGGCGCGCTGCTCGTGTTCTTTGCGATCAGCCTGCTCTTTTCGAGGTGGGCGCTGCGCCCCGTCGAGGAATCATGGCGAAAGCAGCAGCAGTTCGTTGCCGATGCGTCCCATGAGCTGAAAACCCCGCTCACCGTGATGCTTGCAAACACCTCCATCCTGCTCAAGCATCCCGAGAAAACCGTCGCGAGCCAAAGCCAATGGGTGGAGGCCATCGAAACCGAAACCGAGAGCATGCAGAAGCTCGTGGGCGACATGCTGTTTCTTGCGAGCTCCGACGCCCCGAAGCGCGAGTACGCGTTCTCCCCCGTCGATCTGAGCGACATCGTCGAGCGCAATCTGCTCCAATTCGAGTCGCTCGCGTTCGAGCACGAGATCGAGGTTTCATCGACGGTCGAAGAGAGCATCTGGATCGACGGCAATGCCTTGCGGCTCGAACGTCTGGTGAGCACGCTTCTGGACAACGCCTACAAGTACGCGGGCGAGCACGGGCGCGTCGACGTGGCGCTCGCCCGCACCGAACGCCACGTCGAACTATCCGTATCGAATTCGGGCGCCGTCATTCCGCCCGAGGACATCCCCCGCATCTTCGACCGCTTCTACCGCGCCGACAAAGCGCGGATGCGCAGCGACGGCGGCTACGGGCTCGGCCTTGCGATCGCCCGCAGCGTCGCCGAAGAGCACGGCGGCGCCATAGCGGCCCGCAGCACCGAGGAGAAAGGCACGACGTTCACCGTAACCTGGGATGCGAAAGCGCTCGTCTCGCCCGATGGCCGGTAGGCCGGTAGGGCTGCTCTTCCGCCCAGGAAAACGCGCGATTCAGTCTCGCTCGAGCAGTTCGACCACATACGATTCGACATGCGTTTCAGCGTCCCAGACCTCCAGCGCCAAAGTCACGCGCGCTTCGCCAACCTGAGCGCATGCGGTTTCGAAGCACCCCGTGAACCCGTCTTCGACGATGCGGCTTCCCGTGAACATTCCCCCGGGGATAACGCCGAGCACCGCACCGTTTTCGAACACGCTGCAATCGGCAAGCCGCTCGCTCTTACGCGGTTTTGCGCTTCCCGCATACCCACCCGCCCCGCAAAGCGCCTCCCCCTCGCACACTTCGACGACGACGTTCCATCCCGCATGGGCGCCATCGGGAAACCGGGCCATGCCCTGGACGAAAAGCGGCACCAAACCAAGTCCGTCGAGCTGGCCGTACAGCGAGGTGATCGCCGCAACATAGCGCTTCGCATCGAACGCCTCGCCTTCCCACGGGAGCATGAGCGCAAGCTTTTCGTCGAGTTCGCGGCAATAGGGACCCGCTTCGCGTTTTAGCTCGTTTTGCACCTTGATCTGCTCAAGGCCTTCGTCGATCTGCATGAGGGCGGCCTGCGCCGCGCGAAGGCGCTGCACCGCGATGCCCCGTCCTCGTTCGAGCAGCGGTTCGATATCGAGCACGCTGTGCGGATGCAGGTAATCGGTAAGCTCTTTGAGCGGGATGCCGAGGCTGATGCACGTGGTTATCACATCGATATCGACCATCTGGTTCATCGAGTAGTAGCGGTACCCGCTCTGGGGATCCACGAAAGCGGGAGGCAAGATGCCCAATCGCTCATAGTACCGCAGCGATTTCACGCCGACGTTCTTCATCTTCGAAACCTCGCCGATCGATAGCAGCTCGTTGCGCATATCCGGCTCCTCGCATCCAGGTAGGTAACTGCGTTTGACGGTTTGATGAACAGACGATCTTACGTAGAAAACCGTTGACTCTCCCATAATGGGATAGTTTACCCTTTCACAGCGGACAAACAAGCGAACAAGCGGGCATGCGACAACCGCCGGGCCTGTTTCGCCCCGAGCAACTGCACAGAAAGGACCCTTATGAGCGCATACCTGCTGCTCGCAGCTGCCATCGTTTCTGAGGTGTTTGCGGAAGCGATGATGAAGCTGTCGAACGGCTTCGAGAAAAAGGTGCCCATCATCGGTATCGCCATCGGCTACCTGATCGCATTCTACCTGATGGCGCAAACGCTGAACGAGCTTCCCCTCGGGTTCGTCTATGCCGTCTGGACAGGCGCCGGCGTAGCGCTCACAGCCATCATCGGAGCCATCGTCTGGGATGAGGGCTTCAACGCGAAGAAGGCGATCGGCATTGCGGCCATCATCGTCGGCGTGGTGTTCCTGAAGATCGGAGTATGACCATGAACCCGTTTATCCTGCTATCCATCTCCATCACAGCCGAGGTATGCGGTACGACCGCCATGAAGCTTTCGCACGGGTTTTCCGATCCGCTGTTCACCGCAGCCACCATCGCCGCATACGTTGTCGCGTTCAGCATCTTCACGATTGTGCTCAAGAAGCTGCCGCTCGGCTTGGCATACGGCATCTGGGGCGGCGTGGGCACCGTAGCCACCGCAGCCATCGGCATTGCCGCCTGGGGCGATCCGTTCGGCTGGACCACCTGCGCGGGCATCGCGCTGGTCGTTGGCGGAATCTACCTTCTCAACAGGGGTACGCAGGACATCGAGGAAAAGCGGGCTGGCAAAGCGGCAGGCGCATCTGCCGCCGAGGTTCGAATCTAGGCAGAGCCCTTCGCATAGCCGCAGCCGCCCGAAGCCGGACGCCCATGAAAAAACGGCTGCGGAAAACTCCGCAGCCGCCGTTGCCCCTAAACGGGTGCATGCGCCCGTGCGCCGACCATAGCACGCACTCGGTCAGAGCAATGCCCGATCGCCGCAGCTCCTACACGTAGAACAGAATATCGTTGTACGTGGGCACCGGCCAGTGATCGCGATCGGTGATCTTCTCAAGCAGGTCGATCTCCGTGCGCAGGGCCTCCATGGCGGGGATGCCCTCGTGCGCGTAACGGTTCGCCTTCTCCTGCTCGTCATCGAGCGCCGCAATTTCCTTATGCAGCGCATCGAGCGCCTTGAGCGCCTCGTTCGCCTTCGAAACGCCGGTCAGAAGCTTGTTCAGCACTTCCTCCTGCTGGGTGGTATCGGCACCCGGCACCGCTGCCTTGACGGCGTTCACCGTACTGGCCAGCTCGCCGAGGTACTCGTTGATGGCGGGCAGATACGTGCGACGCGCCATGCGCTTCATGACGCGGATCTCGATGTTCAGAAGCTTGTTGTACTTCTCGAGCTTGACCTCGTAGCGGCTGCGGACCTCCGCCTCGTTGAGCACGCCGAACTCCTCGAACAGGTCGATGCTCTTCTGGTCTATGTAGCACGGCAGCGCGTCGGCGGTCGTGCGGTGGTTTGCAAGCCCGCGCCTCTCTGCCTCGATCGGCCACTCGTCGGAATAGCCGTTGCCGTTGAAGATGATGCGCTGGTGATCGGTCAGCGTCCTCTTGATGTAGGCGATCGCAGCCGCCTCGAACTCCGCACCTTGTTTGCCTTCCATCTCGTCGGCGAATTCCTTCAAGCTCTTCGCCATGGCGGTGTTGAGGATCATGTTCGCGTCGGAAAGGTTCACAGCAGAACCCGGCATGCGGAATTCGAACTTGTTGCCGGTGAACGCGAACGGGCTCGTGCGGTTGCGGTCGGTATTGTCCTTGAGGAAGTTCGGCAGCACCGCCACGCCCAGATCCATGGCGACCTTGTCGGCGTTCGTGTACTCGTGGCCGTCGACGAGCGCATCGACGATCTCGCCGAGCTCGTCGCCCAAAAAGATCGAGATGATGGCGGGCGGGGCCTCATTCGCGCCGAGGCGATGATCGTTACCGGCCGATGCGACCGACATGCGCAAAAGCTCCTGGTAGTCGTCGACCGCCTGGATGACGCCGGTGAGGAACACGAGGAAACGCAGGTTGTCCATGGGCGTATCGCCCGGGTCGAGCAGGTTTGTCTTGCCCGCCGAAATGGACCAGTTGTTGTGCTTGCCCGAGCCGTTGATGCCCTCGAACGGCTTCTCGTGCTGCAGGCACACAAGGCCGTAGTGCGAGGCCAGAAGGCGCATCTTCTCCATCGTGAGCAGGTTCTCGTCGATGGCGCGGTTCGCATTGGTGAATACGGGCGCGAGCTCGTGCTGCGCAGGCGCCACCTCGTTGTGCTTGGTCTTGGCCGGAACGCCGAGCGCCCACAGCTCGTCGTCGAGTTCCTTCATGAACTCGTTGACCGACGGGCGAATGGCGCCGAAGTAGTGCTCCTCGAGCTCCTGGCCCTTGCAGGGCGGTGCGCCGAAGAGCGTGCGGCCGGTGAGGGCGAGATCCTGACGCTGCTCGTAGTCTTTCTCGGAGATGAGGAAGTACTCCTGCTCGGAGCCGACCGTGGTGACCACGTGGCGCTCGGGCTCGCCGAACAGCGCGAGCACCCGTTTCGCCTGCTCCTCGATTGCGCTCATCGAGCGCAGAAGCGGCGTCTTCTTGTCGAGCGCCTCGCCGGTGTAGCTGCAGAACGCCGTGGGGATGCAGAGCACCTCGTCCTTGATGAACGCGTAGCTCGTGGGATCCCATGCGGTATAGCCGCGAGCCTCGAAGGTGGCTCGCAGGCCGCCCGAGGGGAAACTCGATGCATCGGGTTCGCCCTGGATGAGCTCCTTGCCGGAGAACTTCATGATGGCGCGGCCGTCGCCCGTAGGATCGAGGAAGCTGTCGTGCTTTTCGGAGGTGATACCGGATAGGGGCTGAAACCAGTGCGTGTAGTGCGTCGCACCGTGTTCGATGGCCCATTCCTTCATTGCGTGCGCGACGTCGTTGGCGCATTCTTCGTCGAGGGGCTTACCTTCTTCAATGGTCTTTGCCAGGGTCTTGTACGTCGTCGAGGGAAGACGCTCCTGCATCGTCACATCGTTGAAGACCATGCTGCCGTAAATATCGGTAACCTTCGCCATGTTCGTTAACACTCCTCACCTGTTGCCTTTTCGCAGACGCCGTGTGCGATGCCAAGCAACGGTCTCATCAGGTACTGACCGATACAATATCACGAGGCCGCATCAATACACACGATTAACTTGCTGTTATCAAACTATCGGCGCAATGTTTCGGATAGTTTTCAGAGCCGAGAACTCTTGATTTCCCGGAAGCAATCTCGATCGCTTCCGGGAAAGCCCCCGATCCGGCAAAATCGGCACCCGCCGCTTGCTGGCAACGAGCTGCCCCGCTGCTAAACCAGGATTGATGCGCCCTCGCGTAGCGCCTGATGGCGACCTGGCGCTCCGGAGTCCCGAACGCGACCTGACGCTCCGGAGTCCCGAACGGGCGCATGTCGACATTGATTTAACGGCGGATGCGCTGTGCGATACGGGTTTTTCATCGTTGTGTTGCACTTTGGGCCGTCGTACGGGTCGCTATCCACCCCGCTGAGCGGATCCGTTTCAAATTGAGGTTCACTGTAAACCTCTGATCAGGCATTACTGTGAAGACAGACGGAAGGGCAATCCTTGAGGTGCCCCCAAACGCAACACAACGATGAAAAACCTGCACGGCAGTCTTCGCACGCCGACGACCTGCACGGCAGTCTTCGCCGACAACATGCACGGCGGCCTTCGCACGCCGACGACATGCATGGCGCCCTTCTCCGACAACGTGCGCGGCGGCCCTCGCCAGCCGGCAAGCGAGAACCTATTCGCTCCCATGGGCGCTCGATAACAGCCGAGCGTCTCGAAGCCCGAACCCGGCGCACGTTGGTTCTTGCTAGGCGGCTGAACCCCGATTCGCGACGGCGGAGCCCGGGAGTCGGGGCAAAAGCGTCGTAACCGCTGAGGACATCGGCAGCCCGCCGTGCTTTAAAAATTTGGTTCTTCGGTTATCATTTGCAGTAAATGCAATCGAGACGGCACATGCCGGAAGGATCCCATGTCTAGCGAAGAAGCATCTGCATCATGCACCATCGACACCGCCACCGGCAAGGAAGCGCCCGCGGAAATATCCTCGCAACGCGTCTACGAGATTTTCTCGGCGATCGCAAAAAAATACGAGCGGTTCAACGCCATCTCGAGTTTCGGCGCCTACAAAAGCTGGCTCAAGGGCATGATCGAACTCGCCCCGATCACCGAGAAGAGCAGCATACTCGATATCGCCGGGGGTACGGGAGACGTCTCGTTCACCATTGCCTGCTCTGCTCATCCGGCGCATATCCAGATCACCGATCTCGTACCGGAAATGCTCGAAGTCGCCAAAACCCACTACGACGAGGGCGCCGGGTGCGGGGTTCCCATCGATTTCGACGTGGTCGACGCGCAGAACATCCCCTACCCCGACAACAGCTACGACATCGTCACGATGGCATACGGCATCCGCAACATGCCCGACCGCGGGCGGGCCTTGAGCGAAATCATCCGCGTGCTCAAACCAGGCGGCACCCTCGTATGCCTCGAGTTCTCCACGCCGCCCAACCCGATATGGCGTGCACTGTACAATTTCTACCTCAAGCACATGATCCCGTTCTGGGGGGGGATTATCACGGGCGACAAAGAGGGGTTCGTCTATCTCAGCAGGTCGATCAAAGCGTTCCCCGACCAGAAATCGTACGCCGCCATGCTCGAGGACGCCGGGTTCCACAATGTGAGCTGGAAGAACTTCACCGGCGGCATCGCCGCCGTCCATACGGCGGTCAAGTAGCGGCATCAACGCCGCCCTCTCGAACTTCCGGGTGCGGCACCGCACGGCACCGCACCTTTGCGCGTGCGTGGGGAAACCCGAGGCTAGTCCGATATCGTGCCGTTAGCTCTCGGAGCCCGCACCTTTGCGCGCACACGGGTGCGGCGAACCTGCAAGAGCAACACGCAGTTGCTAGCCTGCGTGCCCGAACAACTCTATACTGGGCTCATCATCCACAGACAACAGGGAAACCGAGCCGAGGAGGCGCGATTATGGAAATGAAAACGGTGCTCGCGGATCTGCGCAGCAAAAACGGTCTCACCCAGGACGAGATGGCCGACCGGCTGCTGGTTACGCGCCAGGCGGTTTCGCGCTGGGAGAACGGGAAGACAACGCCCAACCCCGAATCGCTCAAGCTCATCTCGAAGGAGTTCAACGTCTCGATCAACGAACTGCTCGGCGGCGAGGAGACCGCGATCTGCCAAAGCTGCGCGATGTCGCTTCGGGAGGCCGAAGACCTGGGAACGGAACCCGACGGCGGCGTCAGCGGCGAGTTCTGCTCGCATTGCTACCAGAACGGCGGCTTCACCAACAACCGCACCATGGAAGAGATGATCGAGGAGAATTTGCGGTACTTGGACGAGTTCAACGCCGAAAACGGTTCGCATTACTCGGAGGACGAGGCAAGGGCCATTCTGGGCATGCATCTCGCCACGCTGAAGCGGTGGAAAAAGGACTGACCGCAATGCGGCGACCGCGGACTCCCACATCGCTTCAAAACCTCTAAAATCGCTTCGTCTACCGACTTGCAGACATTTCATTCCTTCGGGATGATCAAATACGCTGCGTAACGGGTATGATGGAAGCATGGATACCCCAACCGAACAATCGAGCCGGAAACCGCAGCCGAAGCTCTGGACGCCTGTCTTCATCCTGATCGTCGGACTGGCGCTCGGCTGCTTCGTCACCGGACAGGGCCTCAATGCCGGAACGTCGGTTTACATCGATCGCATGGGAGGCACTGCCACCTATTCGGGAATGCTCGCCGCCGTCTTCTCGGTCGCCGCAGCTATCACCCGATTCATCTGCGGCCCGGTGATCGATTCGAGGGGACGCGCGTTCGCTTTGACGATCGGAGCGCTGTTCCTCGTTGCGGGAACAGCGGGACCCGTCGTGTTCAACGACCCCCTCGCGTTCGTCGTGTACCGCTTCCTGCAAGGCATCGGATTTTCCGCGGTCACCACGGCCGCCGCAACGGCGGCAGCCGACGTGCTGCCCTATTCCCGACTCGGCGAGGGCATCGGCTACTACGGACTCGGCCAAGCACTTGCCATGTCGATCGGGCCCGCTCTCGCCCTGCTCCTCGTGGCAACGGATGCCCCCGACAACCTGTACTTCGGCCTCACGGGCATCTCGCTTGCCGTGCTCGTCCTGTCCCTTTTCTGCCGCTACGAGCGCAATCCCCAAACCCTCCCTGAAACTTCCGTGTACCGCATGCGCGCGGAGGCGAAGGACGCCGATCGAAAAAACAGCGCGGCTTCCCCCGATGCCGGGGCCGCGGGTGCACAAGCACAGGCGAGCACCGCGAACTCCGACCGTATCGCGAACGCAACGGGAAACGCGCCGTCTGGGGGCGAACCTGCTGCAGCAAACGGGCAGACCGTGGGCGGTGCGGCGACCATGGCCGAGGAGGATCCCGAACCAACGGGCATCCGTCGCACATTCGAGGCGCGCGCACTTCCGGGCGCACTGCCGATGGTCGTGCTCAGCCCGGCGTTCGGATTCGGCATCTTCTTCATCGGCTTGTACGGAACGTCGCTCGGCATCGGAAACGCGGGGCTGTTCTTCACCGTATCGGCTGTCAGCATGATCGCCGTACGCCTGAAATCGGACACATATATGGACCGCATCGCACCTCTCAAGGTATTCGCCGCAGCCGTAGCATGCGGCGTGATCGCATACCTGCTATTGCTTGCATCCGAGGCGAACGGGGCGTTCTACTACGCAGCGGGCTTCTTCTACGGCATCTGCCTCGGCGTGAGCATGCCGATCTGCCAATCGGTCGCGGTCAAGAACACACCTGCCGAGAGATGGGGCGCCGCCAACGCGCTGTACCTGCTCGCCACCGATGTAGGCGTCGGCATCGCCACGATCGTCTGGGGCGCCGTCAACGACACGTTCGGCTTCACCACGACCATCTGGTGCGTGATCGTCTGCATCGTGCTGTCGCTCGTGGTCGCACGGCTCGCGTTTCCGCGCGAAGCGAGGGAGCCGCACCGTTAGGCGATGGGCGATCCGGCAGCTTAATCTCCCACCCGCATCATGCGGTACCCGATGCCGACGTGCGTCTGGATGTAGATCGGATGCGAGGGATCGGGCTCGATCTTCTTGCGCAACGTTGCCATGAACACGCGCAACGAGGGGATATCGGAGGTAAAGGCCGTACCCCACACCTCCCGAAGAATGTAGGTATGCGTGAGCACCTTGCCGGTATTGCGGGCAAGCAGACACAGAAGCTTGTACTCGATCGGCGTGAGGTGGATCTCCTCACCACGGCACGTTGCGCTTCCCGCACGGTAGTCGATGCGCAGATCGCCGTTCTCGTACACCGCTTCCTCCTCGGTCGAAGCGCCGGCGTCGAGTCGGCGCAGGGCAACGCGCAAGCGCGCGAGCAGCTCTTCGACCGAAAACGGCTTCACGAGGTAGTCGTCGGCACCCGCGTCGAGCGCCTCGACCTTGTCGGCGTCCTCGATGCGCGCCGACAGCACGATGATCGGCATACGGGACCAGCCGCGAACCGAGCGGATGATGTCGACGCCGTCCATGTCGGGCAGTCCCAGATCGAGGATCACCAAGTCGATCCCCGTCGACGAAGTGAGCTCGAGCAGCGCCCGCTTGCCGCAGGAGGCCTCTCGATGGCGATACCCGTGCACCTCGAGCGTGGTCGCTACCAGATTGCGGATAGCCGCATCGTCTTCGACGATGAGAATCGTTCGCGCGCTTTCGCCCATCTACCTATCCTTCCTGCCTAATCTTCGTGTTCTGAATCCGATAAGCCGCCGCCATGGCCCAACCCGTCCATGGTTGCTTCGGGTAGCATAAACGAAAACACGCTGCCGTGAGGCTCGGCATCGGAAATCGTCAGATCGTCGCCATGCACGCGCACGATCGAGCGGCAGAGCGCCAGACCAAGCCCCATGCTCCGATGAGCATCGCCGCCCTCCTTGAGCGAACCCGCCATCGAACCGGTGAAGAACATACCGAATATGCGCTCTTTATCGGCATCGGGCACGCCTGAGCCGTTGTCGGCCACCGCAATGCGCACCGCATGCCCCGTTTCGGTTTTCTCGCGATGGGCCGATACCTCGATACGCGAACCCGGCGGCGTATACGAGATGGCATTGTTCACCAGATTGATGATGACCTGCATGATCAAGCGCGCGTCCGCCTTCACCATGAGCAGCTCGTCGGGAACATCGACGCGGATGTCGTGGGCGGCGCCCTTGCGATTGGTATGCGACACCGCTTCGCGCACGATATCCCCGACGATTTCGGGCTGCATGTTGAGCTCTATGCTCCCATCGTCGATGCGCGTTACCGAAAGCAGGTTCTCTACCAAGCTGATGAGCCAGCTCGAATCTTCGTAGATGTCTTCGTACATGCGCTGTTTCTGCGCCTCGCTCAAGCGCGCGCCCTCGGAAAGCAGCATATCGGCATCGCCCGAGATGCTCGTAAGCGGCGTGCGCAGATCGTGCGAGATCATCCGCAGAAGGTTCGACCTGAGCTCTTCCTTTTCGGCCTTCGTACGCATTTCGTGGCGCTCGCGCGCCGAATCGATCTGCTCGCATGCCTGTCCGCACTCGTCGAGTAAAGCGATGAGCAGGTTCTTTTCGAATGATCCGAAGTCCTCGCTATCTTCCTCCATCACAAGACCGGCCACTCCGAACACCGCACCCTTCGACCGGATGGGCAGATACAGACACCGCGCCTCGGCCAGCGTGCTCGTCGTAGCGCCTGCCCGCTCGTTGTTCGCGGCAACCCATGAGGCCACGGCAACTTCGTAAGGCGAAACGAGCTCCGCCGATTGCGCATCGCCTCCCCCGCTGCCGGGTACGTCGTACACCACGGGTTTCGAGAGGCGGCTTTCGGACCCCGCCTTGTACATGACCACCGGACGATCGAGTATCTTCATGATCTGCTTGGCGGCCGTGGCGAAGCACGCTTCGATCGACGTCGACGCCTGAAGCTCGCGGGTGCTTTCGAGCAGCACTTCCGTGCGGTAGGCGCGTCGCGCAGTGGCTTCCGATTGCCGCTTCATCCGTACCGTCAGCGATGAGGCAACCAGCGTCGAGACCATGAGGAACACGAAGATGAACGGATAGTTGATCCCGTACGCATCGAACGTGAAACGCGGCACCGTGAAGAAGAAGTTGTACGCGAGCACGCTGCCGAGCGCTGCGATAAGCGAGTAGAAGAATCCGTCGGCGCGCGTCGCAATCAGCAGGATCACGAACATGTAGCCCATGAGGATGACCGACGAGGCCAACCCGAGCTCGTGCACCGCCAACCCGATGGCCGTAGCGAGCGCAACCGCCAAAAGCGCCTTGAGCACATCGCCCGACGTAAGCTTGAACCCGGTCGCCGGCCGGAACCGGCTGAACTGAGCGGGTAGATCCTTCACCGGAACCACGTTGATAACCGCGCCGTACGACAGGTGCGTCAGCCGGTTTACAAGGTTTTCCTTCGAGCTGAACAGACCCTTGCCGCTTGAATTGCTGCCGAGCACCAGCTGCGTGATACCTGCGGTCATGGAGTATTGGGAGATGAGCACCGCAACATCGTCGCCGTGCATCGTCACGACATGCGCCCCGAGCTCCTCTGCAAGATCGATATTCGAGCGCAGCCGCTGCCGATCTTCGACATCGAGCTTCTTGCTTTCCGACGACTCGATGACGAGGGCCGTGAGCGCCCCGTGAAACGCCTCGGCCATATTTGCCGCAGCGCGAATCACCTTCACGTTGCCCGCGTCGGGCGTTACGTAGACAAGCACATCCTCCCCCGCTTCGACGCGGCAGGCGGTTCCGTTCGCATCGGGTGAGCGCGTCATGCGGTCGGCCATGCGCCTGAGCGCAATCTCGCGCAGCGCTGCAAGGTTTTTCTTCGTGAAAAAGTTCGAAAGTGCTACCCAACTGCGATCGGGGACGTACACCTTTCCCGCGTTGAGCCGCTCGATCAAGTCATCGGGCTCGATATCGATAAGCTCGACCGAATCGGCTCGATCGAACACCGAATCGGGAATGCGCTCGGCAACGCGAACCTGCGTGATGGCCGAGATCTTGTCGTTCAATCCCTCGAGATGCTGGACGTTCACGGTGGTGAACACGTTGATGCCCGCTCGCAGGAGCTCCTCGATGTCCTGATAGCGCTTCCGATGCCGGCTACCGGGAGCGTTCGTGTGCGCGAGCTCGTCCACAAGCAGGATCTGCGGCTTGCGCTTGAGCGCCGCATCGAGGTCGAACTCCCGCAGGGCGATGCCGCGATGCTCGATCGTGCGGCGTTCAAGCTGCTCGAGCCCGTCGAGCAACGCCGTGGTGTCGGCACGCGTATGGGGCTCGATATAGCCGGCAACCACATCGAACCCCTTCTCTTTGTATCCATGGGCGTCTTCGAGCATCGCGTAGGTCTTCCCGACGCCTGCCGCGTAGCCGAAGAATATCTTGAGTTTGCCGCGCCCCGGCTCGTCGCTGCGCTCGGCCTCTTTGATCTGGCGCAGAATCGCATCGGGATCGCGCCGTATCTCAAAGGCACTGTCGTCAACCATAAACCATGTCCTCGCTTCACCTCAGAGCACGGCGGCGCGCCGCACGAAACGGCGCGCCCATCCGCGCTTTGCCTATGATAGCACCCCGTCGAGCATGAGGTTCACCTTCAGTACGTTCACGCGAGCGTCGCCGAGCACGCCGAGCGTCGGCTGCTCGGTGCACGCTTCGATGATCTCGCGGATCTCGGAAGCGCTCTTGCCCGTGTTCTTCGCAAGGCGCTCCACCTGATACTCGGCCGCCGCCGGCGAAATGTCGGGATCAAGTCCGCTGCCCGAAACCGTCACGAGGTCGCTCGGGATGGGCTCATCGCCCTTCTCGGGATGCGCCTCGCGGATTTTCTCGACGCGCTCGGCTACGAGTTGCTCGAACTCTTCGCCCGCGGGCGTCAGGTTAGAAGCACCCGCCCAGGCGATCGGGTTGCCCTCGTCGTCGGTGAACGTAGACAGGTTGTAGTTCGTCGGACGGCCCCACAGATGATCGTCGTCCTCGAACTGCTGGCCGAGCAGCATGCAGTAACGGCTGTCGTTCACGCCGTCGCCATCGGCGTCAACCTCGATGATGCTGCCGTTCGCCTGATAGGGGAAGATAAGCTGCCCTATCCCCAAGCACACGCCCGTATACAAAACGCCGCAAATCACACTCATGATCACGAAGAACCCGACAGTCCTTCCGATCGTTTTTCCTATGCTGTAGTCTTTCATGATCGCGCTTCCTTTCGCATTCGATCGCAATCGCATATCCGTCGTATCCGTGCGGCGCCCGTCCATCCGACCGCACGCCGCGTTTCTCGATTTCCCTTAAGCCATGCCACACAAGGTAAGCAGCAGATCGATCGCCTTGATCGCCACGAAGGGCAACACGATGCCTCCAAGGCCGTAGACGAGAAGGTTGCGCGTAAGCAGGCTCTGCGAGGACGCTTCGCGGTATTTCACGCCTTTGAGCGCGAGCGGGATGAGCGCGACGATGATCAGCGCGTTGTAGATGATCGCTGCGAGGATCGCCGTTTCGGGGCTCGTAAGGCGCATGATGTTGAGCGCATCGAGCTCGGGGTACAGCGGAACGAACAGCGCGGGGACGATCGCGAAGTACTTGGCGATGTCGTTGGCGATCGAGAACGTCGTCAGCGATCCGCGTGTCATGAGCAGCTGCTTACCGATCATGACGATGTCGATGAGCTTCGTGGGCGACGAGTCGAGATCGACCATGTTGCCCGCCTCCTTCGCGGCCTGCGTGCCGCTGTTCATCGCCACGGCCACGTCGGCCTGCGCGAGCGCCGGCGCATCGTTGGTGCCGTCGCCCGTCATGGCCACCATGTGACCCTCCGCCTGATAGCGGCGGATCATGTCGAGCTTCGCCTCGGGCGTCGCCTCGGCCAGGAAGTCGTCCACGCCGGCCTCGGCGGCAATCGCAGCCGCGGTCATCGGATTGTCGCCCGTGATCATGATGGTCTTGATGCCCATCTTGCGCAGACTGGCGAAGTTCTCCTTGATGCCCTGTTTGACAATGTCTTTCAGATAGATGACGCCCACAATACGATGATCCCGAGCAACAAGCAGCGGAGTACCGCCTGCGCGAGAGATGTCTTCGACCCTTTGCCTGCATTCATCGCTGTACGAACCTCCGAATTTCTCAACGTAGCTCTTAATCGCATCGGCTGCGCCCTTGCGAATCTCATGACCGTCGAAATCGACGCCGCTCATGCGCGTAGCCGCCGAGAACGGGATCGACACCATACCCGACCCCTCGAGCTCGCGTTCGCGGATGTTGAAGCGCTCCTTGGCGAGCACGACGATGCTGCGGCCTTCGGGCGTCTCGTCGGTGAGGCTCGCGAGCTGCGCCGCATCGGCGAGCTCTTCCTCGGTTGCCCCGTCGACGGGGACGAACTCGCTCGCCTGGCGGTTGCCGAGCGTGATCGTGCCGGTCTTGTCGAGCAGCAGCACGTCGACGTCGCCCGCCGCCTCGACCGCACGCCCGCTCATGGCCAGCACGTTCGCCTTGTTGAGACGGCTCATGCCGGCGATGCCGATGGCCGAAAGCAAGGCTCCGATGGTGGTCGGCGCAAGGCAGACGAACAGGGCCACGAGCGAGGTGATCGTGGTCGGGTTGGCCATATCGGACAGGCCCGACGAGAACCCGCTGAACGTGAACAGCGATGCGGCTACGAGCAAGAATATGATCGTGAGGGCTACGAGCAGAATCTGCAGCGCGATCTCGTTGGGGGTCTTCTTACGTGTTGCCGATTCGACCATGGAGATCATCTGGTCGAGGAAGCTTTTGCCGCTTTCCTGGGTCACGCATACGACGAGCCAGTCGGACAGCACGGTCGTGCCACCGGTTACCGACGAGCGATCGCCGCCCGATTCGCGGATGACCGGCGCCGATTCGCCCGTGATCGCGCTCTCGTCGACCGAAGCGGCGCCCTGGACGACCTCGCCATCGGCGGGAATCTGCTCGCCCGCCGCTACGAAAACGTAATCCTTCTTCTTGAGCGTGGCCGAGTTGACCTCTTCGGAACGCGCGAAGTACAGGGAAGCGGGATCGCCCTCATGCTGGCCTGCGGCGAGGAGGCCCTGGGTGATCTTGTGGGCCTGCACATCGCGCTTCGCGGCGCGCAAGGAGTCGGCTTGGGCCTTGCCGCGCCCCTCGGCTATCGCCTCCGCGAAGTTCGCGAACAGGACGGTGAGCCAGAGGATCACGGCGATGGCCAGGATGAAGCCCGGCTGCTGATCGGCGATGCCCGCCAGCGAAAGCACGAACAGGATCGTCGTGAGTATGGCGGAAACGAACACCATGAACATGACCGGATTCTTCACCTGGTCCTTGGGATTCAGCTTCGCGAACGCATCGCGTACGGCACGGCTCGCCTGCGATTTCGTGTCGTATTGTTTCAGTGTGGCAGTTGCCATGGTTTCTCGCACCTTACCTTCTACATTACCATCTGAAGTTGTTCGGCTATCGGACCCAAGGCAAGGGCCGGGAACATCGTCAGAGCGCCTACGAGGAGTATGATCAGGATCAGGAGGAACACGAACATCGCATTGCTCGTCGATAGCGTGCCCGCCGTGGTCGCAACCTTCTTACGCGATGCCAAGCTGCCGGCGAGAACGCACGTTGCAACGATGGGAACGAAGCGGTTCACGAGCATCTCCAGACCGAGCACGACGTTGATGAACGGCGTGTTCGCATTGAGCCCCGCAAATGCGGATCCGTTGTTGCCCCCCGCCGAGGTTGCCGCGTAGAGCACCTCCGAAAAACCGTGGGCACCGGGGTTGTTGAGGCTATCGACCGTCGCAGGGTCGAGGCTCATCGCCGCAGCCCCCACGAGTATCACGAACGGCGTGGTGATGCACAGGATCACCGCCATGCGCATCTCCTTCGGCCCGATCTTCTTGCCGAGGTACTCGGGCGTACGGCCGACCATGAGCCCCGCGATGAACACCGTGAGCATCACGAACCCGATGAGCGAGTACAACCCGCAGCCCACGCCGCCGCCGATGACCTCGCCGAGCTGCATGAGCACCATGGGTACCATGCCGCCGATGGGCGTGTAGCTGTCGTGCATCGAGTTGACCGAGCCGTTCGACGCGGCCGTGGTGAATGCGGCCCAAAGCGACGAGTCCGTAACGCCGAAGCGAACCTCCTTGCCCTCCATGTTGCCGCCCGATTGGCCATCGACGCCCATGTAGACCGCGCCGTTTTGCGCAAGCTGGGGCGTACCTGACTGCTCAAAGAACGCAATGAGGCCAAGCGATACGACAAGCAAGATGAACACGGCCGCAAACACCGCCCTGCCCTGCCGGCGGTCGTTGACGAAGCGTCCGAAGCTGAACAGCAGCGCGATAGGCACGAGCAGCAGCGCGATGCACTGGATGATGTTGGTGAGCGGCGTGGGGTTCTCAAGCGGGCTCGCCGAGTTCACACCGTTGTAGCCGCCGCCGTTGGTGCCGAGCTGTTTGATCATAACCTGGCTCGCCTGCGGTCCCATGGGCACGATCTGCTTGTCGACCGTGTCGACCGCCGACGGATCGTCAGCCGCTACCGCATTGCCGTCCGCATCGATGCCCACCGGCTCGACGAGATCGACTTCCTGGTATTCGCTGAGGTTTTCAGGCATGCCGCTCGCAATACCGACGATCGACATGACCAAGCACAGCGGGATGAACACGTACATAACGCCGCGCGTAACGTCGACCCAGAACGATCCGAGGCCTTCACTGTTTTCGGCAACCATGCCGCGGAACAGGGCGAACAGGACCGCCATGCCAACGGCGGGCGTTACGAAGTTCTGCACGGTGAGGCCGATCGCCTGCGAGAAGTAGCTCAGCGAGCTCTCGCCGCTGTACGACTGCCAGTTCGTGTTCGTCACGAAGCTCACTGCCGTATTAAAAGCCAAATCCCACGATTGACCGGGCAACCCCTCGGGGTTGAACGGCAAGAACCCTTGGCACATGAGAATCGCCCACAAGACGATGAGCGATACCGCCGAGAACGCGAGAGCGCACAGCAGATAGCGCTTCCAGTTCATGTTCTCGTTCCTGCTGACCCCGATCACGCGGTAGAGAACGCCTTCAACCGGGCAGAGCACGCGGCCGAGCAGCGTTTTTTCTCCGGCCATCACCCTGTTGATGTACCCGCTGAGCGGTATGGCGAGGGCAACGAGGAGGGCGACGTAGATACCGTATTCCAGCAGTTCGTCCATCACCTTTCATCACCGCCTTTCAGCAGCACGTAAAACAGATAGAGCATCAAGGCGATGCTCAGGACGCCGATGACGCCGGCAACTGTTTCCATCTCATTCCAACCTTTCCGAATTTCCTTCTTTGCGCCCGGGCTGCGTGCGCACTACCGCCCGGGCTGGACTCTAGGTTAATCCGAGCCGCATTAACGCGTTGTTAAGGTCACAGGCACTGTATTAAGATCGGATAAAGATGACGGGCATCTGCGCATAAGCCAAAGAGGCCGACTCTGGCCGCCGTGTCGGACAAACGGGGCGCAAGGCGACGGGCGCCGTGCGAGCGATGGGCAAGGGTGGGCAAGGGCTGGCGCATGCCGAGGGCGGTTTGACAGCGGGGGCCAGTTTCGGGTAGCGTCCCGTACTGTCATCGGCATAAGCCCGTTCGGCTTCCAAGAACGCCGGATCGCCATCGGGGGCCCTGCGGGAACCGCGCCGACCCCGATTTAGCGGCGGATGACCCGAAGATGGCAGAGATTTCGACCTATGCCAATTATGGAATCAGATACATTATTGATATTTCGGCAGCTTCCGGAGAAACACCTGGTCGCGGATCTTTGAAAACGCACGCATCAATTACTTACTATAGTACATTTTGGCACAGGTCGAAATTTCTGCCACATTCGCAAGATCGGGGGCCGCCGCGATTGGCAGGGACCTCGAACGCAAGCAGAAAGCCGCCGCGACGCCCGATCATCCTCACGGCAAACCGTTCGCGAGCCGTTGGTTTACCCGGCGCAAAGCGCATGGTATTCTGACCCCGCACACAGCGTTTGGATGACGATTCCGGGAGATGCCCGCGCACGCGGGAGCCGAAGGGGCAGAAACTCTCAGGCAAAAGGACTGGAATCCGACAAACCTCTGGAAAGCCGTTCGATCGGCACCGAAGAAGCAAGCCCACGCGGGTTGCACGGCTGCGGGGTTCATCTTTCAGGTATGGAGACAGAGGCGCGCCCGGGGCAATCCCTGAGCGCGCCTTTTTGCATCCGGCCCCGCCCTGAAAGGTTTTGGCTCATGGAAAAGAAGACGCCCCTGTACGACGTCCACCTCGCTGCCGAAGGAAAAATCGTGCCCTTCGCCGGCTACCTGCTCCCCATCGAATACCCCACCGGCCTCATGAAAGAGCACCTTGCCGTGCGAAACGCCTGCGGGCTGTTCGACGTATCGCATATGGGAGAGGTGCTGTTCGAGGGCCCCGGTGCACTCGCAACGCTCAACCGCCTCATGACCAATGATTTCAGCGACATGGCCTACGGGCGCTGCCGCTACACGGCGCTATGCTACGAGGACGGCGGCATGGTCGACGACCTCATCGTATACCGTCTCGACGACGAACGGTTTCTCGCCGTAGTGAACGCCGCCAACAAAGACAAGGACGTGGCTTGGATGGCCGACCATCTGCTCGACGATACCGTGATGCGCGATCTGTCCGACGAGATCGCGCAGATCGCCGTCCAGGGCCCGCTCGCGCAGACGATCCTCGCCCGCGTGGCCGACGAAGCGGCACTTCCGAGCGCGTACTACACGTTCGAGCCGCACGTTGCGGTTGCGGGTTGCGATTGCCTTGTTTCGCGCACCGGCTACACGGGCGAAGACGGTTTCGAACTGTACTGTGCGCCCGCCGAAGCACCCGCGCTATGGGAGGCGCTCATCGGTGCAGGCGCCGAAGACGGACTCGTCCCCTGCGGACTCGGCGCCCGCGATACGCTGCGCCTCGAAGCGAGCATGCCCTTGTACGGTCACGAGATGGACGAAACCGTCGATCCGATGGAAGCGGGCCTCGCATTCGGCGTGAAGATGGGAAAACCCGGCTTCATCGGCAAAGAGGCCATCGCCGCAAAAGGATTGCCAGCCCGCACGCGCATCGGCATCGAGGTTACGGGACGCGGGATCGTACGCGAGCACGAGCCGGTGTTCGCCGACGGCAAGCGAATCGGCACCACCACCTCGGGCACGTACTGCCCGTTCTTGAAAAAGGCCTGCGCCATGGCGCTCGTCGAGACGGGATCGGCCGAAATCGGCGACTCGCTCGAAGTCGAAGTGCGCGGACGGAAAGTCGAGGCGCGCGTCGCACCCATGCCGTTCTACAAAAGGAAGCGATAGATTCAGACGGAACGCCCGTTCCGCCTCTTTTCGGCAGCACGGCCGCACAGGCAAAGGAGCCCGCGCGGTACACCGGAAACAGCGTCGGATCGTCCGACGCCCGAAGAAAGGACCATCATGGACTACCCCGCGGACCGCATGTACACCGAAACCCACGAGTGGGTCGCCGTTGACGGCGAGAACGCCACGATCGGCTTGACCGACTACGCGCAAAAGGAGCTTGGCGACCTCGTGTTCGTCGGCCTGCCCGAAGTGGGCGACGAGCTTGTGGGAGGAGAGCCGTTCGCCGACGTCGAATCGGTCAAGGCGGTCTCCGAGGTCATCAGCCCTGTCGACGGCACAGTCGTCGAGGTGAACGAAGAGCTGCTCGACAACCCGGCGCTCATCAACGAATCGGCCTGGGATGCCTGGCTCGTGCGCGTGGAGCCCGCCTCGATCGCCGTCGAGACGATGGACGCCCCCGCCTACGCCGAAAGCTGCGCACAATAACCACCCTGCCGCACGGTTGCCCCGATTCCCGATAAGCAGCCACGGCGAACCCCGAACAGAAAGGGCCCGCTACATGGGAAGCTATCTTCCGTCGACCTCGGGCGAACGCGAGCAGATGCTCGCCGATCTCGGGTTCGACTCGACCGACGATCTGTACGCCATCGTGCCCGAAGCCGCCCGCGCAGGCGAGCTCGACCTGCCCAGCGGGCTGACCGAGCTCGAACTGCGCGAGAAGCTCGGCGCCATGGCCGCCGAAAACACCGTCTTCCGCTCGGTCTTCCGCGGAGCGGGCGCCTATCGGCGCTTCGTTCCCGCACTCGTGAAAACCGTGATCTCCAAAGAGGAGTTCGTGACCGCCTACACGCCTTACCAAGCCGAGGTCAGCCAGGGCGTCCTGCAGTCGATCTTCGAGTACCAGTCGATGGTATGCGAGCTGACCGGCATGGACGTGTCGAACGCCTCGCTTTACGACGGGGCGACCGCTGCCGCCGAAGCGGTGTTCATGTGCCAGGATCGCAAGCGTTCGGGCGTTGTGGTATCGGCCACCGTGAACCCCCAGACCATCGAGACGGTGAAAACCTACTGCGAAAGCCGCGGGGTCGAGGTCGAGGTGATCCCCGCCAAGGGCGGCGCCACCGACGCGCCCGCGTTCGCTGCCGCGCTCGGCGAGGCGACCGCATGCGCCATCATCCAGCAGCCCAACTACTTCGGCATCCTCGAAGATGCGGGCGACCTGATCGAAGCCATCCATGCAGCGGGCGCTAAAGCGATCATGGCAGCCGACCCCGTATCGCTCGGCATCCTCGCAAGCCCCGGTGAACTCGGTGTCGACATCTGCGTGGCCGAGGGGCAATCGCTCGGACTCCCGCTTTCGTTCGGAGGCCCCTACCTCGGCATCATCGCCTGCACCTCGGCGCTCATGCGCAAGCTTCCCGGACGCATCGTCGGGCAAACGCAAGACGCGCAGGGCAATCGCGCGTTCGTCTTGACCTTGCAAGCCCGCGAGCAGCACATCCGCCGCGAGAAGGCCTCGTCGAACGTATGCTCGAACGAAGCGCTCTGCGCGCTCGCCGCGGGCACCTACCTGGCCTGCATGGGCCCCGACGGCCTCGCTCGGGCGGCAAGCTCCAGCTATGCGAAAGCGCACTATCTGGCCGAGCGCCTCTGCGAGATCGACGGGTTCGATCTCGCATGGGATGCGCCGTTCATGAACGAGTTCGCGACCACCTGCCCGCTCGACCCCGCCGCGCTCGAACGAGCGCTCGCCGAGCGCGGCGTACTCATGGGGCTGCCCATCGAGTTTGTTCCCGATGCCGCATCCGGCGGCTCCGGCACGTCCGAAGCCGCAGCCCAAGGGCGTCCGCACGGTTCCCCTGAGCGCGGCATCCTGTGGTGCGCCACCGAAATGAACTCGAAGGCTCAGATCGATGAGGCGGTCGAACTTGTAAAGGAGTGGGCGCGATGAACCTCATATTCGAACTCTCGAAACCCGGCCGCGCTTCCTCCCTTCTGCCGGAATGCGACGTGCCAGCAGCCTTTCCCGACGAGCGGTTTTGCCGTGCCAAGGCGCCCAACCTCCCCGAAGTGGCCGAAGTCGACCTCGACCGCCACTACAACCACCTCGCCGACGAGGCGTTCGGCGTGTGCGACGGGTTCTACCCGCTCGGCTCCTGCACCATGAAGTACAATCCGCGCATCAACGAAGAGATCGCAACGCTTCCCGGATTCGCCGATATCCATCCTTTGCAGCCGGCCTCTACCGTGCAGGGAGCGCTTGAAACCATGGCGCTCACCTGTGACCTTTTGGCCGAGATCACCGGCATGGACGCCGTCACGCTGCAACCCGCCGCAGGCGCGCACGGCGAGTACACGGGCCTTCTGCTCATCCGCGCCTACCATAAGGCCGCGGGCGACACGGCCCGAACCACGATCATCGTGCCCGATTCGGCTCACGGCACCAATCCCGCCACCGCCTCGATGGCCGGGTTCGACACGGTCAACGTTCCCTCGAACGAGCAAGGCGGCGTCGACCTCGACGCGCTGCGAGCGGCGGTCGGGCCCGATACGGCAGGGCTCATGCTCACCAACCCCAACACGCTCGGCCTGTTCGATCCCAACATCCTCGAGATCTGCGCCATCGTGCACGAGGCGGGCGGCCTGTGCTACTACGACGGAGCGAACCTCAACCCCATCATGGGCATCGTGCGCCCCGGCGATATGGGATTCGACTGCGTGCACCTCAACCTGCACAAAACGTTCTCGACGCCGCACGGCGGAGGCGGACCGGGTTCGGGTCCCGTCGGTTGCAAAGAGCACCTCGCAGCGTTTCTGCCGACTCCCGTCGTCGAGGAGCGTGACGGCGCCTACGTTCTCGTGGAACCCGAGCACTCGATCGGGCGCATGAAATCGTTCTACGGCAACTTCGGCGTAACCGTCCGCGCGCTCGCCTATATCCTCGCCCTCGGCAAAGAAGGCATTCCTCAGGCCGCGCGCACCGCCGTGCTCAACGCAAACTACCTGATGCGCAAGCTCGAGGACCTCTACACCATGCCCTACCCCGGGCCCTGCATGCACGAATTCGTCATGGACCTCGGCCCCCTCAAGGAGGAAACGGGCGCAAGCGCACTCGACGTTGCCAAGCGCTTCCTCGATTTCGGGATGCACCCGCCCACGATGTACTTCCCGCTCATCGTGCACGAGGCCCTCATGGTGGAGCCGACCGAAACCGAAAGCCGCGAGACGCTCGACGCTGCGGCCGAGGCGTTCCGCGCCATCTGGCACGAGGCCCACGAGAACGCAGAAGCGCTGCACAGCGCACCGCTTACGACGAGAATCGGCAGGCCTGACGAGGTGCAGGCGGCGCGCAAGCCCGTCGTCCGCTGGACGCCCGAGGAACCCGAGAGGCCTGCCGCGCAGGAAGGCGCCGAGTAGGCATGGCGAGCCCGATTGCGCCTCACGCAGCCGATGCTGCCCCCGACGAAACGGAGCCGACCGGATCGGGCTCGGCCGCAGCGGTCCCTGCCGAGCCGAAACCGCCGGTTTCCCGCGCGGCCGCTGCGGGCCGAGCCGGGGCGAATACGATCACGCCACGTTTCCTTATAAGCGAGTCGACCGACCCCTATGAGAACATCGCGACCGAGGAAGCGCTCGTCGACGCCGTCTTGCCCGACGAGTGCATCCTGTTTCTCTGGCAGAACGAGAACACCATCGTGATCGGTCGCAACCAGAACCCATGGAAGGAATGCCGCATCGCCGAGTTCGAAGCCGACGGCGGAAGGATCGCCCGCCGTCTGTCGGGGGGAGGCGCGGTCTTCCACGACATCGGAAACCTCAACTTCACGTTCGTCGCACGCGACGGCGTCTACGACGTGGCCCGCTACCTGGACATCATGTGCGGCGCCGTGCGCTCTTTCGACTTGGGCGCCCGCGTGTCGGGGCGCAACGATGCCACCGTCGACGGGGCGAAGTTCTCGGGCAACGCGTTCTTCCGCTCGGGCAGCAAGCGCTGCCACCACGGAACGCTCATGATCGACGTGGACATGGGCAAACTCGCCCGCTATCTGCAACCCGACCCGAAGAAGCTCGCCGCCAAGGGCGTCGACTCCGTGCGCTCGCGCGTGGTGAACCTCGCTGCGCTCAACACGCGCATCACGGTGGAAACGCTCTCGATCGCGCTCATCGAAGCGCTTTCGGAATCGTTCGGATCGGCAGCGCAACC
This sequence comes from Raoultibacter timonensis, assembly GCF_022845715.1. NCBI lineage: Bacteria > Bacillati > Actinomycetota > Coriobacteriia > Eggerthellales > Eggerthellaceae > Raoultibacter > Raoultibacter timonensis. Next base: position 3,534,405 of record NZ_AP025564.1, read on the forward strand.
CCTCGATGCCGATCGCTTCGACCCAGCCGACGTCGCACGGCGTCGAGAGCGTTTCGCCTCGGACGCGTGGAGGCTCGGGCACACCGCACCGTTCACCCACGCGCTCGACGAGCGCTTCGCATGGGGCAACCTCGATGTCGAGGTGCTTGTGGAAAAAGGAGCCATCGCGAATGCGCGCATCTTCTCCGATGCGCTCGATGCCGAATACATCGGACGGCTCGGCGAGGCCCTGATCGGCTGCCCCTACGAATTCAGCGCAATCGAGCGGCACCTTGAAGCCCTCGAAGCAGAAACGGACGCACAACGTGCGATGCGCGCAGATTGCATCGCGCTCTTCCGCAGCAGCTTTTAGAACAGAACCTCGAGCCCCCGAGCGGCAGCGGCGCCCACGCAGGCTCCGCCCGCACAGGAAAGGACACGACAGCATGGAATACTTCGAACTGGCGATCATCGGCGCAGGCCCGGGCGGCTACGTCGCCGCCATCAGGGCCGCGCAACTTGGCATCAAGACGGCGCTCATCGAGCGGGACGAGGTTGGGGGCACGTGCCTCAACCGCGGCTGCATTCCCACGAAGACCATGGCTCACACCGCCGAACTGTATGCCGAGCTGTCGCATGCCGCGCCGCTCGGCATACAGTTCGGCTCGGCTGCGGTCGACTACGATGCGCTCCGCGCACGCGTCGTCGAGGTGCGCGACTCGCTCAAAGACGGCGTCGAGGCGCTCGTCAATGCGAACGGCGTGACGCTTCTACGCGGCACGGCTACCATCGCGGGGCTCGGCTCTATCGCGGTTTCCTCGCCCGACGGCGCCATCCGCGAGCTTTCCGCCGACCATCTCATCATCGCGACCGGCTCCGCCCCCTCGATGCCCCCGATCGCCGGTATCGGCGAAGCTGGCGTGCTCACGTCAGACGATCTGCTCGAAACCGTGCCCGAACTCGACCGTCTCGTGATCGTTGGGGGCGGCGTGATCGGCATGGAGTTCGCGGGGATCTACACCGCGCTCGGGGCCGAGGTCACCGTCCTCGAAGCGGCTGCGCGCATCCTGCCGACCATGGATCGCGAATTCGGCCAGAGCCTCGCGATGACAGCCAAGAAGCGCGGTTGCGCGATCGTTGCAAACGCCCTCGTGGAAGCGATCGAGCGCACAGCGGACGGAACGCTGAGCGTTCGCTACAGCGCAAAAAGCGGCGAATTCCGCGCCGATACGGACGCCGTGTTGATAGCCACCGGACGCACCCCTGCCACAGGAGGCCTCTTCAGCGGGGGATTCGAACTCGAGCTCGAACGCGGCCGCATCGCCGTCGACGAGCATATGCGCACGTCGGTCGAGGGCGTGTTTGCCATCGGCGATGTGGCCGCCGCAGGAGCGCAGCTCGCCCATGCCGCCTCGGCGCAGGGCATCGCAGCCGTCGAGACCATCGCGGGGCAGAGCAGCTCCTTCGACCCCTTGCTTGTACCGTCGTGCGTGTACTCGTCGCCCGAAATCGCCTGCGTCGGCATGACCGAAGCGGAGGCGAAGGAGGCAGGCATCGCGGTGCGCACGGGCAAGTTCGCCATGGCGGGCAACGGGAAGTCGGTGATCACCGGGCAGGATCGCAGTTTCGCGAAGATCGTCGCCGACGAAGAGGGTCGCATCATCGGCGCGCAGCTCATGTGCGGTCGCGCGACCGACATGATCGGGGAGCTCGCCGTCGCAGTGGCGAACGGCCTCACGATCGAGCAGATGGGCTCCGCGATCCGCCCCCACCCCACATTCGAAGAGGCGATCGGCGAAGCGCTCGAAGCGCTCGGCAGCGGAGCCGTCCACGCCATGCCGAAACGACGCCCGTAAAGCGTGCCCGTGCCCGCCGTCATGCTGCAAGCACGGGCACGCAGCTATTGTCGACCCAAAGACACGGAATCACCGCCGAAACCGTGTTTTTGGGCCGACAATGCGTTCTCCCATTCCGCCCGCGTAATCGAATAGGCGACGTGGGGCATATCGATGCCGCAGTAGTGTTTGACGAACGTACCGCGCGGCGTCATGCCGTTTCGCTCGGCAACGCGTTTAGACGCCTCGTTCGTCGAGCGGACGAACGAGAACACCTCGTCGGAGCCAACTGTTTCAAACGCATAGTCCCTGCAAGCCGAAGCCGCCTCGGTTGCGTAGCCACGATGCCACTGCGAGCGAGCGAACAGATACCCGACCTCGACAACCTGCGTCTCGCCGTACTCCTGCAAGGTGAGGCCGCACTGTCCGACGAATGCCCCAGTCTCCTTCAGGATGACCGCCCAGAGCCCGAAGCCATCACGCACGTACCGATCGATCTGCCGCCGCAACCACTGCCGCACCTCAGCGTCGGAGAATGCATGCTCGTAGGCATACATGGCTTTTTCATCCTGCAAGATCGTGCAGAGGTTCTCGAAATCGCCATTGTCGAGCTTCCGCAAAGCGAGACGCTCGGTTTGGAGAATCCTTTCACACACGCTTCCCATTCCGTCAATCGACCACCCTAAACCTCAAAGCAGTTGATTCCCTGCGAACCGAGAATCAACTGCTTTGCTCTTTCTTACAAAGTATAGCCTAGCCAAGCGGATTAGCGTTCGTATAGCCTTCACCGAGAATCGTGGACATGGGGATATCGCCCATCCAATCATCTGCAACCGTTTTGCCAAGACGGCTTTCTACTATATGGCGCGCCGCCGCACAAGAGCACCAGAGGGCAACCGGTTGATTGGTGCCGCCGCCATACACTTGGCTATCCCATCCAGCGGTAGCAATGCCCGAAGCGTACAACCCCGCAATTGCTTTTCCATTGGGGTCTACCACTTGGGCATGAGTGTTGATGTGGATCCCGCCATTGGTATTGTATGCGTTCACACCAGCCTTCGCCGCATAAAAGGGAGCGGTTTTAAGCGGCCAAATAAACTCTTGCGGCTTCCCGTATTCATCTGCAGATCCCTCGGCTGCATTATTGTAGGCCTCAACGGTTTCGACAAAAGCATTAACATCGAAGCTTTCCACGTCGGCGGCAATCGCCCTGCCGAGTTCTTCAATCGTATCGGCTTGATAGAACCAATCCTTATCTTTTACTCGTTCGATTTCCGAACGAATCTCAAGCGGCGTACCTGATTTCGTAGCGCTATCGAAACCGTTGTGGCCGTTCTGCCACTGGCCCTCTTCCCATTTACTAACATAGGATTCATCGAACACCGAGAAAGCCTGGCTTTGCGATAGAACAACCTGCGGGATACAGGTAAAGAACAGCTGGGATCCAGTGTTGAATCCGAACGACTCATCGTAGAATCGGTTGCCGTACTGGTTCACGAACATGCTGGAGAATTGAAATCCTGCAGCGGTGTTGAGATCGGAGTTGAAACCACATGGATCATCGGCCGTACCAATTCCCGCAAAGAACCCATCTATTGTCTGCAGCCCGGTTCGACCGTGTGCCGTTTGCTCCACCATAAGATGGCCGTCGCCATCTTGACCGGTACCCAGCGGCATAACCTTGCCTAAATCAACGTTCGAGTAAAGGCTGAGCAGCTCGGGATTGGTGTTCATGCCTCCCGAAGCGATAACAACTGCCTTGGCATTGAGCTGGACAACGCTATCGTCTGCGGCCTTGTACTGGATGCCGGAAACCGTGTAGTCGTCTTCGAGAACGAGAGCGAAAGCACGTGCTTCGGTACGTATATCAACGCCGAGTTCCTGAGCTTGAGGCGTCAGCGTAGCGATGGCGGATGCCCCCGTACCGCCTTCGTACAGAGGCTGTCCGCTGCCATAATCTTCGATCTTAACTCCATGCTTGCCAAACAGCCAGTCGGCACAGTCACCTTGCTGAGTGCGAAGCGCGTAAAACAAAGAGGGATCCACGACGAAATTGCGCTGAATCATTTCGGCCTGGACCGCTGCCCGCGCTTCTTCGGGCGACATATTGAGATACCCGGCACCACCTTCGGCAAAGTTGGTGTTTCCGCCCAACGCGTTCTGCTTCTCCAACATGACCACTATCGCATCGGGGTCTTGTTCTTTGACAAACATGGCCGCCGTAAAGCCGCCCATGCCCGAACCCATCACGACAACATCGACATCTTCCGTAGAGTCGGGCGCAACGGGTATGCCAATTCCATCGGGGTTTGCATACCCAACCGCAACTCGAGAAGCGCTTGGCTGCATATTGTCAGCATTGTCTTCTGCACTTGCAACGCCTTCGGTTGCCTGCGGAGAGCATGATGCCAAAAGGGAGCCCGTTGCAGCCGCTGCAGCAGCAACGATACCTCCTTTCATAAACGTACGGCGATCAAAGCTTTTTACTGTTTCGCGCATAGCGAATCCCTCCATTCGGTGTGGTTTACTGCCTGGGAAGGATTTTAGGAACCGTTTTTTTCTTCAACAATCGCGAATAATGTGTGATTTTCCCACAGGGTCCCTATCTGGGGATACCCTACAATAATCGTATTTCCTCACCCATTTTTCGCGATATCGCGCAACGCCTCAACAAGCTCCTCGCGCGACGAGACATCCGCTTTCTTATAAATGTTGCGAACATGGGTTTTCACCGTATTGTCCGAAATAAACAAACCAGCGCTAATTTGCTTATAAGGCATTCTGCGCGCCAGCAGCATCGCTATCTGCGCCTCCCGAGCGCTAAAACCGAACCGCTGGATCCATGCATCAACTGCACTGTCTTCCAAGCACTCTTCGCCTTCGATCGAAAACGGATCTTCCGACATGCCGTCCTTGTCCAGGTTTTTCTGGGCGGTTTTTGCACGATAGTACATAAAGAGCGTCGACACGAGCAAGAGAAGGTACGTTAGTCCACTTGAGAATGCATTCGAGAATTGCGTGGGCACAAGTGCACCGAGCATCTGACCGAGCTGACTGCTGAAAAACAGTAAAGCAACCAGAAAGGTCAGCCGGTATTTCTTATCGCGTACAGCCAACACCGCGGCGAAGTACCACATCAGATTGAAGAAACAGGCAAACCCGCCTGTATTGATAGCCGTCGGTACAACATCGATCACCCCGTGCAGCGATACCAGCAGCATGCCCGTAGCAACGAGGGGCACGACGAAAAGGAGGCATTGCTCAAAAAGCGATTGTCGACCCTGGAGAAGAAAAACAGCGACCAGGAGAAGGGCGCAGATACAGGTACCTATGTACTCCGACTCCATTCCTGCGGATGCACCTGAATGCTCAAGACCCCCAGCCGCAAAAGTACGAACGAGACCGTAGGCAAAGCCCGTTAACACGGCAAGAACCACCAGCGGCTTTACGGTCATATCGACTTTTGCGGGAACCCGATCTGCATACATGGGACGGGCAAAACGGGCATAAGCATAGCAAGATACAGCGGCAATCACTATGAGCACCGCCGATGCAGCCATCTCTCCGACAACCGGTAGCCAGGAAAGGAGGAAAAATACCGCAACTCCAGCAACCGTCTCAACTGCAAAGACCAAGGGCATGAACCGTACTCCCATGCGCGCGTGCAACTCCCCGCAAAGAAGCAGCATGAAACTGTTCCCCACGCCCGAAAGCACCGCACCGCCAGCCGTTACCATAGGATTCGATTCTCCCAAAGCGGGTATAACAAGCAGGCCGAGCGCCACCGAGGCGCAAACGGCGAAAACCACGTACGAGCCACGCCATCCAGCAAAGGTGAACTGGGGCTTACGGCGCGAAACCAAAGTTGCTACGCCCAAGGCGATCACGGTTCCGGCAATAGTCAAGACGAACCTACCATCGTATCCGCTGATAAGAGAATCGACGGCAGCAATGCGAGCATTCCAAAGCAGCAGATAGTGGCTTCCCCACCAAGCAATACTTCCAAGTACGAGAAGCAGGTTGCCTCTAAGCACCTCCATAGCCTCGGTTAACAGGCCCCTTCCCCGTTCGTTATCTAAGCTATTTTCCCCTCGCACAAGACCTCCCACCTACCGCCACCCCTCGGTTCTTCAGCAAAGTATTATCGAGGCCGCATTCCAAAAAAGTCATCCTATCGTCGACATTAACCTTATGTTCCTAATATGGCTGATCGATATCGACATGCGCCTGAGCATCGGCATCGAGGCCGAAGAAGCGCTTCGCCCGATAGCGGTCGAGCGCCACAAGCGCGATCATGCCCGCATTGTCGGTACATGCGCTCATCGGCGGCAGCGTAAGCCGCACCCCGAGCTTCTCGCACATGACCCCGTACGCCGCGCGCAGGGCGGGGTTCGCCGCAACACCGCCACCGAGGCAGAACTCCTTCGCCCCGGTCAGCTTGAGCGCCATCTCGGCTTTCGCCACCTGCACGTCGATGACCGCCTGCTGAAACGATGCCGCAACATCGGCTTTGTCCACCGTGCGTCCCGCCGCCTCCTCGTTTCTCAAGTACGTGATAACGGCGGTTTTAAGCCCCGATAAGGAAAACCGCAGATCTCCCGAGTGGAGCATGGCACGCGGAAAACCAATCGCTGACGCATCGCCTTCGGCGGCGAGCTTCGAGATGACGGGGCCGCCAGGATACCCGAGGCCCATCGCCTTCGCAACTTTGTCGAATGCCTCGCCCACCGCATCGTCGAGCGTCGAGCCCATCGTAACGTATTCGCCCCACGCCTTCACATGGACGAGCATCGTGTGCCCGCCCGACACGAGCGACACCACCAAAGGCGGCGTGATGTCGGGCGTGGCGATCTTGTTCGCATAGATGTGGCCTTCGAGATGGTTCACGCCGATAAACGGCAGATCGGCCGCCCACGCGGCACCCTTCGCGAAGGCGACTCCCACCACGAGCGCTCCCACAAGGCCGGGAGCGTAGGTAACCGCCACCGCCGAAAGGTCGCGCCAGCGAAGCCGAGGCACGCCGATTCGCTCCGCCGCGACGTCGAGGCATTCGTCCGTAACGCCGCAAATGGCTTCGATATGCTTGCGGCTGGCGATTTCGGGCACCACGCCGCCGAACCGCGCATGAAAATCGATCTGGGATGCGACCACATCGGATACAAGAGATCCCCGCCCGTCGACGATGGCAGCCGCCGTCTCGTCGCACGAAGTTTCAATGGCGAGGACGAGCGGTTGGGAGCCTTCGATACGCTCGCGTGAATCGGCCCGCTGAACAGCCGTTTCATCTGAGGTATCGCACGGTTCGGCATCGCTGTGCACCATAAGCTCCATGCCCGCCACATCGTGGTGATCGAGCGGAAGGGGACCTTCCATGATAACGGCATCCTCGCGATCCGAGTAATAGCGCGGACGCATGCCGATCGATTCGAACCCAAGCGCGCGATACAAAGCCTGTGCCGATTCGTTCGACGCCCGAACTTCGAGCGAGCAGCTCTTGGCGCCGAGATCGCGGGCATCGCTCGCGATGCGAGCCAAAAGCGATCGCGCAATGCCGCAACGCCGCATGGCGGGCACCGTCGCAACCTTGAGAATCTGCACCTGACCGTCAACGATCCACCCCCCCGCATATCCGACAAGCGCATCGTCCGCATCGTAAGCGGCCCACCACACGCGATCCTTGCGCGGCAGCTCGTCGAGCACGAGCGCTTCGCTCCACGCGTCGGTGCCCATGAGCTCCGTTTCGAGATGCGCAACCATTTGCGCATGCGCCGCATCGAGCGGTCGGTACGTGATGCCGTTTTCATCCGCCTGGGCGTTTTCGATCGCGCTGTCGCGCACCGTTGCGCGCTGATCGCGCCTTATGCCCGTATCCTGTACGCCGGTGCGAAGATTTTTGGGTTCGTTCTTGCTCAATCGGATACGTTCGTTTTCCTCAGCATCCGATAACCTCGTATACACCGGCAAAGCGAACGCCGGATTGCCGAATGCGGCATCGAACGGGTCGATGTCGCCTTCGCGCCACGCCGCTTGAGCTGCGAGCAACAGGCCCTGCCCCGTCGGCGTCCAGAGAGGTTCGTCGGCGAACGTGCCGCACGGCTCGAACAGATCGGCATATTTTTTGAGTGCATCGCCCGCCACGACGGGAACAGCGGATGCGCCGCCAGCCGCATCGGCAACCGCGCCCGTACAGCCAGCCGCATCGGCGGCGTTGACCGCATCGGCCTCCAAACCCGCAGCGTTCGCCGCACCCTCTTTTGCAGCCGAATGGGCGGGCCACCCGCCCGCAAGGCGTTCGGCAGCCTCGTCGGCCTTGACCACGCTGTCGGCCTCAAGACGGGCAATGCCCTCATCCGATAGCTCGAACCGAACGGGATAGACTTCCTTGCGCATGGCATCCGCTACCACCACAGCATGCCCGCGCACGCCAGCATGCTGCAAGCCCCATGCGATGGAATCGAGCGTCGAGACGCCGTACAGGGGAACCTCGAGAGCTGCGGAGACGCCCTTTGCCGTAGCCATCGCGATGCGCACGCCGGTGAACGATCCCGGTCCGCGCCCGCACACCACGCAAGCGATCGCATGTTTGTCGATACCGCATTCGGAAAGCAGCGCGTCGATGCGCGGCAGCAGCTGCGTGTTCGACGCCCGATGGGCCTCGATTTCCACCGAGGCAGCCAGAGAAACGCTTCGGTCTGCAGGATCGAGTGCGCCGAGTCCGATCGCTATGATCTCGTTTGCCGTGTCGAACGCAAGGATATACGGGTGTGTCAATTCGCTCATAGTAGTTACATCTTCGATTCTGTGGGTTCGGGGCTTATCGCGCACATGCCGATTCGCATCGCGGGCTGCATCCTACTGGGTTTGCACAAGGCGGGATTTCGAATCCTTCGCCCATACGAACAGCAGGTTGCGCGCGCGTTCGCCGAACGAGTGCGCCTGGACGATCCGTATGCCGTTTTCGTTAACGGTAATGTCGATCTGGAGATAGCCGTACGGCAACGCATCGGGAAACTTGTCTCCCCATTCGATGAACGTTGCACCCGGCCCGTCAACCGTCTCGTAATAGCCGATGTCTTCGAGCTGATCGGATGCATCGAGCCGGTACAGATCGAAGTGGAACAGCGGAAGCTTGCCGTCCATATAGCTCAAAAGGATGTTGAACGTGGGGCTCGTCACCGGCCCGCCGATTCCGAGGCCCGCGGCAACCCCTTGGACGAACTGCGTCTTGCCGGCACCGAGATCGCCGTTGAGCACGATCACATCGCCGGCTCGCAGGTACGGGGCGAGCGTCGTCGCCAGCTGCTTGGTCGCTTCGGTCGAAGTGGTCTGCCGCACGTATGTGAGTCCGTTAGCCATGCATGCTATGATACGACAACCGCGAGCGCTAATCTAGGCATGCACAAGGTCAGCACGGCCATGGAGACCACGCGGACGATGTCGCCAGCACGGTCGCCGAAGCAGCATGATCGCGAATGCCCGAGCCGCCCAATCAACAACCTGCCCGATCGATCCTCTCGGGATGGGTGTACACCGTGAAGCGATCCTTGCGCGCAAAGGCCGCAAGTGTCATGTTCACACGCTCGCCGAATTCAACGACGGCGCTCGTGGGAGCCGAGATGGTTGCAACGATCGCAATGCCGAAACGCGCGCAGCGGATGGCCAGATCGAGGGCGCAGCGGCTCGAGAGGAACATAAACCCGCTCGACGGATCGACGCCTTCGCGCAACAGGGAGCCGATGAGCTTGTCGATGGCGATATGGCGTCCGATATCCTCGCGAACAAAGCGCCGCCCGGTTGCGCAGTCCACGAACATCGCCGCATGCGTTGCCCCGGTATCCTGATGCATGCCCTGCAAGGCGAAAAGCTCGTCGCTCGCCTTCCATACGTCCTCGGGCGCAATGTGCGGGCCCTCGGGAAGAAGGCCTACGTCGAACCCCGGAAGCGCTGGCGCAACAACGGCCGGACACGGACTCGTCGAAGCCGAAACCCCGCTGATTGCGCGACGGACCTCGCACCCCGGCTCGATGCTCACGACAAAACCGTCGGCTTCTTCGCATACGCTCACCGCACGCACCTCTTCGGCCCGCTCGATGAACCCCGAAGAAAACGACAGGCCGAAGGCGAGATCCTCGAGATCGCACGGCGTGCAGGTAAGGGAAATCGCTTCGTTGCCGAATCGCACGACCACGGGCACCTCGGCTGCGATCGCCTCATCGCGCAACGAGCTTCCATCGCGCGCGATGCGCAAAGCCGAGACGTTCGTCATGTACGCACGCGAACCCTGTCCCATTACGCGCCGCCCATCCCCGTCCGCCGATCCGCGGCCAGCGCATCGCGAGTGCGCTTGCATTCGGGGCATAGCCTCGTCATCGTGCGGGCTAGCGCCGCATCAGCATGATCGAGCTGGGAAAGCAAGCGATTCGCATACGCAACCTCTTTCCTCGATGCATAGTACTTGCCGCACTCCTCGCATTCGGCAAGCGCGAACACGCATCGCTTCGGCGGCTCGGCCTCATCGGCGGGATTGACGCCGGAAAGCAACCCCATCGCGCCCGTCGGGCACACCTCGTGGCACGCGCCGCACGACGTGCACAGCTCGAAATCGAGCATCCACACAAGCGTTCCCTCGTCCTCGTCGACGACGATGCCGATGGCGCGGGGCTCGCATGCCACCGCGCAGGCGGCGCAGGCTATGCACGCGCCGAAATCGTGATGGGGCTTGCCTCTGCCGTGCGAGATCCGAGCACTGCGCGCATTCGCATTACACCCGCCGCCCGATCGAGGCGATGGGATAGATCCTTCAACCACGGGCACCCCCTTGTCCGCCTGCGCGCATGGCCACCATCATCTTCTCGAGGGCACCGAGGCGCTTCTCGCGGCTCGACACCTCAAGCGACGCCTGATCGACCACCTGCAGCGCATCGGTCGGGCAAGCCTTTACGCACTGAGGTCCGTCGGCGGTTTTCGCGCACAGGTCGCATACGGCAACACACGAGTAGTCGCCCGTCTCCTTCTGGCGCAGTAGACCCGACGAGCGTGCCGTCGAAGCGCGGCCGAACAGAACGCCGCGGGGACGCGAGCTCGAGGGCATCGAGGGATACACCGCCCCGAACGGGCACGCAAGAGCGCAGAGAAGGCATCCCGTGCACAGATCCTCGACGACCTGCATCCGATCGCCGTCGCAGACGATGGCATCGGCCGGGCACACGGCCATGCAGGGAGATCCTTCGCACTGATGGCAGGTGACGGCAGCGGATACATCCCTCGTCTTGATGATCGACAGGCGCGCAACGGGACGGAGCGCAAGTTTTCGATGGCTCTCGCTGCATGCAACGGCACAGGCATCGCATCCGATGCACCGATGCGGATTCACGATGACGAATCGGTTCAAGCTGCCCTCACCTCGCTTCCCTGTACAAAACCGCCCCTATACGGCCGTTTCTTCCGAGCCCCATGCCCTCTCGAGCGCCAAACGCGCGTTCTGAGCCTCGGTGGCCTTTCGCGCCGCTTTCTCGGCCTCGGCAATCGCACGCGTGCGCGCCTCGGTCACCGTGCCCGGCACATCTCCCTCGCCAAGCTCGGCCGACGGGTCCGCTTCGGCCACAGCAACATCGGCAACCTCATCCTGACGGGATGCCTCGGCGAATAGGCGGTCTTTGAGTTCGGTGTAGAGGTCCTGCATATGGCGCTCGGCCCACAGCTGGTCGGCGATGGGCTCCACCTGGCAGGCGCCGTACTTGTCTTCGGGCGTGCCCGATTGCGAATCGGTCACGTGCAAGGTGAGCTCGTTGCATTTGCCGACCCACCATTGGTAGGTCATGTACACGGCCCCCTCGTTGATCCGATCGTCGAGAGCCGCGCGCGAGATGATCTTGCCGCGACGCGAATACACCCATACGAGCTGCTCTTCGTCAATGCCGCGCGCCTCAGCATCGAGGGGGTTCATATGCACGTAGCCCGGTTCGTCGGCAAGCGCCGCGAGCGCCTTGCAGTTGCCGGTCATGGATCGGCACGAGTAATGCCCCACCTCGCGCACCGTGCAGAGCACGAGCGGGTACTCGCGGTCGGGAAGCTCGGTCGGCGACTCGTAATCGGTCGCGAAGAAGTGCGCCTTGCCGTCAGGCGTCGTAAACGCACCGCCTCCGTAGAGCTCGGGCGATCCGGGATGGTCGATATCGGGGATAGGCCATTGGGCATGCCCGAGACCTTCCATCTTCTCGTAGGTCGCACCGAAGAACAGCGGGCACAGCTCGCGGATCTCGTTCCAGATCTCTTCGGTCGACGTATACGACATGGGATAGCCCATGCGACAGGAGAGGTCTTGGAATATCTCCCAGTCATGGCGGCATTCGCCCTTGGGAGGCACCGCAGCTGAAAATCGCTGGAAGGTGCGATCAGACGCGGTGAACACACCCCCGTGCTCACCCCACGAAGTGGCGGGCAGCACGACATCGGCAAGCGTCGTGGTCTGCGTCATGAAGATGTCCTGGCTGATAAGCAGATCGAGGTCTTCGAGCGTACGACGCATCTGCGCCGTGTCGGGCTCGGTCTGCAACGGATCCTCGCCGAAGTTGTAGAACGCGCGGATGCTGCCGTCGGCCACGCCGTGCGGCAGATCGGTGAGCTTGCGACCCTCGACAGGAGAGAGCTTCTCGATCGGCACGTTCCATGCGCGGGCGAACTTCTCGCGCACCGCGTCGTCGTCGATGCGCTGGTATCCGGGATACAGGCTCGGCCACATGCCCATGTCGCACGAGCCCTGCACGTTGTTCTGACCGCGCACCGGCGCCAATCCGCTCGCATGCTTGCCGATATGACCGGTGATGAGCGCAAGCGCCGCGATGGCGTGTACGCTATCGACGCCTTGGCGCTGCTGGGTTATGCCCATGCCCCATCCGATAACGGCGGTTTCCGCCATCGCGTACAAGCGCGCCGCCTGCCGAATCTGCTCAGGCGCCACGCCGACTACATCGGCAACCGCCTCGGGAGCGTAGCGTTCGACCGTCTTCCACCATTCGTCGAAGCCGACCGTATGCCCTTCGATGAAATCCCAATCTGCCAGATCTTCGGCGACGATCGTATAGGCGAGTGCGTTCAGGAGCGCGATGTTCGAGCCGTTCTTCTGCGCAAGGTACATATCGGCGATGCGCGCCGTTTCGATGACGCGCGGGTCGGCGACGATGAGAGTCGCCCCCCGTTCCTTCGCCTTCACGATGCGGCTCGCAACGATCGGATGGCTGGCCGCGGGGTTGTAGCCGATGAGAAAGATACAATCGGTTTCCTCGAGCAAGGGGATGCTCACGCTCATGGCACCCGATCCAACCGATTCCATGAGCCCGATGACCGAAGCCGCGTGGCAGGTGCGGGCGCAGTTGTCGATGTTGTTCGTGCCCAAGCACGCCCGCACGAACTTCTGCATGACGAAGTTCGCTTCGTTGCCCGGTCCACGCGACGAGCCGGTGAGCATGATCGCTTCGGCACCGTGCTCGTCAATGATGCGCTTGAGGCGCTCAGCGGTGAAGTCGAGTGCCTCGTCCCAGCTCACGCGTTCGAGCTCGGCACCCTTTTCGCGACGGATCATCGGATGGGTAAGGCGCGGCGTCAAAATCTTGGTATCGTTGACGAAGTCGTGGCCGTACAGGCCCTTCAGGCAGAGCTCTCCTCGGTTCGTCACGCCGTCGGCAGGCTCTGCCTCGACGACATAGCCGTTTTCTACCACCAGGTTCATCTTGCAACCCGCCCCGCAGTACGGACATACGGTTATATGCTTCTCCATGGCCCTACCTTCCGCCCAGGTCCTGGTTCAAATGCAGCGTCGAGTACGCAGCCGTAGCCTTCGCGGCCTCCCTGCGTTTGCTCTGCGCTCCCTTTTCTAAAAACCGCTGATCGATGAGCCTGAGCGCATGGGTGGGGCACGCCCTCACGCAGGCCGATCCCTGCGCATGGCCCTCGCACAGATCGCACTTGATCACCGTCGATTTTCTGCGGCTGCGCCGTCGCTTCGGCTTCTTGTCGCCGTCCCCTTCGCTCTGCTCGGGCGCTGCCAGCACTTCGGTTACGATATCGACCGCGCCGTACGGGCAGGCGAGAATACAGTTGCGGCATCCGATGCACTTCTCCTTGCGCACGCCCACGCGCTCGTCATCGGAGTAGAGGCACCCGGTAGGGCACGCCTCGACGCAAGGGGCATCGACGCAATGATGGCAGCCGACAGGCGCCGAAACGGTGCGCGTTGTAACGAGCTGCAACCGGGGCAGAGCAACGTCGCCTTCGATATCGTGTCGATGGAGGCACGCCGCCATACACGTTTTGCAGCCGATGCACTTACCGGGGTCGGCTATGACGAACTTCCTGCTGAACATGCTAGGCCGAGGTCGTCCGCTCGGCGGCTTCGACCACATGGGCCATAAGCACCGAGGTGGTCACCGAGCCAATGCCGCCGGGAACCGGTGTAATGGCGCCTACGATCGGCTCGACTTCGTCGAAATCGACATCGCCGCAGAGCTTTCCCGCCTCGTCGAAGTTGATACCGACATCGAGCACAACCTGATCGGGCGAAAAGCACTCTGCCTTGAACATGCGAGCACGGCCCGTTGCGCACACCACGATATCGGCAGCCCGCATCACCGCAGCAAGGTCTTTGGTCCTCGAATGACAGAGTGTCACCGTAGCGTTACGGCGTAGAAGCATCATGGCGATCGGCTTGCCGATCACGAGGCTGCGACCCACCACGACGACATGGGCGCCCTCGAGGGGAACGTCGTAGTAATCGAGTACCCTCATGCATGCAGCAGCCGTACACGGGGCGAATCCGAAATCGCGGTCCATGAACACGGCGGCAAGCGCTGCCGACGAAATGCCGTCGATATCCTTTTCGGTTGCGAGCGCGTCGCATACGGCCTGCTCGTTGATATCACTCGGCAGCGGACGGAACATCAGGCATCCGTGAATCGACTCGTCGCCGTTCACCTCGTCGATGGCTGCTTCGATACCAGCCTGGGAAACCCCCTCGTCAAGCACGGTTTTTCGCACTTCGATGCCGAGCGATTCGGCCCGCTTCTCCGCCGTACGTTCGTACGACAGGTCGTCGGGACGCTCGCCCACGCGCAGAAGCGAGAGCCCGCACACGATGCCTTTATCCGCTAAAGAAGCAACGCGGCCCCCGATTTCTTCTGCAATCTTCTCGACTACCGGCTTGCCGGCTAAACGCTTTGCCATGAATCCGCCTATCTGATCTCGTCGAGCACGTACGCATACAGTTTGTCGGCCAGGGCGCCCGAATCCCCGATGAGCCGATCGGCCTCGCCGGCGTAGCCCTCGGCGCGTTCGCGATCGGCGATATCCTTCGCATTGATGAACACGTTGAGACTTGCGCCGTTGAGTGCGGCTTTCGCGCACACGACCGCAACGCCCACATCGGAAAGCACCATGCGGCTTCCGTTGTACGCCAAGAATTCGCACAGTTCGATAACCCGGGCGCACGAGCGCATGATATCGAGCGGCACTTCGCAAGCACCCGTAAGGGCGTGCTGCATGGCGGCATCTTTCGCGGCTTGCTCGTCAGGCGTTGCCTTCGGCATACCGTACGCCTTCGCCAAGGGTGCGAAGGCGCGCGCGTCCTCATCGACGAGTTCGATCAACCGTGTGCGCAGGTCGGCGAGCTTCTCCAAAACGATGTAGGTGTCGGCCTCTACCGATTCGTAGCGTTTCTTCCCCACGGTAAGGTTTCCCACCATCGATCCGAGCGCCGTCGCAAGGGCGCCCATGTACGCACTGGCTCCTCCCCCGCCCGGCGTTGGGGCTTTGCTCGCCAAATCCATAATGAACGTCGTATCGAGCATGCTCTTCTCCTGTCGCGCTCGGTCGCCTCGCCGCCCATGCGGCATCTCTCTTGCCTGCACTCGACGCCCGGATCTCGGGCTGCCGTGCTTCGTTTTAGAACAGCCCTGAAATCTTGCCGGTCTCATCGACGTCGATACGGCAGGCCGCAGGTTCTTTGGGAAGCCCCGGCATCGTCATGATGTCGCCCGTAAGCGCCACGACGAATCCGGCACCCGCCGAGACCTTCGCCTTTTTAACCGTGATGCGGAAGCCGCGCGGTGCGCCGAGCAGCGCCGCATCGTCAGAAAAGCTGTACTGCGTCTTCGCCATGCAGACGGGCATATGCCCGAACCCGAGAGACTCGAGCTGAGCGAGCTCGTTTTTCGCAGCGGGTGTGAAATCAACGCCGTCGGCGCGGTAGATGCGCGTGGCGATGGCCTCGATCTTCTCGACAAGCGAAAGATCGCTCTCGTAGCAGAACGCAAAATCGTTGGGTTCCTCGCACAGGCGCACGACCTCCTCGGCGAGCGCGATGCCGCCTTTTCCGCCCTTTGCCCACACCTCGGAAAGCGCAACGTTCACGCCGAGCTCCTTGCATTTCTCTTCGACGAGAGCCAACTCGGCCTCGGTATCGGTGGGGAATCGGTTGATGGCCACCACGCAGGGCAGCTTGTAGACTCCCGTAATGTTTTCAACATGCTGGAGAAGGTTCGGAAGGCCCGCCTCGAGGGCTTCGAGGTTCTCGTTGCCGAGCTCGTCTTTGGAAACGCCGCCATGGTTTTTGAGCGCGCGCACCGTAGCGACGACTACGACCGCATCGGGCTTGAGCCCAGCGAGGCGGCACTTGATGTCAAGGAACTTCTCGGCACCCAGATCGGCGCCGAACCCGGCTTCCGTCACACAATAATCGCCGAGCGCCATGGCCATGCGCGTCGCCATGATCGAGTTGCAGCCGTGCGCGATGTTGGCGAACGGCCCGCCGTGCACGAAGGCAGGAGTTCCCTCGAGGGTCTGAACGAGGTTGGGCTTGAGCGCATCCTTCAAAAGTGCGGCCATGGCGCCCTGAGCCTTGAGATCGCCCGCCGTGATCGGCTCGTCGGCGGCCGTGTAGCCAACCACGATGCGCGCAAGGCGCTCTTTGAGATCGATAATCGAGGTGGCAAGGCAGAAGATGGCCATGATCTCGCTTGCAACCGTGATGTCGAACCCGTCTTCCCGCGGCATGCCGTTGGGCTTTCCACCCAAACCGTCGACGATGTTGCGAAGCTGACGATCGTTCATGTCGACGCAGCGTTTCCAGGTGATCTTGCGCACGTCGAAGCCGAGGGCGTTGCCCTGCTGGATGTGGTTGTCGATCATGGCAGCGAGCAGGTTATTGGCCGCGCCGATCGCATGGAAATCGCCTGTGAAGTGGAGGTTGATATCCTCCATGGGAATGACCTGGGCATACCCGCCGCCAGCAGCGCCGCCCTTGATGCCGAACACGGGTCCGAGGCTCGGTTCGCGCAGCGCGACAACAACGTTTTTGCCCAACTGGGCAAGCGCGTCGGAAAGACCGACGGTCGTGGTCGTTTTGCCCTCCCCAGCCGGCGTCGGATTGATCGCCGTCACAAGCACGAGTTTTCCGGGCGTATGGTCGACGTCGGCGAGCAGGTTGTAATCGACCTTCGCCTTGTGGTTCCCATACAACTCGAGGTACTGCTCGGGTACGCCGGCGGCCTCGGCTATCTCGCGGATGTGCTTTGGGGTTGTTGCTTGGGCAATTTCAATGTCGCTCAACACGAAGGCCCTCACTTTCTCATTTCGTACTCGTCTGAACGCCCGGGCGCACGCACCGGATACAGGCAATTCTACTTGTTCGGCGCACCGAGCGTATACCGTATTTCACCAAGCGCACAAGATGACCAGCCGAGGGGACGGAAACGCGGGAAACCCGAGGGCGGCAGACCGGACGCGGGCGCGAGGGCGGATGGATGAGCTTGGAGCCGGCTTCCGTCGACCGCCCAAAACGGTATGAACAGCCTGCCGATCCCAAATCGTCAGGAAGGCGGGTGGGATTCTGCATGGGACGGAAAGGAACGATTCTGCATGAGATTTACGATTGTGACCTCAAGGATATAAGATATTACTTTTTTGATCAGGCGTTCTAGTGCAGATGCTTAAAGATATCGCCCGGAATCAGGCTCCATGGGGTTCACAATCGTAAATCTCATACAGCGGAAGGCCGATCCCGCGAGAAACCAGAAACGACCCGCAGCGGCTCGGGATTTCACAGCATCGGACGACGCCCGATGCTGCGCAACGGCGGGCGGGCAACGACGAGGCGCTCCCGCGGCCGAGCTGGAAGGGGGCCGGCCCAAAGCTTCGAAATGGAGCAGCCGCGCGCGAACGGGCCCGCTACTTCTGAGCGTCGTAAATGAGTCGCAAACCGTCAAGCGTCAGTTCGGGCACAACCACGGTAATGGTTTCTGAGATGCGCGCCACCGATTCTGCTAAGCCTCCCGTCGCGATGACCTGCGTCTCGTAACCGAGCTGCTTGAAGATGCGGCGCATGAGCCCGTCGACCCGATCGGCTTCGCCGTATACGATGCCCGCTTGGATGGCCTGCTCGGTCGTGCCCCCGATAGCCGTACCCGGATCGACAAGGTCGATCGCGGCGAGCTTGGTCGCGCGCGAGAACAGCGCATTTGCCGACGTTTCGACCCCGGGAGCGATGACGCCCCCGATGAAGTACCCCTGCTCGTCGATAACTTCGATGTTGGTAGCCGTACCGAAATCGACGACGACGCAGGGCGGCCCGAAAAGGATGCGGGCGGCAACCGCATCGGCGACGCGATCGGCACCGACTTCGGCCGGGTGCGCATACGTCGACTTGAACAGGTCGCCCGCAGCCCGGGCGTCCACCACAAGCGGCTCTTTCCCGAGCATCGTAACCATGGCGTCATGCCACGACTCCGTCAGCCGGGGAACCACCGACGCAAGCGCGGCACCATCGACCCCTGAAGCATCGATGCCTTCCGATTCGAAAAGCGGCTTAACCTTGATGCGAAGTTCGTCGGAGGTGTGCAGCTTGTTGGTGGCAACCCGCCACATATGGAGCAATTTGTCTGCTTCGTACAGGCCTAATACCGTTTGAGTGTTGCCGACGTCGATAGCAAGTAACATGTTTTTGACAATCCCTTTGACCGAGAACCATACTGTCTATAGTGCTATTATAGCAATCACGGGACGCCCCCTGGCGTTGATACCTGTTCAGAAAGGTCGGACATGAACGAATCCCCCAGCCGCATCCTCGTGGTGGATGACGAACCGTCCATCACCGAGTTCGTAAGCTACGCCCTGAAGAAGGAAGGCTTCTACACCGATGTCGTCGACAACGGCGAAGACGCCCTTGCGCTCGCCATGCAGAACGCCTACGACTTGTTCGTTCTCGACATCATGCTCCCTGGCATGGACGGCTACGAGCTATGCCGCAGATTGCGCGCGAAGACGACCGCACCGGTCCTGTTCCTTTCGGCGCGCGACACCGAGCTCGACAAGGTTGTCGGCCTGGAGATCGGCGGGGACGACTACCTCGCCAAGCCGTTCGGCGTCCGCGAACTCATCGCCCGCGTTCGCGCGCTGCTGCGTCGCGGCAACGGCGGCGATTTTCCCGGTGCGAACCATGCCATCACCGCAAGCGGCATCACGCTCGACGAAGACGCCCATACCGCTTCGGGAGAAAACGGCGAAATCGATCTGACTCCGCGCGAGTTCGAACTCCTTGCAAGCCTCATGAAGAGCGCCGGCAAGGTCGTTTCTCGCGAAGACCTGTTGCGCGATGCGTGGGGCTGGGAGTACCTGACCGAAACGAAAACGGTCGACACCCACATCAAGCGCCTACGCGACAAGATCGGTGCTGCTGGCTACGATCCCGGCCTCGTTGAAACGGTGCGTGGTTACGGGTACCGTTTCAAGCAGTAACCCCTAGCCCGGCGCGACGCCAAGGCTCGCCATCAAACGGCTGCAGACATATTTCTCGCTGCTTTCGACGTTGTTGACGCTTTTGGCCTGCACGATCGTCGTGCTGGTGTGCGTTCTGGCGTTCGATGCGCCCGCCATGGCATTCGCCCTGCTTCTGCCCGCCGCATGCATCACCTTCATAATCAGCCTGCTCATCGGACACTTTCTTTCCGAGCCTTTGCGCATCCTCTGCGCGAAGGTAAAAGCGTTCTGCTCGGGCAACGCCGGCGTACACATAGCGCCCGACGGACGACTTCACGAAGCTGACTGTCTCGCTGAAAACTTCGGGGAACTCGCCGAAAAGGCCCTTGTGCAGCAATCTGACCTTGCCATTCGCGAACGCAGGCAAGCCGAGTTCATCAGCGATGTGGCGCACGAGCTGCGCACGCCGCTCACCGCCATCCACGGCAACGCTGAGATGCTGCTCGATCCCGATCTGCCCCCCGAGCTACATGAGAAGTTCTGCAAGATCATCATCGACGAGAGCGAGCGGCTCGGCCGCCTCTCGAACGATCTCTTGACCCTGCAGCGCATCGAAGACGACAGCATCCGCTACGAGCTGCAGCGCGTCGATCTCAAGACGCTCTCGCGCGAAGTGTTCGATGCACTCGATCCTATCCTGCGCGACCGCGGGGCAATCACCGAAATCATCGGCGAAGCGCCCGACGTACTCGGCAACCCCGACCGCTTGAAACAAGTGCTTTCCAACCTGGTGGAAAACGCGAGCCGATTCATCGAACCCGGCGGCCACATCACCATCGAGCTGTTCGGCCTGCGCGGCAATTCCGTGATAGCCGTCAAGGACGACGGCGCAGGCTTCGGCGATACCGACCCGAAGCGGTTATTCGATCGATTCTACCGCGCCGACACCTCGCGCAGCCGCGGAACGGGCGGCACAGGGCTCGGACTCGCCATCGTCAAATCGGTCGTGGAAGCGCACGACGGCACCGTCGAGGCGCTCAACCTGCCCGACGGCGGCGCCTGCTTCATCGTGGCAATCCCCTCGATCGCCGTATCGTAGCGGCTATGATCATCGGCATCACGACAACCCGCACGACCACCGACGACATCGACATCGAACGCGTAACGATCGAATACCTGCAAAGCGTCGAACGAGCAGGGGGCACGCCGATATTGCTGCCACCCCAGCCAGATTGCTCTTCGATAGATGAGATTCTCGTGCGCATCGACGGCCTCATGCTCACCGGGGGCGGCGATATCGATCCCCGCCTGTACACCGACGATAAAGTGCTCGAACAAGTTTCCCGCGTATCCCGCAAACGCGACGAATTCGAAATCGCCCTCGCCCGTGCCGCCTACGAGCAGGATATGCCCACATTCGGCATCTGCCGAGGCATGCAGATCATGAACGTCGCATTCGGCGGCTCGCTCAATCAAGACCTTGCCGCATGCGGTATTACCGACGAAAACCACCTGCAGGAGCAGCCATTCGACCGCACCGGTCAAGTCACGCTACTCGAGCCCGGCACGCGCCTCGCTGCGCTGTTCGGCAATGCGACGTGCATTGAAACCAACTCGATGCACCATCAAAGCATCCGCACCGTTGCTCCGGGCTTCTCAACCAGCGCCCTAAGCGCCGACGGCGTGATCGAGGGCATCGAGGATCCGTCGAAGCGATTCTGCATCGGCGTACAATGGCACCCCGAATACCTCGCCGACAACAACGTGCTGTTCGAGGCGTTCTGCGCAGAAGCACAAGCACGCAGTTCGAAACCCGCACGGGAATAATATAACGTTTCCCCATTTCACCACTTCATATTCCAAGGATGAACCACCGTACTACCATCCCTACTACCCACCTTGGTATCCCTTCTCGCACGAATACGTCTTTCCTTGCGTTTCGGATGCGTCGCCCATCGCCTAGCATTCAGGTAATCTGCAAACCGAGAATGCAAGGAGAAGAATATGTGCTTCAGACCAGCAGCAGTATCGCTTGATGCAACGTGTCCCCAATGTGGAGCAACTTGTCCAGCGGGAACCGCCGTATGTCCCGAATGCGGCGCCGAAGCTCCTTCGAGTCCCGCCATGCCAGGCATGCCCGGTGCACCGTCGGCCCCAAGTGCTCCGGGTGCACCGTCGGCCCCGGGCGCACCCGGAGCACCCAAAACCCCTCCCGCGCCCCCGAAGCACTAGTTGAAACCTCCAATCGGCCGCTACCCGAGGAGCACCCTGTTCACGGATGCTCCTCGGGTCCGGCAGCCAATCGTCGCCTGAGAACAATCGGCTATAATGCTCCATGACGATCCCCTATCCGATATGCGAGAAGCCTATGCCATTGATTGACCTGAATCTCAAAAAGGCACATGTCAGAACCATGCTTCCCATGGCATCAGTCGGGTTTGCTTTTTTCTGGGCGTGGTTCTATTTGCTCATGTTCGGCCCCAGCGCTTCACGGCATCTTGGCCACGAAACCTCAATGGTTGTGAAGCTTGCCTTCCTCACCGGAATGTTCGCCGTCATGATGCTCGCTTACCTCAAACGCAATCTGTTCGACAGATCAAATCCCGATCCGATGCCGCTTGTAGCACTAGCGCTTACCTTGCCAATCGGCGTACTCAATCTTATCGCCAGCCCGGGATCGGCTCCTTTAGGGTTCGACATAGTCGTCTGGGCGCTCGCGGGCGGCGGCTTTTCCCTGATCTTTCTCGAGTGGCCCAAGGTGTTCATGATCGCCTGGCAAAAAGATGTCGGGGCGTTTCTTGCTTCAGGCGCCGTCATAGGGGCGATCGTCTACCTGTTCTCCTGCAACCTCACGGCTCCCTACGGCGATATCGCCCTCCTGCTCTTCCCGCTCTGCTCGCTTGCAACGTTCGCTTATCTTCGCACCCATGTTGCAGGAAGCGGGAAAATGCCCGACCAACCCGTCGAGCAGACGAAGCTCTTCCCTCTTACCGGTTTCACCGTCGCAATTTTCGGCGTGCTGTTCGGCTTCGCGGTCTATCATCTTTGCGACAGCATCGAGAATCTCGAGCCTGCCTTGGTCGCCTTGGCAATAGCCGTCGGAGGACTGGTGCAAATGGGCTGTACGACCCTCATCAAGCGCTATATTCCATTCGGAATCGCCGAAAAACTTACGCTGCTGCTCGTGGCGGTTGGCTTCCTCGGGCTCGCCTTCCTCGATGAGTCGTTCAGAACGCCGTGCTGCCTTTTCCTGCTAGGAGCTTTGATCTATTTCGATTTCGCCAACCTCGCAGCGCTCGTCGGGTTTGCAAGCGGGCAGCCGTCGCCGTTCTGGCGCATCGCGCGAGGCCAGCTCGTACTCCCACTCGGCATGGCCATCAGCTGGGCAGCGTGCCTCGCGATCGAAAAGGCTAACGCCGCACTCTTCGATTTCGTACCCTTCATAGGCCTCGGTCTTGTACTGGCTTTAGCCATGCTCGCCGCGTTCGTCCCCTTCAAGGACAACGCCTTTGCGGACAAAAGCATCGATAACGAAATCGCCGAAGGGGGGCATTTCAAGCAACGCTGCACGAAAGCCGCAGAGGAATACGGCCTGTCCAATCGTGAAACCGAAATACTC
This sequence comes from Raoultibacter timonensis, assembly GCF_022845715.1. Taxonomy (NCBI): domain Bacteria; kingdom Bacillati; phylum Actinomycetota; class Coriobacteriia; order Eggerthellales; family Eggerthellaceae; genus Raoultibacter; species Raoultibacter timonensis. The sequence goes on from NZ_AP025564.1 coordinate 3,557,583, forward strand.
CTGTTCCTCGCTAAGGGTCGCAATGCGCAATTCATCAGCGAGCAGCTTAACATCTCGGCATATACCGCCAAAACCCATGTGTACCACATCTACCAGAAAATGGGAGTCAACTCCCAGCAGGAGCTCATCACGATCGTCGATTCCACCGAAGTCGTATTTCACTGATCCGATAAAGCGGCCGCAGAAAGCCACGAGACCCCACTCGATCCAATCTCGGCGGGGTCTTTCCTTGTCATCCTTATCAACGAGCGGGATAAGAAGACGGCTTCCTAGTACCCCGCCAGCGCAACCAGCGGCATCAGTATCGTCGCATGGAGAGCGATCATGGCAACGGTGGGAATGACGCCCGCCTTGAAGAAATCGACCATCTTCCAGTACCCGTAGCGATACGAGAGCATGTTGTTCCCGTCGACGCCCATGAGAAACGTCGTCGACGCGTTCACCGCGACGATGACCGTAAACACCACGGGGCTCACGCCGATGGCGCCGGCAATGGCGCACAGGGGAATCAGGCTGATGGCGATGAAGGCCGGGCCCACGGGGATGACGAGGCGCAGAAGCGGCAGCAGCGCAGCGGAAGCGGCCACGATCGCGGTTCCGCTCAGCGCCACCTTGCCGACGGTCGAGCCGAAGAGCCAACTGGCAGCACCCTGCTCCTTGACTCCGCCCGAAATCGACTGCACGCACCCGATGAGCAGAACGATGTTCCACGAAACGGCGGCCACGTACTCGCGCCAATCGAGCACGTCGATCCCGGGTGCGAAGAAGAGGATGAGCGCGAGCACGGCGATCGCGGTGGCGTCCCATCCCGTCCAATTGCTCGCGATCCACAACGTGAAGACAATCGCCATGATGCCGAGCACCTTCCAGTCGATTGCTTCGAACCTGCCTACTTCCATGCCCTTTTTGTCTATGCAGGCGATCGTCTTTTCGGAAATGGGCTCCGGCTTGAACACGAGTGTAATGGAGAACCAGCAGACGAACAGCAGGATGATCGCTATGGGCATGCAGATGAGCGTCCAATCGAGAAACGAGATCGCAATGCCCGTGTTCGCCTCCAGCACGTTCATTGCCATGATGTTCATGGCGCTGCCCGACGGAATAGCCTGGCCGCCGACCACCGACGCGTAGGTGATGCCGATCATGAGCGCCTTGCCGAGCTTCGACGACCCTTTTTCGCACCCCTCGATTTCGAGAATGCTGCTCACCGCTATACCTGCAAACAGCGCCGTGCACGGCAGGTCCGAGATGAAGAACGAGAGGATGGCCGCCGCGATCATGAATGCGAGCACCGTCGCCCGCGAGTTTCCCTTGGTGAGCCTCATGAGGGTGAACACGATTTTCGTCGGGATCTTCGTTTTCAGAAGCGCGGCCGTAATGCCGAACGAAGCCATGATGAAAAAGATGACGCTGCTTACGAACCCCGACCACACCCCTGCGTTGTACTCCATGATACCGAAGACGGGCATGAGCACCATGATGATCAGACCCGAGATGGCCACGGGTATCGGCTCGGTCACCCAGAGGAAAATGCCGGCCACCATGAGGGCGAGCGACATCTTTCCCGCCTCGCCTAAACCTTCGGGGGTCGGCCCCAGCCACGCCGCCGCAATGAGAACCGCCGCGATCCCGATGCAGAGCGCTCGCTTCATGTTCGAAGGCCCCCCGTCTGCCGTAAATCGTTTTTCCTTCATTGCAGATCGATCCCCTTCTACTCGTCGTGCAATACGTGAACGGCTTCGGGCAAAGAATGCTTATCCGAGGCTTTCCAGGGGAAACGATACCGACAGGCAATCGGTTGCGAATCAGGCTTGAAAACGGAAAATCCCGCTTCGCTCATCGCAAAATGAGTACCATCGGGAGAACGAGCACCGATACTACCTATAGTAGTAAAGTCGATGAGCTGCGAAAATATTAAGTTGGCAACGCCCTGCCCGACGCATTCCCTCTTGTTTTCTTCCTGCTGCAAAACGCTTCGGAGGCCCCACGCCTACCAAGTCGCACAATATACCACATTACCTAGCAACCGGAGAATCCGATCCGCTTCACAAAGCGTTGCGTTTTGTTCGCGCATCGCGCAAGCCTCCCGGCATCGAGCGCGTCTTCCGTCTTTCGTTCGGCATGCGCTTCATATACAATAATCGGCCTTCTCCCCCGTAGCATCGAAAACCGTACTACTGAGAGTAGGATTCGCCTACTCGCGGGCCATCAGGCGCATTTTTTGATGATTGGAGCACGTTTTAGTGAGATTAATCGGATTACCTCGAAAGCGAAAACGCGGAAAGTAATGGCATCAAGAGTTGTGCCATTGCGGCGGCATGCGAGAAAGGGGACGGGTGGCCGCAGTGCAAGCAGTATCCACGAACCATATATCTAAGGGGGTTGATTGATCACATGTCCGCAACAAAACAAGATACGCAAGAGAAGCCTTTGGGCAAGCGCCTCGCCCTGATAGGCGTTGCAATCGTGATCCTTATCATCGCGCACTTCCTTCCCGTTCCGGAAGGATTGACCTACGAGGGGAAAATGGCCATCGCAATCATGGTAGCCGGCATCGTCTTGTGGGTCACAGAACCCGTACCGATGGCAATATCGGGTCTCGCCTTGATGTGCCTGATGCCAGGATTCGGAATATTTCCCTACAACGGCACACCGGGCGTTTGGGCTAACTTCATCAGCAACGTCATCTTCTTCATCCTCGCCTCGTTCGGGATCACTTCGGCACTTCTGAAAACGAAGATCCCGACGAAAATCGTGTTTGCCCTCATGCACCTCACCAAGGGCAATGCAAAGACAACCGTGCTCGCATTCATGCTCGCCACGGCCGTCGTCTCTGCGTTCGTTTCCAACCTGCCCTGCACGGCGCTGTTCGCAGGCATCGCCATGAGCAGCATCATCGACCTCGAGAAGCAGAACGGCGATGCCAAGCACGCTGCGAACCTCGGCAAAGCGCTCATGATCGGCATTGCGTACGCGTCCATCATGGGCGGCATGATCACGCCCGCCGGCTCCGCGCTCAACATCATGACGCTCAACATGCTGGCGGCAAACGCCGGGTTCACCATTTCGTTCCTCGACTGGATCATCATCTGCGCTCCGATTGCCATCATCGTGCTCATCGTCAGCTGGCTTTCGGTCTCGCTCATCTTCAAAACCGACCGTATCTCGGAAGCTACGATGATGGCAATCGAGAAGAACGGCGCTTCCATCGGCAAGCTCGACGGATTCGACAAGAAGGTGCTCGTCATCCTCCTCGCCATGATCGCAGCTTGGATTGCCAGCAACTGGACCGGTTGGGACGCCACGGCCATCGCCGTCGCCGGCCTCGCCGTGTTCTTCCTTCCGGGCATCGACGTGCTCAACTGGAAAGAGTACATCGCCAGCGTTCAGTGGAGCATCGTGCTGCTTATCGGCTGCGTCCAATCGATCGCAGGCGGCATCAAAGAGCAGGGTGCCGCAAGTTGGCTGTTCGGCGCAACTGTCGGCAAGCTCGCCGTGAGCGCCTTCGCAGTGGTTGCGGCAACCGCCGTCGCCCTGCCGCTCATGCGCCTCATCATCCCCGTAGGCCCGGCGCTGATCGCCATCAGCCTTATTCCCCTTGCGGCGATGGGCCCGAGCATGGGCGTCTCTGCTGCGGTTTTCGCCGTCATCATCGCATTCAACGCCAACAGCACGTTCTTGCTCGGCGTCGACAGCAACAACATGATGACCTTCAAGTACAACCAATGGAAGATGGCCGACTTCTTCAAAGCCGGAATCATCCCCACTATCGCAATGGTCGCTCTTCACGCAACCATCCTTGCTCCGCTCGTCAGCATGCTGGGATACTGACCGCAAGCTGCCTAACCCGAAGAGTTAGCCGCGGACCCGAACCTCCCACGAGGTTCGGGTCCGCTTCTTTCTGGCTGGAAGCGCTCTGCTCCTGCGACGGCGCAGCAGGCAGGCGTTGCTGTGCCAGTTGGCAAGCGCCCAAGAGCCCGCCTAACGATGCAGCACGGCTACGTTTCAGCATTGCATCGTTGCAACAAAAGGGACGATTCTGCTGCAAACCGGAATCGACACACGTACGTCCGAAACCTTGAGAGCCTTAGATCGCCATCGGAATCTACGAGTAGGGCGTCGAAGCTGGATTGCCGGCGGACGAGATGCTCCGTCCGCGAACCGAGGCTGGCCCGCGCTCATTCGAAGCCATGGACGGCTACCTCCGAGCAAGATCACACAAAGCCCCTGCCGACAGCGATCCGGCACGAGCAGCGGAGCGCTCTGCCGGCATCGAACCAAAGCCGACGCCGATCCCGCGGAGAGCCCGGCGACAGCGCGAAATCCCGAGTTCGTCGCGATTGCGCATCGGAAAGCCGGGGCACGCCTTCCAATCACGCATTGGGCATCCGGATCGGAAGCGCAAGAAGAGGCGGATATCCGCCTCTTCTTCAAATCAAAACGCTATTCGATCGGCAACGCATGCACGGCTTTTCACAGGCAACCTTGCTGCTCCCTCAAACCCGAATCGACCTTTTGCCGCTCATCTGCCGCCGGCACGCCGACAAATTCGAATCCTGGCTGCGTGCACACGGTGCAGAACGCCGGCCTTCGACCCGTTACGATCGTCCCGCACGTAGGGCAGCGCGACAGATCGTCGAGGCCGTCCTCGACGCCCTCCGCTATATCGAGGCAGATGCCCGCATACAGGTTTTCCACTTCCTGCATGCGCTTGTACATGCGTGCGATGTCGCCGTATCCACGCAAGCGCGCACGAGCGGCAAAATCCGTACACGACTCAGAGGCCCATCCGTCGACCGTTTTCGCAAAAGCGCGCAGGGAATCGTCGAGCGATGCTCCGGCTGCCTGCAGGTTCGCCGGACTCACCGCCTCTGCGTGCAACCGCTCTCGGAACTCCTCGAGCTCCGTCAGATGGGATTTCTCGCCATCGGCCATGGCTTCGAGGATAGCCGCGTCGCGCAGGCGATGCCCGTCGACAGCGCTCGTCGCAAAGTCCTTGTACCGGCGCCTTGCCGCCAAGCAGAACGCACGCGCATCCTGCAGATCGTCGTAGACTTCCGCAAGATGCTCCTTGGTGAACCGGGATTCCTTTTTCGCCTTGTGGCGCTTGTAGGCTCTGAACCCGACCATCTCGATCACGACGCAAACCGCTATCGCCGCTACCACCAAAACCATGGTGTCCATTGTCTTTCCTTTCGAAGCGGCGCATGCCATCGGTCACATGCGCTGAACGGCAAAGCCCACCGGCCGACGCGCGCTTCGGGCATCGATCGGGGCAAGCTCGTGCAAACCGGGGTTCGCCGGCATCGTCGGCGAACCCCGGTCCAAACTTAGTCGAGAGCGAATACCGCCTGCTTGGGCTTCTCCGTCAGCTTAGCGGAAAGCTCCTCGAGGGTTCCGTATTCCATACACTTCGCCTGGCAATGGGATACGCACGTGGGAAGCTTTCCCATCTCTGTGCGAGCTGCGCACAGATCGCACTGGTCGGTGGGAACCGGCATGTAGGCCAGCTGCCACACGTCCTCTTCGATCTTCCAGGGGCCGATCTCGTTTACGAGGATGCCGGTCTGCCCGACAGGATACTGATGCTCCATCTGGCAAGCAAACTCGCAGGAGTGGCATCCCGTGCACCATTCGTAGTCAATCAGGATTCCGTACTTCGTCATGAGACTATTCACCATCCTCGATCTTGTAAAGCCTGCAGATGCTCGTCTTGTAGTTCGAGCCGAAGCCGCTCTTACCCGGGCTGTACACCATAAGGTTGTTGATGTTGTACTCGAACACATCGAAGAACTTCTCGGGGTCTGCCTCGGGCATCCACCAGGCATGGTCGCAAGCGACGATGCGCGGATCGGTCAGGATGGGCGTCTCCTCGATCTTTATCTTCGCCCGACCGTTCTGGTTCTCGATCCAGACCCACTCGCCGTCGACCATGTCGAGCTCCTTGAGCTTCTCGGGATGAACCTGCACGATCGGATCGGGATGCATCTTGCGCAAGCGCTCGACCTGACGGTGCTCCGAATGGAAGTAGTTCCAGTTGCGGGCGCCGGTCGTGAGCACGAGCGGGTACTGCTCGAAAAGCTCGGGGGTCGAACCGGGACCCGGATCGGGCTCTTCGAAATACGGCAGCGGATCGAGTTCGGCCGCGTTGTAGAACGTCGACCACAACTCGATGCGGCCGGTCGCCGTCTGGAACCCGGGCTGGCCGTCTGCGCGCATCTTGCCCTTCTTGTACTTGTAGTACTCGACGGGCAGATACACCGGCGCCGCTTCGCGCAGCTCCTCGTAGGTGTAGCCGGTCGGCTTCAGAAGCTCGGTGAACATCTCCTCGGGCGTCTCCCACGGCCAGGCTTCGGGATTGAGGCGCTTGCCCAGCTCGAGGTTGATCTGCATGTCGGATTTGCACTCGCCGATCTGCGTGACCTTGTTGATGACCTCGCCGCGCTGCGGACCGTCGCCCACGCGGATGCCGTTGCGCTCCGCGAACGTTGCCGCCGGCATGACCACATCGGCGAGCGCCATGATCGTCGGGGTCATGAACAGATCGACCGACACGATGAAATCGCATTTATTGAACGCCTTGTAGACGCGCTGCGGGTCGGCGGCCATGCACGCCAAGCCGTTCGTGGTCTGGAAGTGGGCTCCGTGGATCTCGTAGGGATCGCCCGTTTCCATCGTCTCGATGAGCACGTCGGGAGACGACTGCTTGAAGCCCATCTGAAGCAGCTTGTAGCGATCGAGCCCGAGGCGCTTGGGCTCTTGCTCGGGAGGAAGAAGATCCCTGCCCCAGCCGCCGGAGTACGCCATGATCTCCGCGGGGGGCACCATGCCGCCCGGGTTGTCGACGTTGCCGGTGATCTGGAAGAGCGCAGCGATCGCCTGGCCTGCTGGAATCGCCTCGCGCGTCATATCGATGGCGAGACCCCATTGCAGCGTTGCGGGCTTGCACTCGGCGAGCATGCGGGCAGCGCGGACGATCTTCTCTTCGGGAATCCACGTGATCTCGGCCACCTTGTCGGGCGGGAACTGCTGCACGCGCTCTTTGAGCTCCTCGAAGCCGTAGCACCACAGATCGACGAATTCCTTGTCGTAGATCTCCTCGTTGATGATGACGTTGAGCATGCCGAGGGCGAGCGCTGCATCGGTTCCGGGCCGGATAGGCAGATGCAGATCCGATTTCGCGGCAAGGAACGTGACGCGCGGATCGATGACGACCGTCTTCATACCCATCTTCATAAGGTCGATGACCCAGTGGCCGAAGAACCCGTCGGAATTAGCGATGATCGGATTGTTGCCCCAGATGAACATGACCTCGGGCATGACCCAATCGGGATTGTCGTAACGGTCGATGTAGTGCTGGGAAACATCGGCGACCCAGAACGATCCCGTCGTCGCCGCCATGCCGGCTACGCGGGGCAGGTAGCACGCGTTGCCGGAGAGCACGTTGCCGTAATTCGGCGAACCGAACGACCAGCACAGGCGCGATTGCCACGGTGCGATATCGCGGCCGGTGCCGTGGATGAACACCACCGATTCGGCACCGTACTTCTCTTTGATCTTAGTGAACTCCTCGACGGTGATATCGTACGCCTCGTCCCAGGTGATGCGCTCCCACTTGTCTTTGCCGCGATCCTCGCGAGCGCGCTTCATCGGGTACTTGAGACGATCCTTGTGGTTGACGATTTCGGGCATGTCCAAGCAGCGGACGCACAACCGTCCCTGGGTGAAGGGGTTTTCGGGGTCGCCCTCGACCTTCACCAGCTTGTCGTCCTTGTCGGTGTACAGCAGAACACCGCACCCGAGATGGCACCCGGGACCCGACCATGCGCTTCCGCGCGTTACCGTGTATTCGCCTTCTTGATAGCGGTACGGTTTTTCGTGAGGGACCTTGATGCCTTCCGATTTATCCATACTCTCACTCCCATCCTTCCTCGTCGTGAACGTTGAGGAAAGCATCCGCCATTCGCCGGGCGGCCGAATCGAGAGCATGAAATGAAAAACGCGTGACTGTATACGAAAAATAAGGTGATGGGATCGGAATTTCGGCATACTACTCTGGTTAGTATCCCCCGAACAGCTTCATTTCCGCTGGTCAAACACTAGCCGATCGAAGATCCCCGTTCGGTGGAATACGTCCAATCCCTGATGCCGCCCAGATCGTAAACATCGGTGTAGCCGATGTACATGAGCTTTCCGACGGCCAATTTGCTCTGCACGCCCGTACGGCAGTACACGATGATAGTCTCGTCGAGATCGGGAAGCGAGCCCAGCTTGTTCGTTCCTATTTCGTCGAAGGGAAGCGATATGGCTCCGGGAATATGAGCTTCGTCGTATTCCGATTCGGTACGGACATCGACGATGGCAACGTCGCCTTCATCGATCATACGCTTCGCCTCTTCGGATGTAATGCTGCTGAACAGCGGCGCACTGATATCGCCTTGGGGCTCCGAGGCATCAACCGCGTCGGTCGACATGCAGCCGAGTAGCGCAACCGTCGACGCGATAGCGGTCGCGAAGATCGCAACAAAAAGGGCTTTTTTCAAGGCACCACCATTTCGCAAGTACCTACATGATATCGCTCCCACATACTATAGAACATCGTTTCCGCTTGTCAACGCGTATTCCTTCGGAGGTATAATGATCGTTGGCAGCACGCATCCGATCTGATGCCATCTCGAAAGGATAGTCGCATGAGCGCATACGTATATCACTTCAGCCCCGCGGGAACAACGAAGCGCATCGCATCGGTTCTCGGGTTCGCCCTCGATGCCGATGCTCAGATGATCGACCTTGCCGATCCCGCAACACTCGGCGGCGAGCATCCTGTTTCTGCACCGACAGGCAAACCGGAAGACTCCGATATCGCAGTGTTTGCCGTTCCCGTATTCGCCGGCCGTGTACCGCAACCTGCGGCTGCAATGATCTCCCGCATCAGGGGCAACGGAATGCGGGCCGCAAGCGTTGTCGTGTACGGCAATCGAGATTTCGACGATGCGCTCGTCGAACTCAATGACATCCTCGCCCGCCAAGGGTTTTCGGTCATAGCATCGGGCGCATTCATCGCCCGCCATTCCATGCTTCCCGCGGTCGCCGCAGGCAGACCCGATACGGAGGATTGCGGTGACGCAGAGGCGTTCGCAAAGCGCATCGCCGAAAAACTCGCTTCGGCGGCCGAGAGGGGGGGTGAGCACCCCGATAGGCATCCCGGGAAACCGCCCCTACAAGGAATCGCCTGCGGCAGCCTGGACCCCCTCGGTTACCGACGACTGCACCCTGTGCGGCATATGCGCCATCAACTGCCCCGTTCAGGCCATACCCCATGATGCGCCGAACACGACCGGGCAAACCTGCTTCCAATGCATGCGATGCGCATCCGCATGCCCCGAAGGTGCCCGCGTCCTTCCCGCACCCGTCGCTGCGATGATCTCCGAAAAGCTCGCGCCGATAGCCACCGTGCGCAAGCCCAACCAAGTGTGGGTTTAGCGTCCGCCGCCCGCACGCGCTGTCAAGCGGACGGTCAGCGGATCGCCTGCTTGACAGCCCGTGCGGTAAGTACGCCGACAACGGTTTTCACAAGGTCGACCACGATGAACGGAGCGACCGCAACAGCGAACGCAACGCCTGGACCCACACCGCTCACCGCCATGTATTGAGCCCAACCGCACACGTACATGACAACGATGAACAGCAGCGCCGCGGCAAAGCTCACGGCAAGACCAGCGCGATCCCGCTTTGCCGAACCGCCCGCAGCACGTCCTTTCTCATCGCTTCTCCCCCCGCCGTACCGGCCGAGCACGCACAAGAGCGCAAGCGCCAAGGCGGCACCGATAAGATATCCCCAGAGAAACCCGCCCGTAGGCCCCAAAAGCACGCCGATGCCGCCGCGCATCGACGAGAACACCGGGACGCCGATCGCTCCGATGACCAGATAGCCCCCGATCGCAGCCAGGCACTGCCCCGGCGTCAACGCAACGAGCGCAAACACCATCACAAACGTTTGGAGCGTGAACGGCACCGGGCCCAAGGGAATCGAGATCCAAGCCGAAACAGCCATAAGGGCAATCGTCAAACCGCAAAACGCGAGCGATCGCGTACGCGTCGCCGTCTTCTTCTTCACAATCGTATCATTCACTGAAACCTCCTCGGACATGCATGTTCCCAGAAGAGGCCGAGGCGAACAAGCGCGGCGACAGCGCGAGGGTGACGCGAAGCGCTCTCGCGACAAGCGCGGCGGACAAGCAGGTGGGCGCAGCGCACTCCCGCGTCAAACCGCACGCTGCGCAGGAACCTAGAACTTCGCGGCAATCTCCCCACGTTCGAGCTTCCCGAGCCGCTTCATTTCGAATGCGATGAACACCGCCGTCGTGAAAATGGAGAGGAAGTCGGCCATGGGCGCAGCGAAGTAGATTGCATCGAGGCTCGTGAACTGGGAAAGCACGTGCGGCAGCATCTCGGGCAGGACGAACAGCAATGGAATGAGGAACAGTATCTGACGCGTGAGCGAGAGGATGATGGATTTGAGCGGCTGTCCCGTCGCCTGGAAGTAGTTCGACCCGACGATCTGGAAACCGATGAACGGCATCATCATGAGCTGCACCTTGAGCGCGAATACGGTGAACTCGACAAGGTTTTGGTGCTTGATGCCGAAGGCTCCCACGATCGCTTCGGGGAACAGGTGGACGATGGCCCACATGAGAACGCCAATAGACGTTGCGGCGGCAATTCCGTACCACAGCGTCTTGCGTACGCGGCCGATGAGCTTCGCACCGTAGTTGAACCCAAGGAGGGGCTGGATGGCGATCGACACGCCCACGAGCGGCAACGTCGTGAATATGGCAACGCGCTGCACCACGCCGATGGAGGCAAGGGCGTCGTCGGCGCCGATGGGGTTCATCGCGCCGTACTTCACGAGCAAAAGGTTGATCACGAAGCTGACCACCGCCATGCCCGCCTGCACTACAAAGCTCGCCAAACCGAGCGAAAGGATGGTTCCGAGCACCTTCGGATCGGGCGCCATGGCCGCAAGGCGGAGCTTCAGCGGCACGTTTTTGGTTACGATGAAGTACCAGAGCACCGTTGCGCACGAGATAGCCTGGCCGCAGATCGTTGCGAGGGCGCTGCCTTCGACGCCCCAGCCGAACCGGATCACGAACAGGTAGTTGAACACCGTGCAGGAAACCGCGCCGATCAGCATGGTCACAAGCGCGCGGTTCGGCGCACCGGCGGTACGGATGAAGTTGTTCACGCCCATGCCGATGCACTGGAACACGAAGCCGAAGCAGATGATGCGTATGAACGATGCGGCGTAGGGTCGCACCTCGTCGGTTGCGCTCGAAAGCGTGAGGAGCCCATCGAGAACGGGCGGACTCGCTGCGCACAGGGCGATAACGATCGCAAAGAAGATGCTGAGCGATACCGTGTTGCCGAGGCTGCGTTCCGCTTCGTCGCGCCTGCCTTGTCCGAGCCGCAAAGCCGCAAGCGCGTTGCCGCCGTTGCCGATCAGCATCGCGATGGCCAGAAACACGGTCATGATCGGGTTGGCGACCGTCGCAGCCGACAGCCCTATCTCGCCCATAGCTTGGCCGAGGAAAATGGAATCGATGACGTTGTAGGCGCCGTTGACGAGCATGCCGAGGATAGCGGGAATGGCGAATTCGGTGATGAGCATGGGGATCGAAGCCGTTCCCATACGGCTTACCCGATCGTCTCGAGCCGGCTTTCCGGGCCCGTCGGTACGGTGCGGATCGCCGGGTTGCAACAATCCGGCACCGGGCTTTTCACACGGCTCCGCGCTCCCGTTGCGTGCGTCGGTCGACGGCTTCTGTGCTGCTGCGGCTGACATGTGCCCAAGTACCTTCCCTGCTATGCTGTGCGATTTCCTCCGAAAGTCATCATTCTACTCTTATTGAGGGGGAATGGAAGAAGATCGACCCCCGTAACCCCACGTCGGACGGGTCTACGGATGATTTTCGGTAGCGGAAGGTCGGCAACGCGAACACCGGCTCGATACGATCGGCGCGCTTACAGGACGACGTGTGCTTCCCCCGAAGCGATCGCTCGCTTCGTTCCATCGTCGCCGAGAAGCACGAGCCTTCCCCGCTCGTCGACATGCAGGACTTCGCCTTCATCGACAACGGTGCCGTCGATCGACGAAATGCCGACAACCCGACCGTTGAGAAACGATCGCCCGTTGTACCGCTCGGCCAACGCCTCGAATCCCTTATCGAGCCATTGGAAGTACAGGCGATCGATCGAAACCAAAAGCTTGGCCGCAAGCTCTTCGAGCACAGCAGTTTGTTCCTTATCTGGTCCCATTATGGCCTGGTCGGCAATGCGCTCAAGGTAAGCGGCCCGATAGGAGCCGGTGGTGTGCACTACGTTTTCGGGCTCGAATGCATTGATGCCGATGCCGATGCACACCGCATTGCCCACAGCCTCAAGCGAGATGCCGCAGAGTTTTCCCGCTGCGCACATCACATCGTTCGGCCATTTGACCGCAATGTCGGCGGTGGCCGCATACGGCACGAGGATGTCGTGCACCGCAAGGGCAAGCGCAAGGCTTAACGTGGAAAGATCGCATGCAGCGATACCGTGATCGCAAGGACGAAGCAGAAGCGAGAGGTACAGGCTGCCGGCTGGGCTCGACCAACGCCTTCCCTGGCGTCCGTAACCTCCGGTCTGCACGATCGACGTTACAACCGAGCCCTCGGGCGCGCCTGCGGCTACAAGCCGCTTCACTTCCTCGTTAGTCGAGGTGACTTCTTCGAAGCACCGAATCGCATACGGGACGCGCGTCGGCCCCATCCCCTTCGCTATAGCCTGCGCATCGAGCACGGGCGCCGCCTAGAACCGCTGGTCGAGTTTGATTGCACGACCCACCTCGACCGTAGCCTCGGTTACCGGCGTGCCGTTTGCGAGCACGTGGCCGGGCCTCAGTTCGAGCAGCGGCTTCACGACGAAATCGCGTTCGGTCAACAGGGGATGCGGCAACGTCAAGCGCTCGTCGTCGCACACGTAACACTGGTAATCGAGGATGTCGATATCGCAGGTACGGGGCCCGTTTTTGACGGTTCTCGTCCTACCGAACCGCTCTTCGATCGCATGGAGGTATGCGAGCAGATCATGGGGTCCGATACCGGTACGGATAAGAGCAACGGCGTTCACGAACGGATCCTGATCCTCGAAGTACGCAGGCTCGCTCTCATAGAAGCTCGAAATGTCGATGAGCTGGGAATCGGGCAGCGCCACCAGATTGCCGATCACTTCGTTGAGCACGGCGATCTTCGCTTCGCGCTCTTCTCCCGCTTCGCCCACGAGCGCAACGTTCGACCCGAGCCCCAAGAAACAATACGGCCTCAGATCCTTGAGGGCCTCGGCTGTCATGGCAACGTTGTGGGCGCGCACGATGCTCGCCCCGAGCTCGACGGCGGCGAGCGCCTGGCTCGCCGACACCTCGTCGCGATCAAGCGGATTCTCGATGCCGTAGAGCGCGCCGATGTAGCTCTTGCGGGAAACGGCCGCCATGAGCGGATAGCCGAGTCGCGCAAACTCCTGCATGTTGAGCAGCAGCTCGTTGGTTTGCTTCGGCGTCTTGCCGAACCCGGGACCCGGATCGATGCAGATGCGATTGCGCGCAATGCCCGCAGCTTCGAGCTCGGCCGCCCGATCGGCGAGGTAGCGTTTTACCTCATCGACCACATCGTCGTAAACGGGATCGTCCTGCATGGTCTTCGGCTCGCCCCTCATATGCATGACCACCAGTCCCGCATTGCAGTTTCGCGCGACTTCGACCATCGCCGGATCGCGGAAGCCCGACACGTCGTTTATGATGGAGGCGCCCGCCTCTACGCACGCACGGGCAACCTCGGCATGGCGGGTATCGATGCTCACGCAGAGACCGCGGGATGCGAGCTCGCCGACTACGCGCACCGTACGGGCAAGCTCTTCCTCGACCGCCACCTCGGCGGAACCCGGGCGGGTCGATTCGCCGCCCACATCGATAATGCGAGCGCCTTCGTCCACCATGCGCATAGCATGCGCCGCCGCGTCGTCGCAATCGGCATGCATGCCCCCATCGGAGAAGGAATCGGGGGTAACGTTGAGGATGCCCATCAAGATGGGCATCCTCCAATCGAATTCGAATTCAGCGCAAGACCATTTCATCGTCTATTTATCGCCATCTTTCTCGCTCTTTTCGGACTTTTCAACCGGCTTGCCTTCCTGTTGGGGATCGACGGCATGGTCACCCTCGGCTGCCTCGGTCGACTTCCCGTCCGAAGGCTTCTTCGCATTCGGATCGACCGCCGAATCGTCGAGCAGCTCTTGGAAGCGGTTTTCCAGCTCGTTGAAGAAGTTCTGCGACCCGGGCGCAGCCGGACGGCCGGGGTCGTTCGGGTTCTGATCGCCCGGAGCAACCTCCGCGTCGCGCCAGTTCGGATCGGCAAGCTGTGCCTGCTCCTCGGCCTTGCGCGCCTCCTCGGCGGCCTTCATGGCCTCCTCGTCCTTGCGGCGGGCCTCGGCCTCTTCGGCCTCCTTGCGGGCGATGATATCCTTCTCGCGGTGGAGGTAGTCAGACCAGGTGTTGTTGAGCAGCGCTTCGCACGCCTCGCCCTCGACGGTCTCGCGTTCGAGCAGAACGCTCGCCATGAGGTCCATCTGCTCGCGGTTCTTCGTGAGGATCTCGTAGGCGCGGTCATGCGCGTCCTTCATGATGCGGGCAACCTCGTCGTCGATGCGGCGGGCGGTCTGCTCGGAGTAATCCTGCGTATTGCCGTAATCGCGGCCGAGGAACACTTCGTGGTTGGGTTGCCCGAACACCTGCGTGCCCAACTCGGCGCTCATGCCGTACTGCGTGACGATTGCGCGGGCCATCTTGGTCGCACGCTCGAGGTCGTTGGATGCGCCCGTGGTGATATCCTCGCAGAATATCTCTTCGGCCACGCGACCGCCCATGAACACGGCCAGCTCGTCGCGCATCTCGCCCAAACTGTTGAGGACCTTGTCCTCCTTCGGGATCGAAAGCGTGTAACCGAGCGCACGGCCGCGCGAGATGATCGAGATCTTGTGCACCGGATCGGCCTTGGGAAGCGTGTGCCCGACGAGCGCGTGGCCGCTCTCGTGGTAGGCGATCGTATGCTTGGTCTGCTCGTCCATGACGCGACCCTTGCGCTCAGGTCCCGCGATGACGCGCTCCATGGATTCGCTGACCTCCTGTTGCGTGATGATCTTCTTGCCGCGACGGGCGGTCAGAAGCGCACTTTCATTCATGAGGTTTGCCAGATCGGCACCCGTGAAGCCCGGCGTGAGCTTGGCGACCTTGGCAAGATCGACGTCGCTGCCGATCGGCTTGTCTTTGGAATGGACCTTGAGGATCTTCTCGCGGCCCTTCACGTCGGGTGCGTCAACGACGATCTGACGGTCGAAGCGTCCCGGGCGCAGAAGCGCCGGATCGAGGATATCGGCTCGGTTCGTGGCTGCGATGAGCACGACCGAATCGTTCGAATCGAAGCCGTCCATCTCAACGAGCAGCTGGTTCAGGGTCTGCTCGCGCTCGTCGTGACCGCCGCCGAGGCCTGCGCCGCGCTGGCGGCCGACCGCGTCGATCTCGTCGATGAAGATGATGGAGGGCGATGCCTCTTTAGCCTGCTGGAACAGATCGCGCACGCGGGAAGCGCCGACGCCGACGAACATCTCGACGAAATCGGAACCGGAAATGCTGAAAAACGGAACGCCGGCCTCGCCTGCAACGGCACGGGCCAGAAGCGTTTTGCCCGTACCCGGAGGTCCGACGAGCAAGCAGCCGCGGGGGATCTTCGCGCCCATCGACTGGTACTTGGCGGGATTGGCGAGGAAGTCCTTGATCTCGGTCATTTCCTCGACGGCCTCGTCAACGCCGGCGACGTCGGAGAATTTGACGTCGGGGCGCTCCTCGGCGGTCTTCTTCGTTTTGGCCTTGCCGAACGACATCTGCGAGTTGTTGGCCTTCTGCATCGAAGTGAAGAAGAAGATCAGCAGGCCCGCAAGCAGCAGGAAGGGCAGAAACGTTCCCAGAAGCTCAAGCAAGCCGGAGGGAAGCCTGATCTCGTACTGAATGTTCGGATGGGCCGCCATCAGTTCGCCGAGCGAATCCTGCCCGACGTAGGTGGAGGTGTAGTTGCGCTCGTTGCCGAGCGTCTGGATGGAGAGCTCCTCGGTGGCAATGCCCCCAAGAGGCTTGCCGTCGATCGGGTTCTTCTGCATCCCCATCTTCGCGTTGAGCGCATCGAACGCTGCGTTGAACGCGGCAGACGCGGTCGAACCCGACGTGATGGCGGGATAGTACGTACCGGAAACGGTATAATCGCCCGCGTTGTACACGACTTTGCTGACGCGATCCTGCTCGACCGCCTGGACGAACTCCGATGTAATGAGCGTATCGGTCTGGGTCGTGTTGGACATGTTCATGAACTGGCTGCCGACGAAGAAGGCAACGATCATGAACAGAACAACCGAAATGATAGTCGTTCTCGTGCTAGGCGGTTGCGGTTGTCTTTGTTGTTGGTTTGCCATGTAGCCTATATCTTTCTGTTGCCGAGTTTGCGTGGGCGAATCGGGTGTGCGAGCCTAGTAGACCTCGGGCTTCAAAATACCGATGTAGGGCAGGTTGCGGTAGCGCTCCGCAAAGTCGAGCCCATAGCCGACGATGAACTGGTCGGGGCATTCGAAGCCGACGTACTTGCAATCGATTTCGGCTTGCGCGAGCGTCTTCTTGCGAAGCAGCGTGGCGACCTCGATCGATGCGGGATTGCGGGAAGCAAGGTTTTTCATCAGGTACGTGAGCGTCAGACCGCTGTCCAAGATATCCTCCGCCACGATGATGTGGCGTCCCTCGACCTCAGACGAAAGGTCCTTCAGAATGCGCACGACGCCGGAGCTCTTCGCGCCGTTTCCATACGACGAGATGGCCATGTAGTCCATCTCGAGGGGAAGCTTGATCTCGCGAGCGAGGTCCGCCATGAAGATCGCAGCGCCGCGCAGAACGGATATGAGGATGATCCCCTGGCCGTCTTGCTCCACGACACCCGCGTAATCTTTTGTGATCTGGGCGCCGATTTCGGCTACCCGTGCGGCAATCTCTTCTTCTGAGAACAATACTTCCTGTATGTCTTCGTGCACAACAAGCCCTTCAACGACGATGGACCGAATTGATCCGTGCCTTCAGAGCGACGATCCGAGCCCGCTGCGAAATCTCAGCTGCGGCCGAGTCGCTCCGCCTTCCTTCACAAGCGATAAGTGTATCATTACGAGGTTGGGATTAAATCACAATCCGGTAACACGGCACCAGCCCCCACGATTTTCACATGTGGGTGCTCTTGCCTTACTGTGCTGGGCTTATTCGCCGGTGAGCAGATCGGGAAACTCCGCGAGAAGACGCTTGACCGGCAGGCCGATCACCGTATCGAGCTCACCTTCGACGCGGTCTACGAGATCGGCTCCCTTTCCCTGGATCGCGTACGCCCCCGCCTTGTCGAACGATTCGCCGCACTTCAGGTACGCCGCGATCTCGTCATCGGCGAGCTCCTTGAACGTGACCAGGCTCGTATCGCAAAACGTCCTGAACCCGAGCGAGACCTTTTCGGGCTCGGGGGCCATCACCATCCAAACCGACACGGCGGTATGCACCTCATGGGTATCGCCCGACAGCTTGCGGAGCATACCCGTAGCATCGGAAAGGCTGCGAGGCTTGCCGAAGATCGTGCCGTCGTGCACGACCATCGTATCGGCCCCGATCACGATGGCTGCGCCGCGGTAATCGCTCGCAAGGACCTCCTGCACGACCGCACCGGCCTTGCGCTCGGCAAGCTTCTTCGCCGCCTCGGTGGGCTCGGCGAGCAGATCGGCGTCGAGCGCCTCATCGACCTTTGATACGTGCACGGTGAAGCAGACGCCCGCATCTTCGAGTAGCTGCTTGCGACGGGGGCTTCCCGATGCCAGTATGATATCGATCCGCTCGGGTTGCGCAGCCGGGGCGGATTCGTTGGTTTCGTTGTTCTGTTCAGTATCCATGATCGGTATTGTAACGCAAGAAGGCCTGCTGCTTCACGCCTTCTTGCGGCGGGCGCGGTAGGCGGCCATCGGCTCGATGCGGACACCGCGCTTGTTGGCGCTCACGGCAAGATCGCCCTGGATGTTGTTCGTGTAGCCGCCGACAGGCTCGCCGTCGGCAAACCCCGCAAGCACGCGCTCGATCGAAGCGGTTTCGACCCGCGCATCGGCACCGAGGATGAGCTGCAGTACCTGCATGCAGGCACGGCGCTGCACGGGCAAAGGCTCTGAGGCGTAATCGGGAGCGAGCACGCAGCCTGCCCCGTAGTCGATGCCGAGTGCATCGTCGGCCTCGATCCACGCCGCGAACCGCTCGACCGCTTTCGCCGCCTGGGATTCGAGCATATCGTCCTCGTCGGCTATCAGGTTCATGGTTCGGCAGAGCGTATCGAGCAGTTGGGGATTGCGCTCTTTCGCTCGCGCTACGATCTCGTGGCGCACGTACGCACGGAACCGGTCGGTATGGGCATTCGTCGCGTCTTCGCGCCACAGATTCCCGCTTTCGTCGCGCTGCACGATGCCGCCCTTCTCGGCCCGCTCCTCGACGTAGGCGCGCAGGCTTTCGCGACTCGTATCCATGAGGGGCCTGACGACCGGGCCGTTGCGGTACAGCATGGAGCGAAATCCCCCCGGCCCCGTACCGACGATCGAGCGCATGTAGAAGTTCTCGACGCGATCGTCTTGCGTGTGGGCCGTGAAGATGCGCCCTTCGGACAAGGGGGCGGCCGTATGCAGGCACAAACTCTCGAGCGCCTCGTTCGCCGCGAGGTAGCGCTCGTGGCGGGCTACCGCTTCGACGTTTTCGCCGGTCCGCGCCGCCTCGCCCGCTATGTCGATCTCGCACGAGAACAAGGGGATGTCGAGCAGCTGGGCGAGTTTTTCGACAAACGCCTGATCCCCCTCCGCATCCTTGCCGCGAAGCCGGTGGTTGACGTGGAGCATCGCGATCGGTCCGACGATGCCCGCATCGTGCAGGTCGCGTGCAACATAGGCCAAAGCGGTGGAATCGGAGCCTCCCGAAACCATGAGCAGCACCGGCGTCTCAGCCGACGCAAGCCCTCGCTCGGCAATCGTCCGCTTCGCCCGATCGAAGATATCCTCGGTATGTCCCATGCGCCGTTCCTTTCCGATCATCGCTTCGCGCTGCCCGCGCAAATCTCCGCGCCATGCGGCTGCTCTGCCGCCTCACGTCGCTTCGCTACACCCCAACCTCATGCGACCGGACGCCGCCCTGACGCCCGAAATGCCGCAACGTCCCGGCACGCCCTAGCCCACTCCGTCGAACAGCGGCGTGGAGATGTAGCGCTCGCCGGTATCGACCGCGATCGTTACGATGGTCGCGCCGCGAGCTTCGGGTTGCTCGCTCACGAGCTTGCGCACGCCGGCGATGTTCGCACCCGACGAGATGCCCACGAGCAGGCCCTCTTCGGTAGCGAGCCACCGCGCCTGCCCGATCGCCTCGGCGGTGGGAATCGCAAGGGCGCCGTCGAGGGCGGCCAGATCGAGCGTCCTCGGAATGAAGTTCGCCCCGATCCCCTGGATACCGTGGGGCGCAGGCGCGATGGCCTCGCCGCGCAAGCTCTGCGAAATGATGGGGCTTTCGGCCGGCTCCACCGCGTAGCAACGCGTTCGAGCCCCGTGCGAGAGAAAGTAGTGCGCAAGACCCGAGACCGTGCCGCCGGTGCCCGCCCCCGCAACGATGAAATCGGGAGCAGCACCGAGATCGCGCTCGATCTCAGGTGCGGTATGCTCTTCATGCGCACGAGGATTGTCGGGGTTCGTGAACTGCCCGACCACCCAAGCGTCCGCTTGCTCGGCCACGATCGCATCGGCACGCGCGAGGGCACCGGCCATGCCTTCTGCGGCGGGCGTCAGCACGAGCTCGGCTCCGTATGCCGCAAGCAGAGCCCTCCGCTCGCGGCTCATCGACTCGGGCATGGTCAGCACGACATCGTAGCCGCGCGCCGCCCCGATCATGGCGATGGCTATGCCGGTGTTGCCGCTCGTCGGTTCCACAAGCACCGTCTTGCCCGGAGCTATTTCCCCGCGCCTCTCGGCATGATCGATCATCGAGAGCGCCGCTCGATCTTTGATCGAAGCTCCGGGATTGGCCGCCTCGTATTTCACGTAGACCGATGCGTCGAGTTCGGCAGAAAGCTTCTCTAGCTTGATCAGGTGCGTTTCGCCTATTGCACGCGATAGTTCGTCCATAAAAGGGGCTCCTGTCTTATTCGAAGCCCCTATTGTACTCTACAGCCGCCGACGTTGGCTACGGCAGGAACCGGCGGCGAAACTCGTCGGGCGGATACGGGCGGCCGAACAGGAAACCTTGAATGTAGTCGAGGCCCATCGCGCTTACCGCCGCATACTCGCCATCGGTCTCGACGCCCTCGAGACATACCTCGATGCCCACGTCATGGCACAGCTCGACGACGAATTTGATGAACGTTGCGTCGAAGCTGCTCGATTGAATATCGCTCACGAACATGCGGTCGATCTTCACGATGTCGGCGGGCGACTTCTTGAGTATGCCGAGCGCCGAATAGCCCGTTCCGAAATCGTCCATCGCAACGCGCACGCCGAGCTGCCTCACCTGGTCGAATACCGCGCGCACGGGCGCATCTTCCGAGGCGAAGTAACTCTCGGTCATCTCGATGACGAGATTGCTCGGGGAAAGCCCCGACTCCTGCAGCGTATCTTCGATGAACGGAACCAGGGAATCGCCGTCGATCTGACGATACGAAAGATTCACGCTCATCACGAAATCCGAAACGATGTCGGTCCAGCTTTTGCATTGGGCGGCAGCCGTCCGAAGCACCCACATGCCCATAGGTATGATCAGGCCCGTTTTTTCGAGAAGGGGAATGAACTCGACCGGCGAAACCGCTCCGAACTCATCGCATTGGTAGCGCGCGAGCGCCTCGGCCCCGGTTACCGTGCCCGTATGCGTATCGATCTGGGGTTGATAGCTGAGGCTGAATCCCTCGAATCCGTTTTCGATACTCCCCCGCAAAAGCTCGACCAGCTTGAGTTCGCGGGAGCGCTCGCCCAGGATTTCCTGAGAGAAGCATACGCAGCGCCGCTTGCCGTGGGCCTTGGCGTACTCAAGTGAGTATCCTGAGTATTTTGCCAGTTCGAGATAGGTTTCGGCATCATCGGGATAACAGGCGCACCCCGCCGAGAGCGCACAATAATAGCGCTTCCCCTCGAACTCCTGCAAGCTCTGGCAGCTTTCGTCGAGCACGCCGTAGAACCGATGGAGCGCCTCTTTGTCGGCACCGTCGAGAATAACGCCGAACTCGTCGCCATCAAGGCGGTACACCGCTGCGCCCTGCGGCAAAAGCGATTGTATCTTCTGAGCCGTAATGCGGATGACGTCGTCGCCGAACGTGCGATCGTGCAAATCGTTGATGTGGCGCAGGTCATCGATTCCAAGTTCCATGATCCCGAACTGCTCGTCGGGCCGATCTTCGATCCGCCGGCTGATCGCCTCCTCGTATTCGTACTTCGACAGCAACCCGGTCAGGTGGTCGATCTTCTCTTTCTTGCCGAGGTTGGTGATGATGCCCGCAAACAGGTCCGGCTCGCCCCGCGCATCGAGAACCAGGTTTCCGCGGCACCTGAGCCACACCCATTCGCCGCGGCGGTTGATCGCGCGGTACTCGACGCAGTGCGACGTGGTCCTCCCGTCGACGATCTCCTGGTTCGATTCGAGAAAGACGCGCTTGTCGTTCTCGTGCACTTTCGCGCCCCATATGGCCGCCGCATTCTCGATAACCTGGCCCGGAAGGTCGAATTCTTCGACCATGGCTTTGGGATAGCAGAAGATGCCCGTCTTCATGTTGCACACGTAGATATAGTCGTCGGTGCTCTTCCGAAGGGCATCGAGCAGGTAATCTTTGCTGTAGTCGAACTGTTCGATCTCCGACACGCTCGGCTTCTCGGATTGGGCCTTGCGCTCGTTCTCCTCGATATGGAAGCGCCGCTTCTGATCGTACATGCGCTGATCCGCCCGCGCGATGGTTTCGACCAGGGTCAAATCGCTTCCGGGCAGCACCTCCACGATGCCGAAGCAAAACCCGATCCGATACGGGTACGCCTGCGTTCTCGACAAGCCTTCGAGTTCTCCGAGCACGCCCTCGATGCGCTTGCGCGCCTGGGCCGCACCGGTGTTCATAACGCAGACGAACTCGTCGCCGCTGAGCCTGAACCCGAAATCGCCTCTGTCGAACGATTTGGAAACCGCCCGCGTGATTACGCGGATCAAGCGATCCCCCTCGGCGTGGCCGAACCGATCGTTTACGTCCTTGAGGTGGTTGATGTCATAGAGGCATACCGAAATCACCCGATTGCCGCCCGTTGCCGCTTCGAGCGAAGCCCGCAGCGCCTCTTTGCCTGCACGGCGCGTCATCATCTCGGTCAGCTCGTCGATGTTGGCGGTCTTCCATTCGGTCATGTCGACGGATTGCTGGAGGTGGACGGTGGAGCCGTCGAGCCAGGTGATGAGGCTATCGTAGTTGCTGTACGTACGACCGGTGAGCGCGTTGTCCTCTTCCCAGTGCATGACGGGAGCCGCATTCTCTTTCAGGAGCTCGCCAACCGGGCAGAACGAACACCGCTCGTGCAGCCCCTTCTGCAAAACCTTCCAGCACACTTCGCCTTCGGGATGCTCGATCCCGAAGTCTTCCTTCATCGTCCTGTTCATGAACAGGATCCGATCGTTTGCCGGATCGGTTATGTACACGTTGGAGTGCATGCCGTCCATAACGGCATTGAGGACGAAACCCTCAACCGTCTGATCGCCGAGATCGCCCGACGAAATCGGTTCTTCGCCATGCCGAGCGCACGCCCCGCTGTTGCCTTCTTCCATTGCTGCGCCTTTCGCAAAGCTCATGTATATATGAGTATTCTACGCATGGTTGCATGCATACCACGATATTCTCAACATGCTCCGTATGCGGGAACATGTCCACAGGCTGAATGGCCTCGATTGCATAGCCTCGATCAACGAGATAAGCGACATCGCGCGCCTGCGTGGCAGGATTGCACGAAATGTACACCACGCGCTTGGGGGCAAGCTCCACGAGCGCCCCGAGGAAATCGTCGGTTGCGCCTGAACGAGGCGGGTCCATGAGCACCACATCGATCGAGCTCCCCGATTCGGCGGGGCAATCTCTTCCCGCTTCGACGGCGGCGAGGCTCCGCATGAACGCACCCGCATCGTCGGCGATGAACTCGGCGTTGTCGATGCCGTTGTGTTTCGCGTTGGCGCGAGCATCGCGGATGGCCGCAGCCGTCTCGTCGACGCCGATCACCCGCGCTGCATGGCCCGTACCCCCGATGCCCCGCGCGGCGACAAGGCCGATCGTGCCCGTTCCGCAATACGCATCGATCACCGTCTCGCTTCCCGTCAGTTGGGCAAGCTCGATCGCACGTCGGTACAAGACCTCGGTTTGCGAAGAATTCACCTGGTAAAACGATTGAGAAGATATGCGGAAGCTCAACCCGCACAGCTCGTCGAGAATGAAGCCGGGGCCGTACAGCCGAATCTCGTCGGTGCCGAGAATCACGTTGGTCTGGCGCGTATTGATGTTCTGCACGATCGATGTGATCTCGGGGCACCGCTTCACCAGATCGCGCACCAGCGATTTCGATCCGGGGAACTGCCGCCCGTTGGTCACAAGCGTCACAAGCACCTCGCCGCTCGTATGCCCCACCCGTACGACCGCATGGCGGAGAAAGCCCGTGTTCGCGTCTTCGCGATACGGTTCGATGCGATAGGCGGGCATAAGATCGCGGATTGCGAGGATGATCCTCTTCGCGATCCGGTTCTCGATCAGGCAGGAGTCCGTCGGCACGATGCGATGCGTGCCCGCCGCGTACATGCCGCAGAGGATCTCGTGCGTGAGGGCGTGCTTTTCCGCGCGCGTCATCGCCGCGCGTTTCTCGCCCTTCGCTTCCTTGCCGCCCTTGGTGCCCTTGCCGCCCCCCAAAGCCTTCGGCTTGATGCGCCTGCCGGGCGCATACGGGGAGGCAACCTTGTTGCGGTAGTAGAACGGCTCGTCCATACCCGCAATGGGATGCATGACGACCGAATCGCCGGCCAGGCCGCCGAAGAGCTCGGCCATCGCCGCCTGCTTGTCGGCAAGCTGCCGCGCGTAGGGGATGCTCAAAAGCTGACACGCTCCGCAGCGATCCTCGACCGGACACCACTGACCGTCGGCGCATCGCTGCTGTTCGACGGCCTGCATCTGCTGGCCCGACCGCGGCGACTCCCGACGAGACCGCTCCCTCGGATGCGGCGAGGCTTTCTTCGATCTGGGCGCCGCCTTCGGGCTGGATGCTGCCTTCGCTTTGGGTGCCGCCTTCGGGCGGGAGATATTTGCGTGAGGCGCCGCTTTCGCGTGCGCCTTGCCGCTTTTCGGCTTACCGTGTTGTTTTGATTTGTTCGTATTCATGTCGGCTATTGTGGCACAAAAGAATCCGCCGAACTACGCGATGGTCGCAAAGCCGCTTTATTCCGTTTGAAACACTCAAAACAAGTTCGCGCTAAAAAGAACCCGACTCGGGTGCAAAAAATGACAGAAAAAACTTGCACCCAAGTCGCACTTTTTTCGCGCGAACGCACGCTTGCGGGCTGCCCGGTGCGTTGCGGGCTGGCCGATACGAGAGCCCGAACAATGCCGGCGGCGGCAAGCGAGCGAGCCGAACGCAACAGCCGAGGATGGCCGCGAAACGCATGCGCGGCCTCGCAGCAGGATGATCGGCGCGCGAAGTAACAGGTAGAAAACCAAACGGAACACCGGAAACCCCGCGTGCCATAATCCTTTGCTATCATCGATAGGAGGCATTCATGAGATTCATCATTCGCTGGCTCGTCACCGCTATCGCCGTCGGCGTGGCCGTGTGGCTCGTTCCCGGCATCGATACGGTCGGCGGCAACGAAGCATGGGTCTCCATCGCCATTTTCGGCTTGATCCTCTCGCTCATCAACATCAGCATCAAACCACTCATGCAGCTTTTGAGTCTGCCCATATCGGTACTGACGCTCGGCATCTTCTACCTGGTGGTCAACACGCTTATGCTCTACATTGCGGCATGGCTCGCCAACGGCATATTCCAATCGGGCGTCGAAATAGCCACGTTCGGCAGCGCATTCGTAGCGAGCATCGTTATCAGCATCGTCTCGGGCATCGTGAACGCCGTGCTCGGAAACAACAAGGACTAGCTCAACCCGTCGCACCGTAGCAACAAGGCCCGATGCGACCGTGCTGCAGCCGCGAGCCGCAGCGCTTCTTCGTTGCTGCGATCCAGCCCGTGACGACGCCGTCCTATCGACCTCCGAGCGGGGCCGCCGCGCCCGTTCGCCACAGGAAAACACACCCTACGAAGAAACGCTGTCGCGCAACTCCGCGAGCATCTCCACGATCTTGCCCAGGTTGTCGTTTGCGACTTTCGCCTTCGCGTAGGCGGTGTCGGTATGACGCTTCACATCCGACTTGATCTGCATCTGCGCCTCGAGAAGAGCCGCTGTGGTTTCCTGCAGCTCCCGCCTGGCGTCCTCGGCGTCGCGTGCGGCCTGCGAGCGCATGGCCTCGGCCTCGTCCCGCGCCTCCGATACGATCACGATGGCGTCGGCCGTGGCCTTAGCCAGGATGTCTTCAGCGTCGGACGCCGCGTTGTCGATCAGCTTCTGGGCTTCGCGCTCGGCCTTTGCGACGGCTTGCCGCGAATCCTCTTCGGCTTTTTCGAGCATCGTATCCTTCATGTTCTGAGCCGCCGTCATGAGCTGACGGACCTCGCTTTGGCGCCGCTCGTAGTCGGCCGCGCGCTCCTCGGCGGCCTTCGCCCGTCTGTCGAGCCGTTCAAGCTCGGTCTGATAGAGCGCAGCGAGTTCGTGGACCTTTGCAAGGGCGTCTTCCTCGTCACACCCCCCGAAGTTCTTCTTTTTGAATTCAAGAGTCTGCAAGTAAGACTCGACGGTTCCGGGCTGATCCATGGTTTCCTCCTACAACGCCAGCCGGTATATTTCTCGCGCGTCGTCCATGCTCAGCTTCATGAAGCTTCCGAACGGCTCGCCTTTGTTCTCCTTGAGCGTGGGAATCATGCTCTCGATATCGTCTTCGCCGATGCCCAGTTCGGCAAGCGTGACCGGCATGCCGAGCGATGCGAAGAAGCTCCTCGTCTCGTCGATGGCCGACAGCGCATCGTCCTCGACATCCCCCGTCGGGGCAAGCCCGAACACCTCGCGTCCGTAGTAAGCGAAGCGGGCGGGGTTTTCGCCGTACACGTATTCCATCCAAGCGGGGAACATGACAGCCAGGCCCGCCCCATGCGTGATGGACGGATCGAGCGCCGAGAGCTCGTGCTCGAGCCCGTGCGTTGCCCAATCCTCGTGGCGGCCGACGCCCGCAAGGCCCTGGTGGCAGAGCATGCCCGCCCACATGACGTTCGCGCGCGCATCGTAGTTATCGGGATCCACAAGAACGCGCGGCGCCTCGGCGCGCACGGTCTTCATGAGCGAGAGGTTGAGATTGTCGGTCACGGGCACCGGCCCGACGTCGTCGAAGAAACGTTCGAGCAGGTGGCAGAACATATCGGTGAGACCGGCGGCCGTCTGGTACGGGGGCAGGGTGAAGGTGAGCTCGGGGTTCATGAACGCGAGCTTCGGGCGCTGCGCATTGTTCGGGTACCCCGATTTCAATCCCAGCTCATCGTTCGAAACGACCGTGTTCTTCGATGCCTCGCTGCCCGCAGCGGGAATGGTGAGCACGACGGCGATCGGCAGAACGTCGTTCGTCTGGCGTTTCGTCTCGAAGAAATCCCATACGTCGCCGTCGTAGTGCGCGCCCACGGCGATCGCCTTGGCCGAATCGATGACCGATCCGCCGCCAACGGCGAGGATCCAGTCGATGCCGTGCTCCTTGCACAGGGCCACGCCCTCGCGCACGAGCCCCACTTCGGGGTTGGGGCGCACTCCCCCGAGCAGAACGTGCTCGACGCCCGCGTTATCAAGCGTTGATTTCATCCGATCGATGAGCCCGCTTTCGACGGCGCTTCCGCCACCGTAGTGAATAAGGACCTTGCGTGCACCGCGCTCGGCGAGCATAGCGCCCGCCTTCAGTTCGGCGTCGTGTCCGAATACGAAGTGAGTGGGCGATACGAATTCGAAATCTTCCATGAGCTTCCTTTCCCGCACAAGCTTTCTGGGCATTCTACCCCAATGCAACATCGAGGATCATCATTACAAGAAAACCGATCATAACGCCCAGGGTGCCGACGTTCGACCGATCGCCGAGATGGGCTTCGGGAATCAGCTCCTCGACCACCACGTACATCATGGCTCCGGCGGAAAACGCGAGCATCCACGGCATATAGGGCGAAATCGCCGCTGCAAACAGCACGACGAGGATACCGAACACCGGCTCGGCAAGCCCCGACAGGCTGCCCATGGCGAACGCTTTCGGCGCGCTCATACCCTCCTGCTGCAACGGCAGGGCCACGGCAGCTCCTTCGGGGACGTTCTGAATGCCGATGCCGAGAGCGAGCGCGGCAGCCATACCGAACATGCCGGGATCTCCGCCCGATTGCGCCGCCATCGCGAACAAAAGGCCGACGCTCATACCCTCGGGAATGTTGTGCAGCGTAACGGCGGTAAACAGCAAGGTCGGCCGATTCCACTTCGAGGGAAGCCCCTCGGGATCCTTCTCACCGGGATGGAGGTGGGGCAAAAGCGCATGCAGACCCATGAGAAACGCGACCCCGAGCGCGAAGCCGCCTGCCGCGGGAATCCATCCGATCTGGCCCGCCTCTTCGGCGGCTTCGATGGCGGGTATGAGCAACGACCACACCGAGGCGGCGATCATGACGCCGGCGGCAAACCCGAGGAACAGCCGCTGCATGGTGACGCTGTCCCGCTTGCGGAACAAAAACACCGCCGCCGCCCCGAGCGTCGTCATGAGAAAGGTAAATCCCGTTCCCGCCGCGGCCCATGTAAGCGCTTCCTGCAACGCCGTACCTCCTGTCGTTTCGATTCTGCACGTCAGTGTACGCCTTCGGAAACGGGAATGCGCGAGCGTTTACCCTCGTGTTACCTGTTTTACCGTCTGCGGTTTGCACGGCGGCACGGCGGGAAATCGGGGTATGCGCGAGAGGCGCAACGCCCCGCGAGCAAGACGGCAGACGGGTAGCGTCCGTTTGCCCCACAACCGATGCAACAAGGAGCTACGCCCCGACCCGCATCCACGCCGCGAACGATCCGTACCGCGCGTCGATCGCCTCGAAGAACGTTTCGAGGTATTCGGCACGCGCTTCGAACATGGCGGCAAGCACCTCCACGTCCTCGGGCTGCATGATGCCCGCATACCGCCGCAGATCGCGACGGTTGATCTCCTCGTTCATTGCGTTGGTAGCCAGATAGTCTTCCACGATCGTCTCGTAGGGTACTCCGCCGAGGCGCTGAACGCTCGCGCATACGATGCCCGCACGGTCCTTCCCGTTCGCGCAATGCACGAGCACGGGTGCCTCCAAATCCGCTATTGCGCCGACGATCGTGCGCACTGCATCGCCGTGAGCAGCCATGATCCCGTACAGATCGATCATGCGCTGGCCCGGCTTGCCGTATGCGGCCTTCACGTTGGAAGCCATCGTCGCGCGCGTTCGGTTTTCATCGTCTTGAAGATCGACCGAGCACACGCGGACCTCGAACGCCTCCTCGATGATGCCGGGTTCGGGCGCCAAATCGCGCTCCGCCTTCTTGCGAAGATCGTAGACCGTCTCGATGCCGAGCCTTTGCAGCTCGACGACGTCCTCCGCCGTCGATTCGGTCAGCTCGCGCGAACGGTACAGCGAAACCAAACCGCCGCCCGCGCACCGTCGCAGCCCGAATTTTTCGCGAAGCGCCTCGGGGACATCGCCCCCCGGCGCCATTCGCCGTGCATCCGGCGAAGCGGCATCCATCGCCTTCTTCCCCCCTGGCGACACCCTATCGTCGCCCACTGCTCTGCTCATCGTCTCGCTACCCCCGCAGCAATCGTCCATCATCGTCTTGCGCAACAAGGCCGGGCACGAAGCCCGGCCTTGCCGAAAGGAATACCGACAGTACGCTTAAAGCTTGCTCTTAGCCTACCAGCCCCCGCCGAAGCGACGGGCGTTTGCAGGATATAAGCTTCAGACACTAACTTGGCGAAGATAGTCTTAGTTTATAAAACTGCGTTATTTGAAACACTGTCGGACACGCCGATTATAGACCGTTTCCGTGTGAACCTGAATAGACAACGAGCATTTTGTTACTTCGAACCACCAAACCGTTGACGGTCGGACTCCACGCCGAATTGTACGGCCGCCCGCCCGTGCGTCGGCCCGCCAGCCGACCGAGCAGACGAGAAATCCCTCGGTTTGGTTACAAACGAGCGACAAATCTGTGTAGTTTTGCCACACACGGCCGAAAGTAGTTTAGCTACTAAACTGTTCGGTTTAGGATAAACCCAAGTTCTTGAGGAATTAGGAAGAGCGAACCCGATGCCGCACGGCTGAAAGCGCAAACCCGACACCGCGAAGCGGGTTCCCAGAAAACGAATCCGGCCCGTGCCGGTTGACCATACACGATTGCACTGAGCCGGAAGGGCCCCATATGCTCCAACTCATTGATATCCGCAAGTCGTATACCACGGCCAGCTTCTCGCAGGTCGCCCTCGACGATATCTCGATCTCGTTTCGCGACAACGAGTTCGTTGCCGTTCTCGGACCGTCGGGTTCGGGCAAGACCACGATGCTCAACATAGTCGGCGGGCTCGACCACTACGACTCGGGCAACCTCATCATCGACGGGATCTCCACCGAGCAGTACAAAGACCGCGACTGGGACACCTACCGCAACAACCGCATCGGCTTCGTGTTCCAAAGCTACAACCTGATACCCCACCAAACCGTACTCGCCAACGTCGAGCTCGCCCTCACGCTTTCGGGCGTCTCGCGCGCCGAGCGGCGCGAGCGGGCAGCCGAAGCCCTGAAGAAGGTCGGCCTCGGCGATCACATGGACAAGAAGCCGAGCCAGCTTTCGGGCGGCCAGATGCAGCGCGTTGCCATCGCACGTGCGCTCATCAACGATCCGGAGATCCTGCTCGCCGACGAGCCCACGGGCGCGCTCGACTCCAAGACAAGCGTGCAGATCATGGCGCTGTTGACCGAAATCGCCAACGACCGCTTGGTCATCATGGTCACGCACAACCCCGAGCTCGCCGAAGAGTACGCAACCCGCATCGTCAACCTTGCCGACGGCGTGATCACCTCCGACAGCGACCCGTACGACCCCACGCTCGAAGAGATCGCCGAGCACCAAAGCGAAAAGGCTCCGCGCAAAACCTCGATGTCGTTTTTGACGGCGCTCTCGCTTTCGTTCAATAACCTCATGACCAAAAAGGGCCGCACGCTCATGACGGCGTTCGCGGGCTCCATCGGCATTATCGGCATCGCCGCCATCCTCGCGCTCGCCAACGGCGTCAACAACTACATCAAGAGCGTCGAGGAGGATACGCTTTCGCAGTATCCGCTGCAGATACAAAGCACCGGGCTCGATCTGACCTCCATGATGATGGGCTCGGCCGCAAGCGTTACCGAGGACGACGATTCGAGCGAAGCCGAAGGCCAAGTGCGCGAGACCAAGATGATCACGCGCATGTTCTCGAGCATCGGCAGCAACGATCTCGCCTCGCTCAAGGAATACCTCGACAGCGGCCAGAGCGATATCGATCAGTACGTGAACTCCATCCAGTATTCCTACGACGTAACGCCCCAGATATTCAGCTCCGATACCGAAGACGGAGTGCGCCAGGTGAATCCCGATAAGTCGTTCTCAGCACTCGGACTCGGGTCGGATTCAAGCTCCAACAGCCTCATGTCGATGTCGATGAGCACCGATACGTTCTACGAGATGGCCGACGATCGGCGTCTGATCGAAGAGCAGTACGACGTGGTCGCGGGCTCGTGGCCGGCAGATTACGACGAGCTGGTCGTCGTGCTCACCGGCAACGGGAACGTGAGCGACTTTCTGCTCTACACGCTCGGGTTACGCGATCCCGGCGAGCTGAACGAAATGGTGAAGCAATTCGCCGCGGAAGAGGATGTGGAAGTGCCCGAAGACCGCATGGCGGTTTCCTACGACGACATTCTCGATGTGTCGTTCAAGCTGGTCAATTCTACCGAGTACTACCAATATGACGAAGAGTACGGCGTCTGGAAAGACAAGACCGACGACACGGCCTACATGAAGGACATCGTCGCCAACGGCGAGGACCTTAAAATCAGCGGCATCGTCATGCCGAAGCCCGACGCCACCATCACTGCGCTTTCGACCGGCATCTACTACACGTCCGATCTGACCGACCACGTAATCGAGCAGGCCGCCGACACCAAGATCGTCAAAGACCAGCTGGCTGATCCGACGATCGACGTGTTCTCGGGCAAATCGTTTACCGAGGAAGACGAGGAGGCGGACAACAGCTTCGACATGAACTCGCTCTTCACCATCGACGGCGACGCGCTGCAATCGGCATTCGTCATCGACGAGAGCGCGCTTGCCGTAGACATGTCGAACTCGCTGGACCTCTCGAGCGCCGCGGCCAATCTGCCCGACGCACCGCAGCCGAACATGGACGAAATCGCCGGTTCGCTCGACATCGACATCCCCACCGATCAAGTAGCAGCGCTGATGTCGCAGATCATGCAGGGCTATGCCGACTACGTGCAGGAGTTCTACAAGAACAACTCCCCCGTACTCGAAGACGGCTCGCCCAACCCGAACTACGACCCCAACGCCAAGCCGATGACTGCGCAGGAGTACCTCGCCCAACCGGCTGTGCAGGGACAGATCGCGGCGGGTCTCCAGGGTATGGTGGACACCGACCAGCTCGAATCTCAAGTTGCCACCGCGCTGCAAAGCTACGTGCAAACGACCATGACCACCTATATGAACCTTATGGCGCAATCGCTGCAGTCGCAGGTGACCTCGGCTCTCCAGCAATCGATGAACCAGATGGCTACCAACATGGCAAACGCCATGCACATCGACGAGGAAGCGTTCAAGAACGCCTTCCAGATGAACATGGACGAAACCGAACTCACCGAGCTCATGATGTCGCTCATGAGGGTCGAGGAGCACTCCTATGACAACAACCTGAAAAAGCTCGGGTACGCGAGCTTCGACAAGCCTTCCGGCATCGACATCTACCCCGTCGATTTCGAGAGCAAGGCGAAGATCATCGATATTCTCGACGGCTACAACGACAAGATGAAGGCCGACGGCGAAGAGGACAAGGTGATCACCTACACCGACTTCGTAGGCGCGCTCATGAGCTCGGTGACCGACATCATCAACATGATCAGCTACGTACTGGTAGCCTTCGTTGCCATCTCGCTTGTAGTGTCGTCCATCATGATCGGCGTCATCACCTACATCAGCGTGCTCGAACGCAAGAAGGAGATCGGCATTCTGCGCTCCATCGGCGCAAGCAAGGGCGATATCAGCCGCGTGTTCAACGCCGAGACGCTCATCGTCGGCTTCGTGGCAGGTGCCATCGGCATCGGCGTAACGGCGCTGGCCTGCATTCCCGCAAACGCGATCGTTTACTCGCTCTTCGATGTGAAGGATGTGGCGTCGCTGCCATGGCAGGCGGCACTCATCCTCGTAGCGATCAGTATGCTGCTCACGTTCTTGGCAGGCCTCATCCCCTCACGGGCCGCAAGCCGAAAAGATCCCGTGGAAGCGCTGAGAAGCGAATAGGTGCACAGCGCCCATCCTGCATGGCAAATCAGCCGCCCGACGATTCGGACGGCTGATTTTTTTCAACGCATGCTACTCTCGCTCGATCAGATCGAACAAATCTTGCCGCGAGCGAATGCCCAGTTCTTGTACAGGTTTTGCGCATGCGTGCTCACGGTGTTCGTGGAAAACGTCGCCCTTTACAGCTCCGCAAGATCGCGTCCAAGCAGATAGGGCAGCGTGCAGCAGCATGCGCCGAGATTCTGTCCCGGTAAGCCGAAGTTATACGTTCCAGCGAAGAAATCGCCGATCATCGTACCGACGCAATACAGTCCCTCGATCGGCGTATCGTCCTCTTCGCAGATCTGCAGATTCTCGTTGGTGCGAAGGCCGCCCATAACGCACAGGAAAGTCGATCCCGTCGTTTTCGAACCGTAGAACGGCGGCGTACCGATAGGGAACAGGATATCGGGGTTCACCTGGTACTCCTCGTCGTATCCCTGCTCGGCGAATCTGTTGTAGCGCTCGATGGAGGCCAGCGCATTCTCCTTGTTGATCCCCTCGAGCTGGTCGAGAAGCTCTTCGATGGTGTCGGCCTTGAAGTACGATCCGGCCTCCACGTTGGCATCCCACGAAGCGATGAGCTCTTCGGGCGTAAGAGGCTTTGTGGGCGTCACGTTGCCGTACGAGCAGCCGAGCGTTTCCCATTCTTCTTGCGTACGGGCATACGCGCTATCCCAAATGCCGAAACCGGTCGTTTGCGGCTGATGGAGCAGAGACATGGCGCCGAATGCAAAGTTGGTATTCTCGTTTTGGAAACGTTTACCGTTGATGTTGAGATTCAAGCCCCAGAAGTTATCGATTACGGCATGGGTCGGCCCCGGTACGCCGCCGTTGATTGCACAGGGATTCGGAAAGACGCGTTGCCACGCCGCACCGATCCAGAGGCCCATTTTCTGGCCGGCTCCAGGCATGAGGCCCGAATAATTCATCCCTGCATCGTAATCGACGGTATCTTCTCCGAAGATAAGCTTGTCCTTGAACATCTCGTATGCCCACGGTGCGTACTTGGCCATCATGTCTTCGTCTTTCGAGAAGTCACCGGTGGCAAGAACGATCGCCTTCGTCCCTTCGTACTTCGCGTAAGTCCCGTCTTCGCGCTCCGCGATGACCGCGCTTACCCGACCCGTATTGTCGTCTTCGCGCACAAGCTGAACGGCCTTGGACTTGAAGTGTATCTCCTGCCCATATTCGCCCGTGAAAATGTCGGCATATGCCTGAGCGCACAGGGGAGCGCCCTGAAATACGCCGATGGGGTTCTCGTCGTTCCAGAAATTATGCACCGAAGGCGGGGCTGCGAGCGTGCCGTCAGGATCGGCATAGGGCGGCTCGAGATTAACCTTCAAGCCGCGCGACGTCATCTTGTCGATCATCCAATCCATCGATTCGCCGCTGTGCTGCAGCCAACGCGACCACTTCATTTTGTCCATCGTGTAAAAGCCTGCGAGCTGTTCGATTTTCACATGCTCGAGAGCGTCCTTCGGCGTATAGTCGACGCCCATTTCGCGTTGGTACTTCGTTCCGATTGCCTGGTTCGAACCGCCGCGCGAGATCGGCTTCGTCCCCGCATCGACCACGATGACGTTAACGCCCTGCTCGGCGGCAGACGTAGCGCAGCACATGCCCGCCATGCCGGCTCCGACAACAATGACCTCGGCGGAGAACGTCTCGGCGATATCGCCGTCCGCAATGGGCTCCGGCGGAATTTCGAAACTCCACTGCTTGCCCGCAACGGTTTCAGCGTTCAAAGCAGACGGCGAACCGGCGCTTTCGGCGCCCGCGCTCGAGCTGCCTTCACCTGGTGCAGCCGGAGCGCAACCGGCAAGCGTTCCCATCGCGCCCAACGCGCCAAGCGCGCCAACCGCACTCGCTCCCTTAAGAAAATCCCGACGATTCAGTTCCATAGTGCTCCTCCTTGTTCGTTCAGTGCTTTCGAGCAGCTTCGAGGCTAGCAAACGGAAGGCGAAACGACGTTCACTTGAACAGAGGTATCCTTCGATTCAGGGTTCACATGGATTGGGTGATTTAGGCTTCGCGCCGGAATTTGGGCCTCGAAACACATCCGCTTGACGGCGGTTTCGGGTACCATATGCGCGAGGGAGGTACACGATGCAGGGCAATCAAGCGAAAACGCTACTCGCTAGTGCAGGTTTTGCCTGCTTCCTTGCCATGAACTCGTTTTCCCTCTGGGGCTTCACGCTGCTTCCGCAAACTACGCTTGGACCCGATTCCTTCTCGCTGTGGAGCGCGCCCCTTTCGTACGGAAACGCGCTGTCGTTTCTCGTTTTCGTCGTTGGCGCGTATAAGCTTCCCTGCCTCTTCAACCGCAACCCGCTCACGGCAGCCACGGTGCTACTCGCCCTTGCTTCGATTCTGCTCAACGGGTTTATGGTGCTCGAATCATCCCCCATGCTCATCGCCGCTGGCACCTGCATGGGCATCGGTACTACCTGTAGCTTTTTTTGCTGGGCTCGCACCTTTTTTGCCGACGGAGTCGATGCTGCGAAAACGGAGATCGTTCTCGGTTCGGTGCTTTCGGCGGTGCCGTTCCTCGCATTCCTCACCCTCGATCCTTCAGCGATCGTGTTTACCCTCAGCGTTCTCGCCTTCTTGAACCTCATTGCTCTATTCGCCCACGGACGCATGGAGAAACCAAAAAGAACGGTACCGACCGCTGCTGAGCCGTTCGGGCGCATTGTCGGCTCCTCGTGGAAATCGCTGCTGTGCATCGCCATGATCGGATTCATGGCGCCCATCGTGGCAACGCTCTCGCATCAGCCGCTCGACGCGATGGAGTTCGTGCAGCAGACGCTTATGGTTCATTCGGAAAATATCTGCGCCGCAATCATTCTCGGCATCGCCTGGCTCGGCCTCAGGCGAAACGTCAGCTCCATCAAAGCCTTCACGATTCTCTTCCCCATCCTCACTACGGTACTGCTGGTCTTTCCTTTCATCGGAGAAAACGCCCGCATTATCGTTCCCTATGTCGGAGGCGTGGCCTTCGTAGTCTTTTCGGTTGTGCTCACCATAGAGAGCATTTCGGTAAGCACCGAACGGAACGTGAACCTCACCGTCATGTATGGGCTGTATGCGGGACTCCTCTATTGCGCCAACCAGATAGGAACCATCGTCGCCAGCGGTTTGGGAGACGATTTCCTCTTCGAGGAAACCTCGATCATGGCGGTTCTGTTCGTGCTCCTGTACGGCTGCTCGATCGTCATGTTCTTTATCACGAGGAAGAGCGGGCGCGGCGGCGCGGAGGAAAACGTGCCGCCAAGCGCGACGCCTGCGAAAATCGACACCGTCGACATCGCCTGCCAAGCCCTCATCAAGGAAAAGGGCTTTTCAGAAAGACAAGGCGAAGTGCTCTTGCTGCTAGCCCACGGATTCGACATCCCGACCATAGCGAAAAAACTCTACCTCTCCGAGAACACCGTGCGAACCCATACCAAAAAGCTGTACGCGGCACTCGACGTTCACAGCAAGCAGGAAATCATCGAACTCGTCAACGCTCCCCGCCAATAGTGGAGCCGTTTTTTCACGAGGGCAGCGGCCCCGTGCACCGTCCGAAATATGCGGCACCCCGGCTTCTCGTCCGAGACGAAAAAGGCCCACGGCAGTTCAAGCGCTGCCGTGGGCCTTTCGTTTCACACAACCGGTGCAAGCACCGCAAAGAAGCTTATTCCGCGTTCGCAAGCGGGCTCGGGGTGGTGTAGGTGCGAGCCGCGTACTCCTGATCGAGCTCGTAGAGGGCCTTCGCATCCTGGCCGAACAGCTTCATGCGGGTGATCATGTCGTCGGCGGTCGCCTCTTCCTCAAGCTGCTCGTCGATGAACCAGTCGAGGAATTTACAGGTGCGGTAATCCTTCACGTCATGGGCGGCGCTGTAGATGTCGTTGATGAGCGAGGTAACGTACTTCTCATGCTCAAGCGCAGCCTCGAGGGGCTCGATGTAGGCAGAGAAGGTCTTATCGGGCTGGTCGATGGCCTTGAGCTGGACCTTGCAGCTGTTGTCGAGCAGGTAGTTGCGGAAGATCAACGCATGATCGCGCTCTTCGGCAGCTTGGATCATATACCAGTTCGCGAACCCGGTAAGGCCCTCGTCCTCGTAGTAATCCGCAAACGACAGGTAGAGGTACGCCGAGTACAGTTCCTTGTTGATCTGATCGTTCAGAAGCTCATAGACTTTTTGGTCCATTGCCCATCCCTTCCTTTCGGTGCGAGGCGCCCTACAGCCACCTCGCATAGATAATCTGCTGTATTGTTACTAATGATAACTGTTTTCAATAGCAGGCCAAGAGGTTTCGGGCAATGCACACAGGAGCACCAAGTATGCGGATCATCGTTCACAGTGCGGCGAAACGCGCCGTGGGCCGCTAGAGCCAGAGCCGATGCCCGCCCTGGTCCGCGCCCGGATCCTCCCTTTGATCCCCACTCTGATCTCCACCCGGATCCTCGCGCGAAAGGCTACCCGATCAAGCCCAGTTCCCGCGCTTTCAGCACGGCGTCCATGGCGGTGTGCACGTCGAGCTTGCGATAGGCGGCTGCCGTATGGCTCTTGATCGTGGGAATGGAGAGCCCCGTTTCCTCGGCGATCTCGGCGTTGCTCATCCCGCTGGCCAGAAGCTCCAGCATGCGCGCCTGCTGGCGCGAGAGCCTGACGGGCTTGTCGTTCGCGGTGAGGTTTGCCGTGACCCCGCGGAAGCGCTTTGCCCGATCGTGGGAGGCCAAAAGCGTCTCCTGCACGAAGACGCGAGCGAGCGGTCCGCCGTAATCGGGCCGCGCGATATGCGATGCCAGGCTCTTGAGCACCGGCTCGATCGACGCCCCCTCGTCGGCGACAACGCGGAAGAACCCGTAGGGCTGGAGCACCTCGAGCGCATCGGCAAGAGCCTCGAGCGCTTCCTCCCTCCTCCCGCATGCCCACAGAAGCGATGCGAGCAGCGCGCCTGCCTCGCCGATGTCGAGCGGGCGGCAGAAACCGCGCCCGAACTCCAGCAGGGCCTTCAGCAGATGCTCGGATTCCTCCACGCGGCCGAGCACGGCGAGCGCCCGCGCCGTGGTGAAATGCTGGAACACGCGAACCAGATCGATGCGGTCGACAACGTCGACGAAATACCCGTCGAGCCATTCGCGGGCAACGCGCGCGTCGGCGTCGAACAGCGCCAGCTTCGCCTGGTACGCCAGCAGGTTGTGCTGGAAGTGCGGGGCGTCGCTTTCCACATACGCTTCAAGGCAAGCCATGGCTCCAGCCGCTTCGTCCTTCCGCCCCATCTGCCAGAGCGTCGCGTGGCGCATGATGCCGATGCAGATACGCCCGTCCGCTTTGTTTTCGGGGATGAGCGCGCTCTCGGCATCGAGCACGCCGTCGAGCGCTTCGCCGAGATGGTTGCGCTCATACGCGAAGCTCGCCGGAATAAGCGCTTGGATATAGCCCCACTAGGTTCCCAGAAGCGGACCGAACGTCGCGCCCAGCAGCTCCATGCCCCGTTCCTCAAGCGCAATGGCGGAGTAGTCCACATTGCTGCGGTGCGGGTACGGAAGGTTCTGCGTGAACGACACCAGCGTAGTGGCGAGGCCGTTCGGGGTAAAGCGCTTGATCAGACGGCCGAACTTCGAGAACCGCTTCGCCTTGTCGATGATGGTGGTGCGGTGGTCGATGCTGTAGGAAAGCGTCGCCGATTCCACGAAGCGCGAATCGAACGCGGCGATGCGCGGCAGCGCGCGGTACAGTTCGTCGAGATGATGCTCGAAGCGCTCCCGCTGTCCGGTAAGGTAGTCGTACCACAGCGCGAGGATGTGCAGCGGGGGGCAATCACGGTACGCATGATCGGGAAGCTCGTCCAGCGCGAGCGTGCGCATGAAATCGGCGCAATCGGCCACCGAGCCCGATCTGCTCTCGTAGAGGTAGAGCAGCAGGTACGTGTCCATGCCGGAAAAATCGCCGCTTTCCAGCCAGAACCGCAACGCTTGCGTATAGTCGAAGCGTGCGCGCGAATACTCGGCTGCGCGCTTGCAGAGCGCCGTCCGATCGGTACCGTTCTCGCGCGCCTTATCCTGCAAAAAATCGCGGAAGAGGTGGTGGTAGCGATACGAGTTGCCGGAAAGCCGCATGAGAAACGTGTTCGAGCGCGCGAGCTCGTCCATGATTTCGGCCGCGTCGCTGCGACCCGATAGTATCTCGGCAAGCTCGGCGTCGAACTCGCCGGCCACGCTCGTGGCAAGGCAGAAGCTCCGAAGATCCTCATCCCACGTGCTCCACACCTGCTCGTCGAAGAAATCGCCGAACAAAGACCGACTATCTCCTTTTGTCACCTGGCCCGACTTGGCCAACGCCGCCACACCGATAGCCCATCCCTCGGTTGCGGCAAGCACGATGCGGCTTTCGTCGACGGACAGGGAGCGCCCGAGCGATTTGAAGTAGGCTCTGATCTCATCGGCGGCAAACCGCAGATCGCCTGCATCCAACACAGCGGGACCCCGGTCGATGCCGAGCGCCGTCCACTCGTCGGGAGGTTCTCGCCGAGACAGGAAAAACAAGACGAACGCCTTGGGAAGGCGCTTCAAAACAACGGAAAGCGATTTGACGATCTCGCGGTTCTCGATGAAGTGAAGGTCGTCGAAAACGAGCGCGCAGCGGTGATCGAGCGGCTGCATCTCGGCTATGAGGCGGATGGTGTGCTCCACGGGAGAAAGCGAGAACGACGGGCTGGTCAGCACCTCGCGCATGGCCGCGTTTTCAGGCTGGACGGAATACAGCCCGGTTGCAAGCTGCTTGTAGAACATCGAGGGAACGTCGTCGTAGCGGTCGAGGCCTATCCAAACCGCCGGCAGCTTCGTCTTCTGCAACCACAAAAGCGTCGATACCGTCTTTCCGCTGCCCGCTGGAGCGCCGATGTAGACGTAGCGTTTGCGCGCGGCGCGGTCGAGGGCATCGACGACGCGCAAGCGCGGTGCGCAGACGTCCGGCAATGCAGCCGGTTCGAACTTGTCGCTCAGGATGAGATCGGCCTGCGGGCTCGCAGGCCCAACGGCAGGATCCCTGCTCCCGATTGGCACGTGCGCGCCCCTTCCATCGCGACCGTTCCGACCCATGACCGACGCACCGTCCTCTCGCCCTGCTTTTCGTGCTGACAAACGAAAGTATAGCCCAAAACCTCATACCGTATGATGGTGCTACCGCCTAAGAACACGTATATTCGACTGTACTGATATGAAATTCACCTCATATGGCAAGGAGGGCATATGCCCGAGAAACATGACGGCAGCATGGAGCTGTCAAGGCGTACTTTCGTAGCGGGAACAGGTGTTTTGGCGCTTTCCTGCTCGCTTGCCTCCTTGGGTTTCGACCCGACGATCCCGAGCGCCTACGCCGACGAGCCGGAGCAAGATACAGCCGAAACCGCGTCGGCCGACGACTCGATAACCGCGCAATCGCAGGCCAGTCCGCAGAACTACTTTTCCGATCCGGCTTCCTACAAGGACTTCAAGCTCGACGTGCAAAACGTGCCCGCCGACTTCAACGGCGACACGTCAAACGACCCCCTCGCAGGCTTCACGACGCTCGACCCGCAGAACCTCTACGTAGGCTACGTGAACCGAACCGACTACGACGGGGGAAGCGCCTACGTGGCAGACAGCCTCGAGGCTCTCTCCGCACCCTCGATGAAGCTCGACAGCATGGCGCGCAAAACCCTCGGAGCAACATCCCTCGACACCAACTGGAAGGATTACCAGTACCACGCGAACAACGCGTGCACGCTCGAACATAGCGGAGAGCAGCTCATCGTCTCGAACACCATCTACACGGGCACCTATCAGTCAAGCCATAGCAACGATCGCGAAAGCGGGCAGGACATCCAGCTGCAGCGCTTCGCGAACGGGCGGGTTCAAACGCTGGCCAGAACCCGCCACGGCCTGACCGCGAAAAACGATCCGCTCATCATGGAGCACATCCAACAGGAGGGTTCGCTCGGACTCTTGGCCATGGTCGGCGGCGATTTCGACGGCGACGGCAACCAGGAGCTCGCCGTCTACAACCCCTACCCCGCAGGTCCCCACATCGTCATCTACCGCTTCGATTCCTCGAGGGGAGCACTCGTCAAAGAGCAGACGCTCTACCTCGGCGACATCCATTCCAGCTTCGGCGGCGAATTCAGCGACTGGTTCATGCCCGTCGTCCACCTGGCCACGTTCTCGCACGGCAGCTACGACGACCTCGTCGTCACCATGAGCCTGCCGCTCACCTACCATAACAGCCTCGGGTTCCGCAGCACGCCTTCATACATGGCCATCTATTCGAGAAAGACCGGGGGATCGTGGTCCCAGCTCGAGAAGGTATACTACTACATCCCCGACTTCGGGTCGTATCGCATGCGGTTCGCTTCGACGCTGCAGACCGACCTCAACGGCAACGGCATACCCGAGCTCATCATGGCCGGCCACTACAACTCCTACAACAGCGGCGACAGAGTGGGCTGGATGGAATCGGATAAGAACCTGGTGCAGATGTTCACGTTCGACACGACGACGAACGGGTACCATCACGTCTGGGATACCCCGCACGTCGTATCTGCATTAAGCGATATCTACGTGCAGTACGAAATGTGCGAGCCCGCAGCGCTCGCCACGGGCAAGTTCCTGCGCTCCGAGGCCAACGATCTGCTCTTCTTGGAGGGCTACGTGTTCTCGCTCTCATCCACCAACAAAAAGGGCGATTCGGAGGCGGCGCACTTCAAGGACAGCAGCTTCACCTCGCTGTACCATATGGATCTGACGGGCTACCGAAACCACTTCATCACCAAAGCGGTATCCGGCAACTTCGCCAAAACGAACATCGGCACCGAACAGCTCATCGTGCAGAGCGGCGCTGTGGGGTCGAGCAATTACACGGTCACCTACGACGTGCGCTGGGTGCTGGACCAAAACGGCAAGCTCACAACCCAGGACACCGACCCCAGCTTCATCAGCAACGCGAAAACCGATGACAACGGCACGTTTCTGACCATCGCTGCCTGCGATATCAACAAGAACAACGCCTTCAAGTTCGCGCTGAAATCAAAATCGTTCGGCTGGAGCGCACCGCAGCCCCTTGCCGTCTTAACCAGCGTACCGTATTGGAGCGAGCTTAGCGACGAGAGGCTCGGCGACGAGAAGACGAGCATCGGAACCACGACCTTCGGCATCTCGTCATCCGAATCGGCAGGCACCGAGGGCAGGTGGAGCTTAGGCGGCGGCTTCAACATGTCCGCCGAGCTGCTCTTGGGTGCCGGGTTCTTCGGAAACGAAGCGATGCTGGGCGGCGGCTTCGATTTCGAGGCGATGTTCAACTACGCGGGCAGCTACTACCGCGAACGCAACGTCGAGCGCTCGCTGTCGTACGGGGAATACGCGGGCAGGAACATGGTCGTCACATCGGCGGTGCCGGTCGTCGTCTACGAGTACGACGTATACGTGCCCGAGTTCACGATCACGCAGCAATACCTCGACGAGTACAACAAGCACGCAGAGCCCAACAAACAATGGGGGCAGGAAAAGGTGGGCACCAAAGCGGGAAACACCCACGTAGCCTATAAGGTGACCAACACCTACGATGCGACCCTCGGGCTCATGACGCTCGACGATTACAACAAAGCGGCGGCGAACGCGGGAACCGAAGACATACCGGTCATCGACATGGACCAGGTGTTCCCGCACACGCAGGGCGACCCCACCACCTATCCCACCCAAACGAGCACGATCGCAAACGTGCACAACGGCGCCATGATCTCAAGCGCCAACGCCGTGCCGATTACCGCCGATGTGGGCACGGAAACGTCGGTGGGCGTAACCGTAACCGATACGACGCAGTTCACCAACGGGTTCGACATAACCGTAGGCGGAGGCATGTCCTTGGGCGTGCAGGCCGAAGAGACGATCTTCTTTGCCATGTCGTTTACCGGGCACGCGGGGTGGAAAGCCGAAGTGTCGGGCGGCGCCAGCTGGGTATCCTCGCAAACGAAAGGCGCACAGTTCTCCACTACGCTCCCCTCGCTGCACCCCCTTGACTATCTGGAGCACAAAGGAAACGAATACTCCTACGACGTGCGTCTGACCGTATGGCAAACCGAAGCTGTGAAAAAGTACCCGCTGGTCATCGGCTACGTGGTGGGGGGAACCGGGTCGGGCGCCGCGCCGAAGAGCCTTCCGCGCTACCCCATTGCGTACAGCGCGAACGAAACCAGCATCATCTGGGCCTGGAGCAACGACACCACCCGCCCCGCCGGAGCGTACGGCGTGGCGCTGCCCACGAGCACCGGCGGCTGGACGACGCAAGGAAACGTGCTGGACGCCAAGACGACCAGGTTCTGGTGCCAAACCGGCCTTACGGCGGGCGACACCCGGCAGGTGCGGTTCCAGGCCTACAACGACATGGACCAGCACAACCCGAGCGCCTTGGGCCCCGCGATCGTCGGCACTACGATCGGCGGCGATGCCCCCGTCATCGACGAGCAGCCGAAAACCACGAGCGTATTCGGGGGAGACCCCGTCACGCTTTCCGTACGCGCGCACTCCCAACGCGGCGAAACCCTGAGCTACCAGTGGTTCTACCTCGACATAAGCAACAACGACGCCTATGCGGAATGGAAACCCATCGTAGGCGAAACGGGACCCGACTACGTCATCGACGCGGCCGACACCCTGTGGAACGGAACGCTCTTTTGCGTGGACGTGATGGACCGGACGATCAACGCAAGCGGCGTGGTGCCGACGGTGCGCTCGCAACCGGCGCGGCTGGGCGTCGAGCAAACGAACGCAATCGCAGACCCCGACGCTGCTGCGGCGACGCTCAGATCGGTGCCGACCGTCTCGCTCGAACTGACGCCCACTGACGGCAGCACCATCGTCCAGCATCACAACGAATTCTTCGTCCCCTATGGCTGCGAATTCAACATGACCTTCACCGTGAAGGACGCTGAGGGCAACCCGTGCCTCGGCAAAATCACCCTCTCCAGGTACACCTACGAGAACGGCAGCCGCAATGTCGGAACGAGCAAGGATCTTGCCCTCACAGACGGACTGCATACGCTTGAACACGAGCGGCCGTTCTCCGATGTGCTCTACTGGCCCCCCACGCCTTCGGGGGACGATGGCGCGCGGGTGTTTGAAGTCGAGGCTCGTCTTGGGTTGGACAGCCCCACGGTCGATACGGTACTGCCCATCAACGAGTACTTCATCGTCAACTACGGCACGGTGGTGCCTGAGCGTGCCGCCCATCTGCTCACCTGCAACACCGAGGGCCTTCTGCCCAGCGGATCAACCTACGCCCTCACGAAGCACATGCCCCTGCCCGACATCGCCCCCTCGATGGTGAGCGCGCAGTTCGAGGGCTGGTTCACCGACGCCGACCTGGCAGACCCGTTCGAGCCCCCGTTCGCGCCCGGCCCCGGGCAGACGACGCTGTACAGCGCGTGGTCGCAGGACGAGTACGCCATCTCCTACGATTTGGACG
Source organism: Raoultibacter timonensis (assembly GCF_022845715.1). Taxonomy (NCBI): domain Bacteria; kingdom Bacillati; phylum Actinomycetota; class Coriobacteriia; order Eggerthellales; family Eggerthellaceae; genus Raoultibacter; species Raoultibacter timonensis. The sequence goes on from NZ_AP025564.1 coordinate 3,601,976, forward strand.
GCGGGACGAACAGCTCGGACAACCCCGATACGCTCACCAACGACACCACGACGGTCACGCTGCGCGACCCCTCGAAGGAGGGCTACGCGTTCGAGGGCTGGTATGCCGACAACTCGTTCTCGCAGCCCGTCACGATCCTCCCGCGCGGAGCCACCAGCGACCAGAGCCTTTCGGCCAAGTGGCGCCTCATCGAGTATCCCCTGTTCTACGCCGCAGGCATCGGCACGAACCCCGCGAGCAACCCGCACTCCTACACGGTGCTCGACGACGATCTGGCCATCGCGCCGCCCACGTTCGAAACCGCGACACCGAATACCGGCACCTGGTACGCCGACCCGTTCTTCACGCAGAAGGCAGCGACCGTCATACCGGCGGGAAGCACCGGCGACAAGGTGTTCTACGCCTACGGTGGAGAATCCGGCGGATCAGGAACCGGACCGGGGTCCCCCGTTCTCGCAAAGACCGGCGACGGCCTTGCGGGACTCGCGCAGCTCGCCGTGTTCGGTCTCTTCGCGTTCGGCTGCACGATGGGCGTCGCCGCCGTGCAGGAGTACCGTCGGTGCAAGAACAAGCCGACCGACCGCTAAACGGCGTTCCAAGCAAAGCGCCTGGCCCGACTCTCGGAAGCGGGCCGGGCGCTTTGCATTTTGCACCGCCAACGAAGCCCACGCGCCTTCTCTCCTAAACCGCGAAATCCCCCACGGCATACAGCGGCAAGTCACACACAACTCCATCTTGCCTGGGAGGCAACGGGGAAAACGATAAGCGCGCTCGAAACCAAAGCGGTTTACGGAAACACGGGGCCGCATTCCGCCGCGATTTCGATAGTGCGTGCGCCGCGAGCGCGCTGCTTGGGTACGCGCTTCGGCCCTGGCGGCGCCTTCACCGGACGAAGGGCTGCGCATCTCGACGCCGTAACAGGGGTATGAGCAGGTAATCCGACTGAATTCCATAAAAAAGTATCCAAAACCTCATACCGTATGATGGTTCGCCTTTGCGGCCAAACGTATAGTTTATATGATTGTTTTCATCATGTTTTAAAGACAGCCGTATGACCAGGACAAGGAGCAGGAATGGTTAAGAAGAAAGTTGGCGATACGTTGCCAACGATACCGCAGCAGCATACATAGGAACTCGAACCATCTTTACGTTGTGCACACAGAAAGGAACCTCCGATGACCGACTCGATATCACCAGGCAAACACCGCTTAGAAACACGCACCCCCCCCCGACGCTTCGTCAGCCTCGCCCTGATTGCATGCGTCCTTGCCGCCGTATCCATCCTCGTGCTCTCGCCGATCGGCACGCAACAGGCCTTCGCCGCCGCGGATGGCAAAAACAACCCCGGCTACGTGGTAAACATCCACCCCGGGCAAGCAACGACCATCAACCTCATCGATTACCTGCCCAAAGGAGGAGACCTTCCCCCTGCCGACGACGAAGGGTTCAGCTTTTCCGTAACAACCGCCGAAGCTCCGCTTTCAGCCAACGTGGATCCCTCGGGACTCCTTACGCTTTCGATCCCGTCGACGGCAACCGTGGGAGGCACATGCTCCATGGAGCTATCGATTAAAAGCACCACGGAGAGCACGCAGCACTACTACATCTACCAGTTCACTGTTCGCGTCGTACACAAGGTCGATTCCTTCAACGTCGAAAGAGACCGCTACGCCCTGTACGACGGCACCCCCCAACAAGGCTACACGATTGCCGGCGACGCGCTTGCAGCCTCGTACGATGACGGCACTCGACAATGGTCTAGTGCAGCCTATCCGTTCTCCGTATCCTACAGCGATGGAACCACCACCTCCGCTTCCAAGCCCGTACTTCCGGGGCAGCACACGGCAGTCTTCACCATACCGAACCTGTTCACCAACATCGACGACCCGAATGCCCTTGACGTTCCTTGCGCAGGATCGTTTTCCTTTGACTTCGAGATAGGACGCGGCGACGTTACGGCTTTGATCGAAGCCGAGAAGGTGTACGACGGAACGAACTCGTTTGTCGACGTGTCGCCCCAAGAGCTGTACGGAGTAGTCGAGGGCGACGAGGTTTTTGCAGTTCTCGATCTGAAAGCCGAGGATGCCGCCGTAGGTTCGGAGAAGAGATTCACCGGCACCGCAGCACGTCTTAGCGGCAAAGACGCCGACAAATACACGATGGATCCAACCAGGGTAGAGGGCTGGGTAACCATCACGAAAGCCCCCTTGGTCTTCCGTGCCGATAACATCACCATGAAGGCCGGCGAGGCGCTTCCCCGCTTAAGCTACACGGTCGAAGGATTGGCCGCCGGAGATACGATTGCGCAAGAACCGAAGCTGTCGGTTGCAGCTGCTCTCGATACACCGGGATCCTATCCCATAGCCATCGAAGGCGGTGCCATCGAAGCCGGTAAGAGCGCGAACTACACCATAGCCTACCAGCCCGGTACCCTTATCGTGCAAGCCGCCGCACCGGAAGAGCTGCCCACTCCGCCGGGGACAAACGGCTCCGGGGAAACGCCGGACGCAAACGGCACCGGGGGAGCAACGTCCACCACGTCGGCGAAGGGCACCGAAGCGGCGAAGCTCGCCTCGACCGGTGACGGGTTTGCCACCGCAACATCCCTGATCGCGCTGATCTCGATCGTTGCATTCGGTGCAATCAGGCTGTCGCGCCACCGCACCATGTAAAAGCCATCGAGCACAATCGAGCGATCTCCGCTCGCAGACTTTCAGCACGCCATCCATCGCGTTGTTCGCACCGAACCTGCAACACGCGATGGATGCGCTGCTTGTATTCTCGGGATTTGCATTTGCGGGGGTTTGCGCGGCCCCGCCTCTCGGCGCACGCGCCGACGATCGCACGCGTGTGCGCCCGCCCTTTTCTCCACGGCCTTTGCAGGACCGGGGTTTTACCCGATCAACCCTAATTCCCGCGCCTTCAGAACAGCGTCGGGAGCACTGTGCGCGTCAAGCTTGCGGTAAGCCGCTTGGATGTGGCTCTTGACGGTCGGCACCGAAAGCCCCGCCTGCTCGGCGATCTCGGCGTTGCGGTATCCGTGCGCAAGCAGTTCGAGAATGCGCTTCTGCTGTTTGGACAGCTTCACCGGCTTATCGCTGCGTGCGAGGTTCGCGCACACGCCGCGAAAGCGCCGCGAGCGATCGTGCGCCGCGAGAAACGCTTCCTGCACGAACGCGCGGGCGAGCGGTCCGGCATAGTCGGATCGCGCAACGCGGCTCGCGAGGCTTTTGAGCACCGGCTCGATCGCCGCGCCTTCGTCGGCCACCACCCGCACGTACCCGTAAGGCGCAAGCGCCTCGAGCGCCTCTTCGAGCGCATCGACGGCCTCTTTCTTCTTACCGCGCGCCCACAGCAGGGCGGCCAGCAGGGTTCCGGCCTCGCCGACGTCGAGCGGGCGTCGGAATTCCCGACCGAACGCGAGCAAGCGGCCGAGCAGGCATTCGGCCTCGCCGGTACGTCCGAGCACGATCAGGGAGCGCGCCGTTATGAAATGCTGGAATACGCGTACGAGTTCGATGCGCTCGGCATCGGTTACGAAGTACTCGTCCATCCAGGTTCCCGCAGCGCGCTTGTCGGCATCGGACAGCCTGAGCTTCGTGCGGTACGCCTTGAGGTTCGGAAGGAAATAGGGCGCTTTTTGCTCTACGAAGGACGAAAGCTCTTCGAGCGCGGCTTGCGCCCCGTCGTCGGCCATCTGCCAGAGCGCCGCATGGCGCATGAGAAGGATGCAGATGCGCCCGTCCTCCTTGTTTTCGGGCACAAGAGCCCGCCACGCTTCGTCAAACCCGTCGAGCGCTTCGTCAAGGCGGTTGCGCTCGTAGGCGAAACACGCCGGCATGAGCGGGTAGATGTAGCTCCATTCGGCGCCGAGCAGCTGCGCGAACGTGCGCCCGAGCAGATCCATGCCGCCCTCTTCGAGCGCGATCGCCGAATAATCGAGGTTGCTGCGGTGCGGGTACGGAAGGTTGTGTGTGAACGAGGCGATGGCCGTAGCCAGCCCCTCGGGCGTGAACCGCTTGACGAAGCGGCTGAACATCGAGAACTTCTTCGCCTTCTCGACGATAGTCGTCCGATGGTCGACGCTGTAGGCGAGGATGACGAACTCGACGAAGCGCGAATCGGAGACGGCGATGAGGGGCAGCGTGCGGTACAGTTCGTCCATGTGGTGCTCGTAGGCTTCGCGTTGGCTGGTCAGATACGTGTACCAGGCGGCGAGCACCCGAAGCGGGGGGCACGCCCGGTACGCGTCGTCGGCAAGCGACTCGATTTCGAGCGTCCGCAGAAAGTCGGCGTAGTCCGCCACCGAACCGCGGTTGTTCTCGAACAAAAACAGCAGCAGATACGTATCCATGCCGTGAAACTCGCCGCTTTCGAGCCAGAAGCGCAGCGCACGGGTGTAATCGCCGTGCGTGCGGAAGTGCTCGGCTGCGCGCTTGCAGAGCGCGGCGCGGTCGATGCCGTCGGCAAGGGCCTTGTCGCGCAGGAAATCTTGGAACAGGTGGTGGTAGCGGTAGGTGTCGCCGTAAAGCCGCGAGAGGAACGTGTTCGAGCGAGCGAGGCTATCCATAACCTCGCGGGCATCGTCACGGCCCGAAAGAAGCGCTGCAAGATCGGGGTCGAACGAATCGGCCACGCTCGTCGCCAAGCAGAACGCCCGCAGATTCTCGTCCCACGTGCTCCACACCTGCTCTTCGAAGTAGCTTGCGAACAGGTAGTGGCTGCTCGCCCGAGGCGACGGTCCCGATTTGGCCAGAGCCGCCACGCCGATCGCCCATCCCTCGGTGGCCGCGTACACAAGGCGCGTCTCGTCGGGCGTCAGAAACAAGCCGACCGAATCGAAGTACGCACGAACCTCATCGGCCGTGAAGCGCACATCGTCGGCACAAAACACTGCCGGGCCGCCTCCGAGTTCCGCCCATTCGTCGGGCAGGTCGGCGCGCGAGAGCATTACGACGCTGCATGCACCGGGAAGCCGATTGAGCACCGAAGGCAGCGATTTGACGATCTCTTGGTTGGCAATGAGGTGAAGGTCGTCGAGGACCAGGACGTAGCGCCGTTCGGGCGGTGCCATCTCGGCGATCAGCGCTATCACGTGCTCGACGGGCGATGCGGAAAACGAAGGCGATTCGAGCACCGCGCGCATAGCCGCATTGTCCGCTTGAATGGAATAGAGGCCCGTTGCCAGCTGCTTGTAGAATATCGACGGAACATCGTCGTAGCGGTCGAGCCCGATCCAAACCGTTTCCCGCTTCGCGCTTTGCAGCCAGAGCAACGCAGAAACCGTCTTGCCGCTGCCCGCAGGAGCGCCGATGTAGAGAAACCGCTGCGTTCGAAGCGCGCGGTTCATGGCGTCGACGACGCGCAGGCGCGGAGCGCACACGTCGGGAAGAACCGCGGGAGAGAACTTCTCGCTGAGGATGAGATCGGCGCGATGCCCCCCGCCGGCGGTGCTTTCGGCTTCGGCGTCGCACGAGTCGTCTGCCATGCAATCCCCCTATCGTACCTCGTCGCGAACGCGCCTGTATGCGGCTCGTCGCACAGCCGCATGCGTTCCGGCATGATCCTGTGAAAACCTCATCCTGGATGATAGTCTCATTCGCTCATTCTCAGTATAGTCCAAATACGACCAAACATGCAGGCTTTGGGGACGGGAGCCGCAATCCGCATGCCCCGGGCAGCCAGAACGGCCGCACCCGTATCGGGAAGCAAGAAGCGGTCTTTTCGACGGCACCGAGGCAACGGACAGATGAGACGACCATGAAAGCCACCCCGTGCCAAACGCACCCTGTACAGATCCATCGAAGGAGCACCCTATGATACGTAGCAGCGACCGATCGCTTGACAAGCACCCCGCGCGCCGACGCGCGCGCCTTCGCGCGCAGGCCGCGCTGTTCACCTGCATGGCGGCCCTCGCCTTCGCCACGTTTATCCTGCTCAACACCCACGGGGCGCTTGCGCAGGATGCAGAGGACGCGTCCGACCTCGACGCCACCGCAGTCGCGGTGCCAGAGGGCATCATCGGGGAGCCGCCGCTGGCCTTTCTCAAGGCGGACGCTCGAGACGAAACGCCCGATCAAGATGCGAAAGACGCCCCCGAGGGAGCCGCCCAGATGGTGGAGGGCGCATCGGCTGTACCAGCGGACGCCGCCGAGACAACGGCCAGCGTGAACGACGCCCTGGGGGGTGCCGCCCAGATGGCGGAGGGCAAGCCAAGCTACAATCTCTCCCTTCCCAAACGCGCCGATACGGGTCTCGTCTACAACGGCACGCGCCAGCAAGGCTACGGCGGAGTTCCCGTGGTCAGGATCCTCGCCGACAACGGTGTTGACGAGATGGACTACCACGCACCCCTTTACGTCGAGTACAAAGGCATCAACGGCACGATGTACAACTCCCCCCCGGTCCAAGCCGCAGGATATCAACAAATCAACACCTACGCCCCCATCAACGCCGGCACCTACCAGGTGATCTTCACGGTTCCTGAAAGCCAGTCGTTCACCCTCAATCCCAGCAGCTTCGAGTTCTCGATCGCAAAGGCACCCGCACCCGCGCTTTCGCAGCCTTCCGTGACCCTGTTCGACGCACCGGGCAGCGTTATGGAGTTCGACCTCGCAAGCATGATCGGCCTGCCAAGCGACCTCAACGGCGGACCTTCGTATGCGATAACCGGCTTCACAGAAACCGGACTGGCAAGCGCTGCCGTCGATCCCGCAATTGGGAAGCTGACGCTCACCGCAAACGACAGGGCGAGCCGATCGGTGCAGGACACCGTGACCGTAGCGATCACCGACATGGGCAACTACGAAGATTGCGCGGTCCAGGTGGCGGTAAGCTACGTGACGAAGCCCAGCGCCACGATCGCCGGCGTCAAGGCTGCGACGGACCTCGTCTACAACGGCGAACCGCAGCAGAGCTACACCGGTTCGCCGCAGGCGACCTATCTGTCCCCCTTGAGCAATCAGTCCGAGACCTACAACGGCCCCTTTGTCATCACCTACACCGGTACTGCTTCCGACGGTAGCGCCTTCGGCCCCACTACCCAGGCGCCCACCGCCCCCGGAACCTATCGGGTAGAGTTCTCGGCGCCGGAGGCGGCCTCCTTCACCGGTTCGCTCGCGCTCGATTTCTCCATCGGAAAGGGTGCTTCCGGAGGCCCCGACCCCACGAAAGGCAGCAGCCTTGCCGCCACGGGAGGAAACCTTGCCGCCACGGGAGACGGCCTCTTGCCCGGACTGTTCGCCACCGTGGCCGGAGCCGCGATCCTCGCTGCCCTCATCGCGGGGATCCGCCTGATCGCCAAGCGCCGCAGCTAGAAAGGCAGCGCCTCGCCATTCGCGCTCGATAGGAGGTGCGCCCGGTGATCGGCCCGAGGTCGGGCGAGCGCACCAACCGCGCTCCCGGGGATTGACACTATTAGGTAATACATTTCTCTTTAATACCGCACGGCAGTATGCGAGAATAGACATAAAGGGGGTTTGCCTATGAACCGGAACAACTCGCTCGACCGCCGCACGTTCGTCACAGGAACCTTCGCAACTGGAGCGCTCGTTGCAGCCGGAGCCGCCGCCTGCGGCTGCTCCGCCCCAACCAGCACCGACGGCTCGCAGGGAGCCGCTTCGCTTTCCCACCCGCCCGACGACACGCAGAAGAATGCCTCTGCCATGACCGCCGACGCCAACGAGGCCGTGTACGCCCTCCTCGACTTTTCCGACGAGCGCGAACGCGATTTCGCCAGCCGAAACCTCATCGCAGCGCCCGAAACGCTCGAACTGACCGACGAGAGCGGCAAGGTGGTCTGGAGCCAGAAGGCCTACGCGTTTCTCGACGGAGCCGACGGCTCGCCCGCCGAAGCGCCCGCTACCGCCAACCCGAGCCTGTGGCGCAACGCGCAGCTCAACCACCTGTACGGCCTCTTCGAAGTGGTCGAAGGCATCTACCAGGTGCGCGGCTACGACATGACCAACATCACGTTCGTGGCAGGCGATACCGGCTGGATCGTGTTCGATCCGCTCATGAGCGTCGAATGCTCCCGCGCCGCATTCGAGCTCGTCACCGAAAACCTCGGGAGTCGCCCCGTCACGGGCATCGTGATGAGCCATCCCCATGTCGATCACTACGGCGGCATCAAGGGCATCGTCAGCGAGGAGGAAGTGGCCGAGCGCTCGATCCCCATCATCGTGCCTGCGGGATTCGCCGAGCATGCGGTGGCCGAGAACGTCTACGCCGGCAACGCGATGGGCAGGCGCGCAAGCTACCAGTACGGGGTGATGCTCGATCCGGGGCCGCAGGGAAGCCTGAGCATCGGCATCGGGATGGGCCAGTCGAAGGGCAGCATTTCCTACATCGCCCCCACCGATACGATCGTCGCAACCGGCGACGTGCGCACGATCGACGGCGTGACCATGGAGTTCCAGATGACGCCCGGCACCGAGGCTCCCGCCGAGATGAACACGTGGTTCCCCGATCTCAAGGCGCTCTGGGTGGCCGAGAACTGTACGGGCACCCTGCACAACCTCTACACTCTGCGCGGCGCCGAGGTGCGCGACGGCAACGCGTGGGCGAACTACCTCATGGAGACCAAGGCCCGCTACGGAGCCGAGGCGCAGGTGACCTTCCAGGCGCACAACTGGCCGCATTGGGGCAACGATGTCGTGAACGAGTACCTCGAGAGCACGGCCGCCATGTACAAGTTCATCACCGACCAGACCCTCATGTACGTGAACCTCGGCTACACGTCTACCGAGATCGCGAACATGATCGAGCTTCCCTCCGCACTCGAGAAGAACTGGTATACGCGCCAGTACTACGGTACGGTGCGCCACAACGCGAAGGCCGTCTACCAGAAGTACATGGGCTGGTACGACGCGAACCCCGTGAACCTGCACCCGCTTGCACCTGCGGACACCGCGAAGAAGTTCGTCGAGTACTTCGGCGATACGGACGCCGTGCTCGCCCGTGCAACACAGGATTTCGAGGCAGGCGAATACCAGTGGGTCGCCCAGGTGACGAACCTCATCGTGTTCGCCGATCCCGCAAACGAGGCGGCGCGCCTCCTGTGCGCCGACGCGCTCGAGCAGCTGGGCTACGCGGCGGAATCCGGCACCTGGAGAAATGCCTACCTCACCGGCGCGAAGGAGCTGCGGTTCGGCGTCGACGACGACCCGAAGTACCGCACGACCGGCTCGGCCGACATCCAACGCGCGATGGAACCGGCCATGATGCTCGACTACCTGGGCATCCTCATCGACGCGAACGCGGCGCAGGACCTCGATCTGCGCATCAACCTCGCCTTCACCGACGAGGAAACGTACCTGCTCGTCGTGCGCTCGGGCGTGGTGCTCTACGAGAGGGGCGTGCAGGACGAAAGCGCCGATGCGACGCTCACCATGGAGCGCCTCGGCATGTTCGCCATCCTCAACCGCGACGAGGAGGCCCAGAAAGCGATCCGCGTCGAAGGAGACCCAAACGTCATCGCCAAGCTGACCGAGCACATGGCGGCCTTCGAGTTCTTCTTCAACATCGTCGAACCGTAAGCCGGCCTCAGCCACACGGCGATGCGGTTCGCCCGCACCGCACCGCATCGCCGCGCAGATCGAACTCCAGCCCGCTTTCCCCCGCCGCGCGCACGGCCGACCTGTCTCGATTTGCAGGTTTTTACGCTTTATGTTGCGTTTGGGGCCATTTCGGAGGCGTTTTCAGACGGCCGGGCCGGAGCCGAACAGACATCTTTTGCGTATGCGCAGGTGGAAGCCCCGGGCGGTTCGGACGGTTCCGCCTTCGATGCAACACAATGCGCAAAAACCCGCAAAAGCCCAGTCCGTTGCCAACGCCACCAAACCGGCATGGTCGACGCGGGCAAGCAGGCTGCGGGCGCCGACATCGAACCCGCCCCACAACCTGCGCGTCGCCGACCCCGAACCCGTCCGACAGTCTGCACGGCGCCAACCCCAAATCCGCCCGGAAACCTGCTTGGCGCACACCTTGCAATCGCCATGAGGCCGCTCGCGGATCTATTCCTCTTTCCCGCTGCTGAGCAGCGCTTCGAACTCCTCGATGGGAATGGGACGCGAGAACACGTAGCCCTGCAGCATGTCGCACGCTATCTCTTTGAGCATGGCCGACTGCTTGATGGATTCGATGCCCTCCGCCACCGTTTCGAGTTCGAGCTTTTTCGCAAGGTCGATGACCGACGAGATGACGTTCCATTCGCGTTCGTTGTCGGCGTCTTCGTCGGAAAAGAACGCGCGGTCGAGCTTGAGGACGTCAACATCGATATCCTTCAGCGCGTTGAGCGAGGAATACCCGCTCCCGAAATCATCGAGGGAGCACCGATACCCGTGGCGATGGATGTCGTCGATAACGCCGATGAGCAGCTCGGGGTTTGCGAACACCATGGTTTCGGTCAACTCGATTTCGAGCAGTTCAGCGGGAACGTCGTACTGCGCCCGAATCCGGTCGTACGGCTCGAGGAAATCGTTGTTGCGCAAATGCGCCCACGACATGTTCACCGAGATGGGAACGACCGGCCTTCCCTCGTCGAGCCAGCGACGCAGCATGGCGCACACCCGATCGAACACGTACAGGTCGACTTCGATGATGAACCCGTTGCGCTCGAAAAACGGCACGAACTCGTCGGGCGGCACTAGCCCCCTCACGGGATCGATCCAGCGCACGAGCGCTTCGGCTCCCCCAATCTCGCCATCCTCCAACCGCTGTTTCGGCTGCAGGTAGATCACGAATTCGTCATCCCCTAACGCCAGATGCATGCGGTTTTCCATATCCTTCTCGCGCAGCAGCTTCTGGCGGTCGATCTCGTTGTAGAACACGTAGGTGAAATGCTGCGCCGTGGCGATGGCCTTGCTCGCGTTGCGGGCGACGTTCGAGCGGTCCCGGATGCTCGTGATGGGCAACGCCGGATCGTCGATGCGGTAGATGCCCATCGACATGGTGAGGTAGTACGGATGGGTGCGCCCCTCGTTGAATCGGTTGATGTCGGCGACCATCCCGGTCAGCCGCTCGATGGTTTCCGCCTCGTCCGCCGCCTCGAGCAGCAGGTTGAACGTATCCGCCGAGATCCTCGCGAGCAGCTCCCCTGCCCTCAAGTGCTTTTTCAGCATGGCATGAACGTGCCGCAGCACCTCGTTGCCCATCTCGATGCCCTGAATATCGTTGAGCAGCTTGAACTTCTTCATGTCGAGCGAAACGAGCTGGAAGGCGCCCGCTCCCGCGCACGCGATACGGCGTGCCGCCTCGATATTGAACCGCGTTTGGCTGTACCCCTCGGTCACGGAATCCACGAAGGCGAGCCGCTCGAGATCAGCGTTGGCCTCCTCCAAAGCGAGCTTCTGCGCTTCGAGCTCCACCTGGGCTTCCATGAGCTCGGTCACATCCGTCATGACGGTATAGGACAGCTGGTATCCATCGACGTACTCATCGAGAAACGTTGCCGAGAACTTGACCCACATGAGCTTGCCGCTCTTATGGGCCAACCGCGTCACGCACTCGTATCCGCCCGTATCATGTTCAAGGGCATAGAGAACATGCTCGGTTATGACCGCCAGGTCTTCAGGATTGCTCGCATAATACAGGTCGGGAAGGTTGTGGAACAGCGCCTCGTACTCGTCTTTCGGGAAGCCGATGAACTTGTAGAAGTAGGGGTTTGCCCAAACAAGCGTGAAATGCTCGTCTATTTTGTGCTTGCTCACGCTGAGGTTGAGTAGATCGGTGACTATCCGAAAGTCGTCGTCGCCTTTCGATGCTGCATTATGCAGCTGCTCGTCGGCTGCCATGATCATCTCCCTTGTGAGGTACCTGCTCTAAACGATTCCGCATGCAGTCTCCGCTTGGCTGTATGGCAACGGGTAATTCTACGTCATTTGATCATCGCAAGCCAGCATGGTTGGCCAAACCGTTGGTTGCATCGGCGGGCTTGCGGCCGGCAGCGGCGCCAATCGCCGCGTAAGCCCGATCGAAACGGCCCCGAAAAGCGCGGGAGCCCGCATGGTGCAGGCCCCCGCAACGCTCTGCGATCCGCAGGTTCAGCTCAAGCCGGATGCCTCGCGTCAAGCTCCGCCGAACCCCGCAACGCTTCGCGATCCGCAAGCTCGTATCGAACGCGGCTCACCTACAGCATCGGCACCACGATCGTCACCGGCAATGCGGCGATCACGATCAGGTAGCGCAGCAGGAAGCCGCCGACGAGCACGCCCACGTCGGAAGCAGCCGACAGGTAGTGGGCCTTGCGGCTCTCCTCGAATTCCTTCGGGCTGAAGAACAGAAGCCACGTCTCGAGCACGGTCGGGATCACGAGGCCGACCGCCACGAGCCCGATCCAGAACAGCGGCGCGTGCTCGCCCACGAGCAGGCTCATAACCGAGTTCCAACCCGCATCCGAATTGAACGACGTGATGAACATGAGCGAGGCCAGAAGCACGATCTCGATGATCGGGAAGCAGAAGTGGAACTTCTTGAGCACACCCACCATGTTGAACTCGTCGGCATGGCGGAACACCGAAACAAGCAGCACGGCCGCAGCGCCCGCCGACATGGCCGACACGAGGAACAGGATGGGCAGAAGCGCGTTGTTCCACAGCGGGAACGTCTTGCACACGCCCAGGAGCACACCGGTATAGATGGCCACGCACACCGCGAACACCGTCCCCACGATGTCGAGCCACACGGGAATCGACCGCTTGAGGAAGTCGAGCAGCACGGCGACGAGCGCTATGACGACGAATCCCGCGAGGAACACGACGCCCCACGTCATGACGGAACCGAAGTTGGTGAGCAAAAGCGCAAAGCGCAGCGGGTTATGCAAGCCGCCTTCGGCGTCTACCATGAGCAGCAGCAAGCCGATGATCACCACGACGGGCGCGATGATGTGCGCAATCCTGCGCATATTGACCGCTTCGGGGTGCTTCCACCCCAGGAAGGCCGAGGTGGCGAACGCCCCGCCGCCGAGACCCGCCAGGAACAGATACCACGCGATGATGGCACCCCAGATAGGTTCGAAAGACATCGCTCATCACCTCACATAGAAGATCTTGGCCTTCGTGAGGCTGCCCGCGATAGGCTGGGCGTTGTCGCTCACGATTGCCTTGGATATATCGCTGTCGGGATCGTCGAGATCGCCGAACAGCCGGGCTCCGGTCAGACACGCCTCGACGCACGTCGACATCTTCGTGCCCGTCTCGGCCGCGCTCACCGTGCAGAAGCGGCACTTGTCGACGGTGCCGGTTTCATGGTTGTGCACGCGAACCTGGTAGGGGCATGCGGCCATGCAGTACTTGCAGCCGATGCAGCGTCCGTGATCGACGCCCACGATGCCGTCGGCGCCCTTGTAGGCTGCACCGGTCGGGCACACAGAAACGCACGGCGCGTCCTCGCAGTGCATGCACTGCAAAGGCACCGTCTCAACGCCCACCTCGGGATAGGTGCCCGTCTCCTTCTCCTCGTAGCGGATGAACGCCTCGTCAGAAAGCAGCTTGTTCTGGCGCTGGCACGCCACGCGGCACGCATAGCAGCCGATGCACTTCTTGGTATTGATCAGCATTCCGTAACGGGCCATCATGCACCTACTTTCTTCACCGAGACGATCGCCTCTTGGGTCATCGCCGCCCCGTATACGGGTTCGAGGTGGAAGGGCACGAAGTCCATTTGGCGAAGGCCCACATCGTAAGCCGTATGCTGCTCAGGAGACGAGCAGCCGTAATGGCTTGGCATGAAAAGCGCCGTCGGATTGATGCGCTGGGTCACCTTCGCACGACAGGTGCCCGTATGCTCGCTGTTCGACACCTCGACCTCGTCTCCGTCGGCGATACCGAGCTGAGCGGCCACATCGGCGTTGATCCACACCCGCGTGAGGTCGTAGTCCTTCGTGATCTGCATGAGATCCTCGATGTTGGCCGTCATCGTATGGCTGTGTACGGCCTGCTTGCCGCCTATGAGCCTCAGCTGGGTGCCGGCGGGCATCACCGCAGGCTCCATCCACACCGGGCCGGCCGGCAACCCCGCCGCTTCCGCAGCTTCGCTCGTGAACTGAATCTTCTCGGTCGGCGTCTTCCACTTGGGAACCTTCCCGTAGGTGAAGGCCTTATCGGGAAAGTACGCCACGCCCGTCGTCTTGAGCGCATCGAGCGAAAGCCCGACGCTTTGCAGCTGGGCATCGGCCAAATCCTCGACCGTGAACGGGAAGTACTCACCAACGCCGCATGCTTCGGCGAGCTCGGTGAATATCTCGTCGACGGGCTTCGTGTTGGGATGCACCTTCTCGATCACCTGATCGCGCAGCGCCACGCAGGGCACCGTGCCGCCGATGAACTCGGGCAGCTCGAGGCGTTCCAGATAGCTCGTGTCGGGCAGCACGTAATCGGCCAGCTGGGCCGTTTCCGACATCTGCACGTCGATGACCACGCACAGGTCGAGGCTGCCGAGCGCCTCGGCAAGGTACGCCGTGTTGGAGTAGCCTGCAGCCATGTTCGAGTTGTAGAAGAACATGCCCTTGAGCGCGCCTTCCTTGGCCATGCGGGCCGCATAGAGGTTCGATCCCATGCTCGAAAGCGCGAGCGGATACTCGGCAGCGCCGAGCTGCTTACCAGCTGGCTTGGGCACGGCGGGAAACTTCGCTTCGTCGAGCTCTCCCGCAGAAACGCTCGAGGTGAACAGCGCCCCGCCTTCCTGGTTCCAGCAGCCGAGCAGCGTGTTGAAGCACGCGATGGCGCGCGCCGTCTCCCCCGAATTCTGATACGAGCAGCCGAACGCGCCGCGCCAGCTCGGCTCAATGGAAGCCGCGGGGGCGGCTTCAGCGAACTCGAACGCAAGGCGCGCGATCGTCGTCGCCGGGATGCCGGTGATCTTCTCGGCCCATTCGGGGGTGTGATCGGCGATCGAAGCCGCCCACTCGTCGAACCCGACCGAGTGCTCGGCCACATACGCCTTGTCGTAACGTCCCTCGCGAATGAGCACCTGGGCCATCGCGAGCACGAGCGCCAAATCGGTACCGGGATTGATGGGTACCCATTCGTCGGCGAAGACCTTGCTGTTCGAGCAGCGCGGATCGACGAGCACGATATGGGCGCCGCGCTCGTGCGCCTCCTGCAGCGCCATAACCGAGCTCGGGCGGATCGCGTCGGCGTAGCTGCGCCCGATGAACATGGTCATCTTCGAGTTGGCCACATCGGATTCGTAGTTGCCCGAACCGATCACCTGGGTGAAACCGCTCTCCTTCGAAAGGTTGCAGGCAGCACCGTGCGTGTACACGTTCGCCGAGCCGAGCGCATTCATGAACCGCTTGGCGTAGTACTTGCCCGAGGGGCGCGGATCGTGCACGACGGCGAGCGCTTCGGGGCCGTCCGAACCGATGATCGCCTTCACCTTTTCGGCGATTTCGGCGTACGCCTCGTCCCAGCTGATCGCCTGGAACTCTCCGTCCTCGTTCTTTTTCAGCGGATCGGTAAGCCGATCGGCCGAATAGGCGATCTGGGAATAGCCGTACCCGCGAGCGCACAGCTTGCCTTTCGCATACGGATGGTCGGCATCGCCCAAAAGCTTCGCGAGTCTGCCATCGACCACGTAGCCCGTAAAACCGCATTTTGTCGAGCAGGCGTTGCACAGCGAATGCGCCGTATAGGTTTGACCCCCGGCATCCGACTCCTCGGCATGCGCCTGCGACCAGGCATCGAAGCTTAGAACACCGGCGCATCCCGCAAGTGCGACCGCACCCGCGCTGCCGGCCAGGAAGCTTCGCCTGGTTATCGCATTTTCTGACATGATAGTATCCCTTCTATGAGACCGCGCCGCTTGCCATCGCGCGGTCGGACCGTGCATTCTCTTCGTCGCCCAGACCCTGCTGTGCCCTTATGCCTAAGACCACATCAACGAGTCCGATGTAGAAGGCGGCATCGTCTCCCAAGCCGAGGAGGCGAAGCCTGAACGCCGTCAGCCATTCGAAGCGCTCGGCCAGATACCTCCGCGCTTCGACGTGCATGCCGGAACGGATGAGCACCGAAACAAGATCGAGCTCGAGCGCCAAATGGTCGGGGCAAGCCGCGAACCGATCGGGAACGCTGAGTCCCAACCGTTCGGCAACCTCGGCCATGTAGAGCGCTGAATCGCTGCCGTACAGTCCCGTCTTGTGGGAGAACGGCGCCTCGTTGCGAGGATTCGACGACCATCTGCGATACAGCGACTCGACCGGAACCGCCGATTGGGGCAGCCCCCCGACGAAATGGCGCGCAGCAAACGTCTGCTTCTCGCTATACGTTGGCGGCGCGAACAGCGCGCGAACCTCACCGGCTTCGAGAAATTCCTGCAACGGGCATTTCCTCCCCAGTCGCTCGACCGCACTCGTCTGATAGCCGAACGTTTTCTCGTCTTGCAACGCACGGCGGGCGCCGTTGAGAAAATCGGCCCACTGCGCCGGCTTCGAAATGGCATCCCACTCTGCTTTTTCGACCGGTGCAAAGCATTTCGACAGTATCGAGAACACCGCTTCGTCTTGCATCGTCTTCCTTCTTCCGTATCTCGGGCTTCGTCCATGCGCCCCGAAGGCCGCATCGTCGCCAACCCGCATTCCGCCATGCGGCTTTCGGCCGCCTACACGATGGTCGCCGTCGAGACCACGCCCTGCGCGATCACCTGATCGGCGATGTCCTTCCAGTCGATGAACTTGATGGCACCGTTGGGGCACTGCTCGGCACAGCGGCCGCACGAGATGCACTTGGTCGATTTGCCCGTTTCGGAATCGACGACGGGCATATTCCACGGGCAGGCCGCATGGCACATGCCGCAGCCGATGCACGTCTCGGTGTCGACCACGCGGGCGCCCGACTCCTCGTCGCTGCGAATCGCGTGAACCGGACAGTAGTTCATGCACTGCGGATCTTCGCACTGCTTGCAGCTCTCAATGGTGAATTGGCAGTTGTCGTAGATGCCGTCCACCGTGTCGGGGCTGGCACCGAACTGGTAGTTCGGCCACACGCGAACGCGCGCGATGCTCTGGCAGACGCGGCCGTCGTTCTTGAGCGTGCACATCATCTCGCAGCGTTGGCAGCCCGAGCAGCGGGCGCGATCGGTCACGATCATCTTGGTAGGCGTGGTGCGAATGGTTATGCGTCCCGAAGCGATCGATTCGGACGTGACGCCCCAGGTTCCCAGGACGCCTCCGATAACCAAACCGGCGACACCGCATCCCGCCATAGCGAGAACTTGGCGACGGGTGATCGTCTTGCGTGGTTTCGCTTCCGCGGCTTCCGCGTGCTCGGTTCCTACAGCAGCATCCGTCTTGGACTCTTGCTGCCGGGGATCCTGATCCTGCAGATTGATATCGGTCATAGTTTTCTACTCCCCTCACGTACTCGTCTGTGAGTGTCGTTTATACGTGTCGGAGCCCGCAAACCGGACTCCCATCCTCCCTTAGAACTCGAAGCTCTCCCTTGCACAACAGGTGCGAGTATGGGATCTTCGCCTTTCGGCCATTACCCTCTTTGGGAGTAAAAGCGCAGATCGCGAAGATTACCCTCAAAGAGGGTATGCTCGATTTTCGGCGAAACGCACACTGTCGGAAGACGAATTTCGTCCATGCTGCCCATATCTCGAAGAGCCTTGCACAACACAGGACCCAAGAGATTTGGAGATGACAACATGGCTGACCAGAAATCGTACGGATGGGCCGGGAAGATCCTGCGCGTCAACCTGAGCACGGGGGCCATCACGACCGAGCCCACCGATCCCTACAAGCACTACATCGGCGGCATGGGACTCGCGAACAAGATCATGTTCGACGAGGTTCCTGCAGGCACCGATCCGCTGTCGCCGGAAAACAAGATCGTGTTCGCTGTCGGGCCGCTGACCGCTTCGGGCGTTCCCTTGGCAGGGCGCACCACCATCTGCTCGCTTTCAACCTTCACCAAGGACCACCTGATCGTCGACGCGCACTGCGGCGGCATGATCGGCGCGAAGATCAAGCTCGCCGGTTACGACGCCATCGTAGTCGAAGGCGCAGCGGATCATCCGGTGTACCTCAACATCGTGAACGAGAAGGTGGAGATCAAAGATGCGACCCCGTTCTGGGGCATGGGCACCCGCGAGGCGACCGAAGCGCTCTGCCGCAAGGAGAGCACGAAGGCCTGCGTGGCCACTATCGGCCCCGCAGGCGAGAACCTGCTGCCCTATTCGGTGATCATCAACTCGCGCAACCACTCGGGCGGCGCGGGCGTGGGAGCCGTTATGGGCTCTAAGATGTGCAAGGCGCTCGTCGTCGAAGGCGATGGATCGGTGAACGTGGCCGACCCGCAAGCGGTCGCCGACCTGTCCGATTACATGCTGCGCGAGGTCATCGGTTCGAACAACAACCACGTTGTGCCGCAAACCCAGCAGGAATGGGCTGAATACTACGACAAGGGATCGCGCTGGTCTGCCCGTAAAGGGCTTACCTGGGGTATCGCCGAAGGCGGCGCCATCGATGTCGGCGAGCCGAAGCCCGGCGAGCTCAACACCGTGGGCTACCGCTGCATGAAATCGGTCTACGATCTCGGCGAGGTTGCCGAAAAGTACACGGTCAAGATGAACGGCTGCCACAGCTGTCCGATCCACTGCTACTCGGATCTGCGCATCGATCGCACCGCCGAGCTGGGCGGCAAGGCAACCGCAGGCAACACCTGCGCCGCGAACTTCCCCTTCAAGTACATGAACGGCATCCTGCAGACCGAGATCAAGGAAGACACCGAGTCGGGCATCCTCTGGAATACCCTCATCGGCACCACGATCGACGAGCTCGGCCTCTGGTGCAACTACGCGCAGCTCTGGCGCGACTTCGCCCACTGCATCAAGGCGGGTGTTTTCGATCGCGTGCTGCCCGAAGAGGAAAAGGCGCTCTTCGATTGGAACCGCATCTACGAGGACGATCCCACGATCATGGTTGAAGTACTCAACAAGATGGCGCAAAACGACTCGGAGATCGCGTATCTGGCTCACGGCCCCCACGTATGGACCGAGCGTTGGGACGATGCCGATTGGTACAACCAGAAGCCCAGCGCGCTCATCAACTACCGCGGTTGGCCCGTTCACCACGCAACCGAATGCTTCGGCCAGGTGGGAGGCGTGTACAACATGATGTTCAACCGCGACGACATGATCCATTCCGCCGTGAACTTCCAGGGTTGCGGCCTCCCGTTCGAACTCAAGCAGCAGATCGCCGAAGAGGTCTGGGGCGGAGCCGATGCGATCGACCCTGACAAGAACTACACGCCCATGAACGATCACAAGGCGAACTTCTGCTGGTGGTCCATCGTCACCGACGTGCTGCACGATTCGCTCACGCTGTGCAACTGGGTCTGGCCGATGACCATGAGCCCGACCAAGCAGCGCGATTACCGCGGCGACCTCGACCTCGAAGCCAAGTTCTTCAAGGCGGTCACCGGCGAGGACGTCACAACCGACGATCTGTACCAGGCGGGCGCCCGCATCATGACGCTGCAGCGCGCCAACACCGTGCGCGGCATGACCACCGAAAGCGGAGCGCTCGGCAACAACGACCTGCGCAACGACCACGACCGCATCACCGACTGGGTGTTCGACCACGACCCCGATTTCGAACCCTTCACCGAAGGCACCATCAAGCTCGACCGCGACGATTTCCAGACCGCGCTCGGCATGGTGTACGGCAAGTTCGGATGGGATGAAACGCTCGGTTGCCCCACGGCCGAATGCCTCGACGGCTACGGCATGCAAGACGTCAAAGAGGAGCTCGACTCGCTCGGACTGCTCCCGTAAGACGATGCTTTCCGAAACCGACGGCTCCCTACCGGGCCGTCGGTTTCCCGTGTCCAGCGACGACGACTCCGGCAAATCGCGAGTTTGTGGCAGAAAAAGGGCTCAATTCGTCGTCTGGACCGCCGTCGGCACGCAGGATCGAAAGCAGTCGAGCATAGCGGCTGCATCGTCCCTGCTCAGGGAGGCTACCAAAAACAAGCCGTAAAGAAGGGTGCCGAACGGCGACGAATAACTCCCTTTTCCTGCCACGAGTGGGCCTTCGGGCTGCACATCAAAATCGATCGGCTCCATAAGGCCGAAACGATTACGTCGCAGCCCGCTGCTCAGAGCAGCGGGCTTGTTTCGGAATCCGGACATGTCGCACTCCCACCAAAGGTTCAGACGCAGCCCGCTAAAACAGGCTTGCCTCCAAGATGCCGCGTCCGCGCAACGCGCGGATCCAGGCAGGCGGAATGGCTTTGTAGCCGTACGCGATACCCGCAAGCCCGCCCGTAACGGCGCCGACGGTATCGGTATCGTCGCCCAGGTTGACCGCCGCGAGCACGGCGCTCTCGAACGAACCGGTCGTGGCGAGACACCAGAGCGCCGCCTCAAGCGTATCGACCACATATCCGGTCGATCCGATATCGTCGCGTGCCAGATCGGCAATGCGCGCCACGCGATCGAACGGCGCGGCGGCAGCGAGATCACCGAGCGCGCTAATCGCCTCCGCGATCGAAGCGCCATCGAGCAGCGCTTGGGCGAAACGCACGTAGATCACGCAGGCGCGCTTCGCTATCTCGTGGGAGTGCGTGATGGCGGAAACCGCCTCGATCTGCTCGTCGGTCACATCCTCGACGAAGGCGAGCGGCACGATGCGCATGAGCGAGCCGTTGCCGTTGTCGCGTTCGCCATCCTGGCCCTTCCCGCTTCTGAGCGCAACGGCCGTCGTGTTTCCCACGTCGAACACGTCGCCGTCGGGCACATAAGCGCCATCGAACAACCATGCGCGGTAGCGCTCCCGCATGTCGTCGAGGTCGATTCCCCCGCAGATCCGGATGCTGTTCGCCGTCGCCAGCGTCATGCTCGTATCATCGGAGAACGTGCCGGCGGGCTTATCGTGGGTGCCGCCGCCCGTCATGCCGTCGATGCGATAGGTGTCGCGCGCCCTGAATTCGACGGGTACGCCGAGCGCATCGCCGACGGCAACGCCGTATACCGCGTCTTTCACCGTTCGCCTCAATCGGGACATGGGCTTCCTCCTGTTCGGCATTGCCAATTCGTTCGCCGCAGCCGGCTGAAAGCCATAGTACCCTATTGTCGCCCGGCAAGCGAAGCGGCAGGGGGCAAGCTGCGCGAAGAGACGGAACCTGAGCCGGGTGAGGCAGCGGTGGCCTAAGCTGTGCGAAGCGGCAAGAAGGCCCGATCCGCACGAGGCAACGATGCCGAGTCGCAACCGCGCCCAAGCCGCCTACAGATACATCCCCCGCTCGACCGCATGCCATTCCGCAAGCGAGGCGGCATAGGCAGGACTCAGGTACTCCGTTGAATAGAAGTACACGTCGCCGTTCGAAGCCGTCGTTGTCTGGATGTCGGGGTACTCCCCCGATTCGCTGATGGCGGCCCACGTTTCGGCAACTTCGTCCTCAGTCATGTTGAACGGTTCGTTGAACAGGCTATCGGCCGCCATGGGCCGTGGGTACGTGCGCGATTCGTCGCGCACGCATTCTGCGAACGTCACAATGCGATCATCCTCGCATGCAAGAAACGCCCAGTGAGCGTACCGATCGGTCATAACGTCTTTGGAATACAGATAGTAGCTTCGCTTGCCCATGAGAACAACGATATCGTCGCATGCGATTTCTTCCGCATCGTCATCCAGCTCGATCGGAACGAGCGTCATCTCGCCTTCGAGCTCAACGAGTTCAAATCCATCGGGAACATCGAATCCCGTGAAATCGTCGCCCTGTCCGGATCCGGCGATGGGCTCATCCGCTCCGATACCCGAATCCAAGACCTCTTCGGCTGCAAACCCGCCGATCTCACCGCACGGAGCATCGTCCTGGCCGCCTGCCCGCAATCCGGTTCCGCCCTTCGGTATGGCAGATTCACCAAACTCCTCGCCGTTTAAAACGGCTTCAAGCTCCCCCCGATTTCCTTCGGCGGCAACATCGGCCGCCGAAGCGCCGAAGGGACGCGGCACGCCGACGGCGCGGGTTGCCGTACGGTACGCGGGCGCTTCGAGCTGCGGCGCCTGTTCGGCCTCACGCTGCATGCGGCGCTCTTCGAGATAGTCGTATACGAACATCTCGAAGCCCTCGGCACCCATATGATCGGGTGCGATGCCCGCCTCCTCCCATTCAGAAGGAACCGAAAGGCGCCCGTCGGTCGAGCAGGTGCGCACGTAGTCGAACAAGGCTGCTAGCGCATCCTGCTCGTCTGCGGCCTCGAAGGCCGCTATCTCTTCGGGCGAAAACTCGCATGCTTCCGCATCGGCTTGCTCGGCCTCGGTGGCCAGACCCGCTTCTTTTGCAGCTTCATCTTCCATAGCGCTCTACCCCGCTACCTTGCCGAACCGAAGCTCGATGCGTCCGTCGCGAAGCGAGCAATGCTCGGTCATGATGCAACCGACGCTGCAGGTGTCGCACGGCGCAACGCGATCGAGTTCCTCGATGCCCGCTCCTTGGCGAATAAGAAAATCGCCGATCAAGGCACGGATGCCCTCGATGGCGAAGTACACGGTATGGATGCGGTCCCACGGCACACCGTCGAGTGCGGTTTTGATATCGTCACCGGTGATGGCAAGCGCTTCGTCGAACGTCTTTCCTTCGAGCATGGCGCACACGGTGCTCGAGCACGCCGTCATAGCCAGGCATCCGCGCGATTTGAATCCCACGCGCACAAAGCGTCGTTCGACCGGATCGACGATGGCGAACAGACGCATCGCGACCTCGCCGCGTTTCGACTTACCCACCATGCAGCGGGCGTTGAACCCCTCGGGGGCACCGCTGTTATCGAAGGTGGCAACTACCGACAGCAACGTGTCCGAATATCCCGTCGTGCCGATTTCACTTTCGGTTTGGTAGACATCGGCCGTTCGGATAACGGCGCGCTCTTCCGGTTCGATGTAGACGTTTCGCTCCGACACGTGCTCCTCGTTTCCTCGCTCGTTTCGATGATCTCATCATGGCAAAACGGACAGAATCAGCATCCCCTCTTTGAGGATATTTTCGCCTCCGCCTGTTTACTTGGTAGGCAGGTACCTGTATAAACAGTTCGGACACAAAGAGGCTTGAATGCCTACTTGATCTGCTACAAGCATTACAATGGGGATTTGCTACCCATCGGGGCGCAAAGGCGTTTGCAGCGCAGGGCGAAGCAAGGGAGAGCACTTTGTCGGAGCACGTGCAGGGAGAATCCATCCATCGGGTGCCGACCCAGAGCGGGCTCGTTGCCGTCTTCAAGGCGTACCTGCCGCTTTGGCCCTTCGTGCTCGGCTTGGCGTTTGCCCGCTCGGGTCTCATCGTGGCAAGTTACGGAAGCTACACGCAGACCGACGAGGGCGTGTTCACCGACGGCGGCATGCTTATCGCGCTCGCTATCCTCGGCCTGTATTGGCTTGTCGCGACCATCCGCAAAACGCGGTACTCCAAACGACAAGTCAGTCGGCTCATGAACGCGAGCACGGCGCTCGAAGCGGCTATGCTCGTAGGCTTGACCGTCATGGAAGTGCTCGCTATCCAGAACAACGGCGTCAAGCTCGCTTTCTGCGCCGGATGCACGCTGTTCGGATCGCTTGCAATTTACTATTGGCTGCGACGCGCCCGCGGTTCGACAACCACCGTCACCGTGGTGTTCGCGTTCGGCGCGCTGTTCGTAAGCGAGATCATCATCTACGCATGCGCGCTTCTTCCCCACGTCGTCGCCTACGTTGTCGGCGCACTGCTCGTCATCGCGCAATACCCCTGCATCGCAGCCTCGCGTACGCGCAGCAGGCTTCTGCTCGCTCCCCCCGATACCGAGGCGCGCGACTATTTCGGCTTTGCGAAATCGCTGGTATCGAACAAGCAGTTCCTCGTGGTTACCGCAATCGGCATCGCGCTTCTGTCCATCGTCATCGGATTGCTGCGCGGATACCCCGATGGCGAGCCGATCGCGTTCACCATGACTACCCGCATCGCCTACATGCTTCTGACGATGGCTCTTTCCGCAGCGATCATCGCACTTGTCGTTCGCGGCAAAGGCCAAGTGATGACGGTAGGCATCTGGATCATCATGCAGTCGCTTGCCTGCTTGGCACTGGTCGCCTATGCAGCGTTTCCCGAAAGCCTCGATATCGGAGCGCTGTTCACCACGACCCTCAACGCCATGATGGTTGGGTTCACCTGGTACGCCGTCGTCGCTTTCGTGAGCTATGGCTGGCGCGACCCTTACTACTACGCTATCGCATGCTGGCTCGTCTGGCTCGGCAGCCGAGCTATCGCCCGCATCGTGCTCTTGGAGGCGTATCCGCTCACGACCAACGATCTGCTCACCGGCATGATCATGGCCGCACTGCTGCTCGTCTCAGCCCAATCGGTATTTGTCCAGTTCATTTACATTGCTAAACGAGAGAACGAGGATGAGCACGACAAGATCACCTCACGGCAAAGCGCACTTGTGAAGCTCATGGGGCTCGACAGCAACGAAAGCCTTTCCGGCATGCGCCAAGCAACCATGCAGCACAACGCCGAGGAGATGGGCAAGCAGTTTTTGCTTTCGGATCGAGAGGTCGAAGTGCTCGCGCTCTATGCGCTCGGCTTTACGCAGAAGCGCGTGGCTGAAGAGCTCTACATCAGCCAAGGAACCGCTCACGCGCACATCAAGCGAATCTATGCGAAAACGGGGCTCCACTCCCGCCAAGAAATACTCGACTACATGAAACAGTACACGTCGTAAGCACCGTAACCGACCGGCGGGCATCGCGCCGGGCATCCGGTAGCCCGATGGCCGCCCAAACTGCTACCATAGCGGTATGCCCCAAAACGATCTGACATACCGCGACTTTGCCCGCTTCGCTTCGCAGACGCCCGATGAGATCGCGCGCGATTGCGACGTGTCGGTTTTTCGCGCCACCGGGCCCGGCGGCCAGGGCGTCAACACAACCGATTCGGCGGTGCGCATGAAACACGTGCCGACGGGCATCGTCGTTACCGCACGCGATTCGCGCAGCCAGTACCGCAACCGGCTTGCCTGCCTGGAAAAGCTTCGCCTCGTTTTTGCGCGCAAAGCACGGCCGCCCAAAGTGCGCCGAAAAACGCAGGTCCCCCGTCGCGCCAAAGAGAAACGGCTCCAGGACAAGCGAATGCAGTCCGAAAAGAAAACCGCCCGCAGGAGAATCGACCGAGCCACGCGTACCGCTGCAGAGCCGACGGATAGACCGATCAGCCAAGGAACCAGGACATCAACCGACCGAGAATCCAGCCAGTAAACCGACCGAGCGAGAAGAAGGAAGCCATGCTGCATTTCGATAGCGACTACATGGCGGGCGCGCATCCCGCCATCCTCGAGAAACTTGCCGAGACCAATTTCGAGCAGACGCCGGGCTACGGCACCGATGCCCATTGCGAACGCGCACGCGAGCTGGTGCGCAGCGTATGCGAATGCCCCGAGGCCGAAGTGTTCTTCCTGGTGGGCGGAACCCAGACCAACGCCACCATCATCGATGCGCTGCTGCACCGCACCCAAGGAGCGATTTCCGCCGACACGGGCCACATCGCAACGCACGAGGCCGGAGCGATCGAAGCGGGCGGCCACAAGGTGCTCGCCATCCCCCATACGCTCGGCAAGATCGATGCCGAGGGAGTACGGTCCTATTGCGCATGGTTCTTCGGCGATGCGAACCACGAGCATATGGTGGAGCCGGGCGTGGTATACCTCTCGTATCCTACCGAATACGGCACGATCTACACCAAAGACGAACTCGGGGCGATCGCCTCGGTATGCCGCGAGTACCACCTGCCGCTGTTCATCGACGGTGCGCGCATGGGATACGGGCTTGCCGCCGAAGGCGCCGATCTGACGCTGCCCGACATCGCGCGGTTGTGCGACGTGTTCTACATCGGGGGCACCAAGGTGGGCGCTCTGTTCGGGGAGGCGGTCGTATTCACCAAGCCTGATCTGGCGAACCGGTTCTTCACGCTCATGAAGCAACATGGTGCGCTGCTTGCCAAGGGAAGGCTCCTCGGCATCCAGTTCGAGACGCTGCTCGAAAACGGCCTGTACCTCGATATAGCGCACCATGCCGTCAACCTGGCCATGAAGCTCAAGGCGGCGTTTATCGAAAAAGGCTACGAGCTGGCCATCGATTCGCCCACCAACCAGCAGTTCGTCGTGCTCGACGACCAGACGAAAGCGCGCTTGAGCGAACACGCAACATTCGGCTTCTGGGAAGCGCTCGACGACGGTCGCACCGTCGTTCGCTTCGCCACCAGCTGGGACACTCGTGAAGAGGCGATCGACGAGCTGATCGGGCTCTTGTAGGACACAAAAGCCCGATTGACGGCAATCGAGCACGCCGGACCCTCGCGACGAAACGCGAGGGTCCGGCAGTTTAGGGTTGAACCATCATGAAGCCAAGCGGTCTCGACGGATTGCTTTGCTCCCTTACCGCTTGGAACCTTCCGCCTCCTTGATAGAAGCTAGAGGCTTCGGGCCGCCAAGTTCGCCGACGAAATCGCCTCTGCAATGTTATACGGATCGGCGCAATCGCCCACTGCGATCGCCTCAATGCCCGAGAGACCGTCGATCAGGGCGGTATTCGGCTGCATATCGCGCATATCGACAACGGCATCGCACGGAACAACCACGTCGACGCCCGCCTCACTCACCAACGTCAGCTCGCCATCCCCAACTTCCTTGACTTCGGCTGCGGGCCAGATACGCGTACCGCGTGCGTTGACCGCAGTCTCAACGAAGTGACGCATATTGACGGAATGCCCCTTCTCGAAAACATCGAGCGGATCCGGCGTAACGATCGTCACGTCCTTGCCGAGCGAAAGCAGATAGATCGCCACGTCGACGGACTGGCAATTGCTGCCCAGCACGGTCACGCGATCCCCCATATCGGCACCGACGACATCCCCGAACGTAAGCACCTGCGTACCACCTGTCGATGAAAACTCTGGCTCTTGCCGCAAACCGCCGACCGCAAGGATAACGGCATCGGGTTTTTCTGATTCGATGAATGCACGATCGACCTCCTGGCCCGTCACCACGGTCACGCCGTCGACTTCCTGCGATCGGGAAAGGTACGTACTCAGCCGACCGAGGTTCTCGTGCGGCCCTTTGATGGCCTCGGCCGACGAGAGCAGACCTCCCAATGCGCCGTTCTTCTCGTAAAGCGTCACCGAGCATCCGCGTTTCGCCGCTATGCGAGCCGCTTCCATGCCGGCGGGACCGCCGCCGACAACCATAACGTTTTTGCTTCCCTCGACGGGTACCGGCTCGTATCCCTCAGGCATATCCTCGCCATAGGCGCGCCAGTTCGCCGCGTTCACACGGCAATGCTCAAGAAGCTTCCCGTCCTTGTCGGGATCATAGAAGCAATGCAAGCAGCGTGTGCACGGGGCGATTTCGTCAATGCGTCCCTCGCGCAGCTTGTTCACATATTCGGGGTCGACACAGAGGGGTCGGTTCATCACGAGAAAATCGAGCTTGCCTTCAGAAAGAGCTTCTTCAAAATAGTCAGGAGCCTGTGCTGGATCCATATAGGTTGCTGCACCCACGGGAATCGACACGGCACTCTTGATCTCGTTGGCAACGTCGATCATGATGCCGCATCCCGAATGGTTCGCTCGAAGCTTTCCCTGGAAATGACGCGAAAAGTCGAAGCGATTGCCGAATCCGTTCGACCCCTCTTGGCCTCGAACGGCGAAGTACAGCTCGCTGGCAAACTGCGCAATGTGCTGTCCGCAGGGTCCGAGACGAACATGGAGGCTGTCGGCTCCGGCCTTTTCGAGGATCTGAGCGATTGCCTTCGTCTCTTCGAGCGATGTGTACAGCGAATCGGCTCCAAGGGATTTATCGTTCGCCTCGATGCCGTTGATCAACACCTGCACGATGAAATCTTTACCGCATGCTTCTTTGATCCCTTGGATCACCTCAACGGCAAAGCGCGTACGGTTTTCGAGAGACTGGGCTCCGTACTCATCGGTGCGATCGTTGCGGGCACGCGACAAGAACGACTGGCCGACGTTGTTCGCCGCAAAATTCAATTCGAACGCATCGAACCCATCGCCGTGCAGCTGCTCTGCAATCCCAATAATAACCTGTACCCACTCGCGAACTTCCTCAATCGAATACTGCCCGATAAAGTTCTCGGTAAAGTCAAGCGGCCCGATGGGCGACCCCATCGTGTCAAACTGGTAGCCCACGTAAGCACCCGCTGCATGAAGCGTATCAAGAAGCCCTTTCACGTCGTAAAGAGCGTAATCCTGCTTGAGCGGGCTGGCCGTGAAATCCCAGATGTTAGCGAAGTCCTCAATCCAGATCATCTCTACGCCGCCCTCGGCCATACGGGCGTAGTAGTTGATGTACTCATCCGGATTGTTCTTCATGAACGCCAGCTGGAATGCCGCCGATTTCACCATGCGGTGGTGCAACGTAATCGGACCGAGCTGCCAATCGGAGAACAACGTCGTTTTACTGAAATCGTCAATGGAATTGGTGGTGTAGCCGTAGTCTTGCGGATTGAGCTCCGAAACGGTGGCGGCGGACGATCCTGTATCCGCTGCGGCGCCGGTGCCTTTTTCCGACGGCGTGCTCGCCTGGGGCGTTCCTCCGCATCCCCCTAGCGCAAGCGTTCCGGCGCCGACCGCGCCAACGGCCAACCCCTGCAAGAAATTCCTTCGAGATATCCCTGTCTTCTTTACCATGGCTTCCCTTTCGATACCGTGTCCCCACGGATTCCCTCGATCGACCCTCGCGGTGCCTCCCATCTGCTTCCGCGCGATCATCAACTATGGAACCACTGCGCGGAACCCTGGAAAAGAAACGATCCTTGGCAACCCCGCAATGCTTGCTTTCGCCCAATACGCAAGCCATCGCTCAACGCTGGCTTGCTTGCTATAATGAGTCATGCATCAGGGGGGAAATGCGGCGCACGACGATTCGAGGGGACCCGATGGACATACGCAGCCTTCAGTGTTTCCGGCTGGCATACGAAACGAAGACCGTGGGCAAAGCGGCAAAGCGCGCTTATCTCACCAGACAAGGCCTCAGCCAAATACTGAGGGGTTTGGAGGCGGAGCTTAAGCAGGATCTGTTCGTTCGCAACCCGCAGGGACTCGAACCGACCGAACTTGCCGACACGATCTACCCCAAAGCGGTTGAGCTGCTCAATACCTACGAAGATATTCAGGCGCTCTGCAATGCGGGGGCAAGAGCGAAGGAGACGGTACGGCTCTGCGTCGCGTACGGCGTCCTCGTCTCCATACCGTTCGACGAACTCGTAGAGGAATTTTACGAGGAGCATCCGCTCATCCAGCTTGAAATCGACGCAATCGAGCCGTCGTTGGCCGAACAATGCGTCGCCGAAGGAAAAGAGGACATAGCGCTCATCGTCGGACCGATAACGAGCCCGCAGACCGTCTGCACCTGCCTTGCACGAGTCGCGCTGTTCGCCGCCGTTCACGAGTCGCTCCTCGCCCAGGGAGAAACCCGCTCGATCCAGAGCCTCCAGGGCCTCACCTGGTTCGGACTATCGAAGGATTTTCCCCTCGATTCCGCGCTCATCAGGCTGTCCGAGGAACACAATCTCGATCTGAAGATGTCTTTCGATTGGCACGATTACCATCTCATCCTCGATCAGGTAATGCGACGCAAGGGGGCATGCGTCGTACCCGAACACCGCATCGGCAGATTCTGCCAAGACGGCGTCGTGGCTATTCCACTCGAAGGCCCCGAATTCACGTGGGAAATCGCCGCCATGACGCAAAGCGCGCTCCCGCTGTCGCGAAGCGCCCAAACCGTGTTCGATTGGTTTGCCGCACGGTTAACCCGTTTAGACTAAAAAAGTCCGGAAGGCCGTACGACACCGCAGCTCTTTGCGAATCCGATCCGCTCGGCTTCGCTTTCTCGCAGCCGACCACCTTCCAGTTAGCCGTTGGGAAACTCGCGCCATTCAGCCCCGGTTCTGCACGGCCAACCTGCCGCTTAACGATACTCCGCCATGAGCGCCGCAAACGCGGGTATCGACTGCTCGATGGTGGCTTTGTCAACGCAGTAGCCGATGCGCACGTACCCCGAGCATCCGAAGCTCGTCGAGGGAACGAGCAAGAGCTCGTGGGCCTTCGCGCGATCAGCAAACGCCTGCTCGTCGGGCTCGAGCGCTTTCACCCACAGGTAGAACGCGCCCCGGGGCTCCACGTACTCGTAGCCGAGCTCGGAAAGCCCCCGGCACAGAAGCGCGCGGTTTTCGGCGTAGGCGGCAACGTCGGTGGGAGCATCGACGCATTTCTCGATCACGCCTTGGAACAGCGAAGGTGCGCACACGAACCCAAGCGCGCGGCCTGCGCCGCATATCGCTGCGTACACGCGCTGCCAATCGGGCATGCGCTCGGGCACGTACAGGTAGCCGATGCGCTCGCCGGGCAGGCTGAGCGATTTGGAATACGAATAGCAGACGATCGTGTTGTCGTAGATCGCGGGAATGTAGGGCACCTCGACGCCCTCGTACACGATCTCGCGGTACGGCTCGTCGCAGATCACGTAGATGACGCTTCCAAGCTCCTCCCGCTTTGAGCACAGCACATCGGCAAGGCCGCGCAGATTCTCTTCGGAATACACCGAGCCGACAGGATTGTTGGGCGAGTTGATGATGATGCCCTTGGTCTTCGGCGTAACGGCCGCCTCAATGGCAGCAAGATCGAGCTGGAAGTCAATCTCGCGCGCCATGACCTCGATGCACGTGCATCCCGCTGCTTCGATCCAAATACGGTATTCGGGAAAGTACGGCGCGATCACGATGAACTCGTCGCCCTCGTTGGCGACGGCGTTGATGGAGATGTCGAGCGATGCGGCCGCACCGGCCGTCATGTAGATGTTCGCTGCCGCAGCGTTCATACCGAAGCGCCGGTTGATCGAATCGGCGATCGCCGTGCGCACGCCGGGCGTACCTTGGGCGGGCGTGTAGCCGTGCAGCGCCACGGGCGGCTCGTCCAAAAGCTCGATGATCGCCTCCTTGACGGCGGCAGGCGCAGGGATGCTCGGATTGCCCAAGCTGAAATCGAACACCTTGTCTTCGCCGATCTCGGCTTTGCGGGCGAGCCCGTACGCGAACAGCTCGCGGATCGCCGACGGTTCGCTTCCCAACTCGTACATCTTCTCGTTCACCATGCCATCACTCCTCCACTATTTCGTCCATCGAACAGGATACATCAAGTCGTCGTTATTGCCGCTGGTGAGCGCGCTCGGCGTTCAGGCCATACCGTTCGCCGCTGAATAAAACGCTTCTGAGTTTGATGCAGGCAACGGTAAATTCGGGCTCAACGTAGGTGAGACGCCGTCCGGTGTGCTTTGCGAGCACGTTCGCAACCCGAGCCATCGAAGCCCTGTTGTCGACGAGATCGAGCGTTATGCTCACTACGGTGTATCCCATAGCTTCGAGCGCATTGCGCCGCTCCGAATCGCTCGCTTTCCTACGAGCCTCTTTGTGGTATTTATCGCTATCGTACTCGGCAATCAGCTTGAAGGCCGGCCAGTACAGATCCGCCTTGAAGTAGCTGCGCGATGTAAACCTTCTCGCTTGGCCGGTCACATCGATTCTGAAGTTGAGCAACGGCATCTCCATCCCATAGCCTCCGAATCTATAGGGCAAGCATTGGAGCATAACCAGAGAAGTCTCCATCGGTGAAGCGGAGTTTTCCGCAATGTAGCGCAAAGCCCTGAGCGCTTTTTTCCTGCCGTTGACATTAGGGATTTTTTCTATGCAGGCGGTCAGTTTCGAAACGCTCGTCAGGGAAGGGCATTCGCGAACATCATCGGAGGAAAGATCGTAGGTTCCGCAGAGCTCAAAGCCGAGCTGGATGAGCTCGACCAGCGACAAGATGGAGGCCATCTGCAAAAAGCATACCTCTGGCGAGCACACGCAGAATCCGTTTTGCGTATCGAGTACAGAGCCCTTTGGCAAAGCCCCCTTCCAAACATGGCAGACGAGCGCGCCACGTCGACGCAGCGAGTCGCGGGCCACGAGCACGTGGAGCGGACGAGCAAGCCACCAAGGGCCAAGCCCCTCTGTCGGCTCGGCACTTGGCGGCTTGGAGATAAGCGCTGGCGCTTGCGGCACTTTGACGAAGCTTCGCGACCCGATGCGAACCGAGAGCCAGTACTCGAGTGCGGATATGTGACTGAGCACCATCATCGTAATCGCATGGTACACCTTTTCGTCGGAAAAGCCCTCCCGTTGCATGAGATTTACGATTGTGACACGCTACAGATAAGATATAACATATATGACCTGGGAATATGCGGCTCGTATGCGCGACGTCGATGGGAAAGCGGGCTCTTTCGGGTTCACAATCGTAAATCTCATGCAAAATACGGTCCACCCGTCGTTTGACGTGAGCCCCTGAAGCCAGTCCGGGTTCGGCAAATCCGTTCGCGGCACCAAAATGCCAGACTACCGTCGGGAGTAGCGCGGAAAGCGCGTCGCCCCGATCCGGCAGGCGACAAAAACCCGACTCGGCAAAACCGTGGGCAATGGGCAAAACCATCCCACCTGCTCAACATCGAAACGGATCACCAAGGCGAATTGCATACAACGGGCCGCCCGCAAAAGCGGACGGCCCGTTTAGAGAATGCCTCAATGTCACGTCGGCGAGCTCTCGCGTTTAGAAGCCCTTTGCACGGATACGCATGCGCGCCCAAGCAGAGCAACCGCACGCGTTTTCACACGTTTTCACACGTTTTGCTCTTCTTCGCTTCCAATCCCCTACACTTCGAGGTTCTTGAAAGCTTCGGGGACTTCCTTGTACCCCTTCGACTTCACCGCGCCGATAATGAGGCCTATCACCAACCAGCTGATGCCGACGGCGTAGGTCTGCAGATCGAACCCGGTAAATACGTAGAGGAGGATGCCTATGCCGAGCCAGGGGCAAATCAAGTATTTGACGACATCGCCGAACGATCCCCGCTTCTTCTCCCGTACGAAGAAGAACAGGAACACCGCGAAGTTCAGCAAGATGAACGACGACAGCGCTCCGAAGTTCACGAACGCCACGAGCGTTGTCATGTCGAGGAAGATCGGGAGGATGAGCGATACGCAGCCGAGTGCGATGGACGCGATCCACGGCGTGCGGAACTTCGGATGCACCTTACCGAAGATGCGCGGAATCACGCCGTCGCGGCCCATGGAGTACAGAAGGCGGGACGATGCGAGCTGCGCGTTCATGATGTTCGCTATACCCACTGCAACGATGTTGACCACCAAGAGCACTTTTTGGAGCACCGGTCCGCCGGCGAGCAGAGCGGCATCGAAGAAGCCCATCTCGGCATCGACCTGCGATACGTCAGGCTGAATGAGCGCAGCCACATAGGTCTGGGCAACGAACACGACCACCATGATGCAAAGCGCAATGATGATACCCTTGCCGATAGTCTTCTCGGGCTTCACCGTTTCCTCGGCGAGGGTGCTCATGCCGTCGAAGCCGAGGAACGACAAACAAGCGATGGACACCGCCGTTGCAATGAAGTGCAGGTCGACTTTACCAGGCTGATATATCGGATCGAGCGTAAGCTCGCCTGCGCCGCCACCACCAAGCACGAACGTCGTGCCGATAGCGATGAACGCGATGACCGCAAGGATCTCGACGACGAAGATCACCCAGTCGACGCCCTTGGTCATCGAAATGCCGCGGATGTTCACAAACGTGTTGAACACTACGAACACGACAACCCACAGATACCACGGGCTGCCCGGCACGAGCGCAACGCCCCAGTTGGCCACCATGACCAGCAAAAGCGATGGCACGAACACGTAGTCGAGCAGGATGAGCCATCCCGCCATAAAGCCCACATGCGGGTTGATGCCGCGCTGCACGTACGAGTACACCGAACCGGCGATCGGGAACCGCTTGCTCATGCGCATGTAGCTCATGGCCGTGAAGCTGATGGCCACGAAGCCCACGATGTAAACGAGCGGCGTCATACCGCCCGAAGCGATCTGGATCTCGCCGTAGATCGATTGCGGCGCGATGATGACCATGAACAGTACACCGTACAAGACGACGTCCTTCAGCCCCATGCCGCGGCGAAGTTCCTGTTTGTAGCCAAACTGCTCGATGTTCTCACCGCGAGATGGCGAGGCCTCTTTTGCCGGCGATTGTTTTTCTTCCATAATTGATTCTTCTTTCGTTGATCGGGGCGGTCTTTACGGCTGCGGGATCAGCGGTGGGAACTGGGGCAGCTTCGGCGTGCCGATGCGCAGACTCAGCTGCACTTCGCACGGTTTGCACCCCTGGTTGATCTCCACATCGCTCTGCACCGACATGTACATGTACGCCTCGACGGCATCCCAACCCGTGACGCCCATCAAAAGCCGCTGCAGTTCCTTGCTCGCATTGACGAGCGCTTCGTTGTACTCCTGGGCACAAGCGTTCACATACCACTTCTCGTGCGTTTCGAGCACGGGCCAATTGAGCTCGAAGCCCTTGACGAGCGACACCTTGACGGTGATCTCCGCCGGAATCTCGATGCCCGTACCGCACAGCTCTGCATCGCCCATCGCAGCATGCACGTCGCCCATCTGCAAAAGCGCGCCGGGAACCCGTACGGGAAAATACAGGCGCGCGCCCTTCGTGATACGCTTGTTGTCCATGTTGCCGCCATGACTGCCCACGTACCCGTCGATGATATCCTCGCCGTCGGGTGCCGTACCGATAACCCCGATCATCGGATCTATGGGGAATTTCACTCCGTTGAAATCCGCCATACCATCCGAGATCCTGATCTTCTTGGTACGGTAGTCCGTCGTTTCGAACAACGGGCCGCAGTGATCGTCAGTTGCAATCGTACCCTCGTCGGCCACCTGGATGTCGTAGATGTCCACGACGAGCACGTCACCCGCCTCGGCACCCTCGACGAACACGGGGCCGGCGGCTGGGTTTGCAACATCGTAGCCGTAGTCCAAATCGTTCATGGTTACGTCTTCCCCGGTTATCTTGTTGGAGAAGCAATCCATCGTCATGAACTTCAGCACCTCGCCCGGCTGTATCGTCTCGCATGGTTCGTTGTCCTTCGAGAACGTGTACACCTGGCTTACGATCGTCTTCATCACACCTCACCTCCTTGTCTTTATATATGATCGGAACGGTAATGTGACCATACGGCGTCTATTCTACTCCCATATTGCCCGACCACGACGGAAAATGCCCCATAAGGAAATGCCGCCTGCCACAAAGGCAGACGGCATTCGTCAGGAGGGATATCGGCATCCCGCTTACCGGGGGAAGCAGGCGGGACGTTCGGGTACGTACCGCTTACTTGCCCGCAGCCGCGTTGCGACCGGCAAGACGGCCGAACGACATGGCCATCGAGTGGCTGGCGCCGGCCACCGTAACGGGGTAGTCCACGAGGAAGCGGCCGCCCATGGTGTTGCCGGCAACGTAGAGACCGGGGACCGGGTTCTTCTCGGCATCGAGCGCATGCAGATCGGGATCGCAATCGATGCCGCCGATGAGCACGAGCATACCCGAATCCCCGAAGGGAACCGCGTAGAACGGGCCTTCCTCGATGGGGAACAGGCGGCTTGAAACCTTCGAGAAGTCCTCGTCGACGCCCTTATGGGCAAGCTCGTTGTAACGATCGACCGTCGCTTTGAGCGCATCGGCAGGAACCTCGATCTTGCCTGCGAGCTCTTCGATCGAATCGGCCGGAATGATCGAGCCGGCTTCGATTTCGCCCTGGAAGTAGCTGTCGGACGCATAGCCCGCCGCGAAGTGGTTGATGGCGTGCGCGTACTGCTCCTCTTCCTCCGGCGGAACGTAGTGCGTCACGCCGCCGAAGCACTGGGGCATGTACTGCAGCTGCTCAGGCCACTTGCTGTCGAAGATCTGGTAGGTCGTGCCATCCTTCTGGCGCTTGATCTGATTCTGAAGCTCCTGAGCTCCCACATCTTCGTTCGCGAAGCGCTGACCGAGCTTGTTCACCATAAGATACGGATTGATGCCGATGGAGTTGGTGCCGAGGCTGTGAGTCATCGGTGCATACGGGCCGTCTTCCATGACGGCACCAGCCCACATGGCCATCTTGTGGCCGTCGCCGGTATTGACGGGCTTGCCGTTCTTATCCATAGAGCTGAAGAACACAGCGTACTTGGTAGCCTGCGGCGCATAGTAGGTGAGCATTTCGGTATCGCTCGAGATGTCGCCCGTGGAGAGCACAACGCCTTTGGCTGCGTTGACGCGGATGATGTTGCCATCCTCATCGGATACGTACACGCCCACAACCTTGTCGCCCTCTTTGATGAGCTGCTCGGCTTTCGTGTTGAAGCGAGCTTCGGCGCCAGCGCCTTTAGCCGCCTCGAGCGTTCCGTGCATGGCCCAGCCATGGTCGGGGAGCAGATGCACCATGCCGGGGAAGCACGGGTAGTTCTCTTCGCGCCAGTTGTAGTTCTCGTTCACCGGGCAGCGCTCGGGGAACACGTAGGGCTTCTCGGGATCGGTCGGCGTGTCCGAATCGCTCGTCAGAAGCTCATGCTCGGCGGTACCGATGTACCAATCGAGGTCGGCGCCCGAGTTGCCGATCCAGTAGTTCAAAAGCTGAGCGTTCGGACGGTTGCCCATAACCTTCATGAGCTCGTTGACGACCTCCTGCGTCTCAGGCTGCTCGATGCCGAGCTGCTTGTGAATTTCGCTGCCGAAGGTACCGAATTCGCCGGAACGATAGCCCACATCGGGCCCCTTCTCAATGCCGATGACCTTGGCGCCGCTGTCGGCCGCCTCGCGCAGTGCGCACACGCCGGCCAAACCGAGGCCCACGACGCAGACGTCGACATCGATGGTTTCGGTGACCTTCGACTCGTCGATCGGCTCGGGTGCGTTCATGAACGAAGGAACGAACTCGGTGGGGTTGCCGCCGCCCGCAGCGGGAGCCGCCGCATCGCCCGAACCAGCCGCAGCGCCCGAATCGGCTTTCGGAGCCGGCGAGCAGCCCGCGATCCCCGCGCCGGCCACAACGGCCGCCGTGGCTCCAAGGCCAAGAAACGCTCGACGTGATAGATTCTTTTCTTCCATACTAACGATCCCCTTTCGATGATCGGTTTACTTTGCCGGACGCCTCGATCGCCTGCCGAGTAGCTTGCCTGCAATCCGCAGCCCTTCCGTCTGCCTGTCCGACGACGACCAAAGCTTACGGGCCGACGCCGACTCCCGTCATCACCCGAAGAGTCCAAAGCCTATAATCGTTGTCGCGCACCTCACCCGAAACGGCTAAATTTCATCTTCTCTGCTCTGGTGAAAAGCGGTTTATGGCGAAAAAAACGGCTTCCCTGTATTATGGGAAGATCATCCACGGGAGGAAGAGCGCGCTGCGCGAGGAAACGCAGCCATCGAACAGCATCATGAAGCAAACCATCACGGTTCCATACGCGGGCTTTTCGCTTTACCTGTTCGCCGATATTCTGGCGTTCCACTCGAGCACGGCCTTGATCGGAAGCGGCGCGCTGAGCGAATCCTCCGCGGAACTGTTCGCTTACGCTTCGATCGCTGCGCGCGTTGCGGTGTTTCTCGCCATCTCCCTCGTCGCGTCGGGCAAGCTGCGCGAACCCCTGCCCCGACGACTTGTGCCCGCCGTCGCAACGGCGGTCGCCTGCGCAGGGCTGGCACTTGTAGTTGGCACGGGAAGCGCGGGATTCTCGGCTGCAACCGCTTTCGGCGGCGTCCTGTTCGGTGGAGCGCAGGGCGTCATGGGGCTGATCTGGCTTACCATGCTACCTTCGCTCTCGTACAGGGTGAGTTATCTGTATCTGCTCGCAAGCCATGCTACGGCTACCGTCCTGTGCGCCGTCGTACTGCTGCTTCCCCCTTGGCTGCTCATGCCCGCACTCGTCATCTGCATGATCGCCGGCAACGTTTGCGCCGCCCTCCTGCCGCCGGTTCGAGAGCACACGCATACGGCACGTTCGCAGATCAGGGGCATCACGCCGTTTCTCTGGAAGGGCGTGCTTGCCGTGGGCGTGTTCGCGTTCTTGAGCGGCTTCGTCACCGCAGCAGCCAACCACGCATCCGATCCGCTCGACCCGGTGGGCATGCAGTTTTTCGTGCTCGGCATATCCGCCGCAGTCATCGTCATCATGCTCATTCCCGCGCTCGCCTTCCATCAGCCCTTAAAGCTTGAGAACGGCTACAAGGTGGCGCTCCCCCTGTCGGCTCTCGGCTTTCTTATTCTGCCTGGTCTCGTTACCGCCATTCCGACCCCCGTCGCCGGAGTGCTCGCAACGACCGGCTACATGCTCACCGGCATCATCCTTTCGTGCACGATAGCCGAAATCGCCCGCGCGGCCGACGTGCCTTCGGCATCCCTGTTCGCAGGAAGCGACACCATCACGCTCACCTGCCTGTTCGCGGGTATGGGCATCGGCTCGGCGTTTGCCACCCGTCTTTCCGAAGCAGGCGCGGGCGTCGCTCTCATCGGGCTTGGAAGCCTGTACCTTATCGCCATCGCCGCTTCATCGGTTCTCGGGCGGCAGCGGGCGAACCGCGACGCCGAATCGCTCGACCAGGTGGATTTCGGCCCGTTCGATCCGAAGACAAATCCGCTTGATGGGAACGCTGCCGAAAGAGAACCGCTCACGCTCGACGACATTGCCGACGAGCTCGGCTTTACCGATCAGGAGCGCCAAATCTTTCTGCAGCTTATCGAAGGCCGCACGATTCCGCGCATTGCCCAAGATCTGTACCTGTCGGCAAGCACGGTGAAGTACCATACCCAGAAAATCTACCGTCGATTCGATGTCCATTCACGATCAGAGCTCGTGGCTGCCGTGGAGAATAAGAGAGGTGCCGAGAACGCATGACGGGATTGAGGTTGATCGGTTTCTCGCTTTTCCTGTTCGCAGAGCTCATCTGCTTCCATGGCACCATCCTGTTCCCCGGACTGCTTGGCGCGTCACAGGAAATCGCCGTTGCCGTCATGACGACAAGCCTGCTCAGCAAAGGTTTCGGATACTTCGGCTGCTTCTTCTTCTCGTTGGTGAGCGCCTCGAAGCAGCGGCAGTTCGGCCGAGTCGGCGCCGTTTTGTTCATAGCGGGCATCCTTGCCATGCCCGGTCTCGGCACCGCCACAACGTTCTCCGAGCTGTCGTTCGCCTCCTTGATAGAGCTCGTTTTCGCGGGAACCATGCTCGGCGTCGGCGACGCGCTCATCAGCGTTTCATGGGGAAGGCTCTGCGCCGCGCTCCCGCTGCGCAAGGCGTACCTGTTCGTACTCGGCAGCCAAACCGCCGCGCTCGTCGTATATGCTGCAACGTTTTTCGTGCCCGATGTAGCGATCGTCGCCTCGGCCATCGTCGCGATCCTCATCGTTGCCGCAATCCTCATCAAACTGCCCGACCAATCGTCGGTTGCGTTCGACAGCCCGCGGCTGCGCGCCGTTTTCGGCGAGCTGTGGCGTCCGATCTTCGGTACGTCGGTGTTCGCGTTTCTCACCGGCCTCATGCCGTGGATTTCGGGGCAATACGACGGCTCGGTCGAAACCATGCGACTGCTCTCGCTTGCAAGCAGCGCCGCCGTACTCCTACTGCTCGCCGCGCCCGTCGCGATGCTCAAACAGAACATGCGGATCGAGAATATCTACAAGCTGATTCTGCCCATCGTGGCAACAGGGTTTTTGCTGTTGCCCATCATATGGAACGGCTTCGGCGGCGTAGTGAACGCGTTCGTTGGGGCAGGTTCCTACGCTGCGGGAATCGTGCTGTGGTGCCTTGCCGCCGATAGCTCGCGCCGCCACGATCTCAGCGCGACCACAAGCTTCGGGCTTGCGCTCGGCACGACCTCGCTTGCCGGAGCACTCGGCAAGGCGTTCGGATATTTCGGGGGCAGAACGCTCACCGAAGGCGATCTTTCCATCACGGCGATCTCGCTCGTATCGCTCTATCTGCTTTCGATGCTCGCCCTATTCCTGTTCAGAAAGAAAGCCGAACCCGCGCCGAAAGCCACGCGTGCCCAAGCCGAGTACCCGAAACCGGAAAACGATGCCGCTGCCGGCTTCCGGCAAAACGACGAACCAACCGCCTCGCGCACGACCGCCGACATCGCCCCCGCAGCGCGCAGCGACAATGCGGCACCGCTCGAGGACGCAGCCGCACACGCTCCTGCAACGGCCCCCAATCGCTCTGCCACGTGCAAAGCGCTCGCCGCAAAGCACGATCTGACCGAACGCGAGTTCGACGTGCTCGTCAAGCTGTCGCGAGGGCAATCGGTCGCCGACATCTCCTCCGAACTCGGCGTTTCCGAGAACACGGCAAAGACCCATATCAAGAACGTGTACCGCAAGCTCGGCGTCCATTCGAAACAGGATATCATCGAAATGTGCCGCGAGATGGAGGCGCGCAAAAGCTAGCGGTACAATAAGCTCGACCGTTTCTTATCGGCACCGGATCGATGCGAAGCGAAACGCACGACACGTACGAACGCCCGAGGAAGGATGACCCATGGCTCAACATTACACGCGCATCTTCGCAGCACTCGACGGCGGATCAACCCAGGAAGCCGTAACCGCACGAGCCATCGCGCTCGCCGCCGACAACCACGCCCATCTTGCGTTCGGACACGTAATCGATTCGGTCCCCTACGAAGCGTCGGGCACCGATTTCAAGGCGCTTTGCGAAGACGTTGCCGAACGCATCGAACGCGACATCGCCGACATTCTCGCCGAAGCGCGCAACAACCCCGATATCCCCTCGTTCGAACTCATCGTGCGGGCGGGGCGCATCACCGATACGCTAGCCGAGCAGATGATCGAGCCGTTCGGTCCCGACCTCGTCGTTTGCGGTGAGCGCGGCCTCTCGAACATCAAGTACGCATTCGTGGGGAGCATCTCGACGTTCCTCATCAGAAACGTCCGCTGCGACGTACTCGTGGTGAAACAGAACTGACGATCGGTTCGCCCGATTGCACAATCAGCACAATCAGATCCGCCGCCGCGAAGACGCCGTGCGCAGCGCGTAATCGGCGCGCAATGCTTGCGGAGAAATTCCAAAGCGGTTTTTCGCAAAATCCCGTTGTCGCGAGCCCTCAGCAGGTAATTTCTTCAAGCTTATTCATAAGCTCGGCGCGGTTGTGCACGTCGCACTTCTCGTAGATGTGGCGCACATGCGTTTTGACGGTCGCCTCGGAAATGACGAACGTCTCCTGGATGTACTTCGAACCGCGTCCGGTAACCCAGAGCGCGAACACCTCTTTCTCACGCGGCGAGAAGCCGTACTCCTTCGCCATCGCGTCGATGCGCCCCCACAGGTTGCTGCGGATGAGCAGGTCTTCGTCAACGACGCTCTCGGGCTGTGCGCCGTCAGCCGAACCTGCCGCCCCCGCTCCGCGCATCGCCGAAGCCTCGATAGCCCGCCCATCGCCCACGGCACCGAGGCGCTCGAGTTCTTCGGGCGTCGGGGGTTCGAAGAGAAACGTCGTATCGCGGTCGGTGAACGTGAATCCCGCCGACACGAAGAGAATGCCGATGGCAAGGATCGCGAACACCATGAGGTTTCCGATCATCGCGAACGCCACAAGCTCGCCCGCCACAATGCCCACATGCACCGCAAGGCGACCGACCGCGAAGATGAGCAACGGCGGGTAGTGCGTGGTTCGCGTTATTTCGACGAGCAGCGCCCAGGTGAGAACCTCGAACAGCACCGAAGCGGTCGACATCATGAAGAAAGCCAACGCCGCATTGTCGCCGCCGAACAAAGCGATCAGCACGAGCGCCAAAGCAAACAGCGGCATGGCCACCCGGTACAGAATGCCGAGATTGAGGCTCGTGCGCGATACGAAAATGCCGTAGATGAAGAACACGACCGCTCCGAACGCAAGCGGCAACGTCATAAGAATCGGATCGCGGTACACCACCGGGGCTATATCTCCGAAATACACGCGCATGCCGCCGCAGACGAACAGCGCGGCAAGCAGCCCGACGATGATTCGCCACGAAAGCCCCGTGCGCAACAGCTGTCCAAGCTCGACCGTCCATGCAGCGGAAGCGCTCGGCGAGGGCGCGGGAGTCCGCCCGTTTGCGCGGTCGCCGAGACTGTATGCCGCAAGCGCTGCAGCCAGCACGGGGAACAGCGAGACGACGATCGACGAAGCCACAGCACCGAGATACGATACGATCAGGTAGAGCACCGCAGCACCGAAGAACGTCATCGAGGTGAACAGAACAGCTTCCCGCGCAGCCAGATCCCGGCACACGACACCCCAAGCGAGCACGATCGCCGAGCAGGTGAGGCCCGATACGGCAGCACC
The DNA here is from genome assembly GCF_022845715.1 of Raoultibacter timonensis. Taxonomy (NCBI): domain Bacteria; kingdom Bacillati; phylum Actinomycetota; class Coriobacteriia; order Eggerthellales; family Eggerthellaceae; genus Raoultibacter; species Raoultibacter timonensis. Next base: position 3,644,218 of record NZ_AP025564.1, read on the forward strand.
GACAACCGAAAACGTGTTGTTGCCCACCAACCCCGGAAACGTATAGAGCAGCGTGCCCGCGCACGCCACCAGAGAACCGACGAAAAGAGCGATGCCCACGCGCCGCGAGCCGCACGCCATGACCCTGCGGTGAAACACAATCGCCAGAGCGAACGTCACCATAGCGGCCGCCGACGAGACGATGTGCACGACGGAAAGGATTTCGTGCGCCCCGCCCGGCGCCGTCAAATCGGACGAGTTGAAGGATAGAAACACCCACGCCCAGTAAAAGCTCAAGCCCGCATACCGCATCGTAAACGTGCGACTTGTTTCGAAGAAGCTGTGCACCTATCTCCCTTTCAGCGCCGATTGGCTTATTGTACTGGATTTCGCAACGCTTTCCGGAAACCTCTTTGCAACAGGCGGCTGCGTTTTCCCAGATCGAGCATCAACCCTTTCAGTTGATGTTACCGGCAGGCGAGCGAATCAACCCTTTTAGTCGGTGCGGGCGCACGCATTGCCCGCGTACCGTGTACTCGTCTTTGTGAGGGAAGTTCAAGAGAAAGAGGAGACCAATGAAAGAAACCCATCTGAACAAGCACGGTTTGAGCCGTCGCTCGTTTCTCGGCCTCGGCGCCACGGCCGCAGTGATCGCCGGCGCAGGCCTTGCGGGCTGCTCGCCCGCAACCAAGGAAGCGAGCGGGGAGGCGGGTAGCGCCTCTTCTGGCAGCGCCGCAGCAAGTACGTCGACCGCAAGCTTCCTCGTTGCCCCCGACGCAATAGCCGATAGCGATATCGCCGAAACCATTGACGCCGAGATCGTCGTTATCGGCGCAGGCATTTCGGGCATCAGCGCCGTACGCTCCGCCGTCGAGAACGGTGCGAAGGATATCGTGGTGGTCGAGAAAGGCACGACGTGGCAGTACCGCTCGAATCAAGTCGGCTGCATCGGCGGCAAGATCCAGGAAGACCTCGGTATCGAAATCGACAAGAACGCCGTTGTCGCCCAGCTCATGAAAGAATGCGGCTACCGTCCGAACCAGCGCATCCTAAACCTCTGGGCCGAGAATTCCGGCGAGGCATTCGACTGGTTCCTCGCCCCTAGCGAGGGAAAGTACGTCGTCGAAGCAGAATCCGATCCGTACGACGGCGAGAGCATGAGCGTTCGCAAGATGCATTGGCCGCACCCCGATACCGCCAACATCGCCGCCGACTACTACCCGATCTTCGACGATTGCCAGATCTGCCTGCCCGATAACGGCCCCTACATCGAAGCGATGGTCAAGATCTGCGAAGACGCAGGCGTTACGTTTATGTACTCCACCTTCGCGCGCCAGCTCGTTCGCCCGGACAACGCGGGCCGCGTCGAAGGCGTTATCGTCGAGGATATGGATGGTACCTACAAGCAGATCAATGCGTCGAAGGCGGTGCTCCTCGCAACGGGCGATTACGCCTCGAACGCCGAGATGATGGAGCACTACGTGCCGTGGTCATCGCGGTTCATGAGCATCTTCCCCAACACCGACGCCAAAGGCGAGAAGACCAACACCGGCGACGGCCAGCAGATGGGCATGTGGGTCGGCGCCAAGATGGAAGACGGCCCGCACGCGCCGATGACCCACCATCTGGGCGGGCCCCTCGGCGTGGACGCGTTTCTGCTCACCGACATCTACGGCAACCGCATCATGAACGAAGATGTGGGCGGCCAGCCGCTTCAGAACCAGATCTCGCGCGCACCCAAAAAGCAGCTGTGGCAGATCTTCGACTCGAAATGGACCGAGCAGATCGGTTACATGGACACCGGCCACGGCAACGTGAACTGGTTTGTCGAAAGCGGATCGGACGTGCCCAACGGCTCGTACGGCAAGAACGCCTACATCTCGCTCGAAGGCAACGAAGACGGCAATACCCCTGGCTTCACCAGCTACTTCGAAGGCCCGAACGCACTCGGTAAAACCGCCGACAGCATTGCCGAGCTCGCCGAGCAGATGGGTGTCGATGCGACCGCGCTGCAGGCGACCATCGATCGCTACAACGAACTGGCTGCCAAGGGTCATGACGATGATTTCGGCAAACGCGCCGACCGCCTGTTCCCCATCGAAGAAGGCCCGTTCTACGCCTTCCCCCTGACCGACACCGTGATTCTCGTGAACATGGGCGGCCTCGAGACCGACGTCGACTTCAACGTGCTCGACACCGAGGACGAACCGATCGAGGGCCTCTACGCTGTTGGCAACGCGCAGGGCGGCCGTTTCCTCGTGGACTACCCCCTGCCCGCCCCCGGCATTAGCCACGGCATGGCGATCACCCACGGCATGCTCGTCGGCCGCGTGCTCGCGGGATTGTAAGCTCGATCAGAACGTGCGGCCTTCGCAGGCGAGGGCCGCACACAACCAACCCCGCGCAGCTCACTCCTCCCTCCCTCTGGGCTGCGTATGCCGACACGGCTAAAGCGGCCCCGACTTTTTGAGTCGGGGCCGCACGTGTTAAGGGGCCCCGCGCAGCTGCGGGGCCCCTTTGGTTTGTATGCGCTTCCTGCTCCTACGCCTTCGAGGTATCCACCGGCGTTCCGTCGGCACTCGGCATCTCGGCAGTCGGATCCTGCCACCCGACCTCCGGCAGAGGCCACCCGTTGCCGCCGCCATGGTATCCGCCATGGCATGCCGTATTGCATACGAGCACCGACGTACCCTCGATCGAGTGGCACATGCCGCAATCGTATGCCTCGGTGTGGGCAGCGTGGGGATTGTAGCCCTCCGCCCCGCCGTAGTCTTCGGTCACCGCCGTAATGGTATCGCGCGGATGGCAACCGAGACAGTTCTTCTTCGACCAGTCGCCGTCGATGAGCTTGATCTGGTCGGGAGTATGCACCGCCATCATGCTGCCGGGCTGTGCTTCGGCGCTCGCCGTTGCCGACTCACCGCCGGACGAACCGCCTTGGGAGGATCCGCCGCCTTCCCCGCCACCCGAGCCGCCGCACGCGCACAGGGCAAACAGGGCGCACATGAGCACAGCGGCCAAACCGAGCTGTATCGCACGCGATACGCGTCTTCTCTTATCCATAATACGTTCCTCGCCGTCCATTCGATGCGGCTAGATGTATTCCATGCCGAGCATGTCTTTGACCGCAAGCCATGCGAAACACTGGCCGTGTCCGATGCCCGAGCCCATCACGTTGGGCGGATATACGTTGCCGTAGAACGAGCCCGCCGTATTGCCCGCCACGTACAGCCCGGGGATGGGCATGCCCTCTTTGTCGAGGACGCGGCAGCGCTCGTCGTTGCGCAGGCCACCGCGCGTACTCGTGATGCTCACGACGTGGCGCGACGCGTAGAACGGCGGCGTATCGATGGTGGTGAGCCACAGCGGGTTCTTGTAGAAGTCGAGGTCTTTGCCCGACTCGCAGAATCCGTGGTAGCGATCAAGCTGCTCTGTAAATATCTCGGGATCTACACCCATCTTCTCGGCGAGCTCTTCAATGGTATCGGCCCGAACGGTCACGCCGTTCTTCACGTCGATCTCGATCTGCTCGGGTGAGTTCTCCGAAAGATAATCGCCCTCGGGGTATCCCTCGGGGAACTTCTCCTGCCATGCACTGTCCCATACGCTCCATGCGGATCCATCGGACGTTGCCGTGATCTTGGGAACCGAGCATGCCTGGAACGGCAGGTCCTCGGGCATAAGGCGCCTACCGGTGTTGTCCACCATGAAAACCGGCAGGTTCGCAACGGCGGCGTAGGATTTGCTGTCGGGAGACGTCGGCCGCTCGCCGTTCGCATCGACGGCGACGAACGGAAAGAGATCGCCCGCCGCAAAGTCGTCCATATCGGCCCCGATCCACATACCCATCATTTGGCCGTCGCCCGTGTTCTTGGTTTCGGCAACGCTGCGGGTTTTCAGAAGCGAGGTGTTGTAATAGCCCATCATCTCCCGGTTGCCGCCCATGTCGCCGCACGCGAGCAAGATGCCCTTCGACGCGTTGATCTTGATGTATTCGCCCACCTCGTTTTCGCCGATAACCGAGGTTACCCGGCCGCTCTCGTCGCGCACGAGCTGCACGGCGGGGGTGTTGTAGTGTATAGTCACGCCCTTGTCGGTGGCATAGTCGGCGAGGATTCCCGTCCAATCGACGTTCACGCCGTCGGCGAGCGTCTTGCCGTCTTTATCGACGAAGTAGATCATGGCGGCGTACGTTGCCCAGAACTCGTTCGCGCCTACCTGGCCGACGCCATCATTGGTAACCTTGAAGCCCGTCACCTGCTGCGGAACGATATCGCATCCCACCGACTGGCATACGCCCTGAAGCCAGTCGATGTAGGGGGCGCTGTTGTCAAACCATTTGCCGTACGAGGACATGCGGCCCTGGCTGCCGTTCGTGATCTTCCATACGTCGGTGATGAACTTGTCGCGATCGTAGGTTATGCCGTTGTCCGTTTGGCATTTGGCATTGAAGCCGCACGTGCACAGGCGCGCCGTGCTGTACGTGCCGGCTTTCTCGAGCACGTGCACGTTGGCACCCTGTTCGGCCGCAAGCGCAACGCCCGGCAGTCCCGCGATACCCGCGCCGCAAACCGCGATGTCGCAGTCGATGGTCTCGACGATCTGGTCGTCCGAAATAGGTTCGGGTGCCACTTCCCATGGCTGCAATCCAGATGATGCCGAGCCATCGCCTGCCGCTTCGGCCGTCGGCTCTTTCGCCGCCGCATCGTCGGATGTCGGCTTTGCGGCATCCCCGCCCGACGAGCAGCCCGCAAGACCCGCCATGGCCGCACCGGCGCCAAGCACCGCGGCGCCCGTGAGAAAACTGCGCCTCGATAAGGCCGTGCTGTTCTCGCTTTTCTTCATCATGCGATTCTCCCTCCTTGACTGGGAAGCACCCCTCGTGCTCCCGCAGAACATAGTGCGGATACCCCGCCCGGTTATCCCAGGCTTAAGCGGCGTCGATCTTGCAAGAGCCGCTAACCCCCGCCCGCTAACCCCCCGGGTTACTCAATCGCGCCTGTTGCGAACCGGAAACCTATGGGACAATGCAGCAAGGGAACAATGCGAAGCATTGGGGGAAGCCGTATGGACAGAATCGGCCAAGCGTGGTCGACCGCAAAAGAGGCGCTGAAGTCGTGCGCAGCGGAAACAAAATGGTACTATTTCGGATCGTCGCTGCTCGTTGCGATTGTGACGCTTACCCACTACGCTAACGGCTACCGGGCGACCGCTATCGGGCTCTCCTATGCCGACATCATCTGCGTAACCAGCATTGCAGTGGCAACGCTCGCCTTGGCAGGTGTCGATTCGCATGCGCTCGACAGGCTGCGCAAACCGATCCTTCTGACATCCTCTCTGGTTGCCGCCCTCGGATTCGTATTCTTGAGAACAGCAACAGTCGCACTTCCCGAACTGTACGATGCTGCTCTTATCGTTTCCGCCGTCTCCGTAGGGCTTCTCATCGGTACGGTAGCTATTTTCTGGTTCGGGCTCTTTGTAGGCCAAGCGGTGGAAACCGTGGCGTTTTCGCTCCTCGTTTCGATCGCGATCGGCTGCCTGATTTCGTGGTTTCTCCTCGGCATGTTCTGGGATAGGCTCGTCGTCGGATACACCGCCGTCATACTGCTTTCAGGCTGGACGCTGTCCCATACCCTTGATAAACGGCCGAATCTTTCGGAAAAAAGGATGTCCGACGAGAAACCGTCCTTCGCGTTTCTCGCCGGCCCGCTTCTCACCGCATTCCTCTTCAGTTTTGCGTTTATGCTTTCGGTATCGTTCGTAGGATTGGAGTCATGGCATTCCGATGTGGGGTGGAGCATGCTGTGGCCTGCGGCGCTCGTATTGGGCATCGTCTCGCTGTTCTCCAAGCGCGTGAATATCGCCTCGCTTCTCTACATCGCCCTGACGCTGGTAGTCGCCGGTATGCTTTTCGCCTCGTTTCTCCACATCGACGAGTCGTTCATTTTCTCTCTGGCCACCATGGGCTGCGCCGTGAATATCTCGTACCTCATCATCTTGCTTTGCAGCCTCGGCACCCGCTTCGCGTTCAACCCGCACAAGCTTGCGGCCTTGCTGCTCGTCACTATATTCGGCGGATGCCTGCTCGGACGCCCCGTCGCATTGGCAGTAGATGCGCTCGACCAAAGCGGCACGCTGAAGACGCTGCTGTCGATATGCCTGATCGTCGGTATTATCGCCTGCACCCTCGTAAGCATGAACAACAGAACCATCCAGCTGTACTCGAAATACCGCTTCAAGCAGCAGGGCAAGCCGAGCGAGAAGTCTATCGGCTCCTCGTCGTTCATCACCTCGTACGCAACGGAACAGAGCTTGGGGGCGCGCGAGCGGGAAGCGCTCTCGCTGCTGCTCGAGGGAAAAACGGCAAGCGAGGTAGCTGACAGCATGTTCATCGCCCGCGGCACAGCAAAGGCGCACATACGTCACATCTACCGCAAGCTCGACGTACACGACCGCGACGAGCTATTCGAGCTCATGCGTGACATCGATCCAGGATTCGAGACGCCGCAGAGCGGCTAGGCAGAAGCCGATGCGCGGCAAAGCCCCAGAAGTCGGACCGGTTCATAGGGTCTCGCCGTTGACCTTCGATGAAGCGAACCCGAACGACCTTTGCATCCTCGCCGACAGCGCAGTGGATGCCACAACGACCCGCATAGACAACGAACAGGCAAGACGGGAGCTCTACTGCCTTGGCAACCAGGTTCTATGCGCTCACGAGCAGCATCACGCCCACGAATAACAGCAGCACATATGTCAGCTTGAGAAACTTCTCCTGGCTAATTTTCTTCTGCAGACGATTGCCGAGCCACGTGGCGATTACGGCCACGGGAATGCACATGAGCACGATCTGGATGACATCGCCCGTAAAGCTGCCCTGCTGATACGCGATAACGGCGTAGATGAGATTGAGGATCGCCCACGTAGCCGAAAGCGTCATGCGAAACTGCTGCTTATCCTGGAGCTTCTGTACGGTATAGATCACGAGCAACGCGCCCCCCGACACGAACATCCCCTGGACAAGCCCCGCCAAAGCGAGAATAACCCACAAGGCCCATTCAGGAAGGAACTTCTGCCTTTTCTGCAGCAGGTTCTTCAAGCCGATCGCAACGATGATCACCCCGTAGATGCGCAGCAGGATATGGAGGGGCAGCACCGTATCGAGCCAGATGCCAATGAGCACGAACGGAAGCATCGTGAGGACGATTTTTGCCAGTTCTCGCCAGTTGACGCTTTTGAAGTTCATAATGGTCAGGAGGCCGCAGGCGAAAAAGCCCATCGCGTTGAGAATGGCGACCGAGCTCGAAAGCCCCAACAGCTGCGTGCCGACGGGCATAGCAAAAACGTTGCCGGCGAATCCGGTGATCGCCTGCACGGTATATGCGAAAAAGAACGCAGCTATAAAGAGGGCTTTTTCCATTGTCTCCATGTTCCACTGAAATCGAATTTATCCAGTGTACCATCGAGACCACCTTGTTTTACGTTCTCTCGGTAGGCGAGCAGATAGGGTTCGCCCAAGACAAAATCCCTTTCTTTTAGCGCCTAACGAAAAGAGGTTGGACGTCCAAACCATCTCGACGTCCAACCTCTGAAGGCAGTATGAAAACTGAGACGCCTTTACGATGAGGCAAGCTTTTGCGCGATCATGCGCGCAAATGTCACCGTCCGCCCGCAGGCATTCCCCGTTGTAAGGTTGGGATACGTCATGGAATAAAAGCCACCCGAATCATTTCCTGCAACATAGAGCCCCTCGATGGCGCTTCCATCGTCGCGCAACGCCTGTCCTTCGGAGTTGATGACGATGCCATCGAGGGTGCAGAGCAACGTACCCGTGTTGTAGACCCCGTAGAACGGGGGATTCCGGAGCGCGGAGAGTCTGAACGGCTCTTTGCCGAAGTCGGGGTCCGATTGGTTATCGTAGTTCTCGTTGTTCCGCTCGACGGTCGCCACCAGCGTGTCTACGGGAAGCTTGAGTTTCTCGGCAAGCTCTTCGATCGTATCCGCCTGCTGGATATAGCCCTTCTCGAGCAAATCGGCATTCATCCCCTGAACGACTTTGAGCGGAATATTGGGAGCCGCTCCGTTGTCGAAGGGAAACAGGCGAGAGCAGCCATGCATATCGAACTGCTCCGCATAGCGCTCGCAATCGGAATCCCACAAGGTCACGTGCATGTGGGAAGGCTGGTACGCGTCCGCATGCAAGATGTAGTCGTACGTTCCCGACTCGTTGCAGAACCGCTCGCCGTTCAGGTTGACCTTGAGCCATGGCTGGCTTCCCATCCAGAACAGCGTTCCCTCGGTGCAGTCGCAGCCGCCTTGCACCCCAACGGGGACCACCGTTCGATCGAACAGCATGCTCGTGTGCGTCTCGTCCATCTTCGCCCCAGCCCAAAGACATGCCTTGATTCCGTCGCCGTCGCATCCGGGCTGCGAGGTGTTTCTTCCGTAGATGGTGGTGGTGTGGGGCTGCAATACCTTCTGCATTGCGACGTTCGACCCGTATCCGCCCGTGCACACCAGCGTTCCCTTCGAAGCGTTGACGCGCACGTACCCTTGCTCGCCTTTGCCGTAGGCGCCGACAACCTTGCCATCCTCCACGATCAGCTTGACCATGGGGGTGTTATACCGAAACGCAACGTGACCGGTTTTCTCGGCATAATCGCTCAGCACGGAAAAACCGCTGAGCGACCCATCCTGCGGCCATGCGGGGGAATGTCCCGTTGCCCAATGAGGGTAATTGGGGATGTTCTTCTCTTCGGCCATCTCGTGCCATAGCGTCACGCCATATTGGCCGAGAACCTCTTCATACCAATCGACAACGCTTCCCGAATTCTCGAACCAGATGTCGAACAGCGAGAGATCGCACTGGCCCGCCGCATATCGATACATGTCCCGCATGAACGCCTGCTTATCGATGCTGTACCCGTTTTCCTGCTGTAAGCGAGAATTGACTCCCCCGACATCGTCGCGAACAACTCCCCCCTCGAATTTTTCTAAAACAACAGTATCGGCACCAAGCTCGCCAGCCGCACAAGCAGCGAACAAGCCACCTGTCCCCGCTCCGATGATGAGAATCTCTGCATCAAGCGTCTCGACAACGTCGGCTTCTTGGATTTCGGGTTCTGACCCAAGCCAATCGCTCGCCGAGCTCGCCGCTGATTCAGTCGAAGCCGTCTCGCCTTGGCCCGTCTGCTCCTGCGGGGCGCACCCGGACAACCCCAGCGCTCCCCCAACGCCGGCAAGCGCAACGCCTGCTAAAAACCCTCGCCGCGAGAACGGCGTTTTACCCAATGATTCCATATCCCATCCCTTCCTCTGCTATGGCTCCATCCAAAACGGCAACCAGCCATCGCAGGCCCGAAACCAGGCTCGATGCAGGTGCCGAACGCAGCGGATACTACGGATGAAACGGATCGCCTTCATCACCCTCAGTGGGTAATTTTTAGAAACCACCAGCTCAATGCCAATATCGTGCGAGACTGCCGTCCTTTTGCGTCACCAAGTAATCAAGTACACTGTTGCTATGGGGAAACTACCGTCGAACATAGCACACGCCCTTAAGAGAGACTTGACCGAAGAGACGCGGACTTTTGCTCAATGCTTCTGCGCCCTCGGCCTGCTCGTGTTCAGCAACTGGTCGCTCAACAACCACCTCTTCCCCCTCTACGATGTCCATCTCTCGTCGATTCGGGAGTTATGCACCTCGGTAAATGGCATCGCGCTTGTTTTCATCGCCATCACCTCGGTATGGCGGCCCCGCATACTGAAGGCCCGCTTTTTCCTGTTTGCGGCTATAGCAGGATCGACGCTCGGGCCGATAGCGATCTATGCCGGAAACATGCTCGGATCGCTGCCCGTTTTGACCGCCGGGGCATGCGCCACGTCTATCGCAAGAGGCATCTGCACGATCTTCGTCGGGCTGCTGCTCTGCAAGCTGAACGACAAAAGAGCCCTCGCGTGCATCGTTTTAGCGGAACTCGGAGCCACGGCGGCGAGTCTAGTTTTTCCTACGGGTTATTCCACGATCATGCTCGTGATGCACGTGGCATGCCTTATCGCCATCATGGGTCTTTCGTATCCCGCTGCCCAGCACGTACTCGTCAAGCTCGGAGAGAAGCCATCCCCGCATGACGAGGCTATTACGCAACCATCTTCGTACGTGCCGTTCAATCACCAGATATTCATGTGCTTTCTTCTCTTTAGGATCGTATACGGCTTCATGCTCACATTCGGCGAAATAGGCGGCATACCCGCGAACTCGCTGTGGAGCCTTGTCATATTCGCCGTAGCCTTCGCGTTTATCGTGGGAAAGGCGGGATGGATTACCGCCGATCGCCTCTTCCGCATCGCTCTGCTGCTTTCCATCGCAGGGTTTCTCCTGGTTCCCGCCTCGCAGCTCGTCCGCTTCTCGGTACCCAATGGCCTCATCAGTTCCGGCATAGCGGTGTTCGAAGTTTTTAACTGGATAGTCCTTTGCTCCCTCGCCCGGCGAAACACCCACGGAGCGGTATCGGTATTCGCTTGGGGTTTCGCACTTAATGCCATTGGCGTGATTATCGGAGCCAATGCGGGGAGATTCACGAACCAGTATTGGCACAACGATTCCCAAATCGTCATTATCGTCGTTGCCGTAATAACGTTTGCACTCGTTGCCTACGTTATCGTTGTACTCAGAGATTTTAGCTTTGACAAGGCAATTTCTGAAGTACACGAAAACGTTGCACCGAAAACAACGCTTGAAGCCGACAGCGTCACCGAAAGCACCATCTACGAACGATGCGAAACGCTAGCTCGTGAATACTCGCTTACAAAGCGGGAAGAGGAGGTTCTCAAACTGCTGGCGCGCGGACGAACGGGTGTTTTCATACAATCAGAACTGTGCGTTTCTTACAACACCATCAAAGCCCATGTCAAACATATTTATACAAAACTCGATGTGCACACCCATCAAGAGCTCATCGACCTTGTGGAATCTCTCTCGTGAAGGCTCTGCCAAAACGTGCGTATGCGAATTTCGGCCGCTGCGAACCGGCAAAGGATCGCAGCGGCCCATCCGCAATGGATGTTTAATCTTCTCCGAGCTTCGTGCCGCAGATATAGCCAGAGGTGATCGTATTGGCCATGGCAACGCCCGATCCGACGTACGTGTCGTTGTACAGGCAAGAACCCGCTTCGTTTCCGACGGCGTACAGACCCTTCACGGGCAAGCGATCGTAGTCCAGCACCTGATAGTCGGTGTTGGTCAGCAAGCCTCCCCACGAACCAAGGCTGTTCTCTTCCGAAATGATGATGTAGTACGGACCCTCCCCGTAAGCGATGAGGTTCGCAGCCGATTTTCCAAACTGCGAATCGATGCCGGTTTCGCAGTACTCATCGTAGCGGGCCATCTGATCCAGGAAGATATCGGGGTCCATGCCAGCGGCCTCGGCCAACTCTTGCGGAGTGTCGCCCTTGTAGCCGGCTCCCTTCTCAACCATCTTGTCCAGCACATCGGCGATGCCCTCCCAGGGGGTGTCGAGCTCGAACTTGGGCTTGTACGCCGGAGGAAGTCCAGGGCTCTTTTCCACACCAAGCCCCGCAAGACCCTGGCTCTCGAGGGTGTCCATGATTGACTTCGAAACGACCACATAATGGAAAGACCCTTGGTATGCGCTCGAGTTTGCCGAGTCGCAGGCGCTCAAAACCAGTTCCTCGTTGCGAAACCGTGCGCCCGTCGCCCCAACGTTAAGCACCTGTGCAACATAGCAGAGAATCATGGGGTACTTCGCAGGGAAGTCATCGAAATCGTCTTTGATCTCGTCCGTTGCGCGGGCGAGCGTTTGGTGCAGCATCTGGCCGCCGAAGTTCTGCGGTTTCTGGGCACCCGCCTTCCAGGCCATTTCGAGCCCCTCGCCGATATTTTGGGGAAGCCCCCCGAGCACGCCGTCGAAACGAAAGACCGTCTTCACCATCTCCCGATTGCCCGCGTATCCGCCCGTGGCGATTACGACGGATCCAGCATTGATCTGGATGCCCTTGCCATCCTTGTCTACGACGATGGCGCCGGTGACGGCTCCGTTCTCGTCAACGACGAGCTGCTTGCCAGTCGCCTCGGTCAAAACCTCTCCGCTCGGCGCCACGAACTTCTCAAGCGCCGCAAGGAACAGGCCCTCGCGAGCATCGTAGTCGGGAAGCTTCACCATAGTCGGCCCCATCCACGGCTGGAACTCCCAGCCGTTGCCGCTCATCCAGTCGATGGCTTCGCCTACCGTACCCAAGAGTTGCTGAATCGAAGCCGCGTCGACACGCCAATGAGAATCCTTCACCCACTCGTTGACGATGGGAAGGATGTCGGTTTCGACGCCAGCCTCCTTGGCGTACTTGCTGTTGTAGGCAACCGGCCCCGACGATTTGTTGCTTGCGCCGCCGATCGTCTGCGTCTTTTCGACCAGAATGACGCGCTTGCCGAGCTCGCCCGCCCTGATCGCGGTATTGGCACCCGAACATCCACCTCCGATTACGAGGATGTCGCACTCCTTCGTCTCTTCGACTGCAATGTCTTCAGACGTGTTGCCCGGCAGCGTCGAAGCAATGTCGACGTTGAGGGACCGGGCCCAATCCTGCACGCCCTCGCTTTCCGGTTCGGCTTTCCCAGCAGAGGTGCCTTGCGCAGCGCAGCCGCTCAAGCCCAAAACCGTTGCAGCTCCCATCGTTGCGGATCCTGCGAGAAACGCACGACGGGATATCCTTCCGTTTTTCATAGCTCATCCTCTCTTCCTGCATGCGATCCGTTTCCGCACGCATCCCTTAGCAGCGTCGATTCGACGGCGCCGCTTGAGCCCATTGTTCAAAACATGCTGGTTTTCGGATAGACCCACGAAGGGTGGTATTGCGGTTTTGCCATTTCATTGCCGTTGTCTTGTGTGCTATGGTGAAAAAACCTTGCACGATCAGGCGCACACAAGAGGGACCATGGACATCGTTCGATCTCGAACATACGCATCTGCTTGCTCCGTCATCGGATTCGGATGCCTGTACGTCATATTCGTTGCGTGTTTCTTCCCCCTCACCCTCATGCCCGACGCCGATCAGTCGACCTACCGTCTCTTCAATCAAGCACTGTACCTATCGTCGGCAATCGCCGCCTTCGCCTACGCGGGCGCCGCGGCACGATGCAGCGAAAGGACGACTTCGGGAATCGCCCTGTTTGGCTACGCGGCTTTATCTGCGGGATTGGCCGCAACGGGGATGCAGCTGGGAACGCACGCCGAGCCGCTTACGATATGCGCAGGTATCGGATGCGGAGCCGGCCTCTCCCTTTCGCTCGTATCGTGGTTCGAAACGATAAGCAGCTTTCAAGAAAGAAAGGGCGCGCTGATCTTCGGATGGCAGGCCTTCCTCGGATCATCAGTTTTCGCAATCGTCGCCCTTCTGAACAAGGCATTCACCAATGAAGCCGCCTTGGCCCTGTGCCTCGTTTCGGCAGTGCTTTACCTGGCTCTCCGCGCAGCGCCTTCGCAATCGAATGCAAACGTGACGCTCGCCTCGTTTCACTCGGGTATCGAGGTGCTGCGCCATCGGAAAGTGCTCTCCCGCGTTCTCTTCGGTCCCGCCGTCGGATTCTGTCTCATAGTGTTCATATACGGGATAGCCGAAGCGATTGCCATGGGCCACGACGGTTCCCCTTACGGGGAGGTCGTCTCCTACCTTGGAGCGCCCATCGGCTCGGCGGTGTTCCTCGTATGGACCTACGCGAGCAAAAGCAGAAACTACGGGCTGACCATCAAGTCCATATTCCTAATTCTGCTCACCGTATTCTGGATTCCCGCGTTCGACACCATCGTCTTGGTGCTAAGCGCTGGGTTTCAGCTGAGTCTTCTCCTGCTCTGCTCGCTGCTCCTCGACGAACTGTTAAGCCAACGACGGGTGGCCATGGTGCTCGTATCGCTCGGCTACGCATGCATGCGGATGCTCTTCCTCGTCGGTTTGTACGTTCCCGGGATGTTCGGCGTTCCTTCGTATAGCAGATACTTCGAATCGACTTCTCTTCTTATGTTTCTGATCTACCTGGTGTTCGCTGTTGCCCTTATTCTGACCTGGAGAGATCGGAAGGTGGACCAATCTGCGTCCACCGACATACCCGATGCCGACATTGCAGCGGAAAATACGGGCGGCGAAGCGAAGGGATCGCCCGCCGACAAATCCGAGGCGCTCTTTTCGATCGCTCAGCAATACGGCCTTACCCGACGGGAAACCGAAATACTGGGCCTTTACTCCAAGGGGCGCGACATCAACTACATGTGCGAAAACCTCTATCTGTCGCGCAACACGGTCAAAGGGCACCTTAAGCGAATTTATTCGAAACTGGATATCCATTCGAAACAGGAGCTGATAGACATCGTCGAAGCCGCTCGGGCCAAGGAACAACCTCTGTAGAAAACGTATATGATAAAATCCCCTCACGGAACCATTCGGAATCGGACGCCGCATCGGCGCATCTCGACCGTTCGACGCATGAAGGTTACCATTATAGTACGGACCTCGTTTCGGCAGCGAGACGGTGGTACAGTATTTCTGGTATGCGGTTTTTCTGGGAAAACAACCGTTTTTCATGCAAGGAGACTTACTGGGAGCACATACATGGCTGGTTTCAGCATAACCATAGCAGGAGATTCGGCGCTCAATCTCGAGTTCGCCGATACCATCACGCCCGAAACCAGCACTATGATCCGTATCGCAGCCCAGAGCCTTACCGAAGACCCCATCGAGGGGATCATCGAGCTGGTGCCGACGTTCTGCTCGCTCATGGTGTACTACAATCCGCTCGTAATCACGTTCGACGAACTGTCGTATCGGCTGCGCGGGAAGCTGCGCGGACTCGATTCGGCCGATGTATTCGTGAAGAAGATCGTGCAGATACCGGTATGCTACGGCGGCGAGTACGGCCCCGACATCAAAACGGTGGCCGACCATGCGCATCTGAGCGTCGAGGAGGTCATCGACATTCATTCCTCGAAGGACTACCTCATCGACATGCTCGGGTTCCTGCCGGGATTCGCCTATCTGGGCGGGCTCGACAAGCGCATCCATACCCCGCGCCTCGCCACTCCGCGCACGCTCATCGAAGCGGGATCGGTCGGCATCGGCGGTGCGCAAACGGGCATCTACCCCCTGCCCTCCCCGGGCGGCTGGCAGATCATCGGCCGCACGCCGATCCGTCCGTACGATCCCGATCGCGAGGAGCCGATCCTCTATGCCGCAGGCGAGTACCTTCGCTTCGTGCCGATCACGCCCGACGAGTACAGCGCCACAGAAACGCAGCTTTCGGCGAACGCCTACGAATACCAGATCATACTTGAGGGGATGTAGGATGGGCATCGTCGTTAAAAAACCGGGCGTCCTCACGACCATTCAGGATGCAGGCCGTATCGGATACATGGGAAGCGGTTTCGCACCGAGCGGCGTCATGGACCGTCGCGCGTTCATCATCGCGAATCTGCTCGTCGAAAACGATCCCAACACCTGCGCCATCGAGTTTGCGCTCGCCGGCCCTACGTTGCGCTTCACCACGAGCACGTTCATCGCCATCACCGGGGGTGATTTTTCGCCTACGCTCGACGGCAAGCCCGTGCCGATGTATTCCGCCCTCATGGTCAAGCGCGGATCGATTCTGCGCTTCGGCGCCCCGCGCACCGGGGCTTACGGCTACGTGGCCGTCGCAGGCGGGTCGGTGCGCGTTCCCGAAGTGATGGGCAGCAGGTCAACGAGCCTCAAGCTCGGCATCGGCGGATGGCGCGGTCGCAGCCTCCAACTCGGCGACTACCTGCCGTTCATGACCAAGAACCTCGACTTCCTTCCCAATCTCGGATCGCACCGTATCGAATACGATACAACCTACGGTTTCGGCAGCGAAGAAACCGTCGTACGCGTGGTTCCGGGGCCGCAAGAGAACATGTTCACCGAACGGGGCATCGAAACGTTTTACAACCAGGTGTACGAGGCTACCGCGAAGTGCGACCGGATGGGATACCGGCTCGACGGGC
The DNA here is from genome assembly GCF_022845715.1 of Raoultibacter timonensis. Lineage (NCBI taxonomy): Bacteria > Bacillati > Actinomycetota > Coriobacteriia > Eggerthellales > Eggerthellaceae > Raoultibacter > Raoultibacter timonensis. The sequence goes on from NZ_AP025564.1 coordinate 3,660,216, forward strand.
CTGAAATAGAGACGAAACACGGCTCGGATATCATATCCGACGGCATTGCATTCGGTGCGATTCAGGTTCCCTCGCACGGACGACCCATCATCATGCTCGCCGATCGCCAAACTACGGGAGGCTATGCCAAAATCGGCACCATCGCCTCGGTCGACATCCCCAAACTCGTGCAGTGTCGCCCAGGAAGCAGAATACGCTTTACGCCCATCACGGTGCAGGAGGCGCAAACCCTGTACCGCGAGGAGTACCAGTATTTCAAGGGACTCGCGAAAATCGTGAGAAGACCCTGCGCCGACGGCATCTCGCCACGGCGCACCGCGCGCAGGCTCAGACCCATCCTCGAAGAGCAGGCGCGCCGCAATCAGGCTGAAAAGCTTTGGATAGATCGCTCTTAGCAACCGCAGGACGAGAAGCACTACATAAGGAGACCAGCGTGGATACCAAAACCATCGAAGAATTGATCGCCATTATGGACAAAGCCGAGCTCACCGCTCTGCGCGTCGACGACGGCGAAACGAAAATCGAACTCGAGCGCAGCCACAGCTCGTTTTCTCCGACCGCGCTTCCCCTCATGGCCGAGCGGGTCAGCGCGCTTTTGGCGGGCAAGGACGAGAGCAACGACGCCGCGGCCGCAGACCAAACCGAAGACGATTCGTCGGTTCTCGTACGCAGCCCCACCGTCGGCATGTTCTACGTTGCCCCGAGTCCCGACGAGGACCCGTTCGTCAAAACAGGTCAAGAGGTGCTTTCGGGCCAGACGCTTGCCGTCGTGGAGGCAATGAAGATGATGAACGAGATCACCGCACCCGTTCCGGGCATCGTGATCGAGGTGCTCGCGGGCAACGGAGCCCAAGTCGAATACGACCAACCGCTGTTCCGCATCGCCACCAGCGACATGGCGCAGTAGACGCGTCGGATTGCGAGGGCACATGTTCGAGAAGATCCTCATAGCGAACCGCGGCGAGATAGCCGTTCGCATCATCCGCGCCTGCCGCGCCATGGGCATCAAAACCGTTGCGGTGTACTCGACTGCCGACAACCATGCGCTGCACACCTATCTTGCCGACGAGAGCATCTGCATCGGGCCGCCGCTTGCCCGCGACAGCTATCTCAACATCGCTTCGATTATCGCGGCCGCCAAGGGCACCCACGCCGAAGCGATCCATCCCGGCTACGGTTTTCTTTCCGAGAACTCGACCTTCGCCAAACTCTGCCGCGACAACGGCATCGTGTTTATCGGGCCATCGCCTGAGGTCATCGACCGCATGGGCAACAAGAGCCAGGCCCGCAAGACCATGATGGACGCGGGCATCCCCGTCGTGCCGGGCACGCGCAATCCCATCCATTCCCCCGAAGACGGCCTGCGGCTCGGTCGGGATATCGGTTGGCCCATCATGATCAAGGCAAGCGCGGGAGGCGGCGGCAAAGGCATGCGCGTGAGCACCTGCGAAGACGATTTCATCGAAATGTTCAGCATCGCGCAGCGCGAAAGCATGAACGCGTTCGGCGACAACAGCATGTACCTTGAGCGATGCATTATAAACCCGCGTCACGTCGAAGTGCAGATCATCGGCGACACGTTCGGCAACATCGTTTCACTTGGCGAGCGCGATTGCTCGGTGCAGCGCAACCACCAGAAAATGGTCGAGGAGAGCCCGTCGCCGTTCGTCGATGACGAGCTTCGCGCCGCCATGAACGAAGCGGCCGCACGTGCGGCTCAGGCGGTCGGCTATACGTCTGCCGGAACGGTCGAATTCCTGCTCGACGGGGATCGCAACTTCTACTTCATGGAAATGAATACGCGCATTCAGGTGGAGCACCCCGTAACCGAAATGGTCACGCGAACCGACCTCATCGAAGAGATGATAGCCGTCGCTGCAGGCGAGCCCTTGAGCTTTACGCAGGACGACATCGATCCGAGGGGGCACGCCATCGAGTGCCGGGTCAACGCCGAAGAGCCCGCTCGAGGCTTCCTTCCCTCGCCCGGCACCATCTCGCAGATGCATCTGCCCGGCGGCAACGGGGTGCGCGTCGACACGGCAGCGTACGACGGGTTCCAAATCACCCCGTATTACGACTCGATGATTGCCAAGATCATCGTGCACGGACGCAACCGCACCGAGGCAATCGCGAAGATGCGCACCGCGCTTGAGGAGATGGTGGTGGTCGGCGTGAAGACCAACCTCGATTTCCAGTACGCCATCATGGAGAACGAAACGTTCGCCGCAGGCAACGCCGATACGAGTTTCATTGAACGGTTTCTGAAAGGCGAAGTGTAAACGCGAAGCCCGCAACCGCGCACAGCGCAGGATCCGAACATGCAACGAAGGAGTCATTCATGAGCACTGCTTTAGCCAAACCAGAAGGCGTGAGCGCCGACGTATGGGAGCGCATGCTTTCCGCAACGCCCGTCGAAGCGCGCCGCCTCATCCGCTCGGGCGCCTACGACGCTCCGACAAGCGGACTTTGCCCCGGATACGCTCAAGCGAACCTCATCATCCTGCCCAAAGAGCAAGCGTACGACTTTCTCCTATTCGCCCAGCGCAACCCCAAGCCGTGCCCGCTGCTCGAGGTAACCGAGGTGGGCGCACGCGAAGCCACGATCTGCGCGACCGACTGCGACATCGCAACCGACTTCCCGAAATACCGCATCTACCGCCACGGCGAGCTGGTCGAAGAGGTTGCAGACGTTTCCGCCTACTGGCGCGACGACCTCGTCTCGTTCGTGATCGGCTGTTCGTTCTCGTTCGAATCGGAGCTGGTCGAAGCGGGCATCGAAATGCGGCACAACACGATGGGCCGCAACGTTTCGATGTACCTCACCGGCGTCGACTGCGTACCGGCCGGCTCCATGAGCGGCAAGATGGTCATGTCGATGCGCCCCATCCCCCACGATCAAATCGTGAAGGCCGTCCAACTCTCCGGTGCGATCCCCAAGGTGCACGGCGCGCCCCTGCACATCGGCGATCCCGCGGCCATCGGCGTGAAGGACATCGCGCATCCCGAGTTCGGCGATCCCGTCGACATCCGCGAGGGCGAAGTGCCCGTGTTCTGGGCGTGCGGCGTCACGCCGCAATCGATCGTCATGAACTCGAAGCCCGAATTCGCCATCACCCACGCACCGGGCTGCATGCTCATCACCGACACGAAGAACATCGATCTGAAGGAATAGCGGCCACGGCGTGCGGCTCAGCGTATGCATGAGCCGCCTATTCGACCGACGAACCACCGAGAGGAACCAGGATGAACACCGTCGATCTCAACTGCGATCTGGGAGAAAGCTTCGGCCGATACACGCTCGGCCTCGATGCGGAGGTCATTCCGCTCGTCTCGAGCTGTAATATTGCATGCGGCATGCATGCAGGCGATCCGGCTGTGATGGAAAAAACCGTCGCGCTGGCAGCAGAAGCGGGCGTCGCTATCGGCGCGCATCCGGGATACCCCGACCTACAGGGCTTCGGGCGGCGCGACCTCAATCTCTCGCCCGAGGAGGCATACGCCTTCACGGTCTACCAGATCGGCGCGCTCGCGGGGTTCTGCGCCGCCCGCAACGTCGAACTCAACCACGTGAAGCCCCACGGCCAGCTGTACAACCGAGCAGCCGTCGATCCCGAGCTTGCGGCGGCGATCGCCCGCGCAGTGCGCGATGTCGATCCCGAACTCGTGCTCGTCGGCCTCGCAAACAGCGAGCTTATCGCCGCCGGCGGACAAGCCGGCCTCGCTGTTGCGCAGGAGTTCTTCACCGATCGCAACTACACCGACGAGGGCCTGCTCGCCTCGCGCACGCGGCCCGACGCGCTCATCACCGACGAGGAATTCGCCGTTACGCGCGTCGTGCGCGTGGTGAAAGAGGGTACGATCGAAAGCGTAAGCGGCAAAACCATCGAAATCCAAGCAGACACCATCTGCGTGCACGGCGACAACTCCCACGCCCTCGAGTTCGTGCGGCGCATCAGAACCGCACTCGTTGCCGAGGGGATCGCCGTCGAGCCGATAGCGTAAGAAAGCTCGCCGAGCGGCGACGAAGCGGACGGATCGCCATACGTGCGCTGCGGCCGCTTCGCTCGAAAAGCGCGGTACGCTCAAGCGTACTTCGCCGCCCTACCCCGCCCGATGCGCTCGAATGGCATCCAGAAACGCGCTTCCGTAGCGCTCGGCCTTCACCTGGCCGACACCGGAAACGGCAAGCAGCTCCTCGATGCTCGCGGGCATCTTCTCGCACATATCGGAGAGCGTTGCGTTCGAGAACACGATGTATGCGGGAACGCCCGCCTCCGACGCAAGTTCGAACCGCACGGTTTTGAGTTTTTCGAAAAGCTCCGAATCGGCCGAGCCAGAACCCGGCGAACGGCGCCTTGAGCGTGCGCCCGTATCGGGGAGTTCCTCCTTCGGTAGCCGCTTCGGCACCTTGATCTCGAGCGCTTTGCGATCCCGCAAAAACGCCGCACCCCGCTCGGTTGCCTCGATAACCGGATAGCTGCCGTCTGTTTGAGCGAGCAGCCCCTCGGCCACAAGCGCATCGAGCACGTAGCGGATGCGCTTCGAGGGAACCTCGTCCATGATGCCGTACGTGGTCAGGCTATCGTAGCCCTGTGCGAAGATCTTTTCGGCTTTCGAACCGCGCAGGATGTCGACGATGAGCGCTTTGCCCGCTTGGCGATTGCGTTGCCCCAGGCGAAGCACGCATGAGAGGATCTTCTGCGCCTCAACCGTCACGTCCTCGACAGCATAATCGGTTGAGCAGTTCGAACAGTGCTCGCAGCGAAACGGTGCTTCGGTCTGCCCGAAATAGCGCAGGATGAACGAGCGAAGGCAGTCGGTCGATGTGCTGTAGAACACCATCTGGCGCAGGCGCTCGCAATCTCGTTCGTACAGGGTGTGCGACCGTTCCTCGTCGCCTTCGCTTTGGCGCTGCTCGTATCCCTTGTCGATAAGGAACTGGCAGGTCTGCACGTCTTTCTTGTTATAGATGAGGATGCAATCGGCAGGGCTTCCGTCACGGCCCGCGCGGCCCGCCTCCTGATAATAGCTCTCCACGTCGGACGGCATGTTGTAGTGGATGACGAAGCTCACGTTCGATTTGTCGATGCCCATACCGAACGCGTTGGTGGCCACCATGAGGGGTTTGCGATCGAACAGGAAATCCTCTTGGTTCGCATGCCTCTCTGCGGCGGAGAGCCCCGCATGGTAGCGCGTCGCCTCGAATCCGCCCTCGCACAACAGATCGCAGACATCTTCGACCGCCTGCCTCGTCGAGCAGTACACGATACCCGCCTGCCCCGAGCGCTCGCGCACAAGGCGCAGCAAGCACGCGCGCTTTGCTTTCGGATCGGGGCGTTCGACTCCGAAGTAGAGGTTCGGGCGATCGAAGCCCGAAACGAGCGAGAAGGGGTCGATGAGCCCGAGCGCGTGGGCGATATCCTTCTGCACCTCGGGCGTCGCCGTTGCCGTGAGCGCGCAGACGGGCGGGCGGTTCGGCAAGCTCCCGATGAACGCGGCTATCCCCAAATAGCTCGGCCGGAAATCCTGCCCCCACTGCGATACGCAATGGGCCTCGTCTACCGCCACCAGCGATATTTTCGTCGTTTTGCACAACGAGAGAAACCGCGGGGCGTCGAGACGCTCGGGTGCCACATAGAGAAGCTTGCACGATCCCGAAGCGGCGTATTCGAGCACCTCCGCCTGTTCGGCCGGAGAGATCGAGCTATTGAGGAACGCCGCCCGAACCCCCGCTTGGGTCAGAGCGTTCACCTGATCTTTCATGAGCGAAATGAGCGGGGACACGACGATGGCGAGCCCCTCGGAAACAATCGCCGGCACCTGGTATACGAGCGATTTGCCGGCACCCGTCGGCATAACGGCCAAAACGTCGCGGTCGTCGAGCACCTGCTCGATAAGCTCGCGTTGATTCGCCCTGAAATCCGCATGGCCGAAATAGTCTTTGAGTGCCTTGGTCGCCTGTTCGAGCATAGAGTCGCAGCTTTCCGTCATCCGTCTGGCCCTCGGGCCCCGTATCGATCGATTTCATTATGGCATGATCCGAAACGACACGCAGTAATGCATTCGGAAGAACCTTTTTAGCCCAAAACCAACGTTTATCCGAACCCGTCTCTCCCCTCGTCCGTTACGTGAACATACTATCTTGCATTTTCGGGTAAAATCAATTCGTAACGCGTTGCCCATGCGTTTCGCCTTGGTTAATTCTCGAAAAGAGCGGACATCGAAGCGCTTGGCATGGAGACAATGCATAGGGGATCTACCAAACGCATCACTCGAAAAGGAGGTTACATGAGCTCATCATTGGTTCAGCGCCTGAAGAGCATCGGCCCCGGCGCGCTCGTGGCCGCCGGCTTCATCGGACCCGGCACCGTCACAACCTGCACCGTATCCGGCGCTAACTACGGCTACACAATGCTGTGGGCGCTGCTGTTCGCAACGGTCGCGACCATCATCTTCCAGGAGATGGCGGCACGCATCGGCATCGTCAGCCAAAAGGGCCTCGGTGAAAACATCCGCGATCGCATTCCCAACAAAGCGTTGATGTGGATTGCTATAGTGGTTGTTCTCATCGCCATCTTCGTTGGCAACATCGCCTACGAAACGGGCAACATCACAGGCGGCATTCTGGGCATTCAGGCGTTCGCGCCCGACATCCCGATGATTCCCATCGTTATCGTGCTCGGCATTGCCGCATTTGCCGCCATGTGGATCGGCAGCTATAAGGTCGTCGAGGTCATCCTTACTGCCATCGTCGTGTTCATGGGCGTTGTATTCGCCGTCACGGCATTCGCGTCGAATCCCGACTGGGGCGCGGTCGCCCACGGCCTGTTTGTACCCGCATTGCCAGCCGAGGGATCTGCCGGCATCCTGACTGCCGTCGGCCTCATCGGCACGACCATTGTGCCTTACAACCTGTTCTTGCACGCTTCCGGTGCCGGCGAGCGCTGGAAGGATCCCGAGAAGGTTTCCGATGCGCGCCTCGACGCCGTGATCTCCATCGGCCTCGGCGGCATCATCTCGATGGCCATTCTCATCTGCGCCGCAGCCAATATTTACGGCACGGGCGTCACCGTGACCAACGGCAAGGATATGGCGCTTGCACTGCAACCGCTGCTCGGCTCGTGGGCAACGTGGATGATCGGCCTCGGCCTTCTGGCCGCCGGTTTCTCTTCGGCCATCACCGCGTCGCTTTCCGCCGCCTATGCCGTCAACGGCGTGCTCGGCTGGAAGAAAACGCTCAAAGACATCAAGTTCAAGGTCATCTGGATGATCGTGCTTCTGGCGGGCTGCATCATGGCTTGCGTGCTGGGGCACAGCCCGACCGAGCTTATCCTGGTTGCTCAGGCAGCAAACGCCATTCTGCTGCCGTTCATCGCGTTCTTCGTTCTGTACTGCGCAAACGGCAAGGACCTCGGCAAATGGAGGAACCACCTGTTCGCCAATATCGCCGGCGTGGTAATCATCGTAATCACGCTGTTCATGTGCTGGCGCAACATGTCGAGCTTCATCAGCTCGCTCACCGCCCTCATCGGCGGATAGTCAAGCACGCTGAAAGCCGTCTGATTTTTGGAGCGCACCCGAGGGTGCGCTTCTTTTATACTCTATTTTCCCAGTTCAAACGCATGTCAAAGACTTTTGACAGCACTAAAACGCCGTTGTCGAAGAGCTTTGGTCATCATATCGTTTACATTGTTCTCGCAGCCGCGCTCGGCGGCAAGCGATAACCGCAATTACGCAAGTCCGGCAACCAAGCAAAGGAGCACCAAACCATGGCTAACGATCGTTTTGTAGAAACCTATTCGCAAGGGGTGACCAACGTACGAAAGATAATCGTCGACAGCGAAACGGGCGTCAATTATCTTCTGATGTCATCGAACATGACAAGCGGTTGCGGATTGGCAGTCCTGGTAGACGAAAACGGAAAGCCGGTCATCACCCCCGAAGATGCCATCGTATCCATCTACCAATAACCGCAGTTCATCGGAGGCGGTCGGGTGCTCATCCGGCCGCCTTTGCATTTCTTGAGAAGACCATACGACCTTGAGCATCCAAATACCCAGTTCAAACGATTGTCAAACACTTTCGACAACACCAAAGTGCAAGTGTCAAAGCCGTTTGGTGGTATCGTGGTTTCCATCATGGCATGCTCCGAAACGCGAAAGGAACGCAGTGGAACTCGGCAATCAGATTAGGAACCACCGTACGGCCCGCGGGTTATCGCAAGAGGATCTCGCAGAGAGGATATACGTCTCGCGGCAGACGATATCCAACTGGGAAACCGACCGCACCTACCCGGACGTGCAAAGCCTGCTTCTGCTGAGCGCTCTTTTCGACGTAACGATAGACGAACTGGTCAAAGGAGATGTCGAAATGATGAAAGAAGCCGTCGATGCGAACAAGATGAAGAAGCTCAGTTACGTCATGCTGGCGGGCATGGTCCTGAGCGTGGTGTTAGTCGGCCCGTGCTTTAAGCTATGGGGGTGGACGGGGCTCCTCATTCCTCTTGCGATCTGGGCGGTCGCAATGGTGAGCTCGATCATTGTCGACCGGATGAAGAAACAGCACGATATAAAAACGTATTCCGAGATCCTCGCATTCATGGAGAACGAGCCCGTCGACCGCGAGAAGGCAGCCAACGAGCGCAAGCATCATCTGCTACGCAAGACGCTCCTCGTCATCGGGGTCGGAGCGGTAGCCGGAATCATCACGTATGTCAGCATGATGCTGTTCGCGTAAGTTTCGCGCCGAAGCACCCCACTCAAGTCCCCCTGGCTTCGAAAGCCCGCCCGCCGGCGGGCTTTTCTGCATTGTCGCAACGCCATCTCAATCACTGGCTTCTCTGCGTCCTACACGCTTCGACGCACCTTACTGGGAACCTCGATCTGCAACGCGCGAAACAGCCGATCGGGCACAAGACTCACCAGATCGTCGGTCCACTGTGCCAAGTTCGTAGGCTGGTCCGATCGAAACCAGTCGTTAAGCACCTCGCATTCGAGCTTCGAGAATATCTCTACAAGAAACATCATATTGTGGTCGACCGAAACGCGGCGATACCTTTCAAGCGTCTCGAGCAGAACGGTTTTGCGATTCTCGGGCATGACGGTTTGGCCAAACGGAGTGTTGATGCTGTACTGAATCGACTTCCGGTAAAAATCCCGTTCTTGATCGATAAGGCGCAAGTGGTGGTAGTATCCCGTTTCCCAATCGATAGTTCGCCCGATTTCGTTAAGGTAGAACTGACGGCAGAAGATAGAGTGCCACCAGGGGATGTCGTACTTGCTTTCGAAATGCCGGTAGAACGTCTGTCGGGAAACGCCCGCATTGGCGCATATCTCGGAAATCGTGATCTGGTCGAGCGACTTATTAACGCCATGAAGTATCTTCATCTTCGTTCTGATGTCGGGGGATTCGAATATATCGTTTCCATGAGCAAGATCCATCAACATGCAATCACCCACCGTTCCCGTTCGCTGCGAGGCCTTTGAGCCACTGCGACGCCAAAACCATACCACATACGTTTTGTCGACATTCGAATCGGCAGACGAACGATGCTTTCCATTTGTCATAAGAGTGCTACATTACCATCTCGTATTCCCCTTGTGTGTGACAAAACCGTATAATCTGTCACCCGCTTCGGACGGTCTTGCCGCACTGTCACGGCTGTGCAACACGAGACAATCCCCCTGGATGGCAAGACAGAACAAAATCGCCTGCGCGCCTCTTGGCGAGCGCGTACGAAATTCAGAGAATGAACGTACGGAAACGCAAACACCCGCACTTTGGAAGGCGCCGCCTTCCAGAAAGGAGACTGTCATGGCGAAGATAGTCAACTCTTGGAACGACTGGGATCCGTTGAAGCGCGTCATCGTCGGCCGCTGCGACAACTCGATGATCCCGCCCGAGGAGCCCGCGACCTCCGAGAAGGTGCCCGTCGACTCCGAGATGCGCGGCATGTGGGGCCTGCGCCCGCTCGCGACCGTCGAGCGCGGCAACGAGTGCCTCGAGAACCTCGTGAAGATCCTCGAGTCCCGCGGCGTCCAGGTCGACCGCCCGACGCCTTTGCAGTGGAACCAGGCCATCGGAACGCCGGACTTCCGCAACGACTCCATGATGACCTGCATGCCCCCGCGCGACATCCTGCTCACCGTCGGCAACGAGATCATGGCCTCGGCCAACTCCTTCCGCTGCCGCTACTTCGAGTACCTGGCCTACTGGCCGCTCATGAAGCAGTACTTCGACGAGGACCCCGAGTTCAAGTGGACCCAGGCCCCCCGCCCGCGCCTCACCGACGCCTCCTACAAGCACAACTACTACGACGAGAAGATCTCGCTCGAGGAGCGCCTCGTCCGCACGGCCAACAAGGACTTCGTCACCACCGAGGTCGAGCCGATGTGGGACGCCGCCGACGTGATGCGCATGGGCAGGGACCTGTTCATCCAGCACGGCCTCACCACCAACCGCACCGCCATGGAGTGGTTCCAGCGCTACTACCCCGAGCTGCGCGTGCACGCCGTGAACTTCCCCGGCGACCCCTACCCGATCCACATCGACGCGACCTTCGTGCCGCTGCGCCCGGGCCTGATCATCAACAACCCGGTCCGCCAGCTCCCCGAGGAGCAGCGCGCGATCTTCGAGGCCAACGACTGGCAGATCGTCGACGCGGCCCAGCCCGCCCACGACGAGCCGCCGGCGCTGTGCTACAGCTCGGTGTGGCTGTCCATGAACTGCCTCGTGCTCGACCCCAAGACCGTGATCGTGGAGGCCTCCGAGGTCTACCAGCAGGAGCAGATGGACAAGCTCGGCATGAACGTCATCCCCTGCGACCTGCGCGACGCCTACCCGTTCGGCGGCGGCCTGCACTGCTCCACGGCCGACGTCTACCGCGAGGGCGGCTGCGAGGACTACTTCCCGAACCGCGTCAAGGACGCGACGCTCATCCATCCGGAGATGTGGAACGACTAGGCAATCGGTAAGCCCATTCGATTCCCGGGGTTTGGATTCGGGTTGCCTCACGGCACTCCTTACCCGCAATCCAACCCCGGGCCAGCACGGTACCGCCTCAGAGCACCACAACCCCACCTCAGCATAGATCGATCCCTTCGCGCGTGCGGACCTGGTCTTCTGCACCCATAGGCACACGCGCGAACGGATCCAACCGTCACCATTAAGGGGGATCCATGAACCCGCAAGCCAAGTACAAGCTCAAAGGTTTCATCTTCATGTTCCTGTCGTCATCCGCCATGGGTGGCATCGGGGCGTTCGGCCGCTACATCAATGCTCCAGGCGACTTCATATCGTTCGGCCGCAACTTTATCGGCTTTATCACGCTCACCATCGCCTTTCTCTTCATCAGCGGCAGCTTCAAAAAGATCAAGGAGACGCGCTTTTCGCCCTCGATGCTGCTCTCAGGCATATTCCTCGGGTTGCTCTCGGGTCTCTACGTCATCTCGACGCAGTACACGACGCTCGCCAACGCATCGTTTCTCATCTACACCGGCCCCATCTACTCGACTATCCTCGCAGCTATCTTTCTCAAAGAGAAGCTCGAGATCAAAGGCATCCTCTGCATTGTCGCCGTCGTTGTCGGCATGCTGTTCATCGTCGGCATCATAACCCCCGAGGGCTTGACGCTCGATCTCGATCCGAAGTGGATGTTCGGCAACATGATCGGCCTGCTCTCCGGTGTAGCGTACGGTCTGTACCTGTTCGTCGGAAGATACCGGGAAGACTGCAACTCGAACGTGCGCTCATGGTGGAACTTCCTGTTCGCGTTCATCACCATACTCGGGCTCATGGCGGTCGACAGCCTGCTTTCGGGAGGCCTGAAATACACGGTGAAGGTTGACGGCGTTCAACAGGTCGATGCATCCGGCCAGATCATGACGGCGGACTGGAACATTTTCACCATGGATCCCACTTCGTGGATCGTTTGGGTCATCGCCGCCCTCGTAACCGGGTTCATCGCGTTTCATCTCCTTGCCTACGCAACGAAAATGCTGAAAGCCGGCGAGCTTGCGGCAATATCCTATCAAGAGACGATCATGGCATCGCTGCTCGGACTGCTCTTGTTCGGGGAAGTGCTCACCACCTTCCAGCTCATCGGCGGCGGGCTCATCATCCTGGGCGGCGTATCGCAGATATTCTTCTCGACGAACGCCGCCAACAAACAGCCGGCACAGCTCGAAGTCCAGGCAGCCGGTGCGATCGGAGCGGGACCCGTCGACGGCGACCCCTTGTTTGCCAGCACGGATCGCTCCTCGATGCCCGATGCCGTAAGCACCACCGAACAAGGACCGCTGCTCGACGCAGACCGCAAACCCGCTCGCGCCGGCGAAGCCACCGCGCCGAGCGCTGCCGCAAAGGAGGACTAGCCATGCCCGCGAACACCGTTTTCATGGAAGAGATGGATGCGTTCACGTACCGAAGCATCCTCGATCGGAACCCGATCGTATTCGTACCGGTCGGCGCATTCGAACAGCACGGACCGCACATGGCCATGTGCGTGGACGCTGCGCTCACCAAGCAGATGGCCGCAGCAGTCGCCGAGCGCGTCAACGGCATCGTAGCCGCCCCCATAATCTACGGATACAAATCGCAACAACGCTCGGGCGGAGGATTCCACCTTTCGGGCACCACGAGCCTCAGTGCGGCAACGCTCATCGGCATCGTGAAGGAAATCGTCCTCAACCTCGCCGAGGACGGAGCGCGGCGCATCGTGTTCATGAACGGGCACTACGAGAACTACCAGTTCGTCTTCGAGGGCGTCGACCTCGCGCTGCACGACCTCAAGCTTTCGGGCACCGACGACGTCAAGATCATGCTGATGTCGTACTGGGACTTCGTCGACGACGAGACCATTGACCGCTTGTATCCCGAGGGGTTCACCGGATGGGATCTCGAACATGCAGGCGTCATGGAAACATCCCTCATGCTTTTGTTTTACCCCGATTTAGTGAACATGGACAAGGTGGTGATAGAGCCTCCTGCCACCATGCCAAAATATGATATCTTACCAATCAATCCCGATTACACGCCCGCATCGGGGTGCTTGTCCTGCGCTGCGGCGGCATCGGCCGAAAAAGGCCGGATCCTGCGAGACGTTGCAACCGAGCATATGGTGGGAGCTGTTCTTGATGAGTTCGAATAAAGGTGATCCCGCAGATGCCGCGAGCGCGGCGGCGAAAACGCAGCGTGACGATACCGTCATTCGGATCGCAACAGCCGCCGTTGTTGCGATCATCGTGGGAGCCGCAGTAGCGAATCCTCAGGCGGCTTACGATATCATTCAGAGCCTCCGTACGTTCATCACGGAGTACTTCGGCTGGTGGATTATCCTCGCAGCCCTGCTTGCCCTGATACTGTGCCTGTGGATCGCGTTCGGCAAATACCGTTCGATTCGATTGGGCGGATCCGACGCAAAGCCCGAGTATAGCCGATTTGCCTGGTATTCCATGCTGTTCGCCTGCGGGCAGGGCATCGGCCTCATCTTCTGGTCGGTAGCCGAGCCCATCCTCGTGCGCGCCGACAATCCCCTGCTCGACACCTTTCCGGTCGGCGCCGACAACGGTGCCATGGCGTGGTCGTACTTCCATTGGGCGATTACCGCATGGGCCATCTACGGAATCGTAGCGGTTTGCATGGCCTACGCGCGATTCAATCGCGGACAAAGCGGCTCGTTTCGCGGCTCGTGCCAGGACATCCTCCCGAAGCAGATACGACGCGGGGGCGGTCTCGTTATCGAGTGGCTTGCCATCATCACGACGATCCTCGGCCTCGCAACTTCGTTTGGGTTCGCTTCGATGCAGTTCAGCTCAGGCGTCAGTTCGCTTTTCGGGATCGAATCGAGCCTGCTGCTGAAGATCGGCGTCATCGTGGTCATCGGGCTCATCACCGCCATTTCGGTGTTCGTCGGCGTGCAAAAGGGAATGCAGCGCATCAGCAAGGCTAACTCGGTTCTGTCGATTGCGTTGCTCGTACTCGTTTTTGCATTCGGGCCGACGCTGTTCCTGCTGCACCTCATCCCCGAAAGCATCGGAACCTACCTTCAAACGTTCGTTCCGATGAGCACGTTCATGGACGCATCATCGGTGGGAAGCTTATCAACCTGGGCCGATAGCTGGAACGGAGCATGGTCGGTATTCATTTTCTGCTGGTGTTTCGCGTTCTCCCCGTTCGTCGCCTCATTCATCGCCTCGATCTCTCGAGGCCGGACGCTGCGCGAGTTCGTCCTGGGCATCATCGGTATTCCCTCGATCGTCGTGATTGTTTGGATCGGCATCATAGGCGGAACCGCGCTGCGGTTCGACGATGCCCTCAGTGGAGCCATAACGGCCGCGGTCATGCAGGACACCTCGTCAGGCCTGTTTGCGATGGGGCAGGCAATACCCTATATCGGCGCGCTCGTCGTAGCGATATCCACGATACTCGTCGGTACGTATTTCATCACATCGATCGATTCGGGCGTCCATGCACTCTCGGGATTCGTCTCGACCGCAGCAAAACCCAGTGCGCCGTTCAAAGCTGTCCTCGTCGTTCTGATTGCCGTCGTAACGCTCGTGCTGCTGCTCCTCGGCGGCGACGGCGTCCTCGACACTATCCAGACGGGAACCATCGTCGGCGCGCTTCCCTTTACGGCCATCGTCGTCATCATGGTCGCGAATTTCATACGCAGCGTGCGGAAAGACCCGCAAATCTGCAGCACCGCCCCTCAAGCGGATGGCGGCGAAGCGGATTCCGTGGGCCGGGAAGCGTCCATCGAGTAGGTTTCGCTTTTCCCCGCCTGAAGAACGCGCCACATCCAACCTTAACGCGGGCCGAAAGATACTTCTTCGGCCCGCACAGCATTGCGCTCGGAAGAAGCCCCGTTTCAACCCGTACCGCTTGCGCGCCCGAACCCGAAGACGCCTCATTTCTGCTCGAACAGGTGCAAAACCCAGGACGTGGTTCGAATACGGCAAAAACCTCTGATCAAATCGCCTGATCATCATCGTTTGCCAAAGAACTTTGGCGATGCCCGGCATCCCGCGCGGCCAGGTGCCCAAGCATTTTGGTGGTACACTTGCCCGCAGCATGGCAGCCTCGAAGGCGAAGGGACGCACGTGGAGCTCAGCAAGCAGATCAAGCGGCATCGGGTAGCGCTCGGCCTGTCCCAGGAAGGCCTTGCCGAAAAGATATACGTCTCGAGGCAAACCATCTCGAATTGGGAAACCGACAACACCTATCCTGATGTGGAAAACCTGCTGCTCCTCAGCTCTCTCTTCGATACGACCATCGATGAGCTGATCAAAGGAGACGTGGAAGCCATGGAAAAGACGATCGCAAACGACACGGCGAAACTGAAGATTTGGACGGGGGCGTTCTTGGCGAGCAGCGCGGCGGCGGTGCTCGCCCTCGTAGGCGGTATATGGGTGTTCGGAATCACGGGACCCGTGATCGCGGTCATCGCCGCTCTGTACGTGCTGGCGATAGCGTGCTGCGTAGCATGCACGCGCATCGCGAAGAGAAACGATGTGATGACCCTCGCAGAAACGCTTGCCTTCGTAAACGGCGCCCCGCTCGGCGAACTACGTGCGAAACGCGATCGCACCCGTGCGCGCCGCTGGGTTCTCATCGCACTCACCTTCGCACTCACCATAGCGCTCGGCCTCGGCCTCGGCTTCGCTATGGCCCCTCATGTTTTCACCATAGCGTAAGACGCCACCGCAGACAGGCGAAGGCCGCGTCCGTATCATACGGACGCGGCCTCGTCATCTTCGCCAACCGGTCTTGCCGGGTTATCGCACGATCAGCACATGCCACCGACCGCCCACAGAGTGGTTTCTACTTCGCTTCCTTCGTCTGGCTCGACTGGACGTCGGCGGCCTTGTCGACTGCGGCACGTCCGCCATGGTTGAAGCCGGTGTTGATGACGCCCTGAGTGTTGCCGGTTACGAATTTGGCGTTCTTCAAGGTGTTGATCTCCTTCTTCATGTCCTCCACGAGCTTGATGGCAAGCTGCATCGAGAAGTCCTGGCGGGCTACCACACGCTGCACCGTAGTGTCCTCCATGTCCTTCGGCATCGGGTAGGCGGGCACAAGCCAGCCGCTCATGCGCAGACGGTCGGACAGATCGTACAGCGACCAGGATACATCGGCGTCGTCCTTGAGGCCCCAGCATACAATCGGAATGTTCGAAGCGTCTTCGTAGATCTCGAAGATGCCCATGTCCTTGATCTCAGCGGCAAGGTAGCGCGCGACGTCGAGCGTGCGCTGCTGGATTTCCTTGTATCCGTTGAAGCCGTTGCGCATCAGCACGTAGTACTGGCCGACGATCTGCGAAGCGGAGCGCGAGAAGTTGATGGCCATGGTGGCTTCCTCGCCGCCGAGGTAGCTCACCCAGAAGATCAGATCCTCGGGCAGCGCTTCCTTGCTGCGCCAAATGACCCAGCCGATGCCGGGATACACGAGGCCGTACTTGTGGCCGGAGGTGTTGATGGACCAGACGTTCTTCAAGCGGAAGTCCCACTTGAGATCGGGATCCACAAACGGGGCAACCATAGCGCCCGACGCACCGTCGACGTGAATGCGAATCGGCAGATCGGTGTGCTTTTGGTTGTACGCCTCAACAAGCTCGTCGAGCTTCTCGACGTCATCGAACTTGCCGGTGTAGGTGATGCCGAGGATGGCCGTGATGCCGATGGTGTACTCGTCCACGTAGTCCATGACGGTATCCATGTTGAGCGACAGATGGTCCTTCTCAAGCGGCACGAGGCGCATCTCGATATCCCAATAGCGGCAGAACTTCTCCCAGCACACCTGATAGCCCGAGGAGATCACGAGGTTCGGGCGGCGCTCGGAGTAGATGTTGATGCCAGCGGCCTTCGCAAGCTTCTTCCAGCGGAACAGCATGCCCAAGCCGCCGAGCATGCAGGCCTCAGACGAACCGACGGTCGAGGTTCCCATGGGCTCCTCTGACGGGTCGGCATTCCACAGATTGCCGATCATGGCGACGCAGCGGTTCTCGAGGTCGGCCGTCATCGGGTACTCGTCCTTGTCGATGGCGTTCTTCTCCATGGTCTCGGCCATGATCTTGGTGGCCATGGGCTCCATGTAGGTCTGGCAGAACGTCGTGAGGTTCTGCGTGGCGTTGCCCTCGATCGAGAGATACTCTTTGATCATCTCGTAGGCGAGGCGCGGCTCGACAGGCTCCTCGTTCATCTTGTCGAGCGGCAT
Source organism: Raoultibacter timonensis (assembly GCF_022845715.1). Taxonomy (NCBI): domain Bacteria; kingdom Bacillati; phylum Actinomycetota; class Coriobacteriia; order Eggerthellales; family Eggerthellaceae; genus Raoultibacter; species Raoultibacter timonensis. The sequence goes on from NZ_AP025564.1 coordinate 3,677,427, forward strand.
CTGCGTATCGCTCGCCTCGGACCCGAAGATCGGGGTGAGGTACTTGGTCTTCTCATCCATGCTCTTCAAGATCTTGCTTTCGGTTTCCATTTTCTTGCCTCCTGTATCTGTAACACGTCGTGTAGTTACCTGGTTGATGGTTGTTCGCTCTCAAGGGACGGTGCGGGCGGCTGCGCCCAGCGATGGCGAAGACCGTAGATGATGAACGGCAGCGCAACTGAAATTGCGAAGCAGACGAACAGCGTGGTTTGGTACACCGTGTTCGCTTGAGCCGTCAGCTCCGATGACGGGAAGAACGATATGACGAGCGTCGCCACGGTTACGAGCATGCCGACGCCTGCGAAAATCGCCTTGAACGGCGTACCTCCGGGCAGCTGGAACTGACGCGGCAGATCCTTCTTCTTGAAGATCAGGACGAAGTAGCCGAGGAAGAACAGTACGTAGCCCACAAGGTAGATGACTACGGTAAGCCCGATGGCGGTCAGGTAGCCGACCGATGAGCTCGAGCCACCCGAAAGGGCAATCGATCCACAAAGCACCGCATCCCAGATGGTCACGATGATCGCCTGGATGACAACCGTTTTGACGGAAACGCCGTGCTTGTTGACTTTCTTGAACGTCGGAGGAAGAATGCCCTCGTGCGCCGTGTCGAGCAAGGCGCGCGATGGTCCGACGATCCATGCGGATATCTCGGCAAGCACGCCGAGCGCGAGCAGCACGGCTACCACGTACACGAGCCAACCCCATTCGGCACCGAGCTGCGAGACGAAGATCGCCTTGAACGCCTCGATGACGCCGAACGACAGATTGGAATCGAGCGTTTCGGCGGGAAGCGTGGTAGCCACAGCCAATCCGCCAAGCGCATCGAGCGCTATGGTAAGCACTACAAGCACGATCATGGCAAGCGGGTAATTGCGGGTCGGGTTCTTCAACTCGTTGATATGCGAGGCGCTCGCCTCGACACCCATGTAGGCCAGAATGAACGATGCGAAGATCACGAGCGTATCCACCTTGCTGAAATCGGGGATAAGCGTGTGAAAGTCCATCGTTATCTGAGAAGCGCCACCGGTGATGAAATACGCAGCCAAGCCGACGAATAGAATGGCGGCTGGAAGCAGAATGCCCCCCACCAGACCGACCTTCGAGATACGGGCGGTAAACTTCGTACCGCCGAGCTGCGTGAACGTGAGCGCCCACACGATGATCGCAACGCCGACGAACATGACGAGCGGGTTCTTGTAGAGAGCATCCCACTTGAACACGTAGGCCAACGCCGCCAGCACGAAGAACGACATCGTTACGAACCCGACGGTGATCTGGAACCACTGGAAGAACAAAGCTGCGAAGCCCCAGCGCTTTCCGAGCGTATTGCCGACCCAGGCGAAGATGCCTCCCGACTCCCACCCCTTGACCGTCGCCATTTCGGCAGCGCATAAGGCAACCGGCAGGAACCAGAGCAGACCGCCGATGATCAGAAAGAACACCAACTGGAATCCCGACGAAGCGAACGACGGGTATTCGTAGACCGTCATAACCATCGAGGCGGTAATGGCGAAGAAGCCGAAGAAGCTCAAAGTGCGTTTGAAGCTCGGCCTGCTCACCGAACCGATGGCAGCGTCGCCCGAAGACGAAGCCGTGGATGGTCCGTTGGGTTTGCTCATGCTCATCATCTCCTTTCTTGAACGGGCGCGCGCCGCCTTCGGCGCGCTTGGAATTTATGTTCTTCCCCGTTCTACCATCTGAAAGATGATGCACAAGAGGCAGCGGCCATCGTTAACCCTTACGTGGCCGACCCGTGGACGTCTCGCAAACGCCGTGAAACTTCGCTGTAATCGTTGAGCCTCCCACTTACAGCTTTCTACCGTTTACCGCTCTTTTGATACCGTTTATATAGCATAAACGACCGCTTGCCGTCGTATCCCCGCACCGATCGGGTGCTATATGCCGAGATACTCCTCAAGGCAGATGCCGAGTTCCCGAATTTCCCGTGCCACCGCTTCGCCCACATAGCGATAATGCCACGGCTCGTAGACGATGCCGGTAATCGCGCTCTTGTCGGTGGGATAGCGCAGGATGTATCCGAACTCCCAGCAATGCTCCATGAGCCACCGCTGCGTCGGCGTGGTTTCCTGCGCCTCGGTCAGATCGGGCATGGCCTCGTCGACGATGTCGAGCGCAAGGCCCAGCTGGTGCTCGCTCGTTCCAGGTCGCGCCACTACCGTGGCCGTCTCGACGCGAGCATCCGCCTCCGAATAGCCCTGCTGGATCAGAGAGCGCACATGGTTCTCGAACAAGCCTTCCTGCGTTTCCTTCGTGCGGTATGCCGAGCAGACGAACGGAGCGAACCCCGCCGCGCGACACGCGCCCAAGAGGCGCTCGGTATCGGCAAGGCAGCGTTCGTCGACCAAACGCCCGTCGCTTGTTGTGGCGAGCGGAACCGCGTAGCTCGAATCGATGGCATGTTCGGGGTTCACGAGCGTCAAACGCCAGTCGTCCGGCGATAGGCCGCTTTGGTAGACGGGGGGCTGGTTTTCCGCCTGGCCGCCCGTTTGGCTCTGGTTCGGCTCCTGCCCCCGGCCGCCCTCCCCCAACGCTGCGCCCCCGGATCCGAATGGGGCGGATCCTTCGCCCGCGGACGTTCGGCCGACGCCTCCCGCGCCGTCAGCCTGCGATGCGGCTCCCGTCATCCATGCCACACCGCAGAGACCGGCTCCGAAGATCGCTGCGACGCCGAACACGAAGCTGCGGCGCGAGAGGGCGGCGGAAGGCTTCGGCTCTGCGCTTGTGCGAGGACGGCAGGTTTCGCGCGTCTGCATGCGCCGCTGGGCGCCGCTTCGCCTCGTTGGCTGCGCCTTGGAACGATCGATGGTCATGAACTGCCTTTCTACCGGGGACTTTGCCCAGAGTATCAAGACGCTTCCACCATACGGCAGCTTCCCGGCATCGAAACGCCATCACCGATCGGAGGAGACCGGGCGCATCGCGCAGGTGAACCACGGCCTCGACACCCGCGTGCCCCCCTCATCCGATTGCCAGTATTCCTCCGATCGCGCACCGTAGCCCGCGCTTTCCGTGAACGTCGTGTACGACACGGAGAGGATCACCTCCGTACCTTCGAGCTTGATCAGCGCGCGGTCCTCAAGCACCGTATCGCCCCCGACGCTCCGCACGGACGAAACGGTAGAGCCTTCGCCGTCAACGTCAACCGCTTCTGCGGCGTCCATGCCGCCTTCGCCCTCTTCGAGAATCGTGCCTCCGAACCCCAGATAATCGGCAGCCGTCTGCGCCCATGCGGCCGCATTGCCGCGAAGGCTCCCCTCGCCTGCGTCAACACCGTCCTGCGGCGCCATGATCGCGAACGACACGAGCTTACCCGTTGCATCGTCGACGCGCGCTGTCAGAATTGCCTCCTCGTTCTCGCCGTAGTATATCGAGCACTCCCACAGTATCGCCGCCCGGCCTTCGGTTTCGGAAAGCGCAAGCACCGTATCCGTCTCGTATGTCGCATCGGCAAGATACGGCCAGGAGCAAAGACCACGCTCTTCGAAGAAAGCGCATGCGTCGAGCACCGCCGCATGCGCCTGGTCGGCGGTCATCTGCGTATCGGCGCTCACATCGAACACCGTGCTGCTTTGCGCGAGCAAGCCGAGCGCATACGCGACATCGCCCGAATCCCCGGTATCGAGCTGAACCTGGCTTGTCTCGAACAGGGAGACGGCGCCGTCGTTGGACCGATCCTGCACGGCGGAAACCATATCGGGCAAAAACAGACCCAGCGCAACGATCGAGGCGGTACCCGCCGCCAAAACGAAGCCCTTTGCCGCCCTCATAGCCTCACCCCCTTCCCGCGCGCAGATCGACCGTCACGCACGTGCCGATGCCGATCTCGCTTCTCACCGATAGCGAGCCCTGATGAAGCTCGGCGATTTTCGCGCACAGAGACAAGCCGAGCCCTGATCCGCCCTGCGCGCGCGAACGCGAGGCGTCGACCCGGTAGAACGCCTCCGAGACGTGATCGAGCGCCTCGGCGGGAATGCCGGCGCCGTCGTCTGCCACGCTCAGGCGGCAACCGTCGGGAAGCATCGTGCAGGTCACCTTGACTGCACCGCGGTCCCCCACGGCCTTGCACGCATTGTCTATAAGGTTGAGCAGGAGCGATTGCACGAGGTCGGGTTCGAGAAGACACGTTCCCTTTTCGCAATCCTCCTCGATGAGGATTGCCCTGCCCCGGCCCGCGACCGCAAGCTTCAGCGACCCGACCGTATCGGCGACGAGATCGGCGGGTGCCGACGCAACCAGCTGCACCTCGTTTTTACCGAGCACGAAAATGTCGAGAAGCTTGAGCGAGAGGTTCTCGAGACGTTTGCCTTCGGAAAAGATATAGCCTGCGGCTTCGATCTGCTCGTGCGGGTCAAGCGCTTGGCTGCGAATCAGATCCGCATAGCCGATGATCGCCGTCATGGGAGTTTTCACCTCGTGCGCAAAGCCCCCCATGAAGCGCTCTTGCCGTTCGAGCGACCGTTTCATTTCGGCGACACCGCCCTCTACGCGCTGCGCCATAACATCGAAGCTCGTCGAAAGCTCGCCGATCTCGTCGTCGTTGCGCACATTCGACCTGAACGAGAGGTTCCCCGAAGCGATCTCGCGCGTTGCGCGGGTCAGCTTGGAAAGCGGTCGTGTCAGCAGCCAAGACAAGCCATAGGCAAGCAGCGCGCACAGCACGATGAGCACGGCGAAGACCGCACGGAACGCCGCCTGCTGATGGGAGCGCGTTTGATAAAGCGGAGATATATCGTAGAGCGCATCGAGATAATGGGGCTCGCCGTCGATGGCGCATTCTCCCGAAAGCTGCAGATACCATCTGCCCTCGCCGTCGGAGCGCATGAGCACGGCACCGTGATCGGCGTCGACGCCTGCGCGATCGTTCTCGAAGCCGATCGCCGTCGAACCGCTTTCGTAGAGAACCTCGCCCGGGGTCGAGAAGCGCAGAGCCGACCAGGAGGACCCGCTGCGGTCGTAGAGCTGTTCGAGCATGTGCGGGATATCCCCGCTTTGCGACCAGGCATCCATAGAGCCGACCACCGTGAGGGTGTCGAGCAGCATTCGGTACGATTCACGCGCCGATTCTTCTTCGCGTTCGAGCGAGCTTTCGAACGACAGCGCTATGAGCAGGCTCCCACCGACACCGAACAAAACCGCCAGCAAGCACAGCATGCCGAGCATCATCTTCAGTCTGAACCTCATGCAGCCGCCCGCCTACCCGTCATGGAAGAACCAATCGGTACCCGACCTTGCTGACCGCCTGCAAGCATGCATCGAGCCCTGTTTTCTTACGGAGGCGCTGTACGTGCAGATCGACGGTTTTGCTGCCTGCACCCAGATCGCCGCCCCATACCCGTTCGTAGATAACATCGCGGTACAACGCCACATTGGGGTTTTGCGCAAACAGGACGAACAGGTCGTACTCCTTGCGCGTGAGGGCGAGCTCCTCCTGGCCGCGCATTACCCGCATGGCACGCGTATCGATCATAAGACCGCAAACCTCGATGACGCCGTCGGCCTTTCCGTAGCGCCTGAGCACAACATCGACCCGCGCAAGCAGCTCGTCTATTTCGAAGGGCTTGACGATGTAGTCTTCGGCGCCCATGCGCAACCCCTTGACGCGGTTATCGAGAGCGGCAGCCGCCGTCAGGAAGATGACGGGCACCCCGAAAGGCTTGAGATACTCCATCAGCTCGAACCCGTCGATCTCGGGAATCATGACATCGAGCAGGATCAGATCGTATGGCGTCTCAACGGCCATGTCGGCGGCCCGCGCGCCGTCGAACGCGCAATCGCACCTATGGCCCGCCTTGGTGAGGCTCAGCCTGATGAGGTTCGAAATGGGCGGCTCGTCCTCGACGATGAGTATTCTGGGCACAGGCGATCCTTTCCCGTTCGATGCTCGGTGCCGCAACGCGGCGCGCATCGCAGCGTCCGACGGTTCGGCCCATGTGCCATTATTCATCATCCCGGCATCGAAACGGCATACGGAAGCAAGCCCACACAGAGCAAACAGGCTGCCGCAACGCGAGCTTCCGCAGCGGATCGGGCTACGAACGGCCCGTATAGTCCGCCACAACCTCCGCAAGCAGGTTTGCTGCGGTATCGTGCACGTCGTATCCCTCGGAGATAGCGGCGACGGCTGCGCCGTCGACGATGGCGTACACGAGTCGCGACGACATCGGTACATCCGCCCGCTGCAGAATGCGCTCTACGGCGGCATCGAGCGCGCGACGGCCCTTTTGGTAAGCCTGCGTGACCACCGGCGATTCGGCGGCGGCGATCAGCTGCGCATAATGAGCCGCCGGCACGGTGGAATCCTCGGGCAAGCACGCCTTGATGAGCAGATCGACGCAGTTTTCTCGGCACTCTTCGGGCGTGAGCTTTTCGGCGGCATCGGCGGCGCGCTCCGCGCGTTGGGCCCACATCTGGATGTTGTGCTGACCGGCCTCCTGCAAAAGCTCCGTCACCGAATCGAAGTAGTACCCGACCGATGAGGAGGCGGCGTTCGCCCATTTGGCTACTCGGCGGTACGTAACGGCGCCCGGACCCTCCTCCCGCAGAAGCGCAGCGGCAGCCAGCACCAGCGAAGCCCTCGTAATCTGAGCTTTCAGAGATTTCGGCGTTTGAGACGACTCGCCCATAGGTTCCTCCCGCAATACCGCACAATCGATGCGCCGCATCATCGGCGCATACTCCCAACCAGCATTATAGGGCAACGAATCGCTCCGCTAGCCCGAAGGCCTGCGAAGCGATATTCCGGGCGGCCGCGCCGATGGCCGAACCGACGCGGCCACCCGGATCCACCGCATAAGCGGCCGGTGGACAAAACCTACACCTCGGACAAATCTTTGCCCGTGTGCTCGTGTGACATGACCATAGCCACCAAGGCGAGCGCGGCGATGAACACCATGTAGAACGCCGGGGCTATATCGTTGCCCGTTACATCGATCAACCAAAACGAGATAGCTGAAGCCGAACCGCCGAATATGGCGTTCGCCATATTGAAGCTCAAGGCGAAGCCCGAATAACGCACATCGGTGGGGAACGTCTCGGTCAGATAGCTCGACAACGTACCGTCGTTGATCGTCAGCAGCAAGCACATCACCAGCTCCACGATCAGGATCACGACGAAGCTCTTCGTACCCAACAGCAGGAACGCGGGAATCGTGAGCACGATAAATCCAACGCATGCGATGATCAGCATCTTCTTGCGTCCGAAGCGATCGGATATGCGCCCCGAAAGGAAGATGAAGCCGATGTAGAACACGAGCACGATGGTCGTGATGATCGAAGCCAAACTCGGATCGTAGTTCAAAGTCGTTTCGAGGTAGTTCGGCAGGTACGTGAGCACCGCGTAGAACCCGACCGCGTTGAGCACGCAGGCGCCGAACGAGACGATGAGCACGCGCCGATGCTTGGTGAGCAGCGTGCGGATGGGCTTCTTCACGCTCTCGCCGTGCCGCTTGAGATTGCGCTGCATCTCCTCGTACACCGGGGAATCCTCAAGGTGCGTTCGGATGTAGTGGGTGATGTATCCGAGCGGCAGCGCCAGCAAAAACGGAATGCGCCAGCCCCAGTCGACCACAAACGACGATTCGGCGCCCCATACGTTGAACATGAACGTAGCGAACAGCGAGCCCACCAACAACCCCGTGGCCGTCGAAGCGGGCACCATCGAGCAGTAGAATCCGCGATGGTTCTTCGGTGCGTACTCCGCAATGAACGTGGCCGCACCTGCATACTCACCGGCAGCCGAGAAGCTCTGCACCATGCGCAGGATCAGCAGAAGCAACGGAGCGCCCACGCCGAGGATCGCATAGCCCGGCAAGCAGCCGATAAGAAACGTGGCCCCGCTCATCATGAGGATCGAGATGGACAAGGCCCATTTGCGCCCCTTCTTATCGCCCATGTTCCCCCAGAAGATCGCGCCGATCGGACGCACGAGGAACGATAAGGCGAATAGCCCGAACGTGAGCATGACCGAAACGAACCGGTCTTCGCCCGGGAAGAAAACCAGGGCGATGACCGTTGCCAGATAGGAGTAACTCGCGTAATCGAACCATTCGATGAAGTTTCCGAGAAACGATGAGAACGTCACTTTCTTGAGCGTTCTATGCTTCTCTTCTTCGGAAAACTGCCGCGCCGAAGCGGCATCGATCGTATTGTTTTCAGCATTCATGATAGTCCCCTAAGAAATGTGCGACTTCATTTCGACGGATATGATGTCGCCCTTCGAGCGCTCGCTTCATGCGAAGCCCCCTTTCAAGACGGGAATGCATACCTTGCCTTTCAAGCATGATACCTCGAAAGTGAAGATTCTCGCCATCATGTAACAATCCAACCGTATCGATGAGCGGTTTTGTAACCGATCAGTAATCTTCGAGCAGCTCGACCTGCGCCTTGCTCGCCCGTTCGATGAAGGATCGCTTCGCCTTCTGGCCGCCTTGCGAAAGAGCGTTGAGGATGACCCTCTTCAAGCGCGGGTACTCGTTCATGCCGTACCAGGCGAACGCGGTACCGCCGACATAGGCCTCCACGATGCTGTGCACGGGAAGATCGGGGTTGCGCTTGGCGTCGAGAGCCAGGTACTCCTTGATCTCATCGGCGCACACGTCGCGAATGACGGCTGCATCTATCTCAAGATCGCGGCCGAGCTGCTGCAGCTGGTAATCGACCTCCGCTTCATCGGCATGGGGGAAGTAGGTGACATCGTAGGCGACCGCGCCCGCATCGTTGGCTTTCGCAAACTCGAGGAGTCCGTCGAGCGCCATCATCTGCACGTGGTCTTCGGTACGCTCGGGAATGTCGAGCTTCGCGGGGAACCCGGGCAATCCGTGCTTTGCAAACGCCGCCTTCAACTCTTCTTCGCTCAGTGCCGCTTCGAAATGCGTCTCGGTGGCGATATGGGTCAGATTGGACGTGATCTTCGTATCGTTCGCCATCATTCCCAGCTCGGCACCGCGCCCTGTATCCAGAAGCGCCGCCGCCGAATCGCCGAGCGCACCCTGTTGGCTCTTCTCGTCCAAATGGCCGGCGAGCTTCTCGCCTATCTCGTCTTGCTGTTTGAGCTTGCGCCCGGTGATCATGCCCTTGATCGAAGGCACCGCACCGCCGCCGATGATGAGTACACCGCCGATGATCGTGTTGATGGTGAGCGCCTCGCCGAACACGACAAGCCCGACGAAGATGGCGACGGGCACCTCCCAATACGCGATGGTACCGTAGTCGGCCGCAGGAAGGTTGCGGCCGGCAACCAGCAAGAACCCAAGGGCTATAGGCCCGCAGATAATCCACAGGAGGATCGCGCCCGCCCAGTTGAACGGCGTGAAGTGCACGTTGAGCGCCCAGTTGGCCATATCGGGGGTCGAACCGAGCGAGTTCAGGATGATGGTAACGGCTCCAGCGCCCACGACCGCGAAGATGAAGTTCCATACGCCGCGCGCCGTAGTGTCGGCGTCTTTGCGATAGCCGTTGAAGAACATGGATGCACCGTAGAACACGCCCGAAGCGAGGCCGAACGCATCGCCGACGCCCTTCATGGGAAATTCGGGTGTCGAGGTCTGCAGGTTGAAGTCGACGAAAAATCCGCTTTCGTTGAAGCCGATGAGGTTGTTGCCGAACAACATGCCGATAAACACCGCGAGCAGGCAGATCCACTGCAGTTTCGACATCGGCTCCTTACGGAATATCCTCGCTAAAAGTACGCAGATAACAGGTCCTATGTAGATGAAGAGCACCGCGTTGGATACCGTAGTCAGAAGCGTGGACGTCACATAGCATGCAAGCGACAGGCCGATCATGAGGCCGCCGAGCGCGATAGCGGGCGTGAGCTTGAGCTTCTTGAACACGTGGACTTTATGGGTGGCCAGAAGCAGGATGACGAAGAAGATCACGCCCATCCCCATGCGGCCGACCGCCATGAGCGCCCCGATGCTATCGCCGGCGTTGAAGCCCGCCGCGCCGTCGAACATATCGGTACGCGTAGCCCAACGGCTGAACAGGGGCACGAGCCCCATACCCGTTGCGGATATCAACATGGCGATGGTGCCGAAGCCCACCCTCATCTTGTATCCGCCCGAACCGTCCTTACCGTTTCCGTTTACCGTTTCAGTCCCTGTAGGTTTGAGATCAGTGTTGTCCGCCATTGGTCCTCCTTAAACCAGTAGCAGGGAAATGCGACCGTCGAATCCTGCGAGCATGCGCCGCGCGCGATCGCAGAGCGAAATCGAGCTGGAAGATATGCCGCTTCAGCTCGCCTTCGGCCTGCGAAGGCATAAGGGCATACGACGACCGAGAAGCCGTAAGGCCTCGAACAAAGGGGGGCTTGGTTTCGAGCGAACCAAACCCCCTTTCTTAAGCACCTAGTCTTGAACCTTGTAGTAGTAAGACGAGTGATTCTTATTGCCTAGTCGTTCCACATCTCCGGATGGATGAGCGTCGCGTCCTTGACGCGGTTCGGGAAGTAGTCCTCGCAGCCGCCCTCGCGGTAGACGTCGGCCGTGGAGCAGTGCAGGCCGCCGCCGAACGGGTAGGCGTCGCGCAGGTCGCAGGGGATGACGTTCATGCCGAGCTTGTCCATCTGCTCCTGCTGGTAGACCTCGGAGGCCTCCACGATCACGGTCTTGGGGTCGAGCACGAGGCAGTTCATGGACAGCCACACCGAGCTGTAGCACAGCGCCGGCGGCTCGTCGTGGGCGGGCTGGGCCGCGTCGACGATCTGCCAGTCGTTGGCCTCGAAGATCGCGCGCTGCTCCTCGGGGAGCTGGCGGACCGGGTTGTTGATGATCAGGCCCGGGCGCAGCGGCACGAAGGTCGCGTCGATGTGGATCGGGTAGGGGTCGCCGGGGAAGTTCACGGCGTGCACGCGCAGCTCGGGGTAGTAGCGCTGGAACCACTCCATGGCGGTGCGGTTGGTGGTGAGGCCGTGCTGGATGAACAGGTCCCTGCCCATGCGCATCACGTCGGCGGCGTCCCACATCGGCTCGACCTCGGTGGTGACGAAGTCCTTGTTGGCCGTGCGGACGAGGCGCTCCTCGAGCGAGATCTTCTCGTCGTAGTAGTTGTGCTTGTAGGAGGCGTCGGTGAGGCGCGGGCGGGGGGCCTGGGTCCACTTGAACTCGGGGTCCTCGTCGAAGTACTGCTTCATGAGCGGCCAGTAGGCCAGGTACTCGAAGTAGCGGCAGCGGAAGGAGTTGGCCGAGGCCATGATCTCGTTGCCGACGGTGAGCAGGATGTCGCGCGGGGGCATGCAGGTCATCATGGAGTCGTTGCGGAAGTCCGGCGTTCCGATGGCCTGGTTCCACTGCAAAGGCGTCGGGCGGTCGACCTGGACGCCGCGGGACTCGAGGATCTTCACGAGGTTCTCGAGGCACTCGTTGCCGCGCTCGACGGTCGCGAGCGGGCGCAGGCCCCACATGCCGCGCATCTCGGAGTCGACGGGCACCTTCTCGGAGGTCGCGGGCTCCTCGGGCGGGATCATCGAGTTGTCGCAGCGGCCGACGATGACGCGCTTCAACGGATCCCAGTCGTTCCAAGAGTTGACTATCTTCGCCATGACAGTCTCCTTTCTGGAAGGCGGCGCCTTCCAAGTTAAAAGTGGCGCACTACTTGATGCAGCTTCCCGACATGAGTGTCGCGGCTGCAGGAACGCTGTATGGGGTGAAGCTTCGTCATGATGACTGCCCCGATTCCTCCGTGACATTTCCATGTCAGTTTTGCCCTTGAACAAGGTATACCACCATTTTTGTTCAAGTGCAACATTTTTTTACGAATGAATTTGTACACTTTGGGTTTGATTTTTGTTCAAATGCACAATTTTTTGATAAGCAGCGATATCATCATTTTATGCATTTCGGCCTTAATTATTGGATAGAGCGGCAAAATCTTACGAAGCCTTCTCATGTTCTACGAGAAAACGGACGCGAACATGCGCAATGGCGGATGTTGCGCGGCATCCGCCGCGCACGCTGTTTTTTGCACAAGCAGCGAACCTGTCGGCTACGCACCGAAATTGTGTTTTTTACCCCGCCGGACCGAGCTTCTTGATCGCGCGGTACGCAGCGCCGTACATGCCGCAGTCGTTTCCGAGGGCGGAAGCCACGATCGGCGTCGAACGGCATACGTCGAGCGCATAGCGCTTGTAGCGTTCGCGCACGATATCGATGAACGAATCCGCCGAGACCGACAAGCCTCCCCCGATCACGAACAGCTCGGGGTCGAGCAGGCAGGCAATTTGGGAAAGCCCGAACGCCAGCCGATCGGCAAAACGCTCGATCGCCGCCTTGGCTGCTTTATCCCCCGCATCGGCCGCCACGAACACTTCTTTCGCATCGGCGTAGCCGCCCTGTCCATCGCTTGAGTATTCGCCCGCCATGCGCACGAGCGCGCCCGCCGAAGCGAACTGCTCGAGGCATCCCGCTCTCCCGCAGCCGCAGACGAGATCGCTTCCCGGATCGACGCACAAATGGCCTATCTCACCCACGGCCCCGTTGTTGCCCGAAACGAGCTTGCCGTTCACCACGATGCCCGCACCAACACCTGTACCCAACGTGAGCAGCGCGAACGTCTTAACGCCACGTTCGCCGGCACTCCCCCTCCACATATCGCCAAGCACCGCCGCGTCAGCGTCGTTCAAAACGCATACCGTTGCACGGCCGAACTCGGCGTGGAGAAACGACTTATACGCTCTGAGATCGAGATCGATGTTGGGGCAGAGCCTGAGAGAGTCTTCCGCTGCAACCGTTCCCGGCACCGCCAACCCGATCGATACGATCCTGTTCGCATCGATTCCGACCCGCGACAGCATGGCACCGTATCCCTCGGAGAGCTTTGCGTACGATCCGTCGGCGCGCACGGGCACCGAGGCGAACGCATGGCGCGACAAAAGCACACCGCCCTCGGTGAACACGCCTACCTTCGTCGACGTTCCCCCGACATCGATCCCAAGCACAAGGTCGTCGTCGGTTTCGACCGCTTCCCCAACCGTATGGCTCACCACATCCGCACCGTCTTTCGCATCGGCACCCGAAAGGCCGATGTCCCCATTCACCGCAAACGTCCGCTGCTTGAACAGGCGCGAAGCGCCCATCACGATCGCAAACACACCTATCGAATCAATGAGCTTGTTAAACGCTATCGCAAGGAAGCAGGCAAGCGGAGCAGGCACCGCCCAGCCCACAAGAGCTTCCCAATAGCCGACGGTACCCGCAAGCGTGGGCACGCCGCCATCGAACGCATAGCTCAAGCACGTCGACAGAGCCGCGCTTACAACAACGAGGAACACCAGGGCAATTCCGATCGAGCGCAGGGTAATGGCCCTTCCCTTGGCGAAGAGAATACCATAGACCAGCGCAACGATAGCCGACAGGGCGAAGTACAGCAGATTGCCCGCGTTCTGAAACACGATCGCCAGATACAGATTGTCTGCAAACCCGACGATGAGGGCCGCTGCCGGCTCGAGGATGACGGCAACGAGCGCGGTTCCAGCCGTATCGAGCCATACCGGCAGCCCGAGCCAACGGACGAGGTCGTACAGCACGATATCGAGCACGACGCCGAGCGCCATGACCGCCGCGTAGTAGACGACCTTGGGATGGGCCCTCGCGTAGGCCCGTACGCTTTCATACGAGCCGGGCGATTTGCCCTTGTAGCGCCCCGGCAGCGCCGTATGGAAGTAAGCCACATGGTCGGCTTGGCTCTTGCGCACCTCTTCGAGGTAGCCGCCCGTGATGATGCCGGCAGGAAGCGCGATCACGGCAATGCCGAACAGCGAGGACACCATCGAAATACCCCTGCCGAGATCGGTGAGGGGCGATACGTCCCCGTATCCGACCGTGGTCAACGCCGTAGTTGCCCAGTAGAGCGCCTCAAAGAAATGGTCGAACGTATCGGGTTCGTTCACGAACATGATAAGGCCCGAAACGAAAATGTATGCAACCGCCACCATGAGCACCGAAAGCAGCGTTTTACGCTCGGCCTTAAACACGTTTCCCACGATCATGAGGTTTTTGGAATAACGGAATATCTTGGCAACCCGCAACACGCGAAGGAACCGAAACGTCTGCGGAAGAATGCCGAGCGACGGAAGGATGGCGAGCAGATCGATGATGGCGAGCGGCGTGAACGGATACTTCGCGAACGCCTTCCACCCCCGCTGCCCCGTTTTGAAATCGTTGGTCATCCACCTGAGAACGTAGTCGAAGAACAGAATGTACACCGTCACCACATCGAGCATGGTGAGCACGCCGTCCTGCTCCTTGAACATAAGCGGAACCAAACTTGCGAGGGCAACGATGACGATGAAGATATCGTATGCGCGACTGAGGGCGTCGCCTGGCTGCGCGCGCTGCACGATTTCATATATGCGTTTTCTCATTCCGACCGTTAACGGAGCAATACGAACGGTGCTCCCGTTCCCCCTTATGCAAAGCAGTAACGTTATCATTCGATGCCATGATACCGTTTACCGCTTTCGCGGGAGAAGAAAGGCGCTGCTTCAACTGCTGCTTGCAGCAGACGCGGCAAGCGGTGAACTTCAGCGGACGAGCGCTACTCGAGCAACGCTCCATCGGTGCCGATGGTGCGCACGACAACCGGAACCGCCTTGCCGCTCGCCGCTACGGCATCGCGTACCGCACGCTCGATGCCGCCGCAGCACGGCACGCTCATGCGGGCGACCGTGACCGATGCGATATCGTTCGCCGATACGATTTCTGTCAGCTTTTCGGTGTAATCGACCGCATCGAGCTTCGGGCAACCGACAAGCGTCACCCTTCCGGCCATGAAATCCCGGTGAAACGCCCCGTAGGCGAACGCCGTGCAATCCGCTGCGACGAGCAGATCGGCACCGGCGAAATACGGTGCCGCCGGAGATACGAGTTTGATTTGCACCGGCCATTGGCGAAGCTCGCTTACGTTTTCGGATTGCCGCCGCCCCACTGCAGCCGCGGTTTCGCGCGACCCGAACGAACGCGCAGCGCTGCCCGGGCACCCATGGCGCACGGCCTCCTTCTCGCGCTGGGCCGCCGCAACGGCAGCTTCGTCGTAGGGCGCGGCCATGCGCTCCTCGAACGCAATCGCTCCAGTCGGGCAGGCGGGCAAGCAGTCACCCAACCCGTCGCAGTGGTGCTCGAACATAAGCCTTGCCTTGCCGTCGACCAAGGCTATCGCCCCCTCGTGGCAGGCGTCTACGCACAATCCG
The DNA here is from genome assembly GCF_022845715.1 of Raoultibacter timonensis. NCBI lineage: Bacteria > Bacillati > Actinomycetota > Coriobacteriia > Eggerthellales > Eggerthellaceae > Raoultibacter > Raoultibacter timonensis. The sequence goes on from NZ_AP025564.1 coordinate 3,692,671, forward strand.
CACCCGTTGCATCGCTCTTGGTCGATCGTGATGATCGTTCGCATTTCTTCAGTCATATGAACTCCCGACGTTCTCAGGTGGTTTGTCTGGAAGCACCGTACCATCGGGGCGTCGCAGCGTCTGTTGTTTTTCCAACGATGTGCTTGGCACGCCATCGACGCACCGCATCGGATACGGATGCGGGTGCGGGTGCGCATTATGCGAGCTCGGCGTTCGCTTTCTCCTCCGTCTCGAGCGCTTTGGCGAGAATCTGCATACGCGCTTCGACGTCTTCGATGATACGGCTGCAATCCTTGAGCTCGTCGTACGAATCGATTCCCTCGATCGTGCGCACAGCCTTGTATTTAAGATCATGCTCCAAGCTCGCCCAGAAATCCATCGCGATGGTGCGGAATTGAACTTCGACCGGCACGATTTCCTTCTTGTCGAGGAAATACACCGGCACCTGCACGATGATGTGGAGGCTGCGATAGCCGTTGGGCTTCGGCTCGGCGATGTAATCCTTTACGGTGAGCACGGTAAGATCGTCCTGTCGCTTCACGAGATCGAGCAGGTTGTACACATCGCTGATATAGGAGCAGATGACGCGAATCCCCGCGATGTCCATGATGTAGGATTCCATGTCCTCTATGGTCGTCTGCTTGCCGTAGCGCTGCAGCTTCTCGAAAATGCTCGCCGGTTTTTTGAGACGCGATTCGATATGGTGGATGGGGTTGCGGTTCTGCTTGGCGTTGAGGTCTTGGTCGAGAATCTCGAACCGTACTTCCATCTGGCGCATGGCCGCATGGTACTTCTGCATGATGCCGCGCGTTGCGCTCTCGAGGCTGCGAAGTCGTCCGATGTCGTCGATCGTCAGATTGCGCGTTTTCAGAATCTCGCTGCCTTCGGCCACCGAAAGATCGAGCTTCGGTTCGACAGTTGCCGCTTGTCCCATGTGACCCGCCTATCATGTATACGTTGCGCGGAACGCGTCCGTGCGCGAATATGCGTCAGCAACCACTAGGATACCGAAGTCCGACCGTTCACGGTCGGTTTGCAGCCAATTGTCAGCAAATCTTTAGGATTGTCGGGATTACGAGTAGCCGCCAAACCGCACCGGTCACTCGGGCAGACAGCCCACTTGATACACCACGACCTTGTTCTTCCCCGTCCGCTTTGCGCGGTACAGGGCATCGTCGGCCTTGACGAACGCATCGCGATAGGTCAGGTCGTCCTCTCCGACAACGTGCACGCCCACGCTCAAAGAGGGAGCGCTCCCAAGGCCCGGCAACCGGTATTCGGAAATGCGCCTCACGACGCCCTCGATCTTGCAGAGCGCAACGTCGAGATCGATGTTCTTGAGCAGCAGCACGAACTCGTCGCCGCCCACGCGACCGATCACGTCGGTTTCTCGGAAGCTCGACCGCAGCACGGTGCCGACTTCGTGCAGAAGGGCATCGCCTTCGATGTGGCCGCACGTATCGTTCACCGCCTTGAAATCGTCTAGGTCGAGCACGGCGCATACGCTGCGCCCGCGCAGCAGAGGATCGGCTAGAGCGAGGTTGACGAGGTCTTTTGCCGTTGCATGGTTGGTGAGGCCCGTCGTTTCGTCGAGCTCCGCCCGCTTACGCAGATCGAACTCGTTTTGAATATCCTCGATCAAACCCACGAGATGCCACGATCCGTAATCGTCGCTGACGACGAACAGATTGGTCCGATACCAGGCGTACCCCTTGCCATAGTAGTCGGCTTGGTATTCGATCGCGCCGCTGTCAGCGCCCTCGCGCGCCCGCTCGAACATGGTGCGCACGGTTTCGATGCTATCGGGATGCACGACACCGAGACGCTCGTCGACAAGCGTCTCGTAGTAGCGCGGAATGACCTGCGCCTCCATGCCGGTTCCGCTGCGATCGATGTAGAGGAGCACCGTATCGGATTCGAAATCGTAATCGAAGCTGATGGCGTGAGTCAGCTCGCTCAGGATACGGTACCGCTCGTTGAGCCACGAGGCAGAGCGCCGCTCGCGCACCCCGTCGGTTACGTCGGTTGCGACCACGTAGAGCACGACACCCTCTTCGTCCGAGTTTCCGACGCCCTCGCGAAGCGCCCTGCCCTGCAAATGTATCGTCGCGGAAGATCCGTCGCCCTGCTCGACCTCGAACTCGATGTCTATACCATCGGCGATCAGCGATTCGATCCCGAGTTTCTCCCCTCCCTCGCCGACCGCATGCTGCAGCGAAGCAGGTTGATGGGAAAGGATCATCCCTCCCAAATCATCGCGGACGCTGCCGAACATCGCATGCATGCGATCGCTCAGATACTGCGGAAACACCCCATGAGCGGTGCATCGGTAAACGCCGACGCCTACCGGCAGCTTGCCGACGATGTCTGCAATACGTTCGTCGGTTCTCCGGTCTTCGGCCGATACGCGCTCGCTCACATCTTTGTTGCACCACAAAACGTAGCCGTCGGACATCCGCAAAAACGTCGTCTGACACCAGAGGATACGATCGTCCGATTGCAACCGGTACGAGAGGGTGATCGGATCCTCGGCATCCATGTTCGCACATGCTTCGACTGCCGCGCGCAGCTGCTCGCGCTCGGTCCGATCGGGGATATGCTTGCTCCATCGCCCAAGGGACTCCTCCACGGGAATCGACCTCGAATCGGTCGAGGGTCTGTGCGCCGAATAGATGAGGCGGCACAGCCCTTTCTCGCAATCGTATTCGATGACCTCGTCGTACACCGAGCACAGCACGCTGGCATAGCGCTGCATATCGCGCTCGTGCTGCTCGACGCGACGGTGGGATACGTCGTTGAACGCCGCCTGCACGATCCTTTCGCCGTCTTCTCCCTCGGTAAACGAGGAGTTCCCCTCGATCCAGATAGTCGATCCATCGCGGCGGGTCGCTTGGCAGGTGAACGGCACAATCGCCGTTCCGTTTCTCAGGCTCTCGATCGCCGCAAACTGGGCCTGCCTGCTCTCGGGGAAAAGCGGACCGAAAATATCATCGCCTACCATATCGAAGAATTCTTCGCTGTTCGCACAGCCGAAGATGTCGCACCCCGTCCGGTTGATCGATACCAGTTCGAGCTTGTCTTCCACAGTGTAGCGAATGATGCCGCAGGGCATCGCATCGTACAGACGCATCTGCATCGCTGCCTGTTGCCTGAACTTGCGCTGCGCTTCCTGATCTTTGGTCACATCGGTCAGAACAGCGACGATGCACATGGCGGCGCCGCTGCGGTGCATGACCGACGATGACACGTGCACCCAGCGAAAGCCGCCCAATCGGCTGATGATGCGCACCGTGATCGAAAACCGCTCGTTACCGCCGAACAAGCTTTCGACGCACGCCTGGATAAGCCGTCGATCTTTCTTGACGACAAGGCCCCTCACGTCGGGCTTCGCGAGTTCGACGTATTGCTCGCGCGCGCAATCCGACAACTCGGCTGCAGCATCGCTGAAATCGAGCAGACGTGCGGAACCTTCGTCGATCTCCATGAACAGGATTCCACCTGGAACGCTGTCTATCGTCGCACGAAGTCGATCACGGAGCACCTGCTGCTCGGTCGTCTCTTCGAACTGTACGAAAAACGAATGCACACCGGATGCGCAGGCAAGCGGCTTCATGCGAATGCCCACCCAAAGCACCTCACCGTCATAGCCCTGCATTCTCGCCTCGTACTCACCCGTACCTCCCTCGGCAACCAGCCGAGCGAACAGCGCTTTAACCGATAGCGCATCCGAAGGAGAAAGCATGCCGAAGAACCCCGCAACGTCTTTCGCGCTGCCGCCGAGGCGGTTGCCGAACCAACGCTGAAAGTCTTCGTTGCCGCGAATCACTTCAATCGATTTGTCGGCAGGGATGTATTCGGCAAGAACCGCCGGTCCGACGAAACGATTGAAAAGAAGTGCGAAGTGAGAACCCGCATCCCAGATGTCTTCAGTCCCGACCCCCTCATCGGAATGCGGCGTCTCGTCACCGGCCTCGGAAGCCCGCATGCGCAACATTTCCTCGAACGATGAACGGTCGATCGGCCGCGCGAACAGATAGCCCTGCATGATGTCGCAGCCGATGCTCGCAAGATATTCCGCCTGCTGCCGCGTTTCAACCCCCTCCGCGATAACGGGAAGATCGAGCCAGCGCGACATGCGCACGATAGACGCGAGAATAATGCCGCCCCGCGTTTCATTGCTTGCATCGAGAAATCCCAGATCGAGCTTGAGAATATCGACGGGGACATCGTTGAGCGTATTGAGCGAAGAGTATCCGCTGCCGAAATCGTCCATAGCCACGACAAAGCCAGCGCTTCGCAACGCATCGACCACGCCGATAAGCTGCCTCGGCGCCTCCATGTAGGCGCTTTCCGTAATCTCAAGATGCAGCAAACCCGCAGGGATACGGTATTTTTCCACCAAGGAGCCCAGGTAGGAGCAGAGGTCATCGCGATATATGTCAACGCGCGAGAGGTTGACCGAAAGCCTCGGTACCGTTTTCATCCCCTCATCGTCGAGCCACTGGCGAAGCACCCTGCACGTTTCTTCCCACAGGTAGTAGTCCAACTGCGCGATCAAACCCGTACGCTCGAAGACGGGAATGAATTCAGCAGGACTTATGAGGCCCTTCGTCGGATGCTGCCAACGAACGAGCACCTCGGCGCCCGTAATGGCACCGGTGGAATAGCTGAACTGCGGTTGGAAGAACGCAACGAATTCGCCTCGCTCGAGAGCCGGGGCCATTTCGCCCGCCATCTCTTGCTCCTTGAGAAGAAGATCCCGCAGCTGATCGTTGTAATACACGCATGCGCTTGCACCAACCGATTTCTTCGCTTCGCGCAACGCAATGAGAGCCCGGTCGCTCATCCTCACGGCATCGAGGCTTGGATCGTCGATTACGTAGATCCCCAGGCGAACGAAGAACGTAAAATCAACCGGATAGGCGCAGAACCATTGATTGAGCGCGGCCAAGAACCGATCCGCATCGAATGCATCTGCGGGTACGCACGATATGAAATGATCGGCCCGCAATCGAGCGGCCGCCGATCCCTGCGGCAGAATATCGACGATCATGGAGCCCACGGAGGCGAGCAGCCTATCGCCCGCTTCGGCTCCGTAAAGATCGTTGAACACCTTGAAGCGGTCGAGATCGCCGTAAACGAGAATGAACGTCCTGTCGGGGTTCTCGTCAAGGAGCATCCGCACGCGACGATAGAAGCCGTCGGCATTCAACAATCCCGTAAGCGCATCGCGTTCGATCGCAGACGGGGATTCACTCGGATAAGGCTTTTTGGGTTGCCTCGTTCCGTGCGCATGTGCAGTACCCACCGGAATACGGGCCTCCTCGGTTCGCGCTTAATCCTAACTAATTAGGTTCACATATAATAGCGCTCAACGCAAAGCATAGCTATATGAATTATTTTCTGTTGTCTCGAGAGCGCAGCGTACGAAACCGCGCGGCCCGCATGCTTCCGCCCCCAGGCTCCTCCCTTTCGCCCCGCAAGTCCAGGATCCTGAAACAGCGTGGTAAACGACGCCTTATTCTCTCTCTTTCGCCTCATCCCACAGCGCCTGCATCTCGTCCATCGAAAGCTCTTCGACCTTGCGGTTTTGCGCCCATGCGGCACCCTCGATGAACGCCCAGCGACGACGGAACTTCGCGCTGCTCGCGCGCAAGGCGCTTTCAGCGTCGACGCCCATTTTACGTGCCACGTTCACGAGCGTGAACAGCACATCGCCGAATTCGAGTTCCACCTCGGCCTTCGCGCCTTCGGTAACCTTGCCTTTATCGGTTTTCGGCGCTGAGGCAAACGCATCGCGCAGCTCGGCAATTTCTTCGTCGACCTTTCCCCATACGTCTTCGAGCGTATCCCACTCGAACCCCACCGACACGGCCTTGCGCGAGATCTTCTGAGCTTGCATGAGAGCGGGAAACCCGGTCGGTATGCCGTCGAGAAGCCCTTCGCGATCTTTGCCCCCGTCGACGGCCCGACCGTCGACGGCATCCTTTTCGGCAAGCTTGACGCTGTCCCACAACTCGAGCACGTCGCCTGCACTCTGCGCTTTCGCGCTCCCGAACACATGCGGATGGCGGCGAATCATCTTCTCGTTCACATCGCGGCAAACGTCGTCGATCGTGAACTCGCCCGCATCGGCGGCGATCTGGCTCTGCAGCACCACCTGCAACAGCACGTCGCCGAGCTCCTCGCGCAGATGGACGGTATCGCCCGCCTCGATGGCATCGACCGCCTCGTAGGCTTCTTCGATCATGTTCTTGGCAATGCTCTCGTGCGTCTGCTCGCGATCCCACGGGCATCCGCCAGGCGCCCGAAGCGCCGCTATCGTATCGACGAACTCGTCGAATTCTTCGTGTTCAGTCATAGGTACTCCTCGCTTCGCGTCTCGCATACGAGTATAACGCTCATCGTGCGCGGCCGTCCTTACTTCCCCCGAAACGTATTCGCCAGTGTGAGGAGTTCTTGGCGCTCGTGGATTCCCATCTTCTGGTAAATGTGCCTCACGTGGGTCTTTGCGGTGTTCGTACTGATGTAGAGCGTCTCTTTGATGTAGGGGATGCTCCGCCCTCGCAGCAAGAGCCCGAGCACCTCCTGTTCGCGCTGAGTCAGCCCGTATGCATCGGCGAGCAACGCCGTCTTGTAGGGCGCGCCGTCGCTCTCCGATGTCTCCACCGCCCCGGGTACAACCTCCCACAGGAATCTGCTGATGTTCTGCTCCCTCACAAAGTAGATCGCGGCGAACGTGAGCAGCAGCACTTCGAGGGATACCAGATAGGGCAGCACTTCCTCGTGCATGTCCGTCGAAACGGAATGCGCGATCGCATTGCCCGCGATAACGCCGAACAAACCACCCGCCCGCAAGGCCAGCTGGCCCCATGCGAGAATCTGCACCGGCGAGTTCGTCGCATGCTTTGCCGCATAGACCGTCAAAAGCGTAATGGCGTTTTCCGCAATGAACGATGCAACGATGACCGCGATGCTGAAGCACGCGAACCTGCCGTCGAACGGAAGGATGAGCGAGAGAAACCCGATGGTCGCCGTTACGATGGAGGCGCGGAACAGCACTTCGAAATGGCAATCCTTCATGAGCTTCAAAGCCACGAACATCACGGCGAACGTGACGAACCGCCCGATGATCGACACCCAGTTGCCGAGCGTATACGAGTTGTCGATGCCCGAGAGCACATCCTGAAAGCCCGATTGCGAGAAGTTGAATCCGAAGCAGAGCATCACGACGCCGATACCGATCGGCGCGAACTGCTTGAGCGATATGTTCCGCCACGGTTTCGCCGCGGTCGCCGGTTCCTCGGATGCCCGCAACGACCATGCCCATCGAAATCCGACGAGGCACACAAGCGGCAGCACGACAAGAAGCACGAAGGCCGCCTCGTAGGGCAGCGATCCGAAAACCAGCGCGCAGACCGCATCGATGCCGATCTTTGCGAGGATAATCGTTTTCACCTTGTCGAAATCGATGGAGACGAACAGCTCGCTCCACAAAAGCCAGAACGTCTCGATGCCGATACCGCAGCACACCGCCCCGAGCGCAAGCAGCGCGAAGCTGTCGATCCACCCGTTTGCCGCACAGGTGACGAAAAGCGTTCCGAACGAAAGAGCGATAGGCACCCCTGCAACCACCGTCGGGTGCGCAGCGAGCGACGGGATACGGCGCCCGACCGCAACGAACACGGCATCGGTGAGAAAGCGGGCAACGATGATGATGGATACGAGCGCTTGAATCGAAGCCACTGCATCAACCGACGGCCCGATGCTGATATGCAGGTTGATAGCGAGCGTCATCCATACGCGCGTGAGCGCGAACGAGATGGCGCCGACGATGACCAGCAGAGCCGCTCCCCTGAAGGAGACCGTTCCTTTCTTCAGAAAACCCCACATGAAAGCCCCTCACTCGAAATGGATGACGCGCACATTGCCGATGTTTCGCATGATGCGTGCGATGCCGAACCGCATGGCGCTATGACACGCTGACTGAGCGGCGGATCGGTTGTCGAGTGCTCGGTCAAGAAAGCAGTTTCTCAGGTTGCTTTTGCAAGCATCGATCGTATTGCATTCGGCACCGTTCCGTCAACCAGGTAAGCGATTACGAAGGAGCTACAGGGATGCGTATCAACAAACAAGCACAGCAAACGAACGGCATGAGCCGCAGGGCATTCGTCGTCGGCGCGGGCATGGCTTGCGCCGGATTGGGGTTGGCGGCATGTTCGCCGGCTGCATCGGGCGAAGCGAAGGCGGAAGGCGGCGGGTCGGCGCCTGCAAGCTGGGACCACGAAGTCGACTTCCTCGTCGTCGGATCGGGAACGGCAGCCATCGGCGCCTTGGCGGCAACCGATGCCGAAGGAAAATCGGTCATGCTCATCGAGAAGTCGGATGCGCTCTTCGGCGGCACCTCCACCACCTCGGGCGGCGGCTTCTGGACGCCCATGAACCGGTGGCAAGCCGACGTCGACGTGACGGACAGCCGCGAAGCCGCGATCGCCTACATCGAGGGATGCGGCGGCGGGCGCACCGACAAGGCGACCGTCGAGGCGTTCGTCGACACCGCACACGTGATGATGTCGTGGCTGAGCGATACCACCGGCGTCGAGTTCGCTGTGGGAGGAGCGCACGACTACTACGACAACGTCGAGGGCTTCCTCAACTACGGGCGCAACTCCAAGGTGAAGAGCGGCAAAGCGGGCGATATCTGGAACGCCCTGCAGGCGAAGCTCCAGGAGCGCGGCTGCGAGATCCTCATGGGAACCGCTTTGAGCGAGTTCTATACCGATGAAAACGGTTCCGTCATCGGCGTCAAGGCAACCCAGGGCACCAAGGAAGTGGACATCAAGGCAGGTGCCGTACTGCTGGGCACCGGCGGGTTCGACCACGATCCCACGATGGTAACCGAAAACCTTCCCGCGCCCATCTACTACTCCAACGCCGCTCAAACCAACACCGGAGACGGGCATCGCGCCGCAGGCCGCATCAACGCGAAACTCGGTTTGATGAGCTTCATCTGGGCCATGCCCAACTTCTTCCCCGGCAAGCCCGACGCGTTCGACCCCTCGGCCTCAGTCCAGTTCGACATCAAAGGCAACGACTTCAACCGGTACCGCGGCTACCCCAACTGCATGATCGTGAACAGCCGCGGCCACCGCTTTGGCGATGAATCGGCAACGTATCCCGTCTACAACATGAGCATGCAGAACTTCAGCTCGGATACGCTCACCTACGAGAACATCCCCGCCTACTTCATCTGCGATTCGACCTACACCGAAACCTACAACCTTCCCAGCATGGACGAAGGCGACAACTCGTGGTTCGTCTCCGCCGACACCATCGAAGAGCTGGCCGAGAAGCTCGGCATCGACGCCGCCGGCCTTGCGGCCGAAGTCGCCACGTTCAACGGATACGCCCAAACGGGAGTCGACGAGGACTACCACCGCGGCGAGAAGGAGTCGAGCAAGAGCGCGTGGCTCAAGAACATCGACCGCCCCGATCTGGCGAACCAGATGATCGGCCCGATCGAGAAGGCCCCGTTCTACGGTGCCGTGTACCTACCCGCAATGACCGGCACCTGCGGCGGCGTGAAGATCAACGAGAACGCGCAGGTCGTCAACAACGACGGCGAGGTCATCGGCGGCCTGTACGCCTGCGGCAACTGCACGGCCTCCATCGCCGGCGGTGCCTACCTCGGCGGCGGCGCCACGCTGTGCCCCGGCGGCACCATGGCCTACATCGCAGCCCATAACGCACTCGGAATCGAATAGATCGCACCTGCCGGCGTCGGGATATCCGGCGCCGAGCATCTCGGTGCCCGCATCCTGCGGCGTTCGCCACCGGAACGCCGCAGGCCCCTGTCGGGAGCCGCCTTTGCGCGGCAACGCGGCAAGGTCTTCGCTTTTTGGCAGAAAACGCATGGTATTCGTCATCGCCCCAGCCCTCCTCTTGTAGCCGATCTACCGATCAAACAATTGATCTGGGAAAACGAACAGACTACCTGCAGCTGCCGTCCACTCGGTCGCACGAGTACCGCCGAAGCGACGAAAAACTCGCTTTTCCTGCCACAGCCGACCGTTTCGAGCAAAACGGCAATACGACGTCGGGTGCAGTTTCGATCCGTTGCGCACCGATTCCGTTTCGCAACGAGCCCCTCGTCCGCGAACCCATCCATCCTTTTCAACTCCTATGTTTCTCACTGTGCTAAGGTGTTGCAGAACACTACGCGCAAGGAGCAAACTATGCCCGACAACACCAACGATACCGTACCCGCGATCTCGCCCGAATCGCTCGCACAGATCAAGATATTCCAGCAAGGGGAAGTAACCGAGGCGGAGATATACCGCCGCATAGCCGCCCGTACAAAAGACGAGAAGAACAAAGCGGCGCTTTTGCGCATTGCCCAGGAAGAGGCGTTCCACGCCGAACGATGGCGGCGTTATACCGGCGAGGACATGAAGCCGGAGCGGGGCAAGGTTATGCTCCACACCATCATGGCACGGGTTCTCGGATTCACGTTCGCGGTAAAGCTCATGGAGAACGGCGAAGGAAACGCCCAGGACAAGTACGAGCAGCTCGCCGTCGAAGTGCCCGAGGCGATGGAGATTCGCGCCGACGAGATCGAACATGAGGAGGCGCTGCTCGAAATGCTCGACGAAGAGCGGCTCTCGTACGTAGGCTCAATGGTGCTCGGCATGAACGACGCTATGGTCGAGATGACCGGCACGCTCGCGGGCCTCACCCTCGCCATGCAGAACACGCGCCTCATCGCGCTTTCGGGCTTGATCACCGGCATCGCCGCCACCCTCTCGATGGCTTCGAGCGAATACCTCTCGACGAAAAGCGAGGGTAGGCCCGACGCGCTCAAATCGGCGAGCTACACGGGCGTAGCCTACCTGATAACCGTTGCGCTCCTGATCCTTCCCTACCTCCTGTTCGACGAGGCGCATTATCTTTGGGCGCTCGGCACGATGATCGTAATCGTGCTCCTGATCCTCGTCGCATTCAACTACTACCTCTCGGTGGCGCAGGGATTGCCATTCAAGAAGCGCTTCGGGCAAATGGCCGGCATCAGCCTCGGCGTTGCCGCGCTCTCGTTCGTGATCGGCATCATCGTGAAGCAGTTTTTGGGCGTGGACATCTAGTCCGCTTCGGGATCCGCAACCGTCGAACCGTCGACGCCCTGAACGCGCATGCTCCTGTCCTTCGCAGCCCGATACAGCCGCAGCGCGATGTAGCCGACGAAGACAACCGAGTACACCGCGACGCTCGCCTGCGCCGCAGCCCCGCCCCTGAGCGCTGCGGGGAGCAGCATGAGCAGCAGATGAACGTACACGAGGATGAAGAACGGGTACGCGAGCGTCTGGACGCGCTTCCACGTATGGAGCTTCATGCTCCGTTTGACGATGGCGAACGACGTCACCCCGAGCACGAGCAGCAGCGCGAACAGCACGAGCGCCACCGCGAGCGAACCGAGCACGACGCCGTTCATGTGCTCGGCGCCGTGCGAGAGCTGCGGCACGTACGACATCAGGTAGACCGCCATGTGCCCGAGCGACAGGATCCATGCGACGATGGAGAGCTCCGCCCGGATGGGCAGAAGGTACGTTTTCGCCTTCGACCCCTGGGCGAACACCCCGATGTACATCACGACGGTGAAAAGGGCGAGCGACAGGGTGCATTTGTGGACGAGTAACGTCAGAGCCCCCGTTATCGCCCTCGGAAACTCAATATAGTAACCGCATACGAACAGGACATCGAGAGCAACGGCGAGAGCGTAGAACAAAATCGGATACTTTTTCATCGGCTTCTTCAAAACAAGAACCGCGATAACCGTGCACAGCAATACTACGAGAAAATTCATCTCATATTCCTATCGATTAGACTCTTCCGTTAGGCTAGTAAGAAAGATAGCTGCAGGCTGCGCTATGGCGCCATATACGCCCCCATGGGAATGTTCGGTGGTGCGCTTCATGAACGATGGCATCCAGCGCAAGGCATGCTGTTCGAGAAACCGGGTGACCCTATCGCCCCAGAGAGTCTCGGCTTCGATATCTTCCTGCTGAATTGCCGATGCAAGGCTTCCGTAGAGAAACGACATGAATTCGAATTCGCGAAAGATGCTATCACACGGCTCGGTGCGGCCGTCTTTCGCCACGACTCCAGCTTCGCGCATCTGCGCTTCAACGTCAAGCGTAATAGAGGAACGAAACAGCGAAGGCGTTCCACCCCTTTGGTGCTCCACATGGAGGAATGGGCCCTCGTATGGGTATACGAAAACTTTAGCAGGATTAAGAAAGATCAGCGAGTACTCTCTGCGCATACGCTCGTACAAGCTCGACTCCGCTTCGGTTGCCATCCGAATGCCGGCAATCGAAGCATCAACATCCTCGCATCCCGCATCAGCCAAACACGAGGCGCAATCATCGCCAAACGATCCGTCAACCAATGCAGACACCAGCTCTTCATCGGGAAACGAAAACGCGTGCGAGAGCAACTCGCACATATCGGCTCTTCCCACAATGTTCAGTAAACGCAATTCGTTGTCCATTTAGCTTGCCCCTCACCATGGATACGCGCCACCCGGAAAATGCGTCCGAGGACAAGCCCCGGACGCAGCTATAAAAACAGGCAGTTACACGAGGTAGTAAACATTCGGTGCGGTTCCTGCGTCCTCACGCAAAAACATCGTTTCTCTACCCTCAATGGCTTTCGAGATCTCAGACTCCGGATCGTCAAGGTCTCCCCAATAACGAGCGCGGCCCGGGCAACACTGCATACATGCGGGAACCTCCCCACGATCGATGAGGTTATGGCAGAATGTGCACTTCTCGACTGTACCGCCTCGATGCGTCGGCGCATCCGCCTCGCCTACGACGATATCGAGATAATACTCCGGATCGCCGCCGATAAGCGTACGCACCTCATCATAGGGACATGCCTGGATGCACGATTCGCACCCGATGCACAGCTCGTCGTCGACCCATACGATACCGTCTTCTCGCTTTTGCGTAGCGCCGGTCGGACACACATCGAGGCAGGCGGGATTCTGGCAATGCTGGCACTGAACGGGCAGGAAACCTAGCGTGCAATCAGGATACGTCCCGCCAGCAACATCATTTGTGATGGCTCCTTTCACTACCGCTTGCCCAAACGTAGAGTAGTCTTTATCGGTTTTGGTATAAACAACGTTGTACACCAGGTCTTTCGGAAGATTGTTCGCGACCTTGCATGCCGCGGCGCACGCTTGGCATCCAAAGCAGCGATTCAGATCTATCGCCATTCCGTAACGCGTCATAGTCACTCACGCTCCCTACATCTTCTCAATCGATACAGCCACGTCATTGAAAGCCTGGTTAGCGCACACTTGGTTATATTCCCTTGAAGGAAGGCTTGCAAAGTGTCCGTCGATAAAATCGTCTTTCTGCCAGCTTCGGGCAGAGCTGATCATTCCACGCGGTAAGCCCGCATTGATGGCGACTTTCATAACAACAAAGCCCTGATCGTTAAAAAGCTTCGCGGTATCGCCTTCGGATAAGCCGAGCTCTGCTGCATCGTCAGGATTAAGACGAACAATAGGCTCCGGTTCGTATTCCTTGACGTATTCGCAATCCCACCACTGCGTATGGGTATGGGTGCGCATATGTTCTGACAGCAAATGATACGGATGGGCTTGACGGTACTCACGGTCGGCGCCGGCAAACGTCGGAGTCTCCCAATGAAGACCGCGTTCGATCGATTCGTCTATCTCTTTACCGGATACGTAAGCAGGCGTTACAGTCTCTTGATACAGGCCGATGCGGCCCGTTTCAGTTCCAAAGACTTCAGCCTGCGCAATTTTATCCCCCTCGGGATATATTCGAGCAGCCTTATCGGTCTTGAGCTTTTCCACCGTGCAGCCGACACTGCGCCAGTAATCGGAATCGAGCAGCGTTTCAAGGTATTCTTCTTCGCTGATGTTCCAGAATTCGCCGAGACCAAGCTTATCGAGTAAGAGACCGAAAATCTGGAAGTCGGGCTTCGCTTCGCCAACGGGTTCGATGCATTTATCTTGCCACAGCAAATACGGATGAGACGAGAACAGGAATCCGAGATCAACCTGCTCGAACCAATGCGCAGACGGCAGTACGATATCGGCGTGTTTGCATGTTTCCGTCATGCACATATCGGCCACGACGACAAACTCCAGCTTGTCGAACCAATTCTGCGTGTACTCATGGTCGCACATGGTCACAATCGGGTTCGAGCAATGAATGTAAGCGCTCTTAATCGTAAGATCTTCGCCCAGGAATTTACCGGTCTCGAGAACATCAGAAACCTGCACCGTATGCAACAAGTTTGCTTGACCGGGGCATGGGTTGCCGGAAGAATCGCTAGGATAGCATGCTTCCGCGATATTCGAGTACATGAGTTGCGGTAAGTACTCCTCCGACTGGCCGATGGCCGCACCGGGAGCACCAGCATTACCCGTTAGCAGAGAGACGAGGTAGACGGGCCACGCCGAGTAGTGTCCGTTACGGTAATGGTTCATGCCCATCATGATCTCAGTGGTAACCGGTCCGTCTTCGTGGTAGATTCGAGCAAGTTCGCGAATATCGTCTTCTGCAACACCGCAGATACCCGATGCCGTTGCCGGCGGATACTGCGAAATGTAGCCCATGGCGTTTTCGTAAACCGTCTGAACCTTGATACCTTCAACCTCAGTAATGCCCTCAAGCACAGGGCTTGTCGTCTCGCTGAAAGCGACAGCCGTCCCCGATGCCTCGTCCCAAACGGCAGGGGGGTCGATCACAGTTGGCTCACCCGTTGCCGGATCAAGCTCCCCTTCGGTCGGCTCAACGCCAAGATCGCTCATTCGCAAGAACTTACCGTCCTCCTTGATAAGGAGTCCGCAATTGGTTTTGTTGCGCAGCATGTCTTCGTCAATCCAACCGTTCTCAAACAACACATTGAGAACGCCGAGAGCTAAAGCCCCATCGGTACCCCCTTTGACGGGCACCCACCAATCGGCTTTCGAAGCAGTTGCGTTGTAGACGGGATCGATCACAACGAATCGGGTCCCGTTTTCTTTGGCTTCCATAAAGAAATGCATCGTATGCATAAGCGATATCGTGGGATTGTTTCCCCAGATAACTTGAGTTTTTGCGTTCTTTCGATCAGTGAGCTCATTCGCAAGATCGATCCCGCCGGTTGCGCGCTTGCTGCCGAATCCGACCGCTGCATCCACGTCGAGACTGCAATACGAGCACCCAAGCGCATTGACGAAACGCTGGTATGCCCCAGCGCCGTTGCATGAGCCGCTCAATGCAGCGTAATTGCCAGAGCCAAGGAAAAACATGATCGAGGTCGGCCCAAATTGCTCCCGATAGCCGTTCCATTTCTCGGCGATAGTATCGAGCGCTTCGTCCCAGCTAATGCGCTCGAAATCGTTCGATCCGCGCTCGCCAACACGCTTCATGGGGTAGAGTACTCTATCCGCACCGTAAATACGCCCAACATGCGTCAAGCCCTTCGTGCAAATGCGATTGTATTGCGTATCGGGCATATCGCGAGCCGTTGTACGCACCACCTGGCCATCGCGCACGTGAACGTTCAGGAAGCACCCGCCACCGCAATTCCCGCGGCATACGCCTGCATAAATCTCATCAGCGGGAATCGACTCGGGCTCTTTCACCTCTTCCAGGTTCTCTGCCTTTGGACTGCACCCGACCAAAGCACCCGCAGCCGTCAATACAGCCGCACCTTTGATAAAGCTCCTTCGGGTAAAACCATGCGTCTTTTCGTCCTGCATGCTCTCTCCTCCTATCTCAAGTCGTTAGATCGACTTCAGCCGTATCGCTTCTGTCGTCCTATGAGCTAGGCGACTTCGGCGGTCAGCCGAGGAAAACCTTTCCCCTAGTTTTCCCATATTTAAACTTTATCGAGAAGCAAGGCTTATTGCGATTAATCGAAAATAAGTTTTCGATTAAGAAGTTATTAACCTGATATTAACGGGAATGCAGCACGTTACAGGGCATCGGCCATCTTGTAGCCCACCCTCTGCACAGTGAGCAGGTACTTCGGCTCCGAAGGGTTCTCCTCGATCTTCTCGCGGATCTTGCGCACGAACACCGTGATGCTGTTCGTATCCTTGGCATCGGCGTCCCCCCAGATGTACTCCTGGATCTGGCTCCGCGTAAACACCTTGCCCGGGTTCGTAGCGAGAAAGGCCACGATCTCGAATTCCTTAGTGGTAAGCTGCACCGGGTTGCCTCTCACGAACACCTGGTACTCGTCGAAATGCACCTCGAGATCGCCGATCTTGGCCACGCCTTCGCGATTGCAGCAGTGGGCGAATTCGATCGTATCCTTATGCCTGCGAATGTTCGCCTCGATGCGCAGCAGGAGCTCGGTCGAGTTGAACGGCTTGGTTACGTAGTCGTCGCCGCCTGCTTTGAATCCGATGCTCTTATCGACGATATCGTTTTTTGCCGACACGAAAATGATCGGTATGCGCCTTCCCTCGTCGCGGATCTTGCGGCACAGATCAAAGCCGTTGATGCCCGGAAGCATGACATCGAGCAGCAGAAGGTCCGGCTTTTCATCGGTGAGCGCCTCAAGACCCTCCTCGCCGTTCATCGCTCCGCAGTACTCATACCCGTTCGAAACGAGCAGCTCCCCTATAGCCGTGTGGAGGTTCGCCTCGTCATCGATCAACATCACCTTATACATCGTCTTCTCCTACGATCGCCTTGCGGGGGATTCGGATGATGAACGAACTGCCCTTCCCGAGCTCGCTTACAACCGAAACCAAGAATCCTTGCAGAGCCGCGTACTCGCGCACGAGGGCGAGTCCGAGGCCGCTGCCGTTGTACTTCCTCGTCGACGTGCTATCTACCTGGAAGAATCGCTCGAATATGCGTTCCTGATCTTCTTCGGCGATTCCGATGCCCGCGTCCTTCATCACGATGAGAACTCCCCCGGTTTCGCGATCGCATTCGACCATGAGGTGGATCTCACCGCCATCGGGCGTGAACTTTACCGCATTGCTTCCAAGATTTTCAAGTATACGCAGTACTTTCTCGTAGTCGCCGTTCACGAGCGGAACATCGGGAGCAACGCTCGTCCCGAACCCGACCTCGTATTTTCTTGCAAGCGGAGCGATGGTGCTTCTCACCGAAGCAACCACATCTCCCAGATCCATCGGTTCGCATGTCGCCCTCACACTGCCAGCATCGGAGCGTGCGATATCAAGCATGTTGTTGATCATGCCGAGCAGGATCTGGCTGTTCTTCTCGATCTCCTCCCACGATTGCCGTTCGGCCTCATCCCCCGATTGGCTTCGCTCTCGCGCAATCTGGGCAAACGTGATGATTGACGTGAGCGGCGTACGAAGCTCGTGGTTGACCATCGAAAGCAGATCGGATTTGAACTGCATTTCCTTTTCGAGCTTCTCATTAAGGTGCTCGAGATTGCTCCGCTGCCGCTCAAGAGCATCGTTTGCTTCACGTAAATCATGCGTGCGGTCTGCAACCTGTTCTTCGAGGTTCGAATAGATATTCCGCAGCTCTTCCGCCATGTCGTTGAACTGCACGGTGAGGCGGCTGATCTCTTTTGCCGACCGCCGCTCGTCAAGGGCAACGGCAAGAGAGCCGCCCTGCATCTCGCCGAACGCCGACTTCATACGGTTGAGGGGTCTTGTAACGAAAATCATCGTGATGGCGTACACCATGATGCCGATTACCGTTGTAAGCAGTGCGAAATATGCGATATCCCTGATCACGTTGCTGCGCATAATCTCTTGCTGCTGATCGAGCGGAATGACGATGCTAATGGCGCCGCCGACGGAATCAAGCGTCCAACCTTCCTTTTCATGACCCGTGATATCGATTTCCCCAACCGGATCGCCATGGCATTCAAGGCAGCTCTCGTCGACTTCGAGCGCCTGAACGTAGCGAAACCGCTCCACTCCCTCGAAATCAGCGATACCATAGTATTCGGTGACCTGGGAGTTTTCGTCAAACTCCGTGAGCGCCTCCGATTCGTAAGGATCGGGTTCTCCCTGGTAGTTGCGCGGGTTGAAATTCGTATAGCGGATCGTGTAGTTGTTGTTCTTCGAAAAGATCGTGCCGACGCTTTTTCCTACAACGGCGCAGTGAAGACCTTTGAATTCGTAGATGCCATCGGAGGTGTAGTTGATCTTCCTCTGGGAATTGTCCATGAACTGCCATACCGCGTCCATCTCTCGCGCGAAGGTTCGCGCCTCTTCGAGCAGGGCCGCCTCGGTTTGCTGCTGCTGAGAGTGCACGTCGAAAATGGCAAACATGAGAAATGTGATCGCGAACGCAACCGTCAGAGCACTCAGATATATCGTCTTCAGGCTTATATTCTTCAGGAATTTCAGCATCGTGCGCACCCCCACCCGCTCGCTAAAAGAGCTTCGGACACTCTACGGTAACGGAAATGCGGAAGAATTCCAACTGTTTTTTCGCAAGGCAAAACCGGCCGGAATGCTCAGGGGGGGGGCCGATCAAGATCGGCTGCGGGCGGCATCAGATGCGAACGGGATGCAGCCGACGTCGGCTGCACGCGGGATGCGATGGGACTCGCCCTTGCAAGATGATCGCCCTTCTGAATTCGATTAAATAGCTTCAACTGCCCGATTGTGCCGCAGTTTTCGCGTGGCGTTTATGGCTAGCCTTGCTAATGCACGCTTTTGTCAAGCAAATATGCCCCAGTTGCATGGTTTTACTTGTCAAAAGCGTGCATTAGCAAAAGACTCCGAAAGAAGGCTCCTGAGGAGCTCCCGCTTCGGGAGAACCCGGGGGCGGTCGGTCTTCCGGCCACCCCCGAACGGAGACCCGCGAAACGCTATCCGCAGATCGCAGCCAGATCCTCTTCGGGCGTGCTGATGGGCCTGATGCCGAAGGCGTCGACCAGCACGCTCAAAACGCCGGGCGAGACGAACGCGGGAAGCGTGGGCCCGAGGTAGATATCCTTGATGCCCAAGTGCAGCAGCGTCAAGAGAATGCAGACCGCCTTTTGCTCGTACCAGGAGAGCACGAGGGTGAGCGGCAGGTCGTTCACGCCGCACTCGAACGCTTCGGCGAGCGCGACCGCAACGCGGATGGCGCTGTACGCATCGTTGCACTGCCCCATGTCCATGATGCGCGGCAGTCCGCCGATGGTGCCCAGGTCGAGGTCGTTGAAGCGGTACTTGCCGCACGCAAGCGTGAGGATAATGGAGTCTTCGGGTGCCTGCTTCACGAAGTCGGTGTAGTAGTTGCGGCCCGGCTTCGCACCATCGCATCCGCCGACGAGGAAGAAATGGCTGATCGCACCCTGCTTGACCGCATCGACCACCGTGTCGGCAACCGAAAGCACCGCGCCGTGGCCGAACCCGGTCATCAGGGTCGTACCTCCGTTGACACCCGCAAACGTCTGCTCTTCGGCGTAGCCGCCGAGCTCCTTCGCCTGCTCGATGAGCGCTGAGAAATCTTTGTCAGCGCCGATATGGGCCATCTCGGGATACGCAACCACGCCGGTGGTGTACACGCGATCGGAATACGAAGGCGCAGGCGGCATGAGACAGTTCGTCGTGAAGAGGATCGGCGCAGGCAGGCTGTCGAACTCCTTGCGCTGATTCTGCCACGCAGTACCGAAGTTGCCTTTGAGGTTTTCGTACTTCTTGAGTTCAGGGTACGCGTGAGCAGGCAGTATCTCGCCGTGGGTGTACACGTTCACGCCTGAGCCCTGCGTCTGCTCGAGCAGCAGCTTAAGGTCGTGAAGATCGTGGCCGGTTACAACGATGAACGGCCCGGGTTCAACGCTCATCGTAACCTCCGTCGGACTCGGCGTGCCGAACGTCTCGGTGTTCGCCTTGTCGAGCATTTCCATACACGCTAGGTTCACCTCGCCGACCTTGAGCACGAGAGGCAGAAGCTCGTCTTGGCCCATATCGGAGGCGATAGCCGCCAATCCCTCGTAGATGAAGGCCGAAACCGCCTCGTCGCGATATTCGAGGACGGCGGCGTGATACGCGTAGGCCGCAACTCCGCGCAGCCCGAACAGGATCAGCGATTTCAGCGAACGGATATCCTCCTGCGCATCCCATAGATTACGCATGAGGAAATCGGGGGCGTTCACCACGCCAGACGTTTCCGCGATGCGGCTCTTCTCGGCGTGCACGCATTCAGTCAATCGCTTGATCTCGGCATCGTCGAAATCAACGTTTGTCAGCGTTGCGAACAGCGACTCCATTGCCAAGTCGTCGACGGCATCGGTGCGAACGCCCGGCTTCTGCCGCACCATCTCGGCCAACGCTACAAGTGCGCCGGTCAGCTCATCTTGCAGAAGTGCGGTTTCAGCCTCTTTGCCGCAAACGCCAGCGCGCCCCGTACAGCCGCTGCACCCCACAGTCTGCTCGCATTGGAAACAAAACATCTCGCCCATAACGCTTCCTCTCACTTTCGACCGGCACGCAAAGGCCGCCGGCCATCGATGTACCACTTGCTTGGTGAGGAGAACCATAGGATACTGTTTCCAACCAATCAGTTGTTTTTACAACGAAAGGTACCGATGGAACGATATCTTCCCATAATCAGCCGCTCCCCCCTTTTCAAGGGAATGCTCGGCGACGAGATCAACACCATGTTGAAATGCCTCAACGCGCAAACGCGCTCGTTTGAGAAAGGTGCCTACCTGTTCCGCGTCGGCGAGACGACCACAACCATGGGATTGGTACTCGAAGGATCGATCAGGCTCGAAAAGGAGGACTACTGGGGAAACCGAACCATCCTCGCCTCGATCGGGCCCGGCCAGCTTTTCGCCGAGGTCTACGCGTGCGAGCCCGAACTGCCCTTCGACCTCAACGCGATAGCCGCGAAAGATTCCGTCGTGCTGTTCCTCGACGTGCGCCGGGTGACCACGATGTGCACCTCTGCCTGCGAGTTCCATACGCGACTCGTCCGCAACCTCCTCGCCTCGGTGGCTAAGCGCGCCTACACCCTCACCCGCAAGATCGAACACACGTCAAAGCGCTCCACGCGCGACAAACTGCTCTCATACCTCTCCGACCAAGCGGAAAGCGCCCGTTCGAGCACCTTCGCCATCCCGTTCAACCGCCAAGAACTCGCCGATTACCTCTCAGTCGATCGAAGCGCCATGTCGGCGGAGCTTTCGAAGATGCGCAAAGAGGGACTCGTCGATTTCGATAAGAATCGCTTCACCATCTGCAACTTTGCCGAATAGGACCCACACGTCGCATAACCGCCGAACAGCCGAACAGCCGAAAGGAAAGACGCTATGATCGATTCGAGAAACGCCGCCTTGATCATCATCGACATGCAAAACGGATTCATCGATGCGGAGTCGTCGCTATGCATCGCCGGAGCCGAGGCGACTCTGCCGGCGTGCGAGAAGGCTCTCGCCCGTGCGCGCGAACTCGGAATACCGGTGTTCCACGTATGCCGCGAATACGCGGCCGACGGCTCCGATGTCGAATCGACGCGCTTCGAAACATGGCTTTCGGGCGGCAAGCCCATCTCGAAGGCATGCGCTGTCTGCAATTCGCTCGATTTTCCCGCCCCCGTCGCGCCGCAGGGGAACGACCGTATCGTCGTAAAGCCGCGATTCTCGGCGTTTTTCGGAACCGACATGGACGAGACGCTGCGAAACGAGGGCGTATCGACCGTCGTGCTCATAGGCACGACCACCCCGAATTGCATCCGTACCTCGTGCTACGACGCCCTCTCGCTCGACTACAACGTCGTGATCATCGAGGATTGCACGTCTTCGCGCACACCCGAGGTGCAGGAGGCCAACATCGAGGATATGGCGCACATCGGAGCCCAGATCATCAACGTTGAAACGTTTTGCAGCGAGGGGCTCGAATCCATACGTGACATCGTCGGCGAGCATCGGGCGCGCATCGCACAGGGCTGTTAGGCCGTATCGATCTCCTCGCGCGGATCGTGCAGATCGTTCGGAGGCACGCGTACGTCGGAGTAGCCCATGTCGCGCAGCGCCTGCGCTGTGCGCCACGGAACCGAGAGGTCGTCGAACTTCGCGCAGTACTCGATCGCCTGCACGAGCGTGATGTTGTGGAACAAATCGCCCATCGTATCGACGTCGACGACCGCCGGCAGGTACAGGGCCGGAAGTCCGAGCTCTGCCGCCTTGTCGATGTAGGCGGGCAGCACAGTTTTGCCGTCCTTGTTGTAGAACACGCCGTCGTGGCTCATGGCGGTTTCCCTGGTCCACCCGATAATCGATACGCCCATCTCCTGATCAGGTGATATCACGATACCGCCACCCGGCACATCGCAGAGGGCGCGGAGCTTCTCGAAACCCTCGACGACAACCGCCCGCGGGAGCGCCGGCATATCGGCTCCCATCGAGAGGATCGTATCGAAGCCCATTGCGAACACCTGCTCGAACGCATGGTTATAATGCTCGTCGAACGAAGCCCCCTCGTCGCAGATAATGCTGATATTGCGCGGCCACTGCCCCGATTCGTCGAAGATGCGCTGCATGACCTCGACGTTTTTCTGCGGCGTGGTCGAGATGATGAGCTCGTATTCGTCGACGATGCCTTCGGACGCAGCTTGGCGTGATTCGAGCTGAGCAAGCGCATCGCAGCATATTTCGGCAACGTCGAACAGCATGCAGTGGTAGAGACCCGAAGCGACCTCCGGCTCGAAGATGCCGTCCTTCAAGACGGTCAGACGGGTCTTTACCAATCCTGCTATGGGTGGTTTGCTGAACAGCAACAGGGCGTTCTTACGTATGCGCACGGGCTTCTCTCCTCGATAATGGGCAATGCCGTAATGCATCGATTATACTGGATTGCAGCGATACGAAGGGAGATTCATGAGCACCGCCGATCAAATCAATCCTGCCAAAGCGTCAACGCCCTCCCGTGCTCGACGAATCCTCGCATCCTTCGCCCGAGCATGCGCGCTCGCCTGCCTGCTCACGATCGCGTACGCTGCTGTAGCCGCCCCGTCTGCTTGGGCGAAAAGCTACGACATGCCTCAAACCACCATCGACGCGGTGCTGTCCGACGACGGATCGCTTGCTGTAACGGAAACGCGCACATTCAAGTTCAACGGCGATTTCACATGCGTCTGGTGGGAGTTCGACCTGTTCGGATCAAACGCCGAAATGACCGTCGAATCCGTTCAATTCGAACAAGACGCTTCGTCGCGCGATCTACGCGAAGTGGAGTTCGTATCGAGCTGGCGAAGCGAAGGAGGCCCAGGAGGATTCGCGTACTCGGTCGATACCCTGTTCGACAGCGTGTACGTGTTCTTCCAGGCAGCGGACGAAACGGTATCGGTCACGCTCCACTACCGAGTCGAAGGCATGGTGACGAAGTATTCCGATATCGGCGAGCTGTACTGGCAGTTCGTCGGCTCGGAATGGGCCGAGCCGTCTCGCAACGTAACGATGACGCTCCACTTGCCCCAACCGACCGGCGCTACCTCCATCGCGGGCGAGAATGTGCGGGCCTGGGGCCACGGCCCGCTGGACGGGGATGTCGCAATCGGAAGCGACGGGGTGGTCACGTTCACCGTACCGCGCATCGATCCGGGAACCTATGGCGAAGCGCGCGTCGTGTTTCCCACCGAATGGCTGGCTCAAAACGCCACGGTAGAATCATGGGATTACCCGGCCCTCAATTACATAGTCAAAGAGGAGACGAAGTGGGCCGACGACGCCAACCGCCAACGATCTGCCGCAAACGCCCTGTATATCGGGTACTTCGGTGCGTGCGCCGTCTTTCTCGTACTCTGCCTCATAGCCTTCTTCAGGTTCGGACGCGAGCATTCGACAGCTTTCAAGGAGGAGTACTGGCGCGACGTTCCCGATAAGAACGTGCACCCCCTCGTAGTGAAATACGTCGAAAGCTGGGGAACGGTCTCAACGAACGATTTTGCAACCGAGCTCATGCATCTCACAGCAACGGGAGCCATCTATCTGGGGACAGGCACCTATTCCAAGCCGGCAAACGACATTCCCGACACGTTCAAAACCATTGGAGCGATGCTGTTCGGAAACCAAGCCATGCAGCAGAGGATCGCCCAGGGAGGCCTCGTCGCCGTGGACGATTACTACCTTGCACGGCTGCCCAAGGCGAACGAACTCACCAATCCCATCGACCTTGCCGCACTCGGTCTTCTGTTCGGGCAGATCGGAAACGGCGCTGACTCCATTTGGTTCGACTCCATCGATCTGTACGCAGAGCGCAACAAAGAACTCGCGGTCGACGGCTTCAAGCACTGGACCGACGTGGTAAAGAAGCAAGCCGAGGCTGGGCGGTTCATCGAAAAGCCGGGCAAAGCGCTGGGAACCGTACTCAAGGTAATCTCGTGGGTTATCGGACTCATCGGCCTGTTTCTCGGCTCGATGAACGCCTTCTTCTACATCGGCACCGCCGTAGCGGTGGCGGCCAACATTCTCGTAATTCGGTTCATGCCCCGTCGAAGTCGCGCAGGTGCAGAGCTGCACGCAAAGGCGAGCGCGTTGGAGCACTGGCTCAACGATTTCACGCTACTGAACGAGCGGTTGCCCCTCGATGTGAGAACATGGGGCGATTTCATGGTGTACGCAACGCTGTTCGGCATTGCCGACAAGGTTATGAACGAGCTGCGCGTAACCCTTCCCGAGGTGTACAAGCAGGCAACCGGCAGCGCATCAACAGACATCGGCGGATCGAACTGGGGCCTCTGGGTCATCGATACGCACAACGTCGGATCGTCGCTTTCGAGCCTGGGTGCAAGCTCGGCGTTCGATGCTTTCAAAAGCACCGTATCGTCATCGTTCTCCACCTCGAGCAGCAGCGGAGGCGGAGGCGGGGGCGGATTCTCCGGCGGAGGCGGAGGAGGAGGCGGTGGCGGAGGCGGTGGAGCCCGGTAAAACCAGGGTTCAGCCCGCACCCCTTCCCGAGCGGTTCGGCCGTCAAAACCCCATCCCTCAGAAAACCGCACCTGGCGTTGAGCGCAATCGGCGCCAGGTTTCGTTTGCGCCTAGCTCCAGCAAGCAGTCATGATGCTATGGGCGCCAAGTGAGACTTCGGCGACGTTGCCGTCTTCGCATAAGGTGAAAGATTGCTCCCCATCGGATTTATTGAGCACGACGAGCACCCGTGCACCGTCGGGGTTGACGAACCCTGCGCATTCGACGGCATCGGTAAACCGCGATACGAGGCATCGGTGCGCACCGCGTTCGACGAACCGCGAGAAGTGGCCGATGTAGTAGTACGAACGATTGATGATGAGCTCGCCTTGTTCGCGATCGTACATGAGCGGCGCCTCGCAGAAGTTGCCGACGTGGTTCGGGCCGCCTTGCTCGTCGAGCAGCACGTTCCAGTCCACGAACCCGTTCGCCCCCGCATTGAGGTTGCCGATCATGTCGTGGGCGTACTGCTCGGCCTTTCTCCCTTGGCTCGCTTCGCGGTCGCGCGAGTACTCGACGCACCCCTCCGTGAAGATGAACTCCTTATCGGGATGCGTCCTGACCGTTTCTGCCAGCGCTTCGAAATGATCGCCCGAATACCAATGGAAGGCCACGCCCCCGACCGCCTTATCGGCTTCGGGCTCGGCGAGCGTTTCGTCGACGCGCTCGATGATGCGATCCTTGTTGTGATCCCATACGAGAATCTCCACGTTGCAGAGCCCGGCGTCATCGAGCGCGGGGCGCAGATGGCGCGCTGCGAACTCGGCTTCTTCTTGAGATGTGAACAGGCACGACTCCCACATTTGCCGCGCCATGGGCTCGTTTTGCACCGTCACGCGCGAAACGGATATACCCTCGCGCGCGTATTCGGCAACGTAGCGCGCCACCATGGAAGCCCACATGCCGTAGTACTTCTTGCGCAGGCTTTCCCCGAGAATCATCGTACGCGACGTTTTCATGAACGCCGGCGGACTCCAGGGCGATGCGATGATCTCGATGGACGGATCGACTGCAAGGGCGCATTGGATAAACGGAATGAGCAGTTGCCGATCGTGTTCGATGGTGAAGAGGGATAGCCCCTTGTCGCGCTTATCGGTAAGGTACGCGTAGCTGCCCAGCGAGAAGTCGCAGCTCTGGATATGCGTCCTGCATAGCGTGTACGCATTGCCCCCAGGCCCGAAGCACAGCCCCAAGAACCGATCCTGCACTTCGGGCGGCATGAGCGCGAACGTATAAGCCGCCGATTCGGTGAGCGCCGCCCCGAAACCTGCGACGCGCTGGAATGTTTTATGCGGATACACCTTCACGAGGTTCATCTCGGCGCGCTTGTTCCGCGAAAACGCAAGCTCGGTTCTGCGCATAGGCTCGTGAGCGTCGGTGGTATAGCACTCGATCATGGTCGCATCCCTTTCCCTACTGGGCACTCATCCTCGAACGGACAATCGGCACAGGTCGAAATCGCGTATACTACGCATTGTACAGGAGGGAACCATGAGCATCGAACAAAGACTCGAACCCGAGAATCCCGAAGACGCGATACCGCGCTTTCGCTTCTCGCTTTTCGGGCTCGGGTTTCTCCTTGCTGCCAACACCGTTTTCTTCAAGGCACTTGATCTGTTTCAAAGGGATGCAGGCGCTTCGATCCTGCCCGATCCTGGCATGGCAGCCTTTCTCGGATGCGGATGCGCCACAGCGATCGTCTTGACGGTCGCGCTTAAAGAGGGGCGGGCGCTTCCTTCTCGAAGCTTGATTGTTGCAAGCAGCATCTACATCCTCAGCATGGCCTGCACTGCCCTGCACTGCGCGATCCCAGAATCCCCGATATGGCTTCACGTCGCTGCTGGCAGTTTTCTCGGAATAAGCGATACCGTGCTGTTTCTGCTCTGGGGTCGAGCCCTTTCGAATCTCCCACCCAAAAAGGCGCTTATTCACCTTGCGGTTTCAGTAGGAGTTGGCGGGGCCGCTGGAACGATGCTGTCGATGCTGCTCGCTATCGTGGCTGCACTAACCTGCGGAGCGCTCTTGGGATTCGTCAGTTTCGCATTGTTGAACAGGGAGCTTTCTGCAACAGCTCCCGAACAACCCGTAAACCATTCCGAATTGGCAATCCGCTACCACGAAGCAGCGGGGTTTTTATGGAAGCCCGTCGTAGCAAGCATGGCATGCTCCTTCATCACGGGACTCACCTGGAGCGCCGATCTCGATTCGTTGGGCGACGGATCCCTTGTCATCGTCAGCAACCTCGCCGTCTGCTTCGCGCTCATCGTATTCGTCTACCTACCAAAACGTCCGTTCAACCTCGTCGCATTCTTCCAGCTGTTTCTTCCGATCGCCGCGATCGTATTGCTTGTCATCCCCTTTCTTGATGCACCTGCGGGAAGCCTATTCTCGGCTGCAGTACAGATAGCCAACGGATGTGGATTCGCATTGCTCGACATTGCGGTGCTGAGCGCCCTTGCGATCGCCTCGTATGTGCTTGCCATTCCATCGGGCCCTTTGTTCGGCATCCAGCGTGCGATCGGATCGGGAGCGATGCTCGCCGGCTTGCTCGCACAGTTCCTTGTTCCTCAAAGCACGCTCAAAACCCTGTGCGCCCTCGTCTTGGCCTGCTATATCGCCGCAATCGTGGTGTCGACGGTCCGCTACGGAAACAAACCGCTCGGCGAGCGCCAGGAGAAGGAGGCAGTTTCGATACGGAAACGCTGCAACGTCCTGGCCGATCGGTACGGACTCTCGCCGCGCGAGACCGAGATCCTTGCCTATCTTGGCCGGGGACGCGGATCGACCTACATCAGCGAGGAGCTGTTCATATCGGTGCACACGGTAAAGACGCATACGAAACACATCCATGAAAAACTCGATGTTCACTCGCGCGAGGAGCTCATCAATTTGATCGACGAAAGCGATGTCGGGGCCGATAGCGACCCCGACAACAAGAGCGAATCGTAAATACACCCCGCGCCAATGATTAAGACGCAGCGTCCTATAGTTCCGCCAGATACTGTCCGACAACGTAACCATGCGTAATGGCCATGCCGATGGAAGCACCGCCGGTAGGCGTGGAATAGTTGTTGCCCCAACGCCCGCCGAGGCAGTTGCCAGCCGCGTAGAGCCCTTTGATGGGGGTCCTGTTCTGACCCAAAACGTTCATGTTCTCATCGGTATCGAGCCCGCAGAGCGTAACCATGACGGATGTCTGCGTTGCCGAATTCATCGAAGGCGACGTGTAGTACGGAGGCTCGTCGATCGGGATCATACAATCGGCATCTTTTCCGAACTGAGTGTCCTTCTGCGCATAGCATAGCTCGTTGTACTTGTTGATTTCCTCGATGCACGTGGGAATGACATCGTCGGAATATCCCGCGTACCTGAGTGCCGTTTCAAGATCTTGCGCACCGTACACCGTTGCAAGGTTGCGCTCGGTAATGCAAGCGCTACGCACGCCCGCGCCTTCGGCACCCGCATCCACTACGGCCGCCATGTCGGTGACAAGGTCATCGTAATACTGAGGCCTCGTATAGTTCGGGCATCCGTGGTCGACCGAAGCGTGCTGAACGGTCTGCAACCACTTAGAGTCCGTTACCGTGCAAATAATGCCAATCGGCTGGCGACGGCTTACCGGCGACATCTGAACCGCCGAAGCCTCGTTCATAAACCGTTTTCCATCAGCATTAAGCAGCAGGAAGGGGGAATGGCCCCAAGGACCGCCACCGCCGCCGCCCATGTCCATGGTCGAACGCGGATCGGCTTCGATGAATCCGCCCGCCCAGCAGCCCATCTTGTGGCCCGCTCCATCATTCGTTGTCATCGAGAACGCATCGCCGTCGACGTAATCGGATTTCGTAATTCCGCTACGCTCGTTCCATTCGGCCAACTCGGTGATGAGATCCCAACACATTTCGCGATTCGCCTCGAAACCGCCCGTTGTCAGGACTACACCCTTCTTGGCTACGAACTTTACGTAGTCGCCATCGACGTTTTTCGCTATGACACCCGTCACCGAACCGTCGCCATCCTGTGTGAGGACTAGAGCTTCATGGCCCCAATACCACGTAGCGTTTTCTTTGGTGATCTTCTCGATTGTATAGTTCCATGCTTTCGTAATCGTGGAAAACGAGGCGACCCCGTCGACGGGCTGATCGTTGTATGGACCCCAGAACTGCGTATCGCCCGCCCACGTATAGTAGCCGCCCGAGTAGATCGGATAATCCGCGCCCGTCGGATGGCCGTAAGCCACATGCACGGGCATCTGCTCTTCTGCAAGAATCTCATCGTCTTCGGGAATGGACTCGAGCATGAGGTCGAGCGCAGGGCCCGAATTCTCGACGTACTTGGCCAACAGAGAGGGATTGACGCGACCGGCGCCGCGTACGCAGAATTCCCTTGTGATCGCGCCGAGATCATAGCCACCGAAACCTCGGCTTTCGAGAAACTTCGAATTGAAGTTTCCGAACTCACCGCCGATGTACTTGTGTGCATCCATCGAAGCGGCTTTCTCGATGACGGCAACCGTCGCCCCGCACTTGTTCGCCATCATCGCGCAACCGCTTCCCGCATGGCCGCCCCCGCATACAACGATATCGACTTCGACGGTATCGACGATCTCGTCATCCGAAATCGTCGGCGGCTCACCGAGCCAATCGTATCCATCGTCCATGTACCCGATCGGCCCAGTCGATCCCGCAGCGGCGGTCGCATCGGCATCTGCCGCGTCGGCCTTCGTATCGGCCCCCGAGGCGCAACCAGCAAGCGCTCCCCCCGCCATTGCTGCGACGCCGGTGATTCCGACGCCCTTGAGAAAACTGCGCCGATCCATGCCGGCACCCGCGTTTTCCAACAAACCCATATTCGCTCCTTCGATAGTCTCTTCAGACGCCGCTACGCTCCTAAGAGATCGATCTTTTTTCGTCTGCGGCGTCCCCTCGACGAAAACACTAGGAAACGAACGGTTTTCTCGGTATAGCCAAAAGTGGGTATTTCTTGTTTTACCTGCTCAAAGATCATAAGTTTGTTTGCTTGTTGTTTTTGCTCCTTTGCGCAGCACCCGCGTCAGCAGTCATTCCGTGTCCCGCATGATCTACTTTCGTGGCAAGAGGATGCTGCTTGAGGAACATCATGATGATCGCACCAACCAGAAGAAGCGGGATCAGATAGACGAAGATGGGGATGAGCGCATCGTTGTACGAAGCCTTGATACCCTCTTGCAGCGTCGCCGACAGGCTGTGGACGAACTCGGGCGTGATCGCATCGACGTCGATGTGCTGCGAGGCGGGGATGTTCTTCGCCAGTTCGGTTGCCAAGCGCGACGTGAACGCCGCGCCGACGAGCGATGCTCCGAGCGTCGAACCGATCTGCCTGAAGAAGTTGTTGGCCGCCGTAGCCGTACCGACGATTTCGCTCGGAAACTCGTTTTGCACCACGAGCACGAGGATTTGCTGACCGAGTCCGATGCCGAACCCGAGCACGAACAACGAAAGCCCCGTCATCACCAGCGAGGTGCCCATCGAAATCTGAGATAGGAGGAAGAATCCGCCCGCCATGACGAAGCATCCCGCAATGGGCATCCACTTGTACTTGCCCGTCTTCGAAGCGAGAAAGCCGGTCGTCACGGCCATGAGCATGGCGCCGCCCATCATCGGAACGGTCATGAGCCCGGCCTGTTCGGGCAGAAGCCCGTCGACGATCTGGAAATACGTGGGAAGGTAGGTGGTCGCCCCCATCATGCCGAGCATGATGAGCAGTCCCGTCACGGTGCACAGCACGAAGTTTCGGTTCTTGAACAGGTACAGCGGGATGATGGGTTCGCGCGCGAATCGTTCGGCGAACACGAAGATGACGGCGGCCACAACGCACACGATGGCAAGCCCGACGATAACCGAAGAATCCCATGCATAGAGCGAGCCACCCCACGAGGTGAGCAGAACGAGCGACGATACCGAAACGATCATGAACACCATCCCCGCAATATCGATCGAGGGCCGTTCGTCGACGCGATTCGGTTTGGGCAAAAACTTCGCCGCCGCAGCAATGGCGAGCAGCGCCAGGGGTACGTTGAAGCCGAACAGCCACCTCCAGCCCGTCACCTGGACGAACCAGCCGCCGAGCAAGGGACCGAGCACCGTCGACAGGGCGAATACCGATCCCATGACGCCCATGTACTTACCGCGCTCGCGCGGGGGGATAACGTCGGCGATCGTCGCCTGCGAGAGGATGATGAGGCCGCCGCCACCGAGGCCCTCGATGGCGCGCCCGACGATGAGACCGTCCATCGACGTTACGAACCCGCAGGTCACTGAGCCGACAACGAATATGCCGAGCGCTGAAATGAGCAGATACTTCCTGCCGATGAGATCGCCGAGCTTGCCGTAGATGGGCATCATGATGGTCGCGGCGAGTATGTAGGCCGTCGTGACCCACTCCATATGATCGACGCCCCCGAGGTCGCCGACGATGGTGGGCAGAGCCGTTGCCGTGACGGTTTCGGAAAGCGAGCTCACGAACATAGCGAGCAGAAGGCCCGCGAAGATGGCCGCTATATCGCGTTTATGTTTCCGTGCTGCATCCACAAATGATACTCCTTGATCGTTGCCTTGGAGTATCCGCCCGCAGGCGCGCGCTCAACCTGTTTGTTGCCGAGGGATGCCGAACCGTAAACGTTGATTGACGACCTTCCTATTCGACCGCTATGAGAATGCGCTCACCCGCTTGCCCGTACGTCGCATCGATCACGCCGCCCAATTCCGTTTGCAGATAGTTGATGAGCGCCTCGGTGTCGGAATAACCTGTCGTGTAGCCGGTTGCCTGGTAGGCTTCGGCCACCGCATAGTACGTATCGCCGCCCGCCGTGATGAAGCTCGACGCCGCAATCGTGTAGTCCGCATCGAGCGAGAAACCCTTGCCGCCGACATCGGTGATCGTCACGCGTGCGCCGGGGTTCGCGGGAGCGTAGTAGGTCGAGTCGGGATATTGTTCGCCGTTCTCGTAGGGAACGGTCGTATCGACCAGGTACGTGATCCCCGCCACTTGCGGAAACCCACCCGACGCCTCGGGTAGGCAGAACGTTGCCGCCTCGAGCACTTCGAGCAGCTCCGCGCCCGTAAGCGTTACCGCGTTGAGGCTGTTGTTATAGGGAAACACCGTCATAAGCGTTTCCATGCTGATCTCGCCCACGCCGATGGACGCACGGATGTTGCCGCCGTTCACGATGGCTCCGTCGATCGTCTGGCCGCTCGCCTGCCGCGCCTGCCACAGCATCGCATCGGCTGCAAAATCGCCGAGGTTGGTCTCCTGGGTGCGCACGCCCGGATCGCGCTCGCCGTCGAGGGCAACGTCGGTTGTGCCGATGGTTTCGGAAAGCTGGCTCTTCACTTCGTCGTTCGTTTGCGAAATGAGCTTGTCGGTCGCCTCGTCTTTGCCGTCGTAGGTTCCGTATTCGACCATCTGCTCGGTAAAGGCGCCGTCCTCGTAGAGCAGGACGCCGATGTTCTCGATATGGCACCCCGTACTCACGAGCAACGAGCCGTTGACCTCCTCGTTGACAACCTCGTGATCGTGCCCGTCGATGAACACGTCGATGCCTTCGGTGTTTTCGAGCACATCGATCGATCGGTTCGGCGCCGCGCCGCCGAGGCTACCCAAATGTCCCAGGCACACGATCACCGTGCAGCCCTGAGCCTTGAGCTCGTCGACCTGCTCTTGCGCGCATCGGTACATGTCCTCGCCCGCAGCGAACGTGAGACCGGCGACGTTCTTCGGACTGGACTTCGTCTGCGTTTCGGGCGTTGCGAGACCGAACACGCCCACCTTCGTGCCGTCGCCCAGCTCGAACACCGTGTTTGCTTGCGCGAACGGCTCACCCGTCGCATCGACGGTGATGTTCGCGGCGAGCACGGGGAAGTTCGCCTTCGCGATGAGCGCTTCGAGGTTGTCGGCTCCCCAATCGAATTCGTGGTTGCCGATCGACATGGCATCGTATCCTGCCGCATTCATGAAATCGATGGCGGCTTCGCCCCGCGAAAGGTTCACGAGCACGTTGTCCTGGATGGCGTCGCCGTCGTCGAGGAGCAGCACTTCGTAGCCCTGCTCCTCGTAGTCTTTCTTGATCTGGGCGACCGCCGCCATCCCGATGACCCCGGGTGCGGAATCGGTCGGCTCGGCGGGCATGTCGTAGCCATGCGTGTCGTTGGTGTGGATGATGGCGAGCTTCGGCTCGGCGGCTTGCGGTTGCCCCTGTTGTCCCCCGCCCGAACACGAGCACCCGAATAAGGGCAACCCGCACGCCGCGACTACAACGGTCAGGAATAGGATGCCTAGCTTTCGACCCGTACGCCTCATAGAAGCTCCCTTCGCCACAGGAAGCCCCATTTGCTTCCCGTCTCCCGAAAGTATTATCCCATGACGCGCCCGACGCATGCTCGACGCATCAGCATGCGGAAGCAGCGCTCGGCGGAAGCGTTCGCAACCCGCCCTCGCGGTAGCGAAGTCGACTTCCTTTACAGGATCGCGGCGCAGACCATGCCTATTCGTGCGTCGTCAGGTTGAGCCCGATGATCCCTGCACCGATCAGTAAAATGCAAAGGATCTTGATGGCGCTCGCAGGTTCTTTCAGAAACACAATGCCGAGAATCGCCGCACCGACGATGCCGATACCCGTCCACACCGCATAGCCGACGCTCAGCGGCAGCGTCTTCAGCGCGTGCGCCAGAAGGCCGAAGCTGATTATCATACCGACGATGGTAAGAATGCTCGGCATGAGCTTGCTGAACCCATCCGACAGCTTGAGCTGGTAGGCCCAAAACGTCTCGAACAGTCCGGCGATGATCAGAATTACCCAGTTCATGATGCTCACTCCAATAAAAAAGCATGCGCTTTCCCCTATCTTCTATGGCCTAACGATAGGGGCGCACATGCTTTGTTCTTGGTCTACCCGGCGGCAGATGCTTCAATTGTCCGTTTATTCTACCCTCTTAGGTAACATCATACTAGGGTATTCGCCAAAACTGCATAGCCGCTGCTCATTCAAGCAGTATGCATCCCAAACCTCCCCGAACGCCGGTTTTGCGCCGCCTGGAGCTACTTTGCGATCAAAACGGGAATCTCGGCTCCGTGGAACACCTTGTAACTTACGCTTCCCATGTATTCCTTAAGCCCCGATAAACCGCGGTTCCCCAGAATGATGAGATCGTACTCGCCGCCGTTCGCCAACTTGAGAAGCTCGGTAGCGGGAGCCGTGCCGGTAAGGAGCAGCGTGCCTGCCCGATCACCAAGCGCTTCGATCTTGTCATGGGCCGCATACAGCGTTTCTTTGCCATCCTCGATCATCATGTCGGTAATGTCTTTGAGGCCGATCGCTTGCGTTTCGTTCAGCAGGGGAATCGGTACGACGTTGACTACATCGACTTTCGTATCAGGGTTGGGCAGCGCGATGTCGAACGCAAGGCCGAGCGCTTTATCGGCCAGATCGGAGCCATCGTATGCGACAAGGATTTTCTTGAGGGCCATGGTATCCCTTCCTTTCACGATCGGACGGAGGCCGCCTTGGTATGACCCGTCGGACGGCCTTGCATTCGATCGGATCGTCGGATCCAACAATGCCTTAAGTATATCGCGTTTGGGCGGCGCTGGTTTATTACAGGCAGCCTACGATTCTCTCCTTGTTTCATCCATGGGGTTGCATTAGTTTTTTGGTAAGCTATTCTCTAATAATGCTCCTATTCGCATATCCAACGAGAGGAATCCCATGCAGTACGTTCCTACCGATTCTACCCAGCGGCAACTGCTGCGAAGCCTTTCATACTTCAGCGTGAGACTCAAATACGTTGAGCGCAAAAGCTTTTTCGGCCTTTCGGGCCGACAGGTCCTGCTGCTCGCTTCGCTCTGCTCGTTCGACGAACCCCCCTCGCTCGGCGAGCTCTCGGAAGCGAACGGCGCCTCGCATCAAAACATCAAGCAGATACTGCTCAAGCTTGAAAAGGCCGGTTATGTAACCATTCGTCCCGACGAGCACGATAACCGCGCCCTGCTCGTCGAACCGACCGACATGGGTCGAAATCTCGCCGTACTTTACAACGAGAAGATCGACGAAGTCATCAACCATCTCTTCGAGGACATTTCGGAAAAGGATGCCGCCACCTGTGTCGCCGTAGTCGAGAAGCTTCGTGAGGGACTCAAAGAATTACTGTAAGCGGCGATAGCTCCTTGCGCGTGCAACGGAAAGCTTAGCCGCCAAGCAGCCCCAAGCGGCTAAGATCGTGCCGTAGGAAATCGACCGGCCGCCCTCGCTGTGCGAACCCTGCCGCCTTGCACAGCTCCCGGTTGGCGGCAGAGCAGGCGTCGAGCTGTACGAGCTCCGCTGTATCGATCGCAAACTCGTGTCGTTGCAGATAGTCAACTGCGAGGTTAAGCCCCGCAACCGATCTGCGGCCGTGCGTCTTGGTGGTTTCAGACGGACCAGAGATATCGAGGTAGGCTTCGACCAATTCGGCGCTCAAACCTTCACTGCGCAGCACTGCGGCTAACGAATCCACGCATACCGTCTGCCAATCCGCCCAGTCCTGCTGCGACAACCCTGCAGCCAGAACGCAGAATCGATTGCTTGCATTGGCCGCGATGAGCGCATCCTTCCCCGCGAACGTGAAGCGATGGACCTCCCAACAGAACAGCGGATCGGTCATGTTCCCGTAGGGCGGCTTCCTCGCATGGAGGTAGTTCTGCAGCGGTATAGTGATGCCGAACTCCATGGGGATCAGCCCTTCTAGACGAAAAACAGCGGCATTGCTACTATAACGGTTTTACTCTACGCCCCTATGCCGAGAGCGACGGAAAGCGTTTAACATATATTAGGATCCATCTATCGTGCAACCTGTACCCCGTGTGGGGTGACCAACGGCAAGGCTAGCCAAGATCGCACGACGGCATCAACCCACACTCCCCATGCGGGGAGTGACCTTCACCGGACTGAGCGCGACCGCACCGGTCACAAAATTTCAACCCACACTCCCCATGCGGGGAGTGACACGGTACTCGTAACCGCCATGAAACGTGACGGTCAATTTCAACCCACACTCCCCATGCGGGGAGTGACCGCAACATATAGTCGCATCCATTCTCGTACGCCTACATGTTGTCAATACCTAGCCAAACTTGCTGCCCCATTACCATCCAGAACCACCCAAATGCCGCAGAAACAGGTGCGAACCTCATTCGCGCAGGCATGATCGCCTCAGGTTCGCACTTGCATTCACAACGCAAGAAAACCTTCGGCATCATACGTTGGCTTCGCGCCTACGTGTTCGATTTTGGTTTGGTACTTCGCGCCAAGACGATAAAACCTCAGACTATCCTTTTCTGGATCGATCAGCTCAATCAGCTCACGTTTAATGCGCTCCATCGTTGCAGCATCAGCAACGCATTCAAAAACCGAATTCTGCACGCGTTGGCCGTAATTCACACAATGACGAGCAACACGCCTTAACCGACGCCGACCTTCGGGATCTTCGGTATTCACGTCGTAGGTTATCAAGATAAGCACAACGAGGCCTCACTTCCACATAAAGGGAGGATATCCATCAAGATCCCCCCTCAAATACCGCGACAACAGCAACGCCTGCACATGAGGAATCAGGCCCCGAGGGATCTTCTCCTTCAGGAACGGATGCGTTATCTGTTCCTTCTTTTTATCTTGCCATGCTTCGAACAGCGTACGCCGCCCATCGCTCGTAAGCCTTACTTCACCGGTTTCACGCTGCTCGAAACACGACGAATCGACAACCTTATTATTGATGGAGGTAAGAACAAACCGATCAACTATCGCCGCCCTTAGTTCTTCCATGAGATCAAGGGCAAGAGAACGACGTCCCGGTCTATCAACGTGAAGAAAGCCGACATAAGGGTCAAGCCCAACGCCTTCTAAAGCCGATGCGCAATCGGAGGCGAGAACCGTGTAAAAAAGCGAAAGCATTGCGTTCACCGCATCGGTTGGAGGACGACGAACTCGCCTGTCAAAGAAGAAGCTCTCTTTGCCCCGAAGAATAAGCTCGTTGAACACCCCAAAGTACACGGAAGCCGCTTCGCCTTCGATCCCTCGCAAAGAATCGAGCGAAGGACATGTCTCAATCGCACGGAGTGAATAACCGATTGACCTCGACGCAGCCTTTACCGCTTCTGCATCGATGCGCATTGAGTGATCGCGCGCAGCACGCTCGAGCACCCACCGAGCGTTGAAAAGCTTTCCAATGATAAAACTTTTGGCAATAGGCAGGCTTTGGTCTTCATCCTCAGAGCGTAAATACTGAGTCTTTCGAAGTACCACGTTACCGCGCTGCTCACCGTGAACGCCGGCAAGATAGCGGCCTTTGCGATCGTAGAACGACAATGCAACGCCGCGCTCGGCGCAAGCGCCCATCAAGCTAGGGCTAGCTCCCCGATACGAAAAGCTCAGCACGCTTTCGAGCGTATGCAGCGGCACGCGGCCCAACTCCCCGTCACCACGACGGACAACAACGTTCTCGCCATCAAGCGCCAGGTAAGCATCTTCCGTAAATACATACAGGGTATTGAGTAAATGCCTCACAGTGACTCCTCCCCCAGGCGGGCTGCGATGTAAGCTACCGCAGACGCTTGGCCAATTTTGCCCGGTAAGCACAGGTCGACAAGCGAGCACGATCGGCAGGCCGGATGACGCTTGACGTTTGGCGTATGGCGGCGAGCGTAGAGTCGGTGCATCTCGGCTGCAGCCTCCTGAACCCGGTCTCTCAAACTCGCACCCAGCTCCACCATCTCCCGCGATCTCGTTTCACCATAGAAGAGATACCCGACCGGAATATCGCTGCCGAACATTTCCTCAAGGCACATCGCCTGGGCGCACAACTGCATCCTGTCAGCATCGCTCGCTTTGCTTCTGCCGCGTTTGTATTCAACGGGAACATCGCGCCAAAGGCCATCCTCCCTGTAAAGAGAATGGCCTTTCTCATCTTGATGAAACTCGACGATATCGCACTTCCCCATCAAACCAAGCGAAGCAGAGCGTACTGCCAAGCCGCGAATGATGAGCGTATCTCCGCGACGCTCGCGCAAAGACTCATCATGTGCCCGGTCATGCATGAGATCACCTTGCACAGTCAGGAGGTTCTCCTGCCAGGTTTGCTCGATATGTATCAACGCCCATTGTCGCTTGCAGAACGCAAAATGCTGAATGCCCGAAAGAGCGAGAAACTCGTCTTCGGAATCCATCGCTTACACCAGCCTGGTAAACGTAACTCCCTCGGGGATGGCTGCTTCGTCCACAGCGATAGGTCCGTAGTCGGTAAAGGAATGGGGAACGTCGACTCCCTCGTTCTTCTGCACGCTTACCGCATCGAAAAGCTTGTACGACGGGGCATTGCCCAGCTCGTTCTCGTGCTTGAATACGATAAGCTCCCGAACCGCCATCTTTCCGCGAGCAGCCGAATGATCGTGCTCGAACATATTGATAATCGCATCCCAGAGCAGCTGAAGATCCTCGTCGGAAAAACCCGTTGTCTTCCGTGCAAGATTCGCAGAAACGTACCCCTCACCGCGATACAGCGCGTAGGGAATCACGTACTTGCGGCCCATTTCGGTGCCCTTTTTCTCTGCGTCAGCTTCGGTGGTAATCGCTACGCGTGTAATGGTTATCTCTTCGGGAATAATCGGATCGACGCTTCGTGCGAACGTCAATTGCACTGGGCCACGAACCTGTCCGCAATTGAGGGCACCCTTCACAAACGTGGTCATGACAGCGCCAAATGTACGAACATCATAGAAGGTGCTGCACATGAAATCGCGGATTTTGCCATCGATCGCAGGGTCGTCTTTCTTAAGCTTTTTGATGTCCTTCACATCTGCCCCGACGGCATCGAGTGCTCTGTTGTCACTGGTGTTGAGCGGCACGCCGTCCTTGATGTAGATTTCGAAGCCGGGCTCGTCCTCCTTTACGGTTTCCACGTAGTTGCGGATCTTTCTTTTCAGGCACACATCGGTCACGATACCATAGCCCGATTCGGGATCGACGCGCGGCATGTTGCCCGCATCGGGGTCTCCGTTGGGGTTGCCGTTCTCAACATCGAAGTACACGACGAACTCATAGCGGTTTTTGATTGGCTCACTCATGGCCTATGCCTCCTCGGTGGTTTCTTTTTTCGTATAGCGATCCTGCATCTGCTGGTAATATCCCAGGATGAACGTACCCTGCTCCACGAGCGACAGACGGCGGGGGAAATCGGGGATGTCGTCGCAGAGCTTTCCAATCTGCTGCGAGTAATACCCGGCAAGGCCTTTGCTGTCTCGCGAAAGCTTCTTAAGATGGCTCTCGCCAAGATGCATGATCAGCGGGAATATGCTTGCCGGCGTAGCCGCAGCCGAATTGAAGTACTTGTTCTTGATGGTCGTGTTGATCCCCGGGTTCGCGGATTCCTGCACGTTTTCCAGTACCGCGAAAAGCCTTCCGAGCACGTATGGTGCGTCTTTACGCTCTTCGTTCAACATTGCTGTTACAACCTCCTCGCCCTGTCGGGCATTCCTGATGAGATAAGCCTTTATGATCGCCGCTCGCCCCCGCGTCACTTTGCGGGTATGCCGCTCATCGTTGTCCTGCGAGGCCTGAACTCGCAGGATCGTGTTAGCGTAGAGAGCTTCTGGATATGGCAAGCCCTCGAGGATTGAGCGCATCAGTGCGCCCCCAAGAACCGACGTCGCTGCCGGATCCTTCGCGTTCGGATTCGCCGTTTCAGTTAAGAGCCGATACGGCGAAAGATACTTCTTCTCAAAGGGCGCACGAGCGATTTCAAGGCGATCGTAGTGTTTGCGAACGTTGTCGAGCATAGCTCCGAACGTATCGCGAAGGAAGAACCGCACCGATATCCGCGCGGCATTCGGTGCAAGGCCAAGCACATAAAAGGTTTCATCGAGATCGACTTCCCCTGCCACCTTCCCGCTTGCCAGCGCCTTCATGATGGCGTCGAGTGTTTCATCGGGGTCGGCTTCTTCTTTGTCAAAAGCAGTTGGGTTAATAACCTGAGAGAACATCGTCGTACATGCTTCATCGTTGCGCTCGGCCCAGTACACGATCGTCGTGTCACCAAGCCTGATATGATGTTTGCGATCGGCCAGAAGATAATTGAGAGCCGTTGTGTAGGCAAAGGTTGCATACTCGCTAACCGGTGCATTAAGCCCCTGCTCTTCATCTCTGCCGTACGACTCGAAGGCTCGCGAGTTGAACCCAATGAGCGACGCCCCCATAGCTTGAGCGCCGACCACCCCCTTAATCGAGGGATGCAGCCGCGCAATCGGCGCTTTTTCGCCAGTTACGAGACAGGTCATGATGGCTTCTTCGGGCGACGGCTGAGCGTATGCGCGAGCCCACGCATCCCGAACAGCTGGATCTTCGAGAGCCTCGCGACCGTTTACGCGGAATACGAGGCTTCCTCCCGCCATCAAACCCTCCCCATGCAGTGCAACCTGCGCATGGCTTAAGGCTTGATCAGGATCCCACGATTCGAAGAATCGCTCGATTGCGGAAGCAACGTCTGAACCCACATCAGGCAGAAAGGCAAGGTGCCTTTGCTTTGCTGCCTCAAAGCAGCGCAGCGCCCTTTCGGGCTTTCCCTTAGAATCCAGTCCAAGAAAATAGCTCGCGTTGTCACAAAGGAGGTTCGGATCTACTCCTGATGATCGTTTCACCTGCTCGGGAACCATCCTCTGCCATCCGCGTTTTTCCTCTGCGGGAATGATGTTTATCAGTTCGCCATCGAGCGAGAGATCGAGCATGTATGCAATGCTTCGAGGGCACCAGCCAGGGCGCGCTATATCGGTATCCTCGTTCCTCAAGAGCTGCTCATAGTAGCTGACAAGCGATTGCAGGATCATCGGAATACCTCGCTTCCCGCCACGTCGATCACTCCGTTGCGCATGATGGCGCGGAAGAACATAGGCGTGATATTCTTCGGATCGGAGTAGTCCATGTCGTATAGCATGAGGCCGAAATCCCGTTCATCGACATCCGAATAGAAGCCTTTAGAGGGAAGAGGATCTTCGTAAGCTTTGAAATGAGCGGGAAATTCCCTTGTCCCGAAGTAGGGAGCGGAGTAGCACTGTCCCCTTTCGAGCCTTCTGCGGATAATGTCCTTGAACTTGCCGGGATTATCTTCGGGTGACGCCTTGTCGGTGAGATCGAAATGCGCCTCGATTACGTAGTGAACGTCGGTAAGGATCAACGAGGCGCGTTGCTGTATGTCTTCCTTCGTGTTTATGCAGGGCAGCTGACCGCCGTTCACTATTGCGCTCTTCATCGAGCTCGCAAGCGCTTTCGACTTCACCTCGTTACGCCTGACATTGGTAAACCGAATAGGGTTCAATACGTGGATCTTCTCGATCGAATACCGAAGCCCGGGATGCCAATAGATGCTCTCTATCAAACCACGAGCTGCACTGGGCGTTATCACGTCGTACGACACGCGTTCAACCGAAAGCTCTGGTCGCGTGAACAGCGCCCGATCTCCCCAAACCTCGATCTGTACTCCATAAGCCATAAGGACACCTCCTTTCTGTTTCGTTTCTTATAGTTCTGGATACAACATCATCGAACATTCTTCACCGCACACTCCGATTACCGAACAGGCCCGCAAAATATCCTGACCTGTATATAAATATTCGATTCTCAAGGTGCTCGGCTAAACAAATCCCGCATCACAAAGGCAATGCAAAATGGGTGTGTCCGTAACAACGCCTACGGTACTGTGCACTAGTAAAACAAACCGGCTCCCCCCTCGACCGCACAGCTCAATCCGGCCTCTTCCGAATAGCGCGACTGGTCGACGAGAATATACATGTCCTTTCCAATCGATTCGACAGCACCAGCCCGCATCAGGCTTTCGAGGTCTTGCTTGTAGACTCCGACCGAGTAGCGGCCAAGGCGACGAAACGTACCGCGAGACGGCTTTCCATATCGCACGGCATCGATATCGTCTGCCACGGCATCGTCGGGCACGACAACCGGCAACGATCCGTCTTCGATCATCTGAAATCTCTGGGCAGCAGTCTCGAACGGAATAGAGCGAGGGTTCGGGTATTTCGAAAGACACGCATACACTTCCGACGCGTCGAGGTTCTCTTTTCTCAACCCGTACAGATCATCGAAGTACCTTGTCATGACATCGAGCGATCCGATATCGCACGCAACTCCCTCGCATCGCCCTCCTTCTTTTTCTTCTTCAGTTCCAGTGTCGCATGCTGCCCGTTTGGCCAGATCACGCATAATGCCCCTCGAAACCGCTGCCTTTTGATGAATATCGGGAGGAACGGCATAGGACTCAGCGGGTTCGAAGAGGTAAACGAAGCTTTCTTCCGCAGACTTCCGAGCGTTGCGATTAGCTCTGCCCGCCGCTTGGATCATGCTATCGATGCCCGCAAGGGAGCGATACACAACAGGAAAGTCAACATCGACGCCAGCCTCGATCAAGCTCGTCGATATAACCCGGCATGGCTCCCCCGCAGACAGCCGCCTTCGTATCTCCTGCAGTACACGCCCTCGATGAGCGGGATGCATAAGCGTCGAGAGATGAAACGAACCTTCACCGGATATCCGCTCGTACACGGCTCTCGCCTGTTTGCGGCTGTTGACGATGCACAGCACTTGCGGCTCCTCGCAAAGTCGATCCGCAAGCTCCTCGTCGCCCAACTTCTCGAGGTAGCGGTATGTCACACGGCGGAGTTTCTCCGCAAGCTCAACTGCATCGGGCACTATCTCATGGACTTCGCACCCGCACTCTAAGAAAAAATCGTTCAACGACGGCTGCGTCGCGGTGCAGAGTACCACCGTGCAACCGTAATGTTTGACAAGTTCGGCAAGCGCTTTTACACAGGGAACCAATTGCTTGGTCGGAAGCATTTGAGCTTCATCGAGCACGATAACGCTTCCTGCAATGCTGTGGAGCTTTCGACAGCGCGATGTTCTGCTTCCGTAAAGCGACTCGAAGAACTGCACGTTGGTCGTCACGATGACCGGGGCATCCCAATTCTCCGTTGCCAAGCGCAACGCCCTTCCCTCTTCGGTTTCGTCGTCGAAATCGAAATTGGCGTGATGCTCTAGAACGTTTCTGCCACCGAGGACATCGCGAAACACCGCAGCGTTCTGGTCGATAATCGATGTGTATGGGATACAGTAGATGACTCGTTGCATGTCGTTGCCGATACAGGATGCATGATTGAGTGCAAAGCGCAGCGATGCGTAGGTCTTGCCGCCGCCCGTCGGGACGGTGAGGGAATAAACGCCCTTCGGCCCGCGCGAAACCTGCAAGCAAGCATCTAAGACCGAGCAGCGAAGGGCGTTGATGTCAGACTGCGAAGGATAGAATGATGCTATTTTCTCCTCAAGCGCATCTCGTAGCGCATCGAGCCCATCGATAGACGATCGCACCCGTTCCTCGTTGTTCATAAAGCGCTCAGTACAGAGAAAATCGGCATCGACAAGACAGGAAAACAGCATCCTCGTCAGAAACGAGAGAGCATAGCATTGCTCTTTCGGAGGAATGTCCTTGCATAGCAGCGCGGGTTTCTGGGGTTCTTCGAGAACAACATCGTTTCGATACTCGTCGAACGGAGGCAGTCCGCCCTCGCTCGCCTTCCGCAAGCGACTGCACAGCGTCGCAGCGTCTTCAGGGTCGCCCTTGGTGCCGCCATCAGGAAGCCCGCGGTGATGTCCCGCCACGCAGTATGACAAAAGAGGCAGATTCGACCGATCGAGAACGAACGCTCCCGCCGTCGAATGATCGACACGCGAGCCGTTTTCGAGAAGGCGCCGCTGAAATCCAGCAGAGTACTTTCCGATATCGTGCGCAAACCCCATTACCCACGCCCACCCTTCAGCCCCAAATGGCCGAGCGAAATCAGCGGACATTTCCGCCACTTCGCGAAGATGGTCTATGACGGGCTCCTTTTGCCCATCGGTTTCCCGAACGTGAGAATAGTACATCCCGACCTCCTGATATCAGAAAAGTCACGCTGTACTAATTGTAAGCCAGCTCATCATCCCATACGTTAACGATATATGATAAAAATGCGACAAAGATCCTTGAACCCGAAAGACGTTGTCTTTAGCTCTGCCTTAACGCTAGCCGTTGTTTCCCTCTAAGATAACTCCAGAAAGCACTACCCACCGATATCTCGAAGCGGCTCGATATCACCCTTATTTCGGCAAACGCGCTAACAAGGGGCGAGGAAGCTTTCCATATATGCCAGCGATACCCCGTCCAAACAAAAGCCTCTTGATGAAAGAAGCTCGGATCTAGCTTCGAACCCTATCCCAACCCCTCAATACCCCATCTCATGAAGGCGTTCGTCGTCGATGCCGAAATAGTGGCCGATCTCGTGAATGACGGTTTTGCCGATCTCCTCGACAACTTCCTCGCGCGAGCCGAAGCTGCGTTCGTGAGGGCCCTTGAATATCGTGATCACATCGGGGATATCGCCGTCGTAGTACCCATCCCGCTCGGTTAGCGGAATGCCGTCGTAGAGGCCTAAAAGCTCGTCCTCGTAAAGGGAGCCACCCAATGATTCGGGCTCGTCGAGCGTTTCGAAGTGATAGTCGTCGGGTTCGTCTTCCATAACGATGGCCACGTTCTCCAAGGCCTCGAGGAACTTCTCGGGGATCGTTTCGAGGGCCTCTTCGATAACGCTTTCGAATTCTTCATCGCTCATCAGGTACATCGGGTCGTCTCCCGTCACATCGTGCCGCTCGGCGCCAAGCGCCCAAGCCTCCTGTTGCGTGATAGTATTGTACCCGAAGACAGTCATACCATGGATTGCTCCGCACAAGCAAGCAACAT
The DNA here is from genome assembly GCF_022845715.1 of Raoultibacter timonensis. Taxonomy (NCBI): domain Bacteria; kingdom Bacillati; phylum Actinomycetota; class Coriobacteriia; order Eggerthellales; family Eggerthellaceae; genus Raoultibacter; species Raoultibacter timonensis. The sequence continues at coordinate 3,737,439 of NZ_AP025564.1, forward strand.
GCCACGAGTTCGATCGGATTTCGCATGCACTACCTTATAGATGGCTACAACGTTACACGGCGCGATCCGAGCACCAAAGATCTTCCGCTCGAAAACCAACGCGCTGAACTTGAAAAACGCCTGCGCATCGGCAAAACGATGCTGCCCGGCAAGGCGACCTATTCGATTGTCTGGGATGCGGCCGGCGGCGCGGGAATCGTGCATCCGACCGACCGGTCGGAGTACACGCGGATGCCCACCGCCGATGATGCCATCGTCGAAAAGGTCCGTCGCGCAACCGAGCGTATCGGCGTGGTCACCTCAGATAACGAGCTGGCCGGCCGCTGCCGATCGGCCGCCCTGCACGGAGTGGACGTCCTGCCCGCTGAGCGCCTGTTCGCGGACGCGAAACCGCCGAAGAAGCGCAGCAAGAATACTCCCATGCGCCGCGATATCGGCATACCCGCCAATGCACACGAGATAAACCGCGAGCTCAAAGAAATCTGGGGCATCGACGACTGAGCAGATAGATGGAGCCAAACCCTAAAGCCCGCCCGACTCGTCAGCCGACCGAACACAACGCCTTACGCTGCGCCTGCAAGCGGCATCTTCAAAACATGAAGATTCCTGCATTTCTCAGCGCAGCACGCGTACATGGAGTACAATTCCTAATACTTTGATTATCAAAGTATTAGGAAGCACGAAGGCAATCGCGAGATGGCTTTCGAAAGCAGGAGGCGGTAATGGGTTCTACGTTAGTCGGATGCGGGAAGGCGATGCCCGCACTGAAAATCGGTAACACTGCGCTCGAAGCGCTTGTCGATACCAGCGATGAATGGATCGCCTCCCGCACGGGAATCAAAACCCGATGCATCGCAATCGAAGAAACATCGGCTGATCTCGGCGAAGCAGCAGCACGGCAAGCCCTTGGCTGGACGGCTGGCGGATACAGCGAGCGCCCCCTTATCCCCGAAGACATCGACTTGATCGTCTGCGCAACGATCACTCCCGACTGCATCACGCCCTCGACAGCCGGTTTGCTCCGCCGTCGGCTCGGCCTGAGCAATGCCATCGCATTCGATGTCAACGCCGCTTGCACCGGATTCGTATACAGCGCGACCGTAGCCGAGGCGATGATGGCGGCTTCGGCGCCCAACGCTGCGGGCGCATCGGGCAGAAACCCCATCCGCCGCGCGCTCGTCGTGGGCACCGAACGCCTCACGAGACTTACGAATTGGGCCGATCGAAACACGTGCGTTTTATTCGGTGACGGCGCGGGAGCCGCCGTGCTCGAATGGGACGAATCCCGTTCCGGCATCCTCGGCAGCTTCATCGTCAATGCCGACGATGAAGCGAATGCTCTCTCCTGCCCCCTCTCCTACGACGTCGTCCCGCCCTTCGACAGTCGGGGCGTTTCGACCGAAGCGTCTCGCCAAGAAGACCCCTCGACATCCCGCGTCGACGAGGAGCTTGCCGTTCGCGAGGCGGTCGATGCAGGAGAGCCGCAGCAAGTGCTGCGCATGAACGGTCCGCACGTGTTCAAGTTCGCTGCTGAGGCCATGACCGAAGCTGTGCGGCAGGTTTTGAGCCGAACCGGGCTTACGCTTGACGACATCGCCTGCATCGTCCCCCATCAGGCAAACGAGCGCATCATCAAGTACGCCGCAAAGAAACTCGACCTTCCCCTTGACTTCTTCCAGATGTCCATCGCGCAAACGGGGAACACGTCCGCCGCCAGTGTTCCGATGGCACTTGCCGACGCATATGCAGAAGGCCGTATCAAGCGGGGAGATAAGGTAATCCTCACCGCATTCGGCGGAGGCTTCACATCGGGAGCACTCGTGTTCGAAGCATGAGCATCTGCAGATCGCAAGATCCCGGTCTCGTACCAAGCGCCTAGGCCGTCCAGCGCCACCACGGGCATAAAGCGTTATCGCTTATCCTTTCCCCGCAACGAACGGGCATACAAAAACGCCAGCACCAACCCAGCCAGAGCGATGCCGATGGCGAGTGTCAGTGCATGCGAAAAAGCGGCTGCGTACGCGTCCGCTTTCGCAAGACCGGCCGCCGTATCGCGCAGCACGTCCGAAGAGAGAACGCCGACGAAGAGCGAAGGTCCGATCGCCGAAGCAATCTGCGTAAACGTAGAGTTGATCGACGCGCCGTACGGATAGAGATCGGCCGGCAGCTGGTCGAGCGCCGTGGTTTTCGAGGGGGAAACCACAAAACCGAGTCCGACGTACGCTACCGCGCACAGGGCGACGACCGCAACAACCAGCAAATCCTTCGAAAAGAAGAACACTCCCAGCAGACCGGCAAGAACCACGGCGAATCCGAGTGGAAGCATAGGCCAGATCCCCCGCCTGTCGAACAGCTTGCCTCCCGCAACCGAGCAGACGGCATTCGCCACAACGGGACCGAGCATGAGCAGACCCGCGAAGAAGGCCGAATAGGCCACCGCTCCCTCGAAGTACAAGGGAAGCAGAACGCTCAAGGAAAACGAGATCATCGTACCCACCATGACGAGCGTAAGACCCAAAGCAAACCGCGGATGCCCAAGGGGCCGAAGGTTGAGAAGCGGTGCCTTAGCTGTAAATTGGCGTCGCACGAAAACCGCCAGAACGGTGATTCCGCCCGCCAACGCGGCGATCGAGAAAACGAGATCGTGAGTGAATTCGCTCAGCCCGTACATCAGCGCTCCCAAGCCGACAAGACTGAGGGCAACGCTGAGAGGGTCGGCAGAAACCTGTTCGCGAGCGCCTATATTGCGAAGGAGCGCGCATCCGATCGCAAATAAGGCGATTGCCAGGCCAAGCGGCACAACGAACATGGCGTGCCGCCCGAAGTAGGTGAGCACAAGCCCCGATACGACAGGGCTCACCGCCAATCCAAGCGCAATAACGCCGCTGTTCATGGCAAGATTCGTCCCGAGGCGCCCTTTCGGAGAAACCGTCATGATGGCGCTCGTAACGACAGGATAAAAGAGCCCCGAGCAAATCGCCTGCACCAACCGGCAGCAGAACAGAATCGGGAAGCTGGGAGCGAATACGGCCAATCCGCTTCCCGCCGCCAACGCAAACACCCCCACGAAAAAGACCGTGCGCAGCCCGAACCGCTTGAGCAAAAACGCCGCGAGCGTTACCGCTGTGGCAGCAACCACCTGATAACCCACCACCAGCCAATTCGCCATCGAAAGGGTAACCGAGAATTCATGGGCCAGTTCGGGCAGCGCGATGTTCATCATGCTCTGCGAAAACGAAGCGGCAAACGAGCATCCAAGCAGTACGGGCAGCATGCTGCGGCCGCCGCTTCCACCCGCCGTCGCTTTCACTCGGTTCCTCATCCGATCATCTTTCTCGTTCGTCGTTTTCCAGCCGCCCGCATCGAAACGGACTATTATGAAAGGTACTACCGATTTAGTCGCCTTCGAGAAAACGAAGCGGATCGTTGCGGACATGCCATGAATCGGTTGCCGAAAGCGCAGCTCTGCCCAGAGCCGAAGAAACGCGCGCCCAGCTCCGCGTAAAGCGAAAGTTAACCTTCCCAAACATGAAAGACGGAACGGTTACATTCGCATGACGCGAAGGCCACGAAACACGATAGTCGACACCGCCTCGAATGCCCATCTGCAAGAATAGGGAACAGCGACCGCTGATCGGAATCAGATCGGCCAATCAGGCACAGTGCAAACGGAAGGAGCCTTTCCATGAAGGGTAATCAGAAACTTATCGACACCTTGAATTCTCTGCTCGAAGGTGAATTGACCGCAATCAACCAGTACATCGTGCATGCGGAAATGTGCGAGGACTGGGGTTACGGCAAGCTGAGCGGAAGCTTCAAGACGCGCGCGATCACCGAGATGAAACACGCTGAAAAGCTTATCGAGCGCATTCTGTTCCTGGAGGGCACCCCCATCGTGTCGAACCTCAGCGACATCAACATCGGCAAAGAAGTTCCCGAGCAGGTCAAGAACGACCATTCCCTCGAAGTCGATACCGTCAAAGACTACAATGAGGCCATCGTTCTCGCAGGGGAGGTCCTCGACTACGCCACCCGCGACATCCTCATGGAGATCCTCAATGACGAAGACCAGCATGTCGACGAGCTCGAAGAGCTTCAGGATCAAATCGATCAGATGTCGCTGCAGATCTTCCTGTCGACGCAGAATTAATGCACAAGCACCATTCCCAAAACTCAAAAGGGAAAGCCGCAGTTCATTCGACGTGCGGCTTTTCCTTTTGGGCGCAGCTATTCTTCATCAAGATACCGGCGTAGGCCCGCAAGATCCTCAACCACAATCGGCCTCAGCTGCTTGGCTACATACCCTTTTGATCGCAGATGAGAAAGAGAATTCGTTACCGTATTGCGGTGAGTACCGATTATACTTGCAAGCTCATCGATGGTGTATAAAATCGCACATCCATCACTCACTGCAAGAGAGTACAACAATCCGGCAAGCCTTCTGACGCCGTTTTCGAACGAAAGGTTTGCGATCTCTTCAGTCTGGGAATTCATAATCTGGAAGAGATATTCGATATAAGCAAGGTAGTAGTCGGTATGCCTATTGCAGAATAAAAGCAGGTCATCTGAATCCATCGCAAGCAATTCACAATCCGTCGCCGCTACCGCAGTCGATCGAGTGAGGCGATTCCGTTTAAAACCCTGGAACCCAAACTGCGTATCAGCCGTATGATAAAACAACGTTTTTTCAACACCTTCGCGAGAAGTGAGATACAAGCGCACTACACCGCTTACCACATGATATGTAAAGCGATGCCTCTCTTCTGCAAGAAACAAGCATTCGCCCTTCTCAACCTTCTTAACGACAATCGGTATTTCGGCCTGCGCAAGCAGTTCTTCGGTTGTAAACACAGCCGAGAACCTATCGGCATCGATAAACTGAGGCAGCACCATTCCGTACATCCCCTTATCTCCTCCCTGAGGCCATGGGCGCGAAGGCATGGCTTCGCGCCCACAAACTTTCTAGCAATAATACACTGAGGGTTCCGTTCCCTCTTCGGGCAGCAATACTTTGGCGTTCTTTCCAGCGATTGCCTTAGCGATGTCGGTCGTAGAATCGCTGATATCGCCGTACATGCGGGCCTCAGCTGGACAGCTGCATACACAAAGGGGTTCTTCCCCTCGTTCGATGCGAGGCCTGCACAAATCGCACTTTATCGCACGCTTAGCATTTTCATCGAGAACAGGAGCTCCGTAGGGACACGCCTGCACGCAGGTGCCGCATCCGATGCAAATCTCCGAATCAGATTCGACGATTCCGTCTTCATCGCGTTTGTGCATAGCGCCCGTCGGGCAATTTGCAACGCACAACGGGTTCTCGCAATGATTGCACATATGCGGCCGAAACGTGATGCTGACATTTGGATACGTCCCGCTCACGAGGTAATTCTCATCGGAACCGATGGTTTCAAGGTATCCGAGATATGTACCGTCGGGACACTCGTGCAATATTTTGCATCCCACTACACATGTTTGGCAGCCAACACACCGGGTCGTATCGATGAGCATACCGTATTGTTTTTCCGCCATGATATCCCCCTATGCCTTCTCTACTTCAACCATGATGTCGTTGAAAGCGCTATTTGTTTGCGAGTAGTGTTCCTCAGCAGGACTCAGGGTAAGATGGCTTAAGAACTGATGATTTCCTTCGACAGTATGCTCAGGAGTCCATCCCGCCTGAGCCGCCGTCACCCCCGGCATGATGCCCTCAGTCACAAACGCCTTCATCTTGACTTCTCCCCGGTCATTAAAAATTCGAATAGTATCGCCGTGCTTGATCCCCCGAGGCTCGGCATCAATCGGATTGATGTGGAACAAGGGTTCGGTCTGCACAACATCAAGCGACGGATTGTCGCAATGCTGCGTGTGGACATTCATACGGTCATGATAGGTAAGGTGCATCAACGGATACTTTGCGGCAAGCTCTGAATCAGACGCCTCAAGAGCCGGGGTGTGTTTTGGCACTTGCTCATCAAATTCAACCATGCTTTCGGTATAGAATTCGAAACGGCCTGTAGGCGTTTGATACACCTGGTCCTCGAAGACGATGAGCGGCTCGTCGTAGATGCCCGTTGGCATGCCCCACATACCCACCTTTACCGCTTCGTCGAAGTCGAAACCTTCGAATGCTGAGCTTTCGGGGTTTGGCCAGCTGCGAACCCACTCTTCGGGCGTTTTCGGCCAATACTCCTCAAGGCCGACGCGCTCAGCTAGCATGGTCATCATCTCGCAATCGGACTTGCTTTCCCCCAGCGGATCGATAGCGGGTTTCACGAGAAACACCCACGGAGCTCTGTCGTAAAGATCCCAGTATTCCCAAAGCGAGGTTGCAGGTAGCACGTAGTCGGCATACTTCGCCGTCCACGTCCACCACGGATCCGCTACCACAATCGTCGAAATATTGGGAAACACCTCATCGATGATGCGATGGGCATCAGGACTTTGGTTGAGAAAGTTCGATACATTGAACCAGATGAAATCTATGGGAACCGGATCATGGTTCACGGCGCACTGGTAAATAAGCGAGCTTTTGACCATGTTGGCCTTTTGCCCCGTTTCAGCCCATTCATCGTAGTTGAATTCAGGTGCCGTTTCGCCCGGAACAGGCTTGTTGGCTTTTGTGCCGCCGGCATGGGATGCGCCTCCGCCACGCACACCTACATATCCCGCCACTGCAGCAAGCGTAGCCACGGTGCGAAACGATTGATAGGAGTTGAACGTGCGCTGCATACCTTGGCCCATACGAATACCCGCAGGCTTTGCCTCGATATACTCTTGCGCAAAAGTCTCGATGACGCCGACGGGAACGCCAGTGAGTTCCGAGGTTCTTTCGAGTGTATACTCGGCAGCCGCCTCCCTCAAATGGACAAAGGCCGGCTTGCACGCCACGCCATCAACCTCAAACGATCCCTCGATAGGAGCTTCGACACCTTCGGTATCGGCGGGCATCGCCTTGCCCTGCACGACATCCCACACCATGTAAGCATCGCCTTCGCCACGCAGGTACGTCCCATCGTCGTCGCGCACCAGCAACGAGCCACAGCTGTGCTTGCTCAAGAACTCCTTGTCATGCAGATCGTTTTGGATAATCCAGTTTATCATGCCCAACGCCAATGCCGAATCACCACCCGGCTTAATGGGGATCCACTGATCGGCGATGGTAGCCGTAGAGCTGAAGCGCGGATCGATATAGACGATTTTTGCACCCCGCTCGCGGGCGCGAACGATATAGCGCAGCTCCGAAGTATGCGTATCGGCAAGATTGCGACCCCAGATGACAATCATATTGGAGTTTTCTTCGTAGTCGCGAGTATCGTGCGCGCCACGAATAACGCCATAGACCATCTTCATGCCCATCGATGCACCGTGATCGCCCATGATGCCTTCGATATCCCATGTCGTACCACCGTAGCATGCCGCAAAGCGAGTAGCCGACTGCATGGCAAGCTTCGATTGGTTGCCGGTAAACGAATAAAACGAGCATGCCGTTGAGCCATACTTGCTCTTCGACTCTTCCATGCGTTCCGCAATCTCGTCTATAGCCTGATCCCAGCTGATACGCTCGAACTCGCCACTGCCACGCTCTCCGATTCGTTTCATGGGGTACATAACGCGTAGGTCTTCGTTTTGAATGCGCTCGATATACGACATGGCGCGCAAACAGGCATTTGCATAATCAGGTCGGCCCGGCATCTCGCCCGGCTCAACAGCCACAAGCTTTCCATCGCGCACGTGCCCCTTCAGTAAGCATCGCGAAGTACAATTGTAGCTGCAGCATGCATACGAATACTCAGTGGCATCGGATGCAGCTTGGGCGCTCTCGCTCGGCTCTAATTCTTCATCGGCCTTCGGCGCACAACCGGCAACCGCACCACCAAGCGCAGAAACCACCGTAATCCAACCGACGCCTTTAATAAAGGTACGACGGGTCAGCTTGCCGTCTTCAACGAACTCAACCGGATTGCGATCCAGACTTTCAAAAGGCGAGACGCTCGCCGCATTAGATGAAAAAGCACTTCGTTCTCGTTTAAACATATAATTCCCCCTACAAAATCGATTGCGAAACCGCTGTGGCTCCGCCTTCCTAACTTCCACTCGCGCGATAAGCGCATCTTAGGGGTGAAGCTTCTTGTGGTTCCACACAGTTTTGGGTGAGCCACGCGAAGCTCTCGCTACATAACGCCATGCCGAGCGTGCGGCAAGAGCAGCGTCGCCAGTCCCAGCAGCACGGCTATCACACCCTGGAACATAAATATCGCAGTAACATCGCCTACGGCGGCAATAGCAAGCCCGAAGCCGCCGCTTGCACACGCAATTCCAAGGTCAATGCTGTTTTGCTGCAGCGACAAAACCGAAGTACGCGCCTCGTCGGCAACCCTCGCCGCAACAATTGCTAGCACAGTTGTCATGGAGCCGAAATACCCGAAGCCCATCAGGAGACCCGAAACGAACAGAACCACCCGTCCGTACGACATAAACCCCAAAGAAGCAATTCCCGCACCCATGCAGACAAACAAAATGGCAAGTATTCTTGTCCGAGACGTTCTATCGCTCAACCATCCCGCAAGAGGATTTGCCACAAGGCCTCCAACGCCTATGAGCGTGAAGTAGAGACCCGAATTGATATCTGGCTGCACGCTTCCGATATAGGGAGCCGCGAATCCGAAGAGAAGTCCATACCCTAAAGCCGCAATGAACGTTGCGCCCAAAACTTCTCCTATCAGGAGCGGCGATTGCATAATGGCTTTTTTCAGAATACGCGGTACGAGATTTCTATCGCTTTGTCGTTGCTCGTCCTTGCCCTGCAACGCATTTTTCCCCTGTCTCCCGGCGTCGATTTCTGCATACAACCGCGAACGCTTTGAAGAAATGCTTAAAACCGCGCACCCAGCAAGCCCGGCACAAAGACCCATGCAGATGAAACTTGATCGGTAGCCACTTGCCTCAACGAGCGCTAAAGCCAAAGTCGGACCGAACAAAAGCGATGCGGACGAAACCAGCCGATAGAGCCCGAGATAAAATCCCGTCTTATCCCCTGGGGCCAAAGCCGCTACCGCAGCCGTTGCACAGGGAAAATATGCCGCAAGACCAGCAGCCTGAATGCATCTCAGTGCAATAAACTGCCAAACCTGGCCGCAATAAGCCATGAGAAAACCCGACACGGCAAACGCGGATAGCCCCAAAACCATAACGAGTTGAGTGCCGCATCTATCAGCCAAGGGGCCGGAAAAGAAACGCAAAACGATAGCAGCAGCCATGAACACCGACCCCTGCACACCAACATCAACCACAGTTCCACCGATCTCGATCACATAAAGCGGCGAGAGAACCATGAAAGCATTGTTATATGCATACGCGATAAACCCTGCAAAAAACAGCGCGACTACCGATCGCAGTGCAGTATTCGGCATTCCCTTCCCCGTCCTGCCTAGCAAGCGCCATCCCCCCTGGCACTTTTGCTTCAGTATAGGATTACCGCGCGCCACGTTCCGCACAAGATTGTGTGAAGCAGGCGCATATGAACCGAGAGCCCGTAAGGAAGATAGTTCCCTATCAGTAATCTCCCTCTTCCGCAATGCCTTCGCCGCACATGTCGGCGATATCGTCAAAGCGGATGCGGGTGCGCACCACGGTGATCGTGCGAAACGCATAGTCGATATCGCTCACCATGCCGTGCGTCGTTATGTACGCATCCGTATCGTAATGGGTGATGCGGACCATCGTTCGGCGCTTCACTTGAGCGAGCTTCTTCGAAAGCACGAGCGCTTCTTCTTCGGTCAGCTCGTGCTTCGGCTGCACGATGCGCTCCCGTTCGCGAATGAGATCGTAGTATCCCCTGAGCGCGGCAAAGGGCATGAACTGCTGCGCCCTGCCGGCGCGCGGCGCGCGATCACTAGGCATGATGCCCCCCGACCTGCTCGTTGCGCTCCCGAGCCGTTGCCTTCTCTGCGAGGCTCATACCGCGCAGAAGCGCGTTCTTCCCAAACTTGCCCTTCACGGCAAGCACCGCCTCCTGCAAGCTCTTCTCCTCGGCTTCCGCCTGTTCGTCGGTGAACAGATCGACCGTCGCGAACTCCTCGGGAACAACGCCCCCGAAGCCCACGTTGATGCGACGGATCGGCTTGTCGCGGCGCGTCGTTTCCTCGAAGAGATCGATGAAACGCGGCATGATCTTCGAATAGAGGTTCGTGCGCCCGAATTGCTTGCGGGTTCCGCCGGTATGGGGAACGCTGCGTCTGCCGTGCAGCGGGCGCTTTCCGTGGCCTCCATCGAAAAACTCCCCATCGCTGCGATTCTCCCGATCTTCCCGCTCTCTCGCATAGCCCACGTAAAGCGATATCGTTTCCGCCACCAGGTTCTTCTCAACGAGATCGAGTACAAGAGCATCGACCATTTCCTTCAGCACCACGAGCGCATCGTCGTAGCTGTAATCGCACGACAGCACCTGTCCGCTCATCATGGAATGGGCGCTCGGCTCGTATTCGTGGATTTCGGCAATGGTGCACGGCTCGATGCCATGCGCATGGTCGATGAGGTATTCGGCGTTCACTCCGAACTCCCGATACAGCGCATCTTCTTCCATGCGGCACACGCCGCGAAGATCGTAAACGCCGAACTTCGCAAGGCGCTTGGCGATGCCGGGTCCGATGTTCCGGATATCGGTTATCGGGGTATGCGTTTGTATCGTGCGCTCGAATTCCGCTTGATCGAGGTACCCGATGTTGTCCTCGACGTGCTTTGCGGTGATGTCGAGTGCAACCTTTGCGAGAAAGAGATTCGTGCCCACACCCGCCGTAGCGCAGATACCCGTTTCGGCAAGCACTACATCCATGAGCATGGCGGCGAACTCTTTGGCGGTCATATGGTAGAGCGAAAGGTACGGCGTTGCGTCGATGAAGCACTCGTCGATCGAATAGGCATGGATGTCGTCGGGCGATACGTAGCGCAGGTAGATCGAGTAGATGTCGGCGGAAATCTTCATGTAGTGGGTCATCTGGGGTTTCGCCATGATGTACTTGACGTGCGAGGGAATCTCGAACACGCGGCAGCGGTTCGAGATTCCAAGGTCTTTCATGGCCGGCGTAATGGCGAGGCAGATTGTTTTTTCGGTGCGGCCGGGATCGGCGACGACGAGGTTCGTCGTGAACGGATCGAGCCCGCGCTCGACGCATTCGACGCTTGCATAGAAGCACTTGAGATCGATGCAGATGTAGCTGCGATCTTCGGACACGCCTTCGCTCCTTTCGTATACGGCCGCATCGGATACTAAAACATTTGTTCGTTCATAATACCGCAGAATGCGTTTTCGGGTCGTCGTCATCCGCGCTTTGGACAATCTTCGCGCAAACCGAACCGCTGCGTACAGCAGGGCGCTTCCGGAAAAGCTCCAATCCGTGGTTTCGCGGCGCGCTTTTCGGTCCCACCGTCTGGGTGCAGATCCGCACGATGACTTATACTATGACCCGCACACTGAGCGGAAACCGCGACGTTCGATACCGCCTTGCCCGCGTTGAACGGCTTAATGGACCGTTCGGCCCGAACGGTCCAAACGAAACGTCTATGCCGCACTGAGAGGTTTTCCTTGAACAAGCTCGAAAGCTTAGCACTCGGTCGAAGCGTCCCGCACACTTTGGTCAGATTCGCCCTGCCCGTCATTGCAGGGCTGCTTCTCATGCGCATAAACACCGCCGTCGATCACGTTTTGGTCGGACAGGCCATCAGCACCGTCGGCGTCGCCGCCATCACCATCTGCGATCCGTTTGTTTTGCTCATCACCGCTTTGGCGGTTCTGGTTGGGGATGGCGGATCGTTCGTCATAGCCTTGAGCATGGGCGCCCACGACACCCGCAAAGCCGCTCGGGCAGCCGGTACGGGAATCGCCGCAGCAGCCGTCCTCTCGCTTGCCTTCGCGCTGACGGCAACCTTGTTTGCCGACCCCCTTCTACGCTTCGCGGGCGCGAGCGAAACGCTGCTTCCCCACGCGCGACCGTTTCTTCAAATCATAGCTTGGAGCAGCCTGTTCACCGCGTTCAGCTCAGGCATCTCATCTTTCGTGAGAACCGCCGGGTATCCGAATCGCGTGTTCGCCATCCAAACCATCAGCATCCTGTGCAATATAGCGCTCGGCTATCTGCTCGTTATCGTCATGGACACAGGGACTGCCGGCGCCGCATGCGCTACCGCCATAGGCCAAGCAGCCGCCATGATCGCGACCATAGCGTTTCTCCTGAAGCGGGATATGCCCTTCAAACTTCGCGCGCGCGATCTGGTCCCCGATTTTCGCATGCTCTTCAAAACGGCGGCGCTCGGCTTCCCCTCGAGCGCGCTGAGGATAACCGATGCGTTCTGCATTTTCGCGACGAACTTCCTCGTGACAGCCTTCGCGATTTCAGCCCTTCCGCACGGCACGACAACCGGGGGAGCGCTTGCCGCATCGGGCATCGAAAACGCCGTAACCGCCTTTCTCCTCGTACCCGGCATCGGAATCGCCACCGCAGCGCGACCGTTCATCGGGTACTGCAGCGGAGCCGACCTTCCGCGGCGCACGTATCAATTTGCACGGTGGACGTTCATATGCGGATTCGCAGCGCTCCTCCCCCTCTGGGCCGCGGTTGAACTTGCACCGGAACTCTTCGTCGGCATGTTCGGGATCGATGCAGCCGACGTCCCGTTTGCCTGCTGGGTTCTTCGAGCCTCAGCGCTTACCGTTCCTATATCGATGGTGCGCATCGTGGGAACGAGCTATTTTCAAGCCTCGGGGCAAGCGGGGATAGCAAACGCGCTCATCGTGCTACAGCAAGGGTCCTACATTCTCGTGAAGTTCATCGCATTCCCGTTCCTGTTGCCGGTATTCACCCAATTCGACCATCTGCAATCGCTGTTTCTCGGTTCGATCGGCGGCGGCCTTGCCGCAGTGGCGATCACCGCAGCCTTTCTCTTCCGCGAGCGTTTCGTGATACAAGGAAAGATTGCCGAAAGCGAGGCGTAGCGCGCGCGAGCACGAGGGCGAGGGCGAAGGGCTATGCGAGAGCATCATCGCTTGTTTGGGATGCTCGTCCTTCGCTGTGTCTGCTTCCTTTGGTCCATTGAAGGAGAATGACGAGCAGTAATCCCACCCCGTAGGTGATGCAGAGATCTTTGATGTCGAACGAGACGATACCTGCAAACGAGATGAAGTCGAGAACGTAGCCGCGAAAGACGCTATCGAGAACCGACGAGACGGCGCCCGCCGCAATGAGCGCAACTGCCCACCTGAACCCGTTGTTCGAGAAATCGAAGCCTTCCCTTTTCAGATACCTTACTCCCAATGCAGCGGCCGCACCGCACAGAAGCACTTTGGAGAGAGCGTGAAAGGCCCGCGAATCAATCGTGATATCGAGAAGCGACAGCAGCACGTTGTTGCTATGGTTGGGAACGAACCTGATGCTGAGAAAATCCCCCACAAGCTGGATGCCCGATCCCCCGAAGACAAAAACCGACACGAGGATTTTCGCGATCACGTCGGACGCGACAAGCGCGGCGGCAACGATAACGAGCGTTCGGGTGGATGCAGCCCGCCTCCGGGCGAAAACGAGAACGAGAAAACCCGTCGCCCATAAGAACACCGCACCCACGGCAAGCCCCAGAAAAGAGCGCGGCGTGTACAGCGACTCGTCGGGTAGTATCGCCGCGAGGCAATAGGCCGCCCAAGCCGCAGCGAACACGAGCGAGTATCCTATGTCTTGACGTCTTGAACCCAACTTCGCACCCGTCGTCGGCTGACTTCGATTAAGCTCAGAAGTGTACCATACGGGTTCGCCCGATATGAAACGGAGTGCAGCGAACCGTTCGCTGCACTCCGTCTTTCCGGTTTCGGTTCGCTAAAACCTTTTCCCAAACAGAATCTCGCTTACTGCTGATGGCTCCGCTTGCGCACAGCCGCCCCGCAGGCAACTGCTCCCGCAGCAACGGCAACGAGGCCCACTGCCTGGAAGGGCGGCACCGCATCTCCCGTTTGGGCGAGCGGGAAGACCTTGTTCGCATCATCCTGCCCACCGGACGGATCGGTTACCGTCGAGCCGTTGCCGCTACCCGCAGCCTGCCAGATGAGCTCGAAAGGCCCGAACTGCTGTGCGGGAACGGAGAACAGAACCCCCGAATCGGTTTTCGTTACGCCAAGCGCATGAGCCTGCGATTTGGCTATCTCCGCATCGAGATCGGCGGATGCCATATCGAGCGTGTAGTCACGCGTAAGGCCTTCGAAATACGCTACGGCAACCGCATCGTCCTTGGTTACTCCTTCGGGATACGGCCAGAACACGGTCACGTTTTCGCCATCGGTGCTCACCCATGCGTTGCCGTTTGCCATATCGACAAGATCGATGTACTTGAATTCGGAGCCGATCGTCCGAGACGGATCGATCGTGCTTTTCGCAGCGGCAACGCCCTTTTCGTTGAGCACGGCGACGCGGTTCTCGCTTCCAAGGACCTCGGGAAGAAGATCGTCCCACAGAAGACCGATTTTCGAGCCCTCGCCCACAGGCAAATCGGGATTCCCGTTCGTGAGGAAGCGCGTTCCTTTCGCCACATGGGCATGGGGGTCGACGGAGTCGTCGCAGCCTCCCTCGACCGTACCGAGATCGCAGAACCCATCGTCGGAGGCGCCTTCGCTTGCGTCCAGCACGCGAGCAGCCGCTCCCGCGTCTTTCAAGCCAACCAAAGGGCTCTCCGAGTTGTAGACCGGGCGCAGCACCGAAGGGTCGAGTGCGACAGCAGCATCTGCGTTCGCCACCGCACGCACCTCGACGGTTGCAACAGATCCGGCGGATCCAACTGCAGCAACCGTACCATCATCGGCGAATTCGAGTACGGCGTCGCCGACCTTCACGGTCGCATCGGCCGCATCCGCGCTTTTCCACGCCTTCAATTCGTAGACGCCCTCACCTGCCACATCGTCAACGGGATTGCCGGCCTCATCAACCCATTCCCATTCAAGGGGCAGGGGATCCGCATCGGTAAGGGGCTGATCGTCAACCGTGATATCCGCAATGTCGAACGCCCACTTCGGATTAGGAAGCGCGTTTTCGCCAAGACCACCCTCGTAGGCGATGAGGGAGTACGCAGAGACGGCAACCGTCTCGGTTTCAACAACGCCGTAGCTGCCGTCGGGATTCCGAGTGGGGCTGAATCCCTCCGCACAGTACTCGTCTGGAACCTCGGAGCTGAACTCGCCGCCCGATACCATCATCTTGTTTTCGGTTGAGCCGCCGCTTTCGGCAGTCACATTGAGCGCAGGAACTCCCTCGGACGCGCTCACGGATCCTCCCTGAATAACGGCAACGCTATTCGGGCTGTCGTAATACTTGCTGCTTCCGTCTATCTGTATGCCATAGCAGTCCTGGATAACCGTGCTGTCGCCGACCTTGCCCTGGGAGCTGCCCGAAGCGATCACCGTGCCGCCCGTCATGTCGAGCGTACCGCCGCGCATCAGGACACCGACTCCCCCATCGGCGTAGATCGTACCGCCCGAGATGTTGAGCGCGCCGGCTTGGGGATGGTAGATGCCGCACGCGATGTACCCGCTCGACACGATATGGCCGATGATCGTGCCGCCTGCGATATCGATCGCAGTTCCGCCGTACGTCGTCGAAGCATCGTTGGTGCCGTTGCCGGCAACGGCAGCGTTGTCGGTGCCGACAATCACACCGTCCGACACCTTGAGGTAGGCGCCGTTACCGAAAACGCCAGGACCCCCCTCGGGGCCAATTTGGTAGCCACCTTCTATGAACACTTTCGACTCGATCGGATCCGCGCCGGGGGTCGTCGATCCATATACTCCAACGGTATAGTTCTTGATCGACTCGATCGTGCCGCTTTTCAAGGTGAATACCCCGCCATCCGTTACCATAACGGTGACGGCGTTGGCGTCCCTCGAACCGAGCGTATTGACGATCTTTCCCGATGCGTACGTTACGGTTTCATAATCGTCGCTCACGATCGGCTTGCCGGAAACGCTGCTGTCCTCAACGGTAAGGTTTCCCGTAACCTTCACCGGCTCATCGACCGACAGCGTGTGCCCCGAAAGATCGAGTACGATGCTTTTGTCGGCAGGCACCGCGATGTTTTCGGCAGCAGGGGAAAGAAGGGCAACGGTCTGCCCTTCGGCCGCATCGTCAATCGCGGCTTGCACCGAAGGATACTTCGTTCCGTCGATCGATGCTACGGGATTGGGCACATCGACGACCCAATTGCCCTCACCGTCCGAAACAGGCTCGTAGCCCTCCGCAAACATATCGTCAGCGGGCTTCGACGAGAACGAGCCGCCGGAAATAGCCGCAGCTCCAAGCGCGTTATCCGCAACAATAGCGGTCTTGGATCCACCGCCGCCCGCGAAGGTGCCGCCTTTGATGACGACCGTAGCCTCCTGCCGGTTGCCTCCGTCGCCCCCAGCATTGTTGTTTCCAACGTGGACCGCTTCGCGCTGCGAGGAAGAGAACTCTCCGCCGTGCACCGTCGCGGAAGTCTTATACGACTCGCCCGCAACGTAGAGCGCGTAGAACGTGGCCGTATGCGAGGGGTTCTTCACGCAGTTACCTGTCGAGAACGTGCCGTCGTAGACGTCGGCTGAGCCTCCGACGATCGCAAGACCTCCCTGCACACCGGTAACGGTACCGTTTTCGAACGCAAGATACGCCCCATCGGCGTCAAGACCGCTTCGAACCGTATATCCATAGTGAGCGTTATCGCATGCGCTGCACGACGTGTTCTTGAACTCGCCGCCCGAAATGGTCATCGTTCCGCCGTTCTCCACGGAAGGATACCACGGACTCTCCCAATAGCCGCCCTCGATCACCGTCGTCGAGCCTTCGGCGGTACGCAAGGCGGTTCCGTTCGTGTCGTAGGTTCCACCTTTGAAGATCGCCTGACCGCCAGCGCGGTTCCAAATGTTTACCGAATTGCTCTCGAGCGTCCCGCGAAACGTTCCGTCCACCACCGTCAGCGTTCCGTAGTTTTCGATAGCGCCCCAGCCATTCGCTCCAGCTCCACCGACGTCGATCGTTCCGTTGCCCTTCACGGTCAGCGTTCCACGATTGACGATCGGACGACCCTTGAAGCCGCTCGCTGCAGCGGTGATGTTGTTCCCAGCCATATCGAGAATGACGTTCTGGCCGTCCTCCACCGTTACAATGCCCTCAGATGTAAGCTCGGCATTATCGAGCATGGTGACGGTCGTCTCGGTACCGTCAGCGGGCACAGCGGCGAACGCCTCTTTGAGCGATGAATACTCTTGGCCATTCACCTCGGCAACGCCCGTTGACAGTGGAGCAATGGCAGCACTGCTGTCGCCTTCGCTCTCGGCAGCTCCTTTCGCGCCTTGACCTTCCGATTCGCGAAGCGCACCGCCTGAAGAATCGCTTTCGTCGTCAACCGAGGGCGAATCCACGCCCTCGCCATCGGCAACCTGAGATAAGGCAAGACCCGCAGAGGAATCTTCGCCCCCCCCCGACGCCCACGCCGCTACCGGCAAACCGAAAGTCGTTGCCAGAACAAGCGAGAGCGCAATCGACAGTGTGCGGTTCAGCTTGCTGCTGCGCGCCATGTGCTCTCCTCCTTTTCCATAAATTATAACTAAATCAGTTTGAAATATGAGATTTAACTCAGTATTTAACTCAACTTTTAGTACGGCGCTTGATGGATGTCAACATATCTCCCCTGCTCTACCGTCGTATTTTTGCGAAATATCCATAAATGGGATAAAACCGATTTGCTTGGGTTTCTTTAAAGAATTCTCGGCAGCGGACAACCGCCGGCCAGCGAAAGCTCTGCCGTCATCCACATCGACCAATCGAAATCCTGCTCGCATCGAAAACGTGCTTTGCCATGAACGCCGACTCGCATAGCGGCCGTTCTAAAACGTTCGGCAAAGCAAGGAAGCACCCTTGCCCGAATACAGAAACGTCCTTGAAACCACTGGGTTGCAAGGACGTTTACCCGCGAGGCCAAATACCCCGAAAAAGCTATTTCACTTCACAGAGCGATTAAATACCGAGTACCTTCGCTTTCGCAGCTTCGAACTCCTCTTGCGATATCACCCCTTGGTCGAAGAGGTTCTTCAGCTTGGCGAGACGCTCGTATGGGTCTTCTGCAGCTGCCGCATCCGCTTGCTGTGGTTGCGACACCGAATACCCTGGTGCTTGGTTCGGTTGCTGCATCGCACCGACGGCTCCTGCGGCACCCTGCATACCCATGCCCATGAAGCCCATGCCCAAAGCACCGCCATCGGGGTTCTCTCCGGCAGCACGCAAGCCATCGGCGAACGAAGCCTGCAGGTTCGCATTCCCCCGCGCACCCATGAGCGCATCGGCCTGCTGAACCTTCGCAAGCAGCGCTTTGGTGGTCTCGTCGTAGTCGATGGCCATGATCGCCGCTTTGACGATCTGCAATCCCCTATCGTATCTCCAGTGGTAGGACTGCTCAACAGCCTGGGACAACGATTGGGCGAACCCCACGGCGTCGCCTTGAATGTTGGTGATCCTGTTTTGTTTATCGCCCGCATTCGCATAGACGCTGAAGGCGCTTGCGAGCGATCCGACCACCTCGGAAAACAGCTGATTTGCTGCAGCGTTGTTGAGATCGGAGAAATAAAAGGGGAACCCGCCGGGCGCATAGTACTGAACCGGCACAAAGCTCTTCAAAAACAAGATCGGGTCAACGATTTTCAGCGTATACGTTCCATGGGCCCTTGCGCCGACCTGCGTATTGAGGAACGCATCGTCCCAATAGATTTCGCTTTGCGTGCCGAATTTGTTGTTGGGGATCTCCTTTAGGTTTACGAAAAGAGCGACCTGCGCAGCCGCCGGTGGCCCACCGTACTTGAAACGGTCCCACGACTGCTTTACCACCGCATCAACGAAACCCGAATCGGCGAAAAACGAGCGGGCGTTGATGTTGTCGGAGGTCCACTGATAGCCTCCAGGATCGGACACGAATCCCGTCACTGCACCGTTCTCCATCGTGATGAGGGCGAACCCCTCGGGCACGAGGATGAGCGATCCGTTGGTGATGATGAAATCGCTTCCGCTGTCGTTCGAGGATCGCTGAGCGTTGGCGCCGCTCCGAACGGCCGAGCAAACGCCGACGGTTCCCGACAGCCCCGAAGGAACCGTATAGAAGTCCCGCCATTGATCCGCCATCGCCCCGCCAAGCGCTCCGCTGAATGCTTTGAAGAAGCCCATGATGCCCCCTGCCTAGTTGCCCGGTGAGTCTTTTTCAATGACCACGGCATTCCCGTTGGCGGTAACGCCGAACACATAGGGAAGGTACAACGTGCCGCCGTTTGCGTTCGCCGTTTCCGGATCGAGCGTGATGTAGTCGAAATCGACTCCGATTACCGCGTTGCACCCTAAATCGTAAGCCGCCACCTTGAGTTCCATGAGGGCGTTTCGGCGAATTTCCACGATCGATTTCATCAACGCCTGGCCCACGTTCGTAGTCTGGCTGAACAGTCCGCTCTTCCCACGATCAACCTGCACGGCATCGTCACCCGAGATGTAACCCGAGTACTTCTTGATCCTATAGCCCTCGAAACCGAAGCCGGACGTGATCATTATCGACGACATGACCTTCTGTTTTTTAGCCTCTTCTTCGAGATACCGGTGAAAACCGTTCACGATCGGCCCCACGTCGGAGTCCTGGACTACCTTTTTGGTAAAGCTCGATTTGATCTCAAAGCCAGCATTGCTGATAAACGTCTCGACCTGCTCTTTGTCGAACCCGTACATTTTCGCAAGATCATCGGTATACATGGCTGCCCGTCCTTTGCTTACAAGTACCTACGTGCCTCTGCATTGTTTGGATCGATATCGAGTATGAGGTTGGCGTAGCGGCTTGCTTCCCTCGGATTCTCCCTGCACTTTTGAAGCAAACGCGCGATATCGTCGTTCAGCGCCATATGCGAAGCGCGCGGCACCGCATCCGATTGCTGAAGCAGGTACCTCGTTCGGCAATAGCTGCACATCCTGAAACCGCCCATGTCGACGATTTCGGTACTACCGCAATTCTCGCATACCACCATTTTCATGCGCGTTGTCCCTTTGACTACCACGAACCGGCATCATGCGCGGCCGACCGATGATTTCGAATGAAGACACTTTAGCACACCAGCGGCTGAAGGTTGATCGCTTCGATGGGCGATGGCGCTGCTGCGCATACCGCAGCTTGAGCGGTCGTCATACGCCCTCGAGCACTTCTAAAAACAATGTCGTTGGGGTATTCGATAAAGCGAGGATGGGAGGCGTAGCCATCGGCAAGGCAGTCTTCATCTCATTGTGGGTCCAGTTTGCCCCAGCCATAACAGCCTCTGTTCGCAGAGGAATTAAATCGCCAAGAAAGTTCATCGCTGGATTGAGCAAAATTAACCCGCAGCAGCATCGCTCCACCTAAGAGAGAGTTAAGGGGTATACCGAAATAAGGAGGCTACTTTAATGCGCGAAAGGGATCGAGGACCCGTCCTCCAATCCGCAACAACTTGGCTGAAAGAAGTAGATTTGAATCGATACCTTGGGAACCACGCACTCGCATTCTCAATAGCTACACAGATCGCTAGCCGTGGCTCGTAATTTCAGATCAGCGCATTGTTATGGTTTGCACCTTGGCAAGAAAGACCAAAATGAGAGCTTGGGGTATTCAGACGCGAATGCCCCAAGCCCCAGCCATCAAGTCTCAGCATGCGCCCGCTCAACCACCCACGGCGCGCAATGCACGTCCCTCATTTCCTACTCCGCTTCGCTCTTCGCTGCAAGCTCTTTGGCGGCCTCTTCTTCCATAGCCGCCAGCTGCTTGTTCTTCTTGGCAAACAGCATGCAGGTTGCAGAGGCGACTACGAATATCGCAGCGATGATAAACGCGCCGTTCCATCCAAGAGCGCTGCCCGAAATAGCCGCCAGCAGAGGAACGCCGATGGCATCGAAGATGGGCTTGCCGAGAAACACGAGGCCGTAGATCTGCGCGAAGTTCTTCGGTCCAAGGTACATGGTGGTCGCCGAAGAGAAGCATACGGCAGAAGAGCTCAAAGCCGCGCCGAAGAAGAATCCGGCAACGAAGAGTACGACCAGGTTGGTGCCCCACAGCATGATCACGATAAGCGCTACCGCCGCAGCATAGTTGATCGAGGAGTACGCCCAGCGCGGCCCGACCTTATCCACAATGAGGCCTGCGGCGATCTTTCCGCAGCAGCCGGCAAACGCGAGGAACGTCATGAACATGCCGGCGGTGCCGAGATCGACGCCGTTTCCGACGAGAAACGTCGGGAAGTTCTGCAACGGACCCTGCTCGCCGATGCCGATAAGGGCAAAGGACAGCGCTATCAGCCAGAACGTTGCGGTTTTCAAAGCCGACTTGCGATCAAGGCCGACGAGTTTGGCAGCACCGGCCTGCACCGCTTCCTGCGCCGCTTCTGCTTCGGTCACTCCGTCGGGAAGAAGCCCGATATCCTGTGGCCTCCACCGCAGGATGAATGCGGCGAGGAACAGAACGACGAACGCGATTATTCCCAACGTGATTGCCGCCTGCTGCCAATCGCCACCCGCGGTCGCGGAAGAGATGATGCTCGTGGTGATGTAGGAGCCTGGCAACGTCGCGCACCACGTGATGCCGATAGCGATGCCGCGGCGTTTGACAAACCAGTTCGACGGAATACCCGAAAGAATGATCATGCCGCCAAGCGCGCTGCCAAGCCCCATGACAACATAGGCCGCATACACCATCCACAGCTCGGTCATGAACCCGAGAATGAAGAATCCCCCCGAAAAGAGAAAGGCCGAGAGAATCAAAGCACCACGGACCTTTATCTTTTCAACGATATCGCCCACGATGAGGCTGAAAAAGCCGACAACCAGGGCAAATATCGAGAAGCCAAGCGCTACCTGCGTCGGATCGGCGCCGAGCATCTCAGTCATGGGCACTTTGAACATACTGAAAGAATAGAGTCCGAATCCCTGCGTGACAACGCCCACGATAAAGGCGATGAGCACCATAAACCACCCTTTTGCAAAAAACGGACTGCTTTTCTTTACCTCATCCATGCTAAACCTCCTTGCTTGCTCGTATGCAGGTTTCGCCGAGATAAAACGTGTTCATTTTGATAGCGGCGAGACCGGCATTCCCAAGGCAGATTCCTGCCCCGTTGCTGCCCGCCGTCAATGCAGCGGGCAGCAACCTCAAGTCATATGGCTACGCCGTGAAGATGGAGCAGTGACGCCCTTCCGCTTCCTTCACCATGTCGGCAAGCGAACCGATCTTCAGCGCGCGTGTCGGACAACCGCTCACGCAAAGGGGGTTCGGATTGTCCGCGTAGCATGCCGCGCATTTGTCGAGAACCGGTGCCACAAGATGGTACTGGCGCAATACGCCGTCGACCAAAAACGGCTCGCGCCGCTCGCAGCGCATCCAATCCTCATCGTAGGGATAGCGGTGAGTCTCGCGGCAGGCAGCCTCGCAGCTGAAGCAGCCGTTGCAGTCATCCAGGTCAAGCAAAAGCGCAATACCTTTTCCGTCGACTCTGCTCATTACAGATCACCCCTTCCAGCTTCGATCTTGCACAGTGATGAGCGCATGGCGGTGGCGCCATAGCCGGGCTCTGCAGGTGTAGAGGGCACGAGGATGTTGCCGTTGCATTTGTCCCAACCGTAGCCGGGCAATCCCAGTTCGGGACATTCATCACGCCAGCCCGGGCGAGGCACCGCCACAACCCCCTTCTTGATCTCGCGCGTCACCGCAGCCTTCGAGATGATGTGGCCACGAGGCGAGGTGATGGTGATCCATTCGCCGTCCGTGATACCGTAGGCGCGCGCGTCGTCAGGATGCACGAGCGCGAACGGATCGGGATAGAGCTTTCGCTGTGCCGGAATGTTCGTCCACGCAGAATGGAAGAACGAGTAGACGCGATGGCCGGTGACGGCGATGAGCGGATATTCTTCGGCGAGCTCAGGCTGGGAGATGGGGCTCTCCATCGGCTCAACGTAATCGGGCAGCGGATCATACCCGAAGTCCGCCAAGGCCTGGCACCAGAACTCGATGCGCCCCGTAGGCGTTGCGAAGCCCGGCTGCCCATCGGGCCGCATGATGCCCTTCTCGTACTTCTTCTCGATATAGTCGCCCTTTTCACCGCCGGGCTCGGTTGAGCGCCAGTCCTTCGATTGGAATTCATCCCAGGTAAGATCGAGATCGTAGAACTCCTTCAAACGCCAGAGCACCATTTCCTTGGTGTTGTTCCAGGGCCAATGCTCCGGATCGATGCGCTTGCCCCAGTGCAAGAAGAACTCCCAGTCATCCCAGCACTCGCCCGGGGCCTCGACCGCTTGATCGAACGTGAGCAGCAGGTTGCCGTCGATCTCCTCGTCGTAGGAGCACCGCTCGGCCCAGTCCGCCGAAGGAAGCAGCAGGTCGGCGAGCTTCGCCGTCGGCGACATATAGAAGTCCTTGACGGCGACGAAATCGAGGTTCGGAGACGTCATGGCCTCGTAGGTGAGGTTCGTGTTCTCGTAGCACAGCAGCGGGTCGTTCGCGATGGCGATGAACGCCTTCACAGGCCGGGGCTCGCCGGTGATCATGGCCTCGAACACGGCGTGCGGATCGTTCGAGCGGCCGAATGACTTGTACAGCGGATGCTCCTCGCCGCCGAACGTGAACAGGTCAGAACGGCCCGGATCCTTCGTTCCGTCCCACAGCGTGATCTTGTCGTCGAGCATGACTGAGAACGAGAGGCTCACCGGAGTGCCGCCCACAACGTCGATGTGCCCGAGTAATCCATGGAGACAGGCGAGCGCGCGGCCGTTCTGGATGGCGTTGGTATGCATGCACCCTGGCCCTAGGCCGATGTTCATGGCAACCGGGCCGCACGTACCCATGATGCGAGCGGCCTCGCGGATTTCCTCGGGAGTGATCCAGCAGACTTCAGCAGCGCGCTCGGGAGTCCAATCCTTCACCCGCTCGGCGAGCTCATCGAAACCATAGGTCCACTTGTCCACGAACTCGGCATCGTACCATCCGTTCTCGATGACTTCGTGAATGAGGGCAAGCGCCAGCGCCGCATCGGTGCCGGGGCGAGGCTGGATGGCAACATCAGCATGCTTGGACATATCCTGGAAGCGGGTGTCGATCACCACGAGTTTCGTCTTGCCTGCACGCTGATTCGCGTAAACCTCCTTGGCCCAGGTTGTCTGCATTGCAGGATTCTCGCCCCACGCAACCACGCAGCCAGCATGGCGTGAATCGCCCTTTCCGGAGCTGAAGATGCCGAGCGTAAATGCGTTCGGAAGGATGTGGGGCATGAGGCATACATGCGTAGGCACAAGGCTCCAGCCCTCCAGTCCAAGCGACGAATTCAAGCGGCAATGCCAATGGTTTGCGACACGCCCCGTCCCCTGACCGGTAATGATGGCCTCGGGCCCGTATTGCTCTTTGATGCGCATGCACTCGGCTGCGATGATATCGAGTGCCTCGTCCCAGGAAATGCGCTCGAACTCGCTTTTGCCGCGGTTCTCGGGATGTCGCTCCCCTTGGGGATCCCAGTCCACGCGCTTCATGGGATAGAGCAGACGACCTTCGAGGTTGTTGTGAATCTCACGCTCCGACATTCCCGATCCGCAGATCACGCCATGAGACTTCACGTTGTCGGGGTTGCCCTCGATTTTAACGATCTGGTTGTTCTCATCTGAGTAGACGATGACGCCACAGCGCGCATGGCAGGTTGTGCATTGCGTTCTGGTCTTTTTCAGTGCCATTTCTTCTCCTTCGCTCTTACTGGTTTTCGCAGTTCCGTTCGAGTTCCGCCTACGTTGCCTCACCTCTTTTCAAACGCATCACGTTCAATCCCTCTCCGAAATGACTATTCGGCCTTTTTGGGAAAGCGCACCAGAAGAGAGCACACCACGCCGATCACGCAGCACACGCCGATTCCGATGTACGCGGGGTTGTAGCTGCCTGCAGAGCTGAATACAGCGCCGGAAATGACCGGGATCATGCCGGCGACGATGCTGAAGATGGGAAGCGCGACGCCGATGATCTTCGAGAAGTTCCCATTGCCGAAATAGTTTGCAAAACAGGTGGGGCCGCACACAAGATTGATGCCCCAACCAGCACCGATGCAGATGAAGTACACGAACATGAGCACGCTGTCGTTTGCGCTGCTGAAGCTCGCAATGAACATGGCGAGGGCCATGGCAATCCCGCCGAATGCAAGCACGCGCACCGGCTCGATACGGTCGATAAGGGGTGCGATCAGGAAACGGACGATCAAGGCGACGATGCCCTGGATGGACAAGCCGAGCGCAACGATACCGGGATCGAAGCCCATGCCCGAGAAGTGCAGCACGCCGGCAGATACGTTGATGTTGAAGCCGAAGTACAGCGGAAGGGCTGCGCATACGAAAAGCCAGAACGCGGGTGTTTTCAGAGCCTGAGCGAGCGTCTTGCTCTCTTTCGTCTTATACACCTTCGACGAATCGACTTTGCTCTCGACGGCCTCTTCAGGCCCCTCGTCAACAGAACCGTCGGGAACAAGCCCCTTATCCTCTGGCTTGTTTCGAATGAACAGCACCACGATCACAAGGCCGACAACAGCAGCCGCAGCGACCGCATAGAACGCGGATCTCCACGAGCCGGTCGACTGGATGATGGCGTTAATTGCGGGCGGCACGAGAAACGCTACGGCGCCCATTACCGCCATCATGATGGCCATGGCCATGCCGCGCTTCTTGACAAACCACATGCTGATGGTGGTCTGGCACGGCACCTGAGATCCCATGGCGCTGCTGAAGCTCAGCCACACACCGAAGATCAGGAAGTAGGCGATTGTGCTCGAGCCACCGAACTGAGCGAAAACGATGCTGCCGATGATGATCAGGATAGCCGACAGGATCATCGTCAGGCGAGCGCCCTTTTTCGATACCAAGCTTCCGATGATGGGTGCCAGCAGGCCCTGGAACAAGATGAATACAGTAAAGCCGAGGCCTACCAGCGTACGATCCATCATGATGTCGGGCTGCGTCACCATAACAGGTATGGCAATCTGGCCAGCGTTGAGCGATACCGATCCGAGAAGCAGATACACCAATCCGCAAGCTGCTGTGATCACCCAGCCATAGAAGAATCCCCCCTTCCCCTTCTTCGGCGCAGACTGAGCTGTGCCCGACTTGCCCTCATGCTCATCCATAGCTTCCTCCTTCTTTTCTGTCGTTCGAAACCAGACATTCGGCTTCATGTACGGCAGAGCCAGGAAGGCTTTGGTGCTAGGATGGAGCTTCGCTTCCGGGCATCTGCGCGTCTCATGCGCCATAGGCCCGAAGATACGTGTTTTAGGGGGAATGCATCGGCTCGGCGCTGCGAAACAGCCCGAAAGCGCCTCATGCAAGCTGCATGAATTATTAGCTCGATCAGGCATTATTCCGAAGAATGCCCGGGCATTCGGCAGTTGCTGGGATGGCCCTTAGAGCATGTCGGTCTTTTCGGCCTCGACCATATCGATCAGGGCTTGATGCGAGCCAACCCCAAGCTTCTTGTATATGTTGTAGACATGGGTTCTCGCTGTCGAGTTGCTGATGACGAGCTTCTCTTCGATTCGCTCCACGTTGCGGCCTTTCGCCAGCAGAAGAAACACTTCGGTTTCTCGAGGCGACAGTCCGTGGTTCTGGGCGACCTTCTTGCATGCGCGGATGAATCGGCCATCATGGTCTGACGTCTCATCCCTCTCGTCGAGCTTGACTTCGCCGAGCCTGCTTATGGCTTCGGCTTTCCTGCTCTCTTCAGAGATCAAGAGCACGAAGGAGAGCAGCAGCAGAAAGGCCAGGCCGATGAGGATGAAGTGAGCGCTCTGCTCTATCGGTTCGTTTCGCATGAACGCATACCAGCCGACAACCGTACCGATGAGAAGCCCGATCCAGTTGGGAATGCTTGCCTTCGAATACCTTCGAATGGAGTGAATCCTGAATTCCTGGTTGAGCTCGCTGCGTTCGCACCAAGAAAGAACCATGGCAAACGCATTAAAGGCCACGTTCAGGCCGGCGCACACGATCAACGCCGCTTCGTTACAGTAGGGAATCAGAAAGAGAATGGCGACGATAAATGGCAGCGACAGCTGTTGGACCTGCTGGCTTTTCAGCACTCTGTTGAGCGACCAGTGTTTGGCCATGATCGATAAGGCGGCGCCAATAACCCCGCAAGCCCCTACGATGAGGGCCGGTCCCAACCCCAGCGAAACCGTTACAATCAGAACGACCCCGTACGCCGCGCTATGGCATGCAAGCCAAAACGCCTTCTTGCTCGATTCCCGAAAAACACTCTCGTCTTCTTCGCGGAGATAGTTGCCCCAATCGACGTTCTTCATGAGCAGCCGGCAGATCGCCACCTCTGCAGCAATGATGATCGCCATCCCGATCAAACCCAGCTGCAGAGGCTGCGCGGCACAGGCCGAAACGTATAGCAGTACGCTGAAGAATGCGCTCGTCGCAACCGTAAGGATATTCTGCCTCATGGAGTTATGGCTCAATATGAGACACCAGAGCAAACCAGAAGCAGCAAAACTTATGCCAAGCAAAACCCAGGTGAAGATAGCGACAAACCCCAGTGTGGCCCCAAAACAAAGCACAACAGCCTCGGCAAGGAACGGGACAACGCCAACGGCTACAGCCGGCATAAGAACAGAAGCGTGGTGCATAACGAGCCAGTCTGCCTGTGCATATCCAAGCACAAACACCCCCAACATCGCCAAAATGGCAGCGATGCGAAGGGTAACCGCGAATGATTCGCCATACCCAAAAGCGAGGGGAAGTGCAATGCTCAAACCACAGTATGTCTGAACCGTCAGAAAGCACCCGAAGCCAATTGCAGCCAGAATCAACCGTCCGTCAGGAATAGACTTGCCACTTTCAGCAACCGCCCCCCTATCAACCAGTACGTTTAGCGCAGCTCCATCTTGCCCTACCCTCTTTGTCCTCAACCCGTCGATATCTGCCGCCCCCAATCAACTTCACTGATCAGATATGTTTACGATAGGCTGCATGCTGGCCGCAAGCCATTTCCCCCTGCCCGAGCGAACAAAACCCCGATCGCTTTTCCAGGCATCACCTTCTGTCTATACGGTCCTATATTTAATACCAATCCAATTATGATACCACATACTCTAATTTATCATGGACATGAATGAGCGCAAAGCAAAACTAGGTCAAACAATTCGCTCCAGGCGTCAGGAGCAAGATATTTCGCTGCGTCGTTTCGCACTAATGGTCGGATTTAGCCACTCCTACTTAGTTGATGTCGAAAGCGGACGTCGAAACATTGGCATCGAAAACCTCTGCAAGATCGCCGATGGCCTCGGGGTCAAAGTAAGCGATCTGACTAAGGGGTTGTAGGCTCAAACCGAAAACTGATTTCGTTGCCCGAACTCGCTCGTTTCTCATAGTTGAACCATAGTTACACCCAAAGGTTATGAACAATCTGCCGTCGCCCAAGCTGCTGAAGAAACAAGCCTGCTCACCTCAGCAGCATACCATCAGGAATGCCACCACAACCAACCATGGACGCTTTTCGTTTTTCGGGCTACGGAAAGATATCCCATTCGCCTATCCGGAAAAGAAACAAGACCAGCAAAACAGCTGGCCTTGTAAATTTCTGGTCGCGGGGACAGGATTTGAACCTATGACCTCCGGGTTATGAGCCCGGCGAGCTACCAGACTGCTCCACCCCGCACTATGGTGCCAACTTGCATCCATTCGATATATCAAGAACAGGAAAAGCGGCAAGAAGATATAATACTCTGCCGATAGCATCTGCGCAAGAAATGATTTCGCCTCCATAAAACATTCGTATTTAAGGCCCGGTTTCGGCCGCATAGAGCCTCAAAGAGCCCGTTCGTTGTGACGATTCGCCTGTATTGTGAGGCATTCGCTTTTCGTTTCAGCCATCCACGCGGTTGCTGTATTACAATCAAGTCGAACAACGCAGATGCCTGCACAACCGAATCCGAGGTACCGAAAAATGACCGTCATCGACGCCCATGCACACATCTACCCTGAGAAAATCGCCGCAAAAGCGGTCGACGCAATCGGCGAGTTCTACGACATCGGCATGTACGGCGAGGGCACGTCCGCCCATTTGCTCTCGTCCATGAACGAAGCCCCCATCACCAACTTCATCGTGCATTCGGTCGCAACCAAACCCGAAGCGGTGGAATCGATCAATAACTTCATCGCCCGCGAATGCGAAGCGCATCCCGAATTCACGGGCTTCATGGCCATGCATCAGGACTACCCCGAGCCGGAAAAAGAGATCGAGCGAGCCGTAAGCCTCGGCCTCAAAGGCATGAAAATCCACCCCGACACCCAAGAAGTCAACCTCGACGACCCACGGCTCATGAGCGTGTACGAAATCATCGAGGGTCGCCTGCCGATCATCATCCACATGGGCGATTACCGCCACGATTACTCGCACCCCCGCCGCCTCAAGAACGTCTTGAACACTTTCCCAAGGCTCGTGGTCGATGCTGCCCACTTCGGCGGCTGGTCGATGCCTGAAGTAGCACTCGACTACCTCGGCAGCGAAAACTGCTTCGTCGACATGTCGAGCTCGATGTTCTGGCTCGGCAAGCGCCGCACCAAGGAACTCTGCCGTCTGTACGGCACCGAGCGCGTGCTGTTCGGTTCCGATTTCCCCATGTGGAATCCCGTCGACGAGTACAACACGTTCACGAACATCGATTTCACCGACGAAGAGCTTGAAAACATGCTCTGGCACAATGCCGAGCGGTTCCTCGGCGAGAAAATCAACTAGCATCTCCATGCAAAACGGCGCCCGATGGGCGCCGTCGAAACTGCCGTTCAAACGTTCGGCCTATACGCCGTCGTCCCTATTCCCCGTCTTTTTTCTCTTCGTCTTCGGCGCGCTCGATCACCATGTCGATCTTATCGATGCGGCGCACGTCCATCTTCTTGACGGTGAAATCGACCTTCGTATCGCCCTCTTCAGCAGACACCTTGTCGCCAACCTCGGGAATCTGCCCGAACAGATCGAACAGCAAGCCTCCCGCCGTTTCGCAATCGCCAGCCTCTTCGGGCTCGAAGCCCATGAGCTCGGACAGCTCGTCGATCGGAAGCGATCCGTCCACAAGATAGTGGTCGTCGGCAAGCTTCTTCACCTCGTCGGTATCGTCGTGCATGTACTCGTCATCGAGCTTGCCGACGATCTGACCCATGATATCGCTCATGGTCACGATACCCGAAGTACCGCCGTGCTCGTCAACCACCACGGCGATCTTCGTGCGTTTCTCCTGCAGGGTCTGCAACAGCTTCGCGATCGGAATGCTCTCGGGCACCGCATGGATCGTGCGGATCTTGAGGTCTTCCATCGTGGAGCCCGCAGGCAGGCTGTACAGGTCCTTGATGTGCACGAACCCGACAACATCGTCTTTGTTGCCCCGAATAACCGGATAACGCGTGTATTTGTACTGCTGCATCGTCTTGACGTTCTCCTCGAGGGTGTCCTCGAGATCGATGCAGATGAGCTCGGTACGCGGGGTCATGATGGCCTCGGCGTCCTTGTCGCCCAAGTCGAAGATGTTGTCCACGTACGTGTTCTGGTCGGCATCGATAAGGCCGCTTTCGGTGCTCTCGTCGATGAGCAGCTTGATTTCCTCGCCGGTGTACACCTCGTGCTCGTTGGCCACATCGTGGCCCGCAAGCTTCATGACGCCGTTCGTAATCGTATTGAACAGCCACATGATGGGATACGTGATGCGGTAGAACCATACGAGGGGCGCCGCGGTCAGAAGCGCGTATTTCATCGTGCTGAAGATGGCGAGCGATTTGGGAATGAGCTCGCCTACCACGATGTGGAGCGCTGTGATGATGATGAAGCCGATGGCGACCGCAATGGCCGAGATGGCGGCATCGGGCAAGCCGATGGCGGCAAGCAGCGGATGGATGAGTTCGGAAACTGCGGGCTCGCCCAACCAGCCGAGTGCAAGGGAAGCGAGCGTGATGCCGAGCTGGCAAGCAGAAAGATAAGCGTTAACGTTGTCGGCGACGAGCTTGGTGTACTTCGCACCGGCTCTCCCCTCCTCGATGGCGATGTCGACTTGGGATTTTCTCACGCGGACAAGCGCGAATTCCGAAACAACGAAGAAAGCGTTCATCAAGAGAAAGAACAGGACAAGAAAAAGGCTTAGCGCAACGGGCATTAAAGCGGGTCTCCTTACGTCGGTTGTCAAGACTGCCGTGGGCGGTTCCTCAACACCGTCCCTATGCAATAGCAGCGTTTTTGATTGTCCTTATCTGTTGTATCAGGTTCTGGCATGCCGCGCAGGATCATCGTGCAATATCCAGAAGAGTTACAGCGATTGAGCGGCTGCATAGCCGACAGCACGTACCGATACGACCCTTTAGCGCCGCGTATTCCCGTACCGTACTGCCGCAACAATACACCAACCCAAAACGAAACGCCCGCAAGCGTCGCCGAGAAAGACTCGACTTCGGCCAATAAGTTCGTGGCAGGAAAACGAAGATATTCGTCGCCCGAACCCCTTTTGAACGCCGAAGGGCGCGGTCACCTCGCAGGGCTGCCTCATCGTACCTGATCAGAGATACAACTGTTAAACCATCTGCAAAAGAGGAGTCTAACGACGACGAATAGCTCCGCTTTCCTGCCACGAATTCGCCTTTCCGCCGTCTGATCGGAATCGACGCGCCCGCACCAACACCTGACAGGACGCATCGGGCGAACGGCTGCCCGCACATGACCGCAGGGAACCCGAAAACCGCTCGTTTTCAGCCACCACACCGCGGATGCCGCATCAGCCGATGCGGCATCCGAAATCTCAGTACAGTCTCGCTGTGCGGCTCACTGCGCAGTTTTCGCTCAGTTCGCCGCGAAGCCCACGGTGCGTCTTGCAATGCGGTTCAACACGCAGCTCCCACGCAGTTCACTATGCAGCTAGCCGCGCGCCGCCCATGCGGCACCAGCTACTTCTCGGCGCTTCCCGCGCTCTGGGCGTACGCGGTCGACACCTCGCCCGAAAGGCGGCCGAGCACCGAATAACCGCTCATCACACACCAGTAGTCGCCGTTCATGATGCCGCCCGCCGCGCCGGGAACCGCATACAGGCCCGCGATCGGCTGCGCGTCAGTGCCGATAACCTGCGTGTCGGTGTTGATCTTCAATCCGCCGAACGTGGCCATGATGCCGCCGACGACGGGGATCGCGTAGAACGGGGGCGTCGAAAGCGGCGTTGCGGGCACGGTTCCGAGATGCGGAACCTCGAGCGCTTCGGCGGTTCCAGCGGCAGCGGCCTCGTTGTACGCAGCTACCGTCGCCGCCATGTTGGCCGCGTTGAAACTCACTCCGTCGGCCGTCTCGGCAACGATCTTCGCACCGAGCTCCTCGATGCTATCGGCCTGCACCACGGTCATGCCCTTCTCGATCATGTGGTCGATGCGGTCGCCGCCGATAACCGCGGCGTTGCAGAACGGAGTCTGGCGGATGATATCGCGCACGCCCTCGTCGAGAATCAGGTAAGCACGCGCCATGTGCTGCTGCATGACCTCCTGGTTCACCAGCGAAGATCCGAGCCCCTCGTTGACGAAGCGCTTGCCTTCGGTATTTACGTAGATGCCCATGCTCTGTATCGAGTGCTCCGTGGTGCCGTAGTAGAGGATGTGCACATCGTCGACGTTCTCGACAGCTTCGTATCCCTCAGGCGTATCGACGCCGTTCAAGTACGTCATCGGCCACGGCTGAGGATGCCCGTAGTACGAGCCGAAGCTGCGCGAAAGCTGGGCACCCACCTCGACGCCCATCTTGATTCCCGATCCGTCGAGGTACGGCACGCACTGCGCCTGTCCGAGATCGGCGTGACGACCGATGTACTTGGTGCACATCTCCTTGTCGCACTGCCAACCGCCCGTTGCGAGGATGACGGCTTTTGCCGTGATGGCAAAGGGGCCTTCCGCATCTTCGGCAACGAGTCCGGTTACGGCACCGGCGTCGTCGGTCAGCAGCTTGATCGCACGAGTGCCGAGCAGCGTCGTGCCGCCCTTCTCAACGAAGATATCGCCGAACTGCTGCAGGTATTCGTCGGTGTAGCTCTTCGATCCCTCCTCGGCGGGGCGCTTGCCGCCCATCCATACGTACGGGCTGCCCGGGGCGAGCTCCTCGGTCGTGAGCCCGAGGCCGTCGATCCACTCGACATACGACCCCCAATTGTCGCAGACAAGCTTGCCGAGCTCCGGGTCGGACATAGGAGCCTTGGCGTAAGCGGCCTCCCATTCGGCGCCGAACCGCGGCCCGAACGCACCTGCGGCGAAGCGGCTCGTTCCCCCGACATGCTGCGAAGCCTCGACCAGTATGACGTTCGCACCCTTCTCAGCCGCGCTCACCGCTGCCGCCAAGCCGCCGATGCCGGCGCCGGCAACCACGACGTCGCATTCGTGCTTGGTCTCGAAGGCTGTCTTTTCGGCAGGCTGCGAACTGCAACCCGCGAGCGCCGTCACTCCCGTGAACGCCGCAGCACCTGCCGCGACCAGTCCGGCTCCCTTGATGAAATCCCTCCGTGTTTGCTCCATGTTGAATCCTCTCCCTTGTCGTGTGACGCGCACCCTCGGATACGCGGTACTCCTTGACTCGGTTGCCAGTCGCGACATGCGGCGGTTATCGCCAGCCGCAAACCATCGGCTGCTGCACGCAGCGAACCCGCAAGCAGCCGATCGACCTAGTGGCACGTGTTGCACTCGTACACACCGGCATGATGGCAACTGACGCACGTGTCTGCCGCATTGACTTCGGCTTTGTGCATATTGTGGCAATCCGAGCATAGGATGTCGGCGTGCCCGTCGGTCAAACCCATGACCTCATGGGGATTGACCTGCGTTCCCTGCGAATCCGTCAGATCGGTAATGGTCGCAGTACATGCAAGCATCTCGTCTGCACTCAGATCGTGGCATCCCGCCGCTTGGCAGCTGGCAGCATCGACCACCGTTGCCTTGAGCTTCTTCGGCATCGTGTCGGTCGCCGTCGCCTCCTTGTGAACGTCGGCGAGTGCCGCTTCGTCTGCATGGCAGCTGATGCACGTCGTCTGCGCCTCCTGCACGTGAATGCATGCCCCCATCGAGCCGTCCTCCATCGTCGCGCCCTCCGTCGCATGGCATGTCGCGCAATCCATGTCGGGCGACCACGCAACCTGCACGGCGCTATCCGAGCCGCCACCTTGCTCGGCAGGCTTTTCTGCCGCAGGCTCTTGCGGCGAGCATCCCGCTACCGCAATGGCGATCGCCGCAGCGGCGAACGCGATCAGCGCTTTGTGAATCGGCTTGGCTTTCCCCATCGCCTCCCTTTCTCCCGACCGCCCGCTGTTTCGGGCGGGTTGATAGGGCAATGGTAGAAAACCGATGCTTGCTTGCCATCGAAGGAAAGATGTGAAATAGTTTTTAAGGGGAAAAATGCAATACAATCTGCGCTTTTGACGTGGTGTTTTGCATTTCAGGGGAGAAATTCACCAGTTTCTAGTGAGGTTTGCGAGGGGCTTATGAGCACTGATCGGAAACAAAAGAAGGAAAGAAACGCCAAAGAATCCATTCGTTCGAAGTTTGCAATGGAGCTGAACCGCGCCAACATCCCGATGACGATCGGATTTGCGCTCTGTCAGCTCTGGCTTACGCTGTGCTTCTTTGCACCGCAGCTGTTTCCCGAGAACTCGTCGGTGAGTGTATACGAGATATCGCTCGGAGTGTGCGCGGTCTCGCTTGTTCCCGCGCTCGTTCTCACCAAACGATTCGAGGAGCTGTTCGAAAACCGAGTCGTCATCTTCGCACTAGCGGCTTGCGCGGGCATCGGCACGTTCATCATCCCGTTCTCCTCGGGCGATACCGCGATAGACGTCGTCTTGCAGATTGTCGCAGGAGTGCTTACGGGCATCGCCTCGGGCTGGTTCTTCGTTGCGTGGTACCAGGCGTTCTGCAAAGCCGACGACCTGATAGGCTTCGTACTCAGCGTTTTGGTGAACAGCCTGTTCATGTACGTACTCACCGCCGTAGCCTACCTGCCGGAGCTGAGCCCGTGGATCGTCGTCTGCATCGCGTCGGCCATGCCGTTCGTCTCGGCGTTTCTCTTGGTGCGAAACCCCCGCAACGACACCTTCGTCAGCGAACCGATTCTGCCGCCCAAACGCACCGGGCAGCGCAAGGCTTTGCTTCTGCTCTGTTGTAGCATCTTCGTCATCAGCTTCATCGATGAATTCATGCGCAACTTTTACCTGCAAGGATCCGACCTGTTGTTTTACTCGGGCGGACTCAACCTTATTCTGTTCATCGTCAAGGTGGCCTGCTCCATCATGCTCGTCGTCATCATCGCCGACCACAGCCACCGCATGTCTCTTGTCTACCGCATGTCTCTTGTCTACCGCATCTCGTTTCTGCTCACAATGACGGCTGTTCTGTTCATGCCCTATGCGCAGCACAGCTTCGAGTTCATGTACGGGGTTACGAATTTCGGCGCGTTCCTGTTCAAGATCATGATCATGATCATCGCCTTCAACTTCTGCCAGCGCTACCGCACCTCCCCGACACTCGTGTTCTCGCTTACGCGTATCGCCTTCTCGCTCGATCTGCTGCTCGGTTTCGGCATGTTCCACGCCTACAGCCATTTCGAACCCGTGATTCCCGATCTGCTCGGCGTCGTATCGGTGGTACTGGGCATCCTCGTCGTGGCAACGTATTCGTTCGTGTTCACCGACCGCTACAGCATTCCCATCTTCGTCAAAGTCGAGGCCCAAACGGAAGCAGGGGCTCCGCTCGAAGACCGCTGTGATCGACTGGTTCGCATAGGAAAGCTCTCGCGTCGCGAATCCGACGTGCTGAGGCTCATAGCGAAGGGCCGGTCGGCTCCGCGCATTCAGGAAGAACTTCACCTCTCGATGAACACCGTCAACACCCACACGAGCCATATCTATCAAAAGCTCAAAGTGCATTCGCGCCAAGAACTGCTCGACTTACTCGAAGACACCGCACCGGAGGAAGCGGGTGGGCAGAGCTGAACGCGGTCCGATGCGAACCGGGGCCGTCGAACGCGCAGCGCCAGCCAATCCGTCCCGCCGTCGACGGGGGTCGGGCGCGCCGTCCGCATCGCTCCCAAACAGCAAACGAGCGCCCCCGGAGGAGCGCTCGCCATGCACATTCGCCAAGTTGCGTACCGCTGCATTGTACCCCTTGGGATACGCGGATTCTAGAACCTCAGGCTCAGGCAGCTCAAGCCCCCGTCGAGCTTGCGGTACTCGGACGTATCGACCGTGATGGTCTTGTAGCCCGCCTCTTGGATTTTCTCGAGTACGGTGGGGTATCCCTCGGGCACGATCACGGTGCCGTTGACCCAGATGCAGTTGGCGGCGTACGCCTCGTCCTCGGGGATCACGATCTTGTTGTATTCGGCGAAATCGGACTTCTCGATGAACTCGCCCGATACGAGCATGTTGTTATCCTCGATGTAGTTCACACCGGTCTTGAGGTGCAGCACGTACTCGAGCGGAACCTCGGAACCCGTTAGGCCCCAGCCCTCGAGGATCTCGATGAATTGGCGGATGCCCTCCTCGTTGGTACGAGCAGAGCGTCCCACGAAGAAGTGGTCGCCCACCATCATGACATCGCCGCCCTCGAGCGTTCCGGGTGCCTCGATGTAGGCGATGCGGTCGTCATCGAAGAACTCGCGAATCGTCGGCTCCATCGCCTTCGCCTCGCCATTGCGCGTACCGGCACCCGGATTGTCGATGATGGCACCCTTGCGCGTAATGACGGCGGTATCCTCTACGAAACAGGAATCGGGAAACTCTTCGAGCGCCGGCAGAACCGTCACCTCGACGCCGCATTCCTTGAGCGCGGCGATGTAGTCGTCATGCTGCTTGAGCGCCAGCTCGTAATCGGGCTTTCCCAGCTCAGGGGCAGAGGTGATGCCGTCTACCAGCGATTTGCTCGGACGCCTGACGATCACGTTCGTAAACATTGCGATTCCTCCTTCGGCCACCGCCTTGCGCGATGGATTAAGCGAACTGTTGCTGAATCGATTATCCACCAACTTGGTGAAATTGGAAGCGATCGCCGAAAGGGTTTTCAAGCTGTCATCGAGCAAAACGGGCGAGCCCTGTCGGACCCGCCCGCTACCGCCTTCGCGTTTTTCAGCTGCCGCTACGCCGAGGCCGCATGCTTTCCGGCAACACGCCCGCTCGTGAGCGCATTGCCCATGTTGTTGCCGGCCGACGGACAGCTGTACGAATTCCCGTACCGCTCGCCCATCGTATTGCCGACTGCGTACAAACCGGGAATGACCGATGTTTTGTCCATGGTCAACACCTGGTAATTACCGTTTACGCACAGTCCCGCAAGCGTGTTCAACCCAGGGCCGTACAGCGCCGAAGTCGCCTGAATTGCAACATAGAACGGAGCCTCGTTTATGGGAATCATGATGTCCGAGCTCTTGCCGAACTGCGTATCGGTTCCCGATGCGCAAAGCTCGTTGTACTGCTCGACCGTCTCGAGCGCGGTTGCCAGGGCATCGCCCGAAAGACCGGCGTTCTTCATGGCCTCCTCCATCGTATCGCCCACGAACACGTCGTAGGTCAGCATCTTGTTCTGCTCTTCGCTGTAGCTTGCAATAACGATGGTCGTCACTTTGATGCTGCCGTTCTCGGGCGTCGCCTGCATCGCCTTGTCGAACGCCTCCATGCCCTGCTCGAATCCCCAGTTCGGCGAACCGTGATCGAGGCCGCACTTCTGCACGTACTGCATGTACTTCTTATCCATGACAGCGAAGTTGCCCATCGTGCCTTCTTGCGAAATGGGCTGGCGAATCGATTGCGCGAGCAAGAGGGCGCTGCACTCCTCGTTCATGAAGCGCCTGCCCTGGCAGTTCATCCACAAGCACGGCGTCGAACCCCACGGTCCGAAACCGATGACAGGGGCGCTGCCTGCAACAGGACGCGGATGCCCCTCGATAGCGCCGCCCGCCCAGCAGCCGATCTTGTGACCGGAGCCGTCGCAGTCGGTCATGCCGGTGAGCATTTCGCGATCCACGCCATGACGCTCGGCGTACTCGCCGCATTCGTCGCACAGCTGATACACCATGTCGGTATTCGCGCCGAAGTCTCCTGTTGCGAGGATAACGCCTTTGGCGGCCTCGTACTTGATGTACTTCCTTTCTCCGTCCTGGGTGATGACGCCCGTGACAGCTCCGTCGTCGGCCTTCGTGCAGACAACCGCGCTCTCGTTGCAGTACCACGTCGCGCCGAGATCCTCCGCAGCTTCTCGAGAGTACACTTCGAGCTCGGCCAGGCGTGTAATGCCCGTAAGTCCATTGCGGCCGATCGGCGCTTCGTTCATCGAGTTCAGCGTCTGCAGCGTCGAAGCCCACTGATGCAAGCCGCCGTTGAGGATCGGATAATCGGACCCGTTGGGCTTCTCGAAGGCAATCTGCACCGTACACTGCTTGCCCTCGTAATCGAACACTGTCGAGGTTTCCGGAACAAGTGAAACCAGGTTGTCCATCATCTCGCCGGAGTTGTACACGAATGTCCTGATCGCCTCGCTGTTGCACCTGCCCGCAGCACGGCGGATGTATTCGTTCGTAATGTCCTCGAGGTTGTACGGACCAAAACCCCAGCCTTCAAGCAACTTGGAATTGTACGAGCAGATGTCGTCGCCGCGGTACACGATCTCGCCGTCCTTGTGCTTCTCGATAACCGCAACCGATGCGCCAAGCTGAGCGGCCGCAAGCGCCGCCTGCGTTCCCGCATGCCCGCCGCCCACAACGACCACATCGAAGCTCCGTGTCTCGGCGATATCGCTTTCGCCGACAGCCGGAGCCTCGCCGAGCCAGTCTTCGCTGCAAATATAGCCCTTCGGCACGGTAATCGGCTCGCTGGCCGCACCCGTTTCGGGAGTCGCTGCGCCCTGCGTTTCCTTTTGCGGCGAGCAGCCGATCAGCCCCGCAGTGGCTCCCACAAGACCGGCCCCTGCCATGCCCTTCAGAAAACTGCGTCTTGATACGCTCATGCATTCCCTCCTTGTATCTGTTTGCATGCCGCTTCACGTTGAAGCGCTTGCATTTTCCGAAGGCGAGAAGCGTTTAGACAATACGTAGGGGCGTTGAATTCTTGCGAAACAAGGTCAACGGATGGATTCTAGTTTTTATCATACCCGTTCAGAGTCTTAATTATCCCAATTGAGAAAACTCAGCGATCTCGAACAAGCTGGGATAGATCTTCGCGCGAAGCCACCCCGAGCTTGCGGTACATGTTGTGAATATGAGTCCTTACCGTATTGGGAGAAATGAACAGTGTCTCCGAGAGCTCGGCACTCGCATATCCGCGCGCCAAAAGCTCGAGGATCTCGTGTTCCCGGTCGGTGAGGGAATACGCACGGGCGAGATCGGCGCACCGCTCGCCCAGCGTTTGCGAGCCGTCCTCCCCGAGCCCATCCTCGTCGATAAGCGCATCACCGCTTTGCCGTACGCTTCGAGCAACGAGCATGACGGCAGCGTACAGCGTTGTCACGGCGGTAACCACCACGCTGATGGTTTCTTCGGAGAGAATCTCCGAGCAGCTCAATCCAACCAAAGAAGCGGCCGCAAACAGCACCAAAGCGATCGAATAGATGAAATCCGAGCTGAATTCGGATGCGTGCGCTATGGCGCACAGGGTTGCCACCGTCAGCGTTGCCGCGAACGAGCAGAGCAAAAACATGCAGAACATTTCGGTTGCCGATTCGCCGGACAGAGCCGTGCTCATGCTCGATACGGCCAGCATGATAATGGCAAGCAGCGGAATGATGTTTCGATACAACGGCTGCACGATTGGCTTCTTAAGCCTCAGAAACGCCAGAA
The DNA here is from genome assembly GCF_022845715.1 of Raoultibacter timonensis. Taxonomy (NCBI): domain Bacteria; kingdom Bacillati; phylum Actinomycetota; class Coriobacteriia; order Eggerthellales; family Eggerthellaceae; genus Raoultibacter; species Raoultibacter timonensis. The sequence goes on from NZ_AP025564.1 coordinate 3,777,324, forward strand.
CCACCAAGATGGCGGATGCCACGAACGAGGCGAGCAGATAATCGGAATACCACTCCGTATAGGTATAACAGGTAATCCCCATGATGAAGGCGAAGACCAGCAGTCCCAGCGCAGGCTCGGCAACCACCCCGAAAAACGAGGGAAGCGAAGAGGCCTTTTCCGAACCTCGGCCCTTCGTACTCTCATGCTCCAACAACGCGCGATGATCGAACAGGGACGGCGTAACCGCGCAAACCGCAGCGCAAACCATGAACACGCCAACGCCTGCAAGCGTGGGAGCGAGCATGATGCATGCATAGACTATCGCCGCAACGCAGCTCGCCGCAGCTACATTGAGCAGGGCGCCGCTCAAAGGAAATCGGCTGAACAGCTTGCCCCAAACCAAGCACAAAAGCCCGCAGCCCACGCCGCTTGCAGCACCGCCGAAGCATGTTAGCGACGCACCTTGGTCGCCCGCCAAAACCAGATAGCAGAAAAACGCGCTCGCTACGAGATGGACGACGCCGCCCACCCCGGAAATCGCTTTGAGGGGGATGCTTTTCCCCGCCAAGGAGAACCCGGCAACCGATGCGGCAACAACCAGCACCGAAACCAAAGCTGAACGAGCGTATAGGCTGATGAAATCGCTTACCCCCTCATGAGCAAGAAACGAAGTCATGGCACCTGAAAAAATCAAGAGCGTGGAAAACAGCGCCGCCAAGCCGACGGTAAGCAAACTCAGCCTCGGCCGCTTCTCGTTTTCTTTGGAATATGAACGCGCCTCGCCCGATGAGCCCATAAGTCCAACCTATCGTCGGGTATAGCCAAGAAACCGCTCGAAGCGGTTTCTTGCGAACATGTCTATTGTATCTTTTTGCCCCAAACGGCGCGAGTTACAAAACCACCTGGCCGGTCACCAACAGAACGATCGAGATGACGGCCGCCAGAAGAATGATCGCCACCACCACACGGTCGACCGTGCTCTTGAGGTAGGGCTCCCCGCGTTCCTTCTTCCCCTTGATGTACATGAGAATACCCGGCGCGTACAAGAGCGACATGAGGGTAAGCCCCACCGCGCCCGACGCCCACGCGAGAAAGAAGCTGTAGAGTACGCCGAAGATACCGAAGATGCGCCACAAAACGATGCTGCCGCCGAGTTTGCCCTTGAACGCTCCCGGTTCGGTGAACGTGATCTTGGCGAAGTACGCGGCGGAAAGCAAATACGGCAAAAGAATCATGCCCGCCGAAAGCGTGTAGAAGAACTGGTAGGTGCTGTCGGAGAACAGCATGATGACGTAGAAGGCCTCGACGATGATGTTCGTGACCACAAGCGTAACGATGGGTGCGCCCTTTTTGTTCGTCTTGGCGAACGCCTTGATGAACACGCCCTGCTCGGCCGCTTCGTACGGCGATTCGCTCGAAAGCACCGTATAGCCGAGCATCGCGCCCACAAGTGAAAGCACTACGCCGCCGTTAATGAGGATGGCGCCCCACTGCCCCACTGCGTGCTCCATGACGCCCGCAAGCGCGGGATTCTCAAGCTGGGCCAGTTCGGACATCGGCATAACGCCCATGGAAAGCACGCTCACCATCAGATAGATCGAAAGTACGCACACGAACGCGATGATGGTGGCCTTGCCCACATCGCGCTCCTTCTTCGCACGGCCCGAAATGGCCACCGCGCCCTCGATACCGACGAACACCCAGATGGTCACCATCATGGTGCTGCTCACCTGATCGAAGAACGGCATACCGGGCACCGCACCCGTCGTGAAGTTCTCCATGAAGATGGCGGGATCGAACTTCTGCAGGAAGACGATAGCCGTGATGGCCACGAAGATGGGAACGAACTTCGAGATGGTGATGACGGCGTTCACACCCGTCGCCTCTTTGATGCCGCGCGAGACAAGGAACACGTAGAACCAGATGAGAATGCTCGCACCGATGATCGACGGCAGGTTCGTGCCACCGCCGAATATCGGGAAGAAGTACGAGAGAGCCCCGAACAGAAGCGCTGAAAAGCTCACCGTGCACAGAAGCGCGCTGATCCAGTAGCCCCATGCGCTGTTGAACCCGAGGAAATCGCCGAACCCCGCGTTCGCGTAGCTGTAGATGCCGCCCTTGAGCTTGGGCTTCACGCGAGAAAGAGCGAAGAACGTCATGACGAGGCACAGCACGCCGACCGCCGAGATGCCCCATGCGGTCAGCACGGCGGCGCCGCTTGCGCCCCCCGCCGCCTGATCGCCCGCCAGCGTGAACACGCCGCCGCCCACGATAAGCGTGATGACCGTGGTGACCAAACGAAAAATGCCAAGTCCGCCTTCGGGTTTGGCGATGCCGGACGCGCTTTCCGTTTGCACGGCCGGTGACGCTGATGGTTCGCTCATGTTGTATCACCCCGTCTTGTATGATGGACGGATACATAATACTCGATACTCCTGAAAAACTGACCAGCTTACACCGCGTTGTAATAATTCGGATATGCGACGCTCGGTGCGCACATGCGGCTACCGGTAATCGCGCCGCTCCATGAGTACGGTATCGAGCGCTTGATAGTCGAGCTCGCATCCGAGTCCCGCCTCGTGCCCCTTCTGATTGAGCACGACAACGCCCTGCTGCACCGTAAACGGCGGATCGGTGATGTCCTGCTCGAAATAACGCGACGTTTCGCTGATATCGCCGGGGATGTTCACGCCGAGCAGCGTCTCGAAGGCCGCATGAAGGCGTTTCGACACCCCTGTTTCGTACATGCCCGCCATCCACAGTTCGATGCCGCGTTTTCGAGCCTCGCGATAGAAATCAAGCGTCGGCTGCACGCCGCCGAATTTGCCGATCTTCACGGCATAGCACGTCAGCTCAGGATATTCGAGCGCCCGCGACAAATCGCCTTCGGTTACCACCGATTCGTCGAGGCAGACGCGCATCGTAAGATCGCGCTGCAATCGGGCGAGCCGGGCGAACAGATCGGTCGGACCGACCGAAGGCGCGCGCTTCGGATCGAGCGGCTCCTCGATGCAACGGATTCCCAGGGTGTCGAGCGATTTGAGTGCTGGGAGATCGCGTTCGGTATAGCTCTGGTTCGCATCGAGCATGATGGTGAGGTGAGGATACGCCACCCGCACGGCGCGAACGCGAGAATAATCGTCCCCGGGTTTGATCTTGAGTTTCACGCGAGCGTAGCCCGCCTCGACATAGCGTTTTACCTCGGAGAGCGTTTTATCAACCGGCATCATGCCGAGCACCACGCCGGCGCGGACCTCGGCCGTCGCAAGCGTCTGCAACGAGGGAACAGTTGCGCCCGCCTCGGTGTCGCGCTTGGCGCGTGCGCCGCCGATAAGCTGCCACAGAGGCCTGCCGACGATCTTGCCGTACAGGTCCCACAGAGCAGGCTCGAGCGCTCCACGGGCGAGCGGGTACGCTCTCGCTGCATCGCATTCGGCGAATGCAGCTGAAGCTTCACCCGGATGCAGGTACACCTGGGAGAGAACCAAGGGAATCAGATGGTGCTCGAGAACGATCAGGTCGTCACCAAGCGTTTCGGGCAGATACCAATCGGTCGCAAACGCCACGCACTCGCCGATACCCGTTCTCCCCGCATGGTCCTCTATTTCGACGATGATCGACTCGCGCGAGTTCATGGTGGTCTTCGCCGTGGCGAACGGCGTTACGAGCCCCTGGTCGATCCGGTAGAGCGTCACGCGCTTGATCTCTATCCGCTCGTCGTAAGCCTGCCGCAGCGCGACCCGATCGGTCTTGCCGACACCGGTACGGGGGAAATCGTCGAGCACGAAAATCTGTTTAGGCTGATAGAGCTTCGATACACGTCGCTGCAAGCTCGTGCGAACGGTTTCGGCGAACGCCCGCGGGGCAGCAACGCCGGCCGATGGCGAGGAAACCTCACGCTCCACGAAGGCGATGGGTCTGCGCCCCCAAGTAGCATCTTCGGCACCGAACACGTAGGCATCGCTCACCTGGGGCACGCGCATGATCTTGCGCTCGATTTCGGCTGGGTACACGTTCTCGCCACCCGAAACGAACATATCGCCCGTCCGCTCGAATACGGTGAGCTTGCCCCTCTCGCATGTCGCCGTATCGCCCGTGAGGAAAAACCCGTCGGCCGTGGAGGGGGTCCGCGCGTTGAGGTAGCCCGGAAACACGCCCGGTCCGCGCACGGCAAGCTGGCCTGCACCGCTCTCGTCGGGATTCACCACGCGAGCCTCGTAGCCGGGCAAAAGCGTCAGCGGACCAGCCGAGGACGAGGTCACCCGAGCCGAGGCGATCTGGCTTGCCGTTTCGGTCATGCCGTAGCTCGCATAGACGCGCGCCTCGGCCGCAACGGCGCGGCTGAGGGTAGCCGGATTCGGGGCAGCGCCGCCCAGCAGCAGGCACCGGTAGTGCGAAAGCGTATCGTCGTCGTTTGCCGCAAGCAGATCCTGGAGCATCTTATCGACCACCGAGATATGCGTCGCTCCGTATTCGCGGGCGTCGGCAAGTATCCGCTGCGCATCGGCGCGGCGGTACAGAATGAACGGCGTTTCGTTGAGAACGCTTCTCACGAGTATCTGAAAACCGCCGATATGAAACATCGGAAGCGCCGACTGCCAGAGGCCCTCGCCATGGCGGTTGAGCACCGCATTCGATGATTCCGCCGAGCCCATAAGATTATCCCAGGTGAGGGCAACGGCTTTCGGCCTGCCCGTCGTTCCGCTCGTAAACATGACGAGCGCGCAAACCCCGTGGTCGAACCCGGCGCGGGCGCGCTCTGCGAAGTTCACGATGGCCCGCGAATCGATTTCGCCCCCTCGTCCAGCCGCAGCCGTCCCGTCCTGCCGGCGCGACCGCGCCGCCTGTTCGCGCCCGGTGTCGTCTTTCCCGAACAGCCGGGAGAGCAAAGCCGGCTTATGGTTGTCCGCTGCACGTCCGCGCGCGCCGTGCTGAATCTCGTCGCGCGCCATGGCGTCGGCAACGGCTTGCGCTCCGGCAGACGTCCCCATCGCATGCTCGATACGGTAGGCAACGTCATAGCCGCCGGGAACTCCGTCGAGAAGCCTGGCAACATCGCGTTCGGTAAGCGTTCTCGGCACCTCGATGCCGCTCGACATGCGCAAATCGGCAAGGCGCGAAGCCTTCTCCTCGTCGGTCAGGCGATGGTTGAGGGCTACAAGCGTAAAGCCCCCGTATGCCGCGGCAAGCGCCATGAATACGAACGCAGGGCAGTTGGGCATATCGACCGCAACGCCGGTACCGCGCGAAATGCCGAGATCGCGCAGACGCATCGCCAAGCCAGCAGCCGAGAATTTCGTTTCCTCGTAGGTAAAGGCGCGTCGATTACCCGCACCGTCGACGTATTGGAAGAATACGTCGTGCGGCCGCCTCCGCATCGTCTGTTCGAACCGCTGTATCACGCGTCCGTCCCCAACCTCGTTTCATGGATACGCGCTTCCGCAGATTCGGTACCGCTCGCCGAACCTAGGGGAACTTCGGGAATTGGTCGAAATCGGGCTGGCGCTTCTCTTTGAAAGCGTCGCGTCCCTCTTTCGCTTCATCAGTCGTATAGTACAGAAGAGTGGCATCTCCTGCGAATTGCTGCAAGCCGGCTAAACCATCGGTTGCAGCATTGAAAGAAGCCTTAAGAAATCTTAAGGCCGTCGGAGAGAACTGCATCATCTCGCGCGCCCAGCTAACGGTTTCTTCCTCGAGCTCTTCGAAGGGAACGACCTTGTTCACCAAGCCCATCTCGAGCGCCTCCGCTGCCGTGTACTGGCGGCACAGATACCATATCTCGCGCGCCTTCTTCTGCCCGACGATGGCGGCGAGATAGCCCGCACCGTATCCGGCATCGAAACTGCCGACCTTAGGGCCGGTCTGCCCGAACTTAGCCGTCTCAGCTGCAATTGAAAGATCGCACAGGATGTGGAGCACGTGTCCACCGCCGATGGCGTAGCCGTTCACCATGGCGATGACCGGTTTGGGCACCACGCGAATAAGGCGCTGCAGGTCGAGTACGTTCAGGCGCGGGATGTTATCATCGCCCACGTAGCCGCCGTTGCCGCGTACCTTCTGATCGCCGCCCGAGCAGAACGCCTCGTCCTCATGGCGTCCGCCATGATTCGCTCCCGTGAGGATGATGACGCCGATCGCGGCATCTTCGCGCGCTTCAGTGAAGGCATCGTAGAGCTCGTTCACCGTCAACGGCGTGAACGCATTGCGGCGTTCCGGCCTGTTGATCGAGATCTTGGCGATCCCGTCGCACGTCTCGTAGATGATCTCCTTGTAGGATTTGCCCCTCTTCCACGCGATGTCGCCCATAGCCGTCCTTCCCTGTATCGCGCCTGCCTCCGGCAATCCGCGTTCCGCCCTCATCGGCCGGCACGCTTCGCCTGCTTGTCCAGAAACCCGCCTACCTGCCTGGCGAACGCTTCCGGATCTTCAAGATGGGTGTTGTGCCCCGTATTGAGCAGCACGCAAGAGACATTTTCTTCGTGTGCTAGATTTTCCGCTATTTTGAGATACTTTCTATCAAGAATCCCCGCAATGTACAAAATCGGCATGGGCAGATGCTTGATATGCAAGGAGTAATCGATCATGCTGTGCTGCCCGGTTCCCCGAACGGTGTAGGCAAGCGCCCGCGGATCGTTCGCAATGCGCTCCCGCCGCACGCGATCGCGCAGCTCGCTTGGCAAGCGCTTCTGCGTCTCGAAGATCGGCAGCTGCTCCCACTCGTCCATGAACGTCTCGATGTCCACCGACAAGAGCCGCTCGATCATATCCGCATCGCGGTGCCGCATGGCGGCATGCTGCTGGCCGGTCTTGGGCCCGAGGCCTGCACTCTCGAGCACAAGCGCCGAGACCCTGTTCGGCTCGCCGCACGCGAAGGCGAGCGCGATGCGACCTCCCATGGAATAGCCGACAAGCGCGATCTTACGGCTGAAGCGCTCGGCCAAAAATGCCGAAAGCGCATCGAGCACCGCGCTCATTTCGTACGAGAGGGGATCATCGGGCCTATCGCTTTTCCCGTGACCGATGAAATCGAACGCAACCACAAAGCGGTTTTTCGCGAGAGACGGCGCGACGTCGCACCACGATTCTGCGCTCTGCGCGAAACCATGCAGAAGCACGACCGGCAGATTGCCGACATCCCCCCATTCGCACACACGATAGCGGATGCCGTGATGCTCAAACCAGCTTTCCCGCGCAGGTGCCATGCTACCGATACCGCCCGAACCGCTCGCCCACCCCATCGAGGGCAAGGGGAACCTCGATCATACTGATGCCCGGTACGCCGAGGGCCTTCTCGTAGGCACGGGCAAAGCCGTCGACACCTTCGACCGCCGTATGCGGTACGCCGAACGCGCGCGCTGCCTGCCCGAAATCGACGCGCTGGGGCGTGAGGAACAGCCGCTCGAAATACGCATCGTCCGACTTTTGGGGAAGCGTTTCGAATATGCCGCCCCCGCAGTTGTTGAGGAGCACGATCACAATGCTCGCCGCCTCGCTGCCGCCGTGATGCTCGAGCAGCTCGCGCTGAAGCGCGAGCGCATTGAGGTCGTGCAGCATCGTCAAATCGCCGGTGACGAACGTGGTTTGGCGATACGCCTGCGCAGCCCCAAGCGCCGAAGACACCGTGCCGTCTATACCGTTGAGGCCTCGGTTGCACAGCACGGAAAGCTGCTTTTCCGATTTAAGGTACATGGCGTCGATCAGGCGAATCGACATAGAGTTGGCCACGAACACGAGCGATCCGTCGGGGGCGAGCTCGAGCGCCTTGGCTACATAGGAGGCCTCTACGTCGTCGGCAGCCTCGCCGATCCGCTCGATGCGCGCATGCGCCGCCTCGTTCGCCGCCATCCACTCGGCCGCACTCGCCCGGCTTGCCCCGTCGCACGCACCGTCCGCAGCCGCAAGCAGCGCTTCCACGAAGGCGCGGGGCTCGCAGCGTACGAACAGGTCGGTTGCCGCGTTGAAATCGCGCGTATCCACTGCATCCACGACGATCTGGACCGGCCGAGCACCCTCGCCCACGGCGCCGCACGCGCAGATCGAGGTAAAGCAGCTTTTCGAAACAGGGTAGCGTCCGAATCGGACAACGCACTCGACAGGGGGCTGCTCGCCCCGTGCGAATATGCTGTCGTAGGCATCGATCACCAGCTCGTCGTCCGACGAGCGCAGGCCGCTCAAAGGATCGGCAAGAAGAGGGATCGAGAAGCGGTGCGCCCATTCGATGAGCGCCGTACGTTCGGCGAAGCTGAAGCATGTTCCCTCGCCCACGAGGGCGACGGTGCGCTTGTTGCAAAGCGCTGCCAGAATGGGCTGCACCTGCCGCGCGTCCAGCGAAGACGCCGCCGCGACGAAAGGTTCCTCGAACCCGGTTTCGCTTCGGCCGGCTCGGAACAAGCCCTCAACCGACAAGTCGGGTTTGAGCGGCTCGTCGAGGGGGAAGTTGAAATGAACGGGGCCCGCATCTCCCGCGCAGCCGTAAAACGGTTCGCCCCGATCGCCGAACGCCGGAGGCGAGCCAACCGCCTTGGCAAACGCGGTCTTTCCCATCTGGCGCGCAAACGCGATGTCGCGCTCTTCCGCAGCAGCAAGCGGCATCTGCTGGAAATGGCGTACGTGATCGCCGTACGCCTTGAGCTGATCGCACGTCTGCGGCGCACCGAGGTTCTGCAAGCGCGGGGGGCGGTCGCCCGTCAACACGATAAGCGGCACGCGCGAGGTTTCAGCTTCGAGCACCGCCGGATAGTAGTTCGCCACCGCGGTTCCCGAGGTGCAGATCATGCACACCGGCCTGCCCGATGCCTTCGCCAACCCCAGCGCGAAGAACGCCGCCCCGCGCTCGTCGATATCGACGTACAGGTTCAGGCTGCTCGCATGCGCCACCATCGCAAGGGGCGTCGAGCGAGAGCCGGGGCTCACCACCACATCGCGCACCCCGCACGCGATAAGCTCGTCGAAGAACGCCGAGAGGAAGAGCGCCGATGCCTGGGGCGCTTCGATGCTAGCGGCCATCTTCGCCCCCGTCGAACGCGGAGAGGATCGTCTTGAGCTTCATATCGATCTCGTCGTATTCGTCGTCCGCCACGCTACCCTCGACGATGCCGCACCCGGCGTACACCCAGCCGATTTCGCCATCGAATACGCCCGTGCGCAAAGCAACGGTGAACTCGCCGTTGCCGTCGCCGTCGATGTAGCCGGCCGCCCCGCCGAAGAAGCCGCGGTTGTATGCCTCGATCTGGCGGATGAGCATGAGCGCCTCGCCTACCGGCGCGCCCGAGAGCGCGGGCGTGGGATGCAGTTCGCCCATGAGTCCCATGAGCGTTTTCCCCTCGAGCACCTGCGCCGACGCGGGCGTGTACAGGTGCTGCACGTGCTGGAGCGCAAGGATGCCCGGATGATCGGGAATCGCCACGTCATGGCAGTTGCGCCGAAACACCTCCCTGATGAAATCGACTACGTAGGCATGCTCCTGCAGGTTCTTCCCGTCGCGCAAAAGCTCTGAGGCCAACTGCTCGCGTTCGGCTTCGTCGGCACCGGCGGCAGTGGTTCCCGCCAGGCACATGCTCTCAACCGATGCGCCGTCTTTGCGCACAAGCAGCTCGGGCGTGCAGCCGCAGAAGAACACATCGCCGTAGCGATACAAAAGCACGGTGCCACGAGCCGGCCCGTCGATGAGGTTCACGAGCAGGTCCTTCGACGAGAACGGATGGGCCGCCGTAAGCTTCTGCCTGCGCGACAGCACCACCTTGTCGACGCGGCCCTCGGATATGGCGGCAAGCCCCGCCCCGACCGCTTCGCCCCACGCTTCGCGCGAATCCCTCTCAAGCTCAAAGGGAATCGTTATGCGCGTGCGAGGCTTGGCCTCGGCGATGTGCCGCGAAAACCGCGCGACGCGGCCCGCATACACGGGACCCAGGCTGTTAACCTGCAGAAACCTTCCCTGTTCGTTCTCGATCAGCACCACTTCGGGAAGCATGAGGTGCAGCCGAGGGAACGAGGCGAGCAGCTCGTCTGCGGGCTTGGGGTTCTCGGCGTCGAAGCGGTTGAACGAAAAGAGGATCGGCGGCTGCTCGGTTTCGCCCTGCACGACGTACTCGACCTCGCGAAGGCTCGGCAGCGCGATGCAGCGCCCCAAGCCCATAAAGCGCGCCTTGCGCGACTTGTCGTAGAACACGAACTGATCGGTAAAGCCCTTCTGCAGCACGCAGAACGCATCGACGATATCGGCATCGACCGGCTGCGTATAGGTATAGATTTTGGTCACTGGATCACCGCACTCACTCGGATATCGGTCTGTTTCAAGCAAAAGTATCGGTTCGCTAAACGTTTTACCATTCTACCATTGCATATCCTATACTGTGGCCCGTCAGCCGCCTGCGGCCGACACCGCAGATAAGACGCAGAAAGGGCAGCAATGAAGAAGTTTTTCGAAGAGTTCAAGGAGTTCATCAACCGAGGCAACGTGATGGATCTCGCGGTCGCCGTCGTCATCGGTGCTGCGTTCACGGCCATCGTCAATTCGGTTGTCTCCGATCTCATCATGCCCATCGTCGGAGTGGTAACCGGCGGCATCGACTTCGCCGATATGAAATGGACCATCCCCGTAGGAGCTGGCCAATCAGCCATTACCTACGGCAACTTCATCAACGCGGTCATCCAGTTCCTCATCATCGCATTCGTCGTGTTCCTCATCGTGAAGGCGCTCAACAAGGCGAAGGATATGACCTCCAAGGGCAAGAAAGCCGAAGAGAAGGAAGCGCCGAAGTGCCCCTACTGCCTCGAAGAGGTAGCCGAAGGCGCAACCCGCTGCCCGCACTGCACCGCCGAGCTTCCCGCACCCGCAAAGGCGACCGTCAAGCACTAAGCAACCGTACGCTGCGTCTCCTCGTAAAAGAGCTGCCGCTCTGTGCAGTCTCGGTTGCGGACGGGTGTTGCGAGAAAGGGCACCTCGGGCTGGCAGGCTGTAAGGCAAGGCCTTTTTGCACCGCGCGACTTTCCTGCACCGCGCAACCCGGGTCCGAGCTTTTGAGGTTGCGGCTTACAGGCCGGATCGCCCTTGTTTACGGGTTTTTGCCGATTATGTTGCGTTCAAGACCCTTTGGTGGCGGCTTTCGACCCCCTTGGGGAGAGCCTTGAAAGAGGTCAAACCGGGACAGCACTGCGACCAGGCAATATGCTGCGAGCAAGAAATCAACCGGCTTGCAGGCGAGCTCCGAACGCAACACAATCGGCAAAAACCCGTAAAAACAGTCCCGCAAACCCCTCAGGTGCAACACGATCCGCAGCATCGTGCATTTTTCGGGCGGTTCCACCGTTCTGCCGCCATCGGCGTTGCTCCGGCCTCGGCACACGGTCGGCGGCCTACCGCCAGAAACGTCAGCCGAACAACTCGAGAGCTGCGCACGGCATGATTCGCGGGAATGCGTGCACGCGAGCCCGCGGAGCCCCGGCTCGCACCATGGCGCCCGAAGCACTTCGCGATCGACGCACACCGCAGCCTTCTCGGTACCGCGCGACTTGCCCTAGTCGGCAACAGCTTCGAGCTGCTCCGGTTCGTCATCTGCGCAATCGGCACAGAGCGCTTCGCGCCTGAGGATGAAGAAGCCGATGAGACCCGCTACGAGCGACGCCGCCAAGATGGCTATCTTCGCCGAAGCGATGGTGGTCGGATCGGTGAACGCAAGATTGGTCACGAAGATGGCCATCGTGAATCCCACACCGCCCAGAATCGATACGCCGAGGATATGGCCCCAGCATACGCCGTCGGGCAGTTCGCTGATCTTGAGCTTCACCGTCAACCACGTGGCCACAAAGATGCCGATCGGTTTACCGACGAGCAGGCCGAAGAACACGCCGATGGTAACGGGGCTCATGATAAGGGCCAGTATATCGGTACCCGCCAGAAGCACGCCCGCGTTCGCAAAGGCGAACAGGGGCAGGATGACGAAGTACACCGGCGTATGAAGAAAGTAGTCGAGCTGCGTGATCGGCGGGATGGTCATGCGCGATACGCGGCCGATCTGAGCGACCTCTTCAAGGTACTCCTTCTGCGCGATATCGGGCTGGCCCGGATCGTAACGCTCGTCGGCGTTTTGCGCCTTGGCCTCGAACCACGTGTTCACACGGCCGAGCTTCACCTGCGACTGTGCGGGGATGGTCAGCGCAACGAGCACGCCGGCAACCGTTGCATGGACGCCCGACAAAAGAATGCAGACCCATAGAGCAAGGCCGATGAGCAGATAGGGGGCGAGCCCGTACACGTGCATACGATTGAGCACGATGAGCACGGCGAACAGGGCAAGACCCGCCGCAAGCCATATAACGTTGAGGTTCGCCGTGTAGAATACGGCGATTACGAGAATGGCGATCATGTCGTCGACGATAGTGAGCGTCGAGAGAAACGCGCGCAATCCCGCCGGCACCCTGCTGCCAAGCAACGCGAGGATGCCGAGGCAGAACGCGATGTCGTTCGCCATGGGCACGCCCCAGCCGTGCTCGAAGCCGCTCCCCATGTTGAAAGCCAGGTAGACGAGCGCAGGCAGCACGGCACCGCCGACCGCCGCGATGATCGGCAGAAGCGCCTTGCGCGGATTGGTGAGCTCGCCGGCGGTAAACTCGTACTTGATTTCGAGGCCGACCACAAGGAAGAACAGCGCCATGAGAAAATCGTTGATAAAGTGCCCGATTGAGATATGGGGCTCGAACGATCCGATGGAGATCCCCAAATAAAACGAGTTCCAAAACTCCCCGAAGGTGGGGAGCAGCGGCGTGTTCTCGATGATGAGCGCAAGCACCGCCGCGCCCAGCATGATCATCGTCGCACGGGTGGAAGAATGCGTGAATTCGAGAAGCTTCTTCTTGCGACGATGGTGTTTGCGCACCTCGGGTTCGAAGATCGACTCGGTGGTATGTACGTTCTTATTTTCTTTTTCCATGACGGAGATTATAGGCGACCGACATGGGGCTACGGACTCAACCAGGTAACGCCTTGAGAACAACACGACCGCTGAAGCCCATGTCCCAACACCGACGCTTTGCCTACAAGCCCCTTTCGCTCCGCGGCACATCCTGCACGCGATTCAGGAGCTCCTCGCGCGTATGCACCTCGAGTTTGCGATAGATTGCCTTCGTATGGGCCTTGGCAGTGTTCTCTGACACAAACAGCTCTTCGGCTATCGAGGCGATCGTCCGCCCCCGCACCAAAGCGATGAGAACCTCGTGCTCGCGGGCGCTCAGACCATAGAGCTCCCGCGCGGCATCGCACTGCGCCGTGATGGCGTCGAGCAAAGATTTCGTCGCTTCGTCGGCAACCGCCTCGCCCCCGCCGCCCTTCGAAAGCAACTCAATGGGAGCAATCGGAACGAGATACTCGAAGGAGTACTTGCTCTCGTCGTAGAAATTCACTCGAAAAATACTGTACGAGCGGTTGTAGAGCAGCATGCAGCCCGCAAAAAAGATCACATACGTTATCACCATAACGGCCATGGCCGCCGCTTGTTCCCCTACCCACAACTCGATGCTGCCGAGCAGCGAGCCAAGCAGCAGGCCTCCGACGTTGGCGAGCATGGCGCTTGAGAACAGCCTCGTCGGATTCGCATCGGTTGTGGCGACGAGAGGTCCGAGCGCCAAATACACCATCGCTAAGAAAAGGTAGTATCCCGCGTACAGAAAGCTCGGTACCGTGAGTATCGACACATCCCTAAAGAAAAGATGCACGACCATAGCGGCGCTCAAGAGGAACAGAACGAAACTCGGCACGAGCAAGAGCCCGTTGCGTTCGGCCGCGTATTCAGCCAAGGCGGCGGCGATCATCACAACGATCGCAATGGCCAAAACGTTCGACCAATCGGCCGCGTTCGCCAAGACTGCCTGCATCTCGTCTCCCCCACGCAGATAGTTGTACGGAATCGAGAACACGACGATGCACACGAAGAAGAGCGCCGGCGATTTCTCCATGGCTGACTTCGACTTGGCACCCCATGTCCCCGACGTGCCCTCGAGCAGCGTGCGCGCCTTCACGAGCGCAACGAGCGAACCGAAAGGCAATACCGCAAAAACCAAGACCGCGATAGCCTGCGGCAGATGAATTTCAACCAGATACACGGCAACCGATAGCACGATGGCGACAAGCGTAACGAACAGCTGCTCGCCCTTTGGGTTGAGGTACTTGTACATCTCACCCCACACGATGATGAGCGGCGTTGTACCGCAGGCGATAAGCGCGTTTCCCGCGTAGATCATGACGACGGACGAAACGACAAAGCTCCCCAGGGCAAGGCACGCCATGCCCACGATCAGGCATATCGACATAAAGGGAATCGAATACTTCTTTTCCAAGAGCGAGGGCATTCGTCGCGATACGAAAAACAGCACCAGAAAGACCGCGAACGTACAGGTCGAATTGACCACCCATGCGCTGCTCGACCCCGAAGCAGAACCCACGCGAACCACTGTATCGAAAAACGTTATCGAATGGAGCGATGCCCATTGAAGAGCCATACCCGTCAGTACGAGCAAAATACCCGCAGCACGCTCTGTGCTGTATATCGTCGTATCGTCCACCCCGGCGCTATCGCCTGAAAGAGAAACCGACGATGCCCGCTTTTTGCCTTCGACCGCCCGGCCTCTTTGTCTTCCCATGTGCGTCACCATCCCACCCGACAAACGCATCGGCTTCGCCAGCATTCCCCGAAATGCAAAAGTCGATTTGTCGATGATACTCCCTTTTTCTTCTCGCACCCTTACCCGTAACGGGTAATTACGACAGACCCTGCGAAGAATTCTACCTTCTGCGGGTAATTGTGCCCGGTGTGAAGCGGTTGCAGAATCGGTAGAGGAAGCCGCTTGAACGGCTCAAGGGAAGGGTTCGAACAAAGGAGACAGGATGGAACTCACCAGAAGGAGTTTTCTCGGAATCGCCGGTATGGCGGGAATCGCGGCGGCGGGCGCTGGATTGGCGGGATGCGCGACAGCCCCCGCAAACGACGGGGCGTCGCAGAGCAAAACCGACGGAGCCTCAGACGAAGACAAGAAAAGCAGCGGTGCAACCCGCAATGCCGTAGCAACCTATACCTGCGACGTCTGCATATGCGGCGCTGGCAACTCCGGTCTTTCGGCTGCTGTAGAAGCTGCCCAGCAGGGGCTCGGCGTTGTCGTTCTCGAAAAGCACGGGGGGACCGGCGGTGGCGGCATCGGCACCGAAGGCGTATTCGCCGTCAACTCGAAGATGCAGCAAGAAGCGGGGATAACCATCGAACCTGCTGAAGTGATCTCCACCGAGATGGAATACTCGCACAATCGCGCAAACGGGCTAAAATGGCTTGACCTCATCGAAGCATCAGGAGACAACATCAGCTGGCTCAAGGAGTGCGGCGTCAACTTCACCGGGGTCGTCGACGATTACCATGGCGGCAAGTTCGAAACGTTCCATTGGTTCGGCGAAAATCGCGCTCATGACGATTTCTCTCCCGCCATGACCGCTACGGCAAAAGACCTCGGTGTGCAATTCCTCATGAACTGTCCCGCCACCGATCTGATTCAAGACTCCGACGGCACGGTTACCGGCGTGTACGGGCGCAAGCTCAATGGCGATTACGTACAGGTGAATGCGAAGGCCGTCGTATTGAGCACCGGCGGCTTCGCCAACAACGACGAGTACCTGCAAGAAGGCGGCTTCTCCGACACCTCGAATGTAAAGCGTTTTCTGTACGGTTACGATGGGGACGGTGTGCGCATGGCGATCGAGGCGGGCGGCGCAAGCAACATACCCCGGATGTCAGGCCTTATGCAGCTGACGGTATCGGGTGCCCCCGGTGGCGAGTACGGCACGTTCGGCCGCGGAGACGGCCTGGTCGTTGCAGGTCATAACGCGTGCTCTCTGTGGATCAACGAAGACGGCGAGCGCTTCTGCGCGGAGTCTGCCGGCATCGAAAACTGGATGGCCGACATGATCCCTTCGCTCGTCCATCAGAAGCTCTACTCGATCTACGATTCCAAGACATTCAAAGATGCCTATGACGGGATGATCGCTCCCCGCATCGATTGGGAAGCAACACAGGCCGAACTCGAAGAACGCATCACCGAGAACCCATACGGCGATTTCTTCAGCGCCGATACGCTCGAAGAACTCGCCAAGAAGGCCTGCGATGCGCTCGAACTCGATTACGATACCGTGATCGACTCCATCAATACCTACAACGAGATGTGCGACGCCGGCCACGATGCGTACTTCGGCAAACCGGGCGAGTACATGCAGAAGCTCGACAACCCGCCTTTCTACTTCTGCTACATGCCCCAATCCTGCATGGTCACGTTCGGTGGCATCCGAACGAATCGCAAGATGGAGGTCGTCGACAAGAACGGCAAGCCGGTTCCCGGACTCTACTCGGCGGGCGTGGACTCAGCGGATCTCTGGCCGAACATCTACACCATCAACGTACCGGGCGGCACCAACGCGAACAACATCAACTCCGGCAGGTTCGCCTCCAAATTCGCCGCAGAGTACATCGGATCGAACAAAGCCGGCTCGGTCTCATCCGAAGGCGACACGAGCGAATCGGTTCCCGACACCTCTTGGGCAATGCCCGAAGGAACGTTGAAGGACGGCACGTACTCCGATACCGAGTTCGGCATGTTCAGCGACATCACCGTAACCGTGATCGTATCGGGTGGCAAGATTACCGATATCGTGCAGGAAAACGAGCTTGAGACAACCTACGTCGGCGTAGCGGCCATGGAGAACACGCTCATTCCCGAGGTTCTCGAAAAGCAGACTCCCGCCGTCGATACGGTGGCTGGAGCGACGCGCACCTCCGACGCGTTCCGCACCGCCGTACAGAAATGCTGCGAGCAAGCGGCTTCGTAGCAGACTGCAGCCCTCGCGGCCAAAGCAGGCATCCGAGCTCATCCCGTCATCGGATGCCAATACGACAAAAGAGGTCGCGTCATCGAACGCGACCTCTTTTTACCTCGCTGCATGCGCCGCGCGTGCCGTTAACACCCGTTCGAGCAGGCGAACGCTGCTTCGGGACGATTGGTTCCGTGCTTCACGCGATCATGCTCTTCGGAGCTCTTCGCATTGTTCCAGCGATCCATCGTTCCCACCAAATACCCGGTGATGCGACGAATGCGATCGAACGGCACGGGAGCTAAGCCGTAGCTGATGCCGACGTCCTCGCCGTCCACTTCAAGCTTGAGCCACTCGAGCGTGTCGGTAGGGTACAGCTCGCGAGCACGTGAGAT
The DNA here is from genome assembly GCF_022845715.1 of Raoultibacter timonensis. Classification (NCBI taxonomy): domain Bacteria; kingdom Bacillati; phylum Actinomycetota; class Coriobacteriia; order Eggerthellales; family Eggerthellaceae; genus Raoultibacter; species Raoultibacter timonensis. Next base: position 3,794,541 of record NZ_AP025564.1, read on the forward strand.
ATAGGCGCCGATCTCCTTCTCGGAAACAGGGGCATCTCCCTCATTCGCGTATTCGATGGTCACATCGATGCCGGATACCTGCTGCTTTACCGTCTGCGTCATGGCGAGCTCCTTTTGCTATGTTTATAGTAACAATTTTTGACTGGAGCAATCCTATCACAGCACCGTGCTCCGATCCACCAGATTTTGTTAACAATCCGGCAAACGAAGCCAGATCTGGTAGATACGCTCGCGTTGCTTGAACCAAAACGACCCTCGTCGCCGCATACGCTCTTCGTTCGCCCAAGACTGCCCGTCAGCCATTCATCCCCTGAAATCGAAAAACCCGATGGGCCATCTGATATTGATATCACCAGCTTAAAACCAGGCGCGGCATCGTGCGCTACCATGGACAGTACATTCTTTGGGGAACTGGGGAATCAAAGGTCTTGGGAGAGACTTACCGCCGATCGGGCACAATAACCCGCCGGCTGCGCACAGGGGGTTGTCATGGATATCGGGAACACGCTTCCGCTTTGGAGCATCATACCGTTCGCCGGCATGCTGCTTTCAATTGCAATATTTCCGCTGGTAAAAGGCGAGTGGTGGGAGAAGCACCAGCTGCATGTCGCCCTGTTCTGGTCGGTGATCTTCCTCGTGCCCTTCACGATATTCTACGGCATCGGCGAAGCCACCTACCAGTTCCTCGAGATCATCGTCCTCGATTACGTCCCGTTCATCATCTTGCTTTTCGGACTGTTCGTCGTCGCGGGAGGCATCCACATCAAAGGCACGATAGCCGGCACGACGAGGAACAACGTCATCCTGCTCGCCATCGGCACGTTCCTCGCAAGCTGGGTCGGCACGACGGGCGCGGCGATGCTGCTCATCCGTCCCGTCCTGCGCGCGAATTCCTGGCGACGCAACAAGACCCACATCGTCGTGTTCTTCATTTTCCTCGTAGCGAACATCGGCGGCTGCTTGACCCCCATCGGCGATCCCCCGCTGTTCCTTGGCTATCTGCGCGGCGTACCGTTCTTCTGGACGCTCCAGCACATCTGGCCGATTCTTTTATTGAACACCGCCGTCCTACTGGTCGTATTCGCTCTCATCGATCGCCACTTCGTCAAGAAAGAGGGCAAAGAGGGAAAGGAGGCGCTCGATCTCGAGGAGGAAGCGACGGAGCGCGTTCCGATCCGCATCGAAGGCGCCCATAACCTCGTCTTCTTGGCAATGATCATCGTCGCGGTCATCCTCAACGGCGCGATTCCCCAGACAGACGCGTTCCTCGATCCCGCCACGGGCCTCGTGTTCGGAATCAGCATCCACGAGCACATCCATCTGGGATTCAACTACTTCCTCCAGATCATCCTCATCCTGCTGGCCGCATTCCTCTCGATGCGCACCACGAAGAAGGCGATCCGCGAAAGCAACGACTTCGAATGGGCTCCGATAGCCGAAGTGGCCAAGCTGTTCATCGGCATATTCATCACGATGATCCCCGCTCTGGCGATCCTGCGCGCCAACGGCGCGAGCCTCGGCCTCGATACGCCGATCCAGCTGTTCTGGTCGACAGGCCTGCTCTCGAGCTTCCTCGACAACTCGCCGACCTACGTGGTGTTCCTCACCGCCGCCGGGGCCATCGACTACGGCGGCATGGATGCCGTGATTACAACCGCCGGGGCCATCGCGCCTGCGCTGCTTCTGGCCGTATCCGCCGGCGCCGTGTTCATGGGTGCGATCACCTACATCGGCAACGCCCCGAACTTCATGGTGAAATCGATAGCAGAGCGCTCGGGGGTGAAGATGCCGAGCTTCTTCGGCTACATGGGATGGTCATGCGCCATACTCGTGCCCCTGTTCCTGCTCGATACAGTACTATTCTTCCTATAGGACAAAGACTCGGCTTCATGCGGCGCTTTTTGATACAACTTTTCGTTTAAGCTGATTGGAATTTATATAAGGGACTACGGTTTCTCCTTTATGCTGATAAGCACCGCTTTTTCTGGCGGTAAGAAACGTGATGTGTGCGGCTCGGCGATCGGAAACCATCCATGTCGAAAGACTTCAGCAATCCCCGCAAACTCGGTTTCATGCGGGTGCTTCAGGTATTCTTCGCCATCAACATCGTGCTCACCATCTCGATGCTGGTCTTCTACGTCAAAGGCAGCTATACCCTCGGGTTCTCGGATGCCCTCGATCTGGTCAACCTGCTGTTCGACGGAATCAGCTTCTGGCTCATCTGGCAACGGAAGAAGTACACGCGGGCGTTCATCATCTCCTTTAGCCTCTTCAACATCGTCATCGGCTCCATCTACAACGTCGCAACGGGCAGTTTCGATGTTGTCGGGCAGCTGATCGCTTCGTCCTCCGATATCGTTCTGCTCGCATACTTCCTCACGTCACGGAGGGCGAAAGCGGTTCTGACCCAGCCCTTCACCGCCGAGGTCAAGCAGCGCGATCTCGAGAAGCACATCAACTACTACCAGCCGAAAACCTGGGCGTTCTGGCGCAACCTCATCATCTACTTCTGCGTGTTCAGCGTGGTAGGCCACTGGATGGAAGCGGGATACTGCACCCTCATCCGCTTCGGGCTGCTCCCCGGAATCTACGACCCGGCCTCCCAGATATGGTCCGACTGGCTCTATCCTTTCTGCGTGTACGGATTCGGCGCCGTCGCGTGCGTTCTTTTGCTCTTCCCCATCAAAAACTTCCTTGAGAAGAAGATCGGCAGCCGCATCGTTCCGCTTCTCATCAGCTTCGCCATCAACGCCCTCGTTTGCACGCTCATCGAGCTCGCCATGGGTCTGATGCTCAACCAGCCCCTCCCCGACGGCACGCTGCCCCTGTGGGATTACAGCGACATGTTCTGCAACTTCATGGGGCAGGTCTGCCTGCAAAACGCAATCGCCTTCGGCATCGTCGCCACCTTGATGACATGGGTTATCTATCCAGGGCTGGAATCGCTCATACGGAAAATTCCGAAGGATCTCATGAACATCGGCTTCATCGTTGTCGTCATCGGCTTCTGCATCTTGTTCTTCTTCTACTGCGTCAACGTTGTCGTACCCGATTGGGCTATCGAAGACGATGAGCAATACGCCGCAGAAGCGATCCAAGAACCCGAAGCCGACACGCAATCATAGGGAACCGATCGGAGCATGCACCATGCCCATGCTTTCCAAAGATGACGAGCTTGCTGGTTACGCACCCGACTCATGGGCGTTTTGGAGAAACCTCGCCGTCTACTTTTGCGCGTTCAGCGTAATCGGACATTGGCTCGAGATAGCATATTGCACCTTTATGAACTTATTCGGCATCGTCGATGCCGATTCGCTCGTGTGGGACGATCCGATGTATCCGTTCCTCGTCTACGGCATTGGCACGGCCGTTTGCACGATCGCGCTTGTGCCGCTTAAGCTGAAGCTTATCGAACGCCGCAAAACCATGGCGGCCGCTAGTGCGCAGTTCTTTATCGTCACGGTGATCGTCTGCATGCTCATGGAGCTTGCGATGGGGTTTATGCTGAACCAGCCGAACGCTGCGGGCGTTTACCCCCTCTGGGACAACTCGCAGCTTCCGCTCAACATCCTGAGCCAGGCGTGGCTGGTAAACGATATAGCGCTCGGAGCCCTCGCCATGCTGTACACCTGGGGCATCTATCCGCTATGCGAGAAGCTGCTAGCCAAGCTCCCGCCCATCGCCATGAATGTAATGGCAGCGATCGTCGTCTCCTCATTCATTGTGCTCTGCATTGTCAAATTCGGCTGATCGCGGCGATTTTCCCAACGATGGTCGGAACCCGACTCGCTTTGCGGAGCTTGGCACCGGACCTCGCGAAGCGCAACGCCAGGGCTCCTGAAGGATCGCCCTCGGCATCATCGCACCACCATCCGCAGAGCCGCTCGTGTGCCGAAGGCCGCAACGCCGCCCTCGGCACATCGGAGCTTAACGATATAGCCTACAAAGCCCGCGCGGTAAGGTTGCCGGCAGCAATGGCCTCGGCAATGTTCCACGGCTTTTTGCAATCGCCGATCACATGGGTTTCGATTCCCGACACGGCATCGGCGATGCTGGAATCGGGAAGCATATCCATGGCCTCGATCACCGTATCGCATGCAACGGTAATGTCGACGCCGGTTTCACCGCTGACAACAACGCTTCCGTCTTCCACTGCCTTTATCTCCGCATGGGGCCAAACCCTCATGCCCCGAGCATAGAGCGTCGGCATGACGAAGGTCTTGACCCAGTTCGATTGGCCCTTGTCCACATCGTCCATCGAGTCGGGCGTCACCATGGTAACCTGCTTGCCCTGAGCCATCAGGTACAGCGCGGTATCGACCGCCTGGGCGTTCGAACCCGCAATGACGACCTTGTCTCCGATGTCGGCCGTCAAGAAGTCGGCAAGGGGCACGATTTTCGTTCCCGCCGTCTCCGACAGCCCCAGGGTGTCGCGGAGACCGCCCGTTGCGACAACCACAACATCGGGGCTCTTTTCCTTGACGAAATCGGCGTCGACCTCCTGCCCCGTAACAACAGACACCCCCGTCACTTCCAGCTGCCGCGCGAGATAAGCACGGAGAGCATCGAGGTTCTCGTGCGATCCTTTGACGGCATGCGCGAAATCGAGCAGGCCGCCGACCGATTCCTTCTTTTCGTATATCGTAACGCTGTGTCCGCGCAGCGCGGCGATGCGGGCCGCCTCCATGCCTGCCGGGCCTGCTCCAACAACCATGACGTTTTTCACCGCAGAGGCTTCAGGAAGATCGAAGCCTTCGGGCATCGGTTCGCGGTACGCGCGCTGCGTGCAGGCGTTTACGCGGCAGTGCTCGTACACCTTGCCCTCTTCGTTGTAATCGAAGTGGCAATGCAGGCAACGGGTGCAGGGGGCGATCTCGTCGAGCTTGCCGTCCTTAAGCTTGTTGGCGTACTCGGGATCTACCGTAAGGGGTCGATTCATAAGCAGGAAGTCGACCTTGCCGTCGGTCAGCGCCGTCTCGAAATACTCGGGCGCGTGCGCGGGGTCCATGTAGGTAACCGTTCCTACGGGAATCGATACAGCATCCTTGAACTCCTTTGCCACATCGAGCATCATTCCGCATCCGGAGTATTCGCTGATCAGCTTTCCTTCCCAATGGCGCGTGAAGTCGAATTGGGTGCCGTACGCAGTCGTACCGTCTATGCCGTACCCGGTAAAGTACAAGTCCGAAGCAAACTGGCATACGTGCATGCCCAGGGGTCCCAGTCGAACATGAAGGCTGTCGGCGCCCGCCGCCTCGAGCAGTTTCGCTATTTCCAGATTCTCCTCGACGGTTGTCATGAGCGAGCTATCGCCAAGGTTGAGATCGTTTTCTTCGATGCCGTTGATAAGAACCTGCACGACAAAATCTTCGCCGCATTCCTTCTTGATTCCCTCGATGATCTCGCACACGAAACGCGAGCGGTTCTCGAACGACTGGGGGCCGTACTCGTCTTCGCGATGGTTGCGCATGCGGGAGAAGAACGACTGCCCGATATTGTTGCCCGCCGCATTGATCTCAACCGCATCGAATCCGTAGTCTTTGAGCTTTTGAGCCGCTGCAACGGTATCGGCTTGGATCAGGGCGATTTCCTCGGGAGTCATATCGCCGGCAACCGCAGAGGCGAACGCCCCCGATGCATCTTGCTTGGTTCCGCTGAACACGATACCCATGCAAGAAAGCTGGTATCCCACATAGGCCCCCTCTTCGTGGATGCCGTCGGCAATCCTCTTGAAGGGTATCTTGTCCATCGCCTGGGCTCTTGCATTCGGGAAGTGCTCGTACTTGTCGGCGCAGTCTTCCATCCACACGAGATCGATGCCGCCTCGAGCGAAGCTTGTGTAGTAATCGACGATTTCATCTTCGTTGCTCTGGGTATCGGAACCGGCAGCCGATTTGACCATGCGATTCGACAGTTCAAGCGAACCGATTTTCACACCCGAGAACAGCGTTGCGAAATCCGAGGCTCCTTTGGCGAGATCCGCATCCTGCGGGTTGAGCTTCGAGGGTGCCTGCCGAATCGCCGTCGCATCGTCGGCAGCAGGAGCGCTCGCCGAAGATGCAGCCGGAGCGGTATCCGCCTTGGGAGCGCAGCCGACAAGACCGCTTCCCACCAGTGCGCCGCCCGCAGCGGTAAACGCCGCCCCCTTGAGGAAGCTCCTCCTCGATAGTCCCGTTTTCTGATTGCTCATGTGCATATCCCCTTCCTTGGTCGTACGTCAGGCGCAGTGCCTGCTTCCTCGAGGGGCCCGGCAATGCTCGTCTGCCGAGCCCCAACGCCGAAAACGATATGCCGCAAGCAACGTGCAGACCATTGCTCAAAAGGCCGATTTTGGTTTTCGGGGAATCGCTCAAAGGGTTGATGCTGCGCTCATCGGGGAAAACGACTATGAAAAGCCAAACGAATCGGTTATCGCAGCGTGCTGTCGGGATTGAGGAGCTCGATCAGCTCGTCGCGTGATCCTACGCCGATTTTCGCGTAAATATGGTTCGCGTGGGTCTTCACGGTCGATTTCGAAATGAACAGCTTGTATCCGATGTTCGTATAGCTGCGCCCCTGTAACAGCGCAAGAAGTACCTCGGTCTCCCTTGGCGTCAGTTCGTAGCGTTTCGCCATCGACTTAGAGAGCGCTTCCGGTATGGAGGGGGATCCGTCTTTCCCATGGGCGCTTTTCACCGATTGAAGCAGGTACACGACAATCCCCGCAATCACCGTTACAAGGAGTACGACTACGCAGACGAAGGTGCCCGTCTGAACATCGACCAGCGATCGCATGACCCTGCCGCATACGAATACGAGATCCTTCGCGCAGAACAGAATGCAGACGAGCTTTGAAAACGACGAGCCGAGTGCTTTCTTCATCGAGGTGAGGATGCCGAAAAACGCAACGTCAACCTGCGAGTAGACAGCAAACAGCAACACCCAGAGAAACCCGATCGAGCTCTCGACGACCGATGCCGCAACGAGGAGGACAACGAGTGCGCACGTGGAGAGAAGCCAGTAGAAAGCGGATACGAATCCCGAGTACGACCCGAATCTCCTTGCCAGCAGAATAACGATTCCGGAAATAAGCGGCGAAGCGACGAGGAGGGCCTGCGCACCGTATTCGCGGTATGCCGCCTCGTCCATGAAAAGAAGCCCCTGCACCAACCGCGCTGCCAAAACCGCGATGATGACAAGCTTCACCGCATCCCACGCCTCGCCGAGCGACGATTCGGTTTCTTCTTCGGCAACCCACTCGTAAGGCCGGGCAAGCTCAATCCGAAGGCACCAAAACGAGACTCCCAACACAATCATGCGCACGATGAACGCGCACACGTTGCCGAACAGATCGAAGCCCACCACCAACGGGGGAAGGCACGCGATAATCGTCGATATCCCCGATGTGGCAGAAATGCAGATAAGGGTTTTTACCAGCGTTTTCTTTTCATAAGCGCGCATCCAAAGACGGCAATACAGCGCGTAGCCCGACGCGAAGAGGACGCATGAGGCGGAAAGGATGCCTCTATCGTGAACCCCTTGCGCCGCAAGAACGAGAAACGCTTCCTGCACGAAAAACGCAGCCCCGAGCAAAGCAAGCGAAACGACAAAGAAGAGCTTCGACGAATCCTTCTGCGCAGCCGTAACGAAGAACACGATTGCCCACGTGGCAACCGAAGCAAGGCCCAGCAAAACCTGATAGTCCATGGAAAGCGGCGAATAGAAGCTGTACGCCCGCTGGAATACCAGTATGAGAACCACGAAGCCAAACGGGGTCCAAGCATATGTTCGACCAGTGCTCGCTCCCATCCTGGCTCCTCCCACACGCTCGCGAAGCGTACACAGTACTGGTTATTCTATCCTACAAAACCATCCCCCTGGCCAGATTATGGTCTCAAACGCTCCGTATGCCTCCTTCTGCCCACGTCAACGCAGCGTCGATCGCCCCACGATGCTTTCAAGGTGAGCGAGTCGACGCCCGGCAGACGCGGCCATCGACTCGCTCCATGCGTTCAGTACGATACTACTTGTCGTTGTGGCAATCGGAACAATCTTCGAATGTTCTTTGATGATGGCATTTCGTATAGCAATAGTTCACGTTTTCAGGAAGCTTCACGTCATCGGCTGAGGGAGTATCGCTCTCGTGCGCCGTATGGCACTTTCCGCAATCAATGACTTTTTCGTTGCCGGTCGCCTCATGCGGATTGGGCGCATCCTCATCGACGGTCCGATGGGGGTTTGCCACTTCTCCCGATTCGGCTACGTAGTCAGCCGACGCAGCGGATACCTCATCCAGGGAATGGCACGAGATGCACTCGTCGGTAACAACTTCTTTTGCCTCTACCTTCTTTTCAGGAGCCGCTGCGTTCGCCTGTCCTGCGCTCTCAGCTTGGCCCGCACCGTCACCCTTATCAGCATCAGAAGGCGTGCATCCTCCCATAACGCCGCACGCAAGAACGCAGGCTACAAGAACAATGGTTAGTTTTCTCTTCATTTTCAACCTCGATATTCATAATACAAATCGGGAAAGCGAGCAGGAACAAGCATCGGCACTCGCCCGCCGAGACCAATAATCCAATCCGCTATTGCAGAGGCTCCTCCTGGGCAACGTTTTCCCCGGCGATCATGGCAGCCGTAGCATAATGACCGAGGCTGTTGTGCGTACGGCGATAACCGAGAGAGTTCCCGCATTCGCCGCAGGCGTAGAGGTGGGGAATAACGGGCTCGTCGTTGCACGAAACAACCTTGGAGTCCAGCCGTGCGGTACCATCGATAACCTGCGATTTGCTGTTCACCCGTGCGCCGTTACGCCCCGTATGGCGAATGAGGCTTGCGCGAGCGGCATAGAACGGACCTGTTTCAATCTTAGCGGGTAGCAGCTTTCGACCGAACTCCTCGTCAACACCCGATTCGACGTACCCATTGTACGTTTCGATTGTCTTCTTCAGCTCATCGGCCGGCAGACCCGTCTTTTCGGCCAATTCGTCCAAAGTGTCCGCTATGGCAACGCAATCGGGATCGAGCAGAGAACCGGTGCGTGGATTGGGATTCGCCATCTCCTCGATGGGCCATTTGATGGCCTCAGCCATCGACGCATCCGCAATTGCCCAAACATTGCGAGGCTGAGGAAGCTCAAGGTACTTCGTTGTAAACTCGGATATTTCGGGATTTTCGCAATGATCGCCCTTACCTGCAAGCGCTTCCATAGCCGCAACGGCAGCATCGGGATCGAACACGGCAGCTTCAGCACCCTCTTCGCTCCCACCGGCAAAGCATGCCCCGCTTTTAGCGAGGTTCTCATTGAAGTAGCGCTTTCCTTCGCTTTGCACCACAATGCCGTTTTCGAAAAAAGCATCCGTTCCCAAAGTTTTTCCGCGCTCCCAGCCTTTGTTGTCGCGCCAGTCAAGCGGCTCCTCTCCCCAGCTCCAAAATGATTTTTGACCGAACCAAATCCAGAGATAGGAAACATAGGACATGTCGGTAAGAATACCGCCGATAGCATCAATGGCAATTTGGCCGTCGCCGGTTTCTTCGTTGAACATGGTGCCGTCAGCCGGAATGCCGCCATCGCCATAGCAGAACTCCCCTGCTGCCCGAGGGTCGTACATTTTCACCATGTGATCGTTGTCGGTCCAAGAGCCGGTAGCCACAACAACGCCTTTTTTCGCTTTGATGTTGGTGATCCCGTCTTTCGTTTCGATTTCAGCTCCCACGACGGGACCATCGACCTCTCGGTAAAGCTTCGTCATCCTGTGCTCAAGGAGAATGGGGACTCCGAGCTCGTTCAAGCGGTTCTCCCAAACCTGCGTCCAGCAAATACCTGCATTTTTACCCGTGCCCCAACCGCCAACGTACACACCGGGATTCTCGACCGGCCATAAACCGCGCTTGGTCTTCCCGCGGAGGAACCCCTGAGACAGATCCCCCCATTTCAGACCCAAATCCTCCATCCACTGGACGGTTTCAGCGCCGCGCTCGACAAGCGTGCGCATGATGTCGGCATCGCCACGATAGCTGCAAGAGAACATTTCGTCCTCAAACCACGTCTCGTTATCATCGGTCTCGCCAGCACGTTGCTGAACGATGTTGTTACCGCCCATAGTGCAGCCACCGCCAGAAGCCATCCAGAAGCCGCCCGGATGATCCGACTTCTCCACAATCAGCACGTCTGCGCCCGCTTCGGCGGCCTTGACTCCGGCAGCCAGCCCACTGCCGGCCCCGACGATCAGAACGTCGACTTCTTTGTCCCAGCTTTTCGGCATATCGCTCGACGCAGATGCCTCTGCGTTCGAACAGCCTGTAAGCGCCGTACCCGCAATACCCACTGCACCCACCGCTAATGCTCCCTTAAGGAAGTTACGACGTGTTACTTCTCCCATGTTTTCCTCCTGAAACGTATACTGCGTTCATGCTTTTGCACGTACCGTGAAGGATAGAAACGCAGCAGGATCGATGCGTCCCCCGTATTTCGTCATTCGCGTTTCACGAGGTTTTTTTCGTCACCCGAAAAAGGGTATATGCCATCAAAACGGCAATAGATATTTTCTGAAACCAAAGATGCGGTACAATTCAACCTCGGTGAACGAACGTCAAAGCCAGGGGGGAGACATGGCGGTTTCAAAACGAGCGAACACCGCTATCCTGATCGCATGCTGCATCGCATTCGGTTTGTACTGGGGCACAAGCTACGTCGGCTTCTCAAATGCTTTGCTCGATCTGCGGTTAACCGCATTTGTCGAAGTTTTGGCTCGAGGGATTTCCTGCATTCTCTTTGCTCTGGTGCTGAACAAAATGAAAAGGGTTCCGCTCCCCCTTTTCATTGCAATGCTCGTGCTTCAGGTTTTTGCAATCACGGTAAAAACGACCGGCATCGTATCGCAAGGCGTCATGTTGCCCCTTGCGGCAAGCATCTCCTATAGCCTTTACTCGGGATTTCTTATCGTCTGCTCGGCATATTGCCTGTACTCCTTCTCTTCGCATAAATCGATCTACTGCATCGTGCCTATCGGTTTCATCATCTCGTATGCCTACGGCATGCTTATCGTCGCCGCAGATGCCCAGCCGGTAGTAAACGCACTTACAGGAATTGCTGTTCCGCTCATCATCTACTTCCCGATGCGGCAAAAGGGCTTCTTGTCGCGCATGACACCGTCAACGCACGTTGGAGCAGACAACTTCATCGCAAGATCGAAAGCGTGGTTTCGACAGCATTCCGAAAGCTCCCCATCGTTCTTTTTTCTTGGAGCGATAGCGCTGTTCCTCATCCTGATAGGAGTTTGGTTCAGGATCGGAGCGAATATCGAAGGATCCCTCTGGCTCCTGAGTCCCCAGATTGGCTCTTGGTGCATATTCGCGCTTGCCGTCTTCCTTGCAGTGATGGCCGTTACCGATGGAAAGGTTTCTATACGTTCCTTTTCGATTGGAACCCTCGCTGCTTTTCTGGGAGTGCTCATTCTCACTGCATTTTTTTGGAACGAGGCTACTGATCTCATTCGGAGTTTTTCGAGTATTTGGCTTGTCACCTTCCAATCGATGCTCTATGTTTCGTGCCGCTCGTTCGGAAAAACGAACGTCGATCGAGCAATCGGCTTGGGGGCCTACCAAGGTATCGCCTTAGTCATGCTTGCAATCGGAAACGTGATCGGTCTCTTCTTCTTCGAGAACCTCGCCCTCGATAAGTTTTCCTTTATGGCGTTCTCGTTTGTTTTTATGCTCATATTCGTTGTCGCCACGGTTGCCGAGTTCTACCCCCTGCTCAAAAGAACAGAGAGAGCCGAGAAAGCGGCTGCGAATGATTCAACCGGTACGGTCGGATCCGTCTCCGAAAACCAAACCGATAGGGCGCTTGCATCGCTCTGTGAAAAATATGGTGTGACCGCACGAGAGCAGGATATTATCGGCAGGTATTCGCGTGGAAGAAGCATTGCAAGCATCGCCGACGATCTCTTCTTGTCCAAAGACACCGTCAAAACACACGTTAAGCGCACGTATGCCAAACTTGACGTCCACAACAAGCGAGAGCTCCAGGATGCAATCGGAACCGAAGAGAAACGGTTAAGCACGGCTAATCGGAAATAGGCCGATTTCTGCAAGCACGCCAAACCGCCCTAGCAAACTATCAGAAAAATGAAGGCTAGGCCTACACCTTGTACATGAACTGGAAGACGTCCTCGCGCTGCGTGATCACCTGCACGCCAAGGTCTTCGCCGACCGCCTCGAGGCGCTCCTGCACCGTGTTGAAGTCGGCAACCTCGGTATCGAGCGTCACGAGCATGGTCATCGAGAAGATGTCGTCGAGGATCGTCTGGCTGATGTCGTCGATGTTTGCCCCGCACTGCGCGAGCACGTTCGAAACCGCGGCAACGATGCCGCTTCTGTCCTTGCCCAAAACCGATACGACGCACTTCATACCAAAACCCTTTCCGTGATGCTGCAGAATTCCGATTCACTATACCGCAAAACGGCATACGACACGGCGCGCTCTTTGCGGCGCACACCAAACGCAAAGGCGCCTACATCGAGCGGTGCGGCGCAAAGATGAGCGAGAGCGCCTCGTTGCGCGTTGCCTGACTGCGCTCGAACACGCCGCGAACGGCGCTTGTGGTCGTGCGAGCACCGGGCTTCTTCACGCCGCGCATGCTCATGCACATGTGCTCGGCCTCGAGCACCACGATCACTCCTTGCGGGTTCAACTCCTCGACCAGAGTGTCGGCTATCTGCGACGTCAGGCGCTCTTGAACCTGAGGGCGCTTCGCGAATGCATCGACCAAGCGAGCGAGCTTCGACAACCCGCAGATACGACCGTTCGCCGCGGGAATGTAAGCAACATGGGCGAGGCCGAAAAAGGGCACGAGATGATGCTCGCACATGGAGTAGAAGGGTATGTCGCGCACCAGCACCATTTCCTCATGATGCTCGTCGAACAGCGTTTCAAAATGCTCGGAGGGATCCTCCGTCATGCCCGCGAACACCTCTTCGTACATCTTCGCCACGCGTTCCGGCGTCTTCTGCAATCCCTCGCGATCGGGATCCTCCCCGATTCCCTCGAGTATCAGCCGCACTCCCTGTTCTATCTTCGCTGCATCCATAATCGACTCGCTCGATTCCTTTCCGTCGCTCCCATTGCACCCGAGCATCATACCACGCACCGGCAGTACACCAGCATACACCCGTGGGGAACAACTCCACGCCCAACCGTATGCGCAGGGATAGCCGGTATCGCGCAGCGTGCGTTACTTGCTGTCCCAAGGGTATCCGAAGGCCCTAACTATGTATAATTGGATCAACATTATCCGAGCCACAGCAAGAAGAGGGTAGATATGATCGGCGTAAACGCGGTCGAAGAAAGTCCGAGAGCGGTACTGCTGTTCACATGCTGCCCGCCGACTGACTACGAAGCCATGCGCGATATGCTCGAACCCGACTACTGCACGGAGTATGCACCAGATGTCGATATCGCACTTGAAATTGTGCGCAACGAACCGGTTGCCGCGATTTTCTGCGACTTCTCGGCGCCAGAGTGCCCCAAGCTCCTTGAAAACCTGCGAAGCACCGAGAGCCTTGCCCGGCTTCCGATCCTCGCACTCGAATCGACGGGCAGCGAAGAAGCACAATGCGCAGCCCTCGATCAGGGGGCCGAGGACGTTATCGCCAAAACCACCAGCCCTCGGCTTGCACGCACCCGCATACAGAACGCCCTGCGCCGCGCTAGCTCCTGCGCGCCAGCCGGCGATGTTCCGAGCGTCGCCCTTGCCGACCAGCGCAGAGCAGAAGCGCAGGTGCAGGAAACAAACGAGCAGCTTCGGTTCCTCAACGAAACCTCCCGCTACCTGCTGGTAGGCACCACCGACTCAGACGATGCGATTCACCAGACGCTTGAAAAAACACGCGAGTACTTCGATGGCGATCGAGCGTACATCTTCGAACTCGATGACGCGCATCAGGAGTCAAACAACACCTACGAATCCTGCGCACAAGGCGTGCCCTCGGTAAAGGACGGTTTGCAACACGTGCCGTATTCTCTTCAGGAGTACGCCCTGAACGTTTTAGGAGCGGGTGGAACCATCAGCCTTGACAATGTGCACAGGATAGCAACGAGTGGCCTCAACGAAAGCAACATCATCACCGATCAGGGTATACACGGCATTATTCTCGTTCCGCTCTTAACCGGTACGAAGCTCATCGGTTTCATGGGCGTTGACAACCCTGCACGAAACATCACGCACGTCAATCACCTTGCAAGTCTCGGAGATTACATAACAGCCATACTCCAGCGACGCGATAGCGAGGCTCAGATACTCCACGACAACCGCGTCCTACAGGACATCATGAACGACATGCCCGGAGGATTCGTCCAGCAGAGGGTCAGCCCCGACGGTAGAACGGTGCCGATTTTCATCAACGAGGAGTTCTGCCGCATGAGCGGTATGAGCCACGACGAGTGCGTCGAATTCTACAGCACCGACGGTTTCACAGGCGTCCATCCCGACGATAACGCAATGGCAAAGGCGGCATTGGAAAGGCTGATCACCACCCGTGAAACGATAACGCTGCGCCTTCGCCTCATCCGTGGCGACGGCAGTTACGTTCCCATGCAAGCGTTTTATCGCGTTACCGACGATCGAGATGACAATCTGCTGCTCAGCGGCTACTATACTGACTTGACCGAGCAGCTGGCGACCGAAGAGCGCGAAATGGCCGAACACGATGAGTTGACCGGGCTGTTCAATCGAACAAAGCTCGCACGCATGAAAGCGAGCAAGTATCAGGTGCTCTCCTCCTGCGGGGTTTTGTTCTTCGACGTGAACCACCTCAAGACCGTAAACGACACGCAAGGACACGATCAGGGCGATACGCTGCTGCGGATCGTAGCTGACAGCATCCTGTCGATAACCGACGATCGCATTCACGGCTACCGCTACGGCGGCGACGAGTTCCTTGTCGTGGCATGCAACGGCGAAGAGGACGAGCTGCCCAAGCTCGTCGAGCGATGGAAGAGCCACATGGACGCGCTCGCAGAGGATCGCAAGATCACGGCAACCGCTGCTGTCGGCTGCTGCTGGAGCGAGGCTCCATTCACGTTGAACGATCTCGTACATCGCGCGGATCAAGCAATGTACACCGAAAAGCATCGGACCCGGCAAACCGCCGAATAGCGTCAAACCTGCTTTCGGCGACGGTAGTTCAAGGACGATGCAGCCAGGCGATATACCTATCGCGCAAACCCCTATATCCTGCCAAAGCAGAAGCCAGGGCGAACAACCCGACATAAAACAATGCCGATTCGTTCGCCCAAATAGAGAGACCCGGCAGAAGGGAGGGCTTGCCGGGTCTCTCGCGAGGGGTAGTTCTTGTTTCGGGCTCGAATAGCAGCTATCAAGCCTTTGCTTTGCGGTTAACCGCTATACTGCACGCTCGCGCAGCTCATGGCACGTTCCGCACTGGAACACGCCCTTGTGATGGCACTGAGCGCACCACATCATCGCATCCTTCTGGAGATCCTTGGAATGGATGTTGTGGCAATCGGTGCACGTCGGGTTCATCGTATCGTGCTGTTCGTTGCTCGGATAGTCGTGCGGGTTCTGAACCTTGCCCTTTTCGTCCTTGAAATCCTGGTTGTCGGCGGTGATCACCGCCATCTCCTCCATCGTTCCATGGCAATCGGAGCTCTGGCACGTCTCGGCGTCGACGGTAATGACCGTCGGTTTCGAAGCGGGCTTGTCCGCGTAGGTCACACCTTCGTGCGCGGTCTTCAGCACGGTCTCTTCGGTATGGCATTGCACGCACTGCAGATCGGCATGCTCGGATGCCTGCGGGATGCCCGCATCGGCCATGCTCCCGGACTCGGTCGTATGGCAGGTTTGGCAATCGATGTCCATCGTCCAATCCACTGCCTGGGTTGCCATCGGATCCTCTTTTTGGGTCGGCTCGTCCGAAGAGCTCGGCTTGCTTTCCTGCGGAGAGCATCCCACAACCAGCCCGAGAACAACGGTCAGCGCCAGCACCATGACCGTAACGGCCATTGCCGCGAGCGCCTTGTTGGTGGTTTTCGTTGTTGCGTTCGTCATTGCTTTCCTATCATGCTTGAAGTTCGGCCGATCTGACGACCGGCCGAACCTTCGCTCATCGCTTGGCCGTTAAACCTGGTAATGCAACGGTCCGTTCGTACAACGCCTTACTTGGAGGCAGCGTCCCACGGCTCGAGGCCGGCGCAGTGGCGTCCGCCGATGCGGCCCCATACCATGTTCTCGGAGTTGTTGCCGCCCGTGATACCGTAGCTGTGAGCCTGGAAGTTGCCGAAGCTGCCCGCGGCGTAGAGGCGCGGAATCACGTTGCCGGCAGGATCGAGCACCTGGGCGTTCGCGTTCTTCTTCGGGCCGCCAAGCGTCGAGCAGGAACCGGGGTAGATCGAGATGGCGTAGTAGGGTCCTTCTTCGGTGAGCTTGTTGTCCTCGACGGTGAGCTCGCGATCGAAGCGGGCGTCTTTGCCGGCGTCGCAGAAGGCCTGGTACTCTTCGAACGTGGCCTTCAGGTTGTCGAGATCCATCCAGTGGTCGTATTCCTGGATGGCCTTGACGAGGTCCTCAAGCGTATCGCCCTTGAGCACCCACTTGCGATCGATCTCGACCTGGTTGTCGTCGGACCAGCCGTCCCACGCGCGCAGCTCGTCGGGAAGGTCGGTGGTGTAGTTTCCGCACTCGAACCAACCGCCCTGTTGGCTGCCCATCGGGCCGCCGTCGATGCCCTTCTGGTCGAAGATCTGCCACGAGGGGATGCGGTCGTAATCGTCGATGGCATCGTTGAACGACATGAGCGTATGCCAGCCGTTGTGCGCGGTGCCGCCGGTCTTCGATTCGTTCTGGTAGCGCTTGCCCAGACGGTTCACCGTGAAAAACGCATCGGACTGCGGGCCGGCAAAGATCGCGAAATCGTAGTCGGGATCGCGGGTCCACATGGCGGTCGTGGAGATGACCATGTTCATGTGCCAGAGCTTGGCGCCCACTTCTTCGACCATGCGGATGCCGTCGCCGGTGTTCCACTCCCAGCCTTCGAACTTGAAGGGGTAGATGCTCAGGTAGGTGTTCTTGAGTTCTTCGTTGAACTCGAAGCCGCCCGTGCACATGCAGACGCCCTTGCGAGCCTTAACCGTCTTCTCGGTGCCGTTCTCGAGGAACTTCACGCCGACGATTTCCTTGTTCTCGGGGTTCTGGATCAGATGCTCTTCGGTGCAGCCGAACAGGATCTGAATCGGCAGACCGAGATCGGCGCGCGTTGCCTCGAGCTCGTGGAACGTAGTCATGCCGAAGCCGTCGACGCTCGAAACGCCGATGCACCCGGCGTACTTGCCGTCATCGAGGAACCAGTACTCGGGGATGGTCCCCGCAAGCGCCTGCTCGGCGACCTCGTAGGTCATGCCGTACTTGTCGGCGTATTCGGTATGGCGAACCGCTTCGGCGATGTAGGCGTCGATCATATCCTCTTCGATGAGGCCGTGGCCGAACGCAACGCAGTAATCGCGGAATACCTTCTCGTCTTTGATGACCGTCCACTCGCCGTTGTTGATGCGACTGTTCCCGCCGCCCTCAACCGGAGCCTTCTCGAGAATGATGACTTCCGAGCCGCCTTCGTCGGCGGCGACGAGAGAAGACCACATGCCCGCTCCGCCGTATCCGACGACGACGACATCGGTCTCGTAGTCCCACGAACTCGGCAGCCAATCACCCGACGGCGCCGCAGATCCCGAAGCGCCCGACGCGCAGCCCGCCAATGCGGCGGATCCGGCGATGGCAGCACCGGCGACAGCGGCACCCTTCAGGAAATTACGACGAGACAATCCTTCGCTCATAGTTCCTCCTTGGATAAGACGGGCAGACCACTAGTGATCGTCACTCCCTCGCGACGGCGTCCTCCTCCTTGTTGGACAATCTGCCCGACAGCGGGGGTCATTGTAGGAAGGGCGCCGAAAAGAAGCACCGTATAATGGATGTGATTTTCCATTATTTTATTTTTTGATTTTTGAACTGGGGTTTTACCCGTCAATCGGATCGATAATCCGAGTGATTATTTTCGCCGATGAAGGTAGTATCATGCCCAAGCCATCGAGGTAGGTATAGTAAACTGATCTGGTAATCGTTGGGATTACCGTGCCAGACGTCGATAGGCTTGCACTTACTACGTTTGTTTTCAGGGGAGAGCATGGGATCACAAGGGGAGCAAAGCGCGGGCGCCAAACTGCTCGGCATCAAGGGAGACCTCGTTGATTACGTTATGGTGATCGTGGGGTTCGGCCTCTGCCGCGCATGGATCGTATCGTGCCTTTCGGCATCGGTTGCGAGCTTCGGCCCGCGGACCGATTGGGTGTTCTTGCTGGCGGGCGCGGCTTCGGCATCGCTGACCGCCATGGCCATGACGCGGTTCGTCGGCAGCCTGCCGCGCATGCACGAGCGTCTGACCGATGTTATGACAGGGCTCATATTGGGTTCCGCCGTCTGCATACCGGCCGCAGCGTGGCTCGATTCGTCGACTCTGCTTTTACTTGGGCTCATCATCGGCGGTGCGGGAGCCGGTTTGCTCCAGGTTATCTGGGGCGAGCGCTTCGCCGCTCAAAACCTGTTCTTCTCGCTCGCCTGCGCGCCGGCTGCCGCCATCGTCACGGGCATCGTGCTCGCCATGTCCTCAACCGATAACCAACTCACCTTCGTCGTCATCCCGATCCTCTCGCTCCTGCTGCTCGTACTCGAATGCAAGCGATGCAAGATCGAATGGAAAACGGGGCTGCCCGAAGGCATGGTAGAAGACGACGTGGCCGATTCGATCATCAGCCCCGACGAGCACGGCGTGCTGCGCGACCGCATGAGGCTCGGCAAAGACTCCGCGAAGCTCATGCTGTCGATCATGGTGTTCTCGTTCCTCGTTCGGATATTCGACGCCTTTCCCATAAGCGGCGACGACCCGTTCGCCATGGTCGGCGGCAGCGGCGCGTTCAGCCTTGTAATCGTGGGCGCCATATTCCTCGCCATCTCGTTTCTGCTCAAAGACCGCATGAACGTATCGTTCGCCTACCGGCTCTCGGTGCCCATCATGATCGCCGGCTTGATAGCGATGGCTCTGCTCTTCGAACAACGCACCTATTTCTCCGTCTTGGCCGTGAGCGTCGGCTACGAGCTGTTCGACATCCTCTCATGGGTGCTGTTCGGCGAAATCGCCCGCAGGATAGGCCGCAACGCCGCACCCTACGTGTTCGGCATCGGCGTGACGTTTACCTTTATAGGCATGGCCGCAGGATACGTGCTCAGCGCCGTGCTGACCCCGCTCGTAAACGCCGGGGACGTAACGATCGGAACTGTCGCCCTCATTTCGGTCCTCTGCCTTGCCGTCGTCGCGTTCATGGTGTTGCCCGAAAGCGCAGTTGCCTCCATTCTCTCTATCAAGAAACCCAGCAAGAAATCGGAAGCACCCAAAGAAGAAGCCGAAGACGAAACGATGCCGGCCATCACCCTCGAGGCGAAGTGCAACGGCATCGCCGAAGAATGCGGGCTTACGCCGCGCGAGGAAGAAGTGCTCACGTTTCTCGCGCGCGGCAGAACCCTTTCGATCGTGGCACGCGATCTGCATATCGCGAAGAACACCGCCCGCACCCACATCGAGAAGATCTACCAGAAAACGGGCATCCACAAGCAACAGGAGCTCATCGACTACGTGGAGGAGTGGGAGCCCGAAATCGCCTTGCAGGAGCGGGCGGCAGAGTAAAACGAAACGGCCGGCCGACTGCGCCGAACAGCGCGCATCGACCGGCCGGCACTACCTCGAGAGCGCTTTCGAGAGCGCCCGCTGCGAACGGGGGCTGCTGCGCTCTGCGCGGCAGCTAGATGGCAGCCTTTTTGCCCAGAAGCTCGCCGAGCGCCCGCATGGCGAGGTAATCGGGGTTCGGCACCGCCTCTTCGCCCTCGTCGCCCTGCACGGTAACGGTCTCGGGAATCAGACCGTCATCGGGCAGTTCGTGGGCTCCCTCGATCGTAACGCTTCTGATCTCGTCGCCGATCCTCAAAGCATGCACCACGTCGAGCCCCTCGACGACGTTTCCGAACACGGTGAATTTGTCGTCGTATTCGGGATGGTCGGCAAGCGAGAAGAAAAACTGGCAGCTGCCGCTGTCGGGTTTCGCCTTATGGGTGAGCGAAAGCGCACCCTCAACGTGACGGTTGCGGGGGTTGAGCTCCCATTCATCCTTGATTACATAGCCGGGATCTCCCACACCCGGATGAATGCCGCGCAGTTGCTCGCGCACTGCCATGCGAACCTGCTGCGGGCGAAGCGCACGGGTGATCGGACATCCGCCCACCACCACATCGCCCTCTTTGCGACCGTGGAAGTTCAGCCCATCGTAGAATCCCTTGCAGGCGAGCTCGACGAAGTTGCCTACGGTAGCGGGCGCGTCGCTTCCCTTGAGCTGCACGCGGATGGTGCCCTTGTTCGTATCGATAACGGCCATCTCCTCGCCCGACGGAACGTAGCGCGGCGTATAGAGCGGCTTGATGATCTGTGCCATGACGGTCCTCCCTCAAACACACGGTTTTCCTTGCCAGGGAACCTTACCGCCACATGCCGCGGCGCACATCGGATCGATAATCCTATTTGCCCGCCGCCCGCTCGGCAATGCTCAACGCGAGCTCGCGCAGGCGTTCGCGCGAAAGCGGCGTGGGTACGCTGAACCGCTCGTTGACCTCGATCGCATGCGCGAGCGCGCGGTAGGCATCGGCCTGTTCGCTTGTCGGAGCATACTGAATAACCGTTTGCTTGTTGAGTTCGCTTTGCTGAACGATGTTGTCGCGCGGGATCACGCCGACAACCGACGTGCCCAGCTCCTCGGCAAACGTCTGCACGAGCTCCACCTCGCCTGCCACGTTTCGGCAGTTGCAGATGACGCCGCCCAAGCGGGCGCGTCCCGAAGAGGCGAACTTGAGGATGCCCGTCGCGATGTTGTTCGCCGCGTAAAGCGCCATCATCTCACCGCTCGTTACCAGGTATATCTCCTGCGCCTTGCCTTCGCGAATCGGCATGGCGAACCCGCCGCATACCACGTCGCCGAGCACGTCGTAGAACACGTAGTCGAGCCCGTCGTGGATGATGCCCTGCCGTTCGATGAGCTCGATGGCGCAGATGATACCGCGTCCCGCGCACCCCACGCCCGGCTCGGGTCCGCCCGATTCAACACAGGCGATATCGGCGAACCCCGTATGGACGATGCCCTCGACGGGCGCATTGGGGGCCGCGTTGCGCGATTGCGATCGCACTTTCTCGAGCACGGTTTCCTGGAAGAGCTCGCCGGTCAAAAGCGAGGTGCAATCGGCCTTGGGATCACATCCCACCACGAGCATCTTTAGTCCCGCTTCGCCGAGCGCCGCGGCGATGTTCTGGCTGGTGGTCGATTTACCGATGCCTCCCTTGCCATAGAAAGCGATCTGTCGAAGCAGTTGTTCTCCCATTGCGCATCCTTGCCTTTCGTCCTACCGTGCGCCGGTTATGCTGAGCATCCGGCGCATACGCCTTGCTTAAAAATACCGTGAGATCGAGAGATCCTCGGGTGCCATGCCGCGCTCCCCCGCGTCGACAAGCGCACAGGCGATGCGCCGTAAAAGCGCAAGCGCGCCGCGATACCCCGCAATCGGCTCCGTATAGGAAAGAGGCCGATCCACTACGGGAAATCCGATCCTCACAAGCGCAACGCCCTCGCGCGCAGCCAGCCGCTTGTTGCGCGTATCGCCGAGCACCAGATCAACGGGATTCGAAGCAACGTGCTCTTCGACCGTTTGGCGATCGACGCCCGTAAGCACCGCGCAATCCTTCGGCAGGGCCACCTCGCTTCGCAACCGATCCTCGAAACCAGCCGTCGTATCGCCAACCGCAATGCAGCTCGGCACCATACCCGCATCGACAGCGAACGAAGCCGCTGCCGCAGCTTGATCGGCATCGCAGCACACGAGGATGCGCTTGCCGTAGAGCTGATCGGCCACCTGCATCAAGCAATCGATGACCTGCTTCCGCTCGCGCACGATCCAGCTGGGCGCCTCTCGTCCAGACAGATCAACGAGCGCTGCGATCATGCGATCGGTCGCCGTTATGCCCAAGGGAAGCGGCAGTTCGGCCACGGTGGTGGCGGGCGCAACCTCGCGCAGCGCGCAAGCGCTTTCCGCCGTTGCCTCGTAGCCGAGCGCCAACCCGCACGAGCACTGCGAAACCCGTTCGATCTCCGTGCGCGGCGTACCGCCGGGCGCATAGCACGACGGGTCGTCGGGCGTCTTGCAATCGAACACGCCCCGCGCATCGGGAAGCACCGTCACCTCGTCGAAAAACGCTTCGGCATACCCCACGGCAACATCGACGTCGCACGGGTTGAGCCACCCGGGAAGCAGGCACAGGCGGCGCGCAGACGCAGCAGCCGGTGCGGAGGATGTCGCAGCAACCGACGACGCGCTGCCGCCGAGCTGGCGGATGAGCGCCGCAACGGTTGCACCGTAGCCTGCAAGCTGAGAGCCGGCGTACCCCGGCGTCGAAACCCACACGACCGATTTGTTCTTTGGCACCTCGAGCCTGTCTGCGATGCCGCCCATATCGTCGCCGATCGTCTCGGACAAACACGTGGTGCTTATCACGAGCACCTCGGGATCGTACAGGCGAAACACGTTTTCCACCGCCTCGACAACCTCGAGTTCGCCCCCGAACATCGCCGCTCGATCGCGTAAAAGCGTCGAGGGCACGTGCACGGTTTTCTGAAAGTGCTTCGCCAGCTCCATGCGCTGGAAACGGCAGCACCCCGATGCACCGTGGGAAAGCGGCAATCCGCCATGCACCCCGAAAGCGGCGTACATGGCCCCGATGGGCGCGCACGGGTTGAGCGGATCGATGCAGAGCGAGCGTGGTTGGCTAGCGTTTCCCGTCATCGTGCTTCCCATCCCCTCATCCACGACGGCTGATCCAACACCCAATGCGACAGATCGCGCGCCTGCGCCAAATCCCTCGCATACCGCTCGAAGCCGTCGAACCCCATGTAGTCGGTCCCCCGCTCATCCGAAAGGAACTTCTCCGAGCGCATGGTGGCGCTCGCGTAGCCGAACCGCTCCCCGATTCCAGCAAAGCACAGATCGGGGGCGAGCAGCGCAATGAGCGTGCTCACCTGTGCGCGATCGAGCTTTACGCGCAGCCAGGCGAAGGCCCGCTTCGGATAGTCGATCTCGGGGCATCCGGGCAGTCGCGTTACCGTTTGGGCATCGTCGAACCCGAACGCGCGAAACTCGGACTTGCCGAGCTCGTCCGCCAACGAACACGGCACATGCACGGTGAAGCCCTCTTCGGTATACACCTCGGCCTCGTAATCCTGAGCGACCATGATGACATCCATGCCGAGCTCGCTCGAGAGCACCGCAAAATCGTTGCTGCGGAAGATGTCCTCGAACGCAGCGACCCTCATGCCATCGAAATCGGCGCGGCACCGCGCACGCACCGGTTCGATGCGCGCGCACTCCTCGCGGATAACCTGCTCGGTTCGCTCGGCTAAGCCCTCGTCTTCGAAAAACGCCGCCATCGCACGAAGCGATGCAGCGATGTTGCCGATACCGGTCAGGTTGACGCGCATGAACCCCGAACCATACCGCTCTCGGTACATGAGCGGCACCTCGTCGATCGCCTTGCCCGAATCGAGCACGACGAGCTTCGCTTCATGGCTTCGCACGATATCACGGTAGGTGGTGATGCCCATGAGCGAGCACACCACGTCGTAGCCGACACGCCCGAAGATGTCTTTCATCTCCCGCGCACGATCGTCTCCGCACGCTTCGCTCATGAAATGGATGGGGAACTCGCCCGTCCTGCGGCTTTCGCGCCCAACCCAATTGTCGAGGATCTGCTTGCCTCCGTGCAGCCACCCCGGCTCGCTTTTGAATCCCTCGCACGAAAGCGGCAGGATATCGACGCCGTTTCGCTCGGCCGCATCGCGTGCGACCTGCTCGATATCGTCGCCGATGAGCCCGACCGGACACGTCGCGCAGATGGCGATGGCCTCGGGTGCATAGCGCTCGACCGCTTCGTCGATGGCGCGAGCGAGCTTTTCCTCGCCGCCGAAGATCACATCGGTTTCATCCATATGCGTCGAGAAGGTCCGCGCGATATGCGCGGGGCGCTCGGCCCCATCCGCGCCTCGATAGCCGTTGATGCCCGAAAAGTATGCGCATCCCACCGGGCCGTGGGTTATCAGCAGCACGTCCTCGATACCGCTCATCATGAGCCCGCGGCATGCCATGTACGAGCAGCCTCCTCCGTAGAAGACACCCGGAATGGCCATGAGCCGCCTTGTCGGGCAGGGCGGCTCATCGGTTTGCTGCAATGGTTTGGATTCCATCGATCCCCAGCGGTTACTCGAAGCTCAGCTGATCTTGGTTGAGCAGCGAGGTTACCTGGGTATCGGACAGGTCGACACGGTAGAAAAGCTTGTAGAAATCCTTCACTTCCTGTTCGATGTCGATGTCGATATCGGGATAGCACACGGTTGCGAACCACTGGATGCCCATGAGGCGCATGACGTTCGGCGGACGGTCGAACCAGTTGAAGGGCACGGCGGGCGTGGTGTACACTTCGCCGTCTTTCACGGCCTGGATGTCGGCCCACTGCGGGTTCTCCATGATGTCATCGGCAAGCACGAAACCCGAATGGCATAAAATGAGCTCGGGATTCCACGAGATAACCTGCTCGATCGAAACCTCGGTACGGCCCTGGCCCGACTTCATTTCGACGTCGGCAACATTGGTAACCTTGCAGTAGTCGAGCACTTCGGTGTGCGACGATCCGGTCGGGTCGGTGGCAAGGCCATCGGAGTTCTCGGCGTAGTACACCCTCGGACGCTCGGAATCGGGAATGGCGTCGATCTTCTTCACCACATCGGCAAGCTTGGTCTCGTAGTAGGTCGCGAGCTCTTCGCCGCGCTCCGCTTCGCCGATCCAATCGCCGAGCGTGCGGTAGACCTCGGCGGTACGCTCGAGGGCACTCGACGCGCAGACGACCGGAATGCCTGTTTCCTTCTGGATCTGATCGGGAACATCGTCGTTGCCGAGAGTTCCGTCGGTGCCCACATAGATGATGACGTCGGGATCGAGCGTGATGATATCTTCCATGTTGGCCGTTACCTGCTGACCCATCCAGCCGCCGATGACGGGCATCGAAGCAAGCTCTTCGGGCAGGTACTCCATGGCCGCTGCGGTCGGCTCGTTCACCCAGCCGATGATCTTGTCGGGCGAAAGCGTGGCCACCATGGCCTCGCCGGTCGGCACGGCGCAATACACCGAGTTCACTTCGGTCGGAATGGTTACCGTACGGCCCGCCATGTCGGTGATCTCACGTTCGGTGGCTTGCGGCTCCGCCTGCTGCTGTTGCTCCTCTTTGTTTTCCGCAGGCTGCTGCTCGTTGTTGCTCGAACAACCCGCAACCAGAGGAAGCGCCAGCATGCACGCCATGATGAGCGCTACTATCTTGCGTTTCATAGAAATCCTTTCATCTCTCCCTGTAGGTAGTGCTTCCGATGCATGACCCTACGCTGTTGCACGAGGGCCGTCTTCGGCTTTATGCACACACGGCAACATGACTCCGCTGCCGTGGGGTGCCCTTCTCGTGCTCGAGCCGCGCACGCTCCCCCGACGTATCGCCTGCGGCGAATTCGACGATGGGCACGCATCCCTTGAGCGTTCCGCATGTGCACGTGTGCTCTTTGACGATGCGCACGTCCACACCGTAGGTTTCCCTGAGCGAATCCTCGGTAACCACCTCATCGGGTGTTCCGAAGCGCACCCAATCGCGCGTGATGAGGCCCACCTTGGTGGCGCACAGAAACGCGTGATCGGGAAAATGGGTGGTCATGATGACCGAGATGCCTTCTTTCACCAAATGCGATATCTGGCGGAGCACCTTGACCTGGTTGCCGTAGTCGAGGCTTGCGGTCGGCTCGTCCATCACGAGAACCTCGGGTTCCTGAGCGAGTGAGCGCGCGATGAGCACCATCTGGCGCTCGCCGCCGCTGATCTGGGTGTAGAGCTTATCGGCCAAGTGGCTGATCCCCAAGCGCTCGAGGCATTCGGCTGCCTTTTCGGTATCGCGCTTCGAGGGCGAAGCGATCGGGCTGATGCGCGAAAGCCTGCCCATCGTGACCACATCGAGCACCGGGTAGGCGAACGGCGGCGTATGGTTCTGCGGCACGTAGCCTATTCTTTTCGCAAGCGTACGCGACGACCAGGTTGCTATGTCGTCGCCGTCGAGCGTGATCCTGCCGCCGAACGGCTTCAAGAACCCGAGCATGCTGCGAAAGAGCGTGGTCTTGCCCACTCCGTTCGGTCCGAGCAGGCACAGCGCCTCGCCGGGCCCGATGGAGAAGGACACGTCCGAAAGCACGGTCACATCCTTGTACCCGCAGGTTACGTTTTCGAGTGCGAATTCTCTCATGTCCATGTCTTCTTTCCCCGCGTGAGCAGATAGATGAAGAACGGTGCGCCGATGATCGCCGTGAGCACGCTTAAAGGCAGCTCGATGGCGAACAGGCAGCGGCACAGATCGTCGATGACGAGCACGTACAGAGCGCCGAGCAGAAGCGACGCGGGAAGCAGCACTTTGTGGTTGGGCCCGACGATCATGCGCGCAAGATGCGGGATCACGAGACCGACCCAGCCCACCATGCCGGCCGCTGCGACCGAAGCAGCGGTGACGAGCGTTGCGCAGAAGATGAACAGCGCCCGGATGAACTTCGTGTTCACGCCGAGCGCACGCGCTTCCTCGTCGCCGAAGGAAAGCGCATTGAGCTGGTTGCGGAACAAGAGCATGGGAACGATGCCGACGATAACGGGGGCCAAGAGCATGGGCAAATCCTCAATTCTCGTCGAAGAGAGGCCGCCCATGAGCCAGTAGGTGATCGAAGGAAGCTTGTCGTCGGGATCGGCAACGTACTTGGTCATCGTAATGAATGCCTGGAACAGCGCCGTTACGACCATGCCGGTGAGCACAAGGGTGAGCGTCATCGAATCGCCCTTGCTCACCGCCGTGCTTACGAAGTAGGTGAGCAGCACCGCCACGATACCGCACACGAACGCGGAGAGTTGCACCACGTACATGTTGCCGCCCATCAAGAGCGCGAACGAAGCACCGAAACCGGCGCCCGCCGACGCGCCCAGCAGATCGGGCGACACCATCGGGTTTTTGAAGAGCCCCTGATAGCTGGCGCCGGCAGCCGCCAGCGTGGCGCCGATAACGAGCGCGGCTATAACGCGGGGGAAGCGAACCTGCGTAACAACGGTAATATGCGTCGATTCGGAAAACGTCTCCATCCCGAACAGCTGATTGGCGGCGACCTTAAGCACGTCGAGCACGGTCATGTCGTAGCGGCCGAGCGTAAACGATACGAGCACGGCGGCAACAAGGATTATCGTCAGAATGGCGATAATCGGAGCGCCCTTAAATCCGCCCCTTCCCCCCGAATGTTTCTTCACAATCCCCAAACTCATCTCCCGACCGGTTGCGGCATTCCCGTCTTGCGCGAACCTGCCTTCAACGAACCGCAGCAGCACCTTGTGCCGAACAGAGCACATCCCGCACCGATTCGCGCTGAGCATGATGCAAACCTGCGCAGCGCGGCGTCCAACGTGAACTCGAGCCTTGCACTTCGCGCCCTGTACCGAAAGGACAGGTTCCTGCGGTTCCTCAAATCTATCTTTCGATTAGGATA
The DNA here is from genome assembly GCF_022845715.1 of Raoultibacter timonensis. Classification (NCBI taxonomy): domain Bacteria; kingdom Bacillati; phylum Actinomycetota; class Coriobacteriia; order Eggerthellales; family Eggerthellaceae; genus Raoultibacter; species Raoultibacter timonensis. The sequence continues at coordinate 3,822,274 of NZ_AP025564.1, forward strand.
ATATATCGTGATGAGTATAATATTTCAAGATGAATTATTCTCAAATTTGGAGTATCCTTGCTTGATGTCATCGAGTTGCCGATGCGCATGACGATAGGAGGAATTGTGGGAGAGAAGATCATGGACGGGTTTCCGTCGCGGGAAGAGGCGCTTGCCGATTTCTTCGAGGCATGGGAGCCGCAAGGGGCAACGGAGCTGGTCACGCTCGACGAATCGATTGGGCGGGTGCTTGCTCGCGACATGGTTTCAACCAACACGCTACCCGTCGTACGGGCTTCGTCGTTCGACGGCATCGCGGTAAAGTCAGCGGCGTTCAAGGACGGATTGCCCGATACGAGCGCCTGGAAGCGCGGTATCGACTACGTGCGCGCCGATACCGGCGACGATTTCCCCGATGAATTCGACGCCGTCATCATGATCGAGAAAGCCGCCATTCAACCCGACGAATCCGTCATCCTCGATGACGACGTGGAAGTCGAGCCCGGCTCGGGTGTGCGCCCAGCAGGATCAACGCTCAAAGCGGGAACTCCGCTTCTCAGCGCCGGAGCCGTCATTCGCCCGACCGATCTCGCCGCACTCGCCATGGGCGGCGCCACCATGGTGCCCGTTCGCCGCAAGCCGCGCATCGCGTTCATCCCCACAGGCAGCGAACTCGTCGCCGCAGGTACCAAACCGCGCCGTGGCCAGAACGTCGACACGAACAGTCTCATGGTCAAGCATATGCTCATCGAGTTCGGAGCCGAACCGATCGTGTTCCCCATCGTCCACGACGATCCCGCCGAACTCGAGCGCGCTTTCGAGGAGGCGCTCGCCGTTGCCGACGCCGTGGTCATCAACGGGGGCTCCGCAATCGGCGAAGAGGATTTCAACGTGCGCATGATCGAAAAGCGCGGCACCGTCGTGCACCATTACATCGCCGCCGTCCCCGGACGTCCGCTTATGATGGCGGTTGCCGACGGAAAGCCGGTGGTCGATCTGCCCGGACCCACGCTCGCCGCCTACTACGGATGCGAATGGTGCCTGCAGGCCATCACCGCGCGCATCCTCGGCATCCCCCGGCGATTGCGTCCGACGGTCACCGCAAAAGCTTCGGCCACCTCGGGCAGCGTACCCAAAATGGCGAACATCGGGCGCTGCGATCTCTTCCGCACCGAGGACGGCTACGAAGTCCGTTTCCACAACTTCAAAGCAGGCGAGCTTGCCGAATGCATGGTGTCGAACGCCCAGCGCATCTCGCCCATCGGCGAAGCGGGATGGCAGGAAGGCGACCTGCTCGAGGTGGAGCTTTTGCGCGGCGAGGAGTTCATCGAGGAAGCGTAGCACGGTTAGATTTCGCCACCTATGCTTGGCTTGGCGTTCGCACCTTCGCGCGCTTCGACTGCGTCGATGAGCTCCTGCTGGTTGTGAACGCCAAGCTTGCTGTAGATATTGGAAGCGTGCGTCTTGATGGTGTTTTCAGACAGCACAAGTTTTTCCGAGATAGCTTTCCGATTACGCCCCTGAGCCAAAAGCAGGAATACGTCCTTCTCCCGAGCAGTAAGGAAATACTCCACAGCCAGCAGATCGCACGCCTGAGCAACCTCGTCATTTTGCTGCCATGAACCTGGTTTGACAATACCCCAGTCCTCGTAGGAAACTTTACCCGTCACAAGGTACAGAGCGCTTACCAGCAAAACCGAGGCGACAAGCGTGAACTCCATCGAGGCGAAGCCGACAGGTGACAGCTCGAACACCATAAGACCGACGGCTTCGCTGAAAGCCAGCGCTCCTCCCAAAAGCGCAAAAAACCACCTCAGGGGTCCTTTCATATTGGCAGCGAGGTACAGGCAAAGTACCCACATGGTTATTTCGATGAACCGATATCCCGCAACCGAAAGCAAAACGCCGAAAAAGGGCTCAATGTGGCCTGGCATTTCTCCAAGCGCTGTAATGAGAAAACCGCATGCGAAAATCGGAAAACCCAGCTGATACACAAGCCTGTTGAAATCGAATTTGAATAAGAACACTGCACACGCCATGATAACCGCCGCAACCACAAAGCCCGTTGCTGAAAGGGGGTTCATCATCCTGACCGCATTCCATTCAGCAAAAAAACCCTGCATGAGCCCATATGAAGCCCCAACAAGCAGAAGCGTCACGACGAACTTAACGGGTATGCGTGATACTTCGCCAACCGTCGCTCGATAAAGAGGATAGCGCTTGTAGAGCGCAGCCAGCGCCGGTGCAGATCCGATCAAAATCAACGCCGTCAGCACCTGTCGGAGCACTCCACGCCCAAAAAGCGACATTGAGACGGGAACCGATACAACAACGGAAACGATGCAGCAAATAACAACGAACCTATACCGCTTGGCCCCCAAGGTACTGAAGAAAAGGCCGAATTCCATGTAAAGAAGCGCGCCCCCGACCCCCATGCAAACATCGGCAAATAGAAAATTGATGCTCGTATATTCGCCATCGAACAAACCGTCGATTATATCGAACCCAAGCATTCCGCATGCAGCAGCAACTGGAACGGCATACACGAGTATGCGCGATATCGTGCCGCTCCGCCGCACGGGCCTGAACCTATGCCAAGCGAACAAACCGAAGCCGGTGAGAGCAAACGCCAGAAGGGAGACCGCCCTCGAAGGTATCGTCACCGAGCCCTCGTCAAACACAAGCGGCAGGCTTGTCGGACTTTGAAAAGCAACCCAGTTCCATACCCAGAAAAGCGAGAGCAGCAGACAAGAGCATATATCGAGTAGCAAGCTGCCTTTCACGAAGGCACTCGTTTTCCCTCCCATTGAACCCTCCCGGCATAATAGCCCGCCACGGTCTGCCCGCAATTCTAGCACAGCTGTTCTAAGGTAAACGCCTGCAACGCAGAGGCGAATCTCGCCTCACAACGATTCACCCCAGTCGGGTGAATCGCCTGTTTCGAAAGCGAGCGTACCGCCAGGGTGAAGCGCGCGATACCACCGTATGCGATGGTGAGAATCGCCTAGAACGCATAGGCAAGCATCTGGCAAACAAGGGAAACACAGGAGGGTTTATCATGGGCGAATTGACACGTAGAAGCTTTTTGAGGAACGCCGCTACCGTTGCGGGCGTAGGAAGCTTGGCCGCACTGGGGCTTGCAGGCTGCTCGCCTCAAGCTGAGAAAGCACAAGAAGCATCTGCTGGCGAAACCGGCAACACGGGTGCCGCAAACTCATCCGCACGCGTTAACGGATACTGCGGCCCAGGCGATTGGCTCGGCGAAGCGCCCGTTATCGCCGACTCCGACATCGCAGAAGAAAAAATCTTCGACGTTGTTGTGCTCGGCGGAGGACATGCAGGCCTTATGGCGGCGTGCGGTGCTGTTGACGAAGGCGCCACAGTAGCCGTTATCGAGCAGCAGCCCTGGAGCAGCTTTGTCGACCTAGAAGGAACCGGCCAAAACATGGGCGGATGGTACGGCGAGGATATCGGCCACGTGAATTCCAACATTCTGATCGAACGCGGATTCGGTCCGTACAACACCGGCGAAATCGTTTCGGAGTTCTGCAAGCGTTCCGCCGGACGCGTGAACCCTGACATCGTGCGCTCGTTTGTTCAGAATTCCGGCGCGATGGTCAATCGATACAAAGAGATATACGACAGCTACGAAAGCGAGCGCAAAGCTAACGACAGCGCCGTATTCATGAAAGACACACTCGTCCTCCTCCCCGATCAGGATGTGCCTGACGAGGGCACTTTCGACATGTCGAACATGTTCGAGTACCCGCTGTGCAACACGCAAGCCGCCTGGAGCGGCGCGGATGTGTCCTACCCTATCGAATGCGGCGGTTACAAAACCTGGCCGTGCAATATCCAATTCTACGGATATCAGGGCAACAACATCGAGTATATCCACAAATACATCGTGCAGCACACGCAAGAGAATGGCGGCGAGTGGTTTTTCGAGCATACCGGTATAGTACTTGTCCAAAACGATGCAGGCGAGGTTACGGGGCTCATCGCGCAAAATGCTGATGGCTCATACATAAAGTTCAGTGCGAACAAAGGCGTCATCCTGTGCGCAGGCGATTTCATCGGCAATCCGGCGATGTGCTGGGCGCTTTTGAACGAAAGCATGGAATGGGGCGAGCGTTCCGGTGCTACCGACCAAGACTGGACCGTCGAAGGTTCACGCGCCGGAATCGGCCACAAGATGGGCTGTTGGGCAGGCGGTATGATTGAGCCAACGCCACGCGGCTGGATGGGTTTGGGCGGCGGCGCGTCGGGGCCTTGGGGCGTAGCCCCGCTCCTGATGCTCAATTCAAAGGGAAAGCGCTTCATGAACGAAGGCTCTATCGCCCAGTTTCAGCAGACATGCCTCCGTCAGCCTGCTGGATTAGCTTGTTATGTTACGGACGCAAATTGGCAGGAAACAATCGGCAAGGCTCCGCTTGATCACGGTGCCCCGAACTTCGGCATGGATGACTACATGGATCGCCTGAAAGCTTCGATGGATGCCGTTGAGCTCGACAACAAAGAGGGCAGTCAGGTCACGCAGGCCAAACTGGCAGAACGCAAAATGATGCAGGCCACGGTGTACGCCTCCGAGACCCTTGAAGGCCTCGCCGATCTCCTCGGTTATACAGGGGAGGCCAAGCAGGAATTCCTTGATAGCATCGCGCACTACAACGAACTCTGCCATGCAGCAGAAGGCGATACCGATTACGGCAAAGACAAGGATTTCATGATCCCCATCGAGACTCCTCCGTTCTACGGCGGTACCTCCGAACTTGATCACGGGTCTTCGCCACGCATGGTCACCATGTCTGGCCTTGTCGCCGACGAGACTCAGAATGTACTCACCACCGAATGGGAGCCAATCAGGGGGCTCTATGCTGCAGGCAACTGCTTAGGCGGTCGCTACGGCATCGGCTACTCCACACCCTTCGCCGGAAACTCGGTCGGCATGGCAATGACCCACGGATGGCTCGCCGGTCATACGGTAGCGGCTTTATAGCGTCATCCGACATCTAACAATGTCCTCCGCAGAAAAGGCCGCTAATCGCGGCCTTTTCTGCGGCATCGAACCGTATGGGCAAAAAGCCTTATGCTCGAAGCAGGGATTCGCCCCCGTTGCATGCGCAAGCTCCCTCATTGGTCAATCGAATGATCGTATCGCTTTCCCTAATCCATCCGCGAGCAACCCACGCTTCGATCCCTCGTTTGAGCTTGGCAGGAAACGCGCAGCCGAAATCATTCGCCATCACCGCAAGATCAAAACCGTCCATTAAGCGCACCCGTCGATCAACGTGTATCGCTAACTGTGCTTCGGCTTCTAAAGCAAGGGGATCGACGATCGCCATAGACGGATCACTCCCGTTTTCGACATATTTGCCATATTCTGGTGTATTCGCATAGGCAAACCCATCATTCAACGAACGAGCACCCAGACCGAAACCGACAACATCGGCTCCTTCAAGCAAGGCGCTATGGTAAAGATCACGATGATCGGATTTCGCAAATCGTCCGACAGCATAATGCTCAAACCCGTGTTGCATCAGAATATCGAGCGCAGCGTCGTAGAAATCCCGACTGTTACCCGAGCCGTCATCGACACTTCCACTCCTTAGCATCGGCAAGACAGTAACATGCAGTGGCTCCAGATCGAGAACGGATCGCAGCGTCTGCCTCCAGCTTGTTATCGATTGGCCATCAATGCCATACATGAGCTGAGCGTCGATATTCACAACGTGGAACTTATCAAGAAAGAGAATGGCATTCTGCACATCTTGCACCGTCCACGGCCGCCCAAGCGCTCGCAGTTCCTCTGACTTGAGCGAATCGATTTTCAAACTCATGCGGGTAGGATTACCGTACGCCCATCCGGTTAAGCTCGGCGTACAGACCGTATTGGGAATCGCCTTGATGCTAACTTCAGCACGGGGGTCGACCGCATAAAGCTTCTTCGTAAGCTGCAGCATGCGCCCTATGCGATCCGGATCCATAACGCTTGGGCTCGAGCCCCCTATGCGGACGGCTTCAAAGCAAGTGCTTTCATACTCCTCGGCAGTGATCCGGATCTCCTCTTCGAGTGCATCGAGATACTTCATTCGAGATGCCTTGTCACCGACAACCTGCACATGCCGATCGTACTTCATTTCATTCATGACATACGGCAGAGCGATATACATAATCGTACTTTTGGTTTTCATCTTCATGATCTCCCTTCGCTTCCGTACCCCATTGTGCCCAAATGCCCTCGTCGCGAGCACACCCGAGCAGGGTGAATCGCAGAATTTCATGATATTCAACGGATGGGCAAGAGGTTCTTGGACACTCGCCATCAAGATACGAGCGCGTCAGCTGAAGGCGCATATTGAGATGCACCGAGCGTCGACAAACAGGCAGCGTATTCCCGTTCTCAAATATCGAGTTCGAGCGCAACCGGGCAATGGTCGCTGCCGAATACCTCGTCGTAGATGGAAGCGGCTTTCACCCGAGGCACCAGCTCGTCGCTCACGAGGAAGTAGTCAATGCGCCATCCCGCGTTGTTGGCACGGGCGTTGAACCGGTAGCTCCACCACGAGTACGCCCCCGTCAAGTCGGGATGCGTATGGCGAAACGTATCGGTGAAACCCGCTTCGATGAGCTCGGTGAACTTAGCCCGCTCCTCGTCCGAGAACCCCGCGTTGCCGCGGTTGGGGCCGGGGTTCTTCAGGTCTATCTCCTGATGCGCCACATTGAAATCACCGCACATGACCACGGGCTTGGGGCTCGCCGTCTGCGCACCCGCTGGCACGCTGCCCGCTTCGAGTCCCTTGCAGAAGTCTCGGAACGCATCGTCCCACTCCATGCGGTGATCGATGCGCGCAAGCTCGTTTTGGGCGTTGGGCGTGTACACGTCCACGAACCACAGTTCGGGAAATTCAAGGGCCACTACGCGCCCCTCGGTGTCGAGATGGGGCATACCGAGTTCGTGGATCGCCTGAAGGGGCTCCTCCTTCGTGAACACAGCCGTACCCGAATAGCCCTTGCGTTCGGCGTAGCTCCAGAAATCGTGGTAACCGGGCAGATCGAGATCGATCTGGCCTTCTTGGAGCTTCGTTTCCTGCAACGCGAACACATCGGCGTTGAACTCGGAGAATATCTCCTCGAAGCCCTTCTTCATAACGGCGCGCAGTCCGTTGACGTTCCATGAGACGAATCGCATGTGCTTCTCCCGCAATCGGTTTCAGTGATCGCACCCAGTATACCGAAGAACGGTCGAAACTGCAGTGTACGGGGGTCTTCGAAGACTATGGTTTCAGTTGCCAGAAACCATAGCGCACGCGATTGTCGGGTGGACCGTTCGGTGCAAACCGCTCGATGTTTCACGTGAAACATTTGTTCGTGTTTCACGCATTGCAGGGAATCGCGTCATCGATTCGCAGCACGGTACCCTATATGCGGAACGCGACCGAAACGGCCGTGGTAGTCGGAGCCGCCGGTGCGCACGAGCCCATAGCGGTCGGCCAGCGTGTTGCACGTCGCCCAATCGCGAAGCCCGTGATCGGGATGGTACTTCTCGATACCGCGCAACCCGCATTCCACCAGCTCGTCTACCAGGGCGTAGCTATCGAGCTGACCGGGATGGGCGAGGACCGCAACTCCCCCGTCTTCCACGATCGCCCGTACCGCATCGGACGCATCGACGTATTCGATATCGCGCACGCATATCCCCTCGCCCTTGAACAGCGAGCGATACAGATCCTGATAGGCGTCTGAAGCGTACGGCTCGTCGGTCAACGCCGCCATAAGATGCTGCTTGTACAGAGCTGTCGAAGCGAGCGCGAGGGCATGCACCCTGTCGATATCGATATCGTAACCCGCTTCGAGAAGGCGGTCGAGCTGCCATTGCGAGCTGTCGTTGCGCCGCGCGAGCACGGGAGCGCACAGCGTTTCGACCGCGGGGGATTCGGCGGAAAGGCCGTATCCGAGGATATGCGCTTTCCGCTTCCGGCTGCTATCCCATGCGCTGATCTCCACGCCGCCGACGACCTCGACGCCGAAATCTGCGCCGAGCGCAATCGCCTCGTCGAGATGCGCCGTCGTATCGTGGTTTGTGAACGCGATATGCGAAACGCCCTGCTCCTTCGCCTGGGCGAGCGCTTCGGCAAAGGTGTCCGATCCATCGGAAACGGTCGTATGCACATGGAGGTCAGAGCGGGTTTTCGACGCATCGGCATCCTCAAGGTGTCGCAGAAGCGCTTCAGTCCCTGCGGCTTTCGCGCTGCGCGCAGCCTGCTGCAAGCAAGAGACCGGCCGGCCGGCCGCACGTCCATCTTTCACGTCGTGCTTCATACCATCATGCCTTCCTGCATGTTGAACTCCTTATCGCACAGGCCTTCCATGAACTCGAGGTCGTGGAAGATGCCGAGCATCGTGGTGCCCTGCCCCTTCAGCCGTTCGATCAGTTCGCGAACCTTGATCTTCGAGGCGTTGTCGAGCGAAGCGGTCGGCTCGTCGAGCAGCAAGAGACGCGGTTGCTTGATCATCGCGGCAGCAATGTTGAGCCTGAGCTTCTCGCCGCCCGAGAACGTTCGCGGATACACGTCCCATAGGTCCTCCGCAAGGTCGAAATGACGCAGCATCGCCGACGTTTCGCGACGGCACTTCGCCTGGGCGTTGCATCCGTACGTCTCGATGGCGCTCTGCATGACGATATCATACGCGTTGCGTCGGGGCAGCACGCTCAAAAACTGCGAGACGTACCCGATTTCATGGGTGCGCAGATAGATCATCTGGCGCTGCGTCGCCTGCGCAAGATCGATTCTGCCGAACGCTGCCGAATCGTAGAGAATCGAGCCCGACTCGGGTAGATTCGTACGATAGATGCAGCGCAGGATCGTCGACTTGCCGCTGCCGCTCCTCCCCGTAATGCCCACGAATTCGCCCGGCATGATGGAAAGGTCGATATTCGAGCATCCTTGGATACGGCGGTCGACGGCATGGATGGTAAACGATTTGGTAAGACCCGTGATCTTGAGCATCGGCGTCTGCTCGCCCTGTTCGACCTGCGCGGCCCGCGCAGTCTGCACGGCCTGCGCGCACTGTCCGTTCGCGCTCATCGGAGCACCTGCGCTTCCCTGCGCGCTGCGGGTGCCGACGCAACGTCGCACTCGACATCGACATCGACATCATACCCGAGCAACGCCGCACTCGTTTCGCAACCGCGCGCCTCGTCCGCAAACAGCGGGTAGAGGCTGCGATGGACGCAGCGTCCCCCCACGAACGAATCGGTCACTACGGGAACTGCGGGCTCGTCGGCTGTACCACGCACAGGAAGCTTTCGCACCACCACGATGTCGGCGAGCTTGCCGACGGCGATGGAGCCCACCTCGTCGTCGACACCCGCAGCTTGGGCCGGGTTGGCCGTTACGAGCGCGAACGCCTCGGCAAGATCGAGGCCTACCGTTTTATGCAGGATGAACACCGCGCCGATCATAGCGGCGGGATAGTAGTCGCTGCACAGCATGTCGATAGCGCCCGCCTGCACCGCCTCGCGTGCCGAAAGGTTGCCCGAATGGGAATGGCCCATCATGACGTTCGGAGCCCCAGCGAGCGTATGCATGCCGCGTTCGCGGGCGCTGCGCGCAACCCCCATCGTGATGGGGAATTCGGAAATCGCCGCGTCGAACGACTCCATGCGATCGAGCTTCTCGATCGAATCGTCATCGTGCGAGGCGACCGAAATGCCGCGGCTCTGCGCCAGACGGGCCAGCTCGGTCATCTGCGCAAGCGAAAGCTTGTCGCTTTGCTGCTGCGTCCGTACGATGCGCGCCACCTCCTCGTCGCTGATATCGCGGTAGCCCTTGAGCGTGTCGCCGAAGATCTCGAGATCGCTGTACTGACCTTGGCCGGGCGTATGGTCCATGAACGAGATCATGTCGACCGCGCCCGAAGCGATGAGCTCCTTGATCCGCTCGTAATGCCCGACCGCGTCGATTTCGATGCGCAGATGGAGTCGATGCCGGATGAGGTGCTCGCGCTCTTCCGCATCGCGCATCGCCGCCACCTCGTCGATCAGGCGCACGACGTTGTCGAAGTTACGGATCGGCTTGTGATCGAAGATCGTCTCGCCGTACACCGAGAGCGAATGGTAGATCGTCGTGATACCGTGGGCAACGAGCTCCCGCTCGGCCTGGTAGAGCGAGGTGCGCAGATCCATAACGACGCTCGGTCGCGGGCTTGCCACCGTCTCGATGAAGTCGGAGTGAATGTCGATCATGCCGGGGGCCACGTAGGCGCCTCGCGCATCGATCACCACAGGCAGCGTCGGAGTTGCCGCATCGGCCGCGGAGTGCGCAGCAGGAGCGGCATCTGACACACGGTCGGCAGCGAGCCCCGCAACGGCATCCGCGCGATGCCCGCCGTGCGCATGCCCGCCCGAATCGTGCCCGTCGATGATCGATTGCGCGTAGTCGACAAGTCCCCGGGGATTCGTTTCGAGCGCCGAATTGCCCAGGGCTTGCTCGCCGTCGGCAGAGCGGTATCCGGCACTCGGCCTGATGGCCGCAATGCGACCGTTGCGCACGAACACATCATGTTCAGGCAGCACTGCATCTTCGCAGATCACCGTTCCCCCGGATATGATAAGAGTCGTATCGTTCATGAAGCTTGCTTCCTTCTTTCGTATCGTTTCTTCTATCGGCATAGCACGGTTCACCGCCCGTCGCCTCGTTCGAGCAGGACGTCCGCGCTCGCTGAGCGGCGCAGCGGCGTTCGGCAACGAGGAGCGCCGTACCCTCACAGGAGCGAGTACACGAGCTGCTGGGTATAGGCGTGCTGCGGGTCTTCGAGTATCTGATCGGTAAGCCCCTCCTCGATCACGCGCCCGTCGAGCATCACGAACGTGCGATCCGCAAGCATCCTGATAACGCCCAAATCGTGGCTCACCACGAGCATGCTTACATTGAAATCGCGTCTGATCTGCAATATCAGATCGAGCACGTTCGCCTGCACCGAAAGATCGAGCCCTGTCGTGACCTCGTCGAGCAAGAGCACCGGCGGATTGTTCGAAAGCGCCTTGGCGATCTGCACGCGCTGCTGCATACCGCCCGAAAATGTCCGCGGGGGATCGGTTGCACGCACCGTGGGGATGTTCACCTGCCCGAGCAGCTCTTCTCCCCGCGAGCGCATATGGAACACGCTACGATCGCCCGAGGCGATCATCTGCTCGGCAATGTTGGAGAGCGACGAGTAATCCATGCGCAAGCCAAGGTACGGGTTTTGGTATACCATGCCGAACACCGTGTTGCGGATACGGCGCTTCTCCTGCGAAGAAAGCTCCAGAATGTTGCGGTGCCCGCCATCGTAGGGTTTAACGAAAATACTGCCGCTGCTGGCGGTCTGGTCGAAATACAAGCATTGCATGAGCGTCGATTTCCCACTGCCCGACTCCCCGACAATGCCGACGATCTCGCCCGAATACAACTCGAACCCGACGTCGCGCACCGCATGCACCGTGCCGCATCGCGGACATCGGTTGCGCTCGAGCACCGCACGAGGGTCCAAGCAGTATGCGCATCCGTTTCCAAAGCTGCGGGAAAGGCCCTGGACCTTTACGCAGGGATCTTCCTCGATGCGCCGCGAACGAATGCTCGGCCTCGGCTGTACCGGACGAACGTGCGAAACCCGATGAGATTCCTGCTTCGGCACAGCAACCGCCTCGCCCGTTACCCCGACTTCGCATTCGGCGAATGCCTCCTTAGCGCTTTCCATGAACAGCACCTCCCATTGCACGCTCCACGCGCGATGCGCAAAACGCAGTATCGTTGCAGCAGTAATACGTATCCCCCGTTTCCTCGTCGACCAGCTCGTCGAGATAGGTATCGGTAGCGCCGCAACGCGCGCACGCCTTGCCGGAAAAATCTTCGACTGCAAACGGGTAGTCGGCGAAGTCGAGAGGTTCGACCGTCGTGTGGGGCGGAACCGCGTAGATCTTCTTCTCGCGCCCCGCTCCAAAAAGCGTCAGGTTATCGCTCATATGGAGTCTGAGCGTATCGAAGCGCGGAATCGGCGAGGGCGCCATGATGTAGCGCCCGTTCACCTTCACGGGATGATCGGCTCCCGTCGTGGTCGATCCGTACCTGATGATCTGGTCGAACAGGCCAAGCCATGCCCCGGTGTAGTCGGCTTCGGCATGAAGCCTGCGCGTCACGGCCTCGCTCGGCTCGAAATCGCGCAGAGGTTCGGGCGTGGGCACCTGAAGCACGAGAACCTGATCTTCGCGCAACGGTTCTTCCGGAATACGATGGCGTGATTGAATGATGCTCGCACGCACCGTTTCGGAGGTGGTTTCGACATCGGTCGTCGCGCATACGAGCTTTTTGATGTTGACGGCATTGACGCTTTCGTCGGATCCCTGGTCGATCACTTTGAGTACGTCGGCCGATCCGATGATGGCAAGCGTCACCTGCAAGCCGCCGGTTCCCCAACCGCGGCCAATCGGCATCTCGCGGGAAGCAAAAGGAACCTGATATCCCGGGATGGCGATGCCCTTCAAGATGGCGCGCCTGATCTCTCGCTTCGATGCCTCGTCGAAAAAGGCGAAATTGTACAGCTGTTCCATGGTTGCCCTCATTCCGTTTCCGTAGTGCTCGAGCGCTCGACGCCGCCGGCACCGTCCCTCGTCTTGCGCACGCTCGAAAGCTTCGACTGGAACGTCACGTAGTGCGGCAGCTTGAGATGAGAGATGAAGCCCGTCGCCTCGATGCCGTCGACGTGGTACAAAACGAATTCCTCATCCTGCGTGGGAAAGCGCTTATCGCCCCGTTCGAGGCAGTTGTCGAGCACGCTCATAGCGATGGCTTTGGTTTCGCCACGGCCCATCACCATGCCGTAGCCCAACTCGAAACCAAGCCCTTTCTCGCCCGCCTCATCCTCGGTTTCCACCTCGAACAGCGATTCGACCTCGGTCACAGGCATCGTTCCCACGCAATACGCATCGCTTTCGTCGCCCGATCCGAGCGGATGGTCGATGGCGACCTCGACGGTGCCGTGCCGCAGTTCGGCCACCGTCGGATGCGCCGGCCCGAACCCGCGAATGGCCGCGTAGCCGAGCGCGCTCACCGCCTGCGTCATGCCGCGCGCAAGCGTTTGCAGGCGAGCGGAGCGGGGAGCAGGGAACGCGAGCGGCTCCATCGTCACGTCGATAGGCTCTTCGTCGTTGCGCTCGTGCTCGACAAGCAGGCCCTCTTCGCGCAGGTATTCCGCAACTTTGGGCAGCGCGTGCGCCGCGCATTCCTCCCAAAGCGCCTCGCAGCCCGCCGAAGCGGCACTGCTGCCAGCAGTCGCAAACGCCTCGTCAAGTGCCTTTTTCCTCCACTCGCGCTTCAGGCGCTTCCTCGCTTCATGAAGCGAATCGCCGTCCTCCTCGCGCAGGTTGAAATCGATCAGGCGATGCGTGTAGTCGCGCGTTGTACCGAGCACCTGTCCGCCGGGCACGTCTTTGAATGCGGCTGAAATGCGTCGATCGACCGCCATCGTTTCCGGTTCGACCGTCCTCGACACATACGGACGCTCGAGCGTGGAGCGGAAGGCACGCAGCAGAAAGACCGCCTCTTCGGGCGAACCCTGCGCCTGCTTGAGCGCAAGCGCCGCCAACTCGGGCGCGTACAGCGAGCTTTCGCCCATGATCTGGTCGATCAGATCGGGGAACGCCGCCTGGATGCTCTCGATATCGACGCTTCGCTCAGAACGGACGCGCTCCCATTCGAGCAGCTTCAAACTCTCTTCGATGGCCTCCTGACCACCGCGCACGGCAACGTAGCCCATCACTTTACCCCTTTTCCGACCGCCAACAGCGAGACGAACGACGTGCGTGGGATGGCGACCACCACTCCGCGCCCGTCTACCAGCACGATATCGATGCCGCAAGGGAATTCGTCCTCACGGCGGTTGCGCGCCCATGCCCAATCGATGCGATCGACGCCGAACACATGGGCGTCTCTCACGCCAGGTCCCTCGATCGAAACCCAATGCAAGGGACGATCATCGTCGACTGAGCCCGGACGCTCATCCTGACCTGCGATGCGGCTGCACCCAACAAGTACCGTTGCACCCTGCTCCGGCGATGCAAGCGACCCCGCCGTGGCGTGGGCGATGGCCATCTCGATGCACGGAGCATCGGCTCGCTCGGGGACGATGACGAACGAAGCCGCGTCGGGCATAACGCTCTTCGCATGGGTTTCAGACGCTATGGCCCGGGCAAGTGCGTCGTCGCAGCCCTGGGCGAGAGAAAATGTCGTCGCCTGATCGACGAGCATGTCGATGAGCGTGGCAAGCGGCTTGCCGATACCCGGATAGCGGGTCTGGCTTCCGGTTGCCAGTGGCATCGCCTCGGGGCGACCAGGCCGAGCCATGGCATCCATTACCGCCCGAAACGATCGCTGCACGCGATGGATCTCGCTCAATGTCGCGTCCATTACGCATCACCGTCCATCGTGGAAAAATCGACGCGGGTACGCTCGATGAGCGCACGGTTCTTCGCCCGCTTGTCGCGCTGACGCTTCGCTTCCTTCTCGATGCGCTCCTCCCATTTCGGCATGCGCTCGAATTCCTCACCCGAAGAAAAAGCCGCATCGATGAGCGCAAGGTTGTACGCCGCGTTGCGCTTGCTGCCAAGCACGTAGCCGAAACCCATCGCGTCGGCGATCCGCACCCTGCACGAGCACATGAGCGCTTCGCCCAGATAAAACAGGCTGTTGCGCGCGCTTTCGCGTACCTTTACCATCACGAGCTCCTCGCGCGGCGCATCGAGCACTTCGACCTCGCAGATCTCTTCTATCTCAGCCGCTATGGCCTGCGCGACACCGGGATCTCCCCCGACGAGCACGCGCGTTCGTTCGTATCGGTTCACACTAGCTCCTCAAGTAATCTTCTCGCGACCTTTGTTCGGCCGCATTCGGGTATATCTGCCGAGCGCACTTTTGCGTGCACCCAACGCTTACGAATGGACGATGTATCGTTTGCGCAGCTTGGTTGCCGCCACTTCGAGCACAACCGCAACGGCGAGGCACAGATACACGATCAGCCCGACTTCGTGGATGTTGTAGTAGAAGTTTCCGGCCAAAAAGAGCTGATAGCCGATGCCTCCAGCTCCGGCAACCGCACCCACTGCCACCGCGTTTACGAAGTTGATCTCGAAACGGATGAACGTCCACGAGAGCATCTCGCTCGTCTTTACGGGAACCACTGCGGCGAAAACGGTCTGCCACCACGAGGCTCCGCACGAACGCAGGGCTTCGAGCACGCCAGGATCGACCTCTTCGAAGCTCTCGGAGTACGCCTTCACGAGGTAGGCAACGCTGTGGAACAAAAGGCCGATCACCGCCGCCTCGGGCCCGAGCCCGATCGCCACCGTGAACACGAGCACCCACAGGATCGTCGGCACGGCGCGGAAGAACGACATGAGCGCCTTGATTGCGTTGCTCAGCATGCGGTTCGACAAGTTGACCGCTGCGAACAGGCTCAGCACGAAGGCAATCACCGCCCCGATGAACGTGGTGAGAACCGCAAGCGCAATCGAGACGAACAGCCCCGTCACCACATCGGCGAGCGTGAAGTGCCCCGCAAGGCCCGGCTGCAGCATCATCATGAGAAAATCTTCAGCCGCCTGCCCGAACGCCGTGAAGAACGCCACCTTGCCGTAGTTCATCGTGACGAGCGAGAACACTGTCAACCCCGCAAGGATGCCGAGCGCGAGCGCAACGGCAGCGTTCTGCTTGCCCATGACGCGCGTTTTGATCTTCCCTGTGCGCGTACGGCGAGCGAAGGGAAGATCGGCTGCATGCTCCGAAAGAGCGGAAACGCACGCCGCAGCCGCCTCGGTGACGGCCGCCCCGGGGGTGGCCGTCCCAGCCGCAGCCGTCTCGGGGGCAGACGCCCCGGGGGCGGCCGCCCCGGCAAGCGCGGGATTTTTCTCCCGATTCGTCATATGATCTGCCTCCTAACGTAATTAGAAACGGCTTCGCATACGATTACGGCGATCACGATCATCACGATGACCAGGCCGGCTATGTCGTAGCGGAAGCTCTTGTAGTACAGGTCGAACACGAATCCGATGCCCGTGCCGGTCAGAATGCCGATCAGCGTAGCATCGCGGATATTCGTCTCGATCATGTAGAGCACCCAGCTGATGACCGACGTGATCGACATCGGCACCACCGCTTGAGCGACGATCGGGAAATAACCCGCACCCGTCGCGCGCAGCGCCTCGACCGAACCGCCGCTCACCTCGTCGATGCTTTCGAGATAGCAGCGGGTCAGATATCCGAAACTCGTGAGGAACAGAGCGAAGAACCCCGTGAACTCGCTCTGCTTGAACGAGAACAGCAAGATGAACGCCCATGCGACAACGGGGATATTGCGAAACAGCGAGGCGATGGCGCGCACCGCAACCGAAACGGGGCCGCCGATGCCCACCGAACGCGATCCGAGTACCGCGAACACGAACGCGAGCGCCGCAGCAGTACAGCTTGCCGCGATCGACACGAGCACGGTCGAACCGAGAGACGAGAGAATCTGACCGATTTTTTCGAACGATTCCACCGAAGGTACGAAGTTCGAGGCCATCCACGCAATACCTGCGGGAATATCGGCGATCGACGCAACGAAATCGAACCCCACGTACCCGCCCGCTAAGGCATTGGCAATCACGAATACGAGAAAAACCGCAACGATCGAAAGACTGCGCCGACGGAAAAACTGCCCACCGACCGCTTCCATCAGGCAACCCCCGCCGCAGCCATAACATCGGCCTCGACCGCATCGGAAAAACCCTGCGGTCGCACAGCATGCTCTTTGACATACGGAGTGCCGTAGATGTCGGCGATCGCCTTGGCATCGAGTTCGGCCGGCGTACCGTCGAACACGAGCTTACCGTCTTTGAGGCCGATGATGCGATCGGAGAACTCAATGGCATAATCGACCTGATGGAGGTTCACCAAACACGCGATGCCCAGATCGTCGGCCGCCCACCTGAGATGCTCCATGATGGCACGCGACGATTTGGGATCGAGGCTCGCAATGGGCTCATCGGCAAGGATAAGCAGCGGATCCTGCACGAGGGCGCGGGCGATCCCCACGCGCTGCTTTTGGCCGCCGGAAAGCTGATCGCAACGGCGGTAGGCGAATTCGGCGAGGCCCAGCTGATCGAGAATGCCGAACGCCTGGGCTTTCTCGTCCTCGGTGTACAGCCCGAGAATGCCCGCAATGCTCGATTTGTAGCCGAGCCGACCTTGCAGCACGTTCTCGATCGCCGTTGAACGGTACACGAGATTATAGTGTTGAAACACCATGCTGATGCGCCGCCGTATCTGACGGAGCTCGCGTTTGCCGAGCTTCGTCACCTCTTTGCCGTCGAATTCCACGCGCCCGCTCGTCGGATCGATCAAGCGGTTGATACAGCGCAGTAGTGTGGATTTCCCTGCACCCGATGATCCGATGATCGAGACAAACTGCCCGCGCTCGATCGTAAGCGAAACGCCCTCGAGCGCTTTCGCCTTGCCGGTGTAGCTCTTCGACACCGATTCGATGTTCAGTAATGCTTGCCGTTCCATTGATCCATCGCCTTTCCGGGAAGGTGCGGCGCATCCGCACCCGTATCGCAGCATGAAAGCTCGCCGGACGGTTGCAGCCTGCCGGCGAGCTCAGAAACGAAGCGTCGGTCCTAGGCGCCGAGCTTTCGAATGGGTTCGTACCAATCGTCGGTTACCTCGACGAAGCAACTCTTGTCGGATTCCTTCTCGAAGATGCCCTTAGCGCTTTCGTCGTCGGGGTCGATGAAGATTTCCTTGTTATCGGCAACCTCATCCGAGCAGAAGTATTCGACGATCTTGGTACGCGTTTCCTCGTCGATTGCATCTTCGTTGAAGCACACGGGCGCATTGAGCACCGGGGTGATCGCGATGATGGTGAACTGCTTGCCGCGTACGGTATCGAAGGGGGCTTCGGCATCGTCTTTCGCCTTGTATACGGCACCAACGGTATTCGCCTCGCCCGACACGAGATCGAGATACATATCCACATCGACATCATCGAACGCCGCGGCATCGGCATCGCCGGAAAGCAGGTTGACCGCCGAACCCGCATGGGAGTTGCCGAACAGGACCTCGGAGAAGAACGCTCCCGCCTCGAGCAGCACGTCGGAGGAATCGAGACCAAACTCCTTGACGATAGCGCTCGAAGGAACCTTGAACCCGGATGTGGACGTAGCGGAAACAAACGAGAACGATGTGCCCTTGACGCCCTCGAGGGAATAGCCGCTGCCGCTTTTGTACTGGTCGGCGTTTTCGGTGGCTACGCAAATGCGGCTGTAATAACACGCCCCATCGAGGCCGCCCTCTTCATCGCTGTTGGTGAACGCTGCAAGCACCCGAGGGTTCTTCTTGTTCGCCTGCACGTAGCCTTCTGCTCCGAGCAACGCCATCTGCGCACTGCCCGATGCGATCGCTTCGATGGCCACGTTGTAGTCGGTTGTGGTCATAAGCTCGACCTCGGCTCCGCACGCGGTTTTGATCGCATCGCCGATTGCCTGTCGAGAAGAGGTGAGATCGGCCGAAGAGTTGTCGGGGAGCCACACCATGGTGATCTTCTCCGCCGCCGTCTGCGTTTGCGTTTCGCCAGACGTTGCCGCACCCGCAGAGCCTGAAGCCCCTGCCGCCGTGCCCGTTGCCGAACAACCCGCCATCAGAGCCAGCGCTCCTGCCGCAAGCACCGAAGCACCTCCGATGACGAACCGACGCCGGGATATCGCACCTTCTACCATACAAGCCTCTTTCTCTCAAGCGTACTTTGTAGTTTTCGGTATGCAGCGAAATGCCGAAGGCCGAAAAAAATTCGATCTACGGAATGGGAAGAAGGATTGTCGCCTTCGAGCCGATCGCTGCGAAACCCATGCTAAGCATGCTCTGTTCGGCGCTCGTCAGGCGCGCATCAAGCTTCGGTCAATCTTGGGCAAACCCTGGATCATGGTTTGTTCATACATAGGTAAAGCTGCTGGTGCAATGAGAGCTTTCGTATTTGACAAAGCGCCGATGCGTCGCTTCTCGGATGGCAGAAAACGAAGGGTTTTCGTCGCGCGTCGGCTGGTTCAGGGAAATCGCATCAGCAAGCGCTTCGTTCATCCGGCGCAATACATCCATGTGAAATACGAGCGATCCCCCGCATGCAACCCTCGCTCTTTGGCGACGAAGTGCTCTTTTTTTCCGCCGCAAACCAGGGGATCCTCCGCCAGACTGCAATCGGCGCGTGAAGGGTGCGAGTCAACCTCAAGATTTTTGCCTTCAATTGTGTCATCATAAGCGTTGCGTCGCCAATGCATTCGAACGCCCGCTTGCAAGTGTGCGGGCAAGCCGCCGGTCCAAGCCATGCCGATGCATTCGGCGTCGCCGTATCGTGCAAAGGTCAGGAAACGCTCATGAACATACTCGACTACCTGGAAACCGAGTTCGCCACCTTCGACGAAAAGCCTTTCAGCGAGGTCGATGCGCTCATCCTCTCGGAAATCTGCATGGCCCGCTTCGATGACATCGTTCCAGGCCTTAAGGGCAAGGGCCTTTTCGCCGACATCTCCACGATCGTAGAGAACCTGTTCTCGCCGAGCGGCCGAGGCGTGACGTTTCGCGATGCGCTACGGGCTGAATGCTTCGATCGCATGTTTATCGGGCTTGTGCCAAAGCGCACGAAAGACCTGCTCATTGCCCTTGCAGCCAGCCCCCGATTCCGCGATATCGTCATCCGCGACTACCTGAGCCTGTTCGACACCGAGCGCCAAACGCAGTTCGCCGCCATGGCGTTTTCGCATAAACGCGAGTTCGCCTTTCTCGGGTTCCGCGGTACCGACAGCTCGTTTACCGGCTGGAAGGAAGATTTCAACATGGCCTTCACGTGCCCGGTTCCCGCTCAAGACCATGCCGTCCGCTATGTTGAATCAGCGGCGGGAGGCCTACCGAAGCGCTTGATGCTCGGCGGTCACTCCAAAGGCGGAAACCTCGCCGTCTACGCTGCCATCAACGCCGACCCCAAGGTGCAGGCGCGCATCGAGCGCGTATACGACTTCGATGGGCCAGGGTTCAAACCCTCGGTTTTCACCGGTGAAGAATACGCGAATCTGCAGAACCGCATCGTCAAGATCGTGCCCGTCGACTCGATCGTGGGCATGCTCATGGAATCGCACGAAGATTATCGCGTGGTTGCAAGCGACGCCAAGGGAATCAACGCCCACAGCGGATTCACGTGGCAGCTCGATGGCGATCGATTCGTGTTCGCCGACCGTATTTCCGAGAGCGCCCGCTTCACCGATCAGGTGATGACCGAATGGCTCAGCTCGTTTTCCGACGACGAGCTTGCCGTCGTCGTCGATGCGATCTTCGAAGCAGTCGCCGCATCGGGCGCCGAAGATGCCACCGACATCCTGAGCGGCGGCGCAAAGACCGTGCAGCTGCTCATGGACGCGAACAAGAACACCGGCGAACCTGCGCGGACCATTCTCGCCGATGCGATACGACGCCTCTCGGAAGTCGTACTTCATCGCTTCGGCCGCGATCTGGGGGCAATGCTCGCAGGCAAGGGGAAGTAGGCGGCAAGCGAACCGTGCCGCCGCAACACCGCTCGCTTAAAACTCCAAGAACACCCCGGCAAGACCGCCGCTCACGCGGGCGTCACCCGACTTCGCGAACCTCATGAGGCGCGGTCGTACGTCTGTCGCCGTTCGCGCAAGATAGCCCCTGCTCTGATCGTCCTCGATTCCAAGCTTTTCGCATACGTCGGCGGCCGCTTCGCCAAGCAGGCGGGAAACCTCCGCTGCCGGCTTGCCCTTGACGACTTCGGCAATGCGCGCCCTATCCTCGTCGGCTGCCCGCAAGCGCCGCACGTCGCCAACTCCCGCCAACGCGAGGCCCACGGCGTTTACAGCGATGGGCTCGTACAGGTTGATGAGCAGCTCGCGGTACGCTGGGTGTACCGCTCGCAAAAGCGCCTTGCAAAGCCCTAGGTCGAACCGTTGCATAAAATCGTTTTCGATCAGCAAACGTTCGAGGTACTCGGTCACGTAGTCGACACCGAGCACGCTCTCGGACACAGGATGCGCAAGCGGGTAATCGATATCGCTCGGGATTTCATGGGCAAAAGAACGGTAGTCGTAGCGAGCGGGAAACTCTCTCAAGCTCTCAAGCGTACCCTTGAGCGCAACGCTTTCCAGTAGCGGCGTGGTGAGGGCTACCTGCTCCCAGAGTCCCCCGATGCGCTTCGCCTTACGCTCGACGAGCGCCATGCCCTCGCCAAACGCCGTGTCGATCCCCTGAGCCAGCAGGCGTCTGATTGCAGCGGGATCCGGCTCTTCCCTATCGATGCCAAGCGTGAAGCACGCTGAAGCGAGCAGCCGCTGCGCGATCGATTCGGGAACCGAGCTGCTCTCGCCCATCGTGTAAAGCGACGTGCGTCGAGAAAGAAGCTCCCACAGCCCCATTTGAAAGGCCATCTGTTCGTCGGGAGCAAGCTCTTCTGCCAAAAGCGCAGAGGACGAAGTAGCCTCAACCTGCCGCGCATCGGCTACAACCGAAGGGCCCCGACCGGATCCGGCATCCGAGCACGCACCCACCTCAGCGCATCGAGGAGCCTCCGATTCTGCTGTTGGCATCGAATCCGATCCGGTAGAGCTCGTTGTAACCGTCGTAGAATCCTGCGGCGTAGCTCTCGTCGGGGCGGTCGAATCGGTCCGCCTCGTAAACGCGGTCGAGTTCGTCACGGACGCTCCTTCCATCTGCATCACTCTCGCTTTCGCCGTCTTCGTACGCTTCCGCTTCCGACCAATCCTCGTTCTCGTCGCCTCGCGCACCCTGGACGATCTCAACGAAGCGTTTTGCCGGCATACCTCCCAGATAGTCGGTTGAGCCGTTGGCCTCGCCATCGAACGCATGGCGCATGGCGTCGATCAGCTCTTGGTCGGATAACTGCTCGTCTGAATCCTCCTTCAGCTGATAGAACGCATCCTGAAGTTCCGCGAGCGTCTCGTCGTAGGTCTCCTGGGATAGAAACGGGGAATCGCAGAACGCAGCAACGATCTCCACCAACACTCCCCTGCCGAATTCCACGCGTCCCGTCGCTCGCAGCGATTCGACGCGCCGCTCGGCAAGACCGCGCATCTGCTCATCGTTGAGCGCAAGCCCGAACGGCGCGCCTTTCGCGTTGCAGATCGCCAGATCGGACCTCGCCGTTTCGCCGTACGCCGCCGGCACCATCATCATCGAACCGATATCCACCTACATCACCTCACCCTTATCGCGCAAGGATGGAAGAATACACCTCTCGCGCAGAACATACAGGACTCGATTTTTGACGAGTTTTGTGGTAATATATTCCCAGACGGAAAGGAGAATTACACAATTCTCCTTTTTTTGATTTCCAGATGCTACACCACGTACAACACCGCATACAAACCCAGCAGCAAGGCGAGCATCGCGGCGTTCGCAGCCCCGAACACGAGCATGAACCTTCCGATTCGCGCCCCGTCGACATGCAGATAGATGCGCAGCGATATGAGGCTCGCCAACGAAGCGATGGGCGTACCCAGGCCCCCGAGATCCACCCCGATAAGCAGGCTCTGCCAGTTTTCCGTGAAGCCCGAAAGCAACACAGCAGCGGGTACGTTGCTGATCACCTGGCTGGCAGCCACCGAAGTCACCAGAGGATGTGCGCCCATGAACGCCTCGAGCAGATCGCGCACCGCCTCGATGCGCCCCATATTGCCGGCGAATACGAAGAAGCATACGAACGTGAGCAGCAGTCCGTAATCAACCTGCTTGAATACCGGTCGGTCGCACGCTGCAAGCGCACACACGACCACCGCAAGCAGGACAAGCGGATCGATTACGCGAAGCACCGCCAAAAGAGACGCCGCGAACAGTGCGCCGTGAAGAGCAACGCGTTTGCCGTCGATGTCCGAGCGTCCAAGCGGAAGCACCACGTTTGCCGAGCCCCTTCCCGTCAGAGCCGATGCCGCAGCCAGCACAACAAGCGAAAGCGCAGCAAACGGAAGCAGCGCCCGCAGAAAATCGCCAAGCGAAATCGAAAAGTACGTGTACAGATACAGGTTCTGGGGGTTGCCGATCGGCGTTACCATGCCGCCAAGGTTCGCCGCAACGGTCTGCAGTAC
Source organism: Raoultibacter timonensis (assembly GCF_022845715.1). NCBI lineage: Bacteria > Bacillati > Actinomycetota > Coriobacteriia > Eggerthellales > Eggerthellaceae > Raoultibacter > Raoultibacter timonensis. The sequence continues at coordinate 3,845,429 of NZ_AP025564.1, forward strand.
GATCACCCACGCCAGGTGCCGCTTCTGGCCCGCATGGGAAAGCACGAGCACCGCGAACGGCACGAACGCTATCAGCGCAACATCGTTGGTAACGAGCATCGACGCAAAAAACGGCAGCGCAACGAGCGTGAGGACCACCAGGCGCAACGGCCGCTTCCCCTCGAGCAGCTTCTGGGCGAGCACCGAGAAGAGCCCGCATTCCCTAAGGCCGGCAACCGCCGCCATAAGGCAGAACAGCAAGATGAGCACCCGCGTGTCGATATAGGAGGCGTACGCTCCGTCAGGCGCCACGAACGCCATTGATGCGAGCGCGCAAACGACAGCGATGCACAGCACCGCTTCAGTGCGGAAAAACGAGATCAGCCTATCGAGCATGGATGAGAACCGCTTTCCGCTCGCATGCGCACGCACCGCAATCGCAATGTTTCACGTGAAACATCTGTTCGTGTTTTCGTAACGCACAGTAAGGGGCCCGTCTACACGAGGCCCCCTTGCTGTGCGAAGAACGCGCTTTCGCCATTCAGTCGGTAAAGTAACCGACGCCGCCTTCGAACAGCGGCTGGTACAGATTGCCGGGAACGTTCTTGTACAGGCCGTTCCCGCTGCGCTCGGTATGCCCCATCTTGCCGAACACGCGGCCGTCGGGGCTCGTGATGCCCTCGATGGCCAGTACCGATCCGTTGGGGTTCACATCCAAGTCCATCGACGGCACGCCGTTCACGTCGACGTACTGCGTGGCGATCTGCCCCGCCGCTTTCATCTGCTCGACGAGTTCGGGCGAAGCGACGAAGCGGCCTTCGCCATGGCTGATGGCCACGGTATGCACATCTCCCACCTCGCAGCGCGAAAGCCACGGCGAGAGGCTCGAAGCCACACGCGTGCGCACGAGACGGCTCTGATGACGCCCGATGGTGTTGTAGGTGAGCGTCGGACAGCTCTCGTCCATAGGACGAATGTCGCCGAACGGCACCAACCCCAGCTTCACCAGCGCCTGAAAGCCGTTGCAGATGCCGAGCATGAGCCCGTCGCGGTTCTGGAGCAAGTCGCGCACCGCTTCGGTCACGGCAGGAGCGCGGAAGAACGCCGTGATGAATTTAGCGGAGCCGTCGGGTTCATCGCCGCCGGAGAAGCCGCCGGGAAGCATGATGATCTGGCTGTTCTTGATGGCCGCCACAAGCGCCTCGGTACTTTCGGCAACGCGGTCGGGCGTGAGGTTGTTCACCACGAGCACATCGGCAACCGCTCCCGCGCGCTCGAACGCACGCACCGTATCGTATTCGCAGTTCGTTCCCGGGAACACGGGAATGACGACGCGCGGTTTCGCGATAACCCCGCCGTAGGTGAGCGGCAGCGTGTCGGCATAGCTCACCGTCTCGACCTCGGCGCCTTCGCCGCGGTACGGGAATACGGGTTCGAGCTTGCCCTCCCACGCTTCCTGCAGTTCAACGAGATCGATCGTCTCCCCCGCAACCGCGAACACGTAGTCTGACGTAGTGGTTCCCAAATCGACCACATCTACCCAGTCGGTCGATGCAGGAGGTTCGGCACCCTCGGCAAGTTCGACGATAAACGTGCCGTACGCGGGGCAGAACAGGCTGTCGGCACGAACGCCCTCGTCCATCTCGATGCCGATGCCGTTGCCGAGGCACATCTTGAACAGCGCTTCGGCAGCGCATCCGTAGCCGAGCGTCGATACGGCGGCCGCGCTTCCGCTCCCGATCAGATCGTCGACGATGGCGAGCGCTTCGCGCATGCCCTCGGGTTCGGGAATCAGATCCGCGTAGCGCGGCTTGACGGCGATCACCGTGCTGCCGGCTCGCTTGAACTCAGCCGACGTGACCCGATCGACCGAGCCCACAGCTGTGGCGAAACTTACGAGCGTGGGCGGCACGTCGAGGTCTTCGAAGCTGCCCGACATGGAATCCTTGCCGCCGATCGATCCGATTCCCAGATCGATCTGCGCCATGAGAGCACCGAGCACCGCGGCTGCGGGTTTGCCCCAGCGCTCGGGCTCGTTGCGCAGGCGCTCGAAGTACTCCTGGAAAGTCAGATACATGGCTTCGCGCCTGAAACCCGCCGCAGCGAGCTTCGCCACGCTTTCCACCACGGCGAGATACGCTCCCGTATACTGGTTCGCTTCGGTAAGATAAGGGTTGAATCCCCAAGCCATACCGCTGCACGTGGTCGTTTCTCCCGCGACGGGGAATTTCGCCACCATGGCCATGTTCGGGGTGAGCTGACGCGAACCGCCGAAGGGCATGAGGACGGATGCCGCGCCGATGGTCGAATCGAACCGCTCGGAAAGACCTTTGTTCGAGGCCACGTTCAAATCGGTTACGAGCGCGTGCATGCGCTCGATCAGCGATGCCTGCTCGTCGCCCCATGTGCGCTCGTAGGCGCCCCCGGATAAAATGCGCACGTCCTGATGCTTCGGCGCCCCGTTGCTGTTCAGGAATTCACGGCTCACATCCACGATGGTCTCGCCGTTCCATTCCATGCGCACGCGCGGCTCCTCGCACACCGTAGCGATCGGCGTGGCTTCGAGGTTCTCCTCGCAGGCATAGCCGAGAAACTCATCGACATCCTCGGGCGCCAACGCCACGGCCATGCGCTCCTGGCTTTCGGAGATGGCCAACTCGGTACCGTCGAGCCCGTCGTACTTCTTGGGCACGCGGTCCAGATCGATATGCAACCCGTCGGCAAGTTCTCCGACCGCAACCGAAACACCGCCCGCGCCGAAATCGTTGCAGCGCTTGATGAGCCGGCACGCGTCCTTGCGACGGAACAGGCGTTGGATCTTGCGCTCCACGGGCGCATTGCCCTTCTGCACTTCGGCACCGCAGCTCTCGAGGCTTTCGAGGTTGTGTGCCTTGGAGGAACCCGTCGCTCCCCCGATGCCGTCGCGGCCCGTGCGCCCGCCCAACAGCACGATCACATCGCCCGGGGCCGGCGTCTCGCGGCGCACATGGTCGGCGGGCGTCGCGCCCACAACCGCGCCGATCTCCATGCGCTTGGCCGCATAGCCGGGATGGTACAGCTCGTCCACCTGCCCGGTCGCAAGGCCGATTTGGTTGCCGTAGGAAGAATAGCCCGCCGCCGCCGTGGTCACAAGTTTGCGCTGGGGCAGCTTGCCGGGAAGCGTTTCGGATACGGGCACGAGCGGGTCGGCCGCGCCCGTCACGCGCATGGCCTGGTACACGTAGCTGCGTCCCGAAAGCGGGTCGCGGATGGCACCGCCCACACAGGTGGCTGCGCCGCCGAACGGCTCGATCTCGGTGGGATGGTTATGCGTTTCGTTCTTGAACAGGTAGAGCCAGTCCTGGCTTTCGCCATCCACGTCCACCGTGCACTTGACTGTACAGGCGTTGATCTCTTCGGATTCGTCGAGCCCGGTAAGGATGCCCTTCGCCTTGAGGTAGCGCGCGCCGATGGTGCCCATGTCCATGAGGCACACGGGCTTCTCGTCGCGTCCGAGCTCATGGCGCATGGCGAGGTATTTCTCGAACGCAGCCTGCACCGCTTCGTCATCGATCGCCTGCACGGCGAGCTCGGTGCCGAACGTGGTGTGGCGGCAATGATCCGACCAGTACGTGTCGATCATCTTGATCTCGGTGATCGTGGGATTGCGATCCTCTTCGACGAAGTACTGCTGGCAGAACGCGATATCGGCAAGATCCATGGCAAGTCCGCGCTCGGCGATGAAGGCGGCGAGTCCCGCTTCGTCGAGGTCGAGAAATCCTTCGACCGTCTCCACCATCGCGGGAACCGGCTGAGCCATATGAAGCGTCGAACGCACGTCGAGCGATGCTTCGCGCGCCTCGATCGGATTGATCACGTAGCGCTTGATGGCCTCGACATCGGCCTCGGTCAGCTCGCCTTCGAGCAGGTACACCTTCGCGCTGCGCACCTCGGGGCGCTCTCCGCAGGAGATGAGCTGAATGCACTCGCTCGCCGAATCGGCACGTTGATCGAATTGGCCGGGAAGGTACTCCACCGCAAACACATGCGCGCCCCGCGTCTCGGGCATTTCCGTTGTGGCGATATCCGATTGCGGCTCGCTGAACACCGTGGGTACGCACTGAGCGAACAGCTCGCCTGAGATGCCCTCGACATCGTAGCGGTTGACAAGCCGCAAACCGCGCAGCTGACCGATGCCGAGAATGCTCGTCAGCTCAGAGAGAAGCTGCTGGGCTTCTCCGTCGAAACCGGGTTTCTTCTCCACGTAGACACGAGAAACCATGAATGAGTTCCTACCTTCCTCGTCATGCAAACCGATGCGAATGCGCGTCGAGGCTCGGCAGATGCCCGGGTGGCGACTCCCTCGGCCTTCCTCGCCTAAACGCTTCTCAGCTCGGAAAATCTGTTATTTCGCCGAATCCTTGGTAGCGTTTTCCTTCTTGACCTTGTCGATGATGCTGTTGCCCTCGGCCGCATCGGATTTCCCGCCGGCCCCATCCGCTCCAACCTCAACCGCGTCGGCCTTCTTGGCGGCTTTTGCAGATTCTGCTTTCGAAAGCCTGAATCCGCTGCCGAAGAGGCTCCGCTTCTTCGGCGCTTCCACAGCCGGCGCTTCGGCCTCCTCGCCCTTCCCGGATGTTTTCTTCTGCTGCTCGGCCTTCGCCTTCTTTTCGATGGCGCGCATCTCTTTGGTCTTCTTGGACTCCATCTCCTCCTGATAGGCGCGGCGCACCTTGCGGATCTTGGAGAAGTCGACGTAGAGCGCTGCAATGATCAGCACATAGGCAAGTCCGAGGGCGATGAAGCTCACCATTTCGTTGTTGGGAAACCACGAGCGGGAAAGCCACGAGAACGCCGTCATGGCGATAGCCGCCACGAGCAGGATCCACCACATACGACGGAGCTTCTTGTACTGCTCGGTCGGTGGGTTGTAGTACTTGCGATCCACCTGAGACTGCTTTTGGCGAGCCGCTTTCTGCTCGGCCTTCTTCTGCTGCTTGGTCTTCGTCGTGCTCTGCACGTGCACCGTCGAAGCCGCTTTGGATTTCGGCTTCATCGTTGCCGCGCTCTTGCGCGTCTGACCCTTGCGGTCGTCGGTGGTGTAACGGTCGTTCATCGGGTTTCTTTGGCTCATTGCGCTATTTACTCCTCGTCGTGCTCTTGTCCGCGCCCCGTCCCATGCTCAACAGCGTACCGGACGAAGGTTTCGGCGGTATTTACTTCTCGAACGTACGCCCGGTGATGCGCTCGTATGCCTGGATGTACTTCTCGCTCGTCTTCTCGATAACATCCTGCGGAAGGCGGGGCGGGTTGCCCGTGCGATCCCAGTTCTCGTTCAGCCAGTTGCGTACAAACTGCTTGTCGAAGCTCGGCTGCTCTTGACCCTCGACGTAGGAATCGACGGCCCAGAAACGCGATGAATCGGGCGTGAGCACCTCGTCGGCGAGAATGATCTTCCCGCCGATCGTGCCGAACTCGAACTTCGTATCGGCGATGATGATGCCCTGCTCGGCCGCATGGTCGCGCGCCGTGCTGTACACCTTGATCGACAGGTCGCGCAGCGCGGTAGCCGCTTCTTCGCCGATGAGCTCGGCGGTGCGCTCGAAGCTGATGTTCTCGTCGTGATCGCCGATCTCGGCCTTGGTCGAAGGCGTGAAGATGGGGTTCTCGAGTTTGGAGGAATTCACCAAACCGGCAGGCAGCTCGATGCCGCACACCGTACCCTCGCGCTCGTATTCCTTGAGCCCGCTGCCAGCAAGGTATCCGCGGACGATGCACTCGACCGGAAACATATCGGCTTTCTTCACGAGCATGAAACGACCGCGCAGGTAGTCCTCGTAGGGTTTGAACTGCTCGGGTAGGTCTTTCGTGTCGGCGGAGATCAGGTGGTTCTCGATTACACCATCGAGCAATTCGAACCAGAAGCACGAAAGCTGCGTGAGGACCCGGCCCTTGTAGGGGATCTCGTCTTCGAGGATGTAGTCGAACGCCGAGATTCGATCCGACGCAACGAGCAAAAGCCTGTCGCCCAGATCGTACAGGTCGCGCACTTTCCCCTGCGCATCGGGTGAGATGTCGATTCCGGTCATGTCGCTTGAACTTCCTTCCTAAAGCTCCGTTTACTACCGGCTAGGCCAATGTAAAATCCAACACAATTGGACACGATAGCATGATGGGTTACTTCTTCGGGCGCGACTTCGACTTTTCTTTGTTTTTGGCTCGGTTTTTCACCCTGTTTTCATCATAGAGCGGGATGTAGATCGTGAACGTCGCCCCCTCGTTGGGTTTGCCCTCGACGTGCACCCATCCGCCGTGTCGATCGACGATTTCCTTGACCACCGCGAGGCCGACTCCCAGGCCCCCGCTTTCGCGGTTGCGGCCCGCATCGGCACGCCAGAAACGCGAGAACACCATCTTCGCCTCCTCGGGCGAAAGGCCGATGCCGGTATCCTTCACCGCGATCGAGGCCATGATGTCGCCTTTCTTCACGTTGACCGCGATATGGCCGCCCTCGGGGGTGTAGCGCACGGCATTGGAGATGAGATTCGCGGTTGCCTGCCTGATCATATCGGCATCGCCGTATACGTACACGCCCGGCTGCGCGTTGAACTCCATCGTAAGGCCCGAATCGGTCACGAACGCATCGTGCGTCGAGACGATGCCCGCTATGAGGGATCCCACGTCGACGACCTCTTCCTTCATGGGCGTCGAACGGTTTTCGAGACGCGAGAGCTTCAGCAGTGCGTCGACGAGACGGCTCAGGCGCTGCACCTCGGAATTCACCGTTTCCAAGCGCTCGGTATCGGCCTTGAACACGCCGTCGACCATGGCCTCTACCGTCGACTGGATGGCCATGAGCGGCGTACGCAGCTCATGCGCCACATCGGTGGTCAGGCGGCGCTCGAGCTCGCGGTCCTTCTCAACCGACTCGGCCATGGCATCGAACGTTTCGCCGAGACGGGATATCTCGTCGTCGCCGTGCATGTTCGTGCGCGCCGACATATCGCCTTCCTTGATGGCCTTCGCAGTCGAAGTCATGCGGTTGATCGGCCGCACGAGATTGCGCGCGAATAAAAAGCCGATGCAGAGCGCCAGGATGATGGCAATGGCCGCGGCGAAGAACATGGCCTGATAGGATTTCTCGCGAAACTCGATGTCTTTCGGGAACAGCAGCGTGTTGGAGCCGTACACCCACACCGAAACCGTGCCGACCTTCTCTTTGTCAACCTTGATCGACACCTGCACCAGATTGTCATCGGGCGGTGCAAGGGAGTTCCATTGCCCTTGGGCATCCACCGAAGCAGCGGGTTCGCCGCTCGATGCCCCTTCCCCCTGGCTGCCGTTTTGCGCGGCGTCCTGGTCTGCGGCCGGAGCATCGCCCTGATCGACCGTGGCGGGATCGACCGGCTCTCCGTCCTGCGTACCGTCGGGAACCTGCGCCTGCCCTTTGGGATCTGCCGTGCCGGCGGAATCGTCTTCCCCGCCGGTGCTGTAGTCAAGAGTGCTGTCCCATATGGTTTTGCCGTCTTTGTCTCTGACGACGATGCCGACGCCCTTCGAATCGCCGTATACCTCCTGAGCCGGAGCAACCGTGTAGTCGGTGAACTCACCGGTTTCGGCGTAGCGCGTGGCGATTTTCGAGGCGATGTTGGTCGCCGTCGTTTCGAGGTTCGCCCTCGTGTAGCTCTGGAAATGCTGCTCCCAAACGAACGAGAGCACGCCGATAGCCACGAGCGCCGTCATAGCGGCGATCGCAGCAAACGACACGGTCAGGCGAGTCGTATACGTAAGGTCCGACCAGATACGGGGGCGACGTGCGCCGCCATCGGGATCGACGGCTGTATGCTCTCTCTTGACCACCGAAGATGTGCTTACTGACCAGCTTTAGTAGGATCTTCGAAACGATAGCCCACGCCGTGCACCGTGTGGAGCCACTTGGGATTACGCGGATTGTCGCCGATCTTGGCGCGCAGGTTCTTCACATGGGAGTCGATCGTGCGCTCGTAGCCCTCGAAATCGTAGCCGAGCACCTTCTCGACGAGCTCCATACGGGAGTACACGCGCCCGGGATAGCGGGACAGCGTGGTGAGCAGCTTGAACTCGCTGGCCGTCAGGTCGATCTCCTCGTTGTTGACGAGCACCTTGTGGCCCGACACATCGATCGTGAGCTCGCCGAACTCGAGTACTTCGCGCTGCGGCTCGGAATCGGCATGCACGCGACGCAGAAGCGCACGGGAGCGCGCCACGAGCTCGCGCGGGCTAAACGGCTTGACCAGGTAATCGTCGGCACCGAGCTCGAGTCCGATGATGCGATCCTCGACCTCGCCCTTGGCCGTCAACATGATGATCGGCACATCGGAGTTGTCGCGGATGGCGCGGCATACGCGCTCGCCCGGCACGCGGGGCAGCATCAGATCGAGGATGACCAGATCGAAATGGTGCTTTGAAAACTCTTCCAAGGCCTCTTGGCCGTCGCCGACAGCCGTGACCCAATAATTCTCACGTTCGAGGTAAGCCGTTACCGCATCGCGGATGGCCTTCTCGTCTTCGACCAATAGGATACGTCGCGTTTCGTTGCTCATGGATATCTCCTCAAGCTCATCGGTTCAGTCATTTCCGCCTAATCCGCTGGAGTACGAATGCGGGACCGTGTTTGCGTTTATTGTAGCAATTGATGTGTTTTGGCCTCTAAGCTGTATGGTAAATGACACAATAAACGTGCAAAGTAACGCAAACGTTGTACGGGGACATTTGCCGAGATCAAACGCGGAACCTGCGCAAAATTCACATGATCCCCGTTGTATAGGAAAGTCGAATCGTGCCTGAACGCAGACCCACACATGCGAAGCGCGCCCACGCCAAGCAGATGAACGCGAAGCGGGCGTACACGAGGAGCAAGCCGAAGCAAGCCCCCAAGGCCCCCGCGGCTAGAACCCCATCGTCCTCGCACGGCCAAACGCTGATCACGCGTCGCCATTTTCTCTACGGCGCCCTCGGCGTCGGCGCTGCGGCAGCGCTTGCAGGAGGCGGCTTCGCTCTCTACAGCGCAGCGCAACCCAACGATGCCGAGGAAGAGATTACCGTCCTTCAAGTGCCCGAGGACGCCGTATCGGCCCTCGGCACCGACCAGGAGGCCATCGGCAGCGACGAGCTCGGAAACTACGTAAGCCTCGTGGGCAACTTCGAGCTTCCCTACGGCACGCTTCTGTGGACGAACAACGATTCGATTGCCGCATGCCTGCTGCCCACGTCGGAATCGGCTCGCCCGCTCACACAGGTGGCATTGCTCTATCTCGGCAGCGGCGAATACCCCATCGTGCTCGAAGAGGCGATCGGTCAGGCCGAGGGCTTCGACATCTACGACGTACGCGCAAGCGAGCAGGGTCTCATCTGGACCGAAGCCAATATCCTCGACGGCATCTGGCGCGTATACACCGCATCGCTCAACAACGGCGCACTCGGCTCCCCCGCACTCGTTGACGAGGGGAATACGGGTTGGGAAACGCCCACCATCGCCGCCGTCGGCATGAACGCGTTCTGGCAGGTGCTGCCGGCGCTCGGCGGCGAAAACACCGGCGAGGACTCCCTGTTGAAGCGGGTTCGTTTCGGCTCCGGCTCGGAAGCCGAAACGGTATTCTCTTCGACCGGGCGCATGAGCACGCCGCCCTATCCGCTGGCGGACGGCCTCGTCATCACTCCGCGCACCAATACCTCGACGGTAAACTACCAGCTCACCTTGCTCGATGCCGACACCTGCGAGGTTCGCGACAAAGTCGTGCTGCCCACCGCCATGAAACCGCTCGAGGCAGGCTACGGCGATAACGGCTTCACGTTCTCCTTCGACGCCATTTACAACTACGGGGGCGGCATCGCCAACCTCGGCACCTACACACCCGCGCAAACCCATGGAACCGAAGACTACGACGGGCTTTCGTGGTACAGCTTCAAGAGAGCGCCCACTGCGGCTCCCGCCTGGAGCAACGGCTGGTTCATCGTGAAATCGAAGCAGTCGGTCTGCGGCATAGACATCGGATCGCTCACCTATTTCGCCCTGCCCATCCAAAGTGGCTGCGACGATTACGGGGACTACCTTGCCACCACCGGCGCGACATCGACGTTCGTCACCTATACCAACATCAACGATACGGCGGTCGACGGCACGACCAAAAAGCTCTGCCTCGTGCGCGTTTGGTCACCCGTCGCCCTGTCGTAGCGCAGGCTGGGAGCTTTCCGCAGCACCCTGTTCGATGCCGTCGCCCAAATAGCCGCAAGGAGGCTTTTGTGAAAGAGAACAAATACGACGATGAGGCGTTTTTCGAGAAGTACAGCGCTTTTCCCCGCTCCGTGGGAGGCCTGACGGCAGCAGGCGAATGGCATGAGTTCAAGAAGCTCCTTCCGGATTTTGCCGGCCAGCGGGTGCTCGATATGGGTTGCGGATTCGGATGGCATTGCATCTACGCCGCCGAACAGGGAGCCGCCGAGGTGCTCGGCACCGACCTATCCGCAAAGATGCTCGCCAAAGCCCGTGAGACGACCGAGTACCCGCAGGTAACCTACAGGCAGGCCGCAATCGAGGATCTTTCGTTCGGCCCGGAAAGCTTCGATACGGTCGTGAGCTCGCTCGCCCTCCATTACGTCGAGTCGTTCGACGCCGTATGCGCCTCCGCATACGAATGGCTGCGCGCCAACGGAACCTTCGTCTTCTCCGTCGAACACCCCATCTTCACCGCATACGGAACCCAGGATTGGGTTTACGGCGCGGACGGCAGCAAGCTGCACTGGCCCGTCGACCGCTACTTTTCAGAGGGGTGGCGCGATGCGGTGTTTCTCGGCGAGCAGGTGGTCAAGCACCACAAAACGCTTGCCACCTACCTGCAGGGCCTTATCGAAGCAGGTTTCGTCATCGAAGCCGTCGTCGAGCCGAAGCCCACGGCGGACCTGTTGGGTTCGGTACCCGAAATGAGCGACGAGCTGCGCCGCCCCATGATGCTCCTCGTGAAAGCCCGCAAGCCCCTCGCATAACCCCCGCAAAACCGCATAGACGCGCACTGCCCTGTTCCCGAATGCCGAACCGACCGCCCATGTGCTCGTTTCGGCATTCTTGACTTCCTTGGTATTGACACAACCTTACTGAATACGTATACAATAAGGTAATGATAATGGAGCAACTTTGATAATCCGTATTCACGGCATATGTCAAAGCGAGGAACCAGAAGGCTTCGGCACGCCGAGCGACATCCGCTCGCATCCCGCGGCAGCACGACGAAACACCGCTGCCCGAATGCGCGGCGGTCGCATACTCGCGCAGAAGGGAGAAAACCAATGCGGATCAAGGCCACGACAGACTATGCAATACGAGCGGTGCTCTATCTTGCGGTCAAGGGAGAGCAATGCTCTTCACGCGAGATATCGGAAGCCATGCATATCCCCCGCGACCTGCTTGTACAGATAGCCATTCGCCTGAGACAAGCGTCGATCCTCGCAGCCCAAAGCGGAAAGTACGGCGGGTACTCGCTCATGAAGAAGCCCGCCGACATAACCCTGTACGACGTAGTCAGCGCCATGGAAGACGAGCCGGCGCTTCCCGGGCAGGACAGCTTCTGCGAAGTGACCGACAAAGGCGCCGCAGAGCTGGTCGTGGGAACCTATCAGATGCTCCAAACAGGGCTTGAAAAATCCCTCGCCAGCACGACCATCGAGCAGATAGCCGAGAAAAAAGCGATACCGCAACCCGAGTTCGCAACCGCGTAGGCGCCCAGCCGACCGCCTCGGCGCAACTGCTGTAAACAGCACAGGACCCCGCACCATGGCGATACCGCTCGCCCGTTCGGGGTCCTCGTAGTGTAGGGCCTACCTGCGAGCGCAGATAGGCCCTACACATGCATGGTATCGAATGAAACCGGCTAAAACTCCAGCTTCTGCAACCGATCGAACACCACATCTTTGCGGGTGAGGAAATCCCAAGGGTCAAAGATCTCATCGAGCACTTCCTTCGCCAAATTCACCTCGGGATCGGCTTCGAGGTTCTCACGGTAGGTCGGACCGTCGACGGCGTTCTGGATGTCTTCCCACACCTTCATGGCGTTGCGCTGCACGATCACGTAGGCGTCTTCGCGCGAGATCCCCGTATCGACCAGCGCGAGCAGCACCTTCGAGCTGAAGATGAGGCCGCGCGTGCGCCACAAGTTGTGCTCCATCTTCGCAGGATAGGTCTGCAGGCCGTCGAGCATCCACTGCATCTTGCCGAACATGTAGTCCAAGGCGATAAAGCTGTCGGCAAGCGCCACGCGCTCGGCACCCGAATGCGAGATATCGCGCTCGTACCACAGCGCCACATCGTCGAAGGCAACCTGGGCGTTGCTCTTGACCACACGAGCCAGCCCGCACACGCGCTCGGCCGTAATGGGGTTGCGCTTGTGAGGCATGGCGGACGAGCCCTTCTGCCCCTTCGTGAACGGCTCCTCCGCTTCGATAACGTCGGATTGCTGGAGCAGACGCACCTGCATGGCGATGGATTCGAGCGTCGAAGCCGTCACGGCGAGCGCCGCCATGACCTGAGCGTGGCGATCGCGGGCGAGCACCTGGGTGGAAAGGGGATCAGGCACAAGGCCGAGCTTCTCGCACACGTACTCCTCAACGAACGGATCGATGCTCGAATAGGTGCCCACGGCTCCGGAGATGGCTCCGCACGCCGCAACGGCGCGGGCCTCCTCCATGCGCGTCAGCGCACGCTTCAAAGCCCATGCCCAACTGCCGAACTTCATGCCGAACGTCATCGGTTCGGCATGGATGCCGTGCGTGCGTCCCACGCAGAGCGTGTTCTGAAATTCGAAAGCGCGCCGCTTGCAGGTTTCGCCCAGCTGCTTCACGTCGGCGATGATGATGTCGATCGCCTGGGTTATCTGATAGGACAGCGCGGTATCGCCCAAGTCGGACGAGGTCATGCCGTAGTGCACCCAGCGGCTCGGCGGCTCGGCTCCCTGCTCGATGTCGGCATCGATGTGCTCGGCCATGTTCGTCGTGAAGGCGATGACATCGTGGTTCGTCACCTTCTCGATCTCGTCGATACGCTCCACGGTGAAATCGGCATGCTCGCGAATCCACGCGGCTTCCTCCTTCGTGATGCCGGATGCGCCGAGCTCGGCCTGCGCTTCGCACGCCAGAACCTCGATCTCCTTCCAGATGGAAAACTTGTTGTGCATCGACCAGATGGCGCCCATTTCAGGACGCGTGTAACGACCAATCATGTATTGCCCTTTCCTGCGGATCCAACCTGATACAGAATACCCGTTTGCCCGTCGGCGCGGAAGATTTCCACGAACGTCCCAGACGGCTTGACAGACCTCCGCCAACGGTACATGCAGCGGCGCAACGCCGGCTACCATGCACCGCTACAGGGTTTTGAACACCATTCTGACTTCGTCGACGATATCGCTGTCCGCCACGACGATGGCCTTATCCCCGGGGTACAGAAGCGTGCCCGGCACTGCGACCATCACATCGTCGGGCGTCGACACGGCGGCGATGAGGCTGCCTTGCGGAAGCGGTATATCCTCCACGGCGATGCCCTCGTCGTTGCTGTGGTATTTCATGCGCGGCACGGCGATCTCGGAAAGCATGACGTTGCCATGCGACAACGACGAGGCGATGCTCACGCTACCGAGCAGCGCCTCCTCTTCGATGAGGTTTGCGATGAGCGTGGTCGAGGAAACGCATTCGATCCCCACCTCGCGGAAAATGCGAAGGTTCTTCGGGCTGTTTACGCGGGCGATGCAGCGCGGCACGTTGAACACGCGCTGAGCGATCTCGCACGATACAAGGTTATCGTCGTCTTGCCCGGTGGTCGCAACGAAGATGTCGGCTTTACGGATTCCCGCGTCTTCCTGATACTTCGAATCGCATCCATCGCCGTGGATAACCAGGTAACGGCCTTGCAGGGTCACCGAAAGGCGGTCGGCCGTCTGCAGGTTCTCGTCGATGACCGCCACATCGTTTCCGCTCTGCAGCAAAACCGTGGCGAGATACTCGCCCACCTTGCCGCCTCCTACGATCACGATATACATGGAAAGGCTCCTAATCCTGAATGTACTGGGAGAACGACTCGATTAGCTCATGGCGAACGCAGGCAAGCACCGTATCGCCGTGGTAGAGGATGCTATCGCGCGTGGGAATCGAACTGGCAGAGCCGTCGCCGCGCTCGAAAGCGATTATGCGCACGTCGTGATCGCGTTCCATTTCCGAAACGCGTATCGTCTTCTTTCCCAAGCCGTTGAGATTCAGAGAAAACCGCAGCACTTCGAATTCTCCGAACGTATCGAGGTGGCTACCATGCCCCGCAACCACTTTCGAGAACACGTCTTCGGCCACAAGCGAGGTTCCGCATACGTAATCGATGCCGAGCTGCATGTAGGCGCGCTCGTGGTCGGGGTTGTACAGGCGGGCAATAACGTGCGGTACGCCGAAAAGGCGTCCCGCAACTTCGGCCACCATGAGGTTCGTGTTGTCGAGCTGGGTCACAGCCGCCACAACATCGCACTCCTCGATACCCGCCTTGAGAAGCGTTTCCTCGTCGAACCCGATGCCCTGCAGCACCGAGCCGTTGAAATTGCGCCCCAAATTTGCAAACGCATCGGGATTGCGGTCGATCACGCAAACGTTGCTGCCGTTGTCGGACAGCATGTTCGCAAGCTGCGAGCCGACGCGGCCGCACCCGACGACGATGACATTGCTCATTTCCGTCCTTTCGATTGCGCGGCTCCGACGATGCCGTCCGGTGCCGTGCGCCTACGGCCGTCGCGCCCATCCGCAGGCGCTTTGACCATGCATCCAGTATAGGATATACAAAAGCCCGCGAAAGCGGGCTTGTTTGTTTCGTTTGTGGAGCTGTTGTTAGATGCTCTGCATTTCGGAAAGCGTGCTTTCGAACCAATGATCGTAGTTCGGCGGACAGTACTTTTTGGCCGCCCAGTACGTGATGGTCTGCCCGTAGCCGGCCGCAAGACCCGATACGTGGGTGTTGATAGCTTCTTCCCAGCTGGAGAAGGACTTGTCGCCCCAGCCCCACGCGTTATACGGAAGGAAGCACACAGCGCCCTTCGAGCTTTCGGTGTTGGAGATGGCGGGCGACCAGCGCGGGTCGACGCCGTTGTCCCATGCCGCCGTAGCGAACGTGACGCCCTGGCCGGCTAAGGGGGAACCTGCGAGATACGCATCGATCCGGGCGGTCCATTCTTCAATGAACGCTTCTTTGCCGACGGTGAAATCGACTTCGCTCAAATCGATAGCGGGGGGATTGTTGGCTTCCTGTTCGGCGCGCTTCTCGGCCGCAGCCTGAATCTTGGCTTCTTCCTCGGCGCGAGCAGCTTCTTCGGCGGCAATGCGGTCCGCCTCTTCCTTGGCCTCGATGGTCTCGATGCCCTTAGTGATATCGCGCTGGGCGGAATTGGAAAGCTGGGAGCTCTCGCGAACGCCGGTATCGCTGGCAGCGCCGAGCGACTCGGTTTGCGAGGCATCTTCGGAAGCAGCCGCACCGCTTGCACCGAAGCCAGCGGTGTTGACGCCGCCGGCACCGGCGAACGATGTGCCGATCCCAATCGTAATGCACAGGGTCACCACTACGCATGCCGCTGAACCAGCAAACACTGCAGTGCGCCTACGCGATTTATTATATCGTTTCAGTGCCAAAGCCCTCAAAGCCTTTCGTTTTACGGCGCAAAACTAAACCGCCTGAGCGGTGACAGCGTAGTAAATTGTAAGGGGGAGTTTGCTGTCGAGAAGCCTCTATGCTGTTTTGACTTGTCGTATTCTACTCCAAAACGAACGGCACAGCCAAGTTTTCGGAGCCGAGATGTGGAGGCTCCTCCACCGTTTGTTCTATAAATGCAGGGTCGCCCCCATACGGAAAACGCGAACGAATTATGGTGCTTAATATCCTATATTTTCGCTTTGATCGCACTTTGCCAACCCATCGACCAGACCTGAGCATCGCGCGATTCGAAAATAGCCCGATCTTAGCAAGCGGCATGCCGAGATCGGGCTGATGGCGTTTCCGTTATCTGCGTTTTCGCCATTCGGCCGAAGCGCGCAGATTGCAGAACCGTCAGTTACCGTCGACCCGTTCGAGCTTCTTCTTGATGGCGTTGTTCAGCGCATCCTGCTTCGTGCCCGCATAGGTTTTCGCGTTGACGAGCAGATCGTCGCAGAACGCGGCCACATCTTCGCCCGTCACTTCCAGCACGCCCTTGCCTTCTGCCGCGCCCTGCTCGAACAGATCCACCAAGTCGGCGAGCACTACGGTCATATCCATGCCGTCGCCGGCCACGTGACTCCACATGTAGTGTTGAATCTTGTCGTATACGTAGCGGTAGTCTTCGGGCAGCGCTTTCACGCGATCCATGGCCTCACGGTATTCGCGCTTCTCCTGCGCTACTTGCTTGAAATAAGCTACGGGGTTTCTCATGATCGTCCTTCTTTCAGCTCGTTGATCTTCGACGAGACGAAGTCCCATTTTTGCCAAAAGCGCTGTACTTCTTCACGACCCGTATCGCTGAGCGTGTAGAATTTGCGCGGAGGCCCCATCTCGGAAGGTTTCTTCTCTGTATGCACCAGTTCGTTTTTCTCAAGCCGGAGCAAAATGGTGTACACCGTACCTTCGACAACATCGGAGAAGCCGAGCGCGTTGAGCTTCTTCGTGATCTCGTAGCCATAGGTTTCCTCACGGCCGATGATCTCGAGGACGCAGCCTTCCAGTACGCCTTTCAGCATTTCCGTCAGATTTTGCACTGCGTTCACCTCCTGCTAGTCTGTATGACTGATATGCAGTATTACTTAGTACTAGTATATAGCATCACAGAGTAGTCAATCTGTCAAGAGAAAACGAGGGAACTTCGGCTAAAGCCTTGGAATGAAGATAGCCGCCACGATGTAGGCGAGCACGGTAAACGCGGGCGATATGACGAACAGGATAACCACGAGCACCCGTACGATGGTGGAATCGATACCGAGGAACTGCGCGATGCCGCCGCACACCCCGGCAATACGTTTATCGGTAACGCTACGTCCGAACGGCTTTCTCCAATCGATGTTCGTAACCCCTTTGAGGCGCCCGGATTTTGCAGCCCACACAAGATAGAGCCCCGCGCAAATGAGCGCGATGGGCCACAGATACGAAAACACCGTACCCACCATGCGCTGCAGAGCATTCCACCAGCCGTAGCCGAAAGCGACGCCGAACAGCCTCCATACGCCGAACAGAACGCACGCCGCCCCCACGATGATGGCGATCTGCGCAGATTTCGGATACCGGGAGAACTTGTTCATCGCAACCGCCTACGTCCACGGATTGACGTCGATGATCACGGCTTCCTTGAACGGCAACGCGATGGTCATGAACTCTGTGGTTCCCGGAACGGTGAACCACATAAGCCCGATAGCGCAGAAAGCCACGAAGCAAAGACCCGCCAGAAGCTCGAAAAGAGGGTTTTTCACCGCGCCCGAAATGATGAAGAACCCGACCATCATGACGAGCAAAGGCCATAGATTCTCGATCATCGGAGCGAAACTCGCATAGCTGATCGCATGAAGCGACATGGATAAAAGCACGACGCCTATCGATATCGTCATGAGGCCGCTGACGAACTGCCCCATGCGCTTGCCCCTCGGCGCGGGTATGACAACGTTGCCGATGCCGACGATGATGAGGAGCAACGGCCAAAACTGCCACCAGGATACGTCTTCGATGAACTGGCTCAGAATTGCTGCGAATCCGATGAACAGGCAGAGAAACCCGAACCACAGGGCCGCTCGCACCGATTTTTTCGACACCGGCTCCGCGGGCTGCTGGGCAGCGACAGTCGGAGACCCCTGCGGGGATGAGGGAGACGGCGCGCCATAGGGCGCCTGAGCCGTATAGGCCGCATACGCCGATTGGGTCGAACCCGGCGTTTGAGCCGTGTAGGCAGGCTGCGAAACATGCGGCGCCTGCGCTGCATGGGGAACCGATTGGCCGGAAGGCGTCTGATGCGCATCGGCGTACGGTCGCGGCGGCTCGGGAGGCACGTGTCCCGCACCCGTGAAAGGAGCGCCTGCATTCGGATAAGGGCCAAACGGCGCGCTTCCTGCCGACGAGAACGGGGCAGCAGAACCGGCCTCCCGATGCTCGCTTTGCGCTTTGCGCTTCGCCGCTTCGTAATCGATGGGTCCGTACGTATCGGAATGGACGGATTCGGGCTGCACGTCAACCGGCTCGGCAGGATCGGGCGCAAGGGGGAGGATGAACCACAGGGCGATGTAGGCAATGGCGAACATCCCGGCGGTTGCAAAGGTAAGCACCACGGCAAGGATGCGCACGACGACGGGATCGATGTCGAAGTACTCGGCAATACCCGCGCATACGCCGCCTATCAGCGCATCGCGCGAACGGTAGAATCGTTTCTCGGCCACCGCACAGCCTCCTTTCCCCGTCTTGCGGCCTCAAGGTGCATCGCCGCCTTAACGTTGGAAAGCGAAGCATCCCCCTACTCGGTACGGTTCACGGCCTCGTCGCCAGACTCGGCCTTCTTGCCATCCTGGCAGGCTGACTCGCCAGGCCCCGCATCCACCTCAACGCCTTGCAGCTTCTTCACCCGAATGGATGAAATCCGCCTTCGGCGCATGGACTGTATCCTGAACGAATACCCGTCGATATCGAATTGGTCGCCAATCTGGGGAACCGTATCGATTCGGTCGAGCAGCCATCCTGCTATCGTCTCGTAATCGTCAGACTCGGTAACGGGCCATCCGAGCTCTTCGGCTTCGTCTGTCGGGAACCGCCCGTCAACCGACCATTCGTCCTCGGATATCGGCGTGACGTACTCGCTTTCAGAGTCCGATTCGTCAATGATCTCGCCGACGATTTCCTCAACGATATCTTCGAGGGTAATTAAACCATCGGTGCCACCGTACTCGTCCACTACGATAGCCATCTGTTGCCGATTTGTTTGCATCTCCGAGAGAAGCGGATAGATATCCTTGGTTTCGGGAACGAACATGGCCTCGTAGGCGTACTTGCCCACTTCTTCGTCGGCCTTGCCATCCATCAACGGAGACACAAGATCCTTGTAGTGAGCGATGCCCACGATGCTGTCGTAGTCTTCGTGGTACACGGGCAGGCGCGAGTAGCCGGTACCGCGCATACGATCGAGCGCCTGCTTCACCGTCTCGGTGTCTTCGACGAGAATCATATCGACGCGCGGCTGCATGACCTCGCGCACCGTGGTATCGCCGAGCTCGATGATCTCGTGGATCATGCGCTTCTCGTCGTCGAGCAGCTCTTTGTTGTCGGTGACCATGTACTTGATCTCTTCTTCCGACACATCTTGGCGTTCGTCGGCGCTCTTGATGCGCAAGAGCTTCGACAACCCGTCGGCAGAAGCCGACGTGAGCCATACGAGCGGTTTGGCGATCGTGCGAAACACCATAAGCGGACCCGCCACGCGCTTGGCGACCTTTTCGGCATCGGCCAAGGCCATGCGTTTGGGGACCAACTCGCCCACCACGATGCTCAGATACGAGACGAGAAGCGTGATGAGAACCGGCGACAAACCCGGTGCGATAAACGACAGCCAATCGATGCCGAACCCGCTCAGCCATTGGGCCAGGGGGTCGGAGAGGTTCGTTGCCGCCGCAGCCGA
This sequence comes from Raoultibacter timonensis, assembly GCF_022845715.1. Classification (NCBI taxonomy): domain Bacteria; kingdom Bacillati; phylum Actinomycetota; class Coriobacteriia; order Eggerthellales; family Eggerthellaceae; genus Raoultibacter; species Raoultibacter timonensis. The sequence continues at coordinate 3,865,057 of NZ_AP025564.1, forward strand.
CGCGAAGAAGCCCACGAGCGTGATGGCAACCTGAATGGTTGCGAGAAACTGGCTGGTATCGGCGGCGAGGCCCGCAGCGAGCTCTGCGCGCTTATCGCCTCCCTCGGCGTCTTTTTCGAGAAGCACGCGCTTCGCGTTCACGAGCGCCATCTCCGACATGGAAAAATAGCCGTTTACCAGCACGAGGATGAAAGTGACGACAATGCTTATGCCAACGTCCATATGGGTTTAGGACTCACTCCTTAGAACTACAGCACGTACAGTGCGATGGCCAAGAACTGCAGGATGCTGCCAGCCAGCACCCACAGATGAAAGATGGAATGCATGTAGGGGATCTTCTTGAGCACGTAGAAGATGCACCCCACCGAATAGCACACCCCGCCGCCGACGAGCAGCCAGAGGCCCGGCGCGGGAATGGCGGTGATGAGCGCAGGCAGAAACCAGATCACGCACCATCCGAGCAGCAGATAGAGCACCGCCGATATCCAGCGGGGGCGAAACACCCAGAACGCCTCGCAGGCCACGCCGGCGAGCGCAACCACCCACACGAACACGCACAGCCAGATGCCGCCCGAATCGGCGAGCGATACGAGGCAGAACGGGGTGTAGGACCCCGCAATGAACAGGTATATGCAGCTGTGGTCGAGAATCTTGAAGACCCGTTTGGCCTTTTCGACGGCGATCGCATGGTAGAGCGTGGACATCGTGTACTCGAGCACCATCGTAATCGCGTACACGAGCGCAGCGAACAGGCGGATGCCGCCGCCGTCGCCCGTCGCGGTTATGACGAGGATCGGAATCGCCGCAATGGCGAGCGCGATGCCGAGGCCGTGCGTGATCGAATTGGCAATTTCCTCGCCGAGCGTATACTCGCGTACGTTGTGCTTTTTCCTGTTGGCGTTGCCGTAAGTGTTCGTCGGCCCGTCGGCTCTGGCGCGCATTTCGGCCATGTTCTTCGGCTTGAATTGAGACGGCGTCCACGTTCCCGGCTGGGAATAAGGGCTCAAAGGCTCAGCCTGAGGCGCAGGAGCCTCTTGCGAAGTGGTACTTCGGCAGTCCTTTGAATCCTTGTTGGTACGCTCGCTCATGATTGCTTACTGTACCATACTTCCACCGGGTTTTACCCAATCAAGCCATGTGTTTGCATCCTGTTCGCTTACGTCGATAAGCCGTAACGTCGTTCCGCCCACACCTGCCGCCGTTCTCGCATTGATCGTCGCCACCCGGGCGTTGCGCTGGAACGGATTCGTTTTCAAAAAGCCGTACTGTATCTTCTTGCGCGGGAAGCTCACGCTTTCACGGGAGAAACCGCCGTTGGATACCTGCATGAACCGACGGTTGTACGAAAAGCCCGAACCCCGGTACCACAGAACCGCACCGATGATATCGAGCACAAGCAACAACGCGCACAGCACGTAGAGCACGATGGCGCCGGTGTTCACGAAGAGCAGTATGCTTGCGGCATCGGGCTCGGTCGAAGGCAGAAGGGCGTTTGCGAGCAGCTGGCCGACAACCACCACGACAGCAAGCCAGAACCCGTTGCCCTGCAGGATACCGCGACGGATGATAGCGCGCCTGAGCGCAACCTTGGCAACCGGCCTGCTATCGGTCGGCACGTCGGCGAACTCGGGGACGAGCCCGGCGAGGATTTCGGGAACGCGGTTCATTTTGACGAAGGGATGGATGACGAGGCCCTGCGGGTTGAGGCTCTTCTGCTGACCCTCTTCGCCTTCGGTCACCGCATCGATCTTGCCGAGCGAAAGCTCGCAGTAGCCGAGCAAGCGCCTGATGAAGCTCTGCTTGATGATCACCGACTGCACGCGATCGATATCGACGCCGTGGAACTGGTGCTGCAGAAGACCATGCTCAACCTCGATGCGACTGTCGCGCCTGCGCGCCTTGAACCCGCCGAAGGAGATGCACGTTCCGATAATCGAAAGCACCCACACGACAAGAAACACTACGACCACGACGCCCGTGATCGCCCAGATGGTGTTGCCCGCAAACGATTGCATCACGAAGTTGACGCCGTTGTCGACGAGCATGCGTCCGATGGCCGTCGACAGAATCTGCTCGGCAAGACCCGCAACCGAGCCGAGTGCGGCCAAAACGATGAGAATGAATCCCGTATTGTTCGACAGGCCCGTCAGCACGAGTTCCTTGTTGCTCATCCCGTACTCGTAGGAAACGCGGCCCGTATCGACGGCGGCGCCGCCGAATACACCGCGCACGTCGGTAAGGATTTCGGCGGGCATGTCGAGCACGTTGCCCGCAAGGGGGTGCCCAGCCGGATAGACGGCCCCCGACTGGCCCTGCACGACGTTTGCCTGACCCGCTACCTGGGCGGCTTGACCCGAGAGAATCGCCTGCTTGCGGGCGAACAACTCGGTACGGAGGCGCTCGGCTTCGGAGTTCTGCAGATACGGGATCGTGATGGCCTTGTTCGCCGAACCGCCCGCCGTATCGATGTTGACCGTGCATACGCCCGCAAGGCGTTGGACGAGCGTCGCTTTCTGGTTGACCGACTGGATGCGCTGGTAAGGTACGTGAACGCGCTTCTTGTTGAAGATGCCCGAGTACAGGTTGAACTCGTCGGGGCCGAGCTCGTAATAGAGGTGCTTGTACGAGAGCGTCTGGATGAGCGCCGTCAAACCGACGATAACGATGAGCCCGACGATGACGGCAATGCCGACTATGAGCAAAACGGGGGCATCGGCGCGCCCGATGCTCTCGCCGTCGGCGATCGCCCCGATCACCGAAGAGAACACGGAGAAGAACGCGATCACGATGAGCATGCCGGCGACCTGCAGGCTACCGAGCCAGATATAGCTATGGTGAACCTTATGGCGCATCGGCTCGGCAGGGTTCTGCTGCGGATACGCGCCGTTGGGATACTGGCCGTACGCAGGCTGTACGGGGTGTTGATCGAAAACCGGCTGGGCGCCGTACGGCTGCTGCGCCGTCGGCTGCGCGGCGTATCCGCCTGGTGCAGGCTGTTGGTACGGGGGGATCTGCTGCCCGTAGGCAGGCTGTTGGGAAGCCTGCTGTACCGGCTGCTGTTCGCCCGACGCGCTCGGCGGCACGGGCGGCATGCCGGATTCGGGGCTTCGCTGCTCTTCGGTCATGGCCTACACGTCCTCTTGGGCGATACGGGCAAGCTCGGCCGCGCGGTCGCGAAGCTGCTCGGCCACGTGCGTCTCGAGGCCGGGGATCTCATGCTCGCCGGCAGCAGTCGACACGGTGACGCTCGACAGGCCGAACGCTCGGAGAATGGGCCCTTGCCTCGTATCGGTATTCTGCACGCGGATGAACGGGATGATGAAGCGCTTGCGCCACACGATGCCGCGCGCAATATCGAGGTAGTCTTCCGAAAGCTCATAGCGCCACCGCACGAATCTGATGGGCGGCAGGATAACGAGCCACACGATAAGTCCGATCACATACAGGGCGGCAATAGCCGCCAAAGTGATGCCGATCCACGGAGCCGATTCGACGATAAGCGCGATAAGGAACGGTATGAAGAGGCAGAGAAACGCCACCGTAAGCCAAATTGCATCGTTAATGCGCCATACGTTTTTGATTTTAGGATTCAGTTGATCCTTTGGAAGGTCTCTCATCGGCTTCTTTCTCGCGCGATCGGTAATTGACGCAACAATGATACCAAAGAACTGCCGAATCCTTTGATGATCTTACAAACCTGTAACCAGATGAGCTAATCGGACGCAACGGAATCGCCCTCGCGTCTGTTGTGCATATAGAACTTATTTAGTAATATTTCAACATCAGCGTTCGTTGACTCCCGAGAGCGCTTTATCTGCAAGTGACGGGCTGGCACCGTTGTATTGTTTCCGTCAAACGAGGTATGTATGCTGGAGCGCACATCGAAAAAGAATCGTGCAGGGTTCACGTTGGCTGAACTCCTCGTCGTAGTTGCCATCCTGCTCGTGCTCATCGCTATCGCCGTACCCCTGTTCGCAGGAGCCCTCGGTAAAGCCGAGGATGCCACATGCGAGGCCAACCGCCGCTCCATGCAATCGATGTTCTTGGCGAACTACGCGCTCGGCGACGACAAGAATTCCGATTCCGTGTTCAAAAAATGCCTCGACGAGATGAAAGCCGAGAATAACGAAACCACCTGCCCGACGGGCGGCGCTTACTCGATCAAAAGCGACGATGGCGAAGGGCACATCGTCGTGCAGTGCTCAAAGCACGGACTGGGCATCGACCTGAGCATGTGGTACTGGGTGCAGGAAACCTTCAACGGGGCGTGGCACCAGTTCACCGACAAGGACGGAAACAGGCTCACAAGCGATCCCGACATCCGCAAACAATATGCAAAAGAGCATGGAATCACGGAGTGGCCTTCCGTTACCGGCTTCGACAAAGACGGCAACGACAAAACTTTCTACATCGAGTTCAAAAGCTACGGCAACAGCGCCAACACGACGTTTCTTTACGCCGGTACGAACAAAGATCCGAGCGCCACCGACTGGACGGCCTACTACATCTGCGACAACACCGGCTTGCTCGGCAGCGGCAGCAAAGGCCAGTGGTACCGCGTCACCTCGAACCCGAACGGCGAGGGGATCGCGAAGAACGAGAGCGACATGAGAGCCATTCTCGAAAAGAACAAGGACAACAAGGTCGAACTCGTCGACGGGCGCTTCGTCGAAGGATAACGGGTCTGCACCAGTTCGCCTGCCCATGCCTTGCAGCCGAGAGCTCGCTGCCTCAATGCGCTATACTGATGTTGACTTCCGATACAACAGCATAGTGCGAGCCGAAAGAGGGCATCATGAACTACAGCGAACTGCAAGACGAGATCAAAACAGCCATGAAAACCAAGGACAAGGTGCGTCTGTCCATCCTGCGGCAGCTGCACGGCGAGCTGAAGAACATCGAGGTGAACGAACGCCGCGATGTTACCGAAAAAGACGTCGACGACATGCTCAAGCGGCTGATCAAGCAAACGAAGGAAACACTCGACGGCTCCATCAAGGCCGGCAATGACCAGCAGCGCACCGACACGCTGACCGAACAGGTAGCCATCCTCGAAGGATATCTTCCCGAGCAGGTTTCGGGCGATGCCCTGATCGCGTTGATCGATCAGGTGCTTGCGGAAACGGGCGCTTCGACCAAGAAGGACATGGGCCGCGTCATGGGAGCGCTTACCCAGGCGACGGGCGGCAATTTCGATAAAGCGGCGGCGGCAAAGGAACTGGGCGCGAAGCTCTCGTAGCAGCTCGGCTGCCGCAGCCCAAGGGGTTCGGCAGCCGCAATCGACCGGTTCGAGCAAGGACCCGACGCCGAGCGCTCAGTGCGCAACCGCAACGATAGGCTGATACAGCTCGAAGAAAAAGCGCTCGCGTGGCTGCATGCACGGTGAGAACCCGCGACCCTCGGGACGATAGCCGTGCTTTTCGAGAAACACGAGAGCCTCGCGCATCCGCATTTCACCGGAATCGTTTTGCAGCGAGGCCCCGCCCCACACGCGCACGATAAGGCAGCGGCAGCCCCCGATCGAGAGAAGCTCGCTCGGATCGATGGCGAGAAAGCGGAGGTTCTCTTCGGCGACGAACCTGCCCCACCGTATCGTGCGGCCTTCCTGAAAGATATCCTCATCGTAGATGGCGCCGATACCGGTCAGCGGCATATGAGCCAACAGCTCATCGGTGACCGGCGTCTTATTGAACTGATCCCACCCCTGATCGCAGTTTGACAGAGCATAGTAGTAGCGCGGCACATCGGCAATCGCAAACGGATCATCGCTTTGCCCTCTTTCCGCCCGATAGTTGGTGAGGGCGGTTCTCACCGCCTCCAGGTATTCGATGCGCTCAGTTAGATGGTCGCAGTACGACGAGATGTTCTCCTCGGAAAGCGGATCACCGTTTCGCTTGAGCTCGGCTATCTCCTCGGTTCCGAGGCCGATATTGCGGAGCATGATGATGTTCATGAGGTTGAGCACATCCTTGTTCCGGTACACGCGGTAGTTGCTCTTGTCCTTGCGCTCGGGCGTCACCAGCCCGACATCCTCGTAGTAAAGCAAGGTGGTGCGCGAAATATTGAGCACGCGGGCAAGCTGGTTGACCGTGTACTCTGCTTCGGTGTCGTTCCCCTTCACAACGCCTCCCACAGTCGTGCCATCCAAGATGGGCGGATGCGCCTTTCGCGCATCCGCCCATGAGCTCAGCATGCTCGCAGCGGCTATGCCTGCGATATCGCGTTATCGACGGCAGCCAAGAACGCGCTCGTGGTAAGCGTAGCACCACTGACAGCATCGATGTCGGTTGAATTCGCAGAAACGACCATCTCGGGCAGCTTCTCAAGCGCCTTTCCCCCGATGTCGGGCGTCTCTTTCTCGGAAACGACCTCAACTGAGGTTATCGTGCCGTCCGCATAGGCGACCTTTACCTTGATATCGCCGCCCATGCCACCCGATCCGACCCCGAGATACTCGCCGGCAGCAAGCTGGACATCCGCACTCTCCTCTTCCGCGCTCGCATCGCTCACGTCCCCGGGATTGTATGCGATGGCGGGCTCGACAGCCTGCGGCGCGGCGAGGGAGGGCAAAGGCTCCTTCTCTGCTGCAGCGTTGGTCCCTGCGATCTTGCCGAACACCATGCATTCGGCGAGGTTGCCGCCCGAGTTGTACTGGAATGCCGTGATGCCCCCAAGCTCCCCGGCGCTGTACAGATGGGGAATGGGCTCGCCTTTCGTGTCGACTATCTCGGCATTCTTGTTGCGTCGCGGACCGCCTTGGGTGTTGAGCACCATGGGGCGGAATTCAGCCGCATAGTAGGCGCCCCCGTCGAACGCTCGCATGCTTTCAGGATCGCGCTCGCACTTGTAATCGCGACCGTTCTGGGCAAAGGAGTTGAAATCCGCGATGGTGCGAGCGAGGATTTCAGGATCGGCACCGATCAGCGCGGCAAGTGCTTCGGGGGTGTCTGCCGATTTGATTGCGGCCTCACGCTCTTCGGAGATGTAGCCGTCATCCTTGAGCAGCTGGTATTGCGTACCGTCGAACACGAGATGGGGCGTATAGTTGGCGACCGGCGTCCGCCAAACACCGCACGAGTACACGTGTCCGTGGCGATGGCCGGCATGCTCGTCAATGAACCGGCTTCCGTCATCGCCAACCAGCATGATGCTGCCATTGCCGTAGTCCTCGCTGTCGAGGGAAATGAGGGGCGAGCGGGAATTGGCGATGCTCGGCTCGAGCAGCCCCCGCTTCCCCTCTTCGACAGCCCACGCGTGGCCGCTCAGTATACCCAGCGATTCGTATGCCTCCATATGCCAGAGGTCGGCACCGACTTCGATGCCCATGCGCACGCCATCGCCCCTGTTATGCAGGGTACCGAACGGCGTTAAGCGCGCAGCTCCCAGGTAATCCTGTATCATCTCCCTATTGTTCTCGAATCCTCCGCAGGTAAGCACAACGCCGTTTTTTGCACGGACGAGCACGGTTTCGCCCTTTCGATCGACCTCGACTCCCACGACCGTCCGGGTGATCGGGTCCTGGATAAGACGCGCTGCGGGAGATTCGAGCCACACATCGATGGCGTCGGAGCGTTCGAGAACGTTTCTGCGGATCGTCTGCCAGAGAGAGCTATTATACATACCCGGACGGGCATACCACTCCTCAATCGCATCGCCACCTTCATATTCGGGGTACTCAGGCGTCACCACGGTGCCGTTTGGCCACTTGGAGGGCTCTTCTGCATTTAGGTATTCGAGCAGCTCCTTCATCCCGCACAAACCGTCGGTGTAGGTGCGCAGCATCTCCTCGTCAACATCGAAATGCCACGCGAGGCCATCGCGGTAGTAGGTGTACGTCTTCTCGGGGTCGGTGCCTGCTACGCACATCTGGGCAGCAAAACGCGTGTTGCCGCCCTCTTCCCCCTCAGGAGCGACATCACACAGCAAAACGCGTGCACCCGCATCGGCGGCGTATATCGACGAAACGCCGCCAGCCCCGCCGAACCCGATAACCACGACATCGTACTCGGCGTTCCACGCAACAGTGTCTGCAAACGTGAACGGCCCCGATTCTGCCCCTTTCTGCTCGGCGCTGCACCCCACAAGCCCCGGTATGCCGAGACCTGCCGCCCCGATACCAGCCATCCCCAAGCCGGCACCCTTGAGAAAGCTTCTTCTCGAATAGCTTTTCGGTTCCATGCGCTTTCCTCCTTGTGATTGAACGAACAAGCGAGGTGCAGTGTAGGGCTGTCTACCTTAGACAAGTCAAGTACGCCTCCGTATGGATCCTTTCGTTGGTTAACTTTTCATTTCATACATTCGTTGAAGAGGTTACAAGGTATAATTCCACGCTAACTCGAATCTGCGAACCGCTCCGCGTTCGCGATACGGTTTGCAAGGTAGACGGATGAAAGGTATTGCCATGGATAACGATTACTCGCTATCGCGCGTACCTGATGAAGCGAAACAGCCGTTTTGGAAGATTCTCTTCATCAGGATCGGCGCGATCTGCTGCGTCTCGCAGCTCATGCTCGGAGCCGCTCTCGGTTTCGGCATGACGTTCTGGGACGCGTTTTTGGCTACGATGCTCGGCTCGGTACTGCTTCAGGTGGTCAGCTGGGCACTTGGAACCGCAGCAGCCCACGAAGGCCTCTCGACAAGCCTGCTTTCTCGATGGACCGGCTTCGGCAAGGGCGGTTCGGCACTGTTCGGCGGCGTCGTCGCCATTTCGATGGTCGGCTGGTTCGGCGTACAGAACGCCGTATTCGGTCAGGGCATGGCCACCATCGTCGGTTTCACCGATTTCCTCGGTGACTTCGAGTATCCCGTCTGGGCCATCATCACGGGCATTGGCATCACGCTGCTCGTCGTGTTCGGCATCAAGGCCATCGCGAACTTCGCAACCATCTTCGTACCCGTTTTCATCGCGGTCGTCATCTACGCCACGTGGGTGATCCTGCAGGATCACACGCTTGCCGAACTCGTGAGCATGGCTCCCCCGGGAGCAGCCCTTTCGCTCGGAGCGGCAACGACCATGGTTGCGGGCGGCTTTATCGCGGGCGCCATATGCACGCCCGACTACGCACGCTTCCTCAAGGGCGGCACCCAGGTGTTCTGGATGACGCTCATCGGCACCTTCATCGGCGAGCTCGGCATGAACCTACTCGCCGTCATGCTCGCCCACGCCACGGGCACCGAGAACGTCGTCGATCTCATGATGGCCACCTCGGGCATCATCGGCGTCATCATCGTGGTCGCCTCGACGGTCAAGCTCAACGACATCAACCTGTACTCGTCGGGCCTCGGTCTCATGACGCTCATCAATGCGCTGTTCAACAAAACGGTCAAGCGCAACACGATCATCTGGGCACTCGGCATCGTGGGCACGATCCTGTCCGTCATCGGCATCATCAACTACTTCACCAACTTCCTCACCTTGCTCGGCGTTGCCATTCCGCCCGTTGCGGGTATCATGGTCATCGACTACTACGTGCTGCGCCGCAGCCGCAAGAAGCTCGACGAATCACGCGCCAAGGGAGAATTGCCCAAGAAGGTTGAGAACTGGAACCCGATCGCCATCGTCTGCTGGATCGCCGGCTTCGTGGTGGGCCAGGTTACGAGCATGATGAACATCGGCATCCCCGGCTTGAACTCGCTCATCCTCGCGGGCGTGCTGTACTGGGTCGTCATGAAGATCTACGGCAGCATCAAGAAGGTCGACGTCGTGGAGTTCAAGGAAACCGATCAGGTTCTGTAGGTTCGTCTCAGCAAAACCGAAAAGCGGCGTGCGGGAAGATTTCGCACGCCGCTTTTGTTTTCACGAGAAATATTCGAGCAAACGATGCTTGCACGCTTCGCGATCTTCGCACGAAGCCTCTGCATCGACGAGATAGGCAACCGCCTCACACCATTCTTGCTCGTTATACGATTCGACGGGCAGCGCACTCAGCACCTCGTGTGCGCGGTATCGCTCCGGATGATACTTGAGTTCGGACACGTACTCGCATCCCGATTTCATAGCGATGTCGTCAATCAGGCCCATGTATCTTCGGCCCCTTTCCCCGTGCATTCGTAACCGACCGCCCGATGCAACCGCCGTCGCAAACAGCATTCGCAATCGATTACCTGCACGCATAGCTTTTCAATCTGCAAACAATAGCAGAGACGCCCCCCCCCGCAAGTTTTCTGTAACATATTGGGTTACTTGATCTTGGTCGACATGGTGTCCTCGGCTTTGCCTAAAGTCAGACCCAGCGGCAGAAGGGCGAACTCGTGGCAGGAAAGGGGCCTTATTCGTCGCCGTCGAATCCTTCCCTCGGTGTCGGTTTCCCAGCCATCTTTCTGATCGGGCGTGATGCGAAGGTCTCGCGCGGTGGCCGTGCGCCTCGCCACTCGGAAGAGGCCCGAGCAACGAATATCGTCGTTTTTCTGCCACAAACCCAGGATTCGGTGCGCGCCGGGGTCGGCCCGCCCGTCTACGGCACATGGCGGCGACACCGGCGTCCCGCGCTCGCAGATGAGGCGCACGCATAACGAGACGCGCCCGATCCGACGATAGGATCGAGCGCGTCGTGCGAAAAACAGCTGCAGCAACATTTCGCCGTAGCTCTACGGCCAGAGCTTCACCTCGTCGTACAAATCGGGGCGGCGATCACGCAGATAGGGGCTCGCGGTGCGGAACGTCTTGAGCTGCTCGAAATCGAGTTCGGCATAGAGAATGCCTTCGGCCTCTTCGGCTAGCTCCGCAATCACTGCGCCGCGCGGGTTGCATACGCGCGTGTGGCCGCCCATGTAGAGATCGTTTTCGCGCCCATGGCGGTTGACGGCAGCCAAGAACACCGTGTTCTCAAGCGCGCGGCACTGCGTGTTGTAGTTCCACACATCGTGGTCCTCCTCGCACCAGGCCGACGGGCACACGATGAGCTCGGCACCCTTGAGGGCCAGAATGCGCGCAACCTCGGGAAAGCCCATGTCGTAGCAGATCATGACGCCGACCTTGCCGAATTCGGTGTCGAATACAGGAAGCTCGTTTCCCGAGCGGAAGTAGAAGCGCTCGAGCGCCCACAGGTGCGCCTTGTCGAACGTGCCCATGAGCTCGCCTGTGCGATCGATGAACACCGAGCTGTTGAAGGCCACCGCGGGAAGCTGCTCCTTCACGAGCGCCAAACCCGCAATCACGTACACGTTGTTCTCGCGGGCGGCCGCACGCAGGGCCGCAACGGTAGGCCCATCGACGCGCTCGGCCAGATCGAGGATGCGCGGACCCACGATGTCGAGGTTGTAGCCCGTAGAGAAAAGTTCGGGCAACACCACGAGATCGGCGCCGTTGCCGGCCGCTTCGGCAATGAGGTCGCACGCGTGGGCGGTGTTCGCCTCCACCTCGCAGATCGCTCCCTCGAACTGGATGAGCGCGATCTTCATCGGCGTGCGTTTTGTCGTTTCCATCGGTACTCCTTACAGGTTGAGATCGCCCACGGCCTTCACGCGAATGCAGAGCGCATCGCCCAGATACGCCATCGGGATGTCTTCCACGTCGATGACCTCGACGGTTTCGGGATCGGCGCCCGCCTCGATAGCCTCAGCGCACGCACGTTCCTTCGATTGCGAGATAGCCTGGTCGCGCGGCGTCTCGGACAGCGAGAACACCTTGGCGATCTGGCCCGACACCTGCGCGATAGCCGAGCCGATGGCGTTCGCCACGCCGAAGTTCTCGGGGCGGAGCACCGGATCGGCGCCCTCGAGCGTGCTCGGCGCGAGGATGGAACCGCCGCCCACGAGGATCACCGTCACGTCGCCCGCCGAAGTCTTCATCGCATCGACGGCATCCTCGATGATGCGCGTGATCTCCTTGTACGCCGCATCGACCAGATCGGCGTCGAGGTCGGCCACGAGCGCAGGATCGCCCACGCCTGCGGCCAGCCCCTTAGCCACCACGATGTCGGTGGCCGTGAGGGTTGAGCCGCCGAAGCACAGCGCTTCTTCGGTCACCTTGTAGCCCACGCTGTCGGGGCCCACCGTCACGCGGCCGTCGTCGCGCTTGCGCACGATCGAGCCGCCGCCGAGGCCTACCGACACAAGATCGGGCATGCGGAAGTTCGTGCGCACGTCGCCGATTTCGACCGCCACCATGCTCTCGCGCGGGAAGCCGTGGGCGAGCACGCCCACATCGGTCGTCGTGCCGCCGATATCGACGACCACGGCATCCTTCTCTTTCGTAAGGAACGATGCGCCGCGGATGGAGTTCGTGGGACCGCAGGCGATGGTGAAGATGGGATAGCGTTTCGCGTACTCGACCGACATGAGCGTACCGTCGTTCTGGCCGAGGTACACCGCTACGTCATGGAGCCCCTCGGCGGCAAGCGCCGCTTCGAAGCTCAACGCCGTGGTCTGCGCCACATCGTGGAGCGCTGCGTTTAAGATCGAAGCGTTCTCGCGCTCGAGGAATCCGAGCGAACCGATTTCGGAGGAGAGCGTGATGGGGAACTCGTCGCCGAGCTCCTCGCGCAGGATTGCGCCCGCGCGCTTCTCGTGGGCGTCAGACACCGGAGAGAACACGCTCGTCACCGCGATCGACTCGAAGCCTTCCTCGCGCACCGTACGGGCGACGTCGCGGATCTCGTCTTCGCCGAGTTCGCTGATCTCGCGGCCGTCGAACTCGTTGCCGCCGTGGACGATGAAATCGCGTACGCCCATGGCGCTCTTGAGTTCCTCGGGCCAATCGGCCATGCAGCTGATGGCCGTGGTTGCCGGAGCGCCGATGCGCAGAGCCACCACCTTGTTGAGGCGCTTGCGCTCGACGATGGCGTTCGTGCAGTGAGTGGTGCCGAGCATCGCGAATCCGATGTTTTCCGCATCTTCGGGTCCGATCTGGGTGACCACCTCATGCATTGCGGCCTTGATGCCGCCCATCACGTCTTCGGTCGTCGGACTTTTCGTTGCCGCGACGAGGTTGAGGTCGCCGTCGATGATGACCGCGTCGGTATTCGTGCCGCCGACGTCGATGCCGAGGCGCCAGGTCCGTGTCGTCTGAGCCATTATGCTCGTCCTCCCTTCGCCATGCGTTCTTCAACAGGCAGATAGTCGACATCGTAGCCGAAGGCGCGTGGCCCCACCACGGCCAGGCCTTCAGGCGTGCGCCACTGCGGCGCGCACGGCATGCCGACGACCACGACGCGCGCGCCGTACTTGAGGCCCTCGGTGGTCACGGGCGTTCCCGATTCCATGTCGAGCGACATGATGAGATCGGGGGAAGTGGTTACCGGCTCGCCATCGCGGAGCGCAATGAGGTTCTCGTTCTGGAACTCGATCACCATCCGGCTGCCCTTGTCCTCGTCGAGGCCGTCCACCACAGCCTGGCCGCGCACGAACATACCGTCGGTCTTGCGCTCGACATCGACCACCTTGCCGCGGAACAGGCGGAACCCGTTCGTCACTTCGAGCACGGCATCGATGGGATCGGCATGCTGCTCGCGCGCCTCGCGCAGGGTCCGCCCGATCTGTTCGCAGAGCGTCGGCGTGTTGGGGATGCAGAAATCCTTGAGCTGCTTGCCCGTGCAAGGGTATGAGGCCAGGATGGTGTAGCCGCCCATCACCGAGGTGGCCTGGCGGGCGATGCGCTCGAGCCACTTGTCGTCGATGCCACGCACCGTAACCGTGTTGCCCTTCTCGTCGGCGAGCACGGCAGGCAGGCCCTTGACGCCGTTGATGCTGAGCGTGACCATCTGCAGCTCGGGAAAAGCGCGGCCCATGAGATCGCAATCAACCACAGGGATGCCGCGCGTGGCAGCCAGGATGAACGGAATCGTGGAGTTCACGCCACCCGCTTCAACCGCGTAGATGGCGTAGGGCTCCTCGCCCAGCTCCTTCACGAGCTCGTCGTAGGTGGCCATGGGCTCGGCTCCGCTGCAGATCTTCTCCACCATGATGGTGGGAGCGCCCATCATCTGCGAAACAGCCACGAGCGCATCGTCGGGAACCTCGTCGGGCGTGATGAGCTCGACCTCGCCGTAGCGCCTGATGGCTTCGATGGCCATCAGCTTGCCGACGTAGGGGTCTCCTCCGCCCCCAGCGCCGAGGACCGTTGCGCCGAGCGCCATGTCCTCGATCTCTTTGACACCGATCATCCTTCTCATATATCGCACCTTTCATGGTCTCACCACGTGCACGGTTTACGTGCTGCCGCATCGGACGAACCTCGTCGCTCCTCCGACAGCTGCGCACCGCGCACCACACGCAAGCGGCGATTCGATTGCGCCGCCCGCGTACGGGAACCTGTATACAAAATGAGATTGTATAGAACCTTACCTTAAGAGCAAACCACGATCGGCGAAATACGAGGTAAAATCAAGTGCCGTACCGAGAACCGAACGACTGCGCGTCAAAGGAGGACCGATGCTTCTCAAACATCTGCTCGATCTGTACGAATTGCTCGACTCGCCCGCTGCGAGCGGCGAGGCGGTCAAGGCGTTTATGGAAGCCATCGATCCCGACTGCAACGTCGAGACCTATCCGCTGGCAAGCGCCAAGGGCACAACCGACATGGTGCGCATCCGCATTCCCGGTTCGCGCGGCAAATCGGTCGGGGGCAGCGCTCCCACCATCGGCTTGCTCGGCCGCCTCGGAGGCCTCGGCGCACGTCCCGAGCGCATCGGCTTCGTATCCGACGGCGACGGAGCGCTTGTCGCGCTCTCGTGCGCAGCGAAGCTCATCGACATGCGCCGCAAGGGCGACGTGCTTGCAGGCGACGTGTTCGTCTCGACTCACGTGTGTCCCCATGCGCCCACGATGCCGCACAAACCCGTACCGTTCATGGGATCGCCCGTAGCGACCGCAGCCGTTAACAAGGAGGAGGTCACCGACGAACTCGATGCCATCCTCGTCGTGGACACCACCAAGGGCAATCGCATCGCGAACTACCGCGGTTTCGCCATCTCGCCCACGGTGAAGCAGGGAGTCATCCTGCGCGTGAGCGAAGACCTGCTCGATCTGGTAGAAATCTCCACGGGGAGAAGGCCCAACGTGTTCGCGCTTTCGATGGCCGACATCACGCCGTACGGCAACGGGCTCTACCACCTCAACTCGATCCTGCAGCCGTGCACGGCCACCGATGCGCCCGTGGTCGGCGTGGCCATCACCACCGAAACGGCAGTACCCGGATGCGCGACGGGGGCAACGCACCTCACCGACCTCGACGAGGCGGGCACGTTCATGCTCGAAACCGCAAAGGCGTTCGGCGAAGGCTCCTGCTCGTTTTTCGACGAGGCCGAGTTCGAACTGTTCGGCAAGCGCTACGGTTCGATGGCCGCCCTGCAGACGATGGGCGCGCTTCCCGCCGAGAACGAGATGGCGTAAGCGCACACCATGGGAGAACCGCAGCAGAACGAGCCGAAAGCGAACGATCAGCACGACGTTCGAGAGCGTAGGCATGCGCAGGGCGATCCCCGAAGCGGCGGCCAAAACACACCGACGCAGGACGATTCCCGAAGCGGCAAGCTCCTGCTCGGAGCCGTGACGATCGGGCAGGCCCCGCGCACCGATGTGACCGCCGACATCGCACCGCTTCTCGGCCCGAACGTCCGTGTCATCGAAGCGGGCGCGCTCGATGGAGTAAGCGACGTTTCGCCGCTTGCCCCGCAGGGGGGCGAATCGGCACTCGCTTCGCGCTTGGCCGACGGCACAGGCGTGATCGTGTCGGAAGCAAAAGTCATGCCGCTCGTGCAGCAGGCGATCGATCGGGTGGTAGCCCGGGGCGCATTCGCCGTCGTGCTGCTGTGCACGGCAACGCTGCGCAACCCGCCCACCTCTGCGGTGCCGCTCATCCACCCGAACGTCGTCCTCGCAGAGGCCGTCGTGCGCATGGTGCGCGATGGGGCTTGCGGCGACGGCATCGCCGTCATGGTGCCCGACGAGTCGCAGATAGGCGATATCGGAAACCGGTGGGAGCAGCTGCTCGGAAGCAGGCCCGCGCTCTTTGCCGCTTCGCCGTACGGCCCCGCCGAACCGAGAATCGCTGCAGCCGAAGCCATCGGACGCACCGACGCCGGCGCCATCGTACTCGACTGCATCGGCTACTCGACCGCCATGGCGCGCGATATCGAACGAGCAAGCGGCAAGACCGTCGTGCTGCCGCGCGCCATCGTCGCCGAAGCGGCTAAGGAACTGCTATGATCTGCAGAGGCCAGGCTATGGTTGCCTGCGTCGCCCGAGGCATCCGAACCGCTGCTCGGTTTTGCAACCGACGAACGACAGTGCACGTTTCCCGAGCCGCGATACACCATGTTTCACGTGAAACATTTGTTCGCTATCACAACACAAGAGGAGCCCGTATATGGAACTGACCGAACGCGCCAAGCGCATCATCATCGACAGCCTCTGCCTTGCCGAGGATGAAACCCTGCTCGTCGTTACCGACGATCCCACCGCCGAGGTGGGCGCGCTTTTCTACCGAGCCGCCCAAGAACTTGGCCGTAAGGCGCTCCTCATGCAGATGCCCGAACTCGACGTTGCCGGGCAGGAGCCTCCCGCGGCGGTCGCAGCCGCCATGTGCAAAGCGGATGTGGCGCTGTGCCCCACGGCAAAATCGATCACGCATACCAATGCCCGTATCGAAGCGGCGGCCGCTGGCACCCGCGTGGTCACCATGCCGGGCATCACCTTGGACATGCTGCGCGAAGGGGCCTCATGCGCCGATTACACGCGTGTCGAGAAGCGCACGATACGGCTAACCGAACGGCTCGACTGTGCGAAAACCGCCCGCATCGAGAAAGACGGGCACGTCCTCGAGCTCTCTTTGGACGGACGCCCCGGCATACCGAGCCCCGGCGTGTACCGCGAGTCCGGATCGAGTGGCAACTTTCCCTCGGGCGAAGCCTACATCGCCCCCGTCGAGGGCGCGGGCGGCGGCTCGATGATAATCGACGGGTCGATGGTGGGCATCGGCAAGCTCGACAGCCCCCTCACTGTCACCATTGAAAACGGGCACCTGGTTTCGATGGACGGCGACGACACGGGTGCTCTCGACATCCTGTTCGCCCGACCGGAAAACGGCGCGGTGGCCGAACTCGGTATCGGAACGAACGACGAGGCCATCCTTTCGGGCATCATCCTCGAAGACGAAAAGCTCTACGGCACCGTGCACATCGCCTTCGGCACCAATACCTCGTTCGGCGGAACGAACAAGGCAGACTGCCACTACGACGGCATCATCCTCCAGCCGACGCTGTACCTCGACGACGAGCTCATCATCGACAAGGGCGTGTTCGTGGGCGAGTAGCGGGCGCGCGCGGCCGGCAACCTGTTCGGATACCGACCGCCATTTTACCCATTCGAGGCACTTCGCGCGGACGTCGGGCTGCATCGTCGCATCACGCACGTGCACGTGCAGAAATTATGCGGATACCGCTCGAAAGCTCAACCTCTTCCGCACGCACGCGCACGTGCAAAAACTGTTTATCCGAAGGCTGCGCTATGCTTCCGAATCTTCGTCGGCGGCAAGCTCTGCACCGCGCGCCCGCACGAGTTCGATGGCCTCCTTCGTGCTGAAGTAGTCGAGATCGATCGCCACCACGCAGGTATGCTTCCACTCCCCTTCGATCTCGGCATCGGCTGCCTCTTCGAGGCCCGGGGAGTACTTCTCAGCGAGCAGCTTGAGCCCGTGGCGCTTCTCGTCATCGTCCGACACCACGCGCGCGATGCCGAATGCGATCACGCTGCGGAATTCGGTCGTGAACTTCTCGGGTACAATGCGATCCTGGTCGATCACGCAAAACGAAACGCGGTCGTTGCGCCCGATCGCCTCGAGTTTGTGCCCCGCTATCGCGCAATGGAAATAAACGGTGCCGTACAGGACTCCCGGTTCGCGCGAAGGCTCCTCGTAGGCATAGCTGATCGGCACGCCGTAGGGATAGAGCTCATCGTGCAGGCTCAAAACGCCTGCCGTATTGCGCTTGAGTATCTCTCTGCCCTCTTCTGCAGGCAGCGCTTGCCTACTTCTGCGTATCTCTCGAAACATGATCGTCCTTTCTATGCGCCGCGCGCACGCGACGCGTCTGCAACCGCACGCATCGAAGCAGGTGCGATTCATTCGGCATGATAAGGAGGCCATGGTACCTAAATTTGACGCAGGAGAAAACGGGGTTAGACCGTTTTTCTCCGCCGACGAGGAAAAATACGCTTGCAAATGTACGGTTCGAAAGTCAGGGTTTCGAGCGAGCATCGCCCCGAAGGCCGTCCGCCGTCCAGCTGCGACACGCCCGCAGGCGGCGATTCGGCCTGCTGCCCGGTTCTGCAGGTTTTTTCACATTGTGTTGCACCCGACTGCCCGAAACCGTCGCCGCAATCCGACAGGTTTTCCAGTTCAAGACGTATCACCTGATCATAGGCGTGCACTCACTTCGGTACGCCCACGGGTTTTTCCGCAAGCCGCGGACAGTGCGACAAAGGGGCCGAAATAGGGAGCCGAGCGCAGCATAATCCGCAAAAACCTGCATTTTCGAGCCGACCGCTTGCCGAAGAGACCTGCAAAGGACCCGTACCGACCGCTTGCGAGGCAAACCTCTGCCGCCGTTTTCGCGTTCGTAGTTTTCGCAACCGCAAAGCCGCAGGGTTCCACGCGTCCGATGAAGGCATCGACGCAGCAATTGACCTCTTAAGAAAGAATTAAGACAGCCCCCGTATCATGCGTGCCAACAGGCAACAGCGGTCGACAGGGGGAAACGATGGCCGGATTGTCACGCAGGGGTTTTCTCGTTTCAGCAGGGGTGCTGGCAGGACTTGTCGCTTCGGGGGACGTCGCCAACGCGCTCGCCGAGGACAAGGCCGTGCTCAGGCCGCCGGGCGCACAATCCGAGCACGGGTTTCTCGCCCGGTGCATGCGCTGCCAGAAGTGCGTCTCCGTCTGCCACGCCCGTGTCATCCAACCGCTCTCGATCGCCGAAAGCATCAAGGGAGCCTCGACGCCCACGCTCGATTTCTCGCGCAACTACTGCGATTTCTGCGCCGAGGAGAACGGGGGGAGGCCCCGCTGTTCCGAAGTATGCCCCACCAAAGCCCTCCTTCCGCAGTCCGGCAAGGCCACCGTCAACGGCATCGCCGTCGTCAACGAACGGAGTTGCATCGCCTGGGATTGGAAGGGCTGCACCGTCTGCGTCGACGAGTGTCCGCAGGACGCCATCGCGCTCGACGAGCAGGGGCGCGCCCTCGTAGACGATGCCCTGTGCGACGGATGCGGCCTGTGCGAACTCATCTGCCCGAGTTCGTCGCTGCGCTCGTACGGGGGCGGCCGCTCCGAAGCGAAGGGCATCGTCGTCGTTGCGAAGGAGCGTGAACGAGCATGAAACCGCCCAAGCCGTCCCATCCGATTCGCCTCGTGCGCACCGGCGTTGCTGTTGCGGTGCTGGCAGCCATCGGCGCAGGCGTGGCGTTCGGCACCGATGCGGGGACCCTCTGCGCATGGTGCCCGCTCGGGTTCGCCCAAACATCGCTTGCATCTCGCGAGTTCCATGCGGCTGTTCTGGCGCCCTTGGTCGCGGTGATCGCTGCGGCAGCGCTGCTCGGCCGCGCGTTCTGCTCGTGGGGATGCCCTTCGGGTCTGGTCAAAAAACGCGGGGCGAGCCGTGCGAGATCGAGCGCCACTAAGCGAGGCGGTCAGGACAGCAAGGGGGGATGCGCGTCGCAGGGAAAATCGTGCAGTGCGTCCGCCGCACACCCGCTGCCGAGCATCGCGCTCATCGCCGCCGTGCTGCTCGCGTCGTTCATCGTCGGGTTCCCCGTTTTCTGCCTGTTCTGCCCGATCGGCCTGGTGTTCGGGCTCATGTTCGCCATCTTTCGATCGCTGACGGTGTACCAACCGAGCTGGGATCTCGTCATCTTTCCGCTCATGCTGATCATCGAGCTTCGGCTGTTCGGATCATGGTGCAGCCGCATCTGCCCGCTCGGAGCGGCTGCAAGCCTCATCGCCCGCATAAGCCCGTTCAAGCTCAAGACGAAAGCGAACCTTGGCACCTGCCGCATCGACTCGTCCTGCCATGCCTGCTCGGAAGCCTGCCCGGAGTCACTCGAACCCCCGTCGATCGTTGTCGGATCCGACGAAACATGCACGCTGTGCCTCGAATGCGCACAAGCATGTCCGCATCGATCGCTCGCTGTCGGCATATCGCCCCGAAGAGCCGAAAAGGAGGAGCGCATGACCGAATCCACCGAATAACGTACCAGCAAGACGACAGGGAAGAAAGGATAAAGCTATGAACGCAGTATCAAGACGATCGTTCGTCAAGGCGATGGCCGCTTCGGGTGCCCTCGCGACAGCCGCAGCACTCGGTTACGAAGCCTGGAAGCCGTTCACCGCGCTTGCGGCGGACGATGCCGGCAGCGCGCAAACCGAGGGCGAAACGCAGGTCATCCGCAGCGCGTGCCGCAACTGCTATGGGCGCTGTACCATCAACGGGATCGTGAAGAACGGACGGCTCGTCCGCGTCGAGGGACGACCGGGTACTTATTCCGAGGGAACCATCTGCAGCCGCGCTTTCGCGATTCCGCAGCTTGTCAACAGCCCGCTGCGCGTCCGCTACCCTATGAAGCGCGTCGGAGAACGGGGCGAGGGGAAGTGGGAGCGCATCACGTGGGATGAGGCGTGGGACATCATCATTCCGAAGTTCAAGGAAGTCATCGAGCAGTACGGCGGCCACACGATTCTCGCAAACAACGGGACGGGACGCGATCAGCTCAATATATCGGTGCTTCAGAAGTGCTTCTACGATATGGGCAGTGTCGGCGGGTTCGGCGTCGGCAGCATCTGCAAGATCGCCGGCGACTTCGTCCAGAAGACCACGATCGGAAACCCCTGCCAATTCACCGGCTGGAATCCCGAGGACACGAATCTCATCGTCATGTGGGCGCGCGGCATGTTCTCGTGGGGCTATTACGATTGGATCTACATCAAGAAAGCCCTCGACCGCGGTGCGAAGCTCATGGTGGTCGACCCGCGCCATACCGCCGCAGCGGCGAAATCGACGATGTGGGTTCCGATCCGCCCAGGAAGCGACATGGCGCTCATCCTTGCGATCATCAACGAAATGATCAGCTCGGGACGCTTCGATAAGGATTTTGCGACCAAGTGGACGAACTCGTCGTTTCTGCTCAACGACCAGACCGGGTTGCTGCTCCGCGAAAGCGATCTTGCCGACGGCGGCTCAAAGGATAAGATCGCCTACTGGGACGAGGGCACCGGATCGGTGCAGTTCTGGGATACCGTCGATCTTGCCTGGAGCGTCGACGACCCGAAGCCCGCGCTGCTCGGCTCCTACGACGTCGAAGGCATCGAGCGCCGGACGTCGCTCCAAAAGCTTGCCGACGCAGCTGCCGAATGGACGGTCGAAAAAACCGCCGAGACGACCTGGCTTACAACCGACCAAGTGAAAGACGCTATCGAGCTGTACATCGAGAGCAGCCCCGGCACCTGCTTCACGCGCGGTCAGAAAACCGACTTCAGCGATAACAGCAGCAGCGTGTCGCATGCGTTCACGATCATGATGGCGCTTGCGGGCAATTACGAGATTCCCGGCGGCAACAGCGTGAAGCCCGGCACTTCGACGAAGGGATCGGCTCTGTTCGATGCGGTGCCCCCGAAAAGCGCAGTGCGCCAGGAAATCGAAGCGAACATCGACGATTACAGCATGTGCCCGGGCAAAGCCCAGATCTACGGCATACGCGACGGCGTCTACTCGGCGGCAACCCACGCGCTTACCACCGGAAAGCCGTTCCAACCGCGTATCTACTGGGGCATGAACTGCGAACCCATCATCAGCTGCGCCGACAGCTTGGAGGTTGCAGAAGGTCTGAAGAACATCGACTTCTCCGTTAACGTCAACCTCCTCATGTCGCCTTCGGCGGAGCTGGCCGACATCGTGCTGCCAGCCGCCCATCAAAACGAGATCGACCGCATCGAGTATCCGCAGTCGGGACACTGCTGGCCCGCCAACCATACGGCGACGATCAGGCAGCCGTTCACCGAGCCGCAGGGCGAATGCCGCGACGAGGTGGACATCCTCTTCGATCTGGCCAGCCGTCTCGACATCGATATGACGTGGAAAGACAAGTACGATTGGTTCAATTTCGCGCTCAAAGCAACCGGAATGACCTTCGAGGAATTCAGGGAAGCCGGCGAATTCGTCGACGAGATTACGTACGGCAAACACGAAAAGGGCCTTCTCCGAAAAGATATGAAACCGGGATTCGAAACCAAGACCGGGAAAGTGAACATCTTCTCCGAAGAGCTGCAGCGCTTCGGCTGGGGCGGCATTCCCGGATACCGCGAGCAGCCGCAATCGCCCTTCAGCGACCCCGACCTCGCACAGGAGTACCCCTATGTCATGCTGACGGGCGGGCGCAACCACCAGTACTTCCATAGCGAGTACCGGGAGTCGGCGTACATGCGCTCCATCAGACCGTTTCCCGTGGTGGAGATCAACCCCGAAACCGCGCACGAAAACGGTGTCGAAGAGGGCGATTGGGTATGCATCGAAACCACGATGGGGTCGATCAAGCAGGTGGCCCATCTGACCGAAGGCATCGATGCACGCGTCGTTCACTGCGACCACGACTGGTGGTTCCCCGAGAAGGGCGCACAGGACGGCCTCCACGGCGCGTTCGACAGCAACCCCAACGCGATCATCGATAACGACAAGGTGTTCGACCCCGCCGTCGGAACCGACAACTTCAGCTCGATGTGCAGAATCTACAAGTCGCCCGACGGGCCGCCCGAGGGCATCTTCACAACCCCTGAAGAGCTTTCGGCGTTTCTGAGCAACGGACAGGAGGACCAGCAATGACGACCCACCGCATGATCGTCGATCTCGACCGGTGCATTGGGTGCCATTCGTGCACCGCGGCGTGCATCCAGGAGAACGAAATCGACCTCGGCCGCTTTTACACCAAAGTGATCAACGTCGGACCGACCGGCACGTACCCGAACGTCGAAGAGTACTACCTGCCGGTGAAATGTCAGCATTGCGAAACGCCGACCTGCGTGAAGGTATGCCCCACCGGTGCCTCGTACCGACGAGAAGACGGCATCGTGCTCGTCGATCACAACAAGTGCATCGGCTGCGAATACTGCATCATGGCATGCCCCTACGGCGTGCGGTCGCGCAACGACCGCCTCGGCGTTATCGAGAAATGCACGCTGTGCGCGCACTTGGTCGACGATGGGAAGAACCCGGCATGCGTCGATATCTGCCCGGGCCATGCTCGCATTTTCGGAGATGCCGACGATCCGGCTTCCGAGGTCGCCCAAAAGCTCGCCTCTGCCGGTGACAGCCTGCACCGTCTTGCCGACGTAGGCAACACCCCCGGCGAAGCGTTTCTGTTGGCCAATCAGACATGGAGGAGCTAGCAATGGATATTCAGTGGCCTTTACTCGTATTCGGCGTGCTCGCGGGCCTGAGCATGGGATGCCTCGGCTTCGTGTGCGCTTTCATTCTGGCGGGGAAAGCCGAATCCCTGCGGATGCCCGGCGTCGTGATCGCTCTTGCAGCGATCGCTGCGGGAGGCCTCGCCTCGGCGTTTCACTTGGGAAACCCCGATAGGATCCTCTACATTCTCGGCAACCTTCAGTCGGGCATCACCCAGGAGCTGCTCGCAACGGCGGTGGCAGGCGTACTGATCGTCGCCCTCTGCATCGCCTTGGTGAAGAAGGCGTCGCCCGCCGTGCTCAAGACGCTTGCGGTTTTGGGGTTGATCGCCGCCATCGCGCTTCCGTTCATCACGGGCGAAGCATACGTGCAGGGGGCGCGCCCCGCATGGAACACGCTGTTCCTCCCGATCATGTACGTCGGTGCGGCGTTCGCCATGGGAGCCCTTACCATGACGGTGCTTTCCCGCATCAAGCACGTCGACGATGCCGACCGCACCCTGATCGGCAGAGCATCCTTCGTCGCGGCGATCATATGCACCGTCACCGTGGTGCTGTACGTTTCGGCGGTTGCGCTGGCCCCCTACCCCGATCCCTCCCGCTCGATCGATCGGCTGCTGAGCGGCGATCTGGCCCTGCTGTTCTGGGGCGCGGCTGTTGCACTCGGGTTGATCGTGCCGCTTGCGCTCACGGCGATGCAGGCGTTCGGGAAGCAGCCGCAGGCGAAAGGCGGCACCGCCGTCCTTTCCCGCCCGAGCGTGCTGTTCGTCGGGCTCGTCTGCCTCGTTGCCGGATCGGTGGCCATCAGATCGATCATGTACCTGCTCGGCAGCAGCGTCCAATCGTTCATCTACTAGGCGAGGAGGCCCCATGTCTCACTACTGCACCGCAGAAGAGCTCGAGCAGCTATCCGCCGCACGGGAAAGCATATACGCTTTCACCGGCCAGGCGTTCAGCAAAGAGGCGGACGAACGGCTCTGGCAGGCGGTCGAGGACATCGCCGCAGCGCACACCGAATCGAACAGCGACGCCTCAGGGGGATTCGCCCGGTTGGCGCGCTATGCGGCCCGCTGCGAAGATGCGCCTCTTACCGAGCTCGCCGTCGACTATGCGGCCACGTTCCTTGGCATCGGGCCTCGCCATGATGGCGCGTTTCCCTACGAATCGGTGTACACGAGCGATGAGAAGCTGCTCAAACAGGAAGCGTTCGACGAAATGAACGCCGTGTTGCGCAGCAAGCGCATCGCGCTTGCCATCGACATGGTTTCCGACGAAGACCATGTTTCGACCGAGCTCGCCTTGCTTGCCCGCTACGCACACGACGTGCGCCGCCTCCTGGGCAAGGGGGATACCGACGGCGCTTGGAGCGTCGAATCGGAGCGCATCGGCTTTCTCCTCGGCCATGCCATGCGGTGGATCCCCGATTTCTGCGCCGATGTCAAGCGCTGTGCGAAGACCGATTTCTATCGCGCGATCGCAGACATCGCCAGCGATTTTCTTATGCTCGACGCCTCGATCGTCGAAGGCGAGCCGCAAGCGACCCCGTCGAAGGCCGGAGCGGCGTAACCGTCGTTGCCGTCTGCCGTTCTCGCGGCAGACGGCAACCCCCGTAAACGTTCGGATCGCACCTGCCCGCCGTCCCTCGTTTGACTGCCGCAGCAACGGATGGTACAACAGGATGGAGCACCGCGAAGGAGGATGCCATGAGGCTTTTGGTCGCCGAAGACGACGCTTCTCTGCTCCAAGCAATTTCTGAAGCCCTCGGCAAGGAAGGCTTCGAGGTGGACAGCGTCGGCGACGGCGCCGATACGTACTTTTTCGCAGCGCAAGGCATCTACGACT
Organism: Raoultibacter timonensis; assembly: GCF_022845715.1. Taxonomy (NCBI): domain Bacteria; kingdom Bacillati; phylum Actinomycetota; class Coriobacteriia; order Eggerthellales; family Eggerthellaceae; genus Raoultibacter; species Raoultibacter timonensis. Next base: position 3,890,285 of record NZ_AP025564.1, read on the forward strand.
TGCTTGTGCTCGACATAACGATGCCCAGCATGTCGGGGCTCGAAATCGTCAAGGAGCTGCGCTCCAACGCCATCGATACCCCCGTCCTGTTCGTCACCGCACGCGACACCATAGCCGATCGCGTTACGGGGCTCGGCATCGGAGCCGACGATTACCTCGTCAAACCGTTTGCCCTGGCCGAGCTGATCGCGCGCGTGCATGCGCTGCTGCGCCGGAGCGCCGGCGAAGCGACCAAGCGGGTTCTCGCGCACGGTGCCTTCGAACTCGATCTTCTCAGCCGCGAAGCCCGCTACAACGGATGCGACCTCAACCTTACCATGAAGGAATTCGAGCTTCTCGAGTTCCTCATCATCAACAAGGGGTCCATTCTCACTCGAAGCCAAATATCCGATCGGCTCTGGGGCTTCGATACCAACATCGGTTTCGGCATTCTCGATGTGCACATGCACAACCTTCGCAAGAAGCTCGCTGCTGTATCGTGCGAAGACAACATCAAAACCATCCGCGGTGTCGGATACCAGTTCAAGGCCGAGGGACGCTGAGCATGGGCAAGCAACGCATATACTCTGCAGGCGAATCGTCACGGCGCATTACGCGAAAGCTCACGCTTGCGAACCTGATCATGCTCGTTATCCTGTTTGCGCTGTGCATCGTCTTTCTCAACGTGTTTACGCAAACGAGCATGACAGCCCGAACCGACGAGAAGCTCGAACGCGATCTTGCCGGATTCTCCCAATCACACCTATCATCCGAATCGCATTCGCAGAGGCTGCCTTCGGGTTTGCTCCCCCTCATCTTCTTCTTCGATGCGCAAGAGGGCTACATCAACCCCCATCCCGCCGATTACATGGTTGCCGAGCACATGGACGAAATCCTCTCTCGCAATCTGCCCGAAGGTTATTCGACGCAAGTAATTGGAGATCGGAGCTATCGGATATACCGCGTCGTATACGACGAGACGTTGGTGTTCTGGGAGCAGGACGAATCGTACAACGTCACCGAAACGGTCTCGTTTCTCGATATCACCTCCGAAAAGGCCATGATAGACTCGCTGCGCTTCGCCAGTGCCGGCTGCCTGATTGCAAGCATTCTCATCTTCGGCGTTTTCAGCTATTGGCGTGCGCGCAAAACCATCGTCCCCATCAACGAAGCATGGGAGAAGCAGCGGCAGTTTGCGGCCGACACTTCGCACGAACTGCGCAACCCGCTCGCCTCGATCCAAACCAACGCAGAGCTGCTACTCGCGAACCCCGATCGTACGGTCGAGCAGGAAAGCAAGCATGTTGCAGCCATTCTCGACAGTTCCCACCACATGGCTTCGATGATCTCGACGTTGCTCACCCTTGCCCGCGCCGACGCCGACCAAGACGAGTTTTCCTACAGCAGCGTCGACCTCAGCGAGGTTGCCGAAAGCATGTACGAACAATTCGCACAGATCGCCAGTGCGCGCGATATACGCGTTATCGCCCATATAGAACCAGGAGTGCGTTTAACAGGAGATCGGGAGCGGATCGGCGAGCTGCTTTCGATTCTGCTCGACAATGCCATCCGCTACACCGAGCCGGGCGGCACCGTCACAATCTCCTGCACCCTCGACAAAAGCCGACCCGTTGTGAGCATCGAGGACACGGGCATCGGCATAGCCGACGATGAGATCGATTCCGTTTTCCAAAGGTTCTACCGCAACGACAAGGCCCGCTTCATCAATCCCGAAGGAACCGGCCTCGGCCTGGCGATAGCCCGCTGGATCGTTGACCGCCACGATGCCGAGCTCACCGTTTCGAGCGTTCTCGGCGAGGGAACCCGCTTCACCATTACGTTTCATGAATGAGGGGCCGCCAAAGACGACCCCCCCCCGACATGCTGCTACGAAGCGCTCGGCGGCTTGGGCGCAGACGGTGCGGCTGGTGCACCAGGAACACCCGGAGCCGCAGGCGGCTTCGGTGCACCAGTCGGCACACCCGCTGGTGCGGCGTTTTGCTGGAACTCCAAGCCGGGAGTCCAATCGCGGCTCTCCGCCGAATGGGTTCCCACGGGGCCTGAAGCCATGCCCGCGCCGCACTGGGCGCATACGGTTACACCGATGAAGTTCTCATGCCCGCATTGGGGACAAACAGGACTCGCCATCTCGACAGTAGGTGGTCTAAAACACATAGCACTGTATCCTTTCTCTTCTTCGTACGCCCTTACACGAGCGCGTAGAGCTTGACGGCATCGAGGTTTATCGACTCGGTAGCATCCATGTTTGCGAGCACCTTGTAGTCGTAGCCGTCTTTTTCAAACGAAACCGTATAGAACCCGGGCTCAAGACCCTTGAGCTTGAATTCTCCGAAAGCATCGGTAACATCGCGGTACTCGAGCCCGAGGATCTGATGGGTTGCTGTCACCTTTACGTTGGCAAGACACGCCTTTCCGTCGGCCGTGCACGCTTCGCCAGCAATAAACGGACGGGGCAGGCTTTGGTAAAGCACCTGCGGCTGAGTTTTGTATTCGGGATGAAGGAGCTCGACGGATGCCGGCAAAAGCGTCGAATCGATAACATCCTCGGAATCGACGATCTTCAACGCATCGGTCGGACATGCTGTCACGCAGCGGGGATCGCGGCCTGCATCGCGCAGGTGGGCGCACATCGTGCACTTCTGCGGGATATCGAGCTCGGGGTTCCAATACACCGCATGGTACGGGCATGCTTCCATGATGGCCCGCTGACCCTGCGCCTTCTCGGGGTCGATGATGACGAGTCCATCCGCACGGCGGTACACTGCGCCGTTCTTGGCGACTTTGATGCAGGGAGCATCGGCGCAGTGCTGGCAAACCAGCTGCGTGCGCTGCATCTCAACCCGAGACCCATCGCCTGCTTCCACGTTCTGGATTTTGATCCAGTACTGCTTCGGGGATTGGATCGCCGCAATCGGGCTCCAATCGTTGTCGCAGTGCTCGTCTTTGCAGGCAGTTTGGCAATTGCGGCAATCAATGCATTTCTCAGCGTTGATCAATAGCGTTTTCATCGGTCTATTCCCCCCTGTTCCACGTACGATACTTGCCGGCAAAACCTTCGGGATACTCGGCTTGCAGCGCTTCGAGATCGGCTTTTTCCACCTCGAACAGAACCGAGTTGAACGCGCCGCCAACATGATGGACCGACATGGGAGCATTGTTGGATAAAACGTTGCCGTCGCCACCGCGGTCGATGGAGTGAACGTCTTCGGACAGCGGATCCTGCCAAGCGCCGTAAGACAGCCAGGCAACACCGGGAATCAACCGCTTGGTGATACGAATGCCCGCCATAACACGCCCGCGATCGTTGCGGCACAGTACGATATCGCCATCCTGCAGCCCACGCTCTTCAGCATCGATCGGGTTCATCCAGCACGGTTCGTACCCATAACCATCGGAGCCGTACACCTTGTAATTCTCACGAAGCCATTCGATATCGTTGTATTTCCCATGGAAACGGTACTTCGGGTGCGCCATGAGCATCTGCAGAGGATACGTTCGCTTCAGCTCCTCGGAAAGATGTCCTTCGCGCTCGGGAATGAAATGCGGAACAGGAGGAATCTCGGGGCTGTTGCCGTAATGCTCATACAAACGCATGCTGAAAATCTCGGCTTTCCCCGAAGGCGTATCAAGCGGATTGTTTTCAGGGTCTTCGTAGAACTTCTGGAACTGCTTGCATTCCTCGTAGTTTTCCGGCTGTGGCCAAACGTAATAGCCCTTCTCTTTGAACTCGTCGTATGTCAAGGGAATGCTCGTCCGCTCGAACATCTTCTGAAGCAGGGTTTCTTCGGTATTGCCCTCGATGTAGTAGTCGCCCAACCCCAAACGCGTCGCAATGTCAGTATAAACCTGCAAATCGGTTTTGCTCTCACCGATCGGATCGACGCATTTCTGCGTAAAGACCGCATTGCGGAGCCCTACGTACGAAGGCGGAACGTACTGCCCAACAGAAGCAGGCTCTGTAATGTCTTGACGCTCGAAAACCGTCGTAATGGGGAGAACGATGTCGGCGTAGCGGCAATCGCGGTCGAACCAAGGGGCAGCTACCACAAACGTCTTGATGTTTTCGCTGCGATACGTTTCCGCGTGGTGTTGATAGTTGGGCGGGTTCGTTAGCGTGGAACCATGCAGCCACACGAATTCAACCTCCGCGCAACCCGCCATCGGATAATCCATCTTCTCAAGAAACATGTCTGCGCTGAAGTTGTCTTGATGGCCGCCCTGCCAATGCTGCGGAGCGTTGTTGATGCAGTCGTTGAACTTCTGGAAGGTAATCTTCTGCGGAACGGGATTGGGGTAATACTGCTCCATAACCACGTTCATGCCGCCGTCGGCATACCCAGTCGGACCAACCTGGTTCTTGCCATCATACGGACCCGAAATCGACAGGCACGTTCCCTGAACGCCAACGCCCGGTTTGCCGAGGCCCTGCATGATCTGCAGCGTACCCATCATACGCGTGAACTCATGGGCGAACTCCCGACGGCAAGCACCACCCTGCATGCACCACAGCGATGTGGGGTGCGTTCCCCACTGACGGGCCAAGGCGCGAATCACCCGCGGCTCTACCCCGCAGATGGCCGAAGCCCATTCGGGGGTTTTCGGAATACCGTCCTCGCCTTCGCCTAGAATGTACGCCTTGAAAGAGCTTCCCGCGGGAATACCTTCCGGCAGATGCTCGTCGTCGAAACCAACGGCATGGGTATCGAGGTACGCTTGATCGTACAGACCTTCAGTGATCCACGTGTAGGCAATTGCCGCCGCCATGGCGCCGTCGGTTCCCGGATAGATGCGAATCCATTTGTCAGCGTAGTTCAAACCAGTTTCATTGAGGAACGGCTCTACGACGACGATTTCCTTGCCGAGATCGCGCCAGTACTGCCAGAGTCTCGCCGTATCGATGCCGCTATAGATACTGTGCATGAGAGGATCGTTGCCCCAAAGTATAATGAGTTCGCTGTGACGGGATATGTCCTGCAGCGAATCCGGAGCCGCCGGAAGGCCGTGCCCCTGCCAATCGCCCCACAAAAACGGCGCGCCGCAAGCCCACCCCTCCCAACTGTTCGGTGTAAACTCGATGAACGTACCGCCAACCATGTGCCAGAACCGATACACGTCGCTGAATACGAAGTGGAGGCTTCCCCATTCGGTATGGGCGCTGTCGCAGTACCCGATGCCCGAAGGTCCCTTGGCTGCGCGGACGCGGCTCATCTCCTCTACGATAAGATCGTATGCCTCATCCCAGCTGATTCGCTCATAGGCGGTAATGCCGCGGTTCTGGGGGTTCCTTTCACCATGGGGATCCCAGTCTTTGCGCTTCAGGGGATACTTGACGCGCGTTTCGGTGGACTGCATGGCCTTGTACGCTTGCCCCCAAGGCAAAAGCGGCAGCGTCAAAGGCGGACGATAGCACTTGCCGTTCACCTTGACTTCCCAAGAGTCGACTTCACTCGGATCGAACGAAAGCGGATCTACGCGTACTATCTTGCCGTCTTTCACGTCGACGAACATCGGACCGGCGGTTGTACACGAGGTATGACGCTCAACATCTAAAGGATCGGTATAACTTCTCGCATCGCCCATGAACTCCTCCTCTTTCTACTCCTTGCTTGCACTCGTCGAGCCTCGCGAATGGTGCTACACTGTCCGATGACGTCCCACCACAGATCGTCATATCGGGCAAGCCCCTAAAAGAAACCCGCCTGAAGCGCCCATTCGCTCGGCCCGCGATAACCATAGCTTCGGGGCGTGCGCTGCACAGTCGCCGAACCATTGCAAAAGCTGATTTACCTGTCATGTCGTTGGTACTACAAGGGGGAAATAATGACTGACGAAGTGAAGAAGCGCGACTCCGACCGCCTTGATGGAGCGATCCCGGAGAGCATCTATGGCGTCATGGCCGCCATTGCCTTTATGCTGTATTGCTCCTTTCTCATAACCACACTGATCTTTCCGGTGAAAACCCAAGATGAAGTGGGTTCGACGCTCACCGTACTGCCCGCCTTTTGCGGCTTGTTCGTTTTTGCGGGCGCTCAGCTCCTCGCGATTCGCGGGCGCTCACGTGCTTGGAGCCATCGCCGAAACGCTCCGCTCGTCCTATCCGCGCTTCTAACCGTTCCGCTTCTTGCCGCCATGGCGGCAGCCTCCTTCGATCTGCAAGCCTCGTTGTTGTTGCAAGCGGCTGCATGGGCGCTTTGGGGTTTGGGGCAGGCAATCTTCTTTCCTATGATCGGATCGCTGCAAGCTGAAATTGGGCACACGGAAGAGAATAGAAAGCTCCACCTCGCCTCCATAGGAGGCGCCGTGATGTGCGCTTCTGTATTTGGAGCTCTCGCGTTGTTCGCCCCCGATCCGCTTAGATCATTTCTGCCCGCCCTGTACTTTGCCACTACCCTGATCATCTTCGTGGCAATCCGCACACAACGGCGCATCGAAGGCGACGAGACGAACGAGGAAAGCGGATTAGAAACGCTAGCGCCCAAGTTTTTATCGCCCACCATCGTCGGCGGCACATTCAGCGTATTGACCTGCTACTGCATAGCGCATTTTGGCATGCGGGGAACGCTCGGCGTTGCAACCATCGGCTGCCTTGTCGGAGGAGCCGTTTTCCTCGCAACAGCTATGACGATACGGCGTGCGCTTACCAACACCCTTATCGAGCGGCTCTACTTCCCTATCACTGCCATATGCTTCTTTCTTGTACCGACTTTGCCCGATTTTCTCAAGTTCGTTCCCTCGTGCATAGCGCTCAGCATGTTCTTCTTCTACGCCGCCTTTTACTGGAGTCTCATCATCGCCGTCGGCCGCGATCGAAAAACGGCTTCTCCGCGCCACTTTTCCGCCAGCTTGCTCGCACCCTCCGTCGGTATCTGCATCGGATGGGGCATCGCTTCTGCATATGCGTTGGCGGGCGGCAATCTTGCCCATCCGTTCGTTTTGTTCTTCGGCTGGATCGTTGTCTACACCATCGTGCTTTCCATTGCACCCTACGCCACCAATACGCTCCTTGAGATGGATCTGCTCAGCCCCGAAGACGCTCGACCAAAGCCGGACCCCATCGACCGAAGCGGCAACAGCTGGGAACAGGCCTGCGAGCTCATAGCGGACACCTACAAACTCTCCCCGCGAGAGCGGGAGGTGTTCGGGATGCTGGCCCACGGACGCAACGTCAAGTTCATCAAAGACAGCCTTTTCATTTCCGAAAACACTGCCAAAACCCACAAGTACCGCATCTACCGAAAGCTGGAGGTGAGCACCCATCAAGAACTTCTCGACCATGTAGAGCGGATCGAGCAAAAGCTGTTGCAGCAACGTCAAGAACGGTAACCATCACCACGCAATCATCTTTCGAAGGCAAATGTATCGCCTGATCACTATAGCTGTAGTACCTCTGATACGACACGGAAAGAACCCTGAAATCGCGGCCTCAGTGGGACAGACAGCCGCCTCCTTGAGACGTAGCATGATTTCGCCGAAACGCTAAAGGGCGTCTCGGGAAACGTTGAAAGGGAGGTTCTTGTGGATACGAGGGGCACCAGCAGTCAAAAAGCGCAGCCGTATGCGTGGTTGATTCTCTTAATCGTATTTTTAGCCAGCTTTATCGCACCCATGGCGCAATTCAAAGTAACGACGCTTTCGAAACCCTTGATGGACGCGTTTGGTCTCGACCCCGCTTCATTCGGCTGGCTCATGTCGGCGCTCACCGTATGCGGCGTCATCCTCGCCATACCCGCCGCTTGGATGTGCGGCAGGATGGGCATCAAGAAAACAATCCTCGCTTCGATAGCCTGCGTCGGAGTCGGATCGTTCATCGGCGCATTTGCCGAAACGGCACCGCTTCTGTATTTCAGCCGCGCAATCGAGGGGTGCGGCATCGCGCTGATAGGCGTTTCGGCACCGACTGCGATCTCCGTTTGGTTTCCCGAACGCAGGCGAGCGTTGCCGCTGGCCATATGGTGCACGTGGATGCCCCTTGGCTCGACGGTCGCTATGCTGGTCGTTCCGCAGATCGCCGACGCATTCGGCTGGCGCGGGGCGTGGTGGATGTGCGTCATCGCAGCTGTCGTCGTGTTCCTGCTCGTCTTGCTGTTCTTTAAAATGCCCGCAAACGGATCGGGCGAAGATGCCGTTGAGCAAGTCGAACAGGAAAAAGGCTACTTTATCCGCGGTCTCAAATTCCTCAAGAACAAAGAGATCTGGCTCTTGTGCCTGGCGTTTTTCTGCTTCAACTTCGTCTGCAACGGCGTGTTCATGAACTTCTATCCGATGTATCTCGAACGGGGTATCGGCATGACCAATGCGGAAGCCGGCGCCATCACATCCATCATGCCGTTGCTCACCATCTGCATCATGCCCATCATGGGCGTCGTGTATGACCGCATCGGGCGTCGCAAGCCCTTCGTTGTCGCAGCGTTTGCGCTCTGCGCCTGCACGCTCGCTATTGCGTTCATGGGCAACATTTCGCTTGTTTGGGCTTCAGTCATAATCTTTGGCCTGATGGGCGGCCTAGTAGCATCGGGCACGCGTCCGATGACGCCGGAGATCATGGAAAAGAAGGGCGGCGGAGCACTCGCCATAGCCATGGGAATGAGCGTTATGCAGATCTCGCAGAACCTCGCACCGACCATCGGCTCCCCCTTATTCGGCGGCCTTTCGAGTAGCTTGGGTTGGCTCACGGCATCCGTTTCGCTTTGCGTTCCCTTGGCGATCATCGCCGTCGTGGCAATGGTGCTCATCAAAGTCAAGTAATGATCGAGCAGCGCAAATCCATAGCACCGATCAAAAAGGAGCCGCCCGAAGGCGGCTCCCGTAGGTACTTTGACCGTGCGAAGCGAATCTCCTAGTAGTGCTTCAGATCCTCGTCTTTCACCCTGCCGCGGAACGTGCGGTAGATGATGACGTGGTAGACGAGCACGAGCGGCAGGCCCACGCACGTGATGATGGTCATCCACATGAGGGCGAGCTCGGAGCCCGCGGCGCTCATGAGCGTGATGGACGGGCCGATGCTGTCGGGCGATGCTACCACGAAGTTCGGGAACATCGACGCAGCCAGCAGCGCCACGAGGAAGAACGCGCCTGCCGACTGGCACAGAAACGCCCACAGGTCGGATCCCTTCCGCATCATAACCATCGATCCGACGATGCCCACGAGCACGATCGCCGCGAACAGGAAGCGCAGCACGGAAAGCTCGGGCACCATATCGGGCTGGACGATGAAGTGACCGTAGATCGAAACGATCACGAACAGCACGAGCGCCGCAATCTGGATCGGGAACGCAACCTTCACGGCACGATCGCGCAGCGCGGAGGGCTTCGGCGACTTGAGCGCGAGCCAGGTAGCGCCCTGCGCGAGGAACATCGAGAGTCCGAGCAAACCAGTGAGCAGCGTGAACGGAGTGATCAACCCCAGAAGCGGAATGCCGATGTAATCGCCGCCCGCGCTCATGGGAATGCCCGCGTAGATGTTGCCGACCGCAACGCCGAACAGAAGCGACGGAAGCGCCGACCCGATGAAGAAGAGCTTGTCCCAAATGCTCGCCCACTTCGGATCGTAGCCGCGGAATTCAACGGAGACCGCACGGACGATCAAACTGAACAGCACGAGCATGATGGCCAGGTAGAACCCGGAGAACGTAGTCGCATAGGCGGGAGCGAACGCGGCGAAGAGCGCGCCTCCGGCCGTGAGCAGCCACACCTCGTTGCCGTCCCATACCGGACCGATGCTCCTGCGCACGATCGCCTTTTCCTTATCGTTTTTAGCCACGAACGGGTACAGGGTGCCCGCGCCGAGATCGAACCCGTCGAGCACGAAGTAGCCGCCGATGAGAACGAAGATCAGGATGAACCAGAGAACTTGGAAGAATGTCATTTCCACGACTACTCACCACCTTTCGACGCCGAAGCCTTGTCGTCGCTTACCGTCGAAGCAGCCTTCGCCTCGTCGGCATCGTCCGTTTCGGCACCGAGGATGCCGACGCCTGCGGGGGCGAGAACCGGCCCCTGCTTGATGAAGTGCATCACGATGCGCACCCATGCCACTGCGATGAACGCGTACACAAGCACGAACAGCAGCAAGGTGATAAGTATCTCAACCGACGAGACCGATTGCGATACGCCGTTGTAGGTGAGCAAGCTCACGCCGTCAGGGCCCGTCGTCGACGGATAGACCACCCACGGCTGGCGTCCAACTTCGGTGGTGAACCAACCGGTCTGGATCGCGATGAACGGGAACACCGGCGAAATGAGCAGCAACGTTTGCAGCCAGCGCATGTTCTTGACCTTGCCCTTGCGGAACGAGAACACGAGCGCGAGGATCACGCACACCATGATGAGGCCGTACATGGCAACCATGATGTGGTAGCTCTGGAACACAGCGTTCACCGGCAGCGAATCGACGTCGAGATCGGCGTACTGCTCGGTTTCGGCGAGGTCGTTCAGGCCGAGGAACTCGGTATCCCATGTACCGGTTGCAAGGAAGCTTGTGCCGCCGGGAATGTAGAACGGGGTGAGCACCTCGCCCGATTCCTCGTCGACCCAGCCGAACGCATAGAGCGGGGGAACCTCCGATTCGTACATGCCTTCCATCATGGCGAGCTTGGTAGGCTGCTCTTCGGCAACCACTACCGCTGCGGAATGCGCGAACACGATCATGAGGCAGCTCGACACGATACCGACGGCCGCGCCGATCTTCATCGTCTTCATGGCGAACTCGGTATGCTTGCCCTTGCGCAGATAGTACGCGGCAACGGCAATGGCGAAGAACGCGCCCATGATAATGAGGGCGTCAACCGTATGGGTGTAGCGGGGTATGGTGGACGGGTTGAAGGCCGCCGCGAAGAAGTCGGTGATGACCGCCCTCGTGCCGTCGGCGTTGAGTTCGGCGCCCGCAGGCGTCTGCATCCACGAATTGGCGATCAGGATCCACAGCGCCGAAAGCGCCGACCCGATGAACACCAGCCAAGACGACACCAGATAGAACTTCGGCGAAACCTTGTCGCGGCCGAACAGCAGCACGCCCAAGAACACCGACTCGAGGAAGAAGGCGAGCAGCGCCTCCGCCGCGAGCGGCGCACCGAAGATGTCACCGACGAAGCGGGCGTAATCCGCCCAGTTGGTTCCGAAGGAGAATTCCATCGTGATGCCTGTGGCCACACCGACCACAAACGTCGCGGTGAAAATCTTCACCCAGAACTTGGCCGCAGCAGCGTCTTTCTCGCTGCGAGACCGATAGTACCTCGTCTCGTTGATGGCTAGGATCAATGCAATTCCGATGGACAGCGGCACAAAGAAGAAGTGATACCCTGCGGTCAGGTAAAACTGAATTCGCGCCAACATTGTCGGATCAGAAAAGATCTCCATCGCACACCCCCTTTTTGATCAAGCGTTGAACCCGCTTTCGCTACCCGTGCGATGAGACGTCTGACTCGCTCCCAACGCACCGGTTACGAATACCAGCGGCGTTTCCCCTTGGAAACTTTGTCGACATTCTAGCACCGAAACCGCTCCTTGTGTCCGTAAATGATACTTTTTTTATATCATTTAGAGTATTTTCTCTTACGAACAGCCGCGATGCGCAGATGTCGATACCATCATACGCCTGCGAAAATAGGTTTCTCAAGGGGGTCGTCCGTTGGATACTGCGAGGTAGTGCGGCTGTTACCTGCTCGTTATCTTGCCCCATAACAGATTGTGGGATTCGTAGTTTTCGATTCCCACCAGTGTTTCACGTGAAACATTTGTTCGTATTATTGCCTACAGCACGCCTATTGCCCACAAATCGTTAGCACGGAGGCACATCAATATAAGCTGTATCCTGCCGAATACTTCGTCCATTTATGGAAGATCTTAAGTAAATTATGCTACTATTACCGCTATCGTTTTATTGCTTGTTCCTGCGAACGAATGCCCTCGTTCGACCGATAGCTCCGGCAGCGTTTTGCCAGTAGCCGAGCTGCGGGTTTGATCGCAGGCACGACATCCATTGGAGGACCCATGACCGCACGCCGTCCCCTTTCCGCTATCATCGCAGTCTTTCTCGCCTTTGTTCTCGCATTCGGACTCGTTCCGCTCGTTTCGGGTTCGACGCAGTACGCCGAAGCAACCGAAGGCAGCCAACCCCTCGACCTCGTCGAGGGCACGTACGCCGAGGGGGAGGCGCTCGTACTGCTCGCCAACTCGGCAGGAGGCATATCCGCTCGCTCAAACGTTCTCGACGGATACACGATCGAGAACACATGGGACTTCACGGTGCCCGACGAAGCAGCCGACCCCACCTCCGATGCGATCGCCCGCCCGCTCTCCCTTCTCGATGAAGATCCCGATTCACTCTCCGTTGCACTCGTGAAGAAGGACGGCGCCGACACGGCGACCATGATCGCCGAGCTCGAAGCCATGCCCGACGTACTCGCAGCCGAGCCGAACTACCTGCGCACCATCTCATCATACGACCCCGCCTCCGACCCGTTCTATGAAACGGGCCAATGGTCGCTCGGCAACGGCACCACCTCGCACCCCGCCGCAAAAGGCATCGACTTCGAGGCGGCGTTCGATGCGCTCGAAGCGGCTGGCAAAACGACGAGTGCCCCAACGACAAGTTCCCCCATCGTGGCCGTCATCGACACGGGTGTCGATTACACCAATCCCGATCTCGCGGGCGTTATGTGGAACAATCCGGGAACCATCGGGCTTGAGGGGCAGCACGGCTACGACTTCGGCACCTACGACGACGATCCCATGCCCGACGGCACCGATTACGTCACGTCGCACGGTACGCATTGCGCAGGCTCCATCGCCGCACAAACCGGCAACGGCGAAGGCCTCTCCGGCACTTCGGCCAATCAGGCGCGCATCATGGGCCTCAAGGTGAGCGATGCCACTGCAGGCATTTACGACGATTCGTGCATCGGAGCATTCGCCTATGTGCTCAAAGCCAAGATGGCGGGCGAGAACGTCGTCGCCACGAACTGCTCGTGGGGCGGACCGAGCTACTCCGCCATCATCGATTTCGCCATCGACCAGATCGGCCGCGCGGGCGTCATCACCTTCATCGCCGCAGGAAACGACGGCATGGACGTTGGACCGACCCCGAACCATCCCGCCGATACCACAAGCCCTTACGCCATCGTCGTGGCATCTGCCGATCCCGACGGAACGCTTTCGAACTTCACCAACTACAACGAGACCATCGTCGATGTGGCCATCGGCGGCTCGTCGATCCTCTCGACGCTCTCGGCAAATGTGGGCGAGCATTACATCTCGTCGGTCGGCGCAACGGCGCAACCGGGCACCCCGACGACGCAGAAAGCCGTGAACTATGCGCTGCATGATTTCGACAGCTACCCCGATATCGCAACCGCAATAGCCGACCTCGGCATCGTGGCCGCGTATTACAATCCGGACGGAAGCGCCAATCCGGGAGTGCCCGTTACGCTCGATCTCGTTTCAGGGGGCTTTCAGCAGAACGGGCATTCGAAGCAGCTCTCGGTAACCGCCGACTTCGAGCCGGACGGCTTCGTCGAGCTCTCCCTAAACATACCCAACCCTTTCGCCGGCCTCTCGGCTGCAGACGTGCCCGAAGACCTCTACCTCGGCTTCATGGGCAAACGGCAAACTCCTGCGTCGGGCGTGCTCTCGGCCCAGGCGGCCGTCAAGCTCGTCGGCGACACGGGTTCCGTCGAGATCGCAGCGATGCCAAGCCATCAGTACTCCGATGTCACCTACAAGATCGCCGACCCTGCCGCCCTTGCCGGCGGATCTCCGACACTCGAGGTCAAGCTGGTTTTGCTGCCTGCCAACCAAGAGACGCAGACCACCACGCTCTACCTCGACGACCTCGGCCTCGGGACTCCAACCGGCAATTACGGCATCATGAGCGGAACCTCGATGGCAACCCCGACGCTCGCGGGCTGCTATGCGGCGCTGTGTTCGCTGTACGGCGATGTCGAATCGCCCCTCGAGCTTCGCGGGCGACTCATCGGCAGCACCGAGAGCCTCGTTTCCACCGAGCAGGGCAAGATCGCCTCGGGCGGGCGGTTCGTCTTCGACGAGGCCGTGCAGGCGGCGGGCACCCTTAATCCCACAAGCTACGCCCTCACTTTCGAGGATGGTGCGGCAACGCTTCACGGACGGGCACTTGACGGAGCGACTGTCATCATCGACAACACGCCTGCATCGGCAACGGTAGCGCCTGACGGCATGACGACCTCCTTCGATGCATCGGCCTATGCCGACAACGCTTACCATCGCGTCAACGTGGAAAAGAACGGCCACACCTACAAGGCGCGCTACTTCTTCCCCGACGACACTGCGGAAACGCAGCTTCTCGAACGCATAAGCGACGTTCCCTTCGAGCTTTCCTCGAGCATGCTCAACTACCAGCGTCTGCTCACCGACGGCGACGTTGTCTACTTTGCCGGAGATTCGGGCGAAGCGGTATATTCCTACAACGTATCTACGGACGCATGGACGAACCTGCCCTCGGCAGAAGGCATCGAGAGCGGACACGCAAGCAACCTGTACTACCTTGCGGCAAACGGCGAACTCTACGCCGTCGATGCCTATTACACGACTAACGACCCGCAGGCGGAAAACCCCATCTACACGATGCTCGCCTGGCTGTATCGCTACGATGCGGCGACAGGCGCGTGGGAGAGCCTTGGCGATCCGTTCGCCGTGGACGGGCTCGCTTCGGCCGATGCGGTTCAGGCGGGTACCTACAACGGCCGAATAGCTTTGGCAAGCTCGAGCATCTCCGAGGAAGACACCTTGTTCGGATTGCTTCTGATCGACCCCGTAGCCATGACGTCCGAGGTGATCGGAGGCCCGACCGACACCGATGGCACCGTCTGCGATTTCGGCTACATGACGCAGCTCGGCGATTTCCTCATCTCGTTCGGCACCGCCGAAGAGGGCATTTCGCAGACGAGGCAGTTCGTTCCCTATGTGTTTGACGGAACCGCATGGACGGAGAAGAGTCCCTCGAACGACATTCCCGCCATCGACAGCCCCGCGCTCTGCCGCTACCATCCGGTAGCCGACGGCGAACGCATCCACTTCATCGGCGATTCGCTCACTTCGTACGGCACGCTGTTCTCGTACGACCCTGCAGCCGATGCATGGGAGACGAGCCCCTACTCGGCCGATCCTGCCAAGCCGGTGCTCGGGGCAACCGTACTCGGTGATTCGTACTACGCGATTCTCTCCGATTCGCCCGAATCGCCTCTGGACACCTCGTCTGTTTCCGACGGCATCGCACCCGCCGCTGCGGCGACCGCCGGTCTCTACCGCATGCCCTCTGCGAGCAATCTGCACGAAGTTGCCGTAACCGCAAGCGGCGGCGGTACCGCTTCGGGCGGGAACTGGGCAGAAGCCAGCAGCGTACTCGTCGGCGACAGCTTTACCGCGAGCGCCTTACCGAAAGCCGGGTACTCCTTCAGCGGCTGGTACGCGCCTGACAATACGCTGCTTTCGGGCGATGCCGTATGGACCTTCCCTGTGACCGGAGCTGCCACCATCGAAGCGCGCTTCTCCTACACCGGCGGACCGGGCGGCGATCCCGACCCCGGCGGCTCGGACAAGCCAGGATCGACGTTAGCGAAGGTGGGAGATCCGCACACGATCCTCCTCGCCGCCATCGGCCTTGCAAGCCTCGCGGCACTCGCGCTCAGCTTCGCCGTCCGCCGTCGAAGCAAAAGCGGACGGTAGGCATACTCGAAGAATACGGGCGGCCGCATCGACGACCGCCCGTTTTGCCGCCTTGAAGCACCTGCCGTCGCACAGAGCAAACCAGGGCTCGCTGTGCGCGGATTACCGCGCGGGTTTTGCTGACTCGCGCGCTGCGGATGCCGTCGTGCGAAAACCCGGCGCCCGAGCCTTCGCCTTCGCCTTCGCCTTCGCCTAGAGCAGCTTATCGAGCTCCGCATCCACCATCGTAAGGCGTTTGGCAGCCGGATGCTCGACGAGCAATCCGCGCGACACAACCATGCTCGGCGTGCGAAGGACAGTAAGGTCTTCGAGGGGATTGGCGTCGTAGAGCGCGATGTCAGCGCACTTGCCCGCTTCGACGCTTCCCGTTTCCTCGGCAATACCTGCAATGCGGGCGTTCAGCAGCGTAGCTGTATGCAATGCGTACGCGGGCGAGACGCCGACATGCTTCGCGAAATAGCACACCTCGCGCCACATGTCGTACTGGGTCACGAACGGGCAGCTCGAATCGGTACCGAGTCCCACAGAAATGCCCGCGTCGAGAGCATCGCGGGCGCCCTGGACGATACCCTCGAACACCACGTTGGCGTTGAACTGGGTGAATTCGTTCATGAGCGTCACGCTCGGATCGAGTTTGCACAGGGGGATGGCAGGCGAGATCGTGCAGATGTCGGCCGACCCCGTTTGCTTGTACAGCTCGATGATCTCGGGCGTTGCGGGAGCTCCATGCTCGACGGTATCGACTCCCCCGCTGAGCGCCACCCGTACGCCTTCGGTGCTTTCGGTATGGCTCGCCACGTAGAAGCCGAGCTTATGGGCCTCATCGCATACTGCCGCCGTCTGCTCAAGACTCATTTTGAGCTCGCCCGGCTCGCCTTTCACCTTGGCATCCATCACGCCACCCGTTACGCATATCTTGATGAAATCGACGCCGTGCTCCTTGTGGCTGCGAACGAGCGCGCGCAACTCCTCGGGATCGGTCGCCGTCTGCGCGAACGTTCCATCACCGTGCCCGCCCGGAACCGTGATCGCCGGACCCGATACGAGCAGACGCGGACCCCGCACCGCCCCTGCGTTGATACGGTCACGCAAACGCACGTCGGACCAATGGAAATCTCCCACTGCACGCACCGTGGTTACGCCCGAAGCAAGTTGCGCCTGGGCTCCCGATTTCACCATCGAATCGAGCACCTTCGCACCGAGCGCAGTTTTGGTGATTTTGATGAGCATCTGCGCACCGCCGCCGCCCGAAAGCGCCTTGCTCGGCTTGCCCGTGCCGAACAGGTGCACATGTAGGTTGATCAAGCCGGGAATGGCGTACTTGCCCGCACAATCGATGCGCTGGAAGCCGGGTTCCACCTCGCCATGATCGGTAATTGCGGCGATAGAGCCGTCGCGCACGTAGATATCGACGCCCTCTCGCAGATTTTCCTCATCCGATGTTCCATCGAACAGGTTGCAGTTTGAAAGCACGTAGTCCATGAGCCAGCCTCGTTTCCGTGAATGCCTTGCAGCGCCAGTATACCGCTCGCTGACGCATCGGGAACAAAAAGCACGTAGGAGATCCCTAGCCGGATTACCTTTCGAGAATACCGTGTACCGATTGACCGAATGCCGTTCGACCGAACGGCAACCTACACGCACCCTCAGTAGTAGCGGTAGTACGCGGCGCAGCTGCCTTCGCTCGATACCATGCAGGGACCGACGGGGTTCTCCGGCGAACAGACCTTGCGGAACAGCGGGCACTCGTTCGGCGCCATGATGCCGCGCAGCACATCGCCGCAGCGGCAGCCTTTCGGATCCTGCGTCGGTTCGATTTCGGGGTCGAAGCGCAGTACCGCGTCGAACTCGCGGTACTCGGGACGAATGCGATAGCCCGAATCGGGGATCTCGCCCAAACCACGCCAGATGGCGGGACACGTTTCGAACACCTCGTCGATGGCGGCCATCGCCGTCGGATTGCCTTCGGCCATGACGCCGCGGGCATAGGCGATCTCGATCTCGGCGCGACCCTCGTGAAGCTGCCGCATGATCATGGCGATTCCCTGCAGCACATCGACCGGCTCGAATCCGGTAATCACCCCGGCGATGCCGTACTTTTCGGCCAAGAACCGATAGGGCTCCATGCCGATGATGGTGCTCACATGGCCGGGGAGGATGAGCGCATCCACTTTGAGCTCGGGGTCGTTCACGATGGTTTCGAGCGCCCCGGGCATGTTCTTGTGGGCGGCGAAGACCGAGAAGTTCTTGAGGCCCATGGCCTTCGCGCGCTTGATCGACATGGCGACAAGCGGCGTCGTCGTCTCGAAGCCCACACCCACGAAAACGATCTCACGATCGGGGCAGTCCTGGGCAAGATTGAGCGCGTCGAGCGGGGAGTACACGATTTGGATCGAACGGCCGGCGGCTTGCTCTTTCAGCAAGCTCGAGGTCGAACCGGGCACGCGCGTCATATCGCCGAACGTGGCGATCGTCACGTTCTCGACGCGTGCGAGCGCGATGACCGTATCGATATCGCGGTTCGACGTCACGCACACCGGGCAACCGGGCCCCGATGCAAGGCGGATGCCCTCGGGCATGAGGTTGCGGATGCCGTTACGCGCGATGGCGACCGTATGGGTTCCGCACACTTCCATAAGCGTCGCCTGCTCGGGGGCGAGCGATCCGATGGAATCGATAAGCCCGCGGGCGAGTTTCGGATCCTTGAACTGGGAGAGATCCATGGCTACAGCCCCAACGAGCCGAGAGAGCCACCCCCGCCGAGGGATGGTGCCGAAGCGCCTTGCGGTGCCGCTTGCGGAACGTCGTCCATTGCAAGCTCGGGAAACTGCTTGATAAGATCGATGGTCTCCTGGGCGTACTGCTCATCGACCACCTCGATGGCGAAGCCCGCGTGCACGAGCACGAAATTGCCGACGCCCGCCTGCGGAGTCAGATCGAGAGATATATCACGGGTTACACCGAGGATGTCGACGGTCGCCATATGGTCGTCTTTGAGCTCGGTGATCCTCGCAGGAATTGCCAAACACATAACTGCCTTCTTTCAGAAGCGGCGCGATCGCATCCGCTGCGCGCTCGCAGCAAATAGCGCATCGCGCACCGCACTACGCTTATCCGTGTTACAAGCGCAATCCTACCACAGCCTGCCCGAAGGAGATGCAGCCATCGCTCGGCGGCAGATCGCGGTTGATGGCGACCGTGAATCCCTGATCGGCCAGCGCCGGAATCGCGTGCTCCATAAGATAGCGGTTCAAGAATACGCCTCCCGAAAGCGCCACGATCTCGATGCCGTACGTTGCGCGAATCAGCCGCGCGCCCTGCACGATCGCCGTCACAAACGCATCGTGGAACCGCCGCGCGATCAACCCGACCGGCACCCCAGCCGCTTTGTCGTCGAGCAACGCCTCGAATACGGGAGCGGCATCGTAGAGCACCACCGACGTATCGAGCGCCGTGCTTTCGGCCGTCGCCGTGTTCTTGACGATGTCGATCGCGTAGCGCTCGGCCGCGTCGGCTTCAGCATCGGCGTCGAATGTTTCACATAAAACATCTGTTCGTTTTTCGCGGTTGGCCGCTCTATCGCCGATCGCCGCCTCGAGCAGGATAGCTCCCTCCCCTTCGTACTTTGGCGCAATGCAGATGCCGAGCATGGCCGATGCCGCATCGAACAGACGGCCGACCGACGAGGTGAGCGGCGTGTTGAGTCCGCGGTCGATCATCTGGCCGCACACCTCCGCCGCCTCGCCAAGCTGTTCGAGAAGGTCCTTCGCCGCAGGATGGTCGAGCAGGTCGAACGCCCATAGCACGCCGTAGGCCATCCGCAGCGGGTTCTTGATGGCCGCAGCACCGCCCGGCATGGGAACGTAGGCGAAGTTCGCAAACCGTTCGTACGCAGAAAGGTTGCTGAGCAGCACTTCCCCGCCCCACATATTGCCGTCGGCCCCAAAACCCGTTCCGTCGAATGCGAAGCCCGCAACCGGCCCGACCAGCTTGTTTTCCGCCATGACCGATACGATATGGGCATGGTGATGCTGCACCTCGTACACGGGAAGATCCTGCTCATGGGCCCACTTGCTCGTCAGATACTCTGGGTGCATATCGCACGCGATGCGCTCGGGCGCAATCTCGAACAGCCGCTCGTAGAGCGCCTTTGCGGCAAGCCAGGCGTCGTAGGTCTCGGCGTTTTCCATATCGCCGATATGCTGCGAAACGAACGCTTCGCCGTCACGCGTGAGGCAGAAGGTGTTCTTCTGCTCGGGACCCGTCGCGAACAGCGATGCGGGTTCGGCTTCGGCCTCATCGGGCGCATCGGCGGCGGCGTTGGCCTCCCGCGTTTCGCCGGCCTCGTCCACGGCGATCTCGGGCAGCGCAAGCGGCATCGGCGCATATCCGCGAGCGCGTCGCACGAACTGGATCACCGGACCTGCCGCGCCGAGATCGAGCACGCGCACGACCGAGTCATCGTAGCGCGCACGAATCGCACGGTTGTTCCCGAGGATGGCGTCGGCAATGCCGCCGAGCACGCGATACGCCTCCCCGTCATCGGTGACGATGGGTTCGTCGTGAATGTTGCCCGACGTCATCACCAGCATACCGTCGTAATCGTTCAGCAGCAGATGCTGCACCGGCGTATAGGGAAGCATGACGCCGAGCTCGGCAAGGCCGTCGGCAAGCCCCGGGGCGAACCCGGCGTCGGCCCGCTTTTTCAACAGTACGATCGGGCGCTGGGAGCCCGTGAGCAGGCGCTCCTCCGCGTCGTTCACTTCGCATACGCGGCGAACGGCTGCGATGTCTTTCATCATGACCGCGAACGCCTTGCCCTCTCGACGCTTGCGGCGGCGCAACTCGGCAACCGCCTTCTCGTTATCGGCATCGCACACCAGGTGAAAACCGCCGAGGCCCTTGACGGCGAGGATCTTGCCGTCGCGCAGGAACCGTACCGCCTTCGCGAATATCGCATCGCTCTCTTCGCGCGTAGTGCCCCATTCGACGTTCTGGCCGCCCGCCGACTCGGCTGCGTCCGCCTCGACGTTCTGCGCCAAACCACCCGCGGTATCGGCAGAAGCGCCGTCCGAGCTTGAAGCGTCCGCTGTATCGCTCGAAGCGCCGTCCGAGGCCGAAGCACTTGCCGCATCGGTTTCGCGCCAACTCACCTTCGGACCGCACTCGAAGCAGGCGTTCGGCTGGGCATGGAATCGCCGGTCGAGCGGCTCGTCATACTCGCTCTGGCACCGAGGGCACATCGGGAATTCCTTCATCGACGTGTTCTTGCGATCGTAGGGGAGCTTCTCGATGATCGTGAACCGCGGCCCGCAGTTCGTGCAGTTGATAAACGGGTAGCGGTACCGCCGATCGTTGGGGTTCATAAACTCGCGGGCGCAATCCTCGCACGTTGCCAAATCGGGCGAAATGAGCGTGGTCTTCTCCACGGCTCCAGCATCCGAAAACCGTATCTCGAAGGTATCGAAGCCCTCGAGCGGCACCTCCTTGAGCGACAGCTCGTCAACCTGCGAAGCGGCGGGCGGGTTTTCCGAAAGCTCGATCACGAACTCGTCAAGCAGCTTGCCCTCGCCCTCTGCGTGGATGAACACACCGTCGGTTGCATTGAGAACCCAACCGTTGATCAGGTATTTTTTCGCCATACGGTAAACAAAGGGGCGGAATCCCACCCCTTGTACGATTCCGCGGACTTGAATGTCTAGAGCCTCGATCATCGCAAAATCCTTCTAGGGACGCGAATCCGCAACGCGGTGCAGCACGACGGCGCGGATCCTATTCTTTTTCCGCCGCCTCCTGCTCGAGTTCTTCGAGCACTTCGACCACCAGCTCGGACAGCGCGCGTAGCGTGACGCCCGAATGATCGGGGAGATGTATATGGATGCAGCGGCGCCCGCGGTCGGCAAGCGTCATCAGGTCACCCGCCGCTTGGGCTTTCGCCAACGCGCCGAGGCTTTCCGCCTCCTGATCGAGCGGAATATCTTTGAGCTCGTCGGCAGACAGGATGAGGAACACGCCGTCGTTCGGCCCGCCTTTTTGCAGCTGGCCTGTGGAATGCAGGTAACGGGGACCGACCTCGAGGCACGAGACGACGCGGCAGGTGACGCCCACGCCATGGCGAATCGTCTCAAGCGCCTCGCGACGCCCCTCGCCAGTGAACGGGAGAAACGCATTTACAGCGAAGTAGTCGCCCGGCTTGATGCTGCCGAGCAGCGCCCTGAGCGCTCCGCGCAGATCGGATACGCCGTCGAACATCGGGGCAACCGTAACCTCAACCTCACCGGTATGCACATCGCCGATGTAATCCTCGGCAAAATCGGGGGCTGGCTGGCCGTCGCGCAAAATGCCGAGCACCGCCTGCTTTGCCGAAGCCACATCGGGCTGGTCGAACGGGCATACGCGCATGAGGTAGCCGCACATCGCGATGGCGTACTCCCACATGACGAAATGCTCGGCAAGCTCGGCTGCGTTGTCGATCTTGAAGTTGAGGCGGGGTATGGCAGGATCAAGGTACGCAAGGCTCATCTCGAAGTTCTTGCGCTCGTCCCACAGATCGGTTCTCGTCTGATAAACGATCGCCGTGCGATCGCCCGTATCCTTGTTGAGCAGCAGCGCGTCGAGCTCGATGTTGGGAAGGATCCCCTGGCCGCCTTTGCCGAGGCTTTCGGCAACGAGCTGCTCGATCCACAGGCCGAGCACGCGACCGCGCTTCGGCGTAAGGAACGAGAACTTGTTGCGACCCTGCAGGTAGTTGTCGTACAGGAAGGCCGCAAGGCCGACGGCGGGATTGTCGATGGCGTCTTCGCTGCAGCGACGCTCCGCTTCGATCGCATGGTCCATGAGTTCGCGCAGGTCGATGCCCACAAGCGCTGCGGGCAAAAGCCCGAATACCGAGAGCGCGGAGAACCGTCCGCCAACCGTCGGCTCGCCCGGGAACACTGCGGCCCAGCCCTCTTCCTTCGCCTGCTTCTCAAGCTCGGAACCGGGATCGGTGATGGCGACGAGCCGCTTGACGAGGTCCTCTTCGCTCACGCACTCGGCAAGCTCGTTACGCACGGCGCGCAGCGCGAGCCTCGGCTCGATGGTGCCGCCGCTCTTCGACGAGATGATGAACAGCGTTGTTTCGGGTTTCACCTCGGCCAAGATGCCGCGTACGCGAACCGGGGAATCGGAATCGAGCGTCTTGAACGAGACCATCCCCGAATCGACCTTGTTGTACTTGGTGATGGTCATAGGCGCCTGCGTCGAGCCGCCTTGGCCGATCAGCACGACGGTTTTCAGCCCGCCGGCGATCGCATCGTCGGCAAATGCCTGGATATCCCCAAGGGGATACGGGGGGTTGCTGGCCAAATCGGTCCAGCCCATGTATTCAGCAGCGCATGCGCTTGCGTCATCAGAAAACTCGTAGAGACTCGCATCCTTCGCAAGGATTCTGCTGGCTACCTTTTCTTTCACCAGCATCTTTGCAGAGGGGTAGAGCTTCTCAACTTCACCGACTAACATTGGGACCTTCTTTCTGCGAAAGTCCCCCTATTCTATCAGACACGCTCAGGATAAGGTCCATCTCCGCATATCCTCCCGAATGGGACGTTATTTCCTAGTTCTGACGTGGTATTTTGTCGTAGACGCACTCACCCCTCGTGCGCAGGTTCGTCGATTACCTCGATCTCGTTTTCGATCTGCTCGAGTAACAGGTACAGCTCGGCCTGCGAATGGACTTCGAGCTTCGCGTAGATGTTGCGCATGTGGGTCTTCACCGTCGATTGGCTTACGACGAGCTTTTTTGCGATGTAGGGCGCATGGTACTTTTGGGCAAGGAGGACGAGGATCTCGCCTTCTCGGGCGGTGAGTCCGAACCGCTTTATCAGTACCGCACATGAATCTTTTTCCGGAACCTCCAGAGCAGCCGACTCCCCGGTATCGGATGTGGCCGAAACCAGGTTCTTCTGAATCATGAGAAAGGCCAATATGCCGCCTGCGATAAACGTCACCAGCACGATCACCGAAGCTATCGCAGCGAACGTAGCTGCGGGCAGCATTGCGTACAGCGCAGACGAAGCCGCTCGCGCAAAAATCATCAAGGCGAACGACAGCAACAGGGGAAGCAGCGGATTGATCCGATCGGAAAACAAAAACGGCGTGGCAAACAGATAGAACAGCGTCACTTTGTACGTCGCATCGATGATGAGCAGGTAGATGAACCACAGATCGGCCGACGCCTGCGATGCGTAGAACGCGAGAAACGTGATAGGCAATACGAACAGCTCGAACACGAGAATGAAATTACGATTCCAGACCCGCAAAACCACGAGAAGGGCCACAGCCCCCGCGATAAGCACACCGCACCCTATGCTGAGCTGGATCAGAAACGTCACGAGCGAGTCGCTTTGAAACGGCATCCAGACCGACTGGATGGATACGAACGGCCCGCGGCAAAGCAGCGGCAACGCGATCAGGCCGAAAGCCACAACCGTCTCCCTTTTGCTTCCGCACGAGAATCGCGGAAGGGGGCGAGCGAGCTCGTCATCGAGTTTCTCGTCTTCCGCCGCGCCGTCAACCGAGACGATTTTGGGTTCGTAGACGATGAAGCACGCGCCCGCAACCAACGGAAGCGCACAGACGAGGACGTACGAAATGCCTTGATCGAGCACCGACAGGACAAGGGTGATACAACCCGACGCAAGGCAAGCGGCCGCAAACACCAGCGCTGACCTTCGCGCACCTAGCTCGGCGAGGCGTTCGCCCCAAAACAGCAGAAGGCAAGCGCTCCCGATTCGGTACAACGACTGCGTCGCCAGCACAGCCCCATCGTTCGGCAACTCTGCTCCGGATACCGCCAACAGCGAGAATGCGGCCGCAACCACAGCAATCCCCACGCGAGCGATCTTCGGTGAGGAAATGCGCAGCGTCTTTTTCGCGCCGTACCCCGCGGCGAGCGCAAGGATGAAGGCAACCTCGACAAAATACGGAGCAGGGGCGAACATGGAGAAATTGACATGGTGAACGGCGGGCATTCGTTGGATCTCAAGCACCAAAAGCGCGCACGCAAAGCCGATGACGGCTACCCCTATGTGCAGAGATGTGCGTGCGAAGCGTTTGATCATCTTTCCTCCCGAAGACATATATACCAGAAAACGGCTGTCGAAACGCTCGTTCGAAGCAACTTCATACCGTTTGTGGTAGGAAAAAATCTATCCTCGTTGGTAGGTTTGATATGCGAATTCGGCATTCGCGCAACCGAGTCGAAAACTCGTCGCGAGCAATCGACTATCGGAAGCCCGCCGCAATCTGAAGGCAAAAGGAACACCAAGGAAGGGATGGTTCTGTCATGGAACTCAATCGACGCGATTTTCTCAAAGGCGCGCTCGTCGCCGGGGCGGCAGCCGCAAGCGCGAGCATGGTCGCCTGCTCGCCGGCAGGCGACGGCAATGCAAGCGCTGCACCCGATGCGGGAGGCGTGCAGTACCCCGACGGGCTAACCGCACAAGACTTCGAGGTTTCGGCAGCGGAGATAACCCCCATCACCGAGTTCTCCGAAGAGAAAACCTACGACGTCGTTGTCGTGGGCGCCGGCACGGGCGGCGTTCCCGCGGCGCTTTCCGCCCTCGAGGAGGGCGCAACCGTCGCCCTGCTGCAAAAGGAATCGAAAGCCATCGCGCAGGGCGGAACGTGCTCGGGCGTTTTACTCGACGAAAGCGACGAGCAGGGAATCGCAAACTACCTGCAGGGTTACCTGGAAGACTGCCGCTGGCGCGCCGATCGAGGCCTTGCTGAAACGTACTGCAAGTATTCCGGCGAATCCATCCGCTGGCTTCAGGTTCGCAGCGCCGAAGCGGGATTTCCGCCCTACAACGTTCGCCCGACTGCGGTAACCACGTACGACGACGGCAGCAAATGCTCGAGGCGCAGCATCATGTTCGGCCCCAAGCCGTACAACAACGGCACCATGATCGAGCACCTTGCCGATTATGCAGCAGAACAGGGTGTCGAGATATTCTATTCGACCCCCGGCGTTCAGCTGATAACCGATGAATCGGGAGCCGTAACGGGCATCGTCGGCAAGCAGGGCAACAGCTACATCAAGTTCAACGCCACGAAGGGCGTCATCCTCTCGACCGGTGATTACCAGAACAACCAAAGCCTTGTCGAGCGCTATTGCCCCGACGTCAAGGAATTCGACCGCAAGCAGGTCAACAAGACAGGCGACGGCATCCTCATGAGCATGGCGGTCGGCGCGGGTTTCGTTCCCGTCGGCCACTCCCACATGATGCACGATTTCGATTCGGGCCCCATGTACAACGAGCCGTTCCTCAACGTCAACGAAAACGGCGAGCGCTTCATGAACGAAGACTGCGTGTTCGAGGAAATCAACTGCGTCCTACGCAACCAGCCGAAACCCGGCTGGTACTCGCAGATTTTCGATGACGACTATTTCGAAACCGTCACCGAATGGGGCGGCAAGCCGACCGAAAAAGAAAAGATGAAGCCCTACATGCCCGACGTCGAGATGGATCGTTCTGCCGAAAGCGGCGCGAACGTTATCGAAGGCCTCATCGACACGTACTGCTGCGACACCCTCGACGAACTGGCTGAAAAGCTCAGTATTCCCGCCGATGCCCTGAAGAAATCGGTTGAACGCTACAACGAGCTCTGCGACGCGGGATTCGACGCCGATTTCGGCAAGGCGCAGAAGTACCTCAAGAAGATCGAGAAGGCGCCGTTCTGGGGCATCCACAAACATGTACGCGTTTCCGCCCTGTGCGCCGGGGTCACCGTGAATGAGAACTACCAAGCCCTGAACAAAGAGGGCGCCGTTATCCCGAATCTCTGGGTAACCGGCTTCAGCGCGGGCCAGCTGTGCGGCAGCCCCGACTGGTCGATGTATCAGGGCGGCATGTCGGCAGGCCATTGCATCATGACCGGTCGCATCTGCGGAATCCAAGCCGCAACAGGCGGCAAGCTGGAAGCCTCCAAGCCCGTCACGGAAGAAGACGTTCTGGCCATCGCGTAACCTCGACTCCCCCCTCCCGTTGCTAGAGAGCCGAGCGATCCTGTTCGCTCGGCCCTCGCAGCGCGCATCAAGGGTTTCTGCGGCCAGATCGGCTGGCCCGCAGCCGCTCGTTAGTCCGCAACCGCCCGCGATCGCCGTCGCCGATTGCTTCTGGTGATACCATGTGTCGTATCGAATCAAGAGAATGGATGCTCGTGGTACCCGAAGACGCAAAGCAAACCCTCCGGACGAAAGACTTCGTTCTCATTGCCGCGGTGAACTTCCTCATCTTCAGCAGTTGGCAGACGTTTCCCTTCGTGCTGCCCGTCTACCTGCAATCCCTCGGTGCGAACGATGCCGCACTCGGCTGGGTGACCGCGATCACCACGGTATCGGCATTGCTCGTTCGTCCGTTCTGCGGCATTATCCTCGATCGATTCGGAAGAAAGGGCATCTTTTTAGCGGGCATCGCGTTCATGGGCCTCGCATCGGCATCGTTCGCCTTCATCCCCGTTGTCGGCATCATATTAGCGCTGCGCTTCGTCCATGGGCTCGCATGGGGCATCACGAGTACTTCGAGCTCGACGGTAGCGAGCGACATCATACCGCCGAAACGCTTCGGCGAAGGCATGGGGCTCTTCGCGCTTTCGGCAAGCCTCGCGTTCGCCATTGCGCCCGGCGTTGCGCTCGAACTGTTTCACGCGAACGGCATGGTGCCCGTCGTGATGGTGGCCGTCGCAACGCTGGCCTTGGCGTTCGCTTTCGCCAGCACACTCAAATACCGCACGTTGAAAAAACCGGCATCGCTGCATCTCTCAAGCATGTTCAACCGATCGTCGGTACTGCCGGCGCTGATCATGCTCTTCATGGGCGCAACATACGGTTCGCTGGTCACGTTCCTGGCTATCCACGCCTCGTCGCAGGGCGTCGAAAACGTTGGGTTCTTCTTCACCGCCTACGCGATCGCCGTCGCGCTTTCGCGCCCCTTTCTCGGTCGCATCGTCGATCGAAAAGGGTACGCGCCGATCCTGTTGCCGGGAATCGTGCTCGTCATAGTGGGGCTTGTGGTTTTATCCCAAGCGCACTCGCTTGGGATGTTCGTGCTGACCGCTTTTCTCTACGGTTTCGGGTTCGCCGGTTGCAATTCGACGCTGCAAACCATGGCGGTCGCCGACGCCGAGCCCGAGCACCGCGGTGCAGCGAACGCTACCTTCCTCATCGGCTTCGACGGCGGCATCGGTATCGGATCGGTCGTTTCGGGCTGGATCGCGGCATCGCTCGGCTATGCGGGCATGTACCTTTGCTTCGCCGCGCTGCCGCTCGTATCGGCTGCGTTGTTTCTCGTGTTCGCACGCAACCGCAAGCCACCCAACCTTGCGCAGGAAGCGAAGGCCGCTCGGCAACCCCGTTAAGGACGACTGCGCGCGCAGCCGCAAGCCTCCGCGAACTCCGAGGCTACGCAGCGCTTTAACCATTAGTTGTACCGCTGCGCGACCTCTCCCTCACCCAGTTACTCGCATATACAATGGTGGAAAGGCACACGAAGCCGCATACGCACGTCTGTCATCGAATCCCCTGATACCGCCGCCCGAGCGATACGAGCGTGCACATCAGAGCGGACGAGCCGACGTATGCATGCGGCTTCATAACGTTCATCAGGAGGATTGCACATGAGAGGTGTAAGACGGGGTGCGCTTGTGTTCGCCGCCGTGCTTCTTGCTTTTGCGCTGGCACCGCTGTCCGGCTGTACCGGCAATACCGACAAAGCCAACGCTTCGGGCAGCAGCACGTTGCGCGTCGGCGTTCGCAGCGACGTTATGAACTTCGGCTATCTCAACGAAGATACGAACAACTACTACGGCTTGGAGATCGACATCGCCGAAGAACTGGCCGATCGGCTCGGTTACGCAGACGTCGAATTCGTAAGCGTCTTGCCCGAGACGCGCAAGGAGATGCTTCTCGACGGCGAGGTCGATTGCCTCGTTGCCTGCTACTCCATATCCGATACGCGTCTTGAGAATTTCGATTTCTCGCCTGCCTACTACAACGACGCCGCCATCATGATGGTGGAGAACAGTTCGCTCATCACCGATATCGATCAACTTAAGGGCATGACGTTCGGCACCATGTCGGGATCGAACACCGCTCCGCAGCTCGCAATCAAGCTCACCGAGATGGGCTTCACCAACGGCGAGGTCGTCTCCCAAAGCGAAGATGGGGCGGGCACGCAGTTCGATACGTTCTACCTCCAGCAGATTCCCTCATACCAGGAACTCAGCCAGGCGCTTGAGAGGGGAACCATCGATGTGGCATGCATGGACGGAAGCATCGCCAAAACGTACCTCACCGACGATCGCAGCCTTCTCGACACCGAGATCGCGAACCAGCAATACGGCGTTGCCACGCAAAAGGGCTCTGACTTAAGCCGGCCGGTCGCAGACGTCATCCAGGCAATGCTCGATGACGGAACCATCGACGCGCTGATCGACAAATGGGATTAGGAACGGTGCATCGCATGTCAAGAAAACTCAAGGTGAAAACAGCCATCCTCATCGTTGTAGCCGTAGCGAGCTTGGCCGTCATGGCCGTATCGCTTACTACGATGCAAAGCAGCCTCTCGCTCGACAGCTATACCGACGAGATGAAGCAGGAGGCGAGCGATCTCAAGACCCTCCTTGCCGAAGCGAACGAAGAGACCGAGCAGAACACCGTCACCTACGACGAAATATACCAATCGAAAGCCGAAAGCGTCGCTTTCATGGCGAACAACAACGTCGGATTCGAAGCAACCGACGCGAAGATGGCGGAGTATTGCGAGCTGCTCGACGTCGATAACGTCATGGTCGTCGACCGCGACGGAACGATCGTCGCCAGAGCATATAATTCCCCCCCCCAGAACTTCTCCTCAAGCCGATTCAACCAACTCAGAACCGTATTCGATGACGGCGAACCCTCTGCCGCGGTGGAAGCGGAGCTGCCCGAACAGGATTGGTGGGATCGCTACTACGCCGCCCGCATCGACGATTCCACGATGGTCGTGATCGAGCAGAATCCCGAGGAGCTCTACCAACTTATCGCGGACACGGGATCGACGGCAAGCGTGCTCAAGAACATCAGCATCGGTCAGCACGGCTATATGTTTGCGGTGTCGGGCCGCGATTACTTGATCGAGTACCACCCGCTGTCGAACCTCGTCGGAAGCGACGCCCTCGACGGCGGGATCGATGTGACCGACCTTGAAGACGGCGCTTTCACCTGGATGACCCTCGACGGCGAAAAGCTCTATTGCGGCGTGAGCAAGATCGACGATGCATATTACATCGCTGCGGTTCCCGAAAGCGACATGACCGCGTCGCGCAACGTGACGGTTGGCGTTATCCTCTTCGTTTTCTTTGCGGTCATGACGATCATCATCACGTACGGCATCTTCGTAATGCGGGAAGACGAACGCCGAGGACACGATTTCGAAGACTACAGCCCTGTCGGGCCTTTGCGCTACAACAAGACCATCGGCAAGAAGGCGGCCGTGCTGTCGCTGGTGGGATTCCTGGGCATTCTCGTCATATCCTTCTATATGCAAACCCTGTTCGCACTTTCCTCGGAATCCGTCGCCAACAACGAGCGTGTCAACGAGATCGAAGGCACCATCCAGCGCGCAGAGGCCCGAGCAGACGAGCTCACCGCGCAATACGGCGAACGCTACCTGAGCAAATGCGAGACGGCCGCCTACATCATCGAGCGCAATCCCGCTCTTGCAACCAGGGATAAACTGCAAGAGCTGGCAGACGTTCTGCAGATCAAGAGCGTGTTCGTATTCGATGCGGCGGGAACCCTGACGGCAACGAATTCCACGTATACGAACTTCGTGTTGAGCGACGATCCTACCGACCAATCCTACGAGTTTCGCCAGCTGCTGCAAGGCGTGGAGTACGTTGTCCAAGAGCCCCAAGCCGATGAAATCTCAGGCGAGATGGCTCAATACATCGGCGTAGCCCTGTACGATGCCGAAGGAGGCGCCGACGGCTTCGTGCAAATCGGCATCCGTCCGACCCGCCTCGAAAACCTGCTCGCCAGCGTCCAGATCGAAAGCATCCTCGACGGCGTGAAAGTGGGCACCGACGGATTCGCCTTCGCCGTGGACAAGGCCGACAACACCTTTGCGTACTTCCCCGACGATCGCTTGCTCGGCAAGGAAGCCCTGGCTCACGGCATGACCGAATCCCAGCTCAAAGACGGCTACTGCGATTACATAACCATCGATTCCAAGCAATACTACGCCTCGTCGCTCGAGACGGACAATTATTATCTCTACGTTGCCGGTACCGAAGGCGAGCTCATGGAAGAGCGCGTACCCCTCACGCTCATAACGGGCGGCATCGCGCTCGCATGCCTCGTCATCATTTTCCTGCTGCTTGCATTCGACCGCGAGTTTTCATTCGCAGGCAAGCCGAAGAACGGGACGGATGCCGAACAGCGCATGATCGACGTGAAGATGCCCAGCGGGCGCACGATCAAAACGGAATCGGCGGCAAGCCGCTGGATCAACAGGTCGTTCAAGTGGAACGAGAAAACCGCTGAGCAGAAGATCCTCTCGGTCGCCCAATGGCTCGCTGCGATATCGGTGCTTGCGGTATTTATAGCCGTAGTGTTCCAGGATCGCATCTTCGGCAGCGGCTCCATCTTCTCCTACATCTTGAGCGGCGAATGGCAGCGCGGGTTGAACATCTTCGCTATCACCGCCTGCATCATGTTTGCCTGCGTGGCCATGACCGTTGCCACCATCGTCCAAAAGCTCCTGCGTCTGCTTTCGGGCGTACTCGGAGCACGTGGCGAAACCGTATGCAGGTTAGTGGGGAGCTTCATCAAATACGGAACCATCATCGGCATGCTGTACTACTGCCTGGCGCTCATCGGCGTTGATACGACGACGCTGCTCGCCTCAGCCGGCATCCTGTCGATCGCAATCAGCTTTGGCGCGAAAGAGCTCGTGTCCGACATCCTCTCGGGGCTGTTCATCATCTTCGAGGGCGAGTTCCGCGTCGGCGACATCATCATGGTCGGCGATTGGCGCGGCACGGTTGTCGAAATCGGCGTACGCACCACCAAGATCGAAGACGGTTCCAAGAACATCAAGGTCATCCGCAACAGCAACGTGAGCGACGTCATCAACATGACCAAGCAATCGTCCTACGCTTCATGCGACGTGGGCATCGAGTACGGTGAATCGTTGGAACGCGTGGAGAACATCCTCGCGCAGGAGCTCCCCTTCATCCGCAAGCGCCTGCCGGCCATCCAGGACGGCCCGTTCTACAAGGGCGTCGTCTCGCTCGGCGACAACAGCGTGAACATCCGCATCGTCGTCCAGTGCGACGAATCGGACCGCATACAGCTCGAACGCGACCTGAACCGCGAGATGAAGCTCCTCTTCGACAAGTACGATATCAGCATTCCGTACCCGCAGGTGGTACTCAACCAACCCGTCGAGTACCGCAAGGCGACTGAAGCCGAAAAGCGCACAGCCGACCTCTTCAACGAAGAGCAGAAGAACGCCGCAAAAGACCTCGGCAACGAGGAGGACGAAGAGCGGTAGCGCACGTTCGCGCCGATCCGCATGCAAGCGCGGGTCGGCGCTTTAAAAGTGCAACGACAAGGGGTCGGCACTATAAAAACGCCGACCCCTCGAACAATCACTTCTTTTTGCTTTTATAGCCCGAGCGCTTTCTTGAGTGCGGAAACGCGGCGGCGCGAAACGGGGATCTTCTCATCGGTGCCGTCAAGCGTGAGCAGCAGCGTGCCGCCCGAAACCGATTCGATCTCCTCGACAAGCGAGAGGTTCACGAGGTAGCCGCGATGCACGCGGAAGAACCCGTGCCCGTCCAAGCGCTTCTCGAGCTGAGCCAAGCTCACCGTCGAAAAATAGCGGTCGGTATCGGTTTGCAGGTACGCGTAATCGTCGCGCGCCATGACGAAGCGGATCTTGTCGATGCCGATAAGAATCTTCTTGCCGCCCTTTTCAACCGGGATGCGCTCGGAACGCTGCGCCTTGACGTGCAGCGAAACATGTTCGCGCACACGAGCGATAGCCTGCGAAAGGCGCTCGGTCTCAACGGGTTTCACCAGATAATCGATCGCGTTCACCTTGAAGGCGTCGAGCGCGAATTCGCTGTAGGCCGTTACGAACACAACGGCGGGCGGAAACTTCAGATGCTGCAAAGCTTCGGCTAGTTGCAGACCGGTGGCCTCGGGCATGTTCACGTCGAGAAACATGACATCGCATGGATACTCTTTGAGCTTCTCGATGGCCTCGCGCACGCTGGCAGCCTCGGCAACCACTTCGGTCTGGCCGAGCTCGTCAAGCAGGTATTTGAGTTCTGACCGCGCGGGCGCTTCGTCGTCTACGATCATTGCTTTCAACATGGGGCCTCCAAATCGCTGCGCAAGGCTGATGTAACAAGCCCCATTATAGAGCAAGTTGAGCCGATCACATGAGAATCACGCGCAACGCGAAGAATCAGGAATGAGGCGGGCGGTAAGCGGAGGGAAACAGGCCGGTGGCGATTGGGCGGCTGCCGCGAAGTCGTGCTACACGCAGTGGCGTCGATTAGCACCAAAACGCCCTTGCAAACACCAGAGGCGGTCGGCCATGCAACGCACACCGACCGCCTCCCGGGCATCATCGCCAAGCCAGCGAACACCTCAGTATCTAGGCTACCTCGACGAGTTCGTTTTCTTCGATGCCGACAAGCCTGATTTCGTTCAACCGAGCGAGGATGTTTTCAACCGCTGCGAACGCCGAGGGCGCTTCATAAGACATGTTGCAAGCAACAGCAGCTTCGGCGGAAGAGCCGCCGAGCCAAACAAGGGTTTCTGCCAAAAAAACCTCATCCAACCGGGCAAAAGCCTGCATCCCATGGATGAGCTGCGGATACAAGCAAGCCGTCTTCGCGTTGCGAGCGAGCTTTGCGTATTCGGGAATCCAGTTGTTCAAATGGTCTCGAACGAACCTGTACTGATCCCCCAGCAAAACGCCGAGATCGCCGAAGCGCCTATCCCGAAAAGCGGTCAGCGATCGATCCGCCAGATGGCCCATAAACGCGCACATGGTCGAAACGTGATCGTCGGGTACGTGCTGGAACAGCTTTACCTGAAGACCGTATGATCGGTACGCCTCCCGAATCGTCAGCGTGCTTTTCTGAAAGACAGTTGCATCGTGACTGATGTAGGGAGCCTCCCACGGATAGGCCGGAAGATCGGCAGGCCCCTCGAAAAAGAGCGCATATTCCGTAATTGCCTCATCGAGAAACGAAGCATCCCTCGCCTTATCGGAAAGGCCGCTGATAAAAACCTCGAGTTTTCCCATTGTTTCGTCTGCATGCGCGTACTCGTTGACTACATCAACGGTTATCGTCGAAGCCATCGACTCCAAAAACAGCGAATTCGGCTCTCCTCCGAAAGCTTTATGAAACAAGGCGAACAAATAGCATCTGCTTATCAGCAGAGCCTCGAGGGACAGCAGCTCATCGCGAACCGCTGTCTCCTCGATTGCCGAATCCGGATTCTCGCTCATAGCACTATCTCCCGATAATCCTCCCCCATCGCAGCGTCGGATGGTTTTATAAGAAGATTCGGAGCTGTAATATCCGCACCACCAAGGCACGGCAACTCGCTTACCAGATCGCTCCCGTACATCGACTTCAACTCTTCCGTATCGCCGAAATCGAGTGCGCGAGTCATGCAAGCGTCGACGCAGACGGGATTCATGCCAGCCTCCCGAAGCGCCTTGCAGCTATCGCATTTGATGATCAGATCCTTTTCTTCAGAATACTGCGGCGCACCGTAAGGGCACGACGACATGCAGGTTTTGCAGCCGATGCACACGTCGTCATCATGCAGTACGATCCCGTCGGCACTTTTATACATGGCTCCCGTCGGGCAGTTTGCAACACACGCAGGATTCTCGCAGTGGTTGCACGACACCGAAGTGTGGTACATCGTAGCAGAGGGGTACGCACCCGCCTCGAACGTTACCACCCCCCTCGTCTGCGGTCCAGCCTGCTCGAGACCCAAGCGATCCTTGCATGCCACTTGGCAGACACGGCACCCAATGCAGCGGGTCTGATCAAAATAAAAGCCTTCGCTCATGATCTACTCCTCCGTCCAAAGAACAGGTTCCCTCATGCAATCAGCTGACAGCGCCTCACCGTCGTATTTTTCAAAATCAACAAGGCAGCTGTTGTAGCCGTTCATATGGGGGAAGAACTCGTCTTGCGTGTTCGCATCAACCAACATGTTCTCGTTGCCGCCGAAATCGATGCCCGTTTCGGGATCGAGATACGTTCGCGGCCCATGAGGCATAGCTATACCACCCGGCATGATGAGGTTGGTTACACTCGCTTGGCGAAGAACCTTGCCGGCATCGTTAAACACCAGCACTGTATCTCCGGTTTCAATTCCCTTGGCGGCGGCATCTTCTGCGCTGATGAATACAGGATTTTGGAACGCCTCTTGAGTCCACACGTTCTCGTCGTAGTTTGTGTGGGCTCGCCTGAGATAATGAGGTTGATACATAAGAAACGGATAGGTCCCGCTCTCCTTGGCCTCCCAATTGGAAAAACTGTTCTCGTAAGTCGAGGGATGATACGTCGGGTACGGCTTGAGTTCTTCTTGAGCATACCCGATTCCATTGATGCTATCGGCTTTCGCCTGGCAGTAGATCTCCATCTTGCCGCTTGCGGAGCCTCGCGGGTTCGCCTCGGGATCGTCGATGAAATCCTTATAGCCGATATAGCCGAGGTTGTCGCCCTGTTCGCGCGGCACAATGTACATGCCCTGCTCGAGAAGATCTTGCAGGGAGATCACGCCTTCCTGCGGTTCGCCTTCCACATCCCATGCATCGATATCGTCTTGGGTGATCGTAACGAGCGTCTTGTAGGTGACTCCGTCGACATCGATCACCTCGGCTCCGGCGATCTTGTCGTAATAGGACTGGATGTCGCTGATCGGATACAGTTCGCTCGGATCGAGATCGAGTAGTTTCGCAAGCTCGCTGAAGATCCACGTCTCGTTCTTCGCTTCGTACATAGGCGCAATGATGGGTTGCGTCACAAGGATCATATCGCGGCTGCATTGGAAACGCGAGAGACGCATCGTGCTTGTCGTAGCAACATCCAATTCGCCCTTGTTCTTATCGAGGTTGCCTTCCCACGGCGTCGTGCACGGCAAAAGAATGTCGGCGTACTGGCTTGTCAGCGTATAGCGGTAGTGAACATCAACCACCATGTCCATCTTCTTGAAGACTTTGATGCCGCGATTGATGTCCTCGGTCGCTTGAAGAGGATTATGGAAATCGTTCACGATGATTTTCGGGTCGAACCGGATCTCTTCCTGAGGAAGGAAATTGTTATCGATCGGGCCCTTGCGGTAGCCGCCGCGATTGTAGTACACGCCCTCATCGAGGCTCCTCCAGATTTCCGGCTTGCAAATCTCGGGTCGCTCAAGCGGATTGGGAGCCGTAGCGCTTTTGCTCGGATTTCCCAGTTTGACAAGACGAGGACCGCCGTTGGCCGATTCGGTATTAAACACGCTTCCGCATGCGTTGCCGGGACGCCCCAGATGACCTCCCATGCAGGCTACGGTCATGAACAATTGCGGTAAATCGATCGTGCCCTTGTATCGAGACGGCGCGTAACTGTGGAGCAGTGTCACGTTGTCTTGCTTCCCGACTTTCTGCGCATACCAGGTGATATCCTCTATCGGCGTTCCGCAGATCTCGGCCGCCCACTCGGGCGTCTTCGGCTGCCCATCGTACGTGCCGAGCACGTATTCCCTGAAATTCTCATCCAGAGCAGCGTCTTCGGGCATGGATTCGGCATCGAACCCGACGCAGTACGTGTGCAGGAAATCCCAATCGACGACGCTTTCGCCCGATTCGTCGAGTCGCAGCATCTCGTAGGCGACTGCCAGAAGAAATGCCGTATCGGTACCGGGCCGCACGCGAATCCAGCGAGCGTCCAGCATGGCAGCGGATACATTGTAGTCGGGCCCCACGAATACGAATTCCGTCCCGTTTTCTTTGGCAAGGCGATAGTAGTACGAAGGATTGCCCCCGTTGTGCCAAGCGGGGTTGATGCCGTACAGCACGATGGTGTCGGCGTTGAGCATATCGAGACGGTCGTTGATGAGCAGCGCATCGGGAAAGCCATTGCCAACGGTGGTGCCCATTTGGATCGGTGCCAGATACCAATTGCCGTACGATTCGGTGCTGTTCCACTCGACTCTGCCCCCAAGCAGGTTCAACACCTGCCACTCCGTTCCCATGCACACAACCGAACGGGGTCCGTAATCGGCATAGACGCGCTTCAGTTCCTCGGCAACGTATCCGAGCGCTTCTTCCCAGCTGATGCGCTCCCATCCTTCTTCGCCGCGCAAGTCGCCATGGGCGTTCTCTCCGCCGCCCGGCTGCCAGCTTTTACGCTTCATGGGATACTTCAAACGGTTGGCGTTGAACACATGCTGGCGCAACGAATGGCCGCGCGGGCACGAACGCTGCTGCGGCGTTTCAAGCGTATCTTCTTGATCGTCGTTTGTTTTCTGGCGCAGCACAACGCCGTCTTTGACAAACGCTTTGTTGACGCAGCGGCCTCCGCAGTTCGCCCAGCATTCAACCGTTACCCATGAGCCTTCGTCGCCAAGAATCGCCGTATCCGATTCCACGACATGCGGGTTCATTCCATCGGCGTCGGTTTCTTTGGCACCCGCTTCGCTGCCTCCGTTCGGCGCACAACCGATAAGGCCCATCGCTGCGACGGCTGCCGTAGCAGCGGCACCGCCCTTGAGAAAATCGCGGCGGCGGATACTTCCATCCAGTAAAGACATAAATCCCCCTTTGCCTTGGTTCCATAGTAGCGGGTACGAGTCCGTTTGCCCATCAGCAAGCCTGCAGGAACGTGCTCGGTGCATGGATCCACCCGACATGGTGTCATACTATACCGATTCACCAATTCAGTCAATGGGTATTCCACTTTGGCTCGAAATGACCGATAATGGGAGAAGTTCGTAAGACGCTGAGAACAGGAGTACCCGAGCACCGCATGGAAACATCCTTCTTCGGTTCCCTGGTGATTGCATACCTGTTCCTCGGCGGGGCATCCGCTGGCGCGTTCTTCGTCATGTCCGCCTGGAGCCTCGGATTCTATCGTTCCGACACCGCCGCACGCCACCACATACGCCTTCGCACTGCATTCAAAGCGCTTAAGGGGCGCGTATACACCATCGGCCTTATCATGCTCGCGGTTTCGCTTGCCTGCCTCGTGTTCGATCTGCAATATCCCGATCGTGCGCTTCTGCTCTTTTTTCGCCCCCGACCGACACCCATGACATTCGGCGCTTACGCGCTTGCCGTCGAGGCCATCCTGGGATTGCTCCTCGCGCTTGCCAATGTGTTCAAGATTCCCTTCCTCGATGGACGAGTAAAGCGCGTGCTCGAGGTTCTCTGCGCGATCTGCTCTATCGCTGTAATGGGATATACGGGTGTGCTCCTGGCAAGTCAGGCTGCTGTTCCCCTCTGGCACGAGTGGTCGCTCGTTG
Source organism: Raoultibacter timonensis (assembly GCF_022845715.1). NCBI lineage: Bacteria > Bacillati > Actinomycetota > Coriobacteriia > Eggerthellales > Eggerthellaceae > Raoultibacter > Raoultibacter timonensis. The sequence goes on from NZ_AP025564.1 coordinate 3,928,557, forward strand.
CCCTGTTTTTCTTCTCCGCCCTCTCGTCGGGCGTATCGGTCGTACTTTTAATCGACTACTTCATCCAGGGTCAAACGCTGCTCCTGCGCGCGGCGAGGCCTCTGCAGAAAGCACACTTAGCCTGCCTTGTACTCGAAGGCATCTCGCTTGCGTTCTTCGTCCATGCCACCCTCACTAAACCGGCAGCGGCAAACTCGGTCGCGCTGCTCATGGATCCCGCCATGCTGTCAACCGCCGTTGTCGGCGTAATCGGCATGGGCATACTCGTGCCATTCGCACTCGAGCTGAACTCGCTCATGCACAAAGACTGCCGCACCATCCCCGTATCCGACGTCATCTGCCTTATCGGCAGTTTCTGTTTGCGCTACTGCGTGGTCATATGCGGGGTACACTGATGAAAGCGCCGCATCGAGCAACGCAGCGCGAAAGGAGCCAGTACCATTTTGACCGCTGAGAAACAACCGAGCCTTTTCGTCGTAGACGAAACGTCCGATCTGCCCATCTGGGTGCAGCTTCGGAATCGTTTCGCCTACCTCGTTCGAACCGGATACTTCAAACCCGGAGAGCAACTGCCAAGCGTGCGCAGTCTGGCAGCCGATGCCAAGATCAACTACAACACCGTGACCAAAGCATATCGCGATCTCGAGCTTGAGAACCTGATTGTTTCCGTTCGAGGTCGCGGTATGTACGTCCAGAAGAACATCCCCGGCGAAGCCGAACCCGCAGAAATCGCCGTCGATGTGCAGCTCGAAGACTGTATACGCCAGTATCGGGCACTCGGACTCACCTACGAAGACATCAGAGCGCGATTCTCCAGCATCGCGCAGGACATGGCGGACAAGACCGCAGCAGCGCAAGAGGAGAGAATGGAGTACACCGATGAGGGGTAACAGACAGAAGAGCGCGGCGCCGATGGGCTCACGTCGCATCGAGCGCCAGGAACCTTTGCAGATAGAGAATTACAATTCGCCCAAAACCCGCCATACCGACGAAAACGCCGGCATCATTTTCTCCGCGTTTCTCTTCGTGGTCGTTGCACTCGTCGTGGGAGCTTTCGGAGCCTATGCCCTCGGCGGTATCAACATCTGGATCGTTGCGCTTGCCATCGCGCTTGCCGTACTGGCCGTATTCTCCATTCGCATTGCACCGCAATGGGAGAAGGTCGTGATCTTACGGCTGGGAAAATTCAACCGAACCGTCGGCCCGGGACTCTACTGGACCATTCCCTTCATCGAGCACATAGCGCTGCGCGCCGACCAGCGCGTCATGCTCACCGGCTTCAGCGCCGAAGAAACCCTCACGGCCGACCTCGTTCCTGTCAACGTCGATGCTGCCGTATTCTGGATGGTGTGGGATGCCGAAAAAGCCTGCATGGAGGTCGAGGATTACTACGACTCCGTAGCACTTGCCGCGCAGGCAGCCTTGCGCGACGCTATCGGCCGCAAGAACGTTACCGATGTTGCCATTCACCGCATCCAGCTCGACGAGGAGCTGAAGGCCTCGATCGAGGACAAGACGAGCATCTGGGGCGTTTCAATCCTATTCGTGGAAATCCGCGACATCGTCATCCCGAAAGAGTTGCAAGAAGCCATGTCGGCCGAAGCCCGAGCCGAGCGCGAAAAAGACGCCCGCGTCATGCTTGCCGAGGTCGAGGAGGACATCGCCGCCATGCTGCACAACGCGAGCGACATCTACCGGGACGACGAGATAGCGCTCAAACTTCGGCAGATGCACCTCTTGAACGAGGGCATCAAGGAGTCGAAGGGCGCCGTTGTAGTCCCGAGCGCCTACGCAGAAGGCTTCACCGACGACAGCGCAGAGGCGCTGGGGAAGATCGCCGGCAAGTAACCCCGCCCACTTCGATCCGCCGGAAGCCGGCGGCGGCGCGAGAGGTACGCTGACAGCAGCGCAGCGGTAAAACGGCGGGCGCGCCGGCGTGGGTTCATGATGGAACCGCCCGCAGCTGGCGGAAAGTTGGCAAAAAAACGAAGCAATTCGTCGCCGTTCGATATCCGCTCTATAGCCGATTCCGAGGCCATGCCGCTGATCTGGGACGGTTCCATAGCTTCGGGGCGGATACCCTCGGATTCGCGGCTCTGGATGCTCCGAGCAACGAATTACTGTATTTTTCTGACACGATCCGGCACCTTGCCGCTCGCCTCCGAACCGCTTTCGGCGCCCTGCCGACGCATGCCGCCGTCGGCACCCGAAAGCAGCGGGCGAGCCTATGAAAGCGCGAACCCGTATGCGTCGAGCACGTATTTCGGCACCATGAAGCGCACGGTCTTCTCGGGATCGACCATCTGACACACTTGCACGTCAGCCGTGAGCGAGAACAGCATGACGAGTTCGTCTTCTGCGGTATTCGTCGCTTCACTTACCATGCGCACCATGTCGTGCACCGCGATCGACGCCGCTTCGTCGAGCGTTTCCGCTGAAGCGATCACTCCTACATGGGTCTGGTTTTCGATCAGCGGGTTCTTCACCCGCATAGAGGGCAGCGCCGTCAGCCGCACGGTCGCCCATCCGGCAACCTCGGCGCCCGAAACGCTGATCTCGCCATCGCCCATAGCGGCATGCATGTCGCCGCATCCGAACAGCGCACCTTCTGCCGCAACGGGAAAGTAGAGCGTCGCTCCCTTGGTGATGGCGGTGTTGTCCATGTTCCCGCCGTGAGAGCCGGGCGTGCCGCAGTTGACTGGCTCGCCCGCAGGTGCCACGCCGATAACGCCGATCATAGGATTGAGCGGGATAGAGAGCCTGTCGTTCCAGATGAGCTTATCGCCTTCGATGGCGCACAAGTGCGTGCTCCACGCATCGAACCTATCGCCGCACACGCCCTCGTCTTTGCCCGTGCACGACGAGGTCTGAGCATCGAGTTCGATGTTGAGGATTTCGACCTTGAGAGCGCCGCCCGGCTTCGCGCCCCGTACGTAGATCGGACCCGTTGCGGGGTTGATCGCATCCCAATCGATCTCGTCGAGCACGTCGTCGGGTGTCTGCACCTGGTTGCCGAAGCAATCTTTCGTACGAATACGAACGGTTTCGCCCGATTCGACCGTCATCGCCGGCTCCAAGTCCCGAGCAAAGGCAAACAGCGTCTTCTCGTCGCTCAGCTCTTTCATGTTCAGCGTCCTTCCAATCAAACACCTACCTGCGAAAAGCGCGCAGTTTGCTGCGCTCGGCTCAAGCATACCCCTCACAGCGACGATGCGCCACACCGGAGTCCGGCGTGGCGCATCGAACGTGCATGAACTTCGGTGCGGTTCGCGTTAATTCAGATCGAACGCAACCGAATCGTCGGGCTTCCAAGAAGGCTGGTCGAACTGAATGGCTTTCACGTAGGAACGCATGGTATCGACGGCAACTGCGTTTTCGTCGCCGAAGAAGCGTATCTCGTTAATTTCCGCTTCAGCAGCGGCAATAGCCGAAAGCACGCCTGGATGAACAACTGCGGTTGAGGTGAGCAGGATCACCGATCCGTGCATGCCCTGCAACGCTCCACCGGCAAGCGCATCGGAATGCGAATCGGAACGCGTTATTGCCAGCTTGTCATAGGAAAGCTGCTCGGTTCCGCGCGATGGATCGGTAGCCCACTCGGCGATCTTGACCGAAGTGTCTACGCGATCAATGCCGCCGAGACGCACAACATCGGAAGCCGAAAGCCCTGAAGCAGAAATCGCCTGTTCAACAACCGAAGCGGGTACGGAGAGCTCGCTGCCAAGCACTAGAACCCGCGTGAAGCCGCCGCGCGCCAAGGCATCGAGCGTGCCCTGGGTAAGCCCCTGCTCGGAAAAATCGGTCAGGAAGATGGGACTGTTGGTATAAGCCGCCCACGAGGAGACCGATAGAGAATCGGGAAAATCCATAGAGCGAGCAATGATTGCCGTATCGGAAGAACGGGTTTCGATTTCGTCATAAATAAGCTCGGCGGTCTGCATGCGCGTCGCCCCTGCAAGACGCTCGATCTGAGCAGTGGGTAGAATCTGTGCGATCTCAGCTTCGACCGACGCCGACACCGAAGGGGTATCGCCGATGATATACACCTTGGACGCCGACGTAGCCGCGACAAGGGCTTCACGGGTCGATGATGGAAGGGAGCTTGGGTCGGTTAGCAAAATTGGAGCGTTGCCACTGGCACCCGAAAGAGAGCTTGCGGCAAGAGCGTCGGGGAAATTGTAGTTGTGCCCTGAAGCCACAATAAGTACCGGCTCAGTCGAAATGTCCCGATCGTACGTTGCCACCTGCTGTGCAGTTTTGTAGCGCTCGTTGCCGAACAGGCGAGCAATAGAAAGCACTTCTGTGGGATCCTCGGCCTTCCACTGCGCATACAGCGTCACCGCCGAACCGTCGCTCGGAAGCGCCACCGTCTCGCCCTCGCGGTAGGTCAGAGCCGACGGGTCTTCGGCATCAGCCGTAGTAGTCCAGTAGAGGAATTCGTCGGCCCCCTTTGAAAAACCGACTTCGGCTGCCGTTTTTGCGGCATACGTCGACGAGGTGAGCACCGTTTCGGAGAAATCGTCACCCGTGCCGCCGTTCGCATCGTACGTGATCGTCGAAAGAACGATTTGCGGGCCGAGCACCTGGTTCACATCGTAGTTGTTGTACGCATAGGCCACGTGCTGCGTCGACTTCGTATCGGTCAGGATGTTCGTTCCGTGCGTCGCGATGAGCGCCGGATCGGTCAGGTCGTGCAGCGTAGCCGCCGTGTTACCCGAGAAGACCGTCGCTGCATCGGCGTACAGCGTCGCAAGCGTCGCATCCTGCATGTGCACGCCGCCGCCGTCTTCGGTTGCCACGTTGTCGGAGACAGTCGTGCCTTCGAGCTTGATCTGCGAGTTGTAGGTCTTGTACTGGCCGCCGAACAGGCCGCCGCCGTTTGTTGCGGTGTTGCCGCTGATTTCGGAATCGGCAATGGTCACCGAAGTCGGAAGCGTTCCCGAAACGGCGCTGCTCACGTACACGCCGCCGCCCTCGTCGGTCGCCGTGTTGTCGATGATCGTGCAGTCCGAGATCTCGTAGTCGGTAAACGTGCTGAACGTGACGCCGCCGCCGCGTGTGGCGGTATTGCCTTCGATCAGGGTGCCGGTCATCGTAAACGCGGTTGCCGCGTTGTCGTACAGGCTCAAGCCGAGGCCGCCGCCGCTCGATTGGTTCGATCCGCTCGATTCGTTGCCGGTGAAGACGCAGTCGGTGATGGTGATATCGCAGTAGCGATCGGAGAACAATCCCCCGCCGCTCCACAAGGCCTTGTTGTTGGTGAACGTGCATTTGTCGAACACGACGGTGGCGTAATCCTTGATGGCGATGCCGCCCGCCTGAGAATCGAGGCTCTCGTTGTCGTCGAACGTCACGTTGGTGAACGTCGCCTGGACGTTCTGCGTCGTCGACCCGCCGATGATGTGCATGGCCCCGCCCGTGCCGCGCGCGGTGTTTCCCTCGAGAATGGTATCGGACATCGTGAGCACCGTGTTGCGCTGCAGCGCGATAGCGCCGGCGGAATGGGGGTTGGTCGTGTTGGCGACGTTATCCTTGAACAGGCAGTTGTCGCTGATCGTCAGCGTTACCGCATCGGCTGCCGTGTTGCCGAACGTGTTGATGGCACCGCCGTTGCGACCCGAGGGCGCACTGCAGTTCTGCATGGTCGTGCGCTCGAGCGCGAGCACACCCTTGTTGATCAGGTTGATGCCGCCCGCCGTGGTGCCGCCGTCGAGCACGGTATCGACGATGGTGACGTTGGCCAGCGACAATACCTGGAAGTGCCTGCTCGAAGCAGCCGTGAGCGTGTTGCCGTTGCCTTGGATGAGAATTTCGCAGGGCTTGTCGATATCGATCGCGCTGTCGAACGCGAAGTCCTGGCCGATGATGATCGTGCCTTTGGGGTCGCTATCGCTCGTGATTGCGGTGATCGCAGCCTGCAGCTCACCGAAATTCGTTACCGTAACATCGGCCACGGCGAGCGCGCCGATGCCATCGCCGACGGCAGATTGGGAGTTCGAACCGCTCTGAGCCTGCGGAACGGCTGCAGCATCCGCTGCCAGCCCAAGCTCGTCTGTCGTCGCAGCGGTCTCACCCGCAGCAACCTCTTCGGCACGCTCGCCCCCATCGACAGGATCGGCATACGCCGCGCCCGCAAAGGGTACAAGCGATACAGCGAGGAGCGCTGCGAGAAAAAACGTAAGCGGTTTCCGCATTGGTGTTGATTCCATACCTTGTTCCTTTCTCAACTCGTGAATGCGAGTCGCCCCGAGACCGATCCCGGGGCGACTCTTCCAGACAGCTATCGGTTAGCTGCCGCCTTGCCTACCCCAAATCGAACGCCACCGAGTTATCGGGTTTCCAGGCGTGATCTTCGAATTGGATTGCCTTCACATAGGCCTGCATGGTGCTGACGGCAACAGACTTTTCGTCACCGAAGAAGCGGATCTCGTTAATACCGTCTTCCGCTGAACCGATAACCGACAGTACGCCAGGATGGGTGCGGTCAGTCCAGGTAAGCAGAATTACCGAACCGTGCATGCCCTGCAACGCCCCACCAGCGAGTGCGTCGGTGTGCGAGTCGGCGCGGGTAACCGCTACGTTGTCGTAGGAGAGAGCTTCTGCACCACGGGCAGGATCGGTAGCCCATTCGGCGATCTTGACCGAAGTATCCACTCGATCGATGCCGCCGAGTCTGATCGCGTCGGAGTCGGCAAGACCCGTCGCTGCAAGCGCTTGGCTGACAACGGAAGCGGGCACCGAAAGCTCGCTGCCAAGAACGAGAATTCGCTCAAAGCCGCCCGAAGCAAGCGCATCGAGCGTTCCTTGGGTCAACCCGGTTTCCGCAAAATCGGTCAGGAAGATCGGGCTTTGCGTATGTGCTGCCCAAGACGATACCGAGAGAGAATCGGGGAAGTCCATGGAACGGGCGATGACAGCGGTTTTGGAAGCAGACGCCCCGAGCTCCTTGTACACGAGTTCAGCAGTCTGCATACGCGTCGCACCGGCAAGACGAACGATTTCAGCGGAAGGCAGCAAGGCCGCGATCTCCGCCTCAACGTTTGCCGACACCGAAGGGGTATCGCCGATGATATAGATCTTGGAAACCGAGGTTGCCGCAGCCATCACGTCGCGCGTCGCCGAAGGCAAGTAACTTGGATCGCTCATCAAGATCGGCGCGTTGCCGAGGGCGCCCGAAAGGGAGCTCGCCGCAAGCGCATCGGGGAAATTGTAGTTGTGGCCGGAAGCAACGATGAGCGTAGTCTCAGTTGAGATATCACGTCCATACGTGGCAACTTGCTTGCCGGTCGTATAGCGGTCGGCACCGTAGAGACGCGCGATAGAAAGCGCCTTACCTGCAGGAGGCGCCTCATCGAGCACGTACTCGGATGCCTCCGTCGCACTGCGTGCAACGCTGAACCCGCCTGGCGTCCAGGTCATATAGGTCGACTCGTCGGTAGTCGCAGTCGAACCGTCGGCGCGTTTGGCGATAAGCGATCCGATCGCCGCGCCGTCCTCAAGGCCCTCGACGTTGATGCGCGCGCCCGCAAGCAGGTTCTCGCCCACGGGAATCGTAGTGTAGGTGCTCGAATCGAAATAGATCCCGTTATCGGTGCCAGACGTTCCGACCTGCGTGGTGTCTTGCACATTGAGCGTCGAAGGCTCTATAACGAGAACGCCGCTTCCCAGCACGTCAGCGGTATTGCCCGACACAACCGAACGATCCGTCATGTTGAGCGTGGCGTTTTTGGCAATGTACACGCCGCCGCCGATGCCAGCGACCGCATTATCGGTTACCGAAGCATCATCGGCGAACGTTGCCGTACAACCACCCGAGAGAATGATACCGCCTGCGATGTTCGCCTCGTTGCCGGAGATTTCCACGTTGCCGGAGAACGTGAAGTCGCCCGTAGTTTTACCGATACGCTGCGTGAGGATGACGCCGCCGCCCGTACTCGTAGCCGTGTTGTCGGCAATCGAAACGTTGCCAGAAACGGTACCAGTGTAGCCTGCCATGTACAGGCCTCCCGCGTTGGTATCGGTCTCGTTATCGTGGATCGACACGTTGTCCAGGATGCTGGCGCTCATGATAGCGCCGCCGTTCTCGTCGCCGTTGTTGATGTACACGCCGCCAACCTGGTTTCCGCTGTTGTAAGCGACCTCAAGATCGCCCGACAGCGTAAGCGTTCCGTTATCCTCGTTGTTATCGCTTGTGGTGTAGGCTATGCCGCCGCCAACGTCGGATGCGGAGTTGCCGAGAACCTTCGTCGTTCCGCCGATCACAATAGGGGAACCGCCTTTTTCGGTGACAGCGCAAATGCCGCCGCCGGCTACGCCGGCGTTTCCATCGGCAGGGTCGGTGCTTCCGATCGTACCGCCGGTGATAGAGACCGGTCCGTTGCCCCACAAATTGATGGCGCCGCCGAGGCCCAAGCCGCCTCCTGTGTTGTTCGTGAAGGTTCCGCCCGTCATGGTAAACGAGCTGCCGTACCTGACATCGCCCATGTAGCTGACAGCGCCGCCGCCGCGGCTGCCCACGTTGCCGTCGAACGTACCGCCGTAGATGTTCAGCACACCGGCAGACCAGATCGCGCCGCCAAAGTAGTTCAGATCGGTGTTGTTGAGGAACTCGCCATCGTTGACGGTCAGCGTCGAGTTGCGACCGACGCAGAACGCACCGCCCGAACCTGCAGAGTTGTTCGAGAACGTCCCGCCGTTTACGGTGATCTCAATCGAGGGAGTGCCCTCGAAATGATGCGATCCGGAAACCGCACCGCCGTGGCCGCTGTCGCCCTCCTGCTTCGGAGCCGAGTTACCGTCGATCAGGCACCCGTCGTTGAACACCATCGTGGCGCCTTCGCCGACCGCGTTCACGGCAGCGCCGTTGTAACGCAGGTTGTAGCCGCTCGAACTGGCCATGTCGATGATGTTGTTCTGCAGCACAGCTCCGTCGTTCACCTCAAGGTGGCCGTCTGCGCCCAGCCTGATAAGCGAGCCCGTCACATCGGTTATGGCAGCACCGCCGCCGTCGATGACAATGTCGGTCAGCACGAGCTTCGCACCGCCGGATACCTGGAACAGATCGCTCAGGTATGGAACCGTGGCGCTGCGGCTCAACGTGTAGGTGCCGCCCGCCTCGCTTGTGAGCGTGACGGTTTTGTTAGCCGCAAGAGCGATCAGGCCCTCAAGCTCGATATCAGCCCCCACCTCGACGGTGCCACCGTCTGGTGCCGCCGCGATGGCAGCCTTGAGATCGCTGAACGTAGTCACCGCGCTCAAAAGCCCGATGCCGCCTTCGTCGGCCGACAATGACCCAATGCCCGGCTCGACCGCTTGCGCAGACTCATCGGCTACATATTGGGTCGGCCCGTCGAAGGGTCGCTCGATTTCGGGAATATCGAGATAGATGGGCTCGACTTCTATCGGGGAGGCCGCATCCAATCCGAGGGATTCGCCGCCTGGCGAGGCAAACGCCTGCCCGGCTCCTGTGAACGGCACGAGGGAAACAGCGAGCAGCACCGCCATCCCCCGCGCCTTCATCGATTTAATCATAGAGTTTCCTTTCAGAAATAGCAAAACGCCCGTTGCTCGGGTTCGTCGACCGAACCCCATTCGCTGAACAGTTCAACCGCCGTCGACACCGCATTGAGCGCTTCGGGAGGTAGATCAACCAATCGTTTTCTCGTCTCAAGATCGATCGGGCAGCTTTCGATGAGCTGCTCGCCTGTTTCGGTGAGCGCGATATCGATCGTGCGCTTGTCGCCGATGTCCGGATCGGACACCACGAGGTAGTCCTTCTCTTCAAGCCGTTCGACAAACGCTCGCGTTGCCTGCGTAGAACACCGGTTTGCGCGCGCGATGTCGGTGAGGGTCGCGTGCCCTTTACGAGCCGCAACGGCAATGAGGATGAGATACTCTCGTCCTGTTAAGTGGCCGTATTTTGCTCTGAGCATCGCATCGATGTCGGCTTTCAGAGCGAGCAATTCGTCCATTGCGAGCTCCAATCACTACTGTTTTTCAAAAATGCTTCGTCCATTCCCGCCCAACCGTAGTCGGGCGGGATATGTAAGCGGTTTGCGCCTTGCCAGTCTGTTTCTAACTGAGATCGAAAGCCACCGAATCATCGGGCTTCCAAGAAGGTTCATCGAACTGAATGGCGTTTACATATGCACGCATGGTGGGTACGGCAACCGATTTTTCGTCACCGAAGAATCGAACTTCCAAAACCGAAGACTCGGCGGCCTGAATCGCTGAGAGAACAGCGGGGTGAACCCGATCGGTCCAAGTAAGAAGAATCACCGATCCGTGCATGCCCTGCAGCGCACCACCAGCAAGCGCATCTGAGTGCGAGTCGGCTCGAGTAAGTGCAAGGTTATCGTAGGAGAGGGCCTCGGCACCACGTGCTGAATCAGTTGCCCACTCGGCAAATAGAGCCGAGGTCTCCACGCGATCAGCGCCTCCAAGGCGAACAACATCAACATCAGCAAGGCCTGTTGCGGCAAGTGCCTGGTTGACCACCGAGGCGGGCACTGAAAGCTCGCTGCCCATCACAACGATTCGCTCAAAGCCACCTGAAGCAAGCGCCTCAATAGTAGTCTGCGCAAGTCCCGTCTCCGCGAAGTCGGTCAAGAAGATGGGGCTTACCGTGTAAGCCGCCCACGAAGACGCAGACAGCGAATCCGGGAAATCCATCGAACGTGCGATAATGGCCGTTTTCGACGCCTTCGTCCCGATCTCATCAAAAATGAGCTCTGCGGTGCGCATGCGCGTCTCCCCGGCAAGTCGAACGATTTGCGCCGAAGGGAGCACCGAGGCAATCTCAGCCTCTACGGCAGATGAAACAGAAGGCGTATCGCCGATGATGTATACCTTCGTCGCCGAAGCTGCTTGCCCGATAAGCGTGCGCGTTGACGCGGGCAGCACACTTGGATCGGTAAGCAGAATGGGCGCATTGCCATTTGCTCCCGAAAGCGAACTGGCCGCAAGGGCATCGGGGAAGTTGTAGTTATGCCCCGATGCGACGATCAACACATCCTCCATCGAGATATCGCGCTCGTAATTTGCCACCTGCCTTGCAGTTTCATAGCGCTCGGAACCGAAAAGCCGTGCAATCGTGAGAACATCGACATCCGTTTTGGCTTCAAGCACATATTCGGACGTGTTCGATGCATTGCGAACGACAGAATAGGTTCCAGCCGTCCAAGCCATGAAGGCCGATTCGTCGGTAACCGCCGCCGATGCGTCGGCACGCTTGGCAACGAGCGCACCTTCGGCTGCACCGTCTTCGAGACCTTCGAAATTGATGCGAGCACCCGCAAGCAAATCTTTACCCGCAGGAACCGTAGCCGACATGCCCGATGCAAGGAACACGCCGTTATCGGTGTCGGATGCGCCGATCTGCGGCGTATCCCATACGTTGAGCGTCGAGTTCGGATATACGGCGATGCCGGACGACCCGCCCGCCAAACCGTTTCCGAGAATCGTTACGGAATCGGAGACGTTCAGAATGCCGCCCTTGTCGATGATGATGCCGCCTGTTTCATTGACCGCATCGTTGTCGGACACCGATGCGGTATCGATCAGGTTCACCGTCGACGTATCGCCAGCGGTCGTCTGCGTGAGATAGATGCCGCCGGCCGCGTTGTTCGCCGTACTCCCGCCGGTCAGATTCGCATTGTTGCCGTCGATGGTACTCGCGCCGCCGACGGTAGCCGTGCTGCCGAGCAAGAACAGGCCGGCTCCCAGATCGCCGAAGTTGCCGTCGATAGCAACGCTGTCGGCCGTTTCGAGCGAAACGCCACTCGACAGGCACACGCCGCCGCCGAGCTCTGCGGTGTTGCCCGACACGGTCACGTCGTCGCTGAGTTTCAGCACGGTGGACAGCGAGGAGCTGAACGGCATGAGCCGGATGCCGCCGCCGTACTTCGCCGTGTTGCCCGATACGGTGAACGCGTCGGTTATTTCTGCATCGACACCGCACAGGTAGATGCCTCCGGCCTGCCCGCTTGCAGTGTTTCCGGAAACCTCCGCATCGCCACCGAGGGTGATGAGCGCGTTCACGTTCGCATTCTCAGCCTGGATGGAAAGACCGCCCACGTCTTTCGAGGTGTTGCCGGTGATCTTCGCGTTGCCGGAAAGCTCGAAGACGCGCTGATGCGTAGCACTCCTGTCGGGCATGAGGATGGCTACGCCGCCGCCCGTCGTGGTGGCGCTGTTTCCGCTGATGACCGCGTTGCCCGAGATCACGATACCGGTTTTAGCATTATAGGGCTCATAGTATTCATGGTAGATGCCGCCGCCGTACTTCGCCTTATTATCAGAGATGGAACCGCCGAGGATCTGCGTGTATCCACCTGCGCCCTGCCAGATGCCGCCGCCCCATCCGGATCCGACGATGGCTTCGTTCTCGGAGATCTCTCCCCCGGTCATCGTGAACTCGCCGCTGCTGACATAGACGCCGCCACCGCCGCGCGTACCGATGTTGTGGGAGATGGAACCGCCGGAAAACTCGAAGAAACCGGTTGTGCACACGCCGCCGCCAAGGTAGTCGGGGGTCGATTTGTTGTAGACGATATCGCCGCCCGTCATCTGCACCTCGACAACGGTCGAGCCGGTTGCCAGGCCACCGCCGCCGCCCTTGGCTTCGTTGTACTGGATCGTACCGCCCGAAACGAACAGCTTCGAGGCGTCGTTGTAGGGATACGACTGGCTCACGTACACGCCGCCGCCAATACCGTGGTTTTCACCAGGAGTCTTGTTGTACTCGACAACCGATCCCTCGTTGATGTGCACCGTCGAGTTGACGATGGCGCTGAGGCCGCCGCCGTTGCCTGCGGACTTCACGTTGTTGCGCAGCACCGCACCGGTATTGAGGGTGATTGTGCCCTGATCGTTCGCCTCGACGAGCGATCCGGTAACGCCCGCAATGGCATCGCCGCCGCCGTCGAGCACGATGTTCTGCAGCGTGATCTTGCCGCCGCCGGTGGTCAGGAAGAACGCGCCCTTGAATCCTGAATCGCGCGTAAGCGTTACGGGGCTCGCCTCATCGCTGAAGATAAGCACGTCGTAATTCGCTTGTATGGTGTTGGTGGATGTGATGGGAAAGCCGGCGGTTATCTCGATTTCCGGCTCCTGAGCCGAAAGGGCCGCCTGCAACCCCGCCTCGGTGGAAACCTGGGTTGCCGCGAGGGGAGCTATGTAAGAAGTTGTATTAGCGGCCTCGGAAAAGCCGACGCCCACCTCTTCGCCGCCCCATCCGGGAATCTCTATCTCGATTCCACCGGAGAGTTTACCGAACTTGGCCGGAGTCAAAAGATCGTTGTACTGATCGGTCGACAATCGGGATTCCGACCGATCGGCATAGCTTGCTAGCAGGTGCGCGCTTGGGTCGTCTTCTGCACTAGCGGAAGGCGGAGAAATTACTACCCCCCAGTTGCAGAACGAGACATGCTGCAAGCACGACAGCCATGCCACGCTGTTGCACAGATTTCGCCATAGTGAATCCTTTCTGGGTTCCGGCTCAATTGATTAATAAATTACCTATTTTTAGGTAAGAATGCAAGAACTTTTATATAATTAGTTAAGTTTTTTGCGGATGTGGTGGATCAAAACACAAAACGGCCCTGTACCCGGGCCGCCTTGCATTCGTTTATCCTGATGATTGGCTTGCGGACAATCCGACGCCATACAGCCGCTTTCTAGCGGGCATCCTCAATCGAAGGAAAATCGCGAATCGCTCCGTTCTTGAGCACAAGCGTTACCACGGTTCCCTTGCCCAGTTCGCTCTCGATTTCCATATGAGTGCCGGGCCCGAAGTACCCGCGGATGCGGTCGTTCACGTTCTTGACGGCGATGCCGAGCCCCTTTGACGATTGCGGATGGAGGATGTTCTGTCGCGCCTCTTCGGTCATGCCTACGCCGTTGTCCCTCACGCGCACGTGCACATCGTCGCCTTCGCGCACACCGCTCACTTCGATCTCGAGCATTCCCTCTGACGGCATGGCATGACGCACCGCGTTCTCCACTAGGGGCTGGATCAAAAACGGCGGCACCATCATATCCTCGACCTCGGGCTCGACGTCGACATCGATCGAAACGCGATCCTCGCCGAAACGCGCCACCTCGAACGAGAAGTACCGCAGCGTCTGTTCGAGTTCGCGAGCAAATAGGATCAGCTCGGCCGAATCTTCAAGCGTGCGGCGGTAGAACACCGCGAACTCGCGGAGCAGGATGCGGGCTTTCTCGGGGTTCGTTCTGATAAGCGAAGCGATCGTGTTGATGGTGTTGAAAAGGAAATGAGGGTTGATCTGGCTTTGCAGCGCCTTAAGTTCCATGCTTGTCGCGAGCTTGGTCTGCTGCTCGAGGGCGGCGGCAGCCATCTGCGTCGAAAGCAGCTTGCCGAATCCCTCGGCGATCGACTTCTGCGTCTCGCTGATGTGATGGGGACGGCGGTAGTAGAACTTGAGCGTACCCTCCACGTGACCGCCCATCGCAAGCGGAACGATGATAGCCGCTTTGATGCTCGTTTCCGTAGGAAACCCGATGTCCTCGGTGGTCAGCAGAATGCGCATACGCCCATCTTGCAGCGTTGCGTGGGTGGCATGCGTGCGGATTTCGCTGCCAGTGGGGTTGCGGTCCTCTTCGACGCCCGCGTACCCGAGTATCTGATCCTTATCGGTGATGGCAACGGCTATCGCTGCCGTCGAGGGCAAAAGCAGACGGCACACCTTCTGTGCCGACGACTTGTTCAGCCCCTCCTTCATGCACGCTAGCGTCTGGCTGGCCAGCTTGAGCATGGCGTCCGACTGCCGAGCCCGCACGTTATCGGGGTCCATGAGCAAGCGGATAACCACAACGAGCGAGAACGTGAACACGATGCCCGCACCCACCATAATGCCGATGTTCTTGTTGGGCATGGCGATCGAGTACAGCAGAATGAAGCCCGACAGCACCACGAACGTGAACATGAGCATTTCGAGGGTGAAGAAGCGGGGCAGCGTCGACGATTGCCGATTCTTGTCGGTTTTCTTAGGTTGGGCCATGAGGCGCATCTCCTCCGCGTTGTGCTTGCCATTGGCCTCCGAGGCCGTTTATGCGATGACGCCCGTTTCGTTCAAAACAAGCAGAATCGCCGCCACGATCAGGAAGCCGCCGAAGATGAGCCTCAGTATACGCTCTGGCACCTTGCGCACAAGCCGCGCTCCGATAACCGCACCGGGAATGGAGCCGACCGCCACCATAATGCCTGCCGCGTAGTTGATGTTGCCGAGCAAGCCTTGCTCGATAACGCCGGGGATTGCGAGAATCATCACGGCGATCAGCGAAGTGCCCGAGGCTTTCTTCATGGGGATGCCGATAAGCGAGAGCATGAGCGGAACCATGATGAACCCGCCGCCCACGCCAACGTATCCCGAAGCAAGGCCCGCACCAAGGCCGATGCACGCACCGATGAGCAGCTGCTTGCGGGAAAGCTTAACGCTCGCGTTTTGCTCATCGGACACGCTGGGCCGTGCGACGTTCGGGGTGCTCGACGTTTCCGGCACGGCCGCTCCGCTCACCGCCGCCTTCGCGGGCTTCATCTTGAAAGCCTTGCGCAGCATGCTGACAGCCGAATATCCGATGATCAGCGCTGCAGCCGCCATGATCAACCATGCGGGCGAGATAGTCGCCAACCACACACCGAGCGGAGAGGTGCAGGCGCCACCGATACCGGCTGCTACGCCGAGCGAGACGATGCAGGTTTTAGCGCGGATGTGGGACACCGCCCCCGAAATGGAGGTCGGGATAATGGTGAAGAGCGAAGTAGCCGTCGACATGATCGCACTCATGTCGAACGCAAGGCGAAATATCGGCACCATGACGGTGCCGCCCCCGATGCCGAGCATACCCGACAGGATGCCGATACCGATGCCCACAAGCACCGGAGCAATATATGCTACAAAGACGTCCATCGATCAATCGCTTCTTTCACCTGTCGCAAACCGAAAGCCGTTCATCCCTCGTGCAATGCCGCGTTCTTGCAGCAAAGCGCTGGGCACACGAAGATTGTGCCACTACAGCAGGAGCGCTTCTCCCCTTGTCACAGGATCGTTTCCCATCCGAGCCTAATCGGCGATGTTGAGGCGGATCTCCGTTGTCGATCCGGGATCGATGCCGACGGCTGCCACGTCTGCGGGCGCGGGGTTTGCCGCGCGGGTCCGCTGCTGACTCGGCTGCCCGCTTCCGCTCGCTTGGCGGTTCGCAGCCGACTGCAGCAGGGCGGTCCGCAGTATCTTGTCGTTCTCGATACGAGCCATGAGCTCGGGCCATACGAACTGGAACTCGAAGTATTTCGAGCAGTTGCGCTGAGCGTACGTCGTAGCTTCGCCCGTCGCGGCTTTTGCCGCCTTGCGGTAAGCCTTCTTGTCGGGGCGCGCGAGGCTGCGCAGAAACGCCGTCGTGCGAATGCGGCTCTTGATGCCGGGCTCGAGGAACGGCCCCGGATAGGGCTCGAGCGACGACGGCTTCACCTGCATGAGGTCGATCTGCGTGCGGCTGTACTCCATCTTGCGGTACTCGTAGAGCCAACGGAAGATGTCCTGGCGAAAGCGCGTACCCTCGCTCGGCGTCTCGGGGGGCAGATGCACAAGGCTCCACTGATTGTCGAACCAGATATCCGAGCCGTACATGCGCAAGCCCAACAGGTAGTCGAGGTCTTCGCCGCGCGGAATCCACGGATCGAAGCTCACGCGCTTGAACGCCTCTTTATGAAGCGCGAGGCAACCGCCGCATACGTGGTTCGATCGCGAAAGCCGCGGCCCCTGCATGGCCTTGGTGATCCACTTGTTGAACGCTTTACCCTGCTGCCAAAAGTGGTTGTACCACTTGTCCATGCTCTTCGAGAGGTAGGTGCCCTCGGAATTGTAGTAAAAGCCCGTCTTGGCGAGAATCGGGATGCCCTTCTTCGTAAGCTTCCCGATACCGTACATTGCCCGTTGGAGAAAATCCGGATCCTCGATGATCTCGTCATCGTCGACGAATACGACCGAATCGAAACCGAGCGTATTGGCTACCACCAACCCGAGATTGCGAACCGCTCCGTACCCGGAAAGGCCGATCTCCTTGTTCATGCGACCAAGCCCTAGCTGCTCCATGCGCTGTTGGATGAGTGCGTGCTCGGGAGCCCCGATGACCACGACGTTCAGGCTCGGGAACTGGGAGGCTATCGCCTGCACCTTCTCGGCAGCCTGGTTTTCTATCGAAGGTTCGCTCACAACGAGAATCGCGATCTGACCGAGACCCTGCACCTTCTGCAGAGAATCGAGGCAACGACCCAACTCCCCCGCTTGGGTAAGCGGCGTTGTGTGATCGTACGTGGCGAGAATGTTGCCGCCTTCTTTTCTGCGGCGCGCCGATATATAAGTCGGGATGACGATTACCGGGTTCATTCGTTTCCTTATAACGATGGATATACGCAGATATTGTATCCGTTTTGCACTCTGCAACACCGCGCTCCATCGAAATAGCAGTCTGCCAAACTAAAGGCTACGGCGAACCCAATCGAGGGAATTATTTCGGGTATATCGGAATGTTGTTCTTAAGCCCGTTTTTCGATACGCGGCTCATCAGCTATACCGAATCTCTTCAGCGCCTTAAGCAACGGCAAGCCCAACACATAGACGACAAGCGCTTCGCCGATGCCCGTTGCAACCACCCCGAACAGATACATGGGAAGATACGCCCCGTCGAGGCTGATGTCAGTGAAAGGAATCGTGTAGAAGCCAAGCCCCTGGAGCAAGATCGGGAGATATGCCGGAACGATGAGCGCGTTTGCCAGCACGGGGCCCAGAAGCGCGACCTTCGGGCGGCTGCGGAACTTCCAACACCACAGAGCCCCCGCGCAGGTAGCCAAACTGCCGAACACGACATCGAGCAGACCGAGCGCACCGGTTCCGTTGATGGCAAGCGAAACGAGATTTGCAATAACGCACCCGATGGTAAGACCGGGCACCGCTGCCGGGGTGAGCACGGCGAGCACACATACCGCCTCCGAGATGCGGAACTGAATCGGGCCCCAAGCAAGGCCCTGCAACAGGAACATGGTGATGAGCGTTGCCGCCGCGTAGACAGCAGCGATCATGCCCGCTTGGGCGACGTAGGACGTCTTCTTGTTTCTCACGGTATTCTCCTTTTTCCTCACGGCATATGCCGCGGGCTATGGGCAACGAATAAACCGCGAGAGCAGGGCCCATCGATGCAAACGCGGGTGCTCGGCTTCCGACGGGCACATGCACCCGAAATCACTGGAACCAAACACGAGGTGGCAGTATAGCAGACATCGCCTCGGATGTCGCCAACAAGGTTCGGGACTGCCGTAACGCAAAGGGCGCTATCGCATCTCCCCTTGGAACTCGGCATCAGCACGATCGGCATGTACCGCACGCTAAGCGGCTACGCGCTCTTGAGCAACGCCCCCGCAGCGCTCGGCCAGGCTATGGGAGGTGCCGGATATCCGCTCATGTGCATTCTCATGATATTGGCGGCGGGTTCGACACTCGATTCTGCCTTCGCGATCCTCTCGTAATTCACCGCGCAAGATGCACCGATGCTGCTCGGCCACAAGATAAGCGGCGAGTGCGCCGACATGCTCGGAGCAAATCTTTACGGCGCGATTTTCTGCTGGATCGGCTACATTGCTCCTTCTCTTGTTGCGCAGGCAGTTGAAAAATCGCGGGACATCAAACCTGTTTGGAAGGGTCTTTCCCAAGCTCAAATCGCCTTCGACAAAGAGCATGGAACCGGCAGATTCGCGCCAACCGAGAAGATTTACGACGATTCGCACCTTACCGACGCTGAACATCTTGTGGGCAAACGCAGCGCCGAAGCGTAGGGGGTTCGATTATTAGTTGCATAAAGAGCGGATGCCCGCATGAAGCATCCGCTCTTTTTTTCAGGCGGTACGCATTCGGCGTTATGTGCAGACTTTCGGATTTCGCTGGTTGTACTCGCCTACTTCCCGCTTATGTATGCATGGGCCGTGTTGGCGGCCGTGCGGGCGCTGTTGATACCATGGCAGCTCATCGAACCGTTGATATCGAGGCCGTATACGTGGTTGTACAGCATGCCGCCATCTGCTCCGACGGCAAACAGATTTTCAAACGCTTGGTCGCGACCCGGCTTCTTCACGCGGAACTGACGATCAGTCTTCACGCCGCCGGAGTACAATCCCTCAAGAGCGCCGCGAATAAGGCCGCAATAGAACGGAGGAGTGGATATCTCCATCAAATACTGGGGATCCTTACCATAGTCGTCATCGCTTCCCTTTGCTGCATGCTCGTTGTAGATTTTCACATTTTCAAGGAACAAGTCCTTTTCAACTCCCATGATATCAACGAGCTCCTCGAGCGAATCCGCCTTGTAGGCATCATCGCCCTTCTCGATCATCTCATCCCAAAGCTGGGCGGCTTCCTCGTCGCCATCGAGCATCGTTTCGAGAATTTTCGAATCCATGATGGTCCAACACGTACCGCCGTTCAAGCGTACGGGAACGTTCTGGAGCTCCATGTTATGCGTGTATGCCGAGCACGCTTCGTCGGAAAAACGCTCGCCGTGAATATCAACCCACAGGCTCGGTCCGCCCCAGCAGAGCTTGTCCCAAATGGGGCCCCAAGGTCCAGCGGATCCGATGATGTTGGTCATACCGAAAGCCGATGCTCCGTGCTCAATGCCGCCCGCATTGATGGCCATGGTGACGCCGTCGCCGTAGTGCCCGGGCGTGCCGATGATGCGAATGTCGTTCAGATCGACTCCGTACTTGCCCATGCGCTCCTCGTCTTCGCCAAATCCGCCCGTTGCAATAATGACGGCTTTCGCGTTGATTTTGATGGTGTCACCGTAGGTGTCGGTGGCATACGCGCCAATGACATTACCCGACTCGTCCAAGATAAGATCACGTCCACGCGTATTGAGACGGAGGTTCACGCCGTACTCGCGCAGTTTCTTTTTCATTGCCGGGAAGTAGCCTACGCCAGCGGCTCCCCCTTTGTACACGAAGTCGAAACTGAATTCAGCACGATAACGTCCTGCCTTGTACATCTCGAGATACGCAGGGTCAAGATCCTCGATCGCCTCGTATTCGACGCCATTGTCGATAAGCCACTGCACGTTCTCAGCTGCATGTCCAACCATATCGTGAACCAGCAGCGGATTAATGGTATATGCCTGAGATTTGGTCTCGAATGCGACCATTTCGCCGAGCGTAGTCTCCGAAGAATTGGGATGCAGGCCATAGGCGTTCGTGCATTCGACGCCAGTACCGTTGCCGCCCAGAGCAGATTGCCCCTCGATTAGCAGCACATTATCGCCGTTTTCGCCCGCCTGCACAGCCGCGCACGTGCCCGAAAGGCCACCGCCGATGATCAACACATCGCAAGTAAGTTCCTCGGATACCTGATTAGCGTAGTCGGTTTTCTCATCGGCCTTCTTGTCGGCAGCGTATGCCAGATTCGTAGCAGCGCCCATAGCTATGGCCGCACCGGCTGCGCCCGCACCAAGCAAAAAGTTTCTTCTCGTAAGTTCAGCCATGTTTCTTCCCTCTTTCAAAACGTAGCGGTTTGTTGGTCAGTATTCCCGGAGCTATTTGAAATCGCCGTCGGCATACGTGATGTTCTTCGAATCGACAACGGCATCCAAACTCTTGATGGTGTAGGTGTTCAGTTTTGTGAACTCGTGGGTTGCGCCGATTTCCGCACCCTGGGTCGTCGCAATATCCACTGTCATGGTCAGGCTCTCGATGTTGAATCCGGTAAGCTTGCTCAGATCGGCGATGTAATCTGCATATTGAGAATCATCGCTTGAAATGGTAAGCGGGCTATCATCTGCCGACACATCCCAATCAACAAGCGCGAGCTCGTTTGCGGCAGTTTTCACTAACGTCTTCGTAGTCATGGTTGCCTCATCGGTAGCAGTCGCACCACCACCTGAAGAACTCGAACCCGAGCTGCATGCCGCAAGCATGCCAAACGACAGAACCGCAACAACTGCCAATGCAATGATCGTTGCCAAGCGAGTGCACGCGTTGCCTCTTGCTTTTTCTTTCATGGTACTTCCCTTCTCCTTGATTCCTTCCCTAGATGCCCCACCCATGCATTAGGTGACGACACCCGTCAATTGAAGGAAATTCACGAAGGAGTTTCTTCATCACTTGCGGGCGTTTTTCAATAAATCACCCGATTGTGATGAGATTACGAACGGACTAGACGATATGTCACCCAAGAATTGCTGAAATCGTTATCGGCAAAACAAGGAGGATGGGGCAATTCGCCGAGCGCCCGCATTAGCGGTGTAGCACAAGATCCAAAAGCTCTTGGCGATTGTGCACATCGAGCTTCGTATAGATATGACGCACGTGGCTTTTCACAGTGTTGTCCGATACGCACAGATGCTCGGAAATATACGGAACGCTCCGCCCTTCGACAAGAAACGAAAGCACTTCCGTCTCTCTCTTCGTGAGAAAATGACGGCCCGCAAGCTCTTCGACCGACCCGCCCGGCGAAACCGATGCCGACTGAAAGGCGCTCGCAGAATCTCGCTCGTCACTGCTGTCTGCAACATTGATCGCAGACGCAAACTCGATTTCAAGCGAATTCAGATCATCGTTGACAGGGTCCCTTTTCTCGGTAAAGCTCAGCATGAGAACGAACAAGAGCCCACCGAAGATGATGCAAACCGCCAACGCAGCACTGCTTTCTCCACAGGCGATGCCGAGCACGGTCCCCACGAATATCCCCAGTTGATCGACTGCGTCAACAATACAGATGGTTTTTAGAAGCGAGAGGTTCGCCTTTCTGCGCAAGATGATGATTATCGCCCAAATGACAAGATCGAAGCATGCGTATCCGGCAAGAAACAAACACTCCGGCACGATGGTTTCTGCTTCGCCCAGCATTGCCAACGACGGGCTTGCCAGCAACCCAAACGTCATGAACAGCAACGCAAAACGCAAAATGGAATACGGCCGCTGAGAATAGCGAATATAGCCCACCAGTACAGCCAGGCTTACAACGGCGCGGATGGCAAGGGATAGGTAGTCGAGATCCGACCCACCGAACCCGCTGTCGAAAACCGTTCGATAATTCACGAATCCGAACGAACAGCACACAACAAGCAATATGATGAGAAACCGCGGGTTATACCGCGCTATCCCCGTGCCGCTCAAGGCGCGAGAACCCCTCAGCTTCTTCTCGGTTTCATCCGCAAGCGCATCTACGAGCATCCTGTTCTGCCTGCGCGCAGAAAAAACCGCATAGCAACACGCGGAAGCGAGCGGGAGAGCAAGCGCGAAAACCACCGAGGGCTGCGGCTGGAGAAACATAACAAAGAGAATCGCAAGCAGATTGAGCGGCAGCGCAGTAGCGATATGCACGAGAGCGTTCGTCGTTCCCTCGCAGGTAATAAGTCCGCCAACGGTTACGATCCCAGCACCTTGATAGACACCCACCAATACGCCACCGACAACGAGAAGCGGCGCAGAAGCCGTTTGCGCGCCCAGATACATGAGAAGCGATCCGCCGCCGCCCGCCACGAGCGAAACCAGAGAAAACGCTTTTGCGGATACGGCCCGCGCACGCCAGGCTGGGCACAATGCGAGTATGCAAAGAACGACAGCGCTCACCGCTAGCGAAAGAGCAAGCGGCATAACGTCGGCAGGTATGCCCACAGCCGAAAACAACGCGGGACTGAAGGGCACGACGTCGAACCACGACCAGTAGAACGACGACACAAGCAACGCAACAGGAGATATGTTGCCCGTAAATCTGTCGAGGAGTTTCTCCATGAAATGATTATACCGTTGCGCACATAGCCGAAACAGCTCGATCGCCGAAAGAAAGCGAGATGCTGCTATTGTTCGGGAAAAACATGCGGGCGCTTGAGATCGCCGATGAGCTCGGTGTTTCCGTCGACACGGTTCGATCGCACATCAAGCACCTGTACGCGAAGATCGATGCGCATTCGCTCAAGGACGTGCACAAGCTCTTGAAGGGCGTGATGGTTGACGAACGGGAGATCGGCTGAGAAACGCAACCTGCGCCATGCTGCCGCACGGGATTCACCACGAAAACCCTTGTCGTACCCAACCGTTCTGCCAGATCTTCGAAATCAAGCGCTTAGTTCGAAACGCCTTCCTTCAGCCGTTGAATTCCGTGATTTTCTGCTCGATAAATGCGCGGAACTGCTCGAAGGCTTCGTTGTCGTTTCCGCGATTCCAAACGAAGAAATAGTCGATGTGATGGTTGGATTTGTACGGAATCCGAACCAGGTTGGGGCTTTCGATCCCGTATCCTTCAGGGAGGTTGATGACTGCGCTACCGCGTTCAACCACGCTCAGAGCGCTCGGCTGGTGGAGGGTAACGACGGAATGAGGGGTCTTTCCGCGTTCCTCGAAGTCTCGGGCGACGACGCTTTCGCGGGGCGTGGGCTTGGTAAGCGGATACACGAAACCCTCGTCCAGCAGGTCATCGATGGTGATGCATGCACGGTTCGCCAGCGGATGCGTCTTCCCGACAAAGATGTTTTCTCCCATCGATGATGCAACGCGGCGCTTTTCCAGATAGGCCGGTATGAGTTCTTCACTGGTCACGCCGACGAAAACGCAGTCGACGCTCCCCGCGAAGAGCGCGTCAAAGAGCTGCGGCGAAGGTTGCTCGATAACATCCACCGCGATGCCCTCGCCGCAGTTCGATTCGTACTCCTCGAGCCATGGTGTCGTAATCTGATCCATGTACAGGTACTCGTATCCAACGGCGATCCTGCTGCTGTGGTTGTTCAGGGCTTTGCACTCTGCAATCCCCTTATCGATAAGCAGGATCGCCTCGCGGGCTTTTTCGTAGAACAGATCCCCCGCCTTCGTAGGCGCAACTCGTCGTGTCGTGCGGGTGAAAAGCGGTCCGCCCAGCTCCTCTTCCAGTTGCGCCAGATGCCTGGTGATCACCGGTTGGGAGGTGTAGAGCTGCGCAGCGGCTGCGGTAAAGGACGCCGTTTCGTAGAGGGCGATAAAGCTTCTGAGCTGTTCGGTACGCATAGACGCCCCTCTCGGCCTATCATTCATACCAAACCATTATAAATCATACTCGAATCGGTATTTCTCTTTTTGTTCGGCAGGTTGTTAACTTATGGCAATGGGTTTTGGGAGGGACCAACCCGAAAACATTAGAGGAGGATATCGTGAGCAGTATCGAAATGAACAGGCGCCAATTCGTGTCTATCGCGGGTATCGGCGCAGGTGCTCTTGCCGCCATGGGCCTTATGGGGTGCCAAGCACCGAAGGCGCAGGCAGGCGACGAATCGAACGGCAAGGAAGAATCTGCTTCTTGGTTGGGCGAGGCTCCTGAAATCGCCGAAGACCAGATCGTTAAGACCGAAACCACCGATCTGCTGATCGTGGGCGCAGGTAACGCCGGCATGGTGGCCGCAGCGACCGCTGCCGACTTGGACATGGATTTTTTGCTGTGCGACAAGGCGGGCGCCGTGCAGGCAACCCGTCACTTCGCGGGCGCCATCGACAGCAAATGGCAGAAAGAAGCCGGCGTTGAAACCGACAAGGGCAAACTGCTGAACGAGTTGACCCGCTACGCTTCGGGCAAATGCTCCCAGGACGTATGGAAGGTTTGGATCAACGAGAGCGGCGAGACGTTCGAGTACGTGCACGACATCATGGCGGCTGCCGGTATGGATATATACTTGGATACAGACGGCTACGATCACCCGACCGGCGGCACCGATTTCTACGTGCCGCCCCAACAGCACATGTGGTATCTCCCTGACGTTGCCGACGCCGCTCCCCCTGCCCTTTGGGGCAATGCTTCTGCGGAGGCCGGATTCTCCCGCAACAAAGTCTTGGCAGACTACATCGCATCCAAGGGCAACGAGATCGCGTTCGGCTATACGCTGGCGAAGCTCGTTCGCGAAGAAGGCGGTCGCGTTACCGGTGCGATCTTCGAAACCCGTGACGGCTATGTTCAGGTGAACGCAACCAAGGGCGTCCTCCTTGCCACCGGCGGTTATGCAGCGAATCCGGTGATGCTCGAAGCGCTGTCTCCCGCCGTCTTGGAATCCTGCACCGCGATCGATAAGATGCCGAACTGCACCGGGGATGGCATCAAAGCGGGCATCTGGATTGGCGCTCGGATGGATGCGGAATCTGCACCGATGATCTTCGACCGCGGTGCCGTTCTTCCCGGCGTGGATTGCGGTCTCGTGGGCGAGGGCATGGATGCTGATTTCCCCAGCGTCTGCTCGGAAAATGTTCTGGGCAGCTTGCCTTTCCTCAAAATCAATCGCCACGGCAAGCGCTTCTTCAATGAGTCCGCTCCGTATGATTGGTGCGCTAATGCTTCGGCAAACCAACCGGGCGGCGTGTGGTGTTCTGTCTTCGATGCCAACATAGCTGCCGACGCTGCACGGTTCCAGGTTGTCGGTTGCGCGAAAATCGCCTCGCAGTTGCTGCAATCCGCTTCCCCGGAAGAAGCCGTCAGCGCGTTCCCAGGCGGCCAGCAGCTGCTTGAACAGGGAGCTTTCTTCAAGGCCGACACCCTCGAAGAGCTGGCCGATCTCCTTGAAGTGCCCAAGGATTCCTTCCTTGCCACGGTCGATCGCTACAACGAGCTCTACGACAAGCAGGACGACGAGGATTACGGCAAAGAGGCTTTCCGCCTTTCGGGAATCCAAACGCCTCCGTTCTATGGCTGTTGGTTCGGCGGCTCCATTCTCACCACGCTCGACGGTTTGAAAATCAACGCGGATATGCAGGTTCTCGACCAGTCGCTGGAGCCCATTCCCGGCCTGTACGCTGCAGGCGATTGTAGTGGCAGCATGTTCTCGGGCAACTATCCCGAGTACCTGGTCGGTTGCGCAGTCGGCCGCACGATGACCGAGGGTCGCCACGCGGTGCGCTACATCAACGAAAACGAGTAGCCCCCGAGTCATTGCGTACGTCGCAGACCCCCATTCCCGCCAAGATAATGGGGGTCTGCGACAAAAGCCCCATGGCTGAAGGCAGAACCAACTCAGTGAAAGCGGAGCCAACTCGGTTCCGCTTTCTTTTGCGTGCTGAGCATGCGCTTCCATGGGATACGAGCCTCGAGCGCGAGATGCGAATCGCCCTGGGCCGAACAGGCGCTATGCTTCTTGCAAGCGTAATGAAACCCGAATGAAACAGGTCCCGAAGAAGCCTGCGTGGTGCACATGGTGGTTGGGGGACTCGAACCCGCTGTATGCCTCCCTGATCAAGCAGTTACACCGCGATACGGGGAACTACGCGCGGACAGAGGGAAGGCGCGGAATCTCTAGAAAAGCAGCGAACCGGTAATTGGGTCATTTTTGTTCGCGTTTTCTAAACAGCGCTTGGCTATGCATGAAAAGCCCGGCGTATGGCATCGGGCAAACCACGAAGACTCAGTACCTTCTCGGCTTTCAGGGCATCGAGCTGGGCGAGGTCCACTCTCCCCTGCATACCCCGTTTATCAAGCACCGAAGTCGGCAGAACGTAGAACTCCCACTGGGCGAGGTCGAGCGGGTTGGGGTTGCATCCTTCCTGCGTCCTCTGTTTTTCAAGGCAAAACACGTACACGTCGGCCTGCCTTCGAACGACCTCTTCGTATTCGTTTGTCTCAATGTTCCATTTTCGAGAAGGCCTGGTGCTGAAAGAGGGCGACGAGAGTTTCTTCTGTCCCCAAATCTGCAAGTACGCGGAGGTCTTGACCTCTATCTTGATCTCGTCTTCGCCATCCGCCCAACAGATGTCGTACGCTCCCCATTCCTGACTGACCTCGTGCTTAAGATCGAGACTGCAAGCCACTAAGAATTCGGCGAACTTGCCGCGCTCGGCGTTGCTGTTGAGGTCCGAGTGGGCCCATCGCCAATAGTCTGACACTGTCGCGATGGCCTCGTTTCCCAAAAGTACTGGCTCATCGCCGGTCTTCTGTTGTTCGCAGACGTTTGCGGGGTATTTGATCTCAGTGTTTTGCATTTGGCCCTCTCTTTATATCTTTCTGCTTACTGCCAGGTTTCATTGCATGATCGTAAATCTCTTACAATATTTGACGAAGTACAAGCTTTCGCAAAAGCCCGGGAGGCGTTTAAGCAACTGGTCGCCGATAGACGCTATGACTATATCGAACTGATTCTTTGATGTCTATTCGAAAAAGCGCGCAGGGCATCCTGATTTCTTCTGAGGAACGACCGATGCAGCTTGTTCAGTTTGATTTCGAAAAAGCCTTGTGGGCTATGGACGAAAAACCCATTGCCGATGCAATAGAAGACTCGTTTGTCCGACGAAAACCCATACCAGCATCCCCTCATTGAAAAGCGATGAGGCTTTCGGAGGATACATGCTTGTGGGGGTATGCCTCAGGAACTTTTTTCTACGCTCGCAGCGATCGGACGGATGCCTCACAAAACATGGAGATAGATTTTCTGATTGTAGAAGGCTATGAGAATGCAGGCCTAAAGCCTCGGGTGAGCCCCCTGGAGGTAAAGTCGTCAAAGCGCTTTAGTACATCCTCGCTTGATAAATTCAAAAGAAAATTTAGCAAGCAGATCGGCAATCAATATATCGCCTGCCCGAAGGAGCTTTCGGTTGAAGGTGACAGAATCGTTCTGCCCCTATATGGTTGGTTGTCTCAAGTAAATATTTCAAGAAATGGGATCCGGCGAGCCATCGTGTCCCGAACATGCAAGTAGACCCCACAAACGCGAGGTCTACCAGAAGTTTCAATGGTGGTCGGAGGGGGACTTGAACCCTCGGCACGCGGATTTTCAGTCCGCTGCTCTACCAACTGAGCTACCCGACCATTTTCGTATCCCAAACGCACAGTTTGAGACGCGGAGCATTATTTTACCTGTGCGATACGATGCGGTCAAGCTATTTCCGCAGGAACCGCTTACGATTCGGCCTTTTCAACCAATCCGTTCAGACTTTGCGCACCGTTCGCCGTTTCGAAGTACGTCACCTTGAGGTTTGCACTCACGCTTTTCACGCTGCCATCGGCAAGGAGCGTACCGACGAGGGAGAAATCGGTCACATCGCATCGGTACTTGCCGTTCTGCAATTGCTCTACCACGGAAAGAGATTCCTCGTACGAGGGAGCCGAAAACGTTATGTTCACGATCCTCCGTACCGTTTCGCCATCGATCTCGGGTGTCGAGAACTTGATGTCGTACGAATTGGTTTGCTCGAGCACCTTGTTGAGCTCGTCGAGCTCGTTGCGAAGATTGTCGTACACCGCAACCTCGGGTAGGTTCTCAAGCGTTCCGAGCTTCTCGAGCTCGCCTTGCATCTTGGAACGAACCTGGGCGATCGCCAACTGAGTATCGATCTCGCTTTGCACCTGTTCGAGAGCGGCGGCGTTGGCCTCCTGCGTCTCCGCAACGCTGCGAACCACGAAATAGTAGTAGGCGGCAACGAGCAAAACGATAGCAAGAACGAGGATCAGCGCCTTTTCCCTCGTGGAGAACGATCTGTTGAGAATGCTAGTTCCCATTGCTACCTCCCTTCACTCCCAAGGCGCCAGCGAGATCTTCGCCGGGAGTGGTTGACGATTGGTTGTTGGATGACGATTCGGATTGGGCGCTTTGCTCGAGAAGCTCCTGCGCATCCGCCGCGAGCGATCCCCGCAATACGATTTGAATGGTTGCCGACGAGGCGGCCTCATCCTTCTCTTGCGCCGTCGACACGGTCACATACGCAACGCGCTCGTCTTGCTCAAGCTCCTGCACCAACCCGGAAACGTCCTGCAAGCCCACCCCCACACACGTAACTGCCACAGAATTCCCAACGACCTTCACCGATGAAAGATACGTTGCCCGCATGACCGTATCGGAAAGAAGGTCGATGAGCTCGTTTCGATCGGAAAGGTCCATCTCCTCTTCGGTCAGCCCCGTGACAACATACTTCGAATACTCTTGGCTCAATTCGGTGTAGCTTTCGTTCTCTGCGGTCAGGGCATCAAGTTGCGCTCGCGCATGTGCAAGCTGCTGATTGCTCTGCGAGCCTGCCGACAACGGATCGAGCACGGCAAATTTCACGAACAACGCAAGCAGAACGAGGAACACGAGGAACAGCAGTACGTTCACAACGGTGTTTCCCCTCGCGACCTCTGCCTTCATGAGGTTGATATCGGTTTTTACCGGGTAGTCGACTTTCTTTGCGCCTTTGAAAGATATCTCCTTCTGCAAATCCATGGCTACCTCCCCCCGCCCATCGTTGCACCGACTGCCGCAGGGCAGCGACAGGCCAACGAACCGTTTTCGGATGCAGAAGGCATGATCTCGGCGATGCTGCGCTGCTCAAGATCGATGTGTTCGGCCACTTTGGCTACAAGGGGCTCGACCATCGAACCGCCTCCGCAGGTGTACACGGTGTCGATCGTCGTCTCGGGATTGTTGAACCCGTAGAAATTGAGGGCGCGGCCCACTTCCACGGCAATGGACTCGCATACGCCTCGGATTGCCTCAAGATCCTTCTCGTCTCGAAGCCCTGCCTGCCGATAACCGCTTGCCGCATGGGCGTCGAGGCCATGGAGTTCGCCGAGCGCGCGATCGAAATCGATCATTCCGATCTCGATTACGCGAGACACGTCGTAGGCACCGTCGGCGAAGAAATGGAGTTGCGTTGTTGCGTGGGAGAAATCGATTATGCAGCAGTTTGCCCGAGCCGAAACGTTGCCCATCACGAGATTCTGCAATGCCGCAGCGGTTGGCAAAGCGATGGCGAGCTTCATGCCAGCGCGCGAGAACATGCGCGCATAGTCGTTTATCACCTGCTTCGATGCCGCAACGGCTAGCAGATCCATGACTTCGGGGGTACCGTCGGGAAGCGCCCTCGTGCCCACGACGGCATAGTCGTAGAAGAACTTATCTTTGCCCTGTGTGATGTAGTCGCGAAACTCGTAGGGCAGGTTGATCTCGAGGTCGCGCACGCTCATGGCGGGCATCTGGATCCGTCGCGTTACGCAATCTGCCTGCGGAATCACAAATGCCGCATGCTTCGTCATACCACCCGATCGCCTTGCGGCAGCCTTGATAAAATCGGCCATGGCTTCGAAGCTCGTGATGCGTCCCTCGGACATCAGCCCCTCGGGCAGCTCTTCGAGCGCGATCTTTCTTATGG
Organism: Raoultibacter timonensis; assembly: GCF_022845715.1. Taxonomy (NCBI): domain Bacteria; kingdom Bacillati; phylum Actinomycetota; class Coriobacteriia; order Eggerthellales; family Eggerthellaceae; genus Raoultibacter; species Raoultibacter timonensis. The sequence continues at coordinate 3,958,681 of NZ_AP025564.1, forward strand.
AACCGCCGTCGCAAACGGCCATCTTGAGCGTGCTGCTCCCGATATCGATTCCTGTATACGTTTTTCCCATACGCGCGATCTTCCGTTTCTCATTCACCCGCAACCGTTGGCGTTCATCCGCCGAAACGGCTCGGTATTACATAAACAACCCCACGTACCACGTCATGCACGGGGAGCCAATCAAAAGCGTCAGCACCGTGGCCACGGCTATAGCCGGACCGAACGGTATCGCCCTTGTTTTGAGGCTTTCCGGCTCCCCTGGGCCGCCATCGGATTCGTTAAGAACGTCCGAACCCGGCAACCCGCCGGAAAGCCTCAAAACAAACGCGATAATGATTCCCACAAAGCAGGCCAACAGCAAACCGAACAGCCCGAGCGGAGCACCGAGGAACAGCCCCGTTACAAACAGAAGCTTCACATCACCGCCGCCGAGCGACTCCCTTTTCGTCACCTGCTCGAACAAAAGCGAAAACGCGAGAATGCCCCCGCCGAGCAACAAGCCGCCCGCGATACCGTCGATGAGCACCGGTAAGAATCCGTCGCCGAATTGAGTCGCAAAATCGCTACCTGGCCAAAAACCTTGCGGCGGAACGCCCATAAACCACACCGTGAGAGCCCACGTCGCGATTCCCGCCAGGATAAACCCGTTGGGTATCGTGTACGTATCGGCGTCGACCAGCGTAACCCCGCACAAAATGCATGCGAGCACACCATATGCCAGCGCCTGAACGGTAAATCCGTACACGAGCACAATCGCAACGAACACCGCCGCCATAACGATTTCGACAAGCACGTAGCGCACGGGGATGCGCTTTTTGCAGTGTCGGCATCTGCCACGCAGCGCCACCCAAGAAACGATCGGGATGAGGTCGACCGCCGTCAACTGCTCCTTGCAGCGCGGGCAGTAGCTTCGTCCCGAAAGAACGCTCTGCCCCCCAACAAGCCGCCATGCCAGACAGTTCATAAAGCTTCCCATGCACGCCCCCAGCACCGCAACGAGAACCAGAAGGTACGTTGCGAGTCCGGGGGCTATGTCGAATAGAGATGTGGTCATGCGGTGTTAAGACTGCTCCATATTTCTACATTCGTTCGCAAAAACCGAGGATAGAAGAAATCCTAGCTTTTGTCCGTTTCGCCGCCATCCGAACCGCCGGTGGATGAACCAGTGGTGCTAAGAATATTGTCCTTCTGCTCTGGGGCGTTCATATCAACGCGAACTGACGTTTTCCCGTTTGATTCGGTTAAGGTAACCGTATACTTGTATGTATAGGCATCGTTTTCGCCCACTTCGTTCCCATGATCGTCGTAATAGAAGTATTGAGTTGCAAGACCCGTTTTTTTCGAAGTTTCTGCCAGCTGGTAAGCCGTCAAAGCTTCGGACTGAGCGGAGCGCGCGTTCGCAATCCCAACCGCAGCCTGAGCCTTATCCAACGCTCCCGTGAACAGCGGCACTGCGATCGCAATCAACACCAGCAGAATCGCTACCACAATGAGGAGCTCGGCCAGCGTAAAGCCGCCTTTCTCCTCGCGCACGCGCTTGATCATCTCTTTCATGACACTTCCTTTCTTTCTGCTCGGCCTGTCGGCCGAACAACAATCCTCAATCCCGGCATTCCCTATCCGGATCCTTCTATCTGCACGATGCGATGCTCGGCCGTCCGCGTTCGGCCTCGCGCTACATCGACGCATACATCGAAAACATCGGCAGGTACAACGCGATAACGATGAAACCTGCGAAAACCGCCATCAGCACCAACAGCGCCGGCTCGAGCAGCGAAAGCGCCCGATCGGTCACGCGCTGCGTTTCAGTGTCGTAGAAGCTGCCCACCGTTTGGAGCGTTTCCTCCAGCTCGCCCGTCCGTTCGCCTACCGAAGCCATCTCGATCAGCGTACGCGGAAAATGCTCCGCTTCGCCCATGCACTCGCCCAGGCTCTTGCCTTCGGTCAAACCCACTTCCATCATGCTCACCTCGCTTGAAAGCACATGGTTGTTGAGCACGCGAGACGTCACCTGGATAGCACGGGGCATCGGCAGGCCAGCCGCAATCAGCGTCGCCATGGAGTTTGCGAATTCCGCGGCACCTGAATACACCGAAACCACGCCGAGGATCGGCGCTTTGAGCTTCATGAGGGCGAACACGGTCTTGCCCGATTCGGTACGCCCGTAAAGTTTGCACCCGGCAACGATGAGGGCGATAACCAAGATCACCCACAGGATGTTCTGCCGCAGCCACGACGAAGCGTCGATGAGAAACTGCGTCACCCACGGCATTTCGCTCCCGAGCGACGAGATCATGCTCGTCATGGATGGAATAACCATCACCATCATGACCGCAACCACGATCACCGCGATGATAAGCACGAAAATCGGGTAGGTAAGCGCACTCGCCACCTTCGCCGCAACCTTCGAGCGCTTGTCGTAATACGTATGCAGCCGCGCGAACGCTTCGGGCAGATGACCGCTCTCCTCACCCGAACGCACGGTTTCGATGAACATGTTCGGGAGGCTCTCGCCCTTGTTCTCGAGGCTGTCGGCAAAACCGTGACCGGCAGCCACATCCGAAGAAGCATCGGAAAGCACGCGCTTGAGATACTTGTCGGTGGTCTGGTCGGCCACGAGCGCAACCGCTCTTCCGATCGGCAGACCCGCTTTCAGGATGATGGAGAACTGCGAGCACATGATCGCAAGGTTCTTGAGTTTGGCTTTGGGCTTGGTGATATCCATGGTAAGGAGGTTCTTGCGCTCGCGCACAAGCTTAACCTCCTGGACCACGCGACACTGAGCCCGCGCGGCCTCCATTGCCCCGATCTCGTCGAACGCCTCGACGACGCCCGTTGCAGGCATGCCGCCTTCGGTGATTCCTTTGTAGGTGAATGTCGGCATTACAGCGTGTTCTTCCTTATGTAGTCTTGGTCATGGGCGTTCTCCCGCGCGGTTTCGGAATCGATCGCGCGGGCGCGGTAGAGGTTGAGAAGCGCGTTGTCCATCGTCACGCTGCCTGCCGCCGCCGAAGTTGCAAGCGAACTGGCAATCTGGGGCGTCTTGCCCTCGCGGATGAGGTTGCGGATGGCGGGCGTGACCATCATGAGCTCGCATGCGAGCGAACGGCCCATGCCATCGCGGCGCGCAAGCAGCTGCTGCGAGAGCACGGCTACCAAGCACGTCGAGAGCTGCATGCGGATCTGGCGCTGCAAACCCTCGGGAAACACGTCGACGATGCGGTCGATCGAATCGGCTGCTGATTTAGTGTGCAGCGTGGCAAGCACAAGGTGGCCGGTTTCCGCAGCAGTGAGCGCCGTTTGGATGGTGTCGAGATCCCGCATCTCGCCGATCAGGATGATATCGGGGTCTTCGCGCAAAACGGCACGAAGCGCATTGTGGTAGCTCTCGGTATCCTGGCCGATCTCTCGCTGAGAAATGATCGACTGATCGGGCTTGTACACGTACTCGATGGGATCCTCCATCGTGATGATGTTCTCGGCACGCGTATGGTTGATGCGATCGATCAAAGCGGCGAGCGTCGTCGATTTGCCGCTCCCCGTTTCGCCGGTGACCACGATAAGCCCGCGCTGCATGCTCGGAAAATCCATGACCGCAGGCGGAAGGCCCAGCGTTTCGAGCGGGGGTATCTCGTCGGAAAGCAGACGGAGCGCTGCGCTTACGTTGCCCTGCGCGCGAAAGAGGTTGATGCGGATGCGCACACCGGCAATGGTGCGGGCAAGGTCGATCTCGCCGATGTCCTTCATTGCCTCATAGCGCTCCCCGGCAAGATCGCGCGCGATAAGCTCGCATTCTTCGCGGGTCAACGTCTCCTCGGTTGCCGATATGAGCTTGCCGCCCACACGGAACTTGACGGGCAAACCGCAGACGATATGGATGTCCGACGCGTTAACGTCGTGTGCTTGGTTTATCAGGTGAGCGATATTCATGGGTACGCCTTACTCCAACGCCGTCATCGTTTTGCGGGCTTCCTCAACCGTGGTCGTTCCTCCGAGCACGAGCCTTTGAAGGCCGTGCTGCATGTTCTGGTATTTACCCGTTGCCTCTATCGCATCTTGCAGTGCTTCGCGCGTAGCGCCGCCCGTGATGCGCGAGCGCAGATCGCGGTCGAGCATGAGGATTTCGAACACACCGGTTCGCCCGCGATACCCGGTGTTGAAGCACATGGGGCATCCGGTTCCACGGTAGAACTTGATGGACGGATCGGGTGAAAGGCCGAGCATGGCCAGATCCTCTTCGTCGGGCGTATACGCTTCGCGGCAATGGGGGCATACGCAGCGAACCAAACGCTGAGATACGATGCCGCGCACGCCGCTCGCGATAAGGTAGGGCTCCACCCCGATGTCGATGAGGCGGTCGATCGTCGAAGCCGCATCGTAGGTATGCACCGTCGAAAGCACGAGGTGTCCGGTAATGGCCGAGCGCATGGCTATCTCGGCGGTCTCCCCGTCGCGGATCTCGCCGACGGCCACGATATCGGGATCCTGGCGCAGCACCGCACGTAAACCCTCGGCGAAGGTCATGCCCACCTTCTCGTTGATCTGCACTTGGTTGACGCCATCGATGTTGTACTCGACGGGATCTTCGAGCGTAACGAGATTGACCGCATCGGTATTGAGCTCGCGGATCATCGTGTACATGGTGGAACTCTTACCCGATCCCGTGGGGCCGACGATCAGAACCATGCCGTTGCTCGCGTTGATGAGCGTGCGGTATTTCTCGAGATCGCCGCCCGCCAAACCGATTCCCTCGGCCTCGAGAAGCTTCTCGTCTTTATCGAGCAGGCGGATAACCACCGTTTCGCCGTGGATGGTCGGCAGCGTTGATATGCGCAGATCGATGTCCTGTTTCTTGATGCGAACATTCGCACGGCCATCCTGGGGAATGCGCCGTTCCGAAGTGTTCATCGTGCCCATGATCTTCAAGCGGGCGATAACGCTTTGCTGCAGCTCCTTCGGCACCGTAAGGATGGTGCGCATGATGCCGTCGATGCGCATGCGCACATGCATGTCGGCTTCGCGCGGCTCGAGGTGAATGTCGCTCGCACGCTCGGTGGCCGCCCGCTCGATTATGCTGTTCACCAAGCGCACGGTCGGCGCGCTTTGCGCATCGGCATCGTCGCCGAGCGTCGAGGATGTGAACGTGGTCGCCTCGTCGCTCGTCTTGACTTCGCGCTTCATCTCTTCGATGGCGCGCGCGGCACCCTCGTTGCCGTACAGCGTCATGATGGCGCGCTGGATCGCATCGTTGGTCGCCACCATAGGCACCACGCGTTTGCGCGATGCGGTCTTCACCGCCTCGATAGCAAGGAAGTTGAGCGGATCGCTCATGGCCAAGAAAACCTCTTCGGGAGTTGCCTTGACCGGCACAACGCTGTACGTACGCGCGACATTCTTCGAGATGACCCTGCTCATCTCAGGATCGATATCGTATTGGGAAAGATCGATGAACTCGATGCCGAGCTGCATTTGCAGAGCCTCGATAAGCTGCGCTTCGGTAATGATGCCCTCGTCGATGAGGACCTCGCCCAATCGGCGGTTCGAGCCCTTTTGGTGAGAAAGAGCCAAATCGAGCTGATCGTTGCTGATCAGCCCCGCATCTATAAGTAAGTCGCCGAGACGCTTGTATGCCATAGCCTTATCCTATCCACGCTACCGTCATGGCGGTTGACGCAATGACGGTGTCGCGTCCTTGTTGTTTTATATCGATCCTGAAATCCCACGTATTTTTCTTACCATTATCAGTTTTATCATCGTTAAACGCCACATCAAATACCTCTACGGTTAAACCGTGCGACGAAGCGACGAACAGCACCGGATCGAATGCTGAATCGTCCCCCGCATTCTGGGAAACGAGCACGATGCCGCTGCCGTCGGCATCGTTGCCGATCGCGACCGGTTGCTTAGTCGTTGGGCTTACGAATGTCGGACCTGCCCCCGTAACATCAACCGACGAAGCAAACGCCAGCTCGTCGCCCACCTCTTCGACCGCGCGGGTCAGCAGTTCGTTCGCACGCGTGGACTCGTTTGCGAGCCGGTACGATTGAAATGCCGTATTCAAGCCAACGGCAATCACAACGCACAAAAGTCCGAGGAATACGATGCTGATCAACTGCTCGGCAAGCGTAAACCCGCGCGTATCGTGCAGCCGCCTGCAAAGCTTCGGCCTCGCTCCGCAAAGCGATGGGCGCAAGCGCAACCGAAAACGGTTAACGGAGGCTGTATGTCGAGAAAAACGGCTCATGCGCAATTCCCTTAGAATTCCGCTGCTTCGTAGCAAGCGAAGCCGTCGGATTCGTAGAGGGGAACCTTCCATACGACGCTATCGCTTGTCGAAGTGCCGAGCTTTCCGTCACTCGAAGTGATCGACACGTCGATGTTGCCCTGCGCGCCACCCTTGCTTGCAAGATTACTCTGGGCGGCATATGCGCCGCTCATCGCCGCTTCGCTTTGCGATGTTACCTTCGTAGAGGTTACGACCATCGTCGCAAGCAACGTAGTGGCAAGAACAACGATGAGCAACGCAATGAGTACCTCGGCAAGCGTATCGCCCGCAACCGAGGCAAGCTTCCCGCTTAATGCCGAGGGCATGCTTGCATGCTTCCGAGTGCTGCGCTTCATGTCAACCGACCTCCTGCAAGGTCGATCCGAGCTTCACCATCTTCGGAGACCCCCACGATATGCTTGTCAAAGAGCCGTCGCTGTCGAATGTCGGCGTTGCCTGCATCGTCAATTGCAAGTTGTAGAGGCTTGTTTGGTCGACGGCGCCGTTCGCAAACCCCTTGAGAGAGAAAACCACAACGATATTGAAGTCGCGATCGAATGTCACTTGCGCATATACGGGGTCAACTGGTTGCTCGCCCGTAAGAGATGTCGCTTTCACGGTGAACGTCGCGGGAATGGTGTATGATTCGACGTTTCGCTTCGGCCAGATCTCATCGCCGTAATTAACCCACAAACTTTTGATGAGACTTTTCGTCGGGTAAGTCGGATTAACGGCAGCGTCAACACCGTAAACGCTGTTGACAAAATCTGGCTGCCCACCATCCCCCAGCACCCATTCCGCCGAGCTGCCGTTGAGCCAATCCGCCCAGAGGCCCGCCGCGCTTGTCACGGTATACTCCGCCTGCTGCGTCTCCTTGTACGTGGCCACCGTCTTTGCGTTCACCGAGGCCGCCGTGAGAATAATCGATCCGACAATCGCGCATATAAGAAAGAACGCAAGCGCCAAGACAACCGATGAACCCGAAGTGTCTTCGAGCTTTCCGATCGGTTTCCCAAACCCACGGCGGATGGCAGGAAATCTCTTCGACAGCAGCCGAACGCTCATTGCTGCACCACCGCCTCGCCGGGCGGTTTGGCGGCATTATCCTCGGGTTCGGCATCCTGGAAAACTGCAGGCTCTTCTTCTTTTGAACTTGAGCCGCCGCTTTCAACAACAGCTCCTTCGCCTTCCTGGTCGGGTTCTTTGTCCGAGGAAGCGACAGCGTCGCGTGCAGTCTTTTTTGCAGCCTCAAGCACATCGTAAACCGTATCCGAACCCACCTTGAGCGTAATGCCGCTAAACGTGCAGGTAGCATCGAATTCGATTGTGCTTGTACCCGCCAATCCACCGTAGAACAAACCGCGTTCCCATTTGGCATCGTACTGCTCGTTGGCAACTTGCATGCTCACATTGTTCGCCTCAACGCTGCTGCATGAGCTTTTTTCCCCTGATATGTCACCGATTAGCGCGCCCACCGACATCACGCCTCGGTCATCGCGGAAAATCGTGTTCGTCTTGGAACCGGTGCCTATATTCACATCGTCAACCTTGCAGTCCCTTATAGTCGTATCAATAGCCTGACCTCCAAGGGCTCCGATCTTGGGGTTGCTGTTCCATACGCCGCCGTTCTTCCTTGACGCGGTAAAGTTAATCGACTTTACCGCGCAATTCGATACTTCGCTCATGGTGGCGCCGCCGAAAAGCGCGCCCCATCCCCGTATCGAGTCGGTTCCGAATGCGATGTCGATCGAGGGGGATACCTTTTTACCGTCCCTTACTGCGCTATCTCCCTCGATTACGCAATTGCTCATGGTGCAATTCGACATGTAGCCCACGAGTATCCCCGCGTGGGAGAACGGGCTGAGAGTGTCCCACGTATACGAATCGTCGACAAAGTCCGAGCACTTGATTTCAACCTTCATATTCTTTATTTCAGCATGCTTCTTTTCGGTTCCCACCACCTTCGGAAACATTCCGCTGCCACGGCCCAGCGCAGTATCCCCACCGTTGACAACGTAATAGCTCCACAAGCAATACTGGATGTTCCTGATGGAGTTTCCTTTATCGCTGCCACCGTCGTAAATCCCAGAGAACTCGTGATCGAGTTTGAGGCTTACCCTCAAGGCAGGATCGGAGGTATCTTTCATATCGATGGTATGCGTCTGCAAAAAGCAGTCGCCCACATAGCTCGCTTGCACCTTGTCGAGCAGCGAAAGCGTCCCGATGAATTGGGTAGCGTGTCTGACTTGCCACGGATTGCTCTCGGAATCGCCCCAGGTGTCTGCCTTTTTCTCTTCCTGTGCGACTTCGGAGGATTCAACCGCACAGGCAAAGTTGGCATTGATCGTATACTGGTATTTCTGGTTTCCGAGAATCGGCAGCGTAAACGCTCCCGTAAGGTTGCGCGCCTTGGCGGCGTTGCCGCGCGCCGTCACCTGATACGCTTGGTATTGAACGCCTTTGATCGTAACCGCTTTCGCTATGGTGGCCACCGACATATCGTTGCCTGAAACCTTCGGGGCTTGAGGAGCATTCATAGCGGTGGGAACCAAGACGTAATAACCCCAGCTTTGTATGGCCGCATCGTTTTCAAGCAAGCTTTCGATCTTGCTTTGACTAGAAGTCAAGTAACCTGAATAACCCATTACCTGGTTGCCGTCCTCCTTGGCCCCAAACTCCAAATACATCATGCCAATGCCCGCATCAACGTATTCGGCATACAGAGACGTTCCCACGTAGCTGAGCTGATCATGGTATTGCCCGAGCAGAGTTCCAGCTTCAACGGCTATCGAACCGACGCTTTCCGGCCTTGTTTCATCGGTCGTCCAATGCGAGAAAAGCTTGGTGAGCTTTCCCGAATCATCCTTAATCGGATCGGCAGCCTCGATCTCTGCGACTTGCTCATCGTCCTGCAACGAAAACGGAACGTACTGGGGAACCGTGCTGGCGGCGGAGTAATCACCATCGGCTTCGGTCATAACGTAGTATTTGAGCAGGCGATAAAACAGGTAGTCCTGATCGTAGCGAAACTCGAAATCGGCGACCACGTTTCGGCCGTCCTTCGTCGAAACCAAATAGTTGCCGTACTTCGAACCGTCTCCGTGATTGTTCACCATGGCTTGCGGGTATACAACGTCTTCCGCTCTTGAGAAATACCACAGCGCCGTGTTGGTCGACTCGTTATCCTTCGCAGAAAGGTTTCCGTCAAAGCCATACCCTGGGGTAATCGCATAATATATGCGAATATCGCGCTTATCCGTAGGAAACGCCTTGTTGTCATAGGAATACTGACCTGATTCGGTTTTGCGTGCTATAGACCACATTGCAACCGACGACGCGCAGCCGAATTCGCCCTCGAACGCCGCACGGAATACCGCTCCGTGATTAACCCCTCGGGCACCGGTGGCGAGGTTGTCCGCCATCTGAGCGATAATGGTTGGGATTAAGCCGCCTTGCCCGGAACCGCCGTAAACGCTTTCCTTTCCCGTAAAGAAGACACGCGCCTCGTCGACGCTCGGCGCAGTGCGCACATACAGCGTCAGCGTTTGATCGCCGATCCCCAGATCCGATTGAGCCTGCTTAAGCGCTACCGGATCGATGTTCAGCGTCATGATTCCCGAAGTGCCATCCCCATCGTTAAGGGGAACGTTCTCACCGTTTCGTGTTACGCCTACACTTGACGCAAGCGTGCTTCCAGAACCCGTCCACTGCCACTTGTTGTCAATCAGATAGCCGATACGTTCTTTTCGGCTCGTCTGAGGATCAGACCCAACGCCGATCCACAGCTCGTGGATTTGGTAGTAGTGGACGTTGCGCTTGCTGCTCGTATACGAACCAACCGAAGCTTCGATCGATACTTCGTCCAATATCGCTTGGTCGACGCTTATGCTAGAACCTGAGTACCGTTGGTATGCCGCCTCGGTGTTTCCGGGTTTTCCATCGTCCACGTCCGTCAATGCCGCATCGGTGCCTGCAATTTCATGCTCTTCGGTGCATGGCTTCATGTTATCGAGCACCAGTGGTTTTCCGCTTTTGGGTTGTGCCTTTACTTCGGGGGAAGCATACGTGCCGGTTATGTGCGAACCGCCGGCTTCGCCTTCGGGGTTCGCAGGGTCGGTCACCACAACGCTCAGCTTCGTAATCGGTTCAGGCCATTTGATATACGCCGTCGAGTCCGTAGGGACAAATGGTTTTTGGCCGGTTCGGACAGTAGCGGTTACCTTAACCGAATCGCCATAAGTGAACCCACCACCGAGTGCTTTCAGGTTTACGTCTGACGATGATTTAAGCATATCGAGGTTGAACCTGTATACATCGGCTCCCTGATCGACCGCGATCGCATCGTCGCGATTGACGACGACGTAGAGAGCCGTGTTGTCGTCGTTGTCGTATAGGCTCAAATTCTCTTGATCGAGGTTCACGCCCGCCAGATACGTTCCCGTGTATGTATCTCCCTGCAAACCGGCAAACGCAAGCGTAGCCGTTGAGCCGTCTTCCTGATTTTCAAAATAAACCTCTAAACTCGTAAGCCATTCGGGATGCTTCGACAGGTTTGCATCTTGAATGCACAGCATGCCGTCTTCATCGACCCAGATGTTCGGATTGGCGAGCGCCACTTCGTTCGTAGCTCCCGCAGGCGTACCGCCGAAGTACCCGATCATGGGGTCGGCCTTGATGCGCGCATCCTGGATACGGCCGACCTCCGACGTCATCGATGCATAGTAGGCCTGCGCAGGCTTCGTCTCTCCGATATCCGCAGGTGCCGTTTGGAAGAAACCCGTTCTCCCATCGGTGTAGAACACCCCGAACACCGTCGCGGTTGAGAGGCTGTACTCGATCAAGTAATCGCCGTTGCGCACCGCTGCGTCGATCGATCCCGCCGGGATGATTCCAGCGGTTCGTGCTTGGTCGGCGGTCATGTAATAGAGATCGTTCTGTTCGGGATGGTTATCGACAACCCCGGACGGAACGTTCAACGCATTCTGATCTCCCGTGGGAAGCTGCGGGGAGTCGCCATCGAAAAGGGCGAGCCACGTTCCCGACACCTTCATCGAAGTCATCTGCTGCTGGGCGGTTACAGCAATGTCGCTCGCAGCCGCATCGAGCTCGAGCATGCGCATGTTGCGTTGGATGTTCGATATAGAGGGAGCGGCCAAGGCCGCAAGAACCAAGACTATTGCAATGGCTAGCAGCAGTTCGGCAAGGGTGAAACCCTGAGTATTCCTATCCCGGTCAAGCATAAACCAGCATCTGTCTCCGCCCACAGGAGCGCCCGCGCCCCCGTATACCTCATCAATTTCATTAATGATTAGTATACAACGTGGTATTTAAGAAGACGCTAGTTTAGCTTAACTGCCCCAAAATAGCCACCGTTTCCTTATGTGCTTTCTCAACGTCGGGCATCGAACGGCGGGCGGCATCTATATTGCCTGATCGGAGCGCTTCAGTGACGGGCTCCAAAACAGCGAAGTACGATGAGAACGACAGGTTCCCAACTACACCTTTAAGCGTATGGGCAACGCGAAAGCCCTCTTCGGCATCCCCTGCTTCAATCGCTTGGGTAAGCAGGTCGTAGTGCTCGTCGTTCAGGTAGCGGAAAATGAACTTCTCGAACATGGCGGCATTGCCTCCGAAGCGGTCGACTCCGCCACGATAGTCGATGCCATGAGCAATCAACTCGTCGATCTGTGTATCGTCCAGCATGCGGTCTTTCGCCTCCCGTTCGGCCTTCCGTCCCTTACGATCATGCAAGCATCACATCCTTCGCATGGAATATAAAGTATACGGCTCGAACAAAAAAGGGACCCGCAAAGGCCCCTTTTGTTAAGCATTTGTCATTCGCCCGCCAACCGCTTTGAGCGAATCGGCAGGCGTGCAACGCAAAGCTATCCGAAGATCAGCTCGCGCTCCTCGCCCGTCAACGCCGCGCGGGCTTGGTCGCGCAGGTTGTTCACGCCGATGAAGAACTGCCGCATCATGACCACCATGAGGTAACGGCCCTTCGGGGTGAGCGTGAGCTCGTTGTCGTTGTCGGTCGCAAAGGCGCCGGACGCCTTCATGAACGCCATTTCCACGGGAAGGCCGCGCTCGACCGTGCACCCGAAATCGTGCTCGAACTTTTTCTTGTCGAGACGCAGCCCGAAAAGCTGCATCATGAACCGGTAGCGCATCCGATCGTGCTTCGAAAACGTGGTCTTGCCCATGAGCGACATGCGGCCCGATTCGATAGCCTTGTTGTACTCGTTGACCGAGAACGTGTTCACGTACAGCGATTCGCCCAGATACGTGATGCCGCCGCTGCCGATTGCCGGGTATTCCTCGTAATCGACCACATACTCGTCGATCATGACGTCTTCGCCCGACTCTGCAACCTCGGCCTTATTGAACGTCCATGCGCTGCCGTGCTTGAACAGCGGATCCGGACCACCGGCCAAGAGCTCGTCGATGATCTTGTAGAATCGCTGCTCGCGCTGGTAATCCACCTTGCCGACCGTTTTAGCGAGCGAGCGGGCCACCGACGGCGAGGCCATCAGCGGGTAGAACGTGGTCTGGCTCGTGCCGCTTTCCACCACGCGCTCGATATCGCTGATGAGGACATCCTCCGTCTGCGCAGGGAAGTTGAAGATCATGTCCACGTTGAGCGAGGTGAAGTACGGGCTCGCTTCGCGGATGCGCTCGAGGATCTCCTGGCCGCACCCGTACTTGTCGTAGCGATCCATCTGCTTCAGCAGTCCGTCGTCGAAGCTCTGCACGCCCACCGACAACCGCTGCACCCGGCCCTGCAGCTTATCGAGGTAGGACGGGATGAGGTGGTTCGGGTTCGTTTCGCTCGAAACCTCCTTGATGGAGAAGGTCTCCTTCGCGAGGTCGATCGTATCGCACAGCTCGTCGATCATGATGGTGGGAGTGCCGCCGCCCACGTACAGGCTCTCGAAATCGTAACCGAGATCCTTGAGCATGAGCATTTCCTTGCGCATGTTCTCGAAGTACGGCACCGCGCGGTCCTCGTTGAAGGGGAAGCGGTTGAAGGAGCAGTACGGGCAGAGTCGCTCGCAGAACGGCACGTGCATGTAGAGCATGTAGGCCTGCCCCGGGGTAGGAGCGGGAACAAACGCGTCCTCGGTCGGCTCAAGTTTAAGGTAGCTTTTCGTGCATTGGCCTACAACGGCGGAAAGCATTCGTTCGGATAGCATACCGGCTACTCCCAAGCTCCGCGGCCCGATGCGGCGCGCTTGCCGATGTCGGTGCGGTACTGCTTGCCTTCGAAATTGATGAGGTCGACGGCATCGTAGGCAAGTTCGCGCGCATCGTCGAAATCATCGCCCAAGGCCACCACGTTGAGCACGCGACCCCCTGCCGTAATGAGCTCGCCGTCGTTGTTGAGCGCGGTTCCCGCGTGGAACACCGTGACGCCCTTGAGATCCTCGGCCTCGTCGATGCCGAGGATGACCTTGCCCTTTTCGTACGAGCCCGGATACCCCTCGCTCGCAAGCACCACGCACACGGCCCAGGCATCCGACCAAACGAGATCGATGTCTTCCGAGCGACCCTGCGCAACCGCGTACATGATCTCGACAAGATCGTTTTCGAGACGGGGAAGCACCACCTGCGTCTCGGGATCGCCGAAGCGCGCGTTGAACTCGAGGACTTTGGGGCCCTCGGGGGTCAGCATGAATCCGCCGTACAGCACACCGCGATAATCGTGCTCGAACGGTTCCCGGGCCGTCGCCGCGGCGGCGACCTGCATGATGCTCTGCATCTCGGCAAGCTCTTCGTCGGTCACGATCGGCACCGGCGAGTACACGCCCATGCCGCCCGTGTTCGGGCCGCGATCGCCGTCGAACGCGCGCTTGTGATCCTGCGCGGTGGTCATGCAGAACGCTTTGCCGTTCGTGACGAACGCGAGAAGCGAGCATTCGGGGCCGGTCAGGCACTCTTCGATGAGCACGGTGGATCCCGCCTCGCCGAACTCGCCGTCGAAGCAGCTGCGAACCGCATCCTCGGCAACCTCTTCGGTCTCTGCGACGAAAACGCCCTTGCCAGCCGCCAATCCATCGGCCTTCACCACAATAGGAGCGCCGAGCTCTTCGATGTAAGCGAGTGCGGGCTCGAGCTCGGTGAAGCTCGCATAGCGCGCAGTGGGAATGCCGTTTTCATCCATGAACTGCTTGCTGTAGGTTTTGCTGCCCTCGAGGCGCGCGCCTTGCGCATCGGGGCCGAACACGGCAACACCCGCTTCGCGCAACACGTCGGCCACGCCCGCCACGAGTGGCGCTTCGGGGCCGATCACCACAAGATCGATATCGTGATCGCGAGAAAAGCCGAGCACGGCAGCTCCCGAGTTGACATCGAGGGTGGCTATGTTTTCGGCAATTTGAGCAGTACCCCCATTGCCGGGAGCCACGAACAGCTCATCGCAATTCGGTGATTTCGCAAGCGCCCAGGTAATCGCATGCTCGCGACCGCCGCTTCCCAAAACCAAGATGTTCACTGCTTGTCCTTTCCTCTTGTTCTATACGAACAAATGTTTCACGTGAAACACATCGATCTCTGCTCTGCGCCGTACCATCTTTGCCCAGGTGGACGGCGCCTGAAACGCTTGGCTGCGCGAGACCGCGCAAACCTGCCGCAGCTTCGGTTTACTTGACGCTCTGCCATCCGCGCAGAATGGTCTGGTCGCGATCGGGGCCGACGGCGATAATCGAAATCGGCACACCGGTGATCTCCTCGAGGTACTCGACATACGCCTGCGCGTTTTCCGGCAGCTCCTCGAACGTCTTGCACCCGGTGATATCGACACCCTTCCAACCGGGAAGCTCTTTGTAGATGGGCTTGGCATGGAAGAGCACGCTCTGCTGCATGGGGAAGTAATCGTAGGTCTTGCCCTCGCACTCGTAGGCAACGCATACCTTGATGGTCTCGAACGCGGAGAGCACGTCGAGCTTGGTGAGCGCAACGTCGGTGAGACCGTTTACCTCGGCTGCATAGCGTCCGATGACCGCATCGAACCACCCGCAGCGGCGCTTACGACCGGTGGTTACACCGAACTCGCCACCAACCTGGCAGAACGTCTCGCCGACTTCAGCCTCTTCGGGGGCGCCGCCATCCTCGGCGTAGCGCTGCTCGGTCGGGAAGGGGCCGCCGCCCACGCGGGTGACGTAAGCCTTCTGGATGCCGAGCACCTTGTCGATGGCCGTGGGTCCCACACCGCTTCCCGTAGCCGCGCCGCCAGCGCAGCACGACGAAGACGTCACGTAAGGATACGTTCCGTGGTCTATATCGAGAAGCGTTCCCTGAGCACCCTCGAACAGGATGTTCTTGCCCTCGCGCAGCGCATCGTTCAAAAGCTGCGCCGATTCGGTCATATGGGGTTTGAGGATACGTGCGTAGGGAAGGTACTCTTCGCAGATCTCCTCAACCGTGTAGGTGGGCATGCCGTAGATCTTCTCGAGCACGGGATTCTTCTGGGCAAGCGCCGTTTCCACCTTAAGGCGGAAGATCTTCTCGTCGAGCAGATCCTGGATGCGGATGCCCTTGCGGGCGGCTTTATCCTGATAACACGGCCCGATGCCGCGCTTGGTGGTTCCGATCCTGTTCTCTCCGAGGCGCTTCTCATCGGCGCCGTCGAAATCTTTGTGGTACGGCATGATGACGTGCGCATCGCAGGAGATGAGCAGCCGCGCGCACGAGATGCCCTCGGCTTCGAGCATGGCCATTTCCTTCACGAGCACGCCGGGATCGATTACGACGCCGTTGCCGATGACCGGCACCGCGTTCTCGTACATGATCCCCGACGGAATGAGGTGCAGCGCAAGCTTGCGATCGCCGTGAATGACGGTGTGCCCCGCGTTGTTCCCCCCTTGGTAACGGACGACATAATCGTAATCGCTCGAAATCATGTCGGTGATTTTGCCTTTTCCTTCGTCGCCCCACTGGGCGCCGACGAGAACCGTACTGGGCATGTCGTTCGTTCCTTTCCCTGGCCGCGCGAACGGGGTCTTTCCCGAACGTCGGCGGCCGCGCATATGCGAGCCCTCGCTCGCCTTACCTCAGCAAATTCCGATTATAACAATCTATGGGGTGATTTCCGTAGCCAATGGGGTCGAATGGAGTATTCCACATTCCTTGTGCATAGGCTTTTTATGAATGAGCTGCGCCTTACGACGCTGACGACTGTTCGCTCGTCTGCCGTCAAACCGCCGCATCGATTAAATCGATCACTTCTTGTCGCGAATGCACGCCGAGCTTGCGATAAATCGTTGCCGTATGGGTGTGGACCGTACTGGTTGAGATATAAAGCACTTCGGATGTTTTCCGCATGCTGTAGCCAAGCGAAATGCAGAAAAGTATCTCCTTCTCTCGCTGCGTCAAGCCAAAGCGATTCCCTATCTGATCGCAAACATCGCTCCTGTCAAGCCCCCGGTCTTCATCGGCCTGGCTCGGCGAAAACGTTATCTTCGCAATGCTCCCGTTGACGAACATGACGCAAACGAACACGAGGCAGAGAATGAGGCAGAAGCCGAGGATCAAGGCGTAACCCACCGCATATTCGCCTATCAATGCAAGCACGGTCGGAGCAAACTGAGCGAGGATGAACCTGACGGCATTGACTACCAGAGACGGCAAAAAGAGCGCCGCGATGTAGCAAATCCCGAAAACAGGAATGGGGTTCAGATCCTCTTGATAAACAATGACCATGAATATGACGAAGAACATGATTTTCGTCATCCGTCGGAAAAGGTACATGACCTCAAAACAAAAATTCGTCTGCACCGCCAAAACGAATACGGCCATGAAGAAGCTTAAGAATATGACTGCCAGAAACCCGAGGCAGGCGTGCCAGAACATTTTGTTTTTGAAAAAGGGGGTCTTTCCCGATTGCACGGCTATCAGGGCAAGCATAAGGCACAAAACGAACGGCAAAGCGTACGTAAGAGGAGACTCGCTGGTAATTACGTGATACCCCGGCACGAATATTTCAACGTAAGAAATCAGATTGATAGTGAGCACAAGCATCGCCAAGGGGACGAGCCATGCCTTTCGCTCCGTTCGGCGATCCCCCTCTTCAAAAAGGTTTTCCGTCGAAACGCCGACCGCCAAATCTCCCCTTACCTTCGCGTAGGCGGCATAGCACACGCTCGACAGCCCCAGGCTCGCAATGGGAATAACGGCCCGGTATTCGCTGTTGTTCAGATTGCTGGGAGCGGCAACGTAGGCGAGCGCCATCGCGACAAGCATAAGCACGACAACCGTATTGAGTCTTTGCGAAAACATCAGCTCCCGTATCTCGACGATCCACGAGAAGAAAACGACAACGAAGCAAGCTGCGAAGACAACAAGGCACGCTGCGCATACGGCTACCGAGAACGGTTGCCCCAAAAGGCCCGCAATCGAGTGAATGAAGAAGAGGCACAACGAACCAACAAGGCCTGAGCCGAGCACGGCATAGCGATGTCGCGCAACGCGTACGAACCTCTTTCTCAGAACGGAGGCGAGAACGACCAAGCCGATCAACACCGCGAGAAAGAAGCAGTAGGCAAGAACTCCGTCGACGTAATCAACGATACCGAAGTACGACTCTTTGAAAAAAGCCTTGGCAACGTAAATCCATCCGAAGAGAAACCCGAAGATCAGCAAAGAACCCGAGCGCCACTCAAGCGATGAGCGCACGGCACGTTCGTCATCGACACCCATCAAATCAGGCGCGCTTTGCCCGTTTTTACCCTTAGAAGAGGCCACTATAACCTCCGACCAATCGTCGCAACTCATTTCCCCAATGCCAACATCATCCCACCGAGTTCGAGGATCGCAACCCGCATTCTAGCATGGCCGCCCCCGGACCCCGACAGCAGACCCGATCGACAATGCATCCGAAATCAGCCGACTAGGCGAAACTCTAAATTTAGACACTTTTTGTCGAGCTAAACAGACAGGTGTTGACCCCGTTTTCGATCAATTTCGACCATCCTTGTCGAAGACGGAAGCGCCTCCGCTTAATACGATGGCAGAGCATTGCGGGGCAATCCGCTAAGGCAAGCGCAGGAAAGGCACCGGGAGGCGCCGTCGAAAAGAAAAGGGGACCACATATGATAAAAGAGAGCATCTCGTCGCGCAGCACGGTGAGCAGGCGCACGTTTTTGGCAGGGGCGGGAGCAGCAGCTGGAATAGCGGCACTCGCCGGCATTACCGGCTGCGCACCGTCAACGACCGCCGAGAAAGCAAGCGAAAGCGGCCAGACAGCCGACTCCTATGTTTACGCTAAAAAACAGTCAGACGTGTCCGATAGGGAGCAGCTTTCAACCGACGTCTTGGTTGTCGGCGGCGGTGGCGCAGGCATATGCGCCGCGATCAGCGCAGCAGAAAACGGGGCGCAGGTTATTCTGGCAGAAAAACTCAGTCAGCTCGGCGGCGCAACTATCCTATCGGGGGGAGCAATTCCCGTCGTGGGAACCAAGCAGCAAACCGAAGCCGAGGTAGAAGACAGCATCTTCGCCATGGCAACCGACATTCTGCGCCCCACCAACTACACGGTCCGCGCCGATCTCGTATACACCGTAGCAGAACGCGCAAAAGAGCTTATCGAATGGACGGAACAGAAAGGGGTCGTCTGGACCCTTGACGAAAGGGGGCGCTTCGGGCAAACCGCACGTCGTATGCACATAGCCGAAGGCACTGGCGATGGACTCGTCAACACGCTTATCGAACATATGACAGCGCAAGAATCGATCACCCAGATGCTTTCTTTCGAAATAGAGGGCCTCGTTCTCGACGATTCCAATGCCGTTGCCGGCGCATACGGAACGCATGACGGGAAAAAATACGCAGTTACCGCGAAGAACACGGTACTCGCCACGAGCGGGTTCGCCAACAATCCCGATATGATCGCACAGTATTGCCCCGAAACAGCCGATGCGGTAAAGGTCGTTGCACTCGGCGCAACAGGCGAAGGAATAAAATGGGCGGAAGAGCTCGGTGTAGAGCTTCAATGCATGGGTGCTTACCAAGGGCATGCGTTTCGCGGAGTCGATAGCAATACGACCGCAGGCCATCAGGCTCTCGCTACCAACGGTGCCATCATCGTCAATGCCAATGGCGAGCGGTTTGTCAACGAATACGGCGGCTACTCGGATCTCTCCCCTCACGTGCTCGCCCAGCCAGACCACATCGGCTACATCTGCTTCACCGATATACAGGCATCGAAAAGCAAGGAGTTCGCAGATAGGCAGTCAGCGGGCTACGTTGCGACAGGCGCTACCGCAGCCGAGCTTGCGGAAGCACTCGGGATCGACGCCGTCGCCCTCGAAAAGACATTCGACGCATACAAGGCGGGCATCGAGAAGGGCGAAGATGCTTTCAATAAGTCCAACCTGCCCGAGAATTTCGACGGCCCGTATTATGCGATGAAGATCACCGGCGAAATACGCCATACGCAAGGGGGCATGCCGACCGATGTTGCCGGGCATGTCGTCCGCCCCGACGACACCCTTATACCGGGCCTGTATGCCGCAGGAGGCTGCACCGAAGGATTCTCCTGCCGCGCCGGATCGGTGTACTCAAGCGGAAACGGATTGATACAGGCGCTTCTCTTCGGAATGATCGCAGGCAGGAACGCCGCAGCCGAGGACAGAACGACAGCGCAGATCGCCGTCTGGGAAAACGGCGAGAGCGGCAAATAGGGCTGTTCGAAAGAAATAGCCGCAAGCACCATAACGGATACACTGCGATCTCCAGATATACCGTGAAAAGCGGCCGCCTACCCCGTTGCGGCGGAAGGCGGCCGCTTAGCTTTGCATAAAACGCCCCACGGGTTCGCGTCGACCGACGCTATAGCTCGACCAGGTTCAACCCCAGATCGGCGCTTTTCATGAGCTCTACGATCTCCTCGTGGCAGGTAAAGAGAATGACCTGCCTGCGCGCAGATAGCTCTTTGAGCGCCACGACCGCACCGTGCCGACGTTCCTCATCGAAGTTCACGAGTATGTCGTCGGCCATGATGGGTATAGCGCGCCCTACGTTTTCCGCCGTCATCAGAAGTGCGATGCGCAGGCTCAAATACAGCTGCTGGCATGTGCCGAGCGATAGATGGATCGGCTCGCGCACCGTTTTCACCCGGTCGATCACCTGGAGCTTGCCTTCTTCGCTCATGCGAACCTGCACCCAAGCACCCGCCGTCATCAGCGAGAGCAGGCGGCTCGCCTGCCGATACACCTCGGGCTGGCTCTTGCTTTCCCATGCGGTGATGGCGGCTTCAAGCATGTGCTTGGCGAGCAGCAGCCGAGCGAGGTCTTCCCCGCTTTCCGCAAGGCGCGTGGTCACCTGCTGGTATTCGAGCTTGAGTTCGTCGAAGCGCTTCTGGCGCTTCGCGTGCGCGAGCTCTTGCTTGAGCTCCCCGTACCGACGGTTAACGTTCTCGCTCGTCTCGATGAGTCCCGATCGCTGATGGGACTTCTGCTCGATGAGCGTTGCGATTTCGGATAGGGGCGTATCGAGCGCTATTCCAAGGCGGCTGTACAAAGCGTTTTTCTGCCTCTGAATATCCGCAAGGCGGTCTTCGATGGCGGATAGCTGCGCCACGAGCGCCTGCTGTCTTTGCACGAACAAGCTCGATGCCGCCCGGGCGTCTTTGGCTTCGTCAAGCAACGCGCGAGCACGACGAAGCGACCCCTGGGCGGCACCGAGCCCCGCACGATCGAGAAACGTCGTGGTTTGTGTCATCTGCACTGACAGCTCGCCTTCGCACGTTTCGAGCTTCTTCTTATCCTGCAGCATCACCCATTGGGCATCCTGCTTTCGCTGCGTAAGCGCCTCTTCGGTTTTCGAAGGCCTGAACAGCATGACGAGCGCCGCACCCGCCAAAAACAGCGCGAACACGACGAGGATGATGCCGAGCGCCGTAAACGAGAGGCTCGTTATCTCGCGACCGTGCATGAATACCGGCACGCCCGCGATAACGAACAATACGGGAAGCGCCACCGAAAGGGCGATCTGCACGTGGCGCTGCCTGCGCGCCCGGCCTTCGAGCTCCTGCAGATCGGGCGCCTCGAGCAGCGCTTCGTAGTTCGATTTGGAATCGGTGTAGTTCTCCTTGGCAAGATCGACACTGTGCTGACACTTGCTTCGCTCCTCGACGAGCAGATCGATGCGATCACGCAGTGCATGCTCGTCAGCGGGAGCGATCGAGGCGAGGGAGGGATCGAGGGCCCGTTCATGCAGGCGATGCTCGGCAACGAGGGCCTGCTCCTCCTCGAGCAACGCCTCGCGCTTGTCGATGCTGCGCGTCAATTCTTCTTCGAGCCGCTCGAGGCTCGCCTTCCCCGCCGACAATGCTTCGATTTCCGCGTTGAGCTTTTGCAGCGAGGCGATGAGGGCCTCGCGCTGCGGGGCCAGCTCGTGGAACTCTTTGTCCTGGTGCTTGAAGCGCTCGGCCTCATCGCCCGCCTGGGCGATCTGAGCCCGCAACTCATCCTGGCGCGCAGTCAGCTGCGTGATGGAGTGGTCGAGCCCCGAAGCGCGCGACGTGTACTCGCCGATTCTGCTCTGGATTTCTGCGAGGGCCTGAGCGGGCGAAGCACCGGTGCCCGATCCGGCCGTGAGCAGCTTGGCCGTTACGTCCGTGGTATTCCGAAGACTGCGCAACTCGTCGCTCGTAAGCGCGAACATGGTCTGGAACGTCTCTTTATCGATGTCGTCGAGGATATCTGCAGCGCCCTGCAGGCCGTCGATGTTCTTGATGCGGGTCAGCTCGATTTCCTCGTCGGTCGCCTCGTCGGTAAAGAAAAGGGATCCGGCACGATCGGCGTTGCTCGGCTTGTACGTGTTTTTCGCACCGCGCGCATCTTCCCAGCCGAACAGCACGCCAGCGAAAAATGCATTGAGCGTCGTCTTGCCCGCCTCGTTTTTGCCATGGACCACGTTGAGATGCGGCGCGAACGGGCCGATCACGCGATTTGAAAACGAACCGAAGCTCACAATTTTCATGCGGCTGAGATACAAGCCCCTTGCAGGACTCGTATCGACCGTCGTCTTCTTGCGGCTGGGGCCTTCCATCTCATTGTCCGTCATCGTGCCTCGCTCTGCCCGAGCAAATCGAGTACGAGGTTCTCTGCTTCGCCAGCGAGCTTACCGAGCGAACGCTCGACGCTCCTCGATACCGTCAGGTTCTTCTTCAGGAATTCGTCCTGCAGATAGGCGAGCGTTTCTTCCTCGTTCTCCCTCTGAGAGCAGGCAACCTGTAAAAGCACCGCAGGAAACAGGCCTTCGCCTGCAAGCGCCTCTTTGTCGAGAGGAAGTTCGGTGCGATCGATAAGCGCATCGCAGAAGAAGAACGCGTAGGAATCGTTGATGTTCTTTCGCAGATCGGCCAGCACCGAGGGTGCTTCGAGGAACTTATGCAGCTGCGTTTTGCCCGTCAGCTCGATGCGCACGCACATTTCCTCGCAATGAGAATTCCCGTTTTCGCGAAACAGTTCGCGCATGATTTTTTCGCTTACCTCGGCGATGCTTGCGCAGTCCGCAACATCGACGTGCATCCGCTGCCACACAACGCTGGCCGTCGGAATAAACTCGAGCTGGTTCGGCGCGTTCTCGGTCAGCGTGACTTTGAAAACGCCGCGCTCGCCGGTTTCGTTGATATCGCGTCCCTGGATGCAACCCGAAAATACGAGCCGGGGGTTGTCGTCGGGAAACGTATAGCGCTTGTGGATATGCCCTAACGCCCAGTAGTCCATGCCCGTGCGCATGAGCGCGGAAGGATCGGTGGGCGCCTTGGTGTGGTCGAGGTTGAGGCCGGTATGCAGAACGCCGACAGCGAACGGGGCATCAGCAGCGCCCGTTGCCTCTTCGGCTGCCGAACGGTTCACCCCCTCGGCGATATCCTGATCGAAAGGCCAAGTCTGGTTGTAGTAGCCACGGCCTCCCAACAGCACGAGCGGCTCGCCGTCGCGCTCGAAGGTTTCGAAGCTCGGTTTGTCCGCCGAAAACATGAAGGTGTTCGGCGGGAACGCGAAAAAGTCCTGCTTCCATGAAGTGAACGGATCGTGGTTGCCCGTACAGAGGTATACGGGGATGCCAGCTTCGTCGAGCCTGCGCAGCCCTTGGAAGAAATGGAGGTAGTCGCCATACGATGCGCGCGCCGAATCGAAGATATCGCCCGCCATCACGACGAAATCGACGCCGTTCTCGAGAGCCGCCTCGATAACGCGATCGTAGCTTTCGGGAATGGCGGTCAGCAGGCGATCGGCCCACGCATCGGACAGGGCTCGCAAGCCCCGAAACGGAGCGCCCAGATGCAGGTCCGCCGCATGGATAAATGTAACGCGTTTAGGCATGTATGCAGTGTACCGCGAAACGCGATGCTTCGCTGCTACGCGTAGCCGGCCGCGCGCGAATCGTCGACAAAGTTCATGAATTTCGTAAACTCGGGGTTGAACGCCAGCGGAATATCGCGCGTAGGACCGTTGCGGTGCTTCGCAACGATGAGTTCGGCGGTACCGAGATCGGGGCGATCGTCGCTTTCCGCTTCGATCTCGTCCATGCTTCGATCGATGAACGCAACGATGTCGGCGTCCTGCTCGATCGAGCCCGATTCGCGAAGGTCGGAAAGCATCGGACGTTTTTTCCCACGCATTTCAACGGCACGAGAAAGCTGCGAGAGTGCCACGACGGGCATGTCCATCTCTTTTGCGAGAACCTTCAGACCACGGGAGATCTCACCGACCTCGACGGCGCGGTTGCCGTCGCGACGCGTTTGGGGCGGCTGCATGAGCTGGAGGTAGTCGACGACGATCATACCCTGTTTCTTATCGCGCAACTCGCGCCGCGCCTTCGCGCGCAGCTCGAGGATGGAAAGCGCCGGGGTGTCGTCGATGTACAGATCGAGGTTCGCAAGGGTGCCGCACGCATCGGCGATGGCCGCCCAGTCGCTTTCCTGCAACTGGCCGCTGCGCACCCTCGACAGGCTGACGCGCGCTTCCGAGCACAGAATTCTCTGCACGAGCTGGGAGGCGCTCATTTCGAGCGAGAGGAAGGCAACCGTGGTTCCCTCTTTCGCCGAATTGACTGCGAGGTTGAGCGCGAACGACGTCTTGCCGACGCCGGGTCGAGCCGCAAGGATAACGAGGTCGCCGCCCCTAAAACCGTGGAACAGATCGTCGACGTCTTTGAAGCCCGAGGGAACGCCGGCCATATGGTTTTGCCGAGCCGCCAGTTCCGATATCTCCTCGAACGCATCGTTGAGGAGCGTGTCCATTTTTTGGAATGCGGAAGAAACGCGCTTCTCCGTAACCTTGAACAGCGTCTTCTCGGCTTCTTCAACCACTACGTCAAGATCGTCGGGAGCATCGTAGGCAAGCGCGTTTATCTCGGCCGACGCATAGATGAGCTCCCGGAGGATGGCCGTACGCTTCACGATTTCGGCATGGTTGTGCCAGTTGGTCAAAGCGAACGTGTTGTCGCCCAGCTCGACAAGATACGCCTTCCCGCCGATCGCTTCGAGCTGGCCCGAAGCGTTGAGGTTATCGGCCAACGATATCTGGTCGATGGGAATATGACGCACGTACAGATCGAGGATCGCCTCGAAGATGCGCTGGTGGGCGGGACGGAAGAAGTTATCGGGATTCAGCTTCGTCGCGATTTCCTCTACCGCTTCTTGATTAAGCATGCAGGCAGCCAGAACCGATTTCTCTGCTTCGATGTTTTGAGGCAAAGACTTGCGTTTTTGCTCGACGCTCGTCTCTTCCGGTGCAAAATCCGGATTATGGTAAGAGCCAGGTCCTCTGTCCGGCATACCCGTCCTTTCGCTTTCTTGTCAGCTGGTCGAGATTAGTATACTACACTATAAAAACCGCAGTTCAACTGTGTATTTTGGCGATTTTTCCCAATGGTTTTCGTTATCCACAACGCCGCATGTCCAGGCAGCTTTCCCACCTGCCGCAAAAGAGGTTTTCCACATTTTCCACTACGGAACCGTGTGGATAAAGCTCATGTAGAGAATCCAGGTATTCTCGACATGAACCCCAGCCGCAACGGCATTGGCTGCAAGATAAGCCGTACCCTGCCGAACCCCCTGCCTGGCAAAGAAAACGGGTCGCACCCTTCGATGCGACCCGTTTCGATTTCGATCGTTCGATCGAAGCGCAGAACTACTGCTTGTCCTCGGCTTCGACGAACTCGGCAGCCGTCTCGGCTGCTTCGGAAGCAGCCTGGGCATCGCCCGCCGCATCGGCGGCTTCGATGTTGGCAGCGGCTTCTTCGACGATGGCGTCTTCGATGGCCTTGAGCTCTTCGCGAGCCTCGGCATCTTCTGCTGCCTCGACTGCCGCAGCGGCTTCCTCGGAAGGAATCGCATCGTCGGCACCGCCGACGAACAGCCTCAGCGTCGTCTTGATGTCGCGATACAGCGAAATCGTCACCTCGTGCTCACCGGCAGTCTTGATGGGAGCCTTGAGCTCGATGCGCTTCTTATCGATGTCGAGACCGAGGCTCTCCTTGACCGCATCGGCGATCATGACGGAAGTAACCGAGCCGAACAGCTGGCCTTCCTCGCCCACCTTCGCGACAACCTTGACCACGTTGCCCTCGATGGCCTCTTTGAACTTCTCGGCACCACCGATGCGCGTCTCTTCGCGCAGCTCGATATTGTGCTTGCGCTGCTCGAGCTGCTTCAGGTTGCCCTTGGTAGCCGGAATAGCGATCTTCTGGGGATACAGGAAGTTGTTGGCGAATCCAGGTGCTACCTCGACGACGTCGCCTTCGCCTCCCTTGCCCTTCAGTTCTTGAAGCAAAATAACTTTCATCAGTTACCCCCTTGCCTAGCGGTTGCGGCGGTCGCCACGACCACTGACGGCAGGAACCGCGTACGGCATCAAAGCCATCTCGCGCGCGCGCTTCACGGCGGCGGCGACGTCGCGCTGGTGCTGGGTGCAGGCACCGGTAACGCGACGGGGCTTGATCTTTCCGCGGTCAGTTACATATTTACGCAGCATCTGTGTATCTTTGTAATCGATGTACTTGGCGTCTTCCTTGCAGAATTGGCAGTACTTACGACGAGGCTGCTTTGCGTAATCAGACATTTTACTAACCTCTTTCGTACCTACTAAAACGGGATGTCTTCATCATAGACCGAAGAAGAGGCGTCGACCATCGGGGCCGCTGCCGCCGGAGCGGGAGCATACCCACCCGAGGAAGGCTGGGAACCGTAAGATTGGCCACCATCACGACTCGACATGAACTCGAGCTCGTCGACGATCACCTCGATCTTGCTGCGCTTCTGGCCTTCGCGTTCCCACTGGCTCCATCGGAGCTTTCCCTCGATGGCGACCTTAGTCCCCTTCGAGAGGAACCTCGAGAGGCTCTCGGCTCTTGCACCGAACATAGTGCAGTCGATGAAGTTCGGGTAGTCTTCCCATTCGCCGGTCTGCTGGTTCTTGCGGCGGTCGTTGACCGCTACGCCGAAACCGAGGACCGGAAGACCGCTCGCCGTGGAACGCAATTCAGGATCACGCGTCAGGTTTCCGCTGATTATCACTCGGTTAATGCTCATATTCTTCCACCTCTTCTCATGCTTGACGGCGATGCGCTCAGCGCCCGCCGCCCGTGTCATTCGCTCAAATTAGTCGCGATCCGTACGCTTAACGATCATATGACGCACGATTGCGTCGGTAATACGCAGCACACGATCCAATTCCGCGATATTCTCGGGTTCAGCATGGAAATCGATCAGGGTGTAATCACCGTCGGTCAAACCGTTGATCTCATAGGCGAGTTTGCGCTTTCCCCAGTCGTCGACGTTATCGATCGCACCGTTGCCTGCGGCAATGGTGGTCTCAACGCGTTTCATAGTTGCGGCGCGGGTTTCTTCGTCGATTGACGGAGACACAAAAAACAACAATTCATAAGCCTTCATCAGCTCACCTCCTCTGGACTTTACGGCTTCGGGGCTGTTGAAGGCATATACCCGAAGCAGGATTAGCTTGCCCATTCTAGCAGAGGGGTTGTGCCCCCGCAAGAAATATTCCCCGTTCGGGCCGCACGTATCCACGCTTCGAACACACTTGGCAAACGGCCTCACCCATGCTTTGCCCTTTGAGCACCACTGAGCATACCTCGCTCGATGTTTGCATGCAGTCGGAAAAGAGCACCTTCGAAAAGAGCCGATAACGAAACAGGGGTGAAGCACTTCTTACCGTGCTTCACCCCTACAGCGAACGCAAAGCGATGCGAACCCTACGCAAAAATGCGCAGGCGGGTGCCGAATGCTAGTCCTCTTCTTCGACTTCCTCTTCCTCATCGAACTCGTCGTCAAGGTACTTCTCGTCGATCTCGTCGTCAGCGTATGCTTCGGCATCCTTCAGACCGGCCATGAAGTTCGGCGCTGCGCCGATGTAGGCAGGATCGGCCTCGAAGACCGGCTTGTCGTCAACGATGTTGTACACATACCCGATTGCATACCCCTCGTCTTCGCCGGGAATGCCGCCTTCGGCGATAATGGCATCCTGGGTTCCCGCATCGGTCTCAACGTAGCCGTCGTAGCAGAAGCCGTAGGCCTCGGCACCACGAGCGCCTTCGACGGTGTGGCGCGCGAAAGCGAAGCACTCCTCTGCAGAATCACCTGGATGACTCTCGATGAACAGGTTGTCCTTCACGACAAGCGCCGTGAACGGCACCACGTCGGCTCCTTGGTTCATCTTCTCCTTCGCTTCGTCGAGCGTAAAAAGCAGAACCTTCTCAAGGGTTTCCGGGATCTCGGGAACCTCGGTCTCGCTGGATTCCACAACGCGATCTACCATGTGCGTCCTCTTAATCGTTCATCGTCTCCTCCCGGAGACTTTCTAACCTATGGGTGATGCTGGTATTATGCCACAGCTCGCAACATGCAGTTCAACGGTTGGGCAAGAGGCACGAGGTACACAAGGAAAAGAGTACCGAGAAGCGATCTCGAACTACGTGCTTTGGCTAATCGAAGCATCCTCAGCTATCGCAAATGCACAGATTCTCAAACAAAGAAGTGCGCCGGTTGGCTTTACCAACCGGCGCATCCGATGCCTTATCGCACGTAGAATTCGGCCACGGCCGCCTGCGGGCTCGCCTGGCCGCGCTCGTTGACGGAGCGGACCTTCAGCTGGTAGGCCCCGCGCTCCTCGGGCGTGAACGAGTACGTCCAATGCACCCAGAGGTCGGCCGTCGTATCCGACACGTCGTGGCTCGTCCACGTTTTGCCGCCGTCGAGGGAGAACTCCATTGCGACGATGCTCTTGTCGAAATCGTCGGCGTATCCCTCGAGCGTTATCGTCTGACCCAGATCGAGCTCTTGAGGCGCTATCATGGCCGACCTCCTTCCGCTTTTATCCTAGCCGATCTCGGCGTTGAGGATGCCGACGTTCGGGCTGTTGGGGTACTCCATCCCCTCGCCGGGGTTCTCGGGCGGGGTCGCCTCGCTGGTCACCCTCACCTCGACGATGTCGCGGACGAAGTAGTTGGCCGAGGTGCGCGTCATCCACAGCTGGTTGTTGCCTCCGACCGATGCAGACAGGTCCTCGTCGTTGATCTCGTAGGAGATGACCCCGTGGCGCCCGACGACGTATGCGATCGGAATCGCGAGCTCGGTTCCGTCGCTCGACACGAACGTGACCGTGTTGACGCCCGAACGCGCTTCGGCGCGATCGAGGAGGTAGGACACCGGGATGCCCTTCACGTCCGCCGTGATGATGGCTTTGCCGTCGGCGGGGTTGCCGCCGCACGTGCAGGTCATGACCTGCTGGACGCTGCTCTCGGAGGCGAGCTCGTCAACCGGCAGCGTAAACGCCTGATCGACGTCGCCCGATACCGTGATCTTCCATTCGAGGGGGTTGCTGACCGCAAAATCGTCGGTCGCGTTGCACAACGCGGCGGTGGCGCGCTGGAACACGTCTTTGATGATGCTGTTCGGCGTGATCGCAGTCTGATCGTATGCGAACTCGCCCTGTGATGCCTCGGCTTCGTTTACGCTCGGCGCAACGCCGCTCGCAGCATCGGCCTTTGTGCTTGCGGAAGACGCATCGCTTGCGCCCTGCGGCGCCTCTTCTGCGAGAGCCGTCCCCCCGCCCGAGATCACGAGCGTTGCCGCCATGGTCCCGAGTAGTACGTTCTTCTTTATGTCTTGCATGGTCGTCTCCAGATCTACTTTACATGGAACAGGAAGTTGGTATCGCGCGAGCAAACGCGATCGGAACCGTCGGGCTGCGTGCTCGTCGTGCGAATCTTGAGCAGGTAGCTGCCCGCTTCCTGCGGGGTGTAGTTCAGCCGCCAGTACGTCCAGCAGGTCGGATCGTTGTCGGGAGTCTCAAGCGTCGTCCAGGTCTTGCCATGGTCAAGCGAGTACTCGACCTTAGAAATCGGCTCGTCGTAGGCATCGGCGTATCCCTCGATGGTGAGTTCTTTGCCAGCCTGTCCCTCAAGCACTACACCGTCGGGGAAGTTGAGTACGGCGCTGTTCGGCTTACCCTGCATCTTGCCCGTGTCGGGGTCGAGCGGAGTACCGACTCCCTCTTCCTCTTCCTCCTCCCCGTCGGAAGGCACGGTTACGAAGCTGATGGACTGGATCGCCTTGATGTAGGAAGCCGCCGAATTGCGCGGGACGGCCAGCGTCACCGGATAACCCTGATGCGCGGGCAGCGGCTCGCCGTTGATCTCGGTTACGAGCAGGCAATCCTCATAGTTGATCTCATCGAATCCAGGGGAGACCATGTTGTAGCCGTCCTCCGACGTGCACTTGATGTTCGTCACGCCGTCTGCGGGCTTCACGTAATCGATAATATCCTTCATCGAAACGCCAGTGAGCTCGGCTTGGTAGATCCATGCGTTACCGGTTGCGTTTTCGATGCACCCCTGCTTCTGAACGGAGCTCTTGGTGCCAAATTTCTCAACAAGTTCGGTAACCGTCATCTCGATGGGGTTCTCGACCTCGCCGTCGATGGTGAGCGTCCAAGCATCGGCAACCGCGGGGTCGGTGTCGGTGCGCCATTCGGACGGCTCGTTGTTGAGCGATTCGAAGAAAAGCTGGCTGTTATCGGAAATGGTGGTCTGATCGTAGGTCACATCGAGATTCGCTTCATCGGCTTTCACGTCGGTGATTCCCTTGTACAGATCGTACTTCGCGTAATCCCACAGGTTGAACTTGCCGTCGGAATCAATGAAATGGCACGAATCGCAGCTTCCGTCCATGGCTGTGAATTGGGGATTGCTGTTATGGATGCCATGGAGCGTTTCGACCAGCTGGATGTTTCCAAAACCCGCATTGCGATGGCAGCCGAGGCAGTTCGCAATGGTCACCTGGGTGGGGTAGCCCATGGCGTACACGTTGTGCTTGGTGTCGAGGCTCATCACCACATCTTCGATCGATTCGTGGCAGGCAAGGCAACCGCGGTCGTCGGCGTTCAAATAGCTGATGTTCCAGCCCTTTTCGTCTGCTGGAACCGGCTGGTAGGTGAACCCGAACTGGTCGGTGTACGTGTTGGGCGTATTGCGCTCGGCGTTCGCGGCCACTTTATCGGCGTAGGTGAGCTTCTCGTTGTACTCGGAGTAGTTATCGAGGTACGTGCCTCCGTCCTCGCCGAATCCGATGTTGTTTCCCATGCGCCCGAAGCTATCGTAGTCTATGGGCGACGAATTGTCTGCGGCATCGTCACTTCCGTCCGCTTTCGTTTCGCTCGGCGTGCACGCGGCCAAAAGGCCGAGCGCCATCACCAGACACAACGAAAACACGGTCAGTTTTTGTTTTGCCTTCATTCGCTTCCTCCTTTGTCTATCGTCTTGTTTGCCGAGATAATCCGGCAGGTTTCTTCCCCGGCAGGATTGTACGGAAAAGGATGTTTCGGCTGTAGGCGCTCAGAATCGAGTGCGACACGATTTTTCGCGCGAACCGCACCCTCGCCTGAGCGCCTATGGTTATCCTCATATCGAAATGATCGGCTTTGCTACAATACGCTCGAACGCAAAGGGACGGAAGCGATGCGGAAGCGAATCGCCGCATGCAGAAACAGCGCCGCACGCCAGGCAAGGCGCAGGCGATAGAAAGAGCGGGTATGAGGGTCAGAGGGCAAAAGGGGTGCAACGATGCAACGTCGATCATGTTCATATCGGCGCTGCATCAACGGATCGACTTCGATCGGTACCTCGATCAGGGAACGACGGTCAAGCTCTTCATCGACGAAGAGCTCGATGCGGTTTGCGAAAACGACGAGGACGTCTACCTTTACTATGTGAAGTCCGGCGCGCTTGAAGTCGGCATGAACCGCGATGCCGAGCGCAATACCATCTTCTTCATTCGCAGCGAAGGCGATGCGGTCATATGCAGCCGCCAGGGTTACCTGTCGTTCGGAACGAACCGCTTCACGCTCAAGGCAGTCAGAAACACCGTTCTCGTAGGTTTCACCCTCAAGCAGGTGAAGGAACTCATTCGCAGCGACGATGACTTCCTCGAAGACTACCTCTACGAGATGCATATGGCTATGGCCCAGATGGGACACCGCATCGACACGACCGCGCACCAATCGAGCAGCCGCCGTATACTGCTATGGCTCGACAAGCTGTGCGAAGCGAACGAGCCCGATGCCGATGGCGCATACCGCATTCCCTGCAACCTGACGGTCGACGAGTTGGCCGGGCTGCTGCTCATCCACTATGCAACGTGCAACAAGCTGCTCAAAGCCCTCAAAGAGCGCAACATCGTCAACAAAACCCGAACGCACTTGGAGATAGCGGATCGAGCTCAGATCAAGGAATTGCTGCGAGACGAGAACCCTGTGCTGTATTAGATCAACGGCGTACCAGAACGAACGGTTATGGCCCCGTGGAAAAGGAGCTCGTCTCGTCTTTCGCCCAAGGACTCGTGCTGGTTCGTGACGGTGGGCAATTGCAACATTGTCGCGTTTCGCCGTGACTGCTTTGCCAAAGCGAGTGCTCCGAAAAAGCCGAGGGCAGCGGTGAATGCAGGGTTGTCGCCGACGACGGCACAAGGCGCAAAGTCCGTGTAAAACGAACCGCCGCTCAGACGATTCCGCTCCTGGTTCAACGACGGACCAAAAGAAGCCAAACTCGATGCGGGCGCACCGGGAAGGCAGTCGCGCACCCGGCGTGCTCGACAAGCGGCCGAACACGATACCGCGCGAATCCCAGCGCGCATTCGGTGCACTATAATGAGATGACGCAACCCCTCGGGGCTACGACGGAGGAGATATGGGGAAAACGCACCAGGAACGCAATGCTCTGCAACGCTCGTCAGGCAAGCGCTACGGCATCGCCGTCGCTGGCTTTACGTGCCTGTATGCCGTATGCGTTTCATTCTTTTACTCCAGCTGGCTGGTTAGCCAGCCGAGCTTTTCCCCGGCATCGTTCGACAATGTGCTGAACCCGACGATATTCGTCGTGTCGCTGCTGTTCTCCGTACTCGTCGGTTCGAAGCTGACTCACCTTGTCCGCCTGCCTTGTCTCGCGCTCGGCTACAGCGGATTCGTCCTCGCGCTCGGTAGCGCGTTTTTTGCCGCAACGACATGCCTCGACCAAGCTGTTGTTGCCGTATCGGCCCTTGCAGCGGGGATCGGCATGGCGCTGGTCATGCCCTTCTACTTCGAGGCGTTTGCGTGCTATTCGTCGCGCCGCATCGCCATCGCCTTCGGCATCATGTCGCT
The DNA here is from genome assembly GCF_022845715.1 of Raoultibacter timonensis. NCBI lineage: Bacteria > Bacillati > Actinomycetota > Coriobacteriia > Eggerthellales > Eggerthellaceae > Raoultibacter > Raoultibacter timonensis. The sequence continues at coordinate 3,991,609 of NZ_AP025564.1, forward strand.
CGGCGGCATGGCAGCGAACATGCTGCTCGGCTTCGCCCCCGATATCGTGTCGCTGGTTCTGTATGGTGCGCTGCTCGCAGCTTCGGCGCTATGCCTCGCGTTCACCCGGCACGCAGAAACGTCCGAGAACGGCAAAATCGAACGGGACCGCCGAATCCCTTCGCCCCATCCCGTGCTGTCGAAGCAGGATTTCCTCAACGTGTTTCTCGTATCGGGCATTTGCACGTTCGCGCTCTCCATTGTGTACGGCATCCTCGATACCGCAGCTACCGGCACAAGCCCTTCGCCGGCTACTTCGATTCTCATCTCGCAGTTCGGCGGCATTGCGGCGGCAGTTGTATTCCTCGTTTACTTCGGGACGCGAACGAAACCGCCTACGTCGTTGCTCTTCAACGTGGTGTTCGGCATTCTGGCTACGGGCATCTTGTTTCTGCCGTTCCTCTCGAGCGATTACGCCGTGTCGCTGAACATCTTGGCCGCCGCCGGATGGAAGCTCGTCATGCTAGCACTGTTCTACCTCGTCGTAACCACGTACGCGCGGAGCAGAACGAAACTGCTCGTCGGTATCTCGCTTGCATATGCGCTTCCACGTTTCGGCCTGTTCATCGGTCAAAACGTCGCGCAGCTGCTTGGCGTTGGCAGTACCGCCGATTTTGTGCGCACCACGGCGGTCGCTTTCTTCCTGCTGTACCTCATCCTCATGGTCATCTGGATGGTGAACTCGCACGAACGCAAGCGCGCCGAATCGCAAGCGCGGGCCGCCGACGAGCTGCTCGGTCGTTTTGCACAAGAACAGGAAAACGTACGCAAGCTACGCTGCGAAGCATTGGCCGCCGATTGCGGATTGACCAACCGGGAAAGCGACATCCTCTATCTGCTTGCCCAAGGACGCGATGTCACCTCGATCTGCGAAACGCTCTTCCTGTCCAAGAACACGGTGAAGAGCTATCAGAAAACTATCTACTCGAAGCTTGGCGTGCACAGCAAACAAGAGATCATCGATCTCGTAAACACTGCCAATTCTTCCCGTAACGCCTGATCATGTACCCCACTTTAAGGGGGGGTTTCGCAGTTTCCCGCACCAGGTGGGGTGTGAGCATGCATTCCCTCCCGTACGCTGGGTTCCGTCAGATGCGCTTTTCTCAAGGCATCGAAGCAAGTGGAACCAACAGAGGAGGCACCTATGGGGAATACCGCACAACACGCTCAGGGAGTATCGCGCCGTTCGTTCATTACCGGAGCAGCCGCAGCAGGAGTGCTTGCCGGACTGGGCTTAGCGGGCTGCACGCCGCAGGATAAGAAAACCGCATCGGCTACCACGAACGGTGCCGATACGAAATGGGACGAGGAATGCGACGTACTCGTCGTAGGCAGCGGTTACACGGGCCTTGCTGCGGCGCTCGAAGCGAAGAATGCCGGCGCCGATGTTAAGGTCATCGAGAAAACGGCGCGCATAGGCGGCAACTCCGCTCTCGCGGCCGGCGACTTCGCCGTATGCAATTCCAGCGTACAAGAGCGTGAGGGCGTACAGGATTCGGTTGAGCAATACGTCGACGATATGATGGTGGCGGGTCTGTATCTGAACGACAAGGAAAAGTGTCGCGTGATCGCCGAGAAGTCCAACGAGACGTGGGAGTGGACCCTCGAGATGGGCGCGACCTGGGCGACGAACGACGAGGGCGAGCACTTCCTCTATCCGTACGGCGGCCACACCGTTATGCGCTCCATTGCACAAGGAGAAGGCGGCGGGGCGAACGTCACCGGCCCCTTCGCTGAGAAACTCAAAGAAATGGGCGTCGAGGTGGAGACGAAGCGGATGCTCACCGACCTGGTGAAGGATGAGAGCGGACGCGTCATCGGAGCCATCGTCCATGACAAGCCGAGCGGCAACGACACGGAAAGCGGCACGCCCGTCGCCATCAAGGCGAAAAAAGCCGTCGTGTTGGCCGCCGGAGGATTCGGGCGCGACCTCGAATTCCGCCAAGCGCAAGACCCCCGACTCGACGATACGGTGGACTGCACGAACCAGGAAGGAGCTACAGCAGAGAGCCTGCGCGCTTCAGTCGCCGCTGGAGCGATGGCGGTGCACACCGACTGGATCCAACTCCTTCCCTTCATGAGCCCCGATGAGCAAGGGTACGGAGTTGCCGCCTTCTACACCGACGGGCAGGCAAGCTACGCCCCCACGCTGAACGTTGCCACCGGCAAGCGAATCGTCAACGAACTGACCGACCGCAAGCGCTATGCCGATGCCATTCTGGAAACCGGACAGCCGTGCGTGCAGATTACGTGCAAGAAAGCGCTGTACGACGGAGGAAGCGGACTCGAAAGCGCCATCAAGGCCGGTATCACCACCGAATTTGCTTCCATCGAAGAGGCGGCCGAACACTACGGCATGCCCGTCGATGCCGTGAAGGAGGAAATCGCTCGTTACAACACGTTTGTCGAGAATAAGATCGACGAAGATTTCGGAAAGCCCATCCCGGAAGACGCCCAGCCCATCGACGAGGCTCCGTTCTACGGCGTACGCCTGTGGCCGAAGGTGCATCACTGCATGGGCGGCGTAAAAACCGACCTCGACTGCCGCGTGGTCGATATGAATCTTCAAGTTATCCCCGGCTTGTACGCAGCAGGCGAAGCAGTGGGAGGCATCCACGGTGCCTGCCGTTTGGGGTCGTGCGCTACGGCCGACTGCTTGGTGAACGGCCGCATCGCGGGCCAGAACGCCGCCAACGAGCAGACCGCGTAACGTTGCGTTTTCCTCCCAGCATCCAGACCCCACCTGCCAAGGCGGGGTCTCCCGTATGAACCTTGCGCCGCGAGGTTCGGAGAAAGGCTGGGTGAGAGAGACTTCGGCATCGCGTCGATCGGGCGCCGAGCGCCCCCGACCCGATAGACAGATCCGGTATGAAAAAACGGCCTCGCTTCACGCGGGGCCGTTCGCATTAAAACTGGCGGAGGAGGAGGGATTCGAACCCTCGTCACCGGGGTTGCCGGTGAAACGGTTTTCGAGACCGCCGCATTCAACCACTCTGCCACCCCTCCGCTTGGGGCAGGCCTCCTCGGTTTTCAGAGTCGACCTATCAAGGCTTCGGCAGATCGTCGACAACGTCGATCGTCTGCCAGGCACCGTTTCCAGCACCTTCGGGTGCGAGCACCCTATGATCACGCGCCGAAACGCGATGTTCATCTGGCGGAGAGATAGGGATTCGAACCCTAGGTACGCTTTTGGCGCACACACGATTTCCAATCGTGCACCTTCGGCCAGCTCGGTCATCTCTCCATTCAGCCGTTCGTGGCCGCCGCACGTCTTTCATAGCCCGTAAAAGCAGCAGCGGATACGTAGTATACCTCAGCTAGTATTCGCTCACAAGCGAATAATATCCACCTCTCCGCTGAATCTGCAAAGGTACCTCGAACAATGCGGTCATCGTTGCGTCGGTAAGCAGTTCTTCTTTCGGGCCATCGGCGTATAGGCGACCGCCTTTCAAGAGTACGAGACGGGTGATTTCGGGCACTATATCTTCCGGATAATGGGTAACGAGCACGATCGACTTGCCTGCCTGGGCAAGAGCCCGTATGCTCTGCCTCACATGGAACATTCCCTCGGGATCGAGCCCCGTACACGGTTCATCGAGCACGAGTACCTGGGGATCGTGCACGAGCGCCCGCGCGAACAGCACGCGCCGAGCCTGGCCGGTCGAAAGCGTTTTGATGTCGCGATCCGCAAGATCGGCAACATCGAGCAGTTCCATCGCCCGATATGCCTGAGCCATCGAGTGATCGGACACCGTGTGCTGGGGCAGTATTCCGAGCGTTCCGAACAAACCGCCGCACACCGCATCGATAACGGGCAGATGAACCGTTATCTGATCCTGCATGGTCGATGACACCACGCCGATGCACTTCTTGATATCGCTCAGCAGTACCCTTTCGCTTCCGCGAAAGAGGACGGGCGGGTCGTCGCGATGCAAGGGGAACACCTCGCGCGTAATGAGCTTGATAAAGGTCGACTTCCCCGACCCGTTCGGGCCGAGGATCGCGATGTTCTCGCCTTCATGAAGCGTGAACGAATCGATCGAGAGAATCGGATTGCCCGAACGAACAACAACCGCCTCTGCGAAATGCAGAAGCGGTTGCGTCTTAGCGCTATGGGATAGCCTGGTATTCAAGCGCGCGTCGAAGCTTATGCTGCTTCGGCAGGCTGCTGGCTACCCGATGAATCTCCGTTTGATTCGCCGTTCGCCGCATCGTCGCCAGATCCGCTGCCGTCTGCGGCGTTGGACTGATCGTCGGCACTGCCGGATGCATCGCCGTCGGAAGCGTTGGCATCGGCCCCGTTGGCAGCATCCGCATTGTCGCCGGAATCGGTAGCCCCGTCGGTCGCGTTACCATCGGTGGAACCATCGGTCGACCCATCGGTTCCCTCGTCGGTCTGATACTTCGTCATATCGATGTTATAGGGAACGTTGGAGGGCATGTCGTTGATAACGATCTCAGCGCTCTCCTTGTACTCGGTATACCAGTTGTTGAACGCCTCGGATTCCTTCTGGCTGGTGAGGCTCGTGCGCACGCTCTCGAGAATCTCGGAAGGAACCTGATCGGTGCTTGTCAAACCGTCTTCCGGAACCTCGAACACATCGGTGCACTTGATGATGTGCCATCCGTACTGGCTTTCCACAAGACCGCTCACTTGGTCTTTCTCAAGCTCGCCGAGCGCCGTGGTGTACTCGGAGATAAGGGAACTCAACTTATCCCAACCCACATCGCCATCCTTCTCGGCAGTACCAGAATCCTGCGAGTATTCTTTCACAGCATCGACGAAATCGAGTTCGCCGCTGTTGATCTTGTCGAGCACTTCCTGTGCGGTAGCCTCGTCATCGGTATTGAACAGGATGTGAGAAGAACGGCGAGCACCGTCGTACATGGCACAGTACTCGAGGAGCTCTTCGTCGGTGGGAGCGTCGGCAGTTCCGACCGCTTCCTTGAGAGCGGCTTCAGTCAAAGCGAGCTCAACGGATTCACGATACGCTTCTTCGGTGGTACCTGCGCTCGAAAGGGCAGACTGCCACTCTTCGTCGGTTCCGTAGTTCGCCTTCATGTTGTTGATGGTTTCGTCGATCTTCGCGCTATCGACCGTGGCACCGTTTTCCTCGGCGCCCTGCTTCACCAACTCTTGGCTCGCGTAGTAGTTGATAACCTCTTCGCGGACCGTCTCAGGCGTCATGCCCTGCTCGGCAAGCCACTCGCCCCACGCGTCCTCGGTATCCATTCCATAGGTAGCCCTGAATGACTGGATGTAGGTGGTTACCGTGTCTTCGGGAATCTCGACCCCGTTGACCGTTGCGGCGGTGCCGCCGGTCAATCCACTCGGATTTGAATTGTCGGCGCAACCGGCAAGGCCAACTACGCAAGCGGAAACGATGCCCGCCGCGCACACGAACCTGGCTAATCTAGATGCTTTCATAGTACCTTCCCTCGTACATGCCCGTCGGCATGGAGTCTTATACGGTATCCGCTATTTTCGCACAGCGCCGATAACGGGCTAAAGCCCTGCACAAGAAGCCCATTTTCACTTCTCATCCCGCCTATATATGTAATTTATTGGGTATCAGAATCTTTGTATACAATCTTAGAATTCTTGCAATTTTACCTGATCAAACAAGGGATAAAAACGATTCATGCGCATTGTCGCCCGAAACTGCTGGCAATTTCAATGTGCATGCCCAGATACTCCGTACGGAGTATTGATTGCCGCGAAGAGCGCTTTCGTCTTGATTTGGCACGTTGACGCACACGCGAAGCTCCTTAAAGCCGCTCATACAAGAGGGGCTCGAGAATGATTTTCCCGGGCCCCTCGTCCTGGTTTGCAGGCGCCTGCCTAAGCAGGTCAGTTCTTGTTGGCCTTCTTGCGCTCGACAGCCGAAAGGATGCGCTTGCGAAGGCGGATGCTCTTGGGCGTCACCTCAACGAGCTCGTCGTCCTCGATGTACTCGAGCGCTTCTTCAAGCGTAAACGTCATCGGCGGCGTAAGCTGGATCGCCTTGTCGGCACCCGACGAACGCTGGTTGCCGAGCTGCTTGCTCTTGGCGATGTTGACGACCATATCGCCTTCCTTGGCCGACTGCCCCACGATCATGCCCTCGTAGCAATCCTCGCCCGGTCCCACGAACAAGCGGCCGCGTTCCTGCAGCGTATCGAGTGCGTATGCAACGCTCTTCTCGGTGGACATCGAGATCATCGAACCGTTCTTGCGACCGTTGAAATCGCCGCGGTACGGACCGTATTCGGAGAAGTGATGGAACATGTTGGCCTCGCCGCGCGTCGCGTTGAGCAGGCGCGTGCGCAGTCCCATCGTTCCGCGCGTGGGGATCTTGAATACGAGATGGGTCTGATCGCCGCGCTGGAACATGTCGGCCATCTCGCCGCCGGCGCTGCCGAAGACCTCGATCACCTTACCGGCGTATTCGCTCGGCGTGTCGACCGTGGCCTCCTCGATGGGCTCCATCTTCTTTCCGTTCGCGTCCTTCTTGATAAGCACGCGCGGGCGCCCTACTTGGAATTCGAATCCCTCGCGACGCATGGTCTCCATGAGCACCGAGAGGTGGAGTACGCCGCGGCCCGCAACTTCCACGCCCGTCTTGTCTTCGAGCTCTGCGATGCGCATCGAGATGTTGCTCTCAGATTCGCGCATCAAGCGTTCTTTGAGTTGGCGGGCGCCCACGATCTCGCCCTCGCGACCCACAAGCGGACTCGTCGACGCTTCGAAGACGACGGCCATCGTGGGCTCTTCGACTTCGATCGGATCGAGGCGGACCGGATGTTCGCGGCTCGTCACCATGTCGCCGATGTCGGCATCGTCGACGCCGACCACTGCCACGATATCGCCGGCGTGTACTTCGAGCTGCTTCTTCTTGCCGAGCTCCTCGAAGGTGAACACCTCCTTGATGGCGGTGTTGTAGCGCGTTCCGTCGTTTTTGATAACGAGTACCGGCTCGTTTTTATGGATGGTGCCCGAGAACAGGCGCCCGACGCCGATGCGTCCGACAAAGCTCGAGTGGTCGACCGTGCAGATCTGCAGCGCAACGGGGCCGTTCGGTTCGCAATCGGGAGCAGGAACCTCTTTGAGGATCGTCTCCAAGAGGGGGATCATGTTCATGTTCTCGTCTTCGGGAGCATAGCGGGCGTATCCGTTTACGGCGCTCGCGTAGATGATCGGGAAATCGAGCTGTTCGTCGGATGCCTCGAGTTCGACCATGAGGTCGAATACCTCGTCGACCACCTCTTCGGGGCGTGCACCCGGACGGTCGATCTTATTGATGACGAGCACGATGCGCAGCCCCAGGCTCAGCGCATGGCGCAGCACGAAACGGGTCTGAGGCATCGGGCCCTCGAACGCGTCGACGATGAGCAGCGCTCCGTCGGCCATGTTGAGAACGCGCTCCACCTCCCCGCCGAAGTCGGCATGGCCCGGCGTATCGATAACGTTGATCTTGACGTCCTTGTAGCGGACCGAGATGTTCTTCGACAGGATCGTGATGCCGCGCTCGCGTTCCTGGTCGTTGGAATCGAGCACGCGTTCCTCAACCTGCTGATTCTCCCTGAACACCCCGCTCGTGTAGAGGAGGCGGTCAACCAGCGTGGTTTTGCCATGGTCGACGTGCGCGATGATCGCGACGTTGCGGATGTTTTCTTGTTTCATTCTGCTTCTTTCTGTTTTCTTGCCGAGTGATTCTCGTCGATCAGAGGTCGTCGAGCTCGTCGGATATGCGACGCTGCTCGGCGTTGAGCTCCTGGATATGAGTATCGAGATTGCTAAGCGTCCGCTGAGCGGACACGATCGACACGATGCCCCAAACCGTAGCGGCCGATGCGATTGCCGCGACGATGCCGAACAAGCCGAACGGCCGGCGACCCGTGAACAGGGCAACGATGGCGCCGATACCGGCCATGAGCATGCCGTTGCGACGTTCGTCGAGCACGACGTCGCGCTGCGCGACCAACTGCGTGCGCGCTGCCGCGATGCCCGCAAGCCGTGCTTCGAGCTGGCTGGCGGCCGAGTAGCCGCCGCTTCTCTGAGAGTTCGACGAACTTGCGGCGCGCGTCGCCTTCGATCCCTTGCCGCTCGTCAGGTACTCGTAGGCTTCCTGCAGGTTCTTGAATTGTTCGGTAGCCCGCTCCTGCAGCTTCTTGTTCGTGGCAAAGCGGTCCGGATGCAGGATCTGCGCAGTTTCCTTGTATGCGGTTTTGATGTCGTCAATCGTCGCGTCTTCATCGAGACCGAGAATACGCAATGCTTCGAGCCGATTCATCTTCAATCCTGTGGTCGCTTTACGGTCAATCGCAGTGCGTATCTTACCACGCATGGCGAACTGGGGAATCGATACACGGCGGGCATCGCAGGTTCCGCACAAGGAAGCTATTCATTATTCTTCATTCGAGTTATTTTTCATGAGCATCAATCAAATCCAGTAGTTCCTGCTTATCGTGGACACCGAGTTTTTGGTATATCCTTTTGCGATACGTTTTCACCGTATTTTCGGAAAGGTACAGCGTTTCTGCAATATAGGGAGCCGATCGTCCCCTGCAAAGCAGAACCAGCACTTCGAACTCTCGCGACGACAAACCTTTTTTCTTCGCCAACGCACGACAACGTTCACTATCAAGATTTTCCCCTCGCACGGTTTCCCCTAACTCGGAGGTAAGAAGCTGCATTCCCGGCGACCGCGCAGGTAAAAAGAACACGATGGTGAACAGGATTACGAAAAGGAAAACCGGTACAAGCGGCGTATCGGTGAACCCGAATTTAAAGTAGGAGACACAAGCGCGCACCGTCCAATCTATGAGAGAAATGAACGCATACCCCACTGCCATCACCAACGGCGGCTCATATGCACTTTTTCTGCCCAGCCGTGTGAGAAAGTAAACGAGGAACATGAAAACGAGCTCCGCAGCCGCACTGAGAAACACCTGCACGACCTGGGTCGTCCCAAATAGAGACATTGCCAAAAGACCTACCGCAAGCACGAAATACGCTATTTGCCAGAATAAAGTCCAATCGATTGCTCGTTTTAGCCGGAACATCCAAAGAAGCATGAATAGACTGAAACCGATATCGATGATTTGAGCGGCGGCTATGAGGTATACGGAGGAATAGCCGCTGCGTGATATATGTCCTACGTTGATATTGAATGTCATGTTGAGAAACGACCAGAGGATGAAGAAAAGCATGATCGAAAGAATCGTTTGCCACAATGACAGAATGGTTCTTACCGTATAGCGCGCTTCAGAATTCGGTACTGGCTCTTCGAGGGGTTTGATTTCCTTCGTAAGAATCGTCAGAGCAAAGAGCACCATCCCGTACAACAGGGGAAGCAGAAAAAGCGGCAACCCGTAGCTCACCATCTTTAGAATCGATATCATGATAATGGCGAGAAGCACCCTGATGAGCATTTCCTTTGCGCCCATGGCGGCATATCTCGAAGCCCATCTCACAACGAACCATGCCATGAAGAATCCTACCGAGAATACGCTGAAAACGATGAGGGGAAATTCCATACCCCACAGGTCTTCTTGACTCAGGACGCATAATCCTACGAGCGTGCAAGCAAGGCATAGCCAATCGATAACCCGATAGGGAATTCTGTTTTTGCCCGCCATGACCAAGCAGAGAGCTATCGCGATGCAAGATAAACCGCAGAATCCAAACTGGTTGCACCACCATACGTCAGTGGACACCAGATAGATCCGAGAGCTCGCCCAATGGGCGAACCCATACCAACCCCAAAGCCCGATCGAATCAACGAAATATGTGCGTAGTTTCGACGCTTTCATAGACCCCCATCCCTGCGTTCGATTCTCTCACGATATTCCTCGGCTGAATACTCCCTTCTTGGATTGTCCCTCTTTCGGGTGACAAGATTATTCCTCTTGTCTCCTTTTGGGAGGCTTTCTCACCTCGTCTTTACCCATAGGATGGTCTTCGATCGGACGGGCGGCCTAGGTTTTTTCAAGCCCGTTCGGAAAAGATCGCGAGAAGGAGGGTCATATGAGGGACGATTTACTGCAAACGCGTCGAAGTTTCATCAAAGCTGCGGGAATAGCGGCCTTGGGCGCTGCGGCGGCGGGAATGATGGGCTGTTCGGCGCAGACCGCGCAAAACGATTCGGCACAATCACCAAACGAGATCGCCTGGGACGAAGAATACGATGTCGTTGTCGTGGGGGCAGGAGCAGCGGGAATGGCAGCTGCACTTACGGTTTCTACCGAAGGGGATACAGCAAGAACCCTTTTGCTCGAAAAGGGAAATTCAAACCTCGGCAATGGGAACAGCATTTTCTCTTCGGGCATTATCTTTTCAGGAAGCGATGCGGAGAGCCTGTTCGAATATATGAAAGAGTTGCGAGGAGAGTTCTCGGGAACCCCCGATACCGTGCTCAAAGCTTACGCTGACGAGATCGTACACCACAAAGAATGGCTCAAAGCCCTTGGAGCTACCGACGACATGCTCGTCGACTATGCCGGTACTAACTGGGAATGGGGCGAATTGCCCCATGCAACGGCAACCGAACTCTTCAGCTTCAACAAAGAGGACGAAAACGATATGACCCATGTCGTGAAATTCCTCAATGCCGCACTTGAGCAGCGTGCTGATTCTGTAACGCGCTTGAACGAAGCGCCTCTCGTCGCATTGGTGCAAGACCCCGAATCAAAGAAAGTACTCGGAGGAGCTTACGAGTACAAGAACAAAACCGTATACGCCAAAGCAAACAAAGGCGTCATCATGTGTTGCGGAGGATTCGAAAACGATAGCGTCATGATCCAAGACTATCTCTCTTATCCCAAAGCCCACCCAGCGGCAGGCCTCTGCAACACCGGTGACGGACACCGAATCTGCGGAAAGCTCGGAGCCGATATGTGGCACATGAACAGCTATGCCGGCGGATGGAACAACGCCGTCAAACTAGACGGATCGGAAATGGCTCCCTATCGGATGCTCAAAAAGAATCAGGGCATCAGTGTCGGCATCAACGGACGACGTTATTATATGGATTGGGATGGCACCACCATGTTCGGCGATTGGGTGGGAACGGATATCTCCTTGAACTACGGATGCAGGCACGGGCATCAAAACTTCGGCGGTGACTGGGCATGTCTGCCTCAACCAAGCACATCGTGGTTCGTTTTCGACAGCAACGGATTGTCGAAAAGCGCCTATCTCGGAAAATACGCGTCGAGCAACACGCTCACCACGCAGACGCAGACGACCGATAACGAGTACGAGGTCGACCCGGTAGCCGACGGATACGGGTACAAGGCCAACTCCATAGAGGAGCTTGCAGAACAGATGGGCGTACCGGTTAACGAACTTGTGAATACGATCACCATATGGAACGAAAGCTGCGCCAAGGGAGAAGACGATCGCTTCTACCGTCCCCCTGACACGCTCGTCTCAATAGACACACCGCCGTTTTACGCGGTGAAGTGTATGCCAGAAATTCTCAATACCGACGGCGGGCCTCGGCGAAACGAAAAGGCACAGATACTGGATCTCGACGGCAACCCCATACCGCATCTGTACTCTTCGGGAGAATCGCAGCGAGAAACGTTTTAGCTGAGAGCGACTAATCTTCAAACAAAAAGCCAAAATAAAGAAAAAGCAGCCGACCAAGATCGGCTGCTGTGCGTTTCATGGTGGAGCTTAGGGGGATCGAACCCCTGACCTCAGGCTTGCAAAGCCCGCGCTCTCCCAGCTGAGCTAAAGCCCCACGATTGGGTTCCGGCTTCCCGGATGCACTTCCATCACGTCTTCATTAATAAACGCTCCACCGGCAAACTCGGCTCACGGTGGAGCGTTTATCGCAAAAAATGGTGGGCCCGAATGGATTTGAACCAGCGACCTCACGCTTATCAGGCGTGCGCTCTAACCAACTGAGCTACGGGCCCGTAAAAAAAGTGCCTGAACACTGTATAACAAGACAAGTCGGCGGGTCAAGAACTTTTTTCTGTTACCATACTAGCACGGATACGGTCGAAAGCAAAACCCGACCGATATGCCGCTCAATCGCAAGGAGGTGCCATGGTTCCCGTTAAAATACAAACGCTCATCGTGTCGAGCGCACCTTCCCCCTCGATCATCGTGCTCCAGCCCGTTGAGGAGGCTTCGCAAAACAACAAGTTTCGCATTGTACCCATCTGGATCGGTGTCAACGAGGCTACCCAAATGGGCATCGCCCTTGAAAAGGCCCGTTTCTCACGTCCGATGACGCACGATCTTTTTCTCGATGCGCTCACCAATCTTGATGCGCGCATCGATCATGTGCTTATTAACGAGGTGAACGGTCCGACCTTCTACGCCAAGCTGGTACTCCGACAGCACAGCCGTCTCATCGAACTCGATGCACGCCCTTCCGATGCACTCGCTCTCGCTATTCGCCAAGAAGCTCCGATCTACATGAACGAGGACGTTCTCGAGCGGGCTTCGTTTCCCTATGTGTTCAAATCGAATCCTGACAAAGAGGCCGAAGTCGAAGAGTTCCGTAAATTCGTCGAGGACCTCGCGCCCGAAGATTTCGACGAATAAGCCCCGAGGATAAAGGCGAACAAGAGCCGTCCTCTGCGCGGCGCTATTCCCCTATGAACGAAATCACCCATTCCGTCTATGGTTTGATCTGCTGGTAAGCATTTTTCCACGTTCCGTTGATTCCACTGCGCGGCGCTGCATGCGATGTTGGTAGCGGGGTTTCCCCTTTAGCCAAGAACACAGCAACAGAAAGGAATCCTGATGGGGACTATTTCAAGGAGAAGCTTTATTCGGGGAGCAGGATTGGGCGCATTGGGGATTGCCGGGGCGGGGGCCTTGTCGGCATGTTCTCCCTCATCTGAAGAAGGATCGTCGACGAAGGCAAACTCTACCGCTTCGGCAAGCGAAAGCACCGCTTCGTGGAGGACGCCGCCGAGCGATATACCCGAAAGCGACATCGTAGACACGTACGATTGCGACGTGCTCGTCATCGGCCTCGGCCACGCGGGCTGCTGCGCACTGCGCGCGGCGGCTGAGGCAGGTGCGGTTGCCTTTGGCATGGACACGGCGGCACAAGACGCGTGGTCGTTCCAGGGATTCCAGATGGGACACATCAACTCCTCGTACCTCAAGAGCGTCGGAGTACCGGAAGTCGACACCATCGAATTCGTAAACGACTGGCAGCTGCGCTCGAATAACCGATCCAATCCCGCGCTCATCATGAACTACGCGAAGAACTGCGGCGCTACTTTCGATTGGATCTTCGACAACCTGAGCGAAGACGATTACAAATCCTTCTCCGTTCGGTGCCTGTCCGAGAACGGACCCCACATGCGCGAGTTCGGAGGCATGAAATCGTGGGTCGGCACCGCAACCGCTGGCGACGGAATGCTCGAAGCCGCCCTCAAACGATGCGTCGACGCGGCGGAGAAGAGCGGCGGGCAGGTGCTGTTCGAGACGAAAGGCGTCCAGCTGGTAACCGACGCGGACGGTGCCGTGATCGGAGCAATCGGAGAAGGGCCGCAAGGGTATGTGAAGGTGAACACGTCGAAGGGCGTCATCATAGCAACCGGCGGATTCGGTTCGAACGAGGAGATGCGCGAGGATCTTCTGTACGAGATCAAGCAAACCATGGGCGCGAACGATGCGATGGCCAACATGATGGATCGCGACGGGTCGGGTATCCAAATGGGATACTGGGCCGGCGGCAGGCTCGATCCCTGCATGGGCACCATGGACGGAGCCTATTGGTACCCCTGTGATTCCCCCACCGACCCGCTTGGTGCAACCGCAGCACTCTGGATAAACGCAGACGGCTATCGCTACAGCAACGAGGGTTTCGGATCGACGGAGATCATGGCCCTTCCTGGCGCCCGCCAACCCGACGGCATGATCGTCACGGTATTCGACAGCAACGTCGAGGAACTTTTGGAAGTCCAGGCGTTCGGGCACATGGGGTTCGACACTACATTGGGGTACGACGCCCTGCATGAAACCATGGATAAGGCGTATGCAGGCGGACCGAACGGTTCAGCCGACGGCGAAGAAGCAGCGGAAACCGAGGCGGGAGCCAACAAGGCGATGGGAGCTGGAGCCGTCGTCTACGCTGCCGACGACTACGAAACGCTGGGAGGTTATCTAGGGTACGAAGGCGAAGCGCTCGAGAATTTCGTCGCTTCGATCGAACGGTACAACGAGCTGTGCGAGCAAGGCTCGGACGAGGATTTCGGAAAAGACCCCTCGCTCATGATCCCCGTCAACAAACCTCCCTACTACGCATACGGGGGGACAAAGGCTGTAGGCGTGCTGATGGTTACCGTCGGCGGACTTCTCATCGACCAGAACGGTGCCGTTCTCGGAGAAGACTATCGCCCCATCAAAGGACTCTACGCGGCGGGCAACGCCTCGGGTGGGCGGTTCGGGTGGCAGTACTTCACCTCGATCGCCGGGCAGAGCCTCACCATAGCTCACACGCTCGGCAAGCTGACGGGTGAGTACGTAGCCACATCATAAGTCGGCTTCCCTCGGAACAACAAACAAGCGGGAAAGCGTCTCGCCCCTCGTCTCACGAGGCGCTTTCCCTTCTGATCAGATCGACCAAATCCATTCGAGAGGGCACCCCCGTTTTACGGTAAATGCTTTTCAGATGGCTCCGCACCGTGCTGTCGGAGATGAAGAGCATCTTGGCAATGTAAGGGGAATTGTACCCTTGTCCCACGTATGCGAGCACTTCTTCTTCCCGACGAGACAAGCCGTAGCGCTGAGCAAGTCGTGTGCAAACGCCATCGATGTCATCCGATCCCATTACGCTTCCGTCCGTCCGCACCGGAGAAGATTTCCTCATTTTCCAAAGCTGCAATGCAGGAGAGAACAGCAGATACACCATGTACGAAGTCGAAAGAACCAAAAGGAGCGATCCTCTCTCGTCGGTTGAAAGCTCGCTTTCCCTCAGCATGCAACCGATGAAACCCGAAAACGAGAACGCGATAAACGACAACCCGACAGACCAATACGGCGATAGCTGATTCTGCCGATTTGCGATGAGGAGGAACGCAACAGCAAACAACCCCAATCCCGAGAAAAAGACGGTAATGCCACCCGCACCGACCATGAATGCTTGCGAATTAACGGGAAAACTATCGAGAATCAAAAGCACGGCTGCAATCGCCGGGAAAAGAACCCAATAGATGAACGGCGCGGCGAACTTCTTCTTTCCGAATCGGGTAGCGAGAAAGATCAGCAAGGAGGCTACGCCGAGACCGAGCGACGTTCCCGATACGTCTACGCTCGGAAAGGGAACCTGGAGC
Source organism: Raoultibacter timonensis (assembly GCF_022845715.1). Taxonomy (NCBI): domain Bacteria; kingdom Bacillati; phylum Actinomycetota; class Coriobacteriia; order Eggerthellales; family Eggerthellaceae; genus Raoultibacter; species Raoultibacter timonensis. The sequence goes on from NZ_AP025564.1 coordinate 4,006,939, forward strand.
GCGTTCGAATATACCGCGAAGATAGATAAACCGATCATAGACGAAGAGAGAGCCTTGAACACTTCGGCGAAAGAAGGCCTCGAAGAAAACAATCCGTCGTAATCATCGTTACCATCGCTGCGGCATACCAGCTGTCGAGGATCCGAGCCCCTATTTGCCCATAGCGAGCGAATCGGTTCCGCCATGCCGACAACCAACAGGACGAGCGAAAAAACGACCCTGCTCCCCTCGGGAATCAAGCAAAGCGCCTGAACAACCACTACCGCGCAGACCACGACAAGGGCAGTTTGCGCGAGCGTTTGCCTGAAATCACGCACTTCCAAGCACAGCAACCAGCCGATACTGAGGAAAGCGACGCCAATGCCGAAAACAAAGCCCGCTACTTCAAATTTAACATGAGAACGGAGTGCAATCATCGCCACATAGCCCAAGAGATAGAGCGCGGCCCCCAAACTCGTAATTGCCGCATTCTTCGCCCTATCATTGAGGCGAGAGGTATTCACGAGCAAGGCAGCGAATCCGCCAATCAATCCACCGATAAACACCGATCCCGAAGATGTTCCGAAACCCGCTACGCCCACCATGACCGCTTCACTAGAAGACATCCTCAGAAAACACGGCAGCACCGTAGCGGCAAACGATACTCCACTCAATCCGAGAAAAAGCTTCGCCATCGGCTGCTTCCGCGTCATTTCAGATTGATTTGCCGCGTGCATATTCCCACCCTTCCCGCATAGAGCTATCATCGAGAATCGTTGCTTTCAGTATATAGCAGAGACAATGCCCCTTAGCCGCCATTGCAAGCTCCGATGTTTCACGTGAAACATCTGTTCGTACACCTCACGAATCAAAAAGAACGCCGGACGGATTACTCCCGTCCGGCGTTCGAATATCGAGCACTTTTCAGATGCGGTAAGGAACCCTTACTCCTCGTCCTCGTCGCCTTCGTCATCGTCGTCGATGTCGATGTCGGCTTCGCTGATCTCACCGTCGAGCGAGCTGTGAATATCGTCTTGCGCATCCACGATCGTCTCGGGTTCGTCAACGGTCTTCGGAGCCTTGCGTTTCTTACCCGCCGTCGAAATGGCAACCGCTGTCACCTTATCGCCTTCGCAGGCCTTCATCACGCACACGCCCTGCGTCGAGCGGCCGAGCTGCGAGATGCCCTTGACCGGGGTGCGCACGACTACGCCCTCTTCGGAGATGATCATGAGCTCGTCGGTGTCGCGGACGATCTTCATGGCCGAGAGCAGGCCTTTCTTCTCAGTCATTGTGATCGTGAAGACGCCCTGGCCCCCGCGATGATGCTCGGGGTATTCGGCAACCGGGGTTCGCTTGCCGAAGCCCTTCTCGGTGATCACGAACAGCTCGGTTCCGGGTTTGGCGATCTCCATGCCGAGCACGCGCACGCCGGGAGCCACGGTCATGCCGCGAACGCCCATCGTGTCGCGACCCATGGCGCGGGCCTCGCCCTCGTCCCACATGATCGCTTTGCCGGCCGACGATACCATCATGACCTTCTCGCCTTGGGCAACGCGCTTGACCGAAATCAAGGTGTCGTCGTCCTTGAGATTGATGGCGATGAGGCCGTCGCGGCGCGTACGATCGTACAGGCTCATCGAGGTCTTCTTCACCATGCCGTGCGAAGTGGCGAACATGAGGTACTCGTCTTCGGGGAAATCCTTGGTCGCAATGACCGCCGAGATGGTTTCGCCCTTGGAAAGCGGCAGCAGATTTACGATCGCCGTGCCGCGCGCGTGACGCGAGGCTTCGGGAAGCTCGTACACCTTCAGGCGATACACCTTGCCCGCCGTGCTGAAGAACAGCATGTAGGCGTGGGTCGACGCGATGAACAGATGCTCGACGAAATCGCTGTCTTTGAGGTTCACGCCCTGCATGCCCTTGCCGCCGCGCTTCTGCTGACGGTACGTGCTCACAGGCAGGCGCTTCACGTATCCCGCTTTGGTTACGGTAACGACCATGTCCTCTTCGGCGATAAGGTCTTCCACGTCGAAATCCTTAGCCGCTTCGGTGATGCGGGTGCGGCGCGGCGAGTTGTACTTCTTCTTGATCTCGAGGAGTTCCTCTTTGATGATCTCGCGCACAAGCGCCTCGTCTCCGAGAACGCGCTTGTAGTATGCGATCTTCTCGAGGAGTTCGTTCAACTCGGTCTCGATCTTGTTGCGCTCCAAGCCGGTCAAGCGGCGCAGGCGCATCTCGAGTATCGCGTCGGTCTGCTTCTTCGTAAGACCGAAGCGCTCGGTCAAACGCTCGCTCGCTTCGCTATCGGTCTGCGACGAGCGGATGATCGAGATGACCTCGTCGATGTTGTCGAGCGCGACGATCAATCCTTCGAGGATATGAGCACGTTCCTCCGCTTTTGCGAGCTCGTAGCGAGTACGGCGCACGATGACTTCCTGCTGATGCTGAATGTAATAATGCAGCGTCTCCTTGAGCGAGAGCACGCGCGGCACGCCGTCGACGAGCGCCAACGTGATAACGCCGAATCCCACCTGCAGCTGGGTATGCTTGAACAGCTTGTTGAGAACAACCTGCGGGATCGCGTTTTGCTTGAGGTCGATGATGATGTCGATGCCGTGGCGGTCGGCACCGTCGTGTACGTTCGACACCTCGGGCAGCTTCTTGTCGCGAATGAGCTCGCCGAGCTTCTCGAGGAGGCGCTGGCGGTTCACCTGGTAGGGGATCTCGGAGACCACGATGGTGCTGCGGCCGTTCTTCCCCTCCTTGACCTCGCACTTTGCGCGGATGGTGAGCGAACCGCGTCCCGTTTCGTACGCGTCGAGAATCCCCTTGCGGCCCATGATGATGCCGCCCGTCGGGAAATCGGGGCCGGGAAGCGCCTTCATGAGTTCTTCGGTGGTCACATCGGGGTTATCGAGCATCAAACACGTTGCATCGATCGTCTCGCCGAGGTTGTGCGGCGGAATGTTGGTTGCCATGCCGACCGCGATACCGCTCGAACCGTTGACAAGCAGGTTCGGGAAGCGCGCGGGCAGAACCTTGGGCTCTTCCAAGCTCTCGTCGTAGTTCGGTTGGAAATCGACCGTCTCTTTCTCAAGGTCGCGCAAAAGCTCCATCGCGGCCTTGTCGAGACGAGACTCGGTGTAACGCATGGCAGCCGCGCCGTCACCGTCGATCGAGCCGAAGTTTCCGTGGCCGTCGACGAGCGGAACGCGCATCGAGAAGGGCTGGGCCAGGCGCACCATCGTGTCGTACACAGCCAAATCGCCGTGCGGATGGTACTTGCCTATCACGTCGCCGACCGTACGGGCCGACTTCATATGGGGGCGGTTCGGGGTGTAACCCGACTCGTTCATGGCGTAGAGGATGCGGCGGTGCACCGGCTTCAAACCGTCGCGCACATCGGGCAGCGCACGCGCCACGATAACGCTCATGGAGTATTCCAGGAACGAGGTCTGCATTTCCTTGCCGAGGTAGGCGGTGCGTACGATCGTACCGTTGCCGCCGTTTGCTCCCTCGACGATCTCGCCATGGGCACTCGGCATATCGGTGATCATAGACCGCGCCATCATCTCCTCGGATACAACCGATCCGATCTCGCCACGACCGGAATCGGCATCGTCGGATTCCGTATTGTCGAGAACATCATCGTCATCTTCGGCGCGCTCGAGCAGGCGATCGAGATCCTCGGGCAGTGCGTTTTCGCCGCCTTCGGATTCGTCGGTCGAATCGAAATCTTGTGTTTCGTCAGTCACGTACCTTCTCCTTAAATATCAAGGAACCGCACGTCGCGTGCGTGCTTCTGGATGAATTCTTTACGGGGTTCCACCTGGTCGCCCATGAGTTCGCTCACCACGCGTTCGGCTTCGGCGGCATCGTCGATATTCACCTGCAAAAGCGTGCGCGTTTCGGGCTCCATCGTGGTTTCCCACAGCTGATCGGGATCCATCTCGCCAAGACCCTTATAGCGTTGGACGTCGAACTTATCGGGATTGTCATATTCGGCAAGCGTAGCGGAAAGGGCGCTTTCATCGTAGATATAGCGCTCGATCTTCGTGGAACGCGAGTTCTTCTTCTTGAGTCCGAAGATCGGCGGCTGAGCGATGTAGATATAACCGCGCGTGATCAGTTCGGGCATATAGCGGTAGAAGAACGTCAACAGAAGGCAGCGGATGTGCGCTCCGTCGACGTCGGCGTCGGTCATGATGATGATGCGATGGTAGCGCGCCTGATCGGCGTCGAAATCTTCGCCGATGTTGGTGCCGATCGCCGTGATGAGCGATGAGATGGTATCCGACGAAAGCGAACGGTGCAAGCCTGCACGCTCGACGTTCAAGATCTTGCCGCGGAGGGGAAGGATCGCCTGGTACTTGCGGTCGCGGGCCTGCTTGGCCGAGCCACCTGCGGAATCGCCCTCTACGATGAAGATTTCTGATTCTTCCGCTTTCTTGCTCGAGCAGTCGGCGAGCTTGCCGGGGAGCGCGAACGAATCGAGCACACCTTTGCGGCGGGTCATCTCGCGCGCCTTGCGCGCGGCTTCGCGCGCTTTCAGCGCCTGCGTCGCCTTTCCGATGATACGCTTCGCGGGAGTCGGGTTCTCCTCGAGGTATTCGGCAAGACCCTGCGTTACCGCATTCTGCACGAGCGGGCGGATCTCGGTATTGCCGAGCTTGGTTTTCGTCTGACCTTCGAACTGCGGATCATGCAGCTTAACCGAGATGATGGCCGCCAAACCCTCACGCGTATCGTCGCCTGAAAGATTCGCATCCTTCTCTTTGAGGATGCCTTTGTTGCGCGCATACTCGTTGATGGTACGCGTGACCGCCTGCTTGAAGCCGTCGAGATGCGTGCCGCCCTCGTGCGTGTTGATGTTGTTGGCGAACGCGAGCACCGAGTTCGTTGAGTACGACGTCGACCACTGCATCGACACCTCGACCGTGCCGTCCTCATTCTCCGCCTCGAAGTAGATCGGCTTGTTGAGCGTTTCCTTGCCTTCGTTCAAAAACTTCACGAAGTCCTGGATGCCGCCCGCATACTGGAACACTTCCGTCTTGGGATTTCCCTCGTCGTCGAGCTCGCGTTCGTCGTAAAGCACGATCTTGAGCCCCTTGTTGAGAAATGCCATCTCGCGGAAACGGTTGGCAAGCGTCGTGTAATCGAACACCGTCGTCTCGGTGAAGATGGTCGGGTCGGGCCAGAAGGTGGTCTTGGTTCCCGTACCCTTCGCCGAACCGACTTTCGCGAGTTTCTCGGATGTTTTGCCATGGTCGAAGGCTATCTTGTATTCGCCGCCATCGCGTTTCACGAATACCTCGACGCGCGAGGAGAGCGCGTTGACAACCGAAACGCCGACGCCGTGCAAGCCGCCGGACACCTTATAACCTTCGCCGCCGAATTTACCGCCGGCGTGGAGGATGGTTAATACGACTTCGACCGTCGGTATCTTCTCTTTCGGATGCTTGTCGATCGGAATGCCTCGACCGTTGTCGGCGACGGTTACGGAGTTGTCGGGGTGTATCCACACCTCGATCTTGTCGCAATATCCGGCCAACGCCTCGTCGACAGAGTTGTCGACCACCTCGTACACGAGATGGTGCAGGCCGCGCGGGCCCGTCGAGCCGATGTACATGCCGGGACGCTTGCGTACCGCTTCCAAGCCTTCGAGGACTTGAATATCCGAACCATCGTAATGCTCAGGATTTTTCTGCGCCACGTACTGCTCCTTTTGTACTGCATTTTTCTTGATGTGATGAGCTGTCAGCGGATGTGCATGACAACCTGCAAATTATACCATATATAGTAGTTCGATGGTATCGATTTTGAACGCGTTTAAGGCAACAGAGAACGCACACAAGAGCCGATTGATGCCTTGCTTGTCATTTTTCTCGTTTCAGCGAATAATTCACTGTAAAACAGCAATCATCGCTTTATCGATCGCTCATCTTCCGCACCCAACCTAATAACGCGGGCCTGCGCGAGAATGTCTTCGGAGAAATATTGGAGGTTCGTTGTCGTGATGAAGGTCTGGATGTCACCGGATATGAACCCTACCAACGCATTCCTTCTCTGTTCGTCGAGCTCACTCATCACATCGTCGAGCAAAAGGACCGGTTTCTGATCGAGCATATCCCGGATCAACGCCACTTCCGCAAGTTTGAAACTCAGCACGATGGAACGCTGTTGTCCCTGGCTTCCGTATATGCGGGCGTTCTTTCCCTCAATGAAGAATTCGATTCGATCGGCATGGGGGCCTATTACGGCATGGCGGCGTCGGCGCTCCTCTTCCCTGCCGTCATTCAGAGAAACGCGCATCGCATCGAGCGCATCCTCTTTGCCGAGGACGAACGTCTCCGTCTTTTCAGGATCGTGCTCTTCCCACGAGGGAACATACGCCGCCTGAATCGATTCGCTCCCATCGGTGATTTCCCGGTAATACCGTTCTATCTCTCGCAGCAGCTTCACAAACAACGAGCTTCTATAGCAGTACAGTTGCGTGCCGACCGCGAGCAGCGTTTCGTCGACCGCATCGAGATACGACGGTGATCCTTCTTCTTTCAGAAGGCGGTTCTTATGCTGAAGAATTTTTTCGTAATCTTTGCGTATAACGTAGTAGTTCGGAGAAAGCTGCGAGCCGAGCGCATCGAGGGCGGCGCGCTTGCTGCCTTGAGATCCTTTGACAAGATCGAGATCGTCGGGAGTGAAAGCGACAGCCGGCAGAAGCCCCTTCAGCGTTTGAATCTTCTTCGGCTTGCCGTTGAGCGTGTAGGACTTTTTACCGTCCGCAATGCTCAATGCGAGATCAAGGTCGCGCGATGCGCTTGAAAACTTTGCCTGGAGCCGTGCATTCTCATTTCCCCATTGGACGAGCTGCCTTGCAGTCGGATTGCGAAACGACGAGAGCGCGGTGAGCAGCTCGATGCCTTCGACGATGTTGGTTTTGCCGATGGCATTTCTTCCCACGAACACCGTCAGCGGGCCGACATCGTCCAGTTTGAACATCGGATAGTTTCTGAAATGGTCGAATCTAACCGATTCGATCCGCAGATCCTTGGTATCGGGCGCGCTGGTTGTCATCGATGGTATCGGATCGCCTTGCAGGTTTTTATGAAATGCGCACGGGCATGACCAGATAGAGGAAGTTCTCGCTTTCCTCCGCCTTGAATATCCCCGGCTTCATCGACGATTGGGCCTCAAGGTACACTTTTTCGGTTGTCACCGCGCTTAAACCGTCGAGCAGATAGGCGTAGTTGAACGCGATTTCGACATCTTCGCCCTCGGCTTCGCACGAAAGAGTTTCCTGCGTCGAACCGACATCTTGCGCCGTGCTTGACAACAACGTGGTTTGCGAACCGATATTCACGTCAAACTTCACCGGGGTAGCCGTATTGCTGAGCAGTGATGCGCGTTTGACAGCAGCGATCAGGTGACCAACGTTCATCGAAGCCCTCGTAACGTACGCATCCGGGAGAAGTTGCTTGTAGTTCGGGAAATTTCCCTCGATACGGCGGTTGACGAACACGGTATTGCAGTAGGTAACCACGATCTGGTTGTCGGCGAGCGCCAAGGAAACGGGATTGTCGGTTTTAGGAAGAGCCGCAATGTCTTGAAGGAACGATCCGGATATCACGGCGTTGAATTCGCCCGCCATATCATCGGGAACATCGGCTTCGGTAACGGCGAGACGGTACGAGTCGGTTGCCACCATCTTGAGAAGTTTATCTTCGAGGGTGATCAGAACGCCGGTCAGGATTGCCCGGGATTCGTCTTTGGATACTACGCGAGCAACGCGTTTCACCATCGTAGAGAATTGATCGAAGGGGATGTTGATGCTCTGATGTACGTCGACTTTGGGAAATCCCGGAAAATCTTGTGGATCGAGCGTCCTCAACGAGAACGATGCCGCATCGCACGTAACGACGACGGCTTCCTCGTTGCCGGCAACGTGTACTGCTGCATCCGAGAGATTCTTGATGATTTCCGCAAAAAGCTTACCGGGCACCACCGTTTCGCCCTCTTCTTCGACAAGGGCGTCGACGCTGTACTGGATGGACAGCTCGAGGTCGGTCGTTTGAAGAGTGAGGGAATCGCTGTGCGCCTGAATGTACACTCCCGAAAGAATAGGCAATGTCGAGCGGGTGGAAACGCCCTTCATGACGATCGTCAGTGCATTTTGTAATTCGGATTGGTTGATGCTGAACTTCACGATTGCTCCCTTTCGATATCGTATGGAACCAGTATCGCAAATAACAAGCGGGCACGGGGCGCCGTTCTCCAATCTACGCGCCCAAACCATTTCAATCGGTCCCCGCCGCCCGCCTCATACGGCGGGCGTCCGCATTATTTTCTTCGTCGTTTCCTCCGTATCGTCTTTCTCCACCCCGACTGCAGTCCCCAATATTCCCTATCCCAGTTCATTCGGCTTTCCCATGGTTCCTGTTTTTTCACTGCCCAGCGCCAGTCACGTCCTTATTCAACTTTTTCTTTCTTTCATGGAAAGAAAAACGCTGTTTTAGCCACCACCTCCCTCGTTTTCCACATTTCTTTTCATTTCGACTGTGGAAAATGGGGAAAACTATTTTTTCATTCGCAGAGACCTGTGGAAATCCACGAAAGCGCATAAAGTCAAGCATCCGTTTTCGAAATTCTTTACATCCACACCTCATGATTCCAATACGGGTGTTTTCAGATAAAAATGCACTATGAACTGGTATTTTTCAATTCATACCCAGTAATGATGATTTCATTGCAGGGCGTTTGCGTTAAAAAGCGAACAAAGATTTGATATTTTCCCAAGGTGAATTTTATCCATCTGGGAAAACGCATTCGCGGCAATTGTCAAGGAGTAATTTCAACAATCGACGCTTAGTTATTCACCATATTTCGGGTTTCCTGAAATCCATTTTCCGAGTTTTCAACAATTTCTGAATAAAAAGTGGATAACTCGGAAAAGTGCCTGTAAAACTACGTTTCCGTTTTGAATAATTTTGAATACTTGCTTAAAAATCGACTGAAAACACGTAGAATGCTTGAAGTCTCGCTGAAATCGTGTGAATATGTCTGAATACTGCTGAATAATTTACTGAAATAGCTTGAAACTACAAGGAATTTTTCTGAATACCGTGCCGACAGACCAGAACATTGCTTCTAAATCCGCTGATGGGAATAAGGCGGATTTCAATTACACGTTCGTTGAAACCATCGCCCGCATCGCGGTCTACGACGATCTGAGAAGCGCCCCTCGTGTCATCGAAATTCAACCGAACACCACGGCGGAGTTCATTGAAAACCTTGCATCGAAAATTTACGAGCAAGCAAAGCTTTCCGGGGGGACCATTCCCTATACCGTCATTCGCGAAGTGTCGGAAAACTTCATTCACGCTCAGTTCTCCGAAATCATCGTTTCGATTCTCGATCAGGGAAAAACGATTCGTTTCTCCGACCAGGGGCCGGGTATAGCAAACAAAAACAAAGCCCAACTACCTGGATTCACTTCGGCCATAGAACCCATGAAGCACTATATTAGGGGTGTTGGCTCCGGGTTGCCCATCGTCAAGGACTACCTCGATTTTTCCAACGGCACCATCACGATCGAAGATAATCTCGAGTGCGGAGCCGTCGTAACGGTAAGCCTTGCTCCCCCGCAGAAGGAACAGCAGCATCAGCCGAGAATAGAATCGCTCACACCTCCCCTCAGTGCTCGGGAGAAAGAATTTCTACCCTTCTTCCTTCATGAAGGAGCTCTCGGTGTCACCGATCTGGTCAACCTGACCGGTATGCCTCAGTCGAGCACCTACGTGACGCTGAAAAAGCTCGAGGAATACGGTCTTATCGAGAAAACGGTGAATCAGAAACGCATCTTGACCGATTTAGGGTTCCAAGTAGCGAATTCCCTCTAGCTTCTTTGCCTACTCCTTTGCCGACCGTGCGTATTTTTACTACAATCTCATCGAGAGCGTATAATCGATACCCATTTCCGTTCGCC